>CAWCME010000003.1:745000-1320285 GCA_963796625.1 uncultured Actinomycetes bacterium
TGAGATCGCATTTCTGTCCGGCACGGCCGCGACAATCTATGAATGCGATCAGACGCCGGCCCTTGGTACAACGGCAGTCGCGAGTTCCTCTCGGCATACATCTCCGGGTACGTCGACGGAGAGGGATGTTTCACGGTCTCGATCTCACCACGGGCGAAGCTGCTCGTCGGTTGGGAGGTGAGGCCGAGCCTCTCTGTCAGCCAGAACGGGGATCGAGCCGAGGTGCTTCATGCGATTCGGGAGTACTTCGGGTGCGGAAGCATCCGGCCTGATCGAAGCGATCGAACTCTCAAGTGGGAGACGCGTCGACTCGAGGACATCCTCGGGCTGGTCGTCCCTCATTTCGAGGCGTTCCCGCTTCTCTCGGGTAAGCGGTACGACTACGAACGATTCGCGTCTGTCTGCCGGCTCATGGCCGGCGGCGCGCATCTGAGCCGCGACGGTCTGATCGAGATCGTCGAGCTCGCCCGGGTGATGAATCCGAGCGGGCGCCGGCGCTACGATGCGGAAGCACTGCTCGCGATGCTGCGCCAAGGTGAAGGGATAGTCTGCGCCTCCGGAGACGGAGGGTCAACGCGAAGTTCCGACCTGCACGAATGGCGTAACGACTTGGGCGCTGTCTCTTCGAGGGATCCGGTGAAATTGTAGTCTCGGTGAAGATGCCGAGTACCCGTGGTTGGACGGAAAGACCCCGTGAACCTTTACTACAGCTAGATGTTGGAGTCTGGGATTCGCTGTCCAGGATAGGTGGGAGGCTGTGAAGCGGGGGCGTCAGCTCTCGTGGAGCCAACCTTGGGATACCACCCTTCGTGTTCTGGGCTTCTAACCCGCTGCCGTGATCCGGGGCGGGAACAGCATCTGGTGGGTAGTTTGACTGGGGCGGTCGCCTCCTAAAATGTAACGGAGGCGCGCAAAGGTTCCCTCAGCACGGTTGGAAATCGTGCGTAGAGCGCAAAGGCATAAGGGAGCTTGACTGCGAGACAGACATGTCGAGCAGGGACGAAAGTCGGCCTTAGTGATCCGGCGGTAACTAGTGGACGTGCCGTCGCTCAACGGATAAAAGGTACTCCGGGGATAACAGGCTTATACTTCCCAAGAGTCCACATCGACGGAAGTGTTTGGCACCTCGATGTCGGCTCGTCGCATCCTGGGGCTGGAGTAGGTCCCAAGGGTTGGGCTGTTCGCCCATTAAAGCGGTACGCGAGCTGGGTTCAGAACGTCGTGAGACAGTTCGGTCCCTATCCACCATGGGCGTTGGAGGCTTGAGAGGAGTCGTCTCTAGTACGAGAGGACCGAGATGAACAGACCTCTGGTGTATCAGTTGTCGTGCCAACGGCACTGCTGATTAGCCACGTCTGGATGGGATAACCGCTGAAAGCATCTAAGCGGGAAGCCCACCTCGAGATGAGGCCTCCCATCTCCTAGAGAGAGTAAGAGCCGTGGGAGACCACCACGTTGATAGGCGGGACGTGCAAGCACAGCAATGTGTTCAGCGGACCCGTACTAATTGCTCGAGGTCTTGATTTAGAACTCGCGAACTGCTGCTATGGAGTTTTGAGGGTGAGCGCCCGAATCGGGCAGCTCCGAAAGGCCCGGGAACGGACCCGGCCACCTCACAATTTGGGCGGTCATAGCGGCGGGGAAACACCTCTTCCCATTCCGAACAGAGAAGTTAAGCCCGCTAGCGCCGATGGTACTCGGAGAGCAATCTCCCGGGAGAGTAGGACGCCGCCCATTTCTTTGCTGCGACTGCCGTGGTCGGACGGGGCTCGAGCCCGGTCCGGCCCCGGGGGTCTGACCCCTTCGCGGTCAGGCCGCGCGGAGCTTCTCGCGCCAGTCCGGGTCGAGCTCCCGCAGGCGGCGCACCCGCTCGCCGAGCGGCGGGTGCGTGGAGAAGAGCGCCGCCAGGCCCTCCTCGGCGAACGGGTTGGCCGTGTAGAGCGGCTCGGTCGCCGGGCTCGCCTGGAACGGCACGAGCCCCATCGCCACCTCGAGCCGCAGCAGCGCGTCGGCGATCCCGTGCGGCGAGCCGCAGAGCTCGGCCGCAAGTCGGTCGGCCTCGTACTCGCGGCGCGGCGAGAGCACCAGGTGCACGAACGAGGCGGCCAGCGGTCCGAGCACGAACAGCAGGCCGCGCTGGAACCAGCCGCCGATCCGGGACGACTCGACGAGCGCCACCGCGACCGCGACCACCAGCGTCTGCACCAGGACGTCGCGGCTGCGCAGATGGGCGACCTCGTGGGCGACGATGCCCTCGAGCTCGGCCGGCGTCGCGACGCCGAGCAGCCCCGAGGAGACCGCGAGCGCGGCACCGCCCTGCGCGCCGCGGCCGGCCGAGAGCGCACGCGGGTACCCGTCGGGCAGCAGGTAGAGGCGCGGCTTGACGACACCGGCCCGAGCGGCGAGCGTCGCCACGGCAGAGTGCAGCGCGGGCGCCTCGCCCGGCAGCAGCTCGCGCGCGCCGACCATCCCCATCGCGATCCGGTCGGCATACCAGTAGAGCGGCGCCGCGAGCAGGAAGACCGAGCCGGCGAAGAGCAGCGCGAGCCGGTAGTCGCCGAGCCGCCAGCCGACGAAGCCGAGACCCGCGGCGGGAACGACGAAGAGGAGCCACGCCTTCAGCAGGTTGCGTGCGACCGCGACCCGGTGAGCCAAGGCGTCAGGCCTCGTCGTCGCGCTCGTCCGGCTCGTCCTCGGCGAGCCCCTGCGGCGGCCAGTCGGGCTCCGGCGCGTCGCAGCGGCTCGAGCAGTGGAGGGAGGCGATGTTCTGGAGCGGGATCAGGATGTGCCCGTTCAGCTCGATGTGGGCGACGTCCTCGACGTAGCAGTAGGCGGTGAGCACGCCGTCCTGGTACTCGCCGCCGAAGAGCGCGACCTCGACCTGCTCACCCTTGTACTTGTTGGTGTAGTCCTCCACGAGTTGAGTCTATCCATCGCATCCGGCCGTCCTCGACCGCGATCTCGTCGACGTCGCAGTTTCCGGCCTGCAGCCAGGCTTCGCGCTCCCCTCCGGCGGCGAGCCACGCCGACGAGATCGGCCCGCCGTGCGTCACGACCAGCACCCGTCCGCCGGCGTGCGCGCGTGCGATCGCGCGGAGCGCCTCGACCACCCGCGCACCCATCGCCTCGTACGGCTCCCCGGACTCCCAGCCGGTCCCGCCCTCGCGCCGCCGGCGGAGCCCGTCCGGATAGAGGCGCTCGATCTCGGCGGAGGTCAGCCCCGACCACTCGCCGACGTCGACCTCACGCAGCCGCGGATCGAGGCTCACCGCCAGCCCGAGCCGGGCTCCGACGATCTCGGCCGTCTCGCGCGCCCGGGCGAGATCGGAGCTCCAGACGGTCTCGAGGCCGCGCGTCGCGAGCGAGTCGGCGAGCGAGCGGGCCTGCGCGCGCCCGCTCTCGTTCAGCGGCGGGTCGGCGTGGCCCTGCCAGCGCCGCTCGCGGTTCCAGTCGGTCTCGCCGTGCCGTACGAGGAGGAGCGTGGTCATCGCGGAGGCTAAGGTAGCCGGCCGTGGATCTCGGTCTGAAGGGGAAGGTGTGCGTCGTCACCGGCTCGACCGGCGGGATCGGGCTCGAGGTTGCGCGCCTGCTCCGGCAGGAGGGCGCCACCGCCGTCACGTCGGGCCGGCGCGAGGCCGGCATCGGCGACCTCCACGTCACCGCCGACCTCTCCCGGCCGGGCGAGCCCGAGCGCGTCGTCGCCGCCGCGCTCGAGGCGTTCGGACGGGTCGACTGCCTCGTCAACAACGTCGGCTGGGCCGAGATCCACCGCTTCGACGAGCTGACCGAGGAGATCTGGGAGCGCTCGTGGCAGCTCAACGTGATGAGCGCCGTCCGCGCGACGCAGGCCGTGCTCCCGGGGATGCGCGCCCGCGGCGCAGGCGCGATCGTCAACGTCTCCTCGACCGCCGGCAAGCGCCCCTCGACCGGCATGCCCGAGTACTCCGTCACCAAGGCGGCGATGCTCTCGCTCTCGCGCCTCGTCGCCGACCTGTACGCGAAGGACGGGATCCGCTGCAACGCCGTCACCCCGGGCCCGACCGCGACCGACGCGTGGCTCGGCGAGGGCGGTCTCGCCGATCAGCAGGGCGCCCGCGAGGACGTCCTCGCCAGGGTCGGCGCCGGCCGACCGCTCGGCCGCCTCGCCAGCCCGGAGGAGATCGCGGCGGTGGTCGTGTTCCTCTGCTCGGAGCGGTCGAGCTACGTCACGGGCGCCGCCTGGAGCGCCGACGGCGGCACCGTCGCGATCATCATCTAGTGCGGCCTCCAGCAACGTTTGCCCCTGGACCTCGGTGGCTGGAGGCCGCACTTGACGGCCGCTCCGCGGCCGTTCGGGATCTCTCGACGGTGAGCCGGGGTGTGGGTTGGCGCAGCTAGGAGAACCGGTACCGCCGATACGCTGAGCCTGTGGCGCTCGACACCGATCTCGTCGCCGACTCGTTCGCCGAGCGGATCGACCGCCTCGAAGAGGCGGCGCTCTCGCCGCTCGCGGTGCGGTCGTACTCGACCCGGGGCAGGCTCCGCCCCGAGGAGGAATGCAGCGTGCGCACCCCGTTCCAGCGCGACCGCGACCGGCTCGTGCACTCGAAGCCGTTTCGCCGCCTGAAGGGGAAGACGCAGGTGTTCATCGACCCGGCCGGCGACCACTACCGGACGCGGATGACCCACACGCTCGAGACGACCGGGATCGCGCGGGTGGTCGCCCGCGCGCTGCGCTTGAACGAGGATCTCGTCGAGGCGATCGGCCTCGGCCACGACACCGGCCACACGCCGTTCGGCCATGCCGGCGAGGAGGCGCTCGACGCCGCGCTCGCGGCGAGATTCGGCGGCCGCTTCCGGCACAACGAGCAGTCGCACCGGATCGCGGAGCGGCTCAACCTGACCCGCGAGGTGTGCGACGGGATCCTCACGCACACCGGCGAGCGCGAGCCGGCGACGCTGGAGGGCAGGATCGTCCGGATCGTCGACCGCGTTGCCTACATCAACCACGACATCGACGACGCCGTCCGCTACGGGATCCTCGAGGAAGGCGACCTTCCCGCCGCCGAGATCGAGATCCTCGGCGCGAGCGGCTCGCAGCGGATCGACACGCTCGTCCACGACCTGATCGAGACCTCGGCCCGCGAAGGAGACATCTCCCAGAGCGAGGACGTCGGCGGCGCGATGCTCGCGCTCCGCTCCTTCATGTTCGAGCGCGTCTACCTCGGCCCGGTGACGCGCGCCGAGCACGAGCGCGCCCGCGAGACGATCCGGCGGATCTTCGACGCGCTCGCCGACCGCGGCCTCGCGCCGGACGAGATCACCGAGTTCATCGCCGGCATGACCGACCGCTTCGCGCTCGCGTACGCTCGGAACCTCTAGATGGTTGATCGGCTAATCGGCGTAGGCGACGAGCTCGCGGCCGTTGAGGCCGAGTCGTTGGTTGAGGTGGATGCAGGCGCAGAGTGCGAGGACGCGGGCGCTGATGCGGGCGAGGAGTCCGGCGGGGGTGCGGCCGCCGTGTCGTTCGAGCAGGAGCTGGTCTTTGAGCGTGTTGACGATCGATTCGATTCGTTGGCGGATCCAGCCGATTGGCGGGTTGGGCCTGTTGGGCTCGTCGGCTCGGCTTGGCCGCAGAAGCAGCGCGCGCAGTTCGCGGACGGCGGCTTCGAAGTCGGCGCCGGCGAAGCCTTTGTCGCAGATGATCGTGGCGCCTTCGATCGGGTTGGCCTCCAGCAGCGCGAGCGCGGCGTCCCGTTCGCCGGCGTTGGCGGCTACGAGGTCGAAGTCGATGACCGTGCCGTCGGGCGCGCAGAGCAGGACGAGCTTGAAGCCCCAGTAGCGGCGCGAATGAGCCGGGCAGTAGCCGAACCCGGCCCAGGGCGCCAACTGGCTTGTCCGGGTCGTTTGGATCGACTGGCCGCAAGGCAGAGGTGTCGTGTCGAGCAGACGCAGCTGGTCGCTGGCGCCGAAGGTCTCAGCGGAGATCGCCTTCCAGAGCAGCACCAGTTTTGGTGTCAGGGCACGGCAGCGCTCGTTGTAGCGCGATTGCCCCGGCAGATACGGGAACAGATGCCCGAGCCGTCGCCGGGCACGACGCAAAAAGACACGGTCGCTCGGGCACTGCAACAGCATCTGGGCGACCATCAAGGTCAGCAACTCGTTGTCGCTGATCTTCTCCGGCCGGCCGCGGCGAGGCGTCCGCTCGGAAGGAAACAATGCACAGGCAGCGCAATAGAGCACGATCACGAGGGTGTCGAGGTCGGCGCGCACGTAGGCCTCCTGGTCGACGGAGCATTGACACCGCCGACCTTCGACACCCTCAACTTCGGTCCCTGCTACACGGCGCTCACGGCCTCAGCCGCGAATTGCCGATCAACCATCTAGGTGGCGCGGATCAAGGACACGAGCGTCGAGGCGGTGCGCCAGGGCGCCGACTTCGTCGCCGTCGTCGAGGAGCGGACGCCGCTGCGCAAGGCCGGCTCGCGCCTCCAGGGCCGCTGCCCTTTCCACGAGGAGCGGACGCCGAGCTTCTCCGTCAATCCCGTCGACAAGCTCTATCACTGCTTCGGCTGCGGCAAGGGCGGCGACATGATCGGCTTCGTCCGCGACACGCAGGGACTCGACTTCGTCGGTGCCGTCGAGTGGCTCGCGGAGCGCTTCCGGATCCCGCTCGAGTACGAGGAGTCCTCCCCGGAGGCGGACGCGAAGCGGAACCGGCGCGAGCGACTGCTGGCGCTGCTCGACGACGCGGCCGCGTTCTACGAGCGCTACCTGTGGGACTCGCCGGCGGGATCGTTCGCCCGCGACTACCTCGCGGGGCGCGGCCTGCACGAGGAGATCTGCCGCGAGTTCCGGCTCGGGCTGGCGCTCGGCGGCACGACGCTCACCCGGAAGGCGATCGAGAAGGGCTTCGGCCCCGAGGAGCTGCGCGCGGCCGGGCTCGCGCGCCAGAGCGGCGGCGACTACTTCCAGCGGCGGCTCCTCTTCCCGCTTGCCGACGCCCGCGGCAAGGTGCTCGGCTTCCAGGCGCGGCGCCTTCACGACGACGACCCGCTGAAGGCGAAGTACGTGAACACGCCCGAATCCGAGCTCTTCGTCAAGGGAGCCGTCGTCTACGGGCTCGACCGGGCCCGCGCGGCGATCGCGCGCGAGGACCGGGCCTGCGTCGTCGAGGGGAACACCGATGTGATCGCCCTGCGGCAGGCGGGCTTCGAGCCCGTCGTCGCGTGCATGGGGACGGCATTGACCGAGGCCCAGCTGCGTGAGCTGAGCCGGCTCACGCGCCGCCTCTGGCTCGCGTTCGACGGCGATGCCGCAGGCGAGTCGGCGGCGCTGCGCGGCATGGAGCTGGCGGTGAAGCACAAGTTCGACGTCAAGGTGGTCGCCCTGCCGCCGGGAATCGACCCGGCCGACGATCCCGCCGGGTTCGAGGTCAAGCTCCAGACGGCGAAGCCGTACGTGCTCTACCGGACGCAGGTCGAGGCGGAGCGCGCTGAGGACCGCGAGGAGGGCCGGCGCGCCGTCAAGGCGTTCCTCGAGAGCGTGGACGACTCCCTCGACCGGCAGGCTGCCTGGCGGTGGGCGAACGACTACTTCGGGACGATCCAGATTCGCGGCGGCGGCACCGCGAGCGCCGCCGCCGCGCCCTCGCCGCGCCTCTCCGGCGTCGCCGACCGGCTCGAGCGCGGCGCGCTCGCGGGCGCGATCCTCCATCCGGCGCTCCTGCCCGCTCTGGGCGAGATCCCGCCCGAGCACTTCCGTGACGAGACGAACCGGTTGCTGCGCGGGCACCTCGTCGCCGGAACGACGCCGCCGGCGGGCCCGGCGCTCGAGCTCCTCGCCGAGCTCGACGCGTGGGCTCCCCACGAGGGCATCGACGAGCGGACGGCCAAGGAGTACCTGTTGCGGCTCGGCGAGCGGGAGGTGCGGGCGGAGCTCCAGCACGCCGACCTGGCGCGGACGAAGGAGCTGCACGGTCAGCTGGTACGGATCCAGGAGGCGATCGCAAGCCTCGACGAGAGCGCGGCGGGGCCGGGTTGAGCCGTCCGCCTCGAGCGCGCGCGCCGGCGATCCGGTGGTGACGGACGCCGAAGCCGGGAGGGCCGGCTCGGGACGGCTCGTGATCGTGTGCCCCGACCGGCCGGGGATCGTGGCCGCGGTGTCGGGGTGGCTCTTCGAGCGCGGCGCGAACGTCACCGACTCGGCGCAGCACTCCACCGATCCCGAGGGCGGCACGTTCTTCATGCGGATGGAGTTCTTCCTCGACCGGCTCGACGACCTGCGGGACGAGCTCGAGCAGTCGTTCGCTCGAGATGTGGCGGCGCGGTTCGGGATGGAATGGCGGCTCTCCTACGGCGCCGACCGCGGGCGGGTCGCGATCCTCGTGTCGGCGGAGGACCACTGCCTGCTCGACCTGCTCTGGCGCGGGCGTCGCGACGAGCTCGGAGCCGACGTGGCGCTCGTCGTCTCGAACCACACGACCGCCGAGGACACGGTTCGCTCGTTCGGCCTCCCCTTCGTGCACGTCCCGGTGGGCGAGGGCGGGATGGAGGAGGCCGAGGCGCGCATGCTCCCCCTGCTCGCCGGGCGCGTCGAGCTGGTCGTGCTGGCCCGCTACATGCGAATCCTCTCGCGGGGCTTCCTGGACGGGCTGGGCGCCCCGGTGATCAACATCCACCACTCGTTCCTGCCCGCGTTCGTCGGCGCGGATCCCTACCGGCGGGCGCTCGAGCGGGGCGTGAAGATCATCGGCGCCACCGCCCACTACGTCACGGAGGACCTCGACGAGGGCCCGATCATCGAGCAGGACGTCCAGCGGGTCTCGCACCGCCACGGCCTCGCCGAGCTCGAGCGCATCGGCCGCGACATCGAGCGCACCGTCCTCTCACGGGCCGTCAAGTGGCATCTCGAAGACCGCGTGATCGTCCACGGGAACAAGACGTTCGTCTTCGAGTAGGCCGGCGGGCCGGCGCCGGCGCCGCCGGCTCAGCGGTTTCCGAAGAAGAGCTCCCGGCCCACGCGGGCCTCGATGCGGAGGTAGCGCCAGAGCCGGTGGCCGCCCACCGCGCTCTCGCGAACGACGTTGCAAACCGCCGCGACGGCATCGAGCGAAGGCGCGTCGGCGAGGATGTAGGCGGTCCACGGCCAGTTGGGCGACGCCCCGACCATGGTCTGGTCGTCGTCGATCGTGCCGAGCACCTCGATCCCGAAGCGACCGTGCAGGTCGTCGAAGGCCGCCGTGATCGCGGCGATCAGGGCCGGCAGCTGCGCCGCCTCCTCCTCGAAGAACGTCTGGGAGACGCCGAGGCAGAAGAGCACTCGCAGCGGGCCCGGCTCGTGGTCGCGGTAGCTCGTCATCGCATTCCGGAAGAGAGGGTGGAGCCGGCTTCCGTGTCGAGCGTCGGCAGCCGGCTCCCCCTGCGTTGCTACATCCCGAACTCCTTGCTCCACTTCGTCATGAAGTACGTCTGGTAGTCCGGGCCGAAGACCGGAATCCCGGCGCCGGAGCCGACGTTGCTCTTCGTGATCAGGTACGGCTGGAAGAAGCCGAGCGGGTACTTGTCGTAGACCGCGGGGCCCGGAGCGATGGACGTCTTCTTGGTCCAGTTCTGGAGCACCTGGTCCATCGCCACCCAGACCGAGGACTGCCACGGGAGATCCGAGACCGCGTCGATCGTTCCCTTCTTGATGCCCGTGATGGCAGCCGGGTTCGCGTACTGGCCGGCGACGACCGCCTTGCTGCCGGCCGTCTGCGCCTGCTGGGCCATCAGCGGCAGGCAGAAGTCGCAGTACGTCCACATCCCGCCGAGGCTCGGGTTCTGTTCGAGCGCCTGCTTCGAGGACGAGATGGCGTCCTGGACCGCGTTCGAGAGGTCGAGGTTGTGGAGGGTGAGCGCGATGCCGGCCCGTTTCGCGTCGAGCTTGACCTGCTTGCTCTCGTTCGCGCTGGCGAGGCCGACGGTCGGCGCGTCGATCCCGAAGAGGGTGAGCTTCTTCCCCGGATTCGCCGCCTTCATCTTCGCGAACATGTAGTTGTCGAGGATCTTGGCCAGCGTGAACCCGTAGGTCCCGTAGTTGTAGAGGCCCTTCGCCGGCACGGCGGCGCTGACCACGTCGAACCAGGGGATGCCGGCCGCGACGGCCTGCGTGAAGCCCGAGCCCATCGCACCGGTGTTCGTGCTGACCGAGAAGATGACGCTCGGATGCTGCGCGACCATCGACGTCGCACACTGGATCACCTTCTGCGGGTCGAAGTTCGGGTCGCAGGTGATCACCTTGTAGTGGAAGATCTTCGCGATCTGGTTCGCCGCTGCGACGACGCCGACGCTCTCCGACGACGTGGCGGACAGCTCGATCACGGCGATCGTCTTCCCGGTCGGCGCGGTGACCTTCGACCCGGCCGCCTTCGCGCCCGCCGCCGCGGCGGCCGCCTTCTGCGCCGCGGTCCCGGCGTAGATGTACCCGCCGACGGATTGACCGGCGTTGCCGGCCGCCGCCGTGCCGGCGAACGTGAGCAGTGCGCTGGCGGCGACGGAGCCCAGCACGAGCATCGTGCGCCGATTGGTGAGCCTCCTCATCTGTGTCGTGCCTCCTGTTTCGCGGGTCGGTTTCTCGGGGGTCTTGCCGTGGCCTGGTGCGGCGGAAGAGGAGCCGGGGGGCGGTCAGTGCTCGTCCGGGCGCGTCAGTCGCGAGACGAGGATAGCCGCGACGAGGATCCCACCCTGGATCATCTGGACGACCGGGCCGCTGAGGTTGAGGATCGTCAGGCCGGTGCCGACGATCTGGAGGTAGAGGGCGCCGAGCGCCGTCCCGATCGGCGTGAACACGCCGACGCGGAACATGCTGGAGCCGAGGAACGCTGCTGCGTACGCGGGCAGGAGCAGCCCGAGGCCCGTGTTGGGATTGGCCGCGGCCGCCTCGGAGTTGATCAGGATCCCGGCGATCGCGGCCGAGATGCCGACGATCCCGAAGCCGAGCATCCGGAGCATCCGCACGCGGACACCGGAGAGCCGGGCCGCCTCGGGATTGCCGCCGATCGCGTACATGTGGCGGCCGTACTCGGTGTGGCGCAGGAAGAGATGTGCGAGGACGAGGACGCCGAGCCCGATGAACACCTGGTGGGAAAGACCGAGCCAGCTCCCCGACGCGAGGTTGATGAACGACTGCGAGATCCCCTGGTAGACGCTCTGGCTGTTGACGATCTGAAGCCCGAGGCCGGCGTACACGGTCCCGGTTGCGATCGTCAGGATGAACGACGGGAGGCGGACGTAGGCGATCAGGGCGCCGTTCACGAGCCCGAGCAGGGCGCCGATCGCGATCGTCAGCACGATCGCGAGCGCCCAGTTCAACCCGACCCATTCCGTCGAGAGCAGGACGACGACGGTGACGGCGCAGAGGCTCGTCAGCCCTCCGACCGAGAGGTCGTAGTCGTTCATCGCGAGCACGACCGTGATCCCGAGCGCGACCACCATCAGCGGCACCGAGTCACGGAGGATTCCCTTCAGCGTCAGCGCGGTGAAGAACGAGTCGGGCCGCAGGATGCTGAAGACCGCGAAGGTCGCGAGGATCGCGAGCAGCACGCCGAAGCGCGAGAGCTGCCGCCGCAGCATCTCCCGGAACGACTGTCCCTGCCCGGCCGTCCCGCGGGCTTCGACCGACGCGACCGTTCCGTCGCTCACGGCGAGCCTCCCTCGACCGCGGTGAGCACGGCGGCCTCCCGCAGGCTGGACGGCGCGTAGGCGAGCCTGAGGAGCCCGGACTCGGTGATCCCCGGTGCCTCGACCGTCCCGGAGACGCGGCCCTCGCGGATCCCGATCACTCGCGTGCAGACCGCGGCGAGCTCGGCGAAGTCGGACGAGATGACGATCACGCCGACCCCCGTCGTCGCGAGCCGCTCGATCAGACCGAAGATCTCGGCCTTCGCGCCCACGTCGACGCCCTGCGACGGCTCGTCGAACATGAGCACCAGGTCGGTTCGCTGCAGCCACTTCGCGAGCACCACCTTCTGCTGGTTCCCGCCGGAGAGCCGCCGCGTCTCCTGCTCGAGGCCGGCAGCCGTGATCGAGAGCCGCTCGATCATGTTCGCCGCCGCCTCGCGCTCCTTCGTCCGGCTCGGCACCGGAACGAGGCGATGCCGCCGCAGCTTGCCGAGCGATGCGAGCGTGATGTTCTCGCGGGCGCTGAAGTTCAGCACGAGGCCCTCCTTCCGCCGGTCTTCGGGCAAGAGCGCGATCCCGCGCGCGATCGCGTCGGCGGGGGTACGGAAGCGGACCGGCTTCCCGTCGATCTCGATCGTTCCCCCGGTCGGCAGTTCGGCGCCGAAGATCAGGCGCGCCACCTCGGTCCTTCCCGAGCCGACGAGCCCGGCGAACCCGAGGATCTCCCCGCGATGGAGCTCGAACGAGACGTCGTTGACCGCGGGCGGACGGCGAAGGCCCGTCACGCGCAGGAGCGGCGTTCCGTCCCGGACGGACGGCGAGGCGCTCGGGCCGGCCGCGACCACCGGCGTCTTGCCGACGATCGCGGCGACCAGGGCCGGCTCGTCGAGCGCGCTCGTGGACTGCTCGAGGATCACCTCCCCGCCCTGCATGACGACCACGCGGTCGGTCAGGGAGACGACCTCGTGGAGCCGGTGCGAGACGTAGACGACGGTACGGCCGCTCTCCTTGAACCGGCGCACGATCGTGTGCAGGTGCTCGATCTCGTCGATCGTGAGCGAGACGCTCGGCTCGTCGAGGACGAGGACCCGCGCATCGTGATAGAGGGCCCGCGCGATCATCACGAGCCGCTGCTCGACGGCGCTCAGCCTGGAGAGGTGCGCTCTCGGATCGATCGGCGACTCGAGCTCGTCGAGCACGACCCGCACCCGCCGCCGGAGCTCCCGGTCGTCCACGAACGCTCCGAGCCGCCGCGGGAACGGCGAGCCGATCGCGACGTTCTCGGCGACCGTCATCAGCGGGAAGTTCCCGAGCTCCTGGTGGACGAACGCCAGCCCGAGGCGGTGGGCGACGTGCGGGGCATACCCGCCCGGCACTGGCGTGCCGTCGATGTGCAGAGTTCCCTCGTCGAGCTGCTCGACACCCGCCAGGATCTTGATCAGGCTGCTCTTGCCGGCCCCGTTCTTGCCGACGAGCCCGACGATCTCCCCGGCCCGGAGCGTGAAGTCGACCCCGCGCAGCGCGTGGACGCCGGCGTACCTCTTGGCAGCGCCACGTACCTCGACGACCGCTCTGGTTTGGGCTGCTGGGCCGGTTCCACTCAGAACGGACGACACGCTACCCCACCCCGATTGCGACATGTTAGGTTGCCCGCATGCGGGGCGCGGTCTCGATCCAGCGGGTCGACGTTCGGGAGCAGGCCGCGAACTGCCGGACGCGCTCGAGGCCGCTCGCGCCCGAGCGCGTACCGCCCGGGCCCTCGATCGGGTCGGGTGACGTGCCGTGAGCGAGGTCGCTCCGTATCGCACCGACAAGGGCCTGCGCGTTCTCTTCGCCTTCGGGCTGACGCAGGAGTTCTTCGGCGAGGAGCTGGACCGGATCCCGGCGATCATGGAGACGCTGCAGAGCGGCTTCGCGAACCTCGACGAGCGCTTCGGCGTGCGGGTGCTCGGAACCCTCGACGACGACGAGACGATGGTCGGGGCGGCGCCGACCTGGCCGTGGACGTGTTACGTGCTGGCCGAGGCGCCCGACCGCCAGGCGGTCGCGGCCGTCTGCAGCCTCGTCCGGGAGCTGAAGGCCGACGGCGTGCCGCTCTGGAGGTACCTGAAGGTCGAGGCGCGGCTCGGCAGGCCGCTGTTCTTCGCAGAACCGGCATGACCGACGGCCCCGCCCGGATCGCGGTGGTGACCGGCGCGGGTCGCGGCCTCGGCGAGGCGATCGCGGCCCGCCTCGTCCGCGACGGGTACGGCGTCGTCTACGCGGACATCGACGAGCGGGCCGGGGCCGCCGCCGCGGAGGCGGCCGACCCGAGCGGCGAGCGGACCCTCGTCGCCCCCACGGACGTGCGCGCGCTCGCCTCGGTGGAAGAATGCCTCGCCGGCGCCGTGGAGCGCTGGGGCCGGGTCGACGTCTGGGTGAACAACGCGGCCCGTACCGAGGCGGCCCCCTTCCTCGAGATCGACCCGGAAGCGTGGGACGACGTGCTCGCGACCAACCTGCGGGGGACGTACTTCGGTTGCCGCGTCGCCGGGCGCCACATGCAGGGACGCGGCTCCGGGCGAATCCTGAACCTCGCTTCGCTTGCCGGACAGTGGGGCCGCAGCATCACGGGAGCGCACTACGCCGCGTCGAAGGCCGGGATCATCGCGGTCACCCGGTTTGCAGCCACCGCGCTCGCCCCGCACGGCGTCACCGTCAACGCGATCGCGCCCGGGCCGATCGACGGGCCGTCGGTCGCGGCGATGCCGCCCGAGACGGTTGCCGCCTACGCCCGGCAGATCCCCGTCGAGCGGCTCGGACAGCCCGGTGAGGTTGCCGCGCTCGTCGCATTCCTCGCGTCCGAGGAGAGCGGCTTCGTCACCGGCGCCACGTACGACGTCAACGGCGGGATGCTGATGCGCTGATGAACGAGGTCTTCTCGGCGACGCGCACGGATGTCGACCCGATCACGCTCTCGGTCGTTCGGGGCGCACTCGAGACGGCGCAGCGAGAGATGACGCTGACGATGGAGCGCACGGGCCGGTCGAGCGTGCTCACCGTCTCCCGTGACTTCTCGAACGCGATCTTCGACTCGACGCCTGCCATGATCGTCCAGGGACAGGATCTCCCGATTCACCTCGGCTCGCTCATCCTCGCCACCAAGGCCGTCGCCGGGTACTTCGACGGCGACGTCCGTCCCGGCGACGTCATGTTCCACAACGACCCGTCGTACGACGGCAGCCACATCGCCGACTGGTGCATGTACAAGCCCGTGTTCGTCGACGACGAGCTGCTCTTCTGGACGGTGAGCAAGGGCCACATGGCCGACTCGGGCGGGCCGGCGCCGGGCAGCTACAACCCGGACGCCCGCGAGATCTTCGCGGAGGGGCTGCGCATCCCGCCGATCAAGATCCACGATGCCGGTCGCGAGCGCGGCGACGTCCTCAACCTCCTCCTGATCAACACCCGTACGCGACGGAACCAGGCCGGCGACCTGCGGGCCCAGCTCGGAGCCGTCAACGTCGGCGCGATGCACCTGCAGGCGCTCGTCGCCAAGTACGGCCGCGACGAGGTCCGGGCCTGCGTCACGCACCTGCTCGAGCTCGCCGAGCAGCAGATGCGGCAGCGGATCGCCGGGCTCGCAGACGGCACGTTCGAGGGGAGCCGGCTCGTCGAGGACGTCGGCCACGGCCTCGGCGACCAGGAGGTCCGGGTCCGGATCCAGGTCGACGGCGACCGGCTCCACGTACGTCTCGACAGCCCACCGCAGATCCCGTTCTATACGAACTCCTACCGGGCGAACACGACGAGCGCCGTCTACCTCGGGCTCGTGATGTTCCTCCAGCCCGAGGCGCCCTTCAACGAGGGCATGTACCGCCCGATCGAGATCGACTACGGCCCGCCCGGGACGCTGGTCAACGCGGTCGAGCCGGCACCGCACGTCGCCTCGACCACGTGCCCGGCCGAGACGATCACCGACGCGGTTCGCGACACGCTCAGCGCCGCCTACCCCGACCGCGCCGTCGCCGGCTGGGGGCACTGCGCCGCGGTGAACTGCTCCGGCTGGGACGGCCGCCACGATCGCGAGTACGTCCACATGATGGTCTCGTGTCTCATGTGCGGCGCCGGCGCGGTGGGCGGCGTGATGGACGGATGGCACGGCTGCGGCCCCCAGGCCGGCCTCGGCGGCGGTGCAGCCGGCGACATGGAGCTGATCGAGTACCAGTTCCCGCTCCTCGTCAACCGGTACGGGTTCACGACGGACTCGGCCGGGGCGGGCTCCTGGCGGGGCGGCTGCGGCCTGACCCACGAGGTGGAGGCACTCGACCACCGGATGACGACCGTCGTCTGGGGCGAGGGGCGCAAGTACCCGGCCTCGAGCGTCGACGGCGCGCACTCGGCGTGGGAGAAGGAGAAGGTCGCGCGGGTGGAGGTCGTCCGCCTCGACGGGACGGTCGAGCGGATCGAGCAGAACTGCCTGCTCACCCTGGAGCCGGGCGAGCGGTTCATCACCCGCAGCGCCGGCGGCGGGGCGGTCGGCGACCCGCTCGAGCGCCCGCCCGAGAATGTCCGCGCGGACGTCCTCGACGGGTTCGTCTCGCCCGCGGGCGCCCGCGACGAGTACGGCGTCGTCCTCGACGCCGAGACGCTCGAGCTCGACCTCGACGCGACGGCCCTGCTTCGCCGCGGGCGACGCTAGGTGGCCTACCGAATCGGCATCGACACGGGCGGCACCTTCACCGACCTGGTGCTGGTCGGGTCGGACGGCCGGGTCGACCTGTTCAAGACCCCGTCGACGCCGCAGGAGCCGCCCCTTGCCATTCGCACGGGCATCGGCCTGATCTCGGAGCAGCTCGGTCTCACGGTTCCCGAGCTGCTCCGACGACTGCGACCTGATCATCCACGGCACGACGGTCGCCCTGAACGCGCTGATCCAGCTGACGGGCGCGAAGGTCGGCCTCTTCTGCACGCGCGGGCACGAGGACTCGCTCGAGATCCGCAACGGCCACAAGGAGGACGGGCACCGCTACGACTTCCACTACCCGGCCGCGACAATGCTCGTGCCCCGGCACCTGCGGGTGCCGGTCACCGAGCGGGTGATGAGCGACGGCCGCGTCCGTACGCCGCTCGACGAGGCCGACGTCCTGCGCGGGATCGAGCTCTTCCGCGAGGCCGGCGTCGAGGCGGTGGGCGTGTCCTTCATGTGGTCGTTCCTGTACCCCGAGCACGAGCGCCGGGTCGCGGAGCTCGTCGCGGCGGCGCTGCCCGGCGTGCGCGTGACGCTGTCGGTCGACCTGCTGCCCCAGATTCGCGAGTACACGCGCACGAGCACGGTCGCGGTGAACGCCTACGTGCAGCCGAAGCTCGCCGGCTACATCGAGGCGATCGAGGAGATGCTCCTCGAGCTCGGCTACCGCAACCCGATCCGCTACGTCCAGTCGAACGGCGGCCTCACCTCCGGCCGCACGTTCGTCCAGCGCGCCGTCAGCGCACTCAACTCGGGGCCCGCCGCCGGGCCGAGCGCCAGCCTCTACTACGCGGGCAGGCTCGACCGCCGCGACGTCCTGACGCTCGACATGGGCGGCACGAGCTCGGACATCTCCCTCGCTCCGGAGGGCCGCGTCGACCTCGTCAAGGACGTGGACATCGGCCGCTACCGCGTCGGGATCCCCCTCGTCAACGTGATCAGCATCGGCGCCGGCGGCGGCTCGATCGCCTGGCTCGACCCGCAGGGGATGCTCCACGTCGGCCCGCAGAGCGCCGAGGCCGTTCCCGGGCCCGCCTGCTACATGCGCGGCGGCTCCGACGCGACGGTCACGGACGCGCTGGTCGTGCTCGGCTACCTCAACCAGTCGGCGCTGCTCGGCGGCCGGATGCCGATCGACTCCGGGGCCGCCCGGGCGGCGGTGCAGGAGCGTGTCGCCGGGCCGCTCGGGCTCCCGCTCGAACGTGCGGCGCACGGCATCTTCGACGTGGTCAACGCCAACATGATCGGCGGCATCCGGTCGGTCTCGGTGGAGCGCGGGCACGACCCGCGCGACTTCAGCCTCGTGGCCGGCGGCGGTGCGACCTCGGCGCACGCCGGGAGGCTCGCGGAAGAGCTGGGGATCGAGCTCACGATCGTGCCGCGGGTGGCCTCGGGCCTCTGCGCGTTCGGCGAGGCGGTAGCCGACGTCAAGCACACCTACCTCGCCTCCTACACGGCGCCCCTCACCCGGCTCGATCCGGCGAGGCTGAACGAGCTCTTCCTCGAGCTCGAGCGGCGCGGGGCGGCCGACCTGGCCGAGGAGGGCTTCGCCGAGGGGGGCATCGAGATCGAGCGGTCGCTCGACATGAAGTACGTCGACCAGGTGCACGAGTGCAACGTCTCGATCCCCCGCTTCGAGGTGACGGCGGAGCGCCTGCACGAGATCGAGGATGCGTTCCACCGCCGTCACGAGGCCCTCTACACCTATTGCGAGCGCGACAACACCCCTGAGATCATCAACCTCGAGGTCACCGTGTACGGGCGCTCGCCGGAGCCGGTCGCGCCGCTGGGCGCCGAGAACGGGCGAACGCCGCCTCCGCCGCGGGAGGAGAGGGCCGCCTACTTCCGGGAGCTCGGCGAATACCGGCCGACGGCGGTCTACGCCGGCGCCGACCTCCGGCCCGGGCACTCGGTCGAAGGCCCCGCGATCGTCGAAGAGGAGACGACGACGATCGTCGTCTTCCCCGGGGCGACGCTCCAGGTTCCGGCGCCGGACATCTTCGTCATGCGATCGCCGGGGCGATGAGCTCGACGAGCGCCGGTCGCACGACGGCCCACTCCCGCCGGAGCAGGTCGGCGCGCTCGCGAGGCGGCGACGCCGCGAGTGCCAGCAACTCGACGCCGTCTCCGGCCGCGACGCCGCCGGCCGCGCCGCTCGACGCTCGCACGCAGGACAGGCGAGCCCCAGGATGACGCTCCGCTTCGCCGTCGACACCGGCGGCACCTTCACCGACCTCGTCGTCGAGGGCGACGGCGCGCTCCTTCGCTTCTACAAGCGCGCAACCACCCCGGTAGACCCGGTCGAGGGACTGCTCGACGTGCTGGGCGCAGCGGCCCACGACCACGAGCTGACGGTGCGCGAGCTGCTCGGGCAGGGGGACCTGCTCGTGTTCGGAACGACGCGTGCGACGAACGCCGTCGTCACCGGCACGACCGCCAGGACGGCCCTGCTCTGCACGCAGGGCCATCCCGACGTGCTCCTCTTCCGCGAGGGCGGCGGCCGCACCTCGCTCTTCGACTACACCCAGGAGTACCCGGCGCCGTACGTGCCGCGCTCGCTGACGTTCGAGGTGCCGGAGCGGGTTCTCTCCGACGGCTCCGTGTCGCGGGCACTCGACGAGGACGCGGTCCGGGCGATCGCCGCGGAGCTCGTCCGGCGCGACGTCGAGGCCGTCGCGGTCTGCCTGCTCTGGTCGACCGTGAACCCCGCCCACGAGCTCCGGGTCGGCGAGCTTCTCGCCGAGCTCGCGCCCGGGCTCCCCGTCACGCTTTCGCACGTGCTCAACCCGAGCCTCCGCGAGTATCGCCGGGCCTCGTCGGCGGCGATCGACGCGTCGCTCAAACCGCTGATGGCGTCGTTCTTCCGCGAGCTCGAGGAACGGCTGCGGGCCGAGGGCTTCGCCGGGCGGCTGCTCGTCATGACCTCGTCGGGCGGCGTCCTCGACGCCGCGGAGGTCGCCGAGCAGCCGATCCACTCGATCGGGTCCGGCCCGGCTGCCGCTCCCGTCGCCGGCCGCCACTACGCATTCCTCGACGCGGGGTCGGACACCGCGCTCGTCACGGACGCGGGGGGGACGACGTACGACGTGAGCCTCGTCCGCCGCGGGCGCATCCCCTGGACCCGGGAGACCGTAGTCGCGCACCCGACCTACGGGTACCTCACCGGTTTCCCCTCGATCGACGTCCGGTCAGTCGGCGCGGGCGGCGGCTCGATCGCGTGGGTCGACGAGGGAGGGCTCCTCCATGTCGGGCCGCAGAGCGCGGGCGCCGATCCGGGGCCGGCCTGCTACGGGCGCGGTGGCGTCGAGCCGACGGTCACCGACGCCTGCCTCGTGCTCGGCTACGTCGACCCCGACTACTTCCTCGGCGGCGAGATGCCGCTCTCGCTCGCTCTCTCCCGCACCGCGATCGAGCGCGACGTCGCGGGCCCGCTCGGGCTCGACCTGCACGAGGCGGCGGCGACGATCTTCTCGGTCGCCGTCGAGCGGATGGTGACGGCGATCGAGGGCATCACCCTGCGGCAGGGCATCGACCCCGCAGAGGCCGTGATGATCGGCGGCGGCGGCGGTGCAGGCCTCTACTCGATCGCCATCGCCCGCAGGCTCGGCGTCTCGCGCGTCGTCGTCCCCGACGTCGCGGCGGCGCTCTCGGCGGCGGGAGCGATGCTGTCGGATCTCCAGTCGGGGTACGCCACGACCTCGGTCATGTCGACGGCGAGCTTCGAGCGGGGGCGGGCCGCGGCGATCCTCGACGAGCTGCGCTCCCGGTGCGAGGCGTTCGCCGCTCGGGCCGGCGCAGGCGCTCGGGAGATCGAGACCCGCTACTCCGTGGAGGCCCGCTACCCCCATCAGGTGTGGGAGATCGAGGTGCCGCTGCGCGGCGATCGCCTCGCCTCGCCCGAGGAGCTCGAGCACTTTCGCCGGGACTTCCATGCGGCGCACGAGGAGCTCTTCGCCGTGCGGGACGACGACGCGCCGGTGGAGATCGTCACCTGGCACGCGCACGTCCGCTGCGCGCTCCGGGACGGGCCGCCGGGCCGGGCTCGCGCAGGCTTCTCGGGGCGCCGCGGCGGCGGACGGCGGACGTCCCATTTTCCCGGCCTCGGCCTCGTCGAGGTGCCGGTGGTCGCCCCCGACGATCTCGCACCCGGCACCCGCGTGAACGGGCCGCTGATCGTCGACTCCCCGGTGACGACCGTCGTCGTCGACCAGAACGCCGGCGTGCAGCGGCTGCCGAGCGGCTCGCTCCTCCTCGATCCGGGGCCGGCCCGTGTCTGACCCAGGATCGACCTCTCCGCTCGAGCTCGCGCTCCTCAGCAACCGCTTCGAGGGGATCGCCCGCGCGATGATGAACACGCTCCTGCGCACCGCGCGCTCGGCGATCCTCAACACGGCCCGCGACTTCTCGTGCTGCATCCTGACCGCCGGCGACGAGCTGCTCGCGATGGCCGAGAGCCTCCCGATCCACGTCATGAGCGGCCCCGACCTGATCGCGCGCTACCTGAAGGAGACGCATCCGACGCTGCTCAGTGGCGACGCGTTCCTCCACAACTCGCCGTACCACGGGAACTCCCATGCGGCCGACTGGTGCGTCGTCGTCCCGGTCGTCGACGACGCGGGGCGCCACCGCTACACCGTGCTCGCGAAGGCGCACCTCGCCGACTGCGGCAACTCGGTCCCGTCGACCTACGTCGCCGACGCGAAGGACGTCTACAACGAGGGCGCGCTCATCTTCCCGTGCGTGAAGGTGCAGGAGGGCTACTCGACCCGCGAGGACGTGCTGCGGATCGCGCGCGTGCGGATCCGTGTGCCCGAGCTCTGGCACGGGGACTTTCTCGCGCTCCTGGGCGCGGCGCGGATCGGCGAGCGGCGCCTCCTCGAGCTGATCGGCGAGGTCGACGGCGGCACCCTGGAGCGGTACGAGCGCGACTGGTTCGCCTACAGCGAGCAGCGGATGATCGCCGCGATCCGGCGGATGCCCGCCGGTACGGTCGTTCGGGAGGGCCGCCACGACCCCGTGCCCGGGATGCCCGACGGGGTGCCGGTGAAGGTCGAGGTGACCGTCTCGCCGGAGACGGCGAGGATCGAGGTCGATCTCCGGGACAACCTCGACTGCCAGCCGTGCGGGCTGAACCTGACCGAGGCGACCGCGCGCACGGCCGCGATGATGGGCGTGTTCACGGGGCTCGGTGCGGTCGTTCCCCCCAACGCCGGCAGCTTCCGCCGGCTCGGGGTGCACCTGCGCGAGAACTGCATCGTCGGGATCCCGCGCCATCCGACGAGCTGCTCTGCCGCGACGACGGATCTCTCCGAGCTGACTGCAGGCCTCGTCGCGCTGGCACTCGGCGACCTCGGCGAGGGGTTCGGGCTCGCGCAGGTGGGGCGCGCCCAACCCGTCTCGATGGGGGTCATCTCGGGCATCGACCCGCGCGAGCACGGCGGCCCGTTCGTGAACCAGCTGATCCTGGCCGTCACCGGCGGCTCGGGCGCGCCGGCGGCGGACGGATGGCTCACGATCCTCGGCATCGGAGCCGCAGGCTTTCTCTTCCGCGACAGCGTCGAGATCGACGAGATGAAGTACCCGATCGTCGTGCACGAGCAGCGGATCCTCCCCGACAGCGAGGGCGCGGGCCGGTTCCGGGGCTCCCCGGGAGCGCTCGTGGAGTTCGGCCCGATCGCCGGCAGCGAGCTCGACGTGATCTACCTCAGCGACGGGACGTTCAACCCGTCGGAAGGCGTCCGGGGCGGGCACGCCGGAGCGTGCGCCTCGCAGCGAAAGCGCTTCGCCGACGGGAGCCTCTCGGACGAGCTCGGTTCCTACGCGCACGTGCGCCTCGCGCCGGGCGAGACGATCGTCGGGCACTCGTGCGGCGGCGGCGGCTACGGGCCGCCGCACCTGCGCGATGTTGCCCGTGTCGCCGCCGACGTCCGGGAGGGCTGGATCTCCGCCGGGAGGGCCGACGAGGTCTACGGGGTGCGCATGAACCCGGACGGAATGGTCGATCCGCCGGCGACCGCGGCGCGGCGTCGCGAGCTCGAGGGGTGAGCCGGCGCGCCAGGGAGACTCAAGGGATGGCTGCCCGGGACTCGTCGAGCGTCCGCTGCGCAGGTGGGTGGAGGTGAGCCAGCCGACGCAAGCGCCGCGCACGCTACGGGCGCGCCGGTCACCACGGCGCCGGACGCGGTGCCAGGACGACGGATCCAGGAACGCAGGCGATTGTCTTTGGCTTGCCTGCGGGAGTTCAGAGGCTCCCCGGGTTGGACTCGAACCAACAACCCTTCGGTTAACAGCCGAATGCTCTGCCAATTGAGCTACCGGGGATCGTTCGGCCGGGCATTGTAGCCCGCGCGGCGGCCTCGCCCGCTCAGCGGACGTGCAGCGGGACCTCCGTCGTGTGGATGTGCGAGCCGTCCTTCGCCGACGCCTCGTAGAGGACGAGGGTCACCTCGCCCGGGGGCAGGGCGAGGGTCGTCGCCCAGGTGCCGCGCGTGCCGGAGCCCGAGGAGGCAGTCACCGTCCTCGTCGAGAGCAGCTTCCCGCCGGCGTGGACCTCGAGCTGGAACGTCGCCTCGAACGTGTCCGCGGTGCCGGCGAGGTGGACCGGGCTCGAGACCGTCGAGTCGCGTGCCGGCGTGGCGACGAAGATCGGCGACGCCGCGGTCAGGTCGGCGTAGTCAGCGCTCGTTGCCGGGCGGCCGAGGTCGGCGCCGTCGCCGCCCTGCAGCGCGACCGGCCCGCCATCGCCGACGACCGCGACGTCGTGCACCGAGGGGAACTGCGTCAGCGTCGAGACGATCTGGGCCTGCGCGCTCCGCGAGGGCTGGTCGAGCCCGGCGAAGGTCGCTGTCGCGGTGCCGCCGGCGATCGAGACCCCGGTCAGGGCGGCGCCGGCCGGGACCGCCGTGTCGTAGCCGCTCGGCGGGCCGGCGAGGAGCTTCCCGAGCGCCGAGGCGGCAACCGCCTGCGTCGCCGGGATCTGCACCGTCACCGGCGTCAGCGCGCCGCCGTGGAAGAAGTAGACGTCGACCGCCTGCGTCTGGGCGCTCGTCGTCGCCGGCGCGGAGGCGGTCGTGGCGGCCGTGGTCGCCGGATTGTGGCTCGATCCGCAGCCGGCGAGAAGGGCGCATATCGCGAGGAGCAGGAATTTTCTCACGCCGGAGGAGTCTGCCAGGAGGGGCGGCTGGCCGATCCGCTCCGCGTCGCTATTCTTGCGGTCATGAGCCCGATTGCAATCGTGTTGTTGATTGCCGCTGCGGTGCTCGTGCTGGCGACCGAGTGGTCACACTTCTCGAGCCGGCTCGGCGCCGGCGCCCGCCGCGCTCGCAAGCGCGAGCAGCGGAAGGCGACGCTCAAGGTGGTCCACCCCGACTCCGAGGAGTTCGCGCGGTCGGTCGAGCGCGATCTCGCCTCCCTGCCGACGATCGACGAGCGCGACGCCAAGCGCCGCTAGCGAACCGCGACCGTCCGCCGGAGCCTGGCGGTGTTCGGCTTGATCTGAGGGACGTCCTCCATGTTCTTGGTCTCCTGGTAGTCGGAGGCCGTGACGATCAGCAGGTGCGACCCGCGCGTCGCCTCGATCGTGAGCAGCCCCCTGGCGTAGTGCGTCGCGACGGCATGGCCGTCGAGGGTCGCCGTGACCGAGGTGGGGTCGACGCCTGCCCCGGCGTCGGTGATCCCGACCTCGATGCGGCCGCCGGTCGTCGAGAGGACGTGCAGGGAAGGCGGCCGCGTGTCGTTGACCCAGTAACGGAAGCTGAACGGCCCCGGCTTGGTGGCGGAGCGCGTGTCGAAGACGATCTCGTAGTCGCCGGGAGTCGGCAGCACGGCGCCGGCGATCGGTCGCGGCTCCCCGAAGCTCTGGACGTACGGGTTGACGTTGAACGGCTGTGCGGTGAACCCGAGCTCGTGGTTCTCGTCGCCGGCGAAGACGATGTGCGGCACAGCGGAGCCGGAGAGCACGGCGACGCCGAAGTTCGCCACGGGATGGCTGATGTGGACGAGGTAGGCGACCTCGGGCCCCGGGTACGAAGCGTCGTTCGAGGTCGGGTACCGGTACCGCGAGATCTTGCTCTCGCCGCCGACGGTCGTCCCCTCGTAGATGCCCGGGTGGGTGAGCTTCACGTAGGGCTCGGTGCCGAGTTTCGGATGGTCGACCTCGACCCAGAACGGGATGCGGCGGCTGTCGGCGCCGCGGGTGAGGACGACGAAGCCCGTGACGTTCCCGTTCGCCGCGGTGCTCGAGACGGTCGCGGTGACCGCGAGCTGTCCGGGGACCGAGGCAGTCCGGCCGTCGACGCGGACCGTGACGCCGGGATGCGCGCTCTGGAGGTGCGCGGCGACCGACCAGTCGCCGGAGCCGCCGCCGGCGTCGCTGAGCTCGACCGGCACGGTGCCGCCGTTGACCGGGAACGTGATCGAGGTGGGCGAGGCGAACAGGAGCGGGTTGTCGGCCCTGACCAGGTTGATCAGCCCACCGCCTTCCCGCAGGACCGAGACCTCGCGGCCGGTGCCGTCGCGGACCGGGTCGCCGGTCAGGACGAGCGCCGACTTGACCTCCTCGGGCGTCCAGCTCGGATGGCGCTGCAGCAGCAGGGCGACGGCGCCGGAGACCTGCGGCGTCGCCATGCTCGTGCCGGAGAGCTCACCGAACGGGTCGCCCACGTAGTTGACGGGCAGCGACGAGGTGATGCCGACGCCGGGGGCGCTGACGTCCGGCTTCAGCTGGAGCGAGATCGGCGTCGGCCCGCCGGCGGAGAAGTCGGCGATCTGGCCGGAGTCCGTCGTCGCGGCGACGCTGATCGCGTCGGGGGCGTTGGCCGGCGAGTTGATCCCGCCGTAGCCGTACTGGTCGAACTCGTTCCCGGCGGCGATCACCGGGACGACCCCGGCCTGGGCCGCGGCGTCGATCGCGAGCACGACGAAGTCGCGCGACGGGGCCACCTCCGGCTCGCCGAGCGAGAGGTTGATCACGTTCATCCCGTCGGAGACCGCCGCCTCGATCGCGGCGGCGATCGATCCCGAGTTGCCGTCGAGGCCGAAGCCGGGGGTGGGAATCGTCAGGGCCTTGTAGTTCCCGAGCAGCGCGTTCGGCGCGACCCCCGAGAGGAACAGCGCCCCGTCGGGGGTCTCATGGTCGCCCGCGGCGATGCCTGCGACGTGCGTCGCGTGGAACGAGCCTCCCTGGGAGGGGTCGAACGGCGACGACGCGTACTTGTACGGCGGTGTCGCCGGGGCGAAGGTGCGCTGCACGATCACCTTCGGGGTCGTGTCGCGGGTCAGGCCCTTGGGGAACCCGGGTGGGTACGTCAGCCCGGCCGGGTCGAAGTACACGTGCTGGGCGTCGATCCCGTCGTCGATGATCCCGATCTTGATCCCGTTCCCTGCGGTGGCGAGGTTGGCGCCCCAGAGCTTGTCGGCGCCGATCACCTGCGGCCCCTGGTTCACCGCCACGCTCCGCGGCACCCGGGAGCGGCGCACGCTCAGCGAGTGGTAGGTGATCTCGGGCCAGACCTTCGCCACGCCCCGGACGTGCGTGAGCAGCCCCAGGTCGGCGGTCGGGACGGCGACGTCGAAGCCGTCGGCGACGATCCGGTAGCGCCAGACGACCCGCAGCGCGGGAATCGCCCGCCGGAGGTTCCGGAGCGCGCGGGCCTGGACGGCGGCGAGGCGGCGGGCATACGGCTCGTGGACGGCGGAGGTGAGCGTGCGCCCGTAGGCGAGCAGGGAGGGCGCGTTGAGCGTGACGATCACCTCGGTCGTCGGGGCAGCCGGGGCCGCGGAGACGCTGCCCGTGAGCGAAACGGCGGCCGCCGCGGCCGCACCGAGGAGAAGAAGGCGTCTCAGAGTGCGGATGAGAGGACTTGAACCTCCACGTCCCAAAGGACACACGGACCTGAACCGTGCGCGTCTACCAATTCCGCCACATCCGCGTGAACGGGAAAAGTGTAGAGGTTGGACCGGGGTGGTCGCTCGGCGAATTCGGCGGAGCGGCGCGGCGGCGGGTCACGCCGCTACCATCAGCCCCGGTGAGCACGGAGAGGCTGCAGGGGTTGCTCGAGACCGCGTTCCCGGACGCCGACGAGGTGCGCGTGATCGACCGCGGAGGCGGCGACCATTTCGAGGTGCGGGTGACCGCTCCCGAGTTCAACGGGCTCACGATGATCGCGCAGCACAAGCTGGTCTATGCGGCGCTTCACGAGCCCTGGAGCGACGGCAGCATCCACGAGCTTCGGATCAACACGAAAGGAACCGCCACGTGAGCTACTCGGAGAGGATTCAAGAGGTGATCGAAGGTTCGGACGTCGCGCTGTTCATGAAGGGCACGCCGGATGCGATCATGTGCGGCAATTCCGGGCGGGCGCTGGGTGCGCTGCGGCGGGCGGGCGCCCCGATCACCGCCGTCGACGTCCTCCTCGACATGAAGATCCGCGAGGACCTCTCGGCGATCTCCGGCTGGCCGACGATCCCGCAGGTGTTCGTGAAGGGCGAGCTGGTCGGCGGCGCCGACATCGTGGAGGAGCTGGAGCGCTCGGGAGAGCTCGAGCGCGCGCTCAGCGACGCCCTCGGCGAGAACTACTCGGAGAGCCGCGGCGAGACCGTCGTCACGCTCCTCGAGGGGTAGGTCGAGCCTCGATCCGCGCCGCTATGCGGCGAGCACGGCCAGCACGTCGGCGGCGTGCGTGGCCGCGCGCACGTTCCGTATCGTCTTGACCACGGTCCCGTCGGCGCCGATCACGAACGTGGAGCGCACGATCCCCATGTACGTGCGGCCGTAGCGCGACTTCTCGGCCCAGACGCCGTAGGCCTCGGCAACCGCGTGGTCGGTGTCGGCGAGGAGGGTGAACGGCAGCTCGAAGTCGCCCCTGAACTTGGCGTGCGAGGAGACCCCGTCGGGCGAGACGCCGAGCACGACCGCGCCGGCAGCCTCGAACTCGCTCCACGCGTCGCGGATCCCGCAGGCCTGGGTGGTGCAGCCCGACGTGTTGTCCCTGGGGTAGAAGTAGAGGACGACGGGCTTCCCCCTGAGCTCGGAGAGCGTCACGAGCTCGCCCGTGTCGCCCGGGAGGGTGAAGTCCGGAGCAAGCTCGCCCTCTCTGACCATGTCGTCCTCCTCGCTGAGCCGGCGGGGTCGTTCCGGAGCGGCTACTCGCGGAGCGGCCGGTCCGGGTCGGTGCCGACGGCGCGCTCGGCGCCCGTGCGGCTGGGCCCCACGGGACGTCCCGAAACGCTCTCGGCACGACGCGAGTCTAGCGCCGCCGCCCGCCGCTCTGCCGCGCCTCGATCAGGCGACCGGCGGCGGTCGACCCTCGACGCTCGCGGCCAGCTCGGGGTCCCAGCCGCAGATCGCGCAGGCATGGCGGACGGCCGAGCGGGCGAACCCGAGCGCGGCGCCATGCGGGTCGGCGCTCGCGATCACGTCGTCCCAGTCGAGGATGTACTCCCCGAGCGCCGGCTCCCAGCGAGCGGGAGCGGGCGAGAGCGTCGCGGCCGAGAACCCTTCCGGGGCGGGGTGAGCGTAGGCATAGAACGCGGCCCGCGGGTAGCGCGGGTCGCCGGGCCACCAGCCGACGGCGATCTCCTGCGCATCCATCGAGTTGCGCATGATGAAGTCCTGCGACGGCGGATCGGCGGGCAGGCCCGAGAAGAGGCTGACGGCGAGGTCGAACGACCCCCACCAGGCGTTCACCGGCGTCGAGCGGCCGCGGTAGGGCGCCCGCAGGGCGGCGAGGACCCCCGCGGCACGCGTTGCGGCCGCGAGGTAGGCCGCCACCTGCGGTTGGTCATAGGCGGCGTGCTCGTCGTCCTCGTCGAGGGGGAGGGTCCACGGGGTCTCCTGCGGCGCGGGATCGATCTCGACCGCGCCCCCGAGCGCGCCGACCGCCGCGAGCAGCTCGCGTGTGACCTCGCCGACCGGGCGGTCGGGGGTGAGCGCCACGCGCACGGCCCGCCCGTCGCTGTGCTCGGCGACGGCCTCGTGGGCGTGGAGGTCGAGCACGACGACGAGCGCGCCCGAGCCGTCCGGGGCCGGCAGCGGGAGCGTCTCCCAGCCACGGGCGCTCAGACGAAGCGCCGAATGCTGGAGCTGAGGCTCGGGCGGGGCAAGCGCGGCCGCGAGCTTTCCCAGCACCTGGGTGTGGGCGTGAAGCGTGTCGCAGGTGGCGCTCCACTGCTCGTAGGGAAGCGAGGGCCATTCGACGGCCATCGCGGCACCGTACCGGTCGGGCGCCCCCTCCCGAGATGGCTCCCGCGCGGCCGCCCGCTCGCGATCGGCGACGATCGGGACGGCGCCGACCGACCGGGTGGGACGGAGGTTGCGGCAAGACCGCAGCGGGAGACCGGAGACTCCCGGAGGACGGGGGAGCTGCGCGGCGGAACGATCTCTCGATGGCACCGAACCGCATCTCCGGTCGCGAGCCGACCGCCGCGTCGCGGGGGGCCCGGCCGCGCCTGGCCTGTTCCAGGCTCCGGCTCATGGCTCTCTCATCCCCGGCAGGGACCCTGGTCGGCTTGAGGCTGCTCGGTCGCCCATTCGTGCCCCGTCCCCGCGGGTGCCGGCCCCTTGACGCGACGAGCGGCTCGCTGGAAGGGGCACGGGCCTGATCGGCGCCCCGGAGAAGGTGCGGGAGCGCGACGGGGCCCGCCCCGGAGTGGTCGAGGAACGGCGCCTCCGCGCTGCGAGGCGGCGTCGACGTCGGGTCTGGAGGCGCAGGGTCGTTGCGGTGCTCGTGATCCTCCTGATCCCCGTCCTCTACTCGTACGTGACCACGATGTTGCGCCCCTCGAGCCTTCCCCTGGGCGTCCGGAGCGTGGAGTGGGTCCGGACGCACCACGGGGCGTGGTTCGTCGACGAGGTCGAACGGTGGTACTACACCTGGACGGCGCCGTCGAAGGGTGGGCCCGCGTTGAAGACGTTGCCGACGGTCGGGGTCGCGGCGGTGCCGGCGACGGTGCCGAGGAAGCACGCCGTCGCCGTCTACCGGCCTCCGCGGATCGCGCCGGTGATCCAGCCGGCGCTGGCGGGCGAGGGGGTCTGGAGGTCGACCGGGCGGGTCGTCGGCGGGTCGCCGCCGGTGCTGGTGACGACCTTCCGGTCCGATCCGGTCTATCCGCGGATCGTCGCCTACGTTGCCTGGTTCGACCAGACGCGCACGCAGCTCGCGCTCTATCCGGGCCGCTACGAGCCCCCGAACGCGAATCCGAGGGGGCCGATGGAGGTTCCGCACGGTCAGCGCTGGCGCCTGCTGGCCACGTTCAACAGCGGGTTCATGTACCGCGACAGCCACGGCGGGTTCTTCCTCAACGGCGACAGCGTGACGCCGCTCGAGAAGGGGCAGGGCACGGTCGTCGCCTACAAGAACGGTCGCGTCGACGTCCTCTCCTGGCACGGGGGGGCGAGGCCGGCGAAGGACGTGGTTCTCGCCCAGCAGAACTTGCCCCTGATCGTCGACCGCGGGAAGCCGAATCCCCTGCTCGCGGACGGGTCGCTCTGGGGGAGCACGCTCGGGAACGCGGTGCGCGTGTGGCGGTCGGGGATCGGGATCGACCGGCACGGGAACCTGATCTACGCCGCAGCGGACTACCAGACGGCGGCCAGCATCGCCGACATCCTGATCCACGCCGGTGCGGTGAGGGCGATCGAGCTGGACATCAACGCCGAGTGGCCGAGCCTGATCACGTACGGCAAGGGCGGCACCGGCAACGCGACCAAGGTCGTCCCGAACACCCAGCAGTCGACCGGCCGCTACCTCGTCCCCGACGACCGCGACTTCTTCGCCGTCTACCGGCGCACCACGCCCGCCGCGCTGAGCAGGGTCCCCTTTGGCTGAGAGCGCCCCACCGCTCGCCGGGCCGGGCCCGCTGGGCCAGATCGACCTGGGCTCCCGCGAGGAGCTCGATCTCGCCGGTCTTCGGCTCGGGATCGTCTGCCCGATGGCGAACGAGGCCCGGAGCGCCGTCCGCTTCGTCGACGCCGTTCTCGCCGAGTGCGGGCGCTACGAGTTCGACTCGGTGACGTTCTTCGTCGTCCTCGACACGGTCTCACGCGACGACACGCGCGACCTGCTCGAGGACCATTCGCTCCTGCGGCCGCAGTTGCGCGTCGTCTGGGCGCCGGAGACGCGCGGCGTCGCAGAGGCGTACGTTCGCGGCTATCGCGAAGCTCTCGCCGCCGGGTGCGACTGGATCCTCGAGATCGACGCCGGGTTCAGCCACGATCCGCGCTCGATCGGCGCCTTCTTCGAGGCGATGGCGACCGGAAAGGACTGCGTCTTCGGCAGCCGCTTCGGCGGCGGCGGGCAGAACCTGGGGACCGTGCGCCGCCGGGCTATCAGCCGCGGCGGCACGGCGCTCGCGAACCTCCTCCTCGGCACCAGGCTGAGCGACATGACGAGCGGCTACGAGCTGTTCTCGCGGGCCACGCTCGAGGCGATCCTGGCCAACGGGATCAGGTCGAAGGGGCCGTTCTTCCAGACCGAGATCAAGGCCTACTGCAAGGACCGCCGTTTCGCCGAGATCCCGATCCGCTACGACGCCGGCAGCCACGGTGTCGGGACGGCCGCACTCGCGGAGTCCCTGCTCAATCTCGCCCGGCTCTTCCGCCGGCGCCTCTCCGGGGAGCTGTAGGTGCCGGGCAGGACGTGTCTGGTGATCACCTCGATCGCCGCGCCGACGCCGGCGCTACGCGCGCTCGCCGCGGCGTCGGAGGCCGCCGGCGTCGACCTGATCCTGATCGGCGACGCGGCCAGCCCCGCGGGCTTCGAGCTCGAGGGATGCGACTTCTACGGGCTCGACCGCCAGCGGGCGCTCCCGCTGGAGCTCGCCCGGATCTGCCCGGAGCGGAGCTACGCACGCAAGAACATCGGGTATCTGCTCGCGATGAGCCGCGACGCGACGGTGATCGTCGAGACCGACGACGACTCGGTCGCCCACGATCCCTTCTGGCGGGCTCGCGAGCGGTCCCAGGCGGTCAGGCGAGTCGCGGCCGAGGGCTGGACCAACGTCTACCGCTACTTCTCGAGCGCGAACATCTGGCCGCGCGGGTTCCCGCTCGACGAGGTCCGGGCGTCCGTTCCTGCGTACGAGTCGCTTCCCAGCGGCCGGATCGACTGCCCGATCCAGCAGGGGCTCGTCGACGAGGACCCCGACGTCGATGCCGTCTACCGGCTCGTCCTCGACCTTCCGTTCCGGTTCGACAGCGGCCCGAGCGTCGCCCTGACCGAGGGGACGTGGTGCCCCTTCAACAGCCAGAACACGGCCTGGTGGCCGGAGGCCTACTCGCTCATGTACCTGCCGTCCTCTTGCTCGTTCCGGATGACCGACATCTGGCGCAGCTTCGTGGCCCAGAGGATCGCGTGGGCAAACGGCTGGGGCGTGCTCTTCCACGCCGCGACGGTCAGTCAGGCCCGGAACGTCCACGACCTGATGGGGGACTTCGGGGACGAGATCTCGGGCTACCTCGAGAACCGGGCGATCTGCGAGGCGCTGGCGGCTCTCGAGCTCGACCCGGGGAGCGGGCGGCTCGCAGACAACATGCGGCTCGCCTACCGCCGGCTGGTCGAGGGCGCGTGGCTCGACGAGCGTGAGCTGGAGCTGCTCGACGCCTGGCTGGCCGACGTGGCGAACCTTGCGAGCGCGCCCGCGGAGCCTCGGCCCGCGGCGACGGAGTCCTTTGCTGCCCCGCCGCTCGCCGCAGCGGCGGGGCATGCTCCGGATCCGGGCGCTACTTGACGACGAGGGTCGCGGCCATGCCCTTGTCCTCGTCTTTTCCGACCGACGAGTAGACGTGATAGGTGCCCTTGGCGAGGGTCAGGAACGTGGTCGTCGCGCTCTTCCTGATCGTCAGGGTCGCGCCATACTCGAACTCTCCGTTGTGCTCGAGACTGACGTTGTGCGGAGCCGTCGAGTTGTTCGTGAAGTTGATCCGCACCAGACCGGCGTTGGCCGTGAGCTTCTTCTGGCCGTAGTGGAGCGAGTTCGGGGCGACCGAGATGTTGACGACGCTCGGCGTGGTCGCGGCGGCAGCCGTCCCGGCCACGGCGACGGGGAGCATGAGAGCTCCTGCGAGCGTCAGTGAAGCGACAAGGCTTTTCATGATCGATTCCACCTTCCTTTCGCTGGAAAGAGCGAGCGGATCTCGCTCGTCCAGCAGTCTCGGGCCGGCCGATGAGAGGCCCGTGAAGTAGCGGCACTCTTAGGGAACTCTCACGAAACGGCGCCCGCGCCCGCTCCGGCCGGCCATCCCGCTTCGACCGGCGCGGTTCGGCTCGCTAGGGTGCGGCTGGATGCTGTCTGTCCACCACGTCAATGCCTTCCTCGTGATCGCCGTCTGCGCCGCGGCGGGCATCGGCTCCCTGGTGGCGCGGCGGCGGCGGGCTGCCGGGCGGACGCTCGGCCATCTGATCGCGCTCGCGCAGACGCTCCTCGTGGCGCAGGCGCTGCTCGGCCTCCTGCTGCTGGCCGAGCACCGGCGGGCGGCCGATCGCCTGCACTACGCCTATGGCACGTTCGCCCTGCTCGCCGTGTTCGCGCCGCTCGTCTACGCGCCGTCCGACCCGCGGGCGCGCCTGCTCTGGTTCGGGGTCGCGACCCTGCTCGCCGCCGCGCTCGGAGTCCGCGCCTACATGACCGCGACGTGAGGAGGATCCCGCCGTTCGCCCGGGGGATGGCGATCATCGCGCTGATCGCGATCGTGGTCGTCGTCCTCAACCTGCAGACGTCGCTGACGACGGTCTCGACGCTGATCGGAATCGTCTTCTACATCGCGATCGCGGTCGTCGCGTACATGTTGTGGCGCGACTTCGGCCGCCGCGAGATCGCCCTCTGGCCGCAGCGCCAGCAACGGGTCTTCTACGGCGCGGTCGCGCTCTTCCTCGTCGACCTCGGCTGGTTCTTCGCCGCCTCGCTGGCCGGGCGCGACCTGCTCGCGTTCTTCGTCGTCGCTGCGGCGTGCGTCTACGCGGCGGTGAAGACGTGGCGCGACCAGAAGCGCTACAGCTGAGACGGCGGCGACGCGCGGCGGCCCCGAGCAGGAACGCGGACGGGGAAACGACGCCCGGTTCTCTGGGCTCCCCGGGGCGCCGAGCCGGAACGAAGCGTTGCGGCTGACGCTGCGTGACCAGGGCCCGGCGATCGGGCCCTGGTCACACGCCCCTCTCAGGCTCCGTAGCCGCCGGCAGGCGGGCCGCCCGCGCCGCCGGGGCCCTGGAAGGCATCGAACGAGCTGTCGAGGTGAACCTCGACCGTGCTGCCGTCGGACTTCGTGACGGTCGTCTCGTAGCCCGTGCCGGGCAGGTCGGTCGTGACGGCACCTGCGGTGCCGCTGCCGACGAGCTCGACCGCTGCGGCCCGAGCCTCCGCGGCCGCGACCCCCGTCACGGCCTTCTCGGCGTCCTCGTGCGCCGCTGTGCCGTGGGCGGGGCCGTTGAACGCCGGGAGCGCCGTCGGGGTCGACGTGCTCCCGGTCGTCGTCGTGGTCTGCGAGGTCGGCGAGGTCGCGGAGCTCGCGATCGCCGAGCCGCCGACCGCGAGCGCAGCGAGCGCCGCGGCACCGAGCAGAACCTTCGTCACCTGGTTGAACATCCGGTGTCCTTTCGCTTTGTCCGGGGTATGCCCGGGTTCACCAGGCCAGGGTCGCGGCGCGGCATGGGAACGGGTTCGGAAGGACCTGGGGATGCGCTGAGAGCCCACCGCCCGCCCCGGCTTGCCGAACGTGAGACGCTCTGGCCGGGGAGGAGGGGCGAAACGTGTCTCGCGTGCGCGAGTCCGGCCGGCTCAGGCTTCGACGCGGGCGCCGACGCCGTCGAGGCGGTCGAGGGCGGCGCGGACATCCATCAGCTGACCGACGAAGATCGGGGTGTCCCGCTCGGTGTAGCGGGACGCTTCCGACTCGCGCAGGGTCAGCATCAGGTGCATGAAGTCGGCCGGCTCGTCGCATTCGAAGGCGGTCATGAACTCCTGGTCGTCGATGCCGAACGAGTACGTCGTGTGGTTGTGGATCGAGGGGTGCTCGCCGCCGATGCGGATGTGCTCGTCCATCGCCCGCTGGCGATCCTCCTCGGGGAGCGCATACCAGGGGCGAACCTTGACGAACGGGTAGAGCACGAGGTACGCCGAGCCGCGAGGCGTGATCTTGCGGGCGCGGCGGGCGCTCGTGTACTGGGATGCCTTCGTGGTCGCGAGATACGAGTACGTGACGTCGAGCCAGCCGGCGAGCGGCGTCCCGTTCAGCGCGGCGCCGAGCTCGCCCAGGTCCTCGTAGCGCTGGGTGACCTTCCAGTTGAAGAAGTCGCAGTCGGGCCTGACGCCGGTCGTCGAGTACGTCCCGAAGTAGTCGAAGCGCTGCGAGAAGTCCTCGATCGTCTCGGCGAAGGCATCCTTCGCCGCTGCGCGTTCCTCGACGGGCAGGCGGCGCCACTCCGGCTTTGCCCTGTAGAGGGTGTAGGCGACGTACTGCCCGGGGTTCTGCTCGCTCATGCGCCGCATTTTACCTGGCCCGCCTCGGCGGCTCTCGCCGAGGCCGCGACGGCGGGGAGGCTTCGCTTCGGCGAGTCGTTCGGGTAGAAGAGCCCGGTCTGGAGCCCGACGAGCTGCGACTCGTCGGTGACGTGGAAGAAGATGAGCATCCGAACGAGCGGCTGGCAGGCCGCGAGCCGGATCGCCTCGACGTAATCGGTCGCCTGCGTCTGCTCGCCGACCGGATCGACGGGCCGGGGCTGGGTGCCCGTGTACAGGTCGAGCTCCGCGCGGGGGATCCGCGTCTCGACTCCGTACTCGCCGTAGACGATCGGCGGCGGCGTGCCGAACGCTCCGCGCAGGAGCCGGACGAGCTTCGGGTAGTCGGCGATCCCGATGGCCGTCGAGTGGGGATCGCGGGCCGTCGGGGGGATCCGGGAGTTCGCCGGGTACGGATGGATCGAGAACATGTCGAGCGGCACGCGGCTGCGTCCGCCGGCGCGGTAGGCGGCGCCGAGGTCCTCGATGAACCGGGTCGCCGAGTGCGTCTGGCGGAGCCCTTGCGGCCGGTCGGCGCCGCGGGCCGCGAGCGAGCCGCCGATCACGCTCACGCGCGGCGCGACCCTCTTCAGCAGGTCGTAGGTCTCGGACAGGAGCGCGAAGTACGCGGGGGCCGCGGCATCCGAGCCGTCCGGCCCGAACTGCGGCATCCAGAAGCGATTCGAGTTCGGCTCGTTCCCGATGCTGATGTCGCGGAGCTCCGGGATCGCGGTCAGGATCGCCGCCGCGTAGGAGGCGAACTCGGCCCGATCCGCGCCGGTGGTCGGCGTGTTCGCGCTGAACGAGTAGACGGCGACGATCGGCCTGATCCCGGCCCGCTCGGCGGCGTCGACCGCGGCCCGCAGCCGGCTGAGCTCGGCCGGCGCCGGCCTCGAGAGCGGCCTCGCCCAGACCGAGCTGAGGACGATCGCCCGGAAGCCGGCCTCGCGCGCAAGCTGCATGTTGGCCGCGGGGGCGCTCCACTTGGCCGCGTCCTCGACGCCGCCCACGATCAGCCCGCCCCGCTTCGTGCCGCAGCCGGCGAGGACGAGCGAGAGCGCCGCCACGGCGGCGGTCAGCCCTGCTGCCGGGCGTCGCATCGAGCGGGATTCGCTCACTGATCCTCCTTCAGCTTGCAGCAGATCCGCCGGGGCCGCTCGCGCTACCGTGAGCCCGTGGCCGATCAGATCGCCGAGCAGCTGAAGCGCCTGCCCGCGGGACCGGGCGTGTACCTCTTCCGCGACGCTGCCGATGAGGTGCTCTACGTCGGCAAGGCCAAGTCGCTGCGCCCGCGGGTACGCCAGTACTTCCAGACCGGCCGCAGCGACAACCGGCAGGGGATCGACGCGCTCGTCGAGCGGGTCGAGCACGTCGAGACGATCGTCACCCGCAGCGAGGTCGAGGCGCTCCATCTCGAGCAGAACCTCGTCAAGCGCCACCGGCCGCCGTTCAACGTCCGCCTGCGCGACGACAAGTCGTTCCCGTACATCGCGGTGACGCTGGAGGACGACTACCCGCGGGTCATGTTCACGCGGGAGCGCCACCGGCGCGGCGTCCTGTACTTCGGGCCGTACGCGAACGCGAAGAAGGTTCGCGAGACCCTCGACGTGCTCAACCGCGTCTTCCGCTACCGGCCCTGCGAAGGGCCGAAGCCGGGCCGCCACAGCGGCATCCCGTGCCTCGACTACCACATCGAGCGCTGCCTGGCGCCGTGCGTCGGGTACGTCTCGAAGGAGGCCTACCGCGAGGTGATCGTCGGCGTCGTCGAGTTCCTGTCCGGGAACGGCGAGCCGATCCGGGCCGAGCTCGGGCGGCAGATGCGCGCCGCCGCGGCCGACGAGCGCTTCGAGGACGCCGCGCGCTACCGGAACCGGCTGCACGCGGTGGAGCGGCTGGCCGAGCGGCAGGCGGTCGAGCGGGCCTCGATCGGGACGATCGACGTGATCGGGATCGCCGTCGGCCCCGAGCGGGCCGCCGTGCAGGTCTTCCCGCTGCGCGAGGGCAGGATGGTCGATCGCTACTCGTTCCACCTCGAGAACGCCGCCGGCGCCGATCTGCTCGAGGTGCTCGAGGGCTTCTGCATCGAGTACTACGGCACCGCGCCGTCGCTGCCGCCGCAGATCCTCGTCCCGCGCGGGCTCGGCGACACGGGCACGCTCGAGGCCTTCCTGTCGGAGCTGCGTGGCTCCCGGGTCGAGGTGCGGGCTCCCGAGCGTGGCGAGAAGCGACGGCTGCAGGAGCTGGCCCAGCAGAACGCCGAGCTCGCGCTCTCGTCGGAGACGTTCGTCGCCGAGACCAGGCGGCTACGGCGGGTCGAGGCGCTCGAGGAGCTGCGCGAGGTCCTGAACCTCGAGTCGCTGCCGATCCGGATCGAGTGCTTCGACATCTCGAACATCCAGGGCCAGGAGGTGGTCGGCTCGCTGGTCGTCTTCGAGGACGGCGTCGCCAGGCGCGCGCACTTCCGCAAGTTCGCGGTTCGCGGCCAGGACGGCCAGGACGACTTCGCCGCGATGGCGGAGGTCGTCGCCCGCCGCTTCGCGCGCCTGGCGGCCGGGCCGGCGGCGCCCGAGTACGACGAGTCGTTCGCGGCGACGCCGAACCTGGTCGTGATCGACGGCGGCAAGGGGCAGCTCGCCGCGGCGCTCGCCGCGATGCAGGCCTACGACCTGCCGCGGGTCGCCGTGATCGCGCTCGCGAAGCGGATCGAGGAGGTGTTCCTGCCCGGCCGTTCGGATCCGGTGCTGCTGCCCGAGCACTCCCCGGGGCTGCAGCTCCTGCGCCGGATCCGCGACGAGGCACACCGGTTCGCGATCACGTTCCACCGCCAGCGGCGCGATCTCGCCGCCCGCGAGTCGATGTTCGATCAGCTGGACGGAGTGGGGCCGGCGCGGCGGCGAGCGCTGCTCGGCCACTTCGGCTCGGCCGAGCGGGTGCTCGCGGCAAGCGCCGAGGAGCTCGCAGGGGTTCCGGGCGTGCCCGCGAAAACCGCGAGGAGCATTCACGCCCAGCTCCACCGGGCCGGCCGCGGGTAGCGCGAGCAGCCTGCGATCGCGCCCGCGGACTCGAGGAACCCCAGCAGATGAGCAAGCGCAAACGGAGCCGCCAGCACCGGTCGACCGTGCCGGTGCAACCCGCTCCGGGACGCTCGGCCGTCGCCGCCCGGCCCGTCGCCGCGGCGAAGCTGGCGCGCCCGGGGCGTCCCGCCTCGTCACCTGCGCCGAGGGCGGGGATCCCGTTCGACCGCCGGTCGCTCGCCGGGGCGGGGGTCGTCGGCCTGATCGCCTTCGTCGTCTACGCGCTGACGGTCGAGCGCACCGTGCCCACAGGCGACGGCGGGGAGCTGATCGCGGCCGCGTACGTCCTCGGCGTCGCCCACCCGCCCGGCTACCCGCTCTACACGCTGCTCGGCCACCTCGCCACGATGCTTCCCGGCGGCTCGCCGGCCCTGAGGATGAACCTGATGTCGGGGCTGCTCGACGCGCCCGGCGCCGCCTGCCGCCTCGCCGGGTGGAGCGCCGGGAGTAAGCTGACGACCGTGAAGCTCCGCTCTCCTGCCGCCCTCGCGGCGGCTGTCTGCTGCCTGGCCGCATCCGCAGCCTGCGGCGCTGGCGTCGCGGCGGCGCAGCCGGCGCTCGCTCGGCCGACCGTGTCGCTGAGCTGCCTCGGCAAGCCGACGGTCAAGCCGTCCGAGGTCGTGCTGGCCTGCGCCGATGCGGGGCTCGGCGTCCGCCGCATCGTCTGGCTCGGCTGGGGCCAGCCCGTCGCGGCCGGGGTGGGGACAGCCTTTGCGAACGACTGCACCCCGACCTGCGCTGCCGGCCACTTCCACACCTACCGGGCGGTGCTGCTGCTCGGCGGCGCGCAGCGCTGCGCAGGCAAGATCGCCTACCGCACGGCTACGGTCGCGATCGTGGGAGCGCCGCCGCCGGCCTGGACGACCGCGGCCGACGCAACCTACCCGCTCCGCTGCGCGGCCTGAGCTTCGCCGCCGTCAGGGGATCCGGACGTCGCGGTGCTGAGCCGCAAACCGCCTCTCGGCGGCCGTCAGGTCGGCGTCCCTGACCGGCGCGACGACGGTCCAGTGCTTGCCCACCGGACACCACTGGAGCCGCCGCCAGCCGAGCCGGACGGCCTTGAACGACCCTCCGGGGAGCCAGATCGTCGTGAAGAGGTGGCCCTGGAGGCACCTGACCACCGTCTCCCCTCCGAGGGCGTAGCCGCGCCGCCTGGCGGCGAGGGCCCCCACCACGAGTAACACGACGAGGAGGGCAGGGAGCAGCAGTGCGACCGTCGCGGGCGCCGGCACGTGCTCAAGCTACCGCGCCCACCCGACCCTCCGGCGCCCTGATACGGCTGGTGCACTCGTCCGTAAATTCGGTGCGTGATCCGGCGAGACGCCGCCGGGGATGTGCCGTACTTGCGGACGGTGTACTAACTCGGCTGCCGTGCGGTCAGCAGCGCGTGGATCTGCCGGGTCAGCTCGGCGACTTCCCCGGTCAGGTTCTTGTCCTCCTCGGTGAGGTCGGTGTTCGACTGGAGCAGCTCGAGCAGCTTGTCTGTCTCGGCCTTCGCGGCCCGCTCGAGCCGGCTGTGGCTCCGGTCGATCTGCTCGGAGTGGAGCTTGTCGCGATCGGCCTGGCGGGTCTGAGCGAGGAGGATCAGCGGCGCCGCGTAGGCGGCCTGAAGCGAGAAGAGCAGATTCAGCGCGATGAAGGGGTAGACGTCCCAGGCGAACCCGAGATGCAGCTGCGTCGAGTTCAGCACCACCCAGGTGAGCACGGCCAAGGTCTGGCCGACGATGTACTGCGGCGTGCCGAAGAACCTGGCCGCCTTCTCCGCCAGGCGCCCGAACGAGTCGTTCCCGAACGCGCCGTGCAGTTCCACGCGACGGTGGTGCTCCGCCTGGTCCGCTGCCGCGGACGCGGCTGCATGGTCTGGCGCCATCGGTACCGGCGTGTTCGATCCCGTCGCGCGCGTTCCTCCACGCCCGGCCGGCGGAGCGGTCGAAGGCGAACTCTCTAGAGTTCGGCTCCGTGATCGGGGCCGATGTCGCCGAGCTTCTCGCCGCGTACGACGGGCAGTTGCGGGCGCGGATGCCCGAGCGGCTGCCCGAGGGTGTGCGGGCCGAGCGGGACGGGCCGCTGCTGCGGTTCCTCGGCCTCGCCCAGGGTGGGTTCGTCGAGTACCGCGACGTCGGCATGCTCGACGGCGCCTCGCTGGACGGGTTGATCGCGCGCCAGGTGGAGGTGTTCGCCGCCCGCGGGGAGTCGTTCGAGTGGAAGCTGCATGGGCACGACCGGCCGGCCGACCTCGCGCAGCGGCTGCGTGCGGCGGGCTTCGTGCCCGAGAGCGAGGAGACGGTGGTGATCGCGGCGGCGGCGAGCGTCGCGGGTGAGCCCCGGCTTCCCGACGGCGTGCAGCTCCGCGAGGTGAGCGACCGGAGCGAGCTGGACCGGATCGAGGCGATGGAGCAGGCGATCTGGGAGGATGACCGCGGCCGGCTCGGCGAGAGCCTCGAGGCCGAGCTGGCCGTCGACGAGAACGCGCTCGCCGTCGTCGTCGCGGAGGCCGGGGACGCGGTCGTCTGCGCGGGCTGGGTGCGGTTCGAAGGAGGGACGGAGTTTGCGACGCTGTGGGGCGGCGGGACGCTGCCGGGGTGGCGCGGGCAGGGCATCTACCGGGCGATCGTCGCCTACCGCGCGAGCCTGGCCGCGGAGCGCGGGTTCCGCTACCTCGAGGTCGACGCCTCGGACGAGAGCCGCCCGATCCTCGAGCGGCTCGGGTTCGTCGCGGTCACGACGACGACGCCGTTCGTGTGGTCACCCGGGGCCGGGGAGGGAGACGGTCGCTGAGATCGGGGGTCGCGTGCTGAAACGTGCGCGTCTGCGGGAGGCCGCCGCCTCGGGCACGATCCGAGACGAAGCTCCGGCAGGTCTCGACTCGCGGGCTCGGTCGCGGCCGTGAGCGACCGGGGTTCCGCAGCTCCCCGGATCAGGGTGGTTCTCGGGGACATCACCCGCGAGCGGGTGGACGCGATCGTCAACGCAGCCAACGAGCACCTTGTCGCCGGCGGTGGGGTGGACCGTGCGATCCACAGCGCGGCCGGCGCGGCCGAGCTGAGCGCAGCGTGCGCGGAGCTCGGCCGCTGCGAGCCGGGAGAGGCGAAGGCGACGCCGGGCTTCGCGCTGCCGGCCAGGTACGTCTTCCATGCCGTCGGGCCGCGCTGGTCGGGAGGCGGACGGGGGGAGGAGGAGCTGCTGGCGTCCTGCTACCGGCGTTGCCTGGCGCTCGCCGATGAGCTGGGGGTGAGGTCGATCGCGTTCCCGGCGATCTCGACCGGTGCCTTCGGATTCCCTCGCGAACGCGCGGCCGAGATCGCAGTCACGACGCTTCGATCCACGCCGACGTCGGTGGCGACGGTTCACCTGGTCGCCTTCGATCCGGAAACGCACGCCTCGTACGCGCAGCTCCTCGAGCGCCCGTGACGCGAGGGCGCCGAGCTGCGCCCCTGCGGCTTGCCAAGGGGTCTGACCCCTTGGGGGCTCGGCCGGGATCAGCTCTGGCCGGCGATCACGCTCGGCCAGACGGCGGCGAGAGTGCCCCGCAGGGTGCAGCGCGCGATCGGCTCGCCGCCCTCGTTGCTGTCGTTGGCCGCCGAGATCCGCGCGACGACGCGGTAGCCGCTGCAGAAGTCGGCGGCGCGGCGCGAGTAGCCGACCACGAGCGCCCGCCGGCCCGCTACCCGTGGGCGCCAGTAGCGCATCGTCACGTCGGCCGAGGCGATCGGCGGGAGGCCGCGGCCGAGCAGCTCGAGCGCTCCCGCCTCGCCGTAGTTGTCGGCGACGACCACATCTGCCCCCGCCGCGTGCCGCTCGACCAGGCGCACGTACGCGGGCCAGCCGACCTCCGACTGATAGTCGCCGCGCGCCTTGACGACCCCGAGCCGGACGGCCGTGTGCAGGGGCAGCACCGGCAGGGCGATGGGCAGGGTCAGGAGGCCCACCACCGCGAACAGCGCACCCGCCACCAGGAGGCGGCGGCGGGTCGTCCAGCGATCGAGCGGAAGCGAGCCGGCAGCGAGCGCGAACAGCAGCGCCGGCAGCGCGTAGTACGACTTTCCCCCGAGCACGAAGTACGCGAGGACGGTGCCGACGACCGTCCAGCCGAGCGGGCGCAGAGCGCGATCGCGGACGAGCGAGACGACTCCGGCGACGGCGACCGGAAACGCCACCGCTGCGAGCAGGATCACGTTGGCGATGAACTGCGGCCGCGTCTCGTCGCTTCCGCTCGGCGGAGGGTTGACGAACCAGTGCACGCTCGTCCAGCCGTGGCCCGCCTCCCAGACGAGGTTCGGGACGAGCAGCGCCGCCGCGATCGCCACGGCCAGCGGGAAGCCCCACGAGCGCAGGACATCGCGGCGCCAGACGGCAAATGTCCCGATCAGCAGGACGAGGACGACCGCGAGCGTGTACTTCGTCTCGAGCCCGATGCCGGCGGCGACTCCGAGCAGGGGCCACGAGCCGCGCCCGAGCGCCAGCCGCAGCGCGAGCCAGAGGACGACCATCGTCGTCAGCTGGTCGAGCGCGACAGGCTGGAAGAGCAGGTTCGTCGCGAGCATGCCGGGCGAGAGCCCGACCAGCGCCGCCGCAAGCGTCTGGGCGCGTCGACCCGCCCCCAGTTCGCGGGCGACCAGGGCGCCCACCAGCACCGTTGCGGCGCTCGCGAGAATCGTGATCGCCCGGAGGCCGACGAGCGACCAGCCGAACAGCTCCCGGGCCAGCGCCGCGAGCAGCGCCGTCACCGGGGGAAACTCGACGTACCCGCCCTGGAGGTGCAGGCCGGCGACCGCGTAGTACAGCTCGTCGCGGTGCCAGCCGTACCGTCCGGCGACGGCGAGCTCGAGCGCGCACTTCGCCGCGACGACGACGAGGACAGGCCCGGCGGCGAAGGCGGCGACCGCTGTTCCTGCGGGTCTGGACGCCACGGCTCACGAAGCGTAGAACCTCAGCGGCGCCCTCGCGAGGACGTGCGAGGCGAGGCGGCCGCGGGGGCTCGGGAACCTCACCCGATCGCGTGTGCACACCCCGTCGGCGGGGAGCACGTTGCGCGACGGGGCCCTCGTCAGCCGGCACGGAACTTGACGGCGATGACTGCGAGCCCGGCGACCAGCCAGGTCAAGACGACCAGGATCACCGCCAGCGGCTTCGAAGCGCTCCCGTGACCCCAGAGGGCAAGCAACCCGAGCGTTGCATCCAGCCCCGCGACGACGATCAGGACGGGAACCGACCACGCGAGCGCCACGGCAGCCGCTCGCGGAAGGCGGAACGAGTCGCTCTCCTCGGCGCGGAGCAGGACAGCCAGGAACATCGGCAGGAAGACGAGCAGCAGACCGAGGATGACGAACGCCACCTCGGTCTCGACGATCAGTGTCTCCTTGGATCCCAACGCAGCTGAACCCTACGGCCGCCGTCGGACGCATCCTCGACGTGCCGAATCGGCTCCGGGAACGAGCCGTGGCGAGGCCGGTTCGGCGGCTGCGGCGGCGCAGGTTCGCCGGGGAGCGTGGATCAGCTTTCGAGGAACGGGTAGCGGTAGTCGCGCGCCGGGATGAACGTGTCCTTGACCGTCCGCGGGGTCACCCAGCGGATCAGGTTCCAGATCGAGCCGGCCTTGTCGTTCGTGCCGGAGGCACGCGAGCCGCCGAAGGGCTGCTGGCCGACGACGGCGCCCGTCGGCTTGTCGTTGACGTAGAAGTTGCCGGCGGCGTAGCGGAGGCGCTCCTTCGCCTCCTGGACGGCCGCCCGGTCCTCGGCGAAGACGGCTCCGGTGAGGCCGTAGGGGGTGCCCGAGTCGATCAGCTCGAGCGTCTCGCCCCAGCGGCTCTCGTCGTAGACATAGGTCGTCACCACCGGGCCGAAGAGCTCGTCGCGCATGAGCCGGAAGCCCGGGTCGCGAGTCTCGATCACCGTCGGCTCGACGAAGAAGCCCTTCGAGTCGTCGGTGCCGCCGCCGACCACGATCTCGGTGCCCTCGTGGGCGCGTGCTTCCGCGATCGCCTCGCGCTGGGTCGCAAACGAGCTCGAGTCGATCACCGCGCCCATGAAGTTCCCGAAGTCCGCCACGTCGCCGACCTTGATCGTCGCCACCTCGGCGGCGAGCCGGTCGCGCAGCGCCGGCCAGAGGTTCGAGGGAGCGTAGACGCGCGAGGCCGCCGAGCACTTCTGCCCCTGGTACTCGAACGAGCCACGGACGACCGCCGCCGCGAGCGCGTCCAGGTCGGCCGAGGGATGGGCGACGATGAAGTCCTTGCCGCCGGTCTCGCCGACGATCCGCGGGTAGTTGCGGTACCGGCTCATGTCCTCGGCGACCGTCTTCCACATGCCGTTGAAGACACCGGTCGAGCCGGTGAAATGGATCCCGGCCAGGTCGCGGCTGGCGAGCGCCGCGTCGCCGATCGCCGCGCCCGAGCCGTACACCAGGTTGATCACGCCGTCCGGCAGCCCGGCGGCCTGGAACAGCCGCATCAGGTAGTAGGCGCTCAGCATCGCCGTCGAGGCGGGCTTCCAGACGACGACGTTGCCCATCAGCGCCGCGGAGCTCGTCAGGTTCCCCGCGATCGCGGTGAAGTTGAACGGCGAGACCGCGAACACGAAGCCCTCGAGGGGCCGGTACTCGATCCGGTTCCAGGCGCCGGCGCCGGAGCCGGGCTGCTCGGAGTAGACGCGCGTCATGAACTCGACGTTGAAACGCAGGAAGTCCGTCAGCTCGCAGGCGGCGTCGATCTCGGCCTGGTGGGCGGTCTTCGACTGCCCGAGCATCGTGGCCGCGTTGAGCGTGTCGCGCCACGGGCCGGCCAGGAGCTCCGCCGCGCGCAGGAACACCGAGGCGCGCTCCTCCCAGGGCCAGCGCGACCAGTCCTTCCACGCGGCCGCCGCGGCGTCGATCGCCTGCGCGACGTGCTCGGGGCCGCCCTGGTGGACGTCGGCCAGGACGTGCTCGCGGTCGTGCGGCATCACCGCCGGCTTCGTCGTCGCGGTCGAGACGTCCTTGCCGCCGATCACGAGCGGCACCTCGATCCGCTCGCCGGCGATCGCTCGCAGGCGTCGCTCGAGCGAGGCCCGCTCCGGGCTCCCCGGCAGGTAGTCGCGCACCGGCTCGTTGCGGGCGGGCGGAGCTCTGAAGAGGCCATGGGAGCTCATCGCGACGCCTTCAGCTTCGCACGAGGAAGGTCGCGGTGACAAGAACCCAGATCATGAAGCCGAGCGACGAGGCCCAGAACGTCGAGCCGACGAAGGTCCAGTCCGCCGCCGCCTCGGCCACCCCGAGCAAGAGCACCGCGATCCCGCCGGCGATGCCGAGCCTCCCGAACCACGGCTTGACCTTCCGTGCGCTGATCGCCGCGAGCGAGGAGCCGATGATCACGGTCGCCGCGCAGGCGGCCCCGGGCGCAGCCACGAGCGGGTTGTGGGAGGCGAGGGCGGCGGCCTGGAGCGCGACCAGCGATGCTCCGCCGAGCACGACGATGCTCGCGAAGAACCCGTCCGGGTCGTAGCGGATGATCCGCGAATGGAGGCTGCCGAGGAACCAGAGGAACGCGAAGGCGGCCCCGGTGAAGAGCGCGCTCGCGGCCTCAGGGTGCCTCGTGCCCAGCGCAAGCGCGAGCACCCCGAGAGGTACGTAGACGAAGCCGAGCACCGGGGCGTAGGTGCGCATCAGGCCGTGGCGGGGCATGACGCCACGACGCTACAACATCGGGTGGTGAAGCCGATGCTGGTTCGTTACGGGGCGCCGGGGTGGGGCGTGGGAGAGCTCTGGCTCGCCGGCGAGCGCCTGATCTGGTCCGAGCTTCCCCGCCCGTCCACGACGCTCACCGCCGGCTCTGCGCATCCGCTGGCGGAACGGCTGTCCACGTTCTTTGCGGGTGAGGCGGACGACTTCGCCGACGTCGAGCTCGACCTGGACGCGGGCTTCTACGGTGACTGTGCGCGCGCGCTCCGGGCGGTGCCGCGCGGCGAGGTCGTCACCTACGGCGAGCTCGCCGCGCTCGCCGGCCGGCCGGGAGCCGCGCGCGCGGCCGGGACGTTCTGCGCGCGCAACCGCTTCGGGCCGATCGTGCCGTGTCACCGCGTGGTGGCGGCCGGCGGCATCGGCTCGTACGGCTCGCTCGGGGTCGGCTACAAGCGGCGGCTGCTCGCGCTGGAAGATGTCGTTCTCTGACGAGCTGCGCGACGAGCTCGCCTCGATCGCGCCGAGTCGCCGCTGCTGCCGCCTCGCGGAGCTCTCGGCACTCTGCCACGCGGCCGGGGCGTGGCATCTCCGCCGCCACGGCGAGCTCGCGGTCCACCTCGACCTCGCGAGCCCGGCTGCCGCACGTCGTGCGTTCGCGCTCCTGCGCGAGCTTGAGCTGCGCTCGGAGATCCGCACGTACCGGCGGCATGCGTTCGACCGCGCCACGCGCTACCAGCTCCACGTCGGCGTCGACGAGGCCGCGGCCGAGACGCTCCGCGAGGCCGGCATCCTGTCGGCCCGCGGCGCACCGCTTGCGCGCCCGCCCAAGAACGTCGTCGGGCGCTCCTGCTGCCGCGGCGCCTACCTCCGGGGCGCGCTCCTCGGCGGCGGCTCCCTCTCGGGCCCGAGACGTCCGCACCTCGAGCTCCGCCAGAGCACCCTGGAGGGAGCGCAGCTCCTCGCCGAGATCGCGGCCCGGGAATCGGTCGAGCTCAACACCCTGGAGCGAAGCACTCATGCGGTCGCCTACGCGAAGGCGACGGACACGATCGCCGACCTCCTTGCCCTGGCCGGCGCGAGCGAGACGGCCCTGCGCCTCGACGAGCACGCCGTCCTCGCAGCGACGAGATCGGATGCCAACCGCCTGGCGAACGCCGACGAGGCGAATGTGAAGCGAGCCGTGACCGCGGCCCAGCAGCAGCTGGAGGCGATCCGCCACCTCGATCTCGAGACCCTGCCGGCCAAGGTGCGGGAGATCGCCGTGCTTCGCGTGAAGCACCCCTCCCTCTCCCTCACGGAGCTGGCGACGAAGTGCAAGCCGCCGATCACGAAGGCGGCGGCCCACCACCGGATGACCGTGCTCAGACGGCTCGCGGAGGTGCCGGACTCGCTCCCGGGGGCGCTTACCACGACAGGCGTGGCGGGCGGGCCCGCGCGACAGGTGCCTCCCCGCGGGCCGAGGCGTCGAGAGCGTGAAAGCGGGCCCACGCTCCGATGATCGATGACGGACGGGGTCTGAATCCGGCACCGTGAGAGCATGGGCCCGCCGCGAGTATCTCGCACCTGCGCCCCGGGTTCCAGTCGAACGTTCATTTTCATGTTGGAGCGACCTCGCTCCGACCGGTGCGATAGCGTCCCGGCCGTGACGGGGAGGTTCGACGACCTGCGGTCGCGGCTGGCCGAGATCGACGACGTTGCACGGGCAGCGGCGGTTCTGGGCTGGGATCAGCAGGTGAAGATGCCCCGCCGGGGCGCGGCGGTCCGAGCGGAACAGCTCGCGACGCTCGGCCGGATCGCACACGAGAAGTTCACCTCGCCCGAGATCGGTCGGCTGCTCGACGAGCTGGCGCCGTTCGAGGAGTCTCGCGACTACGACTCCTTCGAGGCGAGCCTCGTTCGCGTCGCCCGCCGCGACTGGGAGAAGGCGCGCAAGGTGCCGTCCGAGCTGCGGGCGGAGATGTCTCGCGCCTCGTCGCTCGCCCTGCCCGTCTGGATCGAGGCGCGCAGGAACGCCGACTACGCCGCGTTCCTGCCCGCGCTGCGCAGGAACCTCGACCTCCGCAAACGGTACATCGAGTGCTTCGACGGCGACTTCGCGGAGCCGTACGACGCGGTGCTGGACGACTACGAGCGCGGAATGACGACGGCGGAGGTGAGGTCGCTGTTCGACTACCTGAAGGAGCATCAGGCCCCGCTCGTGAAGCGCGTCGCCGACGCCGAGCCGGTGCCCAGGCCGACCCCGCGCGAGTTCCCGCTCGAGCTGCAGAGGCAGTTCGAGCTCGAGGTCGTCCGCCGGTTCGGGTTCGACGACGAGTCCTGGCGGCTCGATCCGACGGTGCACCCGTTCGCGAGCAACTTCGCGATCGACGACATCCGCGTCACGACGCGCTACTTCGAGACGAACCTGGACGGGCTGTTCGCGACGATGCACGAGACCGGGCACGGCCTCTACGAGCACCAGGTCGATCATGCGCTCGAGCGGACGCTGCTCGCCCGCGGAGCCTCGCTCGGGTTGCACGAGTCGCAGAGCCGCATGTGGGAGAACCTGGTCGGCCGGTCGCTCGAGTGCTGGCGCTTCTTCTTCCCGCGCCTCCAGGAGCTCTACCCGGACGCGCTCGCGGGCTACGACGCGGAGCGCTGGTACCGGGAGATCAACACGGTCGAGCCGTCCCTGATCAGGGTCGAGGCGGACGAGGCGACCTACAACCTGCACATCATCCTCCGCTTCGAGCTCGAGCAGGAGCTGCTCGCCGACTCGTTCCCGCTCGAGCAGCTGCCCGAGGAGTGGAACCGCCGGATGTGGGATTACCTCGGCGTCGAGGTGCCCGACGACGCGCAGGGGGTGCTCCAGGACACGCACTGGGCAGGCGGGTCGATCGGCTACTTCCCGACCTACGCGCTCGGGAACCTGATCTCGGCGCAGCTCTGGGAGCGCGTGCTGGCCGACCTGCCCGATCTCTACGACGACTTCGAGCGCGGCGAGTTCGGGGCGCTCCGCGAGTGGCTGAGGGAGCGCCTCCACCGGCACGGGCGGAAGTTCACCCCCATGGAGACCCTCGAGCGGGCGATCGGCGCCACCCGGATCGACCCCGAGCCGTACGTCCGCTACCTGCAGCGCAAGATCGGCTCGATCTACGGGCTCCCGCTGGCGGCCGACCTGCTCTGAGCGGTTCTCGCCACGGTTCCGCGCCGGTCTGACTAGAGTGGCCGCGCCATGGCGAGAACACGGGTGGGCATCAACGGCTTCGGCCGGATCGGGCGCAACTTCTTCCGGGCATCGCTCGCGCGCGAGGCGAACTTCGAGATCGTCGCCGCGAACGACCTCGGCGACGCCGGGACGATGGCGCACCTGCTCAAGTACGACTCGACTCTGGGCCCGCTCGCCGGCGAGGTGTCGGTCGACGCGGGCGTGCTGCGGGCGGCCGGACAGGAGATCCGGCTGCTCGAGGAGCGCGATCCCGCGGCCATGCCGTGGAGCGATCTCGGCGTCGACGTCGTCCTCGAGTCGACGGGCTTCTTCACCAAGCGCGAGGGGGCGCAGAAGCACCTCGACGCCGGCGCGAAGAAGGTCGTCATCTCGGCGCCCGCCACCGACCCCGACATCACGCTGGTGCTCGGGGTGAACGACGACCGCTACGACCCCGACGCCCACCACATCATCTCGAATGCGTCGTGCACGACGAACTGCCTGGGGCCGATGGCCAAGGTCCTCAACGACGAGTTCACGATCGAGAACGGCTTCATCACGACGATTCATGCCTACACCGCCGACCAGCGGCTGCAGGACATGCCGCACGAGGATCTGAGGCGCGCCCGGGCGGCCGCGATCAACCTGATCCCGACCTCGACAGGCGCCGCGAAGGCGATCGGCCTCGTGCTTCCCGAGCTCGCCGGGAAGCTCGACGGCGTGGCGGTGCGCGCGCCCGTGCCGACCGGCTCGGTGACCGACCTCGTCGCGGTCGTCGGCCGCACGGTGACCCCTGCCGAGGTCAACGAGGCGTTCGAGCAGGCGGCGGCGAGCGGCCCGCTGCACGGGTACCTCCAGTACTCGACCGATCCGCTCGTCTCGACCGACATCAACGAGTCGCCGTACTCCTGCATCTTCGACAGCAAGCTGACGGCGGCCCGGGGCACCCTGGTCAAGATCTTCGGCTGGTACGACAACGAGTGGGGCTACTCGTGCCGGCTGGTCGATCTCGTGAACAAGCTCGCCGGGTAGTCGTGCGACTTCCGCGATCGGTTCGCGACGCCGACGTCGAGGGGAAGACGGTCCTCGTCCGCGCGGATCTGAACGTCCCGCTCGAGGACGGGCGCGTCGCGAACGACGCACGCATCACCGCCTCGCTGCCGACGCTCCAGCTCCTGCTCGAGCGCGGCGCGCGCGAGATCCGCGTCTGCTCGCACCTCGGCCGCCCGAAGACCGAGGAGGACCGTGTCAGGTACTCGATGACGCCGGTGCGGGAGCGGCTTGCGGAGCTCCTGCCGGACGGCCGCCTGACGGTGCTCGAGAACACCCGCTTCTCGGCGGGCGAGACGGCGAACGACGAGGCGTTCGCCCGCGAGCTCGCCTCCGGCTGCGATCTCTACGTCAACGATGCTTTCGGGTCGGCGCACCGCGCCCACGCCTCGACCGAGGGGGTTGCGCGGCTGCTGCCGGCCTACGCGGGCTTGCTGCTGCTCGCCGAGCTCGAACACCTCGGCCGGCTGCTCGGCGAGGTCGAGCGACCGTTCGTGATCGTCGCCGGAGGCGCGAAGGTCGACGACAAGGTCGGCGTCCTGCGCAACCTCGGCTCTCGCGCGGACAGCGTCCTGATCGGCGGCAAGATGGCCGAGGACGTGCGCGCCGCGAACCCGTTCCCGTTCGAGGTGCTGCTGCCGAGCGACGTCGTCGCGGCGGCATCGTTCGACGCGGACGCCGAGCTGCAGGTCGCACCCTGGGACGACCGGCCGGAGGGCTGGCTCGGCCTCGACATCGGCCCGGCCGCGCGGGCGGAGTTCGCCGAGGTGATCGCGGGCGCCGCGACAGTGTTCTGGAACGGCCCGATGGGTGTCTTCGAGTGGCCGCGGTTCGCCGCCGGGACGGTTGCGGTCGCACGCGCGGTCGCCGCCTGCGACGGGTTCACCGTCGTCGGCGGCGGCGATTCGGTGCGCGCGATCGACGAGGCGGGCGTCTCGGGGAGCATCTCGTGGATCTCGACGGGAGGCGGCGCGTCGCTCGAGCTGCTCGAGGGGAAAGAGCTGCCGGGGGTGGCCGCGATCCCGGCCGCCCGAGCCTGATGCTGATCGCGGGCAACTGGAAGATGTTCAAGGGGCCCGCCGAGGCGGGTGCCTTCTGCCGGGCGTTGCGCGACGCCGATCTCGGCTCGGTCGACGTGGTCGTCTGCCCTCCGTACGTGTCGCTCGCCGAAGCGGTGCAGGCGCTCGCCGGCACCGAGATCGCGGTTGCGGCGCAGAACGTGCACTGGGCCGCCGAGGGGGCGTTCACCGGCGAGGTGTCGGCCCCGATGCTGCGCGAGCTGGGCGTCTACGGGGCGATCGTCGGCCATTCGGAGCGGCGCCAGTTCTTCGGCGAGACCGACGACGGGGTCGTCCGCCGCATCGCCGCCGCGGCCGAGCACGGCCTGCACGTGATCGCGTGCGTCGGCGAGACGGAGGCCGAGCGGGAGGCGGGCGAGACCGAGAGCGTACTGCGGCGCCAGGTCGGCGCGATCGCCGGCGGGATCGTCGACACCGATGAGCTCGTGATCGCCTACGAGCCGGTCTGGGCGATCGGGACCGGCAGGACGGCGACACCCGAGATGGCGCAGGAAGCCCACGCGTTCGTGAAGTCGATCCTCGACGTGCCGGTGCTCTACGGCGGCTCGGTGAAGCCCGAGAACGCCGCCGAGCTCGCCGCGCAGCCCGACGTCGACGGCGCTCTCGTCGGCGGTGCCTCCCTCGATCTGGAATCGTTCGGAACGATTTGTCGCGAAGCGTCCCTCTCGTAGCGCTCGTCATCCTCGACGGGTGGGGCTGCGCCCCGCCCGGGCCGGGCAACGCCGTGGAGCTGGCCGACACGCCGGTCTTCGACGGGCTGCTCGAGCGGTACCCGCACACGACCCTCGTCGCGTCCGGCGAGGCGGTCGGCGTCCCGCCCGGCCAGATGGGCAACTCCGAGGTCGGCCATCTCACGATCGGCTCGGGACGGCGCCTCCACCAGGACCTCCAGCGCGTGAACCAGGCGGTCGCCGACGGTTCCCTGGCGGCGAACCCGGTTCTCGCCCGGGCCCTCTCGCGCGGCCGCCGGGTGCACCTGATCGGCCTCGTCTCGCGCGGCGGCGTCCACTCGCACATCGACCACCTGCGGGCGCTCCTCGCCGCGGCGCCCGAGGACACCTGGATCCATGCCTTCACCGACGGCCGGGACGTCTCGCCTCACGCCGCGATCGACGACCTCGCGACGCTCCCGCTCGACCGGATCGCCACGGTGATCGGCCGCTACTACGCGATGGACCGCGACAACCGCGAGGAGCGGACGCAGAAGGCCCTCGACGCGCTCACGCGGCGTAGAGGTACCTCTACGCCGAGCGTATTGGAAGCCGTGCAAGCGAGCTACGACGCCGGCGTGACCGACGAGTTCATCGAGCCGATCGTGGTCGAGGGAACCCCGGGGATCGAGCCGGGCGACACGGTCATCTTCTTCAACTTCCGGCCCGACCGGGGCCGGCAGCTGAGCCGCGCCCTGCTCGCCTACGGCGCCGATCTGACGACGATGACCCGATACGCGGACGACATCGACGCCCCCGTCATCTTCGGGGAGCAGAAGGTCGACGAGACGCTCGCCGAGGTGCTCTCGGACGCGGGCATCCGCCAGCTGCATGCCGCCGAGACGGAGAAGTACGCGCATGTCACCTACTTCTTCAACGGAGGTGTCGAGCAGGAGTGGCCGGGAGAGACGCGGATCCTCGTCCCGAGCGCCCGGGACGTGCCGAGCTACGACCACAAGCCGGCGATGTCGGCGGTGGAGCTGACCGACCGCTTCTGCGACGAGATCGGGAACGGCTACGGCTTCGCCGTCGTGAACTTCGCCAACCCGGACATGGTCGGCCACACAGGCGTCATCCCGGCCGTCGTGGAGGCGGTGGAGGTGACCGACCGGGCGCTGGGCCGGGTCGTCGAGCGAGTCACGAGCCTCGGCGGGGTCTGCCTGATCACCGCCGACCACGGGAACGCGGAGCAGTTGCTAGCGGCCGACGGCGTCTCCCCGCACACCGCGCACACGACCAACCCGGTGCCGCTGATCGCCACCACGGAGGGCGAGTTGCGCGACGGCGGCGAGCTCGCCGATCTGGCGCCGACGATCCTGCACCTCCTCGGCTTGCAGGAGTCGGCAGGAATGAGTGGTAAAGATTTGTTGAATCCCGTCCGGAAGGACCGGTGAGTCGAACCGACGGAGCTACAGTTGATCACCTTGTCACTTCCGCAACCTGATCCGGACCTTCTCCGCAAGGCTCAACGGGGTGACGAGGAGGCGTTCACGGCGCTCGTGCGCGCCTACGAGACGCCCGTCCACAATTATGTCTTCCGCCTCACCGGCGACCGGACGCTCGCCGAGGATCTGACGCAGGAGGTCTTCGTCCGCGTCCTGCACGGGCTGCCGGGCTTCTCGCTCCGCTGCAAGTTCACGACGTGGCTCTTCCAGGTGACGAAGAACCGGGTCCTGGACGAGTTGCGCGCCCGCGAGCGGCGGCCGCAGTCATGCGTCACCCTCGACGACATGCCGCACTTGGAGTCGTTCGACCAGCCGGTCGAGCGCCAGGAGCTGATCGACGCGATCTGGCGCGCGATCCAGGACCTGAACCCCGATCTGAAGATGGCGCTCCTGCTTCGCGACGTGGTCGGTCTACCGTACAACGAGATCGCCGACGCGCTCGAGATCACGCTCGCCACCGTCAAATGGCGGATCTTCAAGGCGCGGGAAGACGTGCAGCTCGCGGTCGCACGCGAGGGGTTCAGCTTCGCCGAGCCGGAGCCTGCCCTCGAGGCAGGCGCAGTTCAGGTCTGACCGTCCTTCCGGCGGGCTGCGCGAGCGCGCAGCCGCATCCGGCCGCTGCGCTCCCGGGACCGTGGCGCGAGCGGCCGGCCGTAGGTCTCGCGACCGTGCGGCTCGCTCCGGCGGCGAGGGCGGGGCTACTGCCCGAGCGCGAGGCGGACGGCCAGCGCGTCCGGGAGGGGCGACGCCCGGATCTCGGCCTGCGTCAGCTCGATCGGGTACTCGGTGCGCCGAAACCACGCCCACCCCGCGTCGAAATCGAGCATCAGCCAGGCGGCGCGCGAGTCGCCTCCCCGAGGCTGGCCGACCGAGCCGGGGTTGAGCAGCCAGCGCGCCGTCGAGAGGTGCACCTCGTCACCCGCATGGGCGAGCCCGCCCGACAACGTCGCCCCGTCGGTCGAGAGCGAGAGCGCGACGTGGCTGTGGCCGACCATGATCAGCGGCGCGGCGACGGTCGCGAAGCTCAGGCGCGCCGTCTCCTCGCTGAGCACGTAGTCCCAGACCGGGTCGAGCGGGCTGCCGTGGAAGAGCGCCGCCCCGTGTCTCGTGGCCGCCGGCATCAGCCCCGCCAGGTAAGCCCGGGATTCGTCGTCGATGACGGCCCGGGTCCAGCGAACGGCGGCCGCGGCGTCGCCGTTGAAGTCCTCGACCGAGAGCGATCCGATCACGGCGAGGTCGTGGTTGCCGGCAAGGCAGATCGCGGCGTGCGAGGCGACCGCGGCGCAGCAGCGGTTCGGCTCGGGACCGTAGCCGACCGATGTCGCCGAGACACCAGAGCTCGTCGGGCTGCTCGGCGGTCACCTCGGCGAGGACCGCCTCGAGGGCGTGATAGTTCCCGTGGATGTCTGAGACGACTGCGACTCTCATGAGCGTGCCTGCGCAGAAGCTAACGCTTTCGCCGCGAACCGTCGCAGCGACCTCTCGGCGAAGGCCGGCCTAGCCGTGCGGCGCGAGGAGCTCCGCAAGGTCGTGTTCGCGGCGGTCGCGATCGTCGTGGTGCTCGTCGGCGGCACCTACGGCTTCCACCAGATCAACGGCGAGAGCTGGCACGAGGCGTTCTATCGCACGGCGGTGACCGCGACGCTCACCGGCCTCGACTCGGAGCCGCCGGGCGAAGGGGCCCAGCTGCTGACGATCGCGCTTGCGCTCGGGGGCGTGGCGATCTTCGGCTACGTTGCTGCGCAGGCCGTCGAGTCGATCGCCCGCGAGGTCACGGGCCAGGGACGGAGGGACAAGAGGCGGCGCAAGATGATCGACCAGCTCCGGGATCACTTCATCATCTGCGGCTACGGCCGCGTCGGGCGGCGCGCAGCCGAGGAGTTCGCGGCGTCCGCGCAGCCGTTCGTGGTGCTCGACCTGAGCTCCGACGCGATCGGCGTCGCGCGCGATCGGGGCGTCCTCTTCATCGAGGGCAGCGGCTCGGACGACGGCGACCTCAACGCGGCCGGGATCGACCGCGCCCGGGGGCTGCTCGCCTCGGCCGACTCGGACGCCGAGAACCTCTACATCACCCTCTCGGCCCGCGCGCAGCACCCCGAGCTGATGATCGTCGCCCGCGCGTCGACGCGCGAGGCCGAGCGCAAGCTCATGCTCGCCGGCGCCGACCGGGTCGTGCAGCCGTACTCGTCCGCCGGGACGGAGATGGCGAAGCTCGCCCTCAAGCCGCAGGTGGCGGCCTTCCTCGAGCTGGTGTCGTCCCACGCCGGGCCCGGACCTCCGTTTCGAGGAGATCGAGGTGGGCGCAGGATGCCCCCAGGCGGGCAGGACGATCCGCGAGCTCCGGATCCGGAGCACGACCGGCGCGGTCGTGATCGCTCTGCGCAAGCCCGACGGCACGTTCGACGTGACGCCGAGCCCGGACGTCGCGATCGCGCTCGGGGACGTCGTGATCGCGATCGGGACCGAGCCCGAGCTGAAGGCTCTCGAAGACATGTTCACCTCCGGGCACCGTGCGTCGTAACGCCGTCGACCGGCTGGCGGCGGCGGTCGGGGAGCTCGCGGGCCACGAGGTGGCGCTCGAGCGCCCGAAGGACCCGGCGCACGGCGACTACGCCACGAACGTCGCGATGCAGACGGCGCGCGGGGTCGGGGAGCTCGCCGCGCGAGTTCGCCGAGCAGCTCGCAGCCAGGGTCGCTCTCGCTGCCCGAGGTCGAGAGCGCCGAGGTGGCCGGGCCGGGTTTCCTCAACCTCCGCGTCGGCGACGCGTTCCTCGGCCAGGCGCTCGCCGAGATCGACCAGGCCTACGGCGGCGGCTCCGCGGAGGCTCCGGAGCGGATCCAGGTCGAGATGGTCTCCGCCAATCCGACCGGTCCGATCACGGTCGCCTCGGCGCGGAACGGCGCGCTCGGCGACAGCGTCGCGCGCCTGCTCGAGTTCGCCGGACACAGCGTCGAGCGCGAGTACTACTACAACGACGCGGGCGCCCAGATGGAGCGCTTCCGCGCTCTCGGTGGAGGCGGTCCGGCGCGGCGAGGAGCCGCCCGAGGACGGGTATCACGGCTCCTACATCGCCGACCTCGCGGCGGAGCCCGGCGACCCGGTACCCCGCATGCTGGAGCGAATCGAGGCGACGATGGAGCGGTTCCGGATCCACTTCGACTCCTGGGCGAAGCAGAGCGACCTCGAGCGCAACCTCGACGAGCTGCTCGCGCGCGTGCCGACCTACGAGCGGGACGGCGCTCTCTTCGTCCACTCGACCGAGTTCGGGGACGAGAAGGACCGCGTGCTCGTCCGCTCGACCGGGAAGGGCGGCCTGCCCACCTACGAGGCGGCCGACATCGCCTACCTGCGCGACAAGCTCGAGCGCGGCTACGACCGCGCGATCTACGTCCTCGGCGCCGACCACCACGGGGTCGCCGGCTGGTTTCCGGTCATCGCCCGCATGCTCGGGTACGACCCGCGGCGCGTGGAGGTGCTCCTGTACCAGCTCGTCCACCTGACGCGCGGCGGGGAGCAGACGAAGATGTCGAAGCGCCGCGGCGACGTCGTCTTCCTCGACGATCTGATCGACGAGGCCGGCGTCGACTTCGCCCGCTGGTTCCTCGTCGACCGCGGCCACGACCAGACGATCGACATCGACATCGACCTCGCCGCGGAGCGCTCGCGCAAGAACCCGGTCTACTACGTGCAGTACGTCCACGCCCGGACGAGCGGGATCTTCCGCGAGGCGCCGGCGGGTGCCGAGCTCGACCCGGCACCCCGCAGGCCCCTGCACCCCGAGGAGCGCGAGCTCGTGAAGCGGCTCGCCGAGTTCCCCGGCGTCGTCGCCGAGGCGACCGCGCGGCGAGGCCCGCACGCAATCCCGGTCTACGCGATCCGGCTCGCCGACGACTTCCACCGCTTCTACCACGAGCACGTCGTCCTGGCGTCGAAGGGCGGCGACCACGAGTCGTTCCGCCTCGCCCTGATCGCGGCGACGAGGGACGTGATCGCCCGCTGCCTCGACCTGGTCGGGGTCGAGGCGCCGGAGCGCATGTAGCGGCATGCCCGAGCGGATCGCAGCTCCGTCGGTCGTCCAGTCGGCCGGAACCCTGCCCAAGCGGATCGAGGAGTACGTCGGCCGCGTCAACACCGGCGAGCGGGCGCTGAGCATCGCCCGGATGCGGAGCCCGCAGGGCTGGGAGGAGCCCGCTCAGACACCCGAATTCGACGAGTGGACTCTCGTCCTCGCGGGGCTGCTCGTCGTCGAGCACGAGGGCGGCCGCCTCGAGGTCCGGGCGGGCGAGGCCGTGCACGCGCGACCGGGGGAGTGGGTTCGCTACAGCACCCCCGAGGCGGGCGGGGCCGAATACGTCGCCGTGTGCCTGCCGGCGTTCTCGCCTGACGCGGCGCATCGCGACGAGTCATCGCGACCGGTCGGGGGGCCGCAGCCGCCGGGCGCGGAAGCGATCCACAAACCGCCGTCCGGGTGTCTCGGGGCCCTTACAAAGAACTTAGCAAATATACACCATATCCTGATGGAATGAGTCTCTTGCGAGGGTAGGGTTGATCGAGGGCGGCAGGTTCGATCGAGCGAATATCGCGGCCGCCCGGGACGAAGCGTCACGCCAGCCGAGGGAAGGACGGTCACCATGCCGAGGACAGCAACCCCGCCGTCGCACGGACCCTTCAAGCCGCGCAGTTTCCCGCCGGGCTCCCGGGGCCTTCGGGCCGGACTGATGCCGGCTGCGATCCTGCTGGCGGTGCTCCTAGCGACGACCGTCGCCGCCGGCGCTGCGAACGCGGTCAGCCTGACGGGCGGCAGAACTGCCGCGGCACCTGTCGTGAAGGTGGGCAAGGTGGCCGCGAGGGAGAAGATCCTGGTCGACGCCGGCGGCCGCACCCTGTACGCCTTCACGCGCGACCGGAACGGGCACAGCGCGTGCTCTCCCGCCTGCGCGAAGGACTGGACGCCGCTTCCCGCCCCCGTCAAGGCGCGCGCGCTCGGAGGGGCGAAGGCGAAGCTGCTCGGCAGGGTGCGGCGCTCCGACGGCAGCTTCCAGCTGACCTACGGACACCATCCCCTGTATCTCTTCAAGCTCGACAAGCGGGCGGGTCAGGTGAACGGGCAGGATCGGAAGGCCTTCGGCGGGCGGTTCTACGCCCTGTCGCTCAGCGGGCGGCTGATCAGGACGGCGACGCTCGTCCCGTCGGTCGAGATCTCGACCCGGAAGCTTCCCGGACTGGGGGAGGTTCTGGTCGACGGCAAGGGCCTCACGCTCTACCTGTTCGTGCCCGACAAGCGCCGGCACGTCACCTGCGTGCAGGGCTGCGCCGTCGCCTGGCCGCCGGTGATGCTGCCGAACGGCGCCCGGGCGGTCGCCGCCGGCGCCGCGAAGCCCACTTTGCTCGGAAGCGACGCCGATCCAGCAGGTGGCCGGGTCGTCACGTATGACGGCTGGCCGCTGTACACGTGGGTCGGCGACCGCAAGCCCGGCCAGGCGACCGGACAGGCTCTCAACGTCAACGGTGGCCTGTGGTACGTGCTCGCTCCCTCAGGGAAGGTGATCCGCAACAGCCTCGCCTCGAGCGAGACGGCCGCCGCCCAGAGGCCCTCCTCCACGACGCCCTCGGCGGCGCCGTCTCCGGTCATGTCCACGACGACCGCCAACACGACGACGACGACGACCGCCGCAAGCGGCGCCGACGCGTGTCCGGGCGGCGTGACGATCCAGCAGGCCGACCAGAATGCGAACTCTCCCGGTGATCGGGACCAGGACGACTCGGGCGGCCCGTCCGACGGAGACGGGTGCCTCTGAGCGGGCCCCGCGCGACCTCGCCCCGGAAGCCGCGCCGGCGCGCCGCCGGGTTCCTTCGCTCGAGGGACGGAGGGCGTGAGTCCTCCGACCCTCGAAGCACCCGAGAGCCGCGAGGGGTCACGGGTAGAGGTGCGGGGGCGACCCGACGCGGCCGAACGGAACGGCTAGCATTGAGGCTCACGCGGGCGTAGCTCAGTTGGTAGAGCATCAGCTTCCCAAGCTGAGGGTCGTGGGTTCGAGCCCCATCGCCCGCTCTCACGAAAGCCCTGCTAAAGCGGGGCTTTCGTCGTCTCTTGAGTAAACACTATCGGCGGAGTGGCAACAGAATGGCAACACTCGACGCGATCCCACGGTCTTGCCGGCGCTAGCGAGGCGACCGATGCTTGAGAGGCCGTCTTCGGCTGCCGGGTTTGCGCGCACATCGTGCAGACCCAGGTGCATTTCCACAACCTCGAATCGGTGTCGTGCTGTCTGAAGTTGATGACAAACGGGCTCACTACCGTGTCGGACTTCACGGTGAGGATGCTCCCGTCGCTGAGCCTGAGTTCAATCGGCATGTCGCCTCCAAAGTCCGCGGGAGCAGTGTGGGTGAGACTAGAAGCATCCGAGGTGGCGTGAGACCGGCGACGGCTGCTTGTCGGGCTAAGCGGGGCGACGCGATTACGCAGCTGCCGCGTCTCCAGCCAGTTTCGTCTTCGGCACGTGCGGATGGGTACATGAGCGACCAGCCGCTTAAGTGACTCACGGGGAGGCATGCCTCAGTGAGCGCCTGTCCAGGCCCGTAGTCGTCGAACCCGTAGCCGTCGTCGCTGGGAACCTGGAAATCGTCGATCATGATCACAGTGTCACGCTGGGCGCCGGCGAGGATCTGAAGCTCCTCCCAGAGAGGGAGATCGGCGTGCCAGTGCGCATCGAGGTATACGAACAGCGGCTCGTCAGCCGCTGTCAAGCGCGACGGGAGCGCACGAAGAAAGGTCCGTGAATCGGCCCTGTGAACGGTGACGCGAGCGTTCCATCTGAAACGTCCCGATGCGTATGCGGCCAATCTGAGATCTGACTCAACGGTATCGACGGCGGCGTCAAAGAGGGTGGTGAAGAAAGCCGTTGTTGCGCCCCGGTGGGTTCCTGTTTCGATGACGTGATGAAAGCCAATCACACTCGCAAGCTGCTGCACGATCTCTCGCCGTCTTTCCTGGCCGTTGAGGGGACCGTTCCATGCACCGTGTCGATGTGAGGGTCTGAGGAGATCGACACGTCCCCCCATCGCCGGTGGTAGCCGCGACGCCAAGCGATCGTGAACGCGGACGACTACCCGAGTGACCTTGGCTGGCACCACCGTGGGCACCGTAGCCATAAAGTCAGGCGCATGGAGCCGGGCACTGACGCTAACCTCGCATCGAACCTCTTGCCAGACGTCATTCTTCCGACGATCTCCATCGTCACGCCCTCGCTTAGCCGCCGGCAATACCTCGCCGCGGCGATGGACTCCGTGCTCGGCCAGAAATACCCAAGGCTCGAGTACGTAGTCGTAGACGGCAGCTCGACTGATGGTGCGGTCGACCTGATCGAACAGCGCTCCGGTGAGCTTGCCTGGTGGGTTTCGGAACCGGACAGCGGCCCCTGGGAGGCAATCAACAAGGGATTTGCTCACACCTCGGGGGAGGTGATGGGCTGGCTTGGTTCGGATGACCTTCTCATGCCGTGGTCGCTCTCGGTCATCGGTGAGCTGTTCGGGCAGTTTCCCGAGATCGAGTGGCTGACAACTGCCTATCCAGTTGACTGGGACGAACGGGGCAGGCCTGTCGAGTGTCGACACAAGGACGCCTACGGGAGCGAGGCTTTCTTCCGAGGTGACACGCTTGCTGGGGCTGGTTGGGCGTCGAGCGGCTTCATACAGCAGGAGTCGACGCTCTGGCGACGGTCGCTTTGGGAGCGCGCGGGCGGCAGGCTCGATGAGTCGCTTGAGTTAGCTGCGGATTACGAGCTCTGGGCTCGGTTCCACCGCGCCGGGGCGGACCTATACGCCGTCGGGGCTCCCCTTGGGGGATTCCGAAAGCATGGCGACCAGAAATCTCAGATGCAGTTTGCGACCTATCTGGAGGAAGCGCTACAGATTCTGAACCGATACGGAGGACGGGCGCCCAACCCGCACGTGGCACGCCTGCGCCTTGCTGGCGCGAGAGCGGTGCCTCGCCGGTTTAGGACGATCCATCGCGTCTTCAGGCTTAGAGCTCCTCAGAAGATGTGCGTGTACCGCGGCGCAGAAGCCGGATGGAGCGTCGAGATCAAGTAGAAGGCGGGCGACGAACCGTGCCCATCTGGCCCAAGGTGGCGCGCCGTCGTTCGGCTCCTCGTCGGCCAGCCCATCAGTCTCGCTCCCCGCTCGATGCCGCGGTCCAGTCGCGGACCAGTCGCGGTTCACGTCGCGACGATTTCTGACGAATCCCACTGGACGTTGCTGCTCGCTCAAGCCCTGTAACCAGGCGATTTTCTGGCTCCCGTCCTCGTATCGTGGACTGACGATACACCCATGCTTTTCGGTTGCCCAAGCTGAGGGTCGTGGGTTCGAGCCCCATCGCCCGCTTGGTACCTCCACGCCCTCCTGCTCGTCGGGGCTCATCGTCGGAACACGCAGGCTCGAGCGAGGCGTCACGAGCGTCGAAACGCCGTGGACGACCGCACCGGGCCGCCTTGCGGGCCCACCGGGCGAGCTGAGACACTCGGCCCGCGCATGACCGGCAGGACCGCACCGGACGGCCGAGCGTGGAGGACGTTCCACGTCAGCGGCAACGGCCGTCACGTGATGAGCCGGCACGGCACGGCGCTCGCGGGAGCCCGGAGGGGGTGCCCGGTCGGCCTTCCGGGCGACCCGGCAAGCGCCTGACCTGGCGTCGTGCGCAAGGGCTTCAAGTACGAGCTGGTTCCGGTCGATCGTCCGGAGCCGCCCGCGGTCGACCCGACCGCCGCCGGGCTTCCGGAGCTCGAGCGCTACGACCGGCGCTTCGCGGGCCGCGACGAGTTCCTCGCGACGTTCGCTGCCCCCTGGATCCTCGAGCTGCACGACGTTCTGCGCGAGCTGCTCGTGCCGTCGCGGACCCTGCTCTCGCTCGGCTCCGGCTTCGGCGAGCACGAGGTGAGGCTCTTCCTCGCCGGCTACGACGGCTCGCGGGCGAGCGTGATCCCGGCGGCACCCGCACCGACGACGCAGACGTCCGTCTCGATCGTGCCGCCGTGCGGAACCGCTCGCGCGTCAGCGAGCACCGGCGGTCCGGATCCCGAACGACGATCGAGCATGCTTCGGGAGCCGGCTGCAGCGCCCTCGGCGGCTCGGGCCGCCGCCGGCGTGCTCGCCGGGAGCAGACGTCGGAGCTGGCGTCGAGACGACGATCGCGCAAGTGTACCTCCCGTCTCCGGGCCTTTTCGCGGGTGCCCGCGCTTGCGGATGCCGGCGAGCCGGGGCGGCAACGGGAGCGGCGTTCGCCCGACCTGGCCGAGGACGATACTGGGGGGGGTGCGCGACGAGTCTGGAGCGAGCGGACGTGATGGCGCCCGGCGCCCACCTCGGGGCTCGATCGGTCCGGCCGCCGCGCCGGCGCACGCCGGTAGGCGCGGACCGGGGGGCGGCGGATGAGCCGGGCGATCGGGGGCATCCTTCCGCTCGCCGTCGGCGTCGCGATCAGCCCCGTCCCGATCATCGCGATCGCCCTGATGCTCGGGTCGCCGAGGGCGCGCTCGACCGGCCCGGCGTTCGCGACCGGCTGGGTTGCCGGGCTGACGATCGTCGGGACGGTCATCCTCGTGATCGCGAGCGGGAGCTCGACGAGCTCCTCCGGCGGGCCGGCGACCTGGGTCAGCGTGCTCAAGCTCGTGTTCGGGCTGCTCTTCCTGCTGCTGGCCTCACGTACCTGGCACGGCCGCCCCCGTGGGGGCCAGGAGGCGGCGCTGCCCAGGTGGATGCAGGCGATCGACGGCTTCGGAGCCGGCAAGGCGCTCGGGATCGGCGCCCTGCTCTCGGGCGTCAATCCGAAGAACCTCGCCCTGACGGTCGCAGCCGCCGCGACGATCGCCGAGGCCGGGATCTCCGGCGGTCAGGAGGCGGTCGCGCTGGCCGTCTTCGTCGTCGTCGCGTCCCTGTCGATCCTCGCCCCGCTCGCGGTCTACTTCCTGCTGGGGGCGAGGGCGAAGGCGATCCTCGACGAGATCAAGGGCTTCATGTCGGCACACAACGCCGCGATCATGGCGGTGCTGCTCGTCGTGCTCGGCGTGAAGCTGATCGGGGACGCGATCGCCGGGCTCTGAGTCAGCAGCTCGGCGTGACGTGCCGCACCGGAGCGCCGAGCGGCACCCCTTCGCGGCGGGCGAGCGCGGCGAGGCGCCTCCTGTAGACGACCATGTCGGCGTGCAGCCAGTCCGAGTGCGTCTGGCAGCGCCAGGCGGGGTCGAGCTCGCGATGGTACGGGCTCGTCAGGCTCTCGCTGTGGCCGATCACGTCCCCGAGCGGGATGTGAAAGCGGCTCATCAGCCACGCCGTCAGCTCGAGCGACGAGGCCAGCTGGCGCGGGTCGGCCAGGACCTCGCCGTCGCTCGTCCCCACGTGCTCGATCCCGATCGCCGTCCAGTTGAGGCCGACCGTGTGCCGGCACATCACCCCGAGCGGGACGAGCTGGTAGATCGTCCCGTCGCGGTCGATCACGAAGTGCGCGCAGGTTCCGGGAAGCTCGTGCAGCTCGGAGTCGGGCACGTCGGCGCTGAAGGTGGCGAAGGCCGACTCGAACGAGTCCGAGGCGGTGTAGTGCTCGACGATCACGTGCGGGTGCTCGAGCCGCCAGGTGTCGAGCCCGTAGTGGCGCTTCGCATAGGCCTGCATCTCGAGCTTCCGGGAGAGCGGGAACGGGATCGGCTTCCAGACGATCCGCGGCTTCAGCGCGGTTGCGGGCGCGCCCGCGGCGGCGGAGCAGGCGAGCACCGCGGCGAGAGCCGCGAGCAGGACGGCGGGCAGGAACCGCACCCGGTCAGCGTAGATACTGTCCCGGCGATGCAGCTGCCGATGCCCGCCTCTGCCGGATGAGGATCGCCATTCTCGGCGGCACCGGCAGCTTCGGCCGCGCCCTCGCCGCGCGGCTGGCGGCGCTCGGCGAGGACGATATCGTGATCGGCTCCCGCGATGCGGCCCGCGCGCAGGAGACCGCCTCCGAGCTCGGTGGGGGCACGGCCGGGGCGACGAACGAGGACGCGGTCGCGGGCGCCGACCTGGCCGTCCTGGCCGTCAAGGCCGACTCGGCGCTCGCGACCGCCGAAGCGATCGCCGAAGCACTCGGCGAGACGCCCCTGCTCTCGGTGGCGAGCGAGCTCACCTTCACGAGGGCCGGCGCCCTTCCCGATCCGGCGGCCCGGTCGCTCGCCGAGCGGATCCAGGACGTCGTCCGTGCTCCCGTCGCCGCCGGCCTGCACTCGATCGCGGCGGCGAACCTGGCCGGGGACCCACCCGACGAGGATGCGCTCGTCTGCGGCGACGACGCGGGGGCGAAGGCGCTCGCCCTGGAGCTGGCCGGCAAGGTCGTCGCCGGCCGCGCGCTCGACGCCGGGCCGCTTGCGAGCGCCCGCACCCTCGAGGGGCTGACCGCCGTGATCGTGAACCTGAACCGCCGCTACCGCGCCCACGCGGGGATCCGCGTCAGCGGGGTCGCCGACGGGTGAGCCCTACCCGGCGGCCGCCTCGTCCTCGCCGGCCGGCTCGCCTTCACCGTCTGAGGCAGCCTCGCCGCCCTCGGCCGGATTGAGGTCGCTTCTCAGCTTGCGGACCCGCTCGACCGGTTCCTCGAGCCGGGCGTGGGCGATCTCGCCGGCCTCGGCGAGATCGAACGCGAGCTTGCCGAGATCGTCGTAGGCCTGACCGAGCTCGCGCTTGGTCTGTACCTGGTCGATGCCCTCCTTGGCCTTGGAGGTCGCCGATTCGGCGGCGCTCTTCGCCTTGTCCAGAAATCCCATCGCTCGTCCTTTCGTAGAACGACAAGTCCCGTTCAGGGCGAAATTTACCGCGGCACCCGACCGCCGGGATCGCCATGATTCGCGGCATGGACACGCAGACGATCGATCAGGAGTACGGCAAGCTTCAGGCCGAGTTCCAGGACGTCGCGAAGACGGTGCAGGCGCTCGCGGCGAAGCTGCAGGCGGCCGAGCAGGCCGGAGATGCGAACGCGAGCGGCTGGCTCGCCGACCTGAAGCAGATCGCGCAGGACATCGACGACGAGCAGACCCAGGCGAAGGTGCTGCTGCTCGCGATCCACGGCTTCATCACCGACCTCGGGCAGGCCCAACCGGCTGCCCCGGCGGGGTCGAGCGAGCATCCGCCGCTCTTCGCGCCCGGCTACGAGCCCGAGCCGGCCGCGCCGCAGCAGCCGCAGCCCGCGCAGCGCCACGGCTTGCTCGGCGGCATGCTCGGCGGGATGATGGGCGGCTACTCGGGCGGTGGCTTCGGGCAGGCGATGGAGCTCGGCATGGGGATGAGCCTCGGAGCGGACCTGGTCAACAGCATCTTCCGCTGACCACGTCCCGGCGAGCGCTCCGCTCGGGTGAGACGGTCACGGGCTCTGCGCGGGCGGCGCGCCTCCCGGCCGCCCGCGGCGGCGAAGCAGCGGCTCGATCACGAGCGGCGCCAGCACGGTCGAGAGCAGCACGAGCGATCCGACCGCGCGTGGGATCGGCGTCGACGACTGGCGCTCGTCGAGCGTGTAGGTGAGGTCGTTCCAGAGGATGTAGGTGAACCCGGCGACGCCGAGGGCGCAGGTCGCGAGGTAGAGGACGGCCGTCTCCCGGGCCTCGCCGCCGAGGGTGAGCGAGACGGCCGCGGCGACCAGGGCGAGCGGCACGAAGGCGAGCCACATCTGGTACGAGAAGAGCAGCCTGAGCACGAGGTGCAGTGAGGGCCAGGCGCGCGAGAGGTGCGTGACGAGCTCGTGGACGCCGCCCGTCGGGAGCACGGCCGGCAGGCGCCGCGAGCCCCACCAGAGGCGCCAGGGAAGGTTGACCAGATAGGCGGCGACCCCGACCGCGATCAGCGGCGGCCAGGCCGTGCGCCACCGGCGCACCGTCGCGACCCCGATGCCGGCGCCGAGGCAGCCCGCCAGCAGGAGCCCCTCCTGCTTCGTCGCGATCACCGCCGCCAGGACGACTCCGGTCGCCGCCAGCAGCCACGGCTCGCGTGTCCGCAGCCAGCAGACCGCGAGCAGAGCGGTGAGGGAGTACAGCACGTCGAGCGTCCAGTCGGCCTGCCCGCCGAGCAGCCGGTTGTCCAGCTCGGGAATGACCGCCGTCAGGCCGACGAACAGCCACGCGAGCCACGCCGGCACGAGCCGGCGCAGGAGCATGGCCGCGGCGAAGACGAACCCCGCGTAGAGGAACCAGTACTGGAAGGCGAGCGCGGGCGCGAAGGTCGAGCCCATGAAGCGGAAGTCCATCGCCTGCAGCGCCGGAACGAGCAACGGGTAGCGCGGCCCGGGCAGGCTCGCGAACAGCTTGCCGTCGATGCTGCCGAAGAAGTAGATGATCTTCGCCTTCGGCACCCAGAACTCCCAGGAGTCGCCGCCGCCGAGCGGCGCCACCCGGGCGACGCGCACGAACGCGACGAGGATCGTGACCGTCGCGAGCGCGAGCCCGGCCGCGACGAGCACGCCCGGCGAGAGCCGGGGCAGACGGCCGATCGTGCGGGGCAGGGGGCGGTGCCTGGCGAGCGCCACCGCCGCCCCGGTCGCCGCCACCGCCGCGCAGAGCGCGAGGATCGTGGCGGTCGAGAGCCCGCCGCCTGCAACCAGCACGAGCGTTGCCAGCACGGCGACGGCGCTCAGGCCGAGACACAGCGCGAGCCCGAGCGTCTCGAGCAGGTCGAGCCAGGAGCCGAACCCGCGCAGGCCCCAGAGCAGGGCGAGGCCCGCCGCGAGGAAGAGCACGTTCAGCTCCAGCACGCCCTGGAGGCTCGCTCCCATCAGCTTCCCGCCCGCCCGATCGCATCGCCCTGGTCGCCCTTCCAGAGCCAGGTGGTGTGCCCGTCCAGGGCGCTCGTGTCGCAGTGCCAGCAGATCACGTAGTGCGCCTCGGCCGGATCGGCCGGGACTGCCGGGAGGAGCAGGTAGCGCAGGAACGGCCCGACCGTCGCGTAGGTGATCGAGCCGATCCCGTCCGTGCCGGCCGTCTGCTCGTCGGGCGGGAGGAGCAGGGCGTAGTCGGAGCCCTGCGGGATCAGGGCGAGGGCCTCGACCTGCAGCTCGAGCGGGATGTCGAGGCTGTCGCCGGTCGTGAACACGCGGTCGCTCGGCGTCTTCAGGTAGGAGAGGTAGCGAACCGTTCCGTTCATGCTCCGGATGGTGCGAGGGACGTGCACCGCGAACAGGGCCGCGGCGACGGCGACGCAGGTGGCGCCGATCCCGAAGCGAACCCGGTCGGCGAGACCGGGCCGGGTCATGCCCGGGGCCAATCCCGACGGAGCCGGTCGGCCGTCGCCGCGAGGGCTTCGGGCACGACGCGAACATCGGCGAGCACCGGCATGAAGTTCGTGTCGCCCACCCAGCGGGGGACGACGTGGAGGTGGACGTGATCGACGATCCCGGCGCCGGCGGCCCGGCCCAGGTTCCAGCCGAGGTTGTGACCGTGCGGGGCGTACGCGGCCGTCAGCGTGGCGATCGCCGCGGCGGCGAGCCGGTGGATCTCGAGCGCCTCCGCGTCGGTCAGCTCGCCGAGGGCGCCCGTATGGCGCAGCGGTGCCACCATCAGGTGGCCGGATGTGTAGGGAAAGCGGTTCAGGAGCACGAACGCCGTCGTGCCGCGGTGCACGACGAGCCCCTCGTCAGGGTCGCAGAAGATGCACCCGGGACGCTCGTCCGCCTGCTCGATGTACTCGAGCCGCCAGGGCGCCCAGAGCGGCTTGGACATGCCGCGAGCTTAGCCTGGATCGGTGGAAATGCGTGCTCCCGGAGGCGCTCGCCCGGCCGCGGCCCGCCGCCGTCAGAGCCAGCGCTTGTAGCGGAAGAACGCGAGCATCCCGCAGAGCGCGGCTGCCATCAGGCCGAAGATCGTCCAGAAGGCCCAGACGCTGCCGAAGCCGGGGAAGTCGACGTTCATGCCGAAGAAGCCCGTGATCAGGGTGAGCGGCAGCAGCACGACCGAGAAGACGGTCAGGATCCGCAGGATGTCGTTCTGGCGGTGCGAGATGACGGCCTCGTTCGTATCCTCGAGCGCCTCGACGACCTCCTTGAAGTTGTCGAGCAGGTCCCAGATCCGCTCGGCTGCGTCGACGATGTCGTCGAAGTAGAGCTCGAGCTCCTCGGGCAGGAACCGCTTGATGTGCCGCTCGAGCAGCCGCAGGGTGGAGCGCTCCGGCTTGATGATCTTCCGGTAGCTGATGATCTCCTGCTTGACGTTCGAGATGTCGCGGACGACCTCGTCCGAGCGGCCCTCGAAGACGTCGTCCTCGAGCGAGTCGAGCTTGTGCCCGATCTTGTCGAGGATCGGGAAGCAGTAGTCGAACAGGTCGTCGAGCACCTCGTAGAGCAGCCGCCCGGAGCCCTTCGAGAAGAGCTGGTCCCTGAACGCCTCGTCCTCCTGGCAGCGGGCGAACAGGTTGTTCACCGGCCGGAGATCGACGCTCGGCAGCGTGACGAGGTAGTCCGGCCCGACGAAGACGTCGAGCTCGACCGCGTTCAGGCGCTGGACGGCACGGTCGTAGGCGGGGAAGTGGAGGACGGCGAACAGGTAGCCCTCGTCGGCGTAGTCGTCGACCTTGGGCCGCTGGCGCTTCGAGAGGACGTCCTCGACGTCGAGCGGATGCCAGCCGAAGCGCTCGGCGAGCTCCTGCGCGGCCTCGAGGGTCGGCGCGTCGAGGTGGATCCAGGTCAGCCCGGCGGCGCCGAGCTCAGCCGGCCTGCGCCGGTCCTCGACGACGATCGCGGCGTCGCGGCCGCGGACACGCCGGATGCGGGGCAGGCTCGGCATCTACGTACGCACCCGAGCCGGTACTGAGTGGGTCCTCGAGGATCGCCGGCGGCATGCCCGGATTGTACCCGCCCGCCCCGGCGGCGTCACGCGACCGCCCGGCCCCGCGGCCGGGCTCCGGCCGCCGCGCGCCGCCTGCGTCGCGTCGCCCCTTCCTCGTCGAACCGTCATTCTGGACACCACGGCCGGGATGATTGGATCCAAAAAGCAACCAATCGAGCTGGTATAGTCGGTAAAGCGACGTGTTTGTATCCAAGTTCTCACGTTTTGTATCCGCTCACGCCGAACCTGACCCCGGAGGCAGACAGCAATGACACCTGATCAGGCCAAGACCGCGAACGCCGACCTGACGCTCGAGTGGTCGAACGATCCCCGCTGGCAGGGAATCAGCCGGCCGTACACCGCGGAGGACGTCCTGGGCCTGCGGGGCAGGTTCCCGATCGAGCACACGATCGCGCGCCACGGGGCCGAGCGCCTCTGGAACCTGCTCGGCGGGGAGGCCCCGATCGCTGCGCTCGGCGCGCTCACGGGCGGCCAGGCGGTGCAGATGGTGCGTGCGGGCCTCCAGGCGATCTACCTCTCGGGCTGGCAGGTCGCGGCGGATGCGAACACGGCTGCCCGCACCTACCCGGACCAGAGCCTCTACCCGGCCAACAGCGCGCCGGAGCTCGTGCGCAGGCTGAACAACGCGCTCCTGCGGGCGGACCAGATCGACGCCGCCGAGGACCGCGACGACGTCTACTGGCTGGCGCCGATCCTCGCCGACGCGGAAGCCGGGTTCGGCGGGGCGCTCAATGCGTACGAGCTGATGGCGGGGATGATCGAGGCCGGCGCGGCGGGCGTCCACTTCGAGGACCAGCTCGCAGCGGAGAAGAAGTGCGGCCATCTCGGCGGCAAGGTGCTCGTGCCCACGGCGCAGTTCATCCGTACGCTCGTCTCGGCGCGCCTCGCGGCCGACGTGCTCGGCGTGCCGACCGTCCTGCTCGCGCGGACCGACGCTCTGAGCGCCTCGCTGCTGACGAGCGACATCGATCCGTACGACGAGCCGTTCATCGACGGCAGCCGCACGCCCGAGGGGTTCTTCCGGGTGCGCGACGGCATCGAGGCGGCGATCGCCCGCTCGCTCGCCTACGCGCCCTTCGCCGACCTGCTCTGGTTCGAGACGTCGACCCCCGACCTGGGCGAGGCACGCGAGTTCGCCGCGGCGATACACGAGGCGTTCCCCGGCAAGCTGCTCGCCTACAACTGCTCGCCCTCGTTCAACTGGCGGCGCCACCTCGACGACGCCGAGATCGCGACGTTCCGCGAGACGCTGAACGAGCTCGGCTACCGGTTCCAGTTCATCACCCTCGCCGGCTTCCACTCGCTGAACGCCGGGATGTTCGAGCTGGCGCGCGACTACGCCGCCGACGGCATGCCCGCCTACGTTCGCCTCCAGGAGCGCGAGTTCGAGCTGGAGGCCGACGGCTATACGGCGACCAGGCACCAGCGCGAGGTCGGCGCCGGCTACTTCGACCGGGTTGCGGAGGTCGTCAGCGGCGGCACCTCGTCGACGCTGGCGCTGCGCGGCTCGACGGAGGCCGAGCAGTTCGAGACCGAGGCCGCCTGAGCTGACAGCCGCTAGCCCGGCTCGTTCCCGTCGATCTGGTCGAACAGGGTGCGCAGCCGGTCGAGGACGGCGGCCGCGGTCGCGAGCTCCCCGGTGCTGAACTCGGCGAGCGCCGCGTGCCAGCGACCTTCGAACCGGGCCCGCCGCTCGGCGATCCGCTCGCGGCCGCTCGCGGTCAGCGAGCAGGTGACGATGCGCCGGTCGCGGTCGGAGCGCAGCCGGTCGACGAGCCCCATCGCGCTGAGGCCGTCGAGGAGCTGCGTGACCGTGGCCGGCGTCAGGTCCGCGGCGATCGCGAGCTCGCCGGTCGAGAGCTCCACGTGCTCGGCGAGCCCGAAGAGCAGCTGATACTGCGCGAAGCTCAGCTCGCCGGGGCGGTGGGTGTCGCGTCCGCGCAGCCGCCGCACCGCGGCCATCGCCCCCTTGAAGGCGACGCCGAGCCGCTCGAGCGCGTCCTCGCGCCCGTCTGCGCGCGTTGCGCCCGCGGCGCTCACGTCGCGCCCTCGAGGATCGCCTCGGGTGCGATCGCAGGCGCGCCCTTGCGGCTGCGGGCCGCGCGTTCGGCCCGTACGAGCACGACGCAGGGGACGATCGCGAGCGCGGTGATGACGAGCGACCACCAGAAGGCGCTGCCGTAGGCGGCCGCGGCGGCGTCGAGCCCGTTCGCGGTGCTGAGCGCACGCTCGAGGATGACGGCCAGGACGGCGGTGCCGATCGAGCCGCCGATGCGCTGGAGGACGTTCAGCTGCGGCGTCGCGTCCGCGAGCTCGGACCGCTCGAGCGAGGCGAACGCCGCCGTCATCGCCGGCATGAACGCGAAGCCGACGCCCATCCCGCGAACCGCCATCGCGAGCGAGAGGTAGAGGATCGAGGTGTGGAGGCCGATGAAGCCGAACGGGATCGTCGCGACGGTGGTCAGGACGACGCCGAAGAGCGCGATCGGGCCGCCGCCGAACCGGTCGGCGAGCCTCCCGGCAAACGGCATCACGAGCACCATGCCGAGCCCCATCGGGGCGGTCAGCAGGCCGGTGCGGACGACGCTCTCGCCCCGGATCTGCTGCCAGTAGAGCGGCAGCAGGATCATCCCGCCGAAGAGCGCCGCGCCGAGGCAGAACATCGTGATCGAGGAGGCCGCGAAGGTGGCCCGCCGGTAGAGCCGCACGTCGAGCAGCGGTTTGGGCGTGCGCAGGGCGTGCCTGACGAAGGCGGCGATCAGCAGCAGTCCGCCGAACAGCGGCACCACGACCGACGGCGAGCCGAACGTGCCCTTGGCGCCGATCTCGGCCAGGCCGTAGGTGAGGAGCGGCACCCCGGTCGCCATCAGGGCGAAGCCGGGCACGTCGAGCCGGTCGGTCCGCTCGCGCGGGCTGGCCGGCAGGGCCCGGAGCGCCGCGACGAAGGCGATGATCCCGATCGGGACGTTGACGAAGAAGATCCAGCGCCAGCTCGCGTTCTCGAGGATCAGGCCGCCGATGGTCGGGCCGAGGATCGGCGCGAGCATCGCCGGCACCGCGACCACGCTCATGACGCGCCCCATGCGCTGCGGTCCGGCCGCGGTCGCCATCATCAGCTGCCCGATCGGCAGGATCATCCCGCCGCCGATCCCCTGCAGGACGCGGAACGCGATCAGCTCGTCGGCCGAGGTGGCGAGGCCGCAGAGCGCCGAGCCCGCCGTGAAGAGGACGAGCGAGACCAGGTAGACGTTCTTCGCCCCGAAGCGCTTGGCCGCCCAGCCGGTGACGGGGATCACCGCGGCGAGGGCGAGCATGTACCCGGTGATCACCCACTGGATCTGCGCGAGGGTCGAGTCGAGGTCACGCGCGAGCGTCGCGAGCGAGACGTTGACGATGGTGGTGTCGAGGATCGACATGATCGACCCGATCACGACGACCGAGGCGATGCGCCAGACGTGTGCCTCGATCCGGCCGGAGGCGGCGGCTTCGCTCATGCAGGCTCCTTCGCTCGAAAACCCTTCGGTACCTGGTACTGAGGTGGCTAAAGATAAGGCACCGAAGCATTATCTGTCAAGGTGAGCGGCGACCGCGCGCGATACTGGCCCCCAGGGTGATCGCCGAGCGCCTCACAGCCCAGCTCCTGGCGGGGCCGCCCGCCCCCGATCCGGTGGCGGTCGCGGCGCGGCTGCTCGCGATCCAGGCGCAGGACCCGCGCGGGGCGCGGCTTGCGATCCGGGCCCGGACCGCGGGGCTGACCGCGGCCGACGTCGACCGGGCGCTGACCGTCGAGCGGTCGCTCGTCCTCAGCTGGCTGAACCGGGGGACGCTGCACCTCGTGCGCCGCGAGGACTATCCGTGGCTGCAGGCGCTGACGGCACCGAGGCTCGCGACCGGCACCGCGCGGCGCCTCGCCCAGGAACGGGTCGCGCCGAGGCTCGCCGAGCGCGCGGTCGCCGTGGTTGAGCGCTCCCTCGCCGAGGAGGGGCCGCTCACGCGCGCGCAGCTCCGCGAGCGCCTCGGGTCGGCCGGCGTTCCGACCGGCGGACAGGCCGTCGTCCACGTCCTGGTGCTCGCGAGCCTGCGGGGGCTCGTCGTCCGCGGGCCGATGCTCGGGAAGGAGCATGCATACGTGCTCGTCCGCGACTGGCTCGGCGAGCCCGCTCCGGTCGACCGCGACCTCGCTCTCGCAGAGCTCGCCCGCCGCTACCTCGCCGGGCACGGCCCGGCGGGCGACCGCGATCTCGCCCGCTGGGCGGGCCTGCCGCTCCGCGACGCACGCGCGGGCCTCTCGGCGATCGTCTCCGAGCTCACCGTCCGGGCCGACGGCCTCGTCGACCTCGCCGGGCGCGCCGCCGCGGCGGAGCTCCCGCCGCCTCGCCTGCTCGGGGCCTTCGACCCGGTCCTGCTCGGCTGGGTCTCACGAGAGCCGCTGCTCGGCCTGCACGCGCCCGTGATCACCGTCAACGGGCTCTTCCGCCCGTTCGCGCTCGTCGAGGCCCGGGCGGCGGCCCTCTGGAGCCTGCAGGCCGGCAGGCTCTCGATCGAGCCGTTCGGACGCCTGACCAGGGCCCACCGGGCGGAGCTGCGGAGGGACGCGGCCGACGTCGAGCGCTATCTCGGCGGCGATGGGATACTCACGCCTCGATGCGCGCCGGCCGCGCAGGGACGACCCGGGCTGCCGCTCGCGCCGCCCGGTGGGTTGCCGCAGGCGGCGCGCCGCACTACCCTTGGCCGGTGAGTAGCGGACCGGCCGCAGCGCACGAAGAAGGAGCCGTCCCGGCAGAGGTCGCGCACGCACCTGAGGCCCTCGATCCGGCCGCGGGCCTGCTCGAGGGCGCCGGCGGTTTGCTCGCCGGAGCTGCGACCGGGCGGCGGAGACTCACGCCGGGCTCCGTGCTCGCGCTGCAGCGCACGGCCGGGAACCGCGCCGTCACCGACGCGCTCGGGCACGCCCGGGCAGGGCCGGGCGCGATCCAGCGGATCACCGACGAGCAGCTGGACGCGCGCTCCGAGCCCAGGCAGACGGGAAGCGACGCCGACCGGATCGTGGAGGCGATGCGCACGCACGACATCGGCACGATCAAGGAGATCGACGACTTCTCCGGTGCGACCGACGAGCAGCGGCTCCAGTTCATCCGCGACCTGCTGAACCAGACCTGGGTCGGCCCCCGCGACGAGTACGCGCTCGAGCGCATCTGGAACTCGATCGGGCCGACGAGGCTCTCGCAGGTCGCGGGCGCCAACTTCGAGCTCTGGTCGAGCTGCATCGACCGCGGCGCCGAGCTCGTCGACATCGAGGCGGCGCGCGGGATGCGAGCGAGCTTCGAGACCGACGTGAAGGCGCTCGCGCACCGCTACATGGACGACAACCTCCAGTTCACGAACCGCGAGTTCCAGCGCCTCGGCCTCGAGCAGGGCACCGGGCCGCAGAGCCCGACCGCCGGCCTCGAGGCCGACCTCGCGGTGCAGGAGACCCAGGACGACATGCGGCGGGCCCGGGCGCTGCTCCAGGAGCAGGACGCTCTTCGCCACGTGGTCGTGGGCCACGAGTCGATCGCCAACCCGGGGGCTCCCGGGACGGTCGACATCCACTTCGATCCGACCCAGCGCCCGCAGCAGTTCGCGACTCCCGGCATCTTCATCCTCGACCCGGACCGGGCCGAGCACACGTGGGACGAGACGAAGCGCCACTGGGACGAGGTGGCCTCCGCGCTCGCGGGCATCACCGCGCGCAGCCCGACCGTGTACGCCGCGGTCGCCTCGGGCCGCGAGAACGTCGACGCGATCGCCACCCAGACCCCGGCCCAGGCCAGGGCGGTCGCCCAGCAGGTGCTGACGATGCTGCGCTCGAACATCAACGAGACGATCCCGAAGCTCGACTCGGGCGAGCTCGACTGGCGCGACCTCGTGCCGATCCACCAGCAGCTGACGAATGCCCAGGCGCACGGAGCCTCGGGCGTCGACTGGAGCACCCCGTTCGGGCGGAGCGTCGTGACCACGGTCATCGGCGACCACCAGACGCACGAGTTCTGGGTCTCCCTGGGCCTCGGCACGCTCGCGGCCGCGCTCTTCATCGTCGCCGAGTTCGCGACCGCCGGGCTCGCGACCGGCGCGCTGATCGGCGCCGGGATCGGGATCGGCGCCGGGCAGGCGGTCAACTCGTGGAACAACTGGGAGACGCTCTCGACCGCCGCGGGCTCGGCGGCCACGCAGGGGACGCAGCTCGTCTCCCAGGGGCAGGCGGATGCCGCGGAGGTCGAGGCGATCATCAACACGGTCGCGGTCTTCCTGGACATCGCCTCCCCGCTCGCCCACGAGGCCGGGGCGGCGCTGCGCGCGGGCCGGATCGCCGAGGCGGTGACGGAGCGAAGCGCCGCGACGGCGCTCGTGCGCGCCGCCCAGGCGGGCCCGGAGGCGTTCGCCTCCGCCGAGGGCAGGCAGCTGATCGAGCGCGGGGTGGTCGAGCTCGGCGTCCAGGAGACCGCGAGCAGGACCGGCAAGACGGCCCAGGAGCTGCTCGCGATCGTCGGCGACGACTCGCGGGTCGCCGATCGCCTTCGCAACGTCGCCCAGACGCCCGTCGCCCCGGCGGGCGGTGCCGCCGCGGGAGGCACCGCGGCGGCGGGCGGCCGCGGCTTCGCGACGACGGCTGCGAACGCGGCGGAGGAGGCGTTCCTCTCCGGCGGGCCGCTCGCCGAGCTCGTCGGGGGCGTGCCGGGGGCGGTGCAGGCCGGGCGGCTCTCACGCGGGACGGCCGAGAAGCTGATCCAGGAGGCGATCGACCGGGTCGGGCCGCTGGAGACGGTGAAGCGGGCCGGTTGGCGCGACCTCTCGCAGGCGCTCGGCGCCGAGAGCGTCGCCGGCGGACGGCTGATGCAGTGGCGAGACGCGATCTTCGACGACCTCGAGCGCTACGCGCGCGAGGAGCTCCACGGCGAGGTGCAGCGGACCGGGACGGTGAAGAACTTCACGAACGACATCGACATGTCGTTCACGGGGGCGACCTCCGCGGCGACGAAGGAGCAGGCGGCGCAGTACCTCGCGCGGCGGCTCGGCACCGACGACTTCCAGCACGTGATGATGGCCGACCTCTTCACCGATCCGCGCCGGATGCACATCTACGACGTCCTTCCGGCGGCGATCCGCGAGCGGGTCGCCGCCCGGACGGCTGCCCACCAGGAGCAGCTGATCTGGAACCGCCGCCTCTTCGACGCGGTCGAGTCCGGGAACGCCGAGCTCGCCGAGTCGATCCGCGGTCAGATGCGGAGCATGAACATCGCCGAGTTCGCCTACCGTCCGCTCTCCGAGGCCAATGTCGCGAGGCTCTCGGAGCGGCTCGACGCCCTGCACGCCCAGCTCGACCAGGCCATCCGGGCCGGAGACGTCCCCGCCCAGGAGCGCCTCGCCGAGGAGATCGGGGACGCCCAGGCGCTCGTCAACGCGACCGGCGGCGGGGGCTACTTCTCCGGCGGCGGCGTCCGCCGCTACGTCTCGGAGCGCCCCGGGGAGCCGGGCTTCGCGCGCCCGCCGGGCGCGCCCGCCGGCGTGCCCGACGTCGAGAGGCTCACCGCGATGATCGACCAGCTCCCCAAGCTCGACCACGCGGCCGAGCAGCTCGCCGAGACCCTGGCGCCGGAGGAGGTGCAGGCCGGGATCCGTGGCATCGGCAAGTACGGCGGGCGGCTCTCGGAGCTGTCGGGCGAGGCGGGGGCGGCCGACAGCGTCTGGGAGCGGCTCGCGGCCGAGGCCCGGCGGCTGAAGGAGGCGGCCGACCACGCGGGCACGAGCGGCGCACGCGGCGCCGGCGGCGCCGCGGCCGAGTCGGCCGAGACGCTCACCCGGGACGCAGGCGCGCTGCTCGACGACCTGATCGCGAAGTCGCAGGAGACCATCACGAGGCTGCGGCAGGCAAGCGGGATCTCGTCGATCCCGCAGGCGGCCGAGCGCATCCAGCAGCTGACGCTCAACCATGTCCGCCTGCTGCGCGCGGCGGACGCGCTCCGGCGCCAGCTGAGCCTGATCGCCCGCGCGCTCCGGACGGGCGTGAACCTGAACGACCTCGAACGGGACGCCGACGCCGCCGCGGCGGCGCTCAACCCGACTGCGGGCCCCGGGGACTTTCCGACCCCGTCCGACAGCGGGGGGAGCGGCACCGGCACCCCCGCGGCGGGAGACGGCAGCCCCACCGCGACCGCCTGACCTCCCGGCGGCCGCGGTCTGAGACAATCGCGGCGTGCGCGCCGTCCGGATCCACTCCCACGGCGGCCCGGAGGTGCTGCAGATCGACGAGGTCCCCGAGCCGGTGCCGGGCCCGGACGACCTGCTCGTGCGGCTTCGCGCCACCTCGGTCAACCACCGCGACATCTGGATGCGCAAGGGGCATCCACATCCCGCCTACCAGGTCGAGCTCCCGGCCGTCCTCGGCATCGACGTCTGCGGCGAGGTCGCCGGGCTGGGCGCCGAGGTCGAGGGGTTCCGGCCCGGCGACCGGGTCACCGCGAGCCCCTACATGCAGTGCGGCCGGTGCGACTGGTGCCGGCGCGGCCGGTTCCAGTACTGCCCGCACTTCAGCGTCTACCACGGAACCTACGCGGAGCTCTTCCTCGTCCCCGCCGGGTTCGCGGTGCCGGTCGATCCGTCGGTCCCGGACGAGCACGTGGCGGCTTTCCCCAACACCTACATCACCGCCTGGCAGATGCTCGTCGGCAAGGCCCGGGTCTCGCCGGCCGACACCGTCTTCGTCTGGGCCGGGACGAGCGGGCTCGGCAGCGCGGCGATCGAGATCGCCAGGCTGGCCGGGGCCACGGTGATCGCGAGCGCGGGCAGCGAGGAGAAGCGAGAGCGGCTCCGCACGCTCCCCGTGGATCTCGTGCTCGACCACCACGCTCCCGACCTGGTCGCCGGCGTGCTCGCGGCGACGGACGGGTACGGCGCGAGCATCGTCTTCGAGCACGTCGGCCGGGCGACGTGGGAGCGCTCGCTCGCGCTCTGCGCGCCGGGCGGGACGATCGTCAGCGCCGGCGCGACGAGCGGAGACGACGCGCGCCTGGACGTGACCTCCATGTTCGCCAAACAGGTACGGATCCTCGGCTCCCGGCTCGGCACCATGGTCGACACCCTCGACGCGGCCCGGCACCTGAGCTTGGGCCACTTCCAGCCTCTCATCGGTGCGACCCTCCCGCTCGACCAGGCCGGTGAGGCGCACCGCCTGCTCGAGGAGGGGCGGGCGGTCGGGAAGCTGATCCTGAAGCCGTAATTCGGCGCCGCCGGCGTCCGTATGCTGCGCGGGTGGCAGTCCGCGAGGGTCAGGAGCTCAGGGCGGCGTTGCTCGAGATCGTCTGCGACGAGGCCCGCGTCACGAGCAGCGACTCGGCGCTCGAGCAGCACGCAGGCGACTTCAGCCTGCACGCCCCCAACCCGCCCGACGTCGTCGTCTACCCGCAGAGCGCCGCCGAGGTGTCGGACGTCCTCGCCTTTGCAAACGCCCACCGGGTGCCGGTCGTCCCCTTCGGCGCCGGGACGAGCCTCGAGGGGAACGTCATCCCGGTCGAGGGCGGGATCAGCCTCGACCTGACGAGGCTCGACCGGATCCGCGCGATCAGCCCCGGCGACCTGACCGCGACGGTCGAGGCGGGCGTGACGAGGCTCCAGCTGAACAGGGCGGCAGGCGGGCACGGCCTCTTCTTCCCGGTCGACCCGGGAGCCGACGCCACCCTCGGCGGCATGGCGGCGACGAACGCGGCGGGCACCACGACCGTGCGCTACGGGAAGATGCGCGCCCAGGTGCTCCAGCTCGAGGTCGTCCTGGCCGACGGGCGGCTGATCACGACCGGCAGCAAGACCGCGAAGACGTCGGCGGGCTACGACCTGACGGGCCTGTTCGTCGGCTGCGAGGGGACGCTCGGGGTGATCACCGGGCTGACGCTGCGGCTGCACGGGCTCCCGGAGGTGACGATGGCCGCCCGCGCGAGCTTCCCGAGCGTCGAGAGCGCCTGCCGCGTCTCCTCGGCGGTCGTGGCTTCGGGCGTCCCGGTCAGCAGGCTGGAGCTCGTCGACCCGGTCACGGTGCGCTGGGTCAACGCCTACAAGGGCACGACCTTTCCCGAGCTGCCGACCCTCTTCCTCGAGGTGAGCGGCAGCGGGAGCGTCGACGACGACCTGCAGCTGATCAGGCAGCTCGCCGAGGAGGAGCGGTGCACGGGCTTCGAGGTCGAGCACGATCCGGCCGCCCGGGCCCGGCTCTGGGAGGCGCGGCACGAGGCGGCCTATGCCGTGATGGCGACCGCTCCCGGCAAGAAGCCCAAGTCGACCGACGTGTGCGTCCCCGTCTCCCAGCTTCCGGAGGCGATCGGGCACGCCCGGGCGACGCTCGAGCGGCTCGGGCTCGAAGCGGCGGTCAGCGGGCATGTCGGCGACGGCAACTACCACGTCGCGCTGATGGTCGACACCGACGATCCGGCCGAGCTCCGCCGCGTCCACGAGCTCGACGACGCGCTCGTCGGCGATGCGCTGGCCCGGGGAGGGACGTGCACCGGGGAGCACGGGATCGGCCTCGGCAAGCGCGAGCATCTGCTACGCGAGCACGGGGACACCGTCCCGCTCATGCGCTCGATCAAGGCGCTGCTCGATCCGAACGGGATCCTCAACCCCGGCAAGGTCCTCCCGGACGCCTCCGGGGGCGGCTGACGCCTCCCACGGGATCGGGCGCGCCCGGGCCCGCCCCGGCGGTCAATACCCGTCGGGAACGACCTCGACCGAGAGCGTCCGGTCGGCGAGGACGACCAGCCTCTCGCCCGGCTCGAGCAACGTCGTCGAGGCCGGCTCCTCGACGATGGCGGGCCCCTCGACGACCGCTCCGGGCGCGAGCGAAGAGCGGCGAACGACGCGCGCCTCGACCTCGCCTGCGACGACGCGGATCGTCCGCGTGGATTCGGGCACCGGGCCGGCCGGCTCGTCCCCGCGCGGCGTTCTGACGGCCTCCCCGGCGGCCGAGACCGAGACCTCGACGAGCTCGATCGTCTCGCCGCCGAGGCGGTAGCCGTAGAACGCCTCGTGGAGGCTCTCGAAGCGGGCGAACGCGCCGGCGAGCGCCTCCTCGGAGACCTCGAGCTCGTCCAGGGCGACGGCGTGCTCGTAGTTCTGCCCGGCGTAGCGCATCCCGAGCTGCGCGGTCACCTCGGGGTCGCCGGCAAAGCCCTCGGCCCGGAGCTCGCCGACCGCGCCGGCGGCGAGCTTCGCGACGGCCGAGGAGACGTCGGCCGCCCGCACGGCGTCGGAGCGGAAGCTCACGGTTGCGAGGCGGTCGGTTCGCAGGGGAGCGGTCGCGGCCCCGTAGGCCGAGCAGAGCCCGGGATGCGGCGGGACGAGAACGCGCCGGATCGCGAGCCGGCGCGCGATCGCGCAGGCGTGAAGCGGCCCGGCGCCCCCGAAGGCGGCGAGCGTGAACTCGCGCGGGTCGATGCCGACCTCGACGGTTCGCATGCGAATCGCCTCGACCATGTTCTCGTTCGCGATCCGGACGACGGCGAGCGCGGCGTCCTCCGGCGACCCCCCGAGCCGGCCTGCGAGCAGACCGAGCGCGGCGCGCGCGGCCCCCGCCTCGAGCGGCACCGCCCCGCCGAGGAAGTAGCCGGGATCGAGCCGGCCGAGCACGAGGTTCGCATCGGTGACCGTCGGCTCGCGCCCGCCGCGGCCGTAGGCGGCCGGGCCGGGATCGGCGCCCGCGCTTCGTGGCCCGACCCGGAGGAAGCCGCCGTCGTCGAGCCAGGCGATCGACCCGCCGCCGGCGCCGATCGTCGAGACCTCGATCGTCGGGAAGGCGAGCGGCAGGCCGAATTCCAGCTCGTGGCTCGCCGCGACCCGCCGCTCGCCGCCGCTCACGACGGCGATGTCGCAGCTCGTCCCACCCATGTCGAGCGTGATCAGGTCGGCGCCGGCGGGGGCGAACGCACAGCCGCCCATCACGCCGCCGGCGAGCCCCGAGAGCGAGAGCTCGACCGGCCGCGTCGCCGCCTCGCGGGCGAGTCTCGTGCCGCCGTTCGACTTGAGCAGGCTGCAGCGGCCGCGGAAGCCTCGCCCGGCCAGACCGTCCTCGAGCGAGGCGGCGAACCGGCCGAGCAGCGGCTTGAGATACGCGTCCGCGAGCGTCGTCACGCCCCGCTCGTACTCGCGCCAGATCGGCGCCACCTCGTGCGACAGCGACACGGTGACACCCGGGAGCCGCTCCCGTACCCGCGCTCCGACGCGCCGCTCGTGCTCGGGGTCGAGGTAGGAGAAGAGCAGGTTCACCGCCACCGCCTCGATCCCGGCGCCCTCGAGCTCGGTGAGGGCGGCGTCGAGCTGCTCCTCGTCGAGCGGGATCACGGTGCATCCCGCGTGGCTCGAGCGCTCGCGGATGCCGAGGCAGAGGTGCCGCTCGACGAACGGCCTCGGCTTGCGCCAGTGCAGGTCGTAGTGCGAGCGCCGGTTGCCGCGCTGGATGAACGGCACGTCCTCGAACCCCTCGGTCGCCAGGTAGGCCAGCCGGGCGCCGCGCCGCTCGAGAAGCGCGTTCGTCCCGGCGGTCGTCCCGAGTACGACCACCTCCACCTCCGCGAGGTCGATCCCGGCCGCCTCGAAGGCGCTCAGCACGGCCCGCAGCGGCTCCTCGGGCGTCGAGGGCACCTTTGCCCTCAGGCTCCCGCCCTCGCCGTCGAGAGCGACCAGGTCGGTGAAGGTGCCGCCCGTGTCGATTCCGACCCGGTAGCTCACGACGGCCCGTGGCGGGGGAGCCAGTAGCTCCGGAAGAGGCGCTCGCAGTCGGGCTCGCAGAACACGCGCCCCTCGACGACCCAGGCCAGCCGGACGATCATCCGGCCGCAGCACTCGCAGTGGACGCTCTCCTTCCGCAGGTAGTCGGCGGCGAGGCCACGCTCCTGCCACTCGCCGTTCACGGCCCGCCCTCCGGCGCGTCCGGATCGACGCCGTAGAGCTCGAGGGCGGCCGCGGGTGAGACGTAGCGGTCGCGGACGTCGCGCAGCACCTCGTCCCTGGGCCGTTCGCGCGGATCTCCGAAGCCGCCGCCGCCGCTCGAGACGAGCCGGATCACGTCGCCCTCGTGGACGACGATGTTCGAGAACTTCGACGGCGACACCGTCCCGTAGACCTCGCTGAAGAGTCCGAAGCCGTCGTCGCCGGCCCGCCGGATCGAGATCCCGGTCGTGCCGCCGCCGAGGCCGCCCTCGAGCCCCCAGGGCGGCACCAGCATGCGGTCGAAGAGGGCGCTCACCGTCAGCTCCGGGGCGAGCACCTCGAGCACCCGCTCGGTGCCGAGCCCGCCGCGGTGGCGGCCGGCCCCACCGCTGTCGGTGACGAGCCGGAACGACCGCGTCAGGAACGGGTAGCGCGTCTCGAACACCTCGACCGGGACGTTGCGGCTGATCGCGAGCGGCGCGCACTGGGCGTCGTTTCCGTCGTGGGTCGCGGCCCCGCCCCAGCCGACGTTCTCGAAGTGGTAGTTGGCGTAGTACTCGCCGCTTTCTGGGTGGACGCCGCCGAAGAGGAAGTTGCAGCCGGAGGCGCCGTCGGCCGCTGCGGCCCGGTCGGGCACCGCCTGCGCGAGCGCTCCCATCACGATCCCGATGATCCGGCAGTGGGTCTCCGAGTTGCCGCCGATCTCGGCGCCCGGATGGCGGACGTTGACGATCGTCCCGGGCGGAGCGATCACGCGGATCGGCCGGTAGCAGCCGGCGTTCCGGGGCACCTCCGGGTCGGTGAGGTGGAACACCGCGTTGAACGTCGCGGCCGCCGTCACGGCGTAGGTGGCGTTGATCGGCCCCGCGGTCTGCGGCGCCGAGCCCGTGAAGTCGGCGACGAGCTCGTCGCCCTCGACGTGGACGCAGACCGCGAGCCGTGTCGGCTCGTTCGTGATCCCGTCGTTCTCCATCGTGTCCTCGAAGCGGTAGTCCCCGTCCGGGATCCGGCCGAGCTCACGGCGCATCCAGCTCTCGGCCCGCGCGATCAGCTCGCCCGTGTCGGCCAGCGTCTGCGCCCGGCCCCGCGCGGCGAGCAGGGCTTCGACCCGCCGCCGGCCGAGGGTGAGCGAGCCGAGCATCGCGTGGAGGTCGCCCCAGGTCAGCTTCGGCGTCCGGTGGTTTGTGAGCATGATCTTCCAGACGTCCGTCGCGTGCTCGCCCCGATCCATCAGCCGCACGGGCGGCAGCCGCAGGCCCTCCTGGTAGATCTCCGTGGCATCGCCGGCGAGCGCGCCGGGAGCCATGCCGCCGATCTCGGCGATATGGGCGATCGTCGCGACGAAGCCGAACAGCTCCCCCTGGTCGAAGACGCCCTCGAGGAGCAGGTGCTCGGGCAGGTGGCAGCCCCCGCGGTAGGGGTCGTTGTGGATCCAGACGTCGCCGGGCCGGAAGGCTTCGGGGCCGAGCTCCTCGAGCACCCAGGCGACGGCGAAGTTCGCGCTGCCGAGCATCGAGGGGTTGTACTCGGCCTGGGCGATCATCCGGCCCGAGCGGTCGAAGAGCGCGCAGACGAAGTCGAAGCCCTCGTTGAAGACCGGCGAGTACGCGGTCTTCATCATCGCGACGCCCATCTCGCGGCAGATGCTTCGCAGGCGGTTGTGCAGCAGCGTCAGCTCGACGAGGTCGGTCATCGGGTGAGCCTGCCCGCGTCGGGGCTCCCGAGCGGGGGCCGGGCGCCGGAGCGTTCGCCGAAGGCGGGCTGGAGGGGATGCATGCGGCGGGGCTCCCTCGACCGGCGGTCGCCGCCTCAGGGAAGCGAGACGACGAGCTCGATCTCGATCAGGAGCTCGGGCAGCGCCAGGCTCGTGACCCCGAGCAGGACCTGCGCCGGCGGCGCGGCGCCTCCCATCGCATCGGCCATCGCCCCTCCGATCGTCTCGTACTCGGTCGGCCTGGTGGTGTAGACGGTCGCCTTGACGACGTCGTCCCAGCCCGCGCCGAGCTCGTCGAGCGCCGCGCCGAGGTTCCTCATCACCTGGCGTGTCTGTGCGGCGAGGTCGTCGCCGCCGACGATCGCGAAGTCGCGGTCGAGCGCTGCCTGGCCGGCGACGAAGGCGAGCCGGCTGCCGGTCGCGATGGCGACGTGGCTGTAGCCCGGCGGCGGATGGATCCGGGCGGGGTTGAGGATCGAGCGCGGCATGTTCGCCCCTTTCGTCGGGTTCGGCCCCGGGCGATTCTCGCACGAACGCCGGCAGGTCGCTCCCCCTGTCCGGTGCGCGCGGGGAAGGCGTGAGCGTCCTCTTGCAGAAGTCTGCTCCGGTCGATGGACGGGGTGTTCCTCTTCGGATCGAGGTTGCGGCGGCTCGCCTGGCCGGGGCGCCCGCGCGGCAGGCGATTCGGGGGCTCCGACCGCCTGAGCGAGTCCGAGCGCTCCAGGGTCGAGGAGACGCTGTTCAGCGATGGGCCGGGCGAGCTCCGGCCCTACGTCTACCGGCTCGCGACGCTGACGGCGTTCTCGACGCTGATCGCGACCTTCGGGCTGCTCGAGAACTCCTCCGCGGTCGTGATCGGAGCGATGCTCGTGTCACCGCTCATGCAGCCGATCATCGGCCTCGCCGCTGCGCTCGTCGGCGTCGAGGTGCGGCGCCAGCTCGTGTCGCTGACGCTGATCCTGTTCGCTGCGCTGGAGTCGGTCGGGTTGGCGGCCCTCGTCGCCTGGATCGTCCCGACGTTCCAGGTGGTCACGATCACGCCCGAGATCCTGCTCCGCACCTCGCCCGGGATCCTCGACCTCGGGATCGCACTGGTCGCGGGGGCGGCAGGCGCATACGTCACCGTGCGCGGCAAGGCCGCTGCCGCGCTGCCCGGCGCCGCGATCGCGGTTGCCCTGATGCCGCCGCTCGCCGCCCTCGGGATCCTGCTCCAGCGAGGGAACAGCCACCTCGCCTCGGGTGCGTTCCTGCTCTTCGCGACGAACCTGTTCGGGATCATCCTGGCCTCCGCGGCCGTTCTCTCGTTCACGAGCCTCGCCATCCACCGCACGCTGAGCCGGCGGGGCCGGCTGGCGATCCTCGTTCCGCTCCTGATCGCGATCGCGGTCGCCTACCCGCTCGCGCGTCGCACCCTGACGAGCTACGAAGCCGCGAAGGACGAGTCGATCGCGCATTCGGTGCTCTTCCCGCCGCTCCGCGCCCAGGGGCTCGGGATCCAGGACATCAACCTCGTCCGGAGCCCCGCCGGCACCGTCGTCAGCGTCGACGTCACCGGGCCGAGCCCCGCGACCGGCGAGAACGAGCTCTCGCTCGCACTGGCCCGGCGGCTCCACCGTCAGGTCTCGCTGATCCTCCGCTGGACGAAACGCACGGAGACGACGGCACTCGTCGGGACGCCGTGACGGCCAACGCGGGCGGCCCTGGGCTCCGCGGCCGCCGGCGGCTCGGCCCTCAGGGCCCTGCCCTCTACTCGGCGCGGTCGAGACCCTCGAGCGCGGCGACGAGGTCGAGACGGAACGCGTGCATCCGTTCCACGATCAGCGCGAGCCTGCCGTCGTCGAGCGCCTCGAGCGCCCCTACCTCGTACTCGCAGATCGTGAGCAGGCCGGTGAGACGGGAGTGTGCCTCTTGGCGGGTCTGGTCCACTCGATCCCCGGTGAAGCTCAGGGGCCCGAGGAGGACGCTGCCGGGGGGCAAGGCTCGCTCCTCCGACCCCTGGTCTGGGTAGACAACACCCGGCCGTCTCCCACGATGGATCCAGGGCGGCGGGCAGGGCGGAGCCAACCATCCGCCGATGAAAACCGGATGAGTGCCCCGAGGCCGGGCGAAGGTCCGGAGGGACGCGGAATCCGCTAGTCGAACGTGTAGCCCTGCGCGCTGATCTCGGCCCGGCAGACGCCGGCGATCAGCTCCGCGTCCGCGTCGGAGAAGTGCGCTCGGAAGTCGCGCGACCGTGCCGGCCTGAAATCGCCCTTCGCCGTCGGAAGGTCGGGCTCGCCGGGGATGCCGAGCGCCCGCCAGATGCTCGCACGCTCTGCGGGGAGGTCCTCGTAGCGCAGGACCCTGTCGACCGCGACGCTGCCGTCCACGGCGTAGAGGTGGAAGTTCGAGAGCCAATCCGCACGAACGGTCCGGAGGAAGCTCGAGAACGCCGGGGGGTCGGCGTCGTCCCTGGTCGCCCAGTAGTAGAGCGAGACGGCCCGGTCCCTCGGGTTGCGTTCGATCGCGAACGTCAGGTACCTCTGCCAGGTCGCGTCGCCGACGACCTAGCGGATCAACCACGCCGGTGCGTGGTTGCGGAGCTCGTAGGGATGCCGAGCGCCGACGCAGCCCAGCGGTGGTCGCGGCGGACGAGGCCGCGCGTGGCGAGACGGAAGGCGCGCGACCGGGGCACGAGGGCGTTCTGGGGCCCCGCGCCGCCCTCCCGCCGGCGAAGCTCCTCGTCCGTCGGCGAGATCCGCGTGATGACGTCGCGGCGGCCGGTCCGGCGGGAGAGCGCGATCTCGGCCGATGTGCCGGCCGTCTTACGAGTCTTGACGAAGATCAGCCCGAGTGCATGGCTCACGATCATCGGCGTGACGCTGCTCCGGCGGCGGCGCTGCCGCGCCTCCGGCAAGGTGCCGGTGACGAGCTAGGCTCCTTTCGATCCGGCAACGGCGGCCGGGCTCCGATCCGCGATCGCCGGGTCGCGCGGGCCCGGAAGCGTCCTCTTCGGCCGGCGCGTGAGATCGTCGAGCTCGATCGCGAGACGGTGCGCGGCGTCGTCACGGAAGCGTGGGAGCAGTTCCTGCGGGCGGGCGTTTGCCCGCCGGCGCCTGCTCTCGAGCTGAGCGAGCTCCGGCGAGGTCGATCGACTCTCCGGCGCCCTGCTGGAGCAGCGATCGGATCGTGGGCTCGAAGCGCGCCCGAGCCCCTCGTGCACGACCGAGAGCGGCTCGATCCCGGCCGCCGCTCGAGATCCGGGCTCGGGCAGTTCCAGACGCCGCTCATCAGCCGATACTAGGGAACCGGTGCGGCTTGCGCCCGGCCGTGCCTTCGGCGAGAGCGGCGCTCCGACCGGGTGAGCATCGAGGCGTCAGGCGATGAAGTACGTTTGCCCGCGGTGCCCTCCGGACACGGCTCACTCTCAGGCAGGGCGACGGCGACCCGGCGGCGGGTCGAGCGCGCGGTGGACGCACGCCGCCGGCTGGTCGTCGCGCCGCCCGATTTCGTCGGCGTCGGCGTCCAGAAGGCCGGGACGACCTGGTGGTGGTCGCTGATCTCCCGCCACCCGCGGGTCTGGTGTCGAAGCTACACGGTGAAGGAGCAGCACTACTTCGACGACCTCGCGGGCACGGCGCCCGAGGAGCTCGATGCCGCCGCCTACCACCGGCTCTTCGCCCGGCCCCGCGGGATGCGCGCCGGTGAGTGGACGCCGCGTTACCTGTTCGATCCGTGGGCCGTGCCGCTGCTCGCCGCGGCCGCTCCCGAAGCGCGGATCCTCGTGCTGCTCCGCGACCCGGTCGAGCGCTACCTGTCGGGAAGGGCACACTTCATGCGTCGCTCTGGGGGCGAAGACGACGAGGTCGAGGAGGATGCGGTCGCCCGCGGGCTCTATGCCGATCAGCTCGATCGGTTGTTCGCGTGCTTCTCCCGCGACCGTGTCCTCGTCCTCCAGTACGAGCACGTGCTGTCCGACGTGCTGGGCGAGCTGCGACGGACCTACCGCTTCCTCGATCTGCCGGACAGCTTCGTCCCCGCGAGCGCGAGTGCGCGGGTCAACGAGACGACCTGGGCGCGGCCGGGTATCGACGACGAACGCGCGGCGATGCTCGTCGAGCTCTACCGCCCCCAGCTCGAGCGGCTCGAGCGGCTGCTGCCCGACTTCGACTTCTCGCTCTGGCCCTCGGCCGGTCGAGCTCCGGGCGCGCCGTCCCCCGTGCCCGCGCGGCCCGTATGATCGGCCTCTCGACGGAAGGGGCACACCGATGGAGGCATACGAACCGCCGCTGTTGATCGCCACGTACCCGATCGCCGGGCTCCTCGAGGCCGCGGCGACGCCGCTGTCGACCTAAGCCACGTTCGCTGCGGGGCCGGAGGGGTCTGACCCCTCAACGTTTCGTGGGCCGAGCCGATCGGTTTGGTCTAGGGTCCCGCCGGATGCGGGCTCGGCGGTCGCCTCGATGAGCGCGGGTGTGGGCGGGCCGCCCGCCGGTTCTGCGCTCGCCGTCGAGGGCGGAGCGAGGCGTCACGGCGCCGGCGAGGTCGTCTGAGCCCCGAATCGACAGTGACGAGGCGACTCTACGACCCGGCCGTCGGCGGATCGACGTCGCCGTGGTGGACGGTGGACGCTCCCCCCGAGCGGCCCGCGCCCCGACTCGAGGGTGAGACGAGCGCCGACGTCGCCGTCGTCGGCGGAGGCCTCACAGGCTTGTGGACGGTGCTCGCCCTGCGCGCGCGCTCGCCTTCGACGGATGTCGTCCTGCTCGAGGCGGCAAGCTGCGGGGACGGCGCGAGCGCCCGCAACGGCGGCTTCCTGCACGGCTACTGGTCGTCCCTTCCCCGCCTCCGGGAGCTGCTCGGGGCCGACGGCGCGCTCGAGGTCGCGCGATCGGCGGACGGCGTCGTCGACGCCGTCCGCGCGCTCGGAGAGGACGTGGGGCTCGTCGAGGGGGGGATGCTGCTCGTCTCGACGTCGGCTGCTCACGACGAGCGCCTCCGGGAGGCGGTGCAGGTGGTTCGCGAGCTCGGCGTGCCCGAGGAGGCCGTCGAGCTCGGCCGCGAGGGGCTGCCGTTCCGCTCCCCGATCGTGCGCAGCGCCGTCCGCTACCGCGAGGGAGCGACGGTGCAACCGGCGCGGCTCGTCGCGGCGCTGCGCCGAGCGGTCGTCGGCTCGGGCGCCCGGCTGTACGAAGGCACGCCCGTCGTCGAGCTCGCGCCCGGCCTGCTGCGCACGCCGGCCGGAACCGTCCGCGCCGAGGAGGTGGTCGTCGCCACGAACGCCTGGGCTGCGCGCCTACCGGAGATTGCACGTCGGGTGGGCGTGTTCCGCAGCGCGATCGTCCTCACCGACCCCGTGGACGACCTCCACGACCGGCTCGGCTGGCGCGCAGGGGAGGCAGCCTACGACGCCCGCGCGTACCTGAACTACTTCCGGACGACCGCCGACGGGCGCGTGCTGATGGGAAGCGCAGCCGGTGTCCGCGAGGCCGCCGAACGAGCGCTGCGCTCCTTCTTCCCGGCGCTCGCCGACGTCCCCGTCGCCCGGTCCTGGGAGGGCCCGATCGACGTCTCGAGTGACCGCCTCCCGTTCTTCTCGACGATCCCGCGCACCCGAGTCCACGTCGGAGCGGGGTACACCGGCAACGGGGTCGGCCCGAGCCGGCTCGGGGGCGAGCTGCTCGCGGCGCTCGCGCTCGGCGATGCTCCCACCTCGCCGCTCGTGACGCGCCGCCCGGTGCTGCTGCCGTCGGAGCCCATCCGGTCGCTCGGTGCAAGCCTCGTTCGGCGGGCGCTGCTCAGCGTCGACGACGCGGAGAGCGCGGGGCGGCGCCCGCGAAGAGCTGCGACCGCCGTCGCGGCCCTCCCGGCCAGGCTCGGCCTGCCGATCACCTCACGCTGACCTCGGCGGGCCGGCGCCGCCGGAACGCCTGCCCGCGCGGCCGCGCTCGGACCCGGGTCAGGCCTGGGGGAGGACGTCGCGCGCCTGGGGAGCGAGCTTGCCTCGCACCCGGTGCGGCATGTCGATCAGGCCCGCCGGGCGGTACCAGCGGAGACGGGCGGAGTCGCGCCTGAACCGCTGGACGAGCTCCTCGGAGCGTGCGCCGCTCTGCCGGAGGGTCGGCGACTCCGAGATCTCGGCCGGTGCGACGGATTCGCCGGTCACCCGTTGCAGGATGTCGGCGATCGTGACCGCGTAGTCGGCGACAAGCGCCTCGTAGACGACGTCGATCGGCTCGACGCCGGCGTGGCGGAAGGCGCGCTTCCAGGCGGCCTGGTGCTCGAGGATGTGCGTCTTCTGGTCGGCGATGCCCTTGTAGCGATACGGGACCGCGACCGGCGGCCGGGGCCCGGCGTGCTCGGTCGCCACCCAGACGCCCGTGTGCAGCGCCGTCCAGAGCGAGACGGCCTGGCGATCGACGTCCTCCCGCCTGATGTGGATGAAGACGGCGTGGGGGAAGAGCCCGGCGAGCAGCTCGATCGCCTGTAGCGGGCTCGGCGCTCCCGGCCCAGCTGCGGCCTCCGCCTGCAGCCGTTCGATCTGGTCCCAGTGGATCTTGAGGCCGAGGACGCCCTCGGTCGACGTGCGCCTGGCGCGCAGCTCGGCGAGGTAGGACTGGAGGTCGGGCGCGTTCCCCCAGCGCGCGGTGAGCGCCTGGCGCTGGCGCCGGTTGAAGTACTCGACCGGAACGCCCGCGCGGCCGGTGCTGACGAGCCCGCGGCAGAGCAGGCCGCTGCCGGTGCGCGGCTCGGAGCAGACGATGTACTCCCTCGCGGGGAGGCGGGGGTCGCGTGGCGGCCGGGTGTCGAGCTCGGGGCCGAGCGGATCGGGCAAGCCGGTCACCGGCGCCGTGTCGCGCCTTCGGCCGCCGGGCATCCGACGGCTCGCCGGAGGGTGGGGGAGGTCCACCGCCCGCCGTTGCAGATGTGATCGGCGGAGCGGTCGATCATGACCGCGCCCGTGCGGCGCGCGCACGTGAACATGCCTGCACGCGGCGATTCTTGCACATCCTCCGGACGCGCGATCGAGGGCGCCGACCGGGTCGATCCCGCGTCGACCGGCGGGTGCCGAGGCCTCGAGCGGGGTGGCAGCCGCGGTCCGATCGAGTCATGCTCGAGGGGCTCGGACGGCTCCGGCGACTCGACGACGGTCGTTCGCCTCGCCGCCGATCGGCACGGCCTCGCCGCGTTTGCCGTAGCCTGGATCAGCCTGCCCGGATCGTGCGGTCGAGCCCGAGGAGCGCCTCGCGTCTCAGCCCCGGCAGTCCTTCGTGGTGCCCGTAGACGGCCAGCGTGCCGCAGAGGAAGAGCGCGAGGATGCGGGCGCAGAGGAGCTGGTCGTCGCTGATCGTGCCGTAGGCCTCGCGAAACTCCACGCGGCCTTCCGGTGGGAGAACGCTCCAGTAGAGGACGAGGTCGACGCCGGGACTGTTGTAGCTGAGGTCGATCCAGTCGATCACGGCCGCCGCCCCTCCGCCGTGGTCGACGAGCAGGTGTCGGAGATGAAGGTCGCCGTGAACGAGGCAGGTCGGCTCCGGCGGGCCGAGCTCGCGGGCGGCCTCGATCACCTCGTAGGCCTCTCGCGGTGCGTGCCAGAGCCCGAGCTGCTCGAGCTCGGTCAGCCGCTCGCGCGTTCTCGGCACCCGGAAGGTCATGTCCGCCCTCCCGACCGGATCCAGGGGCAGGTCCGCGTCCAGCCTCGTGTCGTGGAGCGCTCGGAGGAACTCGCCGAGCGGGCGGGCGAGCGCCGCCAGCCGGCCGCCGTCCAATCCGGCCTCCGCGAGCTCGCGTCCAGGGAGGTAGAGCGCGCCGTAGAACGGCCAGCGGTAGCCGGCGGACGGCTCCCCGAGGTACGTCGGGACCGGGATCGGCAGCGGCAGGAGCGACGCGAGCCGCGGTAGGTGGGCGATCTCGTTGACAAGGCCGCGGATCACCGTCTCGCGGCGTGGGAACCGGAACACCCATCGATCGTCGACCAGCCAGACGGTCGTGTCCCAGCCCTGCCCGAGCAGGCGCGTCGAGCGAAGCTCGAGGTCGGGAAACTGCGCTCCGATCAGTCGCCGCGCGAGCGCCTCGTCAACCGCGACCTCGGCAGTCCACTCGCGCACTCCTCGAGGCTATCCCGAGCTCCGGGCTGCGGCCCGAGTAGCCCCGGGGCGCGAGCCCTCGCAGCCCTCCCCTTCGCGAGCGGGCTATCTCGAGGAGAGGCTGACGAAGAGCAGGGCGACGAACAGCATGACCGTTGCGATGACCGCGCCGATCGCGCCGATCGTCGCTTCGCGACGTCTCCTGTGGAGCGCGACGGCAGCGAGAACGGCTCCGATGACGGGTACCGCCAGCAGCAGGGTGACGAAGCCGCGCCACCCGAATCCGCGGTTGGTTGCCTCGACCGCCAGATTCCACGCGAGCAGCGGGCACACGACGACCGCGACGAGGATGTAGACGCCGCGGATGACGTTCCGTCTCACGCGGGCCTCTCCAGCGGGCCCGCAACGGGCAGGTCGAGCCGGAGCACGAGCGCTCTCATCGGACGCAGTATCGACGGGGTCGGGCGGCGGATACCCACGGGAGGGGCCCGGCAAGGGTCGGAGCTCTCGAATGCCCCGGGTGAATGGACAGGCTCAGGCCCCGCGTCATCGAGCGGCGGATGACTCGATGATCAGCTTGAGGCGTGCGAGGTCCTTGCGGTTGGCGCGGCGCATGGCCGTCGCCAGCATCGGCGCCGCGACCTTCCCGAAGCCGGCCGGTTCTCCGCGGTTGCGCAGGGTCATTCGCGTGCCGCCCTCGGGGGTATCCGACCAGGTGTAGGTCGTCTCCATCGGAAACGGCCCTGCGTCCGTCGCCATCACGAACCGCTCGCCCGCGATCAGCGTCTTGACCTCATAGGTGTAGTCGAGGCGGCGGCCGAGAAACCGTGCGACGAAGGCGATCCGAGAGCCGACGGCCACGGGCCTGGGCGTCTTCCAGTCTACGGACTGGATGTTCTGGTACCAGCTCGCTGCGTTGTCCGGGTCACAGGCAAAGCGCGCGACCTCGGCCCTCCCGCGCCTGATCTCGATCTCGGTCGACACGTCAACCGGCACGCCGGGATCGTACGCGGGGTGGGCTCTGCCGTAACGTTCTCGGGACGGGCCTGTTCTAGATTGTCTCGATCGTCGAGAACGCGAATCCGATCGTGCGTCCTCTTCTCGTGGCCGGCCGTCTGCGCTTGCCGTCACCGCGGGGGGCGTTGCTGCTCGGCGCTGCGGCGGTGCTGCTGGTGGCGGCTGCGGTGCCGCTGGCCATCCTCGACCACGACCTCTCGCAGGGGATCGTCGTGCTCCCGTTCGGGGTTGTCGGTTTCGTCGTCGCGCGGCGTCAGCCGGACAATCCGATCGGCTGGATCCTGCTCGCGCTGACGCTTGCGTTCCTGCTCGCGACCGACGGCGGGAGCTACGCGCTCCTCTTCTACCGCCGCGGCTACACCGGGGTGCCGCTCGCCCGGGTCGGGGCCTTTCTCGCGGCCTGGTGGATCTGGCTGCTCCTCCTGTTGCCGCTGCCGATCGGGCTCTTCCCCGACGGGCGTCTGTCGCGAGGCTGGCGCCGGGCGGTCTGGGCGTACCTCGCGGTCTGCGCGGTGTTCGTCGCCGGCTCGACCTGGCAGGACGCGACCGCGATCGTCGCCCGGCACGTCGTTGTGGACTCCGGCGGCCAGTTGGTGTCCACCGACCAGCCGTTGGGCGGCTCGGCGGTCAAGGTCGTGATGGCTGTTTCCTATGTCGCGTTCTGCGTGGCCTGCGTCGGCAGGCTGATCGTCGGCTATCGGCGTTCGGTGGGCGAGTACCACCAGCAGCTGAAGTGGTTGCTGAGCAGCGGCGCGATCTCGATCGTCGGTCTGCTGCTCGCGATGGCAATCAACAACAGCACCAACCCGGTCCTGCACGTCGTGGGCTTCTTCAGCTTCGTCAGCGTCGTCGCGCTCCCGGTCGGGATCGGCGTCGGGATCCTCAAGTACCGCCTGTACGAGATCGACCGGGTGATCAGCCGCACCCTCTCCTACGCGATCCTGACGGCCGCGCTCGCAGGCGTGTTCGTCGGCATCATCGTGGTGGCGACCGATGTGCTTCCGTTCTCGTCACCGGTCGCCGTCGCAGCCTCGACGCTGTCGGCTGCCGCGCTCTTCAACCCGCTCCGAGCCCGGGTGCAGGGGCTCGTCGATCGACGCTTCAACCGCGCCCGCTACGACGCGGGAGGGATCCTGGCCGCGTTCACCGTACGGCTTCGCGACCAGGTCGATCTCGACACCATACGAGACGAGCTCGTCCGGGCCGTCGACCTGGCCCTGGAACCGGCTCACACGGCGCTCTGGGTCAAATCCCACGAGGGGTGAGCCCATCTGAAAAGCCTGCAGGCACCTGCCAGCGTGAGCCCGGCGCTCTGCCCCTGCGGCAGGAATGAGGCGCGACGATCAGATCCCGTCGGAGGCGGCCGCAGGCGCCGGCATGGGCGCCCGAGCGGCGGGAGACGTGTGGCCAGGTCGCCGTGGCTCCCATCGTGTCGGCAGTGTCAGCCGGCGAGGATGGTGTGGATCGCGACGCCGTAGAGGCCGTCGTTGGCGAGGGCGACGTAGGCGGCCCTTTCGCTGCGCGCGGTGCGGGTCTGCGCCGTGCGAGCGTGGTGGAGGCGGTTCGTGCCGTTCGAGGCCTGGGCGGCCGGGGCGAGGAATGCGGCGAGGGTGGCGCTGGTGAGGATGAGTTTCCGAGCCTTCATCTGAGTTCCCCTTTCTCGACGCGGTTGGCGGTGCGATTGCTGTCTGACCGAGGGTAGGAGGAGGGCTGCCGGCTGTCGTTGCGGGCCCGGACGCTCGAACTGTCCCGGCCGTGACAGAGGCTGTCCCGTCCATGACATAGGCTCGATCCGTGGACTGGGCCCTCTTGAGCGGAGTCCCCGCGGAGGAGGTCCGGCTGCTGCTCTCGATCGCGCGTCGCCGCCGCTTTGCCCGCGGCGAGGTCGTCTTCCACGCCGATGACCCCGGCGACTCCGTTCACCTGATCGCCGCCGGCCATTTCGCGATCAAGATCATGACGCCGCTCGGCGACACGGTCACCCTGGCTGTGCGCGGGCCCGGCGAGAACTTCGGCGAGATGGCTCTCGTCGGGGGCGAGGGGCGCCGCTCCGCGACTGTGGAGGCGCTCGAGCAGGCCGAGACGTTCGCCGTGTACCAGGCGGACTTCGAGCGCGTCCGGCGCGAGCACCCGCGGATCGAGCAGGTCGTGTCGGCCTTCCTCGTCGGCGAGGTGCGGATGCTCCACGAGCGGCTGATGGAGGCGCTCTACGTCTCGAGCGAGCGCCGGGTGCTGCGCCGCCTACTCGAGCTCGCACGGGTCTTCGACAGTGCCGGCACGAGCGGCGAGCTGCCTCTCACCCAGGAGGAGCTCGCCAGGTGGGCGGGCGCCTCGCGCGGCACCGTGAACCGCGTGCTGCGCGAGGAGCAGGAGCGCGGAACGCTCGAGCTTCGTCGCGGCAGGACGATCGTGCTCGACCTGGAGGCGCTGCGGAAGCGCGCGCGCTGACCGGTCTGGCTCGGGGTTGACCCGGTTCCGTCGGGCGGCGTAGGGTCGTCCTCTCGACGGCGCAGCCTGCGCCGACCGTCCGACAGGGAGGTGTCTCGATGAGAGTTGCGATCTTCTACAGGCCCAAGAGCCCGGCGCCGTTGGAGGCGCTCCCGCAGTTCCTGCAGGCCCTCGGGGCGTGGGTCGACAAGTACTCCGGTCGCATGTCGACGCTCGAGTTCTTCGCCGCGGGCGGTGGGTTCGCCGTGCTCGACATCGATGACTCGGCCGAGCTGTTTCGGATCACCGCGGAGAACCCGTTCACGCCCTTCTCGGACGTCGAGGTTCGCCCCGTGGTCGATCCTCGGGTCGCGATGGCGACCCTGCAGGACGTGTTCTCGGGAATGGGGGGTGGCGACTGAGGTCGGCTCTCCGCGTGCCGCGGCCGGCGCGCGGAGCGGGGCACGGCGAGCTCTCGAGGAGGCCCGGGGTCGAGGCGCCGCGGCGCACCCTGCGGAGCTCGCACGGCGACGACGATACGATCCCGTCGATGCGTCCGGGCGCGATTCTCCTGGTGGCGCTGCTTTTTGCAGCGGCGGCCGGAACCGTCAAGGCGGGCGTTTCGCAGCCGCTCAGCCGGCAGACCGTCCGCTACTGGACTGCGGTCGCGCGCTGCGAGACCGGAGCGGGCGGCCCTCCCAAGTGGGACTGGGGCTCCAGGCACCGCCCGGGCGAGGGCACCCTCTACGAAGGCGGCCTCGGCTTCAGCGCGACCGTCTGGCAGATCTGGGCCGGAGAGCTCGGGCTGCTCGACCTCTACCCGCACGCGTTCGACGCGCCGTCGCTCGTCCAGATCCGCGTGGCGCAGTACGGGCGGACGGCGCACCATGCCAGATGGGGCTGCAGCGGCTCCACGGCCCCCGCCCACCACTGAGCCCGCGCGGGGCGCGGGCGGAGCCCCTGCGCCGCCGCGCGGCCTGCGCTCGGCTCTGCTCTCGCGCGAGTCTCGTACGGGCCGGGTCAGACGACGCCGCCGTGCATTGCCTTCCCGGGCTGGAGGAAGACCTGGAGTGCGAGGACGGTGGCGCCGACCACGAGTCCGGCCGCGACGGCGAGCGCGATCTGCGAGCGGCCGAGTCCGGCTCGGCTCGCGGCCAGGCCGGCCCAGAAGCCGATCGAAAGCCCTTCGATCCAGATGATGATCCGGATCGAGGCGGAGAGGGAGACTCCGGCGAGGTGCAATCCGAGCAGCAGCACGAGCGGAGGGACGGCGAGCAGGAGGAACACCGATTCGCCGCGGGTGATCTTGATCCACTCGGCCCGGGTCGCCGGTCGTTTGAGCTCGACGTGCTGCGCGACTCCCGCCGAGAAGACGTGCGAGACGTACATCGCGAGCACCGGTCCGACGATGATCCAGGCGACATCGCCAAGTTTGAGATTCGTCCACCCGTCGTAGACGATCAGGACGCAGGTCAGCGTGATCGTCGTGTAGATGACGCGGTCGATCACGACCGACCGCGCCGTCATCCCGAGGTTTCCCACTCTCACTCGTTCGACCCTACCGTCTTGCTTGAGGCGATCGACCGGGCAGCTTGGGGGCCGCACCACGGGGCCGGTCCGAGCGCGATCCTGGTCGCCAAGTGCGCGATCCGCGTCTGCGCGTCCGGCGTCCGACCTGAAGCTGCCCGCGACCCATCGGGTCGAAGTGCAGGTAGCTGGCCTTGTCCATGCCGTCGAGACGGAGGTGAGCTGAACTCGTTGGGAGCCGTCGCCGTCGCCGCCGTCAGTACGGCGGTTGGAGGCCCGGGAGCATTGGGAAATGGCGCACGTTGGTCGTCAGCAAATCGGCGTCGAGAAGGAGGGCCGTTGCTGCGATGAGGTAGTCGGCATCGTCGATTCCGCTCTTGGCGCGCCGATGCTTGCGTGCCAACTCGCCGGCCGCGCGAGCGACTTCCTCGCCGATCGGGATCCAGGCGACCGCCGAGGAGAACCGCTCGAGCGCCGAGAGCTCGTCGTTTCGCGCTCCTGCGACCAACTCGAACCGCACGATCTCACTGGCGGCAATGGTCTCGTCGTTCTCGACGAGTCCCCTCAAGAGGTCGACTGCGGCCCGGTCGCCTCGCAGGTGGTCGATTGCGACCGTCGTGTCGAGCAGCTTCACTCGAGCCCGAGGCGGCTCAGACGTTCGCCGAGATCGCCGCGCACCGAGTCCACGTATTCGCTCCCGGTGAGAGCGCGGTCACGCCACGAGCCGGCGCTCGCTTCGAGCGCCAGCAGTTTGTCGGCCTTCGTCGGCTGTCCGAACGTGGTTCGAACGGCGCGTCGCACAAGCTCGGACCGAGAGGCGCCGGTGGCCTGGGCCACCCGATCGAGGAGCTCGAGCTCGTCGTTTCCGAGGTAGATCTGAGTTCTGCCCACGGCGTCACTATACACCACTATGTGTCGCAAGTCTCATGGGGCAACAGAAGGAGGAGCCGAAGAGTGTCAATCGTCGTGGCACCCATGTACCACCCGATGAGATTAGCTCTGGCTCTGACAAACCCTTACACAGAGCCAAGAACCGTTGTATCCGCTGAGCATCATGGCTATCACCGCGAGGGCCTGTGACTTCATCGCCTGGGAGCATGCTTCCGCGTAGTGCATCGGCACGATCGACGCGCGATTTCGATCGAGCGTGCGACCCTGCGGCTGTCTTGCCCCCGATTGTTAGGTCGCAAGGCGTCGGGGCCTCGTGTGGGTCACGTGCTCGAGCCGATGTGCGGCTGGAGGAGCGAGAGGTCGGCTGTGCTGAGGCGGTCGGAGGCACCCCGTGCCTGGTGCCAGTACGGATAGAGGAGTGGGGGCAGGCTGATTGCGTCCAGCCGAGCGCGCTCCTCGGCGGCAAGCTTCAGGTCGGCGGCGGCAAGGTTGTCGGCCAGCTGGTCGTCTGTGCGCGCGCCGACGATCACCGAGGTCACCGCCGGGCGCCCGAGGAGCCAGGCGATCGCGACCTGGGCGGCGGAGACGTCATGTGCCTCGCCGATCTCCACGAGTGCGTCGACGATGTCGTACAGCGCCTCCGGGTCGCGGACGGGTGGCTCATCCCAGGCACCGAGTTGGCGTGATCCCTCCGGGCCCTGCTGATCGCGGCGGTACTTGCCCGAGAGGAGGCCCCCGGCGAGCGGGCTCCAGACGAGGATGCCAAGCCCCTGGTCGATCGCAGCGGGCACGAGCTCGTACTCGGCTTCGCGCGCCTGCAGCGAGTAGTAGATCTGCTCGCTGACGAAGCGCTGGTAGCCGTGGCGATCGCTCACCCCGAGCGCCTTCAGGAGCTGCCATCCGGTGTAGTTCGAGCATCCGACATAGCGGATCTTGCCGGCGCGGAGGAGCCCGTCGAGTGCCTCGAGCGTCTCCTCCAGCGGTGTCTGGCCGTCCCACTCGTGCACCTGGTAGAGGTCGATATGGTCGGTGCGGAGCCGTCGCAGGCTGGCCTCGCAGGCCTCGATCAGGTGCAGGCGCGAGAGCCCGGCGTCGTTGGGGCCCTCGCCCATGGCCATGCGCGCCTTGGTGGCGACGAGGACGCGGTCGCGGCGGCCCTCGAGCGCCTCGCCGACGATCTCCTCGGCGAGGCCGAACGAGTAGATGTCGGCCGTGTCGATGAGGTTGACGCCCGCGTCGAGGCAGCGGTCGATCTGGCGGCGGGCGCCGGCGACATCGGTGTCGCCGACCGGCGCGAACACCCCGCGGCCGCCGAATGTCATCGTCCCCATCGTCAGCGCCGACACACGCAGGCCCGATTGGCCGAGTTGCCGATATTCCATGACGCCTGTCCTTTCTCTCGAACCGTGTCGCCCGAAGCCGAGCGGGAGTAACCCGGCCGACTACGTCGGTGGGTCTGGATGCCGAAGCTAGACGAACGACCATCCGGCAGGCCGATGCCTCCGGGCCTGACGGCGAACCACTCGGACTTGAAAACTTGAAGTCGAGACGTCGAGGCCAGTAATGGACAGCTGCATCTGTTCGGAAGGCATTCGTTTCCTAGAACCGTCTTGCAGCGGCGCAGGGCAGGTCGCGGAAGAAGAGCTCTCTGACGCGGAAAGCGAGGTGTTTGCCGTCCGGCTCGATGCTCGCTTCGCTGGCCGCGCCCAGCTGGCGGAGAAGCTCGCCGACTCCTCGTCGAAGCGAGCTGGCACTACCTCCGCCACCGACGTCACGTAGCGTCGCCTGGCTCTATTACTAATGCGCCCGGCAGGAATCGAACCTGCGACCTTTCGCTCCGGAGGCGAACGCTCTATCCCCTGAGCTACGGGCGCCGGAGAGCACTAGTCTAGCTCCGGTGGAGTTGAGCGCCCGCATCGTCGAGATTCCGCTCGCCGAGACGTTCGTGATCGCGCGCGAGACGCAGGAGACGGCTGCGGTCGTGCAGGTCGAGGTGCGGCACGGGGACGTGTCCGGGTTCGGGGAGGCCGCTCCGATCGCGCGCTACTCGGAATCGGCGGCGTCGGCGCTTGCCTGGCTCGAGACGGTCAGCCTCGGCGATGACCCGTGGGCGCTCGACGCGATCGCGGCCGGGCTGCCGCCCGGCGAGCAGGCTGCACGGGCCGCCGTCGACGCCGCGCTGCACGACCTCCAGGGAAAGCTCGCCGGTGTTCCCGTCTACAAGCTGCTCGGCCTGCGGCGCGGCGGCCCGCCGACGTCGTGGACGGTCTGGCTCGGCGATCCCGACGACATGGCCCGGCGAGCCGAGCAGGCAGCGGCGCGCGGCTTCCGGAGGCTGAAGCTGAAGCTCGGCGGGCGCGACGGGCTCGACCTGCAGCGCGTCCAGGCCGTCCATTCGGCCACCCACCTGCCCCTGCAGGTCGACGTCAACGAGTACTGGTCGCTCGAGGAGGCGCTCGAGCTACTGCCGCAGATGCAGATCCAGTACTGCGAGCAGCCCCTGCCGGCGCGCGATCCGGGCGGGCCCGAGCTGAAGCGCCGCTCGCCCGTCCCGATCTACGTCGACGAGGACTGCCACACGCTCGTCGACATCGCGCCCTGCGCCGAACGGGCGCACGGGGTCACGCTGAAGCTCGCGAAGTCAGGCGGAATCCGCGAGGCTGTCCGCATGGCCGCCGCCGCCCGGGCCTTCGGGCTCGGGGTGATGCTCGGCTGCATGGTCGAGTCCGGGCTCGGGATCGCCGCCGGCGCGCACATCGCGAGCCTCTGCGACCACGTCGACCTGGACGGGAACCTGCTGCTGGCACGCGACCCGTGGCCGGGCGTCGAGTTCGCAGGCGGCGTCCAGCTCCCGTCCGAGCGCCCGGGGCTCGGTGTCGCGCCCGCGTAGGCTGCTGATCCTGGCCGAGGGGTACTCGGCCGACCCGCACTACGGCAAGACGGCGCGCGGGGTGATGCGCTACCGCGCCGGCGAGATCGTCGCGCTGCTCGACTCGCAGCGGGCGGGGGAGACCGAGGACGGCTTCCCGGTCGTGGGCTCGGTCGGCGACGCGCTTCCCCTCGGCCCGACGGCCGCGCTGGTCGGGGTTGCGACCGCCGGCGGGCGTTTCCCGCCGGCCTGGCGGGAGCTGCTGAAGGACTGCATCTCGGGCGGCCTCGACATCGAGAACGGGCTGCACGAGTTCATCTCCGACGATCCGGAGCTGAGCGGGCTCGCCGCGCTCCACGGGGTCGTCCTGCGCGACCTGCGCAAGCCGCCGGCGGGGCTCAACGTACCGACCGGCGGCAACCTGACGCACGACGCGAAGGTTGTGCTCACGGTCGGCTCGGACTGCGCGATCGGGAAGATGACGGTCTCGCTCGAGCTTGACGCCGAGGCGAGGCGGCGCGGGATCGCGAGCGCGTTCGTCCCGACCGGCCAGACGGGGATCGCGATCGCGGGCTGGGGGATCTCGGTCGACGCGGTCGTCGCCGACTTCGTCGCCGGCGCCTCCGAGCGGCTCGTGCTCGAGGGCGTCGAGCGTGGCGCCGAGCTGCTGTGGGTCGAAGGGCAGGGGTCGCTGCTCCATCCCTCGTACTCGGGCGTGACGCTCGGGTTGATCCACGGGAGCGCTCCGCACGCCTACGTGCTCTGCCACCTCGCCGGCCAGGAGGCGGTCGACGGCAACGAGCTCTTCCCGATGCCGTCCCTGACCGAGCTGGTCGACCTGCACGAGCGGAGCTCGCTGCTCGCCAGGCCGGCGAAGGTGGCTGCGATCGCCCTGAACACCCGGGACCTGGACGAGGGCGCGGCGCGGGCCGCGATCGCCGCCGCCCGGGCGGAGACCGGGCTGCCGGCCGACGATCCGGTACGCTTCGGCGCGGCCGAGCTCGCAGCGGCCGTGCTGGAACGGGTCGCCCTTGGGCGTCGAACGGCGAGGGGGGGTTGATGCGGAAACTGCTTGCGACCTGTGCGTGCGCCGCGCTGGCGCTCGTCCCGGCAGGGGCGGCGACGGCGAACCTCACCGTCGGGATCAACGACGACGCCACCTACGAGGCGTCGGTGCCGTCGTTCTTCATGCCGACCATGCAGGCCGAGGGGCTGAAGGTGAACGCCCTCACGATCCGCTGGGACGACACGCAGCCGACCTCGATCGATCCCCAGCTCAGCGCCAACATCTCCTCGGTGATCGCGAGCGCGAGCGCTGCGGGCGTCACCGTCGAGCTCGACCTCTACCCGCTCCACTCGCAGGTCTTCACCGACGGCACGCGCTGCCGGCCGTCGGCGAACCCGGTCGCCTGCGGCGACACCGCCGAGATCCAGCAGTTCGCCGCGTGGACGCAGATCGTCGCGCAGACGTTCCCGACCGTGCACCAGTTCATCGTCATGAACGAGTGCAACCAGCCGCTGTTCGTGAATCCGCAGTGGAACGCCGCGGGCCAGAACCAGTCGGCGGCCGTCTGCGGCCGCGCGCTCGCCGCCGCCTACGACGCCCTCAAGGCGGTCGACAAGGCCAATTTCGTCTGGGGCGTCGGCCTCTCGCCTCGCGGCAACGACCGGCCGAAGGCGCCGTCGAACTCCTCGACCTCGCCGGTGAAGTTCCTCGGCGACCTCGGCGCCTGGTTCAAGGCGTTCGCGAAGAGGACGCATCGCGTCGCGCCGTTGATGGACGGTCTCGACTTCCATCCCTACCCGGTGCCGCAGTCGCTCCGGTTCAAGACCGGCTATCCGAATCTGAACGACGCGAGCGTCTCGAACCTGCCGCGGATCTACCAGGCGTTCTACGACGGTTTCAACGGCTCCCCGCAGCGGACGATCGGCCAGCAGAGAGGGGGCGGGCTGCCGGTCAGCCTGAACGAGATGGGCATCCAGACCGATGCGACCGGCCAGCCGGGCTACAGCGGCGTCGAGGTGAGCGCGAACGCGGCCGGCGGGATGGTCGGCGCGGACGCATCCCAGGCCTACCAGGCGACGTACTACACCGAGACGCTGAACCTGCTCGCGTGCGACCCGAACGTTCGCCTCGTCAACATCTTCCACCTCGTCGACGAGCCGCTCCTCGCCGGCTGGCAGAGCGGCCTCTACTGGGTCGGGACGACCGCGCCGGTGCCGAAGGAGTCCGCCGGTGCCGTTCGAAGCTGGATCACCGCGACCGGCGGCGCCTGCCGCGGGTCGACGACGCCGTGGCGGCCTGCGGCGCTGACCCCGCCGCCTGGAAAGAAGAAGCACAAGAAGACTTGACAGGCCGAACATGCGTTCGCTAAGCTGGCGAACACATGTTCGGTCGCCCCCGCATCGTCAGGCTCGTGCTCCGGATCGCCTTCCTCGCCGGGCTGGCGCTCGTCGTCTGGAGCATCGCCGCCCGGCCCTCGGGCGCGCACGGCCCGAAGATCGAATACCGGGTCCAGCCCTACGACACGCTCTGGACGATCGCGGCCTCCCACTACGGCGGGGACGTCCGCAGCGCGATCTGGCAGATCCAGACGGCGAATCACCTGTCGGGGACCGCGATCAGCCCGGGGGAGGTCCTGGTGCTGCCGTAGTTCGGTGCCCGGGCGGGCCCGGCTCGCTCGAGAGCCTCTAGGATCGGTGCCGGTGGACCTCGATGTCGTCTTCCTCGGCACGTCAGGTAGCGCGCCGACGGCCCGTCGCGGCACGAGCGCCCTGCTCGTGCGTCGTGGAGGCGACCGCCTCCTCTTCGACTGCGGCGAGGGGACGCAGCGCCAGCTGCTCCGCTCATCGGTCGGGCTCGTCGATCTCGAGCAGATCTTCGTCACCCACTTCCATGCCGACCACTACCTGGGCCTGCCCGGGATGCTCAAGACTTTCGCGCTGCGCATGCGCGAGACTCCGCTCACGGTCTACGGGCCGCCCGGCCTCGAAGAGCTGTTCGCCGCGCTGAAGCGCGTCTTCGGCAAGCTGACCTACCCGCTCGAGCTGGTCGAGCTGCGGCCGGGCGAGGGACTCGACCGGGACGGCTACCGGCTGCTCGCCTTCCCGGTGGGCCACGGCACGTCCGCGATCGGCTATGCGCTCGTCGAGGAGGAGCGACCGGGCCGGTTCGACGTCGAGCTGGCCGAGGAGCTCGGCGTCCCGTTCGGTCCCGAGCGGGGCAGGCTGCAACGCGGCGAGCCCGTGACGCTGGCCGATGGGCGGACGGTGTCCCCCGGGCAGCTCGTCGGCGCCGCCCGACCGGGGCGGACGATCGTCTACACGGGCGACACCACGCCGGCCGAGGCGGTCGGTCTTCTCTTTCGCGGGGCCGACGTGCTGATCCACGAGGCCACGTTCGCCGAGGAGGAGCGCGGCCGGGCGCGCGAGACCATGCACTCGACCGCGGGGCAGGCGGCCGAGGTGGCGCGCGACGCGGGCGTCGCCCTGCTCGCGCTGACCCACGTCTCGCCCCGCTACTTCGGGCCGGAGCTGCTCCGGGAGGCACGCGAGGTGTTCCCGGCGACGATCCTGCCGCGCGACTTCGACACCGTCGAGGTGCCGTTCCGGGAGCGGGGCGAGCCGGCGCTCGTCAAGGGCGGCGCCCTCCCCGAGCGCGTCCGCGACGAGACCCCGGCGCGATGACGGTCGGGTTCGACGGCCGCGCGGCCCGCTACGAGGAGCTTCGTCCCGTCGACGCCAACTGGTGGGAGGTCTTCGAGGCGCTCGTCCGGCTGGGTGGTTTGCGCGGGCAGCGGGTGCTCGAGATCGGGTGCGGGACCGGGCGCCTGGCAGAGGCGCTGGCCGACCGGGAGCTCGCCCGGGTCCTGGCGGTCGATGCGTCCCCTGCCATGGTGGAGCGTGCGCGGGCGCTGGGCGTGAACGCCCGCGTGGCTCGCGCCGAGGCGCTTCCGTTCAAGACGGGCTGGTTCGACGCGGTCGTGCTGCGGATGGTCGTCCATCTCGTCGATCGCTCGAGGGCTCTGTCCGAGGCGGCGCGCGTGCTCGGCACCGGCGGCCGGGTCGTGATCGCGACGGAGGACCCGGCGAGCTTCGACCGCGTCTGGTTCTCGCGCTACTTCCCGTCGGTGCCGGACGTCGACGGCGCGCGCTTTCCGAGCGCCGAGAGACTGACCGGCGAGCTCGCCGCCGCCGGCCTGCCCTCGGTCCGGATCGAGCGGCTCAGCCAGGAGCGCGCGATCGCCCGCGAGCAGGCGCTCGACCTGATCCGCTCCAAGGCGTACTCCACCTTCGAGCTGCTCGAGCCCGCCGAGTACGCCGCCGGGCTCGAGCGGGCCGAGGCCGAGCTTCCCGAGCGGCTCGCGTACCGCTTCGACTGGCTGCTCGCCGTCGCGTCGGGATGAGGCTCCACCCCTACCGGCACGAATGGCTCGTCCTCGCCCTGATCGCGCTCACGACGCTGCCGCTCGTCAGCGTCAGCGGGGCGCAGGACTCGAGCCGGCTCGCGCTGACCGATTCGATCCTCCTGCGCGGCAAGGTCGACATCGACCCCTACTGGAGGCTGACGACCGACCGCGCGTTCGCGCAGGGGCACTGGTACTCGGACAAGGCGCCCGGCGTGTCGCTGCTCGCGGTGCCGGTCGTCGAGGTGACCCGGATCGTCGACGCCGCCGATCCGCCGAGCTCTACGCAGCCGATCTGGCTCCGCACCTGGCCGCTCTGGGCCGTTCGGCTCTGGGCCGGCGGGCTCGCGTTCCTCGCGCTCACCTTCCTCGTCGGCCGGGTCGCCGAGGGCCTCGTCGCGGGGACCGGGGCCGTGAGCGCGGTCACCTTCGGCATCGGCACGATGGCCGGCTCGCTCGGCCCGACGGTGTTCGGACACCTCCCCGACGCGCTCGCGCTCTTCGCCGCGTTCCTCCTCGGCACCCGCGCCCGCCGGCCGCGCGACTGGCTCTGGGTCGGGCTGCTGGCCGGGATCGGCGTGCTCTTCGAGTATCCGGCCGGGCTCGCCGCCGCGGTCCTCGTCGTCTACGCGGCGCTGCGCGGCGGCCGGCGGGCGGCGCTCGCCACGATCGCGGGCGGGATCCCGCCGGCGATCGTCCTCGGCGCGTACGACCAGCTGGCGTTCGGGGCCCCCTGGCGGCTCTCGTACCGCTACACCGACAACATCTTCACCCCGCAGCAGCGGCAGGGGCTCTTCGGCGTCGGGACCCCGAACGCGCACGGCCTCTGGGCGCTGTTCCTCGACGGCCACGGGCTCCTGCTCGTCTCGCCCGTCCTCGTCCCGGCCGCGGCGGGCCTCGTCCTGCTCGGGCGCACGCGGCGGCTCGAGGCGTGGGTCGCCGCGGCGATCGCCTTCGTCTTCGCCTTCTACACGGCCGGCTACTTCCTGCCCAACGGCGGGCTCTCGCCGGGACCGCGGTTCGCGACCGCGGCGATCCCGTTCGTGCTGCTCGGGCTCCCGTTCGCGCTCGCCCGCTGGCGCTGGCCGACTCTCGCGCTCGCCGGGGTCTCGGTCGGGGTCGGGCTCTTCGACGAGCTGACGTGGTCGATCGCCAACAAGCTTCGCTTCCTCGCCTGGCCGACGACGGTCTGGTCGCTGCTCGGCCTCTCGCCGGAGGCAGGCTCGATCGTGTTCCTCGCCTGCGGCGCCGCCGCCGCGCTCGTCGCCGGGGCGGTCATGCTCCGCGGTGGCTCCGGTCACGTCCGGGCGGTCGGCTAGAGTCCAGCGAGGCTCATCCCTTTAACTCGGTCCAGAGAGGCCGGAAAGGAGCACGATGGTTCAGCATGCCGTGACGCCGGACGGGCGTGTTCTGCTCGACAGCGAGGCGATCGGTCGCACCCTCTCCCGGATCGCGCACGAGATCATCGAGCGCAACGACGACCTCGAGTCGGTCGCGCTCGTCGGGATCCACACCCGCGGCGTCCCGCTCGCCCAGCGGCTCCGCCGGCTCGTCGCCGAGCGCGCCGGGATCGAGCTCGAGCTCGGTCAGCTCGACATCACCTTCCACCGCGACGACGTCCATGTCCGCGACGGACAGGCGCCGCGCCGCCGCCAGCCGCTCGTCAGGGACACGAAGCTCGACTTCGAGCTCGAGGGACGGACGGTGATCCTCGTCGACGACGTGCTCTACACCGGCCGGACGATCCGCGCCGCGATCGACGCCCTGCTCGAGTACGGCCGGCCCGCCCGCGTCCAGCTCGCGGTCCTCGCCGACCGCGGCCACCGCGAGCTGCCGATCCGGCCCGACTACGTCGGCAAGAACCTGCCCACGGCGCGCGAGGAACGCGTCCAGGTCCGGCTGCTCGAGGTCGACGAGGTCGACCGGGTCGTCCTCGTCGGCGAATCCGAGGAGGGCGGGAGATGAGCGAGCGGACGCCCCTCCACGTCGTCCCCGGCGAGCTGCTCCCGCCGCGCCTGCCCGAGCGGCGCCACCTCCTCTCGGTCGCCGACCTCGACCGCGGCGACATCGAGCGGCTGCTGGCCACGGCACATTCCTTCGCCCTCTCCCAGGAGCGCGACACGAAGAAGCTGCCCACGCTGCGTGGGCGGCTGGTCGTGAACGTCTTCTTCGAGTCCTCGACGCGAACGTCGTCGTCGTTCGAGCTGGCGGCAAAGCGCCTCTCGGCCGACACGCTCTCGATCAAGTCGAGCGGCTCGTCGGTCGACAAGGGCGAGTCGCTCAAGGACACGGCGCTCACGCTCTCGGCCTACGACCCGGACGTGATCGTGATCCGGCACCCGCAGATCGGCGCCCCGCAGCTCGTCGCGCGGGTCACCGAGGCGCACGTCGTCAACGCCGGGGACGGCAAGCACCAGCATCCGACCCAGGCGCTGCTCGACCTGTACGCGATCCAGGACTCGCTCGGCCGGCTCGACGGGGTGCACGTGGCGATCGTCGGCGACGTGCTCCACTCGCGCGTCGCGCGCTCCCTGATCCAGGCCCTGCGGCTGGTCGGGGCGAGCGTGGTGCTCGTCGGGCCGCCGCCGCTCCTGCCCGCCGAGCTCGCCGACGTCTCGTTCGACATCGCCACGATCCGCGACGCCGACATCGTCTACGTGCTCCGGATGCAGCGCGAGCGGATGCAGGAGGGTGCCAACTACGTTCCCTCGCTGCGCGAGTACAGCGCCCGCTGGTGCGTCACGCCGGAGCGGCTCCGCGCGGGGCAGAAGGTGATGCACCCCGGCCCGATGAATCGCGGCGTCGAGATCGACCCGCGCGTCGCCGACTCCGGGACCGCGCTCGTCGTCGACCAGGTTCGAGCCGGCCTCGTCGTCCGCATGGCCGTGCTCTACGACCTGCTCACCACCGGCCCCGTCGCGGTCGAGACCGAAGTTGGTGTCGCGTGATCCTCGTCGGAGGAGGCGGCGCCCAGGACCTCGTCGTCCGCGGCGCGCGCGTCCTCGATCCGACCGAGGGCGTCGACTCGATCCTCGACGTCCGCATCGACGCCGGCACGATCTCGCAGCTCGGGAGCGCGCTCGAGGTCAACGGCCACCGCGTGATCGACGGGACCGGGCTCGTGCTGGCTCCGGCATTCGTCGACCCGCACGTTCACCTGCGCACGCCCGGCCGCGAGGACGAGGAGACGATCGCCTCGGGAACGGCCGCGGCCGCCGCCGGCGGCTACTGCGCGATCCTGGCGATGCCGAACACCTCGCCCGTCGTCGACACCACGGATGTCCTCCGCGGGCTGCGGGCCCGCGCCGCCGAGGAGGCGCACGTTCCCGTCGGCTTCACCGCCGCGATCACGATCGGCCAGGAGGGAGCCCAGCTGACCGAGATGGGCGAGCTCGCCGACGCCGGCGCAGCCGCCTTCACCGACGACGGCCGGCCGGTCGCCTCCGCCGGCCTGATGCGCCGTGCGCTCGAGTACAACGCGATCACGAGCAGGCGGCTCGCCCTGCACTGCGAGGAGCCGTCGCTGACCAGGGGCGGCCACATGCACATGGGCGCCGTGTCGGCCGAGCTCGGGCTGGGCGGCTGGCCGTCGCTCGGCGAGAGCCTCGGCGTCGCCCGCGAGCTCTCCCTCGCCGGCGACACCGGCCGGCCGCTTCACCTGATGCACCTCTCGGCCCGCGAGTCGGTGGAGCTGCTCGCACGTGCCCGCGAGGCCGGCGTCGAGGCGAGCGGCGAGGTCACCCCGCACCACCTCTGCCTGACCGACGAGTCGGTGCGCTCCCTCGACCCCAACCTGAAGATGAACCCGCCCCTCCGGACGAACGAGGACCGCTCGGCCCTGATCGCCGCGCTGGCCGACGGCACGATCGAGGCGGTCGCGACCGACCATGCGCCGCACTCGCGCGAGGAGAAGGACGTCCCGTTCGAGGAGGCGCCCTTCGGCGTCACGGGGCTCGAGACCGCCTTCGCCTCGATCTACACCTCGCTCGTCGAGCCCGGCCTTCTCCCGCTCGAGACGCTGCTCGAGCGGATGTCGGCAGGCCCCGCCCGCATCTTCGGCCTCGACCGCCCGCGCATCGCCGTCGGTGCGCCGGCGAACCTGGTCCTCCTGAGCACCAAGGCGACCTGGCGGGTGCGCGAGGACCGCTTCAAATCGCGCTCGGCGAACTCCTGGCTGCTCGGCAGGCGCCTCCACGGCAAGGTCCTGCTCACCGTCGCAGCCGGCCGGATCGCCCACGAGGCATGACCGGAGACCGCGGCGAAGCCCCGGACCGCCCCCGCGGGGGCCGCGCGAGCGGGCTGCTCGTGCTCGAGGACGGTGCGGTCTTCCGCGGCGAGAGCGTCGGGGCGACGGGGCGCGCGTTCGGGGAGGCGGTGTTCACGACGGCGATGACCGGATACCAGGAAGTCGTCACCGACCCGAGCTTCTGCGGGCAAATCGTGTGCTTCACGGCTCCGATGGTCGGCAACTACGGCGTCGCCGAGCGTCGCTCCGAGTCGGCTCGGCCGCACGCCGAGGCGGTGGTGATGCGCGAGGCGCGCGGGCCCGCCTGGACCGGCTGGCTGGCGGCGAACGGCATCCCGGCGCTGTCGGGCCTGGACACCCGCGCCCTGACGCTTCACCTCAGGTCGAACGGGGCGATGCGCGGGGCGGTGATCGCCGGCAGCTCCGAGGTCGGCGCCCTGCTCGACGACGTTCGAGCCGGCGAGAGCATGGCGGGCAGCTCGCTCGTCGGCCGGGTCTCGACGAGGGAGCCGTACGTCGCCGGCCGCGCGGGCACGGTCAGGGTGGCGGTCGTCGACTACGGAGTCAAGCGCTCGATCCTCCGGCAGCTGGCCGCCGCAGGCGCGTCCGTGACCGTCTTCCCGCACGACGTCGACGCGGGAACGCTGGCCGAGTTCGACGGCGTCGTGCTCTCGAACGGCCCCGGCGACCCCGAGCCGCTCGTCGACGAGGTCGCGGCCGTGCGCGAGCTGCTCGGGGCGGTGCCGATCCTCGGTATCTGCCTCGGCCACCAGCTGCTCGCGCTCGCGACCGGCCTCCGGACCTTCAAGCTCCCGTTCGGCCATCGCGGCGCGAACCATCCGGTGCTCGAGCGCGCGACCGGGCGGGTGCTCGTCACGAGCCAGAACCACGGCTTCGCGGTCGCGCCCGGCGACGGGCGCGGCGCGACGCACGAGTCGCTGTACGACGGCACCGTCGAGGGGCTCGCCTACCCCGAGCTCCGGGCGCGCTCGGTCCAGTTCCATCCCGAGGCGGGCCCGGGGCCGCACGACGCGCGGCCGATCCTCGCCGGCTGGGTGGACGAGGTACGTCGATCGCCGGGCGACCGCGCCGGGAGGCACAGTGCCGCGGCGTGACGACCTGAAGTCGATCTGCCTGATCGGCTCCGGCCCGATCGTGATCGGCCAGGCCTGCGAGTTCGACTACGCCGGCTGCCAGGCGCTGAAGGTGCTGCACGCGGACGGCTTCCGCACGGTCGTCGTCAACTCGAACCCCGCCACGATCATGACCGACCCCGGCTTCGCCGACCGCACGTATCTCGAGCCGCTCGATCTCGAAGGCGTCGCCGGGGTGCTCCGTCGCGAGCGCCCCGACGCGCTGCTGCCGACGATGGGGGGCCAGACGGCGCTCAACCTCGCGCGCGAGCTCGCTGCGGCCGGCGTGCTCGAGGAGCTCGGGATCGAGCTGATCGGTGCGAACGTCGAGGTGATCGCGCGCGCCGAGGACCGCGAGCTCTTCAAGGCTGCCGTCGAGATGTGCGGCCTGCGGGTCGCCGACTCGGTGATCGTCACGGACATCTCCCAGGTCGACGGGCTGGCGGCGCCGGCCGTCGTCCGGCCCGCGTACACGCTCGGCGGGCACGGCGGTGGGTTCGCGTCCACCCGGGCCGAGCTCCGCCTCCAGGTGGAGATCGGACTGGCCGAGTCGCCGATCGGCCAGGTGCTCGTGGAACGGTCGCTGCGAGGCTGGGACGAGTTCGAGCTCGAGGTCGTCCGCGACCGGGCCGACAACGTCGTCATCGTCTGCTCGATCGAGAACCTCGACCCGATGGGCGTCCACACCGGGGACTCGGTCACCGTCGCGCCGCAGATGACGCTCTCGGACGAGGCCTATCAGGAGCTGCGCGACGCCGCGATCGCGATCGTGAGAGCGGTCGGCGTCGACACCGGCGGCTCGAACATCCAGTTCGCCCGGGAGCGCGAGACCGGCGACCTGCGGGTGGTCGAGATGAACCCGCGCGTGTCACGCTCCTCGGCGCTCGCCTCGAAGGCGACCGGGTACCCGATCGCCAAGGTCGCCGCGAAGCTCGCCGTCGGCTACACGCTCGACGAGATCCCGAACGACCTCACCGGGACGACCCCGGCGAGCTTCGAGCCGACGCTCGACTACGTCGTCGTCAAGTTCCCGCGCTTCGCGTTCGAGAAGTTCCCGGGCGCCGACCGCACCCTCGGCACGCAGATGCGGTCAGTCGGGGAGTCGATGGGCATCGGCCGCACCTTCGTCGAGGCCTTCGACAAGGCCGTCCGCGGCCTCGAGCTCGAGCCCGACTGGCATCCCGAGGGGCTCCACCCGTGGTTCGTCTCCGAGCTCGAGAACCTTAAGGGGTCTGACCCCTCGCCTGTCGCCTTTCGCCGTGTCGACTCGTGCGCCGGAGAGGTAGAGGCGGCCTCGAACTACTTCTACTCGACGCGCGGCGAACTCGACGAGTGCCCGCCCGCGCCCGGCCACTCGGTCGTGATCCTCGGCAGCGGCCCGAACCGGATCGGCCAGGGGATCGAGTTCGACTACTGCTGCGTCCACGCCGCGCAGAGCTTCCGGGCCCAGGGCTACGAAGCGGTGATGGTCAACTGCAACCCGGAGACCGTCTCGACCGACTACGACACCTCCGACCGGCTCTACTTCGAGCCGCTCGACGAGCAGGCCGTGCTCGCGGTGCTCGAGCGCGAGCAGCCCGTCGGCGTCTGCATCCAGTTCGGCGGCCAGACGCCGCTCAAGCTCGCGCGTGCGATCGAGCGGGCCGGCTTCCGGATCCTCGGGACGCCCTTCGACGCCGTCGACCTGGCCGAGGACCGCGAGCGGTTCGGCCGGCTCGCCGCGCGCCTCGGCGTCCGCTGCCCCGAGTGGGGGATCGCCTCGAGCGCCGACGAGGCGGCGGTGATCGCCGCGCGGATCGGCTACCCGGTGCTCGTCCGTCCCTCGTACGTGCTCGGCGGGCGGGCGATGCGCGTCTGCTACGACGAGCCCGACGTGCGGGCGGCGATGGCCGCCGTCGAAGGGGCGGTGCTCGTCGACCGCTTCCTAGAGAACGCGGTCGAGCTCGACGTGGACGCCCTCTGCGACGGCACGGACACCTACGTCGGGGCGGTGATGGAGCACGTCGAGGAGGCGGGGATCCACTCCGGAGACTCCTCGTGCGTGCTGCCCGCGCCCTCGGACTCCGCCGAGATCCGCGAGGCGGTTCGCGTGCTCGGCCCGGCGCTCGGGGTCGTCGGGCTCCTCAACGTCCAGCTCGCGATCCACGACGGGTCGGTGTACGTCCTCGAGGTCAACCCGCGCGCCTCGCGCACCGTTCCCTTCGCCTCCAAGGCGACCGGCGTCAACCTCGTCGACGCCGCCTGCCGGCTCGCCGCGGGCGCGAAGCTCGCCGAGCTCGAGCTGCCGCCCGAGGCCTCGTCGTGTGCAGGCTTCCACGTGAAGGCGGCGGTGCTGCCCTTCGCGCGCTTCCCGGGTGCGGACCCGGTGCTGGGCCCGGAGATGCGCTCGACCGGCGAGGTGATGGCGAGCGCCGCCGACTTCGCGACGGCGTTCGCCAAGGCCGAGCGGGCCGCGGGCCGGGCGCTTCCGGCCGGCGGCCGTGCATTCCTGACGGTGCGCGACGCCGACAAGGTCGCCGTCCTGCCGGTCGCGCGGTCGCTCGCGGCGCTCGGGTTCGAGCTGCTCGCGACCGCCGGAACGGCGGCTGCGCTCGAGGTGGCCGGGATCGCCGTCGAGCGGGTCGAGAAGGGCGGCGCCGTCGTCGACCTCGTCCGCAGTCACCGCGTCGACCTCGTCGTCAACACCCCCCAGGGCCGCAACGCACGCCGCGACGGCTACGCGATCAGGGAGGCGGCCGTGATCGCGCGCGTCCCCTGCATCACGACGCTCGCCGTCGCCCGCGCGGCGGTCGAGGCGATCGCGAACGCCCGTGCCGAGGGCCCCGTCTCGCTCCAGGAGCGCCACCTCGAGCTCGCCGAACCGGAGGAGGCGCTACGTGCCGCGTCGTGAGCGGCGCCCGGTGGTCGGCGTCGAGGAGATCGGCGCCTACACGCTCGTCCGCCTCGCGCGGGGTGGGCTCGATCCCGGGACGCCGGGGCAGTTCTTCATGCTGGAGGCGCCGGGCCGCGTGCTGCCACGGCCGTTCTCGCTCTGCACCGCGCCCCGCAACGAGCTCGGCTTCCTCGTTGACCCGGTCGGGCCCGGCACCCGCGCGATCGCGGAGCTCCAGCCGGGAAACGAGATCGCGGTCTTCGGCCCCCTCGGGCACGGATTCCGCCTCGACGTTCCGCGGCCGCTGCTCGTCGGGGGTGGAATCGGGATCGCACCCCTGCCGTTCCTGGCCGAGGCGCTCGAGCAGCCGCCGGCTCTGCTCGGGTTCCGCACCGCCCGGCACGCGGAGGCGGCCGTGCTCGTGCCGAACGCCGAGGTCGTGATCGACCCGGTTCTCGTCACCGACGGGCTGCCGACCGACCGCAGCGTCCTCGCCTGCGGGCCCGAGCCGATGCTCGTGGCGCTCCGCGCGCTCGTGCCGGCTGCCCAGCTCGCATGGGAGGCGCCGATGGCGTGCGGCTACGGCGCCTGCTACGGCTGTGTCGTCGAGATCGACGGCGCGCTGAACCGCCTCTGCATCGAAGGGCCGGTGTTCGGCGCCGGGGAGCCGCGCGACGCTCTCGCGGCTCCTCTCGACCAGCGCCGGCCGGGGCCCCGCAGGGTCGAGGCGGTGACCGGCGGCGCGGGGGACGTGGGCGCCTAGATGCTGCTCCTGAACGCCAGCGGCTGCCTCGACGCGCTCACCGCTCCCGGGGTGGCGAGCGTCCTCGACGCGTTCGTGACGAAGACGGTGACCCCGGAGCCGCGCGAGGGGAACCCGCCGGTCCGGATCGCCGAGACGGACTCCGGGATGCTGAACGCGATCGGTCTCGCCAACCCGGGAAGGGAGGCCTTCCTGGGGCAGACGCTGCCGGCCCTCGCCGCCCTGGGAGTCCCGGTCTGGGTCTCCGTCGGCGGGTTCTCGGCCCGTGACTACGCCGAGACCTGCGCCCGCCTCGACGGCGAGCTGATCGCCGCGGTCGAGCTCAACCTCTCCTGCCCGAACGTCGACGAAGCGCCCGAGTCGGCGGCCGAGATCGTCGCCGCCTGCCGCGCCGCCACGAGCCTGCCCCTGTACGCGAAGCTCTCGCCGGCTGCCTGGGACATCTCGGAGGTCGCCCGCGCCGTCGAGGCGGCGGGTGCCGACGGCCTCTCGCTCGTGAACACCATTCGCGGCCTCGCACTCGACGAGCGGCTGCGGCCGCGGCTCGAGCGTTCCGTCGGCGGCTATTCCGGCCCGGCGCTGAAGCCGATCGCCCTGGCCGCCGTGTACGCCTGCCGGCGCGTCACGGAGCTCCCGATCGTGGGCATGGGCGGCGTCCGGAACGGGCGCGACGCGCTCGAGCTCGTCGCCTGCGGCGCGACCCACATCGCCCTCGGAACCGTCCTCTTCGCTGATCCCGATGCCCCGGCCAGGATCCGTCGAGAGCTCGAAAACGCCCGTGAGCAGGCGGGATTCGAGCGGTTGGAGGACGCCTTCTGCGCCGCCCACGAATCCGTTGTCACAGCGGGCAACTGACGAATCCGATGCCGCTTGCACGGCGCTGCGAGGCTGTTAGTATCCCCCCCTCATGGTGCCGCCCGCCTCGCAGGTTCAAGCCCCCGTCAGGTCGCTCGACCAGCGAATGGAGGCTCTCAAGAGAGCCAACGACATCCGCGTCAAGCGCGCCCAGCTCAAGAAGGACCTCAAGTCGGGGGAGGTCTCGATCGAGCAGATCCTCCGCGACCCGCCCGAGTTCGTCTCGACCGCGAAGGTCTTCGACATGCTGATGGCAGTGCCGAAGTTCGGCCGGGTCAAGGCGCAGCGGCTGCTCAACCAGTGCCGGATCAGCCAGTCGAAGACGGTGGGCGGCCTGTCCGACCGTCAGCGCCAAGAGCTGATTGGGCTCTTCAACAAGTAACGCGCCCGCAGACGGTCGAGCGCCGGTCTTCGTCCTCACCGGGCCCTCGGGTGCGGGGAAGGGGACGATGGTCGAGGCGCTGCTCGCGCGGATCCCGCTCCTGCGGCTTGCCGTCTCCGCCACCACGCGGGAGCGGCGGCCGAACGAGGAGGACGGCGTCCACTACTGGTTCATCGGCGACGAGGAGTTCGACGCGCGCCTGGCCGCCGGCGACTTCCTCGAGTACCACGTGTTCCCCTGGGGGCAGCGCTCGGGCACGCTCAGGTCGGAGCTCGAGCGGATCTCCTCCGGCGGCGGGGTGCCGCTGCTCGAGCTGGAGCTGAACGGGTCGCTGGCGGTGAAGGAGACGGTGCCCGACGCGGTGACGATCTTCGTGGACGCGCCGCTCCCCGAGCTCGAGCGCCGGTTGCGGGAGCGGGCGACCGAGAGCGCCGGGGAGATCGAGGGCCGGATCGCGCTCGCGGCCGAGCAGAAGAAGCTCGCGGCCCTGTTCGACTACCGCATCGAGAACGACGACCGCCATCGGGCCGCCGACGAATGCGTCGCCATCGTCCTCCGGGAGATCGCCTCCGACCGCTAGGATGAGCCGTCCATGATCCATCCACGGATTGACCAGCTGCTCAACCAGGTCGACTCACGGTATGCCCTGGTGATCGTCGCGGCCAAGCGGGCGCGCCAGATCAACAACTACCACCACCAGCTCGGTGAGGGCACCTTCGACGAGTTCCCGCCGCCGCTGATCCGGTCGCGGTCGAAGAACTACCTCACGATGTCCCTCGAAGAGATCGCCGAGGGCAAGATCAGCTACGAATACCGCCGCTAGACGCTCCCGCGGCGCCGGGCCAGGCACAATTGGGATCTGTGAGTCGGATCCTGCTCGGGGTGACCGGTGGCATCGCCGCGTACAAGGCATGCGAGCTGACACGGCTGCTCGTCAGGAGCGGGCACGAGGTGGTCCCGCTCCTCACCCCCGGCGCCGAGCGATTCGTGCGCGCCGAGACGTTCTCGGCGCTCGCGCGGCGGCCGCCCGACGTTGACCTCTACCGGCACCTGACCCGCGCCGACCTGCTCGTGGTCGCGCCCTGCACGGCCAACACGCTCGCGAAGCTCGCGCACGGCATCGCCGACAACGTCCTCCTCGAGGCAGCTCTCGCGCATCGCGGCCCGCTGCTCGTGGCGCCCGCGATGAACCCCCGCATGTGGTCGAGCCCGGCGACGCGTGCGAACGCGGAGACGCTGGTCGGCCGCGGCGTCGAGCTGATCGGGCCCGACGAGGGGGAGACCGCCGAGGGCGAGTGGGGCGTGGGCCGGATGGCCGACCCCGCCGAGATCGCTGCCCGGATCGAGCAGCTGCTCGCGCCCGGCAGCCTCACCGGCAAGCGCGTGCTCGTCACCGCCGGCGGCACGCGGGAACCGCTCGACGCGGCCCGCTTCGTCGGCAACCGCTCGTCGGGCCGAATGGGCGTCGCGCTCGCCGAGGAGGCGCGCCGCCGCGGCGCCGACGTCGTCCTGCTCGCGGCGAGTCTGGCCGTCCCGGCGCCGCCCGGGGTCGAGACGATCCCGACGCCCACCGCGGAGACGATGCTCGAAGCCGCGCTCGCTCTCGGCGACATGGACATCGCGCTGCTTGCCGCGGCCGTTGCCGACTACCGCCCCGCCGAGACGTTCGCCGGGAAGCGGGCGAAGAGCGGGGAGGCCTGGACGGTCGAGCTCGAGCCGACCGTCGACATCGCGCTCACGCTCGGGCAGCAGAAGCGCCCGGGCCAGCTTCTCGTCACCTTCGGCGCCGACCTCGGGGACGCGGGGCTGGAGCGGAAGCGGCGAATGCTCGAGGACAAGCACGCCGACCTGGTCGTGTTCAACGACGTCTCCCGGGCCGACATAGCGTTCGAATCGCCCGACAACGAGGTCGTGCTCGTCTCCCGCGACGGCGAGCGCGCGGTGCCCAGGGCGGCGAAGGCCGCCGTCGCGGTCGCGATCCTCGACGAGGTCGAGCGCCTGCTCGGATGAGCAGACGTCACGCTTCCCGACCGTCGCCCGCCGGCGGCCGCGGCCCCGTCCGACGGCGGCCCGTGCGGACATGAGCGACGCCTACGACCTCTATCAGGAGGGGCGCAAGCGGCTCCGCGACGGGATGAACGCCCAGGCGACGGTGCCGCTCGAGCGGGCCAAGCGCCTGGAGCCGGCCAAGGCGTCGATCCGGGAGGCACTCGGGATCGCCTACTTCCGGCTCCGCCGCTGGCGCGAGGCCGAGGCCGAGTTCCGCGCCGTGCTCGAGCTCTCGCCGACCGACGACTACGCCCACTACGCACTCGGTCGCAGCCTCGAGCAACAGGGTCGCGAGGCCGAGGCGAACGGCCACTACAAGCTCGCCCGCTCGATGGTGCCGACGAGCGACCGCTACGCGCGCCGCATCCGCGAGCTTCCCTAGCCGCGAAGACCGGTGTCCGACACCGGGACATGGCCCGACCGCCAGGCCGGAAACCCCTGCAGATCAAAGGTCTTCCTGCCGGGCCGCCGCCGGTTCCGCCGGCCGCCAGGCCGGTGTCCGACACCGGGACACGCCTCCCGCAGACATGGCTTTCCGGGCCGGCACGGCGCGACCGCCCCGGATCGCCTCGGACGCCGGAAAGTGGCGTTTGCTACCCTTTCGTCTACCACATTTCGGGCAAGTCGAAATGGGCGCGCCGCGCCCATTTTTGTTGATGAGCCCTGCCAGTCGAAGAGGAAATGTTCCTGATGGCGACGGGACAACACGAGAAGGAGAGGGAGCTGTACAGCGAGGTTTCCCGCACGGTCACCGCAGCGCTACCCGGAGTCGAGGTGCTTGCCCTCGAGCTCACCGGCAGGGAGCGCTTCTGCGTCTACGTCGACCAGATCGGCGGTGTCGACCACGCACTCTGCGAGCGCGTGAGCGGGATCCTGCGGCCGTACAACGACCGCTGGTCGATCGAGGTCTCCTCGCCCGGGCTCGAGCGGCCACTGCGGACCCGCGCGCATTTCGAGCGCGCGATCGGCCGTCAGGTGCGGCTGAAGACGACCGACCGGAAGCTCCGCGGCGAGGTGATCGCGGCCGGGGAGCGGTCGCTCGGGCTTGCGAACGGGACCGGCGAGCCGGTCGACATACCGTACGACGCGATCGTGCGGGCCAATCTGATCGACGAAGGGTAGGTATCGGGATGAGCCAGGAAATCGTCGAGGCTGTGCGTGAGATCGAGCGCGAGAAGGGGATCGAGTCGGGAACGCTCGTCGCCGCCCTGGAGGACGCGCTGCTCGCGGCCTACAAGAAGACGCCGGGCGCGTCGCGTCACGCAACGGTCGAGCTCGACGACGCGGGCGACTTCCGCGTCTTCGCGATCGAGCTTCCCGAGGATCTCGAGCAGCGCCTGCTCGAAGAGGCCCGGGAGCGCGCGATCGACGAGCTCGAGCGGATCGAGGAGGAGACGGGCGAGAAGAACCACACGCTCCTCAGCGACGACGACCTCGACGTCGACTGGTCGGAGGTGCCCGACGAGCTGATGAAGCGCGAGGACGTCACTCCCGAGAACTTCGGCCGGATCGCGGCGCAGACGGCGAAGCAGGTCATCCTGCAGCGGATCCGCGAGGCGGAGCGCGAGATGATGTACGACGAGTACATCGACCGTGTCGGCGAGGTCGTCACCGGGATCGTCCAGCAGGCCGGCGACCGCAACAACGTCCTCGTCGATCTCGGCAAGGTCGAGGCGCTGCTGCCGCGGTCCGAGCAGGTCGACGGTGAGCGCTACGAGCAGGGCTCGCGCATCAAGGCCGTCATCACCGAGGTCCGCACCGGCACCAAGGGGCCGCAGGTGATCCTCTCGCGGCGCGACCCCGAGCTGATCAAGACGCTCTTCGAGCTGGAGGTGCCCGAGATCGCCGACGGCCTCGTCACGATCGAGGGCGTCGCGCGCGAGCCCGGCTACCGCTCGAAGATCGCGGTGCAGTCGCATGCGCAGGGCGTCGACCCGGTCGGCGCGTGCGTCGGCCCGCGCGGCTCACGCGTCCGGATGGTCGTCTCGGAGCTTCGCGGCGAGAAGATCGACATCATCCCCTGGAACCCCGAGCCGGCGCGCTTCGTCGCCAAGGCGCTGTCGCCGGCTCGCGTCCGCGAGGTCTACCTCGACGACGCCGGCCGCGAGGCGACCGTCGTCGTCCCCGACGACCAGCTCGCGCTCGCGATCGGCAAGGAGGGAATGAACGCCCGCCTGGCCCACCGGCTGACCGGCTGGAAGATCGACATCGTCAGCGACACCGAGTTCGCCCAGCAGGAGGCCGAGGCGGCTTTCGGCGGCGAGGGCGGCGAGGAGGGCGACTTCTCCGGGCGCTGCTCGGCGGTTCTCTCGAACGGCAAGCGCTGCCCGAACGCCGCACTGCCCGGCTCGAAGTACTGCGGCGTCCCGGCCCACCAGGAGCTCGCCCTCCACGAGCCCGACGACGAGGTGAACGTGATCGTCCAGGAGTCGGAGCCCGAGCTCGAGGCGCTCTCGGACACCGCGGAGCCGGAGGCCGTCACCGAGGATGCGGCCGAGTTCGGCAACCCCGCGCCGGAGGAGTTTCCGGCCGGCCCGGGCGATGCGCCGATCGCGGGCGAGGACCTGACCGCGGACTCCGGCGGACCCCCGGTCACGCGGGTCGTCGACGACCCGAACGACGGGATCCCGATCGTGCACATGACCCACGAAGAGCTCGAGGAGGCTGAGGGCGACGTCTAGCCCGATCAGGACCTGTGCCGGCTGCGGCCGCAAGACCCCGCAGGCGGAGCTCCAGCGCTTCCACGCGCGGGGCGCCGAGCTCGTCGCCGGCCCCGGACAGGGTCGCGGCGTCTACACCTGCCGCCGCCTCGCTTGCTTCGAGCGGGCCGATGCCCGCAGAGCATTCAACCGGACGCTCCGGAGGAGCATCCACGTCGAGCCCACGCTCGCGCGGCTCTACACTTGACCCATGCCAGGCGGTAGACCCATCAGGCCCAGAGGCGGCGGCGGCCCCGGAAACCGGAAGCGTCGCGTCGTCATCGAGGGCGGCGGCGGCCGTCCCGGCGCCGGCCAGCGCCAGCGCCCCGGCGACCGTCCGGTCGACCGGGGGCCGAAGCAGCAGCGCGATGTCGCGCCGCCCACCGGCCCGGTGACCGTCGAGTCGGGGGTCACCGTGCGCGACTTCTCCCAGGCGCTCGGCGTCCCGATGGGACAGCTGATCAAGATGCTGATGGACATGAACTCGATGAAGACGGCGACGCAGACGCTCACCGACGACGAGGTCGAGCTGATCGCGGCCGAGCTCGAGCGGGAGGTGACGATCAAGCACGCGGGCGAGGAGGAGACCGAGCCCGAGTCGTTCGACGACGCCGAGGACTCGCTCGTCCCGCGGCCGCCGGTGGTGACGATCATGGGCCACGTCGACCACGGCAAGACGACGCTCCTCGACGCGATCCGCAAGACCGCGGTCGTCGAGACCGAGGCGGGCGGGATCACCCAGCACATCGGCGCCTACCAGACCGAGGTCGGCGGCCGGAAGATCACCTTCCTCGATACCCCCGGCCACGAGGCGTTCACAGCCATGCGCGCCCGCGGCGCCAAGGTGACCGACATCGCGGTGCTGGTCGTCGCGGCCGACGACAGCGTGATGCCGCAGACGCTCGAGTCGATCTCCCACGCCCGGGCGGCCGAGGTGCCGATCGTCGTCGCGGTCAACAAGATCGACCTCCCCGGGGCGAACCCCGACCGCGTGCTGAACGACCTTGCGGCGCAGGGCCTCCAGCCGGAGGAGTGGGGCGGGACGACCCAGGTTGCGAAGGTGTCGGCCAAGCAGGGCGAGGGGCTCGACGAGCTGCTCGAGAAGATCCTGCTCGTCGCAGACCTGGAGCTCGTCCTGACCGCGAACCCGAACGCCGAGGCCTCGGGCCCGATCATCGAGTCCCGGCTCGACGTCGGGCGCGGCCCGGTGACGACCATGCTCGTCCACCGCGGGACGCTCAAGGTCGGCGACGCGATCGTCGCCGGCGATGCCTGGGGGCGCGTGCGGGCGCTCTACGACTACCGGGGCGAGAAGATCGACCGGGCGACGCCCGGCGACCCGGTGGAGATCCTCGGCTTCGACAAGGTCGCCTCCGCCGGGGAGCTCGCGCACGTCGTCGAGAACGACCGCCGGGCGCGGGATCTCGCGCAGCAGCGCGGGGAGCGGCTCCGCCGCGAGTCCCTGGCCAAGCAGGCGAGCCGCGGCGTCTCGCTCGACAAGCTCTTCGAGCAGCTGCAGGCAGGCGGCGTCGCCGATCTGAACATTGTCCTCAAGGGCGACGTCCAGGGCTCCGTGGAGGCGATCGTCGGCGAGCTCGCGAAGATCGACCACCCCGAGGTGCGGGTGAACGTGATCCACACCGGCGTCGGCGGCATCACCGAGAACGACGTGAACCTCGCGGCCGCCTCGAACGCGATGGTGATCGGCTTCAACGTCCGGCCCTCGAGCGAGGCCCGGCAGCTCGCCGAGCGGCAGGGGATCGAGATCCGCCAGTACCGCGTCATCTACGAGCTGACCCAGCAGATCGAGCAGGCGCTGGTCGGCATGCTCTCGCCGGTCGAGACCGAGGCCGTGATCGGCGAGGTCGAGGTGCGGGCGCTCTTCCGCGCCTCCCGCGTCGGGACGATCGCGGGCTGCATGGTCACGAGCGGGGTCGTCCGCCGCGGCTCGCAGGTGCGCATCTTCCGCGACGGCGCCCGGATCCACGAGACGACGATCGCCCAGCTCAAGCGGTTCAAGGACGATGCCCGCGAGGTGGTCGAGGGCTTCGAGTGCGGAATCCTGCTCGAGGGCTTCAACGACCTCCGCGAAGGGGACATCTTCGAGGTCTACGAGACCCGTGAGGTGGAGCGCACGTCGCTCGCCGAGCCGCCCGCCGCCTCGGACGGGTAGGAGCGCCGGCACTCGACCGGTCGGTCACGCGCCTCCGAAGGGCGCCGGTCCGGACGTCTTGACACCGCTGCCGGCGGCGACCAGACTTCGCGGCAAGAGAGAGCGACCGAAGGGGGTGGATTCGGATGCGCAAGATCATCCCGGGGATGCTCGCCGCCCTGGCCCTGGTTGTGCCGGCCACGGCTGCCGCGAGCTCCAACGATGCGATCGTCGGAGCAGAGCTCCCGAGCGCCGACCTCTCCACGGTCGGGAACTTCGCCGGAATCGCCTCGGGCGATCTGCCCGGAGTCTGGGCTGCGACCGTCCACCACGAGCAGCTCGTGTACGCCGTCGACACGCCCACGAAGATCGACTCCGGCACGTTCACGCTGCGGGAGCGGGGCGGTGCGACCCTCACGATCGCCTTCGACGGCGGATCCGTGACACCGACCAGCCTGCCCGCGGGTTGTGGCAGCCAGGTGTTCGCGATCGTCGCGACGGTGGGCGGCGTGCAGCTGTTCCAGGGTGTGCTCACGCATTACCGCGTGCGCCTCTTCGGGCAGTGCATTGCCTACGCGGCGTCGATCGCCGGATCCGCGACGTTCGGCTGACTCCGGGGCCCGTCCCGGCCGCCCGCGGTGCGCCGCGCCGTGCCGCGGCATGCGGCGGAGCGATCGCTGGCGCCGGCCCCGGCGAAGGGCGAGAATACGCAGGTGGCCGCCGGATACGTCGCCATCCTCGCCGTCGAGCTCCACTTCCCCGAGGGCGGATCCCTGAAGGGGAAGCGCAAGCACGTCCTCTCGGCGAAGGCACAGCTGCAGAATCGCTTCGGCGCGTCGGTGGCGGAGGTCGACCACCACGAGCTCTGGCAACGCTGCGCGCTGACGGCCGCGTTCGTCGCCCGCGACGCGCGCGAGGCCGAGGAGCTCGCCGCACGGGCCGAGGACTGGCTCTCCGGGCAGGACTGGGAGCTCGTGCACGCAGAGCTCGTGCTCGTCTCGCCGGACGACTAGGGCAGAATCGGAGCATGGGACGCACAACCCGAGCCCGCCCTCGGTGCGATCGGGGCCGGGCGGACGCCGAGGGCGTGGCCGGACGAGGCTCGCAAACGGGGCGAGGCTCCGCTCGCGCGGCCGCTCCGCCGGGGGCCGGGCCCGATGCCTGAACGCATGCGCCGTGTGAACGAGGCGGTTCGCGCCGTCGTCGCGGAGGCGATCGGGGAGCTCAAGGATCCCCGGATCGGCATCGTGACGGTTACCGGGATCTCCGTCTCGCCCGACCTGCACGATGCGCGCGTGTACGTGTCGGTGTTCGGGAGCGAGAAGAAGCGGCGGGCGGCCATGGCCGCGCTCGAGGCCGCGCGTGGAGTCGTCCAGGGCCGGCTCGCGCGTGAGCTGAGCATGAAGCGGACCCCGCAGCTCGCCTTCGAATACGATCCGTCGATCGAGCACGGCGTGCGCATGACGAAGCTGATCGACGAGCTCGCCCCGGAGGCACCTTCAGATGACGTATCAGGAGACGGCGGCGCTGACTGACTTCGACCTGGTCGTCGATGCTCTGCGCAGCCACAGCCGCTTCGTCGTCGCCACGCACGAGAACCCCGACGGGGACGCGCTCGGGTCGATGCTCGGCGTCACGCTCGGCCTCCGCGCGCTCGGGAAGGAGGCGACGATGCACCTGGCCGGCCAGGCGCCGCTGCCGGCCGAATACGGGTTCCTGCCGCTCGGCGACCTGCTCCGTGACCCGCCCGCAGACATCGGCGAGCGCGTCCTCGTCGCCGTCGACTGCGCGAACGAGCGGCGCCTCGGCCCCGACCCGGCGCTGCTCGGCAGTGCGGCGCTGGTCGTCGACGTCGACCACCATCACGACAACTCGCGTTTCGGCGCCGTCAACCTCGTCGTCGCGGATGCATCCTCGACGGCCGAGATCGTCCGCGACCTGCTGGCGGCGCTCGAGGTGCCCCTGACGCCGGTGCTTGCCGAAGCGCTGTACGTGGGGCTCGTCACCGACACGGGGCGGTTCCAGTACGCCAACACGACGCCGAAGGCCCTGCGTCTCGCAGCCGAGCTGGTCGAAGCCGGTGCCGACGTGCAGGGCGTCTTCAAGCAGGTGTACGAGACGGTGCAGTTCGCGAAGTTGAAGCTGCTCGCACGGGCCCTCGATCGCGCCCAGGTCTACGAGGGCGGCCGGCTCGTCGTCTCGTATCTCCTGCGCTCGGACTTCACCGACGTCGGCGCCGACGAGCCGTACTCCGAGGGCATCATCGACTATCTCCGGCAGACCGAGGGGGCCGAGATGGCGGCCCTGATCCGCGAGCCGCGCAGCGAGGACGGTCCCAGGCACCGGATCTCGCTTCGTTCGAGCCGGGACGAGATCGACGTGTCGGCGATCGCGCGCAAGTCGGCGGGCGGGGGCCACCGGCAGGCCGCGGGGTTCTCGAGCGAGCTCCCCGTCGAGGAGATCGTCGAGTTCGTCCGGCGCGAGTTCGTCGAGGCGACGGCCGGCCTGGAGGGCTGAGATGCCCCCTCGAGCCTCCCGACCGGTCGGGATCGCGCTCCTCGACAAGCCGGCCGGGCCGTCGTCCTTCGCGCTCGTGTCCGATCTTCGGCGGCGGACGAGGGCACGCACCGGGCACGCGGGGACGCTCGACCCCTTCGCCACCGGGCTGCTCGTTCTGTTGTCCGGCCTGGCGACTAGGCTGGCTCCATGCTTCGTGGGTCTGGACAAGCGGTACCTCACCGAGGTCGATCTCGCGGCGACGACCTCGACCGGAGACCCGGAGGGCGAGGTCCTGGAGCGGCACCCGCCGCCTTCGCTGGAGGAGCTCGAGGCGCGGCTCGCGCTCCTCCGCGGCGAGATCGAGCTGCCGATCCCTGCCGCCTCGGCGGTGAAGATCGGCGGCGAGCGCGCCTACCGGCTGGCGCGGCAGGGAATCAAGGTCGAGATGCCACTGCGGCGCTCACAGGTGTACGCGCTCGACCTGATCACGTATAGCGGCGACGCGCACGGGGCGGCGCCGGGAGCCGCCGAGCCGGCCACGGGTGGGCTCGGCGGGGACGACCTCCCGGACGTCGCTCGAGGGAGCGGCGACCTCGGTTGGACCGGAAAGCCTCCGGCCGGCGCGGTTCCGGGCGGCGCTCGGTCCGGAGCGGCTGTCGCGCGGCTCGCGCTTCACGTCGGCTCGGGCACCTACGTGCGCTCGATCGCGGCGGCCCTGGGAGGCCACTGCGTGACGCTGCGGCGGACGGCGGTCGGGCCGTTCGCGGTTGACGAGGCCGATCCGGAGCGCCTGATCCCCGTCGCAGCGGCGCTGAATCGGCTCCCGACGGAGGCTCTCGCCCGCGTCCCGGAGGCGGTCCGGGCCCACGTGCTCGCGTTCGAGGCCGAGCACCGGGATCCGGCGATCGTCGCGGCGGAGCCGCGCGCGTGAAGATCGCCCACACGCCGGCCGAGCTCGGCCGGCGCCCGCGGACGGTTGCGATCGGGACCTTCGACGGCGTTCACGTCGGCCATCGCGCCGTCGTCGGCGCTGCAGTCGAGGCGGGCCCGTGCCCGACGGTCGTGACCTTCCATCCGCACCCGCGCGAGGTGCTCGGGTACGAGGTCGAGCTGCTCGCGACGCTGGAGCGACGGCTCGAGCTGCTCGGCGAGCTCGGGGTCGAGGAAGCGCTCGTGGTCGGCTTCACGCCCGAGCTGGCCGCGCTCGAGCCGGAGGCCTTCGCGCGCTCGTACGTCGAGTCGATCGGTGCCGAGCGGGTAGTTGCCGGCGAGTCGTTCCGCTTCGGGGCCGGGCGCAGGGGGGACCACTCGGTGTTCGAGCTGCTCGGCCTCGCCACGCAGGTGGTGCCGCTCGTGCCGGGCGTCTCGTCGACCCGGATCCGCCGGCTCGTCGGCGCGGGAAACGTGCGTGCGGCCGCGGCGCTCCTCGGGCGGCCGGTCGAGGTCGAGGGCACGGTCGTCCCGGGCGACGCACGCGGCGGCACGCTCGGCTTCCCGACGGCGAACCTGCGGATCGAGCACTCGCTGCTCGTCCCGGCCTTCGGCATCTATGCCGGCGCCGCCCGCGACCACCGGGCGGCGGTGTCGATCGGCGTCAACCCGCACTACGGCGGCGCCGAGCGGCGCATCGAGGCGTTCCTGCTCGACTTCGAGGGCGATCTCTACGGACAGCGCGTCGTCGTCGAGCTCTGGGAGCGGCTGCGGGACGAGGCCGCCTTCTCGACGGAGTCCGAGCTGATCGCCCAGATCGCACTGGACGTGGCAGCGACGCGTTCGGCCACGCGCCCGTAGAGGAGGTCGACTGCCCCACGCGCACGGGCGTGCGGGCGCTGCCGCCTCTCCTCGCCGCCGTCTCCCGGCGGAGTGCGGGGCACCGGCATCGGTTCGAGCATGCTCCGCCGATCGCCGCGCGGGGGCGGGGTCGGGCAGTCCGACGCCCGACGAGCGTCTTGCCGGCCCACGGACCGTGCCGCTCGGTCTCCTCGCGCATTCCGGCCGCATCGCCGCCGTAACGATTCCGGAACGGGGAGCTCGTAAGCTCCCGTCGATGGTGACGGGAACATCGGCGGCGACCGGGGGGGCCGGACTCTCGGCGCGGCGGCTTCGCGCCTCCCCCGGGGCCGCGCTCGCTCTCGGTGCCGTGGCGCTCCTGGCGATGGCGGCGGAGGTGCCGCTCGCGACCCTCGCTCACCATTTCGCCGCGGCGCTGCCGATCGTCTGCGCGTCCCTCCCGTCCGCCGTTGTCGGCTGCATCGTGGCCTACCGGCAACCCCGGAACCCCGTGGGCTGGCTCCTGCTCGCGCTCGGCATCTGCCCGCTCGTCGGGCTGGATGCGATCGCGTACTCGGTGATGCGCTACCAGCAGGGCCACACCGGGCTGCCGCTGGGAGAGGTGGCGGTGTTCGTCACGCCGGTCGAGTGGGTCTCGGTGCTCCTGCTCCTTCCCCTGCCCCTGCTGCTCTTCCCCGACGGGCAGCTGAGCGGCGGCTGGCGCTGGGTGCTTCGCTGCTACCTGGCGGTCGCGGGAATCTGGCTGATCGGGCTCGTCGCCCTCGACGTCGACGGGCTCGTGCGGCCCCTGAACGTCGATGCGAGCGGCTCGTTCGCCGTGGTCGACAACCCGACAGTCGGCTGGCAGAACTTCGCGACGAACGACTTCGTCACGATCGTCTACGTGGTGCTGGCGATCGCCGCCGTCTCCCGGCAGCTGCTGGCGTTCCGGGGCTCCACCGGCGAGCGCCGCCAGCAGCTCAAATGGCTCCTCGGCGGCGGCAGCATCTGCTTCCTGGGGCTGTTCGCGGCGCTCGCGACGGGAGGCAGCCCCACGGGAGCCGCGGCCGTCGTGAGCGCGGCAGGGCTGATCGCCATCTCCGCCCTCCCTGCCGGGATCGGGATCGGGATCCTCAAGTACCGCCTCTACGACATCGACCGGATCATCAGCCGCACGATCTCCTACACGATCGTCACCGGGCTCCTGGTCGGCCTGTTCGCCGGCCTCGTGCTGCTCGCGACGCGGGCGCTCCCGTTCTCCTCGCCGGTAGGCATCGCTGCCGCCACGCTCGCGGCTGCCGCGTCCTTCAATCCGCTGCGGCGCCGCGTCCAGCGCAGGGTCGACCGGCGGTTCAACCGCGCGCGCTACGACGCCGAATCGATCCTGACGGCGTTCACCGCTCGACTCCGGGAGGCGGTCGAGATCGAAGTGGTTCGCGCCGAGCTGCTGCACGCGGTTCGGAGCGCAGTCGAGCCCAGCCACGCGTCAGTCTGGGTCAGGCCGTCGGCGGCCTCGCCGCCTCGCCCGGGCTAGTGCACCCCACCGGGTCGCTCCTTGCCGGCGGCGGCGGCCCGCACCGTCTATCCCGACCGCGCGACCGCTTCGAGGTAGGCGTCGCTCAGCCTCTCGGCCTCGGTCCTCCGGGACAGCCCTCCGGCGTCGACGCGCTCGCGAAGCTTCCGGTACAGGTCGACCGAAGCACGCAGCGCCTCGACGCACCCGGCGCGGCTCAGGTCGCCCACCGTGGCCTCGAGGTCGGTCGAGAGCTCGCCTGCCCTCTGCTCGAGTCGCCGGGCCCCCTCCGAGCGTGCGCCCGCCTCCAGCGAGAGCAAGGGGCCGAAGACGAGGCGTCGCAGAGCCGCCAGGGCGTCCAGGCACTCGTACAGCTCGCCGCGACCGATCTTGGCCGCGACGTAGTGCACCCAGACCCAGAAGCGGTCCTCGATCCACTGGAGGTCGGGAGCCGGCCACTCGGCCGTCGTGCCTTGCAGCGCCCGTGCGAGCAAGCCCGGCTCACGCTCCCAGAGGACGATCGGGTCTTCCACCCGCGTCGAGAGGTCCCGGAGGGTGACGAACTTCAGGTCGACGTGGAGGAGGGGAGGCCCGAAGAGGCAGATCAGCAGCCGCGGCTCTCCCACATGCTCGCCCGTGAAGCACGCGAGCAGCGGCCCCAGCCGCTCGGCGAACCGCCTTCCGTCGCTCGGCGCAGCCGGCTGGTCGCCTGCGCGCACGACCACGACGAGGTCGAGGTCGGAGAACTCATCCGTCCCGCCGGAGACTGCCGAGCCCCCGAGCAGGAGCCCGACCACCCGGGCATCGCGCTCGGCGGCGTCGATCGCCCGCTCGATCACCGGCGGCCCGAGCGCGCTGAAGGAGCCGTGCCGTTCCACGAGCGGAACCTAACGGCTCGGCCCCGTCTCGACCGGCATACCGGGCGGAGCGGAAGCCGTGGGCCGCTCGCCGCAGGGGTTTCTTCTACGCTGGCGCGGTGGGAGTCCTCGACGGCTGGCAGGTGTGCCCTCGCTGCGCGCACGGGCTCGAGCCGCGCCACGGAGGGCACCTCGGCTGCCCCGCGTGCGGCTCGAGGTACTGGGCCAACTCGGCGCCCACCGTCCAGGGCCTGCTCGAGCGGGATGGGCGCGTGCTGATGGGCCGCAGGCGGATCGAGCCCAGAAAGGGCCACTGGGATCTGCCCGGCGGCTTCCTCGAGGAGGGGGAGGAGCCCCTGGAGGGCCTGCGGCGCGAGTTCCGCGAGGAGACCGGGGTGGAGGTCGAGCCGGTCGAGTGGCTCGGGGCATTCGTCGATGCCTACGACGCAACCTTCGTGCTCGGGCTGACCTGGCTCGTGCGCGGCGAGGGGGAGCCGGTGGCGGCGGACGACATCGAGACGCTCGCCTGGTTCGGGCCCGAGCAGATCCCCGCCGCGATGGCCTTCGCGAGCCAGGACGTCCTGCTGCGGCGCTGGGCCGAACGCCACGACGAGGGCCGTGGCGACGCGCCTTCCGCCGGCGGTCGGACCGGCTTCGCCGGCGCGTGAGGACGCCGGCGGGCTCGCCGCCCGCCCCTGTGGATCCCCGGCGCCGGCTACGCGACCCGGGGGAAGCGCTCGGCGGCACGGGCCCTGCGACGCTCGGCCTCGACGTCGCGGTCCCGCGGCGGCGCGGAGGTCACGAGCTGCGCAAGGAGTCGCTCCGTCGCGGTCGAGACGGCGGCGACGGCTTGCTCGAAGGCGGCCTCGTTCGCACGCGAGGGCTTCTGCATGCCGCTCACCTTGCGGACGTACTGCACTGCGGCGGCCTGGATCTCGTCGTGCGTCGTGGGCGGCTCGAAGTTGTGGAGGGTCTTGATGTTCCGGCACATGCGCCCAAGTCTAGGCGGCCCGGCCGAGCGGCTGCAGCCGGACGTAACGCTCTCCGGACCGATGACCCTTCATCCTCCTTCCGGCGAATGGCAGGCACGGCCGGGAGGCGGCAGGTAGGAGTTTCGACGAGCGGAACTCGGGGAGCGCGCGTGCGCTTCGCCCGCTCTGGGGTCGCATCCGCGCTCGGGGTGGCGGCAGTCCTGCTTCTCGCCGCCGCCGTGCCGCTTGCGCGGCTCGCGCACCCCCCGTTCAGCTGAGCCGGCTCGCCGGGGAGGTGCGCGACCGGGCGGGGGGCGCCGGAGGTCGCGAGGCGCGTTGTCCAGCCGAGTCGGGCTTCTCCACCCGGAAGGTTGCTACCCTTCAGGGCGACCGCGACTCGGCCGTGCGCGTTCTTCCTTGTGCGGCGATGCTGGGTCGACGGCGGCTCACAACCAGGAGGTCGAGGATGGCCCTCACCAAGGAAGCAAAGCAGGAGGCAACGAAGCGATTCGGGAAGTCGGATGTGGACACGGGCTCGCCCGAGGTCCAGATCGCGATGCTGACCGAGCGGATCAACGGCCTCACCGAGCATCTGCGGACGCACGCGAAGGACCACTACTCGCGTCGCGGGCTGCTGAAGCTCGTCGGCAGGCGCCGGCGGTTCCTGAACTACCTGCAGAAGAAGGATCTCGAGGGCTACCGCGCCCTCATCAAGGAGCTCGGCCTGCGCCGCTAGCTTCTCAGCCCCGGAGGGTGGAAGTTTGAGCGAGCCCGGCTGTCGAGAGGCACCAGGCGGGGCTGGCTCAAACCTCCACCCTTCACAAGCACCGTGGAGGAATAGAGAGATGAGTATTGTCGAAGCCGAGCAGCAAGCGGCGCCGGTTTCCGTGACCGTGTCCGTGGGCGGCAAGGACGTCACCTTCGAGACCGGGAAGCTCGCCAAGCAGGCCGACGGCGCAGTCGTCGTCCGCTCCGGAGACACCATGGTCCTCGCGACCGCGCAGGGCCGGACGGAAGGGCGCGAAGGCGCCGACTTCTTCCCGCTCACGATCGACGTCGAGGAGCGCATGTACGCCGCCGGGAAGATCCCCGGCGGCTTCTTCAAGCGCGAAGGGCGCCCGACCGAGCGGGCGATCCTGACCGCGCGCATGATCGACCGCCCGATCCGGCCGCTCTGGCCGAAGGGCTACCGCAACGAGGTGCAGTGCATCGCCACCGTCCTCTCGGCGGACATGGTCACCCCGCACGACATCCTGGCGATCAACGGCGTCTCGGCGGCGCTGCTCGTCTCGCCGATGCCGTTCCTGGGCCCGATCGGGGCCGTCAGGATCGGGCTGATCGACGACGAGCTCGTCGTCGACCCGACGCTCGAGGCGGCCGAGGAGAGCCAGCTCGACCTGATCGTGGTCGGCACCAAGGACGGCCTGACGATGGTCGAGGCGGGCGCCGACCAGGTGCCCGAGGCGACGCTGCTCGAGGCTCTCGAGCTCGCCCACCGCGAGATCGTCAGGATCTGCGGCGCCCAGGAGGAGCTGCGCGCGAGGGCGGGCAAGCCGAAGTGGCTCGACCCGGCGGTCACCGAGCAGCTCACGGCCCGGCACGGCGACGAGATCGCCGGCCGGCTGGCGCAGGACGGGCTCCAGGACGGAGGCGCGGTCGTCGCCGAGATCCTCGCCCGCGAGGTCGGGCCGCTGACGATGCACTCGACCGAGGAGGACGTCGTCCGGGAGCTCCAGACGCGGATGTCGCTCGAGGCGATTCTCGAGAAGAAGCGCGCCGCCGCCGTCGAGGCGCCGGTGCGCGAGCAGTTCGAGACCGACCTGCGGGCGCTGACCGAGGCCGAGCAGGACTCGAAGGAGCTGAAGTCGGCCAAGCAGCATCTCCTCTACGACCGGATCGTCGACACCGTCGCCCTGCCGTTCCCGGGCGCCGCCGCCGGCAGCGACTCGGCCGGCAAGGACGGCCTGACCAGGTCGTACGTCAGGAAGGCGGCCGAGTCGATCTACAAGGACCTCGTCCGGAAGAAGATCGCGGTCGAGAAGCGCCGGCCGGACGGCCGCTCCGAGGAGGAGATCCGGCCGATCGCCTGCGAGGTGTCGGTCAGCCCGCGGACGCACGGCTCGGCGCTCTTCACCAGAGGGCAGACCCAGATCATGTCGCTGCTCACCCTCGGCACCGCCAAGGAGGGCCAGCGGATCGACGACCTCTCGCTCGAGAAGGACCGCCGCTACATCCACCACTACAACTTCCCGCCGTTCTCGGTCGGGGAGACCGGACGGATGACGGGCCCCCGCCGCCGCGACATCGGCCACGGGGCGCTCGCCCAGCGCGCGCTCGAGGCCGTGATCCCGGACGCGGTCGACTTCCCGTACACGATCCGGGTCGTCTCGGAGACGCTCGAGTCGAACGGGTCGTCGTCGATGGGCTCGGTCTGCGGCTCGACGCTCGCCCTGATGGACGCCGGGGTGCCGATCAAGGAGCCCGTCTCGGGCATCGCGATGGGCCTCGTCAAGGAGGGCGACGACTACATCATCCTCACCGACATCCAGGGCGCGGAGGACCACCTCGGCGACATGGACTTCAAGGTCGCGGGCACCGCCAACGGCATCACCGCCCTCCAGATGGACATCAAGATCACGGGCGTCTCGCGCGAGATCATGGAGCGGGCGCTCCGGCAGGCCAGAGAGGCCCGCGTGGCGATCCTCGGGCGGATGCTCGAGGCGATCAGCGAGCCGCGCCAGCAGCTCGCCGGCCACGCGCCGCGGATCTCGACCGTCCAGATCAACCCGGAGTACATCGGCATGGTGATCGGCAAGGGCGGCGAGACGATCCGCGCGCTCGAGGCCGAGTACGAGGTGCAGATCGACATCGAGGAGGACGGGACGATCCTCGTCTATGCGACCTCGGGCGAGAAGGGCGACGCCGCGATCGCGGCGATCACCGCCCTGACCAAGGACCCGGAGGTCGGCGACGAGTTCACCGGCAAGGTCGTCAAGACGACCGACTTCGGCGCCTTCGTCGAGCTGAAGAAGGGCACGGACGGGCTGCTCCACGTCTCGAACGTCGGCCCCGGCCGCGTCAACCACATCGAGGACGTGATCCAGCGCGGCGACGTGCTCGACGTCCTCGTCCAGGAGGTCGACAAGGCCCGCGGGCGGATCGGGCTCAAGCTCGTCCAGAAGCACGAGAACGGCGGCCTCGTCTCGCCGGAGGTTCTGATCGAGCGGGCGAAGGACGCCCCGCCGCGTGAGCCGCGCGACGACCGCCCGCCCCGCGACCGCGACCGCGGCAGGGGCGGCGGCGGCCGCCGCTAGCGAGCGGCCCCCGGACGAGCGACTCGGCGAGGGGCGGACGATCGCCCCTCGCCTCCCCTCCCAGGGGGTATCGTCGGATCCGTGACGCCGCTCGGTCACGCCGCAGCCGAATCGGGGCTCCGTCTCGACATCGGCCGCGACGCCGCGCTCGATTGCGCGGCCGAGATCGTCGGCGAGGCGTGGCGAAGCTTCGACCGCTTCCGGGTCGGGCAGCCGCCGATCGCAGCCAGCCTGCGCGAGCTGTTTCGCCTCGCGCTGCCCGAGGAGGGGACGGCGACCGACGCCGCGCTCGCCGATGCCGCGCTCGCGCTCGACCAGAGCATCGCGCAGCCGCGGCCTCGCTACTTCGCCTTCATCGGCTCCTCCGGGCTCGAGATCGGCGTGATCGCCGATGTGCTCGCCGCCTGCTTCGACATCAACCTCGCCGTCTGGGCGGGCGCGGCGTCGGAGGTCGAGATCCAGGCCGTCCGCTGGGCCGGGGAGTTCGTCGGCTTCCCGGGCGAGGCGGGCTCGTTCACGAGCGGCGGGACGACCTCGAACCTGACCGCGCTGATGGCCGCCCGCGAGCGCGCGCTGCCCGGCTCCCGCCGCGCGGGCATCGCCGAGGCTCGGCTCGGGCTCTACTGCTCGGCCGAGGTGCACTACTCGGTCGTCCGTGCCGCCGAGCTGCTCGGCATCGGCTCGGAGGGCGTGCGGGCGCTCCCGATCGACGCGCGGCGCCGCCTGCGCCCGGAGGCCGTTGCGGCCGCCCTCGAGGCGGATCTCGCCGACGGCATCGTCCCGATCGCGGTCGTCGCGACGGCCGGCACGACGCTCACCGGCGCCGTGGATCCGATCGACGCCCTCGCGGACATCTGCGCCGAGCGGTCGGTGTGGCTCCACGTCGACGGGGCCTACGGCCTGCCGGCCGCGCGCGTGCCGGCCGTCGAGCACCTCTTCCGCGGCGTCGAGCGCGCCGACTCGATCTCGATCGACGCCCACAAGTGGCTCTACCTGCCCAAGGCCTGCAGCGTCGTCCTCGTCCGCCGCCGGGCCGACCTGCAGGCGGCGCTCGGCCACGAGGAGGACTACCTTCCCCACGACCGCGACGAGCTCCACGCCGCCGACATCACCCTCGAGTACTCCCGGCCCTTCCGGGCCCTGAAGCTGTGGCTCGCGCTCCGCGTGCACGGAGCGGCGGCCTTCCGGGCGGCGATCGAGCAGAACCTCGACCAGGCCCGGCTCCTCTACGCGCGGCTCGTCGCGAGCCCGACCCTAGAGCCGCTCCCCCACGAGCCCCAGCTCTCCGTCGTCCCCTTCCGGCACGTGCCGGCCGGCGTCGAGGATCTCGACGCCCACAACGCGGAGCTGGTGCGGCGCCTGCAGGAGGGCGGCGAGTTCTGGGTGGCCCCGGCCAGGATCGACGGGCGCGTCTTCGTGCGGCCGTGCCTCGTCAACTTCCGCACCTCCGACGAGGACGTCCTGGCGTTCGTCGAGCACGTCGAGCGAGTCGGCGGAGAGGTGGCCTCGCCGTGAGCGCCCCCGTTCTCGACGCCTGGCACCGCCTGGGCCCGGACGAGCCCGCGCCGGACGGCACGCTCCGCCGGGTCGAGCTCGACGACCGCGCGATCTGCCTCGGCCGCGTCGAGGGTGCCTGGGTGGCCTTCGACGACACCTGCACCCATCAGGAGTGCCCGCTCTCGGACGGCGAGCTCGACGGCGCGATCGTCGTCTGCCCCTGCCACGGCTCGGAGTTCGACGTCCGGACGGGCGACGTCCTCTCGCCGCCCGCGCTCGACCCGCTGCCGATCTTCGAGCTGCGGATCGAGGCGGGCGCGATCGAGGTCCGGCTCGCCCCGCCCGCGGAGGCGGCGCAGGCGGCCGTCGAGCGGGCGGAGAGCGTCCAGCGGGACGCGCGGCCGGTGCCGGGCGACTCCCGTCTCGACGAGATCGACCTCACCGACCTCGACCGCTGGGTCGAAGGCGTCCCGCACGAGTGGTTCGCGCTCCTGCGCCGCCACGCCCCGCTCCATCGCCAGGAGGAGCGCACGGGCGCGGGCTTCTGGTCGTTCACGCGCTACGACGACATCGTCGCGGTGTCGAAGGACTACGTTACGTACTCCTCCGAGACGGGCGGCACCTCGCTCCAGGACCTGACGACGCAGGAGCTCGAGCTGCGCAAGTCGATGATCGACACCGACCCGCCCAGGCACACGCGGCTGCGCGCGATCGTCAACCAGGGCTTCACCCCGCGGGTCGTGAATGCCTACCAGGAGCGGATCCGCGGCCTCGCCCGCGCGATCCTCGCCCGTGCCTGCGAGCGCGAGAGCGAGAGCTTCGACTGGGTGGCCGACGTCGCCTCGGAGATCCCGATGTGGGTCTTCTCGGAGATCATGGGGCTCCCGGTCGAGGATCGCAGGCTCCTGATCGACCTCGGCGACCGGCTGCTCGGCAATACCGATCCGGAGCTGGTGGGCGAGACCGCCGTCGCCGACCTCGCCCTTCGCGACGCCGAGCTGCGCAAGCTCCCCTTCTCGAGCCCGTACGCGGCCGACCTGATGGCATACGGCAGGCGCCTCGGCGAGGCGCGGCGGCGGGAGCCGCGCGACGACATCACCACGAGGCTCGTCGAGGCGGAGGTCGACGGCGGCCGGCTGAACGCGCGCGAGTTCGAGACGTTCTTCATCCTGCTCACCACGGCCGGCAACGAGACGACCCGCCACACGCTCAGCCTGGGCCTCCTGGCGCTGCTCGAGCACCCGGCGGAGCGCGCCCGGCTGCAGGCCGACCCCTCGCTGACCGCGGCCGCCGCCGACGAGATCCTGCGCTGGGCGCACCCGGTGCACCATTTCCGGCGGACGGCGACGTGCCGGGTCGAGGCCCACGGGCAGACGATCGAGCGGGGGGACAAGGTCGTCGTCTGGTACGCGTCCGGCAACTTCGACGAGCAGCGGTTCCCGGACCCCTATCGTTTCGACGTGGGCCGCGCGCCGAACCGCCATCTCACCTTCGGCCTCGGCGGGCCGCACTTCTGCCTCGGCGCGCACCTGGCGAAGCTCGAGGTGAGAATCTGGCTGGACGAGATGCTTCCGTACCTGGATCGGATCGAGCTCGCCGGGCCCCCGGACCGGCTCCGCTCGAACTTCTTCAACGGCATCAAGCGGCTCCCGGTGCGGGTCGGCGCATGAGCCGGCGCGCGGTGCCGGCCGGCAGTCCCGGCGCCGTGGGCGCTGTGGACGAGATGTTGCGAAGCCGGCACCAAGAGCCCGCCCCGGAGCCCGTAGAATCGGCAGTGAGGGTGGCGGGGCGGCATCCCCACCCTGGGTGGGGGTCCGCTTCGGGGCGGGGGCGGGAGAAGGCATGACCGGCGACATCGACGCTCTTCGGGAAGGCGGGGTGCGGGCCGTTCGGCTCCTCTACACCGACCTGCACGGCGTCGCCCGCGGCAAGGACATCCCGATCTCCGAGTTCGAGGAGCTCGCCGAGGAGGGGGTCGCGTTCTGCGCCGCCGTGATGGCGACCGACCTCCGCCACACGCCGGTCGTGGGCGGGGAGGAGGGGTACGTCGACCTCGCCGTCCGGCCCGACGTCGAGACCCTGCGGGTCGTGCCGTGGCAGCGGGACGTCGCGTGGTGCGTCGGCGATCTCTGGCAGCCGGACGGATCGGGGCGCTGGCCCGTCTGCCCGCGCGGCCTGCTCGAGTCGGTGGCGCGGCGCTACGCGGAGCGGGGACTGGTGCCGGTGGTCGGCCCCGAGCTCGAGTTCTTCCTGCTCGAGCGGGATCCGTCCGGAGGAGGCGGCGGCGGCGGGCTGCGGCGCTACGTCGACCAGCTCTCGCGCGTCTACACGGTCGGGCTCGTCTCGGATCCGCGCGGGATCGTGCTCGAGATGCTCTACGCGGCCGAGGAGCTCGGCCTGCGCGCGTTCGCGGCGAACCACGAGTTCATGAACTCGCAGTACGAGATCAACATCAGGCACTCGGCCGCCGTCGATGCCGCCGACCGCGCGTTCCTGCTCAAGACCGCGGTCAAGGAGCTGGCGGCGCGCGCCGGCCTGCTCGCCACCTTCATGGCCAAGCCGTTCAACGACCAGGGCGGCTCCGGCTTCCACGTCCATCTCTCGCTCGGCCACCTGGACGGCGGGAACGCGTTCGACGCCTCGGGCGGGCCGCACGGCCTCGGCCCGCTGCGCGCGCAGTTCGTCGCCGGCGTGCTCGAGCACGGCCCCGGGCTGATGGCGCTGCTCGGGCCGACCGTCAACGCCTACAAGCGGATCGTCCCGGACAGCCTCGCCCCGACGCACGTCAACTGGGGCCTCGACAACCGGACGGCGTTCGTTCGCGTGCCGAACGAGCACGGGCCGCGAAGCAGGATCGAGATCCGGGCCGGCGAGGGCGGCGCGAACGCCCACCTGAGCGTGGCGGCGCTGCTGCTCGCCGGGCTCGACGGGATCGAGCGCGGCCTCGAGCCGCCCGACCCGGTGGTCGGCGACGCCTACCGGGCCGACGAGGCCCACGCCGGCTCGCGGCTGCCGGCCGACCTCGGCGCGGCACTCGACGCGCTCGAGGCCGACACCTGGCTGCGCGAGGCGCTCGGCGAGGAGCTCGTGGCGTCGTTCCTCGCGATGAAGCGCTTCGAGCTCGATCGGTTCCTGCACTGGGTCACCGACTGGGAGCTGGACGAATATGCCGCCCACCTCTGAGCGCCGCGTCCGGCTCGAGATCCAGGGCGAGCCGCGCTGGGGCAGGGTCGAGGGAGGCGAGATCGTCCTCGAGAGCGGCGATCGGATCGCGGAGCCCGAGGCCGTGTTCCTCGCACCGGTCGAGCCGAGCAAGATCATCGCCGTCCATCTGAGCTACCGCAGCCGCGTCGAGGAGTACGCGGCCCGGCTGCCGGAGGCGCCGTCGTACTTCATGAAGCCGCCGTCGACCCTCAACGGCCACCGCCGGCCCGTGCGGCGGCCCGCCGGAGCCGGCTACCTGAACTACGAGGGGGAGCTGGCCGTCGTGGTGGGCCGGCGGATGAAGGGCGTTCCCGTCGCCGAGGCGCTCTCGCACGTCGCCGGGTATGCCTGTGCAAACGACGTGGGCCTGCACGATTTCCGCCACGCCGACCGCGGCTCGATGCTGCGGGTCAAGGGCCAGGACGGGTTCCTGCCGCTCGGCCCCGAGCTCGTCCCGGCGGCCGAGTTCGACCCCGAGGCATACACGCTCCGCACCTACCTGAACGGCGTGCTCGTCCAGGAGGCGACCGCGGACGACCTGCTCTTCCCCGTCGCCTACCAGCTCGCCGACCTCTGCCGGCTGATCACGCTCGAGCCGGGCGACGTGCTCCTGACCGGCACCCCGGCCAACTCGCGGCCGATGGAGCCCGGGGACGTGGTCGAGGTCGAGATCTCGGCGCTGGGACGGCTCTCGAGCACTGTCGTCGAGTGGGACGTCGACCTGAGCGAGGCGGGTGAGCAGCCTGCGGTCTCGGCGGGGACGATCCACGTGGCGCTCGCCGTCCCGGAGGACGAGGCCGAGCGGATGGTCTCGGCGTGATCCGCCTCCGCGGGATCGACCACGTCTGCCTTCGCGTTGCCGACCTCGCCGAGGCGCAGGTGCGCTGGGCGACCGAGCTCGGGCTGATCGAGCGGGGCGGTGGCGCTGCTCTCGTGCGAGGACGAGCCGTACTGCCTCGAGCTCGTCGAGGGCGAGCCCGGCCACGACCACACGGCGTTCGAGCTCGCCCGCGACTGCCCGCTCGAGGAGGCGCAGGAGGCGCTGCCGGGCTGCGAGGTGCGCGACGGCAGCATCCGCCTCGCCGACCCGGACGGGTTCGGGATCGAGCTCGTGCCCTACCGGCAGCGGGAGCCGTGGGTCGCGCACGCCCGCCGCTCGACGACGGTGCGCCCCGGCGCCCCGCGGCGGCTCGGGCACGTCAACTACCTCACCGGCGACCTCAAGCGCGGGGTCGGCTTCTACGTCGACGTCCTCGGGATGCGGGTCAGCGACCGGCTCGGCGCGGAGGGGGCGTGGCTCCGCGTCGATACCGACCACCACGTGATGGCGCTGATCGAGAAAGGGACGGCGCACTTCCACCATCTCGCCTTCGACACGGTCGACATCGGCCAGATGCGGGACCTGCTCGATCGAGTCGCCCGCCACGGGCGCTGGCTCGGCTGGGGGCCCGTGCGCCACGGCGTCGGCGGCAACATCGCAAGCTACGTCCGGATCGTCGAGGAGCGCTGCTTCGTCGAGCTCTACTGCGACATGGAGCAGCTCCAGGCCGATCACGAGGCGCGGGCCTGGCCGGACGACCGCTTCTCGTCGAACACCTGGGGCCCGCTGCCGCCGCGGTCGTACTTCCGCTTCGACGCCGCGGCGATCGAGTCCGAGCGGGAGAGCCTCGAGCTGCTCGGCCGGCCTCTGCCCCCGGAGACGGCATGAACGGGCCGCGCGGCTACACCGCGCCGCGCTCGCCCGAGGGTCGTGCCTCGCTCGTCCCCTACCCGCCGTGGCACTACGTCGGGGATTTCCTGGTGCTCGAGTACTGGGCGGATCCGGCGGCGGTGCGAGCGGTGCTCCCGCCCGGTCTCGAGCCGCATCCCGACGCGGGCCGTGCGGCAGCCGTCTTCGCGGACTGGCAGTCGTGCTCCGACCGGGGCGGCGAGCTGACCGACCCGTCGCGCTCGCAGTACAGGGAGTTCTTCATCGTCGTCAACGCACTCCTCGGGGACGAGGAGGTGACCGCCTGCCCGTACATCTGGGTCGACCGCGACTTCGCGCTCGCCCGCGGCTGGATCCAGGGCTTCCCGAAGAAGCTCGGCTCGATCTGGGTCACGCGGCACTACGACCTCGACTGCGCCGCCGCCCCGGGGCTGCGGCCGGGGGCGACCTACGGCGGCACGTGCGCGGCCTACGAGCGCCGGCTCGCCGAGGGGTCGGTCACGCTGGAGCGCGTCTCGGAGACCGGGCCGACGCACAACGACCCGCCGCTCGTCAACGTCCGTCACTTCCCCCGGCTCGCGGCGGGCCGCCACGACGACCCAGCCGTGGACGAGCTCGTCCGGGCGCGCAGCCGCGACCGGGCGGTGTCGGAGATCTGGGAGGGGACGGCGGCGCTCGAGCTCCACGCCGCCCCGCACGAGGAGCACGCAGCGCTCGCGCCGGTGCGCATGGGGAAGGGCTTCCGCTTCACCTTCGCCTACACGGTGGACGACCTCGAGACCGTCGGCTCGCCGTGAGCCGGGTCGAGGTCGCCGGCGTCCCCGTCTCGCCCGACCACTACATCGGCGGGGAGCGGATCGCGAGCGGCGAGCGCTTCCTCGATCTCTCCCCGATCGACGAGCGGCCGCTCGCCGAGGTCGCGCGCGGCGGCCGGCGCGAGGCCCGGCTCGCCGTGGAGGCCGCCCGCGCGGCCTTCCCCGCCTGGGCTGCGCTCGGCCCCGAGGGCCGCGCCCCGTACCTCCACCGGCTGGCCGACCTGATCGACGCCCACGTCGAGCAGCTGGCGGCGGTCGAGTGCGCCGACATGGCGATGCTGCTGCGCTCGCTCCGCGCGCGCGTGATCGCCCGCGGGGCCCGCAACTTCCGGGCCTACGCCGACCTGGCGGTCGCCCACGAGGAACGGGCGTGGTCGTCGAACGGCACGGCCAACCGCGTCGTGCGCCGGCCGAGCGGCCCGGCGGTCGTGGTCACGCCCTGGAACGCGCCCTTCATGCTCTCGACCTGGAAGGCGGCCCCGGCGCTCGCCGCCGGGTGCACGGTCGTGCTCAAGCCGGCGGAGTGGTCGCCGCTCTCGTGCTCGCTGCTCGCCGATCTCGCCGCCGAGGCCGTGCTCCCGCCGGGAGTGCTGAACGTCGTCCAGGGGATCGGCGAGGAGGTGGGCGCGGAGCTCGTCGCCAGCCCGGACGTGCGCCGCATCTCGCTCACCGGCTCACCGGAGACCGGCCGCGCGATCGCGGCAGCCGCGGCGACGAACCTCGTACCGTTCACCGCGGAGCTCGGCGGGAAGGGGCCGCTGCTCGTCTTCGCGGACTGCGACCTCGAGGCCGCGGCACGCACGGCCGCAGGCCAGTACGACGACGCCGGCCAGGTGTGCCTCGCCGGGACCCGCCTGCTGGTCGAGGAGCCGGTCGCCGACCGCTTCCGCGAGCTCTTCGACCGCTTCGCCGACGAGCACGTCCTCGGCGACCCGCGCGAGGATGCGACGACGGTCTCGCCGCTGATCCACCGCGAGCATCTCGACCGCGTCGCCGGCTTCGTCGAGCGCGCCCGGGCGAACGGCGACGGGATCGTCCGCGGCGGCCGGCCGGCGGCGCGGGGAGGCCTCTGGTACGAGCCGACGCTCGTCGTCCCGATCTCGAACGAGAGCGAGATCGTCCAGCAGGAGGTGTTCGGGCCCGTGCTGACGCTGCAGACGTTCGCCGACGAGGACGAGGCGCTGGAGCTCGCGAACTCGACCCGGTACGGGCTGTCGGCGATCGCCTTCACGGGGTCGGCGAAGCGGGCCGAACGGGTCGGCCGCGGGCTCCGCGCCGGGACCGTCTGGGTGAACGCGTTCCTCGTCCGCGACCTGACCGCCCCGTTCGGGGGCATCGGGATCTCCGGGATCGGCCGGGAGGGCGGCGACCACGCCCTCGACTTCTACTCCGACCTGGAGACGCTGCAGATTCGCGAGGGCTCGACCGGATAAGAACTCGCTAAGAGTGGGCGTGCCGCCACCGTGGGCGCCCGGCCGCGACGTAGAGTGGAGGCAGGTGGACGGACGGGGCAATCCATATCCGATGTACCGCTTCCCGGGGCATGCCGGTGGCGGTCATCCGTTCCTGCACGTCCTCGTGCTCGTGCTTCTCCTCCTGATCGTGGCGGCTACGGCGATCCTGCTCTACCGGCTCCTCGCCCGGCGGCAGGTCGCCGCAACGCCGATCGCCCCCGCGCAGGGCGCCGCGGGAGCCGCGCTCGAGATCGTGCAGCTGCGCTATGCCCGGGGCGAGATCAAGCGGGCCGAGTACCTGCGCATGCGGGCGGACTTCGGAGCGCCGGCGGAGGCCGACGAGGCTCCGACGGTCGCCGACGAGCCGGCCGCGCCAAGCGGCTGAGTGCGGGCTCTCGCGACGCCGTGCCGGAGCCGGGCGGCGCGCAGCCCCTTGCCCTTCGGGGCGCCCGGGTGTACACCGGAGGAGAGATGAAACGGGCACCCGTCGTCTGTGGGGTCGTGACCATCGCGCTCGCGGCCGTGGCCGCCTCGCCGGCGGCTGCCGTCCCGAGCCTCCTCCGCCCCTCGCCGGCGCAGGTGCGCCCGCAGGCCTTCGCGTCGTGCCCGGCCCTGATCAGCTACGCGAGCAAGCACTACTCCGCAACCCACGGGCTCCCCGAGCCCCCCGTCGCCGCGCTGGCCCAGACCGCCTCCGGCGGCTCGAAGGTGCCGGGCGCGCCGCTCGCGGCGCCGTCGGCGTCCGGCTCGACCGGCTCGGCGGGCGGATCGCCCTCGTACTCGACCACGAACGACCAGGAGCAGGGGGTCGACGAGCCCGACATCGTCAAGACCGACGGCTCGACGATCTTCACCGTCTCGCAGAACAAGCTCTACGCGGTCGCCGTCGACGGCGGCAACCCGAGCCTCGTCGGAACGCTCGACCTCGGGACGAACGGCTACGGGTCGCAGCTGCTCCTGGACGGCAACCGCCTGCTCGTGATCTCGAGCGCGAGGCCCCTGCTCGTCCCGGTCGCCGCTCCGGGCGTCGGGGTCGCGCGCCCGCTGATCGCCGCCTCGCCGTACTACTCCTGGGGCGGTCAGACCACGCTCACCGAGGTCGACGTGCGCGACCCGTCGGCGATGTCGGTCACGCAGACGATGTCGATCGACGGCAGCTTCGTCGCCGGGCGCCAGAACGGCGACACCGCGCGGATCGTCATCTCGTCGGCGCCCCATGCGATCGTCGAGCCGCAGCTGAAGACGCAGGCGGGCGGCTGGATCCCCACCCGCCGCTTCCACGACCTCCGCACCGGCCGCCGCTTCACCCGCAGCGTGGCCTCGTGCACCTCGATCCGCCGGCCGGTGCAGTTCTCGGGGCTCGGCATGCTGACGATCGTCACCGTCGACCTCGCGAAGGGCCTCGGGCTCGCGCAGTCCGAGTCGCTGATGGCGGACGCGCAGGTCGTGTACGGCTCGCAGGACAGCCTCTACGTCGCGACCCAGAAGTGGGTCGACCCGACGCTCGCGGTGACGCAGCTGCCTGCCGCGCAGACCACCGTGATCGACCGGTTCGACGTCAGCGATCCCGACACCACCACCTTCGTCGCGAGCGGGGAGGTCCCCGGCTACCTGCTCAACCAGTACTCGCTCTCCGAGTACGGGGGGTACCTGCGGGTCGCGACGACGAGCCGGCCGATCTGGTGGGGAACCCAGCCGCAGCAGATCACCAGCCAGAGCTACGTGACCGTGCTGGCGACCAGCGGGAACATGCTCTCGCCGGTCGGGCAGGTGTCCGGCCTCGGGCAGGGCGAGCAGATCTACTCGGTGCGGTTCATCGACGACACCGGGTACGTCGTCACCTACAAGCAGGTCGACCCGCTCTACACGATCGACCTGAGCACGCCGAGCGCCCCGCGCGTGGCCGGGCAGCTCGACCTGAGCGGCTACTCGGCCTACCTGCACCCGGTCGGCAACGGCCTCCTGCTCGGGATCGGCTCGGCCGTCGACCCGGCCACCAACGAGCCCTCGGGGACGCAGCTCGACCTGTTCGACGTCTCCAACCCGGCCGCGCCGAAGCTCCTGCAGCAGCTCTCGGTCGGGACGGGCTCCTCGTCGACCGTCCAGTACGACCAGCACGCCTTCCTCTTCTGGCCGCCGACCGACCTCGCGGTGCTCCCGGTGCAGATCTACGCGACCACGGGCGGCGGCCAGGCACAGCCCTTCACGGGCGCGATCGGGTACCACGTCGACAGCTCGGGGATCGCGGAGGTGGGGCGGGTCGTCCACGACGCCGTGAACGGAACCGTGCCCGCGATCGAGCGGTCGCTCGTGATCGGGACCCGGCTCTACACCGTGTCGGCGGGCGGGGTGATGGCCTCGACCCTCGACACGCTGACCCGGCAGGCGTTCGCCGCCTTCCCGGCGCCGGCCGCGAGCGGGCCGATTCCGCAGCCGGCAACGGCAGGCTGACCGCCGGTCCGGGACCTCCGGCCCGGGCCGCGGCGCCTCTGGTTTGATGGCGTCGTGTCGACGGAGCCCGCAGCCCCGGAGGAGACTGCCGGCGGCGCCGTCGAGGTACGCGCGCTCGTCAAGCGGTACCCGAAATCCCCGGTCAACGCCGTGGACGGGGTCAGCTTCGCGGTGAGCCCCGGCGAGGTGTTCGGGCTGCTCGGGCCGAACGGAGCCGGCAAGACGACGACGGTCGGCGTCCTGACGACCCGGGTGCTGCCGACCGGCGGCTCCGCCTCGGTCGCCGGGGTCGACGTCGTGGTCGACCCGGTGCGCGCCCGCAGCCGGCTCGCGGTGATCCCGCAGCGCAGCAACCTCGACCGGGCACTCTCGATCCGGAACAACCTGATCTTCCACGCCGCCTACCACGGCGTCCCCGCCCGCGAGCGCCGGCGGCGCGCCGACGAGCTGCTCGAGCAGTTCGGGCTCCTCGAGCGCGCGAGCGTCAAGCCCGACCTCTTCTCGGGCGGGCAGGCGCAACGGGTGATGATCGCCCGGGCGCTGATGCACGCGCCCCAGGTGCTCTTCCTCGACGAGCCGTCGACCGGCCTCGACCCGGCCGCACGCCTCTTTCTCTGGGACCGGCTGCGGGAGCTGCGGGCGCGCGGGGTCACGCTCGTGCTGACGACCCACGACATGGTCGAGGCCGCCGAGCTCGCCGACCGTGTCGGGATCATGGACTACGGGAAGCTGCTCGCCCTCGACACGCCCGACGCGCTGATGCGCTCGGTCCCCGGCGGCACGACGCTCGAGCTCACGAGCGGCACCGACGACCCGGCGACCGCCGGGCGCGCGGTCGCGGCGCTCGGGGCGCTCGCCGCGGTCGAGCGCGCCGAGCGGCTCGAGCCGGCCGACGGAGACCCGGGCGAGCTGCGCATCCGGCTCTACGTCTCCGGAGCTGCGCCGCTGCTCGTCGCACCGGCCTCCGCCGCGCTCGGCGAGCTCGGCCTGGGTCTGAGCGACGTGAAGCTCGGGATCCCGACGCTCGAGGACGTGTTCATCCACCTGACCGGGAGGGCGCTCCGGTGAGCGCCGTCTCGCCGCCCGCCACGCCGGTGCCGGGTCAGGGCCGGGTCTTCCTCGCCGTCTTCCAGCGCGACGTGTACGTCACCTGGAGCGAGTTCCCAGTCTTCCTCGCCCAGGTGATCCTGCAGCCGTTCTTCATGCTCTTCGTGTTCGGGAAGGTGCTCGCGAGCCTCGGCTACACCCGGCCCGGGTACGCCGACCTGCTCTTCCCCGGGCTGGTCGCGCTCACCGCGGTGATCACGAGCATGCAGACGCTCGCCTTCCCGCTCGTGATCGAGTTCGGGTGGACGAAGGAGATCGAGGACCGGCTGCTGGCGCCGATGTCGACCTCGCTCGTGGCCGTCGAGAAGGTCCTGTTCGCAGCGCTGCGGGCGCTGATCGCGTCGGCCCTGATGATCCCGATCGGGATCGCCGTCCTCGGCTCGGTGCCGTGGCGCTGGGCCGGAGTGCCCCTGTTCCTCGTCACCGTGGTGCTCGGGGCGCTCCTCGGCGCCTCGCTCGGCCTCGTGCTCGGCACGAGCGTCAAGCCGAACCGGATCAACATCGTGTTCGCGCTGGTCTTCACCCCGCTGCTCTTCACCGGCTGCAGCCAGTACCCCTGGCCCTCGCTCTCCCAGCTGCGCTGGTTCCAGATCATCACCGCGTGCAACCCGATGACGTACGTCAGCGAGGGCATGCGCGCGGCGCTAAACCCGAGCGTGCCGCACATCCGGCCCTGGATCTCGCTGCTCGTGCTGTTCGCCTCGATCACCGTCCTGCTCGCGATCGGCGTGCGCGGCTTCCACCGCCGCGCGGTCGACTGAGCGTCGGGCTACCGGCGCCGCAGCGCGGCGTTCTCGAGCTCGGGCGGCGTGTAGCCCGCGTCGGCCGGGTTGAGGTTCGTCCCCGGCGGCACGATCTCGTCGATCCGGTCCAGGATGGCGTCGTCGAGCCGGACGTCGGCCGCCCCGAGCTGGCTCTCGAGCTGCTCCATCGTGCGCGGGCCGATGATCGGCGAGGTGACGGCCGGATGGTTGAGGACGAACGCGAGCGCGAGGTGGATCAGGGTCAGCCCGGCCTCCTCGGCGAGGCCCGCCAGCGCGTCGGCGGCCTCGAGCTTCCGCCGGTTCTCGGGGAGCGAGAGGTCGTAGCGCCAGGGAAGGCGCCCGGCGCGGGTGCTCGGCGGCGGCTCCTCACCGATTCGGTAGCGGCCGGACAGCCAGCCGCCGGCGAGCGGGCTCCACGGGATGACCCCGACGCCGTAGGTCTGGCAGACCGGCAGCACGCTGCCCTCGATGCCCCGGACGAGCATCGAGTAGGGGGGCTGCTCGGTCGCGAACCGCTCGCGGCCGCGCCTCTCGGAGGTCCACTGCGCCTGCACGAGCGCGTGGGCGGGGTAGGTCGAGCTGCCGAAATAGCGGATCTTCCCGGCCCGGACGAGGTCGCTGAGCGCGCCGAGCGTCTCGTCGATGTCGGTCAGCGGCTCCGGGCGGTGCACCTGGTAGACGTCGATCCAGTCGGTCTGCAGCCGGCGCAGGCTGCTCTCGACCTCCTGCACGATCCAGCGGCGCGAGTTGCCCGAGCGGTTCGGCCCCTCGCCCATCCGGAAGTGGAACTTCGTCGCCAGCACGATCTCGTCGCGGCGGCCGGCGATCGCCTTCCCGACGATCTCCTCGGACTCGCCGCCCGAGTAGACGTCCGCGGTGTCGACGAAGTTGATCCCCGCGTCCAGTGCCCGGTGGATGATCCGGATCGACTCGTCGTGATCGGGGTTCCCCCAGGAGCCGAACATCATCGCGCCCAGGCAGAGCGGGCTGACCTCGACTCCGGTGCGACCGAGCAGGCGTGACTCCACGGCCGCACCCTAGTCGACGGACCGGTGCCGGCGGCGTGCCCGCGGCGTCCGGGAGCTGCGACATGGCGGATCGGGACATGTCCGTTGTATCCTCGGCCGATGCGGCTTCTCGCGCCTGCGGCCGCGGCGCTGGCCTGTGCGTGCGCCTCCGCGCCGGCAGCGCTCGCCGGCGCTCCGGCCGGGGCGACGGCGCGCTGCCACGACGGCACGTACAGCTTCTCGCAACACCACTCGGGCACGTGCTCCCACCACGGCGGGGTCGCGGCCTGGCTCGGCGGCGGCGCCGCGTCGGTGCCGGCCCTGGTCGCCGCCGGCGGCACTGTGCTGCTGGCGCCGCGGACGAAGGCCGCCCGCTGCAAGCTCGGCCCGAGCCCCGACCGCGCCTGCTCGCCCGGCGCCTACTCGAGCGGGCTCACGACCGCGGTCATCTGCTCCCCGAGCTTCCGCACGAGCACGATCCGCAACGTTCCCCAGTCGGAGAAGTTCGCGGTCGAGCGGGAGTACGGGCTCGCGCCCGCCTACTACGGCAGGTCGCTGGAGATCGACCACATCGTCTCGCTCGAGCTCGGCGGCTCGAACGACATCGCCAACCTGTTCCCCGAACGGGCGAACGCCGATCCCGGCTACCACGTCAAGGACCGGCTGGAGAACAGGCTGCACGACCTGGTCTGCTCCGGCGCGATCGCGCTCCGCACCGCGCAGGAGCGGATCGCCTCGAACTGGCAGGCGCTCTACCGCGCCGTGTTCGGAGCCTCGGCGGCCGGCTAGACCGCGTCCGGAGCGGCGGCGCGGGCGGTCAGGAGCTCGATCGGGACGACCTCGAGCGCCCGCCGGTGCGTCGCCCCGAGCACCACGTCCGGAGCGTGCCCGGCATCGTGGGCCTCGAGCCAGCGGTCGGCGCAGAGGCACCAGCGGTCGCCGGGCTCGAGGCCCGCGAAGCCCCACTCGGGCCGGGGGGTCGAGAGATCGTTGCCGGCCAGCCGGCTGAACTCGAGGAAGTCGGCGGTCGCGATCACGCACACGGTGTGGCTCCCGACGTCGTCGGGGCCGGTCGAGCAGCAGCCGTTGCGGTAGAACCCGGTCAGCGGCTCGGCCGAGCAGGGAAGCAGCTCGCCGCCGACGACGTTCAGGTCGGGATCCATCTCCATCGGGAGAGCGTACTCGTGTCGCGCCGGGGGCGCGACGGCCGCGGCCGGACATGCGAGGATCACCCGCATGTTCGCTGCCTCCCGGGCCGGCGCGTCCTGGTCCAGGTTCCGGCGCTCGTCGTGGTTCGCGCCGGTGCTCGTGATCCTCGGGATCGTCCTGGCCTCCCGGGCCGCGGTCCGCGCTGCCGGGATGCGGTTCGACACGAGCCCGCTCCGGGACGTCTGGCAGATCGCCGATCCGGGGCTCCTGCAGCACGATCTCGCGAGCACCCTCTGGAACCTCCACAGCCAGCCGCCGCTCTTCAACCTCTGGCTCGGGCTCAACCTGAAGGCGTTTCCGAACGATGTCGGCGCCGCCGCCCACGTCGAGTACCTGGCGGGCGGCCTGATGCTGGCGCTGCTCCTCTACGCGCTGCTCCTGCGGGTGACCGGGCGACGGGGAGTCGCCCTCGTGCTCGCCTGCGGGTTCGCGGTCAGCCCGGCGGTGCTGATCTACGAGGACTGGCTCTTCTACGAGTACCCGGTCACCGTCATGCTCGTTGCCGCGCTGTTCGCGCTCGACCGCCTCGCGCGCCGCCGGACCTTCGGCTGGGGTCTCGCGTTCTTCACGCTGGTCGCGATGCTCGTCTACACGCGGAGCACGTTCCAGCTCCCGTGGGCGATCCTGGCCGTGCTGCTGGCGCTCTGGACGATTCCCGGCGCCCGCCGTGTCGTGCTCGTCTCGTCGGCCGTGCCGCTGCTCGCGGTCGTGCTCCTGTACGTGAAGAACGAGGCCGTCTTCGGCGTTCCCTCGACGAGCTCGTGGGCGGGGATGAACCTGGCGCAGGTCGCCTTCGCCGATCTCCCGCCCTCGACGCGGAACCGCCTGATCGCCGCCGGCACGCTCTCGAGGACCGCGGCCGTGCCTCCGTTCTCGGGTCTCGAGCGGTATCCGGGGTTCGTGCGAACGACCCGCAAGACGGGCATCCCGGTGCTCGACGACCCGACGGCGCACGGGGTCAACAACTTCAACAACCTCGCCTACGTGAAGATCTCGAGCCGCTACCTCCACGACGCGCTGCGCCTGATCCGCGCCCGGCCCGGGATCTACCTGGACGGGGTCGGCGACGGTCTCGCGCTCTTCGCGCGGCCCTCGACCGACGATCCGTACGTCGGCGGGCGGAACCTGACCGAGATCGCGCACTGGAACGCGCTCTTCGACGACGTCGTGCTCTGGCGGATCCTGCCGCTGTCCCGGACGGCGTGGCTGATCGTGCTCGCCTACGCTGCGGCTCTCGCCTACGGCGTCGTCCTCGCCGCCCGGCTCGCCCGGCGGGGCTCCCGGGCGGTGGGCGACCGGACAGCGCTGCTCGTCTTCGCCTGGGCCACGGTGCTGTACGCCGCGCTGGTGATCACGTTCGGCGAGGTGAGCGAGAACCAGCGGCTGCGGTTCTGCCTCGACCCGCTCGTCCTGATCCTCGTCGCGGCGGCGGGGACCGAGCTCGCCGCCCGCCTGGGACGCGGCCGGCTGGCGGCCTGAGAGACGAGTCGGGGTGCGTCCCCGACTCCGGACGCACCCCTCTCGTCACTTCCGTACCGCGCTCCAACCGAGCTCCGTGTCCCGCGCCGAGCGCCTGGAACAGCAGGAAGCCGGGCGAGCGCGTCAGGTTTTGCGAACCGGCCGGACCGGGATCTCGAGAGGCTCAGCCGGCCGGGTGGCGGGGCAGCTCCCCGCCCGCTCTCATGTCCGGTGGAATCAGCTCCAAATCGACCTCCTGGTCGGGGATCTGACCGGGCCATTCTAGCGCGTTCCGGCAGCAGGCGCCTGCGCTCATCCCCTAGAGTCGCGGGTCGAGGGAGGTGACACGGTGGTGTTCGCAGTGGCTGACGGCGTGCGGATCGCCTACGACGATCTCGGCGTGGGGGAGCCGGCCCTGCTCTTCACGACGGGATGGTGCTCGAGCAAGGAGCGCTGGAGCCGCGTCGCCGAGCTGTGCTCGCGCAGCCGCCGGGTGCTGAACAGCGAGTGGCGCGGCCACGGCTCCTCCGATCCTGCCCCGTCCGACTTCGGGCTCGAGGAGATGGTCGCCGACGCGCTCGCGGTCGTCGACGCCGCCGGGGTCGAGACCTTCGTCCCCTGTGCGGCATCGCATTCCGGCTTCGTCGCGATCGAGCTCCGGCGCCGCTTCCCCGACCGGGTGCCGATGCTCGTGCATACCGACTGGTACGTCGTGCCGCCGCCGGCTCCCTACCGCGCGGTGCTCGAGCTGCTCACCTCGCCGGAGGGCTGGCCGGCGGCGCGCGACCGGCTGTTCGAGATCTGGCGAGCCGGAGTCGACCGGCCGGAGATCGACGAGGCGATCGAGGTGATGCGGCGACAGAGCGCGGAGATGTGGATGCGCTCGGGGCGTGAGATCACGGTGGGCTACGAGCACGTCGGCAGCCCGGCCGACGCCTGGGCCGCCCTCGAGCCTCCGGTGCCCGTCCTGCACGTCTACGGCCAGCCCGAGGACCCGGGGTTCCTCGCCGTCCAGGAGGAGTTCGCCGGCGAGCACCCGTGGTTCGGCGTGCGCAAGCTCGACGGGCGCACGCACTTCGCGATGATCGAGACGCCCGAGGAGGTCGCCGCGGCGATCGAGGGGTTCGTCGCCGGACGAGTGCACTAGCGGCGGGGCGATCCGGGCGGGCGCCGCTCGTAAGACAGGCCGGCGCCCGGACTGAATACTTCCGGCATGGAGCGGCGCGGCGGACAGATCCTCTTCTCGCCGACGGATCTGAACGACTTCCTGGCCTGCGAGCATCTGGCCGCGCTCGAGCTCGCCGCGACGCCGAGGCCCGGGCGCGACGATCCCCAGGTCGAGCTGATCCGGCGCAAGGGGGAGGAGCACGAGCGCGGCTACCTCGCGGCGCTCAGGGCGGAAGGCAGGAGCGTGGCCGAGATCGGCCTCGAGGGCCGCGACTGGCCCGGCGCGGCGGCCGCCACCGAGGCGGCGCTGCGGTCGGGGGTCGACGTCGTCTACCAGGGTGTCTTCGTCGACGGCCGCTGGCGCGGCGTCGCCGACTTCCTGCTGCGGCAGCCCGACGGCGTCTACGAGGCGCTCGACACGAAGCTCGCGCGGCACGCGAAGCCGTCGTACATCTTGCAGCTCTGCTTCTACCACGAGCAGCTCGCGCGCAGCCAGGGACGAAAGCCCGCCCGCATCCACGTCCTGCTCGGAAGCGGCGAGCTCGCCTCGTTCCGGCCCGAGGAGTTCGGGGCCTACTACCGGCGGGTGCAGGCCCGGCTCGAGCGGTTCGCGGCCCGGCCCTCGCCGACCGAGCCCTGGCCGGTCGAGCACTGCGGGATCTGCGACTTCAAGCCCGTCTGCGAGGCCCACTGGGACGCGATCGACCATCTGAGCCGCGTCGCCGGCATCCGGCACTCGCAGATCGAGAAGCTGCTCGTCGCCGGGATCGCGACGCTCGCCCAGCTCGGCGCCGCCGGTGCGGAGCCCCCGGATGGGATCGCGGCCGAGACCTGGGCGAAGCTCCGCGGGCAGGCGGAGCTCCAGCTCTGGGCGCGCGAGAACGGGCGCGACCGGCACGTGCTGCTGCCCCACCAGGCGGGGGTCGGGTTCGCGCTCCTGCCCGAGCCCTCGCCCGGCGATCTCTTCTTCGACTTCGAGGGGAACCCCTTCTGGGACGAGGACGGCAGCCTCGAGTACCTCTGGGGGATCCTCGACATCGGGCGGACGTTCACGCCCCTGCACGCCGACGACCGCGAGAGCGAGCGGCGGGCGCTCGAGCGGTTCGTCGACCTCGTGCACGCGCGCCTCGCGGAGTACCCCGACCTGCACGTCTACCACTACGCCTCGTACGAGATCACCGCCCTCAAGCGCATGATGGGTCGCTACGGCACGCGCGAGGACGAGCTGGACGACCTGCTCCGGCGCGGCGTCTTCGTCGACCTGCTCGCCGTCGTCCGCAACGGCATCCGCGTCTCCCGGCCCGGCTACGGACTGAAGGAGCTCGAGGCGTTCCTCGACTTCGAGCGGCGGGCCGAGATCAGGGACGGCGGCACGTCGATCGTCGTCTTCGAGCGCTGGCTGCAGACCCACGACCCCGGGCTGCTCGCGCAGATCGTCGCCTACAACGAGGAGGACTGCGTCGCGACCCTGCTCCTGCGCGACTGGCTGCTCGAGTGCAAGCGCGAGGCGATCGCGCGCTACGGCCCGATCCCCCCGCCTGCGGTGGAGGAGCCGCGGCCGATCTCCGCGCGGGCAGCCGAGCGCTCGGCCCTGCAGGCGCAGCTGGCCGCCGCCGGCCACGAGGTCGCCGCCCAGCTGCTCGAGTACCACCGCCGCGAGCAGAAGCCGGTCTGGTGGGCGTTCTTCGACCGGCTCGAGCTGACCCCCGACGAGCTGCGCGAGGACCCGGAGTCGATCGCCGGGATCGAGCTCGCGCGCGGCCCCGACGAGGTGAGGAGGTCCCTCGCCTACACCCTTCGCTTCCCGGCGCAGGAGCACAAGCTCGGCCAGGGGCGGGAGGTGGTCGACCCGGCGACCGGCGAGGCGGCGGGCGAGATCCTCGCCCTCGATCGCGCTGGGCGGACGCTGGTGCTCAGGCGCGGCCCGAGCCTGGAGGACGTCCCGCTGCCGCTCTGCCTGATCCCCGGCGGGCCCTACCGAACGCCGGACCAGGAGGAGGCACTCGGCCGGTTCGGGCGCTCGCTGCTCGCCCGCGACCATGCCTACCCCGCGCTCGAGACGATCCTCGACCGCAGCCCGTTCGACCGCGCAGTCCAGACCTCCGACCTCGACGGGCTGAAGGCGCTCGTCCGCTCGCTCGGCGGCCGCCAGCTCGTGATCCAGGGCCCGCCCGGCTCGGGCAAGACCTGGACGTCGGGGCGGCTGATCGCGGACCTGGTCGCCGGCGGCCAGACGGTCGGAGTCGCCTCGACGAGCCACCTGGCGATCCACAAGCTGCTCGACGAGGTCGAGGCGGCGGCCGCCGGGATCGGGCTGCAGTTCGAGGGGCTGAAGAAGGCGAGCAGCGGCAACCCCGAGTCGCAGTACGAGCACGACCACTTCGTCAGCGTCACCGCCTCGGACGACTGCGCCGGCGTCGACGTCACCGGCGGCACCGCCTGGCACTACTCCCGCGAGAGCCACGACTCGACGCTCGACTACCTGTTCATCGACGAGGCCGGCCAGGTCTCGCTCGCCGATGCCCTGGCGATGGGCACCTGCGCCCGGAACGTCGTCCTCGTCGGCGATCCCCGGCAGCTCGCGCAGGTTGTCCAGGGGGCCCATCCGGCCGGAACCGATGCCTCGGTGCTGACCTGGCTGATCGGCGAGGCCGAGACGATCCCTCCCGACCGCGGGATCTTCCTCGAGCGGACGTTCCGGCTCCACCCCGACATCTGCAGCTACATCTCGAGCGAGTTCTACGAGGGGCGCCTGCGCCCCGACCCGCGCACCGCGGAGCGCGCGACGCCGCTCGGCACCGGCCTCCGCTACGTCGAGGTCGCCCATGCAGGCAACCGGCAGGAGTCGGTCGAGGAGGTCGACGCCGTGCGCGCCGTCGTCGACGACCTCCTCGCAGCCGGCATCCCGGCAGCCGAGATGATGGTCGTCTCGCCGTACAACATGCAGGTGAACGCGCTCCGGGAGGCGCTCCCGGCCGCCATCGAGGTGGGCACGGTCGACAGGTTCCAGGGCCAGGAGGCGGACGTCGTCATCTACTCGCTCGCCAGCTCGAGCGGCGACGACGTCCCCCGCGGGCTCGAGTTCCTGCTCTCGCGGAACCGCCTGAACGTCGCGATCTCGCGCGCGCGCTGCCTCGCCTACCTCGTCGCCAGCCCGCGCCTGCTCGAGGTGAGCTGCCGTACGATCCCGCAGATGCGGCTCGCGAACGCGCTCTGCCGCTTCGTCGAGCTCGCGGGCGGCAGATGAGCGATCCGCCCGCAGCCGGGTCGCCGCCGCGGCCGCGCGGGCCGATCCCGGGCTCCTACTGGGTGGTGCCGGGGAAGCTGGCGGCAGGCGAGTATCCGGGCCATCCGGATCCGCGGGGGGCTCGGGAGAAGCTGTCGCTGCTCAGGGGCGCCGGCATCGAGTTCTTCGTCGATCTCACGGAGGCGGGCGAGTACGGCCTCGAGCCGTACGAGCCGTATCTCGACGGCGCCCGGCACGTGCGCTACGGCGTGCGCGACCTCGGCGTCCCGCCGGTCGAGACGATGCAGGCGATCCTCGCCGCGATCGACGCCTCGATCGAGCAGGGCCGGGCGGTGTACGTCCACTGCTACGCCGGGGTCGGCCGCACCGGGACGGTCGTCGGATGCCATCTCGTTCGCCACGGCAGCTCGGCCGGGGAGGCTCTCGCCGCGATCGCGGAGTGGCGACGGGCGACGCCGAACGCACACCGCGAGTCGCCCGAGACCCGGGAGCAGCGCCGGTTCGTCGCCGAATGGGAAGCCCGCGGGGAGACACCGGCGACGATCGGCAGGAAGGAGCTCGTCGAGCGGCTCGCCGAGGTCTCGCACAGGACGTGGATGCGGCAGAAGGTCCGCGACCAGGGCGCCGATCCCGCCGCGGTGGGCGCCGAGGTCACAGACCACGACCGCGAGCGCGCGGAGGACGCCGTCCGCGAGCTGGAACGGCTCCGGATCTGGCCGCCGAGGCCCGGGTGAGCCGGCCCGGCCCGGGCGCGGCTCAGCAGCCGCCGAAATCGCGCTTCGCCTGCTCCTCCATCGCCTCGAGGCGCGTGTAGTAGTCCGGGAACTCGTGCAGGTGGGCGAGCGCGATCTTGCCGGTCACGACCGGGTCGTCGCCGGTCACGTTCGTGAGGATTCCCTGCAGGCCGTGCTCGAGCTCCACGTCCATGCCGAGGCGGAACTGCTCGACGCCGAACGGGGACGTGGCCCAGTCGATCCCGATCTGCTCGCCGACCGAGCGCGCCTCGTCCGTGCTGAAGCTCGTGCGACCGGACACGCCCACATCCTACGCCCCTCCGCGGCAGCGTACGATCCGCCTGTGGAGACCTGGGTCCAGACCGAGCTCGACTCCGGCGAGCGGGTGATCTCCGAGCGGCTGCCCCACGTCCGCTCCACGGCGGTCGGCTACTGGATCGGAGCCGGGTCACGCGACGAGAACGACGCGAAGGCCGGCGTCTCGCACTTCATCGAGCACCTGCTGTTCAAGGGGTCGAGCAGGTACAGCGCCCTCGAGATCGCCGAGATCTTCGACGAGCTCGGCGGGGAGCTGAACGCGGCGACCTCCCGCGAGCACACCGTCGTCTACTCGCGGGTGCCGGAGAACCACGTCGAGATCGCGCTCGACGTGATGGGGGACATGGTCTTCTCGCCGCTCTTCGACGACCTCGACGCCGAGCGCGAGGTCGTGCTCGAGGAGATCGCGATGTACGACGACACGCCCCAGGATCTCGTCCACGACCTGATCGGGGAGGCCGTGTTCGGCGCCCACGCGCTCGGGCGGCCGGTGATCGGGACGGCCGAGGTGATCTCCACCGTCTCGCGCCGGACGCTCCGCGCCTACCACCGCGGGCTCTACACGCCCGGGAACATCGTCGTCGCCGCGGCGGGCAGCATCGACCACGACCGGCTCGTGGGCCTCGTCCAGAAGGCCGTCGACCGGCGCGGCGTGCTCGCGGAAGGGAAGGCGCGCGTGCGGCCGCTGCTCGGAAAGGCGCCGAAGCCCGGCCTCAGGTTCCAGCGCAAGGACACCGAGCAGTATCACGTCTGCCTCGGGGCGCCCGGGGTCTCGCGCTCCGACCGGCGGCGGTTCGCCGCCTCGGTCCTCGACGCGATCCTCGGCGGCTCCGCCTCCTCGCGGCTGTTCCAGGAGATCCGCGAGAAGCGCGGCATGGCGTACGCGGTCTACAGCTTCATGTCCCAGTACGCCGAGACCGGTCAGGTCGGGGTCTACGTCGGCACGCGCGAGGACAACCTCGCCGAGGCGCTCGCGATCGCGGTCGACCAGATCGGCGACATCGCCTCGGGGAATCTCCCGGCGCGCGAGCTCAACCGGGCCAAGGAGAACCTCAAGGGGCGGGTGCTGCTCTCGATCGAGTCGACCTCGACCTGCATGCACCGGCTCGGCAAGTCGCTCGTCACCGACTCCGAGATCCTCTCGCTCGAGCGCGTGCTCGCCGAGATCGACGCCGTCGAGGCCGAGGCCGTCTGCGGGCTCGCCGCCGAGCTGCTCGCGCCCGAGCGTCTCTCGGCAGCCGGGATCGGGCCGAGCGAGCAGAAGTTCCTCGCAGCCGTCGAGCGCGCGACGCCCTCGGTCGCCCGCGCCGCGTGAAGATCCTCCTGAACGGGCATCGCCCGCCCTCGCCCGAGATGGGGAAGGTCGGCGCCGTCCTGGGGCCGGCCCTCGTCGAGGCCGGGCACGAGCTCGTCGCGACCGAGGCGGAGGCCGAGGCGATGGTCGACTTCACGACCCCCCAGGCGGTGGTGCCGAACGTGCTCCGGGCGCTCGCGGGCGGCCTGCCGTGCGTCGTCGGGACGACCGGCTGGGAGATCGCGGCGGTCGATGCCGAGGCCCGAGCCGCCGGGCTGCCGGTCTTCGTCGCGCCGAACTTCGCGATCGGGGCCGTGCTGATGATGCGCTTCGCGGCGGAGGCGTCGCACTACTTCGACGCCGCGGAGATCGTCGAGCTGCACCACCGGACGAAGCTCGACGCGCCTTCCGGCACGGCCAGGGCGACCGCGGCGGCGATGGAGGGCGAGGTGCCGATCCACTCGGTGCGGCTCCCCGGCCTCGTCGCCCACCAGGAGGTGCTGCTCGGCGGGCTCGGCGAGACGCTGACGATCCGCCACGACACGACCTCCCGGGATGCGTTCGTGCCCGGCGTCGAGCTCGCGCTCGCCAGGCTCGGCGAGCTGCCGCCGGGGGTCACGGTCGGCCTCGACCGGCTGCTCTGAGCGGCGCCTGGCAGGCGGCGTGCCGTGAGGATCGCCTCCCACCGCGCTGCGGGCGTCCGCTGATGCCGGCCGGCCGGCGCTTCGTCGAGGAGGTCGTGCCGGTCGGCAGGTCCGAGGTGCGGCTGCTCCGGCCGCGCGACCCCGAGGCGCTCCTCGACGAGCAGGCATTCGGCGAGGACGAGTTCATGCCCTACTGGGCCGAGCTCTGGCCGGCGGGGCTGGCGCTCGCCCGGGCGCTGCCCGAGCGCCTGGACGGCCTACGGGTCGTCGACCTCGGCGCCGGGCTCGGCGTGCCGGCCCTCGCGGCCGCCGCGCGCGGAGCGGAGGTGACCGCGGTCGACTGGGCCGAGGAGGCCGTCTCGCTCCTGCGGCGGAACGCCATCCGTAACGGAGTGGAGCTGAACGCCGTTCACGCCGACTGGCGGGAGCTCCCCGGCTCCTTCGACCTGGTGCTCGCCGCCGACCTCCTCTACGAGCGGCGGAACGTCGAGGCGCTGCTCCAGGTGCTGCCGGGGCTCGCACCGGTCGTCCTGCTCGCCGAGCCCGGACGCCCGCACGCCGCCGGGTTCTTCCGCGCCGCAGAGGCCTCCTGGCGCCGGCGGGAGATCGCCGAGCGCGTCTACCGGCTCGAGCTCAGGCGAGCGTCCCCAGGATCCCGGCCAGCTCGGCAGGGTGCGTGATCATCGGGAAGTGACCCGCGTCGAGCTCGATCGGCTCGACGCCCAGCACCTCCCGGGCGACTGCCCCCTGCCAGGCCGGGAGCACGGCGGCGTCGCGCAGGGTCACGATCGACGCCCGGGGCCCCCGCGGCACCGCCACCACTCGCTCCAGCCGTGCCTGCGGCCGCAGCCGCTCGAACGCCCAGCGGGCGTCGCCCGGGTCGCAGTCCGGGTAGAGGCGGGTCCGCGCCGTCTCCTCGTCGGGCCAGTACGAACGATCCAACTCGTCGCGCACCATGCCGCCGAAGTCGGGGTGTGCAAACGACTCCCACACGTCCTCGGTCGGGACGAGCGCAGCCAGGAACACCGTCAGCCGCCCGGGGACGAACGGGATCGTCAGCCCGCCCAGCGAGTGGCCGACGACGACCGCGTCCCCGTCCGCGCCGACCGCGGCGGCGTAGTCGTGTACGGTCGATCCCGGCCGGTCGCAGGGAAGCTCCGGCATGGAGACCTCGTGCCCGTCGGCCTCGAGCGCCGCTGCGAGCCGCTGCCAGCACCAGCCGCCGTGCCATGCGCCGTGGACGAGGACGAAACGCGCCATCGCGGGCGAAGTATCCAGGCTGCGCTGCGAGCCCGGGCCTGCTCCGGCGCCGCCGGGCGCCTCGATCGTCGTTCGTTCGCCCGGGAGCCGCACGCAGTCCGGCGGGCGACTACCATTGGGCGAGGTGATCGGCGACGTCCTGACCGCGATCGTGACGCCGTTCCACGAGGACGGCTCCGTCGACTTCGACAGCTTCCAGCGCCTGGCACGGCATCTCGTCGACAACGGCTCCGACGGGCTCGTCGTCGCGGGCACGACCGGCGAGAGCCCGACGCTGGACGATCGGGAGCGCCTCGATCTCGTCCGGGCGGCGATCGAGGCGGTCGGCGACCGCGCGACGATCGTCGCGGGGACCGGGACGGCGTCGACCGCGCATTCCGTGGAGCTGACCGAGCGGGCCCACGAGCTCGGCGTCGACGCGGTCCTGGTCGTGACGCCGTACTACAACAAGCCGCCGCAGGCCGGCATCGTGGCGCACTTCGAGGCCGTCGCGCGCGCGACCGACCGGCCGCTGATCGTCTACAACATCCCGAGCCGCGTCGTCGTCGACATCCTGCCCGAGACGATCACGCGGCTGGCCGAGATCGACGGCATCGTGGCCGTGAAGCAGGCACACGACGACCTCGCCGAGGCCCGCCACATCGTCGACACGGGCCTCGACCTCTACGCCGGCGACGACGTCCTCATGCAGCCGTTCCTGGAGCTCGGCGCCGTGGGCGGGATCTGCGTCCACACCCACCTCGTCGGCCCGCAGGTCGCCGAGCAGGTGCGAGCCGCCCGCGGGGGCGACCTCGAGCGGGCGCGGGAGCTCGACCGGGAGCTCGCCGCCGCCTACGACCTCCTGCGGGTGACCACGAACCCGATTCCGGTCAAGGCCGCCCTGAACCTCCTCGGACACCACGTCGGCGGCTACCGCCTGCCGCTCCTCCCGCCAACCGAAAACGAGCTCGAGCAGATCCGCTCTTGCCTCGCCCGGCTCGGCCTGCCGGCCGTCTCCCCTGGGTCTCCTAGGCCTGCCAGTCCTGACGCGATCGCAACCGCGCCCTGATCGGCCGATCTAACAACCTACAGAAGCACCTCGCGCTCCTCCACCTCGCCTTCGGCCTGATCGCGTTCAAGTTCCCCACGGAGGGGCTTTCAGAGTTTCGCGGCTCTTCGGCCGTCTCTAACGACCAGCCCGAGGCCGTATGGAGTGCCCGGCGCCTCGCTCGTAGGTTGGCGCGGGTTGCCGTTGGGAGTGGCCCGGCGGTAGAGCCGCAATTACGGGAGGCGCCGGTTATGAACGAAGGTAGCTGGGTTGGACTGGACGTGCACGCTCGGTCGGTGGTTGCGGGCGTGATCGATGCAGGGAGCGGTGAGGTGCGCTCGCTTCGGGTGCCGCCGGGGAAAGAGGGGGCGATCGCGTGGTTGAACACGCTGGCCGCCGGTTCGGGTCGCGTACGAGGCGGGTCCGACTGGGTACGGGCTTGCCCTAGGCCGAATCGCCGCGAGCTACGGCGTCTCTCAGATACTGGTGCACGAAGGCGATCGCCATACTTCCCTCTCCGACGGCTGCCGCCACGCGTTTCACCGGGCTGAAGCGGACGTCGCCGCAGGCGAAGATGCCCGGGACGCTCGTCTCGAGCAGGTAGGGGTCGCGGTCGAGCTCCCAGCGGTCCGCGTCACGGACGTCGACTCCGGTCAGGACGTAGCCCCTGGGGTCGAGCGCGATCTCCGGGGGTAGCCACCCCGTCTCGGCGTCGGCCCCGATAAAGATGAAGAGCCCGCCCGAGGCGAGGCGGGTCACGGTCCCGGTCGCGCTCTCGACGACCTCGATCGCCTCGAGCGAGGTGTCGCCGTGCGCGGCCGCCACCTCCGCGCCGAAGAGGACCTCGATGTTCGACCGGGCCGCGAGCTGGTCGATCAGATAGCGGGACATGCCCTTCTCGAGCGTGTCGCCGCGGTGGATGATGGTCACGCTCTTCGCGTGGGTGGAGAAGAACAGCGCGGCCTGGCCCGCCGAGTTGCCGGCTCCGACGATGTGGATGTCCAGGCCGTGGGTGTTCGCCGCCTCGCTCCGCGCCGCGCCGTAGAAGATCCCCTTGCCGGCGAGCCGGTCGAATCCCTCGATCGAGAGCCGGCGCCACGAGACGCCGCATGCGAGGATGATCGTCCGTGCCCGCAGCACGTCGCCGCCGTCGAGGTGCACGTGGCGCGTCGCGGCGTCGATCCGCGCGATCGACCGGGTGACCAGGATCTCGGCTCCGAGCCTGCGCGCCTGCTGGAGCGCGCGGCTCGCGAGCTCGTCGCCGGACACACCCGACGGGAAGCCGAGGTAGTTCTCGATCCGCGACGACGTGCCCGCCTGGCCGCCGGGTGCCTCACGCTCGACGACGACCGTCCGGAGGCCTTCGGAGGCGCCGTAGACCGCGGCGGCGAGGCCTGCGGGGCCGGCGCCGACGATCACCACGTCGTATTCCGCGGCAGCGGGCTCCGTCGCGATGCCGAGCAGCTCGGCCACGCGGCGCAGCTGCGGTCGGACGACGGTCTTGCCGTTCACGACGCGGATTGCGGGGTAGTCGCCGTCCGCCGGCAGCGCGCCCCACCACTCCTCCGCGTCCTCCGGCACGTCGGGCTGGAGCCAGCGGAACCGGATCTGGTTGCGGTCGAGGAAGCGCCGCAGCTCGGCGCAGGAGGCGTCCCAGCGGTGGCCGAGGACGATCGCGCGATAGGGGGTCGACTCCGAGACGAGGCTCTGGAGGCCGCGCGGGCCGGCGAGCCGGTTGCTCGCCAGCAGGCCCACCCGCTTCGCCACCTCCGGTGCAACCGCGGCGACGGCGTGGTAGTCGGGCGGCTCGATCCGGAAGGCGCGCGACGCTTCCGCTGCCCGGAACCCGGCGGGTTGGGGGGTTCCGAGCGTGATCGAGATTTCGCCGAAGATGTCGCCGGGGACGCGCTCCCCGATCACCCGCTCGAGACCGTCGACGAGCCTGACGGCCTCGATGCGACCCTCGAGCAGCCCGAAGAGCGCCGGCGCGTCCCCCTCGTGAGCCGCATACTCCCCGGGGCCGAGGCTGATGTCGGCGGCGACCCGGCAGAGCCGCTCGCGATCGGCTCGATCGAGCTCCGCGAACACCTTGACCTGCCCGATCTCCTCCAGCGTCACCATGCAAGCCGCCGCCGGCGCCGAGCCGAGCAGGTCGCGACAGGCTCCGAGGGGCCGATCGGCGCCGCCGCGGCGCGGGCACGCTCCCGCTTCGTCGCCCTCGCCATCGGCGCAAACGCTACTGAATGCCGGAACGCGCCCGCGTGGCGCCCCCGCCGGCCGGTCCCGCCGCCGACGCTCGATCTCGGAAGCCGCCGACGCGAGCCGGGCCGGCTCCGGCGCCTTCGCAGCCGCGAGGAGCGCCCTGCAGCCCGCTGCGGGAGCGGTCGGGCCGTCCGTAATCGACTCAGGCTAGAGTCTCCCGGTGGCGGGCGAGGCGCCTCCGGGTCCTGCGGGCCGGCGGCCCCGGCCGCCGGGCGTCCTCCGCGACCGGCGCGCGGCGACCGTCGTCGCGATCGGGGTAGCCGTGACCGCCGCGATCAAGTTCTGGCTCGCGGGGCGAATCTCGACGCCGTGGCTGTTCAGCGACGAGCTCGTGCATTCCGAGCTGGCGAAGAATCTTGCCGGCGGGAACCTTTTCGAGATCCGGGGCGAGCGCGTCAACATCAGCTTCTCGTATCCGCTGGTGATCGCCCCCGCCTGGCTGCTGCCCTCGATGGGCGAGACGTATGCGGCGGCCAAGGTCGTCGACGTGCTCCTCGTCTCGGCAACCGCCCTGCCGATCTACCTCTGGAGCCGCCGGTTCCTGCCCTGGGTCGAAGGGGCCGTCGTGTCGTGCATCGCCGTGCTCCTCCCCGAGCTCGTCCTGACCGGCGCGCTGATGCAGGAGAACCTGGCCTACCCCGCGTTCGTCGTCGCGGCGTTCGCGCTCGCGCTCGTGCTCGAGTCGCCCACTCCCTTCCGGCAGGCGCTGCTGCTCTTCGCGACCGTCGTCGCCGCGACAGCGCGCTTCGAGCTGGCGGTTCTGGTGCCGATCATCCTCACGGCGTTCGCCCTCTACCGCGCCCCGCCCGGGCGAGCGAAGGTCGTCGTGATCTCGTGCGCAGGGTTCCTGGTCGCTCTCCTCCTGCTGCTCGCGTTCGATTCCTCGTTGCTGCTGAAGGCGTTCCAGACGTTCCCGCAGACGTCGGCGACCTATAGCGCCGGCGGGCTTCTCCGCTGGCTGCTCTGGGGCCTCGGCGACCTGGCGCTGATCAGCGGGATCGTTCCCCTCCTGGCGCTGCCCCTGCTCAGGCACGTGGAGGGGCCGGCGGAGCGGGCATTGCTCGCGGTGACCTGGGCGAGCGTCCTCTGGTTCGCCGTGCTCGCAGCCGTGTCGGGAAGCTGGGAGCCGTACGGGCTCAAGGAACGGTACTTCTTCTACCCGCAGCCGCTGCTCTTCCTCGTCCTGGCGGTCTGGGTCCGGCGAGGCAGGCGGCTGAGCCTCGTCGCCGGCCTCGCCGTGGCGCTCGTGACCGGGAGCGTGCTCGATCGCTTCTCGCCGGGACGCCTGCTCGGTATCGGCTCGATACCCGGGAACGCACCCGGCCTGGCGTTCTTCGGCTCGGCGGCGAAGCGGATGACCGCGAGCTCCTTCGTGAGCGTCGTCGTGGTGGCGGCGGTCGCGATCGCCCTGCTGATGACGCTCGCGGCGGGCTCGCTCACCGTGAGGCGATCGGTCGCGCTTCTCGCGTGCGTCGTCGTCGTGACATGCTACGGCTTCGCCGCCAGTCTGGTCGACAGCCACGCGAGTGCTGTCGCGGTGACCGCGGCGCTCCCCGCCGACCACTCGTGGGTCGACGCGACCGCAGGCAAGAGCGCCGGCGTGGTGCTGCTCGACCTGGCCTCGTTCATGCCAGAGATCCACGACGGCGACTACTGGACGGTGTGGGCTCCCTGGTGGGAGCTCGAGTTCTGGAACCGGAGCGCCCGCAGCGTCTTCGGGCTGGGATCCCCGGAGCCGGTGCCGTTGCGCCAGACGAGCGGGACGCTGGACTGGGGAGACGGGGTCATCTCGGGCGCTCCGGCTGCGCGTTGGGTGCTGGTCGATCCGCGCTTCGTTCTGGCCGGGAGGCGCCGGGCCGCCTCGCAGGCGTTCGTCCTCTACGAGAACCCCGGCTCGCCGCTCCGGCTCAGATCTGCCGAGGAAGGGGTGTACAGGGACGGCCTCAGCGCGCCGAGCGCTGCCTACGATCAATGGAGCCCGGTCCGGCGCGGCCAGACGGTCTCGATCCTGCTTGCCACGAGACCTCTGAGCCGGACGACGAGGCTCGAGGTGCGCGTAGGGTCCCTGGTCGCGGTCGGTGCTAACCCGGCCATGGGCCGAACCTACTTGCGCGAGCTGAGGACGATCACCGGCAACGCGCTGATCAGCGTGCCCGTGCCCCCGGCGCCGTTCAGGATCGAGGTCCGCTGGCTCGGCCCGAGCCCCGGCTACATCGGGTTCGGCCGCAGCTAGGGCCTCGGACGAAGGCGCGGAACGGGCCCCGGCGGAGGCCGGCCGCTCACGCGACCGTCGAGATCAGACCGCCTCGATCGTGGGCCAGCTTCAGCAGCAGGAACTCGAGCCCGTGCTCCCAGCCCCCCGACTGCGGCGCCGTGCACCGGCGCGCGCTCCGAACAACCGCCACGGCGGTGCAGAAGTCGTTCTCGATCCTCAGCCGTTCGTTGATCGCGAGGCTCGCCGGCGACATGAGGCGCATACCGTCAGGTCCTCCCAGGCCGCCGCAAACGGGGGCGTCCCCGGGTCGTCGTGAAGGCTGGAGCCGCTTCTCGTCGGACCTGTGAATCGAGGTATCCTTCGGCTCGAGGACCTGACGATGCCTAACCGTTCTCACGTGGGAGTTCGCCGACGGGCTTGGGGAGTGGTGGGGGTCGGCTGCGCCGGGCTCGCCGGGTGGCTGGCCGCCGCGGCGACCGTCTCCGCATCACCCGGATCGACCGCGCCCAGGGCCACGGTGATCAACGTCATAGCCGGCAAGCCCTCCGAGTTCGCCTTCAAGCTCTCGAGGTTCTCGTCGCTTCCCGCCGGCAAGTTCACGTTTCGGGTGAAGAACGAGGGCGCCACCAGCCACAACTTCGTGCTCTGCTACACACCGGTCAGGAGGGCGTCGCAGGACCTCTGCGTGGGCTACCAGTCGAAGGACCTGCACCCGGGCCAGGCGACCAAGATCACGATCGGGCACATCGGAAAGGGGAGGTACGAGTTCCTCAGCACCGATCCCGGCGATGCAGCGGCCGGGATGAAGGGGCTGATCGGGATCGGCGTCGCGGTGAAGCCGCCCAGGGGCCAGGCGCCGGCAGGGCCCGCTCCGAGCCCGGTGGCGACGACCCCGTCCACGCCGCCGAGCTTCTCGGAGACGACGACCGGGCCCGCGTCCACCGAAATGACCCCGACGACCACGATCGACCCGACGTCGCCGGCGGCGATCCTCCCGCAACTCGAGTAGCGCCGCTCCCGGCCGGCTCGACCGGAGCGGCGGTCGCGAGCCGCCGGCCGGCCGCTAGCCGCCGAGACCCGAGATGCCGTTGCGGAGCAGGACCGCGGCGAGGATCAGGATGATCGCGCCCGCAATCGTCCGCACGTGCGCCTGGAGCCAGTGACGGACGGTCTCGAGGAGCCGCGTCGTCCAGTCCCGGGCGACGAGCAGCAGGACGAGCGCGATCATCAGCGGCAGCAGCGCGACGACCGTGAAGAACAGCCACTGGGCTGTGTAGCCCGCAGCGCTCGGGTTCGTCTCGGAGATGGTCTTCAGTGCGATCGGGATGAAGCCTCCCGGGTTCGCGAGCATCGCGCCGGCGCCGACGACCGCGATCCACGGCGAGTCGGCGACCTTGCTCATCTGCGCGACGGCAGCCGCGGTCTTCTCGGGCTTCGCGGGTCGGCGCATCAAGCGGAAGGTCCAGGTCAGGAGCGCCAACCCGGCAACGATGTCGACGACGGCGACCCATGTCTTCGGGCTCGAGGGCGTGCTCGACGCGGCGACGTCGCCGAGCACGAACGCCGCCGCGACCCCGATCAGCAGGGTGACCGTGAACGCGCCGAGGAAGAACAGCAAGCCGGTTCTCAGGGGCCTGTCGCCGAGGACGAGCGCGAGGACGGAGAACGTGAGGGTCGTCGGCGACAGCATCGCCGCCAGCGCGACCATGACGAGCTCGGTGTCGATCCAGCTCATCGTCCAACCCTAGACGTCGAGCGCGGATCCTCCAACCCCGCTCCGCTCGGGTGCCGGAGCTCCCGGGAGCTCATCGTCGCATCCGTCGCGGCGCGAGCTCGGCTGCCCGGTCGCGGCACGCGAGCGGGCGAGAACGTCGACGACTACTCGAGGCAGCCGTCTACAGTGTTGAAAGCCAGGGGCTTCGGGTGACAGATGCCCCGAGGGGCCCGGCCTCGACCGGGTCAGCGCCGTCAGAGAAGGAGGAGAAGTTGCAGGCTGTTTCGCGCAGGTTTTCGCAGGGCCTCGGCCTGGTTCTCGTCGCCGTCGCCGTTCTCGGCGCCGGGACGGCGTCCGCCTCGCGTTCGGCGGCGATGCTGTCGCCGGCGAACTTCGCACCCATGCCCGCGCCCACCGGCTGGAGGCTTCTCGTTCCTCCGTCCGGCACCTCGTCGCTCTGGTACCCGCCCTCGCTGCGACCGATTCCCGGCGATGCCTACTCGGTCTCGGCGGCGCTCAAGAACCGGAAGGGCATCTACCTCGTGTACCTGAACGCCGGTCCGAAGACGGGGAGCGAGGAGATGAGCACGTGGCCGAGCTTCCGGGTCGAGCACCTCCAGGGAGAGGGGAACACCTCGGTGCACGAGGACGGCCATGCGTCCGGCATCGCCTTTCGCGGCGGGAAGGGCTCGTGCGTGGTCGACGACTACGTCACCCGCGTGAAGGGCCACCACTACCGCGAGATCGCCTGCTTCGCCCAGGGCCGGACGACCGCCAGCGTGATCGTCGCTGCTGCGCTGACGAGCGCCTGGCCGACGTACGGGCCGCAGCTCGAGCGTGCCGTCGAGGCCTGGCAGGTGCGCTAGACGCTGGCCTGGGCGGCCAGGGCCTGGTAGCCCGCCGCCGTCACCGCGACCTTGACCGTGCCGCTCACCGAGGCGGGCAGGGTCAGGGTGACCGTGCCGTTCGCGGCCGTCTTCCCCGACTTCCCGCCCGCTGCCGCGGTCGCGCCGGCAACGGGATCTCCGGCGTCGGTCACGTGGACCGCCACGCTGTGGGCGATCACCGTCCCGGCCTTGTTCTTGACCGCCGTCACGTTCGTCGAGGCGGAGAGCTCGGGCAGCACGCGCGCGTGGAAGGTCCCCGCCGGCTGGAGCTTGTTCTTCACGGACGGCGGGATCATCTCGACCAGCAGATCGAGCGGCCCGAGCCGGCCGTCTCCGCCGAGCCGGTAGAGCGAGAACGCGTGCATGCCGATCTGCTGGATCGGCTCGAACTTCGTCACTGCCTTGTTCGAGCGGGTGACCGCGAGCCCACCGTTCTCGTCGCCCCAGATCACCCAGATGCGGCCGTCGAGGCCCGTCGCCGTCCCGAGCACCTTCGCGGTCACCCCCGGCAGGCTGCCGACAGGCACCGAGCCGCCGCCGTAGCGGAGCAGCGAGACATGGCTTCCGTCGGTGGTGTAGGCGCCGAACACGCCCGGCCCGGCGTCGCGGCCGCTGATCACGACCTCGTTCCGCAACTCTCCCGGCATCCGCTCGGCCTTGCCGACGGTCGGTGCCACCCCCTGGATGAAATCGCCGCCCTTGTGGGCGAGGGACTGCCAGCTCGCGACGACCTGCTGGCCGGCCGCGTCGACGGCGCTGTCGATGTCGCCTGCGAAGTCGTCGCTGCCGTTCAGGATCGACTTCGTGGGCGAGCCCTGTCCCAGTCCCTGCTGGACGGTGAGGCCGCCGGCGACCGAGAGCGTGAACACCGGCGTCGAGCCCGATCGCTGCGCCGTGACGTTGGCGCCGTAGGACTGGGCCTCGTCCTGCGACTGGCTGCCGACTTCGACCGGGGCGCTCCAGCTCGTGCCGTTGCCCGAGACGATGCCCCACAGCCCGCTGATCTGCTTCGGCTTCGGCGATACGGCGCCGAACACCGCCTCCAGCTTCCCGTTCGAGAGCTGAACGAGGCCGGGAATCGACGTGCCCCACCCGGTCAGCGCCTGCGACTGGCCGCCCAGGAAGCCGGCCGGGCTGATCGATCGCGTCGCCAGGCCGTTCGGCGCCGGCGATTTCGGCGCCGTCGTCTGGAAGATCAGGTGCAGCGTTCCGTTGCTGGTCCGGACCATCGCGTAGGTCGCGAACGTGCCGACTCCGAGCGCGTTCACCCGGGTGAACGCCGGCGAGGGCGACGCCGAGCTCACTCCGGTGGCGCCGGGAACGAGCAGCGTGAGCACGACTGCGACAACCGGAAGCGACGCCTTGAAGAGCTCCTGAAGACGATGCATCGACCAGTACCCCCGCGGACCGGATTTGCGAGATCGAGCGGGCGAGGATATCACGGTCCGTTACCCGGCCCCGGAGCGAGCTCTGACCGTTCGGCGCCGCTCCGGGCGCCTCGCGTGCTCGCTAGGGTCTGGGGCCTGATGGACCGCGCCGAGCTGCAGTCGATCCAGGGGCCGCTCAAGGAGCAGTATCGCGAGCGCCCCGAGACGGCGACCGTGACGCTCGCCGCTGAGGGCGCGATCGAGGAGCAGTCGCTTTCGTGCTCGGTCGCAACCGGGCGCGCGCTGGTCGAGGCCGGCCTGCACCCGGCGAGCGGCGGGACGGGCACGCTCGTCTGCTCCGGTGACATGCTCCTGCAGGCGCTCGTGGCCTGCGCGGGCGTCACGCTCAAGGCAGTGGCGACCTCGCTCGAGATTCCCGTGGAAGGGAGCATCCGCGCCGAGGGCGAGCTCGATTTCCGCGGCACGCTCGGCGTTGCGAAGGAGGAGGGCGTCCCGGTCGGGTTCCGGGCGATCAAGCTGCGCTTCGATCTCCGCGGCGAGGCCACGGAGGAGCAGAGGGCGACCCTGCTGCGAGTGACCGAGCGCTACTGCGTCGTCCTGCAGACGCTCGTCAACGGCGTCCCGGTCGAGGCATCGCTCGGCGTGACCGGACGCGAGCGGATGCCGGAGGGCTTTCCCGGGGGTGCTCGGGCCTGACACCGGTCGACCGGGCCGGCAGGCGGGCCGCGAGGACGATGGCGTCGTGCGCGTCTTCGTGACCGGGGGCGGCCTCGGGTTCGTCGGGAGCCACCTCGTCGACGCGCTCGTGGAGGGCGGCCACGAGGCCGTCACCGCGTGGGCCGACGTGCGCGACCGGCCTGCGCTCACGCGCGCGATGGCGGGCTGCGACGCCGTCGTGCACGTGGCGGCCCTCTACAGCTACACCGCGCCGGCCGCGGAGCTCGAGGCGGTGAACGTCGCCGGAACCGCGAACGTGATCGCAGCCTGCCGCGAGGTGGGGGTGACGCGGCTCGTGCACACGAGCACCGCGGGGACGTGCGGCCCGGTCGAGGGTCGCCCAGCGACGGAGGAGGACGGGCCGCCTCCCTGGGAGCTGGCCGTTCCCTACAAGCGGACGAAGCTCGCGGCCGAGCGCCTCGTGCTGGCGGCAGCGGCCGACGGTCTCGACGCGCTCTGCGTCAACCCGACCACGCCGATCGGTGACGGCGACCGGGCCCCGACGCCCACCGGCCGCATGGTGCGCGGGGTCGCCTCCGGTCGCTACCGCGCCACGCTCCGCTCCGGCGGGCTCAACCTGGTCGACGTCAGGGATGTCGCCCGGGGACATGTGCTGGCGCTCGACCGGGGAAGGGCAGGTGAGCGCTACCTCCTGGGCGGAGTCGACCTCACGCTCTTCGAGGTGTTCGCGCTGATCGCGCGCGCGGCCGAGCGGCGGCCGCCGCGGATCCGGCTCCCGCACGCCTTCGCGCGCGGCCTCGCGCTGGTCGGCCTCGCGAACGCCCAGGAGGTCTCGCTCGCGCGGCTCCCCGCCTGGTTCTCGTCCGCGAAAGCGGCCCGGGAGCTCGCGTACGAGGCCGGCCCGATCGAGCCGGCGATCGAGCGCGCGGTCGCCGACACGCCGGGGGCCGGCTCGCCGCGGCCCGCCGAGCCCGGCAGGAGCCGGCCGTAGCGGCCGGCGGCTGCGCGCCGCGGTCGGGCAGAGCGTGCAGGAGCGTTCGCCGCGCTCGCGGCGGGCGCGGCAGGAGAGCGGTCGCGGTGCGCCAGTGGAGAAGCTGTTGAGCGCGCTCGGGACGACCAGCAGGCCGGGGAGCCGGGCCGCGCTCGCGGTTCTGGCTGCTGGAGGCGTCCTCTGCACCTCTTCGGGGCCCTCCGCCGCGGCAGGCGGGCAGGAGATCTCGATCGTGCTCGTCTCGCCCGCGAACCGGACCGGGGACAATAGCGCCACCGACTGCGCGCCCTACACGATCGTCGAAGGGGTGAGCGTGGCCGCCGACGCGCAACGTTGCAGCGGGCGCTCGGCGTGTTGAGCTCCGCCGGCCGGCCTGTTAGGGTCGCGCGGAGCCTTTCCAGTGCCGGGGCTCTGTGGTGAAGTTGGCTCACGAGCGAACTCCGAGGAGGGAATGTGTCAATACGTGCTCCGCGTCTCGCTGCGATCTCCGGCGCGGTCGTCCTGGCTGCGGCAGGTGTGTCGGCGTTCGCATTCGGGGCGACGGCCAAGACGCCCGCCAAGCCGGCGACCGTGGTCACCGTCACCGCCGGCCCGCCGCTGAGGTCGCCTCCGGCGGGAGTGACCAGGCAGGCCGACGGGCTGGCGTTCTTCCCGAGAGTGGTCACGGTCACTGCCGGGCAGTCGGTCATGTTCCAGTTCGCCGGCTTCCACACGGTGACCTTCGCGAACCCGAAGTCGTTCCCGACCATCGTCCCGTTTCCGCACGGAAAGCAGCCTGCGCTGACCGACGCGGCCGGTCAACCGCTCTGGTGGGGCGGGGTCGCGCCGCTCCTCTCGCTGAACCCGCGTTCCGTTCCGCAGCTCGGCGGGGCGACGATCTCGAGCCCCACCCAGGTGCGAAGCTCCGGGATCCTCCGCGTCCTGACCGCTTCGGGGAACAAGCCGCCGAAGCCGTACACGCTGACGTTCGCAAAACCGGGTGTCTATCGCTTCTTCTGCGCCATTCACCCGATCATGCGCGGGGCGGTCCGCGTCCTCCCGGCCACGGCCACAGCGCCGTCGGCCGACCAGGCCGCCGCCCGCGCCCAGGCGCAGTTGAGCAACGTGATCGCCGGCGTCAAGAGCATCCAGTCGACGAACCCGACCGACAAGCTGACGGTCTGGGTCGGGGCCGGCAAGCTGAACGGGGCGGAGGTCACCTCGTTCTTCCCCAAGCGGCTGGTCGTCAACCCCGGTGACACGGTCGACTTCGTCTCCCACGACCCGACCGACATCCACACCGTCACCTTCGGGCCGGATGCCTACACCGGGCAGATCGAGAAGACGTTCATCTCGCCCAAGCTCGCGGTCAACCCGTTCGGCGCCTTCCCGAGCGAGCTGCCCAGCCCGGACCCGCCGGTCTACAACGGTGCGAACCACGGGAACGGCTATCTCAGCGGCGGCGTGCTCTACCCGTTCGGGGACAAGCAGACGCCGCACGTGTTCAGGGTGACCTTCTCGACGCCCGGCAAGTACCACTTCGAGTGCGTGATCCACCAGAACATGGACGGGACGATCGTCGTCCAGTAGCGACCGACAGCCCGTCGTGGGGGCGGCTCGACCGCCCCCACGACGGCTGCATTAGTGATGGAACCCGGTCGCCGGAGTGTCGTGGACCGGGCCGGCCTGCTTCTGGAGCCTCGGCAGCTGACGCTTGATGTCCTCGACGAGGAGGCCGGCCATGTCGTGGCCGAAGCCGCGCTTGACGACGATCCTGAGCGCCGCCAGGTCCTCGCGGTTCTTCGGAAAGGTGTAGGCCGGCAGCAGCCAGCCGCGCTCGCGGAGGGCATTCGAGACGTCGAAGACCGAGTAGTTGTCGATCCCGTCGCCGAGCTTGAAGGCGAACACCGGGAGCTCGTCGCCGGCCGTGATCAGCTCGAACGGCCCCAGCTCGCGGATCTGTGCCGAGAGGCTCGTCGCGACGTCGCGCGCGTACTGCTGGACGGCCGCGTAGCCCCCGAACCCGAGGCGCAGGAAGTTGTAGTACTGCGCGACGATCTGGGCGCCGGGCCGCGAGAAGTTGAGCGCGAAGGTCGGCATGTTGTCGCCGAGGTAGTTGACCCAGAAGATCAGATCCTCCGGTAGCGCCTCGGCGTCCCGCCAGACGATCCAGCCGACGCCCGGATACACGAGGCCGTACTTGTGCCCCGAGGCGTTGATCGAGGCGACCCGCGGCAGCCTGAAGTCCCAGACGAGCTCCCGGTCGACGAACGGAGCGACGAACGCCCCCGAGGCGCCGTCGACGTGGACGGGGACGTCGAGCGCCGTCCTCGCCTGCAGCTCGTCGAGCGCCCGGCAGATCTCCTCGACCGGCTCGTAGGAGCCGTCGAACGTCGATCCGAGGATGGCGACCACGCCGATCGTGTTCTCGTCGCAGAGCTTCACGGCCTCCTCGCCGTTCAGGTGGAAGCGGTCGCCCTCCATCGGCACGAGGCGCATCTCGACGTCCCAGTAGTTCGCGAACTTCTCCCAGCAGACCTGGACGTTGATCCCCATGACCAGGTTCGGCCGGTCGGCGGGCTTGCTGGCGGCAGCGCGCGAGCGCTGCCAGCGACGCTTGAGGGCGAGGCCCCCGAGCATCGCCGCCTCGCTCGAGCCGGTCGTCGAGCACCCGGTCGCCGCGGCGGCGCCAGGTGCGTGCCAGAGCCGGCCGAGGATGTCGACGCAGCGCAGCTCGAGCTCCGCGGTCTGCGGGTACTCGTCCTTGTCGATCATGTTCTTGTCGAAGCACTCGGCCATCAGCTTCTCGGCCTGCGGCTCCATCCAGGTGCTGACGAAGGTCGCGAGATTCATCCGCGCGTTGCCGTCTAGCATCAGCTCATCGTGGACGATCTGATAGGCGACGTCGGGCGGCAGCTCGCCGGCCGCGAGCTCGTAGCGGGGGATCGTCCGCCCCTCCAGCCCGAACAGCGGCTCGACCGAGATGTGGTGCCTGCGACCTGCCTTCCCCTGCGTCTCCCTCAAAGCCATGAGCCGGCACCTCCTGCGTATCGAGTCGGTTGTCGGGGCGATGCTGGCCGCGCGCGGTGCGCCCCGCATCGCCCCATTCGGATGACCGGCCCCGCGGGGCCGCGTAGCTCTTCTGGAGGCGCGCGCGCCTCAGCGACCGCGGGCCACGGTCGCGATGCCGTCGGTGAGCACGACGACGTCACGTTCTACCGCGCGCGCCCGGAACAGCACCTCGCCCTCGCGGCGCCACATCTCGGTCCGATCGTCTCGCCGGGATAGACCGGCGCCGAGAAGCGCGCAAACATCGTCCTCAGGGGAGCGGGGTCGTAGTCGAGGCACGAGCGGATGATCGCGCGCCAGGCGACGCCGAAGCCGCAGAGGCCGTCCAGGGTCGGCCGCTCGAGCCCGGCCGCCTTGGCGAGGTCGGGATCGGCGTGGAGGGGGTTCCCGTCGCCGGGGAGGCGGTAGAGCAGCCCCCTGCGGCAGCGTCGGCAGGTCGCAGGAAAGCTCGGGCGGCCCTTCGGGAGCGGGTGAGGGGGGGTGCTCGGGCTCCTCGTCGCTAAGAGCGAGCCCGCCGTCGCCCCGGCAGAGCGTCGTCTCCTCGAGCGTCGCGAAGGGACGCCCCGCCTGGTCGCTCAGCTGGCGCTCCTGATAGACCACCGCGCCCTGCTCGGGGCCCCTGTCGACGACCGCGGTGACGTGCGTGCGCCCGACGACGGTGCCGGAAACCGGGGTGGGGGAGGGGTGCGGGACTGGAGGACGAGGCGCTGTGCGGTATGGACGACCTGCTTCCAGTCGACCCCGGCCGCCGGGTATCGCATCCAGAAGCCGGGGTGGGCGAGCACCGTGGCGAGCGTCGGCGCGGCGAGCAGCCCCTGCTCGTAGACGAAGCAGAGCTGCCGGCGGTCGAGCGGCTCGAACCCGTAGCCGACTGCGAGTGCGTACAGGATCGCCTGGTCGGTTGCGAGCTCCTGGCGAATGGGCTCGAAGCGCCAGTTCTTGATCGACTGGTAGTCGAACGCCATACGACCCAGCTTAGACTCAGGGCATGACGAGACTCGTCCGGCTCCTCCTGGCCTGGGCGACGAACGTCGCCGCGCTCTGGATCGCGGGCGATCTCTTCGGCGGCGTCCACATCTCCGGCCGGTCGGCGTATCTGATCGGCGCCGCCGTGCTCGGGATCGCGAACGCGTTCCTGAAGCCGATCCTGACCATCCTGACGCTGCCGCTGATCGTCGTCACGCTCGGCTTCTTCCTGCTGCTCGACAACATCGCCATGGTGGCGCTCGCCGCGTGGATCACGCCGGGCTTCTCGATCGACGGGTTCGGCGCCTACGCCGGCACCGTCGTCACCGTGTGGCTCGTCAACCTGGCCGTCGACCTGCTCCTCGACGTCGGTCGGCGGCGGTCGCGAGCCTGACCCTGCGAGGAGCGGGACCGCCGGGCCGGAAATCTTCATCTGGCGTTTAGAGTTCCGAGCAACACTTGAGGACATGAAGAGACGGATCGCACTCCTGGCGGTGCTCGTCCTGGGCGTCCAGGCGGCTTCGGCCGCTGCCGCCCCGAGGGCGGCGCTCGACCTCGGCGTGGTCGACATCAACACGAGCCTGGGGTACCAGAGCTCGGCCGCGGCGGGGACCGGGATGGTCATCACCTCGAACGGCGAGGTGCTGACGAACAACCACGTGATCAAGGGCGCGACCACGATTCGCGTCTTCATCCCGTCTGCCGACCGCACGTACTCGGCCTCGGTCGTCGGCTACAGCGTCACGAACGACGTCGCCGTCCTCCAGCTGAAGGGCGCCTCGGGCCTCGAGACCGTCCCGCTCGGGGACTCCTCGCGGGTGAGGCGCGGCGACGCCGTGACCGCAGTCGGCAACGCCGGCGGCGTCGGCGGCACGCCGAGCTCGGCCCAGGGGACGATCACGGGCCTCGGCCGGGCGATCACGGCGAGCGACGGCGACGGCAGCTCGGAGCGGCTGACAGGCCTGATCGAGACGAATGCCCCGCTCCAGCCGGGCGACTCCGGCGGGCCGCTCCTCAACTCGGCCGGCCAGGTGATCGGCATGGACACCGCAGCCTCGCGCGGGTTCTCGTTCCGCTCCGACGGGTCGAGCGATGCCTATGCGATCCCGATCGATCATGCGCTCGCGATCGCGAAGCAGATCGTCGCTGGCCAGGCCTCCACGGCCGTCCACGTCGGGAAGACTCCGTTCCTCGGCATCCAGCTGGCGTCGGGGTTCGACAACTTCGGCTCCGGCGTCGTGGTCGCGAACGTCGTCGCGTCCTCGCCGGCGAGCCGCGCCGGGATCGCGGTCAACGACACGCTGACCACGCTCAACGGGCGCACGATCAACTCGCCGTCGCTGCTCACGAGCCTCCTGCTCCGCCATCCTGTCGGCACCAAGGTCAAGGTCGGCCTGGTCGACCAGTTCGGGAACACGAGCATCGCGGTCGTCACCCTCGGCAGCGGCCCGCCCCAGTAGGGAGGCTCGGGCCCGCAGGTGGAGGCGCGAGAACTTCCTGCGGGCGGCCCGAGATCGTTACCTCTCGGGGCGAGAAATCACCTCCCGTTGACGTTCCGTTTCGGTTTTGCTAACGCAGAGCCGCGAAGATGTCCGGCGTGGGAGCCAGAGTGCCAATGATGTCGAGCGACGACGTTCCGGCTACGCGGCGGCGGACGCCCGGCCAGGCCGGCCTGCAGTCCGACCCGCTGCTCGACGACTGGCTCGGAGACGAGACCACGATCGAGTGGTTCCCGGACGCTGGCGAGGCGGCCGAGACACGTGACCCGGGCGGCGAGCGCCGTGGGCGCCGCGGCCGGGGGACGGTAGCGTCCGGGGGCGAGGCGCCCGCTCCCGAGGCCGAGGCGGCCGCTCTCTACCGGCGCCGCCGGCTGATCCTGGTCGCCGTGATCCTGGTGCTGGTTGCCGCGGTCGCCTTGCCGCTGCTGGTGCTCCGCGGCGGCGGCGGGAGCAGTCCGCCCGCCGTCCCGCCGACGACGCCGGTCACGACGCCGACGACGCCGGCGTCGACCAAGTCGAGCAAGCCGTCCAAGCCGGCGACGACGACCCCGGCCACGACGACGCCGACCGGTCAGACGGCCTCGGCGTCCCGCGTCGTCCTGCCGGCCTCGGGAACGATGAGCACCGGCGACACCGGCACCGAGGTGAAGACGCTCCAGCAGTCGCTCACCACGCTCGGCTTCGCTCCGGGGACCGCCGACGGCATCTACGGGCCGCTCACGAAGGCGGCCGTCGTCGCGTTCCAGCAGGCGAACGGGCTCACGACCGACGGGGTCGTCGGCCCGCTGACGGCGGCGAAGCTCAACGACGCGCTCGCCGCCAACGGCTGACACGTAGCCCGCCTGCGCCGCTCCGGTGCCCGAACAGGGACGAGGGCCCCGTCTCCGGGACCCTCGTCGACGACCTCCGTCAAGTCCTGTGTGTGGTTTCAGTGAGGCTTGCTTGGGGTCGTTGCGGGCAGTATGTCGAGCACGCCCGCGCCGGTCATGGGGGAATGCCCGGATGAGGCTGCGGGAAAGTTCGCATCCGGGCACCGGCAATCTGATGTAGTCCATCGGGCACCATGACATGGGCCTCGCTGATCTGGAAGAACCTGCTCCGCCGGCCGGCGAGGACGATCTTCACGGCCGCGGGCGTCGGCCTCGGCGTCGGCCTGATCGTCGCGCTGCTCGCGATCACCAACGGCGTCCACCAGACCGCCGCCGACCTGATGCACGTGGGCCGGGCCGACTTCGGCCTCTACCAGTCGGACGTCACCGACTTCACCCGCTCGCTGCTGCCGGAGTCGATCGCGGCCCGGGTCGCGCAGGACCCGGGCGTCTCAGCGGTGGCCAAGGTGAAGCTCCTGGTGGTTGGCGGGACGCTCGTCTTCGGGCTCGACCCTTCCGAGTTCGCCTACAAGCGCCTCGTGGTCGTCGACGGCGCCCGCGGCTCGGTGATGGCCGGCGACCGCTCGGGCAAGCACGTCGGCGAGACGATCGAGCTCGACGGCCGCCGCTTCGCCGTGGCCGGCCTCTACCACTCGGGCGACCGCTTCGAGGATCTCGGGATCGTGCTGCCGCTTCCCACCGTCGAGTCGCTTGCGAAGCGTCCGCAGGAGGTCACCTCGATCGGGGTGGTCGTGAAGCTCGGACAGAACGTGAAGGCCGTCGCAGCGCGGCTACAGCGGCGGTTCCCGGGGATCGCGGCGATTACCGAGCCCGGACAGGCGATCAAGGTCGACACCTCGAGCCGGCTGATCATCTCGACCGGCTGGATCGTCTCGATCCTCGCGCTGATCGTCGGCGGGATCGGGGTCACGAACACGATGGCGATGTCGGTCTTCGAGCGCACGCGCGAGATCGGGATCCTGAGGGCGGTCGGCTGGTCGGTCCTCCGCATCGGCGCGATGATCTTCTCCGAGGCCGTCGGCATCTGCCTGATCGCGCTCGGCGTCGGCTGCGGCTTCGGCGTGCTCGCCGCGCAGGTCTTCGTCAGCCACAGCGCGCTCTCGGGGCTGATCGCTCCCAGCTACACCGCGACGACCTTCGCGTGGGGCCTCGCCTTCGCGCTCGGCGTCGGGCTGCTCGGCGCCCTCTACCCGACCTGGCGGGCGGTCAGGCTGGCACCGATCGAGGCGCTTCGGCATGAATGACGCCGTCGCGCAGCCGGAGCGTGCGGTCGGCCCTGGCGGCCACGTCGTCGTCGTTCGTGACGAGCAGGATCGTCATCCCGTGCTGGTCGCGCAGCTCCTGCAGGAGCTGGACGACCTGCAGGCCCGTCGCGGAGTCGAGCGAGCCGGTCGGCTCGTCGGCGAGCAGCACCCGCGGCCCGTTTGCGAGCGCGCGGGCGATCGCGACCCGCTGGCGCTCGCCGCCTGAGAGCACCGCCGGCCGGGCCGAGACACGGCCCTCGAGCCCCACCTCGTTCAGGAGCTCGACGGCGCGGAGCTTCCGCTCCCGCCGGTCGCGGCGCCCGAACATCGGCACCTGCACGTTCTCGGACGCCGTCAGCGTCGGCAGCAGGTTGTGCGCCTGGAAGACGAAGCCGACCGTCGTCGCGCGGTACTCGGTCGGGCTCGCGAGCGTGTCGACCCGCTGGCCGTCGACCTCGATCGTGCCCTCGTCGGGTGAGTCGAGCGCCCCGATCAGGTTGAGGATCGTGCTCTTCCCGGAGCCCGAGGCGCCGGTCAGCGCGACGAGCTCGCCCGGCTCGACGCGAAACGAGATGTCCCTGAGCGCGGCAACGCGGCCGTGCTCGAACGACTTCCGCACCCCGCTGACGGCGATGGCGGCGCCGGAGCTCACCCCCTCGGCGTCACGTGGTAGGCGACGACCTTGCGGGCGCTGCCGACCTTCACGGTGATCCGGAGCGTCAGCGGGACGCCGCGCGCGTCGGCTGGCCAGATGATGTAGTCGTGGTAGGAGCCCTTGATCGGCAGGTTGACGATCTTCTGGGTGCTCGGGCCCCGCTCGACGGGGTGAACGCCCCCGATCGGGTCGACGATCGCCTCCGTGAGCTTCGCGGCGACGGGCTTCCCGCCCCTGGTGACGTGGATCGTGTAGCTCCAGTGCGTGTTGATCTTCGGGGAGTGCCCCGGCGCCGTGACCGTGACGGTCGGAGCTGCGACCCCGAGCAGGCCGGCGGCCGCGACTGCCGCGACTGCTGTGGCTGTGACAGTGAGGGTCATCAGAACGGTCTCCTCATCTCTCGTTGGGCGGACTCAATGTCGCTTTCCCCGGCGACGGTACCAATGTGGAGCCGTCACGCGCGCCCACGCCGGCTTCGGCCGGAGCCGGCGTGGGCCAGGGAGCGTGACCACGACCATGCCGGCGCTGCGCTCGGCCGGGCCGGGGTGAGGGGCGGCGGGACGTGCCCGCGATCCAGGGGTTGCCCGTAGGGTGCTCGGACGGCCGGGCTCAGCGGTGCTTGTACACGAGCGTGCGGCTGAAGCCGCCGAGTAACCCGGCGCCTGCCTGGTTGACGCTCATCGCGACGCGGATCGTCGAGGTGCCCGACGGGAGCGCCTTCGCGGCGAAGACCGCCGACGACTTCGCGTTCAGCCGCGAGCGCCTCACGGTCACCCAGCGCCCGCTGGTGAGCCGGCGCTGGAGCTGGACGATCTTGCCGGCGAAGGACTTCGAGGCGACGACGCGGGTCAGGAAGCGCGCCTTGGTGATCACCCGCAGCGAGACGGCGGGGTGGACGCCGACCGCCGCCGGCGTGCTCGAGCCGCCCGGCACCGTTGCCTGGTAGACGGTCGCGATCCTCGGCTTAGTCTGGTACGTCCAGACGCCGCCGGCGCCCGTCAGGACCGATCCGATCGTGGTGGAGGAGGTCGAGCCGAACGGCTCCGCGGCGACTGCCACCGTGACGCCGGCCTGCAGGGTGCCGACCGTCCCCGAGAGCGACACGTCGTGGCCGTAGACGGTCGCGAAGGTCGATGCCGCCAGCGTCACGGCCGGGACGGTGGTGAACGTGACGTCGCTGCCGTAGCTCGTCCCCGCCTTGCTCGTCGCGACGAGCCGGTAGTGGTAGGTCGTGCCCGCCGCGAGCTTCGAGATCGCCGCCGACACCCCGGTCGGCGTCGTGCCGGAGCCCGCGCCCTTCCCCGGCGTCCGCGTCCCGTACGAGCTGGTCGTGCCGTACTGGAAGTACCAGGTGGTCGGGTTTCCGAGTGAGTTGACCGACCCCGTCAGGGTCGCAGCCGAGGTGCTGGCGCCCTGTGTGGTGCCCGTCTGGACCACGGGAGGGCCGCCGCTGCCGAAGGTCAGGTCGCCGCCGTAGGTCGTTCCCGCCGCGTTCGTCGCGACGAGGCGGAAGTGGTACACGCCCACGGGCAGGCCGTTGACGGTCGCCGTGACGTGGGTGGCCTTCGTGCCGGCGCCGAGGCTCGCGACCGGGGTCATCGAGCCGTAGCTCGTCGTCGTCCCGAAGTCGAAGTACCAGGTCGTCGACTGGCCGTTCGGGTTGACGGTCCCGTTCAGCTGCGCGCTCGCGGTCGTGAGTGCGGAAGCGGCGGAGGTCGTCACCTTCGGCGCCGACCCCGTGCTGGTGAGCTTGAACGACGCGTCGGCGCCCTGCGTGGTCCCGCCGTCGCTCGTCGCGACGACGCGGAAGTGGTAGACCTGCCCGGCCTGCAGGCCCGAGATCGAGGCCGAGACGGAGACCGGGACCGTGTCGGAGCCGGCGCTCTGGGTGGGCGTCTTCGTGCCGTAGCCCGTCGTCTTTCCGTATTCGAAGTAGTAGGTCGTCGCCCGGCCGTTCGCGTTGACGGTTCCGTTGAGGGTCGCCGACGTGGTGGTCACGCTGCTCGCGCCGCCCGTGACGACGTTGGGCCCCGGAGCGGTGGTGAAGATCCCGTCGAGGCCGTCGGTCGTGCCGCCGCCGTTCGTCGCGTCGAGACGGTAGTGGTAGGTCGTGTTGGGGGTCAGGCCGGACAGGTTCGCGGAGACGCCGGTGTTGCTCGTGCCGGAGCCCGCGCTCGTCGCGGCGGTCGAGGTTCCGTAGCTCGTCGTCTTCCCGTACTCGAAGCTCCAGGTCGTCGCGCTCCCGTTCGGGTTGACCGTGCCGGTGATGGTCGCGGTCGTCGCGCCGACGGTGTCGACCGGGCCCGTGATCGCGGCCGGAGCGGTCGCCGCGGCAGCCGTTCCGGCGAACGTCGCGAGCAGCAGGGCGGCTGCCGCCGCGGTCGCCGCGAGCCGTCTGCCGAGATGGGTCGCCGGGATGCCCATCGCCTCCTTGTATCAGTACCGCTTGACGGTGAAGAGACTGCAAAGAAAGCGGAAAGCTTGTTGTCGAACCGCAGCGGACAGCACGTGCAGCGCGTCGATCGCCTCCGGGACCGACCAGCAGATCCGGCCGGCCGAGGTCAGCCCGTGAGGACGGTGAGCGTCATGGTGCCGTGCTCGCAGACCGGCGTCGGCGGCGTGATCGGGGCAAGCGTCGCTCCGCCGCCCGAGGTGACGACGCGGATCTTGTAGGCGGTCCGCTCGCACGTCCGCCCCGTCACGGGCTCGCCCGGGCCGGGAACGTCCGGTGAGAAGCGCGCCGTCAGATGAGCCGTGTGGCCGGGGGCGAGCGGAACCATCACGGCGGTCAGCATTCCCGGGCGACCGGCGAACCTCGAGCTCGTCGGCAGCGCCTTGCCCCTGCTGTCGAGCAGCGTCAGCGTCGGAACGCCGGTCACGAAGCAGGCGGCGGTCGAGCTGTTCCGGAGCGCCAGCCTGTAGCTGATGTTGCCGGCCCCGGCGCTGCCGCGGACCGCCCTGAACGTGCCGGCGAGCATGCTCCCGCGGCACGGGACGGCGACACGGCCGGCCGCGAGCGCCCCGGTGGCGACCGGGAGCACGAGGCTCGCCACGGCGGCCGCCACGGCGATCCGGGAGCGAATCGGCATGCGACGAGGATAGCGCGGGCCGGGCGGGCGGCGGTTCGCCGCAGCCCGCGGCTGCGCTCCCCGGCTGCTCGGCTGTCCGGCACCTGCGCTCGTGCGAGATGATTGGGCGACGTGTCGACCATGCACCCCGAGCAGGGGATCTACCTCGGCGACAACCTCGACCTGCTGGCGCGCCTGCCCGACGAGGCGTTCACCCTCGTCTACCTCGACCCGCCGTTCAACACGGGCAGGGCGCAGCGGCGGCTGACGCTCACGACGAGCCGGGACGAGGAAGGCGACCGGGTCGGGTTCGGCGGCCGGCGCTACCGCAGCGAGCTCGTCGCGAGCCGGGGCTATCCCGACCACAGCGACGACTACCTCGCCTTCGTCGAGCCGCGGCTGCGCGAGGCGCGGCGCGTCCTGCGCACGGACGGGACGCTCTACTTCCACATCGACTACCGGGAGGCCCACTACTGCAAGGTCCTGCTCGACGAGATCTTCGGGCGCGCGTGCTTCCTGAACGAGATCGTCTGGGCCTACGACTACGGGGCGCGAACGAAGCGGCGCTGGCCGGCGAAGCACGACACGATCCTGGTCTACGTGAAGGATCCCGCGGCGTACTTCTTCGACGCCGAGGCGGTCGATCGGGAGCCCTACATGGCACCCGGGCTCGTGACCGCCGAGAAGGCCGCCCGCGGCAAGCTGCCGACCGACGTCTGGTGGCACACGATCGTCTCGCCGACCGGGCGCGAGAAGACGGGCTACCCGACCCAGAAGCCGCTCGGGGTGCTGCGGCGGATCGTCCAGGCATCCTCGCGCGAGGGCGACTGGTGCCTCGACTTCTTCGCCGGCAGCGGCACCCTGGGCGCCGCGGCGCTCGAGCTCGGCCGGCGCGCCGTGCTCTGCGACTCGAGCACCGAGGCGGTCGAGATCATGCAGGCGAGGCTCGGGCTGCCGGTCTTCGCCGCGGCCGGCGCGCCGGCGCCTCGGGACGAGACGCCGGCGCAGTCGGGTCGCTAGACCGCCCGGGTCAGGCGTTCGCGGTCGCGCGGCCCCGCATGTGGTTGTGGACCGGGACGAAGCGCGGCTCGATCTCGCCGAGGCTCTCGGCGGCCGCCTGCCCGACCTGCTGCGCGGCGAACTGACCGAAGGCCTCGGGCGACTCCCAGAGGTCGAAGATCAGCATGCCGCCGCTCTCGGTGACCGCGGCGACGTGCGAGTAGGACGGATGGTTCTCGCCGCCGCCGACATGGGCTCCCATCTGCTCGACCATCTGGTCGTAGACCTCCGGTCCGGCGTCGAGCTCGATCAGCATGATCACGTTCGGGGCCGTGCCGGCTCCCTTGGGGACCGTGTTGTGGACCCGCGCGACGCGAGGTTGCGCCTCGGGCATGCCCGACTCATGGATCGCGGCCCCCAGCTGCTCCTGGAAGAACGTTTCCATCGCCTCCTCGGACTCCCAGACGTCGATGACGACGATGCCGTCCTCGGTCACGCCGCAGACGTGGGAGACGAGCCCCTCGTGGCGGTGGTGAGGCCCGACGGCTCACCCCAGACGAGCGTGGTCTGGATCGACTGGGACGGCGAGAGCGCCCTCTTCACGACGCGCCGCGACCGCGCGAAGGGCCGGTACCTGGAGCGCGACCCACGCATCAACATCACCGTCTTCGACCTCGAGGACCCCTACCGCTACCTGGAGATCGAGGGTACGGCGACGCTCGAGGACGAGGGCGCGGCCGAGCACATCGACGAGATGTCGCACAAGTACCGCGGCGTCGACTATCCCGAGCCGGACGGCCGCGTCCTCGTCCGCGTTCGGCCCGAGCGGGTTCACTCGATGGGGATCGACTAGCGCCTCCGCGGACCGACCGCCGCGGGCATGACCGGTAGGGTGGACACGTGCTCCCGGTCATCGTCTTCGCAGTCGTCGCCATTCCGCTGCTCGTGATCGCATTCGTCGCCGTCAAGCGCAGGAACAGCTCCGGCGAGCATCCCGCCCGGGAGAGCGCAGCCGAGCGCAGGCGCGTTCAGCAGGAGTTCGACGAGGCCGAGCGCTACCAGGAGGAATGGCGCCGGGAGCAGCACGAGCAGCAGCACGACGACCTGCTCTCCTGAAGCCGGCCGGCGCAGCGGCCCGAACGAGATTCGCCTCGGACCGGAGCGCCGGCCGGGATCGGCGCGACGCTGCCGACCGGTCGGCGCCCGCCGGCGGCGCGAACGGCCCTGCTCGCCCCCGACACCACGGCCCGGGGCGCGCGCGGCCCGCGGGTGGGCGCCTCTGCCCGCCCGCCCGGGGCGCGGTACCGTTCGGACCGTGAACCGCCTGGCAGGCGAGACGAGCCCCTACCTGCTCCAGCACGCCGTGAACCCGGTCGACTGGTACCCGTGGGGCGAGGAGGCCTTCGCCCGGGCGCGCGAGGAGGACAAGCCGATCTTCCTCTCGGTCGGGTACTCGTCGTGCCACTGGTGCCACGTGATGGAGCGCGAGTCGTTCGCGATCCCCGCCACCGCCGAGCTGATGAACGAGAGCTTCGTCAACATCAAGGTCGACCGGGAGGAGCGCCCCGACGTCGACGCGATCTACATGGAGGCGGCGGTGGCGATGAACCGGAGCGGAGGCTGGCCGCTGAGCTGCTTCCTCACCCCCGCGGGAAAGCCGTTCTGGAGCGCGACCTACCTGCCGCCGGTGCCTCGAGGCGGGCTGCGCAGCTTCCCCGACATCCTGGTGACGGTCGCTGCGGCGTGGCGGGACCGGCGCGAGGATCTCGAGCGGACGGGCGAGTCGCTGACCGACTATCTGCGCCGGGGGGCGGCGCAGGAGCCGGCCGACGTTCCCGCCGACCGCGAGCTGCTGCACGCGGTGTTCGAGCGCCTGGTCGACACGCTCGACTGGGAGTGGGGCGGCTGGGGGACGGCGCCGAAGTTCCCCGCGGCGGCGGTGATCGAGTTCCTGCTCCGGACCGGGTCGCGCCGCCCGGCCGAGCTCACCCTGGACAGGATGGCGGCCGGGGGGATGTACGACCTCGTCGGGGGGGGCTTCCACCGCTACTCGGTCGACGAGCGCTGGCTCGTGCCGCACTTCGAGAAGATGCTCTACGACAACGCGTCGCTCGCCTCCTGCTACCTGCATGCGTGGCTCGCGCTCGGCAAGGAGCGCTACCGGCAGGTCGCCGAGCAGACGGTCGAGTACATGCTCCGCGAGCTGGCGCTTCCCGGCGGCGGCTTCGCCTCGTCCCAAGACGCCGATACCGCCGGCGAGGAGGGCGCGACGTTCACCTGGCGGCGCTCGGACGGCGTCCCCGACGAGCTGCTCCAGCCGTTCGAGGGCGACCGGTTCATCATCCGCGGAGAGCTCGACGAGCACTTGCGGGCCGAGCTGTTCGAGCGGCGCGAGCGGCGGGAGAAGCCCGCGCGGGACGACAAGGCGGTCGCCTCCTGGAACGGGCTGACGCTGGCTGCGCTCGCCGAGGCCGGCCGCTTCCTCGACCGGCCCGACTGGGTCGATGCCGCGCGGCGCCTGGCCGGGCTCCTGCTCGGGTCGTTCTCGACGCCCGCGGGCCGGCTTCACCGCACCTGGCGCGACGGGGTCGGGAAGGGGACCGGCTACCTCGAGGACTACGCGGACGTCTCGAACGGGCTCCTCGAGCTGCACGCGGCGACCGGCGAGCTTCGCTGGCTCGAGGAGGCACACCGGCTCGCGCTGCTCGCGGTCGAGCTGTTCGCCGACGACGAGCACGGCGGCTTCTTCCAGACGCCTTCGGACGGGGAGCAGCTCGTCGTGCGGAAGAAGTCCTTCGACGACCAGCCCTCGCCGAGCGGGAACACGATGCTCGCCCACGTCCTCCTGCGCCTCTCGCGGATCTACGGCGACGACCGGCTCGAGGAGCGCGCGCTCTCGGTCTTCCCCCTGATCGCAGGCGCGCTCTCCCAGGTGCCGTCGGCGTTCGGCTGGGGGCTCGTCGCCCTCGACTTCCAGCTCGCGCCGCGCAAGGAGATCGCGATCGCCGGCCCCGCCGACTCGGAGGTCGCTCGCGCCGCGCTCGCCCGCTGGGAACCGTCAGCCGTGATCGCCTTCGGCCCGGCCGAGGGAATCGCGCTCCTCGAGGGGAAGACGCTGGTCGACGGCAGGCCCGCCGTCTACCGGTGCGAGCGCTTCGCCTGCCTGGCGCCGGTGACCGACCCCGCCGAGCTCGCCGGGGGCCGCTCGGCGCGCCCGCGCCGCTGACCCGGCCCCGTCAGGCCTCCAGCGCCGTGCGGATGACCTCCCCGACCGGCGCCGTTCCGTACGGCGGCGGAGCCTTCGAGCAGTCGAAGGGGCGGTAGGTCGCACCGAGCGAGACGGCCAGCTGCCCGAACACCTCCTTGAAGCGGGGCGTGAAGATCTCCGACAGGCCCGCGGGGTCGGACCAGACGATGTTCGCGAGCCCGGCGCCGTGAGGCCCGGCGATGAAGCGGGCGCCGGCGAAGAGCTCCACCTGCCGGGGGAAGGGGAGGGTCTGAGGGCCTCCTCGAGCCAGCGCGGCCCGTTGCGCGGGACTAGGACGGTTGCGTCGGGCGCGCGTTCGAGCGCATGCAGCGCAGCGGGAAGATCCTCGAGCAGCCAGTGGGAGTAGGAATGCTCGGACAGCACGACGACGGGGCCCTCGATCGTTCCGCGCGTCCCGATCAGCGGCTCGTCGAGGGCGTACCCTCCCTACCCCAGCATCCGCAGGACCGATCCCGTGTGGCTCTCCGCGAGGATCAGCCTGCGCGGCAGCCAGCAGAGACCGGTGCGCGGGCTCGCTCAAATATCCCGCAGCCGGTAGACGTAGCGCTCCTCGATGGCCTTCGCGCGGCGAAAGCGAGGCGGGAGCGCCGGATCGAAGCCGTAGTGCTCGACGTAGGCGGGCGCGAGCAGCTCGGCCGAGACGAGATGCGCGTCCGCGGACCGGGCTCCGTCCCAGCCGAAGATCGAGCGCACGTACCGGCGCGGGACGCGGCCGCCGACGGGCCCGAGGGCCCTCCGCCAGACCACGCCGGCGGCGCGCCGTCGCAGCCGGGCAACGCGGCGGGGGACGCCCACCGACTACACCGGGCCGACGACGGCGTCGGGGAGCGCCGCGAGCAGCTCCGCCAGCCCCGTCTCGAAGACCGCGTGCGGCGTGCCGGCCGCGCACCAGACCCGGTCGAACCGGCGCAGCGACTCGTCGACGATCGTCGGCAGGTCGGTGTCGTGGCCGAGCGGCGGGATGCCGCCGATCGCGAACCCGGTTGCCGCCCGGGCCTCGTCGGCGGTAGCGGTGCGCCCGCCGACCGCGCTCACGCGGCGGTCGCCGGCGCAGAGCACCATCGTCGGCACCTCGTCGACGACGAAGACGAGCGACTTGACGATCTGGCCCGGTTCGCAGCCGCACGCGTCGGCGGCGTCGGCGGCGGTACGGGTCGAGTCCGGGAGCACCCGCACCTCGACCGCGAGCCCGCGGGCGGCCAACCGTTCCTGCACCTTGGCGGCGGTCGGATGCACGGCCGGAAGAGTATGCGGCCGGCGGGAACGGGGAGGCGGCTCGCGAACACCGAGCGGCCGTGCGCGCGAGGGGGGTCCTCGGTGTAGCGCTTGCTCGGAGTCGCCGTCTGGCCCGGCCCGGCCGCTGCGAGCCCGCAGCTGGCGGGCGTCCAGGTCGCGCTGCGCGCGCTCGGGCTCTACGCGGGCCCGATCGACGGCGTGCCGGGGCCGGAGACGGCCGCGGGCGTACGGGCCGCCCAGGCGAGAGCGCACCTGTCGGTCACCGGGACGATCGACAGGCGGACGCGTCTCTCGCTCGGGCCTCTCGGCAGCCCGCTGCCCGGCGAGCGCCCGCTCGTCCCGGGCGACTTCGGCCTCGACGTGTCCGCGCTGCAGTTCCTGCTCGCTCGCTCCGGCCTCTACGACGGCGCCCTCGACGGCTACGTCGGGCCCCGCGTCGAGCTGGCGGTGCGGGACTTCCAGCGCCGGCACGTGGCTCGCGGTCGACGGGATCGCCGGGCCGCGCACCTTCGCCGCGCTCGTCGCGCGGCCTCCGGCGCCGCGTGCGGCGCGGCCGCGTCGTCCGGGCCGGCGACTCGCTGACCGCGATCGCGGCGCGCTTCGGGCTCACCGTCCGCCGGCTCGCCCGGACGAACCGCATCGACCCTGCCGCCGTGCTCCCGATCGGGGCCCGGCTCGCCGTCCCCGCGACGAGGCGGAGCGAGCCCCTCGCCGCGGCCCCGGGCGAGGTGCAGGCCCTGCTTTCGGCGTGGGCCGGACGGCTCGGCGTCTCGCCCCACCTCGTCCGCGCGCTCGCGTGGATGGAGTCGGGCTTCCAGCCGGGGGTCGTCTCGCCGGTCGGTGCCCGCGGCGTGCTGCAGGTGATGCCGGCGACGAGGGCGTTCGTCGAGGACGTGCTCGTCGGGCACCCGGTCCCGCACACCCTCGACGGCGACATCGAGGTCGGCGTGCTCTACCTGCGCCACCTGCTCTCGCAGTTCCAGGGCGACACCGGGCTCGCGCTCGGCGCGTGGTACCAGGGAGAGGCGGCGGTGCGGCGCTTCGGCCTCTTCGCGGTGACGCGGCCGTTCGTCGCCGACGTGCTCGCGCTCGGCGGCCAGGATGTGAGCGCTGGCCGCACCACTACGATGCGCCGGTGGGCTTGGCGGAGCGCTCTCTCGACTCGCTGATGGCCGAGGCGCGCGCCGCCCGGGAGGCGCAGCGCGGGCGGATCGTCACCTACAGCCCGAAGGTGTTCGTCCCGCTGACGAAGCTCTGCCGCGACGTCTGCCACTACTGCACGTTCGCGCGCCCGCCGCGGCGGGGCGAGCGCGCCTACCTGACGATCGACGAGGTGCTCGAGGTCGCGCGCGCGGGCGAGCGGGCCGGCTGCCGGGAGGCGCTGTTCACGCTCGGCGACAAGCCGGAGCTGCGCTATCGCGCCGCCCGCGAGGAGCTGGCCGCGCTCGGCTTCGCCACCACGATCGAGTACCTCGCGGCCGCGGCCCGGGCCGTCCTCGAGCGAGACGTCGCTCCTGCCGCACCTCAATCCCGGCGTGCTCGCGCCGGCCGACTTCGAGCTGCTCCGGCCCGTCGCCGCCTCGATGGGGCTGATGCTGGAGACCACCTCGCCGCGGCTCTCGCGGCGCGGCGGGCCGCACTTCGGCTCGCCCGACAAGCTGCCGGCCGCCCGCCTCGAGACGCTCCGGCTCGCGGGCGAGGCCCGGGTGCCGTTCACGACCGGGATCCTGATCGGGATCGGCGAGACGCGCGCGGAGCGGATCGAGGCGCTCGAGGCGATCGCGGCCGCCGGGCCGCACGTGCAGGAGGTGATCGTCCAGAACTTCCGCGCCAAGCCGGGTACGAGGATGGCGGCCGCACCCGAGCCGCCCCTCGAGGAGCTCCTCTGGACGATCGCGGCCGCGCGGCTGATCCTGCCCCCCGGGATCGCCCTCCAGGCGCCGCCCAACCTGACCGGTGACTTCGCCAGGCTGCTCGATGCCGGGATCGACGACTGGGGCGGCGTCTCGCCGGTGACGATCGACCACGTCAACCCGGAGGCGCCGTGGCCCGAGCTCGCGCTGCTGCGCCGGGCGACCGAGAGCCGCGGCCTCGAGCTCGCGCCGCGCCTCACCGTCTACCCCGGCCATCTCGACGCGGGCTGGATCGACGCGGGAGTCCTGCCGCACGTGCTCCGGGCCGCCGACTCGCTCGGGCTCGCGCGCGAGGATGCCTGGGCGCCGGGCGAGACCGGCGCCGTGCCCTTCGTCGTCCGCCGGGACCCGCTGCCGCGCGGTACGCGCCACGAGCTCGGCGAGGAGGAGATCGTTCGCCTCTTCCGGGCGCGCGGGGAGGAGCGGCAGCGCGTGTTCGCGGCCGCCGACGCGCTCCGGCGCGAGGTGAACGGCGACGTCGTCACCTACGTCGTCACGCGGAACGTCCAGTACACGAACGTCTGCTACTTCCGCTGCGGCTTCTGCGCCTTCTCGAAAGGGAAGCTCGCGGCGAACCTGCGCGGCGAGCCGTACCTCGTGCCGCACGACGAGATCGTCCGGCGCGCGGTCGAGGCGTGGGATCGCGGCGCGACCGAGATCTGCCTCCAGGGCGGCATCCATCCGGCCTTCGACGGCGACTACTACGTCTCGGTCGTGCGGGCGATCAAGGACGCCGTGCCCGACCTGCACGTCCACGCGTTCAGCGCGCTCGAGGTGTGGCAGGGCGCGGCGACCCTCGGCGTCCCGCTGCGCGGGCTTCCTGGCGCGCCTGCGAGACGAGGGCCTCGCCTCGCTGCCCGGGACGGCCGCCGAGGTGCTCGACGACGAGGTGCGCGCGGTCATCTGCCCCGACAAGATCACGACCGCCCAGTGGCTCGAGGTGCACGAGACCGCCCACGCCGCGGGGCTGCGCTCGAACAACACGATCATGTTCGGCCACGTCGACGGCCCGCGCAACTGGGCGCGGCATCTGCTCGCGGTGCGCGACCTGCAGCGGCGCACGGGCGGGCTTCACCGAGTTCGTCCCGCTCCCGTTCGTGCACATGGAGGCGCCGATCTACCTCAAGGGCCGCGCTCGGCCCGGGCCGACGTTCGGCGAGGTGCTGCTGATGCACGCGGTCGGGCGGCTCGCGCTGCACCCGTGGATCGAGAACGTCCAGGTCTCGTGGGTGAAGGCGGGGCCGCAGGGCGTCGTCGAGGCGCTGCACGCGGGAGTGAACGACCTCGGCGGAACGTTGATGAACGAGTCGATCTCGCGCGCCGCCGGCGCCGGCTGGGGGCAGGAGCTCGCGCCGGAGCAGATGGAGGCGCTGATCCGCTCGGCCGGCCGCGTGCCGCGCCAGCGGACGACCCTCTACGGCGAGCCGCCGGCGGAGCAGGTCGCCCGATCGTTCGGCGCCGAGCCGCTCGCCGAGCCGTGGAACCCGCACGTCAACGAGGCGCGGCTCGACCGCCCACGTGCGCTCGTGCGGCCGGCCACGGGGTAGGGCGTTCCCGGGGTCGCTGCCGGGCCCGGCAGCCGTGAGCCGAGCGGCTGGGGCCGGCGGGCGGCGAGGAGCAAGTGCCGGAGAGATTTCACGATGGCGTCACACCTCGCGCCGTACGATTCGAGGTCCGGATCCCCCGGGCGGGTGGGGGTTGGGGACGGGCGCCGAAGATGGACGCTGGGGTCGGGCGCACCGGCTGGAGCGGACGAGCCTCGACCGCACCGTCCTCGCCTGAGCTCGGGGGCGCCTGGTCCGGCGTCGTCCGGCGCGAGCGCCGGCTGGAGCCTTCCGGGCTCGGGATATTCTCGGCGCATGGATGACCGCCTCCACCGGCGCGAGATGACCGACCTCTGGCTCGGCCACTTCGCGGCCGATTTCTCGTCGGGGGTGCTGCCGGCGATCCTCGTCTTCCTCAAGCCTGTCCTGCACCTCTCGTACACCAAGACAGCGGTGGTCGTCCTGGCCGCGACGGTGACCTCGTCGCTCTCGCAGCCGCTGTTCGGTCGCTGGTCGGACCGGAGGACGACGACGTGGATCGTTCCCGTCGGGATCGCCGTCTCGGGTGCCGGGATCGCGTTCGCGGCAGCGTCGCGCGATTACGCCCTGCTGCTCGTCCTCGTCTCGATCTCCGGCCTCGGGTCCGGAGCCTTCCACCCGGAGGCGATGAGGCTCGCGCGGGATGCGAGCGGCGCGCGCCGGGCGAGCGGGATGGCGGTATTCCAGACCGGCGGGAACCTTGGAGTCGCGGTCGGGCCTGCGATCGCCGGGGTGACGCTCGCCCTCGCCGGGTCGGCGGGCGGGCTGCTCTTCGCGGTTCCGGCGGTGCTCGTCATCGGGCTCCTGCTCCGCGACTTCGGCGCCCTCGGCCGGCTTCGCCGCGCCGGGACGCGGCGCGCGGAGCGCTCCTCGGAGCGCGATCGGCCCGGCGCGTTCAACCTGCTCCTCGTCGCGATCGCATTCCGCAGCGTCGCCTTCTACGGGCTGTTCACGTTCGTCCCGCTCTGGGAGGTGGCACACGGGCACTCGAAGTCGTTCGGGGCCGCGCTGCTCTCGCTGGTGCTCTTCTGCGGCGCGCTCGGCTCGCTCTGTGCGGGCCCGCTCGCCGATCGCTTCGGGCAGAAGCCCGTCCTCGTCGGCAGTCTCGCCCTCAGCCCGATCCTCGTGCTCGGCTACGTGCTCGTCGGCGGCACGATCGGCGTGATCTCCGTCTGCGCCGCCGGGGCGGTGATCGTCAGCACCTTCAGCGTGACGACCGTGATGGGCCAGGACTACCTCCCGAGCAGGGTCGCGATGGCCTCGGGGATGACGATCGGGCTTGCGGTGGGCCTCGGCGGCGTCGCGGCGGTCGCGCTCGGCGCGATCGCGGATGCGGTCGATCTCCGCGCGGCGCTGATCGCGACCGCGCTCGGCCCCGCCCTCGGCGCGCTCGTCGCAGTGTGGCTTCCGGGCACGCGAAAGCTGCGCGCCAAGCCCGTTCTCGTCCACGAATGAGGGTGCCTCGACGGTGACGGGCGCGCCGTCCTGGCACTACCTGAGCCGCGCGGGCGTCGGGCTCGCCTGCGCCGACTACGGCGGCGAGAGGCCCCCGGCGATGTTGCTCCACGGGCTCGCCGGCCATGCCCGCGAGTGGGACGAGACGGCCTCCTGGCTGCGGGCGACGCACCGTGTGCTCGCTCCCGATGCCCGCGGGCACGGCGCGAGCGAGCAGCTCCCGGGCGACGTCTCGCGCGCGGCACACGTTGCAGACGTCGAGGCGTGGCTCCGCCAGCTCGGCGTCGAGCAAGCGGTGCTGATCGGCCATTCGCTCGGCGGGCACACCGCGTTCCTCACCGCCGCGCGTCATCCGGAGCTGGTCGGGGCGCTGGTCGTCGCCGAGAGCACACCCGATCCCGGACCGCGCTTCCCGGAGGCCGTCCGGGCCTGGCTCGAGAGCTGGCCTCGAGATCGGGCAGGAGGTCGCGCTGGTCGAGATCCCGGGCGCGGGCCACGACGTGCACCTCGAGAACGCCGCGGCGTGGCGCGCGGCCGTCGAGGGATTCCTGCGGGGGCGGTAGCTCGCGAGCTCGCGGGCCCCGGAACCGCGAGGTCGCCCGGAGCCGGAGCCCTACGACTCGAGCGCCAGCAGGTCGTCGATCGTCTCGCGTCTCCGGATCACGCGGGCCTCGCCGTCGGTCACGAGCACGGCCGCAGGGCGGGGGACGGCGTTGTAGCTCGAGCTCATCGCCAGCGTGTAGGCCCCGGTGGCCGGTACCGCCAGCAGGTCGCCGCGACGGGGCTCGGGCAGGTCGACGCGCTCGATCAGCAGGTCGCCCGACTCGCAGTGCTTTCCGACCACGGTGAACGTCCCCGTCGCCGGCTCGTCCGCGCGGTTTGCGAGCAACGCCGTGTAGCGGGCTCCGTAGAGGGCCGGGCGGGGGTTGTCGGACATGCCGCCGTCGACGGCGACGTAGGTCGTCGCAGCGCCCGCTCGCTTGACCGAACCGACCGTGTAGAGCGTCACGCCGGCGCGGGCGACGAGGGAGCGGCCGGGCTCGAGGATCAGCTGTGGCTCGGGGAGCCCGTGCCGGGCGAGCGCCCGCTCCAGCTCGGCGAGCAGCTCGCCGACGAAGGTCGCGATCGGCAGCTCGGGCTCGTCGGGAGTTGCTGCGACGCCGAGCCCGCCCCCGAGGTCGAGCGTCCGGAGCTCCCAGCCGAGCTCGTCCCGGGCTCGAGCGGCGTAGGTCGCGATCCAGTCGACGGCCGTCCGCGCGGCGTCGGGGTCGCGGAGCTGCGAGCCGATGTGCATGTGGAGGCCCTCGGTCGCCGGCTCGAGCCGGATCGCCTCGAGCGCATCGTCGGGCGTGAGGCCGAACTTCGAGCCGTGGTGTCCTGTTCGGATCGCCTCGTGCGTATCCGCCTCGATGCCCGGCGTGACGCGGATCAGCGTGCGCGTCGCGCCCGCCTCGCGCGCACGGCCGACCTCCTCCAGCGAGTCGAGGACCAGGAGCGCCCCGGCCGCCACCGCGGCGCCGAGCTCGTCGTCGGCCTTGTTGTTGCCGTGGACGACCAGCCGGTCGCCGGCGATCCCGGCGGCCCGGGCGAAGCGCAGCTCGCCGAGCGTCGAGACGTCCGCGCCGATTCCCTCCTCGCCGAGGATCCGCATCACCGCCAGGTTCGGGAAGGCCTTCGTCCCGAAGCAGACGAGCGCGCCGGGAGCGGCCGCCCGGTAGGCCCGCGCTCGGGCACGAAGCGTCGCTTCGTCGTAGGCGACGAGCGGGCTCCCGTGGGCCCGCACGAGCTCCGCCGCGGGGATTCTGGCGATGGTGAGCAGCCCGCCCTCGATCGCGGCGGTGTCGGGGAAGAGCTCGAGCACGGGTCGATTCTGCCTGTGGACGAGAATTGACGGTTCCGGCGCGCTTCCGTCACGGACATGGCACGCCTTTCCCGCTACCGTGAATGCAGGGGTCCACGCGCCCCCTCGGGGCACGTGGGCAGGGCGACGGCGCCGCCGGCCGGTGGCGGCCGCGCAGGGCCCGACGGACGGGCGGGCCATCCGGGCGGTTGGCTCGAGGGCGCGCGGGCGCTACACTTTTGCGAGATGAACCTCCTCCTTACCTGACCGGGGAGCGAGCCGCGGCGGCGCCGCGTCAGCTTCCCACGGCCTCTCGCACCACGAGAGGCTTTTTCGTCTCTAGGGCCCGAAATGGATAGCTACGAACCACACGCAATCGAGCGCAAATGGCAGCAGGTCTGGGATCAGGCCGGCGCCTTCGTCACGCCGAACCCGGCCGTTCCGGACGCGGCCGGCGGGCACACGGCGTACGTCCTCGAGATGCTCCCGTACCCGTCGGGCGAGCTCCACATGGGACACGTCCTCAACTACACCCTCGGCGACGTCGTCTCGCACATTCGCCGGCGCAAGGGCTGGTCGGTGCTGCGGCCGATGGGGTACGACGCGTTCGGCCTCCCGGCCGAGAACGCCGCGATCCGCGAAGGGGGCCATCCGCGGGAGGTGACCGACCGCAACATCGAGGCCATCCGGGCCCAGATCAAGCGGATGGGGTGGTCGATCGACTGGACGCGTGAGGTCTCGACACACGAGCCCGAGTACTACCGCTGGACGCAATGGCTGTTCCTGAAGCTCTTCGAGGCGGGCCTCGCCTATCGCAAGGCCGCCCCGGTCAAGTGGTGCCCGAACGACCAGACCGTGCTCGCGAACGAGCAGGTGATCGACGGCCACTGCGAGCGCTGCGGCGCCGAGGTCGAGTCCCGGAACCTCGAGCAGTGGCTGTTCAAGATCACCGCGTACGCCGACCGCCTGCTTGACGAGATGGAGCTGCTCGAGTCGTGGCCCGAGCGCGTCCTGACGATGCAGCGAAACTGGATCGGCCGGTCGGAAGGGGCCGAGGTGATCTTCCGGGTCGAGGAGCTCGACGCGGACGTCCCGGTCTTCACGACCCGGCCGGACACGCTCTTCGGGGCGACGTTCTTCGTCCTCGCGCCGGAGCACCCGCTCGTCGAGCGATTCGTCGAGCGCTCCGCGGATGCCGCCGAGCTGCAGGCCTACGTCCGGCATGCCGCGACGATGAGGAGCGAGGAGCGGGCCGCCGAGGAGGAGAAGACCGGCGTCTTCACCGGGTTCTACGCCGTCAACCCGGTCAACGGCGCCCGCATCCCGATCTGGGTCGCCGACTACGTCCTGATGGACTACGGCACCGGCGCGATCATGGCCGTGCCGGCGCACGACGAGCGCGACTTCGCCTTCGCAGAGCGGTTCGGGCTGCCGGTCGTGCAGGTCGTGGCGCCCGCGGGCGGCGAGCTCGAGGAAGGGGGCGCCTACGTCTCGCACTCCGAGAGCGAGGTGCTGGTCAACTCCGACCGCTTCACCGGCCTCTCCTCGCCGGAGGCGAAGCAGGCGATCGTCGAGTGGCTCGGCGAACGCGGCCTCGGCCGGAGCGCGATCAGCTACCGGCTCCGCGACTGGCTCCTCTCGCGCCAGCGCTACTGGGGCTGCCCGATCCCGATGATCCACTGCGGGGCCTGCGGGGTCGTGCCGGTGCCGGAGGCCGAGCTGCCGGTGCTGCTCCCGGAGGTCGACGACTACCTGCCGAAGGGCCGTTCCCCGCTGGCGGCCGCGGAGGACTGGGTGACGACCAGCTGCCCGTCCTGCGGCGGGCCGGCGCTGCGGGAGACCGACACGATGGACACCTTCGTCGACTCCTCCTGGTACTTCCTGCGCTACACCGACCCGCGCAACGACACCGCCCCGTTCGACCGCGGGCTCGTCGACTACTGGCTGCCGGTCAACCAGTACATCGGCGGGATCGAGCACGCGATCCTGCACCTGATGTACGCGCGCTTCTTCACGAAGGCGCTCTCCGACATCGGCCTGCTCGGCTTCCGCGAGCCGTTCGCCAGGCTCTTCAACCAGGGAATGATCTACCGCTTCGGCGCCAAGATGTCGAAGTCGAAGGGCAACGTCGTCGCGCCGGACGAGCTCGTCGACCGCTTCGGGGCCGATGCGCTGCGGCTCTACATCCTCTTCATGGGGCCGGCCGACCAGGACAAGGAGTGGCAGGACACCGGCGTCGAGGGGATGTGGCGCTTCCTCACCCGCCTCTGGCGGGTCGTGCACGAGGAGATCGAGCGCGGTGCCGGCAGCGCGGCGGCGGCGACGCCGCTGGCCAGGAAGGCGCACGAGACGATCCACAAGGTGACCGACGACATCGAGCGGCGATTCGTCTTCAACACCCCGGTCGCCGCCGTGATGGAGCTCGTGAACGAGATCTCGAAGGAGCCCGGCGACCCGGCCGCCCGCTTTGCGGTCGAGACGGCGGTGTCGCTGATCCAGCCGTACGCGCCGCACGTCGCCGAGGAGCTCTGGTCCCGACTCGGGCACGCGCGGCTCTGGGAGGAGCCCTGGCCGGTCGCCGACGAGTCGATGCTGCGCCACGACACGGTCGAACTCGTCTGCCAGGTGAACGGCAAGGTGCGCGATCGGCTCCAGGTCGCCGCGGGCCTGCCGGACGACGAGCTGATCGCGATCGCGAGGGCATCGGAGCGCGTGCAGGCCCACCTGGACGGAAACGAGCCGCGGCGGGTGTTCGTCGTCGCGGACAAGCTCGTCAATTTCGTCGTCTAGCCGCCGCGGCCGCGGCCGCGCCCGCTCGCCGCGCCGGCGAACCGGCGTCCGGGGTGTGGAGAACTTCTTGCAGTTCGGGCACGGTTCTGTCACAGACACGTGACATGTTTCCCGGCAGCCTGACGGGATGCCTTCGTTCACGCTCTCGCGCGGTCAGGCGCTGGTCGCGGTCGCCTGCGCGCTCGCCGGGGTGCTCCTGGCGGCGCATCTCCTGGCAGCTCCGAAGACGGGATCCGCCGTCACGGCGAGCTTCGGGACGACGAGCGCCGTCTCGCCGCTGACCGCACCGTCCTCCTCGACTCCGACCGCCGCCGCGTTCGTCGTCGTCGACGTGGCCGGAGCGGTCAGGCGGCCGGGGCTCTACCGCCTCCGCCAGGGCTCGCGCATCGCCGACGCGATCGCCCGGGCCGGCGGGGCCACCCGTCGGGCCGACTCTGCCCTGGTCAACCTCGCCGCGCCCCTCGCCGATGGCGAGCAGGTTCTGGTCCCGGCGCGCCTGGCGGCGGGAGCTGCAGCCGGCGGGGCCGCTCCGACCTCGGAGGGGCCGTCCCCCTCGGCGCCGGTCGACCTCAACAGCGCGACGGCCGAGCAGCTCGACGCGCTGCCGGGCATCGGCCCCGTGACCGCCCAGAAGATCGTCGACTACCGCCAGCAGCACGGGCCGTTCACCTCGGTCGACGACCTCGACGCGATTCCCGGGATCGGGCCGTCGAAGATCGACAACCTGCGCGGACTGGTGATCCCGTGAGCTGGTCCCGCGCGCCGGCGCATCTCCTCGCGGCCTCGCTCGCGGCCGGGCTCGCGCTGGCCAATCTCGGCCGCGTGCACGACGTCGGGCTCGCGGGCGCTCTCGTCGCCGCCGTCGCGGTGGTCGCCGCCGGTCAGCCGCATCTGCGGTTCGCCCTGATGGCCGCGCTCCTCTGTGGCCTCGGCTGGTGGTGGGCGAGCATCCGGCTCGACGCGCTCGACCGGAGCCCGTTGCTCGGCGAGGTGGGGCGCGCCGGGCGGGCGACGATCGTCGTCACCGCGCCGCCGACGGAGGGCCAGTACGAGCTCCGCGTGCAGGGGACTGCACGAACCTTCGAGGGCGCCCGGGTGGACGAGCCGGTGCAGCTCGAGCTGCCGCTCGGACGCTCGCCCCCGCAGGGCGCGATCCTGGACGCGCTCGTCGTGGTGAAGCTGCCGCCGGGGCCGGTCCACGGCTTCGACGAGCGCACGTGGCTGCGCCGGCACGGCGTGCACGTCCTCCTGCGAGTGGATGAGTGGCAGCAGGTCGGCAAGCGGGGCGGCCTCGGCGGGGTGGCCGACCGGCTGCGCGCCAGGCTCGCGGCCTCGATCGCCCCCCGGCTCTCGGGAGAGCGGCGCGCGGTCCTCGAGGGGATCGTGCTCGGGGACGGCACGGCGCTCTCGCCCGGGCTGCGGCAGGACTTCCAGGCCTCGGGGCTCTACCACATCCTCGCCGTCTCGGGGCAGAACGTCGTCCTGGTTGCGGGCGGCGCGCTGATCCTCGCCTGGCTGCTCGGGGTCAGCCGCTGGATCGGCGAGCTGGGAGCGCTCGCTGGGATCGGCTGCTACGTCCTGGCGGTGGGGCCGCAGCCGTCGGTGATCCGGGCCGGGATCGCCGGGTCGCTGGCGTCGCTCGCCTGGCTCTCGGGCCGGCTGCGCGATGCCTGGTACGCGCTCCTGGTCGCGGCGATCGCGCTCCTTGCCTGGAATCCCTACAACGTCTACGACCCCGGCTTTCAACTCTCGTTCGTGGCGGTGGCGGCGATCTTCACGGTCGTGCCGCGGATCGCGCGGCGGCTCGAGCCCGCGCCGCTGCTTCGGAGCGTGCGGATGGGAGTCGCGGTCTCGACCGGGTGCGGCCTCGTGACGGCGCCGATCCTGTGGATCCAGTTCGGCTACCTGCCGCTCCTCAGCGTGCCGGCGAACGCGCTCGCCGAGCCGGCGATGCCGATCCTGCTCGGGCTCTCGTTCGCGACCGCGGGCCTGGACGCGTTCGCGCCGTCGGCGGCCGCGGTCGTCGCGTGGCTGAACGGCTGGGTCGCCGCCTACATCGCGGCCTGCGCGCGCGCGATCGGATCGCTGCCCTACGCCGAGATCCGCAGCTGGCGCGGCCTCTCCGCCCTCGTTGCAGCCCTCCTGCTCGCCGCTCACGTGTTGCACCGCCGCCGGGCGGGCGCGCGTGCGCGTCGCTGAGCGTGGTCGTCGACCTGCGACGGTGTTCTCCCGGGGCCGGCGCTGAAGTAGCCGACGGTGGGGCGTCGGTGGATCGGGTCGTCATACTGCCCCGGATGGTCGCCACAGCCTCAGCCCGTGGGCGCGCGCGGCTCCTCGCGCTCGCCCGGCGGAGCGATCTGGCCGCCGCCGAGCTGTTCGGCGCCCTCGGGGAGCAAGGGCGTCCCGCGCTCGTGTTGCGCGGGCCCGCGATCGCCCGGCGCCTCGACCCCGACGGTGGACGTGCCTACACCGAGACCGACGTCCTAGTGCCCGACCGGGAGCTTCCGGCGACCGGCGACCTGCTCGCCGAGCTCGGCTACCGGCCGTATACGTCGCTCGGATGCGCCCAGCACTGGCGGCGCGAGGCCGACGGCGCGGAGATCGATCTCCATCGCATGCTCTGGGGAGTTCGTGCCCCCTCGCCCGCGAGTTCCGGCCGGGGCCCTCGCCGAAGCCGAAGAAGCCGCACGGCCCGGGTTCGACCGGCGTGGTGACGAAGACCGGCAACGCGAAGGCGAACGATCTCAAGGGCACCGCCGGCAACGACACGCTGAACGGCGGCGGTGGCAACGACAAGCTCTCGGGCGGAGCCGGCAACGACAAGCTGAACGGCGGGCCCGGGAACGACAGGCTGAACGGCGGGCCCGGCAACGACACGCTGTACGGCGGCGCCGGAAGCGACGTGATCACCGGCGGGCCGGGAGCCGACAGGATCTTCGGCGGCCCCGGCGACATCCATGCCAGGGACGGAACCAGGGACACGATCGACTGCGGCAGCGGGCATGACGTCGTCTACGCCGACACCAAGGACAAGTTCGCCGCGAACTGCGAGGTCGTCCACCGCGGCTGAGCCGCCGCATCGACCTGGATCGGGGCGGGCCGCGATGACCGCCGGGCCGGAGGTGCTGCCGGGCTCGCTCCTGCAGGCCGCCTATGCTTGGCGGCGATGGCGGACGAGCTCAGGGCGGCGTACCTGATCGCCGGGACCGACCGGCCGAAGGTCGACCGGGCGGTCGAGCGGCTTCGGGGCCGCGTCCGGCCCGACGCGGTGGAGATCCACTCCGCAGACGGCCTCTCCGGGGCGGACACGGTCGCCGCCTGCAACGCGCTCGGCCTCTTCGCCGGAGACGGCCGGCTGATCCTCGTCGAGGGGGTCGAGGCCTGGAAGGCCGACGACGCCAAGGAGGTCGCCGCCTACCTGAAGGCGCCGGTGCCGGCGACGACGCTCGCCCTCGTGGGCGGCGAGCTGAAGAAGGACGCTCCGCTCGCGAAGGCGGTCACGGCCGGCAAGGGCGAGGTCCTGCTCTGGGACGTCCCGCAGCGCGGGCTGCAGAGATGGGTCGGCGAGCAGTTCCAGGTTCACGGCACCCACGCCGATCCGGAGGCCTGCCGCGCGCTGATCGAGCTCGTCGGCGAGGAGCTGTACGAGCTCTCGTCCGAGATCGACAAGCTCTCGACCTGGGCGGCCAGCGACCGCCTGACCGTGGCCGACGTCGAGCGCCTCGTCGCGGCGCGCGCCGGGACGACGAACTTCGCGCTCACCGACGCCTGGGGCGCCCGCGACGTGGTCGGCGTCCTCCACGCCTCGGAGGGGCTGCTCGAGCGTACCGGCGACCCGCGCTCGAAGACGATCCCGCGCGTCTCCGCCATCCTCGCGGGCCACGTCGCCCAGGTCCGCCGCGCCCAGGGGCTGGAAGCCCAGGGGATCGCCGCCAAGGATGCCGCGACGGTCATGAAGCGCCATCCGTACTACGTCGGCAAGCTCTACCAGCAGTGCCGCAACTACACCCCCGACGAGCTCCGCCGGGCGACTGTGCGGCTCGCCCGGCTCGACCACGCCCTCAAGGGCGGCTCGCGTCTCCCCGCCGACCTCGAGCTCGAGCGGGCGTTGATCGAGATCACGAGGCCGCGCGAGCAACCCGGGCCGGCGACCGAGGGCTGAGCAGGCGTGGGCGCCGCCGCCTGGGTCGGTGCCGCCGCGACGACCGCGCTGCGCCGGAGCTCTCCCGACGAGCTGGCGAGCGGCGTCGCGCGCTATCTGCGGCTGGTCGAGCGGGGCGGGGCGGGAGCGGCCGACCAGGACGAGGTGATCAGCGGCCTGGCGCCGTTCCTCGACTGCGCCCGGCGGCTCGGAGAAGATCCGGGCCCGCTGTTCGAGCGCGCCTCGGCGGGGGCCGAACCGTCTCTCGCCGAGCTCGCGCGCGAGCTCGCCCGGCGCGAGGACGTCGACCTGGGCGCGTTCGGGTGGCGGCTCGACGAATCGCCGCTCGGCCCGGAGTACACGACGATCTGAGCTCGAGCCGTCAGTGCGCGCAGAGGCGCGCCGCCTGCGACTTCTTGCGCGCGCCGGTGTTCCGATGGAGCGCGCCGCGGGCCACGGCCCGGTCGATCCACTTCACCAGGTTGCGGTGCTCCGCCTCGACGGCTTCGGCGTCTCCCTCCTCGACGACCGATGCGAGCCGCTTCGTCAGCGTCTTGATCGTCGAGCGGTAGCGCAGGTTCTCGAGCCGCTCGTCGGCGGAGATGCGGATGCGCTTCTTCTGCTGCTGGATGTTGGCCATGGTCTGGAGCTGCCCAGTCGAATAGATGCCCGCGACGGCGGGCCCAGCGATGGTAGCAGCCGGCCCCAGGGTGTCGACGGCGGCGCTCCCTATGCTCCCGTTGGTGGACGAAGAGCAGCGTGCCCGCGACCGGCATGCCCGTGCCCACGCCCGCAACGAGCGGCGTCGTGCCAGGGGCCTGCCGGCTTTCGAGTTCGACGAGGGAGCGTTCCTCTCCGACGGCTGGGTCGCGATCGCCCCCGCGCACGCCGCCGCGGCGGAGCCGGGCGCACCGGCGGCCGCGTTCCCGCGCCTCGCCCGGCTGACCGTGATCTTCTCGCTCGCGACGGCGCTCTCGCGCGTCCTCGGGCTCGTCCGGGAGATCGTCGCCGCCTACTACTTCGGCGCCGCCGGCCTCGTCAACGCGTTCACGATCGCCTTCCAGATCCCGAACCTCGTCCGGGCTCTCCTCGCCGACGCCGCACTCTCGTCGGCGTTCGTCCCGGTGTTCAGCGAACTGCTCGAGAAGGGGGAGCGAAAACGGGCCTGGCGGGTCGCGTCGAGCCTCTTCTGGCTGATGCTGCTCGGCCTGACGGCGTTGACCGCGATCTTCGTGATCATCGCCCCCTGGGTGATCGGCCTGTTCGGCAATCCCGGCGGCGATCTTCCGCTCGCGATCGGGCTCTCGCGCGTCCTCTTCCCGATCGTCACGCTCCTCGGCGTCTCCGGGATCATCGTCGGGATCCTGAACAGCTACGACCATTTCACCGTCCCGGCGCTCTCGCCGGTCGTCTGGAACCTCGCGATCATCGCCGGCCTCCTGATCGGCGTCCCGCGCGCCAGCACCTCCAGTGCCGCGCTCTACGTCTACGCCTTCTCGATCCTGATCGCCACGGTCATCCAGGTCTTCCTGCCGTGGCCGTGGCTGCGCGGGCTCGAGCGTGGGGAGGAGCGGCTGCGGATCGTCCTCGACTGGCGCGACCCGGCCGTCAAGCAGACCCTCAAGCTGATGGTGCCGGTGTCGATCGGCCTCGGCCTGATCAACATCAACGCCGTGATCGACATGTTCTTCGCCTCGCGCTTCATCAACGGCGACCTCGCCCCGCGCGCGATCCAGGCCGCATTCCTCGTCTACATGCTCCCGCAGGGCATCTTCTCGGTCGCGATCGCGACGGTTCTCTTCCCGACCCTCTCACGCCTTGCCGCCCGGGGCGACACGGAGGGCTTCCGCGACACCGTCGCGCACGGCCTGCGCCAGATCGCCTTCCTGCTGATCCCGGCGGCGGCGCTGAGCGCCGTGCTGGCCGGCCCGATCATCCGCATCCTCTTCCAGCACGGCGCCTGGGAGCCGCCCCAGACCCCGGTCGTGGCGGCCTGCCTCGCCGCCTTCAGCCTCGGGCTCGTCTTCAACGGGGCGATGCTGATGCTGAACCGCGCCTTCTTCAGCATGCAGGAGAACTGGATCCCGACGGCGGTCGCGCTCGGGAACCTGTTCCTGAACGCCGTCCTCGACGCTCTTCTCTACCACCTCGGCGCCTGGGGGATCGCGCTCTCGACGGCGCTCGTCAATATTGCCGGGACGATCGCCCTGCTCGCCCTGCTGCGCCGCCGCCTCGGCGGGATCGAAGGGCTCGGCATCGCGTCGGTGACCGCGCGGATCGCGGCCGGGTCCGTCGCCCTCGCCGCGGTCGCCTACCTCGTCTGGGAGCCGCTCGACTCGGCGCTCGGCCGCTCGTTCCCGGCCCAGGTCTGCTCCCTCGGGACGGCGCTGATCGCCTCGATCGCGACCTACGTGCTCGCCTGCCGGGTGCTGCGCGTCCGCGAGATGAACAGCGTGCTCTCGCTCGCCGCCCGCTTCCGGCGAGCCTAGTGCGGCGGAGTGACGGCTCCCAGCGGATTGACCGCGCTTCCGTCCCAGAGGATCTTGTAGTCGTACACGCCCTTCTTGAAGTCGGCGGCGAGGAACTTGACGGCGCGGGCGAGGCCGTCGGGGGCGAACTCGAGCGCGGTGCCGGCGCGCTTGAACTCGTTGACCTTCTTCTCGAAGTCGAAGGCCCCGTCGAGAGTCCAGGTTGCGCTCTCCCCGTGCAGGAACCCGATCGGGCCGCCGGCCATCGCCCGGTAGACCGATGCGCGCTCGGCCGCGCCGAGCGGGCTGCCGTTCCCCTGGGCGATCTGGAGGAAGTCGACGTCGCCGGTGACGCAGCGCCACTCGCCGTCGACGTCGTACTCCGGGATCATCGAGCCCTTGTAGCCGGCGAGCTGGTCCTTCGGGATCGGCACGCCCTTCTCGTCGACGAGGCGGAACCCGTACTTCGTCGGCTCCGAGGCGAGCTGCTCGACCGAGTTTCCGGCGAGGTTGAAGTCCATCGTCATCTCGCCCTTCTCGGCCGCCGCGATCAGGTCCTTGACGTTCCCGGTGCCGAGCCCTTTCGAGAACTCCTCCTGCCGCTGAGCGAGGCGTTTCAGGATCAGGTTCCACTCAGGCGAGTCCCGCTCGATCCCGTTGGCGATCATCCTCGACTCGACGAGCGACGCCGAGGGGAGCTCACGCGTGTTGATGACCACGCGGCCGATGTCGGATTCGTTGTAGCCGAAGTACTGCCAGTCCTCGGTGCTGACGTTCTTCAGCTTGATCGCCTCGGACTTCAGGACGGCCTTGGCCCACTCGACGCCGTCGACCACCTGCCCGTTGAGCCAGGCGATCGACTCGACGGCCCGGCTGCGGCAGACGATCAGCAGGTCGTTCGCCTTCGCGAAGTCGCGCAGCCACTGCACCTGCTGCTGGGTGAGCCCGTAGAGCTGACGGATCTGCGTGTCGGTGAACTCGTAGCCGGCCGCCGCGTCCCTGAGCGCGGAAACGGCGTCGAGGGCGCGGGCGAACTTGGGGAACCGGGCGGTCAGCTCCTCGCCGAAGGCGGTGAAGAGCTTGTTCTGCTGCGCAGCGAACGCCTTCAGCACCGGGCCCGACCGGGCGAGGATCCCGGGCCCCATCCCGCGCACGAGCCACATCGCGAGCTTCGGCCCGGCGACCGGCGCCAGCTGCTCCCCGGTCGTCTCGCCGATCTGCTCGACCGCGTCCTGCCAGTTGCCCTTGGCGTAGTCGTCGGCGATCTGCCCGAAATAGTCGTCTGCCGCCGCCTTGATCTGCTTCACGAAATCGGACCCGGCAAACCCCTCGGCATTCTTGTAGACGAGCTGGAGATCGAGGCTCAGCGTGTCCAGGAACGCGTTCTTCGCCTGCGGCTGGTTGGCGAGCGAGTCCCAGAGGGTGGCTTCGAAGTGGGCGAAGTCGTAGAGCGCGGGCGGGATCGCGATCAGCCCCTGGGCCAGGAGCGAGGGGAGCTGCGGAATCGCGTGCACCATCCCCGAGAAGAAGTTCGCCGCACCCTCGACGAGCCCGGCGCTGAAGTACAGGGCTCCGGTGAACGGCCCGGCCCAGTCCGCCGCGGTCTGCGGCTCGTAGAGATCGCGGTCGTCGATGCCCTGGGTGAAGGTCGTGTCGCCGTAGACCGCGACGTCCTTCTTCTCGACCTGGTCGCCGGCGCTGCCGTCGTCGTTGACGTAGGTCGCGCCCGGGGTCGGGACGGTCACGGTCGCACGTGTCCCGCCGACCCCCTGCCTGCCGATGTTCTGGAGGATCCCCTGGCTCTGCGTCGTGTACACGATCGCCTCGGCGTCGAGCGTCTGCTGTGGCTCGAGCACCAGGAACCGGGGCGGTGCGGGCGGCGCGTCGCCGGTCGTCTCGATCGGGCCGCCGGCCAGGACCACCTGCCCGCCGAAGGCGTTCCCTGCGAGGCCGACGTAGAACGGGTTCACGGCGATCTTGTGGACGTAGGAGAGGTTCTTCAGCGTCAGCTTGATCGTGAACGGCGTGCCCGCGATGACCATGCCGTGGGCGTCCGGGAGCGAGGCGCCCCGGCCCTCCGCGGTCGTGACGACCAGCACCGGCGCGGTCACGTCGAGCTCGCCGCTTCCGACTCCGCCGACCGTGCCTCCGCTCTTCGCCTCACCCCTGACCAGGGCCTCGAGCGAGTAGTCGCCGTCGCCTTTCGCCAGCACGGTGTACGTCGCCGTGACCGTCTGCCCGGGCTCGATCGAGTCGAAGCTCTCGGGTGACGGTCCCGACACCGGCCGGATCGGGATCTCGGCGTTCGCCTTCGCGACGGTGTGGAGATAGCTGACGGAGAGGTTTCCCTGGAGCGTCGCGTGGAGGACGGGCTCCTTGAGGTTGTTCCTGATGAAGACCTTCACCTTCACCGGCTCCGGCGTCAGCCTGTCGCCGTCGAGGTCGAGCCTGACCGTGCTCGGGTTCGGGCTGACGGTGACCGCCAGCGCCTTGAGGCCGACCGAGAGCCCCTGGGAGTCGGTCGCCTGCGCCGTCCCGCCGGCGCTCGACGAGGCATCGGCCTGGGCGCTCAGGGTCTCGGTCCCCTCCCGCTTCGCCTCGAGCGTGAACGCGAAGACGCGCGAGTGATGCGGCGCGAGCGAGAAGCCGTTCAGGCCGGTCGGCCGGTCGGTGATGGCGGCGACGGAGCCGGTCCCCTTCAGCCCCTTGCCCAGGTTGACCTTCGCCAGCGCGACCTTGCCGGCGGTCACCTTCACCTCGACGTCGACCGAGCTGCCGACGGTCGCCTTTTCCTGCGGGAGGATGACCGAGATCGAGACCGTCGGCTTCTTCGGCTTGTACCCGGGCGGGAACACCGCCCAGGCCTCCGCGCCCTTGCTGAACCGCCCGCCGTAGGTCGGGTCGCCCTTCGTGCGCTTGCAGGGCGGGCTGCCCCAGCCGCCGGTCACGCCGGTGTAGAGGTCACCGCTCGGGACTCCGTGGTACCCCTTCAGGCCGGCCGCGTTCTGCTTGAACTGATCGACCGTCACGCTGCCGGTGATCACCTGCTTGTAGTAGCCGTCCCAGTAGCGGACCGTGTAGGAGACGGCGCCGGGCACGGGCGAGACGACGATTCCGGCCCCGCCGTGGCAGCCGTCCGCCGACTGCACGAAGACGAAATGCGCCGGCGTCCGCTTCTGCACGAGCCCTCGCGCTCCGGCGAGCTCGCCGCCTCCGGCGACCGAGGCGACCGCCGCGATCGCCACCAGTGCCGCGAGTCGCCGCAGCGCGCCGCCGCCGCGAGGGCGCTCGAGGCGCCTCGCGTCCTTTCCGCTCTCGAGCCTCACGCGCGCCTGCGGCCTCACCGGTCTGCGAGATGAAACTAGGTTTCGTCCGGGAGGTCAAGCGATCGCTTCGAGCGGCTCTACGATGGGAGCCGACGATGTCCGCTCGTTCGCCGGCAGGCAGGTCGAGATGAGCCCGACGCGGCGGGAGGTCGTCGCGGGCCTCGCGGCGGCCGCCCTCGATCTCAGCAGCCTCTACCGGCTCGTCGACCGGTTCGCCGGGCCCCCGCCGAGGCGCGCCGCGGCCGGGGCGCTCGGGCCCGAGCAGCACCTCCTCCAGGGTGTTCGGGTCGTTCAGCGCGACGGCGTCGGCCTGCTCGTCCCGCCCCTGCACCACGAGGTCGTCACGGCGACCGTCGCAGTCGATCGCTCCGACCTGCAGGACGCCCAGGCTGCGCTCGAGCGAGTGCTCGCGAGTCTCGACCGCGACTACAGCCCCACGCCGGCCGGGCTCGGCCTGCTCGTCGCGTGGGGGTTGCCGTACTTCGAGCGCCTCGTCCCCGGCGCGGCCCGCCGGCATCTCCCGTTCGACCGGCGCGGCGGGCGCGCCGCGCTGCTCGAGGCGAGGCGGTTCCCGAGCGACCCGGAGGCGACCGTCCTCGAGCAGAACGACGTCGCGATCCTCCTGCGGAGCGACCGGCGTGCCCACATCGACGACGCCCTCGCCCGGCTCGGCGCTTCGGGGCTCCTGCACGTCACGAGCCGGCGTCGCGGGTTCGTCGGTGGGGCGCCCGAGGGCGGAGAGTCGCTGCCGCGCCGGCTGGCGATCGAGGCGGGCGTGCCGGGTGCGCGGCTGATCCCGCCCGGCGCGGAGCTCTTCCTGGGCTTCGCCTCGACCCAGCGAGCCGCAATGGGGTCGGGGAAGATCGCGAACTTCGAGACGCTGGGCTTCGTCGACCTGCGCGAGAGCGGCTACTTCGAGGCGGGGACGCACATGCACCTGTCCCATCTCGCCGAGGACCTCGAGGCGTGGTACCGGGCGTTCGACTTCGACGAGCGCGTCTCGGCGGCGTTCCGTCCCAACCTCACCGTTCCGGCCGGCGCGCAGGTCATCCCGCAGGGGCCGGGGGAGATCTTCAGGCTCGGCGACGTCCGCTGGCAGTACCAGATCACCCGGCAGATCGGGCACAGCTCCTCGCTCCAGCCGGTGAGCAGGCTCCAGTCCGCGCACCGCGGCCCGGACGGAACCCGGTACCCGGCGGGGACCGCGATTCCGATCCGGGCGGACTTCAACACGCTCGACAACCCGTTCTTCGCGGATACGAGCGGCGTGATCCAGGAGGGGCCGGCCGCCGGACTTCACTTCGTCGTGTTCAACCCGTCGAGCGACGACTTCGAACGAAACCGCCTCGCCATGGACGGCGTCTTTCCGGACGGAAGCCTCGGCCTCGCGCCGCGCGCGCGGGGGCAGGGCCTCAACTCGATCCTGACCACCACCCACCGCCAGAATTTCCTCGTGCCGCCGCGACGGCACCGCAGCTTCCCGCTCGGCGAGCTCTGAGCCTCGATCCGCCGCGACCGCCGATCGCGCGGAGATCGACCCGTACCGGCGCGCCGTGCGGTGCGCGAAAACGACGTGCGGCTACCATCGCCGGTCAGCCCATGGACCAGCAGCACATCCGCAACTTCTCGATCATCGCGCACATCGACCACGGCAAGTCGACGCTCGCCGATCGCATCCTCGAGCTGACGCACGCCGTCGCGAAACGCGACATGCGGGCACAGGTGCTCGACTCGATGGACCTCGAGCGCGAGCGCGGGATCACGATCAAGGCACAGGCCGTCCGCGTCCAGTGGCGGGGCCACCAGCTGAACCTGATCGACACGCCCGGCCACGTCGACTTCACCTACGAGGTGTCGCGATCGCTCCAGGCGTGCGAGGGCGCGCTGCTCGTCGTCGACGCGGCGCAGGGGATCGAGGCGCAGACGCTCGCGAACGCCTACCTCGCGATCGAGAACAACCTCGAGATCGTCCCGATCGTGAACAAGATCGACCTGCCGCAGGCGGACCCCGACGGGGTCGCGATCCAGCTGGCCGAGCTGCTCGGCGACGATCCGGCGCGGGTGCTGCGCATCTCGGCCAAGACCGGGCTCGGCGTCGAAGAGGTGCTCGACGCGCTGATCGAGCGGATCCCCCCGCCCGTGGGCGAGCCGTCCGCCCCGGCGCGGGCGCTGATCTTCGACTCCTCCTACGACCAGTACCGCGGCGTCGTCGCCTTCGTGCGCGTGGTCGATGGTGCGTTCCGGCCGCGGGAGGAGCTGCGGGCGATGGCGCTCGGCACCCGCTTCGAGGCGCAGGAGATCGGGGCGATGACGCCGGCGATGCTGCCGCTAGAGGCGCTCGTCGCCGGCGAGGTCGGCTACGTGATCACCGGGCTGAAGGAGGTCTCCGAGCTGCGGGTCGGCGACACCCTCACCTCCGGCGCCGAGCCGGCCGCCGACGCGCTCCCGGGGTACAAGGAGGTCAAGCCGATGGTCTTCGCCGGGCTCTTCCCGACCGACTCCGACGACTACCCCGAGCTCCGGGATGCGCTCGAGAGGCTGAAGCTGAACGACGCGGCGCTCTTCTACGAGCCCGAGACGTCGCTGGCGCTCGGCTTCGGGTTTCGCTGCGGCTTCCTCGGGCTGCTCCACATGGAGATCGTCCGCGAGCGGCTCGAGCGCGAGTTCGACCTCGACCTGCTCGTCACCGCGCCGAACGTCGCCTACCGCGTGCGGGCGCAGAACAGCACGCAGTGGGTCGAGGTTCACACCCCGTCCGACATGCCCGACGCGATCGACGAGGTCGAGGAGCCCTACATCAAGGCGTCGGTGATCGTCCCGAAGGAGTACGTGGGCTCGGTGATGGAGCTCTGCAACGAGCGGCGCGGCAAGTTCGACCAGATGGAGTACCTGTCGGAGGAGCGCGTCCACCTGACCTACGAGCTGCCGCTCGCCGAGATCGTGCTCGACTTCTACGACGCGCTCAAGTCGCGAACGCGCGGGTACGCGAGCTTCGACTACGACTTCATCGGGTTCCGCGCCGGGGCGCTCGTGCGGGTCGACGTCCTCGTCGGGGGCGACGCGGTCGACGCGCTCTCGCTGATCGCCCACCGCGACTTCGCCTACGACCGCGGGCGGCTGCTCGTCGACAAGCTCCGCCAGGAGATCCCACGCCAGATGTTCGACGTGGCGATCCAGGCTGCGATCGGGTCGCGCGTGATCGCGCGCGAGACCGTCAAGGCGAGGCGCAAGGACGTGATCGCGAAGTGCTACGGCGGCGACATCACCCGCAAGCGCAAGCTGATCGAGAAGCAGAAGGAAGGGAAGAAGCGCATGAAGCGGGTCGGGGCGGTCGAGGTGCCGCAGGAGGCGTTCCTGGCCGTGCTCAACCTGAAGGAGGGCGGCAAGCGGTGAGCGCTCGCGAGCCCGTCGCCCGCGTCACGACCGCGCTCGCAGGGCTTCTCTCGCGCAGCGGCGACATCGGGCGTGCCTGGCTCGAGACGCGCGCGGACGGCAGCCGTCTCCTGACGGTCGAGCTCGACGAGCGCCCGCCCGACGTCGACACGGCGGAGCGCCGGGCCCGAAGCCTCATCGTCCAGATTCACGCGCTGCTCGGCAAGGATGCGCAGCGGCTCGGCGTGGCGGTCGGCGCGAGCGAGGATGTCGGTGAGCCCCCGCCCGCGGCCGAGGTCGTGTACCGGCGGGCGGCGCGGGCGTGAGCGGCGTCCGTCACCTGTACCTCCACCTGCCCTTCTGCGCCCATCGCTGCGGGTACTGCGACTTCGTGACGGCGGTCGGGAGGGTGGGCGATCACGGCCGCTACGTCGACGCGCTGATCGCCGAGCTCGAGCTCGAGGCCGGGGCGCCGGCGCAACGGGTCGAGACGATCTTCCTCGGCGGCGGGACGCCGACCTTCACCCGGCCCGACGCGCTCGAGCGGCTGCTTGCGGCGCTTCCGGCAGCCGGCGAGGTCACCGTCGAGGCGAACCCCGAGACGGTGACGCCCGAGCTCGCAGCGCTGCTCCGGCGCGGCGGCGTCAACCGGGTCTCGCTCGGAGCGCAGAGCTTCCAGCGCAGGCTGCTCGAGGTCCTCGACCGCGTTGCCGGTCCAGACGACGTCCGGCGCTCGGTCTATCTTCTTCGCGATGCCGGATTCGACAACATCTCGCTCGATCTCATCTACGGGATCCCCGGTCAGAGCGCCGCCGAGCTCGAGCGCGACCTCGCCGAGGCCATGGCGCTCGAGCCCGAGCACCTCTCCGCGTACGAGCTGGAAGCGAAGCCGGGCACGCGCTTCACGCACGCGCACGGAACCGAGCTGGAGCGGCAGGCCGAGTCGATGGAGTCCTACTTCGAGCTGGTCGTCGAGACGCTGACGGCGGCGGGTTACCGCTGGTACGAGACGGCGAACTTCTGCCGGGCGGCCGAGGGCGACGGCGCCGGCGCCGGCCGCGATCTGAGAGCGCGGCACAACCTCGGCTACTGGCTCGGGCATGACTACCTCGGCCTCGGCGTGGGCGCGGTCAGCACAATCGAGAATCGGCGCTGGCGGAACGCCCCGTCGCTGCCGCGCTACCTGGCCGCACTCGAGGGGGGCCGGCCCCCGCCGCGAGAGCTCGAGGAGCTCTCGGCGGAGGTGCGCACGGCCGAGCGGCTGATGCTCGGGCTGCGCCTCGACGAGCCCCTCGTCCTCGCCGAGGTGCAGCACGCGGTCGACCCGGACGAGCTCGGCCGGCTCGAGCGGCTCGGGCTCGCCGAGCGGCGCGGCGATCGGATTGCGCTCACCGCGCGCGGTCGCTTCCTCGGCGACGGCGTCACGGCGGCGCTCCTCGCCTGAGCGCGCTCCGCCGCGAGAGGCGGCCGGGTAGCGCGGGAGTCGCACCGGATCTGCGGGCCCCGGTCCGACCTGCGTGCTCACAGCTGCCGGACGGCGCCCGGCGATCGGGTTTCGGGGGCGCCGGCGGGCGTCTCGAAGTCCGGCTCGCCTACCATGGCCGGCAGATGAGCGCGCAGCTGTCCGAGCGGCAGCACCAGATCCTCTCCCGGGTCGTCGAGGAGTACGTGGCGACCTGCGCGCCCGTCGGATCGAAGCTGCTCGTCGAGCGGGCCACGTTCGGGGTCTCGACCTCGACGGTGCGGGCCGAGCTGGCAGAGCTCGAGCGGCTCGGGCTGCTGACGCACCCGCACACCTCGGCGGGGCGCGTGCCGACCGAGGCCGGCTACCGCGTGTACGTCGACAGCCTGCTGGCACGCCAGGAGCGCAGGCCGCCCGAGTTCCCGCTCGAGCTGGGGACGGCGCGGGCCGAGGTCGACGAGGCGCTCCAGGCGACCACGGAGATGCTCTCGCAGGTGACGCGGCTGCTCGCGCTCGTGTCGGCGCCGCCGCTCGAGGCGGCGACCGTCCGGCACGTCGACGTGCTCCAGCTGCAGGCGAACGTCGTCGTCGTCGTCGTGATCACCTCCACCGGCGGAGTGACGAAGCAGCGCTACATGTTCCCGGATCCGATCGACCCGGGGCTCGTCACGTGGGTCGGCGACTATCTCCGAGAGCGGTTGACCGGGCTTCGCCTCCGCTCGCGCCTGCTTGCGCGCGCCTTCGACGAGCCCGCGCTCTCGCCTAGCGAGAGGGCGTTCCTGACCGCGCTCAGAGGGGCGTTCGACGACCTCGAGGACGAGCGCCAGCTCTACGTCGGCGGTGCCGCCGGCCTGCTCGACGACCTGCGCTCGGAGGAGATCGGCGCCTACCGCAGCCTGATCGACGCACTCGAGAAGCGCGCTGCGCTCCTCGACGTCCTGGCGCAGACACTCGGTCTGCGGCGGCCGTTCGTCCGCGTCGGCGACGAGCTGGAGGAGTCCGGCCTGCACAACCTCGCGCTCGTCGGCACGACCTACGGCTACGCGAACCAGCCGCTCGGCACGGTCAGCCTGCTCGGGCCGCTGCGGATGGACTACGAGAAGGCGCTCCTCACCGTGCGGGCGGCGGCGTACGAGCTCTCGCGCTTCGTCGAAGAGGTCTACGCGGAGGAGTAGCCGTGCGTGACGTAGAGGTACCTCTACGTCACACCGTCTCGCGGAGCGAGGGGTCGGTTCGAGTTGGGCTGGCTCGCCGGCCGGTCCCGAACGCGCGCCGCCTCGACGCTGAGGGCTCCGACATCACTGGCACCATGTGTCCGGCATGTCCGCGACCGAACGCGACTACTACGAGCTCCTCGGCGTCTCCCGCGCCGCCGACGAGCAGGAGATCAAGAAGGCCTTCCGCCGCCTGGCGCGAGAGCTCCACCCCGACGTCTCGGAGCATCCCGAGGCGGAGGTCCGCTTCCGGGAGGTCTCGGAGGCCTACGAGGCGCTCTCGAACCCCGAAACCCGGCAGCTCTACGACCGCTACGGGCACGCCGGGCTCCGCTCGGGCGGCTTCCAGCCGACGCAGTTCGACCTCGGCAACCTGGGCGATCTGTTCTCGGCGTTCTTCGGCGACGACATCTTCGGCGGCGGAGCCCGCCCGGGCGGGGCCTCGCGCGGCGGCGACCTCGCGGCGGAGGTCGAGATCGAGCTCGTCGAGGCCGCCCGCGGCGTCACCGTCACCGTCCCGACCGAGCTCGCGGCCACGTGCAACGCCTGCAACGGCGACGGCGCGACGCCGGGCTCGAAGATCGTCGGCTGCCCGCGCTGCGGCGGGAGCGGCCGGCTCCAACAGGTCTCGCGCGGGATCTTCGGCGAGTTCGTGCGCCAGTCCGCGTGTCCCGACTGCGGCGGCTCCGGTCGCCGGATCGAACAGCCGTGCGAGGCCTGCGGCGGCGGCGGGCGAACGCTCGAGAAGCGCGAGCTCGAGGTCGAGATCCCGGCCGGCATCCACGACGGCCAGCGGATACGGCTGACCGGCCAGGGGCACGCCGGCGCTCTCGGCGGCCGCCCCGGTGACGTCTATGTCGGCGTCCACATCCGCCCGGACGACCGCTTCGTCCGCGAGGGGAACGACATCTTCTCGCAGGTCAACCTGACGATCGTCCAGGCCGCCCTCGGCGCCACGGTCACGGTCGAGACGCTCGACGGGCCGGAGGAGCTCGAGTTCGACGCCGGCACGCAACCCGGCCAGGTGCGCGTGCTGCGCGGAAAGGGCATGCCCGTGCTCCAGGGATTCGGCCACGGCGATCATCGCGTGCTCGTCAACGTCAGCGTGCCGCGCCGGCTCACCCCCGACCAGCGCCGCCTGCTCGAGGAGTTCGAGCAGCTGAGCGACCGCGAGACCTACCGGCCCGACGAGGGCTTCTTCCACAAGCTGAAGAGCGCTTTCCACTGATCCGGGCTGCGGTCACCGTGCCGCACGAGGCCGCCGAGGAGCTCCGAGCGCGCTTCCTCGAGCTCGCGCCCGAAGGGTTCGAGGAGGGCCGAAGAGGCGGGCGCGATCGAGCTCGCCGGCTACGGGCCCGCCGCCGAGCGGATCCTCGCCGCTTTCCCCGACGCCGCGCTCAGCGAGATCGCGGACGGCTGGGAGGACCGCTGGCGCGAGTTCCACCACGGGATCAGCATCGGGCCGCTCTGGGTCGGCCCGCCCTGGGAGAAGCCGGCCGGCGGGGCTCTCGCCGTCGTGATCGACCCCGGCCGCGCCTTCGGCACCGGTGCCCACGCGACGACCCGTCTGTGTCTCGAGCTGCTCCTCGACCGGGCGCGAGCAGGCCTGCTCGACGTCGGCTGCGGGTCGGGCGTGCTCGCGATCGCCGCCGCGCGGCTCGGCTTCGCGCCGGTCGTCGCGGTCGACGTCGACCCGGTCGCCGTCGAGGTGACGCGGGCGAACGGTCGCGCGAACGGCGTCGAGATCGAGGCGACGGCGCTCGACGCACGGACGGGACACCTGCCCGCGACCGGACTGGCCGTGGCGAACATCTCGCTCTCCGACGTCCGGGTGCTCGCCCCGCGCCTCGCCGCCTTCGGGTGATCACCGCCGGCTACCTCGCCTCCGACCGGCTCGAGCTCGCGGGCTTCGCCCATCTCGAGCGCCGCGAGCTCGACGGCTGGGCGGCGGATCTCTTCGAGCGCCTCTGATCGGCCTCAGCCCGCTCCCCCGGAGGGGTCAGACCCCGCGAGTGCCGCCGGCGCAGACGGCGAGCGCCGGGTACTCCTCGGCGAGGAGCGAGAAGATCGCCATCGTCGCGGCGCTCGACGCTCGGTGGGACAGGCGGGAGGCGCCTGCGCAGCGTCGCCTCGCGGACGTAGCCGAGCTTCGCCGGCACGCCGAGGCGAGGCCGTGTTGGCCGGATCGACGTGGATCTCGACCCGCTCGGCGCCGCAGCGCTCGAAGGCGACGCGTGTCAGGGCGGCGGCCGCCTCCGTGGCGAGGCCCTGCCGCACGCGGCTCGCCCGGATCCAGTAGCCGATCTCGAGCGCCTCCGGGCCGACCCGGCGATGCAGCCCGGCACCGCCGACGAGCTCGGTCTCGTCGGGCGTGAACAGGCCGTAGACCAAGTCCTCGCCGAGCGTCGAACCGCGCCGCGAAGCCGCGCAGCCGCTCCTCGACGGCCTCGAGCGGCTCGGGCGCCTCCCAGGCCCACTCCATGAAGGTCCGCAGGTGGTCGAGGCTCGAGTCGACGGCGTCCTTGAGCAGCGGGGCGTCGGCCGCCTCGTAGCGGCGAAGCACCAGCCGGTCGGTCACGATCCGGCGCGGCGGGGCGGAGAGCTCCATCGTGGAACGATAGGCACGCGGCAGGCCGCGCTAGGATCGAGCGGTGGCCGGCCTGCCTTCGCTGACTCCACCCTGATCGGCGCCCCGGCGCGTCAGCGCGCCTGCGCCCGTCCCAGCGAACCGAAGGACCGACCTGCATGACGCGAGCTACCTCGCCCTCGTCCGGCTCAGGCCGGCACGCCGCCTGCTCTACGCGCTCTCCGCCGCGACGCTCTCGTACGGGATGGTCACGCTGACCGTGCTGCTCACGGTCGAGCACGCGACCGGCTCCTACTCCGACGGGCGGCTTCGCGGTCGCAGCGTTCGCCGTCGCCGCCGGCGTCTCGGCGCCCTTCCGGGGCCGGCTCGTCGACGGCGGGGGGCTCGCATCTGGCTGCCGGGCATGGCGCTCGGCTACGCCTGCTCGCTCGTGGCGCTCGACCTCGTCGCGCACGGCGGCGGGCCGGCGTGGTTGCTGATCGTCCTCGCCGGCATGGTCGGCCTGAGCGCGCCGCCGCTCTTCGCCTCCGCGCGGGCGGTGTGGGCGCACGCGGTCGAGCCGGAGCTCTCCGCCGCGGCTACGCGGTGACGTCGCTGCTCTACGACGCCGGGCAGGTCGTCGGCCCCCCGCTCGCCTCGCTCCTCTTCCTCGTCGCCGGGTGGGTCGGCCCGATCGTGTGCGGCGCGTTCGCCGTGGCCGGCGCGCTGCTCTCGCTTCCGACCCGGGATCCGGCCCGCTTCCGGCACGAGCCGGTGCCGATGCCGGGCCTGTTTGCAAGCCGGGGGCTGCTCGGGCTGCTCGCGGTCTCGGTCGCGCTCGGCGGCAGCGCTCGGCCTCGTCCAGGTCGCGGTTCCGATCGCGGCCGCCCGCTGGCAGCACCCCTCGCTCGCCGGCCCGCTGCTCGCGGCATTCGCGGTCGGCAGCGTGGTCGGCGCGCTCTGGTACGGGAGCCGCGTCTGGCGGCACCCGGCGCTCGACCGCTACCTGCGGGCGGTGCTCGCCGTCGGCGTGCTGCTCGCGCCGGCGGCGATCGCCGGCAGCGCCGTCCCGCTCGCGCTCGTGCTCTTCCTCGCCGGGCTCGCGTTCGGGCCGGCGACCGTCGCGATGTTCGAGAGCGCTCGACGTGCTCGCGCCCGGGAGCGGCGCGGAGGCGCTCACCTGGGTGACCACGGCCGAGGCTGCGGGCTCGGCCTTCGGCTCGGCGGCGGCGGGCGTGCTCGCGGCCCGCACGGCGATCTGGGCGCCCTTCGCCCTCGCCTCCTCGCTCCTCGTCGCCTCGGCGGCGGTCGCGCTCCTCCTGCGCGGCGCCGCGCGCTGACTTCGCCTGCGCCGGTGGCGGGCAGTACGATCCCTGCCAGCATGCGGTTCAGCGTCGAATTCCTCGGCTGCAAGGTCTCGCACGTCGACGTGCACGAGATTCGCGAGCGGCTGCTCGCGGACGGCCACGAGGAGGCTGCCGTGCCCGGGTCGGCGGAGGTCGCCGTCGTCAACGGCTGCTGCGTGACGAACGAGGCGGTCGCGAAGAGCCGCAAGGCGGCCGCCCGGGCCGCCCGCGGCGGCCGCCGGGTCTACCTGACCGGCTGCGCCGCGAACCTCGCCCCGGGCGCCTTCGCCGGGCTTCCCGGCAACGTGATCGTCGTCGACAAGCGGGCCGAGGAGACGGCCGAGTTCGTCGCCGGCGACGTCGGCGCGATCGGCTGCGTGCAGGCCGATGCGCGGCCTCGACCGCGTCCGCGCCTTCGTCAAGATCCAGGACGGCTGCTCGTTCTCGTGCGGCTTCTGCGTGATCCCGCTCGTCCGCGGCGCCTCGCGGAGCCGGGCGCCGCCGCCGTGCTCGCGCGAGGTCCGGCGGCGGGTCGAGCAGGGGCACCGCGAGGTCGTCCTGACCGGGATCAACCTCGGCTGCTTCCGCGACCGCCAGGCCGGCTACGACCTGCCGCGCCTCGTCCGCGAGGTGGGCGCGACGCCGGGGCTGGAGCGGCTCCGGCTGAGCTCGATCGAGATCAACCACGTCGACGATGCGCTCGTCGCGGCGCTGCGCGAGACGCCGGCGGTGTCGCGGCACCTCCACGTGCCGCTCCAGTCCGGCGACGACGGCGTCCTGCGCGCGATGAGGCGGCGCTACTCGGCCGCCACCTACCTGCGGCGCCTCGGCGCGCTTGCCGCCGAGTTCAACCTCACGAGCGACGTGATCGTCGGCTTCCCCGCCGAGGACGACACCGCCTTCGAGCGGACGCTCCGCGTCGTCGAGACGGCGGGGCTCACGACGCGTGCACGTCTTCCCGTACTCGCCGCGGCCCGGCACCGAGACCGCGGAGCTGGACACCGTCGCGCCGCAGGTCAAGAAGGAGCGCAGCGCCCGCCTACGCGCGCTCTCGCGGGAGCTCGAGCGGCGCCGCTGGCAGGGCAAGCTCGGGCGGCACGACCTCGTCCTCGTCGACCGGCCCGGGCGCGGGTACGGCGACGACTACTCGCCGTTCCTCGTCGACGCGCCGGTCGGCGAGCTCGTCCGGGTGCGCGCCGAGGCCGTCACCGAGGAGGGGATCCTTGCCGCCGCGGCATGACGACTGCCTCTTCTGCCGGCTCTCCCGCGACGGCGACCATGTCGCGCCGACGAAGGGGTTCGTCGCGATCAAGGACATCAACCCGCAGGCGCCGGTCCACCTGCTCGTGATCCCCGAGCACCACGTCGACACCTTCCGCGAGGTCGGCGAGTTCTCGGCGCGGCGAGGCGAACCGGATGCTCGAGTTCGTCGCCGACACCGCCCGCGAGGCGGGGCTCGAGGACTACAAGGTGCAGCGTCAACGTCGGCGAGAGCGCCGGGCAGACGGTGTTCCACCTCCACTGGCACATCCTCGGCCACCGGGCAGCCGGCCACGCAGACGTCTCGGCAGACCTGACCGCGGTGACCGAGCTGTGAGCCTGATCGCGCGGATCGAAGGAGGACGTCAAGGAGGCGACGCTCGCGCGCGACGCCTCGCGCCGCGACGCGCTGCGGCTGATCCTGGCGAGCCTGCGCGCCGCGGAGAAGGACCTCCAGCGGCCGCTCTCGGAGGACGAGGAGCTCCAGGTGCTGCAGCGCGAGCGCAAGCGCCGCATCGAGGCGGCCGATGCGTTCCGCTCGGCCGGGCGCGAGGAGCAGGCCGCGAAGGAGGAGGCCGAGCTCGCGATCCTCGAGGAGTTCATGCCGGCGCCCCTCTCCGAGGAGGAGCTCGAGCAGATCGTCGACGACGCGATCGCCGAGACAGGCGCGACGAACATCCGCGACATGGGCCGCGTGATGGCCGACGTGATGCCGCAGATCGCCGGGCGGGCCGACGGCAGCGCCGTCAGCCAGCTCGTCCGCGAGAAGCTCGCGTAGCCGGCGCCTCGGCCGCCTCGGCGGCGCTCGAGGCGAAGTCGCCGCTCGCTTCGCCTCCCGGACGACGCGCAGGCGCACGGGGCCGTCGCTCGGAGCCGCGCTCGTGTCCCGCATGTGCCTCGCCATCGGGGGCCGCGACTCCGCGCCGCGTTCCCCCACATGCCCCCGGGGGGCGCTTGGGCCTCCTGCAGTCAGGCTAGCGACCCGGGTGTGACGTGTCTGCGCCGAAAGCGTGCCGAATGTGTCACGCCCTACACTGACTTTCGTGCAGGAAGTCCTCGACATCTCGAACGCGGTCGCCGCCGAGCTCGCGGGGATGGGCGACGCGTGCTCGACACGCTGCGCGACCGGCTCGACTGCACGATCCGGCTGCGCGGCAACCAGCTGACCCTGGAGGGCGACGATCGCAAGGTCGGAGAGGCGCGCGAGGTGATCGACGAGCTCGTCGAGCTCGTCGAGGGCGGCCATCAGATCGGCTCGCAGACGGTCGATGCCGTGCTCGGGGCGCTCGAGAGCGACCAGGACGTCCGCGAGCGTCTTCGAGGACGTCGTCTGGCGCCACCGGGGCAAGCAGATCGCGCCCGAAGACCGTGACCCAGAAGGCGTACGTCGACGCGATCCGGCGCTGCACGGTCACGTTCGGGATCGGGCCGGCCGGCACCGGCAAGACCTACCTCGCGATGGCGCTCGCGGTTGCGGCGCTCCAGGAGCGCCAGGTGGCGCGGATCATCCTCACGCGTCCGGCGGTCGAGGCGGGGGAGCGGCTCGGCTTCCTGCCCGGCGACATGCTCGCGAAGGTCGACCCGTACCTGCGGCCCGCTCTTCGACGCGCTCTACGACATGCTCGACCCCGAGCGCGCGAACACCTACATGGAGCGCGGCACGATCGAGGTGGCGCCGCTCGCGTTCATGCGCGGGCGCACGCTGAACGACAGCTTCATCATCCTCGACGAGGCGCAGAACACCTCGCCGGAGCAGATGCAGATGTTCCTGACCCGCCTCGGCTTCGGCTCGAAGGTCGTCATCACGGGCGACGTCACCCAGGTCGACCTCCCGCGCGACCAGGCCTCCGGGCTGATCCAGGTGCAGGGGATCCTCGACGGGATCGACGGGATCGCCTTCGTCCGTTTCGGCCACCAGGACGTCGTGCGCCACAAGCTCGTCCAGCGGATCGTCGAGGCCTACCGCGAGCACGCGGAGGAGACGGGCACCGAGCGGAGCAGATAGTGACCGTGCTGACCGTCGAGGTCGACAACCGGAGCGGGGTCGAGGTGGACGAGGGAGCGGCGGTCGAGCTCGCCGCGGCGTCCTGCGGGCCGAGGGGATCGACGGACGGCGAGCTCGGCGCTCGCCTTCGTCGGCCCCGAGGAGATGCGCGCGCTCAAGCGCGAGCATCTCGGGATCGACGAGGCGACCGACGTGCTCTCGTTCCCGATCGACGGCCGCGACGAGCTTCCGGAGGGGCTGCCGCGCGCGCTCGGCGACGTCGTCCTCTGCCCGCAGGTGGTCGGCGAGGCCTGGCGGGCGCCGCTGACGCACGGGCTGCTCCACCTGCTCGGCTACGACCACGGCGACGAGATGGAGCGGCGCGAGCGGGAGCTGGCGCGGTGAGCTACCAGCGGGCACCCCGCCTGCTCGACTCGTTCAACTACGCGTTCGAGGGGATCATCCACGTGCTGCGGACGCAGCGGAACATGCGGATCCACTTCGTGGTCGCGGTCGGTCGTGCTCGTGCGTCGCGATCGTCGCCGACGTGACGAAGCTCGAGCTGATCGCGCTGCTGATCTCGATCACGTTCGTGCTGATCGCCGAGATGATCAACACCGCGATCGAGGGGGCGATCGACGTCGCGACGAGCTCGTTCGACCCGATGGCGAAGCTCGCGAAGGACATCGCCGCCGGCGCGGTCCTGATCGCAGCGATCAACGCGGTCGCGGTCGGCTACCTCGTCTTCTCGGGCAAGACCGCGACCGCGACCGCCCGGCTGATCGACCGCGTGCGCGACGCGCCGGCCGAGCTGACGATCGTCGCGCTCGTCGTGACCGTGATCGCCGTGATCGCGCATCAAGGCCTGGACCGGGCAGCGGCACGCCGCTGCGCGGCGGCCTGCCGTCCGGGCACGCGGCGGTCGCGTTCGCCGGCTGGATCGCGCTCACCTACGTCGCCGGCGCCGAGCCACCGCTTCCTCGTCTCGACGATCGCCTTCGTGCTCGCCGTGCTCGTCGCCCAGACCCGGATCGAGTCGGGCGTCCACTCCTCGGTCGAGGTGCTGCTCGGCGGCGCTGCTCGGCGCGCTGATGACCCTCGCCCTCTTCCAGCTCTCCGGCGGCTGAGACGGCGGCGATGAGCAGCGACCTCGTCGAGAAGGCCGAGCTGGTCGCCGCGCAGGGCCTACGCGCCGTACTCGAACTACCTCGTCGGCGCGGTCGTGCGCGCCCGCGACGGGCGCGAGTTCGAGGGCGTGAACGTCGAGAACGCCGCCTACCCGCTCGGGGTCTGCGCCGAGAAGACCGCGATCGCCGCCGCCGTCGCCGCCGGCTGCCGGCCCGGCGACCTGGAGGCGATCGGGATCACCGCCTCGCCCTGCGGCGGCTGCCGCCAGTGGCTGCACGAGTTCCGGATCGACGAGGTCAGCTACCGCGGCGACGACGGCGCGATCCGCACCACGACCCCGGCCGAGCTGCTGCCGGACACCTGGGACCTGCCCGAATGAGGTCGGGCTTCGTCGCCGTCGCCGGCCGCCCGAACGTCGGCAAGTCGACGCTCGTGAACGCGCTCACCGGCGAGAAGGTCGCGATCGTCTCGCGCGATCCCGCACACGACCCGCCACCGCATCCGCGGCGTCTGGACGGAGCGCCGACGCCCAGCTCGTGCTCGTCGACCTGCCCGGCTGGCAGAAGCCGATCGACACGCTCACCGAGCGCATGCAGGAGCGCGTCGAGGAGACGATCGCCGACGACCTCGACGTCGTCGCTCTTCGTCGTCAACGCCCGCGAGCGGATCGGCGCCGGCGACCGCTACGTCGCCCGGCGCGTCTTCGCGCTCGGCGTGCCGGTCGTGATCGTCGTCAACAAGGTCGACCGGCTGAAGGCCGGCCACATCGCCGACGCAGATGAAGGCGGTCGCCGCGCTCGGCGACTTCCACGCGCTCCATCCCGTGAGCGCGAAGACCGGCGACGGGATCGACGAGCTCCGCGTCCGACCTCGTCTCGCTGCTGCCCGAGGGGCCGCTGCTCTACCCGGCCGGCGAGGTGACCGACATGCCGCTCGAGGCGCGCATCGCCGAGCTCGTCCGCGAGCAGGCGCTGCGGCTCACGCGCGAGGAGGTGCCGCACGCGCTCACCGCCGAGGTGGTCGAGATCGACGACGGCCGCGTCCACGTCCGCCTCTACACCGAGACCGAGAGCCAGAAGCAGATCCTGATCGGCAAGGGCGGCTCGATGGTGCGCGAGATCGGCCGCTGGGCGCGGCCCGGGATCGAGGCGCTGCTCGGCCGCAAGATCTACCTCGAGCTGCAGGTCAAGGCCTCGCCGAAGTGGCGCCGGAACGAGACGATGCTCGAGCGGCTCGGCCTCTGAGCCGGCCGCGAGCCGGAGCCGGGCTCAGCTCGTGATGTTGTAGCCCGCCTTGGTGATCGCGTTCGCGGCCGTCGGTCATGTCCGAGACGGCCTTCAGGGTCAGCACCGTGTTGAGCGCCGCGAGGTTGCCGGCCTTCAGCTTCGTGATCACCGGCCCGAGCTCGTCGGCGAACTCGCCGACCGCGCTCGTGAGCTGCTCGTGGGGCGCCTTGACGTCGGCGGGCGGCGTGATCGCGTCGAGCTCCTTCTCGGCGTTCCGCAGGTCGCCCTGGACCTTCTCGAGCGTCGACGCGGCATCCGCGGCGCTCGTCACCGACGAGAGGTTTCCGACCGAGGAGCTGAGGCTCCTTCCCGATCGCGTTCATCTGCTTGACGTACTCGGCCTTGGTCAGCGGCTTCGAGCTGCTGCTGCCGCCGCTGCCGCCCCCGCCGCAGCCTGCCAGGAGGCCGGCGGCCAGGCCCACCGTCAGTATCGCCATCGTCTTCCGCATGCCTGCCTCTCCAGAGTACCCGGTCGGGCGGCGGCGGGACGCAGGCGCCCGGGACGGGCGGCGGAGGCCCGGGGCTACACTCGATCCGTGGCGAAGGCGCCCGCGCTCCCGACCGGCTTCGAGCTGCCGCTCAAGCAGCGGCTGCCGCGGATCGGCGCGATCGACCAGGTCGGCGTCGAGGCGCGCGCGGCCGAGCTCGCGAAGCGCAGCATCAAGAAGCGACTCGAAGCTCTGGGCGCTCGAGCTCGCGATCCGCTGCTGCGACCTGACGACGCTCGAGGGCCAGGACACCCCCGGGCAAGGTCGCGGCGCTCTGCTCGAAGGCGGTCCGGCCCGACCCGTCCGACGCCGGCGATCCCGTCGGTCGCCGCCGTCTGCGTCTACCCGAACCTCGTCCCGACGGCCGTCGAGCGCCTCGCCGGCACGGGCGTGAAGGTCGCCTCGGTCGCGACCGCGTTCCCCTCCGGGCAGAGCCCGCTCGACGTGAAGGTGCGCGAGGTCGAGGACGCGGTCGCGCTGGGCGCCGACGAGGTCGACATGGTGATCGACCGCGGCGCCTTCCTCTCGGCGCGCTACGCGCAGGTCTTCGACGAGATCGTGCAGGTCAAGGAGGCCTGCGGCGAGGCCCACCTGAAGGTGATCCTCGAGGTGGCCGAGCTCGGCACCTACGACAACGTCCGCCGCGCCTCGCTGCTCGCGATGGCCGCGGGCGCCGACTTCATCAAGACCTCGACCGGCAAGCTCCCCGGCGCCGCGACGCTGCCGGTGCAGCTCGTGATGCTCGAGGCGATCCGCGACGTCTACGAGGAGACCGGCCGCCGCGTCGGGATGAAGGCCGCCGGCGGGATCCGCACCTCGAAGAACGCGATCCAGTACCTCGTCCAGGTGCACGAGACGCTCGGGCCGGAGTGGCTGACGCCCGACCTCTACCGGCTCGGCGCGTCGTCCTTGCTGAACGACATCCTGATGCAGATGCGCAAGGAGAAGACCGGCGCCTACCAGTCGAAGGACTACTTCACCAATGACTGAGGTCGTCGAAGCGCGGCGGCCGCGCCGGTGCCCGCCGACTGGACCTATGCGCCCGCGCCCGAGTCGCGCGACGATCGTCGACGCTCCGCGAGCGCTACGGGCTCTTCGTCGGCGGCGAGTGGGTCGAGCCGCGCTCCGGCGAGCTGTTCACGACGATCGCCCCGCGCGACGAGGAGCCGCTGGCCGAGGTCGCCCAGGCCGGCCCCGAGGACGTCGCGCTGGCGGTCGCCGCCGCCCGCGAGGCGTTCGGCCCGTGGTCGGCGCTCCCGGGGAGCGAGCGCGCGAAGTACCTCTTCCGGATCGCGCGCATCCTCCAGGAGCGCGCGCGCGAGCTCGCGGTGCTCGAGTCGCTGAACGGCGGCAAGCCGATCAAGGAGTCGCGCGACGTCGACCTGCCGCTCGCGGCGGCGCACTTCTTCTACTACGCCGGCTGGGCCGACAAGCTCGAGTACGCGTTCCCGAACCGCACGCCGCGGCCGCTCGGCGTCGCGGGCCAGATCATCCCGTGGAACTTCCCGCTGCTGATGCTGGCGTGGAAGCTCGCGCCCGCGCTCGCCGCCGGGAACACGGTCGTGCTCAAGCCGGCCGAGACGACGCCGCTCACCGCGCTCCTCTTCTGCGACGTCGTCCGCCAGGCGGAGCTGCCGCCGGGGGTCGTCAACATCGTCACCGGCGACGGCCGAACCGGCGCGGCGCTCGTCGACGCCGCGGTCGACAAGATCGCGTTCACCGGCTCGACCGAGGTCGGCAAGGCGATCCAGCGCCGGCTCGCCGGCACGGGCAAGAAGCTCACGCTCGAGCTCGGCGGCAAGGCGGCGAACATCGTCTTCGACGACGCGGCGCTCGACCAGGCGGTCGAGGGGATCGTCAACGGGATCTACTTCAACCAGGGCCACGTCTGCTGCGCCGGCTCGCGGCTCTTCGTGCAGGAGTCGATCGCCGAGCCCGGTGCTCGAGAAGCTGAAGCGGCGGATGGCGACGCTCCGCGTCGGCGACCCGCTCGACAAGAACACCGACGTCGGCGCGATCAACTCGCGGGCGCAGCTGGAGAAGATCGAGGAGCTCGTCGCCGCCGGCCGGGCCGAGGGCGCCGAGATCTACCAGCCGCCGTGCCGGCTGCCCGAGAAGGGCTACTGGTTCGCGCCGACCGTCTTCACGAACGTCGCGCAGAGCTACCGGATCGCCCAGGAGGAGATCTTCGGGCCGGTGCTCTCGGTGCTGACGTTCCGGACGCCCGAGGAGGCGATCGAGAAGGCGAACAACACGCCCTACGGCCTCTCGGCGGGCGTCTGGACCGAGAAGGGCTCGCGCATCCTCTGGATGGCGGAGCGGCTGCGGGCCGGCGTCGTCTGGGCGAACACGTTCAACCGCTTCGATCCGACGAGCCCGTTCGGCGGCTACAAGGAGTCCGGCTTCGGCCGCGAGGGCGGCCGCCACGGGCTCGAGCCGTACCTGGCCTTCGACGGTGGCTGAGGCCGGCGCCCGCGAAGGCCCTCTCGAGATCCGCCGCGCCGAGCGCTCCGACGAGGACGCGCTGGCGGCACTCGACCGGGCGACCTGGTCGACGCTGATCGACGCCGGCGCCGCCCCCCGGGCCCGGGTGGTCGTTCTTCGACGAGCGGACGGGCCCGGAGGACGTGCTCGTCGCCCTCGTCGACGGCGAGGTCGGCGGCTACGTGAAGCTCGGTCGGGCGACCGAGCTCGCCGCGAGCGACCACGTGGTGCACGTCGACGGCCTCGCCGTCGCCGGTCCCTGCAGGCGCCGCGGGGTCGGCAGGGCGCTCGTCGACGCGGCGGCGGCCGAGGCCCGGGCGCGCGGCGCGCGGCGCCTCACCCTCCGCGTGCTCGGACACAACGACGCTGCCCGGCGGCTCTACGAGTCGGCCGGGTTCGTCGTCGAAGGCATCCAGCGAGGGGAGTTCCTCCTCGAGGGCGCCTACGTGGACGACGTGCTGATGGCGCTCGACCTGACCGGCAGGGGTCAGACCCCTTGACGGTTGTGCCGACCCCGTATCCTGGGCGTATGACGCGCCTGCCGGTGAAGAAGACGTACAAGCTGTTCATCGGCGGCGCCTTCCCGCGCTCCGAGTCGGGCCGCACGTACGAGGCGCAGGGGCAGAACGTGGCGCTCGCTTCGCGCAAGGACGCTCGCGACGCCGTCGCCGCCGCCCGCGCGGCGCAGCCGAAGTGGGGAGGGGCGACGCCGTACAACCGCGGGCAGGTCCTGTACCGGATCGCCGAGATGCTGGAGGCGCGGACGGCCGAGCTCGCCGAGCTCGCCACCGGCCGCGACGAGGTCGAGCGGGCGATCGACCGCTGGGTCTGGTACGCGGGCTTCGCCGACAAGCTGCCGCAGGTGCTCGGCTCGTCGAACCCGGTCGCCGGCCCGTACTTCAACTTCACCGTGCCCGAGCCGACCGGCGTGGTCGCGGTCGTCGCTCCCGAGGAGCCGCCGCTGCTCGGCCTGGTCTCGCGGATCGCGCCCGCGCTGGTCGGCGGCAACGCGGTCGTCGCGATCGCCTCGGAGCAGACGCCGCTCGTCGCCGTCGAGCTCGCGGAGGCGCTCGCGACGAGCGACCTCCCCGGCGGCGCCGTCAACCTGCTCACCGGGCGCCGGGCCGAGCTGGCGCCGTGGCTCGCCTCCCACATGGACGTGAACGCGATCGACCTGACCGGCGCGGGCGGGCTCGGTCCCGGCCTCGAGGAGGCCGCGGCGGAGAACGTCAAGCGCGTGATCCACGGCGCTCCCGACACGCAGAGCCTGTACGAGATCTCGGCCTTCCTCGAGCTGAAGACGATCTGGCACCCGATCGGGGCGTAGCCGCCTCGATCCGGGAGGGCGACGCCGGAAGCCCGCCCGGGAGCGGCTGCCGGCCGACTTCGCGGTCGCCGACGCAGAGGCGCGCCCGAACGACTACGCTTGGCCTCGCCGGTGACAGCCTCCCGACGTCTGAGTCAGAGGATCTCCGAAGGAGACGGGATCGCGATCATCGTGCGCGTGAGCGACCTCGAATCTGCGCGCGCAGCGCAGGAGCAGGGGGCGAAGGCGCTCGCGGTCGACCGGGCGATCGACGGGATCCGCGCCTCGACCACGCTGCCGCTGCTCTGGCTCGGCCCGGGAGTGCCGGTCGACGTCGACGCCGTCGCCGTCCGCCCCAACGGGACGGACACCGGCGAGCTCGAGCTCGTGATCGACGTCCGGGACGAGGACGAGCTCGAGGAGGTGCTCGAGGAGCACGACCCGGAGATCTTCCTGCTCTCGCCGCCGGTCGACGGCGACGAGCGGGATCCGCTCGAGTCGGTGCTCGATCTCCTCCCCGACGTGCCGGCGGGCAAGCTCGCGATCGCGCACGTCGACGTCGCCACCCGCGACGAGGTCGTCGAGCTCGAGCGCGCCGGTTTCGACGCCGTGCTCGTCCCGGCCGGTCACGTCGGCGCGCTCGTCGGCCACAGCCCGCCCGACGTCTGACACGCGAAGCCGTCGACACGATCGACGCGGTCGCGCCCGGGAGCGACGGCACGTTCGAGCTCGGCGACCGGCCGGCCGGCGGCGCCGCGACTACCATCCACGCGGTGCCCGGGCCGACCGACCTCGTCTGCCGCCTCCGCTGGCGGGCCGCCGGCGTCTCGATCGTCGCGGCCGCCGGTCTCGCGGCCGCGCTCCTGCCGGCGGCGCTGCCGGCGCGGGGCGATGCCCCCCAGCGCGTGACGCTGATCGGCGACTCGGTTCCCGACGCGCTCAACTGGGGCCCCGCGAACGACATCCTCGCGCAGGGGATCGACCTCGATCTCGAGACCTCGCCGTGCCGGCGGACCGAGGAGGCGAGCTGCCCCGGGCCCGACGGAACCCGTCCGACGACCCTGATCCAGCTCGTCCAGAGCCTCGGCTCGAGCATCGGGCAGACCGTCGTCGTGATGATCGGCTACAACGACTACGAGGACCAGTACCAGAAGGACATCGGCGACGCGCTCACCGCCCTCGACCAGGCCGGCGTCCAGCACGTGCTCTGGCTGACGCTGCGGGAGGCGCGCGTCCCGTACATCTCGATGAACGCGGACATCGCCTCCTGGACCGCGAGCCATCCCGAGCTGACCGTGCTCGACTGGAACATGTACTCGCGCAGCCACGACGATTGGTTCCAGGGCGACGGCCTCCACCTCACCCCTGACGGTGCGATCGGGCTCGCGACGTTCCTCCACTCGGAGCTGGTCGACCTCGGCGTCGCCGCGCCGCCGCCGGCACCCACGACGGCCACGACCGCGACGACCGCCACGTCGGCCGCGACCACCGTCGCGGCCGCGCCTCCGGTCAGGATCCTCTCGGCGCGGCTGCCCGCCGCGACCGAGGGCAAGCCGTACACGAGCCGGCTCCACGCGAGCGGCGGCCGCCCGCCGTACCGGTGGCGGGCCGTGACGCGGCTGCCGCACGGCTTCGGGCTCGCCCGTGACGGGCTCGTGACCGGGATCCCGCGGGCGGCGCCGGGCACCTTCGGGGTGGTCTTCGGCGTCACCGACGCCTCCGGCCGACGGGTCACCAGGCGCGTCGTCCTCCGAGTCAGCCGGTAGCACCGGAGAGCCAACGTGCTGTTCCCGACCGTCACGTTCGCGGTGTTCTTCGTGATCGTGCTGGCGCTCTCGTGGCTGCTGATGCCGCACCAGCGCGCCTGGCGGCCGTTCATGCTGGTCGCGAGCTACGTCTTCTACGCCTGGTGGAACTGGCGGTTCGTCTTCCTGCTCGCGGCGTCGACGATCGCGAACCACATCTTCGCCGTCTCCATCTACCGCACCCGGCACCGGCGGAGCCGGAAGGCGCTGCTGACGGGGGCCGTCGCCTTCAACCTCTGCCTGCTCGGCTACTTCAAATACTCGGGCTTCCTGATCACCTCGACCGAGAACGCGCTGACGAGGCTCGGCTGGCGGGCGCCGACCTCGGTCGTCACCGTGACGCTGCCGGTCGGCATCTCGTTCTTCACGTTCATGGCGCTCTCGTACGTGATCGACACCTACCGGGGCGAGCTCGAGCCGCCGTCGTTCGGCCGGTTCGCCGTCTTCCTCTCGTTCTTCCCGCACCTCGTCGCGGGCCCGATCGTGAGGGCGAGCGAGCTGCTCCCGCAGCTCGAGCGCCCCCGGAATGCCGCCCGGGTCGACACGGGCCGTGCGTTCTACCTGATCCTGACCGGGCTCTTCCTCAAGGTCGTGATCGCGAACCACCTGGCCACGCACATCGTGGACGAGGTCTTCGCGGCGCCCGACCGCCATTCGTCGCTCGAGGTGCTGGTCGGGGTCTACGCCTACGCCGTCCAGATCTTCGCCGACTTCTGCGGCTACACCAACATCGCGATCGGGATCGCGCTGCTGCTCGGGTTCGAGTTCCCGCAGAACTTCAACTCGCCCTACGCGGCCGTGTCGCTCCAGGACTTCTGGCGCCGCTGGCACATGACCCTCTCCCGCTGGCTGCGCGACTACCTCTACATCCCGCTCGGCGGGAACCGCAAGGGCACGCTCGTCACCTACCGCAACCTCCTCCTGACCATGCTCCTCGGCGGGCTCTGGCACGGCGCCGCCTGGACGTTCGTCATCTGGGGGGCGCTCCACGGGATCGGGCTCGTCGCCGAGCGGGTGGTTCGCCTGGAGTGGGCCCGCCGCCGGCTCCCGGTTCCCGCGGACACGGCCTGGCGGCGCGCCGCCTGCCGCCTTCTGACCTTCAACTTCGTCTGCTTCGCCTGGATCTTCTTCCGCGCCGACTCCTTCGCCCGCGCGCGCGAGATCATCGCGCGGCTCTTCGACGCCTGGGGCGGGCCCTCGCCGCTCGTCACGACCTCCGTCCTGCTCGCGATCGCGTTCGGGATCGGCTGGCAGTACCTGCCGCTGCGGGGCGTCGAGGCGCTCCTCGACTGGTTCCGCCGGCTCTCGATGGTGGCCCAGGCGGCCTGCCTGGCGGGCGGGCTGATGGTGATCGACGCCCTCGGCCCGGCCGGAGTCGCCCCGTTCATCTACTACCGTTTCTGACCCGATGCCGCCCCCCCGGAGCCGGTACTCCACCGCCGCGCGAGGCCTGGTCGTCGCGGTGCTCGCACTGGTCTTCGCCTCGCTCCTGAACGCCCAGGGCCTGCGCAAGACGGCCGAGATCCAGCCCCCCGGGCTCGGACGGAGCATCGCCCTCGCGCTGACCCGACCGCTCGTCCGGGTGAGCCACGCGCTGTACCTCGACCGTCCCCGCCAGGAGCTCAAGGCTGCGATGGGGCGGGGCAACGACGACCGGATCGACACGACGGTCGCGCTGCCGCCGCCGGCGCCGCGGCGCAGGCCCGCCTCGCGGCGGCCGCCCGTCCCGGCGGCGACCACCGGCCCGGCGAGGGTCACGACCACGGTGCCCGCCCCGGGGGGCGCCGGGCCGTCGGCGTCCGCTCCGCGCCCCCGGCCGCGCCCCGCGTTCTCGCCCTCCCATCCGCTGCGCGTCTGGGTGGCGGGCGACTCGCTCGCCCAGGTCCCGGGCGACTCGCTCGAGCGCGCGGCCGGCACGGGCGGGCCCGTCGACGTGGTCGGGGTCGAGAGCCGCCTCGCCACCGGGCTCGGACGGCCCGACGTCTACAACTGGTACCTGCGCTTCCCGGCCGCGATCGAGCAGCTTCGACCGCGGGTCGCGGTCTTCTCCTTCGGCGGCGACGACGGGCACAACTACATGTCGGGCGTGCCCGCGGGCAGGACGATCGGGCCGCTCGGGAGCCCGAGCTGGGACGCCGAGTACCGGCGCCGGCTCGACGGCGTCCAGCGCGAGCTGGAGGACGCCGGCGTCTTCGTCGTCTGGCTCGGGCTGCCGATCATCCGCGGGCCGATGCAGAACCGCAGCTTCGTGATCGTGAACAAGCTCGTCCGCTCGGTCGCGGCCGAGCATCCGCAGACGGCGGCGTACGTGGACGCCCACAAGCTGTTCGAGAGCCCGACGGGCGGGTACACGGACTACCTGCGCGAGGGCGGCAAGCTGGTGCTGATGCGGGCCACCGACGGCGTCCACTACCAGCCCGCCGCCGGCGACCTGATCGCGAAGGCCGTCCTCGCGATCCTGGGGAAGAAGTTCGACCTGACGAGCTGGAAGCACCGCCCCGCGGCGAAGTCGGGCTGACCGCCGGGCCCGCCCGCGGGACGGGGAGGGCCTTCTGCCGGTTGCACTAAGGTTGGCCGATGGGTCTCCGCGGGCGCCTGCCGGCGCCGAGACAGCTTCCGTGGCGGCGGCCGCGCTTCGAGGTGCTGCTGCTCGCGCTGGTCGCGGTCGTCGCGCTCTCGCCGGTCGACCACGTCTCCGACCCCGACGCCTCGCGCCTCTGCCTGTCTCAGGCGCTCGCCCACGGCCGGCTGACGATCTCGCCCTGCATCGGCTGGTCGGTCGACTTCGCCCGCTTCGACGGGCGGATCTACTCGGACAAGGCGCCGGGGATGTCCGCGCTCTCGATCCCCGCCGTCGAGGCGATCGGCATCCGGCCTCCGAACACCTGGTCGAACAACGGCGAGCTGCCCGTCTGGGGCGTCCACATCCTGACCACGGGGGTCTTCTTCGTGCTGATCGCCGCGGCGGTCGGGCGGGTCGCGGAAGGGCTTGCGCCCGGCTTCGGCGCGCCGGCGCTCGTCACGTTCGCGATCGGGACGATGACCGGGGCGCTCTCCGAGAGCAGCTTCGGCCATGTGCCGGCCGGCGCCCTCGCGTTCTTCGCCTTCCTGCTGCTCGGGCGCGGCCGGGGCCGGCTCGCCGGGCTGCTCGCCGGCTTCGCGGTCGTGGTCGAGTACGAGACCGCAGCGATCGGAGTCATCCTCGCCTGCTACGCGGCGCTCGCCGGCAGGCGGGCCCTCGCCGGGTACGCGCTCGGCGCGCTCCCGCCGCTGCTCCTGCTCGCGGCCTACGACTGGGCGGCGTTCGGCTCGCCCTTCCACCTCTCCTACCGGTACGTCGGCGACCAGGCATTCGTGCCGGGGCAGTCCTCGGGCCTCTTCGGCATCAACCTGCCGACCTGGCACGCCGTCAGGCTCGTGTTCGCCGGCGATCGCGGTCTGCTCGTCGCCTGCCCCGTCCTGGTCGCCGCCGCCGCCGGGCTCGTCCTGCTCGCCCGCCGCTACCGGGCGGAGGCGATCGTCTGCGGGGCGGTCGCGGCCGTCTTCGTGGTCGCCAACTGCGGCTACTTCCTGCCCTACGGCGGCTCCTCGCCGGGGCCGCGGTTCCTGACGCCGATGCTGCCGTTCCTCGCGGTCGGCCTCGGGCCGGCCTTCGCGCGCTGGCGCGTCGCCACGGCCGCGCTCGCGACGGCGTCGATCGTCGCGATGACGGCGCTGACGCTGACGTGGGCGGCGTCGATGCCCTACCCCGGAACGGTGTGGCGCCAGCTCCTCCACGTCCTCGGCGAGGGCGGCTCCTCGCCGCTCGCGCGCGAGCTTGCGAACAACGTGCTGACCTGGGCGGGGCCGGGCCGCGACTCCGGGGCCGCGCTGGTCGTCGGCTGTGCGGTCGCGGCCCTCGTGCTCGGCGTCGGGCAGGCCCTCACGGCCGCCCCGCGGGCCGGGTCGCCGCAGCCGCGCACGGTCCCCGCCGGCGGCTGAGGCCGCGATCGGTGCGGGCCCGGCGGGAGCTGCGGGCATGCGTAGTATCCCCGCCGGGCCGGCTCCTGACGGCCCTGCCGCAGGAGGAGGGGAGTGCGCGTTGCCGGAGGGATTGTCTGCAACCGAGGTCGGCAAGGAGATCGGCGAGCACGCCAGGCACACGCGCGAGCACGGCGGCCGCAGCCGCCACGACCGCCGGATCTCGATCATCGAGGCCGTGCTGCTCTCCCTCGTCACGATGGTCGCGGCGTGGTCCGGGTACTCGGCGGCCAAGTGGGGCACCGAGTCGTCGCTCGACCTGGCCAAGGCCTCGGCCACGCGGAGCGAGGCAAACCGGGCGTTTCAGCAGTCGCTGACCTATCGCGTCGGCGACGCGCTGACCTTCAACGCCTGGCTCGGCGCTCACGAGACCGGCAGCAAGAACCTGGAGCGGGTGGCCGCGAAGCGCTTCCTGCCCGAGCTGCGGCCCGCCTTCGCAGCCTGGCTCGCCACGCACCCGTTCACGAACCCGAACGCACCGCCGGGGCCGCAGTCGATGCCCCAGTACCATGCCGCGGGCGCCGGCGCGTCGGTGGCGCTGAGCCGGAAGGCGGACGCCTACTACGCGGCCGGCGAGCATGCCGCGGAAACGGGCGACAAGTACGTTCGGGTCACCGTGATCCTCGCGAGCGTCCTCTTCCTCGTCGGCATCAGCACCCAGTTCCCGCTCCGCGGCGTCCGCTACGGGCTGATCTCGGTCGGGGCCGTCCTGCTCGTGTTCGCCGCCGAGCAGATCCTGACGCTGCCCGGCCCGCCCTGACCGTTCCCCGCCGCCCGGACGCGGGCGAACTGATAGACGATGGCGTGCCCGGAAACCCGTCGTTCATCCCCGGCGAGGCGGATCTGCGCTCCCGCACCGAGCTCCTGGCGGAGCGGCTCGCCGGGAGCCTGCGGCCGCTGGCGGCGGTCGCCTACAACTTCCGCTGGAGCTGGGCGGCCGACGGGCCCGCGGTCTTCCGCGACATCAACCCGCACCGCTGGGCGCTCTCCGGCGGTAACCCGGTCCGGTTCCTGAACGACCTCTGGCCCTCGACGCAGGAGGCCGTGGAGCGGAACCCGGAGCTGCGCGCCCGGATCGACGCACTCGTCGCCGAGGTCGATGCCGACCTCGGCCGGCCGGCGCGGGCGCGTCCCGGCGTCGAGGGCCCGGTCGCGTTCTTCTGCGCCGAATTCGGCTTCCACGCGTCGATGCCGATCTACTCCGGCGGCCTCGGCGTGCTTGCGGGCGACATCCTCAAGGAGGCGAGCGACCAGGCGCTGCCGATGGTCGGGATCGGGCTCTTCTACCGCCGCGGGTACTTCCGTCAGCGGCTCGACCTCGCGGGCCGCCAGCAGGAGTGGTGGCTCGCGAACGACCCGAAGAGCCTGCCGATGGCCCGGGTCTCGCTTCCCGACGGCACACCGCTCCGGCCCACCGTGCAGGTCGCCGGCCGGCCGGTCGTGTTCCAGGTCTGGCGCCTCGACGTCGGGCGCGTGCCGTTGCTCCTGCTCGACACCGAGTTGCCCGAGAACGACGCTGTCGCCCGCTGGACGACCGGGCGCCTGTACGAGGGCAGCCGCGCCGTCCGCCTCGCCCAGTACGTGCTGCTCGGGATCGGCGGGGCGCGCGTGCTCGACCTGCTCGGGATCGAGCCGGCCGTCGTCCACCTGAACGAAGGGCACCCGGCACTGGCGCCGCTCGAGCTCGCCGCCGGGCGGGTCGAGCGCGGCGCACCGCTCGAGGAGGCGCTCGCGTGGGTGCGCGAGCGCACCGTCTTCACGACGCACACACCCGTCCCCGCCGGCAACGAGACGTACGCCCGCGCAGAGTTCCTCGACGCGTTCGGCGATCTCGCCTACCGGCTCGGCATCGACGACGAGGAGTTCCTCGGCCTCTGCCGGGTCGACCCGGGGAACGCCGACGAGCAGCCCGGGATGACGCCGCTCGCGATCAGGATGAGCCGGCGCCGCAACGGCGTCAGCCGCCTGCACGGAGAGGTGGCGCGGGCCATGTGGCAGCCGATGTTCCCCGGCTCGGCCCCGACCGATGTCCCGATCACGCACGTCACGAACGGCGCGCACCTCGCGACCTTCGTCGGCGACCCGATGCGCGGGCTGCTGACGCGGCGGCTCGGCAGCGCCTGGCTCGAGCGCCCCGCCGACCCGGCCGTCTGGGAGGCGGTGCGCGAGATCCCGAACGAGGAGCTGTGGGCAGCCCGGTGCGAGGCCCGCGCGCGCCTTGTCGGCTACGTGCGCGAGCGCAGCCAGGTCGACCGGCTGCAGCGCGGCGAGCAGATCGACTACGTGCGGGCAATCGAGAGCGGCCTCAGCGTCGACGGGCTGACGCTCGGCTTCGCGCGGCGCTTCGCGACCTACAAGCGCGTGTACCTGCTCACGCACGACACCGACCGGGCGCGCCGCATCTTCTCCGGGACGCCCCCGGTGCAGCTGCTCGTGTCGGGGAAGGCGCACCCGAACGACCAGGGCGGCAAGGACGTCCTGCAACGGCTATACGAGTTCAAGCGCGCCGAGGCGGCGGTCGCCGACCGGGTGGTGATCGTCGAGGACTACGACCTCGACGTGGCGGCCGAGCTCGTCTCGGGCTGCGACGTCTGGGTCAACCTGCCGCGGCGGCCCCTGGAGGCGAGCGGCACGAGCGGGATGAAGGCGACCTTCAACGGCGCGCTCCAGCTGAGCGTGCTCGACGGCTGGTGGGCAGAGGCCTACGACGGCGAGAACGGCTGGGCGATCCCTGGCGACGAGGGCCCCGACCCGGGCGTCGTCGACACCCGTGACGCGCAGCGGTTCTACGACCTGCTCGAGCACGAGGTGATCCCGCTCTTCTTCGACCGCGACGAGCACGGCGTCCCCCAGCGGTGGTGCGAGCGGATCAAGCACGCGCTCGCCACCTGCGCCGCGGCGTTCACCGCGACGCGCATGGTCGACGAGTACGTCGAGAAGATCTACCCGCATCGCTGAGCGGGGCGATCGGGCCACCCCGGCCACCGCACCGGGTTAGGCTTCGCCCGTGGCCTCGCTTCGTCGCTACGCGCTCGTGCTCGCCGGCGGCGAGGGGAAGCGGCTCTGGCCGCTGACCACCGATCGCGCCAAGCCCGCCGTCCCGGTGGCCGGCAACTACCGGCTGATCGACTTCGCGCTCTCGAACCTGGTCAACGGCGACTTCCGCCGGATCGCCGTGCTCACCCAGTACAAGAGCCACAGCCTCGACCGCCACCTTGCGACGAGCTGGAGCCTCTCGCCGCTGCTCGGCAACTACGTCACCCCGGTGCCGGCGCAGATGCGGCGCGGCCCACGCTGGTTCGCGGGCTCCGCCGACGCGATCTACCAGAGCCTAAACCTGATCTACGACGAGCGGCCCGACTACATCCTCGTGTTCGGCGCCGACCACATCTACCGGGTCGACCCGCGCGAGATGATCGCCCAGCACCTCGAGGCCGGGGCCGGCGTCACGGTCGCCGGGATCCGCATCCCGATCGAGCAGGCCGAGCAGTTCGGCGTGATCGAGGTCGGCGGGAGCGGGCACAGGATCGAGGCGTTCCACGAGAAGCGGGCCGACGTCGCGGGGCTGCCCGAAGCCCCCCACCTGGTGCTCGCCTCGATGGGCAACTACGTGTTCGACGCCAGGGTGCTGATCGACGTCGTCACCGCCGACGCGCAGGACGAGAGCTCGAGCCACGACATCGGGCGAGACATCATCCCCCGGCTCGTGTCCGAGGGCGCCGCGGAGGTCTGGGACTTCGCCGAGAGCAGCGTCCCGGGGCTGACCGAGCGCGAGCGCGGCTACTGGCGCGACATCGGGACGATCGACGCCTATTACGAGGCGCACATGGACCTGATCTCGGCCGAGCCGATCTTCAACCTCTACAACGAGCAGTGGCCGATCCTCAAGATGCACGAGCGCCTGCCCGCCGCGAAGTTCGTGCACCAGGAGCCGGGGCGAACCGGGATGGCGCTCGACTCGATGGTCTGCGACGGGGTCGTCGTCTCCGGCGGGGTCGTGCGGCGCTCGGTGCTCTCGCCGGGCGTGCGGGTCCACTCCCGCGCGCAGGTGGACGGGTCGGTGCTCCTGCACGCGGTCGACGTCGGCCGCGACGCGATCGTCCGCAACGCGATCGTCGACAAGAACGTGCAGATCGCGCCCGGGGCGCGCATCGGCGTCGATCCCGAGGCCGATCGCGAGCGCTTCCACGTCTCGCCGGGCGGCATCGTCGTGATCGCCAAGGGCGCGACGGTGGATGCCTGAGGCCGCCCGCCGGCCTCGCGTCGCGCTGCTCACGCGCGAGTACCCGCCCGAGGTCTACGGGGGTGCCGGCGTCCACGTCGAGTACCTGGCGCGCGAGCTCGCCCGCCTCGCCGAGGTGACGGTGCACGCGTGGGGGGCAGACCGGCCGGCCGCCGAGCCGCCGGTCGTCTCCTACCGGTCCTGGAACGAGCTCGCCGGCCGCGAGCCGTTCGCAGCCGCGCTGCAGGCCCTCTCGGTCGACCTGGCGATGGCGGGCGGCACCGGCGACGCCGAGATCGTGCACAGCCACACGTGGTATGCGAACCTCGCCGGGCACCTCTCGAGCCTCGTGCACGGCATCCCGCACGTCGCGACGGTGCACAGCCTGGAGCCGATGCGGCCGTGGAAGGCCGACCAGCTCGGCGGCGGCTACGCGGTCTCGAGCTTCGCCGAGCGCACCGGCCTCGAGGGCGCCGCCGCGATCGTCGCCGTCTCGGCGGAGATGCGCCGCGACCTGCTGCGCTGCTACCCGGCGATCGACCCGAGCCGCGTCTCGGTGATCCACAACGGGATCGACACCGACGAGTACCGGCCCGACCCCGGCACGGCCCTGCTCGAGCGCCACGCGATCGACCCCGAGCGCCCGTCGGTCGTCTTCGTGGGCAGGATCACGCGCCAGAAGGGGCTCGCGCACCTGCTCGACGCGGCCGGGGAGATCGACCCGACGGCGCAGCTCGTGCTCCTCGCGGGCGCGCCGGACACGCCCGAGATCGCGGCCGAGACCGCGGCTCACGTCGAGAGCCTGAGGGCCTCGCGGGGCGGCGTCCTCTGGATCGCCGAGATGGTGCCGCGCTCCGACCTGATCCAGATCCTGAGCCACGCATCGGTGTTCGTCTGCCCCTCGGTCTACGAGCCGCTCGGGATCGTCAACCTCGAGGCGATGGCCTGCGAGGCGCCCGTCGTCGCCACGCGAACGGGCGGCATCCCCGAGGTGGTCGAGGACGGCGTCACCGGCCTGCTCGTCCCGTTCGAGCCGAGGGGCGACGGCTCGCGCGAGCCGGTCGACCGGGTCGCGTTCGCCCGGGCGATCGCCGAGCGCGTGAACGGGCTGCTCGCCGACCCCGAGCGGGCGGCGGCGCTCGGACGGGCGGGCCGCCTGCGGGCGGTCGAGCAGTTCAGCTGGCCCGCTGTCGCCGCGCAGGTGGTCGCCGTCTACCGCGAGCTTCTCTGACGGGGAGGCGTCCAGAGGCCTCGGTCAGCGCCCGCAGCCGGACCGCCAGCTCGGGCGTGAGCGCGCCCGGCTCGAGCCGCCAGCGCCAGTTGCCCGCGCTCGTGCCCGGCCGGTTCATCCGGGCCTCGCTGCCGAGGCCGAGCACGTCCTGCGCCTGGACGATCGCGAGTGAGGCGCGCGAGCGGAAGCCGAGCTCGATCAGCGACCAGTGCGGCTCGACCGGGTCGAGGCCGGTGGCGGCCCGGCGCTCCGGGTCGAGCGCGCGGTACCAGCCGAGGGCCGGGGCCAGGTCGTGGGTGCCGGTGTAGACGGCGAGCCGCTCCGAGAAGTTCTCCGGCCTGTGGGGGTTGCCGGGGCCGCCCTCGAAGGCGAACTGGAGCACCGCCATCCCCGGCAGCCCGAGCTCGTCGCGCAGCCGGGCGACCGGCGGCGTGATCACGCCGAGGTCCTCGACGATCAGCGGCAGCTCGCCGAGCTCCTGCTCGGCGGCGTGGAAGACGGCCGCGCCGGGGCCGCGCTGCCAGCGTCCGCCGGCCGCGCTCCGTGCGCCCTCGGGCACCGCCCAGAACGAGACGAACCCGCGGAAGTGGTCGAGGCGGACGAGGTCGACGAGCTCGAAGGCGCGCCGTAGCCGCTCGACCCACCAGCGGTAGCCGCGCCGCTGCAGCGCCGGCCAGTCGTAGAGCGGGTTCCCCCAGAGCTGGCCGGCCGCGCTCAGGCCGTCGGGCGGGGCCCCCGCGACGAGGCCGCTGCGGAAGAGCTCCGGGTGGAGGCGGTGGTCGGTGCCGCCGGGGGCGACGTAGATCGGGAGATCGCCGATCAGCCGCACGCCCCGCGCGGCCGCGTAGGCGCGCAGCGCGATCCACTCCCGCTCGAAGCGCACCTCGTCCGCCAGCGCCCCCGGCCCCGCGAAGCGCTCCCAGTCCCTGCTCCAGAACGGATGGCGCTCCGCGAAGGAGTCGACCTCGGCGGCGGAGACGGGCGCGTCCGGCTCGGCCGGCAGCCCGTTCCAGGTCGCGAACGCCGAGGGAGAGGCGTAGGGCGAGCCGAAGGCGTCGGGCGGCCCGAGCGGCAGGATCTGCCACCAGGACTGCCCGGCCGCGGCGAGCCAGTCGACGAACGCGAACGCATCCGGGCCCAGGCGCCCACCCGGCAGCGAGGTCACGTGGAGCAGCATTCCGCTCGAGCGGGGCCAGGTCGCGATGCGTTCATTCCAGCAGGATCCGACCGCAGCGGTGAAGATGAGGGCATGCCGAAGCGGAGCTCCCGGCCTCCACGGATCGAGATCCAGGACGTCGCGCCCGAGATCGACTGCGGCCGCTTTCCGGCCAAGCGGACGGTCGGCGACGAGGTGCGAGTCGAGGCGACGATCTTCGCCGACGGCCACGACGTCCTGCGCGCCGTGCTGCGCACGCGCGGCCCCGGCGATCGCGCCTGGGCCGAGACGCCCTTCGAGGAGCTCGGCAACGATCGCTGGCAGGCCTCGCTCACGGTCGACCGGCTCGGCCGCTGGCGGTACACGATCGTCGCGTGGGTCGACCGCTTCGCCTCGTGGCGCTGGGAGATCGCGCGGAAGGCCGAGGCGGGCCAGACCGACCTGGCCGCCGAGCTGTCCGAGGGAGCGGCGCTGCTCGGCATCCCCGCCCTCACGCTCGCCGAGGCCCTCGACCCGGCGCTCGACCCCCGCCTGCCGCGTCACGACGAGCGGAAGCTTCCGCACCCGCTCGAGCTGATCGTCGACCGTGAGCGGGCCCGCTTCGGGGCCTGGTACGAGCTCTTCCCGCGCTCGTTCGGGGGCTTCCGGGGGGTCGCGGAGGCCTTGCCGGCGCTCGCCGAGCTCGGCTTCGACGTCGTCTACCTGCCGCCGATCCACCCGATCGGGCACGCCCAGCGCAAGGGGCGGAACAATGCGCCGGTCGCCGGTCCGGGCGACCCCGGCAGCCCCTGGGCGATCGGCGCAGACGGCGGCGGCCACACGGCCGTCCACCCCGACCTCGGCACGCTGGCCGACTTCGACCGGCTCGGCGAGCGCGCGGCCGAGCTCGGGCTCGAGATCGCGCTCGACTTCGCCGTCCAGTGCTCGCCGGACCACCCCTGGCTCGTCGAGCATCCGGAGTGGTTCCACCATCGCCCCGACGGGACGATCAAGTACGCCGAGAACCCGCCCAAGCGCTACCAGGACATCTACAACCTGAACTTCGACTCCGACGACTGGGAGGCGCTCTGGACGGCGCTGCGCGACGTCGTCCTCTTCTGGGTCGGGCACGGCGTCAAGGCCTTCCGCGTCGACAACCCGCACACGAAGCCCGTCGCGTTCTGGGAGTGGCTGATCGCGGAGGTCCAGGCCGCCCACCCCGAGACGATCTTCCTGGCCGAGGCGTTCACCCGGCCGGCGATGATGGCCACGCTGGCGAAGGCCGGGTTCAGCCAGTCCTACACCTACTTCACGTGGCGCAACACGAAGGCCGAGCTCGAGCAGTACCTCCGCGACCTGACCGGGGGCGACCTGCCCGAGACCTTCCGGCCGAACTTCTTCGCCAACACGCCGGACATCCTGAACGCGTACCTCCAGCAGGGAGGCCGGCCCGCCTTCGAGGCGCGGCTCGTGCTCGCGGCCGTCCTCTCGCCGAGCTACGGCATCTACTCGGGCTTCGAGAGCTGCGAGCGCGCGGCCGCGGCCGAGGGCAGCGAGGAGTACCTCGACTCGGAGAAGTACGAGCTGAAGGAGCGCCGGCTGGACGGCCCGCTGCTCCCGCTCGCCGGCCGCCTGAATGCCGCCCGGCGCGCGAACCCGGCGCTGCAGCGGCTCGCGAACGCAACGCTGCTCGAAAGCCGGAACGAGCAGCTGCTCGCGGTCGCCAAGCAGGAGGGGGCGAACACGGTGATCGCGGTCGTCAACCTCGACCCGTCGGGGGCGCAGGAGGGCGCGGTCGTCGTGCCGGACGCTCTCGGGCTGCCGGCCGGGTTCGCGGTCGCGGACGTGCTCGACGGCGCCCGCTACGAGTGGCGGCCCGGCCCGAACTTCGTCCGCCTCGAGCCCGGCGTCCGCCAGGCCCACGTGCTCCGGGTGGAAGCGTGAGAGCACGGCGCGGGGCCGGGGCGGTGCCGGCGAGCGAGCTCGAGCGCGTCGTCGCCCTCGAGCATCCGGACCCCCATCACGTGCTCGGCGCGCACCCCGCCGGGAGCGGGGTCGTCGTCCGCGCCTACCGGCCCGACGCGGAGGCCGTCACCGTTCTCCCGGCCCGCGGGAACCCCGTCGAGCTCGCCCGGGTCTCGCCGGCCGGCCTGTTCGAGGGCCTCCTCCCGAGGCGGAAGCTCCCCCTGCGCTACCGGCTCGAGGTGCGCTACCCCGGCGGCGCCGCCTTCACGCTCGACGATCCGTACGCGTTCCCGCCGAGCCTCGGCGAGCTCGACCTCCACCTCCTCTCGGAAGGCCGCCACGAGGAGCTGTACGAACGGCTCGGGGCGCACGTCCGCGAGCTCGACGGGGTCACCGGCACGTCGTTCGCCGTCTGGGCGCCGAACGCGCGCTCGGTGAGCGTCGTCGGCGACTTCAACGGCTGGGACGGGCGAATCCACCCGATGCGGTCGCTCGGCGCGGCGGGGGTCTGGGAGATCTTCGTCCCCGGCGTCGAGCAGGGGAGCCGCTACAAGTACGAGCTCCGCAGCCGCAGCGGGAAGCTGCTGCTCAAGGCCGACCCGGTCGCCTTCGCGGCCGAGCGCCCGCCGGCGACCGCGTCCGTCGTCGAGCGGCCCGCTCACCGCTGGGCCGACCGGGAGTGGCTCGAGGAGCACCGCCTCCCGAGCCCGTTCGACGGCCCGCTCTCGATCTACGAGGTCCACCTCGGCTCCTGGCGCCGCAATCCGCTCGAGGGGAATCGCAGCCTCTCCTACCTCGAGCTCGCCGACGAGCTGTCGGCCTACGTGAGCGAGCTCGGGTTCACCCACGTCGAGCTGATGCCGGTGATGGAGCATCCGTTCGAGGGCTCGTGGGGCTACCAGGTGAGCGGCTACTACGCGCCGACCTCGCGCTTCGGCACCCCGGACGAGTTCCGGGCCTTCGTCGACCGGTTGCATGCCGCCGGGATCGGCGTGATCCTCGACTGGGTGCCGGCCCACTTCCCGCGCGACGACTTCGCGCTCGCCCGGTTCGACGGCACCGCGCTCTACGAGCACGAGGACCCGCGCCGCGGAGCGCACCCGGACTGGGGGACGCTCGTCTTCAACTACGGCCGGCCGGAGGTGAGGAACTTCCTGCTCGCGAACGCCCTCTTCTGGCTGCGCAGCTATCACGCGGACGGCCTCCGCGTCGACGCCGTCGCCTCGATGATCTACCGCGACTACTCGCGCGCGCCCGGCGAGTGGGTCCCGAACGCCGACGGCGGCAACGAGGAGTACGACGCGATCGGGTTCCTGCGCGAGCTGAACACGGTCGCCCACGGCCGCGAGCCCGGGGTGATCCTCGCGGCCGAGGAGTCGACCGCCTGGCCGGGCGTCTCGCGCCCCGTCGACCTCGGCGGGCTCGGCTTCGGGTTCAAGTGGAACCTCGGCTGGATGCACGACACGCTCGACTACCTCGCCCGCGAGCCGATCCACCGCGTCTTCCACCACAGCCAGCTCACCTTCGGGCTGCTCTACGCCTTCACGGAGAACTTCATCCTGCCGCTCTCACACGACGAGGTGGTGCACGGGAAGGGCTCGCTGCTCGAGAAGCTCCCCGGCGACCGCTGGCAGCAGCTCGCGAACCTGCGCGCGCTCTACGGGCACATGTGGGCCCACCCGGGCAAGAAGCTCCTCTTCATGGGCGGCGAGCTGGCCCAGGAGCAGGAGTGGAGCCACGAGCGGAGCCTCGACTGGCACCTGCTCGACCGGCCCGCGCACGCGGGGGTGCAGGCGCTCGTGCGCGACCTGAACCGGGCCTACCGCGAGCAGCCGGCGCTCTGGGAGCTCGACTTCGACCCGGCCGGCTTCCGCTGGCTCGAGGCGAACGACGGCGCGGCGAACGTGCTCGCCTATGTCCGCTTCGCCAGGGACGGGAGCCCGCTCGCCTGCGTCGCGAACTTCTCGCCCGTCGTCCGGCACGGCTACCGCGTCGGGCTGCCGCGCGACTGCGCCTGGCGGGAGCTGATCAACACGGACTCGGCGGTTTACGGCGGCGCGAACATCGGCAACCCCGAGCCGATCGAGGCGGAGGATCGGCCCTGGAACGACGAGCCGTGGTCGGCCGAGCTGACGCTGCCGCCGCTCGGGGTCGTGTGGCTCGTCCCGGCCGATCCGTAGACTCCGGCGTCGGTGCTCGGCGAACCGATCAGGACGCTCCGCGAGACGGAGGGCGGGAGCTGACCGTCCGGCCGGGGCGGGCTCACCCGCTCGGCGCCACCTGGGACGGCGAGGGAACGAACTTCTCGCTCTTCTCCGAGCACGCAGAGCGCGTGGAGCTCTGCCTGTTCGGGCCCGACGGCGGCGAGGTACGCCACGAGCTGAGCGGGCGGACCGGGGCCGCCTGGCACGGCTTCCTGCCGGGCGTCGGGCCGGGACAGCGCTACGGCTATCGCGTCCACGGCCCCTATGCCCCGGGGCACGGCCATCGCTTCAACGCGGCGAAGCTCCTGATCGACCCGTACGCGAAGGCGATCGAGGGGCCGGTTCGCTACGACGCGGCCCGCACGCTGCCCTACGCGCCCGGCGGCGAGGGTCTGACCCCGGACGGCGAGGACGACGCCGCCGCGATCCCGAAGTGCGTGGTGGTCGATCCCTCGTTCGACTGGGAGGGCGACCGCCGCCCCGAGCGGCCGTGGGCCGAGACCGTGATCTACGAGGCCCACGTCAAGGGCTTCACCATGCGCAACCCCTCGGTGCGCGCAGACCTGCGCGGCACCTACGCCGGGCTCGCCTCCGAGGAGGCGATCGCGCACCTGCTCGAGCTGGGGGTGACCGCCGTCGAGCTGCTCCCCGTCCACCACATCGCCGACGAGGGCTTCCTGCACGAGCGGGGCCTGACGAACTACTGGGGCTACTCGTCGATCGGCTTCCTCGCCCCGCACGCCCTCTACGCGGCGACCGGGCGCCACAGCGAGCAGGTGCGGGAGTTCAAGGGAATGGTCAAGGCGCTCCATCGCTCCGGGCTCGAGGTCATCCTCGACGTCGTCTACAACCACACGGCGGAGGGAGGCCCCCTCGGCCCCGCGCTCTCGTTCCGGGGGATCGACAACGCCTCGTACTACCAGCTCGACCCGTGGGACCCCTCCCGCTACCTCGACGTCACGGGCACCGGCAACTCGCTCGACCCGACGCACCCGGACGTCCTCCGCCTGATCATGGACTCGCTGCGCTACTGGGCGGCCGAGTGCCACGTCGACGGGTTCCGCTTCGACCTCGCGCCGGCGCTCGGCCGCGCGCCGCACGACTTCGATCGCGGCGCGGCGTTCTTCGACGTGATCCACCAGGATCCGCTGCTCTCGCGGCTGAAGCTGATCGCCGAGCCGTGGGACCTCGGCCCGGGCGGGCAGCAGGTCGGCAACTTCCCCGCCGCCTGGCGGGAGTGGAACGGCCCGTATCGCGACGCGATGCGCGACTTCTGGCGCGGGCGGGGGAGCCTTGCCGGCTTCGCCTCGCGCTTCACCGGCTCCAGCGACCTGTACGCGGCGGGCGGGCGCGGGCCGACCGCGTCGATCAACTTCGTCACCGCCCACGACGGCTTCACGCTGGCCGATCTCGTCACGTACGAGCGAAAGCACAACGAGGCCAACGGGGAGGGGAACGAGGACGGGGCCGACGACAACCGCTCCTGGAACCTCGGCGTCGAGGGCCCGAGCACCGATCCGGGGCTCGCCGCCCGGCGCCGGCGCCAGCAGCGGAACCTCCTGGCGACGCTCTTCCTCTCGCAGGGCGTCCCGATGCTGCTCGGCGGGGACGAGCTCGGCCGCACGCAGGGCGGGAACAACAACGCCTGGTGCCAGGACAACGAGACGTCGTGGCTCGACTGGGAGCTCGACGAGCCGCGCCGGGCTCTGCTCGGCTTCGTGCAGCGGCTGATCCGCCTGCGCGCCGGCCAGCCGGCGTTCTGCCGGACGCGGTTCCTGGCCGACGGCGAGAACGGCTCGGGCCTGCCGGAGGCGTGGTGGTTCCGGCCGGACGGGCGGAAGCTGACCGTGGCCGACTGGCACGACGGCGGCCGGGCGCTCGGCGTCTTCCTGAACGGAGACGGGGCACGAGACGGCGAGCGGGCAGGCGACTCGTTCGTGCTGCTCGTGAACGCGGGCCCCGAGACGGTCGCGTTCAGGCTGCCGCCGCCGCGTTTTGGGCGCTCCTGGCTTCTCGAGCTGTCGACGGCCGACCCGTCGGCCGCCGCCGACCCGGTCGCCTCGGGCTCGTCGCTCGAGGTCGAGGCGTGGGCGATGACCTTGCTCCGCCGCGTCGCCTGATCCGGTTCGCCGGCGAGCCGCGCCCAGTAGGGTCGGGCCGGGGTGCGCGACGACGGCTCCCCGCTCGCTCTCGACCCGGAGCTGATGCGGCGGCTCGGCTACACGGGTGCTCGTCGACCGCCTGATGCACGGCGAAACGGCCTTCGGGGAGCGACTCGCGCGGGCGGCGCGGGAGCGCCTGATCAGATCCTAGGTTCCGAGAAGCCCTGCACGAAGCGATCTTTTCCGGCGGCGGCGGCCGCTGCCGTCTAGGATCAGCCTGACATGGGCGCCCACAAGAAGAAGCTCCTGAAGCAGGCGAGGAAGGCCGAGCGGATCGCGCTCGCGAAGGCGATCGAGCAGAACGGCCATCACAGGAAGGAAGAGGACGAGAAGAAGAAGCAGAAGAAGAAAAAGGGCTGACCGGATCGCGCCGGGTCAGCCGGTGCTGCTGCAGTAGCCGGCGAGGCCGGTCGAGAGCATCCCGTACGAGGCGATGCTCAACTCACGCTCTCCGATCGCCCGGGTGATCAGGAGGCGCACCGCCAGCGGTGACTGCACCCCGGTCTTCGGCTCCGGCGGGACGGTGACGAAGCCGCAGACGTAGCCGGTCGGCGCGTTCGGCTCGTTCGAGCCCGGGGAGGGCCGATGGTTCCGGTCACCGCGTACGCCTGGCCGATCGGGCTCTGAGCCGCCGCCGCCTGGGCGACCGGGCAGGAGCTCGGCGACGAGAGCTGGACGAGCTCGGGCGTCCCCGAGGGCGCGTTCGCGAGCAGGGAGGCCGCGAGGCTCGCGACGCCGCCGCCGGTCCAGTCGACCACCAGGCTCGACGGGCTGACGAGCTGCCAGCCGCCGGCGAGCCCGCCCGCCTGCACGCTGCCGTTCTGGGCGGTGAAGGCATCCTCGGTGCCGCAGCTCGTGTTGGGGGAGTTCCCCAGCACGTCGAGTGCCGGCGCGACGCTCCCCGTGAAGCCGAGCGTCAGATCGCTGCCGGCGAGCGCCGCGGCCTCGGGAAACGCGACGAAGCCCGGATCCGCCTCGGCGCACGCATCCGCCGCTCCGCCGGCGCGGAGCGAGCCCGAGCTCCATCTCCGGGTGCCTGCGTAGGGGGACGGCAGGTCGACGTTGTCGACCGCGGCCGTGACCTGGACGACCCCCGGCCCCCAGTCGGCCGGGAGGGCGAACGACCCTCCGGTCGCTCCGGGGTCGAGCTCGCAGGTCGCCTCGTCCGCGTCGGCCCGGTACTGGAGAGCGAACTCGAGCCGGGAGAGGTACTCGGTGGTCGTGGGCGCGCCGTGGGCAGCCGGCTTGCCGCGGCCGGTGCAGTCGATGAAGTAGCTGTAGACGAGAAACGACGCCGCGGTGGCGGGGCCCTGGTAGCTCCAGCTGCACTGCCCGAGCCCCCCGACGCACTTGACGGCGCCGTCACGGATGGCGAGGCCGTGGAGCGTGGGCGGCGTCGCGAACCTGCATTGCGGCGGCCTGGGGCCCGGGGACGCCGTGAGCGCCGGGGGGGCCGAGCAGAGCACGTGGGCCGCCGGGTCGACGTGCCGCCAGGTGGTCGTCGCCGAGAGGGCATGACCGCCGGCCCTCGCACGCGCCGTGAAGGTCGCCTCGACGATCCCGGGCAGGACGGGCCCGCTCCAGACGCTCGCGGTGGGGAGCCCGAACGAGGTTCCGGAGCCGGCCGTGGGCCCCAGATGCGCGCACGGCGCCCCCGAGAGGTCGGCGTACTCGACGCGCCAGGTCGTCCGCGCCGGGACGGCGTGGCCGTTGACCCGGCACGACGCGGTCGCGCCGATGCGGGCGTTTCCGGCGGCGAAGCCGATCTGGGAGACCACGCACGACCCCGTTCGGCCGGCGGCTCCCGCGCGTGCCGGGGCGCGTGTGCCCGCAGATCCCGAGGACGCGGCGCCGAGCGAAAGTCCCACCGCCAGAACGACACACCAGGCGCGCACGGAGCACAGTTCTATCAGCCGCATCGACCGTCCGAGCCGACGCTCCCCGAGCCGAACGGGATCGGTCGTCCGGCTCGATTCGCGACCCCCCGTTCATCGCCCCGGACCGGCGACGCGCGGTAAGGTCGGGTCGTGGACGAGCTGACCGTCATGGAAGTCGTCGGCACCGAGCCGGAGGCGGAGCTCGTCTGCTCGATTCTCCGGGCTGCCGGGATCCAGTGCATGCAGCGGATCACCGACTCCGGATCGGGAGCGATGGACGGGATGGCCGTCGGCGGTACACGGGAGATCGTCGTCCGCAGCGACCAGCTGGCACGCGCCCGGGAAGTCATGAGAGCCCAGCGGGGATCGCCGTGAGCCGGCGAGGCCCCGGACTCGCGGCGTGGATCGCCGGCACGGTCGGCTCGTGACCTCGGACCACCGCAGTGAGCGCATTGGATCGTTCCTACGTGCCGAAGGTGGGAATCGAACCCACACTCCCCGAAGGGAACCGGATTTTGAGTCCGGCGCGTCTGCCAGTTCCGCCACTTCGGCGCTCGGCGGGATCGTAGCGGGGCGCCCTGGACGGGGCCGCTCCCGCGCCCGCGACCCGGTACCGGCCGGGGCTGTCCCTAACATCGCCTCGTGCGTACGGTCATCGTGATCGCTGTCGCCGGCGCGCTCGGGGCGCTGACCAGGTACGGGCTCGAGGGGTTCGTCAGCCGCAGGACGAGCGGGGCATTCCCGTGGGGGACGTTCGTGGTCAACGTCAGCGGCGCGTTCGCGCTCGGCCTCGTCTTCACCCTCGCGACCGAGCGCTGGGGCCTGGCTCCGTGGCTCCGGAGCGGGATCACGATCGGGTTCCTCGGTGCCTACACGACGTTCTCGACGCTCACGTACGAGACGTACCGCCTCGCCGAGGACCGAGCGCTCGGCCTCGCGACGGCGAACATCCTCGGCAGCTGCGTCGCCGGCCTGCTCGCCGTCTATCTCGGGATCGTGCTCGGACGGGCGCTATGACGAGGCTCGAGGGCGAGGGGAAGCTGCTTCGGATCTTCATCGGCGAGTCCGACACCTGGCACGGCAAGCCCCTCTACCAGGCGATCGTCGAGCGGGCTCGCCGCGATGGCCTCGCCGGGGCCACCGTCGTCCGCGGGATCGAGGGCTTCGGCGCCGACTCGCATCTGCACACCTCCCGGATCCTGAGACTCTCCGAGGATCTGCCCGTCGTGATCGAGATCGTCGACACGGCCGAGCGGATCGAGGCGATCCTGCCGCTGCTCGACGACATGGTCGGCGAGGGGATGGTCACCGTGGAGCGGGTCCACATCGTGACCTACCGCAGCTCGGGCTCGACGAGCAGCGGGAAGTAGGGCGGCGAGAGCAGGAGCCCGATCCGCTCGGCGCCGGCACCGAGCGCCATGCCGAGCGCGGCGCCGATCCCGTGCACCGGGACGAGGCCGAGCTGCCGGGCGGAGTGGGCATCCCGGCAGCCCGCGACGAGAACCGACCCGAGGCGGCTGAGCGCCGGATCGCAGGCGCTCCAGCTCAGGAACGGCTCCAGCGGGTGGAGCGAGCGGCCGGCACGATACTCGGCGATCGCCCGGGTGTCCGCGAGCGCCGCCTGCTCCGCCTCGCGGAGGGCGTCCGGGTCGCGGGCGGTGCGCGGGTCGGCGAACAGGGCCCGGTACGGGCTCTGCGTGGGTGCCGGGAAGCGCCGCTGCAGGTCGTGGAGCAGGATCGCGGTGCCGCCCGGCCGCACCGGGAAGGAGTTCCGGTAGAGCCGCAACGCGAGCCCGAGCCCGAAGTAGGCCGCCGAGACCGGGTTCGGGCGCTCGCGCGGGACGAACGGCGTCGTCGGGGGGATCCCGATCACGATCGCATCGAGCGGCTCGTCCAGCCGGGCCCCCTTGAGCTCGATCGCCCGGAGCAACGCCTCGGTGTGAGCGGCGGAGGGAGTCCCGCCGAGGACCGCCGCCGCGGTCAGCTCGCGGGGCAGCCGCTCGATCAGCGTGGCGCGGCTCGCTGCCGGGAGCAGCGCCAGGCTGCGGCGGAGCTTCGAGCGGGCGATCCGCTCGAGGATCTGCTCCTCGTACGGGTAGCCGCCGAAGACGTGCGGCAGGTTGAGCACGAGCGACACGCCGTAGACGGGAGCCCGGGCCGCGAGCAGCCGCTCCAGCTCGACGGCGAGCCGCCAGCCGTTCGAGGACGACGCCTCGAGCAGCGAGGTCGCTCCCGAGGCGCGGAGCGCGTCCCGCGAGCAGGCCCGCAGGAGCGCGGAGGGCCCGCCGTGCAGGACGGTCTCGGCCGCGGTGACGGTCACGATCAGATCGGTCTCGACGAGGGCGGGGGAGACCGTCAGAGCCATCCCCCCGGCGGTCCCGAGCTCGACGAGCCGCTCGTCCTCCGCGTCGTGCACGATCAGCCGGCCGCGGAACCGGCGGCGGAAGTCGGGCGGGACGAGCAGCCCGATCTCGCGCGGCGACGGCCGGCGGAAGAGACCGCTCGCGACGAGGATCGTGACGCGCGCCACGCCCAGGCGCTCGAGCTCGTCGACGGTCGCCGCGATCGCCTCCTGCCGCGGATCCGGCGTCGCCGACGGGATCGGCAGGTTCGGCAGCTCGATCACGACCGTCGCGGTGCCGCCCGGGGTTGCGAGCTCGCGGAGCGGCGGGCCCGAGAGCGGGAAGCGCAGCGCCTCGAGCGTCGCCGAGGCGACGCTGCCGAGCACGTCCCTGGGAGGCGGCGGGCGCAGGACGACGCCGCCCTCGGGAACGTCGACGACGGCGATCCGCGTTCCCGAGAGCAGCGGGACGCGGGTCACGGGGCCGGGCCGGGGCGGGGTAGCATCGGCGCAGTCTTGCCGAAGACCCTGACAGGCGAAGAGCTGGAGCTCGACGACGCGCCCGCGCGCGACTCCGACATCTTCCTCGTCGACGGCAACAACCTCGCCTACCGGGCCTTCTTCGCGCTCCCCGAGGAGCTCGCGACCTCCGAGGGGATGCCGACGAACGCGCTGCTCGGGTTCACGAACATGCTCTTCAAGCTGCTCGCCGACTACCGGCCCAAGGGCGTCGCCGTCGCGTGGGACTCGCGGCCGGTGCACCGGGCCGCCGTCGCCGAGGCCGCCGACGTCGTCTACAAGGAGGGCCGGCGGCCGATGCCCGACCTCCTGCGCGAGCAGTTCCCGCACTTCCGCCCGATCGTCGAGGCGTTCGGGTACCGCAACCTCGAGTTCGAGGGCTGGGAGGCCGACGACGTGATCGCCACGCTCGCGACCCGCGCCGACGCGGCCGGCCTGCGCACCTGCGTCGTCTCGACCGACCGCGACGCGTTCCAGCTCTGCTCCGAGAACGTCTGCCTGATGATGACGCCGCGCGGCGTCGCCGACGTGCAGGTGTACACGCCCGAGCGGGTCGAGGCCCGCTACGGGGTCCGGCCCGACCAGGTGCCCGACTTCATCGGGCTGAAGGGCGACACGTCCGACAACATCCCGGGCGTCCCGGGCATCGGCGACAAGACCGCCGGGCAGCTGATCGGCCAGTACGGCTCGCTCGAGGCCGTGATCGAGCATGCGGGCGAGCTTTCGCCGGCGCGGGCGAGGAACATCTCCGAGCACGCCGAGCAGGCCCGCGTCTCGAAGGAGCTCGCGACGATGCGGCGCGACCTCGAGATCGAGCTCCGACCCGGCCGCGCTCGTGCTCGCGCCGCCCGACCGCTCGCAGCTGAAGGAGATCTTCCGGCAGTTCGAGTTCCGCGGGCTGCTCGCGCGCCTCGACACCCTGGACGAGGCGCTTCCCGCCGCGCCGGCCGACGTGACGGGCGTCGAGGTGCCGTGGCGCGAGGGCGAGCTCGTGCTCTCGGGCCGAGTCGGCTTCGCCGCCTGCGGCGACCGTGCCGCCGTCGCGAACGGCGCCGGCGTCGTCGTCGGCTCGCGTCCCGCCCGCGCCGAGGGCGAGCTCGTGGTGCACGACGCGAAGTCGAACCGTGTCGAGGCGGCCGACGACACGCTGCTCGCCGCCTACCTGATCGAGCCGGGCCGGGCCGCGTACGAGCTGCCCGACCTCGCCGCCGAGTACGGGATCGAGGTCGTGCCCGCGCCCCCGACCGACGAGGACACCGCCGCGCTCGTGCTCGCGGCCGAGATGCCCCGGCGGCTCATCGACGCGATGCTCGCGCGGCTCGAGGAGCGGGGTCTGACCCCGCTCTACCGCGAGATCGAGCTTCCGCTGACCCGGGTGCTCGCCGACATGGAGCGGGCCGGGGTCAAGATCGACACCTACCGGATGGGCGAGATCACCGCCCGGCTCGCCGAGCGGGTCGCCGAGCTCGAGGCGACGGCGTACGAGCTCGCCGGCGAGGAGTTCATGCTCGGCTCGACCCAGCAGGTTGCGCGCGTCCTCTTCGAGCAGCTCGGCCTCACCGCCGGCCGGAAGGGGAAGACCGGCTACTCGACCGACGCGAAGGTGCTGCGCTCGATCCGCGCCGACCACGCGATCGTGCCGGTGATCGAGGAGTGGCGCGAGCTCTCGAAGCTGCTCAACACCTACCTCGGCCCGCTCCCGGCGCTGATCGACGAGTCGACGGGCCGCCTGCACACGACGATCAACCAGACCGTCGCCTCGACCGGCCGCCTCTCGACCACGAGCCCGAACCTCCAGTCGATCCCGATCCGCACCGACCTCGGCCGGGAGATCCGCTCGGCGTTCGTCGCCGAGGACGGCGCGAAGCTGCTCTCGGCCGACTACTCGCAGATCGAGCTGCGGATCCTCGCGCACCTCTCGGGCGAGCCGAAGCTGCGGGAGGCCTTCGCCCGCGGCGAGGACATCCACACGCGCCACCGCCGCCGAGGTGCTCGGGAAGGACCCCGCGACGCTCACGACCGGCGGACCGCTCGATCGCGAAGATGATCAACTTCGGGATCGTCTACGGGCTCACCTCGTTCGGGCTCTCCGAGAACCTCGAGATCCCGCGCGAGCAGGCGCAGGCCTACATCGACGCGTACCGGGCGCGCTTCCCCTACGTGCAGGACTTCCTCGCCCGGACGATCGAGCAGGCCACGCGCGACGGCTACGTCACGACGCTGCTCGGCCGCCGGCGCGCCGGTGCCCGAGCTGCGGGCCTCGAACCGCATGACCCGGCAGTTCGGCGAGCGGATCGCGGTCAACTTCCCGATGCAGGGCTCGAACGCCGACATCATCAAGGTGGCGATGATCCGCATCCACCGCCGTCTGCGCGACGAGGGCCGTGCCGCCCGGCTCGTCCTCCAGGTGCACGACGAGCTGCTGCTCGAGGTGCCGGACGCCGAGGTGCGCGACCTCCGCGAGCTCGTCCGCGCCGAGATGTGCGGCGCCTACGAGCTCGACCCGCCGCTCGCGGTCGACGTCGGGGTCGGCGAGAACTGGGCGGAAGCCAAGAGCTGAGCTGCCTTCCCCGCGCGTCGAGGCAGCGGCTCCGGGCTGGGCACCCTTCCCGGCTATACTTCCGGCCGTTTTGGCGACGAGCGATCTCATGCAGCAGGAACCGGGCGTCTGGGTCGAGGGCCCCGACGGCGAGCTGATCCCCGACTACGAGTCGACCTTCCCCGAGATCAACGAGGGCGAGGTCGTGCACGGCACCGTCGTGCGCGTCGACAAGGACGAGGTCCTCGTCGACATCGGCTACAAGTCGGAGGGCGTGATCCCGGTCGCGGAGCTCTCGATCCGCCGCTCGGTGAACCCCGCCGACGAGGTGTCGGTCGGCGACGAGATCGACGCGCTGGTGCTCACGAAGGAGGACGCCGAGGGCCGGCTGATCCTCTCGAAGAAGCGCGCCCGCTTCGAGCTCGCCTGGAAGAACATCGAGCGCGCCGCCGAGTCGGGCGAGCCCGTCGACGGCCGCGTGATCGAGGTCGTCAAGGGCGGGCTGATCCTCGACCTCGGCGTGCGCGGCTTCCTGCCGGCGTCGCTCGTCGACATCCGCCGCGTCCAGGATCTCGACGAGTTCCTCGGCCAGGAGCTCCGCTGCAAGGTGATCGAGCTGAACCGCTCGCGGAACAACGTCGTCCTCTCGCGCCGCGCCGTGCTCGAGGAGGAGCGCAAGGAGCAGCGGCAGCAGATCCTCGACCGCCTCCAGCCGGGCGCCGTCGTCGAGGGGCAGATCTCGAACATCGTCGACTTCGGCGCCTTCGTCGACCTCGACGGCATGGACGGCCTGATCCACATCTCCGAGCTCTCGTGGTCGCACGTCAACCACCCGTCGGAGATCCTCGAGATCGGCCAGACGGTGCAGGTCAAGGTGCTCGACATCGACCGCGACCGCCAGCGCATCTCGCTCGGCCTCAAGCAGACCCAGAACGACCCGTGGCAGCAGGTGCTCGAGAGCTACGGCGAGGGCGACGTCGTCGAGGGGCGCGTCACGAAGGTCGTCACCTTCGGCGCCTTCGTCGAGATCCTGCCCGGAGTCGAGGGGCTCGTCCACATCTCCGAGCTCGCCCAGCACCACGTCGAGAACCCGCGCGAGGTCGTCTCGCAGGGCCAGGCGGTGAACGTCAAGATCATCGAGATCGACGGCGAGCGGCGGCGCCTCTCGCTGTCGCTCAAGCGCGTCGAGGAGACCGACCCCGTCCAGCCCCGGGCCGACGGCGGCGAGTCCGTCCACCTGCACCCGAACCTCGATCTCTCCGATCGCGGGGGCGAGGACGAGCTCCCCGAGCCGTACGTCGAGCCGGTCGCGGAGGCCGGGGTCGCAGAGGCCGACGTCGCGGAGGCCGAGGTCGAGCCCGAGGTCGAGGTCGAGGCGGAGGCTGTCCCGGCCGACGAGGACGAGCTGCCGGCGGTCGCGGAGGCCGAGGTCGTCGTCGAGGCCGAGCCCGAGGCGGAGCTCGAGGCCGAGCCCGAGGCGGAGAGCGTCGCCCCGCCCGAGGCGTCCGCCGAGGAGTGAGCCGGCCGGTTGCCGTCGCGATCACCGGCGGCATCGGGGCAGGTAAGAGCGAGGCGCTGAGCGCGTTTGCCCGGCAGGGCGCGGCGACCGTCTCGAGCGACGAGATCGTCCACGAGCTGCTGCGGCGCGACGAGGTGCGGCAGCTCGTGGTGGAGCGTTTCGGCAACGGCATCGTCGGGCCCGACGGACGGCTCGACCGGGGCGCGATCGCGTCGGTCGTCTTCGACGACGCCGAGGCGCTCGAGCTGGCTGGAGCGGCTCCTGCATCCGCTCGTCTCCGCCGAGTACCTGGCCTGGCGGGAGCAGCTGGCCGGCCTCGCCAACCCGCCCCGGGTCTGCGTCACCGAGGTGCCGCTGCTGTACGAGTCCGGCGGCCGAGACGCGGTTCGACAAGGTCGTCGTGATCACCGCGCCCGCCGCGGTGCGCCGCGCGCGCTCGGACGTGGCGGTCGACGAGCGCGAGCAGCGGCTGCTCCCCGACGAGGAGAAGGTCGCGCGGGCCGACTACGCCTACGCCAACACCGGCTCGCTCGCGGAGCTCGAGGCGTTCGTCGCGTCCGTGATGGACGATCTGGCGCGATGATGCGGGTCCGTACCGTGGTCGTCCTGCTGCTCGTGCTCGCAGCCGGTGCGGCGGTGTACGTGGTCGAGACGAGCCCCGCCTGGTACGAGCGGCTGCGCTACCCGCTCCACTACAGCGCGATCGTCCGTGAGCGCGCTCGCGCCGAGGGGATCGATCCGGCGCTGCTCGCGGCGGTGATCTACCAGGAGTCGAAGTTCCGCCCCGACGCTCGCTCGTCGTCGGGTGCGATCGGGCTGATGCAGCTCACGCCCTCGACCGCCGAGGGGATCGCGCTGCGGACGGGCGGCACCGCGTTCCGCCTCAGCGACCTCACCGACCCGGCGATCAACATCCGCTACGGCACCTGGTACCTCCACGACCTGTTCGCCAAGTACGGCGACGTCGCGGCTGGTGCTCGCCGCCTACAACGCGGGGCAGGGGAACGTCGACCGCTGGCGCGCGGCGGGGGAGGGGATCCAGTTCCCGGAGACGCGCGCCTACGTCACGCGGGTCGAGCACCTCGCAGAACGTGTACCGCAGCGCCTGGCGCTCGCAGCTCTACCCGGCGGGGCCATGAGCTTCGACCCCGCCCTCGAGCTGGCGGAGAACGCGAACACCTACACGCCGCTGGCTCCCGGCGACGAGCGGATCGCGACGCCGCGCTACGTGCTCTGGCTCGGGCGGGCCGACGAGCCCGGCTGGAACGTCGCCCAGCGCTTCCGGTTCGCCGCGGACGAGCTCGCCGAGGTGCGGGCCGAGATCCACGGGCACCTGCGCGCGCGTGGCCGGACGGCCTGCAGCTGGGAGGTGGGCTCCTCGGCGACCCCGCCCGACCTCGTCGAGCGGCTGCTCGCGCTCGGCCTGGTCGACGCCGGCGACCCGCTGGCCGTCGGGATGGCGCTCGACTCGGAGCCCCGCGGGGCGCCGCCGCCGGCGGTCGAGGTCCGGCGGGCCGAGAGCGCCGCCGACGAGCTGATCGCCGCCGAGCTCGCGAGCGCCGTCTTCGGCGGCCCCGTGATTCCGCGGGCGTTCGAGCCGGACGGGCCGTCGGCGACCTACCTGGCCTTCCTCGACGGCGAGCCGGTCGGGCGCGCCACCGGCTCGTTCTCCGCCTACGGCGTCTCGCTCTTCGGCGGGGCCACGCTGCCGCAGGCCCGCGGCCGGGGCGCCTACCGCGCGCTCGTCCACGCGCGCTGGCGGGACGCCGTGCGCCGGGGGACGCCGCTCGCCGTCACCCAGGGCGGGCGGCAGTCGCGGCCGATCCTGCAGCGGCTCGGGTTCCGCGAGGTGTGCGAGCTCAGGATCCTGGTCGACGCCTTCGACCGCTAGGAAGCCGTCCGGGCAGAATGGGGCGGTGCGCGTCTCGGCGAAAGCGGACTACGCGATCCGCGCGATGGTCGAGCTCGCCGCGGGCGGCGGCGGCCCGCTCAAGGCAGACCGGATCTCCCAGGCGCAGGGGATCCCCGTCAAGTTCCTCGAGAACATCATGTCCGACCTCCGGAACGGCGGGCCTGGTGCGCAGCCAGCGCGGCACCGAGGGCGGCTACTGGCTCGCCCGCCCCGCGGACGAGATCAACCTGGCGCAGGTGATCCGGGCGGTCGAGGGCCCGCTCGCGAACGTGCGCGGCCGCCGCTCGGAGGAGGTCGAGTACGAGGGCGCCGCGGTGCCGCTCCGAGAAGTCTGGGTCGCCGTCCGCGCGAGCCTGCGGCGGGTGCTCGAGTCCGTCACCCTCGCCGGCCTGGCCGCCGGCGAGCTTCCGCCCCCCGTGGTGGAGCTCGTCGCCGACCCGGAGGCCTGGCTCCCGCACTGACCGTTTCGGGCCCGAAGGTCAGGCGAACGTGGTCTGGCGAATCGGCTTCACGAAGACGATCTGGCCGCGTTCGAGCTCGAGGCGCTCGGCCTCGTCGCGGGTGAGCTGGACCGAGAGGCGCTCGCCGTCGTCCCGCACGAGCTCGGCGCGTACCTCGAAGCCGAGGTGGATCACCCGCTCGACCATCCCCTCGCGGGTGCTGCCGTTCGGGTCGAGCGTCAGCTCCAGGTCGTGGGGGCGGACGAACGTGTCGTCGAGCCGATTCACCTTCCCGACGAACGACATCACGAACTCGTTGGCCGGGTGCTCGTACAGATCGAGCGGCGCCGCCACCTGCTCGACCCGGCCGCTCTGCATGACGACCACCTCGTCCGCGACCTCCATCGCCTCCTCCTGGTCGTGCGTGACGATCACCGTCGTCGTGCTCGTCTCGTCGTGCAGCCGCCGCAGCCAGTCGCGGAGCTCGGTGCGGACACGCGCGTCGAGCGCTCCGAACGGCTCGTCGAGGAGCAGCACGGACGGATCGACCGCGAGGGCGCGTGCCAGGCCCATCCGCTGCCGCTGACCGCCGGAGAGCTGTGCCGGGTAGCGCCTCGCGAGACCCTCGAGCTGCACCAGCTCGAGCAGCTGCCCGACCCGCTCGCGGATCTCGTCCTTCGGCCGCTTGCGGATCTTCAGCCCGAACGCGATGTTGTCGGCCACCGTCATGTGCTTGAAGGCGGCGTAGTGCTGGAAGACGAAGCCGACGCCCCGGTCCTGGGGTGCCCGCGCCGTCACGTTCGCTCCCTCGATGAACACCGAGCCCCGGTCCGGCTTCTCGAGCCCGGCGATCACGCGCAGGAGCGTCGACTTGCCGCTGCCGCTCGGCCCGAGCAGGGCGGTGAGCGAGCCGGGGGCCACCTCGACGGTGACGTCGTCGAGGGCGGCGAAGTCGCCGAATCGCTTCGACACGTTGCGGACGGAGATCGACATCAGGTGCGAGCCTCCTTCGGTCGGGCGGCGGTCATGATCACGAGCACGCCGATCGCGATCAGCGCGAGCACGAGGGAGACGGCGTACGCGCCCGCCACGTTGAGGTTCTCGTACTCCTCCTGCACCCGCAGGGTCGCGGTCTCGGTCTTCCCCTGGATCGCCCCCGAGACGATGGCCACGGCGCCGTACTCGCCCAGGCAGCGGGCAGTCGTGAGCACGATCCCGTAGACGACGGCCCAGCGGATCGACGGGAGCGTGACCCGCCGGAAGGTCTGCCACCCGGTCGCCCCGAGCGTGTGCGCCGCCTGCTCCTGCTCGTCGCCGAGCTCGCGCAGGGTCGGAATCACCTCGCGGGCGACGAACGGCACCGAGACGAAGATCGTCGCGAGCACGATCGCAGGCAGCGAGAAGAGCACCTGGATGCCGTGCCGCTGCAACGTCGGGCCGAACCAGCCGGTCCGCCCGTAGAGGAGGAACAGCGCGAACCCGACGACGACCGGCGAGAGGGCGAGCGGCAGGTCGACGAAGGCATTCAGGATTCCCTTGCCGGGGAACCGCCGGCGGACGATCACGAGCCCGCAGACGACCCCGAAGATCGTGTTCAGCGGGACGGCGATCGCCGCCGCCGTCAGCGTCACCTCGAACGCGTGCAAGGTCTCCGGATCCTTCAGCGCCTGCCAGGCGCCCGCGGCGTCGCGGGAGAACGTCCGGTAGCAGACGAGGCAGAGCGGCGCGACGAGGATCAGCGCCAGGTAGCCGAGCATGACCGCGCGGAGCCCGACCCTACCCACGCTCGTGCCTCGTCGCGTACCGCCGGATCCCCCCGACCCCGAGCAGGACGGCGAAGGAGATCGTCAGCAGGACCACCGCCAGTGCGGCGGCCCCGCTCGGGTCGCCGCTCTGGATGTGGTCGAAGATGAAGACCGATGCGACCTCGGTCCGGTAGGGGAGGTTGCCCGAGATGAGCACGATCGCCCCGATCTCGCCGACGGCCCGGGCGAACGCCATCGTCAGGCCCGACAGGATCCCGGGGAGGATGTTCGGCAGCACGATCCGCCGGAACGCCGTCAGCCGGCTCGCGCCGAGCGATCGCGCGGCCTCCTCCATCTCGACGTCGAGCTCGAGCAGCACCGGCTGAACCGTCCGGACGACGAACGGGAGCGTGACGAACAGGAGCGCGAGGTAGATCGCCCAGCGGGTGTAGGCGGCGTGGAGGCCGACCGGGGAACGAGGCCCGTAGAACGTGAGCAGGACGAGCCCGGCGACGATCGTCGGGAGGGCGAACGGGAGGTCGATGATCGCGTTCACGACCGACTTGCCGCGGAACTCGTCGCGAACGAGCACCCAGGCCGTGACCGTCCCGAGGACGGCGTTCGTCAGCGCCGCGAGTGCGGCGACGGCCAGCGTCAGCTCCAGGGCCGCGACGGCCTCCGGGCTCGAGACGACCTCCCAGAAGCCGGCGGCGCCCCGGTGGGCCGACGACCAGAGGAGCGCAGCGATCGGGAGCGCCACGATCAGCGACACGTAGGTGGTGACGAACCCGAGCGAGAGCGCGGAGCCTGCGTGCTCGCCGCGCCGGCGGAGAGCCGCCGCGGACGGCGAGCGCGGAGCGGCCGTGCGGGATTCCATCACGTTGTCCACCGGCTTGGTTAACTTCTAGCATGAGTGTTGCTGATACGTCAAATAAGCATCACTTCGCACAACCGGGTGCTTGTCACGACGGCCCTCCCGGTTACACTGAACGAGAGATGAGCACCACCGCCGCCACGCGGAACAGCCTCGACTCGTGGGTCGCGTTCCTGCGGGCCCACTCCGCGATCACCCGCCAGCTGAACGCCGACCTGCTGACCGTGCACGAGCTGACGCTGAGCGACTACGAGGTGCTCCTGCGACTCGACGGCGCCGACGGCGGGATGATGCGTCGCGTCGATCTCGCGACGAGCGTCGTCCTGACCGCATCGGGAATCACCAGGCTGCTCGACGGGCTCGAGCGCACGGGGCTCGTCGAGAAGGCCGCCTGCGCGGCGGACGCCCGCGTCTCCTACGCCAAGCTGACCGACGCCGGCCGCCGGAAGCTCCGCGAGGCGGCCCCGACGCACCTCGCGGGCGTCGAGGAGCTCTTCACGAGCCGTTTCTCGGCCGCCGAGCTCGAGTCGCTCGCCGAGCTGCTCTCGCGGCTGCCGCTGTCCGGCAAGGACTGCGCCGCGCCGTCCGAGCGCTCCTGTGGCTAGGCGACCCGCGCCGGCCTACTGGAAGCCGCGCACGCCGACCCGCGTGATGCGCGAGCGGGCCTGGGCGAACCGGTCGCTCGCCCGGGAGCGGATGCTGAAGGAGCGCCCCGGCGGCCCCTCGGCGCTCGCCCGGCTCCGGGCCCGCGTGCGCCGCGCCTTCTGCCCCTGAGCCTGTCTAGCCGAAGAAGGTCTTCGCGACCTCGTACCAGGCATCCGGCACGAGCTTGAGCTCGGCGGTCGCCTCGGTCAGCGGGACGGAGACGACGTCGTCGCCGTGGAGCGCGGCCATCTGGCCCCACCGCCCCTGCTGGACGAGATCGGCGGCCTCGAGCCCGAAGCGGAGCCCGAGCACCCGGTCGCGCGGGGTCGGGGTGCCGCCGCGCTGGATGTAGCCGAGGACGGTCGCCCGCGCCTGCATCCCGGTGCGGCCTTCGATCTCCCTGGCCACGGTGTCGCCGATGTCGCGGTTCTCGACCCGGACGTGGCCGAAGTCGTCGACCTCGCCCTCGTCGCTGACGCCCGGGAGCTCGCACCCCTCGCTCGCGACGATCACGGAGAAGCTCTTCCCGCGCGCGCGACGCCGCTCGACGGCGGCGGCGACGTCGTCGTAGACGGCCGGCTGCTCGGGGATCAGGATGAAGTCGGCGCCGCCCGCGATCCCGCTCATCAGCGCGATCCAGCCGGCGTGGCGGCCCATCGTCTCGACGACAATGATCCGGTTGTGCGACTCGGCGGTCGAGTGCACGCGGTCGATCGCCTCGGTGGCGACGTACACGGCGGTGTCGAACCCGAAGGTGTAGTCGGTTCCGTTCAGGTCGTTGTCGATCGTCTTCGGGACGCCGACGACCGGCAGGCCCTCCTCGGCGAAGAGCCTCGCCGCGACGCCCAGCGTGTCCTCGCCGCCGATCGCGATCAGCGCGTCGATCTGCTCGAAGGTGCGCTTGACGCCCTCGACGCCGCCCTCCAGCCTGTGCGGGTTCGTCCGCGAGGTGCCGATGATCGTGCCGCCCCTGGGGAGGATCCCCGAGATCTCGTCGAAGCCGAGCGGCTTCAGGTTGCCGTCGATCATCCCGCGCCAGCCGTTGAGGACTCCGACCGTCTCGTGCCCGTCCTCCCAGAGCCGCCGGCACGCTGCCCGGATGACCGCGTTCAGGCCCGGGCAGTCCCCGCCTCCCGTGAGCATGCCGATCCGCATCGCCCGCCGAGTCTAGCCAGTCTCCCGCGCGGCGATCGCAGGCAGGCGTCAGCCTTTGCCCGGATCGCAGAGGGCGCCGACGTCGTCGGAGATCGAGGTGTCGGCGATGTGGACGCTGCCCAGTCTCGGCTCGACCGACGCGGGGAGGCTGCTCAGGTCGCCGGGGATGAGCGAGCGCCCCTGCGCGCTGATCGTCACGTCGGTGTAGCCGCGGGCGGGGACGCAGACCCGGAGCCCGTTGACGAACGTCGTGACCGGGGCGGTGACCGTCCCGTGGTAGCGGACGAGGTTCGAGACGACCCGGAACCGCCGGCCGGAGACGTCCGCGGGCGCCCAGAACTGCAGGTTGAGGAAGCGGGTCTCCGCCCGGCGCTGACCCGGGGTCGAGTAGATGCGCAGGCGGACCGGCACGCCCGGCTTCATCCAGCCGTCGTCGTAGGCCCCGACGGACAGCCAGGTCACGTGCCACGGTCTCGTCGCCGCGATCAGGAGCGCCTGTGGCGTCTGCATCCTGACCGGGCCGGCGATGCGAAACCGCGACTCGTCGACGGCCTGGACGACGTACGGGCTCAACGTCGGGGTCACGGCGCCGGTCGCGGGGTCGACGGAGAGCTGCGTCTTCGGGAACCAGATCCCGGTGAACGCGTACGCGTCGGTCGAGGGGAACTCCGCGTCTCGCTCCACGGACTTGTTCCAGAACTCGATGTCCCGCCAGTAGTTGAGGCTGACGAGGAATGCCGTGCTCACCTGGTAGGGGATGATCGTCACCTTCGCGTTCTGGCCGACCTCCCGGTCGAGCCAGTCGAGCGGCGGAACCTGGGTCTGGGTCCCCGTGAGCGGACGGAAGGCGTAGTCGTCCACCCGGAACAGCCGCCAGAACACCCAGCCGGTCTCGAGGGGGAGCAGCAGCGCGACGAGCAGGGCGAACACGACCGTCACCCGGGCGCGGCCGCGCGCCAGGGCACAGACCAGGGCGAAGGCGCCCGTCAGGAGGATGGTGGCGGCGACGAGCGTCGCCTGCGCGGCGCCGATCGAGTGGGCGGCGCCGACGATGGGCTTGTAGAAGATCGACACCGGGCTGTCCGCGTCGACCCGCCCGCCGACGTCCGTCCACGTGCCCGCGCTCTGGAAGTGGACGGCGAAGCCGGCACAGACGAGGGCCGCGGGCAGGAGCAAGGACCAGCGGGGAGCCCGCGGGTCGAGCAGCGCGCAGAGGAACCCGAGCAGGACGATCGGGACGAGATAGAAGAGGTACCGGTCGTAGATGACGGGCCCCAGGCCGAGGTCGTACTTGGCGACCTCGAGCGTCAGGACCGGGACGACGATCGCGCCGAGGCTCGCGAACGCCTGCCGCTCGGCGGTCTCGGCCCGCCGGACGGCGTTCGCCAGGAGCCACGCCATGCCGACGACGAAGGGCAGGATGGCGACCCCGAAGGCGAGCTGCGAGAGATGGCCGAGGAACGCGCCGGCGGTGCCCGGCGGGATCAGGCTCGCGTGGATCTCCTGGCCGTAGACGGTCAGGTCGGCGAGCTTCCCGCCGGCCGCCGCGAAGACGGCGACGGCGAGCGCGAGCACCGCGTAGACGACCGCGAGGACCGGGTGGGCGCGGACCGCCGCGCGGACCGCCGCCGGGACGCGGCGGGCCCGCGAGGAGCCCGTCGTCAGCGCCAGGTGATACGCGGCGACCGTCAGCGGCAGCACCACCGCGAGCACGGCGAGCTCGGTCCGGGCGAGGAATGCCAGCCCGAGCGCTAGCAGCGCGAGTAGGTCGTTCCGGCGCGACGGGGACGAGGTGGCGGCCTGGATCGCGAGCATCGCCCACACGAACGCCGGGTAGGCGACGGCCTCGGTCAGCAGGAAGGAGGCGTACAGCATCCACGGGACGCAGATCGAGAGCAGGCCGACGAAGTAGGCCGGCCAGCGCTTCCCGGTCACCCGCCGGGCGAGCAGGAAGGCGGGGATGCAGGCGGAGCTCATCAGCCAGGCGCCGAGCAGGTGCGCTCGATGGAGGTCGGCGAGGACGCTGCCGTGGGCGAACAAGGGCGAGATCAGCCAGGGGTAGAGCTGGTCGAGGCTGCGGACGAGCACGCCGTGGACGGAGGGGAGGGGCGATCCCGTCTTCGCGATGCTGATCGCCAGCCGCTCGTAGACGAGCTCGTCGGTCATCACGTACCAGTCGGTCACGCGGCCGGTGATCTGGGAGAGCACGAGCGAGGCGGCCACCCAGATGCCGACGATCGGCAGAGCCGAGTCGAACCCCCTGGCCCGTAGCCGGCGGCCCGCGCCCGTCAGGCGGTGAGTCGGGGCGGGCACGCCGTCGAGTCGATCGGACCCGTCGGCCACCCGGCGAATCTTAGAAGCACGGCCGAACGACCTCTCGTTCTGCCGGGGGCTGCGTCGCCCGGCGTCAGCCGAGGATGCTCACGGCCCGCGCCGCGACGAGCAGCAGCAAGAGCAGCGAGGCGGTCGACTGAGCCCGCATCAACCACTTCGCGACACCGGTCGTGGGAAACGTCTCGGCCGGGCTGAAGACGCTTGCGTTCGCGAACGAGAGCGACAGGTAGTCGGCGAAGCGCGGGGGCCGGGCGGGCAGCTCGACCCCGGAGCCGCCCGGCTGGACGAAGGCGAAGTCCCGTCTGCCTGCCGGGCTCCTCAGCCGCGCAGGGGGGCCGCCGCCGTCGAGCTCCCAGAACCAGAGCGCGAAGATGATCACGTTCGTCCACCAGAGCTGGGCGCCCGCGAGCAGCAGCCGGCCTCCGTCGACGGCGTGCCCGCCGGCGAGCAGGAAGTGGACCAGCAGCCCGAGCGCGACCGCGCCGGCCGCGGTGACGGTCGCCGTCAGGGCGATCGCGGCCACCCGCCGGCGACCCGACTCGGAGACGTGCCGGCGCGGGGCGGCGACGGCGAGCGGGATCAGCAGCGCGAGCTCGAGCGCCGGCACGACCAGGCGCACGATGGTGCTGCCGTGGGAGGCGGAGATGATCCTGCCCGGGAGCGCGACGTAGAGTCCGATCGCGACCAGCACGGCGACCGTGGCCGGCCGGCGCGGCTCGGAGCTCGCGGAGCCCCCGGGGCCCGCCGGCTGCGCCAGGGCGATCGCTTCGGCTGGAGCCATGCCCCGGTGTTCGGCAGGCGCCGCCGAGACCCCTGCCCGGCGAGCGCGCGGGTGGAGGGTCGCCTCGCATCCACGGGCACCCGCCCGCGGATGCGGTGCCCGCGGCGGGAGTAGAGTCGCGCACGGCGTGAGCTTCCCCGCACACGGGCCGGGCGGCCCGCCCGCCATCGACGAGCCCGGCGCGGTCGAGGAGCTCGGCGAGACCCTCCGGGCGGCCGGCTACATCGGCGATGCGGTCTCGAGGGCGCTCGGCGTCGAGGGGCACGGCGTGATCCGCTCCGCGGACACCCCGCTGCACCGGCGGCGGCTCGACGGGATCGGGCCGCTCGGCGCAGTCGTCGCCCTCTTCGTGCTCGACGTGCCGGTCACGCGTGGTGCGGTCGTCGAGGCCTTCGCGCCGATCCCGCTCGAGCGCCTCGTGCGCCTCGGGCTGATCGAGCTCGGCGGCGACGCGGTGCGCTCCCGGGTCCGCCTCGTCCCGCACGACGACCTGCTGATCGCCTCGGACCGGCCGCCCGCGAGTGGAGGGCCCGAGCAGGCCGACCACGTCGCAGGGGTGCACGGCCCCTCGGTCACGCTCGCGCACCTGACCGTCCGCAAGCCCGTCGAGACGGCGCTCGACGTGGGAACGGGCTGCGGCATCCAGGCGATCCTCGCCGCACGGCACAGCGAGCGGGTGCTCGCGACCGACGTCAACCCGCGGGCGCTCGGGTTCGCAGCGTTCAACGCCCAGCTGAACGGCGTCGCGAACGTCGAGCTCCGGCCGGGGAGCTTCTTCGAGCCGGTCGAGGGCAGCCGCTTCGGCCTCGTCGCCTGCAACCCGCCCTACGTGATCTCGCCGGAATCGACCTACCTGTTCCGCGACGGCGGCCTCCCCGGCGACACCGTCTCGCGGGAGGTCGTCCGCCGGGCGCCGGGGTTCCTCGAGGAGGGCGGGTTCGCCCAGCTCCTGGTCAGCTGGGTCGACAACCCCGGCGCGGCCTGGTCTGCGCCGCTGCGCGAGTGGGTGGAGGGAAGCGGCTGCGACGCGTTGCTGCTCCACGACGGCACCCAGAGCCCGCTGACCCAGGCGGCGAGCTGGACGCGGGAGCGGTTTCCGTCCGACCCCGAGGGCTTCGACGCGGCGCTCGGGCGCTGGCTCGAGTACTACGAGCGGCTCGGGATCGAAGGGATCGCCTACGGCGCCGTCGTCCTCCGCCGCCGGTCGGGCGCCGCCAACTGGGTGCGGGAGCACGAGCTGCCGCCGGGCGGGCCGAGGCCTGCCGGCGAGCACATCCTGCGCCTGTTCGCCGCCCAGGACTTCCTTACCGGCCTCGGCGACGAACGGGCGCTCCTGGCCGAGCGGTTCGTCCTCGCCGGGCGAAGCCGGGTCGAGCAGCGAGTCGTGCTGAGCGGGGGCGCGTGGACGGTCGCGGCGTCCACCGTCGAGCTCGACGAGGGGCTTGCCTTCGCCGCGGGGATCGACCCCGTGATCGCCGAGCTGCTTGCGGGGCTCGACGGGCGGCGCACCCTCGCCGAGGCGGCGGGCGAGCTGGCCGACCGGCAGGGCGCCGACCGGGAGTCGGCGGCCTCGAGCGCCGTCCGGGTCGTCCGCGGGCTGTTCGAGCTCGGGCTCGTCGTCCGCGCCTGAGCGCGGCTACTCGGTGAGGGCCTCGGCGGTGCGGAGGCCGGCGTGACCCGAGCGCGGGCCGAGGCCGTGGAACGACTCCGGCTCGCGGCGACCCTCGACGCAGTCGGCGATGTACTCGGCGAGCGCCGGCCCGTGCTTGAAACCGTGCCCCGAGCCGCCGCCGACGAGCCACCAGGACGGCCGCTCGGGATGGCGGGCGACGAGGAAGTGCGTGTCGGTGGTCAGGTCGTACTGGCAGACGCGGGAGCCGACGATCCGGGCATCCGCGAGCGCCGGGAAGCGCCGGGCGACGTACTCGCGTGCGAGCGCCTCCTGCGCCGGGTCGGGAAGCCGCTCGACCTCGTCGGCGTCGACCTCGGCGCCCGCCGTGTCGGGCGCGATCTTCATCCCGAGCCCGCCGAGCTCGCCGTGGCCGTAGTACGGCCCGTCGTAGTCGCAGAAGCCCGGTGTTCCGGCCCAGCTGCCGTCGACGCCGAAGAAGAAGACGTCCCGGCGCGAGATGCGCTGCTCGACGAGCTCCGGGAAGAGCTTCACGAGCCACGAGCCGCAGGCCCAGACGACGACGTCTGCGCCGGGCGGCTCGGCCGGAGTCGCCCTGGCCGCCTCGATCCTCAGCCCGGCCGCCAGCGTGCGCGTGGCGAGCCTGGCGTGGAGCACGCCCGCGCCCGGCTCGAGCAGCACCGAGCGGAGGTCGTCCCCGCCGAGCGACGGGAAGAGCCTGCCGGCCTCCTGCGGCGTCAGGCGCTCGCAGGGGATCCCGAGCCCGCGCAGCGTGCCCTCGCTCCGCTGCGTGAAGTCGCCGCCTCCGGTGTCGAACCAGGCGATCCCGACCGGCTCGAACAGCCGCAGACCCGTCTCCGACTCGAGCTCGCGCCAGAGCTCGAGGGCGCGCCGGGCCGAGCGCGTGTACCACTCGGAGTCGCCGTGCGAGAAGCGCAGCAGTCTCGTGTCGCCCCCGGAGCCCGAGCGGACGTTCCCGGGGACGTACTGCTCGACGACGGTCACGTCCCAGCCTCGCCGGTCGAGCTCACGGGCGGTTGCGGCGCCGAAGACGCCCGCTCCGACGACGACGGCGCTGCTCATTGCCCGATCGGGGTGACGGTGAGGCCGAGCACGTCCGGCCGATGGTAGTGCCCGGCGGGGTCGAACCGCTGCCGCTCCTCCCAGAGACGGGCCGGTTCGAGGTCGGCGTAGAGGATCCCCTCCTCGTCGTAGAGCGGGCCGGCGAGGTAGGTGCCGCCGGGGGCGAGGATCGCCGAGCCGCCCCGGCCGATCGTCCCGGCGTCCTCGATCAGGCGGCGCAGCGGGAAGTCGGCCGGGTACGCGGCCGCACGCTGGAAGTGGGAGGGCGCGACGACGAACGCACGCGACTCGCGGGCGATGTGCACGAGCGTCGCCTGCCAGGCCTCGCCGTCGTCGGCCGTCGAGGCGACGTAGATCTCGACCCCGGACTCGTAGAGCGCGAACCGCGCGAGCGGCATGTAGTTCTCCCAGCAGATCAGGCCGCCGAGCCTGCCGAGCGCGGTGGGGAGGGCGCGCAGGCCGCCGCCGTCGCCCGGCCCCCAGACGAGCCGCTCGTGGTTCGTCGGCACGAGCTTGCGGTGCTTGCCCGCGAGCATTCCGTCGGGCCCGTGGTAGAGGAGCGTGTTGTAGAGCGTCGAGGGCCGCTCGGGATCGACCTCGGTCACGCCCGTCACGATCCAGACGCCGTGCGCGGCCGCGGCCGCCCCGATCCGCCGCTCGGCCGCGCCGGGCACCGCGACCGCCTCCCTGGCGAGCAGCGCGAATGCCTCCGCGGCTCCCGGCTCGGCCCAGCCGGCGAGCGCCTTCGCCCAGATCGACGAGGGATAGGCGGGAACGAACGCCTCCGGGAAGACGAGCAGCTGCGCGCCGTTCCCGGCCGCGTCGGCCGTCAGGCGCTCGAGCTTGTCGATCGTCGCCTCGCGATCGAGGACGACCGGCTCGGCCTGGATGCAGGCGACCTTGACCGTGGCGTCCATCGCGGCGGAGCCTAGTGCTGGACCGCGTCGATTGCGGCCCGCAGGCTCGAGACGTAGGCGTGCAGCGCCGCCGGGCCGTCCTCGGCGACCTGGACGGCTCGGGAGCCGACGACGACGCCGTCGGCGAGCCCGGCGACCTCGGCCGCCTGGGCCGGGGTCGAGATGCCGAAGCCGGCGTAGAGCGGGACGCCGGTCGCGGCCCGCGCGCGCGCGACGAGGCTCGCGAGCGCGGGGGAGACCGTGTCGCGGGCACCGGTCGTCCCGGTCACCGAGACGAGGTAGAGCCAGCCCTCGGTGCCCGCGGCGCAGAGGGCGATCCGCTCGTCGGTGGAGGTCGGCGCGACGAGCTGGATCCGGGGGACGTCGGGGTGCTCCTCGACGGGCAGGTCGACGACGATCGCCGAGGTCGCGCCCGCCGACCTGGAGTCCGCGACGAACCGGTCGTAGCCGTAGGCCTCGAGGATCGCCGCGTAGGTCATCGGCACGAGCGGCACCTCGACACGGCTCCGCGTCTGCGCGATGCACTCGAGGCACCGGGCGGTGCGCATGCCGCGCGCGAGCGCTCGCTCGGAGGCGAGGCGGATCGTCGCTCCCTCCGCCAGGGGGTCCGAGAACGGGATCCCGAGCTCGACGATGTCCGCGCCGCCCTCGACGGCGGCCCGGGCGAGCTCGGGCGTCTCGGGCTCGCAGACCAGGTAGATCACGAGCGCCGTCATCCGTTCGCGAGCACCTCGGCGAGATCCTTGTCGCCGCGCCCCGACAGGCACACGAGGACGAGCCCCGCGTCGAGGTCGAGCGCGCGCGCCAGGGCGTGCGAGCTCTCGAGCGCCGGGATGATCCCCTCCGTCTCGGCCAGCCGGTGGAAGGCCGCGAGGGCCTCCCGATCGGTGCAGGGGAGGTACTCGGCGCGCCCGGAGTCGCGCAGCTCGGCGTGCTCGGGCCCGACGCCCGGGTAGTCGAGCCCGGCCGAGATCGAGTGCGCATCGGCGATCTGCCCGTCCTCGTCGGCGAGCACCGAGGAGCGCGCGCCGTGCAGGATGGCGGTGCGCCCCCGGCCGAGGCTCGCGGCTCCGGCCGCCTCGACCCCGACCAGGCGGACGCCCGGGTCGCCGAGGAAGCCGTAGAAGGTCCCGATCGCATTCGAGCCGCCGCCGACGCACGCGACGACCGCGTCCGGGAGGCGGCCCTCGGCGGCGAGCACCTGCTCGCGCGCCTCGTCGCCGATCACGCGCTGGAGCTCGCGGACGATCTCGGGATACGGTGCCGGGCCGACGCAGGAGCCGATCAGGTAATGCGTCGTCTCGACATTGGTGATCCAGTCGCGGATCGCCTCGCTCGTCGCCTCCTTCAGCGTCTTCGTGCCGAGCTCGACCGGCCTGACCTCGGCCCCGAGCAGGCGCATCCGCTCGACGTTCGGGGCCTGCCGGCGCATGTCCTCGGAGCCCATGTAGACGACGCACTCGAGGCCGAAGCGCGCGCACACGGTCGCCGTCGCGACACCGTGCTGGCCGGCGCCCGTCTCGGCCACGATCCGCTGCTTGCCGAGGCGGCGTGCGAGCACCGCCTGCCCGAGGGCGTTGTTCAGCTTGTGGGCGCCGGTGTGGAGCAGATCCTCGCGCTTCAGGTAGAGCCGCCTGCCGGGGGCGAAGCGGGGGGCGAGCGTGAGCGGGGTCGGGCGTCCCGCGTAGTTCGCGAGCAGGTCGTGGACCTCGGCGCGGAAGCCCTCGTCCGCGCGTGCCGCTTCCCAGCCGGCGGTCAGCTCGTCGAGGGCCGGGATCAGGGTCTCCGGAACATACCGCCCACCGTAGGCGCCGAACGTGCGTGTCATGGCGTCTGCGGGGGAACCTCCCGGTTCCCCCGAGCCCCCTCCACTGGTCCGCTGCCGCGGACAGGCCGCTTCGCGGCCGGAACATACCGCCCACCGTAGGCGCCGAACGTGCGTGTCATGGCACCGCTCCCAGCCAGGCGCGGACGGCGTCGTGATCCTTGATCCCCGGCGCGCTCTCGGTCGACCGGGCCGAGTCGACCGCCCACGGGGAGACCGCGGCGATCGCGGCGGCGACATTGCCGGGGCCGAGCCCCCCGGCGAGCATGACGCGGCCGGGAGTCGCCCGCGCGCGCTCGAGGTGGGTCGGGTCGCCGGTTTCCCAGGGCAAGTCGACGACGGTACCGACGTTCTCGCCCCCGCGTCGCAGGACGCCGTCGCGCGCCCGGTGCCCTTCCTCGCGTGCATAGAGCTGCACCAGGTCGGCGCCGCTCTCGTGCTCCTCGCCGACGAAGACCGCGACGGTGAGCACCGTCTCCGGCGCGTCGAGGAGCTGCTCGACGCGCCGCGAGCTCTCCCGGGCGAGGATGAAGCCGACGAGGTCGGCGCCGGCATCGACTGCGACGTCGACGTCCTCCTGGCGGGTCAGGCCGCAGACCTTGACGAGCGGCCGGGCGATCAGCTCCTCGAGCTTCGCGCCCGGGTCGGAGGCGCGCATGAGCGTCGAGCCGACGAGCATCGCCTTCGCGCCGGCGAGCTCGGCAGCGGCTCCCTGGGCACGGGTGGCGATCGCCGACTCGGCGATCACGATCCGGTCGCGCGGCGCGCGCGCGAGCAGCCCGAGCTGGGCGCGGCGATCGATCTCGAACGTCGAGAGGTCGCGAGCGTTGACGCCGATCACCGGGGCGTCGAGCGCCGTCGCACGCTCGAGCTCGGCGGCGTCGTGCGCCTCGACGAGCGCGTCGAGGCCGAGCGCCTGCGCCCGGCCGATCAGCGAGGAGCAGGTCGCGTCGTCCAGGTCGCGCAGGATCAGGAGAGCCGCGTCGGCGCCTGCCTCGGCCGCGGTCCGGAGGTCGTCCCCGGTCGTGAAGAAGCCCTTCGCGAGCAGGGGAAGCGAGGTCGCCGCGCGGGCCGCCCGCAGGTCGTCCCAGCTTCCAGCGAACCGCTCGTCGACGAGCACCGACATCGCGCGGGCCCCGGCCCGCTCGTAGCTCCGGGCCACCTCGACGACGTCGCCGGCGGGGCGAAGGTCGCCGGCCGACGGCGAGCGCCGCTTGAACTCCGCGACCGCCCCGAACCCCGGCGCCGCGAGCGCGTCGAAGAACCTCATGCCCGGCCGCCGAGACACCTCGGGGGCGGTGTCCGACACCGGGACACGTCCCGCGGGACAGCCCTCCGAGCAGGGAAAGTCACGGTTTCGTCGCGGAGGGGTCGCACTTCCGTTACCACGTCGGACACCGGGACACGCCTCATTGCGCCACGTCCTCCCGGGAGAACGCGACCAGCCGGTCGAGCCGCTCGCCGGCCGTCCCCGAGTCGATCGCCTCGCGCGCCAGAGCCAGGCCCTCGCGCAGGTCGGCCGCATGCCCCGCGGCGGCGATCGCGCCCGCGGCGTTCAGGAGCACCGCCGAGCGGTGACCGCCCTGCTCGCCGCCGAGGACGCCGCGCAGCGCCCGCGCGTTCGTCTCCGGGTCGCCTCCGCGCAGCTCGGCCGGGTCGCAGCGTGCGACCCCCAGGTCCTGCGGGTCGAGCTGGTACTCGCGCACGACCCCGCGGTCCACCTCGCAGACGAGGTTCGGCCCGGCGGGCGAGAGCTCGTCGATCCCGGCGGCCCCGTGGACGACGTAGGCGCGCCGGGCGTCGAGGCGGACGAGGGCGTCCGCGATCGTCCGGGCGATCCCCGACTCGTACACGCCGACCACCTGCGCCCGCGCCCCCGCCGGGTTCGTCAGCGGCCCGAGGACGTTGAAGACCGTCCGCGCCGCGAGCTCACGGCGCACCGGAGCCGCATGGCGCATGGCGGGATGGTGGGCCTGCGCGAACAGGAACCCGAACCCGAGCTCGTCGATCGAGCGCTCGATCCGCGCCGGCGGAAGCGTCAGCCTGAAGCCGAGCGCCTCGAGAACGTCCGCCGCCCCCGTCGCCGACGAGGCGGCGCGGTTCCCGTGCTTGGCGACCCCGGCTCCCGCGGCGGCCGCCACCAGCGCCGCCGCGGTCGAGATGTTCCAGGTGTTCGCGCCGTCGCCGCCCGTTCCCGCGGTGTCGACGAGGTCGTCGCGCCGCGGCCGGATGCGCAGCACGTGCTCGCGCATCGCATCCGCGCAGCCGGCGATCTCGTCCGCGGTCTCGCCCTTCAGCCGGAGCGCGACCAGGAAGCCGCCGATCTGGGCCGGCGTCGCCTCGCCCGACATGACCGTGTTCATCACCCCGTGCGCCTCCTCCCGCGAGAGGTCGTGCCCGTCGAGGAGCCGCGCGAGCGCCGTCTGGATCACCGGCCCTCCAGGAAGTTCCTGGCGAGCGCGCGCCCGTCGGGCGTCAGCACCGACTCCGGGTGGAACTGGACGCCGTCGACGCGGAGCTCGCGGTGCCGCACCGCCATCACCTCGCCGTCTGCGGCGCTCGCCGAGACCTCGAGGCAGTCCGGCACCGAGATCGCCGCCAGCGAGTGGTAGCGCCCGGCCGGGAAGCCCTCCGGCAGGCCCGCGAAGATCCCGCGCGCATCGTGGCTGACGGCGGTCGCCTTCCCGTGCACGAGCGCCCGAGCCTGCCCGACCTCGCCCCCGAACACCGAGACGATCGCCTGGTGCCCGAGGCAGACGCCGAGCACCGGCACCCGGCCGGCGAACGCGCGCACCGCAGCCTCGGACACACCCGCGGCCTCGGGCCGCCCCGGCCCCGGCGAGATCACGAGCTGGGACGGCTCGAGCCGCTCGGCCTCGTCGACAGTGATCTCGTCGTTCCTGCGCACCGTCACCTCCGCGCCGAGCTCGCCGAACAGGTGCGCCAGGTTGTACGTGAACGAGTCGTAGTTGTCGATCAGGAGCACCATCCCGCGCGTCAGCCTCCTTCCGCCAGGTCGACCGCCGCCTCGAGCGCGGCGAGCTTGCGCAGGCACTCCTCGTGCTCTGCCCTCGGGTCGCTGTCGGCGACGATGCCGGCCCCGGCCTGGAGCAGGGCGACGCCGTCGTGGAGCACGATCGTGCGGATCGCGATGCAGGCGTCGAGCGGGCCGCCCGGCAGCGAGTAGAGCACCGCCCCGCCGTACGGCCCCCGGCGGTAGCCCTCGAGCTCGGAGATGATCTGCATCGCCCGCACCTTCGGCGCCCCCGACACGGTTCCGGCCGGGAAGCAGGCGCGCAGGAGGTCGAAGGTGTCGACGCCCTCCGCGAGCTCCCCCGCGACCTCGGAGACGAGGTGCGTGATGTGCGAGAAGCGCTCGGGCTGCAGGAAGCGCGCCACCTCGACCGTGCCCGGCCGGCAGACGCGCGAGAGGTCGTTGCGGCCCAGATCGACCAGCATGACGTGCTCGGCCCGGTCCTTCTCCGAGGCGAGCAGCCGCTCCGCGTCGCCCTCGCCCGGCCGGGTCGAGCCCGCGATCGGGTTGACCGACGCCCGCGTTCCCTCGCACTTGACGAGCGTCTCCGGTGACGACCCGACGAGCGAGATCCCGTCGAGCTCGAGCAGGAACAAGTACGGCGACGGGTTCACGTGCCGCAACGCCCGGTAGAGCGCGAGCGCCGAGACCCCGGTCGGCCGCTCGGCGCGCTGCGAGAGCACGATCTGGAAGGCATCGCCGCGGCGGATGAAGTCCTTGCACGCCTCGACGCCCCGCTCGTAGCCCTCCCGGGACGGGAACCGCGCCGTCGCCGAGCGCGTCCCGGACTCGCGCGGCGGCGCCGCCAGCTCGCTCTCGAGCAGCGCCACGGTCGCCTCGCCGCCGCGCAGGACCTCGGCGACCCCGCGCGCATGGTCGAAGCGGACGAGCGTGTCGGCGACCACGAACCGGCTCTCCGGCAGCCCGCCCCCGGCGCTCGGCAGGGGCACGGTCGACTCGAGCTTGGCGACGAAGTCGTAGCCGAGGTAGCCGACGACCGGGTCGCCGCAGCGCTCGACCTCCTCGTAGGAGAGGAGCCGCTCTCCGCAGCCGATCAGCGAGTAGCGCCCGAGGCGTCCCTGCTCGACCGACTCGAGCAGGAAGCTCGCCGCGCCTTCGCGGCGCAGCCGCAGGTAGGCCCCGAGCGGGGTGAGGAGGTCGGTGTCGAGGACGTCGGTAACGGTCATCTCGGGCAACAAAAAAGACCCGGGAGCGGGTCTTCGGGTCGAGCGGCGGCGGGCTGATTGCGCCCCGATCCGGATGCTCCGGTCAGGCGCGGGCTCCCGCCCCGCTCACGCGCCACGGCCACCAGCTCGCTGAGGGGGAGGGAATCATCGACTCGCACGATAGGCGCTGCTGCTTGAATCCGCAAGGCGTGGCGATTCCCGACCTTCTCCGTGACCTGCTGCTCGCCGTCGGGCCGTCGGGACACGAGGAGGCTGCAGCCCGGATCTGGCGAGCTGCGGCCTCGCCCTTCGCCGAGGTCGACGGCGACAGCCTCGGTACCTCCTACGCGCGCGTGCCGGCGGGCGAGGGGGCGCCGACGCTCGCGGTGATCGGCCACATCGACGAGATCGGCTTCCAGGTCACCCACCTCGACGAGGACGGCCTGCTCGCGTTCAGCATCCTCGGCGGCTTCGGCGCCGAGACGCTCGTCGGGCAGCGGGTGCTGATCGCCGGCCGGAACGGCATCGTGCCGGGCGTCGTCGGCCGTCGCGAGTCGCGCGAGAGCCGGCGCAGCGACCCGCCGAGGCTCGAGCACGCCGACCTCCACATCGACCTCGGGGCGGCCTCTCGCGACGAAGCGGCCGAGCTCGTGCGACCCGGCGATGCCGGCGTCTGGCAGGGCGAGCCGGTCGAGCTCGGCCACGGGCGGCTCGTGTCCCGCGCCCTCGACAACCGGCTCGGGGCATACGTCGCGCTCGAATCCGCGCGGCGCGTCGCCGGTCTCGGCGACGCGCGGGTGAACTTCGTCGCCGTCGCGGCGGTGCAGGAGGAGATCGGCCATCACGGCGCCAGGACGGCGGCGTTCGCCCTCGAGCCGCAGGTCGCCCTCGCGATCGACGTCACCTGGGCGACCGACGTGCCGGGGGGAGACCCGCGGCGCGCCGGCAAGGTCGAGCTCGGCTCCGGCGCGGCGATCACGCGCGGCCCGATCGTCAACCCGCGGGTCGCGGAGCTGCTCGTCGAGGCGGCGGAGCAGGAGGAGATCCCCCACACGTTCGAGGTCTTCTCCGGCCCGACGAGAACCGACGCCGATGCGGTCCACGTCGCCCGCGGGGGGGTGCCGACCGGGGTCGTCTCGGTCCCGCTCCGCTACATGCACTCGCCGTGCGAGCTGGCCGCGCTCGACGACGTCGAGGCGGTGATCCGGCTGGTGGTCGCGTTCGCCCGCCGGCTCGCGCCCGAGACGTCCTTCCTCCGCTAGCGTGGGCCGGATGGCCCGCAGCGTGATCGTCAGCGCCGTGCGGACGCCGTTCGGCCGCCTCGGCGGCGGTCTTGCGGCGCACGCGGCGACGGAGCTCGGCGCGATCGCGATCCGCGCCGCGCTCGAGCGCGCCGGGATCGAGCCGCACGAGCCGCAGTACGCGATCGTCGGCCAGGTGCTGCAGGCGGGCGCCGGGCAGGCGCCGGCGCGGCAGGCGGCGGTCGCGGCGGGCCTGCCGATCGAGACGCCGGCGGACACGATCAACAAGGTCTGCGCCTCGTCGATCCGGGCGGTCGAGATCGCCGACTCGATGATCCGCGCCGGCGACGTGGAGCTGGTCGTCACCGGCGGCATGGAGTCGATGTCGAACGCGCCGTACGCGCTCGCGAGGGCCCGGTTCGGCTACCGGCTCGGCGACGGGACGCTGATCGACCTGATGACCCACGACGGGCTCGTCTCGAGCTTCGACGGCAAGCACATGGTCGAGCAGGCCTCGTTCGTCTCGCGCGAGCTCGGCATCTCGCGCGAGGAGCAGGACGCCTGGGCCTACCGGTCGCACCTGCGCGCGGTCGCTGCGATGGACGCCGGCCGCTTCCGCGACGAGATCGTCCCCGTCGGCGAGCTCGAGCTCGACGAGGGGCCCCGCCGCGACACGTCGCTCGAGAAGCTCGCCTCGCTGAAGCCGGTCATCGACCCCGACGGAACGACCACCGCCGGGAACGCGCCGGGAGTGAACGACGGCGCCTCGTGCGTGATCGTCGCGAGCGAGGAGTGGGCGCTGCGCCGCGGCATCGAGCCCCTCGCGACGATCGTCTCGCAGGGGTACGTCGCCGGGGAGTTCGCGTATCTGGCGCAGACGCCCGCGAAGGCCGCCGGGATGGCGCTCGCGGCGGCGGGGAAGACCATCGACGACGTCGCGCGAGTGGAGATCAACGAGGCCTTCTCCTCGGTCGCCTCGCACTCGACCCGCCTGCTCGGAGCCGGCGAGGAGATCGTGAACGTGAACGGCGGCGCCGTCGCGCTCGGGCACCCGATCGGGGCCTCGGGCGGCAGGATCCTGACCACGCTCGTCCACGAGCTGCGGCGGAGCGGCGGCGGGCTCGGGCTGGCGGCGATCTGCTCCGGCGGCGGCCAGGGCGACGCGATGCTGATCGAGGTCTGACGGTGCCCACCGTGCAAGCCGGAGGTGGGGTCGTCGTCCGCGACGGCTGCGTGCTGCTCGTCCACCGGCCCCGCTACGACGACTGGTCGCTGCCGAAGGGGAAGCTCGACCCGGGCGAGTCGTGGCAGCAGGGCGCGCTGCGCGAGGTCGAGGAGGAGACGGGGCTTCGCTGCGTGCTCGGCGACGAGGTCGCCCGGACCCACTACCTCGACAGCCAGGGACGCGAGAAGGAGGTCCGCTACTACCGGATGACGGCCGAGGGCGAGCCGACCGCCCAGAACGAGGTGGACGAGGTTCGCTGGGTGCCGCTCGAGGAGGCGCTGCAGGTTCTCAGCTACGAGCGCGACGCCGGGGTGCTTCGCGGCTTGTAGGCTCGGCAGGCGATGGAGCTCGAGCACGTCCTCGTCGTCGGGGCCGGTCAGATGGGCGGCGGGATCGCGCAGGTCGTCGCCGCCTCGGGACGCCGGGTGTCGCTCTACGATCCGCTGCCCGGCGCCGCCGAGCGCGCTCTCGCGGCAATGCGCCGGAGCCTGGAGAAGCTGGCGGAGAAGGGCGGAGCGGACCCCGACGAGGCGCTGGGCCGGGTGGAGACGGTCGCGGGGCTGGTTCCCGCCGACCTGATGATCGAGGCGGTCGTCGAGGACGCGGCCGTCAAGGAGGACGTCTTCCGGCGGGCCGACGCGACGCTTCCGCGACATGCGATCCTCGCGTCGAACACGAGCTCGATCCCGATCGGCTCGCTGGCGGCCGCGACGGGCCGCCCGGACCGGGTGGTCGGGATGCACTTCTTCAATCCGGTGCCGGTGCTGAGGCTCGTCGAGGTGGTTCGTGCCGGGACGACCTCGGCGGAGACGGCTGCCGCGATCACCGCGCTCGCCCGGGAGCTCGGCAAGGAGCCCGTCGAGGCCCGGGACGTCGCCGGCTTCGTCTCGAACCGGATCCTGATGCCGTTCCTGAACGAGGCCGTCTCCGCGCTCGCCGACGGGGTCGCGGAGGCGGAGGCGATCGACACGGTCGCGAGGCTCGGCTTCGGACATCCGCTCGGGCCGCTCGCGCTCGCCGACCTGATCGGGCTCGACACCTGCGTCGCGATCATGGAGGTGCTCGAGCGCGGGCTCGGCGATGCCCGCTACGCACCCCACCCGCTGCTCCGGGAGCACGTCGCGGCAGGCCGGCTCGGCCGCAAGACCGGGCGCGGGTTCTACGGCTACGCCCAGGCAGGCGCGTGAGGAGGCCGGGAAACCCGACCCGCGCCGCCTCGTGCCTCTAGGATCGCACTCCCATGGACGAGAAGCCTGCAATCGACGAGCTGCGTTCGCTGCTCGAACGCCAGCTCGACGCGATCGAGGCCGCCGAGCCCGGTGTCCGGGAAGGCGTCGACCCCGAGCACCTGCACCGGTTCCGCGTCGCGACCCGGCGCTCCCGGGCGCTGATCCGCGCCTCGCGCCCGCTGATCCGCGACCAGCTCGCCGGGCTCGACCGCGAGCTTCGCTGGCTAGGCGGCGCCTCCGGGCCGGTGCGCGACCTGGACGTCCTGATCGACCACCTGCACGACGTCCTCGAGGAGCTCGAGCCCGATCAGGCCGGAGGCGAGGCGATCGTCGCGGCGCTCGAGCGCGAGCGCCTCACCCAGCGCAACGTCCTGCTGAAGGCGATCGACAGCGCGCGCTACCGGGAGCTGCTCGAGCGGTTCGAGCGGGCGCTGCCGGAGCTGACCGCCCTCGACGGAGAGGTCGAGCTCGAGCGCATCGCCGAGAAGGAGCTGGAACGCCTGCGAACCGCCTACGAGGAGCTCGGCCCGGACCCCGCCGACGACGACCTGCATGCCGTGCGGATCCGGGCGAAGCACGCGCGCTATGCGGCCGAGCTTGCAGCCCACGCCGAGGGGCGGCCGCTGGCCGCGCTCGCCGAGGCCGTCAGAGACGTCCAGGACGTGATCGGCACCCACCAGGACGCCGTCGTCGCCGAGCAGCGTGTCCGGTCGCTCGCGAGCGACGAGTCCCGGGTCGCGGTGGGACGGATCGTCGAGCTCGAGCGGCGGCGCCGGCTCGATGCCCGCGCCCAGCTCCCTGTCGTGTGGAAGCGAGTCGAGCGGGCGGCCGAGAAGGCGTTTGGCTGACCGTTCCTAGGCCGCTTCGCGGCGGCTCTCGAGCTCGAGAGCCGCTCCCTCCCGCACGCCGCCGCGGACGACGCGGAGCGGAACGCAGAGGCGGGCGCAGAGGGCGGCGAGGATCACCGCTCCGGCGGCGAGAGTGCGCACCCGCTGCTGGTCGACCCCGTAGAGGTCGACGATCTCGCGGGCGGGCACGCGGGCGAGGATCTCCGCGAGCTCGTCGAGCTCGTCGGTGCCGAGCTTCGCTCCGACGATCGAGCGCAGCGCGCGCGCGCTGCCGCCGACGGCGAGGGCGATCTCGGGCAGCGGCGGCAGGACGCCGGCGAGGCTCCGCTCGACCTCGAGCCGCGCCGCCTGCACGGCGGCATCCCCCGGGGGATCGTCGTTCAGGAGCCTGCTCGTCAGGCGCATCGACCCGATGTCGATCGACCGCACCCAGGCGGCGCCGTCACGCCTCGTGCCGACGGCGATCTGCGCCGAGCCGCCGCCGACGTCGCACACCGCGATCAGCCGGTTCGAGGTGCCCCGCCCCGCTGCCGCCGCCCCGAGAAACGCGAGCCGTCCCTCCTCCTCGGCCGAGAGCAGCCGCACCGGAACGCCCGTTGCCGCAACGAGCCGCGCGATCAAGGCGTCGCCGTTGGTGGCCTGGCGGCCCGGGCTCGTGACGAGGATCTCGATCTGCTCCACGGCATGCCGCCGGGCCTGGCGGACGAAGCCGGCGACCGTCTCCGCCGTCAGGGCGAGCTTCTCCTCGGGGACGGCTCCGAACCGCTCGATCGACTCGCCGAGCCGGAGCATCGCCTTCTCCCTGTAGATCGCGTCCCCGCCCCGCGCGACGTGCAGCCGGACCGTGTTCGCGCCCACGTCGATGACGCCGACCGGCACGGCTCCATCATGTCCTAGCCACATGTCGGCGCGCTAACGGGCCGGCGCCCGGCGGCGGGCGCGCGACCGGCCGCGCATCGCAACGACCTGTGCGGGGCGGCGGCGCTCGCCGGGCTCGGGCCGGATGCGTTCCCAGGTGCCGTCGCCGGCGAGCATCCAGGCCTGCGAGTTGTCTGCCAGGAGCCGGCGGAAGATCGTCTCGAGCTCGGCACGAACGTGTGGAGCCTCGATCGGGACGACCATCTCGATCCGGTGGTCGAGGTTGCGCGGCATCAGGTCGGCGCTCCCGAGCAGATAGCTCTTCGTCTCGCCCGCCTCGAAGCAGTAGAGGCGGCTGTGCTCGAGGAACCGGCCGAGGATCGACCTGACCCGGATGTTCTCGCTCAGTCCCGGGATCCCGGGCCGCAGCACGCAGACCGCCCGTACGATCAGGTCGATCTGGGCACCGGCCTGGGAGGCACGGTAGAGCTCCTCGGTGATCGCCGGGTCGACGAGGTTGTTCACCTTGATCCGGATCCGTGCGTGCTGACCCGCGGCGGCCGCGGCGGCGACGGCGCGGATGCGGTCGACGAGCTCGCGGCGGAGGTTGAACGGTGCGGCCAGGATCTTGCGGAACTTCTGCGGCCTGCCGAAGCCGGTGACGAAGTTGAACAGGTCTGCGACGTCGGCGGCGATGTCCGGATCGGCGGTGAAGAGACCGACGTCCTCGTAGATCCGTGCGGTGGTCGCGTGGTAGTTGCCGGTCCCGATGTGGACGTAGCGCTGCAGGCCGTCGCCCTCCCGCCGGATCACGAGCGTCGTCTTCGCGTGGATCTTCAGGTCGGGGAAGCCGTAGACGACGTGCACGCCCGACTGCTCGAGCGATCGGGCCCACTCGATGTTGCGCTGCTCGTCGAAGCGGGCCTTCAGCTCGACGATGCAGACGCTCTGCTTGCCGTTCTCGGCCGCCTCGATCAGCGCCGGGGCCAGGGCCGAGTCGTCGCTCGTCCGGTAGACGGTCGTCTTCAGCGTCGCCACCGCCGGGTCCTTGGCGGCCGCCCGCACGAACTCCTCGACGCTCGTCGCGAAGGAGTCGTAGGGGTGGTCGACGACGATGTCCGAGGCCGCGATCTCGCCGAACAGGTCGCCGTCCTTCGGCTTCGCGAGCCGTCGCTGCGTGTGCGGGACCCAGGGCTCGTACTTGAGGTCGGGACGATCGAGGCGATAGAGCTGCGACACGTCTGCGAGGTCGAGCAGCCCGTGGAGCGGGTAGACGACGTCGGGGCGAACGGCGAGGCGCTCCGTCAGCCGGGCCACCATCGCCCGCGAGATCGAGCTCGAGACCTCGAGCCGGACGACCGCGCCGAAGCGGCGGCGGCGCAGCTCGGTCTCGACCGCCTCGAGCAGGTCGTCGGCATCGTCCGAGATCTCCGTGTCGCCGTCGCGCGTCACCCGGAACGCAGCGCGCTCGGTCAGGTCCATGCCGGGGAACAGCCAGCTCAGGTAGTGGGACATCACCGTCTCGAGCGGGATCAGGAGCCCCCGGCCGCCGATCGAGATGAAGCGCGGCAGCGTCTCGGGCACCTTGACGCGGGCGAAGCGCTCCTCGCCCGAGTCGGGGTCGCGGACGGTGACGCCCAGGCTGAGCGAGAGCCCCGAGATGTACGGGAACGGCTGGCCGGGGCCGACGGCGAGCGGCGTCAGCACGGGGTAGATCTGGCGCGCGAAGAGCGCCTCGAGCTCGCGGCGCTCCTCGTCGCTGGCGTCGTCCACCGTGCCGAGCAGGATCCCCTCGACGGCGAGGGCCGGCACGAGATCCTCCCGCCAGAGCCTGGACTGGTCGGCCGTCAGGTCGAGGACGCGATCGTGGACCTCGGCGAAGGCCTGCTGGGGCGTGCGGCCGTCGGGGGAGCGGACGTGGATGCGCGCAACCACCTGGTCGAGCAGGCCGGCGACCCGGACCATGAAGAACTCGTCGAGGTTCGAGGAGAAGATCGAGCAGAACTTGACGCGCTCGAGCAGCGGCTCGTTCGGGTCGGCCGCGAGATCGAGAACCCGCTTGTTCAGGTCGAGCCAGGACAGCTCTCGGTTGAGAAGCGTCTGGCCTGGGACTTCCGTGCTGGGTCGTTGAGTCGTTGCCACGAGGAGGAGATCATCCCGTAACGCGGGTGGACATTGGGTGTCGGTCCTGTGAACTGTACGTCCAACCGCCTCTCAAGTGTGGGTCAGCGCGAGGTGGCCGAGCGCACCTGCGGCCACCACGGCGGCGCCGGCGACCGCCGCCTGCCAGGGGAGCGTCGCGGCGAGCACGAGGCAGCCGCCGAGCCCTGTCAGGGCCAGCGGCCTGGGCCAGCGGCGCTCGCCCGGCGCGAGCGTGAGCGCGGAGGCGTTCGCGATCGCGTAGTAGGAGAGGACGGCGAACGAGCTGAAGCCGATCGCGCTCCGGATGTCGGCGAACGCGGTCACGCAGAGAACGATCGCTCCGATCGTGAGCTCGGCCACGTGGGGGACGCGGTGCCGCGGATGGACGGCGGCAAGGCGCGAAGGCAGGTCGTGGTTGGACGCCATCGCGAAGACGGTTCGGCTGACCCCTGCGAGCAGCGAGAGCAGGACCCCTGCCGATGCGACGGCGGCACCGGCCCTGACGGCAGGCGCGAGCGAGTGCCAGGAGCCGGCGGAGACCACAGCTTCGAGCGGTGCGGTCGCCTGCGCGAGGCCTGGAGCGCCGATCGCGAGCAGGGAGCTGACGGCGACCGCCGTGTAGACGGCGAGGGCGATCCCGAGCGCGATCGGGATCGCCCTCGGGATCGTGCGCTTCGGATCGCGCACCTCCTCGCCGAGGGTCGCGATCCGCGCGTAGCCGGCGAAGGCGAAGAAGAGGATCCCCGCCGCCTGCAGGATCCCGTAGATGCCCCCGCCGCCGAGCGCTGTCAGGCTCGACGCCGAGGGCGAGTCGCCGAACAGCGCGGCCCCGACGACGACCGCGAGCGTCGCCAGCACGGCGGCGACGATCAGCCTCGTCGCGGCCGCCGTCTTGTGGATTCCGAGATAGTTGACGCCGACGAGCGCCGCCACCGCCGCGAGCGCGAGCGGGCGCGCGTGCGAGGGCGCGGCGTACGAGCCGAAGGTGAGCGCCATCGCCGAGCAGCTCGCCGTCTTCCCGGTGATGAAGCCCCAGCCCGCGAGGAAGCCCCAGAACGTCCCGAGCCGCTCGCGGCCGTAGACGTAGGTGCCGCCGGACTCCGGGTAGAGCGCGGCGAGCTCCGCGGAGGACGTCGCGTTCGCATAGGCGACGACCGCCGCCAGCGCGAGCGAGATCAGGAGGCCCGCGCCGGCCGCCCGCGCCGCCGGCCCGAACGCCGAGAAGACGCCGGCCCCGAGCATCGCCCCGAGCCCGATCACGACCGCGTCGCCGGTCCCGAGCCGGCGCGCGAGGCGCCCGCCGTCACCCGGCTGCGACGTCTCCGCCACGGCCGTCAAGGGGTCTGACCCCTGCATTTCGCCGACGGTAGCGGAGACGGTACCGCGGTAGGGCGCCCGCCGCCGTCACTATGCTTGCCGTCGATGCGGAACGACCGGTTGCTCGTCGTCCTCGCGGTCGTCGCCGGGGTTGCGTTGATCGTGATCGCGATCGTCTACTGGGCCGAGCCCGCCGGCTCGCTGCCGGGCTTCTTCCCCGGGCACCAGGCGGGGTCGAGCCACCACCACGGCAAGCACGGGATCGCGGCGTTCCTGCTCGGGATCGCCTGCTTCGTCTTCGCGTGGTTCCGGAGCGGCCCGAAGCGCTCGACGCCGGCTGCGTGATTCTCGCCTCCCTGATCACCTACCCCCAGGCGATCCTGCTCGGGCTCGTCCAGGGCGTCTCGGAGCTCTTCCCCGTCTCCAGCCTCGGGCACGCGGTCATCCTGCCGCAGCTGCTCGGCTGGGACATCCACCAGAACGACCCGTACTTCCTCACGTTCCTCGTCGCCACGCACCTCGCGACAGCGCTCGTCCTGCTCGGGTTCTTCTGGCGCGACTGGGTCCGGATCGTGAAGGGGATCGGCCGCTCGCTGCGCGACCGCGGCATCGACCCTGACGATCCGGACGCGAAGCTCGGCTGGCTGCTCGTCGTCGGCACGATCCCGGCAGGGATCCTCGGCCTGCTGCTCCAGGACAAGCTCCGGACGGTCTTCGCCTCGGCCACCTCGGCCTCGTTCTTCCTGATGCTGAACGGCGTCCTGCTCTACGGCGCCGAGCGCCTGCGCCGCCGCGCTCCCCAGACCGAGACCGACGACGACACGCGGATCGCGCGCCAGGTCGGCTGGCCGCAGGCCTTCGGCGTCGGCGCCTTCCAGGCGATCGCCCTGATCCCGGGCTTCTCGCGCTCGGGCGCGACGATGGCCGGCGGCCTCCTCGTCGGCCTCTCGAACGAGGACGCGGCCCGGTTCGCGTTCCTGCTCGCGACGCCGATCATCGGCGCCGCCGCGCTGCTCAAGCTCCCCGAGCTGGCCGGCAGCCAGGGCAACGGCGTCCGCGGGCCGGCCCTGGCCGGGGCGCTCTGCGCGGGGCTGACCGCGTACCTCGCGATCCGCTTCCTGATGCGCTACTTCCAGACGCGGACGCTGATCCCGTTCGCGATCTACTGCTTCGCCGCCGGGCTCGCCCTGAGCATCTACTTCGCCGTCTCCTGAGCCCGCCCCGACCCGGACCGGGCTCGCCGGGAACGCGGTCAGCCCCCGGTGACGACGAGCAGGATCGTGGCACAGCCGAGCACGAAGCCGATCACCATCAGGGCCAGGCCGAGACGCTGGTCGAGCCGGGCGAAGTCGCCACGGTCGACGGCGCTCTCCACGGCCCGCACCCGGAGATGCCCGACCACCATGAAGCCGATCCCGAGCACGCCGTACCCGGCCCCGACGAGCTCGTACGGCCACCTGGTGACGTCGGTGATGCCGGGAACGATGCGGCCGAGGGCGATGCAGACGGCGAGCGAGGTGAGGCCCGTGCGCCACCACGCGAGATAGGTCCGCTCGTTCGCGAGCCGCGTGCGCCGCGCGGCATCCTTCGACTCGTCGACCGTCAAGCGTCGGCGACCGGGTGGGACGCGTCGGTCAGCTCGCGCAGCTCGCCGGTGACGAGATACGCGATCTGCTCGCCGATGTCCACCGTGTGGTCACCGATCCGCTCGACGCAACGGGAAACGACCAGCATCCGCAAACCATACTCCCGTTCCTCGGGGGAGTCCCCGAGCGTGAGGAGATCGTCGACGGCGCGGCGGTTCGCCCGGTCGATCAGGTCGTCGAGCTCGTTCAGCGACTCGGCCTTCTCGAGGTCGCGGTTGGCGAAGGCGTCGAGTGCGACGCGGATCATCTGCTCCGCGCGCTGGCCCATGTCCTCGATCGAGCCCAGGATCCGGTCGTCGCTGACGTCGAGGTTCCCCATCAGCTTGGTCAGCTTGGCGACCGTGACGCAGTAGTCGGCGATCCGTTCCAGATGGAGGTTCACGCGCAGGACCGAGAGCACGAGCCGGAGGTCCGACGCGACCGGGGTCTGGCGCGCGAGCAGCGACTGGACGCCGGTCTCGATCTCCAGGTAGCGGCGGTCGATCTCGTCGTCGAAGCCGATCACCTCGTCGGCGAGCTCGTCGTCGCCGCGGGCGAGCGCGTTCAGCGCCGAGCGGAGCGCCCGGAGGACCAGGTCGCCCTCGCCCTGGATCGCGCTCTCGAGCTGCTCGAGCTCCTCGTAGAACGGCTCTCTCACCCGAACCGCCCGGTGACGTAGCCCTCGGTGCGCTCGTCGGAGGGCGAGGTGAAGATCTTCTCGGTCGAGTCGTACTCGACGAGGATTCCGTGCCTGCTGCCGTCCTCGTCGACCTGGAGGCTGAAGAATGCGGTCATCTCGGCGACGCGGGCCGCCTGCTGCATGTTGTGGGTGACGATCACGAGGGTGTACTGCTGCTTCAGCTCGTGCATCAGGTCCTCGATAGCCTGCGTCGAGATCGGGTCGAGCGCGGAGGCCGGCTCGTCGAGGAGCACGACATCTGGCTCGACGGCGATCGCCCGCGCGATGCAGAGGCGCTGCTGCTGGCCGCCGGAGAGGCCGAGCGCCGAGCGCTTGAGCCTGTTCTTCACCTCGTCCCAGATCGCGGCCCGCTGCAGGGCCTGCTCGACCCGGTCGTCGAGGTTGTCCTTCATCCCGAGGATGCGGAGCCCGTAGGCGACGTTGTCGTAGATCGACTTCGGGAAGGGGTTCGGTCGCTGGAAGACCATCCCGATCCGGCGGCGCACCTCGATCGGGTCGACGCTCGGCCCGTAGAGGTCGATGCCGTGGTAGAGGAGCTGGCCCTCGACCTTCGCGCTCGGCACCAGGTCGTTCATCCGGTTGAGGCAGCGAAGGAACGTCGACTTGCCGCAGCCGGAGGGGCCGATCAACGCCGTGACCGCATGCTCGTGGATCTGGAGCGAGACGTCCCGGACGGCGATCGCCTTGCCGTACGAGACCGAGAGGCTCTTCACGTCGAACACGGTCTCTTGCGAGACCGCGACGCTCGTGCGGGGGGCGCTCACGCCGAACGAGGGCGTGAGCGACGGCTTGTCCGACGTGGCCACTGTTGGACCATCCGGTTTGGGCGGCTCGGCGACGTTCACCGCTTCGAGTGTCGCCCGCCCGTCCCGAGCAGGGGGTACACGCCGGGTAAACATCTCGTGACGAAGTGGTTACGGACCCTCGCGCTCGGGCGCCCTCGCTGGAACGCTGTCGCCCGTGGAAGCCTCAGCCGCTCCCTCGCCCGGCCTCCGCCGGACGAGGAACGTGATCGACCGGCTTGGCGACGGCGCGCTCTACGGCCTGACCGCGCTCGCCGCCCTCGGGACGCTCGCGCTCATCGGGGCGATCATCTGGAAGCTCCTCCAGGGCTCCTGGCCGGCAATCAAGCACTTTGGCATCGGCTTCGTGTGGACGAGCAGCTGGGATCCGGTACACGAGCACTTCGGGGCGTTCCAGTTCATTCTCGGAACGCTGATCACGTCGTTCGGCGCCCTCCTGATCGCCGCCCCGCTCTCGATCGCGATCGGGCTGTTCCTGAGCGAGCTCGCTCCGCCCGCCATCCGTGGCCCGATCGGCACCCTGATCGACATGCTCGCCGCGGTTCCCAGCGTCGTCATTGGACTGTGGGGGATCTACGTTCTCTCTCCGCCGATCGCCCATACCGTCGAGCCGTTCCTGCACAAGTGGCTCGGCTTCATTCCGCTCTTCGGCACACCCACCGAGAGCAGCGTGTTCACGGCGATCCTGGTGCTGACGATCATGATGGTCCCGATCACCTCTGCGGTCTGCCGCGAGCTGTTCCTCGCCGTGCCGCGCGATCTCGAGGAAGGTGCGCTTGCCCTTGGCGCGACCCGCTGGGAGATGGTTCGCGGCGTGACCCTGCAGTACGCCCGCAGCGGAGTTGTCGGCGCAGTCATCCTCGGACTGGGTCGAGCGCTCGGCGAGGCGATCGCCGTCACGCAGGTGATCGGCAACTACGTGCCGCTCAACATCAACCTGTTCGCCCCCGGCGACACGCTGGCGAGCCGCATCGCCAACGAGTACCAGGGAGCCGACACGGCGCTCACCCTGCATTCCCTGATCTACCTCGGACTGATCCTGCTCCTGATCACGCTGGTCACGAACCTGATCGCCCAGAGAATCGTCCACCGCTTCAACGCGCTTCAGCGGGCCTAGATGAATCAACCGCCCCTGACTCTGATGGCGACTGGCCGCTCGCGCAGACGGCTTCTGGTGAGCCGCCTGGCCGAGTTGGGGGCCGTGATCGCCGCGCTGCTCGCCGTGGGCGTTCTCGCGCTGCTGGTCGGATCGGTGTTTGCGCGCGGCTACCACGCGCTCAACCTGGACCTCTTCACGAAGGGGCCGGCGACCTTCGGGCAATCGGGCGGCGGGATCGCGCAGGCCTTCGTCGGGACGATCGTCCTGATGGTTCTCTCGACTGCCATGGCGTTGCCCGTCGGCGTGCTCGTCGCGATCTACGTCTCCGAGTTCGCGCCGCGGCGGCTCGCCGACCAGGCACGCCTCTGGCTCGACGTGCTGAACGGGTTCCCGGCCATCGTGATCGGCATCTTCGTCTTCACGTTGCTCGTCGTCGGCAACGGGCAGAGCGGATATGCGGGAGCGTTTGCCCTGGCGATCATCATGATCCCGCTGATTTCACGCACCACGATGGAGATGCTCGCCCTCGTCCCGAACCACCTTCGAGAAGCGAGCTACGCGCTCGGGGCGTCGAAGTGGAGGACCGTCCTCGGAGTGGTCCTCCCGAGCGCCGCCGGAGGCATTCTGACCGGAACCATCCTGGCCATCGCGCGAGCAGCCGGCGAGACCGCCCCGCTGCTCTTCGTCTGCTCGATCGCAGCGAACGTCGTCACCTGGAATCCGAAGAATGCCCTCGCGTCGGTGCCCGTGACGATCTTCCAGTACTCGGAGGCTCCTGACCCCTCGCTCCACGAGCAGGCCTGGGCGGCTGCGTTCGTGCTGATCATGGCGATCCTCGTCATGAGTCTCGGTGCGCGCCTCCTTCACGACCGTTCTCGCAGACGCCTGGGCCAGATCCAGTAGAGGCGACGGTCCGGCTCCACCGACTGCCGTCACCACTTCGTTACCGGGACGACTCATCTTCGCAGCCCACAGCCGGCGGAGGAACCTGCACTCTGGCGGCGGGACGTCACGGGCCCAGTCAACCCCTAGGACGGAGAGAGGAACGCATATGAATCTGACTGCGAGGAAGGGTCTTGCCCTTCTGACCGTCGTTGCACTGGCACTCGTCGCGACTGCCGGGGCCGGTGCGCGGAGCGGCAAATCGACCGGCGGCGGCGCACTGACCGGAGCCGGAAGCACGTTCGTGTTCCCACTGGTCTCGCAGTGGATCCCCGCCTACCAGACGGCCGCCGGCGCAACCATCACCTATGGCTCCGTGGGTAGCGGCGCCGGGATCGCTCAGATCACCGCCCGCACCGTCGATTTCGGAGCGAGCGACGCTCCCCTGACCCCGGATCAGGCCGCCGCCTGCAACTCATGCGTCCAGATCCCCTGGGCGGTGTCGGGCACGTCGATCGATTACAACTTGCCCGGGCTTCCGTCGCACATCAAGCTGACCGGCACCGTCATCGCACAGATCTACCTCGGGAAGATCACGAACTGGAGCGATCCCACGATCGCCAAGCTCAATCCCGGCGTGACGTTCCCGAATCAGCAGATCACGCCGATCTACCGCTCGGACGGATCGGGCACCACGTACAACTTCACCGACTACCTCTCGCACATCTCGCGCGTCTGGAGTGCGCAGGTCGGGACGTCGACCACGGTCAGCTTCCCGACCGGGGTCGGCGGCAAGGGCAGTTCGGGCGTCGCCGGTGTCCTTTCACAGACGAAGGGAGGCATCGCCTATACGGATGTCGCCTACGCCGTCGCGAATCACTTTCAGACGGCCTATGTCCAGAACGCTGCAGGGAGATGGCTGCTCTCGAGCAACAAGAACATCCAGGCGGCCGCCAACACCGTGACGAAGGTGCCGGCAGGCAATGCGATCTCGCTCGTCAACCCGCCGAAGTCGTATCCGGCCGCTTATCCGATCTGCACGTTCACGTACGTGATCGTTCCGACGAAGTCCCCGAACGCGAGCCTCTTGCGGCAGTTCATCTTCTGGGCTCTCACCACGGGTCAGAAATACGGCCCCCCGCTTCGCTACATGAAGATCCCGACCGTTGTCCTGGTGGCGGCCGAGAAGACGCTCAAGCAGGTCCAGCCAAGTACGTGATGCCTCGGTTGACCGTCCGTGAGCACGCTTGACCGGTCGCTGAGCGCTTGCAGCTTTCCCGTCCGGAGTGACAAGGCCGGGGGCGCCCGAGAGGGTGCCCCCGGCCTTTCTCGTAGGATCCTCGCGTGAGCGCTGCGACCCGTGACCTGATCGACGCCTACAACGAGGCGTGGAACCGTCAGGATCTCGACGGCCTCTGCGCCTTCCACGACGACCGGATCGTGTTCGAGAACCACACCGCGGGCGAGCGGGTCGAGGGCGCCGAGGCGGTGCGGGCGCACATCGGCGGCATCTTCGAGCGCTGGCCCTCGCTGCGCTTCAGCGGCCGGAGCCTCCACGCCGCCGAGGACTTCGCGGTCAGCGAGTGGACGGCGACCGCGACGCGGCCCGACGGGACCGAGATCGAGTGGGACGGTGTCGACATCTTCCCGCTGCGCGGCGGCAAGATCGCGCGCAAGGACGTCTACTCGTCCTCGCACGCGCCGCGCGTGATCGCCTGAGCAGGCCGCGGAGCGTGGCGAGCGGCTTGGTCTCGCGCGGACGTAGGTCCTGTTTCCGTGCTGCTCGCGCTCGACGAGGGCTGCGACCAAATATGGACAGAGATCGATCTTCTTGTCATGATGAAGCCCTGCGGCTGGGATAGGGGACAGGCATCGATTTCAAGGAGGTTTCGGTGTCCCAAGCACTCGACCCGGTCACCCGCCGGCAGATCGCCGGTCTCAGCAGAGGGCTCGTGAGCGAGTTCGCAGGCGTCTTCTCGGAGGAGACGATCGAGCGCTATGTCGAGGAGTCCGTCTACCTGCTCGACACGTCGCGGATCAACGGCTTCGTGCCGGTGCTCGCCCATCGCTTCGCCCGGGAGCGCCTCCGCGCGCTTGCCCAGGCGGAGGGCATCCTGGTCACGGAAGAGCCCGAGGTGCTCTTCGTCTGCGTCCACAACGCGGGCCGCAGCCAGATGGCGGCCGGTCTCGTCAAGCTTCGCTCGCAGGGACGCGTCCACGTCCGCTCGGCCGGCAGCGACCCGGCCGAGGCGAACCCCGCCGTCCTCGAGGCGATGGAGGAGTTCGGCCTCGACATGGGCGAGGAGTTCTCGAAGCCGCTCACCGACGAGTTCGTCAGGGCGGCCGACGTCGTGATCACGATGGGCTGCGGCGATGCGTGCCCCGTCTACCCCGGCAAGCGGTACGAGGACTGGCAGCTCGACGATCCGGCCGGCGAGAGCCTCGAGCGGGTCCGGCTGATCCGCGACGAGATCGACCGGCGCGTCCGCCGGCTGATCGGCGAGCTGCTGCCCGGCGAGCTGCCCTTCGGCTAGACCGCAGGAAACGCGGCCCGGACGGTCAGTCCGAGGCCGGGGCCGCCGGTCGGCTCGATCGTGCCGCCGGCGGCGACGACGACGTGCTTGACGATCGCCAGCCCGAGGCCGGTGCCGCGGGAGGAGCGGGCCTCGTCCGCGCGCCAGAAGCGCTCGAACAGGCGCGGCAGGTCGCCCTCGGCGACGCCGACCCCGTCGTCGGCCGCGATCAGGAGCAGCGAGGCGCCCTCCCGGCCCACGGAGAGCGTGAACGTGGCGCCGTGGCCGGCGTAGCGGATCGCGTTCTCGGCCAGGTTCTCGCCGACGATCCGGAGCATGCGCGGCCGGAGGGGCAGGTCGACGCCCGGATCGCCCTCGGCCCGCAGGGCGACGCCGGCGCGGGCGGCGTGGCTCTCGAGATCCTCGACCACCTGCTCGAGCACCGGGAGCGCGTTCGTCAGGCCGAGGGAGACGATCTCCTTGCCCTGCTCGAGCTCGGAGAGGAAGAGGATCTCGTCGATCAGCGCTCCGGCGTGCTCCACCTCTGCGCGCGCCTGGTCGATCAGCGCCTGGACGTCGGCGCCGGGCAGCTCCGAGGAATCGAGCAGGGCGAGGATCCGCGCCAGCGGGGTCCGCAGCTCGTGCGACACGGCCGCCGTGAACCCCATCCGGAGCTCGTCGAAGGAGACGTCCTCGGTTTCGGCGGGAGGGACGGTGAGCGTGACCGGCACCTCTTCCGGTTCGCGCTCGGGCGGGTCGTCCTTGCGGCGAAACGGGGTCTTCACCAGATCGTCACCATTCCGACACCCTGTCCGCACCCGGCATGGGACTATGGTAGGGCACGTGGGGAAGATCCTCATCGTCGAGGACGACAACGTGATCGCGGACGGCATGGCCCGGCACCTGTCGGCCGCCGGGCTCGATCCGATCGTCGTCGGTCGCGGCGAGCTCGGGCTCGCGAGGCTCCGCTTCGAGAACCCCGACGTCTGCGTGCTCGACCTGATGCTGCCGGAGCTCGACGGCTGGAAGCTGATCGAGACGGCGCGGTCGGAGGGGATCGGGACGCCGATCGTCGTCGTCTCGGCCCGCGGCACCGAGCACGACCGCGTCCACGCGCTCGAGATCGGCGCCGACGACTACCTCGTGAAGCCGTTCTCGATGCGCGAGCTCGTCGCCCGCGTCGGCGCCGCCGCGCGGCGGGGCGTACGGCCGGCGGAGGATCGCCGCGGCGAGCCGGTCGAGATCGAGGAGCTCCGGATCGATCCCCGCGAGGTCCAGGCCTACGTCGACGGGACGAGCGCGGGCCTGACCCCGACCGAGTTCAAGCTGCTCTACACCCTCGCGCTCGACCGCGGCCGGGTCGTGACGCGGGACGAGCTGCTCCAGAAGGTGTGGGGCCGCCGCGAGACCCACCGCGACCGGACGGTCGACGTGTTCGTCCGCCGCTTGCGGCAGAAGGTCGACCGGGTCGCCTCGCGGCACTCCTTCATCCAGACGCGCTTCGGCGTCGGCTACAAGCTCGAGCCCGAGCCGAAGTAGCTCGCCGCCGCGGCGGCCTATAGTCAGGGCCGTGGTGCTCGCCCGTGTCGCACGACCGTACCGGGGTCGGACCCCGTGAGCCCGCGCGGGCGCGACGAGCCCGTCCGCCTGAACCGGATCTACACCCGCGGCGGCGACGGCGGCGACACCTCGCTCGGCGACGGCACGCGCACCTCGAAGCTCGACCCGCTCGTCCGCGCCTTCGGGGAGGTCGACGAGCTCAACTCGGTGCTCGGGTGGGCGCAGGTCGCCGCCCGGGACGGGCGGCTCGCCCGGATCCAGAACGAGCTCTTCGACCTGGGCGCCGACCTGAGCGTCCCCTACGCGGCCGGGGACGAGAGGCTCCGGATCGTGCAGGCGGCGGTCGACCGCCTCGAGGCCGACTGCGACGAGGCGAACGCCCCGCTGCCCGAGCTGCGCAGCTTCGTCCTGCCCGGGGGCGGCGAGACGGCGGCGCGCCTGCACGTCGCTCGCGCCGTCTGCCGGCGAGCGGAGCGCGAGGTGCTCGCCGCGGCCCGCGAGCGGCCCGTCAACCCGCTCGCGCCCGTCTACCTGAACCGCCTCTCCGACCTGCTGTTCATCCTCGCGCGGGCGGCGAACGGCGGGGGCGCCGAGCCGCTCTGGGTGCCGGGGGGATCGCGCTGAGCCGTTCCCGGCCCGAACCGTCCGCCCGGCAGTGCGGCTCTGCGTAGAGTGCGCCTCCGATGAAGATCGCGGTCTGTGTGAAGGCGGTCCCCGACGCGGCGATCGGGCGGCGCATCGACCCGGGGACGCGCCGGCTCGACCGGACGGGCGACCTCGCGCTCTCCGACTTCGACCTCCACGCCGTCGAGGCGGCGCTGCGGCTGCGCGAGGCCGCCGGCGAGGGCGAGGTCGTGGTCGTCTCCCTCGGCCCCGAGGGCGCCGCCGACGCGCTCCGCAAGACGCTCGCGATGGGCGCCGACCGCTGCGTGCGAATCACGGATGGCGCGTTCGCAGGCGCCGATCTCGGCGTCACCGCGCGGGCGCTCGCGGCCGCGCTCGAGCGCGAGCAGGCAGGCCTCGTCCTGTTCGGGCAGCAGTCGGCAGACGGCGACGGGGCCTGCCTGTGGGCCGCCGTCGCCGAGCTGCTCGGGCTGCCGGCGATCTCGCAGGTCTCCGAGCTCGACCTGGGCGACGGGACGGTCACCGGCCGCCGCCAGACCGAGTACGGCTACGAGCGGATCCGCGCCCGGGTGCCGGCGGTGGTCGCGGTCTCGGACTCGCTGAACGAGCCGCGGTACCCGTCCCTGAAGGGGATCATGGGCGCGAAGAGCAAGCCGCAGGAGGTGCTGACGGCGTCCGACCTCGGCGGGGCGGGGGAGGCGAGGACGACGGTACTCGCCCTGGTGGCGCCGCCCTCGCGCGGCGATCGCAGGCGGGTGGAGGACGACGGGTCGGGCGCCGAGGCGATCCTTGCCTTCCTCGAGGAGAAGCGGCTCGTATGAGGACGCTCGTCTTCCTCGAGCACCATGCGGGCGCGATCACGAAGCCGTCGCTCGCCGTCCTCTCGAAGGCCGCCGTCCTCTCGAAGGCCGCCGGCCCCGGCGGCGAGACGGCGGCAGCCGTCGTGGGGGCCGGAGTGCGGGGGCTCGCCGGCGGGGCCGGCGCGTTTGGGGCCGGCGCGGTCTACGTCGCCGACGACGAGCGGCTCGCCGCGCCGCTGCCCCAGCCGCGGGTCGACGTGCTCGCCGGCATCGTCGGCGCCGGGGACTACGACACGGTGCTGTTCGCGCAGTCGGTGCTCGCCTCGGACGTCGCGGCCGGGCTCGCGGCCCGCCTGGGCGCCGGCCTGAACTGGGACCTGGCCGACCTCGCCCTCGAGGGCGGCGAGCCGGTCGGCAAGCGGCCGGCGCTGGCGGACTCGGTCTGGGTCGACGTGGGGTGGGTGTCCTCGCCGCGGCTCGCAGTCTTCCGGTCGGGCGCGTTCGACCCCGTCGAGACGGGCGGCACGGCGGAGATCAGGGAGGCGGTGGTCGAGCTCCAGGAGCGCTCGCTGCTCGCCGAGCTGATCGAGCCGGCCGTCGACGAGGCGAGCGGGCCCTCGATCGAGGACGCAGACGTCGTCGTCGCCGGCGGCCGCGGCCTCGGGTCGGCCAGCGGGTTCGCGCTGGTCGAGGAGCTCGCCGACGCCCTCGGCGGGGCGGTCGGCGCGACCCGGGCGGTGGTCGACGCCGGCTGGTACCCCTACCAGGCGCAGGTCGGGCAGACCGGCAAGACCGTCTCGCCGAAGCTCTACGTCGCGGTCGGGATCTCGGGCGCGATCCAGCACAAGGTCGGGATGCAGGGGTCGGGCGTGATCGTCGCGATCAACAAGGACCCGCACGCGCCGATCTTCGACTACGCCGACCTGGGCGTCGTCGGCGACCTGCACGAGATCGTGCCGAAGCTGGCCGGGCTCGTCAGGCAGCGCAAGGGCGCGTGAGGCGCGACGGCTCCGCCGCCCCGGGAGTCGACGGATGATCACCTCGGTCGAGAACGCCCGCGTCAAGGAAGTCGTCGGGCTGCGCCGGAGCCGCGAGCGGCGGCGGAGCGGCCTGTTCGTCGCCGAGGGGCCCCGCGAGGTCGAGCGGGCGAAGGCCGCCGGGCTGCACGTCGTCTGCACCTACTTCTCGCCCGCGCTGCTCGAGTGGCCGGAGGGCGAGGAGGTGAGCGAGCGCGTGCTGGCCAGGATGGCCTACCGGGCCGAGCCGGAGGGCGTGATCGCGGTCGTCGAGGCGCCGCTGCGCACGCTGCCGCGGAGCGGCACCCTCTTCCTGGTCTCGGTCGGCGTCGAGAAGCCCGGCAACCTGGGGGCGATGGCGCGCTCGGCCGAGGCCGCCGGCGCGGATGCGCTCCTCGTCGCAGAGGGGCAGGCGGACGCCTGGAACCCGAACGCGATCCGCGCCTCGACAGGAGCCGTGTTCTCGCTGCCGGTGGTCGAGGCGACGCTCGACGAGGTCGCGGGGCTCGACGCCGCCCTGCTCGCAGCGGTCGTGGGGGCGGCCACCCGCTACACCGACGCCGACCTGGCCCGGCCCGTCGCGATCGCCGTCGGCGCCGAGGACCGGGGGCTGCCGGAGGCCTGGCGCGCGGCGGCCGAGCTCGAGGTCTCGATCCCGGTCGCGGGCGGCAGCACCGACAGCCTCAACACCGCCACGGCCGCCGCCGTCCTGCTCTTCGAGGCGGTGCGCCAGCGTGGTTGACCGCGACGACGTCGAGCGCGCCCGCGCCACGATCGACCGCTTCCTCGTCCGCACGCCGATGCTCGCCTCGCGCACGCTCGGCGCGCGCCTGAAATGCGAGCTCTTCCAGCGCACGGGCTCGTTCAAGTCGCGCGGCGCCCTGAACAAGCTCGCCTCGCTGACCGCGGAGGAGCGGGCGCGCGGGGTGATCGCGATCTCGGCCGGGAACCACGCTCAGGCCGTCGCGTACGCGGCCGCCGAGCACGGCGTCGACGCGCTCGTCGTGATGTGGACGGGCGCCTCGGAGCTGAAGATCGCCGCGACCCGCGGCTACGGCGCCGCCGTCGACCTCGAGGCTGCCGGCCCGGCCGAGGCCTTCGTGCGGCTTGGCGAGCTCCTGACCCTGACGGGGCGAACGCTCGTCCACCCCTTCGACGACCCGGTCGTGCTCGCGGGCGCCGGCACGGTGGGGCTCGAGGTCGAGGAGGACGCTCCCGACGCCGACGCCGTGATCGTGCCCGTGGGCGGCGGCGGGCTGATCACCGGCGTCGTCGCCGCGCTCGGAGCCGCCGGCCGGATGCGGGTGATCGCCGTCGAGCCGGAGACGAGCCAGGCGCTGCACGCCGGGATCGCCGCGGGAGCGCCGGTCGACGTCGAGCCGGCGTCGATCGCAGACGGCCTGAACGCGCCCTTCGCGGGCGGCCTCGCGGTCGAGGCCTGCCGGAACCTGGAGCGGGTGCTCGTCGGCGAGGAGGAGATCAGGAACGCGTTCGTCCTGCTCTACCAGCGGGCGAAGCTCGCCTGCGAGCCGGCCGGCGCCGCCGCGGTCGCCGCCCTCCTCTCGGGCAGGGTGCAGGCCGAGCGCCCGGTCGCGATTGTCAGCGGGGGCAACGTCTCGGCCGAGACTGCCTCTGGTATCCTGGCCTTTCGATGAAGGCCGAGATCCATCCCGAGTACGTGTTTGCGACCGTCCACTGCTCCTGCGGGAACTCGTTCGTCACCCGCTCGACCTCGCCCGTGCTGAACGTCGAGATCTGCGCCCAGTGCCATCCGTTCTACACCGGCAAGCAGAAGCTCGTCGACACGGGCGGCCGCGTCGAGCGCTTCCAGCGGCGGCTCGAAAAGGCGGGCCGCACCGCCACGAGCTCGAACAGCTAGCGATGGCGTCGGCGATCGGCGGCCAGGCCGTCCTCGAGGGCGTCATGATGCGCGGACCCCGCAACTGGGCGGTCGCCGTGCGCAAGCCCGACGGCAGGATCGCCCATGTCGGGCGCACGATCGATCCGCTCGCGACCCGGCACTGGTCGCTTCGCCTGCCGATCGTCCGCGGGGTGGTCGCGCTGGGCGAGTCGCTCGCGATCGGCTTCCGGGCGCTCTCGGTCTCGGCCAACTACGCCGTCGCCGACGCCGAGGAGGGGGACCCCGAGCCCGAGGAGATCGGCCGCTGGACGCTCTTCTTCTCCTTCGCGGTCGCGATCGGCTTCGCGCTGATGATGTTCAAGGTCGGCCCGGCGCTCCTCGCGGACACGCTCCCGATCAGGAACGGAACCTGGTTCGTCCTTGTCGAGGGCCTGATCCGGGTCACCGTCTTCGTGGGCTACCTCGCGCTGCTGAGCCTGATCCCGTCCCTGAAGCGCGTCTTCCAGTACCACGCCGCCGAGCACAAGGTGATCAACGCCTACGAGGCCGGCGAGGAGCTGACTCCCGAGATCTCGCAGCGCTACTCGCTGATCCACCCCCGCTGCGGGACGGCCTTCCTGCTCTGGGTGATGGTGATCGGCGTCTTCGTGTTCGCCCTCTTCGGGCGGCCCGTCTGGTACTGGCTGATCATCAGCCGGATCGCCCTGCTGCCGGTGATCGCGGGCATCGCCTACGAGCTGATCCGCTTCGCGGGCAAGCACGCCGAGAACAAGGTGCTGATGACGCTGCTGGCCCCCGGCCTCTGGCTCCAGCGGCTGACGACGCGCGAGCCAACGCTCGACCAGCTCGAGGTCTCGATCCGCGCCCTGCGCGAGGTGCTGGACTACGAGGGCGGGCTGACGCCTGCCGACCGGCGCGTGGAGGTGATGGCGTAGGTGGCGACGGTGCGCACGGCCGAGGTCGAGTGGACCGGCGGGCTCGAGGACGGTGCCGGGAAGATCGTCTCGACGAGCACCGGCGCCCTGCCGGTGCTCGCCGTCAGCTGGAACGCGCGGATCGGCGAGGGCCAGGTGACGACGAGCCCGGAGGAGCTGCTCGCGGCTGCGCACGCGTCCTGCTTCGCGATGCAGTTCAGCGCCCTGCTCGCGCGCGCGGGCGGTGAGCCGAAGGAGATCCACGTCAGATCCGACGTCTCGTTCGAGCTCGGGGTCGGCGTGGCCGGCTCTCACCTGACGGTCACCGCTTCCGTCGACGGCCTCGGGGACGAGCGGATCCGCGAGCTCGCCGAGGAGGCGAAGCGCACGTGCCCGGTCTCGAGGGCGCTCGCCGGCATCGATATCTCGCTCGACCTGCCCGGGCTCACGCCGGCCGGGGCACCGGCGCCGGCAGAAGACCGGTAGAGCCGGGGCCGGGCGGGCCGGCCGGCCGGCACCGGGCGGCTACCCTAGGCGCGCGATGGCCGGCTTCGACGACCTGATCGAGGAGCTCGAGCGCTCCTACCGGGAGGCGCAGGAGCGCATGTCCGACCCTGCCGTGTACAACGACCACCGTGAGGCCGAGGAGGTCGGCCGGCGCCTGAAGAAGCTCGAGGTGCCCTACCGGCTCGCGCAGGCCTGGCGGCAGGCGAGAGCCGACCTCGAGGCTGCGCGCAGCGATCCCGAGCTCGCCGACCTGATCGCCGACAACGAGGCCGAGGCGGCGCGGCTGGAGGAGGAGCTGAAGCTCTCGCTCGTCGAGAGCGACCCGGCCGACGAGAAGGACGTGATCGTCGAGATCCGCCAGGGCGTCGGCGGCGACGAGGCTGCGCTCTGGGCCGCCGATCTGGCGCGGATGCTCGAGCGCTACGCCGAGCGCCGGCGCTTCCGCTGGGAGGAGCTCGAGGTCAGCCCGAGCGACGGCGGCGGGATCAAGGAGGGCGTGTATGCGATCAAGGGGAACGGCGCCTACTCGGTCTACAAGTACGAGGGCGGCACGCACCGCGTCCAGCGGGTGCCCGACACCGAGTCCCAGGGCCGGATCCACACCTCGACGGCGACGATCGCGGTGATGCCGGAGGCCGAGGACGTCGACGTCGAGGTCGACGAGAACGACCTGAAGATCGACGTCTTCCGCTCCTCCGGCCCGGGCGGCCAGTCCGTCAACACGACCGATTCCGCGGTGCGCATCACGCACCTCCCGACCGGGATCGTGGTCGCGATGCAGGACGAGCGCTCGCAGCTGCAGAACCGCGACAAGGCGATGCGCGTGCTCCGCGCCCGCCTCTACGAGGAGAAGCGCGCCCGGCAGCAGGCCGAGCAGGCGGCGGCGCGCAAGGCTCAGGTCGGAAGCGGCGAGCGGGCCGAGAAGATCCGCACGTACAACTTCCCCCAGGACCGGGTGACCGACCACCGCGTGGGCGTCAACGCGCGGCTCGAAGACGTCCTCGCCGGCGACCTGGGCGTGTTCACCGACGCGCTCACCGCGGACGCGCAGCGGCGCGCGCTCGAGGGCGGGGCCGGGTGACGCTCGGCGAGGTGCTGAGCGCCACCAGCGACTACCTCACGCGCAAGGGCGTCGACTCGCCTCGCCTCGACGCCGAGCTGATCCTCGCGCACGCCTTCGGGCTCTCGCGGCTCGAGCTCTACACGTCGTTCGACCGCCCGCTCAGCGAGGCGGAGCGGACGGTCGCCCGGGGCCTCGTCGAGCGCCGCGGCCGGCGCGAGCCGCTCGCCTACGTGCTCGGCGAGTGGGGATTCCGGCGGCTCGTCCTCACGACGGACGCGCGGGCTCTCGTCCCGCGGCCGGAGACGGAGATCGTCGTCGAGCGCGCGCTGGCCCTGATCGCGGGGATCGACTCGCCGAGGGTCGTCGACGTCGGAACCGGGAGCGGCGCGATCGCGCTGTCGATCGTCGACGAGCATCCGGGCGCCCTCGTGACCGCCACCGACATCTCGCCGGCGGCCCTGTCGCTTGCGCGCGAGAACGCCGGCCGGCTCGGGCTCGAGATCGACCTGGTCGAGACGGACCTGCTCGCCGGCCTCGCCGGGCGCTTCGACCTCGTCGTCTCGAACCCGCCGTACGTCACGGCGGCGGAGCTCCCCGGCCTCCAGCCCGAGGTGCGCGACTGGGAGCCCCGGCAGGCCCTCGTCGGCGGGACCGAGACCGCGGGGCTCGCGCGCGCGGCCCGCGGCGTCCTGCGGCCGGGCGGGTCGCTCGTGCTCGAGTGCCACGAGCAGCAGTCGCGGTCGGTGGCGGAGCTGCTGGCGGGGCTCGGCTACCTGGAGGCTACGATCAGCCTCGACCTGGCGGGCCGTGAGAGGGTGGTGGAGGCGCAATGGGAGCCGGCGTAGAGAAGGCAGTCGAGGCCGTTCGCGCCGGGAAGCCGGTGCTGCTGCCGGCGGACGGGGTCTATGGGCTCTGCGCCTCCCCCTACCGCGAGGCGCCCGTGCGGCGGCTGTACGCGCTCAAGGGGCGCGGCGAGGCCCAGCCGACGGCGCTGATCGCCTCGAGCGTCGACATGCTGTTCGAATGCGTGCCCGAGCTCCGGGGGCGCGCGGGGGTGATCGTGCGGGCGCTCCTGCCGGGCCCCTACACGCTCGTCCTGCCCAACCCGGCGTGCCGTTACCGGTGGCTGACCGGCACGCGTCCGGAGGCGATCGGGGTGCGCGTCGCCGAGCTGCCGAGGGAAGCACAGCACGTCCTCGACGCCGTCGGCGCGCTCGCCGCGACGAGCGCCAACGACGCCGGCGGGACGGCGCCGGCAGCCCTCGACGAGGTTCCGGAGCCGATCCGCGCGGGCTGCGCGGCCGAGATAGACGCCGGCCGGCTCTCCGGCGTCCCCTCGACGGTGATCGACTTCACGGGCCCGGAGCCCCTCGTGCTGCGCGAGGGTGCCGGCCCGTCCGCGGGCGCGATCGCTCGCGCGCGGGACGCGCTCTCGGCGGCGTCCGGCGCTTGACCCGCGCGGTCGCGGTTCGATGCCGCGACTACGATGCAGGACGGCCCCGAGGCAAGGAGTGGAAGATGGCGATCGCCCAGGAGACATTCGAGCAGCTGCGAACGGCGGGTCTCGCCGAGATCGATCCCGAGATCGCGGACGCGCTCGGGCGCGAGCTCGAGCGTCAGCGCGGCCAGATCGAGCTGATCGCGTCGGAGAACTTCACCTGGCCGTCGGTGCTCGAGGCGATCGGGTCGACGCCGACGAACAAGTACGCCGAGGGGTATCCGGGCAAGCGCTACTACGGCGGCTGCGAGGTCGTCGACGAGCTGGAGGAGCTGGCCCGCCGGCGGGCGACGAGCCTCTTCGGCGCCGAGCACGCGAACGTCCAGCCCCACGCGGGCGCGCAGGCGAACATGGCCGTCTACTTCGCCGTGCTCCAGCCGGGCGACCGCGTCCTCGGCCTCTCGCTCGACCACGGCGGCCACCTCACGCACGGGCTCAAGGTCAACTTCTCCGGGAAGCTGTACGAGTTCCACCACTACGGCGTCTCGCGCGAGACGATGACCGTCGACTACGACGAGGTGCTCGCCCAGGCGAAGGAGGTGCGGCCGAAGCTGATCGTGTGCGGCGGCTCGGCCTACCCGCGCCGGGTCGAGGCCGACCGCTTCCGGGAGATCGCCGACGAGGTGGGGGCCCTGCTGATGACCGACATGGCGCACTTCGCGGGGCTCGTCGCCGCCGGCCTGCACCCCAATCCGGTGCCGCACTCGCACTTCGTCACCTCGACGACGCACAAGACGCTCGCCGGCCCGCGCGCCGGCTTCGTCCTCTGCACCGAGGAGCACGCGCAGTCGCTCGACCGGGCGCTCTTCCCCGGGATGCAGGGCGGGCCGCTGATGCACACGATCGCCGCGAAGGCCACCTGCTTCGGGATCGCCGCCACCGACGCCTTCAAGGCCTATCAGCAGCAGGTGCGCGCGAACGCCGACACCCTCGCGGCCGGGCTGATCGACGGCGGCTTCGACGTGCTCACGGGCGGCACCGACACGCATCTCGTCCAGCTCGACCTGCGCGCGACCGACTGGACGGGCCTGGCCGCGCAGGATCGGCTCCACGAATGCAAGCTGACCGTGAACCGGAACACGGTGCCGTTCGACGAGCGCCCGCCGATGGTCGCCTCCGGCGTCCGGATCGGCACGCCCGCGGCGACGATGCGCGGCTTCGACGAGGACGATTTCCACGAGGTCGCGGCGATCATCGTCGGCGCCCTCCAGGACGGAGCCGACGTCGACGCGCTCGCGGCCAGGTCGGCCGACCTCTGCGACCGCCGCCCGCTCTATCCCGGCTTCCGCGGCTACACGACGTACGTCACCTGAATGAGCGGGCGCCCGACTCCAGCTCGCCGGGCGCCCGCCGCGCCCCCTGTGGACGAGATCTTGCGAAGTTGGCACGAAGCTCCGCCCGCCCGGGTCGTAGAATCGGCAGTGAGGGTGGCGGGTTGGCTTCCCCACCCAGGGTGGGGGTGCGCCTTCGAGCGGCTCGTGGGCGGGTCGTGAGCGTCACCGAGGTCACCCACCCGCTCGTCCGGCACAAGCTCGGGCTCCTGCGCGACGTCAACACGGACACCGAGATGTTCCGCCGACTCGTGAACGAGCTGACGCTGCTCCTCACCTACGAGGCGACCAAGGAGATGGGGCTCGAGGAGATCGAGGTCGAGACGCCGCTCGAGCGGACGCTCGCCCACCGCATCCCGGGCAAGAAGGTCGCGGTCTGCCCGATCCTGCGGGCCGGGATGGGGATGCTGGACGGCGTGCTCTCGCTGATCCCCGTCGCCCGCGTCGGCTTCATCGGCCTCTACCGAAACGAGGAGACGCTCGAGTCGGTCGAGTACTACGTCAAGCTGCCGGCGGACATTGCCGACCGCGACGTCCTCCTGCTCGACCCGATGCTCGCGACCGGCAACTCCACCGTGCACGCGGTCGAGGTCCTGAAGGCGGCCGGGGCGAGTCACATCTCGCTCGTGTCGCTGATCGCCGCTCCCGAGGGCGTCGCCCACGTCCAGCGCGAGCATCCCGACGTCGACGTCTTCGTCGCGGCGATCGACTCGCACCTGAACGAGAACGGCTACATCGTCCCCGGACTCGGCGATGCGGGAGATCGCCTCTACGGCACGAAGTAGAATCCCGATGGTCGGAGGCAAGTAGACAGCCCGATGGTCTGGGACAACCTCACCGACAACCTGCAGGTGCTCTGGGGGGCGCTGATCGCCCTCGGCATCGTCGTCCTGCTCACCCCCGCGGTCGGCGGGATGGCGCGGCTGCTCGGCGTCGTCGACCGCCCCGAGGCCGGGCGGCGCCCGAGCCCGGCCGGCGTTCCCCGTCTCGGCGGGCTGGCTCTCTTCTTCGGGATCTTCGTGCCCGCGCTCGCCTTCCTGCAGCTCGACGGCCAGATGCGCGGGATCCTGCTCGGCGCCGCCGTCGCGACCACGGTCGGCGCCGTCGACGACTTCCGCGGCCTCCGCTGGTGGGAGAAGCTCGCCGGCCAGGTCGGCGCCGCCGCCATCCCGGCGATCGGTTTCGGCGTCTGGGTGCACACCTTCACCTTCCCGGTGGTCGGCCGGGAGGCGCTCCCGCGGGCGGTCGGGGTCTCGCTGACCATCATCGGGATCGTCGCCGTGATGAACATGGTCAACTTCCTCGACGGGCTCGACGGGCTCGCCGCCGGGGTGTGCGCAATCTCCGCCTTCTCGTTCTGCGTGATCGACCTCGCCCGCGGCGACGTGAACGCCGCCATCCTGAGCGCGATCGTCCTGGGCGGCTGCGTCGGGTTCCTCCGGCACAACTTCTACCCGGCCCGGATCTTCATGGGCGACTCCGGCGCCCTGCTGCTGGGCTTCACGCTCGCGGCCGTGTCGGTCCAGGGGCTCCTCAAGACCGCCGCCCTGGCGACGCTCGTGCTGCCGCTGCTCGTGCTCGCGGTGCCGCTGATCGACACGTCGTTCGTGGTCGCCAAGCGGATCAAGCACGGCCGTCCGATCTACGTGGCCGATCGGACCCACCTGCATCACCGGTTCGAGAACATCGGCTTCTCCCAGCCGCGCGCGGTGATCTACCTCTACGGCTGGTGCGTGACGCTCGCGCTGGCAGCGCTCGCCACCCGGTTCGTCCCGCCGGCTCCGCACGGCCGCTGGAACCCGGCCAACGTCGCGATCGACACGGGGATCGGTCTGCTCGCGCTCGGGGCCTCCGCCTACGTCGTGTACCTGCTCGAGATCGTCAAGCTCGCGAACCCGTTCATCCGCCGCCGCGAGGAGAAGGCCGGCGTCGAAGAGGAGCGCAAGAGCGCCTAGCAGTGGGGGAGCCCGGGGGGCGGGGCCCGATTCGGGCCACGTCCCGCGACGGCGGCGCCGTGTGGCTGCCGGGTGCGGGTCCGGAAGTAGCAAAGTGCACGGAGATTGCGCTCAGGCACGGCGCTTGGGCTGTCACGAACTCACTCCCGCTCCGGCAGCGCTCAGCTATGCTGCCCGCCGATGGAGCCGGCGACGCCCCGCTCGTTTCCCCCTGCCGAGGCGGGGGCGCTCCTGGCCGTGGTGACGCTGCTCGTCATGGGCCTCGGCACGCTGCTCGGCTGGGCGGTCGGGGCGGCCAAGATCGGCCTGATCGTCGGCGCGGTCCTGGGGCTGCCGGCCGGAGTCGCGACCGTCTACGTCCGCTACCACGCGTACTTCGCCTGATGCCGGAGCTGCTCGCTCCCCGGCCCGTTCCGCGCGGCCACGCGCCGGCGGTCGTCGGCACCCTCGTGGTCGCACTCGCGCTGCCCGTGTTCCTGGTCGCCGGCTGGCCGGTCGGGGCGTGGGGCCTCGCCGCCGCTCTCTGGATCGCCGGCCAGGTCGTGATGCTGGTTCTCCAGCGGCTCCCGCTCGGGATGGGTAATCTCGCGAGCTCAGGAGCGGTGGCCCTCGGCAGGATGTTCCGGACGATCGTGGCGATGGTGATCCTGATCGCCGTCACCGTCTCGGACTCCAGTTTCGGGCTCGCCGCAGCCGCCGTGTATGCGCTGGCGTACACGGCGGAGGTCGGATCGTCGTTGGTTTCGTACTTCGGAGGGGAGGCAGGAACGTGAGGGTCAAGCGGCTCGTCGTGACGCTGATCGGATTGGCGCTGGTCGCCCCGGCAACGGCGTCGGCCGAGACGTTCGACCCCTCGAGCGAGTTCAACCTCAAGGACTGGGTCCCGATCCACATCGGCGGGCTCGACATGTCGATCAACCGGGCCGTCGTGTACCTGCTCGTCGGCTCGGCGGTGACGTGCGTGCTGGGGCTCGTGCTGATGCGCTGGAAGCTCCGGGACGTCCCCGGCCGCCGGCAGACCTTCGGCGAGGTGATCTACGACATCGCGCAGTCCCAGGTCGCCGAGACGGGGCTGCCGACGAAGGCGATGAGCACCTGGTTCCCCTACGTCGCGACGCTGATGCTGTTCATCTTCGTGATCAACCTGCTCAGCTTCCTGCCGCTCCCGTTCACCGGCCAGACCTATCACGGCTTCCCGGTCTGGGGCATCTACGCGGCCACCTCGTCGATCTCGGTCACGCTCGCGCTCGCGCTGATGACCTGGATCTTCCAGCACGTCGAGGGCATCCGCTACAACGGGGCGATCAAGTACTTCAGGTCATGGATCCCCGAGGTGCCGAAGGTGATCCTGCCCCTGATCGTCGTGATCGAGGTCTTCTCGCAGTTCATGCGCCTGATCAGCCTCTCGGTCAGGCTCTACGCGAACATGCTGGCCGGGCACATCCTGATCCTGACGATGATCGGCCTGATGTTCATCATCCACACCTGGCCGTGGCGCGCCTTCGGGCTGCCCGCGGCGTTCCTCTTCTACGTCTTCGAGGTGGTGATCGTCGTCACCATCCAGGCGTTCATCTTCGCCGCGCTCTCGGCCATCTACATCGGCACGGCGATCGAGCCCGAGCATTAGCACTCCCACAACCAAGGAGTAACACCGGATGATCCACCTCCTCGCAGTCTCGGTCAAAGACACACCCGTCGTCCACGCCGGCAAGGCGATCGCGCTCGCCCTCGGCATCGGCCTCGGCGCTGCCGGCGCCGGCCCCGGCATCGGCTTCATCTTCGGATCGATGATCTCGTCGGTCGCCCGCCAGCCCGAGCTCCGCGGCGAGCTGCAGGGCCTGATGTGGCTCGGGTTCGCCCTCACCGAGGCCGTCGTCTTCTATGGCTTCCTCGGCGGCCTGCTCGGCTACGTGCTCGTCTAGATCGATGCTCGCAGCCTCGAATCCACTGATCAAGGTCATCCCGGGTCTGATGATCTGGACCCTGATCGCGTTCGCGATCACCTTCTGGGTGCTGAAGCGGTACGCCTTCGGGCCGATCCAGAAGCTGATCGACGACCGCCGCGAGCGGATCCGGCTCTCGGTCGAGGAGGCCGACCATGCCCGCGAGGAGGCCCGGAGCCTGCTCGAGGAGCATCGCAAGCTGATCGGCCGGGCGAAGAGCGAGGCGGAGGAGATCCTCGCCGAGGCGCGCAAGATCGCCGATTCCCAGCACGAGCGGATGCGCCTGGAGACCGAGGAGGACCGCCGCCGGCGCCTCGAGGAGACCGAGCGCCAGATCGACCAGGCGACCAAGCAGGCGCTCGACCAGATCAAGACCGAGGTCGCGAGCCTGTCCGTGCTCGCGGCCGAGAAGATCGCGCGCAAGGCGCTGACGAGCGACGACCAGAAGCGGCTGATCGACGAGGCGCTCGCCGAGATCGACTTCTCCCAGCTGGAGGCGAGCCGCTCATAGCCGTCGCGGAGCGGATCTATGCCCGCGCGCTCTTCGAGGCGGCGCAGGACAAGGGCCGGCTCGACGCGGTCGGGGCGGAGCTCGCGCAGTTCGTTGCCGCGCTCGACGGGTCGTCCGACCTCGACGCGCTGCTCGCCGACCGCGAGATCGACTCCCGGCTGAAGGCCGAGGTGCTTGCGGAGGTGCTGGCCGACGCCGACGAGCTCGTGCGCAACTTCGTGCTCCTGCTCGCCGAGAAGGGCCGCGCCGGCGAGGTCCGCGAGGTCGCGGCGGAGTTCGAGGCGCTCGTCGCCGAGCAGGACCGCATCCTGGAGGTGGAGCTGACGACCGCGTTCCAGCTCGCCGACGCCGACTTCGAGCGCATCGTCGGCGACATCGAACAGAAATCAGGGAGAAGAGTGCACGCGACGCGAAGCGTCGCCCCGGAACTGATCGGGGGGATCGTCCTCCAGGCCGGCTCGATGCGTCTCGACGCGAGCGTGCGCGGCCAGCTCGACCGACTACGCCAAGAGCTCGCAACCACAAGGAGTTAGAACCCGGATGAAGCTACGCCCTGAAGAGATCACGTCCATCCTGCGCAAGCGGATCGAGGAGTTCGACCTCGACACGAACCTGGCCGAGGTCGGCGCCGTGCTGCAGCTCGGCGACGGCATCGCCCGCGTCCACGGGCTCGAGAACTGCGTCGCGCTCGAGATGCTCGAGCTCGACCACGGCGTCGTCGGCCTTGCGTTCAACCTGGAGGAGGACAACGTCGGCGTCGCGCTCTTCGGGCCGTGGGAGCAGATCAAGGAAGGCGACCCGGTCCGCCGTACCGGGCAGGTCGCCTCCGTCCCGGTCGGGGAGGCGCTGCTCGGCCGGGTGGTCGACCCGCTCGGCAACCCGCTCGACGGCCAGGGCCCGATCGACGCCACGGAGCGCCGCCCGCTCGAGTGGAAGGCGCCCGGCGTGATCGACCGCCAGCCGGTGAAGGAGCCGCTCCAGACGGGGATCAAGGCGATCGACTCGATGACGAACGTCGGCCGCGGCCAGCGCGAGCTGATCATCGGCGACCGCTCGACGGGCAAGACCGCGATCGCGGTCGACACGATCCTGAACCAGCACGACCAGAACGTGAAGTGCATCTACGTCGCGATCGGCCAGAAGGCCTCGACCGTCGCCCAGGTTTGGGAGCGGCTGCGGGAGGCGGGCGCGATGGCCTACACGACGATCGTCACCGCGCCCGCGTCCGAGGCGGCCCCGATCAAGTGGATGGCGCCCTTCGCCGGCGCCGCGATGGGCGAGTACTTCCTCTACAAGGGCGAGCACGCGCTCGTGATCTACGACGACCTGACCAAGCAGGCCGACGCCTACCGGCAGCTCTCGCTGCTGCTTCGCCGCCCGCCGGGCCGCGAGGCCTTCCCGGGCGACGTCTTCTACCTGCACTCGCGGCTGCTCGAGCGTGCCTGCAAGCTGAACGACGAGCTCGGGGCGGGCTCGCTGACTGCGCTCCCGATCATCGAGACGCAGGCGGGCGACGTGTCGGCCTACATCCCGACGAACGTGATCTCGATCACCGACGGGCAGATCTTCCTCCAGTCCGACCTCTTCTTCTCGGGGGTGCGGCCGGCGGTCAACGTCGGCATCTCGGTCTCCCGGGTCGGCTCCTCGGCCCAGACGAAGGCGATGAAGAAGGTCGCCGGCCGCCTGCGCCTCGACCTGGCCCAGTACCGCGAGCTCGAGGCGTTCGCGCAGTTCGGCTCCGAGCTCGACCAGGCGACGCAGTCGGCGCTGAACCGCGGCGAGAAGATGGTCGCGACGCTGAACCAGCCGCAGTACGCGCCGTGGCCGATGGAGGAGCAGGTGGTCGCCCTCTACGCGGGCGTCAACGGCTACCTCGACGACGTTCCGACCGACCACGTCGCCCGCTTCCAGGAGGAGCTCCGCCAGCAGCTGCGCTCCGACGGGGACATCCTGACCACGATCCGGGAGACGAAGGATCTCGACGACGCCACGAGCGAGAAGCTGAACGCGGCGATCGAGCGCGCCAAGGGCATGTTCAACGTCGAGGGAGCAGCGGCGTAGCTTGGCCTCGACCCAGGACCTGAAGCGGCGCGTCCGCTCGATCTCGAACACCCGCAAACTGACCCGGGCGATGGAGCTCGTCGCCTCGGCACGGCTGCGCCGGGCCCAGCAGCGCATCGAGGCGATGCGGCCCTACGCCGACCGGATGCTCGAGCTGATGGCCGGGACGGCGCAGGCGGCGGGCGCGGCGCGACTGCCGCTGCTCGAGCGCCGGGAGAGCGTCAGCACGGTCGGGATCGTCGCGGTCACGGGCGACCGCGGGCTCGCAGGCGCGTTCAACGCCCAGGTGCTCCGGCGCGCGTTCGCCGAGATGCGCGAGGTGCAGGCGTCCGGCCAGCAGGTCAGCTTCTTCGCCTCGGGCAAGAAGGCGCAGTCGACGATCCGCTTCCGCAGGCTGCCGCTCGCGCAGTCCTGGACCGGCTTCAGCGACAAGCCCGCCTACCACGACGCGCAGGCGATCGCCCACGCCGTCTCCGATGCCTTCGTGAACCGGGAGGTCGACCGTGTCCTGCTCGTCTACAACGCGTTCGTCTCGCCGCTCGTGCAGCGGGTGACGGTCAGCGAGCTGCTGCCGATCCCGACCGAGGCGCTCGGCGCCGACGACGGCCAGGTCGAGCAGCAGGACCAGCAGCAGCCGCTCGACTTCTTCTTCGAGCCCGAGCCGCGCCAGATCCTCGAGCGCCTGCTTCCGGTCTACGTCGAGACCGAGATCTACCGGGCCCTGCTCGAGTCGGCCGCCTCCGAGCAGGGCGCCCGGATGACCGCGATGCGGAACGCCTCGAAGGCGGCCGGAGAGCTGATCGACTCGCTCACGCTTGCCATGAACCGCGCCCGCCAGGCCGAGATCACCCAGGAGATCCTGGAAGTCGTGGCGGGCGCCGACGCGTTGACCCAGTAGGCCGGCAACTCTTTCGGCCGTCCGCCGTCATACAGCTTTAACCACGTGGCAAGCGTCCGCTTCTCCCCTCGTCCCCCGGCTCGCGGCACCCGGTCCCCCGAAACGGCGGGTTTGCCGGGCGCTGCCCGGTCACATCTGCAGGAAGCAAGTCCTATACTCCGAACCTTGTCCGGGGGAGAGCGCATTTTGCGAGGACTGAACCCATGACCGCCGCCACCGACGTTCTGGCGCCGGGCGGCTCGAGCCCTCCCGGCACTCCCGATTCGGGCACCGCCGGCACTCCGGCGTTCGCGACCCGCGGCGCGTTCGCCCTCTTCTGGGACCGCTTCAAGGAGGACCGTGCGGCGGTCGGCGCGGCGGTGGTGATCGGCTTCCTGATCCTGCTTGCGATCATCGGCGGCCCGATCGCAGCCTGGCTGACCGGACATCCGAACAACATCGGCTACCCGGCGATCATGGAGAACTCGTTCGGCCTGCCGCTCGGCCCCAACTCGAAGTTCTGGTTCGGCGCCGACGGCTCCGGGCGCGACCTGTTCGTTCGCACGCTCTACGGGGCGAGGACCTCGCTCATCGTCGGGATCGTCGCTTCGGGGATCGCGGTGATGATCGGGCTCATCATCGGGATGATCGCCGGCTACTACCGCGGCTTCGTCGACACCGGCCTGTCGCGCGTCGGCGACGTCATGCTCGCGATGCCGAGCCTGCTGATCTCGATCGGGATCGTCGCCGCCTGCAGCACGAGCAAGGACGGCTGCGTGCTCGGCCCGATCCACATCCTGCCGGGGATCCCGCTCGTGATCGTGGTGATCGTGCTCTTCTCCTGGCCCTACATCGCCCGGCTCGTGCGCAGCTTCGTGCTCTCGATTCGGGAGAAGGAGTTCGTCGAGGCGAGCCGATCGCTCGGGGCCAGCAACGGGCGGATCATCTTCCGCGAGGTCCTTCCGAACCTGCTCGGGCCGATCATCGTCTACACGACGCTGCTGATCCCCCAGAGCATCCTCTTCGAGGCGGCCCTGTCGTACCTCGGGCTCGGCGTGCCGCCCGACGTGGCGTCGTGGGGAGGCCTTCTGAACGACGCCCAGACCTACTACAACACGGCGTGGTGGCTGATGCTGTTCCCGGGGCTCTTCCTCGTCATCACCACGCTCGCGTTCAATCTGCTCGGCGACGGCCTGCGGGACGCACTCGACGTCCGGGGCGATCGCTGAGGACTAACCGGTGACCGCGATGCGTCGTCATAGACACCGGTCACTGCAATCCTCGTGCCAATCGTGGCCCGGGGGAAGGAGGGAGACAACCACAGTGAAAAACCCAATGAGGAAGCTGACGGCGATCGTCGGCATCGTGGCGGCCGCGGCCGTGGTGATGACGATGACCGCGTCGGCTCATCCGACGAAGGCCGGTGCGATCAAGGCCGGCGGCACGCTCAACGTCGGCTGGGAGCAGTCGTTCGGAGTCACCGACAACTTCGATCCGACCGGCGAGTACCTCGGCGATGCCTTCGGCATCTTCGACAACCTCGAGGTCCGCACGCTCGTCGGCTACAACCATCTGCCCGGTGGCCCCGGCAACGTGGTCGTCCCCGACCTCGCGGCCGCGGTGCCGAAGCCGACCAACGGCGGCAAGACCTACACCTTCCACCTGAAGGCGGACATCAAGTTCAGCCCGCCCGTCAGTCGCGAGATCACCTCGAAGGACTTCGTGACCGCGATGGACCGGCTCGCCAATCCGAAGGACGGCGGCGAGTACGCGTTCTACTACACCGTGATCAAGGGATGGAACGCCTACGCGGCCGGCAAGGCCAAGACCATCTCGGGCATCACGACGCCCAACCCGACGACGATCGTCTTCAACCTGACGGCGCCGACGGGCGACTTCCTGAAGCGGATGGCGATGCCCGCCACCGGCCCGATGCCCGCCGAGGTCACGAAGTGCTTCGAGGGGCAGCCCGGCAAGTACGGCCAGGACCTGATCTCGAGCGGCCCGTACATGCTCAAGGGCATCGACCAGATCGACATCTCTTCCTGCGCCGCGATCAAGCCCGACACCACGGGGTACGACGGCCAGACGATCTACGACCTCGTCCGCAACCCGAACTACGTTCAGGCAACGGATCCGACGCGGAAGAACTACGTCGACGAGGTGCGCTTCACGGTCGACGCGAGCAACGTCGACATCTACAACAAGATCGAGGCCGGCCAGCTCGACATGGCGACCTCGAGCATCCCGCCGGACGTGCTCCAGAAGTACGCGACCACTCCGAGCCTGAAGCCGTACTTCCACCAGAACTCGGGTGACCGCACCTGGTACCTGACGATGAACATGACCCAGCCGCCGTTCGACGACATCCACGTTCGCAAGGCGATGAACTGGATCATGGACAAGGCCGCGCTCGTGCAGGCCTGGGGCGGGCCGACCATCGGCCAGGTCGCCAACCACATCGTTCCGGACTCGATGTTCGCGAACCAGCTGTCCGACTACGCGCCGTACCGCACGAACGGCAACCTCGGCAGCGTCGAGAAGGCGATGAAGGCGATGAAGGGGTCGAAGTACGACACCGCCAACAACGGCATGTGCTCGGCGCCGCAGTGCAAGAACGTGCTGCTCCTCGCGGACACCCGTTCGCAGGACCCGAAGATGGTCAACATCATGGAGCAGGACGCAGCGAAGATCGGCATCACCTTCAGCGTCCGCACGGTGAACGGCGCCTATCCGACGATCCAGACGCCGTCGAAGAACATCCCGATCGCCGAGCGGCCGGGCTGGGGCAAGGACTACGCAGACGCCCTGACGTTCTTCACGCCGCTGTTCGACGGCCGCACGATCATCCCGAACGGCAACACGAACTACTCGCTCGTCGGGATCACGCCGTCTCAGTGCAAGACCCTGAAGCTCACGGGCGACTGCAACCCGTACAACTCGAAGACCGGTCTCGGGATTCCGAGCATCAACGCGCAGCTCGACCAGTGCTCCGTCCTGATCGACCCGGCACGGACGACCTGCTACGAGAACCTCGACAAGACCCTGATGACGAAGGTCGTGCCGTGGGTGCCGTACCTCTGGTCGTACGTGACCCGGATCACGAGCACCAACGTCACGCACTACCAGTTCGACCAGTTCTCGACGACCCCCGCGTACTCGCAGATCGCGGTCAAGTCGTAACGAACAGCAGACCGTTTCTCCGGGGCGCCTTCGGGCGCCCCGGAGAGACCCCAAGCGACGATGCTCCTCTACATCGCACGACGCCTCGTCTGGACGGTAGCCGTCGTCCTCGCCGTGCTGTTCATCACGTTCCTCGTCTTCTTCAAGCTGCCGAACGGCAACCCGGCTCTCCGCTTCGCCGGCAAGTCCCCGACTCCCGAGTCGATCGCGCTGATCGAGGCGCGGCTGCACCTGAACAAGCCGTTCTACGTCGAGTTCGGCTACTTCTTGAAGAATTTCGTCACCGGTGACGAGAACGGCTGGCCCGGGCTCGGCTACTCCTACGGCAACTACGTCTCGGTTCGCTCCGAAATCCTCCAGCGGGCGCCGCGGACGCTCTGGCTGATCTTCGGCGCCGCGACGCTCTGGCTCACCTTCGGAGTGACGATCGGGGTCATCTCGGCGGTCAAGCGCCGTACCGCGATCGATCGCGGGGCGATGGGCTTCGCGCTCTTCGGCATCTCGGCGCCGGTCTTCTGGCTCGGCCTGATGGCGCTCTACGTCGTCTGGAAGGAGCACTTCTGGATACCCGGGCTTCCGCACCTGACCGGCGGCTCCGGCTACGTCCCGCTCGCGGGCGGGATCAACCACTGGTTCGACCATCTGATCCTCCCCTGGACCGTGCTCGCCCTCCTCTACGCGGCGATCTACGCCCGCCTGACGCGCAACAACCTGCTCGAGACGCTCGGCGAGGACTACATCCGCACGGCGCGCGCGAAGGGCCTCTCGGAGCGGAAGGTGATCCTCAAGCACGGGCTCCGCGCGAGCCTGACGCCGATCGTGACCATCTTCGGGCTCGACATCGCCCTGCTCGTCGGAGGCGCGATCATCACCGAGGCGGTCTTCAACCTCCAGGGCCTCGGCTGGCTCGCCTACAACGGCGCGGTGACCCAGGACCTGCCCACGGTCGTCGGCGTCGTCATCTGCACTGCGACCGCGGTCGCCCTGATGAACTTCTTCGTCGACATCGTCTACGCGTTCCTCGATCCGAGGGTCCGCTACTCGTGATTCCGGCCTCGCTCGGACGCTCGCCGTACGCGGGCGGCGCCGGGGGAAACTATGGTTCCCCCATGTCGCCCTCCGCCTCGTGCCGTGCCGCGGCGCGCCGATTCCCGGCTCCGGCCGGGCTCGGGGGGCCCGCATGAGTACCCCGTCGACGCTGCTCGACGTCCGCAACCTGACCGTCCGCTTCCGCACCCGCGACGGCGTCGTCCAGGCCGTGACCGACCTCTCGTTCACGGTGCGCCGCGGAGAGACGCTCGGCGTGGTGGGGGAGTCCGGCTCCGGCAAGAGCGTCACGAGCCTCGCGATCATGGGGCTGCTGAACAGCGCCTACGCCGACGTGACCGGCGAGATCCTCTTCGAGGGTGTCGATCTGCTCAAGCTCACCCCGAACGAGCTGCGCCAGTACCGCGGCCGCGACGTCTCGATGATCTTCCAGGACCCGTTCGCCTGCCTGCATCCGATGTACCGGGTCGGGGCGCAGATCGCCGAGGCCGTGCGCACCCACGCGGACGTCTCGCGCTCGGCGGCATGGGCCCGCTCTGTCGAGCTGCTCCGGCAGGTGGGGATCCCGAACGCCGACGTCCGCGCGCGCGACTACCCGCATCAGTTCTCGGGCGGCATGCGCCAGCGCGCGATGATCGCGATGGCGCTCGTCCACAACCCGGCGGTGCTGATCGCCGACGAGCCGACGACCGCGCTCGACGTCACCGTCCAGGCTCAGATCCTCGAGCTGATCGACCGGGTCAAGAGGGAGTTCGACATCGGCGTGATCCTGATCACCCACGATCTCGGCGTGGTCGCCGAGACGGCGTCGCACGTGCTCGTGATGTACGGCGGCCGCCCGATGGAGTACGGGACGGCGCAGGAGATCTTCACCGCCGCCCAGCATCCGTACGCCTGGGGGCTGCTCGAGTCGATGCCGACCGTCGAGCGGAAGATGGAGATCCTGGTGCCGATCGAAGGCTCGCCGCCCTCGCTGCTCAACCCCCCCTCCGGCTGCCCGTTCCACCCGCGCTGCAAGTACCGGTTCGGGCGCTGCGACCAGGACACGCCCCGGCTCGAGACGATGCCCGGCGGGCACCTGGACGCGTGCTTCCTGCCCGCCGAGCGCAAGCGCGAGGAGTGGCAGAAGCGCGTTTCGACCGCGCTGGGTGTCGCGTCGTGACGGCGCTCGCTGCGGAGCACCGAGCCGGCATCGGGCCGCTCGTCGAGGTCGAGCACCTGACCAAGCACTTCTCCGTCAAGCAGGGAGTGTTCGCCCGCGGCAAGGGGGTCGTGCATGCGGTCGAGGACGTCTCGCTGGTCGTCAACAAGGGAGAGACGCTCGGCATCGTCGGCGAGTCCGGGTGCGGCAAGTCGACGACGGCCAGGCTGATGGTCCGCCTGCTCGAGCCGACCTCCGGCATCGTCCGCTTCGAGGGCGAGGACATCTCGCGTCTCTCGCAGCGCCAGCTCCGGCCGCTCAGGCGCGAGATGCAGATCATCTTCCAGGACCCGTACTCCTCGCTCAACCCGCGCAAGACGATCGGCCAGATCGTCGGCGAGCCGTTCGCGATCCACCACACCGAGCGGGACATCAAGTCGCGGGTGCAGGAGCTGCTTGCCCGCGTCGGTCTCAGTCCCGAGCACTACAACCGCTACCCGCACGAGTTCTCCGGCGGGCAGCGCCAGCGGATCGGGGTCGCGCGCGCATTCGCGCTCCAGCCGAAGCTGATCGTCTGCGACGAGCCCGTCTCGGCGCTCGACGTCTCGGTTCAGGCGCAGATCCTCAACCTGCTCAAGTCGCTCCAGCGCGAGTTCGATCTCACGTACGTGTTCATCTCGCACGACCTCTCGGTGATCCGCCAGATCTCCGACCGGATCGCCGTCATGTACCTGGGGCGGGTCGTCGAGATGGGCGAGTCCGAGGCGCTCTACGAGCACCCACGTCATCCGTACACCGCCGCGCTGCTCTCGGCGGTTCCACGGCCGGAGACGAACGGGACGACCGCCCGCCACCGGATCGTGCTCGGCGGCGACGTCCCGTCGCCCGTCGACCCGCCCGCGGCGTGCGTCTTCCACCCGCGCTGCCCGCGGTTCCAGCAGGGTCGCTGCGACGTCGAGACGCCGACGCTCCACGCGTTCGAGGGCGACCACCAGGCGGCGTGCCACTTCCCGGTCGAGCGCTGGCCGATGACCGCCGAGGAGCTCGCCCGGGTCGGCGGGGCGGCCAGCCCGGTCTGATCACTAACAAGCGGCCTCCGGCGGCGTCCTAAGCTGACGGAGATGGGCCGTTGGCGGAGGACAACTGCTTGTGAGCGAGCGAGGCAATGGCTCTCGCTCGAGCTCGACGACGAGCTGAGCGAGCTCGAGCGGGCGGCGCTCCACCGGCACCTGGCCCGCTGCGGCCGCTGCTCGGCGATCCGGACGGAGATCGCCGGCTTCACACAGCTGATCCGGGCAGCCGCTCCGGTGCAGTCGCTCCGGCCGGTGGTCGTCGAGCGCCCGCGCGCCGCGCGCGCCCGGGTGGTGCGCAGGACGGCGGCAGCGCTCGTCCTCGCCGCGACGATCGCCGGCTCCGCAGGCGTCTTCGTCCTCCCGGAGGCGACGCCGCCCCGCAGCTCGAGCGCGCTCGAGCTCGCAACCCCGCAGGAGCGGCTCAAGTTCGCCGAGGCCGAGCGCGTCCGGGCCGAGCCGCAGCCCATCGCCTCCTCGACGCAGCTCTCCGCGCCGCCGCTCTGGCCGTTCGCAGCGCGCGTGCTCGGCTGAGGGCCCGTCCCCGCCGCGGCGCCCGTTCCTACCGTCACCTGCCCCGGGGGAAGGAGCTAGACTGTCGCTCGTTTCGGCGGGCGTGCTGCGCGCGCCGGCGTCCCGACGAGCCACGCAACATCCACGCACAGGAGACTCATGGCCCAAAACGGCAGCACCACGGACCGCACTCACATCGGCAAGCTGATCGAGATCAAGGGCGTCGTCGTCGACGCCGTCTTCCCGGACCGGCTGCCCGAGATCTATTCGGCCCTCGAGATCACGCGCCCCGACGGCGGCCGCCTGATCGCGGAGGTGCAGCAGCACCTGGGCGACGACCGGGTGCGTGCCGTGGCGATGGACACGACCGACGGGCTCGCGCGCGGCACGGACGTGGTAGACACCGGGGCGCCGATTTCGGTGCCGGTCGGCGAGCTGACCCTCGGGCGGGTCTGGAACGTCCTCGGCGATCCCGTCGACGGGAAGGAGCCGCCGCCGGCCGGCACGGAGCGCTGGCCGATCCATCGCGATCCGCCCGACTTCAAGGATCTGTCCTCCAAGGTCGAGATCTTCGAGACCGGAATCAAGGTCGTCGACCTCGTCGCGCCATACGTGCGCGGCGGCAAGATCGGCCTCTTCGGCGGGGCCGGGGTCGGCAAGACGGTGCTGATCCAGGAGCTGATCCACAACATCGCGCAGCAGCACGGCGGCGTCTCCGTCTTCTCGGGTGTCGGCGAGCGCACGCGTGAGGGCAACGACCTCCTGATTGAGATGGAGGAGTCGAAGGTGATCGACAAGGTCGCGCTCTGCTACGGCCAGATGAACGAGCCGCCCGGCGCGCGCCTCCGTGTCGGCCTCTCGGGCCTCACGATGGCCGAGTACTTCCGCGACCAGGGCCAGGACGTGCTCCTCTTCATCGACAACATCTTCCGCTTCGTCCAGGCGGGCTCGGAGGTCTCGGCGCTGCTCGGCCGGATGCCGAGCGCCGTCGGCTACCAGCCGACGCTCGCGACCGAGATGGGGCAGTTGCAGGAGCGGATCACCTCGACGAGCAAGGGCTCGGTCACCTCGGTGCAGGCGATCTACGTGCCGGCCGACGACCTGACCGACCCGGCGCCGGCGAACACCTTCGCGCACCTCGACTCGACGACGGTGCTCTCGCGCGCCCTGGTCGAGCAGGGGATCTACCCGGCGGTCGACCCGCTCGACTCGACCTCGCGCGCGCTCGGGCGCGGGATCGTCTCCGACGACCACTACGAGACCGCGACGCGGGTGCAGGAGATCCTCCAGCGCTACAAGGACCTCCAAGACATCATCGCCATCCTCGGCATCGAGGAGCTCTCGGACGAGGACCGGCTGACGGTGGCGCGGGCCCGCAAGGTGCAGCGCTTCCTCTCGCAGCCGTTCCACGTCGCCGAGGTCTTCACCGGCACGCCGGGCGAGTACGTCAAGCTCGACGACACGATCCGCGGCTTCCAGGAGATCATCGAGGGCAAGCACGACGACCTCCCCGAGCAGGCGTTCTACATGGTCGGGCCGATCGAGGGCGCGGTGGAGCGCGGCCAGCAGCTCGCGGCGGCGTAGGAGGCGACGGTGCCCGGCAGCGGCAAGAAGTTCGACCTCTCGCTCGTCACGCCCGACGGGGCGGCGTTCGAGGGCCAGGCGGAGATGATCATCGTCCCCGGCCAGATCGGCGAGATCGGCGTCCTCGCCCGCCACGCGCCGCTGATCGCGACGCTCAGGGCGGGCGCGACCCGCATCCACGTCGGCCAGGGGGCCGAGGAGGTGCTGGAGTTCGCGACCGGCCCGGGGTTCTTCCAGGTGCTGAACGACAGGGCGATCGCGCTCGTGGACGACGCCGTCGAGGCCTCGCAGATCGACGGCGTGCGCGCTCACGCCCAGCTCGAGGAGGCCCGGGCGGAGCTCGAGGCGATCGACCGCGGGGAGTCGACCGCCGACCGCTGGCAGGTCGAGCAGCGCATCCGCCACGCCGAGAACCAGCTCAACGTCGCCGGACGTTGACGCAGCGGAATCCGTTCTCGGCTTCGCCTCGAACATGACGATTCCGCCGCGGCGAGAAGGCCCGTTTACGGAGTGTCGGGGGCGAGGGCTCCGGCGATGCCGCAGCCCCGGTCGTGGTTCAGGCAGCTGTCGACCAGCTTCGTCAGGTCGTTCTGGTCCCAGGCGTTGATGAAGTCGGCGTGGCCGGAGTGCTGGCCGCCCGAGGAGAGGATCACCTGCCGCGGGTCGACCGGCGGGAAGGTGTAGACGAGGGTCAGCGCGGGGACGGCGATCGGGTGGCTCGACGGGCATCTGCCGGCGACCGAGTAGGCCATGTGGCTCTTGTGGTCGGCGCTGTCCAGGGTCTTGCCGTTCCAGCAGTCGGGGAAGTTGACGTGCAGCTCGAGCGCCGCCGATGCCGGACAGCCCGGGATGCTCGTCGAGGCGGCGCCGAGCCCGCTCGTGGAGACGGTGCTCGGGGCGCGGCGGTCGAGGCCGTAGAAGGTCGCCTTGACGACGCTGCAGTTCCAGTAGACGACCCGGACGCTCTGCGGGAGCCGGGCGCGTGAGTTGCCGGCGACCATCTTCAGGCCGGGCGGGAAGGGGCGCACCGCCGCCCTGGTCAGCCGGCGGTAGTAGATCGTCGCGTCGCGGGGCAGCACGGGCTTGCCGTGCATCAGCAGGGTGGGGGCCCAGTAGGCCGACGTGTCGCCGCGGATGTTGCAGGTGGTGCCGCGGCCGCGCAGCGAGTGGAGCGTCGAGTAGGCGTTCGTCGTCACGTTCCCGACGAAGGTGTGGTTGTGCGAGGCGAAGGGCAGCCGGGGGAGGACGATCGGATCGCTCCAGCCGCGGTGGCTGAACGCGCACACGCTGACGAAGTACCCCGCGGCCGACGTCCCTCGCGGGCCCGTCGTCCCGGCGCACGCGGATCCGACCGAGACCGAGGCGGCGAGAGCGAGGACGAGCCCCAGGCGGGGCCAGCGGCAGGCGCCGACGCTGCTCATGCCCGGGAAGGGTACTGGCCGTCCCCGGCGAGCCGCTAGGATGTCTCTCCCCCGGAGAGTTTTGAGGCAGCTTGGCGACCGGGTGAACAAACGCCTAAAGAGCCGCACGCCCGCATCGCCGTGCATTCTCTTTGGGCAAGGCCGGAGAGGGCACGGGAGGTCGGATGGCGAAGCGGGATGTGAGAGCTGAGATCGGGGCGATCGCGCGCGAGCGGATCCTCGTGCTCGACGGAGCCTGGGGGACGATGATCCACGGCTCCGGCCTGCGGCCCGAGGACTACCGCGGCGAGCGGTTCGCGCGCCACCCGGTCGACGTCGCCGGCGATCCCGACGTGCTCAACCTGACCCGGCCGGAGGTCGTCCGCTCGATCCACGAGCAGTATCTGGCCGCCGGGGCGGACATCACGACCACGAACACCTTCACGGCGACCTCGATCGGCCAGGCCGACTACGGGCTCGAGGACGCCGTCTACGAGCTGAACCTCGCCGGGGCCCGGATCGCGCGCGAGGCGGCGGGCGGCCGCTTCGTCGCCGGCTCGGTCGGGCCGCTCAATGTCACGCTCTCGCTCAGCCCCAGGGTCGACGACCCCTCCTTCCGGACGCACAGCTTCCGGCAGGTCAAGGACGCCTACGCCGAGCAGATGCGGGCGCTCGCCGACGGGGGCGTCGACCTCCTCCTGCTCGAGACGATCTTCGACACCCTGAACGCCAAGGCGGCGATCGTCGCCGCGCGCGAGACGGCTCCCAAGCTGCCGCTCTGGATCTCGGCCACGATCGTCGACCGCTCCGGCCGCACGCTCTCGGGCCAGACGATCGAGGCGTTCTGGACGTCCGTCGAGCATGCCGAGCCCCTGATCGTCGGCGTGAACTGCTCGCTCGGCGCGCACGAGCTGCGGCCGTACGTCGCGGAGCTCGCGAGCCTCGTCCCGTGCCTCGTCAGCGCCCACCCGAACGCCGGGCTGCCGAACGCCTTCGGCGGCTACGACGAGACCGCCGAGGAGACGAGCTCCCTGCTGCGCGAGTTCGCCGAGTCCGGCTTCCTGAACGTCGCCGGCAGCTGCTGCGGCTCGACGCCGGAGCACACCGCCGCGATCGCGGCCGCGATGAGGGGTCTGACCCCTCGGGGTCTGACCCCTCCGCCGCGGCGGACCCGCTGGAGTGGCCTCGAGGCGTTCGAGATCGGTCCCGACACGGGCTTCGTGTTGATCGGGGAGCGGACGAACGTGACCGGCTCGGCGCGCTTTCGCCGGCTCGTCGAGGCGGGAGACTTCGACGGCGCCGTCGAGGTGGCGCTCGAGCAGGTCCGCGGCGGCGCGAACGTCCTCGACGTGAACATGGACGCCGACCTGCTCGAGAGCGAGCAGGCGATGACCACCTTCCTGAACGTGGTCGCGACCGAGCCCGAGGTCGCCCGCCTGCCGATCATGGTCGACAGCTCGCGCTGGTCGGTGCTCGAGGCCGGACTCCGCTGCATCCAGGGCAAGGGGATCGTCAACTCGATCAGCCTCAAGGAGGGCGAGCAGCCCTTCCTCAAGCAGGCGCGGCGGATCCGCGACTACGGCGCCGGCGTGGTCGTGATGGCCTTCGACGAGCAGGGCCAGGCGACCGACGTCGAGCGGCGCGTCGCGATCTGCGGGCGGGCCTACGACCTCCTGACCGGCCGGGTCGGGTTCCCGTCGGAAGACCTGATCTTCGACCCGAACGTGCTCGCCGTCGCGACCGGGATCGAGGAGCACGACCTGTATGCGAAGGCGTTTCTCGAGTCGCTGGCGCCGATCAAGGAGCGCTGCCCGGGCGCGCGCACGAGCGGCGGCATCTCGAACCTCAGCTTCTCCTTCCGGGGCAACGACGCGCTCCGGGAGGCGATGCACGCCGTCTTCCTCTACCACGCGATCCGCGCCGGCCTCGACCTCGGCATCGTCAACGCCGGCCAGCTCGCGGTCTACGAGGACGTCGAGCCGGACGTCCTCGAGCGGATCGAGGACGTCCTCTTCGCCCGCCGCCCCGACGCCACCGACCGGCTGGTCGAGCTCGCCGAGCGGGTCAAGGGGGAGGGCGTCAGGCGCGAGCGCGACCTTGCCTGGCGCGACGCACCCGTCGAGCAGCGCCTCTCGCACGCGCTCGTCCACGGGATCGTCGACTTCATCGAGATCGACACCGAGGAGGCACGTCTTGCCCGGGCACGGCCGCTGGACGTGATCGAGGGGCCGCTGATGGACGGGATGCGGATCGTCGGCGACCTGTTCGGCAGCGGCCGCATGTTCCTGCCGCAGGTGGTCAAGTCCGCGCGGGCGATGAAGCGCGCCGTCGCCTACCTCGAGCCGTTCATGGAGGAGGAGCAGGCCGGCGGCAGCGCCCAGGGGAAGGTCGTCCTGGCGACGGTGAAGGGGGACGTCCACGACATCGGCAAGAACATCGTCGGGGTGGTGCTCGGCTGCAACAACTACGAGGTGATCGACCTCGGGGTGATGGTTCCGGCCGAGCGGATCCTCGACACCGCGGTTGCCGAGGGCGCCGACGTCGTCGGCCTCTCGGGCCTGATCACGCCCTCGCTCGACCAGATGGTCGACGTCGCCGCCGAGATGGAGCGGCGCGGCCTGACCGTGCCGCTCCTGATCGGCGGCGCCACCACCTCCCGCCAGCACACGGCGGTGAAGATCGCGCCCGCGTACTCGAGCGAGACGGTGCACGTGCTCGATGCGAGCCGCGTCGTCGACGTCGTCTCGGGCCTGCTCGACCCCGGCCGGCGGCAGGGCCTCCAGACGGAGAACCTCGAGCTGCAGGCCCGCCTCCGGGAGCAGCACGCCGCCCGCCAGAAGCGGCCGCTCCTCCCGCTCGCCGAGGCGAGGGCGAACCGCGATCGCGTCGCCTTCGACGACCTGCCGACCGCGCCTTTCACGGGCACGCGGACCGTCGCGCCGGCCCTCGACGAGCTCGTCCCGTACGTCGACTGGCAGTTCTTCTTCCACGCCTGGGACCTGAAGGGGAAGTTCCCGGCGATCCTCGACCGGCCCGCGGCACGGGAGCTCTACGAGGACGCGCTCGCCGAGCTGGCCGAGATCGTACGGGCCGGCTCCCTCCGGGCCCGCGGCGTGTACGGGTTCTGGCCTGCGCATGCCGAGGGCGACGACGTCGTCGTCGACGGCACCCGCTTCTGCTTCCTGCGCCAGCAGGCCCGAAACGGCGACTCGCGCCCCAATCTCTGCCTCGCCGACTACGTGGCCGGGGCGGGTGACAGCATCGGCGCCTTCGCGGTCGCCGTCGACGGCGCCGACGAGCTCGCCGCGGAGCATGCCGCCGGGCACGACGACTACCGCGCGATCATGGTCAAGGCGCTCGCCGACCGGCTCGCCGAGGCCTTCGCCGAATGGCTGCACCGCCGGGCGCGGCTCGAGTGGTACGAGCCGGAGGAGCGGCTGTCGGAGGACGAGCTGCTCTCGGAGGGATTTCGCGGCATCCGGCCTGCGTTCGGCTACCCCGCCTGCCCCGACCACAGCGAGAAGGGCACCCTCTTCGAGCTGCTCGGGGCGCGCGCCGTCGGCCTCGAGCTGACCGAGAGCTACGCGATGCTCCCCGCCGCCGCGGTGAGCGGGATCTACCTCGCGCATCCCCGTGCGCGCTACTTCTCCGTGGGACGGATCGGGCCCGATCAGCTCCAGGATTACGCTGCTCGTAAAGGGGTCGACGTGCTACAAGTCGAGAAGTGGTTGCGGCAAAACCTTTCCTAGCAACCGCTCTCCTGGCACTCGTTCTGACCGGGCTCGCACTCGCCGACGAGCCGACCGTGAAGATCGCGCCCGCAGACCAGGCACGAGCGGTCGCGGCTCTGCTGCGCCCGGCGGATTTCGGCGCCGGCTGGCGGGGCGGCAAGACCAGCCCGACGCCGATCACCTCGCCGAACTGCCCCGGCTTCTCTCCCAAGGAGTCGGATCTCGTGGTCAGCGGGCACGCCGACGCGAAGTACACCTTCCAGCAGGGCGGCGTCGAGCTCGACCAGGACGTCCAGGTGCTGACGCGCGCCGACTCGGTTCAGAAGGACTTCGCCCGCACGATCTCGCCCGGGCTCGGCCGCTGCCTCGCCTACGAGCTGCGGGAGTCGGCGAACGTCGTCGGCGTGACGGTGAAGCGGATCCCGTTCCCGCCGACCGGCACCGTCAGCGCCGCCTACCGCGCCGTGGTCACGGTGCGCAACGGGAAGTCGCGCGGCACGTTGCTGAGCGACTTCGTCTTTTTCGGCGAGGGGCGCGTCGAGTACTCGTTCAACGTGATCGCGCCGACCGGGGCCGGCGACCAGCTGGTCCGGTTCGAGGCCGCCCTGTCCCAGATCCTGCTCAAGCGGGCCGGGCTCGGGGCGGCGTGAAGCGGACGCCGTCCAGGGCGTGCCCGTCCCCGGCCGGCGGCACCGGGACCGGTCCGGCGTTCCTCGAGCGGCCGAAGACCTGAGCGCGCTCGCCGTACACGGCTCGCCGACGGGTCGGATATCCTTCGTCGGTCGCAGGCGCCTCCGGGCGCCGCTTCGCGTGTAATGAGGACGACACTCAAGAGAGGCGTCGGCCGCGCGGCCGATCTGGAGGGAACAAACGGCAACGGCCGTGCCGTCTACCCGCCCGCCGCCGTCAGCACGGTCGTCAGGTACCGCCAGCCGCCCGGCGGCCGGACAGGCCTCGGGCTCGTCAGCCGGATCCTCGTCGGGACGCTGCTCGTCCTCGTCGCGATCGCGCTCGCGATCGCCGGCGGAGCGCTGCTCTGGTACCACAGCGAGGTCCAGGCGGTCCACGCGCACGGGGCGGACGTCAAGATCGCCCAGAAGGAGCTGCAGGTGACGCTCCCGGGTCACGCGGCCGTCGCGCTCGTCGTCGGCTACGACCAGCGCGCCGGGGCGGAGTTCTCCACCGTCTCCCGCTCGGACACGGTGATGTTGATCAGGGCCGATCCGGCGACCGGCACGATCTCGCTTCTCTCCTTCCCGCGCGACCTGACCGTCCCGATCTACTGCCCCAAGCAGAAGTACGCGCTGCCCGCGAACCGGATCAACTCGGCCTACGCCGACTGCGGCGCGACCGGAACGCTCGACACGGTCCAGCACCTGGCCGGGATCCCGATCAACTACATGATCACGGTCAACTTCCACGGCTTCAAGGAGATCGTCGACAAGCTGGGCGGGATCTGGCTGGACATCGACCGGCGCTACTTCCACGTCAACGACGGCTCCCCCGATCAGAACTACGCGAACATCAACATCCAGCCCGGCTACCAGCTCCTGAGCGGCGGCGACGCGCTCAACTTCGTCCGCTACCGCCACACCGACGACGACTACCACCGGATCGCGCGCCAGCAGGAGTTCGTGCGGGCGCTCAAGCAGCAGTTCTCGCGGAACTTCGACCTGATCAAGCTGCCGTCGATCATCCACTCGATCACGAGCAACGTCCAGGTCTACGGCAACTTCAACGACTCGACGGTGCTCAAGTACGCGTACTTCGCGGCCACGCTCAAGGGCGGCCATTTCTTCCAGGACCGGATCGAGAACGTCACCGGGACAGGCCAGACCTACGCACCCGCCAGCTCGATCCAGCAGGCGGTGTACCAGTTCACCCACCCCGACGTTCAATCCTCGAAGGTGGCGAACGCGGCCGCTCTCGGCGTCAAGCTGAAGTCGAAGACGCAGGCGCCGCCGCCCTCGAAGACGACCGTCACCGTCCTGAACGGCAACGGCGTCGCCGGCTCGGCGGCAAACGGCTCCTACCTGCTGCGGCAGCGCGGCTACGTGACCGTCCTCCCGCCGGGGAACGCCGACCCGAACGCACCCACCCAGGGCTACTTCCACACCCAGATCTACTACGACCGCAGCCAGGCGGGAGCCAAGGAGGCGGCCGCCGCGCTGGCGAAGCTGATCGTCCCCGCCACCGTGCTGCCGCTCCCGAAGGATCCGAAGCTGCGTGCTCTCGATCCGGGCTCGATGCTGACGGTCGTCCTCGGCGAGACCTTCCACAACACGCTCGTCAGCTCCGGGCCGACCGTATCGGCGCCCGTCCACGTCCCGGCCGCCGTCCGCTACGACGCGACCACCGGCCTCGGCCTGCTAAAGCCGTACGAGCATCGGGTGCCGTTCCGGCTCGAGGTGCCGACGGTGCTCGAGCAGTCGTCGCAGCCCGACACCCAGCCCGGCGACGTGCCGGCCCGCCTCTACTGGATCGAGAAGGGCCACAAGGCGATCCGGCTCGTCTTCCGCACCGGCGCCGGCGAGTACTGGGGGATCGAGGAGACGGACATGCCAGACCCGCCGATCCTCGACGACAAGAGCTTCCAGCGCGACCTGAAGGGCCGCGAGTTCCAGCTCTATTACAACGGCTCCAGCCTGCAGATGGTCGTGCTGCGCGTCCACGACCGGAGCTACTGGGTCGTCAACACGCTGCTCGACTCGCTCTCGAACGAGACGATGCTCGCGATCGCCAAGGGCCTCAAGCCGCTGGCGGGCTCGCCCCGCTGAGCGGCATCGCGATGCCGGCCGGCGCGGCCGGCGGGCGAGGCGGACGCGACCGGCCGGCGGGTCGCATCCCTGCGCTGCCCGACCGAGCCTCCTCTCCGGCGTTCCTCGACAGATGAGCCAAGTAGAGTCCGTGCGATGGCTCGGGTGGGCATCTTCGGAGCCGGCTGGGTTGGCCTCGTCACCGGGGCCTGCTTCGCCGGGCTCGGCCACGAGGTCGTGATCCGCGACGTGGTCGCGGAGAAGATCGAGTCGCTCCGCCGGGGTGAGGTCCCGTTCCACGAGACCGACGTGCCGAAGTTGCTCGACGAGAACCGGGCGCGGCTCCTCTTCACGCTCGACCCCGCCGACCTCGCCGACTGCGCGTTCCTGTTCGTCTGCGTCGACACCCCGCCGACGCACTCCGGCGATGCCGACCTCTCCCGGGTCTGGAACGTGATCGACGAGCTGCCCGAGTCCTCCGGCCGCGCGATCCTGGTCATGAAGTCGACCGTGCCGGTCGGCACCGGCGAGAAGGTGCGCCACGGCCTCCGCGAACGCGGCCTCGTCGACGTCGGCTACGTCTCGAACCCGGAGTTCCTCGCCGAGGGCACGGCCGTCCGCGACTTCATGCAACCCGACCGGATCGCGATCGGCGCCTTCAAGGAGGAGGACGGCGACGCCGTCGCCTCGCTCTACGAGCAGCTGGAAGCGCCGATCGTCCGCTGCGATGTCAACTCGGCCGAGATGATCAAGCTCGCCGCGAACGCGTTCCTGATGACCCGGATCTCGTTCATCAACGAGATCGCGAACGTGTGCGAGGCAACCGGTGCCGACGTCGTCAAGGTCGCAGAGGGCGTCGGCCTGGACAGGCGGCTCGGGCCGCATTTCCTGCGGGCCGGAATCGGCTACGGCGGGAGCTGCTTCCCGAAGGACTCTCTTGCCTTGAAGCAGCTCGCCTCGAATTCCGGTTACCACTTTCAGCTGCTCGCGGCGGTGATCGAGGTGAACGAGCTGCAGAAGCGGCGCGTGATCGGGAAGCTCGTGCGCCACCTCGGCTCGCTGCGCGGGAAGCGGGTCGCGCTGCTCGGGCTCGCGTTCAAGCCGAACACCGACGACATGCGCGAGGCGCCCTCGATCGTGCTCGCCGGCCGGCTGCTGGCCGAGGGAGCCGAGGTTCGTGGCTGGGATCCGGTCGCCGACGGGCAGACGCTGCCGCGCGGGGTCGAGATCGTCGCGTCGGTCGCCGACGCCGTCCGTGGCGCGGACGCGGCCGTGATCGTGACCGAATGGCCCGAGCTCAAGGGGCTCGCGAGCGCCGAGACCCGGGAGCTGATGGCGAACCCGTTGATCGTCGACGGGCGCAACCTCCTCGATCCCGCCGCGACGCGTGCTGCGGGGTTCGTCTACGAGGGAATCGGCCGCCCGAGCGTGCCGGCCGACGTGCTCGTCAAAGGGCGCTGATGGAAGCGATCATGCTCTGCGGCGGCAAGGCGGAGCGCCTGGGCGATGCGGCCGGCGGACGGCCGAAGTCGCTCGTCGAGGTTGCCGGGAAGCCGCTCGCCGCCTACCAGGTCGCGCGGCTCCATCGCGCCGGCGTCGACCGGGTGATCATCTCCTGCGCCGCGGGCCAGGGCGAGGCGTTCGAGCGCGACCTCGCCGGCTACGGCCCGGAGATCGTCGCCGCGGAGGAGCCGGAGCGGCTGGGGCGCGGCGGCGGGTTGAAGTTCGCGGCCCGCAGGCGCGACGGCGGGGGGGATGTGTACGCGATGAACGGCGACGAGCTCGCCGCGGTCGACTTCGTCGCGCTGCTCGCCCGGCACCGCGAGGCCGGCGGCCTGGCCACGGTCGCGGTGGCGCGGCCGAACTCGCCGTTCGGAGTCGTCGAGCTGGGGGAGGGGGACGCCGTCGAGGGGTTCAGCGAGGGAGGGCGGATCCCGTACTGGGTGAGCTGCGGCATCTACGTCCTCTCCGAGGAGGCGCTCGACCGCTTCCCCGACCTGGGCGACCACGAGACGACGACCTTCCCACAGCTCGTGGCCGAGCACCGCCTCTTCGCCTACCGCCACGACGGGCTGTGGCTGACCGTGAACACCCCGAAGGAGCTGCGGACGGCCGCCGAGCACCTGGCCGCGCACCCGGAATGGCTTGCGTGACCGGGGTCGGCTCGCTCTCCCCGTGGGCGTTCGAGACGCGCCGCGTCGAGAAGCCGTGGGGCCACGAGCTGATCTGGGCGCTCAGCGACGTCTACTGCGGCAAGGTGCTGTTCGTCAAGCAAGGCGAATCGCTCTCGCTCCAGTACCACGAGACGAAGGACGAGTCGTGGCTGATCCAGTCCGGCCGCGCGAAGATCGAGCTCGGCACGGTGGGGGACGAGCAACTCGCCGAGGAGGTGGTCGGGCCCGGCGCGGCGTTCCGCTACCGGCCCGGCACCGTCCACCGGATCACCGCGGTCGAGGACACGACGATCCTCGAGGTCTCGACGCCGCACCTCGACGACGTCGTCCGCCTAGCCGACAGCTACGGCCGCGAGGGCACGTCCGACGCGTAGGCTCGGCCGCCGGCGCTCGCCGGCCCCGGGCGCGGAGAATCGGCAAGGACGGCATGGTGCTCGATGAGAGCCGACGACGGACAGCGCGGCTCGCCGGCATGAGCGACTACGACCGGAACTTCTGGGAAGCAGGGTTTTGGGCGATGGACGGGCTCACGGTCGGAGCGGCGGCGAAGAGGACACAGTGGTCGCCGCCGATGCTCCGCTACCTCGAGGAGCAGGGTCTCGTCGTCCCGGGCCGGACGGCGGCGGGGTACCGGATCTACGGGCTCGGCGAGCTGAACCAGCTGCTCGCGCTGCGCGAGCTCAGGCGCGTGCACGGCGTCGGCATCGACGAGCTGGCGTTCGCCGCGCGGCTCCGGCGCCTGCCCGACCTCCGCGCCCGGGTCGACGCCTGGCTGGCCGCGGGCGCTGACACGGGCTCCTGGATCGACTGGGAGCAGCGCAAGCACGAGCGGCTGCTCGCGGCCTGAGAGCCCGCCACTACACTGGCTCGACCGACGGAGAGGACTGACATGGCGACGACGAGACGGCATGACGTGAGGGACCTGAAGCTTGCGCCGGAGGGCGTCCGCCGGATCATGTGGGCCGACCGGCAGATGCCGGTGCTGACCGCGATCCGCGCGCGCTTCGCTGCCGAGCAGCCGCTCGCCGGGTACCGCATCTCGGCGTGCCTGCACGTGACGACCGAGACGGCGAACCTGATGCGGACGCTGAAGGCCGGCGGCGCGGACGTCGTTCTCTGCGCGTCGAACCCGCTCTCGACCCAGGACGACGCGGCAGCCGCGCTGGTCGAGGAGTTCGACATCTCCGTCTTCGCGATCAAGGGCGAGGACAACGACACGTACTACCGGCACATCGAGGCGGCCGTCGACCACAGGCCGCAGCTGACGATGGACGACGGCGCCGACGTGATCGGCGTCCTGCACACGGCCCGCCGCGAGCAGCTCGGAGACATCATCGCCGGCATGGAGGAGACGACGACGGGCGTGATCCGGCTGAAGGCCATGGAGGCCGACGGCGCGCTCGCGTTTCCGGTGATCGCCGTCAACGACGCCCGCACCAAGCACTTCTTCGACAACCGCTACGGCACCGGGCAGTCGACGATCGACGGGATCATCCGGGCGACGAACGTCCTGCTCGCCGGGAAGCGCTTCGTCGTCGCCGGCTACGGCTGGGTCGGGCGCGGCGTGGCGATGCGCGCGCGGGGCATGGGCTCGCACGTGATCGTCACCGAGGTCGACCCGATGCGGGCGCTCGAGGCGCTGATGGACGGCTACGAGGTGATGCCGATGGCGGAGGCGGCCGCGATCGGAGACATCTTCTGCACCGCGACGGGCGACAAGCACGTGATCGCCCGCGAGCACCTCGAGACGATGAAGGACGGCGCGATCCTCTGCAACACGGGGCATTTCAACGTCGAGATCGACATCCCGGCGCTTCGCTCGCTCGCCGGCGACACGCGCGAGGCGCGGGAGTTCGTCGAGGAGTTCACGCTCGCCGACGGCCGGCGCCTCTACCTGCTCGCCGAGGGCCGGCTCGTCAACATCTCGGCCGCCGAGGGGCACCCGGCGATCGTGATGGACATGTCGTTCGCGAACCAGGCCCTCTCGACCGAGTACGCGGTGCAGCACGCGGCCTCGCTCGAACGGCGGGTGTACCCGGTACCGCGCGAGATCGACGAGGAGATCGCCCGCCTGAAGCTGGCGACGATGGGCGTCACGATCGACCAGCTGACCGAGGAGCAGGCGAAGTACCTCGCCTCGTGGGACGAGGGGACGTAGGCCCTGCGGGAGGTCAGCTTGCTCGAGCCTGAGCGGATTCTCCGGCTCGAGGAGGGGCGCGTCGTCTTCCTCGACCAGCGAAAGCTGCCGGGCGAGGAGGTCGAGGTCGAGTGCCGCACCGCCGCCGAGGTCGCGGAGGCGATCCGGACGATGGTCGTTCGCGGCGCGCCGGCGATCGGGATCGCGGCCGCCTACGGTCTCGCGCTCGCCGCGGCCGGCGGAGAGGACGTCGGTCGCGGCCGACCACGTCCTGCGCGAGTCGCGCCCCACGGCGGTGAACCTCGGCTGGGCACTCGACGAGATGCGTGCCGACCCGTCGGCGGAGCACGCGCGGGCGATCCATCGGGCCGAGGTCGAGCGCTGCCGGGCGATGTCGGCGCACGCAGCCGGGCTGCTCGCGCCGGGAACGCGCGCCCTCACCCACTGCAACGCGGGCGGCCTCGCCACCGGCGGCTACGGAAGCGCGGTCGGAGCGCTGATCGCGGCCTGGGAGCGGGACCTGCTCGACGCACGTCTGGGTGGACGAGACGAGGCCGCTGCTGCAGGGCGCCAGGCTGACGGCATGGGAGCTCGAGATCGCCCGCATCCCGCATGCCGTGATCGCCGACTCGGCCGCCGCCTCGCGCATGGCGGCCGGCGAGGTGGACGTGGTCTTCACCGGGGCCGACCGGATCGCCGCCAACGGCGACACGGCGAACAAGATCGGCACGTACGGCCTCGCCGTGCTCGCCGCCTACCACGAGATCCCGTTCTACATCGTCGCGCCCAGCTCGACGGTCGACCATGCTGCAGCGGGCGGCGAGGAGATCCCGATCGAGGAGCGCGACCCGGCCGAGGTCACGGCCCGCTTTCCGGCCCGCAACCCCGCGTTCGACGTCACCCCGGCCGGGCTGATCACGGCGATCGTCACCGAGCACGGGGTGCACAGGCCGCCCTACCGGGAGTCGCTGGCGCGGGCCGTGGCACCGGAGGCGCGGGCATGAGGGCGCTGCTGCTCGCGGCGGGCTACGGGACGCGGCTCAGGCCGCTGACCGACGAGCTGCCGAAGGAGCTGCTGCCCGTCGGCGGCCGTCCGATCATCGACTGGATCCTCGAGGGCGTCGAGGCGGTGCCCGGGATCGACGACGTCCACGTCGTCACGAACGCGGGCAAGGTCGACGCGTTCTCGGCCTGGGCCGCCGGCCGGAACGTGACCGTCCACGACGACGGCACTGCGTCGAACGACGAGCGGCTCGGCGCCACCGGCGACATCCGGTTCGTCCTCGAGCGGTCGGGCCTCGGCGACGACGACCTGCTCGTGATCGCCGGCGACAACCTGTTCGGCTTCTCGCTCGCGGTGTACGTCGCGTTCTGGCGCGGAAAGGGCGGCGGCAGCGCGGTCGCCGTCCATCAGCTCGCCGACCCCTCGCTCGCGTCGCTGTACGGCGTCGTCGAGCTCGCTCCCGACGACCGCATCGTCGCGCCTCGAGGAGAAGCCCGAGCGGCCGCGCAGCGACCTCGTCTCGACGGCGACCTACATCTTCGCCCGCGAGCACCTCGCCCTGCTCGGGCGCTACCTCGACGACGGCAACGCGCCCGACCCGCCGGGCCGCTTCGTGACCTGGCTCTGCGAGCGGGAGCCCGTGTACGGCTTCCGCTTCAGCGAGGAGTGGCTCGACATCGGCGACCCCCAGCAGCTGCTCGAGGCCGACAACCGCTACCGCGCCCGCCTCGGGCTGCCGTTCCGGGCCGAGTACTCGCTCTAGCTCGGCGGAGGGGAACGCCGGCCATGCGCCTTCTTTACGAAGTTGGCACGGACACGGCACGGTTTCCGGCCGTACCGTGAGCGGAGTGGCTCGTCGAGCTCTTGCTTCCCTCGCGCTGCGCCTGCTGTGGGCGGCCCGGCGGCGTGCTCTGCGGGGGCTGCCGCGGGGCGCTGACGCCGATTCGGGCGCCGCTCTGCGCCCGCTGCGGCGCCCCGACCGCGTGGCCGGTCGAGCGCTGCCTCGAATGCTCCGGACGCAGGCTCGCCTTTGCCTCGGCGCGGGCGGCGGTCAGCTACGGCGGCCCTGCCCGCCCGTTCCTGCGCGCCTGGAAGGAGGCAGGTCTCCGCCCGCTTGCCGCCGTGGCCGCCGAGATCGTCGCCGAGCACGTCCCCCGGCCGGCGGCCGACGTGATCACGTACGTCCCGGCCGACGGCGATCGAAGCCTCCGGCGCGGACACCGGCCGGCCCAGGGCCTCGCCTGCGGGCTCGGGCGGCTGTGGGGCCTCGAGGTGGCGCCGCTCGTCTCGCGGCGGCGTGCGGTCGGACGCCAGACGGGGCTCACGCTGGCCGAGCGGCGGCGGAACATGCGCGGCGCCTTCGCGGCCCGGACCGGCGTCCCGCCGACGGTCGTGCTGGTCGACGACGTCTACACGACGGGCGCCACCACCGGCGCGGCCGCAACCGCGCTTCGCGCGGCGGGAGCGCGGAGGGTCGAGGTCGTCTCCTTCGCCCGTGCCGTCCGCTAGTCTCGAAGTGCTGGCCGACACCCGAGGGAGGACTGAATGCGGCTCCAGGTCAAGGGACGGAACGTCGAGGTGACCCCGTCGATCCGTGAGTACACCGAGTCGAAGCTCGCGAAGCTCGACAAGCAGCTCGCGGCCGAGACGTCGGTCGAGATCGAGCTCGCGGCGGAGACGAAGCACGCGCAGCACACCGCCGAGGGGATCGTCTTCACGAAAGGGCCGACCCTGCGGGCGAGCGAGTCCGCGACCGATCTGCGGGCGTCGATCGACCTGCTCGCGGACAACCTCGAGCGCCAGGTCACCCGCTACCGGGAGAAGCGGCGCGAGGAGCCGCGGCGCCGCGCCGACCATCACGGAACCTGAGCGAGGCCCGTCGAATGAGCCCCCGTGACGGCGCAGCGGCGCGTGAGGGCCGCTGAACGGCCTCTTCCGCAGGGACGAGCCGCTCCACGTGCGGCTCGCCCGCGAAGGCGGCGTGCCGCTCGGCGAGGATGCGCCGGCGGCCCCGGCGCCCTGGGCTGCCGCCGGCATTCACGGGCTGCAGCGTCCCCGGGAATGGGACGTCGTGACCACGGTCGAGGCGCCGGAGGTCAGGGGCGACCGGGCGGAGTTCGTCGCGCTCTCGCGTGAGTCGCTCGTCGTCGAAGAGGGCCCCGACGAGGTCGAGCAGCTCGCCGCCGCGGTGGAGCGCGAACTGGCCCCGCCCTACCGGGCGGAGGCGGTTCGCCGCGACTCGGGCCTGTGGGCGGTGGCCGCGCGGAAGGTCGAGCTCGTCCGGCTGCCCGGAGTCGAGGGGGACGAGCTCGAGCTCTCCTCGCACGGCGAGGAGCGGACCCTGCTCGTCGACGGCGAGCGGGCATTCGGCTCGATCGTGGCGCTCGAGCGGCCCGAGCACGTCGTCCGCGCCCGGCGGGTCGAGGGAGACACCTGGGAGGTGGAAGTCGATCCGCTCTGACCCGCGGCCGGCGCCCCTCTGCGACCCTGTGGTGCGGAGGGTCGAGCGGATACCCTGTGACGATGGCCGGTAACGAAGGCTTCGAGAGGTTCCTCCGCTTCGGCGAGGGGCGGCGCATGAAGCGGCTGCAGGAGCAGGCCGCCTACATCGCCACGCTCGAGCCGCAGTTCCAGGCTCTCTCCGACGCCGAGCTCCGCGCGAAGACGGCCGAGTTCCGTGAGCGGCTCGCCAACGGCGAGGAGCTCGAACGAGCTGCTCTTCGAGGCCTACGCGGCCGTGCGCGAGGCGCGCGTCCGCGAGTCGGACCAGCGGATGTTCGACGTGCAGATGATGGGCGGCATCGTCCTCCACGAGGGCGACGTCGCCGAGATGAAGACCGGCGAGGGGAAGACCTTCGTCGCGAGCCTCGCGCTCTACCTGAACTCGCTCCCGACGGTCACGAGCCACGACGGCCGCACCCTCGGCCAGGGAGTGCACCTCGTCACGGTCAACGACTACCTCGCCCAGCGCGACGCCGAGTGGAACCGCGGCGTCTACGAGCGCCTCGGGGTGAGCGTCGCCTTCATCGAGACGACGATGTCGTTCGAGGCCCGCAAGGCCGCCTACGAGGCGGACATCACCTACGGGACGAACTCCGAGTTCGGCTTCGACTACCTCCGCGACAACATGGCGGTCGCGCTCGAGCACACCGTCCAGCGCGGGCATCGCTACGCGATCGTCGACGAGGTCGACTCGATCCTGATCGACGAGGCGCGGACGCCGCTGATCATCTCCGGCGAGCCGACAACTGCCGCCAAGACCTACGACGACATGGCGCGGATCGCCCGCGGCCTGCGCGGCGTCCAGTCGAAGGGCACGAAGGCCGAGGACGCCGAGCTCCAGCACGAGTACGACTACCTCTTCGACGAGAAGCACAAGACCGTCTCGCCGACCGAGTCCGGGATCGAGAAGGTCGAGCGGGCGCTCAAGATCGAGAACCTCTACGGCCCCGCGAACGTGCAGCTCGTCAACCACCTGCACCAGGCGCTCAAGGCCGAGGCGCTCTACAAGCGCGACGTCGAGTACGTCGTCCAGGACGGCGAGGTGAAGATCGTCGACGAGTTCACCGGCCGGATCATGGAGGGGCGCCGCTGGTCGGAGGGGCTCCACCAGGCCGTCGAGGCCAAGGAGGGCGTGCCGATCCAGGAGGAGCACCAGACCGTCGCCACGATCACCCTGCAGAACTACTTCCGCCTCTACACCGCCGACGAGGGCGGCAAGCTCGCGGGCATGACCGGCACCGCGAAGACCGAGGAGAAGGAGTTCGTCGAGATCTACGGGCTCGAGGTCGTGCCGATCCCGACCAACGTCGGGGTCGCGCGCAAGGACAAGAACGACTTCATCTTCAAGACGGTCGAGGGGAAGTTCACCGCGGTCGTCCAGGACATCAAGGAGCGCCACGAGAAGGGCCAGCCGGTGCTCGTCGGCACGATCGCGGTCGAGACCTCCGAGCTGCTGAGCGAGCTCCTGAAGCGCCAGGGGGTCCCGCACAACGTCCTGAACGCGAAGGAGCACGCGCGCGAGGCCGAGATCATCAAGGACGCCGGCCAGGTGGGCGCGGTCACGATCGCGACCAACATGGCGGGCCGCGGCGTCGACATCAAGATCGACGACCGCGTCCGCGAGCTCGGCGGCCTCTACGTGCTCGGCACCGAGCGGCACGAGGCCCGCCGGATCGACAACCAGCTCCGCGGCCGCTCGGGCCGCCAGGGCGACCCGGGCGAGACGCGCTTCTACCTCTCCGGCCAGGACGACCTCGTCCGCCTGTTCGCCGGCGACCGGATCTACAACATCATGGACCGCTTCAAGGTGCCCGACGACCAGCCGATGGAGGCGAAGATCCTCTCGAACCAGATCGAGAACGCCCAGAAGAAGGTCGAGGAGCAGAACTTCGTCCAGCGCAAGAACGTCCTCAAGTACGACGACGTGATGAACGTGCAGCGGACGGTGATCTACGACCAGCGCCGCGCCGTCCTCGAGGGCCAGGATCTCTCCGCGGAGATCAAGGAGGAGTGGATCCCCGAGGTGATCGCGAACGTCGTCGCCGAGTACACGGTGGCCGAGTACCGGGACGACTGGGACCTCGGCGAGCTCGTCAACGCGATGGACGGCCCTCTACGGCACCGGCGTCAGCGCCGAGGAGCTCGCCGGGCTCGACCGCGAGCAGATCGTCGACGAGTTCGTCGACGACGCCCTCGACGCCTACGCCGAGCGCGAGAAGGAGATCGAGGCGCTCGAGGAGGGGCTGATGCGCGACCTCGAGCGCTACATCGTGCTCCAGGTCGTCGACATCCGCTGGCGCGAGCACCTGGAGAACATGGACTACATCCGCGAGGGGATCCACCTGCGCCGGATGGCCCAGAAGGACCCGCTCGTCGAGTACCGCAACGAGGGCCACCTGATGTTCCAGGAGCTGAGCCGCCCGATCCGCGAGGAGGTGATCGCGCTCCTCTTCCACCTCGAGGTCGGGCCGGCCGAGCCCGGGGCGGGCAACGGATCGGGTGGCGCAGCCCGCGGCCCGATCCCCGCCCAGGCGGGCCCGAACGGTGGCGGAGAGCTCACCTACGAGCACCAGCGGATCGCCGGAGCCGAGGCGATCGCCGGCGCGGCCGGCCCCGCCGTCGCGACCGTCGCCGGCGACGGAAACGGCTCTGCGCCCCGCCCGGTCGTCAAGTCCGAGCACGAGAGCATCGGCCGCAACGATCCCTGCTGGTGCGGCTCGGGCAAGAAGTACAAGCGCTGCCACGGCGCGTGAGCCCCGCGGGCGACGCCCGCGCACGCGGCCCACGCCCGGTCGTCCGCCGGTTCGGGCCGGGGCGGGGAGGGGAAGGGTCGGGGATCCTCGAACGGGTCTGGGCCGGTAGCATCGGAGTCATGGCCGAGCACGCGCCGACGCTCTCCGAGCAGCTCGAGGAAATCAGGGTCCAGCTTGCCTGGGTCCGTGATTACCTTTGACCCGGACCGGCTGAAGGCGCGCCAGGCCGAGCTCGAGCAGGCGATGAGCGAGCCCGGCTTCTGGGACGACCAGGAGCGGGCGCAGAAGATCAGCACCGAGCAGGCGCGCGTCTCCAGGCGGCTCGAGACCTACGAGCGCCTGACGCGGGAGTTCGAGGACGCCGCCGGGCTCTACGAGCTCGACCCGGCGATGGCCGACGAGATCGCCGGCTCGATCGGCCCGCTCAGGCGCGAGCTCGAGCGGCTCGAGGAGGCGGCGCTCTTCAACGGCGACTACGACACCGGCGACGCCGTCGTCACGCTCCAGTCGGGGACGGGCGGCACCGACGCCCAGGACTGGACGGAGATGATGCTGCGGATGTACGAGCGCTGGAGCGCCGACCGCGGCTTCAAGAGCGACCTGCTCGAGGCGAGCCCGGGGGAGGAGGCGGGCCTGAAGAGCTCGACCTTCACGATCGAGGGCGAGAACGCCTACGGGATCCTCAAGGCGGAGCGCGGCAAGCACCGGCTCGTGCGGCTCTCGCCGTTCGACTCCGCCCACCGCCGCCAGACGTCGTTCGCGACCGTGATCGTCGCGCCGCTCCTCCCGGACGACACCGACGTCGAGATCGACGAGGGCGACCTGAAGATCGACACCTACCGCGCGCAGGGGGCGGGCGGGCAGCACGTCAACAAGACCGACAGCGCCGTCCGGATCACGCACCTGCCGACCGGCATCGTCGTCCAGTGCCAGAACGAGCGCTCGCAGTCGGCGAACAAGCAGACGGCGATGCGCGTGCTGAAGGCCCGCCTGGTCGAGCGGGCAGAGGAGGAGCGCGAGGCGATGATGGCGAAGGAGACGGGGCGGCGCGGCCGACACGGGTTTCGGCGGCGAATGGATCCGCAGCTATGTCCTCCATCCCTACCAGCAGGTCAAGGACGCGCGCACCGGCTACGAGACCGGGAACGCCCAGGGCGTGCTCGACGGGAACCTCGACCCGTTCATCCACGAATACCTGCTTGCGAAGGCTGCTCGACGGATCGTCTAGCCGCGTCGGTTACACTTCACGGACTCTTCGCACCGGGCGCAACCGATGAGCGACGCGCCGCCCAATTCAAACGTGCAGGAACCAGACCTCATTCCCGATCAGACTGCGACGGCTCTGGCCGACCCGCCGCCCGAGAGCGGGCGCGCCCCGGGAAGCTCCGGGTCGATGATCGTGTTCGAGGGCGTCACGAAGGTGTACGAGCCGGACGTCGTCGCCCTGCGCGACGTGACGTTCAACATCGACAAGGGCGAGTTCGTCTTCGTCGTCGGCGCATCGGGCTCCGGGAAGTCGACCCTCGTGCGGCTGCTCCTGAAGGAGCTCGAGGCGAGCAAGGGCAAGATCGTCGTCGGCGGCCGCGACCTGACGCGGCTCAAGCGCTCGAAGGTGCCGATGCTGCGCCGCAACATCGGCTGCGTCTTCCAGGACTTCAAGCTGCTGCCGAACAGGACGGCCGCCGAGAACGTCGCCTACGCGCTCAAGGTGCAGGGCGAGAGCCGCAGCTCGATCCGCAAGAAGGTGCCCGAGGTGCTCTCGATGGTCGGGCTCTCCCACCGGATGAACTCCCTTCCGGACGAGCTCTCCGGCGGCGAGCAGCAGCGCGTCTCGATCGCGCGCGCGTTCGTGAACCACCCGCCGCTCCTCGTCTGCGACGAGCCGACCGGCAACCTCGACCCCGACACCTCCGTCGGGATCATGCAGCTCCTGTACCGCATCAACCGCGCCGGCACGACGATCCTGATGGTCACCCACGACCGCGAGATGGTGGACAAGATGCGCAAGCGCGTGATCCAGCTCGAGGACGGGCGCCTGGCTCGCGACGAGCGGCGCGGAGGCTACACCGGCGAATGAGGCTGCGACTGCTCGTCTCCGAGGCGTGGCGCAGCCTCGCCGCGAACATCTCGACGACCTTCGCCGCGATGATGACGGTGCTGATCGGCATGTTCCTGCTCGGGCTGCTGATCGCGCTCGGCACCTGGACGATCTCCTGGTCGGATCACGTCAAGCGCGAGCTGGTCGTCAAGGTCGACTTCAAGACGAACTCCGACAAGGGCGGGCCCGCGACGAAGGCGCAGGAGAACGCGGTCGCGCGCCGACTCTCGACGAACCCGCTCGTCGGCCACTGGCACTTCATCTCGAAGCAGCAGGCGCTCGCGCAGATGAAGAAGGACAAGACCGAGGCCGCCCTGATCAGCCAGCTGCCGTACAACCCGCTGCCGGACACGATCGTGGTGACGCCGAAGCAGGGCGAGGACCTGCAGAAGCTCTACGCGAGCCTGCATCCGCTCGCGCCGGGTGTCGAGGGGGTGATCAACGACAAGCACGACTCGAACCGGATCCTCCATTTCGCCTCCGTGGTCGCGGTCGTCTTCCTGGTCGCGATCGTGATCCTGCTCACCTCCGCGTCGCTGCTGATCGCGAACACGATCCGGCTCTCGATCTTCTCGCGCCGGCGCGAGATCGAGGTGATGAAGCTCGTCGGGGCGACGAACTGGTTCGTCCGCGGCCCGTTCATGATCGAAGGGCTGCTCTGCGGGCTCGGCGGCGCGATCCTCGCCGTGCTGCTCCTGATCATCGGCAAGGAGGTGGCGCTGCCCGCGATCCTGCACAACGCGCTCTCGACCGCACCGGACGTGCACGCACTCGCGTTCCCGCTGACCGCGCTGATCCTGATGGGCATCGGCCTCGGCCTCGGCGCCGTCGGCTCCGGCCTGACGCTGCGCCGCTTCCTCAAGGTCTGACCCTCGAGGGGTCTGACCCCGGCCGGAACCCGTAGCCTCGCGTCATGGCGTCGCCGCCTCCCAGCCGCCTCGTCGTCGAGGTCAGCAGACGTGGCAAGCTGCTCACGGGCGAGCCGTACTTCACGCCCGGCGTGCCGATCGTCCTCGACGTCAGGGGTGCGGGAGGGCTCGCGACCGGCGATCTCGCCGTCGTGCGCCTCGGCCGCGGCCGCGCCCGGGTCGAGCGGAGCCTCGGCAGCGCGAAGCAGATCGGGAACGTGCTCGAGGCCCTCCTCGTCGAGCAGGGCGCCCGGGTCGAGTTCGAGCCGTTCGAGCTGCCCGTGCCGAGTCTCGACGGCCGGGTCGACCTGCGCGAGCTGACCACGATCACGATCGATCCCGACACCGCGAAGGACTTCGACGACGCCCTCTCGTTCCGCCGCGAGCCGGAGGGGATCCGCGCCTGGGTGCACATCGCCGACGTCTCGTACTTCGTTCCGGCCGGCTCGCCGCTCGACCACGGCGCGGCCGAGCGGGCCTTCTCGACCTACGTGCCGGGCCTCGTGGCGCCGATGCTGCCGCCCGAGCTCGCCGACGACGCCTGCTCGCTCCGGCCGCACCTCGACCGCCTCTGCCTGACGGTGGAGATGCCGCCAGGCGGCGCACCGCTCTTCTACCGCTCGGTGATCAACTCGAACGCGCGGCTCACCTACGCGCAGGCCGAACGGCGGGAGGCGCCGCCCGAGATCCTCGAGCAGCTGCAGCTCGCGACGGAGGTCGCGTCGGGGCTTCGCCGGAGGCGCTTCGACCGCGGGGCGCTCCAGGTGACCACGCCCGAGCTCGCCTTCCGGTTCGAGGGCGGGCGAGTCGCCGACGCCTGGCTCGAGAGCGAGCCCCATGCCCACATGCTCGTCGAGGAGCTGATGATCCTGGCCAACGAGCACGTGGCCGCGTTCCTGGCCGGCCGCGGCCGCGAGGCGCTCTTCCGCGTCCACGAGCGGCCCGGACCCGCAGGCGGTCGGCCTGCTGCTCACGAAGCTGGCCGACCTGAAGGTGCCGACCCCGCCCGCCCCCGACGTCCTCTCGCCGCAGGCCGCCGCCGCGCTCGCAGGCGAGATCTCGCGGCGGATCGCCGAGTACGTCGAGCAGTCCGGCCGCGGGCGGGAGGCGTTTCCGGCGCTTGTCCTGCGCGCGCTCAAGCAGGCCCGCTACGACCCTCGCAACCTCGGTCACTCGGGACTTGCGAGCCAGGCCTACTGCCACTTCACCTCGCCGATCCGCCGTTACCCGGACCTCGTCGTCCACCGGGTCCTCCTCGACGAGCTCGGGCTGGCCGGCGAGGGAGCCCCGGGCGACCTGTTCGAGCTCGCCGAGCACGCCTCGAGCCGCGAGCGGGAGGCGGCGCAGATCGAGTACCTGGCCGACGACCTCTGCCTCGCCCGCCTGCTCGAGGACCGGCTCGAGGAGCGCGGCTGGGAGGAGCCGTGGGAGGGCGAGATCACCGGGCTGATCGGCTCGGGCCTGTTCGTCCGCTTCGGGACCGTGTTCGAGGGCTTCCTGCCGGCCCGGCGCCTCCCGGCGGAGTTCTTCGAGCTGAACGCCACCGGCACCGCCCTCGCCGGCAGGCGCACCGGGAAGGCCTACCGCCTCGGCGACCCGATCGAGGTTCGTGTCGAGTCGATCGCCCGCGACGAGGGCAAGGTCGAGCTCGCCCTCCAGGAGCCGGGGCCGCGCAAGCCGCGGGACCGCAAGCCGCCGGCCGCTAGCGGCAGGCAGAAGCCGGCGCCGAGACGCGGCCGGGGCCGCCGCTAGCGCCGCCGCCCCTCGGCGCCGCGGGCGGCCGGCACCCCGGCCGACCCTACAATCGAGCCGGCATGTCCGAGAAGCTGATCGCCGACAACAGGAAGGCCCGCCACGACTACCAGCTGCTCGACCGCGTCGAGGCCGGGATCGTGCTGACCGGGACCGAGGTCAAGTCGCTCCGCCAGGGGAGGGCCACGCTCGGGCAGGCCTACGCGGACGTGCGCGACGGCGAAGCGTGGCTCCACGGCGCCGAGATCGCAGTCTACGACCAGGGGAACCGGGCAAACCACGAGCCGACGCGTCCCCGGAAGCTGCTCCTGCACCGGCGCGAGATCGACCGGCTCTACGGGCAGATCCGGGAGAAGGGGCTCACGCTCGTGCCGACCAGGCTCTACTTCAAGGAGGGCCGCGTCAAGGTGGAGCTGGCGCTCGCCCGCGGCAAGGACGTGCGCGACAAGCGCCGCACCGTCGCCGACCGGGACGCGAAGCGCCAGATCGAGCGCGCGCTGAAGGAGCGCAGGTGACCTCCGGGGAGCGCGACGAGGTGCTGGCGCGGCTGCGGGAGGTCTGCCTCGGGCTGCCGGAGGTGGAGGAGCGGCTGAGCCACGGGGCGCCGACGTTCTTCGTTCGCGGCAAGCGCGCGTTCCTGATGGTGCTCACGGACCACCACGGGGACGGCCGCTTCGCGATCTGGTGCGCAGCCGGCGAGGGGATGCAGCGGATGCTCGTCGAGGCGGAACCGGAGCGGTTCTTCGTCCCGCCGTACGTCGGCCACCGCGGCTGGCTCGGCGTGCGCCTCGACCGCCGCCTCGACTGGGACGAGCTCGCCGGGATCGTCGAGGACGCGTTCGCCGAGATCGCCCCCGCTCGCCTGGTCGAGGCGGCCGCGCGCCTTTCCGCCTGACCGCGGCTAGGATGGGGGAAACACATACGGGGGCGCCATGGTTTCGACGTGGTCGGTTCTCCGGCAGAGCTGCAAGCCGAGGTCTCCGGTCGGCCTCGTAAAACAACCGGAAACCAAACGCAAGTGCGGAAAACCATCTCGCACTCGCTGCCTAGTCACATAACTGACTAGCTAGCGTGTCGCCCCGAGCTCGGCCCGTGGCTCGGGATCCGGCATCAGAAAACGGGCTGGCGCCAAAGGAACGCCGATCGCCGGCGGCGCGAGACCAAAGGATGGCTAGCCCGGCGGTGGGTCGGTCGTGAACCAGCCGTCCGGGCGAAACTCCAATCGCGACCTAAGCTTGTAGACGTTCTGTCGGTGCGTCCGCGGACGCGGGTTCGATTCCCGCCGCCTCCATAATCCCTGCAAATCGCGGGGTTTTCGATCGTACTAGTTGCGCGAGTCCCCCGTTCGGGGATACGCGCGGGTAATGCTTGGCGCTTTGCCGGCCGACCTTTGGGCCATGGGTCTCTACGACCGGGACTACATGCGACAGCGAGTCGAGCGCGACGACCCCTATTACGACCGCACGTGGGAATCCAAGGGCCCCGTCGCGACTCGGCGGAGGTCCCGCGCTTGGCTTCTCATCGGCGCGGTAGGTCTCTTCGGCGTAGTCGTGCTGCCTCACTTGAACATTGCGGGGTATCACTGGACGCTCTGGCTGCTGTAGACCCCTCATCTCAGGAGCCACTCGCTTTCGCGTAGGCGTCCATCGCCGACTTCGAGGTCGCTCTGGTCGCGATGCCCATAGATCGACAGCGTAGTGTTCAGCTCGGAGTGACCGAGGGCGTGCGAGGCTGCGTCGATCCCGGCCGTTCGCCTCATCTTGGTCGCGAAGCCGTGTCGCGCCCGGTGCATGTTCAGCCCGGAGGTCACGCCGGCATCGACGAGGCCGGCGGCGGCGAGCCGTAGGTACCACCATCGGTGCATGGCCGGCTCGCTCTGTCGTTTCTTCGGATCGGCCCAGATCAGCCGCTTGCCCTGACTTCGCTTCTCCGGGTAGAGAAGGAAGTCGTCAGGCTCCGGCTAGACGGTTGAGCAGCTCCAGCGGGCGTGAGCGAGGTACGCGTCCAGCTCGGCGAGTACTGAGCCTCGCAGCGGGAGGACGCGCTCCTTCTGGCCCTTCCCGAAGACAGTCAGCGTGCGCCGCTGCCTGGTCGAAGTCTCGACGCTGCACGCCCGCCAGCTCGCTCTTACGTAGCCCGAGGTTGAGCAGTAGCTCCAGCGCCAGGCGGTCGTTAGGCCGCTCGGCCGCCAGGAGTACGCGCTCGTTCGTGTCGCTTGGCAGCAAGGGCGCGACGCGGCGAGGCTTCTTCGGGCCGCTTGAGTCGATCGGCCGGTGAGCGCGTCGACGTGTCCCTCGTCCTCGGCCCAGGCCCAGCATGACCGGACGACCGATGTGACCTTGCATCGAGTGCTAGGCGACTTGGCGGCCCACAGGTCGATGCACATCGCGCAGGTCGTCGGTCGTGACCTCGACCAACTCGCGATCTCCGAGCGTCCTCGGTCATGCGGCTGCAGGGTTCCGGTGTAGTCGCGCATCGTCGGCTCGGTCGCGCCCCACTCGTTGCGCAGCCAGCGCAGGTAGCGCGCGACCAGCACGGCGATCGGGGTGGTCTCTGAGCTTGCCTTACGCATCGCAGCCTCCAAACGTCGAAGTGACGCCTTCGGGCTACCGTGGTCGGTAGGGAGCTCAGTCTCAAGCCCATAGAGCGAGAACGTCAGCACACGCTACTCTCGGCGTCGGACGGCATGGCTGGGGCCGCTTACTAACAGCCGCCCCAGTTCCATGATATCGGGACAGCGGTTTTTCTTCTACGGAGGCGTGGACTAACAGCCGCCGTAGTTCCATAAGTGCAGACATGGTTTAGCCTTTGCTTTAACGGGTAATAGAAGCGGCTAGCCATGCCCGACATGAACAGGAATAAGTGAGTGCAGATTTGCACTTAGTATTTGGCGTTGATAACTGTTGGCTAGCAGATAGAATTACACTGAGTGATGTTTTACCAGGACGAAGGGCCGGGGTAGCTGGCCGGTCGCCGTCATCTGCGCGCCCCACAGGGCGCGAGTCGACCTTTGACGGAAGCGGGTCGCACCCGCACAGCACCGGGAGAAGGGCGGGGAAGGCCCCCAACAGCCGAGAGGCTGGGGGCAGCCCCGCCCGACCCGGAGCTGTCGGGCGGCTGCCACGTCGTCTCCGACGGGAGCTCGATGAGCTCGACGAAGCGCTCAGGGTCGCGGTCGAGCTCGACGACGCGCGCGATCGATCGCCTCGGCTTGGAGTGTTAGTCTGCACTCGAAAGGCACCCGGTAAGAAGCGGCGACCCCCCGGTACCAGCAGGCACCTGACGTATGGGGCGCCGTCGCTTCGCCGCGAATGTCAGCCCCGCGTGAAGCAGCCGTCAAGGCGAGCAGCGCTGGGGATAGGGGCCCCCAGCGAGCGCAGCCGACCCCGGAGCGGGTTGACGGCTGCGAGCACGCTGTAGGCGAGGTATCCGGTCGCCGTCTCCGCGGACGCGGGTTCGATTCCCGCCGCCTCCATCTTAGGAAATGCCTGCAAAACACTACTTCTTGAGAAGCGATCAACGGACGAAAAGTGCACTAGGATTTCGGCCCCGGCAGGTAGCGGGTCAGGTTCGGCCACGACCAGCCCGGCGAGGGGCTGCGTCGCCGGCGATCTGCTCGAGCTCGCGGCAGGCCGTTCAGAGCTTCGCGGCGACGGCTCCGGCGATCTTGTTCAATGCGGCGAGCGACTCCGTCTTTGGCTTTTGGACGACGATCGTGCAGATGTAGTCGCCGGCGAGGAAGCTGACGGCTTCCCTGGTCGGGCCTGCGGCCTCGTAGGCGAGGCTGCCAATGCCGGTCGCCTTGACCGGGGATCCCGCGATCAGGACGGCCTGCGGGAGCGCGGTCTTCGCCCGCTGCATGTACGCGGTCGGGCCGGTGTTGATCTGGAGGCTCAGGTACGGGAGCTTCGGGGAGGCCGGATTCGCCCCCCAGTAGCCGTGATAGCCGACAGCCCCCGCGAGCGAGGCTTTCGGCTCGCGCGTACATTTGCCGGCCGCCACGACCGTCGCGACCTGCTTGGCGGTGAGCAGCCCGCAGACGTTCCCCGTGAACGAGCCGCCGGCGTTGGCGGTCGCCGCGAAGAGGGCGAACGTACCCCCGATCGCGCTCGCCGCCACCTTCGCAATGCGCATCTGCTGTCCCCCGTCTACTTGGTCCAACGCCTCAACGGGCGCAGATCAAATCACAATGCGGCACTTGGCACAAGTACCTCGACCTCCCGGAGCGGGCGCGCGCGTCGCGAGCGAGAACGGCAGTGGAGGATGCCGGTAGGTCTCGACCTCGAGGCCGAGTTGGTGGCCGTCGTCGATCTCGTGTCGGTAGCGGCGCTCGCGAGGTTGCCTCGCGACCCGCGGTCGTGCTCTCGGTCGACCAGCTCAGCGCCGGTGGGAGCTGCAATATCTCGGCGACATGCGGTGTCGCCCGACGCTGTAGCGTCGGTGCTGCAGTGACCGATCTCGCTCGCAAGTCGATTCTCGCGGTCGCCACGAACCGGCACGTCAGGGCGTTCATGAATCGGTACGGGATGCGCCTCGGAGCGGGCCGGTTCGTAGCGGGGGAGACGCTCGAGGCATGTCTCGACGTCCTTGCCGGGCTGAACGCGAAGGGGCTGCACGCGAACACGACGCTGCTCGGCGAGGACGTGACCTCGCGTGAGGAGACCGAAGCGGTGGTCGCCGTGTACCGGAACGTGCTCGACCGGATGGCCGAGCGCGGCCTTCGGGCCAACCTGGCGCTCAAGCTCACGCACCTCGGCCTCCTGATCGACGAGGAGCTCGCGTTCGAGAACGTCGCCGAGCTCGTCGACCACGCCGCCTCAGTCGACAACTTCATCCGGATCGACATGGAGCATTCCGCCGTCGTGGACGCGACGCTGCGGACCTACCGCCGCCTGCGTGATGGCGGCCGCGACAACGTCGGCTGCGTGCTTCAGTCGTACCTGTACCGCTCACCGAACGACCTCGCGGATCTGCTTCCACTCGGACCGAACCTGCGCCTCGTCAAGGGCGCCTACCTCGAGAGCGTGGAGGTCGCCTACCCGCACAAGCGCGACGTCGACGCCGCCTACGTGCGCCTCCTCGAGCAGGCGCTCTCCGGAGGCGCGTACGTGTGCGTCGCGACTCACGACGAGCGTCTGATCGAACATGTGATCGCGTTCGCCTCCGAGCACCGCTTCGGCCCGGAACGGTTCGAGTTCCAGATGCTCTACGGCGTCCGGCCGCAGCTCCAGCTCGAGCTCGTCGTGCGCGGGTTCAAGGTTCTCGTCGCGACTCCCTACGGACCGCAGTGGTACCCGTACCTGATGCGCCGCCTGGCCGAGCGGCCGGCGAACCTCCTCTTCTTCGCCCGAAACCTGCTCGTGACGTAGGCTGCCGTCCAGGCGGTCGTCGAGCCGGCGTTTGCGGGTTTCCCGCAGCGCCGATCAGTGCGGAGCCCGATGGGCGGGGATCGTCGCAATGGGATTCTGGTGGAGGCCACCGGGCAGCGGTTTGGCCTGCCCGAGACGTCGACAGAAGCAGGAAGGGAGAACAGATGGAGGAGATCGGACCCGTCGACTACGCGGTGATCGCGTTCCCGGGCAACCAGTTCAACGGTGAGATCGTTCCGGCGCTCACGGACCTCGTCGATGCGGGCACGATTCGCATCATCGACGCCGTCTTCGTCAGCAAGGACGAGACCGGTGAGGTGTTCACGCTGGAGCTTGCAGAGCTCGCTCCGGATATGCAGCAGGCGCTCGACGCGCTCCACATCGAAGTGCAGGGGCTCTTCAGCGACGAAGAGCTCCAGGCCGCCGGCCAGGACCTCGAGCTGAACTCCTCGGCGGCTCTGCTCGTGTGGGAGAACGTCTGGGCTCGTAACGTCGCCCAGGCCGTCCGTGACGCGGGTGGAGCCCTGCTCGCCTTCGAGCGTGTCCCTCACGACGTCGTTCAGGCGGCGCGAGAGTGGGCGTTCGAAGAGGCAGCCAAGGTCTAACTCAAGAGGAGGTTTCAGATGAGAGGACGCAGAGGTCCCGGGCTGATCGGGACGGCGGTCGTCGTCGGCGGCGCAGCTCACATGGGCGCGAAGAGCGCCCAGAGGAGCCAGGCTGCCGCCCAGCAGCAAGCCGCGCCTCAGCAGGCGGCCCCGCCGGCGCCGGCCGAGCTCGACGACGCCGCCGAGATCCAGAAGTACGCTGCCTTGAAGGAGCAGGGGATGCTCAGCGAGGAAGAGTTCGCGGCGAAGAAGAAGCAGATCCTCGGCATCTAGGCCGTCGATCGTCCAACCCAGCCGCTGGTCGTCCCTGCCCGGGGGCGACCAGCTCGGGTGTAACGTCGTTGCCGTGAGGTACGGGGACCGCGCCACCGTCTCGAGAACTCCGTGTCGCACGGCTCGTCTCCCGCTCGACCATCCGGGCCGGCCCTCGGGCCACGTTCACCTCTGTGCCGGATCGCGGCGACACCGGGCGGGACAGCCGGTCGAGCGAGCTGCCGTTCACGTTCTCGGGGCAGAATGCTGGCGCCGATGAGCCGGAGAGCGTCAACGATCGTGCTCGCCTCCGTGCTCGCGGTATGCGCCGCAGGCTGCGGGTCGTCCGGACCGAAGGCGACGCCGACCTCGGCGAGCGGGCCGCCTCCGCTCGGCCCGTTGAAGGCGTGCCTGCGCAAGCACGGCTATGCCGTCGCGCCCGAGTCGGCCCGCGACGTCGGCACGGCACCGCGCAGGTTCGGGTTCGTCGCCGTCTGGAACCTCAGGCATCCGCCGCAGACGGCGCTGGCGCTGACGTTCTCGAGGGATGCAGGCGGTGCAAAGCAAGCGGCGACCTGGACGCGCCGCACGAACACGAGGATCGGCCGCGGCGCCCTGATCGCGCCGGTGGTCAGGGTCGGCGTGATCGACGTGCTCTGGACCGCGAAACCGAGGGTGGGCGACGCGAAGGACGTGTACGGCTGCCTCCGACGGCAGGCATGACCGAGGCGGGGCCGTCGTCGCCGCGCGCCGCCTGCGCGGGAGTCAAGCCGCGCCCTGTTCATGCCGATTCTTGGAGCAGCGAGCCAGTTGCCGACCCGGGACGACCTGCTGCAGCGCAAGGCGATCGAGGGCGCCGAGATCGAGCGGCGCCGTGCGCGGGCAACCGCCCCAGAACGCGGGGTCGCGGCGGCCCGCGTGTACTACTGGGAACTCGTGGCCGAGTTCGTCGCGCGGGCTCGAGAGCTCGGGCTTCGGCCCCGAACTCACGAGTCGGGCTCAAACAGGGGTTCCAGCCCCGGAACGCCTGGGTCGAGGGTGCTGGCCCGGGTCGATCGTCACGGCGCCGCCGCTCCCGCACTGCGTCACGGAGCGGCGCCTCGTCGCCCGGCCGCGTCCACACGTCCTCGAGGTCGAGTAGCTCTCGCTGTTCGTGGTCTCGAGTCGGGAGGCGACTGGCCATCGGTCGATCGCTGGGCCAGGGCGGCCGAGCTCTTGCACGCGCTCGAACGTGAGCTGGAGGCGAGCCGGCTCACCTTCATGGGCTCCGGCGAGTGGCAACCTCCTGCCTGCGCTGCCGACGCGGAGACGCAGGCTCCGTCCGGTATCCCCGATTCGCTCCCGGACGACGAAGACGTCGATCGGCAGCTCTCGATCGAGCAAGCCTCCTAACGGCGAGCGACGGCCGGAACGTCTTGGGATGGATGTCCAGAGGCTGCCCCTCCCGGCGACTTGAATATCATCCGTCTCTGGGTCGAGGGATGCCCGCAAAAATCGGCTCAACAATGCGGCTCGCAGGCCGCCCGCCGGCGCCCGTATGCTTCGTCACATGAGTAACGACGTGCTACGGGTGATCCCGCTCGGCGGGCTCGGCGAGGTGGGCAAGAACATGACCGTCTTCGAGCTCGCCGGAGAGACGCTCGTGATCGACGCCGGGCTCGCGTTCCCGCGCGACGAGCATCTGGGCGTCGACCTGATCCTTCCCGACTTCGGCTACCTGCGCGACCGGGACGTGCTCGCCGTGATCCTCACCCACGCGCACGAGGACCACGTCGGCGCGCTGCCGTACCTCCTGCGCGAGGTCAGGGTGGGCGCGGTGCTGGCCACGCGGCTCACGCTCGGGCTGGTCAAGTCGAAGCTCGACGAGCACGGGCTCCTGAACGCGTCGGAGCTGCGCGAGATCGACCCCGACGGCGGCCCGATCGAGCTCGGGCCGTTCCGGGTGGAGGTCGTACGGATGTCTCATTCGGTGCCGGACGCCGTCGGCATCTGCCTCGAGACCTCGGCCGGCCGCCTCTTCCACTCCGGCGACTGGAAGCTCGACCACACGCCGGTCGACGGGCTCCGCACCGACGTGGGGAAGCTCGCCGAGCTCGGCAACCGCGGCGTCGACCTGCTGCTCGGGGACTCGACGAACGCCGAGCGGCCCGGCTTCACGCGCTCCGAGCGCGTCGTCGGGGAGGCGTTCCGGCAGATCATCCCAGCCCGGCACGGGCGCGTCCTGATCTCGTCCTTCGCGTCGAACATCCACCGCATGCAGCAGGCGATCGACGTCGCGCTCGAGGTCGGCCGCTCGGTGAGCGTGATCGGCCGCTCGATGCGCAAGAACCTGAACATCGCCCGCAACCTCGGCTACATCGACGCCCCCGACAGCCTGCTCGTGCGGCCCGCAGGATCTCGACGAGCTGCCGCCCGAGTCGCAGCTGATCCTCTGCACCGGCTCGCAGGGGGAGCCGCTCTCGGCGCTCACCCGGATCGCCTACAACGACCATCCGGCGGTGCACATCGAACGCGGGGACACGGTGATCATCTCCGCCCGCGCCGTGCCGGGGAACGAGCTGCGCGTCCACGACTCGATCAACCGCCTGACCCGGAGCGGCGCCGAGGTGCTGCACGAGGAGAACGCCGACGTCCACGTCTCCGGCCACGGTCGCGCCGAGGAGCTGCGGACGCTGCTCAGCCTGCTGCGCCCGAAGGCGGTGATGCCGATCCACGGCGAGTACCGGATGCTCGCCGCCCATGCGCGGCTCGCGCAGGATGCGGGCGTTCCCGCCTCGGCGATCGTGATCGCCGAGAACGGCGACGTGGTCGAGCTCTCGAGCGCCGGCGCCCGGATCGCCGACCGGGTCGAGGCCGGGCTGACCTTCGTCGACGGGCTCGGCGTCGGGGACATCTCCGACGTCGCGCTGCGCGACCGGCGCCACCTCTCCGAGGACGGGGTGCTGATCGTCGTCGACCACGCTCTCCGACGGGGTCGTGGCCGCGCCGGAGCTGATCTCGCGCGGGTTCGCCGAGTCCGACGAGCTGTTCTCCGAGATGCGCGGCGAGGCGCACGACATCGTGCGCGGCCTGCTCGCGGACGACATCCGGGAGATCAAGCTGATCCAGGAGCACCTCCACGACGGAATCGGGCAGCTCGTCTACGACCGAACCCGCCGCCGCCCGATGATCCTGCCGGTCGTCGTCGAGACGTGAGCCCGCGCACCGGACGGGTCCGGAATCGAGCCGGGCGGGTGAGCTCGTGACCGCCTCCCCCGGATGGGCGACGGCGATCAGCGAGCACGCCGTCGACGAGCGGACCGCCAGCCGCCTGATCCTCCAGCTGACCGCGGTCGAGCGCGCCGCGCTCGGGTTCTGCCGGCTGCTCGAGCGCTGGGCCCGCGGCGAGGCCGAGCCGGCGACGGCCGCGGGCCGGTCGGCGGCCCTGCACGAGGCGGCCGAGCCGCGTCGAGGCGGCGCTCGCCGCCCTCGAACGGCCGCTCGGGCGCTACCTGCTCGAGCTCGAGCCGGAGCGAGCCGAGGGGCGCTCGTGGTTCGGCGAGCCCGGAAGCGCGGAGCTGATCGACTGGGCGCCGGTGCTCACCCGCGCGGGCGTCGAGGCCGAGCCGCACCGCGTCGCGGCCGCCTACCTCGAGCTGGCCGTCCTGATCCGCGCCCTCGAGGGGCTGTCGGCGGCCGTCGGCTTCGAGGCGAGCCCCGACCGGGGCGCGCTCTGGGCGGGCCTGTTCGACCTGCGCGAGAACCTGCTCGGACGCGCCCAGGACGACCTCCGGGCTCTGGCCGCCTAGGCCCGGCCCGGGATGGCCGTCGAGCTCACCGTCGTCGGTTCGATCAACCTCGACCTCGTCGCGCGCGTCGAGCGGCTGCCGCGTCCCGGCGAGACCGTCGCGATGCACGAGTTCGGCCGGTATCCGGGCGGGAAGGGCGCCAACCAGGCGATCGCCGCAGCGCGGCTCGGGGCCGCCGTGAAGATGATCGGCGCCGTCGGCGAGCGACGGGCTCGCCGACGAGGCGCTGGCCGGGCTCGTCGAGGCCGGGGTCGAGCTCGAGGTCGAGCGCAAGGGGCAGACCGGCGTGGCGCTGATCTACGTCGACGCCTCCGGCGAGAACGAGATCGCCGTCTTCCCGGGCGCAAACGGCCTGCGTGACCCCGACGCGCGGTCGAGGGCGCGGTGCTCTGCCAGCTCGAGGTGCCGGACGAGGTCGTGCTCGCCGCCGCCTCGAGAGCGTCGTTCTTCGCGCTCAACGCGCGCGCCCGCCCGTGCGATCGAGATCGAGCCCGACCTCTCGATCGTGAACCGCCTCGAGCACGAGGTGGTGAGTCGCGGCAAGCTCGTCGCCGTCACCGACGGCGCGGACGGGGCGGTGCTCTACGAGGACGGCAGGCAGGTGGCCGCGGTCGGCCTCGCCGCGAGATCGTGGCGGTCGACGGAACCGGCGCCGGCGACGCCTTCACCGCCTGCCTCGTCGTCTCGCTGCTCGAGGGGCGGCCGTACGAGGAGGCGCTTCGCCGCGCCTGCATCGCCGGGGCGTTCGCGGCCGCTACGCTCGGCGCCCAGAGCTCGCTTCCGACCGCCTCGACGGCTGCGAGCGGCTGGCTGCACGAATGACGCCGACACCCATCATCCTCGACTGCGACCCGGGCCACGACGACGCGATCGCGCTCATGCTCGCGCTCGCCTCGCCGGAGCTCGAGCTCGTCGGCGTCACGACCGTCTCCGGCAACCAGACGCTCGAGAAGACGACCGCGAACGCGCTACGCGTGCTCGAGTTCGCCGGACGCGGCGACGTGCCGGTGGCGGCGGGCGCCGAGCGGCCGCTCGTCCGGGCGCAGGACGTCGCCGCGCACGTCCACGGCGATCACCGGGCTCGACGGCCCCGACCTGCCGCCGCCCGCCGGATCGCCGATCGAGCGAGCATGCCGTGTCGATTCCTCGCCGAGCAGATCCGCGAGCGGGAGGGCGCGGATCACGCTCGTCCCGACCGGCCCGCTGACGAACGTCGCGCTCCTGCTCGCGCTCGCGCCGGACGCCCGGCCGGAGCGGATCGTCCTGATGGGCGGCTGCCGTCGGCGAGGGAAACCGCACCCCGGCGGCCGAGTTCAACATCTGGGCCGACCCCGAGGCGGCGCGGCGCGTGTTCGAGAGCGGGATCGACGTGACCATGATCGGCCTCGACGTCACCCACCAGGCGCTGCTCACCGAGGCGGACGCAGACGAGCTTCGCGCCGCCGGCCGCGTCGGGAAGGATGGCCGCCGAGCTGCTCGACTTCTACCGCCTGTGGCACCGCAAGGCCTACCCCGACCTCGACGGCTCGCCGATGCACGACCCGGTCGCCGTCGCCCACGTGATCCGGCCCGGCCTCGTCGACGGCGATGCCCGCGCGGATCGACGTCGACTGCGGCTGGGAGCAGGGCCGCGGCCGCACGAACGTCGACTGGCGCGGACGCCACGACGGCGCCGAGCCGAACGCGACGGTCGGCCTCGGCATCGACCGGGAGGCCTTCGTGCGGCTCCTGATCGAGCGGATCGCCTCGCTCGGCTGACCGCCTGCGCGCGACCCGCGCCGCGGTGCCCCGGCGACGCGGGTGGCACGGTGAAGGGTCGCGGCGGGAAGGAGGGATGCGGTCCGTCGCGAAGTGGCGGGGATGGCGCAGACCACGGCGCAAGCGCACCGCTGCCCGGCCGCGGCCGAAGACGCCTGCGCGCGTGAAGAAGCGGCGCCGGCGGAAGCGGGCTCGCAGCCACCACGACGCCGAGCTCGTCGGGCTCGGGCTCGTTGCGGTCGGCGTCTTCCTCGCCTGCGTGCTCTGGTTCGGGCTGAGCGGAGGGCCGGTGGCGCAGGCGGGCGCCGACGGCGATCGGCTGGGCGGCGTACGTGCTGCCCGATCGTCCTCGTCCCGATCGGGGCGCTGATCGTCGCGCGGAGCTCGCTCGTCTCGCTCCGGCCCTTCAGGCTCGGCCTCTCGGTCGCGATCGTCGGGCTGCTGCTCGCGCTCGGGCACGCGCACGGCGGCTGGGTCGGGCGCCAGCTCGAGTCGCTCGTCGCCCGCGGGGTCGGCTCGACGGGCTCGACGATCCTCGGCGTCCTGCTGACCCTCGTCGGCGTGCTCTTCCTGACGGGCGCCTCGCTCGGCGCGCTCGTCCGCCGCTCGGGCCACGCCGTCCACACCGCCTCCACGCGCGTCCGCCGGGAGCGGCCCGTCCGGGCGCCGGCGCCCGCCGCTCCGGCCGCGCTGCCCGACCCCGACTCGTTCCACCCGCTGCCGCGGCACGAGGCCCCGGTCGACGCGGTCCACGACTACCCCGACCTCGTCTCGAACGCGCCGCAGCCGCTCGTCCCGCCCTCCTTCGGCGCACGACGAGCCGACGGAGGACACCCAGCAGTCGCTCTTCGAGGTGGGGGAGAAGCCGCGTCGAGTACCGGCTCCCCGACCGCTCGCTGCTGCACAAGTCGGCGCCCGGCGTCGGGCCCGAACGCCGAGGCGAACCGGCGCGTCTCCGAGGCGCTGCTCAGTGCCTGGCGAACTTCGGCGTCGAGGCGACGGTCGATCGGGATGATCTCCGGCCCGCGGGTCACCCGCTACGAGCTCCAGCTCGCCCCCGGCATCAAGGTCGGGAAGGTCGCCCAGCTCCGCGACGACCTCTCCTACGCGCTCGCGACGACCGAGATCCGCATCCTCGCCCCGATCCCCGGCAAGCAGGCCGTCGGCGTCGAGGTGCCGAACCTCTCCCCGAACCTCGTCACGCTCGGCGACATCTTCGGCGACATCCCGCCGCAGGCGAGCCCGCTCGCCGTCTGGCTCGGGAAGGGGATCGACGGCGTGCCCGTCTACTCCGACCTCGCCCGGATGCCGCACCTGCTGATCGCCGGCACCACCGGCTCGGGCAAGTCGGGCTGCATCAACGCGATCCTCACCTCGATCCTGCTCCGCTCGACGCCCGACCAGGTGCGGATGATCCTGATCGACCCGAAGCGGATCGAGCTCAACCACTACGAGTCGATCCCGCACCTGCTGACGCCGGTCGTCTCGAGCCCCAAGGAGGCGAGCGCCGTCCTGCTCAACGTCGTCACCGAGATGGAGCGCCGCTACGAGCGCCTCTCCCAGGTCCGGGCCCGCGGCCTGCCCGAGGCGAACCGCGCCTTCCGCAAGCGCGGCGAGCCGGAGCTGCCCGTACCTGCTCGTCGTGATCGACGAGCTCGCCGACCTGATGATGGTCAGCCCGCAGGACGTCGAGGACGCGATCATCCGCCTGGCCCAGAAGTCGCGCGCGGTCGGGATCCACCTCGTGCTCGCGACGCAGCGGCCGTCGGTCGACGTGATCACCGGCATGATCAAGGCGAACGTCCCCTCGCGGATCGCGTTCGCCGTCTCCTCGCAGACCGACTCGCGCGTGATCCTCGACTCGAACGGCGCCGAGAGCCTGCTCGGCTCGGGCGACATGCTCTACAAGCCGCTCGGCGACTCGCGCCTCCAGCGCCTCCAGGGCGCCTTCGTGACCGAGGACGAGGTGGCGCTGATCGTCGAGCAGACCCGCGTCCAGCGCGAGCAGGAGGTCGACGAGACGTTCCTCGAGGCGCCGCAGGTCTTCGCGACGACGCCGACTCCGACGACGGCGAGTTCGACCCCGACGAGGACCCGCTGCTCGACCGCGCGATCGAGGTCGTCGTCACCGCCCAGACCGCCTCGGTGTCGCTGCTCCAGCGCCGGCTGCGCGTCGGCTACACGCGGGCCGGGCGGCTGATCGACATGCTCGAGCGGCGCGGGATCATCTCGCCCTACGAGGGCTCGAAGCCGCGCACGGTGCTCGTCGGCGAGGCCGACCTCGAGCGGCTCGCATAGCGGGCGGCTAACAAGACCCTTACGAGTCCGCGTCATAGGTACTCCAATCATCCCCAAGGAGGGAAGAGTGAGCAAGAACGCGCCTCGCGGCGTTCGCCGTCGGCGTCCTCGCCGTCGCGCTCGTGTTCGTGTCGGTCGGTGCGGCCAAGTCCACCCGGACGGCGGCGACACCGATGTCGGTCTGCCTGGTCACCGACATCGGCGGACTGAACGATCACGGGTTCAACCATCTCGCCTACGTCGGCCTGCTCGCGGCCAGGGCGAAGCTCCACGTCACGACCAACGTGCTCCAGTCGAAGAGCTCGAACGACTACATCCCGAACTTCTCGACCTGCGTGACCAAGTACAAGGCCAACCTGGTCATCGGCGTCGGCTTCCTGATGGAGTCGGCCATCCAGACGATGGCGAAGCAGTACCCGAACACGAAGTGGGCCGGCGTCGACATGAACGCCGCGACCGACTTCACCAAGGGCGGCATCACCAAGAACTTCGAGGGCCTGATCTTCGCGGAGAACGAGGTCGGCTACGAGGTCGGCTACATCGCGGCGCTGATGGCGCAGCACGATCACTCGACCACCGTCAGCTCGGTCGGCGGCATCCCGGTCCCGGCGGTCGTCCGCTACATCGCGGGCTTCCAGGCGGGCGCCAAGAAGGCCGTGCCGAGCATCAACGTCCTGAACGGCTACTCGCAGGACTTCGTCGCGCAGGACAAGTGCAAGAACATCGCGCTCAACCAGATCTCGAAGGGCTCCAACGTCGTCTTCCAGGTCGCCGGCGGCTGCGGCCTCGGCGTCCTCGACGCGGCGAAGGAGAAGAACGTCTGGGGCATCGGCGTCGACGCCGACCAGTCACTACGTCAACGAGCGGGTCCTGACGAGCGCCCAGAAGAAGGTCGACGTCGCCGTCTACACGGCGATCGCCAACCTCCAGAAGGGCGAAGTTCGCCGGCGGGAGCAACCTGCTCTTCAACGCCGCGAACGGCGGGGTCGGCCTCGGCAAGATCAACAAGGCCGTCCCGATGTCGATCCGCCTCAAGACCAAGGCGAGTCGCGCTGCTTGTCGCCGCACGGCAAGATCAAGCCGCCGACGCAGTGCTCGCCGAACCCGAACTGCTAGACGGATTCCTCGATGGGGGCGGGCCTCGGGCCCGCTCCCGTCACCGCTCGCGCCGTTCGGGCTTCGGCATAGAATCGCGCGGCAATGGAGCAGCACCCCGTCCTGGAGCTCCGCGGGATCACGAAGCGGTTCCCGGGCATCGTCGCCAACGACCACATCGACCTCGACCTGCACCGCGGCGAGGTCCACGCCCTGCTCGGCGAGAACGGCGCCGGCAAGTCGACGCTGATGAACGTCCTCTACGGCCTCTACCGGCCCGACGAGGGCGAGATCCTGCTCGACGGCGAGCCCGTCGTGCTCAAGTCCGCCAAGGACGCGATCGAGCGCGGCATCGGGATGGTGCACCAGCACTTCATGCTGATCCCGGTGATGACCGTGGCCGAGAACATCGTGCTCGCGAACGAGCCGACGCACGCCGGGATCATGCTCGACTACGGGGCGGCCGCCGCCGCGCGTCCGGGAGCTCGCCGCGCAGTTCAAGTTCGAGGTCGACCCGACCGCGCTGATCGCCGGACTTGACGGTCGGCCAGCAGCAGCGGGTCGAGATCCTGAAGGCGCTCTACCGCAAGGCCGACATCCTGATCCTCGACGAGCCGACCGCGGTGCTGACGCCGCAGGAGGCGCTCGAGCTGTTCGCGATCCTCCGCAACCTCAAGGCCGGACGGGATGTCGATCATCTTCATCACCCACAAGCTGAACGAGGTGCTCGAGATCGCCGACCGGATCACCGTTCTCCGCCGCGGCAAGAAGATCGACACCGTCCCGCGCGAGGGCGCGACCGAGGCGGGGCTCGCCCAGCTGATGGTCGGGCGCGAGGTGGTGTTCCGGGTCGAGAAGAGCTCGCCGGCAGCCCGGCGAGCCCCTGCTCGAGGTCGACGACCTGCACGTGCTCGACGACCGCGGGATCGAGAAGGTGCGCGGCGTGACGTTCGAGGTCCGCGCCGGCGAGATCGTCGGCATCGCCGGGCGTCGACAACAACGGGCAGACCGAGCTGATCGACGCGCTCACCGGCCTCCGGCACGCCGCGTCGGGGCGGATCGCGGTCGGCGGGCGCCGAGTTCGACCACGCCACGCCGAGGGAGATGACCGACGAGGCCGGCCTCGGGCACATCCCCGAGGACCGGCACGCCCGCGGGCTCGTCCTCGACTTCTCGCTCGCCGAGAACCTCGCGCTGCACGACTACCGGCACGCGCCCGACTCGCGCTTCGGCTGGCTCTTCCCGGGGCGGCTCGTCGAGCCGCGCGGCGCGGGTGATCCCGGAGTTCGACGTTCGCGGCGGCGGGCCGTCGACGCCGGCGAGCGCCCTCTCGGGCGGCAACCAGCAGAAGGTCGTGCTGGCGCGCGAGATCGACCGCGACCCGCGCGTGCTGATCGCGGCTCAGCCGACGCGCGGCCTCGACGTCGGCGCGATCGAGTTCGTCCACCGGCGGCTGATCGCCGAGCGCGACGAGGGGCGCGGCGTGCTCGCTGGTCTCGCTCGAGCTGGAGGAGATCTACGCCCTGGCCGACCGGATCCTCGTCATGTTCGAGGGCCGAGATCGTCGGCGAGTTCCCGCCCGACGTGTCCGAGAACGACGCTCGGCCTCGCGATGACCGGCGCTGAAGCAGGAGGGCGCCGCGGCATGAGCGGCGGACCGGAGGTCGACCGTTGAGCGAGCTGCCCGCGCCGGCGCCGGTCGCGCCCCTCGCGCCGGAGGGAAAGCGCCGTTCAACGGGACCGGGCCTGATCGTCTCGATCATCACCACCGTCCTCGCGTTCCTCGTCGGCGGCCTCGTCGTCCTCGCGACGGGCCACGACCCGCTCGCCACCTACCGGGCGATCTTCAACGGCACGGGGCTCACCTGGCTGATCCCGGGCGTCGGCAACCGGAGCGCCGACGCGTCGAACCTCCAGCAGACGCTCCTCGTCACGACCCCGCTGATCCTCTGCGGGCTCGCGGTCGCGTTCGCGTTCCGGTGCGGCATGTTCAACATCGGCGGGCAGGGCCAGTACTTCGCGGGCACCTACGTCGCCGTGATCGTCGGCTCGATGTGGAGCAGCATCCCGGGGCCGGCCCACATCGTCCTCTGCCTCGTCGCTCGCAACACTGTGCGGTGCGGTCTGGGCGCGGGATCGCGGGCTTCCTGAAGGCGACCACGGGAGCGCACGAGGTGATCTCGACGATCATGCTCAACTGGATCGCGATCTGGGTCGGGACGTACTTCTTCGGCCTCCAGGGGCCCTTCGTGAGCTCGGCGTCTACAACCCGGATCTCGAACGAGATCCTCCCCGACGTCCACCTGCCGGTGTTCTGGGGCAACCCGATCCTGCAGGGGCTCCACATCGGCTTCTTCATCGCGCTCGGCGCGCTGGTCGTCTTCTGGGCGATCCTGAACCGCACGACGCTCGGCTTCGAGGTGCGCGCGGTCGGCTTCAACCCCGAGGCCGCGCGCTACGGCGGGATCAGCGTCAAGCGGAACTACTTCCTCGCGATGGCGATCTCGGGCGCGTTCGCCGGGCTCGCCGGCGCGCATCGACATGCTCGGCTGGGAGTTCCAGATCGCGACCTCCGACATCCTCGTCTCGAGCGTCGGCTTCCTCGGCATCGCGGTCGCCCTGCTCGGCCGGAACACGGCGGTCGGCGTCTTCTTCGCGGCGCTGCTCTTCGGGGCGCTCACCGTCGGCACCTCGAGCCGCCAGCTCGACCCGAGCGTCTTCGACCCGCAGCTCGCGGGCAACCTGACGCTGATCATCCAGGGCCTCGTCGTGCTGTTCGTCGGCGCCGACCTGCTCGTGCTCTCGATCTGGAAGGCCCGCAAGAAGGTCGGGCTGCGGCGACGGCCGCGGTCGGGGGCATGACCGCCGCGCCGATCACGCCGTCGCGCGCGGCGCGCGTGCTCGAGCTCGGCACCGCCCGCCGCGTCGCGATCGTCGGGATCGTGCTCGGGCATCGTCGCCGGCTGGGTGGCGCTGCCGCCCGGTCGCGACCCGCAGCGCGACGCTGCCGCTCCTGCTCGGCATCCTCGCCGTCGCAGCCGGGATCTGGGCGGTCTCGCGAGGCTCCCGGCGGCCGGGCTGGGGCGCGATCGCCGCGGGCCTGCTCGGGATCGGGCTCGGGCTGCTCGCTCTCCAGTCGAGCTCTCCGCACCTCGACGGCGGTCTTCACCTGGGGCACGCTGCTCGCCGCGACGCTCCGCTACGCGACGCCGCTGACCTTCGGCGCGCTCGGCGGCATGATCTCCGAGCGGAGCGGCGTCGTGAACATCGCGCTCGAGGGGATGATGCTGATGGGGTGCTTCTTCGGCATCTGGGGCTCGGCGACGACCGGCTCCTGGGAGCTCGGCCTCCTGATCGCGATGGCCGCCGGCGGCCTGATGGCCTTCGTCTACGGGATCTTCGCGATCCAGTTCCGGGCCGACCAGATCGTCGGCGGAACCGCGGTCAACTTCCTCGCCGCTCGGCATCACCGGCTACCTCTTCATCCAGATCTACGGCGCCGAACGGCACGCCGGACCTCACGAACGCCGAGTCGATCCCGGACGTCCACCTGCAGCTTCCTCGGGAACGGCTTCGTCGGCCAGGTGATCGGCCAGCTCAACCTGATGATCTGGCTCGTCTTCGTCGCTGCTCGTTCGTCATCTACGTCCTCGTCTTCCGGACGTCGGTCGGGCTGCGGCTGCGGGCGGTCGGCGAGCACCCGCGGGCCGCCGACACGGTCGGGATCGACGTCTACAGGACGCGCTACGTCGCGGTGACGGTGTCGGGCATGCTCGCTGCGATGGGCGGCGCCTACCTCTCGATCGGCTTCGTCCACTCCTTCAACGAGAACATGACCGAGGGCCGCGGCTTCATCGCGCTCGCGGCGCTGATCTTCGGCAAGTGGCGGCCGTTCGGGGCGTTCGGCGCCGCGCTGCCTGTTCGGGTTCTCGACCGCGCTCGCCTACGCGGTCCCGTCGGCCTACGTCGACTCGACCTCGTCGGTCCTCCGGTCCGGCGCGCTGTTCCAGACCCTCCCGTACATCCTCACGCTCGTCGCCGTCGCGGGCGTGATCGGGCGCTCGGTCGCTCCTGCGGCCGACGGGCAGCCCGTATGTCAAGCAGTAGGGGCCCGGCGCTTCGTCGCGATCGTCTTCGGGATGCTCGCGCTCGTCGCGATCCCGGCCGGCGATCGCGGCCGCGGTGCTGCTCACCTCGGTGCAGGTGCTGCCGGCGCTCGGCGATCGCGGTCGCCGGTCGCGTTCGCTGCTCGGCCTGGTCGGTCTCTCGGCCGCGCGGCGGGCGCGCTTCCGGCTCGAGCGGAGCGTCTACCGGGTCGGCGAGCGGACGGTCGGCTCGGCGCGCGTCCTCGTCTTGGCGGGCCTCTACGTCGCGGTCGTCGGCGCGCTCGCGCTCGGCTTCTACGGCCTGCTGCGCGCCTGCGTCCTAGCGGCGCGGCCTCCGCCCCGGAGGCGCAGGCGGTCTGTGCGATCATTCCGCCGTGTTCGAGATCGGCAACAGCCTGCGCGAGGCGCGCCTCGCGGCGGTCGATCGAGTTCGACCAGGCCGAGCAGGCGACGAAGATCCGGGTCAAGTACCTGCGCGCGCTCGAGGAGGAGCGGTTCGAGCAGCTGCCCTCGCAGACCTACGTCAAGGGCTTCCTGCGCACCTACGCCGAGTACCTCGGCCTCGACGGGCAGCTCTACGTCGACGAGTTCAACTCGCGCTTCGTCGCGGGCGAGGACTCCGACTCGCGGCCGCGCCGCTCCTCGGTGCGGCCCGAGCGGCGCAACCGGCCGCCTCGAGACGAACGTCGTCCTGCTCGCGCTGGCGGTCGTCGCGATCGTCACCGTCGTCGTGATCAGCGCCTGGCAGAGCTCGGGCTCGAGCGACCCGCCCGCCAAGCCGCCGCCCAGGCACGCCGCGCACCGTCCGCAGAAGGCGACACGGTCACCGTCGCCGCACGCCGTACCTCGAGATCACGGCGGTCAAGGGCGCCTCGTACGTCGCCGTCCACCGCGACCGGGCCCGGCGGCCGGCTGCTCTTCCAGGGCACGATCGAGAAAGGGCCGGACCGAGCCGTTCAACGGCAAGCAGTTCTGGCTCAGCGTCAGCTCGCCCGAGAACCTCGTCGTCCGTCGTCGGCGGCAAGAGCGATCCAGCTCACCGGGTGGCAAGCCGGTCGACGCTGACGGTCACCCCGAGCGGGGTGCAGCCGGACTGAGCGCCGCGCTGCCGCGGCGGCGATCGTCGTCACCGGCTCGGAGCTCGTGCGCGGCGACCGCAACGACCTGCAACGGGCCCTTCCTCGCCGGCTCGCTGCTCGGGCTCGGGATCGAGCCGGCCGAGCTGCGGATCGTCGGCGACGTGCCCGGCGAGCTCGAGGCGGCGCTCCGCGGAGGGCCTCGGCCGCGACCTGCTCGTCGATCTCCGGCGGCCTCGGGCCGACGCACGACGACCGGACGGTCGAGCTGCTCGCGCGGGCCGCCGGGCGCGCCGCTCGTGCTCGACGCGGCGCTCGAGGCGCGAGATCGAGGCGCGCTCGCGGGCGGTCGCCGAGCGCGCATGCGGCGGCCCTACGCCGACTTCGCCGACGGGGTCCGCAAGCAGGCGACGGTGCCCGAGGGGGCGATCGTCGCCGGCCTCGCGGGCACGGCGCCGGCGCTCGTGCTCGAGCTCGACGGCTGTCGTCGCGGTGGCCCTTCCCGGGCCGCCGCGCGAGCTGCAGGCGCTCTGGCCGGCGGCGCTCGAGACGGAGCCGCTGCGGCGGCTGCTCGGCGCGGGCCCGCGTCGCCGGAGCGCCGCGTGCTGCGCTTCTACGGCGTCGGCGAGTCGGCGGTCGCGCAGGCGCTCGCGGCAGCGGGCGGCGACGGCGACGGGGTGGAGGTGACGATCTGCGCGCGCGACTTCGAGATCCACGTCGACCTGTTCGTCGAGCCGGGTGCCGAGGCGCGCGCCGACGAGCTCGAGTCGGCGCTCGTCGAGCCGATCGCGCGAGTACCTGTTCGCGCGCGACCGAGGCGCCGATCGAGGAGCTCGTGCTCGACGCTCTGCCGCGAGCGCGGGCTGACCCTCGCGACGGCCGAGTCGTGCACGGGCGGGCTGGTGGCGGCGCGGCTCACCTCGGTTCCGGGCTCGAGCGACGTCTTCGTCGGGCGGCGTCGTCGCCTACGCGAACGAGGTCAAGGAGGCGCGAGCTCGGGGTGCCCGCGGAGGTGCTCGCGCGCGCACGGCGCGGTCTCGGCCGAGACGGCGGCTGCGATGGCGCGCGGGGCGCGGGAGCGGCTCGGCGGCGGATCTCGCCGTCTCGGTCACGGGCATCGCCGGGCCCGGCGGGCGGCACGGCGGAGAAGCCGGTCGGGCTCGTCTACCTGTGCGCGGCAGGCGCCGGCCGGCGAGCTGGCGAGCGAGTTCGTCGTCCCGGGCGACCGGCGAGACGGTCCGGGCGCGCGCGACCGTCGCCGCGCTCCACCTCCTGCGCGAGATTTGTCACAGAGCCGTGAGAGACACGTCACACTTCTGCCGCTAGCGTGGCCGGCAGTGAACGTCTCCGCCTCTTCTGCGCCCTCCGCCTTCCGGACGAGACGATCGAGCGCCTCGCCCGCTGGCAGGCGGCGCGAGCTCCGAGGCGGGCGCACCGTCACCGCGCGAGAACCTGCACGTCACGCTCGCCTTCCTCGGCTCGCAGGCCTGCAGGGGAGGTGCCGGCGATCGCGGCCGCTCTTCGCTCGTCGGCCGCGGGCTCGGGCGGCATCCGGCTGGGCGTCCGCGGCTACCGCGAGACGAGGAGCGTCGGCGATGCTCACCTTCGACGACGAGGGCGGGCGCGCGACGGCGCTCGCCGTGCGGCTGCACGGGGCGCTCGAGGCGCTCGGCGTCTACCGGCCGCGAGGCGAGGCCGTGGCTTCCGCACCTCACGGTCCTGCGCTTCCGGGAGCGGCCCCGGCTCGACCCGCCGCTGCCCGAGCTCGGCGAGGTCGCTCCGTCCGATGCCGCTGTTTACAGTTCCGTGCTGCGTCCGGACGGAGCGCGGTACGAGGTTGTCGAGGCGATCGGCCTGTGAGGCGAATCGCACCATGAAGGGGTTGTCGAATTGATGCAGCTAGGAGGCTGATTCAGGTGGATCGCGAGCAGGCTCTGGACACCGCCCTCGGGCAGATCGAGCGCAACTTCGGCAAGGGCGCCGTGATGAGGATGAGCGACCAGGCGCAGGTCTCGGTCGGCGCGATCTCGACCGGCTCGCTCTCGCTCGACCTCGCACTCGGCATCGGCGGGCTGCCGCGCGGGCGCGATCGTCGAGATCTTCGGCCCCGAGTCCTCGGGCAAGACGACGCTCGTCTACCACGTGATCGCGGAGGCGCAGCGCATGGGCGGCATCTGCGCCTTCATCGACGCCGAGCACGCGATGGACCCGACCTACGCGAAGCACATCGGCGTCAACATCGACGAGCTGCTCGTCTCGCAGCCCGACACGGGCGAGCAGGCGCTCGAGATCACCGAGCTGCTCGTACGCTCCGGCGCGCTCTCGGTGGTCGCGATCGACTCGGTCGCCGCGCTGACGCCGAAGGCGGAGATCGAGGGCGAGATGGGCGACTCCCACGTCGGCCTCCAGGCCCGGCTGATGTCGCAGGCGCTGCGCAAGCTCGCCGGCACGCTCAACCGCACCGAGACGATCTGCATCTTCACGAACCAGCTCCGCGAGAAGATCGGGGTCATGTTCGGCTCGCCGGAGACGACGCCCGGCGGGCGGGCGCTCAAGTTCTACGCCTCGGTGCGCCTCGACATCCGCCGCATCGAGACGCTCAAGGACGGCGTCGAGGCGATCGGCAACCGGGTGCGCGTCAAGGTGGCGAAGAACAAGGTCGCGCCGCCGTTCAAGCAGGCCGAGTTCGACGTCATCTACGGCAGGGCATCCCCTGGGAAGGGACCGTCCTCGACGCCGCGATCGAGCGGAAGGTCGTCCAGAAGTCCGGCTCCTACTTCAGCTTCGGCGACGAGCGGCTCGGCCAGGGCCGGCAGAACGCCTCGGCGTTCCTGAAGGAGCACCCCGACGTCGTCCAGGGGATCCTCCAGTCCGTGCAGGCTCAGATGGCGCCCGGCCAGGTCGTGTCGGCGCGCCTCCAGCCCAGCCGGAGCCGACCGAGGCCACTCCGGTCGAGCCCGAGCCCGAGCCCGAGGTCGGGGCCGTCGTCGCAGAGGCCGCCGCCGCGGCCTGAAGAACGCGCGATGGCGAGGGTGACGGCGCTCCATCCCGAGCGTCGAGACCGGGTCCGCGTCGAGCTCGACGGCGAGCCGTGGCGGACGCTGCCGGCCGCGGCGGTCGTCTCGGCCGGGCTGATGATCGGCGTCGAGCTCGACCGGGAACGGGCGCGAGATCTGCGGCGGGCCGTGCGCCGCTCCGCTGCTCTCGCGAGCGCAGCGTCCGCGCTGTCCCGGCGCGACCGCTCGGTCGCCGGCCTCGACGCCGTCCTCGAACGGCGCGGAATCGCCGCGCCCGAGCGGGCCGGAGCCGTCGAGACGCTGTCGCGGCTCGGCTACCTCGACGACGCTCGCTTTGCGGCAGCCCGGGCGGCCGCAGTCGCAGCGAGGGGCTTCGGGGACGAGGCGATCCGCTTCGACCTCGCCGGGCAGGGCCTCGCTGCAGAGCACGTCGAGAGCGCCCTCGCGGGGCTCGAGCCCGAGGCGGCCCGAGCACGCGCGCTCGCCGGCGGGACCGGCCCCGACGCGAGGACCGCGCGCCGCCTGGCCGCGAAGGGCTTCTCGGCCGAGTCGATCGAGTCGGCGCTCGGCCTGGTCGATCCGTGACGGCCCCACGTGGAGCGGCTGCGTCGCCGGGCGCCCGATCGGCGGCGGGTGATGCGGACCTGCGATGCTCCGGCGGTGACGCAGACGATCGTTGTCGGCTACGACGGCAAGCCCCCCGCCCAGCGGGCGCTCGAGCGCGCGCTCGGCGACGCGAAGGCCGCGGGCGCACGCCTGCTGGTGGTCGCGGTCGCGGAGATGCCGTTCGACCCGATCGACCCGCCGGCCTACGACGTCGGCCCGATCGTCGAAGACCCTGCCTACACCCAGCCGCCCGCGCAGCCGCCGCTGCTCGAGCCGATCACGCGCGAGGCGATGCGCCAGGCCGAGGCGGCAGGCGTGCCCGCCGACTACGTCTGGGAGGCCGGCGGCGACCCGGCCCGGACGATCGTCGACGTCGCCCGGGACAGCGGCGCGACGGAGATCGTCGTCGGCTCGCACCACCACGGGCTCCTCGCCGGCCTGTTCGGCGGGGACGTGGCGGCGGCGGTCAAGCGCGAGGCGAACTGCGACGTGATCGTCGTCGCGTAGCGGCGGCGGGCGAGCGCGGTGGGCGGCGAGCCGACGCCGGAGGAGGTCTGGCTGCGGATCGAGGCCTCCGAGCTCGAGCGTCCCTCCGTCACGGCCGGCACCGGGTTCGGGCGCTCGGCGGGGCTCAGGGTCTCCGGCCGGATCTTCGCGATCTTCAACCGGAGTCAGCTCGTCCTGAAGCTTCCGCGCGAACGCGTGGCCGAGCTGATCGCGGCGGGCGAGGGCTCGCCGTGGGGCCCGGGCACCGGGAAGATCATGAAGGAGTGGGTCGCGGTCTCGCCCGGCACGACCGGTTCCTGGAGCGCCCTCACGGCGGAAGCCCGGGAGTTCGCCGGCTCCGGATAGCCCGCCGCGTCCGCTCTTCAGTCGCCGACCGGACCGGGGCGGCGGCCGAGCAGCACGGCGAGCCGCCCGCGCTCGTCATCCGTCCAGCGCGCCCCGAGCGCGACGGCCGCGGCGTGCTCGGCCGTCTCGAGCGCCTCGTCGACGATCGCCGTCCCGGTCCCGGTCAGGACGACGAGCGCCAGCCGGGCATCCCGCTCGTGCGACTCGCGGCCGACGAGGCCGATCCGCTCGAGCGGCGCAACCTGCCGGGCGACCCCCGAGGGGGTGATCCCGAGCAGGCGCGCCAGGTCGGAGCGCCTGAGCTTCAGGTCGGGTGCCCGCCGGAGCTCGCGCAGGATCGCAAGGTCGGCGAGCGAGATCCCGTGGCGGGAAAGCGGCTGGTCGACCTCACGGGCGAGCTGGGTCCGGGTGAGCGAGAGGTCGAAGAGAAGGTCGAGAACGGTGCTCATCTCACCCACAGTTGAGCAACAACTCGCCGACTTGTCAACATTATCGCTCGAAGAAGGGCGCGAAGCCTCCTGAATCAGGTTGCTGCAGAGGTGCGGAACGCGGCTCTCGGGCGGCCCGCCGCGTGGCGAGACATCGCGTGCGGGGGAGCACGCTCGAGCGCTGGACGGCGGGAACCCGGCGGCTCCTCGCACGGCCGCGAGCGGTGGCCGGAGCGGGCCCGGCTAGGCTTCGACGGTGGACCGCAGGTACTTCGTCACCACGTTCGGCTGCCAGATGAACGCTCACGACTCCGAGCGGATCAAGGGCATGCTCGAGGAGCTCGGCCTCGGCGAGGCCGTCGGGCCCGAGGATGCGGACGTGATCGTCTTCAACACGTGCACGATCCGCGAGAAGCCCGACACCAAGCTCGCGGCGTACCTCGGCGACGCGATCGCGCGCAAGCGCCGCGACCCGGAGCGCGTGATCGCCGTCGGCGGCTGCTATGCGGAGGCGCAGCGTGAGCGGATCTTCGAGCTCTACCCCGAGGTCGACGTCGCCTTCGGCCCCGGCTCGATCGCGCATCTCGCCGACTGGCTCGGCGCAGGCGGAGTGGGGGTGGCGCGCGGCCGGTTCGGGCTCGACGACCGCGAGTTCGCCGCGACGCTGCCGATGCACCGCGAGCGGCCCTTCCAGGCCTGGATCCAGGTCTCGATGGGCTGCAACTCGACCTGCTCCTACTGCATCGTCCCCGCCGTGCGCGGGCGCGAGCGCAGCCGCCGGCCGGGCGAAGTGGTCGCCGAGGTCACGCGCCTTGCGGCCGAGGGCGTCAGGGAGATCACGCTGCTCGGCCAGAACGTGAACTCCTGGGGCCGCGACCTCGCGCCCGAGCTCCGCACCGAGTTCGGCGAGCTGCTGCGCGCCTGCGACGCGGTCGAGGGGATCGAGCGGATCCGCTTCACGAGCCCGCACCCGAAGGACTTCCGCGAGCCGGTGATCGCCGCGATCGCCGAGTGCGACGCCGTCTGCGAGCACGTCCACCTGCCGCTCCAGTCGGGCTCCTCGCGGATCCTGAAGGCGATGCGCCGCACCTACACCCGCGAGCGCTACCTCGCCCTCGCCGAGCGGATGCGCGCCGCGATGCCCGACCTCGCGCTCGGCACCGACATCATCGTCGGCTTCCCGGGCGAGACCGACGCCGACTTCGAGCAGACGCTCGAGGTCGTCGAGGAGGTCGGGCTTCGAGAGCGCGTTCACCTTCGTCTACTCGCCGCGGCAGGGGACCGAGGCGGCGGCGATGCCGGACCAGGTCCCGCACGAGCTGAAGATCGAGCGGATGGAGCGGCTCGTCGAGCTGACCCAGCGGCTCGCCGGCGAGCGGAACGCCGCCCGGGTCGGCCGGGTCGAGCAGGTGCTCGTCGAGGGGCCGTCGCGCACCGACGAGACGCTGCTCCGCGGCCGCACCCGCCGAAACACGACCGTCAACTTCATCGGTACCGCTGCGCCGGGCGATCTCGTCGACGTCCGGGTCGAGCAGGCCACCTCGACGACGCTCCGCGGGCGCGAGGAGGCGCTTGTCCGTGCCTGAGCTCGGGCCTGTCCTGCCGCTCTGTCAGGCTAAGCGGATGCGCATCCTGCTCACCGGCTCGTCCGGGCAGATCGGCACCAACCTCGCGCTCCGCCTGATCGACGACGGCCACTGGGTCTTCGGCGTCGACAAGCGCGAGAACACCTGGACCGACCGCTTCCAGACGCTCCTCCAGGACCTCGCGGGCCACTACGCGCCCTTCCGCGGCGGAATGAACGGCGTCGAGTGGCCCGAGGTCGACCTCGTCGATCCACCTCGCGGCCCACGCGAAGGTGCACCAGCTCGTCCGCCAGCCCCAGCGTGCGCTCGAGAACGCGATGATGACCTTCAACATGCTCGAGTACTGCCGCGCGCTCGAGCTGCCGCTCGTCTTCTCCTCGACCCGCGAGGTGTACGGCGACGTCCACCGCTTCGACGAGTACGGCGAGGCGGCGGCCGACTTCGCCTACACCGAGAGCCCGTACTCGGCCTCGAAGATCGCCTCCGAGGCGTTCATCTACTCCTACGCGAAGTGCTACGGGCTCCGGTACCTCGTCTTCCGCTTCTCGAACGTCTACGGCCGCTACGACAACGACCTCCAGCGGATGGAGCGGGTGCTGCCGCTCTTCATGCACAAGCTCGGCCGCGGCGAGCCGATCACCGTCTACGGCGGCGACGAGAAGGTGCTCGACTTCACGTACATCGACGACTGCATCGACGGGATCGCGCGCGGCGTCGAGCGCCTCGCCGCGGGCCGGGTCGAGAACGAGACGATCAACCTGGCCTACGGGCAGGGAAACACGCTCGTCCGTGCCGCCGAGCTGATCGCGGCCGAGCTCGACGTCACGCCCGAGATCACGAAGGAGCCGTCGCTCGTCGGCGAGGTGACGCGGTACGTCGCCGACATCCGCAAGGCCCGCGAGCTGCTCGACTGGGAGCCCCGGAACGCCGCTCGACGACGGCATCCCGCGCGCGGTCGAGTGGTTCCGCGAGTGGCGCGCCGCCCACCCCGAGGAGGACCGGCACATCGCCTCCGAACGGGTGCCGGGGGAGATCGAGCACGCCTTCAAGCAGCCTGCCTGAGCGGCGCGTCGTCGCGATCTTCGGTCCGACCGCCGCCGGCAAGACGGCCGTCGCCGAAGCGCTCTGCCGGCGTCTCGGTGGTGAGGTCGTCTCGGCCGACTCGGCCGCGCTCTACGAGGGCCTCGCCGTCCTGACGGCCGCGCCCGCGGCTCCGGCGCGGCTCGTCGGGACCGTGCCGCTCGACCGGGAGGTCTCGGTCGGCGAGTACCAGCGGCTCGCCCACGAGGCGATCGACGAGATCCTCGCCGCGGGGCGAGCGCCGATCGTGGCGGGCGGGACGGGCCTCTACCTCCGGGCGGCGCTCTCCTCGCTCGAGCTGCCGCCGCCGCCCGCCCCCGGCGAGCGCGAGCGCTGGATGCGAGTCTACGACGAGTCCGGGCCCGAGCGGGCCCACGCGCTGCTTGCGGAGCGCGATCCCGCCGCCGCCGCCCGGGTGCACGCAAACGACCGGCGGCGCGTCGTGCGCGCGCTCGAGCTGGCCGAGGCGGGCGCATCGCTCGCGCCCCCCGACGACCGCCTCTGGAGCGAGGACGTCCGCCGCCCGACCCTGATCGTCGGGCTCGACCTGCCGGCGGTCGAGCTCGACGCCCGCATCGAGGCCCGGGTGCGGGGCGATGGTCGAGCGCGGCGCCGTCGCGGAGGCACGAGCCGCCTGGGCAAGGCCGCTCTCGGCGACTGCCCGCAAGGTGCTCGGACTGGAGGAGTTCGCGACGCTCCCGCTCGCGGAGGCGGTCGAGGCGGTGACCGCCGCTACGCGGCGCCTCGCGCGGTACCAGCGAAAGTGGCTTCGGCGGCTGCCGGTCGTCGCTACCCTCGCCGGAGACCGTCCACTCGAGGAGATCGTCGAATGAGATCGTCGCGCTGGCAGGCGCAGGGGAACGTCTATCTGGTCGTTGAGGAGCCGCTGGGCCCCGAGCGGGCGCGCGCGGAGACTGGCGACGCCGACGGGATCCTCGAGGTTCGCGGCCGGGGCGAGGACTGGCTCGAGATCGTGATCTGGAACCCCGACGGCTCGCTTGCCGAGATGTCCGGGAACGGCACCCGGATCGCCGCGCGCTGGCTCGCCGAGCAGACCGGCGCCCGCGAGGTCTCGGTCCGGGTCGGCCCCCGGACGGTGACGGCGCGGATGCTCCCAGCGGGGCTCGTCGAGCAGGATCTCGGCCCGGTCGTCGTCAGGCGCGCCGGAGGAGATCGAAGGCATCCGCTTCACGCCGGTCGACGTCGGCAACCCGCACGCCGTGGTCGAGGGGGACCCGGCCGAGCTCGACCGGATCGGCCCGCTGCTCGAGACGCATCCCCGCTTCCCGAACCGAACCAACGTGCAGGTCGCGCGCAGGCTCGACGCCGGAACGATCGAGGCCCGGGTCTGGGAGCGTGGCGTGGGGGAGACCGGCGCCTCCGGGACGAGCGCGATCGCGATCGTCGCCGCGCTCGGCGGCGGCTCGGCCACCGTGCGCTTCCCGGGCGGCGACCTGCAGGTGCAGATCGAGAGCGGCCGCGCCCGCCTGACGGGGCCGGCGGAGCGCAGCGACCCAGCCGAGGCTCTATCGTAGGCACATGTGCGGTCGTCTCGTGCTCGGCCTGTCGCTGCTGGCGCTGGTCACGGCGGTGGCCGGGGCCTCGGCTGCGAGCTGGAGGGCATACCGGATCCAGACGGGCGGCTTCGCGATCGCGCTGCCCGCGTCGTGGATCGACGCGAGAAGCGCGTCGAGCGCCGCGATCAAGACGCTCTCCGCCGACCCTTCCGTGAGGCTGACGACGGAGCTGGCGAGCCGGGCCGGTGCGATCGAGCTGCTGGCCGTCGACCCGGCCGCGGCAGGCCGCGTCTACCTGGACTCGTGGGCCGTCCGGATCGGGTCGGCGAAGCTCCCGGCGCTCGAGGCCGCGATCGTGCAGCGGCTCGCGTTGCTGACGCCCGGAAAGGCGGCGGCGTCCACGGCCGCGCTGCCGACCGGTCAAGCCGACGTCGTGCAGCTCGATTTCAAGCAGGCGGGAAGCGTCGAGAGGAGCATCGAGTACGTGTTCATCCGCGACGAAGTGGGCTATGTCCTCGCCTTCGGCGCGCCGAAGGCCCGCTGGTCGACCTACGGGCCGCTGTTCGAGCGATCCGCCCGCAGCTTCCGGTTCGTGAAGGGCCCCGACCTGACGCACGTCATCCTCTCGGGCGCCCAGGTGGGCAGCGGATACACCCTCGCGACCGTGCCGGGCGGTGACAGCGTGATCGGAGAGGCGACGCTCGACCTGTGCGATCGCTCGTATCCGAGCGAGCGGCTCCGCGACGGGAGGCTCCAGGTCGAGTACACGCATCCCGGGGCGGCCGTCGGGGTGTCCAACGAGGTCGTGACCTACCTCCCGGGCGGCGCCGACCAGGCGCTGAAGGAGGTGACGAGCGTCGCGCACGCCTGTGCCCGCAAGGCCGTCGTGATCAGCTCGGGCGGGGTCACGACGACCTTCAGGACGACGCTCCTGCACGTCTCCAAGCTGCTCCCCGGAGCGGTCGCGGTCCAGATCCACACGACCGCGAAGAGAGGAAAGCAGCACGCCGAGGAGACGACGGTCGCCGTCTACCAGGTGAAGGGGGACACGCTCTCGGGGGTCTACGCCTTCGTCGCGAAGGGCACGACCACCGCCGACGCCATCCGGATCTGCTTCCATGCGGCCGCGCAGAGCGCCAGGAACCTCGGCGGCCTCTCCCTCTCGGCGTGATGCTCCTGATCGAGCTTCCGGCCGACGACCCCGAGCGCGCGCGGCGGTTCTGGGAGCAGCTGCTCGGGCTCGAGCTCGCGGAGCGCACCGTCGCCGAAGGGCGCGGCTGGCAGGCGCCTCACAGCGGGGTCGAGCTCGGCCTCCACGAGCGCGGCACCGGGCCGGGCGACCGCTTCGCGCTGCCCTACTTCGCGGTGGCCGACCTGGCCGCCGCGCTCGACCTGGTCGTCGCGCTCGGCGGCGAGCTCGTCCATCCGGGCGAGCGGTGGGCGATCTGCCGCGACTCGGAAGGCACGCCGTTCGGGCTCCGCGGGCCCTGACGGCGCTCACGAGCCGATGCCGTACTCGCGGAGGGCCTCGTTGAGCGAGGTCTTCAGGTCGGTCTGCTCGGTTCGGAAGCCGATGATGAGCGCGCACGAGAGGTGGTAGGTGCCGGCAGGGAACTCCTTCGGCCGCGTTCCGGGCACGACCACCGCCCGCGGCGGGACGTACCCACGGTGCTCGACGGGCTCGGAGCCCGTCACGTCGATGATCGGGACGGACGCCGTGAGCGACACGTTCGGCGCCAGGACGGCGCCGCGGCCGACCCGCACGCCTTCGGTGACGATGCAGCGTGAGCCGACGAACGCGCCGTCCTCGACGATCACGGGGCGTGCACCGGGCGGCTCCAGGACGCCGCCGATGCCGACGCCGCCCGCCAGGTGGACGTCGGCGCCGATCTGCGCGCCCGAGCCGACGGTGGCCCACGTGTCGACCATCGTGTTCGGGCCCACCCAGGCGCCGATGTTCACGTACGACGGCATCAGGATCACGCCGCGTGAGAGGAACGAGCCGTAACGGGCGACCGCGGGCGGGACGACGCGCACGCCGAGGGACTCGTAGCCGGACTTGAGCGGGATCTTGTCGTGGTAGTCGAACGGCCCGACCTCGCGCGGCTCCATCTGCCGGGTGCGGAAGAAGTCGAGGATCGCCGCCTGGATCTCCTCGTGCACGACCCACTCGTCGCCGACGGGCTCGGCGACGCGCACCTCGCCGCGGTCGAGCGCGGCGATCGTCTCCTCGGTCGTCATGTGCCGACCGGCCGGTGTCCGCGCGGGCGCTGTCCGGGGAGAGGCCCCCGCCGCGGCCGAGACGGTCCGGGCCGGGGAGAGTCCCCCGCTGCGGCCGAGACGGGCCGGGCCGGGGAGAGGCCCCGGCCGTGGCCGGGAGGGACAGGTGCGCGGTCGGATCTGCGCCAGGGTGCGGGGATCAAAGCGCCTCCTCGAGGATCGCGGCCGCGCGCTCGCACTCGGCCTGGGTGGGGACGAGGGCCATCCTCACATACCCCTCGCCTGCGGGCCCGAAGAACGACCCGGGGGCAACGAGCACCCCGTGTTCGAGCAGCCGTCGCGCGGCCTCCTCGGAGGGCCCGGCGACGGCGAGCCAGAGGAAGAACGTCGCATCGCCGCCTGCGAGGCGGAAGCCCCTCGCCTCGAGGACCGGCAGCAGGGTCTCGCGCTTGCGGGCATAGGTCGCCCGCATCGCCTCGACGTGCTCCTCGTCGGAGAGCGCGGCGACCGCGGCGAGCTGAACGAACTCCTGCGGAGTCGTGCCCGCCGACGGGCGGTAGGCTCGCAGGCCGTCGGCGACCTCCTTCGACGCACAGACGAAGCCGGCCCGGAAGCCGGTCATCGCCGACCGCTTGGAGAGCGTGTTGAAGACGACGACGTGCTCACGGCCTGCCGCCTGGAGCGCCGAGACGGGCGCGTCCCCGAACCAGAGCTCGGAGTACGCCTCGTCGGAGCAGAGCAGGAAGCCGTGCTCGCGGGCGCGACCGGCGAGCTCGTCGTAGAAGGAGAGCGGCGCGGTGGCGCCCGTCGGGTTGTTCGGGTAGCAGACCCAGAAGGCCGCCAGCTCGTCCCAGCGGGCGAAGCGGTCGAGATCGGGGAGCCAGCCCCGATCCTCGCGAAGCGGAACGCCGACCACGTCCCCGCCCGCAAACAGCGCTCCCCGCTCGTACACCGGGTACGCCGGAGCCGGAATCGCGAACGTCCGCTTCCCGGACGGGCCTCCGAGCGCGACCTGGGCGAACGAGAAGATCGCCTCCTTCGAGCCGAGCGTCGGCACGATCTCGACCGCCGGGTCGGTCTCGACGCCGAAGCGCCGCGCGAGCCACGCCGAGACCGCCTCGCGGTACTCGGGCAGCCCGACCGCCCGCGGATAGGAGGAGACCTCGGGGACGGCGCCGGCGAGCGCCTCCCGGATGAACGCCGGCGTCGGCTCGCGCGGATCGCCGACGCCGAAGTCGATCACCTCGACGCCGCGGCTTCGCGCCTCCGCACGCCAGGCGTCGAGCCGGACGAACGGGTACTGGCCGAGCGCGGCGATCAGCGGGGAGAGCTCCATCTAGACGGCGCCGAGCAGGAAGCGCCGCAGCGCCTCGTAGGTCCGGCCGAGCTCCGCGATCGCGATCTGCTCGTCGGCCGTGTGGGCATAGCGAGTCCCGCCCGGACCCAGGTTGAGCGCATCGAGGCCGCGGGCGGCGAAGTCGGCGACGTTCGTCCAGGCCTGCTTCGGCTCGAGCTCGAAGCCGCCGGCCTCGCGCAGGCGCTGCACGAGCGGCGAGCGCAGCGCCACGTGAGCGGCCGCCGAGCTCTGCGTGATCTCGAGCTCGTGCCCGACGAGCTCGCGCAGGCGCTGCTCGGCCTGGGCGGGGGTGCGGGTCGGCGCGTAGCGGAAGTTGAGCGTGCACTCGACCCGCGCCGGGATCACGTTGCTCGCGTTGCCGCAGTCGTCGATCTGGGTCACGCTCAGCACTTCCCGGAAGACGAGACCGTCGACGTCGACATCGTGCGGCTCGAGCGCGAGCACGCCGCGGAGGCCCTCCAGCGCGACCGCGATCGCATTCACGCCGAGCCACGGCCGGGCCGAGTGCGCGGCGCGGCCCTCGAAGGCAAGACGGGCGTTGATGTTCCCGAGGCAGCCGAGCTGGAGCGTGTTGTCCGTCGGCTCGAGGCAGATCACGAGCGCCGCCTCGTCGACGAGCGGCGCCGCGGCGAAGACGCCGGGCAGCGGATTGTCGGCCGGGCCGAGCTCCTCGCGCGGGAAGAAGAGCAGCGCCAGGTCGTAGGCGAGCTCGGCGCCGGCCGCCCAGCGTGCGAGCTCGATCATCACCGCGAGCCCGCCCTTCATGTCGCTGGCGCCGAGCCCGTGGACCGCGCCGTCGGCGATCCGGCCGGGCAGGTTCCCCTGGGCCGGCACGGTGTCGGTGTGGCCTGCGAGCAGGACGAGCGGCCTGCCCGCCCGTTGCGCGTAGAGGAGCGACTCGCCGTCGTCGTGGACGAGCGGGAGCGGGACCGCGTCCTTGACGTAGAGGTACACCTGCGTCTCCCCGCGCGAGGGCGACGGGATGTCGACGAGGGCGAGCGTGCGTTCGGCGAGGGCCGAGTCGTGGGGAGCAAGGGGCATAATGCCCACGATGATTCCACGTTCCCCCGAGCCGGAGCGCGGGTTCGTGCTCGCGGTCCTGGCCCAGGGTGCGGATCCCGACGACGAGCTGGCCGAGGTCGAGGAGCTGGCGCGCACCGCCGGCGTCGAGCCGGTCGGCCGGGTCGTGCAGCACCGGGCGCGGCCCGCGCAGCGAACCTATGTCGGCAAGGGCAAGGTCGAGGAGCTGCGGGAGCGCTTCAACGCCTCGGATGCCGAGAGCATTCTCGTGGACGGCGAGCTCGACCCGGTCCAGCAGCGCTTCCTCGAGGACGCCCTCGACGCGCGCGTGATCGACCGCACCCAGCTGATCCTCGACATCTTCGCCCAGCACGCCGTCAGCGCCGAGGGCAAGCTCCAGGTCGAGCTCGCGCAGCTCGAGTACAACCTCCCGCGCATGCGGGGAATGTGGCAGCACCTGGAGCGGCTCGGCGGCGGCGTCGGCACCAGGGGCCCGGGCGAGTCGCAGCTCGAGACCGATCGCCGGCTGGCGCGCCGGCGCGTGTCGGTGCTCAAGCGGCGGCTCACCGACCTCGAGCGCCAGCGGTCGACGCGGCGCAAGGAGCGGCGGCAGTCGCGCACGCCGACGATCGCGCTCGCCGGGTACACGAACGTGGGCAAGTCGACGCTGCTGAACGCGCTCACCGGCGCCGAGGTCCCGGTCGAGAACCGCCTCTTCGAGACGCTCGACCCGACGACGAGGGGCTTCGAGCACGACGGCCGCCGCTACCTCGTCACCGACACGGTCGGGTTCATCCGCCGCCTGCCCCACCAGCTCGTCGAGGGCTTCGCCGCGACGCTCGAGGAGACCCTCGTCGCCGACGTCGTCCTCCACGTCGCCGACGCGTCGGCCGCGGACGACCGGCTGGACGCGATGGTCGCCGCCGTCGACGAGGTGCTGAGCGAGATCGGAGCCTCCGAGCTGCCGGTCCAGATCGTCCTGAACAAGATCGACCGCGTCGACGAGATCGGCCGCCGGCGGCTCGCCAACCGCTTTCCCGACGCCCCGCAGGTCTCGGCGGCGACGGGGGAGGGGCTCGACGAGCTCAGGGCCCGGGTCGCGGAGCACTTCGCGAGCCGGCTCGAGTCGGTCAGGCTGCTGATCCCCTACGCCGAGGGCGCCCGCCTCTCGGAGCTGTACGCCCTCGGCGCACCGATCGAGGAGCGTGAGGACACGCCGGACGGCGTTCTCGTCGTCGCCCGCTTGCCGGTGCGCGAGCTGCGCCGCTTCGCCCCGTACGTCGTCGCCGTCGCCCATCGGGAGAGCGCCTGATCGAGCTGCCGATCCGGCGGCTGCGCGCCGATGCGGTCGTGCCCGCACGCGCCTACTCGGGCGACGCGGGGCTCGACCTGTCCGCGTGCGAGCGGGTCGAGCTCGGCCCCGGCGAGCGCGCGCTCGTGCCGACGGGCCTTGCCGTTGCGATCCCCGAGGGCTTCGCCGGCTTCGTCCAGCCGCGGTCGGGCCTCGCTCTCCGGCACGGGATCTCGATCGTGAACACGCCCGGCCTCGTCGACTCGGGCTACCGCGGCGAGCTGCTGGTCAATCTGCTCAACACCGACCGGCGCGAGCCGTTCGTCGTCGAGCCGGGCATGCGGATAGCCCAGCTCGTGATCGTGCCCCTGCCGCAGGTCGAGCTGGTCGAGGTCGACGCGCTGCCGGACTCCGAGCGCGGCGTCCGCGGCTTCGGGTCGTCGAGGCACTGATGGAGCCGCGCATCCGGGTCGCCGCGCTCCTGCGCTGGCACGAACGGGTGCTGCTCTGCCGTCAGGAGAAACCGGGCAAGGAGTACTGGCTGCTCCCCGGCGGCGGCGTCGAGGGGGGTGAGTCGCTCGAGGCGGCGCTCCGGCGCGAGCTCGAGGAGGAGCTCGGGATCTCGGACGATCTCCTCTTCGAGGGGCCGATCGCGGTCGCCGAGTCGATCGCCCCGGCGTGGTCGCGGGGCGACAGGCACATCGTCCACATCGTCTTCGGGGTCGACCTCTCGGACCGCTCGCTCGAGGACGTCGAGCCCCAGGACGCCGCCGTGCGCGGACTGCGCCTCTTCTCGCTGGACGAGCTCGAGGAGATCGTCCTCCACCCCCCGATGAAGCGCTTCGTGCAGCGCTGGCGGCCCGGCGATCCGGCCGTCTACCTGGGCTCGCTCTGGGTCAGGTAGCAGTGCGGAGGCGGCGGCAGGAGCGGCCCCGTGCCAGCTCGAGCCGGGTCGCGACCGGCCCCGGCGGCCCGCCGAGGCGGCGTGGGGGCGCGCCGGCGGAGGCGCGGTGAGCTTCCTCCGGCCGGCCCGCAAAGTAACCGCTCCCGACGGGAGGGCGTGGGAGATCTACGTCTCCCGCTTCAGCCCGCCGAGCGGCTCGCCCCTGAGGCTGCTGCTGACCTTCCCGCGGACGCTCGCACGGGGACTGCGGTCGGAGGAGCTGCGCGTCGAGGCGGTCAGCTTCCACCCCTGGCCCGAGTCCCATCTCTGGCTGACCTCGAGGGATCACCTCGGCCGCGTCGTCGAGCAGGTCGCCGCCGGGCTCGAGGCGGGGCAGGTCGCACAGCCGGTCGGGGCGCGCTTTCGCGGGACCCAGGAGATGCTCGCCGGCACGTTTCGCGGGCTCGGCCGGGACGGCTGACCGGCGTCGAGCGGGCGGCCGAGCCGCCTCAGCGCCCGCCTCGCTTCCGCGCCCGGTCGGCCGCGACGGCATGCGCTTCCCGCTCGAGCTCCTCGTCGAGCGGAGCGAGCTCGACCTCGCCGCCCGTCCGGTGGGTCAGCGCGTCGACCAGGAGGCGGTCGGCGAACCAGGGATTCCGGGGCAGCAGCGGCCCGTGGAGGTACGTCCCGTACACGCGGCCGGCCCGGCAGCCCTCGAAGCCGGAGTCGCCGTCGTTGCCGTGACCCGAGACGACCCGGCCGAGCGGCTCCGCGCCCGGGTCGAGGATCGTCCGGCCGGCGTGGTTCTCGAAGCCCGCGAGCGTCCTGCGCGCCCAGGTGCAGTCGAGCAGGACATCGCCGATCATCCGCCGGTCGCCCGCGACCGTGTGGAGCGGCAGCAGGCCGATTCCGGGCAGCTCGAGGCCCGACCGGTCGCGGTAGAACCGCCCGAGCAGCTGGTAGCCGCCGCAGACGGCGAGGAACGCCGCCCCGGCGGCCGTCGCGTCGCGCAGCGCCGGTCCCTTCGCGGTCAGGTCGGCGGCGACGAGCTCCTGCTCCCGATCCTGCCCGCCGCCGACGTAGAAGAGGTCGATGCGGCCCGTCGGCACGTGGTCGCCGAGCGAGATCGCGGTCACGTCGAGCTCGTGCCCGCGGGCCTCGGCGCGGGCCGTGAGCACGGCGATGTTGCCCCGGTCGGCGTAGATGTTCAGGTAGTCCGGATAGAGATGCCCGACGCGGATCTTCACCGGCCGCGCTCCCAGAACTCGGGCACGAGCCCGCGCCCCGCGGCGATCCCGCGCAGCCCCAGCATCGCGGTGTAGGTCGGGAGCAGCACGAGCTCGCCGCCCGGAGGGGTCAGCTCGAGGCCGCGGTCGAGCGCCCGGCCGAGCAAGGGAACGACCTCGATCCGGTCCCGCGGCAGGCCGCCGTAGGCGAAGCGGAGGGCGAGCTCGGCGGCCCGCGTCCCGGAGGCGACGACGCGCTCGAGCCCGGCGAGCAGCGGCTCGAAGTCGACGTCCCAGATCCAGGAGACGTCGCGCCCGTCGGCGATCTCGTCGTTCAGCGCGACGACGGCCAGGCGTGGGGGGGAGCCGTCGAGCAGCGTCCCGACAGCCTCGTTCGCCCCGGCCGGGTTCTTGATCAGCAGCATCAGCAGCCGCTTGTCCCCGACCGGGATCCGCTCGAAGCGGCCGAACGCGGCGACGAACCGTGCGAGGCCCGCGGCGATCTCCTCGAGCGGCGCTTCGAGCGCCCCGGCGATCGCCGCCGCCGCGGTGGCGTTGTAGACGTTGTAGAGGCCGGGCAGCGCAAGCCGGACCCGGGCCGAGCCGGCCGGCGTCTCGAGCGTGAAGTCGGTGCCGTCCAACCCGTGCAGCTCGATCTCGCGCGCGGCCACGTCGAGCGGCAGCCGGGCCAGGCCGCACGAGGGGCAGCGGTAATCCCCGAGGTGGCCCACGTAGGCCGCCGCGTACTCGTAGGGCACCCCGCAGGCGACGCAGTACTTCGAGTCGGCGGCATGCTGGAGCGACGCACGTGCGTGCCGGGGGTCGTCGAGGCCGTAGGTGACGACCCGCTCGCGGCCGCGCGCGAGCTCGCCGAGCAGCGGGTCGTCGGCATCGACCACGAGCAGCGCCTCGGGCAGCTGCGCGACGGCCGCCCGCCAGCGCTCGGCGATGTGCTCGAGCTCGCCGTAGCGGTCGAGCTGGTCGCGGAAGAGGTTCCCGAGGGCGACGATCCGCGGGTGGACGCGGCGTGCGACCTCGGGCAGCGCCGCCTCGTCGACCTCGAACAGCCCGAGCTCGGCTTCGCGCGAGGCGAGCAGGGTCGAGGCGATCCCCGAGAGCAGGTTGGCGCCGGAGTGGTTGTACGCAAGTCGCGGCCCGAGGATCTCGGCGGCCATCGCCGTCGTCGTGGTCTTCCCGTTCGTGGCCGAGACGAGCACCGACCCGAGCGGCAGCTGGGCGGCCAGCCGGTCGACCGCCCGCGGATCGACCGCCGAGAGGAGCTTCCCCGGCAGCGTCGTCCCGCCGCCGCGGCCGGCGAAGCGCGAAAGGGCGCCCACCGACCGTGCGGCCGCGACTTCGAGGTCGAGCAGCATCAGCCCAGCCTACCGGCGGCGTGAACTCGGATTTACTTGGCAGTTCTCCAGCATGCTCTACCATTGTTGGCATGCCCGGGAAGCGCCGCTACGACGCGATCGCACGGATCGATCCGGGCGAGCTCGCCGCGTTCCAGACGGCGATGCGCAAGCGCTACTCGGACGAGCAGATCCTGGCCGAGCTGCGCGCGTACGCCGAGCGGCTCGGCCGGTCGCCGACGATGAAGGAGTTCGCGGCCGACCCGGAGACGCACGTGCACCCGCAGACCGTGATCGAGCACTTCGGCACCTGGAACGCCGCCAAGCGCGCGGCCGGGCTCGTGCCGCGTCGCTTCGCAACGCGCGACGAGCTCCTCGAGGTCCTGCGCCGGCTCGCCGCAGAGCTCGGCCGCCTGCCGACGGCGAGGGATCTCGACGAGCGGCGCGGCCGCATGCCTTCGAAGTCGCTCTACTGGCACACCTTCGGCTCGCTCAGCGAGGCGTTGCGCGAGGCCGGGTTCGAGGTCGCCGTCGGCGAGGAGCGGCTCGAGCGGGCGGTCGAGCAGGGCCTCGAGCTGGCGCGGGAGGAGGGCCGGCTGCCGCGGTTCGCCGACTGGGCCGCAGCCCGGCGCGCACGGCCCGGGATGCTCACCGAGTGGCAGGTCTACCGCCTGTTCGACGCCCGCCGCGGCGCCTGGGCGACCTTCCAGTTCCTGATCCGGCAGCGGCTGCTGGAGCAGGGCGTCGAGGTCCTGCCGGACGGGACCGTGTCCGGGTAGCGACCGCTCAGAGCGTCGCGACGATCGCCGCGAGCCGCCTCAGGCACACCTCGCGCTCCTGCGGGGCGCGCACCGCCGGCAGCGGATCGTGCTCGACGTACTCGTGCGGGCGGAACCGGTCGTTCCGGACGACGCGGCCCCGCTCGAGGGAGAGGAGCGTTCCCTCCGGGACCTCGCGCTTGCGCATCCTCAGCCGGCAGTACTGCTCGACGACCGTGAGCGCCCGCTCGGTCGAGGCGAAGAAGATCCCCTCGCGCGACTCGCCGAGCCAGAGCGGGCGGCCGACGCCGCGGGCGACGTGCACCACGTCCGGCTCGCGCTCGTCGAGCCACGCGGCCGCCATCGAGCCGTGCAGCTCCTCGAAGGCCCGCCCGTCGTTCTGCGAATGCGCCGCGACGGCGAAGATCGCCTCCGAGTCGACCGTCATCGCGGGCTCGGCGCGCGCGCAGGCGTGGTCGGCGAGCACCTCCTCGTCGTTGAGGATCACCCCGTTGTGGACGCCGACGATCGGCCCGTGCCGGACCGGATGGTTGTTGGCGAGGATCGACGGATGCCCCTTCGTGAAATCGCGCACGTGGACGAGCACCTGGCTCGCCTCACCCGGAACCGAGACGCGCTCCAGCAGCTTCGACGCCGGCGTGCGCTGCTTGACGACCGACGCGTTCCCGTCGCCCGGCCCCCGGTAGGCGTACCCGACCGCGTCCGCGCCCCGCTCGGCGATCGCCGCGAGCAGCGCCTGTGCTGCGAGCGTCCGGTCGAGACGCGAGTGGGGGACGAGGCTGTAGCCGGCTATGCCGCACATGATTTCGGACGATCCTAGGAGATCGGACGGATATCGGGGCCGAAGGTTTGCAACACCGCTCGTATCGGCATAGCCGCGCCGTTGCTCAAGAACGGAACGGCGACGGCCGATAGGGACCCCTACTGTGGCGATTCCCGAATCCCACCTCGAGCAGGAGCAGCCCGAGCCGGTCCTCGAGCTTCTGCCCGCGCTCGACGACCCGGGCGCGGAGGAGGTCGAGGAGGAGGACGAGCCCGGCAACGCGCACCTCTCCACCGACGAGCGCCTGCAGTCGGCCGACCCGCTCAAGCTCTACGTCCGCCAGCTCGGCGACGGCAGGCTGCTGACGCCCTCCGAGGAGCGCGAGCTCGCCCGGCGCAAGGATCTCGGCGACGAGGACGCCAAGCGGCGGCTGATCGAGTCGAACCTGCGCCTCGTGATGTCGATCACGCGCAACTACACCCGGGCCGACGTGCCCTTGCTCGACCTGATCCAGGAAGGGAACATGGGCCTGATCCGCGCGGTGGAGAAGTTCGACTACCGGATGGGGTTCAAGCTCTCGACCTACGCGACCTGGTGGATCCGCCAGGCGATCTCGCGCGCTCTCAGCGACCAGGGGCGCACGATCCGGCTTCCCGTCCACGTCGGCGAGCAGGTCCGCAAGGTGCTCCGCGCCCGTCGCCAGCTGACCCAGAAGCTCAATCGCGACCCGACGACCGACGAGCTCGCACGCGAGGCGGGATTAACTCCGGAGCGGGTCGCCGAGCTGCTCGAGCTCGTCGCGCACCCCGTGTCGCTCGAGACCCCGGTCGGCGACGGTGAGAGCCTCTACGCCGACCTGATCGAGGACGAGCACTCCGACTCGCCCGACACCGTCACCTCCAATGCCGCCCGCGCACGGGAGCTCGGCGCCGCGCTGACGGCGCTCGAGCCGCGCATGCGGCAGGTGGTCGAGCGGCGCTTCGGCCTCGACGGCCGCCCACCGCAGACCCTCGAGGAGCTCGGAACCGACCTCGGAATCACGCGGGAGCGGGTCCGCCAGCTCGAGAACAAGGCGCTCCGCGAGCTCCGCCGCACCGCGCCTGCGCTCAAGTACTACCTCCGCGTCTGAACGCGGGGGAACCGGGCGTCCACGTGGAGGACGCCGGGATTTCCCCACGAGCCCCTCCTTGTCGTTACCGGTCGGCGGCTGGAATGGTGGGTTACGACGGTCCCGACGGGGCGTCTGTTTGCGCTGGCTACGGCTCCGGCAGAGCCGGCGCCGTGGCCTTCTCGTTCTGGAACCTCCAACCGAATGAGCACGGTCACAGCGCCACGGCGGCCATCTCGTGGAGCGTCGCGAGGCGGTTCAGCGCCTCGACCTCGATCTGGCGGACCCGCTCCCGCGTGATCCCGAGCCGGCGGCCGATCTCCTCAAGGGTGCACGGGTCGTCCTCGTCGAGCCCGTAGCGGAGGAGAATCACGTCCCGATGGCGCGCAGGCAGGGAGAGCAGCGCCTCCGCGATCACCTCGGAGCGGAGCGTGTTCTCGACGAGCTCCTCGGGGAGCGGCTCGCCGCCGGAGACGAAGTCCCCGACGACGGCATCGTCGTCCTCGCCGACCGGGGCATCGAGCGAGGTCGCGCGCGGCACGGCGCGCACCTCCCTGGCCTGGTCGTAGGAGAGGTTCGCCTCGACCGCGATCTCCTCGAGCGTCGGCTCCCGGCCGAGCTCGGCCCAGAGGTGGCGCTCGGCGCGGTTCAGCTTGTGCAGCCGCTCGACGATGTGCACCGGCATCCGGATCATCCGCGCCTTGTCGGCAAGCGCCCGCGCGACCGCCTGGCGGATCCACCAGGTCGCGTAGGTCGAGAACTTGAAGCCCCTGCGCCAGTCGAACTTCTCGACCGCCCGGATCAGGCCGAGCGTGCCTTCCTGGATCAGGTCGAGGAACGGCAGACCCTGGTTGCGGTAGTTCTTGGCGATCGAGACGACCAGGCGGAGGTTCGACTGGATCATCCTGTGCTTCGCGACCGGATCGCCGCGCTCGATCTGCTTGGCCAGCGCGACTTCCTGCGCCGCCGTCAGCAACGGATGCCGTCCGGCCTCGCGCAGGAACAGCTGCAGCGCGTCGGTCGTCGTCTCCCAGGTGAGCTGGACGGGCGCCGGCAACGGCAGCATCGGCGGCGCCGGCTCGCCGTCCTCGAGCAGGTCGTCGACGATCTCGATCGCTCGCTTCTCGAGCTCGCGGATCACCAGGTCGACCTCGAGCGGATCGAGCCTGAACGGCTCGAGCACCTCGTTCAGCTCCGACTGGCGCACGCGGCCGCGCTCCTCCGCCGCCTCCACGAGCAGCCGCAGCTCGTCGCTCAGAAGCAGGATGTCGGTCTCGACCGTCATCCCGGGAGGCCCGTTCGCGAGCCGCAACCGGCGAGCTCACGCCTCTGCACGATAAGCGGTGTTATGTCGAGTCGAAGAAGGCGAGGGACGCCCGGCGCCTGACCGCCCCTCCCCCCGTGAGCCCAATCACCCAACGGCCTGACTGTCAGCTCCGGCATTGCCCCCTCCTCGGCCGGCGCGCACGCGCGCCTCGGCGCCACGACCAACAGGCGTGTTCCCGACAGTGTCTCGCGAGCGCGGCCGTCCGCCAAGCCTTCTGTTCGCAAAGAGCGGGAATTCCGCCGGCTCGGCTCTTGAAGCGGCCTGTCCCGCAGGTTAGATTCGCTCCTGCACCGAGCACGGAGCGCCGGTAGGTCGAAGCCGGGCCCGGGGGCCGTACGCGGAAGCGGAAAGCCAACGGGACCGGGGGACGAAAGCGCCACCGGCTCGGTGAATCAATTGACGGGGGAAACCGGGTTTCCCCCGTGGATCCCTCCCTTTCGCTCTGGTTGGTGGCTCTGGGCTGTGGTTCGTGGCTCCACGGGCCGCTCTCGCGCTGGCGCCGGCTCAGCCGGCGCCAGCGCCTTCAGGCCGCTTGCCCGGTAGCCCGGGCAAGCTTGGGGACGGGCGCAGATGGGCGCGTGAGTGCCGGCGGAGCCGGCTCGGTCGAGACAGAAGGCGTTCTCGCTAGCCTGCTGTTGCGGCTAGCTCGGCGGGGCCGGGCGGGAGTTCGCGGGGAGGCGGCGTTCGGGCGGCCCTTCCGCGAGCGATGGTGTTTCAGGGGCTTGTTCGGCTGTCTAGACTTGCGGCCGATGTTTCGGATGCCTGCCTTCTCGCACGGGGTGAGCTCGTTCCTCTGGGGAGTCGTGTTCGCCGTCTACATCTGGTTTGGGGGGGTTGCCGTCGGGGTCTCCGGGGCGACCTCGTTCGTGCTCGGAGCGGTCTGCGGAGCGGCGATCTTCCTGTTCGTGCGGATCTGCGGCGAGGACACGCCGCGACCCTGACTGCCCGAGAGCGCGGCGATCAAGAAGGTGGCGAGTTCATGTCCGAGCGCATCCTCAAGACGGTCGCGGGCGGTCGCCGGAGCCGGGAACGATGGGAGCAGGATCAGGTGCTCGAGATGGATGCTGCGAGGCGCCTCCTCGGGCGCGGCGGCCGGGTACCTGTAGGTGTGTGCCCTGAACGTCATCGCCCTAAGCATCGACCGCCGGCCACCGCGAGCACGATCCCTGGCGGGAGGGGTTGCGGCTAGTGCACTAGAGATCCAGGCGACGGGCGTCGAAGCTCGCCGAGTACAGCTCGGCCTCGAACGCCTCGATCGTGGCGGTGAGGCCCCGCCGGGCAAGGGCGAGCACCCCGATCTCGCGATCGTTGTGGAACGGCACGTCGATATGGGCGCGCGAGACGAGGTTGAGCGAGACTGCGCCGCACACCGGGCAGCGAACCGCCACCCCGACCCGGCCGTCGCGGCCGCCCTGGGCGAGCAGGAGCAGGGCCGACGGGAACGCGGCGCGCGGCCGGTTCTCGGGCTCGCAGAAGAAGCTCCAGGGCCACTCCCCCGCCCTGATCCGCTGCACCGCCAGGTCCGACAGCTCGTCGGCGACCTGGTCGACGTGAGATGTCATCAGGTTGACGAAGCTCGGGCGCCGGTCGAGGCCGAGCGGCGCCCAGTCGAGCTCGTCATGGGAGACGAGCCCGGGATGCTCCTCGCCGCACCCGCACTCGAACTCGACCCGGTACACCGCGGGGTGATGCGGGCCGGGCAGCTCCTCCAGCCGGCGGAAGCGCGACAGGAGCACCGCGGTCTCGCCTTGCCTCGGACAGGCGAACCGGTACCTGGTCGTCAACGCGTCGTACACGGGTCCGTATTATCGGACGCCGCGGACGGACCGTTAGTTGGCTCCTTCCCCCCGGGAAAGGGTTGACGGTGGTCGGTAGCGCCAGCACCCCAAAACGGCCTCCCGACCGCCTCTTTCCGGGGCAAGTGGCTAGTAGGTGATCAGCGAGTGCACGTCGATCCCGGCCAGCCGCTCGCGGCCGCCGAGGAACGAGAGCTCGATGATGAAGCATGCCCCGACGACCTCGCCGCCGAGCTTCTCGACCAGGCTGCAGATCGCCTCGACCGTGCCGCCGGTCGCGAGGACGTCGTCGTGGATCACGACGCGCGCGTCGACCGGGATCAGGTCGGGATGGACCTCGAGCACGTTCTCGCCGTACTCGAGCACGTAGGTGGCCGAGATCGTCTCGGGCGGCAGCTTCCCCGGCCGGCGGGCCGGAACGAAGCCGCAACCGGCCGCCGCGGCAATCGCAGCACCGAGGATGAACCCGCGCGCCTCCGCGCCGAGCACCACGTCGGCCTTCTTCTCCCTCACCCAGTCCGCGAGCTCGCTGATCGTATGCTGCAGCGCTGCGGCATCGGCGAGCAGCGGCGTGATGTCCTTGAACCCGACCCCCGGGGTCGGGAAGTTCTCGACTTCGCGGATGCGTGAGCGGAGATCGATCTCCGTCATGTCGCCGCTATCTCGCGCACCTCGCGCCACAGAAGCAGCCCCACGAGCTCCTGGGAGAGGTCTGTGAGCGCCTGAAGGTCGTTCAGGCCGGCCGCGCGCCGCTCGGCGTTGCGGGAGCGCAGGGCGGGCGCGATCAGCTGCTCGAGCAGCGAGGCCTCGCGGTCGGTGGCGGTCCGGAACGTGCGAAGGTGACGGGCATCCACCCCGAAGCGCGTGAGCTGCGCGCAGACGATCGCAATATCCGCGTCGGTCTCCGGATACCGCTTCTCCGACCCCGAACCGCTCGGCGAGAGCAGGCCGTACTCCTCGAGCTCCTTGGTGAACTCGGGCTGGGTGCCGGCACGGCGGCAGAGCTCGTCGAAGTCGATCGGCGCGATACGCTCCCCCAGCCCGACGGGCTTGCGGCGCTTGCGCTCGGCCGCGCCGGGGGCGGCCAGCTCGTCCCGGATCACCCGCAGCGGCAGGAACTCGTCCCGTTGCAGCCGCAGGATCGTCACGAGGCGCTCGACGTCGTCCTCGCTGAAGAGTCGGTAGCCGCCGCGGGTTCGCTGCGGGTTCAGCAGGCCCTCGTCCTCCAGGAAGCGGATCTTCGAGATCGAGACGTCGGGGAACTCGCTCCGCAGACGCCTGACGACCTCGCCGATGCGAACGAGGCGCTCTCGCTGCTGGGTGCCCGCAACCGTGTTCACTCAGCCGGTCATCGCTCGACGAAGGTCATCCGGAACTTGCCGATCTGGAGCTCGTCCCCGTTCTCGAGCTGCGCTCTGTCGATGCGCCGCCGGTTCACGAACGTGCCGTTCAGGGACCCCTGGTCCTCGGCGAAGAACGCGCCCTCCCGCTCGACGAGGACGGCGTGGTTGCGCGAGACCGTCACGTCGTCGAGGAAGATGTCGCAGTCCGGAGAGCGTCCGATCCGCGTGCGCTCGCCCGCCGGATGGAAGCTCTCCCCCACCCGCCCGCCGCCGGAGCGGACGACGAGAGCCGGGCCCTCGAGGTCCTCGACCGGGTCGTGGGCGGGGCCGCCGACCTCGTCGGCCGAGAACGACTGGGTCGTCTCGCTGGTTCCGTCGCCCTTCGCAAGCAGCGCGCCGCAGCGGGAGCAGTAGTTGGCCGCCTCGGGGTTCTGGAAGCCACATTCGCTGCAGTAGACATGGCTCATCGACGCTCGTCTCGGACGGCCGTCATCCCTCGCCGGGCGTAGCCTTGCCGGTCAGGATCTCGGTCAGTCGCGCGACGTCGAGGTGGTCGAGCACGCTGCGGCCCCCCGACTCCTGAAGCCGGGCTACGAACTCGGCGCGGAGGATGTCGATCTTGCCGTGCAGGATCCTGCGGCGGTAGCTGAGCTCGCGCTCCTGCTCCTCGAGCTCGTCCTTCAGCTTCTTGAGCTCCTCGTCCGAGAGAGAGCCGAGATCAGGAAGAAGTTCCACGATGGGCCTTTCGTTCGAGACTCCTGGGTTGATTAGAGCGGACCGGCCCGCTAACCGTCAACCTCAACTTGAGAATGCCCTCTTCCCTGCGCGCCTCCGATCTCCTTTCGCGCCTTGCGAGCGTAGAGCAGGAGCGAGAGCACCGCCAGCCCGAAGCCGGCCCAGAAGATCCAGAGCGGCCACGACCCTTCGGGCACGACCATCACGAGCCCGAGGCTCGTATAGAGGAGCCAGGTGGCTGCCTTGCCGACCGCGTTCACCTCGAAGCGGTAGCCACGACCGACCGCGAGCGGCGTCGCCGCGACGACGAGCAGATCGCGCGCAGGGATCGCGAACGCCGCCCAGGGCAGGCGCCCGGCATGCCAGAGGAGCACGACCGCGACGTCGATCAGCAGCCGGTCGGCGAGCGGATCGGCGATCTTCCCGAACGCCGACTCGACATGCCACCGCCGCGCGAGGAACCCGTCGATCTGATCGGTGACCGCAGCCAGGGCGAAGATGATCGCCGCCGGCCAGCTGTGCCCCGCGTTGCTGCGCAGGATGAGGACCGCGAAGACGGGGATGGCGGCGAGCCGCGCGACCGTGAGCACGTTGGGAAGCTGCGCGAGCGGCCCCGAGACGGTACGCGCTACCACCGCCGAAGAATAGGGTTTTCTACCCCGAGCCCGGGTGCTTCGCAGCCAGTTCGAAGCGACCGACCCAGTACGCCGTCCGGTCGAGATACGCCGTTTCGGCGGCCGTCCCGGTGAGGCCCCACGCGCCGTCGTAGGAGCCGTAGCTGTAGCGGCCGTGCCGCGACGGGGGTGCCGCCGGCTCGATCTGGGTCCCCTCCTGCCACTCGTTGAACGACGTGATCGTCACCTCGTCGGCCCCGGCGGCGATCGCTGCGCGCCACATCGTGTCGTAGGTCAACCCGTCGAGTCGCGGCTTGACGTGTGGGTCGCCGGTCGCCCGGCGCGCGTCGTAGCCGGGCCCCACCGACGGCGCGCAGAGCAGGTGGTGCGCATGCGCCTCGGCGCAGAGCCGCGCGAACTTCCCCGCGGGCCAGGTCACGGTGTCGTAGGTGTAGATGCCGTCGAAGTGGCCGCTGACGGCCTGGCCGACGAGCGCGGTCTGGGCGAACGTCGTCACGCCTTGCAGATGCAGCGCGTCGTTCAGCGTCGCCCACCCGGCCGGCGGCAGGACGAAGGCCTGGTAGACGTAGAAGGTGTCGATCCCGAGCGTGCGCAGGTAGGCGATGTCGCTGCCGACGGTCGAGACCGTACGGCCGGTGTACGGCTCGATATGGACCGCGACCGAGACGCCCGCCCGCTTCGCGGCGGCGATCACCGCCGGCAGGCGCTGGTCCTCGGGCGAGCCCCTCCCCCACCACGAGACCGCGATCTGACCGATCCCGGCCCGCCGGATCTCCCCCATCTGCACCTCGAGCACGGCGGGATCGTCCGACGAGTAGACCCCGAGCGTCGGGTAGTAGACCGAGGGGATGTCATTCGGCGGCGTGCGCCCGTCCTGCGCCCAGTGGGCGTAGGTTCCGTCGCGGGCCATCGTCGCGAACCAGGGGTAGTAGAAGGCAGAGACGATCGGCCCAGCCGCCGACGCGGGCGAGGCGGCCGGGAAAGCGAACACGACCGCGAGCGCGCCGAGAGCCGGGTACCGGAGGCGGCGAGCAACGACGGTCGTCACCCGTACCGCCCGCCCGCGGCGACCGTGCCGGGAGCTCCGCTCCAGGGAGGTCACCGTCTCACGGCAGCCACTTCACGGTGCAGCCGACCGGAGCCGTGTCGGCGACCGGCGGTGCGCCCCCGGCCAGCATCGCGTCGAGCGCCTCGCGGAGGTAGTGGCGGTTGGCCGCGCGCTCGTCCCGGTTGTCGTCGACCGCGCCGTGGTAGGCGAGGCGGCGGTCGCGGTCGAAGACGAACACCTCCGGCGTCCGCTCCGAGCCGAGCGCCCGCGCGAGTGCCTGGTCGGAGTCGTGCAGGTAGTCGAACGTGAATCCCTCCCGCGCCGAGCGAGCGACCATGTCCTCGTAGGAGTCCTCGGGATGACGAGCCGGGTCGTTCGAGTTGATCGCGACGACGCGGACGCCGCGATCGGCGTACTCGCTCGCGACCGCCATCAGCCGCCCCTCCCACGCCTGCACGTACGGGCAGTGGTTACAGGATTGGACGACCACGAGGATCTCCGCCTCGCCGTAGCTCTCGAGCGTGTGCACGCGCCCGTCGACGCCCTGGAGGCTGAAGTCGGGCGCCCGGCTGGCCGGGGTGCTGGTCATCTCAGCGCGTCCTCCAGCTGGCCGCGGCTCGGCACGGGCGAAACGCGTCCGTCCGGCAGCCGGTAGATGCGGCAGGTGAGCGCCGGGCGGGCGTTCGCGCCGGCCGGATCGACGTCGCGACCGTCGACGCGGATCGTGGGCGAGCCGGGAAACGCCAGCGCGTCGGCCTCCTCGTCGCTCGTCACCTCGTGCAGGTCGACCTCGACCGCCAGGCCCTGCTCGTCGAGCACCTCGCGAAGCAGCCCGAGTGCCTCCGGGTGCGACGGGCAGCCTGCCCAGTAGAGGAACTCGATCTTCGCCGGAGCGCCCATCGGATCGCAGCTCAGGTTACTGAACCGGCAGCGTCAGTCGGCTGACCTGACGACGAGGTAGCCGTCGACGTCGTCGCCGTCCTCGGCCGAGACAAGCCGGACGACGACGAGGTCCGCGGCAGCGCCGCGGTGGATCCGGTCGCCCTCCGTCCAGTCGGGGACGGCCGCCCGGAACGGGCCGAGGTCGTCGCCGTCCTCGCTGATCAACCTGTAGGAAGGCATGGGCGCGGGAGGGTAGCGCTCCGACCGGACGGCGCGCCGCCGGCTACGCGCGGCTCCGACCGCGGCGCACGCGGGAGACGTGGATGAAATAGAGCGGCAGCGCGATCGCGAGCGCGAGGAAGACGGCGCTGGCCCAGGCGGTCGGATGCCGGATCTGGTTGCGGTCGGCATGCAGGAAGACGAGGGCTCCGGCGACGGCCGCCAGCACGAAGCCGGCGAGGAACTGGGCGGTCGTCAAGTGCGCCATGCTCCAACCAGTCTGCCCACCTCGAGCAGCAGCCGCGTCGCCCTCGACGTCACTCACACTGGTGGTTCGGGGGCACGGGCCCCGTGCGGATGCCGCGCCCCACCGCCTGCGCCGGCTATTCGCGCATCAGCATCGCCGCCGCCTCGCGCTCGAGGTCGATGTACGGCTCGCCGCTGACGTCGACCGCGACCCGCCGGATGGTCCCGCCCGAGAATTCCCACGGCTCGACGCCGGGGTAGTCGGGCGTCACGCCGGAGCCGGAGTCGCGGCCGATACAGAGCCCCTCGCCGCCGATCGTGAACTTGCCCGGCTGGGTCATGATCTCCGCCTCGCCGACCTTCTTGTCGGCATACCAGATCGAGAGCGTTCCGTTCGCGACTCCGGGCGGCTTCTCGCCCGTCTTGTCGAACGACGCCGACAGGATCAGGTTCTCCCCGATCGGAACGTCCTCGGACGCGACCACGAACTGCTGCTTCATGCCGACCCAGTTGTAGACGTAGTGCAGCCGGTTGTCCTTCAGGTAGAGTGCGTGGCCGCCGAACAGCGACCCGTGCGCGAAGATGACACCCTCGGCGCCCGGGGCGGGAATGTCGACGAGCGCGCCGATCGCGTACGAGCGGTTGCGGATGTTGACGGCCTGGGACTCGGGGATCTCGGCCGTATGCGGGAAGTAGACGTACCGGTTGCGCGGCGGCGAGAGGACCGGGCGCGGGGTCGTGAGGATCTCGAGCGCGGAGCGGTCGTCGAGCGGGAAGGCGCCGTTCGCGCCCGCCTCGGCGAACCAGAGGTGCTGGAGCTCGCGCAGCTTGTCCGGGTTCTCGGCGGCCAGATCATGTAGCTCCGACCGGTCGACCTCGGTGTGGTACAGCTCCCACTCGTCGTCGTTGAAGTGGCTCCAGCCTGCGATCGTCGGGTGGTTCGTGACCGCTTTCCAGCCGTCGTGCCAGATCGCCCGCGAGCCGAGCATCGCGTAGAACTGCGTCGGCCGCGTGGTCGGCGCGGAGGCGTCGTCGAAGCTGTAGCGCATGCTGACTCCGTCGAAGTGGCTCTGCGTGTGGCCCTTGATCGCGGCCGGCGGCTCGACCCCGAGCGCGTCGAGGACGGTCGGGACGAGGTCGATCGCATGGTGGTACTGGTGCCGGATCTCGCCCTTGGCCTTCATCCCGGCCGGCCACGAGACGATGCACGGGTCGCTCGTGCCCCCGTTGAACTCGTATCGCTTCCACATCTTGAACGGGGTGTTGAAGGCCATCGCCCAGCCGTTCGGGTAGTGGTTGTACGTCTTCGGGCCGCCGAGGTCGTCGAGGAGCGGCAGGTTGTCCTCGACATTGTCGGGGATGCCGTTCGTGATCTTCATCTCGTTGACCGAGCCGTTCGGGCCGCCCTCGCCCGAGGCGCCGTTGTCCGAGACGAGGTAGACGAGCGTGTTCTCGCGCCAGCCCCACTCCTCGAGGAAGCCGAGCAGGCGGCCGACCTGGTCGTCGGCGTGGGCGAGAAAGCCGGCGTACACCTCGGCCATGCGGCAGAAGAGCTGCCTCTCCTCCGCGGAGAGCGAGTCCCACGGCCGTGTGAAGTCGGTCATCGGGAACGGCTTGCCCTCCGGGCCGGTGCGGGTCTCGGGAGTCCCGATCGGGTTGATCGAGGGCAGCTCGGCGTCCTCCGGAACGATCCCGAGCTCCTTCTGGCGGGCGAGCGTCTGCTCGCGCATCGCCTCGTAGCCCATGTCGAAGCGGCCCTTGTACTTCTCGATCCATTCCTTCGGGACGTGATGCGGCGCGTGGCAGGCGCCCGGCGCGTAGTAGAGGAAGAACGGCTTCTCCGGCGCGATCGCCTTCGCGTCGCGGATGAACTCGATCGCCTTCTCGGTCAGATCGACGGTCAGGTGGTAGCCATGCTCGGGCGAGCGCGGCTGGTCGACGAGGTGGTTGTCGTAGAAGAGATCCGGATACCACTGGCTCGTCTCGGCACCGAGGAATCCGTAGGAGCGCTCGAAGCCGCGGCCGCTCGGCCAGTTCCGCCGCGTCGAGGCGAGATTCATCTCGTCCTCGGGGCAGAGGTGCCATTTGCCGACCAGGTAGGTGTTCCAGCCGAGTTCGCCGAGGATCTCCGAGAGCATGCCGTTCTCGGGCGGGATCGTCCCGCTCGCGTTCGGGAAGCCGATCGCCGCCTCGGTGATGCACGCCATGCTGTTGCGGGTGTGGTTTCTCCCCGTCAGCAGGCACGACCGAGTCGGCGAGCAAAGCGCGGTCGTGTGCCACTGCGTGTAGCGCACTCCCTCGGCTGCAAGGCGGTCGATGTTCGGCGTCTCGACCGGGCCGCCGTAACAGCCCAGGGCCGAGAAGCCGACATCGTCGAGGACGATGTAGACGACGCTCGGAGCGCCGTCCGGCGCCTTCGCCGGCTCGAACGGCTCCCAATCGGGCCTCGAGTCGCGGATGTCGACATTCACGAGGCCGTTGAACGGCTTGCTCATCTCCAATTTCCTTCCGTCGCTGGTTCGATCGAGGGCTACCCCGCCCGGCGGCCAGTTTGCGGTCGAGCCGGCACGCCTGCATCACCCGCTTCGGGTGAGCGGCTGCGGTCTAGTAGGCTGTGCGGCCGGCCTGGTAGCGCTTGGAGGCCGAGCGCGACGAGTAGGTCGCGAGGTCGAGGAAGATGCCGATGGCGACGAGCAGCCAGCCGGCGCCGGAGACACCGTGAACCGGCCCCCAGGCGATGACGTATGCGAGAGCCGTCCAGGGCGCGAAGATGACGCCGAGGATCGGCCAGATCGCCGAGGAGAAGGCCGCATCGACCCTGCTCCCGAAGATCCAGACGAGGAGGAAGGCGAACCTCGGCCCGATGAACCCCGCTGACAGCGCCAGGCAACACATCGTCGGCGGAGTCTCGCAGGAAAGCCCGATTTGTCAAACGCGGCAGCCGCGGGAGGTCCCGCGGCACGCTCGCGGCGCCGGTTCATCCGCTTCGGGCGAGGCCGTGCGGCGGCAGAGGCGGCACGATCGGCGCCACCGCATCGAATCGAGGGAGAAAACATGATCAGGTTCTCATGGCGAACGCCGCTTTCGTGGGCTCTCGTCGCAGCGCTCGGGCTTCTCGTCTTCGGCACCGTGGCGGGTGCCGCCACGAAGGCCGCCCCGTCCAACAGCTCGCCGCCGACGATCGGCGGCACCACGACGTCGGGGCAGATGCTCACGGCGTCGCCCGGGGTCTGGAAGGGGACGACGCCGCTGACCTACGAGTACCGTTGGCAGCGCTGCGACAAGACGGGTGCGAGCTGCGCGAACATCAGCGGCGCGACCTCGAGCCAGTACACGCTCACCGACGCCGACGTCTCGCTGACTCTCCGCGTCCGCGTCAACGCCACCAACGCCGACGGCACGGCCTCCGCGACCTCGGTTCCCACCGCCGTCGTCGCCGCGGCCCCGGCGACCACGACCACGACCCCCACCCCGCCCGCGACGGGCTGCCCGGCGGGCAACGGGCCCGTCAACGTCAGCCAGCTGTCGCTTCCGACGCGCTTGCTGATCAACAGCGTGAGCTCGACGCCTTCGGTGGTGCCGAGCAGCGTCCAGGACCTGACGGTACGCGTGCTCGTATCCGACACCTGCAACCAGGTGGTCGGCGGCGCCCTCGTCTACGTGACGGCGACCCCGTACAACCAGTTCACCGTTCCGGCGGAGGTCGCGACGGGGGCCGACGGGTACGCAACGCTCGTGATGCACCGGCTCACGGGCTTCCCGGTCAGTTCGAAGCAGGGCCTGATCGCGCTCTTCGTCCGCGCCCGCAAGGACGGCGAGAACCTGCTCGCCGGGATCTCTGTCCGCCGGCTGGTCTCGATCGACGTGAACCTCAAGTCGTAGCGGGCCGCCGACTGCCCCGTGGCCGGCCGGGCGCCGGCCACGGGGCGGAGGCCCGGCGACCGGATCACGATTCACCACCGCTCCAGGGAGGGTTCCGTCGGCGGGCGGAATAAACTGATCGGGTGTCTTCCCGTCAGTCAGCGGCACTGGGCGAGGGCATCCGGGCCCGCAGCGACCGGCCCTCGGGCCCGGGCGGCGCCCGAGGCAGCGCCCGCGAGACGCGGCTTGCGGCCCGCTCGCGGCGGCTGCGGCGGCGCCGGCAGAACCTGGCGGTCGGGCTGCTCGCGCTGACATGGGTGCCGGGCCTGCTCGGCGTCGCGCTCGGCCTGGCGCTGCTCCGGTGGTGGGGCGCGCTGGGGGGCTATACCGGGGTCAGCTGGGCGATTCCGGGTCTGATCGTCGGGCTGACCGTCGATCGAGCGCTGCGCGACCGGAGCCTGCCCGGCCATCGTCTGCTCGGTCTCGCGGCCGGGTGTGCATCGGCCGGCGTCCTGCTCTACGCCGCCGCCTCGATCATCGGCCCGTAGCCCCGCGCTCCTGCCGATCGGGGATTGCGGTCACCGCGAGCCGCGCGCGCGAGGCGTCCGTTTCCGCGAAGCTCCGGGGATGGCAAGGCCGGAGATCGGGTCGAGACGGCGTCGGCGGGGAAGCGCGTTCCTCCTCCTCGCCGGGGGCCTTGCCCTCGCCTTCCCGGTGGGGGCCGACCCCGGAGGAGTGCGGGCCCGTACGGTCGTGCAGCGGGTCGTGATCGGGACCTCGGTCGAGGGCAGGCCGCTACTCGCGCTCGAGCTCGGCGACCCTGCCGGCCCGTTCAGGGCGGTCGTCGTCGGCTGCATCGACGGCAACGAGTGTGCCGGGATCGCGATCGTCCGCGCCCTCGAGTCGCTGCCCCTGCCGGCCGGCCTCGACCTCTGGCTCGTCGTCGACATGAACCCCGACGGACGGGCGGCCGGGACGCTTCAGAACGCCCACGGCGTCGACCTGAACCGGAACTTCCCGCTGCGGTGGCGCCGTCTGGGAACCCGCGGCTACTGGCAGTACTCCGGGCCGCGGCCGCTCTCGGAGCCGGAGAGCCGTGCGATGCGCGATTTGCTCCTGCGGCTGAGGCCCGGCCTCGTGATCTGGTTCCACCAGCCGCTCGCCGTCGTCGACGAGTCGGGCGGAAGCCTGGCGCTCGAGCGGCGTTACGCCCGGCTCGTCGGGCTGCCGCTCCGGCGGCTGAGGCGCTACCCGGGCAGTGCGACGAGCTGGGCCGACCATGCGTTTCCCGGGTCGACCTCGTTCGTCGTCGAGCTGCCGGCGGGCCCGCTGGACGCCGCCGCCGCCGACCGGCAGGCCGGCGCAGTCGTCTCCGTCGCCCGCGCGGCCGCCGCACGCCCCTGAGCGGGCCGTGCCCGCTGCGCGGCACCGACCGCCCGTCGGCCATACAGCGACGCGGCGGGGCTTGACCAGGGCGACCGGCACGTCTAGGGTCGCAAACACGTGCTGATCGCATCGTCCTCAGGGGCCGGCGCCGCGCTCCTGATCGTGGTCGTCGGGGCCTGTTTCTACTTTCTTCCGACGATCGTCGCGGTTGCGAGGAAGGTTCCGAACATCGGCTCGGTCGTCGTCATCAACCTGTTCCTCGGTTGGACGTTCATCGGCTGGGTCGTCGCGCTCGCGATGGCGGCCCGCAGTCGGCCCGCGACCATCTAGCCGGCGCGGTCGATCAGGGTGACTTCGCCTCTCGACGAGGCTTTCGGGAGCTCGCCGGCGCGTCGACGGTCGAGCGCGCCTCGGAGCCGCCTGCCTGCCGCGTGATCACGGGGCGAGCTCGCCGCCGAGGTCGGAGACGAAGACCCGGCGCGTCCCGTCAGGGCAGGCGTTGAACGCGATGCGACGGTAGGCGCCGTCCCAGGCGGGGTGCGGGTCGAGGCGCAGCTGCGCCTGGCTTCCGCCGGCTCGCGGCACCGCGTTGATGCGGACGAGCGTCCTTTCGCGCCGCGCGTCGAGGTCGATGAGGCGAATCGGCACGGTGCCGTCGCCGAATGCCACGGGCTCCTTCGGCCTCGCGTCGGTGAGTAGCTGCCGGCCGTTCGGATGCAGCGTCGGGTGCCCCGACCCGGGAATGTCGCCGGCCAGCGCCTGGAGGTCGCTCCCGTCGTAGCGAGCGCGCACGAAGCGCATCTCTTTCCCGGTCAGTCTCAGGTTCATCGTCAGATGCTCGCCGTCGGGACACCAGTTGGGATGGTTGCCGCCCCGGTCCCACCGGGCCGCCGGCACCGCGACGCGGAGCTCGGAACCGTCGGCGCGCATCGTGATCAGCTGCCTGCGCATGGGTGGCTTCGCCCGCGAACGGTGCGGCAGCCAGCGCAGGACGAACTGGAGCCGCTCGCCGTCGGGGCTCCACTTGACGTGGAAGCCGTAGAAGTCGCCGCCTGCCCACTCCCGGGGTGAGAGCCTCGGGGCTGCGGTCTCGACGATCTCCCGGAGCGAGACGAGCAGCCTGCTCCTGCCCGTCTCGGTGTTCGTGAGGTAGATGCCGTCGTCGGCCGGCGCGCCGCGATTCACCGGAACGTGCTCGTCGGGAACGACCACGCCGTATCCGGCCTGCGTCCTCCCGATGCGCAGCAGACAGGGGCTGGCGGCCCACCTGCCGTCCGGAGAGACGGCGTACACCGGGCCGTCGAGGCGACGTCGCGCCCCGGTCTCCGGATCGAGCCTGACGCCGAACGCACGCCATGTCTCGAGGTCGACGTCGTCGAAGAAGAGGCTCGAGTCGTCGGCACCCCACTGCACCTGAGCGCCGAGCTGCATGTCCCATCCTCGGGTCTCGGCCACAACGCGAAGCTCGCCCGTCTCCAGGTCGACGACGACGACCTCGGCCACGTCGCCGGGCCGCAGGGGCCGATCGTCATAGGGAAGGCGCGTCAGGCCGAGGAAGCGTCCGGAAGGGCTGAACGGGGACGAGTCGAAGAAGCGGTGAATCACCCGATCGCAGCTGGGGGTCACGCACCAGGTCGGCACGGCAGGGTCGAACCCGCGATACCGCGGAAAATGCGCGTCCATCATGGCGCGACGCGAAGGACATGGACCACCCCGGCCTTGCCTCGAAGCCGCCCCAACGGGAGTTCCACCAGGTAGTGCCCGTGGCGTGCGCGCGCGTCGAACCGGCGGAGCCCGGACTGGACGCCCTTCCTGCGCGCGAGCCGCTTCACTGTCGCCACCGACCGAAAAATTGACCGCACGCTCTCCAAGTCGTCGACGTTCACCCCGAATGCATCCCCTCCGACGGTGAGTCTGGTCATTCGGAAGCTCACGTGACCTCTGCGCCCGCCGCGGACCTCGAACGTGACTCATCGATCTGCAAGTTGCAGATTACCCTGCTCTTTGTGTATGTGAGTCCGGGTGCCTGGATCTGAAACGGGGACATCTCGCCCAGACGGACCTCCGGCTGTTTGGTTCGACCAGACCGCAACGGCCCCCGGCAGGATCGGCGCGATTCTCAGGCAGTGCGGAGGAACGTGACGACGCCCTCCTCCGAGCAGCGCGACCGCGAGCGAGACCGCTCGGACAGCGACTAGAGGCCGGCTGCGACAGGGCGTGGGCCGAACAACGCCGCAGGTTCCCGGTGGCCGATCAGGATTCTTGACCCCTACAAGGTTGGCTCAGTTGCCAACGAGTTCCGATGCAGGCCGCAGGGAGACGAACGCGCGAACACGCACACGACGACCCCGACCCGGCGATGCACGGCAGGCCGCGATTAGCCCGCTGGCAGCATCCAGCTCAACCCGGTGTAGCCGCTGCCGACGCCCCAGGTCACGAGGAAGGGAAGGACGGTCGAGCTTCCGAGCGAGCCGCGGAGCCAGGTGAGCACGACGATCGCCAGCGCCAGGTCGAGTAACCGAGACTTACCCTCCCGGGCTCGTGCCTGGCGCCGCGACTCGCGGCATGCGCCAGGCGCGTGGCCTGCCGGTGCTCCCCCCTCGTGTCGCGCCGGCTCCGAGGATTGGGATGTTGTCGAGCTGAGGCGTTCATCCGACCCGGCCGCAGTCCGCTACACACGAGCCTAGTTCAGAATCCAGGGCGCGCCTCACGACCTTGGTCTTCTACGGCGCCACCCATGGCCGCTGGCTCCAGAAGTCGCAGCGGTGCTCGGCCGCGAACTCAGTCTCGACCGCGGGTTTCGGCGGAGCAAGCAACTCGGCCTCGTCGCTGGATCTGGAGTAGCGCGGCCAGGCCGAGCCGGGGTCGCCCGTCTTCGCGAAGGTCGTCCACAGTCCGACCATCGCCTGCGAGAGCTCCTCCTGACCACTGCCGAGATGCACCGGGTAGCCGGACAGCGTGAAGAGATACTCGAGCTCTGCAGTGTGGAACGCACCAAGCGGAAAGCGCACGGGCGGCCCGGGGAAGAAACGAGGAGATCCTTCGTCGTCGAACTCATACTGGTAGGCCGGGACGTATTGCGAGAGCGCGCGCACGGCGTCACGCGCCTTGCAGGCGTAGACCGCGTCGGTGACTGCGGCGCCGAGCGCGAGGCTCGGCGAGGCAAACGACCGAAGCGGGTACTCGGCGGCGATCGCGGCCGCGGTGGCCGGATCGACGTCTAGCATCCCCGCGATCGCGCTCCGGTAGCCGGAAGCGCTGATTGGCTTGCTCCCGGCGAGTTCATCCATGGCGAGGAAGAACCGGAACTCATCGTGGTTCGACCCCTCGATAACGGGAACGCGGTTGAAGAGGCCTCTCGCGAAAGCCTCGGTGACCGATCGGGTGAGGAGCTTCCCATCGATCACAGGCGTGGCGTTAAAGTACGGCTGGTCCGCGAGCAGTTTCGAGACTGGGACATGCCGCAGGCACGCCGCGGTCTGCGAGGGGCAGCCGACCCTCGCCGCGAACGAGGCACCGGCCGCCTCGGCGGTCGAGAGCGACGGTTGGCTATCCGAGTAGCCGCCGCTTTCGACGATCGCACGCTGAAAGAGGCCGCGGGCGTTCGGCGATGCAAGCTGCACCTGGACGCTCTCTCCGCCGGCCGATTCGCCGAACAGCGTGACATTGCCGGAATCGCCGCCGAAGCGGGCGATGTTCTGCCGAACCCAGCGGAGGGCGAGCTGCTGATCCATCAATCCGTAGTCGCCCGACCTCTGATCCGGCGACTCGGCTGCGAGCGACCAGTGCGCGAGAAACCCGAGGACACCGAGCCGGTAGTTGACGGTCACGACTATGACCCCGCCCGCAACTAGTCGGTCGGGAAGGAAGCCACTCGCGTCGCCCGACACGTACCCGCCGCCGTGGATCCAGACCATGACCGGCAACCTGCTCCCGATGCCGGCCGACGACGGCGCGAACACGTTCAGAAACAGGCAGTCCTCGTTCGTGCTCGGTGGCCCGAGCAGCGACGCTTCCTGCGGACAGGGGCTCCCAAAAGCGGTGGCGCTTCGCGTCCCCTTCCAGGCCGCGTGCGGTCGCGGCGGCCGCCAACGCAAGGCACCGATTGGCGGAGCGGCGTAGGGGATCCCCAGGAAGCCCTGCATACCGGCCACTTCCTTCCCGCGAACCGCGCCCGCCGCAGTGACGACCACCGCGGGCCCCGGCATCGTCGCCTCACGGCTGTCGCCCGGCTTGCCGATGCCGGCAGTCGCGGCGACCAACGCAGCCCCGACCGCCGCCAATACGAGGACCTCGGCGCGACAGGCTCCTCCACGGCCACTGGCCATGGCGGTAGGTTTGCATACCGCCCAGTCCAGCCGGGCGAGCGTGCGGCAACCGACGGGCACCCGGGCGGCGAAGGACGAGGATCAGCTTCGTGAGGCTTGCTGTCAGCGGCACCAGCGGCTTCAGCGCCCACGTCAAGCTCTCTCTCTCCTCTCTCTCTCTCTCTCTCTCTCTCGTCAATCAGCCTGATCTCCTCAAGCTCCGAACCGGCCTCTTCGGACGCGAGATGCTTTTCGTACCAGTCGGCGACGCCGAGCGCATTTTCACGAGCGACGAGCGGATCGTCCCTCGCAACAGTCCACGGCCGCTGCGGCGATCGACTCCCCCATCTTCTCGTTCGCCTCCGGGCGGGCTGAAGCCGAGCCGCCCTGAAGCCTGCAGCCGGCGCGAGCTCTTCCCCGACTCGCATGGGCTTCCGGAGCATGTCGGCGAGACGCCGTTGGCGCAGTTGACGTCGGCGACTGCACGTTCGATACTGGTTCGATGATCGGTCGCCGATTGTCGGCCCGTGTTTGCTTCTCGCTCTTCATGCTCGTGCTGGTGCCGGCTCTGCCAGCTGAAGCGGCGAGCGGATCCGCTCGCCCGCTCGTGGTCGAGAGCGCGGTGACGCACGCCCATTGGAGACAGGGCTGGCTGCGGCCGGGCGCCGCGGTGGTCTTCACAGGGAGTGTCACCTCGCCCTCGACCCTGACTGCCGCACTGCGGCCGTTGTCGCGCCCGGGCGTCGTGACTGCACGGGCGAGCTTCGACATCGCCCGGGGTGGGCCGTTCACAGCGAGGCTAGGCCTGCCGCCGCGCCCGCTGCCCGGGCGTTACAGCTTGCGAGTCGGCGGCACGAGCGGGACGACTGCTCTGAAGACGGTTGAGGTCATCGTGACGCTTCCGCCGCCGCCCGAGGGCGTGCTCGATCGCGTCGAGGTCGGCACCACCCCGAACGGCCCCTGGCTGCTGTACAACGGGCACTCGGCGCCGATCGTGCGCGGCGCTCACAATGAGCTGTGGATGCGCTTTCGCTTTCTCTCTCCGCCCACCGGCCGCCACATTGAGATCGTCTGGAAGATGGGTTGGCACACAGTGGTCGGCAAGGTTGCGAAGCGATACGCGGACACAGTCGACACCTTCTGCCGTTCCAGTGCGCCGCTGCCGAGCGGGACGTGGACAGTCGATCTGACGATCGACGGAAGGGTCGCCAAGAAGATGGACGTCCTGCTCCGCTGAGCCGATCGACGACGCTCACGCGTCTTTCCGCAGGCGCCGGCTGTGCGTCGTGATGTCGCTGGTCGACGAGCTCGGTTCTCGATCCGGTCGATGCCGGCTCGATGAAGGAGTCCTGGCGCTAACAGCCGGGCACTCCGTCTACCTGGCCAACCGGACGAGGCAGGTGTGGCGAGGGCCCTCGCCGAGGCCAGACCCGAGCAGCAACCTTAAAGGCCTGAAGGCATCCGCTCGTATGGGATGGAGAGTCCCGATCCGTTGCGGTCGGTGTCGGTCTGGAGCGGGACCCTCGCCTCCGCCGGTCGAGGAACTCTACCTCTGGGGCCCGGGGTAGTTGGGCCCGGGGTCGTTACTGGAAGTGTGCGATCGTGGCGACCATTCCGTGGCCAGGCCGGTGCGCCGGAGATCACCGGGCGTCGGGACGGCCTCGGCGTCGATCCTGCGGAGGCCTATAGTTCAGGAACGTGACGCGGAGCATGTTCGTCGCCTGCGAGGGGATCGTCGCCGTCGCTTTGCTGGCGGCGGCGCTGTGGCGCCCGGCGCCGGCCGCGGCTGGGCTGCGCGTCTCGAGTGCCGCGGGGGGGTTGAGCGGCGTGTGGGTTGCCAGTGGTACGTTCGGCAGGATCGTGCTCCGGCTCCGGGGGGCTGGGCACCTGTATCGCGGCACCTACACCCAGGGCGGCAAGGTCGCTCGCTCGTCCAGGGTGGTGGCCCGCGTCGACGATGCAGACGGCGCACAGCAAGTGATTCTGAGCTTCACTCCGGGCAGCCGATCGGCGTTCTGCGCCCTCCGTCCGCCGCTCCTCTTCTGCCAGGTGGGCGCGGCCGGCTCGGCGGTGTTCGCCCGCTCCTGAGGTCCGCGCTCGCATACCCTGTGCGAGATGGCCTGGCGCTTGACCGGACCGGTGGAGGTCGCCTGGTGACGGTGGCTCCCGCCGACCGCACGTGGGCGCAGCAGCTCCGCGTCACCCAGCTGCGCGTTGTCCACTCCGAGTGGCTGAAGTTCCGGTCGCTCCGCTCGACGCTCTGGTCGCTGTTCACGGCGATCATGATGACGATCGGGTTCTCGTGCCTTGCGGCGGTCGTCACTGTCGTCCGCTGGAGTCACATGTCGCTCGAGGAACGGCTGGCCAGAAACCCGGTCACGATCGCGCTGATCGGCGTGGAGATCTCGCAGCTCGCGCTGGGCGTTCTCGGTGTCCTCCTCTTCAGCAGCGAGTACTCGACCGGGATGATCCGTGCGACGATCGGTGCTGTGCCCCGCCGGTTGCCCGTTCTCTGGGCGAAGATCGCAGTCTTTGCCACCGTGACGCTTGCCGTGACGATCCCTTGCGTCTTAGTCGACTTTTTCGCGACCCAGGCGATTCTCGGCTCCCACCAGATCCTCAAGATCTCCTTCACTGCTCCGGGCGTCCCACGGACGATCCTCGGAGGTGCGCTCTATCTGACGGTGATCGGAGTCTTCGCACTCGGGCTCGGCGCGATCACCCGCAGCACCGCCGGCGGAATAGGAGTATTCGTCGCGATCTTCTTCGTGATCCCACCACTGTTGAATATCCTCCCGACCAACTGGAACAACGCGATCTCCGAGTACCTTCCGAGTAGCGCCGGCCGGGACGTCTTCGCGCCCTTCCACGGCCTCCACGACCTCTCCCCGTGGCCCGGCTTCGCGCTCTTCCTCGGCTACACCGCGCTCGTAATCGCGGTCGCCGCCGCCCTGCTCGCCCGCCGCGACGTCTGAGCCGCATCCCGGGTGTCCGGCGGAGCCGCGGTGGGCCGTGAACGCCGGGGTCGTGTCTTGAGTTGTGCGTTCGTGACGGCGATGGGGCCGGCGGCAGTAACCGGCCACCGACCCGGCGACAACCGCCGGCAGGACGCGGCGGTAAATTGACGGCCATGTTCTTGAGGCGCGGGCGGCATCGACCCGTTGTCCTGTTCTTCGACCAGGACGCCTGGAACCCGTTCTTGCAGCTAGCGGCGGCCCTCCGTCGCGGGGGTGCGCGTCCGGTCTGCCTTCAGCTGGGGGGCGGGCGGCGGCGCGGGTTGATCGGCCGGGTCGGTTACGGGACGGTGCTGCGGGCCGACCGTGCGCGGGACGTTCGCCGGCTCGAGCATCTGATCGATGAAGGGCGGGTGGTCGACGTCCACATCAACGAGCTCAACTTTGCCCGGCTGGACCGCAGCTCGAGGTGTGGTGCGTTGCTCCGCCGGGCCAAGCATGCCGAGAGCCGCGAGCCATGGCTCCTGCTCGACAAGCTCGAGGTCAGCGAGCGGCTGAGGGCGGGAGGCGTCGACGTCCCGCCATGCCAGCGCCTCGACGACAACGGCGATGCGCCGGTGGACGAGGCGGTAGCTGCGCTCGGGTATCCGTTGATGGTGAAACGGCGGATCAGTAGCGGCGGCGCGGGCGTTCTGGTCGCTCACGATCGGGCCTCGCTTGCGGCGGCGATCTCGAGGCTGACGAGCGCGGCCGGCGCGGGGAGCCCGGTGCCGCCGGTCTTCGTCGAGCGCTTCCTGGTCGGCGACATCATCCAGTACGCCGCGCTCATAAGCGCGAACGGAATCGAGCTCGACACCTGTCTTCGCGCATACAAGGCTGATGCGAACCCGTTCGCCCCGTCGGTGAGCGTGGTCGTGATCGACGATCCCGTTCTGCGGGCGACCGGTCGGAAGGCCGTTGGTCTCCTCGGATGTCTGGGTCTCGTCAATCTCGAATTCATCCGAGATCGTGAGGGCCGGCTCTGGCACATCGACCTGGCCGTGCGTGCCTACGGCAACATCGCGGCTCTGGCTGGCGCGGGCGTGGACATGATCGGCGCCTACCTGGGGCTGCTGGGCCTCGAGCAGGCCGGGCTGGCGGCCGCAAGGCCCGCCGCGGCCAACGGGCAGGTGCATGTGTTTCCGACCAGGATGCTCGAGCGAAAGAGCAGCGTCGGGCTGAAGCAAGCGCTCCTGGAGGCGGCGCCTGACGTCCGCTCCTACCGGCGCACGTTCGGCGGACGCTACCTGCTCGCGATCACACTGGTCGTCGCAGACGGTCGCATCCGGGCGGCCCGGCAACGAGGCGCCTCGACCGCCGACCGCTCGAGGGTTGCCGGCGGCATCGCGCCGCCGTAACCGTTCCCCGGTGAGTGGCGGTCGTCGCGCCGGCGTGGGAAAATGCCCTGAGGAGTTCGTCGAGCTCGAACGGATGCGAGCGTGTTAAGAAGCGCCGGCAGACGGCGAGTGCTCCCGCCCCGGTCGGGAAGGAGCGCGCATCGAGAGAGGCCGCCGCTGGCAGCTTGGCTCTCTCAGTCGGGGTGCGCGGATTTGAACCGCGGGCCTCTTGTCCCCCAGACAAGCGCGCTAACCAGGCTGCGCCACACCCCGAGGTGCGCTTCATCGTATCGGCCGCGGCTCGCGGCGGCGGCAGGTGCGCCCCGGGGCGGCGGGCGCCCGCGGCCGCGCTCCGCGCCGAAGGGGAGAGAGTAAGGGCCGGCGGGGCCCCCTCGCCCCCAAGCGATCACGCCGAGACCCCGACCGGCCCTGTCACGTTCAGACGCCGGTGCCGGGGTTTTGTTGGGGTCAGACGGTCAGGCGGCGGTAGAGCCGGTCGACGAGCTCGGGCATCTGCCTCGAGCTGCTCGGTGATCGCGCGCAGCCGGTACTCGCGGAAGTGCTCGGGCTCGACGTCGAGCGCACCGGCAAGCCGCTTGATCACGTCGTTCGACGGCACCGGGCGGTTGCCGTGGACGAGATGGTTGAGGTACCCGGCCGAGAGGCCGGTCTTCGCGGCGAGCCCGCGGTAGGTCGTGCCCGACTCGTTCATCAGCCGCTCGATCGCCGTGCCGAACGGCTCCGAGCTGAACTTACGTCGCTTCGCCATGCTCCAAAGCCTCCTTGCCCAACTCGGAAACGCTCGACACGTTCTTCGCTCCCCCCGTCGCGCCTGCGCACGTCGACCTTCCCGTCCTCGAGCGTCTGCTTGCCCACGGTGACCCGTACCGGCAGCCCGATCAGGTCGGCGTCGGCGAACTTCTCGCCGGCGCGCAGGTCGCGGTCGTCGAGCAGCACGTCGGCTCCGGCCGCCGCCAGCTGCGCCGCCGCCTCCTCGGCCTGCTGCTCAACCCCCGGCAACGCGACCACGTGCACATCGTACGGTGCGAGCGCCGCCGGCCAGCGGATGCCCCTGCTCGTCGTGGCGCTGCTCGACCGCCGCGGCCATCACGCGGCCGAGGCCGATCCCGTAGCTGCCCATCACGAGCGGCTTCTCCCGGCCGTCCTCGTCGAGGAAGCGTGGCTCCCAGCGGCACCGAGTAGCTTGCGTGCCCGAGCTTGAAGATGTGGCCGACCTCGATCGCGGTCTGGAACGTGAGCTCGCCGCCGCAGCGGACGCAGCGGTCGCCCTCGATCGGGAGGCGGATGTCGGCGAAGCGCGCCTCGAAGTCGCGCCCGTGCTCGACGCCGCGCAGGTGCCAGCCCGTGCGGTTCGCGCCGGCGACGAACTGGCCCTCGCGGAGCGTCTCGTCGGCGATCACCTCGCCGTCGAAGCCGACAGGGCCGAGCGAGCCCGGCTCGGCGCCGAAGGCCGCCCGGATCTCGTCCTCGGTCGCCGGCCGGACGGGCTCGCCGAGGGCGGCGGCCAGCTTCGCAGGCTCGAGCCGGTCGTCGCCGCGCACGAGCGCGAGCACGACCGTCCCGTCCTCCGTCGTCACCGGCATCGCCTTCGACGTCGCGGCGACGATCGATCCCGAGGAACGCCGGCCAGGTCCTCGCAGGTCGTGATCCCGGGCGTCTCGACCTCCTCGGGCGCGGCGAGCGCCGCCGGAAGCTCGGGCGCCCGCGGCACGGCCCGCGCGACCTCGAGGTCGGCGGCGAAATCGCCGTTCGCGCACGTGACGAGCGTGTTCTCGCCGGAGCCGGACGGGGCGAGGAAGTCGACCGACTCGCTGCCGCCCATCATCCCCGACTCCGCCTGCACCGCGTAGTACTCGATCCCGCAGCGCTCGAAGATCCGGTGGTAGGCGCCGCTCGTGGGCCCGGAAGCTCTCCTCGAGCCCGGCCTCGTCGCGGTCGAACGAGTAGGAGTCCTTCATGATGAACTCGCGCACCCGGATCAGGCCCGCCACGCGGGCGCGGCTCGTCGCGATCCTTGGTCTGGAAGTGGTACCAGGCCTGCGGCAGCTGCCGGTAGCTCTGCAGCTCGCGGGCGTGGAACGTGAACGTCTCCTCGTGGGTCAGCGGCAGGACGAAGTGCCGGCCGGCGCGGTCCTGCGACGTGGAAGATCTCGGGGATCCTGTCGCGGCCGGTCGCCTCCCAGAGCTCGGCCGGCGTCAGCACGGGCGCGAACCACTCCTGCGCGCCGATCGCGTCCATCTCCTCGCGGATGATCTGCTCGACCTTCCGGTGCACGCGCCAGCCGAGCGGCGTGAACGTCCAGAGGCCCGGCGCCGACCTGGCGGATGTAGCCGGCGCGGACGAGCAGCTTGTGGCTGACCGCCTCCGCGTCCGCGGGCGCGTCGCGCAGGGTCGGCAGGAAGAGCTTCGAAGCTCGGGCGATCGTCATCGTCGCTCGCAGGCTATTCGAGCGGGATGGCCGACGCCTCGGCCATCGCGAGCGCGGCCGGCTTGGCCATCTTGCGGCGCTCGGGCCGCTGCATGCCCTCGGCGATCCAGCGGTCGATCTCGTTGAAGAGCTCGTCGACGAGGATCTCCGACTCGACCTTCCGCAGCACCTTGCCGTGCGCGTAGATGAAGCCGACGTCGCGGCCGCCGGCGATGCCGAAGTCGGCGTCGCCCGACTCGCCCGGGACCGTTGACCGCACAGCCGAGCACGGCGACCTCGAAGTGCTCCTCGTAGCCCGGCCAGGCGCTCCTCGACCTCCTCGGCGAGCGTCTGCACGCCGACGTTGTCGCGGCCGCAGCTCGGGCAGGCGATCAGGACGGGCCCGCGCTCGCGCAGGCCGAGCGACTTGAGGATCTCCCAGCAGACCTTGACCTCCTCGACCGGATCGGCGGTCAGGCTGACGCGGATCGTGTCGCCGATCCCGTCCGCGAGCAGCGCGCCGAGTCCGACGGCGCTCTTGATCGAGCCGGTGAACGGCGGTCCCGCCTCGGTCACGCCGAGATGCAGCGGGTACGGCACCCTCGCGGAGAGCATCCGGTAGGCGCGGATCATCGTCGGCACGTGGCTCGACTTGACGGAGATCTTGAAGTCGTAGTAGTCGAGGCTCTCGAGCAGCCGCACCTCCTCGAGCGCGGCCTCGACGAGCGCCTCGGCCTGGTCCTCCTGCGCGAGCTGCTCGAGGTGCTTCGGCAGCGACCCGGAGTTGGCGCCGATCCGCATCGGGATCCCGGCCTTCTTGGCCGCTCTGACGACCTCCGCGACCTTGTCCGGCCCGCCGATGTTGCCGGGGTTGATCCGCACGGCGTGCGACGCCGCGCCTCGATCGCCTTCAGCGCGAGGCTGGCGTTGAAGTGGATGTCGGCGATGATCGGTACCGGCGAGAAGCGCACGATCCGCGGCAGCGCCTCGGCGTCCTCGAGCTTCGGCACCGCGACCCGGACGATCTCGCAGCCCGCGCTGGCGAGCGAGGCGATCTGGGCGGTCGTCGCCGGGACGTCGTGCGTCTTCGTCAGCGTCATCGACTGGACGACGACGGGCGCGCCGCCGCCGATCCGGACGCCGCCTACGCTGACCGAACGTTCGCTGCCCACGCCCGAATCCTAGCTTCCGCCGGAGAACAGGTCGTTTCGGAGGCCGAGGTACATCAGCAGGACGAAGAGGCTGAGCCCGACGGCGCTGTAGCGCAGGTAGGCGAGCTGCGAGAACGCCCGCCCGCGGAGGCCCTCGAGCAGCGACATCACGATGTGGCCGCCGTCGAGCGGCAGGATCGGAAGCAGGTTCAGGAGCGCGAGCGCGAGGCTGATCAGGCCGAGGATGCCGAAGAAGTCGCGCAGCGACTGCCGGTAGGCCTGCGAGGTGTCGCGGACGATCCCGACGACGCTCGAGACGTTGTGGGTTCCCTTCGCCGTGGAACAGGTTCGCGATCGAGTCTGCGGTCACCCGCGTGACCGAGCCCGCGAGGCGGAACGACTCGCCGACGGCGGTCGGCAGCGAGTCGCCCGGCGCCGGGCGCGGCCTTGATCTCGAACCCGATCCGGTAGGCGCCCTGGTCGAGGCGCGCCCGCAGCGGGCCGATCGTCACCTTCCTGCCTGCCCGCACCACGACGATCGTGAACGGCCGGCCGTGGGTCGCGTTGATCGACGAGGAGATGGTGTCGGGCGTGACGCGGTGGCCCGCGATCAGCGACACCCTGTCGCCCGCCCTCAGCCCGGCGGCGGCGGCGGGATGGTCCGGGAGGACGCTCTGCACGGTCCGGGTGGTCTCGAGCGCCGCCGACATGAAGACGCCGGTGAAGAGCACGAGCGCGAAGACGATGTTCGTCATCGGGCCGGCGCCGATCACGACGATGCGCTTCCAGGTCGTCTGCCGCCAGTAGGCGTCCGGTGCGAGCGCGTCGAGGTGATCGTCGAGGGCCCGGCTCTTCGCGAGCTGCGGCTCGAGCAGGCCGAGCTGGCCGCGCGCCGTCTCCTCGTCGCCGCGCTCGAGCGCGGCGTCGAGCGCGTCGAGGTGCTCCGCGTGGGTCTCCTGCTCCTCCGGCGTGAGGCTCGCGCGCAGGTCGCCCGGCGCGGGGCGGTGCATGCCGGGGATCTTCACGTAGCCGCCGAGCGGGATCGCACCGATGCCGTACTCGACGCCGCCGCGGGTCTTCTTGACGAGCGCCGGCGGGAAGCCGAGGTAGAACTTGCGCGGCCGCATGCCCGACCGCCCGCGCCGCGAAGAAGTGGCCTGCCTCGTGGACGAGGATCAGGACGGCGAGGCCGAGGATCGCGACGGCGAGGCTCACCTGGCCGCCGCCGGGACGAGCTCGCGGGCGCGGCGGTCGGCCTCGACGAGCTCGGCGAGGTCGCGGGCGGGCGAGCCGTCGACCCGGGCGAGCACCTCCTCGACCGCCGCGGCGATGTCGAGGAAGCCGATCTGCCCGTCCAGGAACGCCTGCACGGCGACCTCGTTCGCGGCGTTGAAGGCGCAGGGGTAGGTGCCGCCGCGCTCGCCGGCCTCGCGCGCGAGCGGCAGCAGGCGGAACGTCTCGAGGTCGGGCTCGTGGAACTCGAGCGTGCGCAGCTCGAGCGGCGGCACCGGCGTCGCGGCGCGCTCCGGGTAGGTGAGCGCGTAGGAGATCGGGACGCGCATGTCGGGGTTGCCGAGGTGGGCGATCGCGGCGCCGTCGCGGAAGCGGACGAGCCCGTGGACGATCGAGGGCGGGTGGATCACGACCTCGATCCGCTCGTAGGGCACGCCGAAGAGGAAGTGCGCCTCGATCACCTCGAGCCCCTTGTTCGCGAGCGTCGCCGAGTCGATCGTGATCTTCGGGCCCATCGACCAGGTCGGGTGCGCGAGCGCCTCGTCGGGCGTGACCTCCCCGAGCTCGTCGCGCGGTGCGGCCGCGGAAGGGGCCGCCGCTCGCCGTGAGGACGATGCTCTCCGGCTCGCCGAGGAGCGCGCACTGGAAGAGCGCCGAATGCTCGCTGTCGACCGGGATCAGCTCGCCTCGCCCCGCGCTCCCGGGCCTGCAGCGCGAGCTCGCCGGCGGCGACGAGGCTCTCCTTGTTCGCGAGCGCGAGCGTGACGCCGTGCTCGAGCGCCCACATCGTCGGCACGAGGCCGGCGAAGCCGACGACGGCGTTGAGGACGATGTCGGGCTCGGCGCGCTCGAGCAGCTCGGTCGGGTCTCCCCCGGTCTGCGTCAGCGGCGCGAGGCCGTCGATCGGCTGCGAGCCCGAGGTCGCCGCGACGAGCTCGAGCTCGGGGTGCGCGTCGATCACCTCGATCGCCTGGCGCCCGATCGAGCCGGTCGCGCCGAGCAGGGCGATCCGCTTCATGCCGCCAGGGTAGCGGCCGAACGGGCCGTGACCCGGTGTCCGACGAGCGTGACGAAAGCGTGACGGATCGGGCGGCGACGGCCGGATCTGGCTCGGCGAGCGGACTTGCGCCTCGTCCTTCCGAGACGCGTCCCAGTGTCCGACACCGCCCCGACCTCCCGCTACGGCTGCGGGCGGCGGCGGCGCTCCGCGAGCTCCTCGGCGGCCTGGTCGAGGTCGGGCGAGGGCCCGTACAGCCGCCAGCCGTTGCGGACGAGCAGCACGAGGGGGATGAGCAGCAGCCACGCCGGCCAGAAGTCGCTCTGGGCGCCGGAGAGGAGCCACACAAGCGTGCAGACGAGGAAGGGCGCCAGCGCGACCCCGGTCTGCTGGACGAGCTCGCGCGTGAGCTCCGAGCGCCGGGCCGCGAGCTCTGCGCGCCGCCCCGCCGCGGTCGCGGGCAGCGCGGGCAGATCGGCGCGGACCGCCTCGAGCTCGCCGGTCGTCCGAGCCGCGTAGGCGCGGTCGAGTCGTTCGGCGAGCTCGTCCTGGTCAAGCCGACCCTCCGCGTAGTGCTCGCGGATCTCGCCGGCGGCCCGCTCGCGGTCCGCGTCCGATGCGCGGACACCATCCGGATCGGCCATGCCCGCAATCTATCCGGCCGCGCGTTACTGGTAGCCGAATGCCGCGATACAGAAGTACGCGGCGGGAGCCGCGAAGAGGAGCGCGTCGATCCGGTCGAGCATCCCTCCGTGGCCGCCGAGCAGCTTCCCCGTGTCCTTCACCCCTGCATCGCGCTTCAGCATCGACTCGAAGAGATCTCCGAGCGGCGCCGCGACCGCGATCACCGCGCCGAGCACGAGCGATTCGCCGATCGAGAGGAAGTGCTGCTTGTAGAGGGCGACGAAGGCGACGAAGATCGTCGCCGCCGTCCCGAAGGCAAACCCCTCCCAGGTCTTCCCGGGCGAGGTGTTCGGCGCCATCCGGTGGCTGCCGAGCAGCCTGCCGCCGACGTAGGCCAGCGTGTCGCCGGCCCAGACCGCCAGCAGCACGGTGAACGTCGCCAGCCGGCCGTGCACCGGGATGTCCCGCAGAAGCAGCATGAACGAGAGCCCGCAGCCGACCCAGACAGCCCCCATCACGGTGGCCGAGATCGACGCCGTCGGCGCCTGGCGGGTCGCCGAGAGCCCCTTCAGCACGAACGCGAGCGCGAACGAGGTCAGCGCGCCGCCGATCATCCAGCCGATCCCGCCCAGCTCGGCCCCGACGAGCGCGAGGATGCCGCCGACGTACCCGGCCGGCGACAGCGGGCTCAGCGGTCGCGCGAGCAGCCAGAACTCGTGCAGGGCGAGCGCTGCCGCCACCGCCGTGAGCGCGAACAGCCACCAGCCGCCGAGGTAGACCGCACCGAGCACGACCGGGATCGCCGCTGCGGCGACGACCAGACGCGAGACGGCGTTGCTCATCGGCCGACCGGGGCCTGGCCGACGGGTCCGGGCGGACCGTCACCGCCGATCGCAAGACGGCGGCCGGAGCTGCGAGCGACGCTCATCGTCCGCCGAACCGGCGCCGGCGCTTCGCGTACTCGGCGAGAGCGGCCCGCAGGTCGCGGGCGTCGAAGTCCGGCCAGAGGCGGTCGACGAAGACGAGCTCCGCGTAGGCGAGCTGCCAGAGCATGAAGTTCGAGACCCGCAGCTCGCCGCTCGTGCGGATCAGCAGGTCGGGATCGGGGAGCTCGGGGGCGTAGAGGTTCGCGGCGAGGACGTTCTCGTCGATCTCGCGCGGATCGATGCCGCTGTCGGCGATCCGGCGGGTTGCCTCGACGAGCTCGGCCCGGCCGCCGTAGTCGAAGGCGATCCAGAGGCCGAGCCGCGTGTTCAGCTCGGTGCGATCCTCCATCGACTCCATCCGGCGGCGGAGATCCTCGGGCGCCCGGTCGCGCCGGCCGATGAAGCGCACCCGGACGCCCTGCTCGGCGAGATCGGGCAGCTCACGCTCGATCGTCTCGCCGAAGAGCTCCATCAGCGCGTCGACCTCGTCCTGGGGCCGCGACCAGTTCTCGGTCGAGAACGCGTAGACGACGACGTTCCGGATCCCGAGGTCGATCGCGGCCTCGACCGTCCGCCGCAGCGCCCGCGTCCCCGCCCGGTGCCCGAGCGCGGTCGGGAGCCCGCGGCGGCGCGCCCAGCGACCGTTCCCGTCCATGATGATCGCGACCGTCTCGGCGACCTCGGGCAGGTCCCGCTCGGGCATGGGCCGGACGCGCGCCAGCGTCCGGATGCGCGAGATCAGCTTCACGGGCTCTCCGGCCATCCGGCAGAAGCCGGACGGCTAGACCTCCATGATCTCGGCTTCTTTGTGCTTCAGAAGCTCGTCGATCTGGTGGACGTGGTCGTCGGTCAGCTTCTGGACACGGGTCTCGGCGGCGCGCTCCTCGTCGTCGCCGACATCGCCGTTCTTGACGAGCTCCTCGAGGTGCCGCATCACGTCGCGGCGCACGTTGCGTACGGCGACGCGCCCTTCCTCGGCCATGTGCCGCACCTGCTTGACGAGCTCCTTGCGCCGCTCCTCGGTCAGCTGCGGGATCGGCAGCCGGATCATCTTGCCGTCGTTCGACGGCGTCAGCCCGAGGTTCGACTCCATGATCGCGCGCTCGATCCGCTTCATCGCGGACGGGTCGAACGGCTGGATCGTGAGCAGCCGCGGCTCGGGAACGTTGATCGTGGCGATGTTCTTGAGCGGCGTCGGCGTCCCGTAGTAGTCGATCTGGATCCGGTCGAGCAACGCCGCCGAGGCGCGGCCGGTGCGCACGGAGTTGAAGTGCTCGTGAGTCGCGTCGACCGACTTGTTCATCCGCGCCGTCGCGTCCGCCACGAAGTCGTCCATGGCCGTCACCGTGTGCCTCCTTCTGTCGGGGTCGAGATCAGCGTCCCGACGCTCTCACCCGCGACGACACGACCGATGTTGCCGGCGGCGAGCTCGAAGACGTGGATCGGCAGATTGTTGTCCATGCAGAGCGAGAGCGCGGTCGTGTCCATCACCTTCAGTCCGCGCTCGATCGCCTGCAGGTGCGTGAGCTCCGGCAGGAAGCGCGCGTCCGGGCTGCTGCGCGGGTCGCCGTCGAAGACGCCGCGGACACCGTTCTTCGCCATCAGGATCGCCTCGGCGTCGATCTCGAGCGCGCGCAGTGCCGCCGCGGTGTCGGTGGTGAAGTACGGGTTGCCGGTGCCGGCGGCGAAGATGACGACCCGGCCCTTCTCGAGGTGCCGGATCGCGCGGCGCCGGATGTACGGCTCGGCGACCTCGCGCACGTCGAGCGCCGAGGCAACGCGCGTGTCGGCGCCGTTGCGCTCGAGCGCCTCCTGGACGGCGAGCGAGTTGAAGACGGTCGCGAGCATCCCCATGTAGTCGCCGGTCGCGCGGTCCATGCCGGCGGCGGTGGCCTTCATGCCGCGGTAGATGTTCCCGCCGCCGATCACGAGCGCGAGCTCGACGCCCGAGGAGTGCACCTCGACGAGCTCGCGGGCGAGCTCGTCGAGGGTCGGCGCGTCGAGTCCGAAGTCGGCCGGGCCCATCAGCGCCTCGCCCGAGAGCTTCAGCAGCACCCGGCGAAAGACGGGCGCGGGCTGAGACCGTCGCTGCGGGGCGGCCGCCATCAGCCGACCGAGAACCAGGCGTAGTCGACCAGCTCGAGGCCGCCCTGGGCGAGCGCCTTGGCGACGGTCAGGCTCCCGTCGTGGATCCACGCCTGCTCGCCGAGCACCGACTCCGCGTAGAAGCGCTTGTTCAGCATCCCGTCGACGATCTTCTCACGGATCTCCTCGGGCTTCGACTCGACCTCGGGAAGCTTCGAGAGGATCTCGCGCTCGCTCGCGACGAGATCCGCAGGGACCTCGTCGCGCGACGAGTACGTCGGACGGGAGAACGAGATGTGCATCGCGAGCTGGCGGGCAAGCTCGGGAGAGCCGCCCTCGACCTGCAGGAGCACGCCGATCTTGTTCGCGGGCGGGTGCACGTACGCCGCGAACGTCTCGCCCTCGCCTGCGGTCATGCGGCGGGCGCCGACGATCTGGATGTTCTCGCCGAGCCGGGCGCTCAGCTCGATCCGCTGCTCCTCGAGCCCGGAGGCCGCCTCCTCCCCGCCCTCGAAGACCGCGTCGAGCGCGGCCTGCGCGAAGGCGCGGAAGTCGTCGTTCTTGGAGACCGGCTCGGTCTCGCAGCCGACGGCGACGATCGCGGCCGTCGCGCCCTCGATCCTCGTGAGCACGACCCCCTCGGTCGTCTCCCGGTCGGCGCGCTTCGCCGCCGACGCCATGCCCTTCTCGCGCAGGAGCTTGACCGCGGCGTCGAAGTCGCCGCTCGTCTCCTCGAGCGCGCGCTTGCAGTCCATCATCCCGGCGCTCGTCGCGTCGCGGAGCTGCTTGACCATCGCGGCAGAGATGTCGGTCATTCCGCCTCCTCGGCGCCCGCGGCCGGGTCGGGCTCGGGCTCGGCCGAGAGCAGTGGAGCGGCTTCCACGGCCGGCTCCGCCTCGACGGCGGGCTCGGGCGCTGGTTCCGCTGCCGGCTCGGGCGCGGCTTCGGCGGCGGGCTCCGGCGCGGGTTCCGCTGCCGGCTCGGGCGCCGCTTCGGCGGCGGGCTCCGGCGCGGGTTCCACAGCGGGCTCGGGCTCGGCCGGGGCCGGCTCGGAGACCGCTTCCGCGGCCGCCTCCGGCTCCGCAGGGGGAGCCGTCGAAGCCTTCGCGGCGGCGAGGTCGGCCGGCGAGACCTTCTGCTTGCCGGCCTCGATCCCGTCTGCGACCGCCTTGATGACGAGCGAGCACGAGCGGATCGCGTCGTCGTTGCCGGGGATCACGTAGTCGGCCTCGTCGGGATCGCAGTTCGTGTCGACGAGCGCGATCACCGGCAGTCCGAGGCGGCGTGCCTCGCGCACGGCGAGCTGCTCCTTGCGCAGGTCGACGATGAAGACCGCGTCCGGCTGGCGGCGCATGTCGGCGACGCCGCCGAGGTTCGCCTCGAGCTTCTCGAGCTCGGCGAGCATCGCGATCCGCTCCTTCGCGGGCAGCAGGTCGAGCTGCGACTCCTGGCGCAGCGCGCGGAGCTCGTGCAGGCGCTGGATCCGCTCGGACATCGTGCGCCAGTTCGTCAGCAGGCCGCCGAGCCAGCGATGGTTGACGTACGGCATGCCGACCCGGGCCGCCTCGCCGGCGACCGCGTCCTGGGCCTGCTTCTTCGTGCCGACGAACAGCACCGAGCCGTTCCGCTGCGCGATCGCGCGGGCGAAGTCGTACGCCTCGTCGAGCAGCTGCTGGGTCTGCTGCAGGTCGATGATGTAGATGCCGCCGCGCTCGGTGAAGATGAATCGCTTCATCTTCGGGTTCCAGCGGCGTGTCTGGTGGCCGAAGTGAACGCCGGCCTCCAGCAGCTCCTTCATGGAGACAACGGGCATTGCGAGCCCCTTTCTCGGTTTCGATTGGCATTCCACCGGCGGCGTCTCGGCGGCTCCGGCGCGAGTGCCGGCCACCGTCCGCCTCGATCCTCCGCCGGGTCGAGGGTCAGAAAGAGCTGCAATCGTACCGGGAACGGGCCGTCAGGCGAGCGTGTCGAGGTAGGCCTGCAGCTCGGGCGGCAGCGGCGAGTCGACCTCGACCCGCTCCCCCGTGAACGGGTGCGGGAAGGCGAGACGGGCCGCGTGGAGGAACTGGCGGCCGAGCGCGCGGTCGGCGACGCCGTAGACGGGGTCGCCGACGACCGGGCAGCCCGATCGCTGCGAGATGGACGCGGATCTGGTGCATTCGCCCCGTCTCGAGCCGGACGCGGAGGAGCGCATGGTTGTCCCAGAGCCGCTCGACGTCGAAGTGCGTGACGGCCTCGCGCGGCGAGTCGGTGTCGAGCGAGATGCGAGTCGGGTCGGCTCGATCGCGGCCGATCGGAGCCTCGATCCGGCCGCTGCGCGACGCCGGCCGGCCGTGCACGAGCGCCAGGTAGGTGCGCTCGAGCGCGCGGCGGCGGACGAGAGCCGAGAGCCGGCGGTGCGCCTCCTCCGAGCGGGCGACGACGAGCAGTCCGGAGGTGTCCCGGTCGAGCCGGTGGACGATGCCGGGCCGGCCGGGATCGCCGCCCGCGACGACGCCCGCGAGCGAGTCGACGAGCGTGCCCGCGGGCCGGCCCGCGCCCGGGTGGACGACGAGCCCCGCCGGCTTGTCGACGACCGCGAGGTGCTCGTCCTGCCAGACGATCTCGGCCGGCGGGCCTGCGGGCGGCGCCGGAGCGGGCTCCACGGCCGCCGGGAGCTCGATCCGCTCGCCGCCCTCCAGCCGGTGGCTCTTCGGCCGCGACCGCCCCGTCGACGAGCGCGCCCCGCTCGAGCGCCCGCTCGGCCGCGGCCCGGGAGCCGAGATGGCGGGCGAGGAAGCGGTCGAGCCGCTCTCCTGCCAGCTCGGCGGGGACCTCCAGCACTCCCGGGGAGAAGAATTCACTCATTTGTCACGCTTTCCGACCTCTGCGGCGGCCCCGCCGGCACTAGGATGGTCCTCGAGGGCGGCGGGGGAAGCGGCCCCACCCAGGGTGGGGGGACCGGGCCTGGGCCTGCCGGTCGCGCGGTCCGACCCCTCCCGAGCGTCTGCTCGATGGTCTAGCGGGCCGCGACGTCGAGGTGGCCCCGGGGGAGCTTCGGGCGCCTGTCGGCGGCGAGCAGGGCGGCGAGCAGGATGCCGACGCCGATGACGATGAAGCTGTCCGCGAGGTTGAACGCGGGCCACCAGCGGAAGTCGATGAAGTCGGTGACGTAGCCGAGACGCACCCGGTCGACGAGGTTCGAGACGCTGCCGCCGATCAGGAGCCCGAGCCCGGCCGGGATGACCGGATGCCGGGCCCCCGAGCGGGCGAAGTAGACCAGCATCCAGATCACCGCGATCGCCGTCAGGGCGATCACCGACACTCGTCGCGGAGGTGAAGAGGCCGAACGCGATCCCGGAGTTCTCGACTCGGTGGATCGAGAGCGGCCCGACGACGTGCGCGGCCTCGTCCGGGCTCGAACCGGCTCACGACGACGTGCTTGGTCAGCTGGTCGCCGGCGACCGCGGCGGCGACGACCGCTGCGAGCCCGCCCCACTGCCACGGGCCCGCAGCGAGCGACCGCTCGGCGACCGAGACGGGCGCGAGCCCGTTCGTCGACGAGCCGACGCGAATGTCGGGACCGTCGCTCATCTCGGCGGCCTACCCACGGCCGGCGAGCCCGCTGGTCGTCGATGCAGAGGGTGGCCCAGGGGCGGGCGAGCAGGCGCTCCTCGGCGATCGCCGATCCCGCAGCGCTCACACGTCCCGTAGGTGCCCTCGTCGAGTCGAACGAGCGCCTGTTCGATCTGGGCGAGCGTCTGCTGGGCACCCTCCTCGAGCCCCTGGTCGAGCTCGCGCTCGAACGTGATCGACGCGGTGTCGGCGCCGACGCCGCCCGGCTCCCGCGCCTCGTCCTTCATGGTGCGCTGGTTGTCCTCGCGAAAGCCCGCGATCGCGTGCGTGATCCGCTCGCGTTCTGCGACGAGCAGCTCCCGGAAACGGGCCGTCTCGACCGGGCTCACCGCGGATCCGCCGCCCCACCGGCGGCCGCCGAGACGAGTCGACGGTCGAGCTCCTCCGGGCCGATCCCGGCGAGCGAGACCACCTTGTCGCGCCCCGTGTGACCGGAGACGATCACGACGTCCCCGCGCGGGAGGCCGAGCGTCTCCGCCAGGAGCCTCACGACGGCGTCGTTGGCCCGGCCGCCCTCGGGCGGCGCCTTGACCCTGACCTTCCACGCCTCGCCGAAGCGCCCGACGACTCCGGCCCGGGCGGCGCCGGGCGACACGCGAAGCCGAAGCCGGGTCGAACCGCTCACACCCGAAGTCTACGTTGCCTCATTCACCCCAGTCGAAATCGCGCGAATCGCCGCCGGCGACCCGGCGCAGCATCGGCTGGGGCTCGGGCTCCGGCTCGCTCTCTGCGACCAGCGACTCCTGCACGGGCGGCAGGCTGATCGGCTCGAACTCGCGGGTGTCCTCGCGCGGCCACGGCGGCGCCTCGGGCTCGGGCTCGACGGCGGCGGGGTCCGGCGCGGCGATGGGAACGGGGACGGAGACGGCAGGCCGGCCGGCCGCCTCGCTCGTGGTGCTCTCCATCATGCTGAGCGCCGCCCGCAGCATCGCCTCGATTCGGCGGGCCTCGAGCAGCAGCCGCTCGCGCTCCTCGTGTGCCGAGCGAGCGAGCGCGCGCGCATCGTTCTGCGCCTCGGTCACGATCGAGTCGGCCTCCCGCTTCGCCCGGTCACGGACGTCGCTGGCGGCCTGCTCGGCCGCGACGAGGGTGTGCGTGAGCAGATCCTCGCGCCGCCGGAGCTCCGCGACCTGCTTCTCGAGCGCGTCGACCTGGTCTGCCAGCTCGCCCCGCTCTCGCCAGGTGGCCTCGAAGCTCTCGGCGACCTCCTCGATCACCTGCTCGACCGTCGCGCGGTTGTAGCCGAACAGGCTCCGGCCTACCTGCACGTGCCTCAACTCGACGGGTGTGTACGACATTGCTCTCCTTCCCTCCTAGTGGAGCCGGCCAAGCAGCGCGTTGACGAGCGTGCCGAGCACGATCAGTCCGAAGATACCCGCCATCGGCGACAGATCGAACGGGCCGAAGGACGGGAGGATCCGCCGCCACAAGCCGAGGTACGGATCGCAGACGTCGTGCAGGAAGCGCTGGACCGGGTCGAACGCATAGGGCAAGCGGATCCAGGACGTGAGCACCACGAGCAGGATCGCGATCACGTAGACCGCGAGGAAGACGTCGACGAACTGCTGCACGTTGCCGACCGCGTCGAGGACCATCGCGGTCCCGTTTCTTCCCGGCAGCGGCTATTCCTACCGTGGCGGTCTTCGCGCCCCGATCAGGCCTGGTTGTAGAAGCCGCCCCGCTCGAGCAGCTGCGCGCGCTGCTCCGCGCTCACCTCGACGTTCCGCGGGGTCAGCAGGAAGACCTTGTCGGCGACGCGCTGCATCCCTCCGTCGAGCGCGTAGGTGAGGCCGCTCGCGAAGTCGATCAGGCGCTTCGAGAGCTCCGTGTCGGCGTTCTGAAGGTTGAGGATCACCGGGATCGAGTGCTTGAACTTGTCGGCGATCTGCTGGGCGTCGTTGAAGCTCCGCGGCAGCACCAGATGCACCCGCACCGATCCCGGGCTCGGCACGGCCTCCATGTGCCGCACCCCGCGCGGAGCCCGTGCGGGCGGCGGCGCGGCCCGAACCGGGCGGTCGGCCTCCTCGGACTCGGTCCAGTCGTCGAATCCCTGCGTCCGCCTCCTCGGCGTGAGCCGGCGGACGTTCGGCCGCTCCCGGTAGCTCTGCTCGAGGGACTCCTCGGCCGTGAAGGCGTCATCGTCCTCGAAGTAGTCCTCGTCCTCCTCGGCGATCCCGAAGTAGACGAGCGTGCGGCTCCAGAGATCGCCGAAGCTCATAGGTGTGCAACAGGTCTGCTCATGTTCCTGGGATGGTAAACCCCTGTGCTACCGGAAGAGCACGCTGCCGATCCGGATCGAGGTCGCCCCCTCCTCCACGGCGACCCGATAGTCCTGGGTCGTCCCCATCGAGAGCTCGCTGAGGCCGTGCTCGAGGGCGAGCTCCCGCAGGCGTCGGAACCAGTCGCGCGAGGACTCGGGATCCGCAGCGGCGGGCGGCATCGTCGAGAGCCCCCGGACGTCGAAGCCGAGGAAACGGGGGAGCTCCTCGGGCATAACCCCCGCCTTCGATGCCTCGCCGGCGAGGTTGACCTGAACGAGCGCCGGAACCTCGAGCCGCTCGGCGGCCGAGAGCGAGTCGAGCGAGTGGACGAGCTCGCAGGTGCGGTTCACGATCTTGACCTTGTTCGACTGCAGCCGACCGATGAAGTGCCAGCGGAACGTGTCGCCGTAGACGGCGTGCTTCGCCTCGAGATCCTGGGCGCGGTTCTCGCCGACGACCTCGATCCCCGCCTCGACGAGGACGGCCATGTCGTCGAGCGTCACGTACTTCGTCGCGGCGACGATTGTCACCTCCGCCCCGACCTCTGCGCGGACCTGCGCGAACCGGGCCCGGAGTTCAGCCGGCGAGAGCACCGATCACCCCCTGCGCGCCGTGGGGCCGCCCGGTGCGGCGGTAGGAGAAGAAGAGCCCCGGGTTGCAGCGCGTGCAGAGGTCGAGGCGATCGACGCAGGCTACGCCCGCGCGGCGCAGCGCCCGCTCCGCCGCCTCCCAGAGGTCGAGGATGCCGCCGCTCGTCAGGTCGGCATCGAAGTGAGCGGAGACCTCCGGGCCGACCTCGTAGCAGCAGGGCCCGATCGCAGGTCCGACGACGGCGGCTGTCTCCGTCTCGCCGAGCGCCGCCACGCCGGCCTCGACGACACCCGCCGCGAGCCCCCGCCACCCGGCGTGGACGACGGCCAGCGCCGGCCGGCCGGAGGTGGCGGCGATCGCGATCGGCACGCAGTCCGCGCTCAGTGCGAGCATCGGCAGCGCCGGCTCGTCCGTCCAGAGTGCGTCGCCGGCGTCCTGGTCGGAGCCTGCCCGCGCACGATGCACGAGCGACGAGTGCCGCTGCCGGTTGACCGTAAGCCTCTCGACCTCGAGGCCCAGCTGCTCGCAGGCGATCCGCCGGTTCTCGGCGATGCGGGTCGGGTCGTCGCCGCGGCTCCCCAGGTTGAGCGAGGCGAACGAGCCGGTGCTGACTCCGCCGTCGCGCGTCGTGAACGCGACGATGTAGCGACCGCCCGTCTCCCAGTGGATCATGCCCGCCTGAGCTCCTGGGCCCGGGCGAGCAGGATGTCGCGGCGGTTCAGGCTCGGCCTGTCGACGACCTCCTCGAGCAGGTCCGCGAGCGTGCGGCCGAGCGCCGGTCCCGGGACGAAGCCGAGCTCGATCAGGTCGGAGCCGTCGACGGCGAGATCGGAGAGGCGATGCGGGCTCGTCAGCTCCTGCTCGACCACCCGCCTGAACGCGGCGAGCCGCTCGACTCCGCTCGAGTCGAGCGGGCCGTCCGGCCCCTTCCCGAGTAGGTCGGCCTCCTTGTGGTCGAGCAGGTCGAGCGCGAGGCGGTCGCCGCGCAGGGCGAGCAGCCTGCGGGCCCGAACCGCGTCCGCCGGCCCGAGCTCGAGCATGTGGAACCGCACGATCGCCACGACCTGCTCACGGAGCGCGTTCGGGTAGCGAAGCCTGCGGAGCGCCTGATCGGCGAGCTCGGCGCCGACCTCCGCGTGGCCGCGCTCGGCATACGGGGGTCGCGGGTAGAAATGGAGCCGGCCGTCGGCCCCGCGCCACGCGACGGAGGGCTTGCCGAGGTCGTGGAAGAGCGCCGCGAGCCTGACCCGGAGCGGCCGGCCTGCATCCGCGGTGAGCTGGACGACGTGGAAGGTGTGCTCGTCGACCGTCAGCTCGTGGTAGGCAGTCTCCTGATCGAACCCGATCGCGGGGCCGAACTCGGGCAGAACGGCGGCGAGCACGCCGGTGTCGCGGGCGAGCCTGAGCGCCTTCCTCGGCTCACGGCCGAGCAGGAGCTTCGAGAGCTCCCCCATCCCGTCCGCGGCGAGCCCGCCCCCGATCCGCTCACTCGAGACGAGCGTCACCGCGCCGGCCTCCGCACGCATCTGGGCGAGTGTCACCGGGTCGGGGCCGAGGTCGAGCTGGGAGACGAACCGGAGCCCGCGCAGGAGCCTGAGCGGGTCCTCGGCGAAGCTGTTGGGAGACACCGTCCGGAGAATGCCGCGCGCGAGATCTGCCCTGCCGCCATACGGATCGACGAGCGTCCCGTCGGCGAGGCGGCGGGCGATCGCGTTGATCGTGAAGTCGCGCCGGGCGAGATCGTCCTCGACGCTTGCGGCCGGGTCGACAACGATCTCGAAGTCGTGCCGGCCCGGCCCCGTCGAGCGCTCCCGCCGCGGCGGTGCGAACTCGATCCCGGCGGGAGCCAGGGAGCGGAGACGGCGATCTCGCGGAAAGAGCCGTATGCCGACCGGCCGCCCGCCGACCACGAGCTCGTCGACCCGGCCGTGACCGGCCAGCGCGGCGCGGAGTGCCTCGCTGTCCACCCCCGGGACGAGGAAGTCTGCGTCCTTCGACTCGCGTCCGAGCAGCTCGTCGCGGACGGCGCCGCCGACGACGTAGGCGTCGAGGCCGAGCGAGCCGACGTAGTCCTCGATGTCCTTCACGCGCCCATTGTGGAGCACGGCGCACCGCCCTCGACCGGCACGGCCGTATTCGAGCGGGATTTCGACTCGGAGACGAAATGCGTAGAGGTACATCTACGTCACCGCCCGCGGGAGCTCGCGATCGAAGGCAGGCCTCCCCGGGCGAGCCGCCGCCCGCCGATCGCTAGGCGAGCGCGATCGCCTCGATCTCGACGAGCGCCCCGGACGGTAGCCTCGCCACCTCGACGGTGGAGCGGGCCGGCGGGGCATCGCCGATGTGGCGCGCGTAGACCTCGTTCATGCCCGCGAAGTCGTCGAGGCTCTGCAGAAAGACGGACGTCTTGACGATCCGCTCGAGCGAGGAGCCCGCCGCCTCGAGGATCGCGCGCAGGTTCGCGAAGACCTGCTCGGTCTGCTCGCCGATGCCGCCGGGAACCATCTCGTGGCCGCCGGGCCGGAGCCCGAGCTGGCCGGCGACGAAGACGAACCCGTTTGCGCTGATCGCCTGCGAGTAGGGCGCGCCCTGGAACGGCGCCGGCGCCGCCTCCGTGCGCACGACGTGCCTGGTCATCGAGTGTCTCCTCCTTCCGGCGCACGGCACGCCTGGCCGATTGCCGCTCCGAGTGCCTTGAAGATCGCGTGCAGCACGTGCTGGGGATCCTTCCCCTCGATCACGCGGATATGCACGTTGAGGCCCGCGCCCTCCGCGAGCTCGTTCAGGAACCGCGCCACGACGTCGCTGCCGAGCCCTCCGACGCGTTGGCCCGAGAAGTCCACGTTCGAGGCGACGATCGGCCGCTCGGTGACCTCGAGCACCGCGCCGGCGAGCGCCTCGGCGGCCGGGAACCACGCCCAGCCGTGCCCCGTGGCGCCGGGGGTGCGCAGGAGTCCTGCGAGCGCCTCCCCGAGCGCCCGGCCGGCCGCGGACACGCCCTCGTCCACCGTCCCCGGTGCAACCTCGAGCGAGAGCTGGATGCGCCCGGTCCGGGCCAGCTCCGAGACGAGGTAGTCGAGGACGGAGAGGCCCGTCGCGACGTTGCTCGAGCCCGCCGCCGCGATCTCGACCCGCACTCCCACCTGCGCCTGCTCCGTCTTCGGCCCGGCCATCCCGCTGAGGGTAACGGACGGGCGGTGGTCGGAGACCGGGCCGCTAGATGCGCTCGATCGCGGCGCCGAGTGCGCGCAGGCGCTCGTCGATCCGCTCGTAGCCGCGGTCGATCTGCCCGATGTTCCCGATCACCGAGGTCCCCTCGGCGCAGAGCGCAGCGATCAGCATCGCCATTCCGGCCCGGATGTCGGGGCTCTCGAGCCGCTCCCCGTGGAGCCTCGCGGGCCCGCTGACGACGGCGCGGTGAGGGTCGCAGAGGATGATCCGGGCGCCCATCCGCACGAGCTTGTCGACGAAGAACAGCCGGTTCTCGAACATCTTCTCGAAGATCAGGATCGTCCCCCGCGCCTGGGTCGCGACCGCGAGCGCGATCGAGGTCAGGTCGGCGGGGAAGGCCGGCCAGGGGCCGTCCTCGATCTTTGGAATCTGGTCGCCGAGGTCGTCGCGAATCACGAGCTCCTGGCCGGCCGGCACGCGCACGCTCGTCTCCCCCAGCTCGACCTCGATCCCGAGCCGCCCGAACGCCGCCAGGATCGAGACGAAGTCGTCGGGCTCGACGTCGTCGACGGTCACCTCGCCGCCGGTGACCGCGGCGAGGCCGATGAAGCTCGCCGCCTCGATGTGCTCGGCCCCGATCCGGTGCTCGCCGCCCGAGAGCTCGTCGACCCCGTCGATCGTGAGCACGTTCGAGCCGATTCCCTCGATCCGGGCCCCGAGCGAGACGAGGAAGCGGCAGAGATCCTGCACGTGCGGCTCGCACGCGGCGTTCATCAGCACCGTCCGCCCGCGGGCGAGCGTCGACGCCATGACGGCGTTCTCGGTGCCCATCACGCTCGCCTCGTCGAGGAAGATGCGCTTCCCCTCGAGCCTGCCGGCGCGGAGCTCGAACCTGCGACTGATCTCGACGTGGGCGCCGAGCTGCTCGAAGGCGTGGACGTGGGTGTCGAGCGGGCGGCGGCCGATGAAGTCGCCGCCCGGTGGGGAGAGCAGGACGTGCCCGAAGCGCGTGAGCAGCGGGCCTGCGAGCAGGAACGAGCCGCGGATGCGGTCGGAGAGCTCCTCGTCCACCTCGGTGCGGCTGACGCCCGCGGCGTGCACCCGCACCTCGTTCTCGCCCCGCCACTCGGCCTCGGCGCCGATGTCGGCGAGCAGCGCGAGCATCGTGTCGACGTCGCGGATCCGGGGGATGTTCCGCAGCACGACGGGCTCGTCGGTGAGCACGCACGCGGCGAGGATCGGCAGCGCGCCGTTCTTGTTCCCGGCAACCCGCACCCGCCCGTTGAGCGGGCGTCCGCCCTCGATCACGAAGGATTCGGTGGTTGCCTCTCTGGCGACGGTGGTCGACAAGGCGGGGCTAGGATAGCGGCCGCCTTGCAGCCGACTCGCGAACAAGCCTGGGAGACGCTGACCGCCTACACGAAGAGCGAGGCGCTGCTTCGCCACGCGCTCGCGGTCGAGGCCTCGACGGCCTTCTACGCGCGGCTCCTCGGCGAGGACGAGGAGCTGTGGCGCGTCGCGGCCCTGCTGCACGACTTCGACTACGAGATCCACCCCACCCTCGACAAGCACCCGCAGGACGGCGCCCCGATCCTGCGCGAGCTCGGCTACCCCGAAGAGGTGATCGAGTCGGTGCTCTCGCACGCCGAGCATCTCGCGCTGCCGCGCGACACGCCGCTGAAGCGCACTCTCTTCGCCTGCGACGAGCTGTCGGGCTTCGTGCACGCGTGCGGTCTCGTCCGGCCGACCGGCCTCGACGGCCTCGAGCCCAGGTCGGTGCGAAAGAAGCTGAAGCAGCCGTCGTTCGCGGCCGGCGTCCACCGCGACGAGGTCTACGCGGGCGCCGAGCTGCTCGGGCTCGACCTCGACGAGCACATCGCGAATGTGGTCGCCTCGCTGCAGCCGATCGGGCCGGAGCTCGGCCTCCGTACCGCGGCCGACGCGGCCTGACGGCCGACCGGGGGCCGCTAGAGGGTTGATGCCACGCGGTTAGGCGGTGTAGTCGGCGATTGCTCGGCTGGGTCGTCCGAGTTGGTGGTTGAGGCTGATGCAGGCGGCGAGCGCGAGCAGCCTGGTCGCGATGCGGGTAAGGAGGTTGTGTGGGGTTCGGGCGCCGTGCCGTTCGAGGCTGAGCAGGTCTTTGCGGGTCCAGAAGACTGACTCGATTCGCTGCCGGATCGGAGCGAGATGCGGCCCGGTTTGTGGCTCGGTCTGACGGGGTGGCCGCAGGACGAGGCCGCCGAGCTCGGCGACTGCGGCGGCAAAGTCGCGCCCGGCGTAGCCCTTGTCGCAGACGATCGTCTCGCCGCCTGTGAGCGCGCGCGGCAAGAGCGTCAGCGCGACTTCTCGTTTCGGCCGGTCGGCGGAGACGAGCGCGGCCGCGCGCGGCGTCCCGTCCGGGGCGCAGGCCAGGTGCAACCGCATCCCCCAGAACCAGCGCGAGTGGCTCTTCGAGTAGCCGTAGCCGCAGACGTCGGATAACTGCGAGCGGCGGGTCGTCTCGACCGAGCGACCGCACTCCACCGGTGTCGAATCGAGCAGCAGCACCTCGTCGAGGCTGCCCGGGCTCTGAGCTGCGAAGACGCCGATCAACCACTCGATCGTCTCCGCCAGCCTCGCCCGCCGCTTGTGCAACCCGTCCTGGCTGGGCAACCGCGGAAACAGATGGCCGAGCTGCCGACGCGCCGCGCGCAGGAAGCGACGGTCGCTCGGAACACCCATCAACACCTGCGCGACACAGAGCGTGACGATCTCCGCGTCACTCAACCGACGTCGCGCGTTTCGCCGCCGTTCCGGCAACAGGTCGTCAGCCGTGCAATAGACACTGATCAAGAGCAGGTCGAGGTCGGCGTGCATCGTGGCCTCCAGGTCGTCGACGCTTCAGCAGCGCCGACTTCGACCTGCACTCCCCGGTCCCTAGCCACGACCCGACGTCGTGGCATCAATCATCTAGGGCAGCGCGACGCGGACCTCGACCGGCGCATGGTCGGAGAGGAGTCGCCCCTCGTGGGCGCGGTCGGCGTCCGGCCAGACGCGAACCGACTCCGCTGCCGCGCGCTGGAGCAGGACATGGTCGATCCCCGGCCCGACATCGGTCCAGCGGGACTCGGGCGGGGCGCTCACCAGCTGCTGGATCGTCGCCGACTGCGCGTTGGTGATGTTGAAGTCGCCCGCGACGATCAGCGACTCCTCGCTCTCCGAGGTGTGTTCGACGAAGCTCGTCGCCCGTCCCAGCTCGACGTCGGGCAGGTGGTGGTTTCGAGGGCAGCTCGTCGCGTGCACGTTGGCGACCAGGAGCCGCTGCCGGCTCGGCAGCTCGATCTGCGCGACGTGGCAGACACGGCGTTCCTTCTCCCACCACCTCGTCAGCTTCGGCGAGAGCTCGAGCCTCGCGCCCTGCTCCTCGCAGAACACGTTGGTGTTGAGCGTGAGCACCTTCACCTTGCGGATCTGCACGTCCCTCCGCAGCAGGATCGCGTTCCCCTGACCGGAGAAGGCGGAGCGCAGCCGGCCGTGGTGCAGGGCTGTGAGCGCCCGTCCGAGCGACGCAGGGATGGGCAGGGGGCCGAGCCTCGGCGGCATCGTGCGCGCGGTCACGGCCTGCATCCCGCTCCACTCGCCGAGGTGCCCGAACGCCCAGACCGGCACCTCCTGCAGGCACACGACATCCGGCCCGTCGACGGTGATCAGCTCGACCATCGCCCGGAGGTGGGCGCTACGGCGCGGCGGAACCGTGTTCCCGTGAAACAGGTTCCAGGTGCGGACGAGCACGGCCCTCTACTGTAGGAGACGTGCGCGTCGTGATCGCAGACCCGCCGGCCTTCACGCCCTGGTACGACCACGAGCTCGCGGTCGCCCTCGCGCGGGCCGGCGCCGATGTCGAGCTGGCCACCTCGCACTTCAGGTTCGCGGAGCTGCCGCCTCCCGAGGGCTACGACCGCGTGGAGCGCTTCTACCCCGCCTCGTCGCGGCTCTTCGGGCGCTCCCGCGCTCGCCTACCGTTGAAGGCGGTCGAGCACCTCGGCGTGGCCGCCTCCCTCGCGGCGATCCGCGCCGACGTCCTGCACCTGCAGTGGCTCGCGCTGCCGCAGGTCGACGTCCACCTTCGCTTCCGCAGCCCGTCGGTCTTCACGGCACACGATCTCCTGCCCCGGCGGACGGCCGGCAAGCACGGCCTCTGGCGCCGGCTGCTCGCGCGGTTCGACCGGATCGTCGTCCACACCGAGCGCGGACGCGAGACGCTGCGCGAGCTCGGTGTCGAGCCGGTCGTGATCTCGCATCCGGTGTATCCGAGCACGGCGGTGCGAGCCGACAACGGCCAGACCCTCCTCGCGCTCGGCGTGATCCGGCCGTACAAGGGGCTGCCCGAGGCGGTCGAGGTGGTGAGGCGGCTCCCCGATACGCGCCTGCTGGTCGCGGGGGACCCGGCGATGTCGCTCGAAGGGCTCCGCGACGCGCCCCGGACCGAATGGCGGCTCGGGTACCTGACACCCTCCGAGCTCGACCGGGCGCTCTCGGAGGCGACGATCGCGATCTTCCCGTATCGCGCCGAGCTCGACCAGTCGGGGGCGCTCCTGCAGGCACTCGGCGCAGGCGTGCCCGCGGTCGCCTACGACGTCGGCGGGCTGGCGGAGCCGATCGCCCGCTACGGCGCGGGCCGGGTCGTCCAGGCCGGCGACCTCGACGCGCTGACGGAGGCCGCCGCGGAGCTGCTCGGCGACCCCGAGGCGCTCGAGCTGGCGCGCGCCGGCGCCGAGCGGGCTCGTTCCGAGCTGACCTGGGAGGCGGCCGCGGCGGCGCATCTCGAGCTGTACCGGGGGCTCCGCTGATGTTCCGGCGTGTCGCGCTTCGGCGAGGTGATCGATCGCCAGCTCGACATCTTCGAGCGCGACCAGCGCTTCGTGATCGAGGAGGTGAACGAACGGCTTGCCGCATACAACGGCGCCGACCGGGACGAGGCCGAGGAGCTCTACGGAGACTACGTCGACGCGGTCGAGACCGGCACCGAGATCCTCGCCGACATGCGCGACGAGTTCGCGCAGACGCTCGCGGAGGGCATCGACGCCGAGTACGAGCGGGAGTTCAACCGCGCCGTCGCGAAGCGCCTGCCTCCGTTCGCGCTCGAGATCGAGAATCGCTGAGCTCGGGGCGCCGGCCGGGCCGGCTCGGCGGCCGCCAGGGCAGGAAGCGGCGAGGCCACCCCTCCCCGCCCTCGGGATCTGCCGGGCGGCTGCGGATCACCCAGACGAGCACGACCGCAACCCAGACGACCGCGATCGGGAAGAGCACCATCACGCCACGGTAGCGGCGCCGGCGACCACCGTCCAGCGCGGCCACGTCCCGGTGTCGGACACCGTGACGAAAGCGTCACCGGACCGTGTCGAGATGCGAAGCTCTGGCTCCTGGAGCGGGATTGCGCGCGCCCCGTCCGGACGTGTCCCGGTGTCGGACAGCGTTCGCAGCGACCCGGGCGGCCCGCGCGGCGGCGGGGTCGGCCACAATCACCGGATGAGCGTCGTGATTCGCGCAGCTCGGCCCGGGGACGGGGCCGGCCTTGCCCGGGCGGCGGTCGATTTCGCGGCCTACTACGTCGAGCTCGATCCCGAGCGCTTCAAGCAGCCGGTCGGGGATCTGGTCGGCTGGCACGAGGCCGAGCTCCAGAGGCCGGTTCCCGGGGACGCCGTCTGGCTCGTCGCGGACTCCGGCGGCGAGGCGGTCGGGTCGGTCGAGGCGACGATCCTCGAGCCCCGCGAGGACGCCGAGCTCCAGCTCGTCAAGGATCTGGGCCTCCGCCGAGCCCATGTGAGCTACCTGGCGGTCCAGGCCGCTCATCGCAACCAGGGCATCGGGACCCTTCTGATGGCGGCGGTCGAGCGCTGGGCACGCGAGCAGGGCGCCGAGCTCGTGCTCACCGATACGAGGGTCGGCGGGCTCTCGGTGCGCTTCTACGAGCAGAACGGCTACGTCCAGCAGTCCGTGATCCTGCGCAAGCGGCTCTCGTAGCCTCAGCGGTGCCCGAAGTGGTGCGCGCCGGGGAGCGCCGAGCGCACCTCCGCCTCGCCTGCCGCCCGTCGGGCGAGCGGGCCGAGGCTCTCGACCTCCTCGACGAGCACGTTCTCGTTGCGGCCGACGCGCTCGAAGCGGCCCCGGGCGAGCAGGAGCGGCTCGGCGCGGACGATCGCGCGGTTCGCCTCGTAGACGTGCGGCGGGATGATCAGGTTCATCTGGCCGTGCTCGTCCTCGAGCAGCATGAAGACGATGCCCTTCGCGGTCGAGGGGCGCTGGCGGGCGACGGCCAGCCCTGCGACGGCGATCCGGGCGCCGTGCGGGACGCCTGACAGCTCGCTGCTCGCCACGCAGGGCTCGAGGAGGTGCGGGGCGCAGGAGCTCGAGCGGATGCATGCCGACCGAGATCGAGGTGTGGCGGTAGTCGGCGAGCATCCGCTCCCAGTCGGTCTGCGGGCGCAGCTCGGGGATCTCCGCCGTCGGCTCGAGCGGCAGCGCAAGCTGGCGGGCCCCGGCGCCGGCGCTCACCCCGCTCGGGGTGACGCCGAGGCGCCAGAGCAGCTCGACGCCGTGCCCCCCACTCGTCGCAGGCGCCCGAGGCGACGAGCGCCTCGAGCAGCGTCCTTGCCGGCGAAGGCGCGGCGGGCGAGATCGCCGAGGTCGGCGTACGGCTGCCCGGCGACGATCGCCTCCGCGTCGTCCTCGCCGACCGAGCGGATGTAGCCGAGCCCGACCCGGACGGCGCCGTCCTCGATCGTGCACTTCGCCCTGCTCCGGTTCACGTGCGGCGGCCGGACGCCGACCCCGCGCCGCTGCGCGTCGCGGACGAGCGAGGACGGCGGGTAGAAGCCCATCGGCTGCGCGTTCAGGAGCGAGCAGAGGAACTCGGCCGGGAAGTAGCGCCGCAGCCACGCCGACTGGTAGGCGAGCAGGCCGAACGCGGCGGCGTGCGACTTCGGGAAGCCGAACCCGGAGAAGCCGACCAGCTTGTCGTAGATCGCGTGCGCGGTCGGCTCGTCGATCCCGTTGCGCGAGGCAGCCCTCGACGAAGCGGGGCCGGAACGCCTCGATCGCCTCCTCGCTCCGCTTGCGGCTCATCGCCCGGCGCAGGCCCTCCGCCTCCCCGACGCTGAACCCGGCCGCCGCCATCGAGACGTCGAGCACCTGGTCCTGGAAGACGACGACGCCGAGCGTCTCCGCGCAGCGGCTCCCGCAGCGACTCGTGCTCGACCGGGTAGACGAAGCCGGGATCCTCGCGCAGCCGCCGGCGCCGCTCGATGTACGGGTGGACGGCCTTGCCCTGGATCGGCCCCGGCCGGACGAGCGCGACCTGCACCGTCAGGTCGTCGAGGTTCTCGGGCCGGGTGCGGAGCAGGCTCTGCATCTGGGCGCGGCTCTCGATCTGGAAGAGCCCGACCGTGTCGGCGGCCTGGATCTCGGCGTAGACGGCCGGGTCGTCGAGCGGGACGCGCGAGAGGTCGATCGGCTCGCCGTGGAGGCGCGCGATCAGCTCGACCGCCTCCTCGACGGCGGAGAGCATCCCGAGCCCGAGCAGGTCGATCTTCAGGAAGCCGGCGTCGGAGCACGAGTCCTTGTCCCACTGGCAGATCTGGCGTCCGGCCATCGCGGCGGGCTGCACCGGCACGAGGTCGATCAGCGGCCGCGTCGAGATCACCATCCCGCCCGGGTGCTGGGAGATGTGGCGCGGCAGGCCGGCGATCTCGCGCGTCAGCTCGCGGAAGGCCTGCCAGCGCGGCCCGGCATGCCGGCCGGGGACGCCGTCGAGCTCCTCGCCGACCCGGGTCGCGTTCCAGCCGTCGGTGACGCGCGCGAGCCGCTCGAGCTCGCCGAAGGGAAGGCCGAGCGCCTTGCCGACGTCGCGGATCGCGCCGCGGCTCCGGTAGGTGGCGAAGGTGGCGACGAGCGCGGCGTGCTCGCGGCCGTAGCGCTCGGTGACGGCGACGATCAGCTTCTCGCGGATGTCGCGCGGGAAGTCGAGGTCGATGTCGGGCACCGAGACGAGCTCGTCGTTCAGGAAGCGCCCGAGCGAGAGGTTCGCCTCGACCGGGTCGACGTGCGAGAGGCCGGTCAGGTAGCAGACGATCGAGCCGACGCTCGAGCCGCGCCCCCGGCCCGGCGGCAGGACGTTCCGCGGCGAGTCCCGGGCCGCGCACCTCGAGCGCGCAGGCGCGGGCGAGCTCGAGCACCTCCCAGTGGAGCAGGAAGAACCCGGCGAGGCCGAGCCGGGCGATCAGCGCCAGCTCGGTCTCCAGGCGCTCGCGCGCCCGCCTCTTGTGGCCGTTCGCCCCGGCGTAGCGCTCGGCGAAGGCCCGGGCGCAGATCTCCCGTAGCTGCTCGTCGGCCGGATCCGGGCCGTCCGAGAAGTCCGGATAGCGGTAGCCGAGCTCCTGGGTCAGGTCGAAGGCGCAGCGCTCGGCGACCTCTCGCGTGCGGGCGGCCGCGCCGGGCGGGAGCCGCGCGGCCATCTCCTCCGGCGACAGGAGCGCCGACTCGTGGTTGCCGCGCCGCTCCCGCTCGGAGCCGTCGAGCGAGGTGCGGTTGCGGATCGCGACGAGGGCGTCCTGAAGGCGCGCGCGGCGAGGATGGTGGGCGTGCACGTCGCCGGTCGCCACCGTGGGGACGCCGAGCGTCGCCGCGAGGTCGGCGAGCCTCGCGTTCCGGCGCGCGTCGCCGCGCTCGTACGGGCGCTGGAGCTCGACGTAGAACGCACCGGGAAACGCCCCCGCGAGCCGCGCGGCGGCGTTCGGGTCGGTGACGCCGAGCCCGTTGCGAGCGCAGCCGGAGAGGCAGACGAGCCCCTCGGCGTGCGCGGCGACGAGCTCGGCGGTCGTCGCGGGCTGCAGCAGCTCCCGCTCGCGGCCCGGGACACGGGTGCGGGCGTGGGCGTCGGTGAGGATCCGGCAGAGGTTCTCGTAGCCGCGGCGGCTCTCGCAGAGCAGCGTGATGTGCGCCGCTCCGCCGGCAGAGCCGGCACCTCCGCCGCCCCGACCGCCCGCAAGCGTGACCTCGGCGCCCGTGATCGCCCGCAGGCCGAGCTGCCTGGCGGCGTGGGCGAACTCGAGCGAGCCGTAGACGCCGTCGTGGTCGGTGAGCGCGAACGCGTCGTAGCCGAGCTCGACCGCCCGGGCCGCGAGCTCTTCCGGGAGCGATGCGCCGTCGAGAAACGAGTACGCCGAATGCGCATGGAGCTCGACGTAAGCTGCTTCCCTCGAAGCAACGTTCACGGTGAGGTCGGAGTGTCGGGCGGGGGAAGCAGCTCGCCTTTCCGGCTTCGCCCCGGAGCTCCGTCGCCTGCGAAACGTGCCGGCGACTCGGACGGCGTGCTCCGGCCCTGGCTCATACGCCCGGGGAGCAGCCAAAATTCAGAGCTCCTTCCCCTTCGACTCAGCCACGTCCTACCGCCCACCTTCCCCGGGGGAAGGAGCTCTAGGCCCGCTGCGTGAACCACGTCTGGGTCTCGCCGTCGCGGTAGACGACGGCGTTCTCGCCCGTCTCGAGCACGAGGTCGAAGTAGCGGCGGTCGACCGGCTCGTCCGTCCACCAGCGGTCGACGATCCGCCATTCCTCGCGGACGACCGCCACCGGCTGCCGGTTGACGAGCCGCGGGATGCCGTCGGCGTGCGCCCGGACGAGCGCCGGGCGCGGTGCGTTCAGTCGTCGCGTGGAACGAGCAGCGCGCGTGCTTCCGGTATGCGTGACCAGGGTGCCACCTCCACCACCATCGAGACTCCGCCTGCGCCTACCGCCGCCTTCACCTGGCGCAGGCCCTGCTTCAACCGTCCCTGGAGCACGTCGCCCTCGGCACGGACGAGCTCGAGCTGCTCGCCGCCGCCCTCGGCCAGCTCGACGACCTCGAGCCTGAGCTTGAGCACCGGCGCCGGCAGCTCGGCGAGCTTCGGCCCGAGCGCGAGCCGCAGCCGCGCCGGGTCGGCGGTCGGCTCGCGCAGCGTCACCGCCCGGCGCCACGAGGCCCCGCCGACGAGCCGCGCCCAGAGGGCGAGCTTCCTCGGCGGGCGCCCCGCGCGTTCCGGTCGGGCGAGCAGGCTGTCGACGAGCACGCCGAGCCCTCGCCGGAGCGTCAGCTCCTGGCCGACTGCTTCCGGGAACTCGAGCGTCTCGACGAGCGGCTCCGGTGGCCTCCTTGGGGCCACGCTGCCGTCCTGCTCGCCTCTCGCCAGGCTCCAGGCGCGCCGGCCGTCCGGCCCCAGACGTTCGGCAACGGCGCCACCCGGCAGCCCGGCAAGCTGTCCGATCGTTCGCACTCCAAGCTCTTCCAGCTCCGCGTAGCGCTCCCGCTCGAGCGGGAGCAGCGACAGCGGCAGCGGTGCGAGGAACGTGCGCGTGCGGTCGTCGGAGACGATCAGCGCCTGTCCGGGCCGCGCGACGTTCGCCGCCGCGAGCGCCGCGAAGCGCCGCTCGGCCGCCCCCGCTCGCGCGTCCCAGGCCGGCCCGACCGCCGCGAGCGCCCGCTTGAGCGCCGGCTCGAGCCCGCCGTAGAGCCGCTCCACCCCGCGCGTCTCGAAGAGGACGGTCCCCGCCCCGGCCGGCTCGACCGCGAACCCCGCGTCCTCGAGCCGCCGCAGCACCTCTTCCCACGCCTGCTCGACCGTCGCCGGGTCCTGCTCGACGAGGACGAGCTGCGGGCACGTCGCGAGCGCCTCCCCGAGCCGCATCCCCGGCCGCACGCCCTTCGCCTGCGCGGCCGCGGTGACCGACCCGAGCAGCGCCTCGCTGCCCGGCAGCGGCGCGAGCGCCGCCGGCTCGGTCTCCAGCCCCGGCCGCAGGCGCAGAGCCGCGCGGAGGTCGAAGGCCGGGATGACGACTGCGGCAATCACAGGAACGTATGTTCTATACGAACAGACGTTCTCCTGTCAAATCGCGGCTGACTGGCAGGGCGGCCGTCGCGGCGCTCTTCGCCCTAACCGCTCAGCGGCCCCTCCCACGCCCGCGCCAGGCCGAACGCCGCCAGCAGGAGGACAGCCGCGGCGGCGGCGAACCACGAGGCGATCGGCCGGGGCTCGGTCGCCTGGCCGATGCTGTCCCGGAGCCCGCTGTAGAAGGTCGCCAGCTGCCTCGAGTCCCGGGCCGACGAGGTCTTGCCACCCGTCTTGCTCGCGATCGCGCGCATCAGCGGCGGGTCGGGAGCGACCCTCGGAGCGAACGGCCCGTAGCCGAGCACTCCGTGCGCCGTCCCGAGCGCGACCGTATCGACGGGGATGCCTGCGGAGCGGGCCCGCGCCGCGGCGGCGAGCGGGGCGATCCGGCCCTGATTCTGCTTGCCGTCGGAGAGGAGCACGATCGCCGCCGGCAGCGGCTCGCCGGGCACGCGGACGACGCCGTCCTCCGCCAGCGAATGCCGGACGAGCCGGATCGCCGTCATCAGGCCGGTCCCGATCGCGGTTCCCGAGTCGGGCGTGAGCAGTCCGAGCGTCTCGTCGACCTGCCGGTGGTCGGCGGTCGGGCGGGTCAGCACCTGGGACGAGTCGCTGAACTGCACGAGACCGACCCTGAAGCGCTTCGGCAAGCGGTCGACGAAGCCGCGCATCGCCGCCACCGCGGCGTCGAGGCGCGTCGGCTCCACGTCACGGGCGCTCATCGAGCCCGACACGTCCACGAGCAGCACGACGGTCGTGTTGTCGACCCGCACGGGCAGGTTCGCACGGGGGCCGGCTGCCGCAGCGGCCGCGGTCGCGAGCGCGAGCAGGAGCAGCGCAGGCGGCACCAGGCGACGCCACGGCCGCCGTCTCGTCGCGACGAGCCCCTCGAGGACGGCGAGGTTCGTGAAAGCCACCGGGTGTCTCGGCCGGCGGCGCGTGACGCCGAGCAGGAACACGAGCGCCACCGGCACCGCGAGCAGCGCCAGCAGGGCCGGCGGCGAGCAAAAGCTCATGCGCAGACAGTGTGCGCCCCGGCCGCGGACGGCGCAACGGGCGCTACGCGACGATCTCGGCCGCGGGGCCGACCATGCGGGCGAAGCGCGGGACGGTCTCGAGGAGGTTCTCCTGCGCGCACCAGGCGATGTCGGCCTCGAGGCCGGGCGGGCCGTATGTGCGCGCGGTCAGACCCTCGAGCGCGTTCGAGAACGAGCAGGCGACGAGCTCGGCCGCGCGGGCGGCGTCGGTGCGCTCCCCGCCGAGCTCGCCGACGATGCGCCCGGCGCAGTAGGCGTCGTCGAGCGCGAAGGCGCCCTTGAAGCCGGCGCAGTAGACCGCCACGTCGCCGCCGAGCGCCTGCGCGGCGCCGGTCACCGCGCGGAGGTTGAGGAGCGAGCCGACGAGCACGGTCTCGCAGCGGGAGGCTGCGGTCAGGATCGTCGCGGTGCCGTTCGTGGTCGAGAGGATCAGGGTCGGCGCGCGCGGCCCCGCCGCGAACTCGCGCGGGGACGCGCCGACGTCGAAGCCCTCGACCACGACTCCGTTCCGCTCCCCGCCGACGACCGCGCTCGCCGCCAGCTCCGCCCGCAGGGCGTTCGCCTCGCCGATCTCCCGGCAGCAGAGGACGCGCTCGTACCCCGCCGCGAGCGCCTGCGCGATCGAGGAGGTGGCGCGGATCACGTCGACCACGATCCCGACCGGAGCGGCGGCCTCCTCCGACGGAGTCAGAGCTACGTGGACCGGCACCCGGGATACGCTAGTTCGCGTGGACCCCGAGCCGCGCTACTGCTACCGCCATCCCGACCGCGAGACGGGCCTCTCGTGCTCGGAGTGCGGACGCCCGATCTGCTACGAGTGCATGACCCCGGCGCCGGTCGGGCTCCGCTGCCCGGAGCACTCCGGCAAGCCGCAAGGGGTCCGCAAGGTCACGGTGGCCGCCGAGCGGGCCGTGACCGGTGTCGGCTCGCGGCGGCCCTACCTGGTCACGATGACGCTGATCGGGCTCAACGTCAGCGTCTACCTCGTCGAGCTGGCGCTCGGCGGCGCGAGCGACGGCACCAACAACACGATCTACCTCCACGGCGCGCTCGTCGCGAACGGCGTGGCCCACCTGGGCCAGCTGTACGGCTTCCCGGTGAACACGGTCGTGCAGGGGCAGACGATGATCGGAGTCGCGCACGGAGAATGGTGGCGACTGTTCGGCTCGGCGTTCCTGCACTACGGCCCCGTCCACCTCGGGCTGAACATGCTCGGGCTCTACTTCGGCGGCCGGATCCTCGAGCAGATGATCGGACGCTGGCGGTTCCTGCTCCTCTACGTCGCCTCCGGCCTCGCCGGAGCGGCGGGCGCCCTCTACGTGACGCCGAACTCGCCCACCGTCGGGGCCTCGGCGGCGATCTTCGGCGTCTTCGGAGCGCTGCTCGTGCTCGAGCGCCGCCGCATGATCCACACGGGCGGGCAGATCGCGATGCTGATCCTCTTCAACCTCGCCTTCACGTTCTTCTACCCGGGGGTCTCGATCGGCGGCCACATCGGCGGCCTGGTCGCCGGAATCGTGCTGATGTTCGCCTTCATCCGCTTCCGCACGTCGATCCCGCTCAGCGTCGGCGCGGCGACGGCGGTCGCCGCGCTCTCGGTGGCGTTCGCCTACGCCGTGCTCTAGAGCGCCCGCAGGAGCCCCGGGTCGCCGTGCGGGAACGAGGCGGCCTGGCCGAGCGTGCCGTAGAGCGCATCGCCGATCGCGAAGACCGCGGCGCTCGCCGCGGCGGCGAAGCCGACGATCGTGGCGAGCGTCCGCCGCCCGGCGCCGCTCAGCTCGACCGTCAGCTGGGCGAGCACCCCGAGGTAGATCCCGATCCCGATCGCGACCAGGACCGAGGCGATCAGCACCTGCTTGTGATGGTCGTGGAAGTACACCGCGACCGCGAGCGGCGGCGCGGCGAACGCCGGCTGCTTGCCGGCCAGGAAGAACCCGACCACCCACAGGACGACCACCGCGACCGAACCGAGCGCCGCCAGGCGGCGTGCCGACAACCCACCCATCGCTCATCCCTCCCGGTTGAGAAGCTGACATTCCCCCCGTGCGGGCGCCATCATCGGACGCGGGGCGCCCGATTGCAAGTGCCGGCGGGAGAAGGCGGGCGAGGGCTAGCCGCCGGCGGCGACGTACCGCACCGTGCCGCCCTGTGCCAGTGCGGCCTGGGCCGCGGCGAGCCGGGCCACGGGGACGCGGTAGGGCGAGCAGGAGACGTAGTCGAGCTCGATCCCGTGGCAGAACGCGACCGAGCGGGGCTCGCCGCCGTGCTCGCCGCAGATGCCGATCTTCAGGCTCGGGTTCGCGCCGCGCCCGCCGGCGACCGCGATGCGCATCAGGCCGCCGACGCCTTCCTGGTCGAGCACCTCGAACGGGTTGCGCTCGATCACGCCGTCCTCCAGGTAGCGGTTCAGGAACTTCCCCTCGGCGTCGTCGCGGGAGAGCCCGAGCGCCGTCTGGGTGAGGTCGTTCGTGCCGAAGGAGAAGAACTCCGCGTGGGCGGCGATATCCTCGGCGCGGATGCACGCCCGGGGCAACTCGATCATCGTCCCGACCTTGTAGGCGAGCGACGGCGCCTCCTCGGCCCAGACGCGATCGGTCAGCTCGCGCAGCCGGCGCAGCTCCTCGGCGAAGCCGACGAGCGGATGCATGACCTCGACGTGCGGCGCCTCGCCGGTGCGCCCCTCGACGGCGAGCGCCGCGCGCGCGATCGCGCGGACCTGCATCTCGTAGATCTCCGGGTACACGAGGCCGAGCCGGCAGCCGCGCAGGCCGAGCATCGGGTTCGCCTCGTGGAGCGAACGGATGCGCTCCCGCATCTGCTCGCCGACCGTCTCGTCGTCCTGGGGCAGGAACTCGTGCAGCGGCGGGTCGAGCAGCCGGATCGTCACCGGCAGCCCGGCCATCGCCTCGAAGATGCCGTCGAAGTCGGCCTGCTGGAACGGCAGCAGCCGCTCGAGGGCCGCGCGCCTCCCGGACTCGCTCTCGGCGAGGATCATCTCCTGCATCACCGGCAGGCGCTCCTCGCCGAAGAACATGTGCTCGGTGCGGCAGAGCCCGATCCCCTCGGCCCCGAACTCGCGGGCGCGGGCGGCGTCTTCCGGCGTGTCGGCGTTCGCGCGGATGCCGAGCCGGCGCTGGGCATCCGCCCAGCCGAGAACCGTCTCGAAGTCCTCGTTCAGCTGCGGCGGCACGAGCTCGACCCGGCCGACGAACACCTGCCCGGTTCCGCCGTCGATCGTGATCGGGTCGCCCTCGCGCAGGTCGTGGCCGGCGATCTGCGCGACGCCGTCCCCGATCGTGAGGCCCTCGCAGCCTGCGACGCAGGGCTTTCCCATCCCGCGTGCGACGACCGCGGCGTGCGAGGTCATCCCGCCGTGCACGGTGAGGATGCCCTGCGCGGCGATCATCCCGTGGATGTCGTCCGGGGTCGTCTCGTAGCGGACGAGGATCACCGGGCCCGACTTCGACCGCTCGACGGCCGCGTCGGCGTCGAAGACGATCCCGCCGCTCGCGGCGCCGGGGCTCGCGTTGAGGCCCTTGGCGACCGCAGCGTGGGCCTTCCGCGGATCGATCCTGGGGTGCAGGAGCTGATCGAGCTGGGCCGGGTCGATCCGCGCGACCGCGTCCTCGCGCGTGATCACGCCCTCCTCGACCATGTCGACGGCGGCCTTGAGCGCCGCGGCGGCGGTTCGCTTCGCCGAGCGCGTCTGGAGCATGTAGAGGACGTCGTCCTCGACGGTGAACTCGACGTCCTGCATGTCGCGGTAGTGCTCCTCGAGCCGGCGCATCGTCGCGAGCAGGAGCTCGTAGGCGGCCGGCATGATCTGGCCCATCGCCTCGACCGGCTGGGGGGTGCGGATGCCGGCCACGACGTCCTCGCCCTGGGCGTTCGAGAGGAACTCGCCGTAGACCTCCCTCGTGCCGGTCGACGGGTTGCGCGTGAACGCGACGCCGGTGCCGGACCGCTCGCCCTTGTTGCCGAACACCATCTGGACGACGTTGACGGCGGTGCCGAGATCGTCCGGAATCTCGTTCGCGCGGCGGTACACCCGGGCCCGCGGGGTGTCCCAGGAGTCGAAGACGGCGCGCACCGCCCGGAGCAGCTGATCGGTCGCCGCCTGGGGGAACTCGCCGCCCCTGTGGTCGCGGTAGATCCCGCGGAAGGTCTCGACCAGCTGCCGGAGGTCGTCGGCCGAGAGGTCGGTGTCCTGGGCGACGTCACGATCGCGCTTCAGCGCGCTCAGCGCATCCTCGAACAGGCGGCCGTCGATCCCGTCGACGACCTCGCCGAACATCTGCATCAGCCGCCGGTAGGAGTCGTAGGCGAAGCGGGGGTTGCCGGTCAGAGCGGCCAGGCCCTCGACCGCGTCGTCGTTGAGGCCCAGGTTGAGGATCGTGTCCATCATCCCCGGCATCGAGATCGCGGCACCCGAGCGAACGGAGACGAGCAGCGGATCGGCGGCGTCGCCGAAGCGCTTCCCGGTCTTCTGCTCGAGCCTGCGCACGTGCTCGGCGACCTCCCCCTCGAGGCCGTCAGGGAGCTCGTGCGTCGCCATGTAGGCGCGGCACGCGTCGGTCGTGATGGTGAACCCGCCCGGGACCGGCAGCCCGAGGGCGGTCATCTCGGCGAGGCCGACTCCCTTTCCGCCGAGAAGCTCGCGGCCTCCGCCGGCAGGCTCGTCGAAGTCGAACACGAAAGAGGAGGGCATCGGCTTGATTGTTACCACGCGCGGCGCTAGCCGCGGCGCGCACGGAACTCGGCGAGCCACGCGAGCGCGCGGAGGACGAACCAGAAGGGCGTCAGCAGTCCGTAGAAGACGACCAGGGCGATCGCGATCAGGAAGTACCAGAACGCCCAGCGCCGCTTCGAGACGGGCGGCTTCGGCTTGATCATCCGGCCGTCCTCTGCGCGCCGGTTCGACGCTCGACGGCGCGGATGATCCTGAGCGCGATCTCCTCGATCGAGAGCTCGGAGACGTCGATCACCGGGCAGGCGAGCCGCTTGTGAATCGCCGTCGCGTGCTCGAGGTCCTCGTAGATCTCGTTCAGGTTCGCGTAGCTTCGGTCGCCGCCCATCAGCGCGATCCGCTCGCTCCGGATCTCGGCCAGCCGGCTCGCGTCGATCGTGAGCCCGACGATCCGGGAAGGGTCGATCCGGAACAGCTGCCCGGGCGGGTCGATCCCCTTCACGAGCGGGACGTTCGTGGTCTTCCAGCCGAGATAGCCGAGGTAGATCGAGAGCGGCGTCTTCGAGGTGCGCGAGACGCCGACGAGCACGATCTCGGCGCCCGCGAGGCTGCGGCCGAGGCCGTCGTCGTTCTTGACCGCGAACTCGATCGCGGCGATCCGGCGGAAGTAGTTCTCGTCGAGCGGCGGCCGCGCGCGCGGAGTCATCCTGGCGGCGCGACCGGAGACCTTCGCGACCGCCTCGAGCGGCTGGTGGAGCAGGTCGCAGTAATGGATCTTCGCCCGCCGGCAGAGCGTCCGCATCGTACCGCGGAGCGTCGGCTCGACGAGGGTGTAGATCGCGACGGCGTCGCGGCCCCTCATCCGCTCGACGGCGAGCTGCAGGTCGGCGACCGACTCGGCCCGCGGATGGCGGACGGTCACGAACGCCTGCTCGGGGAACTGCGCCTCGACCGCGAGCACGAGCCGGGCCGCCGTCTCGCCGGTCGAGTCGGAGATGACGTGCAGCTCGACGGCCGGTGCCTCGGTCGCGCTCACTGACCGTGACTCTACGGACGCAGCCGGGCCACCGGTGCGGCTCGCCGGCCTCGCCGCGCCGTACCGTCTCGCGGGGCCGTGGAGCCGGCGGGACGGCCGCTCAGCCGGCCGCTTCGACCGCCAGCTCGTCGAGCAGGCCCGTCATGGCCGCGAGGCGCTCGCCGTGCCGCTCGACCCGGTAGTCGCGGGCCAGGTCGCTCAGCTCCAGGTGACCGAGGAGCACCTCGTCGGCCTCCCGCCACACGAGCAGGCGCAACGGCAGCTCGATCCCGACTGTCCGGTCATCCTGCATCAGGGGCGTGCCCGCCCGGGCGTTGCCGAAGAGGACGACCGTCTCGTCTTCGAGCTCGAGGCCGACCGCACGGGCGCCGGCGGCGTGGTCGACGACCGCGAACACGGTCAGCTCGCGCCGCTCGACCGCCGCGAGCAGACGCTCGAGCGTCTCCGGGAAGCCATACGAGCTCCGTCTCACGACCATCGCCGGTCGCCGCCCCTAGACGTCCGAGCTCTCCGCGAGCGCGACCTCGGGGACCTCCTCCTGAACTCCGCGCTTCAGCCCGACGAGCCCGACGATCGCCGCGACGGCCATGATCGCCATCATCGCGTAGAAGACGGAGCGGGTCGCGTAGGCGAAATCGAGCCGCACGAACCGGGGAATCGCCCCGCTCGCGCCCTGGCCCTGGGCGATCTTCGAGGCTTCCGCGGACGCCTGCGAGCGGCTCAGTCCCTGGGTGACGAGCGAATCGGTCACCCTGGAGTGCAGCTGCGACACGAGCAGGCTCCCGAGGATCGCGAGACCGAGGCTGGCGGCGTAGTTTCGGACCGTCTGGGTGATCCCGGTCGCCTCGCCGTAGGAGAGGGTCGAGGCGCGGTTGACGGCGTCGGTGCTCGACGGGCCGAGCATGAATCCCATCCCGGCGCCCGTCAGGATCACGAACCAGACCTGCGAGCCGGAGCTGAGGCTCGTCACCTTGCCGGCCCAGAGCCAGAACCCGACCGCCGCGAGAGCGCACCCGACCACGACGGGCCGCTTCGCGCCGATGCGGTCGAGCATGCGGCCGCCGATCTGCGCGGCCACGACGAAGCCGAGGAAGAAGTAGAGGAGCATCAGGCTGGCCGACGAGGCCGATTTCCCGAGCGCGATCTGCGCGTACTCGCTCACGAAGAAGAAGACCGGAATGAAGACGAGATTCGAGACGCCGAGCACGATGTTCTCGACGGAGAACGGCCTGATCCGGAAGATGCGGACGTCGATCAGCGCCGAGGGGGCGCTCCGCTCGACGAGCACGAACACGACGAGGAGCGCCGCGCCGCCGACGATGCAGGCGATCGTCCGCGGATCGCTCCAGCCCCAGGTTCCCGACTGCTGGAAGCCGAAGATGCTCAGCGCGACGCCGCTGCCGATGAAGAGCAGCCCGCGATAGTCGATCCGAGCCGGTCGGTGCGCCGTCACCGGCTTCGCGGCGGCGATCAGGGCCAGCGCGATCGCGGCGACCGGAAGGTTGACCCAGAAGATGGCGCGCCACGTCCACTGCGTGAGGAAGCCGCCGAGCGCGGGCCCGACCGCGGTCAGGCCGCCCGCGATCCCGAAGAAGAGCGCGAGCGCCTTGCCGCGCTCGTGCAGCGAGAACGTCTGCACCACGATCGCGAGCGCAGCCGGGAACATGATCGCCCCGCCGAGCCCCTGCACGGCCCGGAACGTGACGAGCCACCCCTCGGCCAGGCTCCCCTTCGGCGTCAGCCCGCAGAGCGCGGACGCGCCCGCGAACACGAGGACGCCGAGCGTGACCATCTTCCGGTGCCCGACCGTGTCGGCCAGGCGCCCGCCGTAGGCGAAGAACGCGGCCAGCGAGAGCAGGTACGCGTTGATCGCCCACTGCACGCCGGTGCTCGTCAGGCCGAGCTCCCGCTGGATGTTCGGCGCCGCGATCGAGACGATCGTCTGGTCGATGAACATCATCGAGACGGCGAAGATCATCGCCGCCAGCACAAGGTTCTTCGCTCCGCCCGCGTTCGTCGCGATCGTGCTCACCCCCCGAAAGGCGCGTCCCAACCTGACCCGCCAGGGTCGGGTCTCCTCCGATTCGCGGGAATCATGACGGACGGAGGCGCACCGCGCAACGACCGCCGGCAGGCGCCCTCCCGACCCGCTCGCGGCCGCGCTCCCGGTCGGGCGCCGATCTGCGGGAATGCCCCCCGGGGCGATCAGGGAGGATGCCGATGCGATCCTGCTCGACCGGGGTCAGGCTTGATGGTGCTCGACCTGCAAAGGAGGCGATCATGGAGTTCCAGGAGTTGATCTCGGGCGCGCACGACGCGGTCAGCGTCAAGCGCGTCTACGGGGATCCCTACGAGAAGAACGGGCTCACCGTCATCCCGGCGGCGACCGTCCGCGGGGGCGGAGGGGCCGGGACGGGCGTCGACGGCGAGGGCGAGTCGGGAGGAGGCGGAGGCTTCGGCCTGACGGCGCGCCCGAGCGGCGCGTGGATCATCGAGAACGGCGGCGCCACCTGGCGGCCGGCGATCGACGTGAACCGGATCGTCCTCGGCGGTCAGGTGATCGCGCTGACCGCGATCCTGGTCACCGGCCGGGTTCTGCACGGCCATTCGCGACGACGGCGGTCGTTCCTCGATCTCGCCGTCCTGGCCGGCGCCTTCTCGCGCCTCTCGGCGCGCGGGCACGCGCATCGCCGCCTGCCGAAGCTCGGCCGCCCAAGGTAGCTTCGGGGAATCGCCCGCATCCGCTCGCCGGCACGACCGTCGGAGGGCATCGGGCGCGGCGGGCGGCGCCGAGCACCGCCCGCCGCGCCGGCCCGCCCGCCGGGTTGCACGAACACCACCCCGCGTGCCGTGGCCCGGCTTCCCGCCGGGCCCCTGGTCAGGCGAGGCAGCTCGGGCGCCCCCGATCGGCCGCGGCGACCGGCTCCTCGCGTCAGTCGCCCCACCAGTCGTCATCGGACTGAACGCCGTCGCCGCCCTCGGGACGGTCGGAGCCGATCGCGATGTACTCCAGCCCGTCCGGGCCGGCGGCGAAGCCGCGGAAGGTCGCCGGCGCGACCCGGAGCACGTCCCACGGGCGGAGGTCGACGAGCTCGTCGTCGAGCTTGACCTGCCCGGATCCGCTCAGCACGACGTAGACCTCCTCCTGCTCCCGGTGGGCGTGGCCACGCGCGCTGCGCCGGCCGGGGGCGAAGCGGAAGTGGCTGACGCCGATGTGGTCGGAGCCGATCTCGGCGCGCGCCAGGCGCACGTCGACCATGGGGCCTCCGTCGGCGGCCTTGTTCTCGATCTCCATCAGGTTGACGATCGTGTAGTCGGACACGTTGCTCGTTCCTCCCTTTGCTCGTGAGCTGTGCGCGGCGGGCGCCTTCGCTAGAACGAGCGCCGCTGCGCGTCTATGCCCCTGGCGCCCTTCGGGCGCGACCCCCCCGGCCGCCGCCGGACGCAACAGGTCGCGTCGGGGACCGGCAGCGCGCGTGACGAAACCTTCCCAGGATGCAGATGCAAGCCGCAACCCCCGTCTGGGCGTCGCAGCTCGCGCTCGGGTGCCCGCCGGGCCAACCGCGGCAGGCCCGTCCGGATCAAGCTAGTTTCAGGGAATGACCGAGCTCGAGCGCTACGAGGGCGAGGCGACGATCGAGAAGGTCGCGTCGCTCTGCCGCCGGCGGGGGTTCGTCTTCCCCTCCTCGGACATCTACGGCGGCCTCGGCTCCTCCTACGACTACGGCCACTACGGCGTCCTGCTCAAGCAGAACGTCAAGGCGGCCTGGCAGCGCGCGATGGTGCAGGAGCGCGAGGACATCGTCCTGCTCGACTCGGCGATCATCCTCCACCCCGAGGTCTGGGTCGCCTCGGGCCACGTCGGCGGCTTCTCCGACCCGCTCGTCGACTGCCGCACCTGCAAGCTCCGCTTCCGCGCCGACCACCTGGAGACGAGCGCCTGCGGCCGCAAGCCGTCGAAGCGCCCCGGCGGGACGCCCGACTGCGACCTGACCGAGGCGCGCGCCTTCAACCTGATGTTCGAGACCCAGATCGGGCCGGTCCGCGACGACGCCTCGCGCGCGTACCTGCGGCCGGAGACCGCCCAGGGCATCTTCGTCAACTTCAAGAACGTCACCTCGTCGCTGCGCGTGAAGCCTCCGTTCGGCATCGCCCAGATCGGCAAGAGCTTCCGCAACGAGATCACCCCGGGCAACTTCCTCTTCCGGATGCGCGAGTTCGAGCAGATGGAGATGGAGTTCTTCGTCCCGCCGGAAGCCGCCGAGCAATGGTACGAGTACTGGATCGCCGAGCGGCGTCGCTGGTACCTCGACCTCGGCCTGCGGGAGAGCCATCTCCGCGTCCGCCCGCACGACCCCGACGAGCTCTCCCACTACTCGAGCGGCACGAGCGACCTCGAGTACCTGTTCCCGATCGGCTGGTCGGAGCTCGAGGGGGTTGCGAACCGCGGCGACTTCGACCTGAGCGCACATGCCGAGCACGCGCGGACGAAGCTCGAGTGGATCGGCCACGAGGAGCGCTACGTCCCCCACGTGATCGAGCCGGCCGCGGGCGCCGATCGCGCAGCACTCGCCTTCCTCGTCGACGCCTACGACGAGGAGATCGTCGCCGAGCGGCCGCGGACGGTGCTCCGCCTCCACCCCAGGCTGGCTCCCGTGAAGGTGGCGGTGCTGCCGCTCGTCGGCAACGACGCGGGCCTGGTCGAGCAGGCGCGCGGGCTCTACGAGGAGCTGCGCCGCGCGCTGCCGGCCGAGTACGACGACTCCGCCGCGATCGGGAAGCGCTACCGCCGCCAGGACGAGATCGGTACCCCCTGGGCGATCACGATCGACCACGAGACGCTCGGCGACGGCACGGTGACGCTCCGCGACCGCGACACGCTCGCGCAGGAGCGGATCCCGATCGACGGAGCGCGCCGGCTCCTGCTCGACCGGCTCGAGCAGCCCTGGCACCCCCGGTAGGCGTGGGCTGGCAGGAGCTCCTCCTCGAGAGCGAGGCGCTGCGCGGCAACCCGCTCGGCGATCCCTCGGCCCGCCCGCTCTTCGTCTGGACGCCGCCGAGCTACGAGGAGGAGCCGGAGCGCCGGTACCCGGCCATCTACCTGCTGCACGCGATGACCGGGCAGGCGCGCGCCTGGTTCAACGTGGCCCCGTTTGCGAAGTCGCTGCCGGAGCGGATCGACGAGCTCGCGCTCGAGGCGCTGGTGGTCGCCGTCGACGGCTTCACGGCCCTCGGCGGCGCGCAGTGGATCGACTCGCCCGCGGTCGGCTCGTACGGCACGTACCTCTGCGAGGACGTCGTCGGGTTCGTCGACGCGACCTTCCGGACGCTGCCCGAGGCGGCGCATCGCGGACTCGCCGGGAAGTCGTCCGGCGGCTTCGGGGCGATGATCTGGGCGATGCTGCGCCCCGACCTCTTCGGCGGCTTCGCAACGCACGCCGGGGACGCGCTCTTCGACGTGACCCTCGCGGGCGAGTTCCCGGCGGCCGCCCAGGCGCTCCGGCACCTCTACGGCAGCTCGTTCGAGCGCTTCTGGGTGGATTTCCGCTCCGGCCGGCCCGTGCTCGAGAACCGATCCGACCCGCTGCTCCAGAACGTCTACGCGTGCGCGGCAGCCTTCTCGCCGGGCCCCGCAGGCTCGGTCGAGCTTCCCTTCCGCCTCGACACCGGCGTGCTCGTCCCCGGGGTCTGGCGGCGCTGGCTCGAGTGGGACCCCGTCCGGCTCGCCCCCTCCCACGCCGAGGCGCTACGCGGGCTGCGGGCGATCTGGATCGACGCCGGACGGAGCGACGAGTACCACCTCGACCTCGGGGCCGTCGCCTTCCGCGAGGCGGTTGCGGCCGCCGGGGTGACGGCGGGGGCGGTGCGGTTCGAGCTCTTCGACGGCGGCCACCGCGGCCTCGACCGGCGCTTCCCGCTCAGCCTGCCGTTTCTCGCCGAGCGCCTCGCCGGCTGAGCTCAGATCACGTTCGGCCCCGGCGGGCGACCCGGGAGCGAGGACCGTGCCGGGCCGCGCAGCGACACGCTCACGCTCCCGTGCGGGAAGAGGATCGCGACCTCGTCGAGGGGGCGCAGCCGGTGCAGGACTCCTGCGAGATGTCGATCCCGTCCATGCCGCTGACCGCGACCGAGCGGTTGTGAAGCAGGTCCTCGGCGATCTGACGCGCGACGCCCCGAGCCTTCGGGCAGGCGACCCCCCTCCACATGGAGCCTGACGACCCGATAGCTCGGAAGAGCGAGGCCACGGGTGCTGCAGGAGCGGCTTCGTGCCCCGACGGCGCGCCCGAGGCAACCGCCGAGAGGGCGACACACGCCGCGAGAGTCGCCGGAATGCCTGCCCACAAGCGCCCGTGGCGCCATACCGCCGGAAACTGTACCTCGGGCACCGGCTCCGGAACGGCGGGGAGCGCCTGCGTCCGGGGTGTCGTGGCTCGAGAGCGGAGGCTAGAGTTCGCCCATCCGGTCGCTGCTCGCCGTTATCGCCGCCTCCTTCGTTGTCATTGCCGGACTGGGGGACGCCGGCGCCGCCGCCGCGGCGCAACCGGGTCGCATCACCGTGATCAGCGACTCGGTGATGACCGCCATCCTCTGGAACGCCGCGCCGCTCGCGATCCTCGAGCACGGCTTTCCGGACGTCGACATGGAGGTCGGCATCTGCCGGGCCCTCACCGGAGAGAGCTGCCTGTTCCAGGGCGCACGGGTTCCGACGCTCGTCGATCTCGTCCAGACGCTCGGGGGCAAGATCGGGCAGACGGTCGTCGTGGAGGTCGGATACGACGATGCCCCCGGCACGTTCACGAACGAGGTGCAGCAGTCGATCCAGGTGCTGCTCGCGGCCGGCGTGAAGCGGATCTTCTGGGTGAATCTCCATGTCTGGCAGCCGCAGTACGCCGCCATGGACGTCACCCTCGCCCAGGTCGTTCGGAGGCATCCGCAGGTCTCGATCATCGACTGGGAGACCTACTCGGCGGAGAAGTACTCGTGGTTCCAGCGAGACGGCATCCACCTCGTCATCGACGGTGCGACCGCGCTTGCGACCCTGGTCAACCAGACCCTGACCGAGGCGCTGATGCCGCTGACCCCGCCGAGCGCTCCCGCCGTTCATCTGATCGTCGGCCAGCCGTTCTCGCTGCCGCTCACGGCCACGGGCGGCTTTGCGCCGTACCGGTGGCAGGTGACGCGTCACGCCCTGCCGCCGGGTGTCCACCTGCTGGCCGGCGGGGTGCTCGACGGGACGACCACCGGTTCCTGGCAGAAGGTCGTCCACCTGCTCGTCACCGACGCGATCGGCAAGACCGCGCCGATGACCCTGACGCTCGCATCGACCGTCGCGCCGCCCCAGTGGCTGCCCAGGCGGCGGGATCCCCCGGCCTGACGCTGCGAAGGCTCAGGCGCCGGGCTGCCCCCGAACCGGCAAGTCGGCTTCGTCGTTCGCCGTGATCCAGACCATGTCGCCGATCGAGAGGCGAAGGTCCTGGAGCGCGTTGCCGGGGTTCCCGCGGATGATCGTGAGCCAGCCGCGCGGATCGAAGATCACGCCGTACTCCCCGGGCGCGAAGTCGGCATAGGTCTCGCCGCACCGTGCCTCGACCCAGCCGACGAGCGCCTCGACCGCGAGGCTCGGCGCATCGTCGAGCCGGGCGGCTGCGAGGTCGGGCTCGCGCACGTTGAGCTGGATATTGCCGAACCGTAGTCGATCACCTCGCAATGGATCTTTCTATGCTCAACCAGCGGCTCCCGCACCTCGAGGGTTGCGAGCGTCCCCGGCTCGATCGGGATGCCGACCCGCTCGATCGGCATCCCGGCCGCGAGATGCGCGCCGCGGGCAAGAGAACGTCCCGGGCGTGCAGGGACGGCGCGATCGGCACGACGATCACCTCGGGTGACGTGATCTCGAAGGCCCGCCGGACGCCGCCGGAGGCCGCCCACGCCGAGGAGAGAAGCCATGCTCCGGCTTCGACGCCCAGCGGCTCGACGAAATGCGAGAGGTCGACGATCGGGCTGCCGGGAGCGATCCGGATCATCACGGCATGGCAGACCCGACCCATTCGTTCTCCAGCCCGAAGTCGGTCACGAACACGATCGAGCGCGTGCCGGGCATCCGGCCGAATGCTACCGCCGGCGTCGCACGGCTCCCCGACCTCGCAGGCCGGCGGACGCCCCGGGCCGGCCTCCGGTTCCCGAGGCTCCTCCGCCCTCCCTTCACCCGCCCCGTGTGGGATGCGGAAGGGCACCCAGCCGGCAGAAGGGGGCGCCCTCCGCATTCCGCACGACGACGCTCCGGCCGACGGAGCGTCGGAGCTGCTCAGGCGGCCAGGTCCCGGTCGGGGCCTTTCGCGAGCTCGTACAGCACGATGATCGCGAGCGCGAAGATGCACAGCGACCAGAACGGGTAGGCCGGGATCGACATCAGGGCGCTGATCGAGGTCAGGGCGGCCGCGATGATCCCGATCCAGCGGCCGAATTCGCCGCCCGCGAAGAGCGAGAACGCCGCGATCAGCTCGACCACGCCGAGGATGAGCGTGATCCAACCCCACGTGTGGAGGCTGCTGACGACGTAATGCTGACCGGCGATGAAGAAGTGCGAGTTGGAGATCGCGGCGATCCCCCAGATCAGGTTCAGGCACCCGCCGACGAGCAGCAGGACGCCCGCGAACAACCACCAGCCGCTGAGTCTCGACTCGATGCTGCTCATAGTGTTCTCCTTGAGTAGTGGATTCCGAGCCGTCCTCGCCGGAGGCGTGCTCGGGGTGGTGCGCTCCAGGTGGATCGTTCGCGCCGAGGGGTGGAAATCCTCTCAGGGAGCGCCGCCGCCCGGCGGCGGACTGCAGGCTCAGCGGCGGAGTCGGATCGCGTTGCGGTCCTGCTCGATCACCTCGTCGGCCTGGAGAATCAGCTGCTCGATGTCGTCGTGCTCGGCGTGGAGGTAGCGGCCGGCGAGGCGGTCTGCCCGTCCCGAGGCGAGCACGCGGACGAGGCGCGGCGCGAGCTCGGGCGGCGTCCACGGGGCGTCCTCGCCGAAGCTCGGCGAGGTCATGTCGGTCTGGATGAGCCCCGGACTGATCAGGAAGACGGCGATGCCCCGGGGCCCGACCTCGGCGGCGAGGCACTCGGCGAACCGCCCGACGCCGGCCTTGCTCGCCGCGTAGCTCCCGCCCAGGCCGCGCGAGCGAACCGGCAGGTACGCGGCGCCGCTGCCGACGATCACGATCCGGCCCCGGCCGCGGTCGACCATCGCCGGCAGGACGGCGCGGCAGCAGAGGTACGTGCCGAGCACGTTGACCTCGAACACCCGCCACCAGTCGTGGGGCGAGACCTCGAGCGTCGTGCCCTCCGGGCCCGCAACGCCGGCGTTCGCGACGAGCAGGTCGATCGGCCCGAAGGCCCGCTCGGCTTCCGCGACCATGGTCGCGACGTCCTCTTCGCGGCTGACATCGCCCACGACCGCGAGCGCGTCGATCCCCCGCGCGGCCGGCTCGAGCTGAGCTCGACTTCGGGCGCTCACCACGACGTGGGCGCCGGCAGCCACCAGCTCTCGCGCGACCGCGAGCCCGATGCCGCGGCCACCGCCGGTCACGAGCGCAACCGTGCCCGAGAGATCGTCACCGCCGAGGCGAGCCATAGCCGCGAGCCTACCGCGAACGGCCCGGCGCGAAGCACGCTCGCAAGGAGGGGCTAGGAGGTCGGCCCCTCGAGCAGCTTGCCGAGCTCGTCCGACTCGTCCGGCACGTCGGGCCCGCCGAGCCTTCCCAGCGTCTCCTCGTCGAGCGCAACCTCGAAGGGGCTCTCCTCGGCGGTCGAGCGCTCGCTCGAGCCCATCTGCGACAGCTCGACGGCTTGCTGCTTCTCCTCGGCACTCACGCGCCCGGTCAGGCGAGCCCACAAACCCACGCCGGCACTCTACCTGTGCCCCGCGACGATCGGGCCGGGCGGGACGCGTTCTCGTGAAGGGGTCTGACCCCTTGAGGGAAGCGCACCCGACGGCGAGCTGTATGTTCCGGCCTGTGTTCGTCGACGCCGAGATGCTCGAGCGCGGGCTCGACGAGATCCGCTGCTCGCCACGCGAGTCGGGGCTCGTCGAGCTGATCGTGCGACGGCCGCTCGAGAACGAGCGGGAGGTCCTCGACGAGTGCGTTCTCGCCCTCGACGACGGGCTCGTCGGAGATCGCTGGAGCTCCGGGCCCGGCGCGGCCGGCGGCGACCGGTCGGCGCAGCTCACGTTGATGAATGCACGAGCGGTCGCCCTGATCGCCGGTGCCCGCGAGCGCTGGCCGCTCGCCGGCGACCAGCTTTACGTCGATCTCGACCTGGGCACGGAGAACCTTCCCGCCGGAGCACGGCTTGCGATCGGCACGGCCGTCCTGGCGGTGAGCGCCGAGCCACACACCGGTTGCGCCAAGTTCAGCAGCCGCTTCGGCTCGCCCGCCATGCGCTTCGTCAACTCGCCGGCCGGCAGGGCGTTGAGGGTGCGCGGTGTGAATGCGAGCGTTCTCGAGCCGGGGAGTGTCCGCGTCGGCGACAGCGTGCGCAAGCTCGAGCCCTGAAAGCGAGGTCGTGCCGATCCGGCCGGGCAGGGCAAGATCGGGCCGGCCGACAGGAGGGCCCGCCGGCTGCCGAGCAGCGGCCGATGCTGCTCGCCCTCGCGGACCGGCAGGTACTCGCAGACGTTACTCGCGGTCGATCTCGGTCCAGGGCGGCGGAACGCTCGCCGAGAGCTCCCGGGTGAGGCGGATCGGGTCGAGCTCCCGCATCTTCTGCACGTAGGCGTCCCTGAACTGTCCGCCGAACGCCTTCGCGTTGATCGGGCAGACCTGCAGGCAGACTGCGCAGGCGAAGTGGTGGCTGAAGTACGGAGCGCACTTCTCTGTGTCGACGATCCAGCGCTCGGTCCCGCGGACGACGTCCATCTCGTCGCTGATCGCGCCTCCCGGGCAGTAGGAGACACACATACGGCAGCTACGGCAGAAGTCCTGGATCCCGCCCTCCCGCGGGGAGTCGGCGGCAAGGGCGAGCTGCGTGGTCACCACGCCGATGCGAAACGCGCACCCGAGCTCGCGGTTGATCAGCGATCCATGCTTGCCCAGCTCTCCCAATCCCGCCGTGTAGGCATGCGGAAGCATCGCAAGCCGCTCGTCTCGCAGGGTATGGGCGCGCGCCGGATAGCCGCGATCACGGATCCACTGGGCGAGCTCGACGCCGAGCCGGCTCAGCAGCTCGTAGACGCGGAGGTACTCGACATTCGTCTCGGGCCTCGGCAACGTGAGGATCTCGCCCTCGTAGTCCATCGCGATTGCGAACACGACCGCGAAACCGTCCACATCGTCGAACCCGTCGTAGACGTACTTCGGGTCGACCGGGGCGATACCGACCAGGTCGGCGCCGAGTTCGCGGGCGAGCGACTTGATCTGTGCGCTCGCCTCCGCCGGAGTGCCGAGCTCCTGTCGCTCGGACGCCGGCTCGCCGCCCTGCAGCCGAACGCGAGCCTCGAGCCTCGCCGACAGCTCCTCCTCCGCCGGCAGGACTTTCCCCCGTTGCGAGTTAGAAGGGTACCCCACCTTGTTCAGCGCCGCCCGCGGGCTCACGTACACGAGCTTCTCGCCGCTCCACTCCCGAAAGATCGGCCGGCTCATCGGGCGGCTCGCTCGAGCTCCACCGGCCGAGTGTAGTGCTCGCCCGCAGGAGCGGTCCGACGGTCGGCGAGGCCGCCGGAGCATCCGCGCGAAGGGGTAGGAATATGGGATGGACGACCTGACGTCGTTGCGGTGGTTTCGGCGTCGTCGAGTCGGCTTCGGGTGGCGGCCGGTCAGCTGGCAGGGCTGGTTGGTCACGCTGCTCGCGGTCACGGCCGCGGTCGTGGTGGTCGTCGTGTCTCGCGGGTCGGCGGCGCGGATTCCGGCCCTCGTCGCGGTCGTCGCGCTCTACTCGATCGTCGCGCTCCTGACCGGCGGCCGGCTCTCGGATGACACGCCACCCTCCACGGATGACGCCGAGCCGCCCGCGGCGCCTCCCGGAACGGCCGGACTGAGCGGTGGCCAGCGCGAAGCTCTACGAGTCCTGACGGGAAGGGACGGCGAGCGCCGTGGTGCGGCAGGGCCGGCGCTGGTGGTCGAGCACCTGACGAAGCGGTTCGGCGACCGGCTCGCGGTCGACGACATCTCGTTCTCGGTCGCGGCCGGCGAGGTGTTCGGCTTCCTCGGTCCGAACGGTGCCGGGAAGACGACCACGGTGCGCATGCTCGCGACGGTGGTCTCGCCGACGTCGGGCTCCGCGGTGATCGCGGGCGTGCCGCTCGAGCCGGGACGCGGGATCGAGATTCGCCAACGCATCGCCGTGATGCCGGAGAACCCCGGCCTCTACCTGCGGCTGACGGTGGCCGAGAATCTCGAGTACTTCGCCGGCCTGTACGGTCTCCGCGACCCCAAGGCGCGGATCCGGCACACCCTCGAGGCAGTCAACCTCGGACGCCGCGCCGACGATCTCTGCGGCAGCCTCTCGAAGGGCCTGCGCCAGCGGGTCGGGCTGGCCCGCGTGCTCCTCGGCGATCCCGCGATCCTCTTCCTCGACGAGCCCACCTCCGGGCTCGACCCGGTGGCAAGCCGGGAGGTGCACGACCTGATCGACGGACTGCGCAGCCGCGGCGTCACGGTCTTTCTCACCACCCACCGGCTCGAAGAGGCGGAGCGGCTGTGCGACCGGGTGGCGATCCTCAACACGCGGTTGCGCACGATCGGACGCCCAGACGAGCTGCGCGACCGCCTCTTCACCAAGACGCTCCTCGTCCGCACGGCCGACCCGCTGCCGGACCCGGCGAGGGTCCTTGCCGTCCCGGGGGTCGAGCAGTGGCAGCCCGACGGCGATGCGGGCTACCTGCTCACCGTCAGCGACACGCGCACGGCGGCGCCTCTGGTGACGCGCGCGCTCGTCGCCGCCGGCGCCGATGTCCTTTCGCTCAGCGAGGGTCGGCACTCGCTCGAGGATGTCTACCTCGAGCTGATCGACGACGACATCGAGGCCAGGAGATGAGCGTGTGGCGCGTCCGCGTCGTCGTTCGCAAGGAGGTGCGGGAGTTTCGCCGCAACCGCTTCGTGATCGGAACGATGGCCGTGCTGCCCTTCTTCTTCCTGATCACCCCGATGATCACGATCTTCCGGGTCCCCGAGTCGGCTTCCGGCCCGCAGGTCAAGGCGGCGGTGGGCGTCATCTCGCTGCTGATGCTGATCATCCCGATCGCCCTCCCGCCCGTGATCGCCGCCTACTCGGTCGTCGGCGAACGCGACCAGGGAACCCTCGAACCGGTCCTGACCGCCCCCGTCCGCGCCTCCGAGCTGCTGCTCGGAAAGGCCGTGGCCGCCTTCATCCCCTCTGTCGGGCTCGCCTACGGGATCTACCTGATCGTCCTGCTCGCTGTCCGCTTCGGCGCCGCCAACGTCGTCAGCAGCGTCATCTGGCACCCACCCCAGCTCCTGGCAGAGCTGCTCTTCATACCGCTGCTCGCTCTCTGGTCGATCTGGGTCGGCATCGGCATCTCGACCCGGTCGAGCGACGTCCGCGTCGCCCAGCAACTCGCGACCCTCGCGGGACTTCCCCTGCTCGCCTTCACGGCGCTCGTGTCCTTCCAGATCATCACCCCCTCGGTCCCGCTCGCCGTCGGCTGCGCGCTCGGCCTGGTCGTGATCGACCTGCTCGCGTGGCGGATCGTCTCCCGCCTGTTCGACCCCGAGCGGCTCGTCACCGGCCGCAGCGCCCCTCCCACCTCAGCCGCATGAGCCCGACCGACCGATCCGGTTCCGGTCGACGACCTACCGGAGCCGTGAGATTGCGCGACGCAGCGTTCGACGATCGCGACCGGGTCGCAGAGCTTCTCGCCGAGTATCTCTACGAGTTCGACGGGCGGGTGGAGCCGTATCCGGATCTCGACGCCTACTGGCAGAGGCCGGAGCGTCTACCGCTCCTGCTCGAGGTCGACGGCGAGGTCGTCGGCCTCTGCCTCGTGCGGAGGCATGACGGTGGCTGGCGCGTTGCCGAGTTCTCCGTCCTCCCCGGCCGACGCCGTCATGGTGTCGGCCGGGCGGCGGTCGACGCGCTTGCGGCGCGTGCGCGTGCAGAGGGGGCCACCCATCTCGAAGCGAAGGTTCACCCGCACAATCGCGCGGCGCTGGGATTCTGGCTCGCCGTCGGGTTCAGCGAGGTCGAAGGGCCGGACACGGGCGTGATCGTGACGCGGCGGGCCCTGGAGCCCGCCGCGACTCCTCCGCCCGCAGGAGATCCCTGCTCGGGAATGTCCCACCTCGTGCGGACACTCCCGGGCCGAATCGAGGGGTGACGCCGTTCTCGCACCGGCGCGTTCGGACGCGCGCTATGCCTCGACGAGCATCACGAGCGTCTCGGTCACGACGCCGTCATGGGCCATCGCCTCTGCGGCCCCCGGAGTCTCCATCGCAGCCGCGAGCGCATCCATGTCGGCCACGTCCATGAGTACCGCAACCCGCGTCGGGTTCGTCGGGTCCACGAACGTTCGGATGTTGGTGACTCCGAGCGGACCGAAGAACTCTTCGCGCTTGGGTGAGGCAAGCCAGTGGTCCTTGTCCTTCACGTCGTGATGACCGATCACAGTGGGCATAGACGCTCCTTTGGGTGGTGGCGGGCTCGTGAACCCGACCGGTTCGGGGATCCTACGCTCGCGACGACCTGCAGTCGCTCTATCCTCGCGGCATGACCGACCTTCAGAGCAAGACGTCAGATCGTCGCTTCCGACGCCCGCAGCGAGCCTCACGAGCGATCGCGAGCTGCTCCTTCTGTCGACGCCCGGGCGATCCCGAAGAGTCACTCGTCGCCGGCGAGACGCCGGGGGCCGCGATCTGCCGTGAGTGCGTGGATCTCTGCCTCGAGATCTTCGCCGAACGGAATCCCGGCGCGTCGTAACGGCACGATCCTCCCCGCTTCCGCAGCGGAATCGCCGTGCGAAGGTGGAGACGGTCGCCAGCCTGTGCGGGTGTTGCGCTCGGCGCCCGGAGATCGGCTCTCGGTCGCAGCTCGTAACGTTCTCGGGACGGGCAGGTCGTAGATTGCGGGGATCGCAGTGAACGCGAACCCGATTGTGCACCTGGAGACTGGAGCCCGGCGGGTCCGGCCGGTGCCGCAGCGGAGCGCGATCGTGCTGGGCGTTGCAGCCGTCCTGTCGCTTCTCGTGGCGGCTGTCTTGCGCATCATGGGCGCGCGCGGAGTAGGCGGTGGCCTGTGGGTGGTGCTGCTGCCATACGCGGTCGTCGGGCTGGTCGTCGCACGCCGCCAGCCGAGCAACCCGATCGGCCCGATCCTGCTCTCGCTGCCGTTCGCAGTCGTGGTCTCGGACGACGCCGGAGCGTACGCCGTGCTGCGCTACCGGCTCGGCCACCACGGTCTGCCGTTCGGCCTCGTCGCGGTCTTTCTCGCCACACCCGGGGCGTGGATGTGGCTGGTGCTCCTCCTCCCCTTGCCGATCGCACTCTTCCCCGACGGCCGTCTGGCACCACGGTGGCGCCGGGCGCTGCGGGCCTACCTCGTCTTCTGCGTGGTCTTCATCGCCCTGAACGCGTGGCAGGACACGAGCGGCATCACCCGGCACATCTCCGTCGACTCGCAGGGGAGCCTGACGAACACCAGCTCGCCCGGCGGGACCACGGTAGCCGTTCTCATCAGCGCCTTCTATCTCGGCTTCTGCCTGGCCTGGGTGCTCCGGCTGGTACTCGGCTACCGGCGCTCGACAGGCGACTATCGCCAGCAACTCAAGTGGCTGAGCGTCGGCGGCGCGCTTGCCGTCGGAGGCCTCGCGCTCGTGACGTCGTTGGGCGCCAGTTCGTCGACGCCCTTGCGGCTCATGGGAGATGCCGGATTGCTCGTCAGCCTCATCGCGCTCCCTCTCAGCATCGGAATCGGGATCTTGAAGTACCGGCTGTACGACATCGACCGGCTGATCAGCCGCACCCTCTCCTACCTGATCATCACCGGCCTCCTGGTCGGGTTGTTCGTTGGAATGGTCGTGCTTGCGACGGACGTTCTGCCCTTCTCCTCGCCGGTCGCGGTCGCCGCATCGACCCTTGCCGCCGCCGCGCTGTTCAACCCGTTGCGGAAGCGCGTGCAGCGCCTGGTCGACCGGCGCTTCAACCGGACGCGCTACGACGCCGAGGCGATCGGCGCCGCCTTCAGCACGGGTCTGCGCGAGGCGGTCGATCTCGACAGCATCCGCCGCGAGTTGCTCGGGGCCGTCGGCCAGGCCGTCCAGCCCGCCCACGCCTCGCTCTGGATCAGACCACCCGCCGAGCGGCCCGGTGCGTAGCACAGCCGACCCGGCCCTCCGGGGACGCACCACTCGCCCGCGCCAGGGTTCACGGAGGATGGCCTACACGAACGTTGCTGCGGGGGCGTTGCAATGCCGGGATGGCTCGAGTATGTTCGCGCGTACCCCGACTCGAGGAGCTGTGGCGAGATGAGCGGTGTTCGGTCCGGCGCCCGGTCGACCCTGAAGTGGTTCTCGCCCGTGTACGTCGTCCTGATCATCGTGCAGGTCTTCCTGGCCGGCGAGGGCGTCTTCAGGTTGAGGACCGTGTACGACTCCGACACCTGCAAGACGGCAATCTGCGGCGGGTCGACGACGCTCGACCCACACCGCTTCCTCGGCTTCGTGCTGACCGAGCCCCTGGCGGTCCTCTTCTTGATCACGGCGCTGCTCGCCTGGTATCCCGACACGCGCGTGCGGATCGTGAGCATCGTGGCGCCGATCCTGACCTTCGTTCAACTGGTGCTGGCGGGCATCGGCAAATGGGTTGGCGGCCTTCACGTCCTCAACGCGGTCCTGATCCTGGGTATGTACGGCTGGCTGACGTTCAGGCTTCGGCAGGAGGAGCCTGCGCCCGCCGAGGCCGGGCCGTCGCCGGTTCCCGCCGCCTGAGGAGCAATCGGCCGGGCGGCACCCCGGGCCGCACGTGCGGCCCCGAAGACGAGTCGAGCCGTCAGCGATTGTGCAGCGGGAACCCGCAGACCTTCGCCGCCCGGGTGAACGCGGGCGACTGCGTGTCGACGGTGGCGGCCGGGAACACGAACACCGCTCCGTCGATGTTGGAGATCTGGCCGCGGCCGCCCAGAGCCTTGGGCGAGGGGACCGTGGTCGTCGGGTCGGGGAAGTTCGGGACGCCGTGGCGGCGCATGCACTGCGCGGCCTTCACCATCTTCGCCAGCCACGCTGCCGAGGGGTGGGTCTGGGTGCCGGGGGCAAGGCCGCCCAGGGGCATCAACTTCGCGCACTTCGCCTGCGCCGCCTCGAAGGCGGGCGAGGAGGGATCGACTCCAGCAGCCGGATTGAACACGAAGCCGCCGCCGGGGCTCGGGTCCGTCTCTGAAACGACTCTAACTTCTGGAGCCGCCGGCCGAGGTACCTCGCCGGGCGGTGTCAGCCGCCCGCGTTCCTGAGCGCCTCTGCGACCTTCGCGGGCGTGAGGGCGCCGTGCGAGGCCGGCAGGCAAGCCTGCACGACGTGCAGTACTGCCGGTGAGTGCACGTCGATGCCCTGGGCCTGGACCATCTCGACCGTCAGCTGACCCTGCGCGGTCGGATCGGGGAAACGGCTCACACCGTGGTCGCGCATGCAGCTGGCGAACGACAGCTCGTCCGCGAGCCTCGTGCGCAGCTGCTGGGATGTCTGCGGCGGCCCGAGGCCGCCACTCGGGAGCAGGTGGTTGCACGCCGTCTGGGCCGCGTTGAACTTGTTCTGGTTGGCCTTCGCCGCGGCTACGACCTGGGGCTTCGGGATCCCCCCGCTGCTGTCGGGGTCGGGGAAGCCCGGCACGCCGTTGGAGCGCATGCAGCGGGCGAAGCCGACGAGCCCGCTCTGCGTGGTCGTCGTGGCGGAGCCGACGCTGGCGACTCCCGCGGAGCGACCGCCGCCACAACCGGCAGCGAGGAGCGAGAGCGCGGCAACCGCGGCGATCGAGGCGACGGAGATGGGACGGTGACAACGCGCCATGTTCGGTTCCTTTCAGCCGAAAGCAAGGAAAGCTAACCACCCGAACCTGAACGTTTCGGTGCCGAGGCTGAGAGTTTTGGCTACCCCCTATGCGTGCCGGAACCTCAGATAGAACGCCGCAAACAGGAGGACGATGCCGACGTTTGCAAGCAGCCGCCCCCAGAAGTGGTGCCTGAAGAACAGGACGTCCGCGCCCACCACGACGGCGACCAGAGAGAGCACGTAGAGCGCGACGGCCGCGTGTCTTCCCATCGTTTCAAGCTAGGTGTCGGCGGTTCTCCCGAGGTGGGCCCTGCCGTGCGGAAGCGCCCCCCTGGGCCAACGTGCGGCTGTGCAACCTGATGCGAAATCCCGCCTACGCGCATCGAGGTCCGTCCACCCCGAGCGGAGCCGTGACCGCGAGGGGAGCGGCCGAGATGTGTGGCGGCTTGCTTGCAACAAACCTGTACGTCAACCGGGTGTATTCGCGGCGGCCGTTGGAGCACGATGCGGGTCGTGACAAGGCAACGATCACGGGATAGACGTGGTAGCGCCCCGCGGCGCAGGACGGCGTGCAATCGTCCTGGTGGGCTTGTCCGGTCGCCGTAGCGCCCGTCTGGGTCCAGTTCGACCATCTCAACCGTCTGATGTAGAAGGCTCCATCGCCGCAGAAGTCAAGTGAAGCTGGGCGCATGAGCGCCTGCCCTCTGCATCCACCGAGCGAGGGAAGCGGCGATCCGTTCGCTCCAAGAACGCCCGACGCGCTCAGTAAGACCAGAGTGGCGGCGGCGAGAAGGATGCGCATGAAGTTATTCAGAAAGGCAGTCTGCCTTTCAGGGACGATGCGCCTCGACCGCGCGAATTTTCCCATCCGCGAACACCCGGCGGCTCAAGATCTGCTCCTTGCCGGCCGATGCCGATTCCATGGGCCGGTCCGTGGTCGGTCTCTGCGCGCTCGTCGGCACGACGGTCGGCAGCTTCGTGCCCGCGCTCTGGGGCGGGTCCGAGCTGTCACTCGGATCGCTCCTCTTCGGGGCGGTCGGCGGGATCGCGGGCGTGTGGTTCGGCGCACGCGTCGGCCAGATCTAGCCTTTCAGCAGCCCGCCCAGCACCGCGCCGACGACGCCTCCCTCCGCGGCGTTCGTGGCAGCTCCGGGCTCGACTCCCTCGACGGGCGCGATGAACATCGTCTGGATCGCAAGCCTGCCGGGGCCCGTGAAGCGGTTCCAGGTGAGCTTGCCGCCGCCGCCCATGAGACCGGTCTTCAGGCCCATCGAGACGGACTCGAGCTTCACCGTGGTGTCCTTGTAGAGCCACGCGCCGGCCTCGACGTCGATCTGCTCGCCGTGGTCGAGCTGGACGAGGAAGACGTTCCCGTGCCCGTGGACCCAGACGATCGCATCGCCGTGGGCGGCGCGGAAGATGTCCATGAAGAAGCCCGAGCCGCCGAGGAGCATGTTCCGCGCGCCCTGGATCCGCTCGAAGGTGTAGTCGACCGTGTCGGTGGCGGCGATGAACTGGTGCTCGCGCACGTTCAGCGACTCGCCCTGGGCGAGGTGGATCGGGATCGCCTGCCCAGGGCTGTCGCGGGAGAACGCGATCCGGCCGGGCCCGATCGCCCGCGTGACGAAGTAGTCGAGGCCCGAGATCTTGCGCTTGACGCCGCCGGAGAGCTTCCTCAGCTCGATCTGAACCCCGGTCTCCTTCCAGAGCAGCACGTGGTGCTCGAACATCACCGGGGCGCTCGAGAGCTCGATCTGGAGCTCGGGGACGAGCTGTCCGCGGATGTGGTAGGTGACCCCGGCGAACGTCTCGTCGTGGACGTCGGTCGGGATGGGCTCCGGAACGTGCATCGCGGCCTCCTTTTGGTGATCGGCTCGAGCCTAGCCGACGCCGGGCCGGCCCACCGCTCGTCCGGCTCGGCCGGGCCGGCACCCGGTCGCGGCCGTCAGGTGCGCGTGCGATCCTCGCCCGGCGAACGACATGGGTGGCCCGGATGCAGCCGGGTGGGCACGGATCGCGATCGCGGGGATCGCGTCGCCCGGTTCCTGCTCGTCGCCGTCCGGGTCGCGAGGCGTCAGCGCGAGGGCGGTACGCGCTCCATCACCCTGTAGCCGGGCGGGCCGAAGCCGAGCTTGCGATAGACGTCGTGGGCGTCCTCGGTGTGGAGGATCCAGGCCCGATCGGCGTACGGGCCCGCCTCGATCATCTCGCGGACGAGCGCGACGCCGAGGCCGCGGCCCCGGTAGTCGGAGAGCACGTAGACGTCCGCCAGGTAGACGAACGGGATGCCGAAGGTGGTTGCGGCGCGACAGAAGCCGATCTGGCGGCCTTCCAGGTAGAGGCCGACCACACGCACCGCCTCGCGCACCAGTCGCTCCTGGACCTCGTACGGGCGGCCTGGCGCCCAGTACGACTCCCGCGAGATGAACTCGTGCACCGCCGTGACGTCGACGCGAACGGGATCGTCGTCGAGCTCGAAGCCGTCGCCGAGCTCGCGTCTCATGCCGACAGCGTTCGCAGGCGGAATCCGCCGTGCTCCTCGTACGAGGAGGTGACGACCGCCAGGGCCTCACGGCGTGCGAGCTCGCTCAGGCCGGCCGGAGCGGCGTCGGCGAGCGGGATCGAGAGGAGCTGCTCGATTCCCGCGAGGCCTTCGGGCGAGAGCGGGAACGACCCCCGGGCATGCGCGGCGCAGACCGCGCCGCCGGCCCGTGCCGAGAAGGCGGTCAGGCCGTCGCTCGTGCCGCACTCGACGCAGGCGGTGACGTGCGGGAGGTAGCCGGAGAGCCAGAGCAGCTTGAGCTGGAACGAGAGCGCGAGCGGGTCGAGGTCGGAACGGCCACCGGAGGCGCTCGGGGTCCCGTCGAGCAGGTCGAGGAAGCGCGAGAGCGCCGCGAACGCGCGGGAGTTCGGCTCGGGCTCGCCGAACAGGCGCAGCATCGCCTCGGCCCCGATCAGGCCGGCGCCGAGGCGGTAGCGATCCTCACGCACCAGGTGGTGCGAGGCGATCAGCTCGACGCCCGTCACGGTGTGCAGCTCGCCCGAGCCCTCGTGCAGCATCAGCTCGACGTGCGAGAGCGGCTCGAGGCGAGCGCCGAAGCGGGACTTCGTCTTCCTGGCGCCCTTGGCGATCGCGCCGACCCTCCCCCGCTCGAGCGTGTAGAGGTGCAGGATCCGGTCCGCTTCGGAGAAGCGCAGCGAGCGGAGGACGATCGCTTGCGTCTTGTAGGGGCGTCCGGCCACGGCTCGATCAGTCTAGGACTGGCCCCGGCTCGCCTGCTACGGGTGCGCGGGCTGGCAGCTCGGGCAGTACCACGTGCCGCGTCCGGCGACCCGGCTCTTCTCGATCGCCGTGCCGCAGCGGTCGCACGGCTCGCCGGTGCGGCCGTAGACCTTGAACTCGTGCTGCATTCCCCCCGTGCCGCCGTCCGGAAGGGCGTAGTCGCGGAGAGTCGACCCCTGGCGCGCGATCCCGTGCTCGAGGGCGGTCCGGATGGCTCGGTGGAGCGCCCGGACCTCCCTCGGGTCGAGACCTTGCGCCTGGCGCAGCGGATGGAGGCGCGCCCGCCACAGTGCCTCGTCGGCATAGATGTTCCCGACGCCGGCGAGCGTGCGCTGGTCGAGGATCGCCGCCTTGATCGGCGCGCGGCGCCCGGCGAGCCGCGCGGCGAGGTCTCGCGCCCGAAACGATGACTCGAGCGGCTCGGGGCCGACGCGAGCCGCGAGATAGGGGTCGAGCTCGCCGGGCTCGAGCAGAAGCCAGGTGCCGAACCGCCGCACGTCGCGATAGGCGACGTCCGACCCGTCGTCTAGTCTGACAACAGCACGCCGGTGGGGATCGTCCGGGAGCCGCTCCGCCCCGGCGTGCGACCCAGGTGCATGTCGTAGCGAACCCGTCATCCGGAGGTGAATCAGCAGAGCAGAGCCCGACTCGAACCGAACGATCAGATACTTGCCGCGCCGGTCGACCGCGACGACCCGCTCGCCCTCGAGCTCACGAGCGACCCTCGCCGGGTCGATCGGGCGGGTGAGCCGGCTGTCCGAGATCTCGACGCGCTCGAGCCGCCGCCCCTCGAGGATTGGCGCCAGCCGCCGCCTGACGCTCTCGACCTCGGGAAGCTCGGGCACGCCGGGACGCTAGTCGACGACCTCGAGCAGGACGGGCCTCGGCGGGACGGGCCCCCCACCGAGCTCGTACGCCGCCGCGACCGCGGCGACCGCCTCGGATGCAGCCGTTTCGTCGCGCGCGTGGACCTCGGCGAGCACCTCGCCCTCCTCGACCTCGTCGCCGCGCTTGCGCAGGCACACGACCCCGACCGCATGGTCGATCGCGTCGTCCTTCGCCTGCCGGCCGGCACCGAGGTGGAGCGCGGCGATGCCGACCTGGATCGCGCCGAGGCGAACGACGGTGCCCGCCCGCGGCGCCAGCAGGGGACGGATCACGGGAGCCGTCTCGAGCGCCGCCTCGTCGGGGGTGCCGCCCTGCGCCCGGATCCAGCGGTTCCACATCGCCTCCGCGGAGCCGTCGGCAATCGCCGCCTCGGCGCGTGCACGCCCCTGGTCGACGCCGATCCCGAGGTCGGACAGGGCGAGCAGGCGGGCGCAGGACTCGAGGACGAGCTCGGCGAAGTCCGCGGGCCCGCGGCCGCGCACGGTGGCGAGCGCCTCGCGCACCTCGAGTGCGTTGCCGACGGCTGCCCCGAGCGGCTGGTCCATGTCGGTCAGCAGGCAGACCACCTCGCGTCCCGCCTGCTCGCCGAGCGAGAGCATCACCTCGGCCAGCCGCCGCGCGTCGTCGAGCGTCTTCATGAAGGCGCCGTCGCCGACCTTGACGTCGAGGACGATCGCCTGCGCGCCGGCGGCGAGCTTCTTCGACATGATCGAGGCCGCGATCAGCGAGAGCTGGTCGACGGTCGCCGTGACGTCGCGGAGACCGTAGAGCATCCTGTCGGCGGGCACGAGCTCCGCGGTCTGGCCGATGATCGCGAGCCCGACTTCGCGCACCTGGGCGACGAACTCGTCGCTCGTCAGCTCGACCCTGAAGCCGGGGATCGCCTCGAGCTTGTCGAGGGTGCCGCCCGTGTGCCCGAGGCCGCGGCCGCTCATCTTCCCGAACGGGACGCCGCAGGCGGCGACGATCGGCGCGACCGCGAGCGAGGTCTTGTCCCCCACCCCGCCGGTCGAGTGCTTGTCGACGACCTTCCGGCCGAGCGCTGCCGCCAGCTCGAGCGTCTCGCCGCTGCGAATCATCGCATCGGTCAGCGCGAACGTCTCGCGGCTCGAGAGGCCGCGAAAGAAGACCGCCATGCAGAACGCGGCCATCTGGTAGTCGGGCACCTCGCCGCGCACGTAGCCCAGCACGAGCTCGGCGATCTCGTCGGAGGAGAGCTCGGCACCGTCGCGCTTGCGCTGGATCAGCTCGGCCGGACGGATCACAGCCCGCCCAGCGTCATCGCTCGACGATCGGCTTCCCGGGGGCGCTCCGGGAAGGCGCGCGCCCTCCGAGCCACGCGTTCACGGTCGCCCCGACGTCGGCGAACTCTCCCCCCTCGTACACCCGTCCGGCCGCGTTCCGTCCCTGGACGTACGCAAGCAGCAGCGCATGCTCGCGGGAGTGGTCCGTCGACGGCGTGGTCGGGTCGCAGCCGTGGTCCGAGGTCAGGATCAGCAGGTCGCCCTCGCGGAGCGCGTCGAGCAGGTCGGGCAGCCGTCGGTCGAAGTCCTGGAGGCAGCGGTGGAAGTTGACCGGGTCGTTGCGGTGGCCCCAGAGCATGTCTGTCTCGACGAGGTTCACGAAGACGAGGCCGGACTCGATCGCGCGCAGGAGCTCCTCGGTCTTCTGGATCCCCTCGACGTTGGACCTGGTCGGGAACGACTCGTCGATGTCGCAGCCGGCGAAGATGTCGCCGATCTTCCCGACCCCGTACACCGTCTGGCCGCCGCCGCGCAGGAGCGACAGGTAGTTCGGCCGCGGCGGCTCGAGCGAGAAGTCGTGCCGGTTCGCCGTCCGCTGGTAGTTGCCCGGCTCACCGGTGAACGGGCGCGCGATCACGCGGCCGACCGCGTGGTTGCCGGTCAGGATCCCGCGGGCGACGCGGCAGGCCTCGTACAGCTCCTCGAGCGGGATCGTCTCCTCGTGCGCTGCGACCTGGAAGACCGAGTCGGCGCTCGTGTACACGATCCACTTGCCGGTCTTCTGGTGCTCCTCGCCGAGCTCCTGGATGATCTCCGTCCCGCTCGCGGGGACGTTCCCGAGCACGCCGTGCCCGGTCTGGTTCATGAACGGGTCGATCACCGAATCGGGGAAGCCGTGCGGGTAGGTGGGCATCGCCTGCGGGGTCAGGATCCCCATCAGCTCCCAGTGGCCGGTCGTCGTGTCCTTGCCGCGCGAGCGCTCGACCAGCCGGCCCGCGACCGCCGGCGCGCCCGGCTGCGGCGGGCAGCCCTGGAGGGGCTCGACGTTCCCGAGGCCGAGCGCCTCGAGCGTCGGCAGGTCGAGCCCGCCGACCGCCCTCGCAACGTTGCCGAGCGTGTCCGACCCCTCGTCGCCGAAGTCGGCCGCATCGGGCAGCTCGCCCGCCCCGACCGCGTCGAGGACGATCACACACGCTCTCGTCACCGGGCTATCCTAATGCCGTGGCCAACGTGCTCGGACTCATCGGCTTCGTGATCTTCATCGTCTGCGTGGTCTCGCTCGCGGCCGGCGTCACCTGGGTGGTCGTCAAGATCAGCCCCGTGCCGGGCGCCAAGCGGAAGGCCGAGAGCTCCCCGCCCTAGCCCGCGAGCGAGAGCGCGTCCTCGAGCGGCGTATACGGCAGGCCGTGCGCCTCGGCGACGGCCTCGTAGGTCACCCTCCCCGCGAGCACGTTGACGCCCCTGGCGAGCGAGGGGTCGGCTGCGACCGCGGCGCGCAGGCCGCGCTCGGCGATCGCCTCGACGTAGGGCAGCGTCGCGTTCGTGAGCGCCTTCGTCGAGGTGATCGGAACCCCGCCCGGCATGTTCGCGACGCAGTAGTGGGTGACGCCGTCGACCACGAACACCGGATCGGAGTGCGTCGTCGCGTGGGAGGTCTCGAAGCACCCGCCCTGGTCGATCGCGACGTCGACCACGACCGCGCCCTCCTTCATGCCCGCGATCATCTCGCGCGTGACGAGCTTCGGCGCCAGCGCGCCCGGGATCAGCACTGCCCCGATCACCAGGTCGGCGTCCTCGACGGACGATCCGATCTGCAAGCTCGACGACATCAGCAGCGTCACGCGGCCGGAGAGGATCTCCTCGAGGTGGCGCATCCGGTCGATCGAGCGCTCGAGGATCGTCACCTGGGCCCCGAGCCCGAGCGCCATGATCGCGGCGTTGTAGCCCACGATCCCACCGCCGATGATCACGACGCGCCCGGGGGCGACGCCGGGCACCCCACCGAGCAGGAGCCCCCGGCCGCCGAAGGGCTTCTCGAGGAAGTACGCCCCGGCCTGGGCCGAGAGCCGCCCCGCCACCTCCGACATCGGCGCCAGCAGCGGTAGCGCACCAGGTCCCGTCTCGACCGTCTCGTAGGCGACGGCAGCCACCCCGGACTCGACCAGCGCCCGTGTCAGCGGCTCGTCGGCGGCGATGTGGAGGTAGGTGAAGAGCGTCAGCCCCTCCCGCAGCCGCCGGTACTCGCCCTCGATCGGCTCCTTGACCTTGAGCAGCAGGTCGCTCGAGCTCCAGACCTCGTCGACGGGCCCGATCCGCGCCCCGACCCGCTGGTAGGCCGAATCCGGGAACGAGCTCCCGCTGCCGGCGTCGGTCTCGACCAGCACCTCGTGGCCGCGGTTGATCAGCTCGAGCGCCCCGGCGGGCGTGAGCGCGACGCGGTACTCGTCGGACTTGACCTCCTTCGCGACTCCGACCCTCACGGCGGCGGACGATACAACGCCCGCCCGGGCCGCCGCCGAGCCACCGCTCCTCGCGCCGAGGCGGGGACGAAGAGCCGCACCGGCCCGTCCGCGCCTTCGCGGGCGGCCGGCGGCGTCATCGGGCCGAGCTGCCCGCGTCAGGGGCGAAGCCGAAGGCGACCTGCGCCGCGAGCGGCCGCGAGTCGGTGGGCGTGCTGAAGGTGGGGACGACAGTCACGCTCACGGTGACCGGGGTCGAGGCGACGTGGATCCGGACCGTCTTCTCCTCGCCGTTCCTGATCACCGTGTGACGGACATCGAGGACGCGCCCGAGCTCGGGACCGCCGTTGTCGACGACCCTGACGGTGCCGACCCGGATCGTGACCAGGCCGGGCTTTCCGGGCCCCGTGTACCCGGTGCGGGAGAGGTTGATCGTCAGCCAGCCCGGCCCGCCTTTCGGGAAGTAGGTGTAGCCGATCGGGCTCGTCGCCCAGCCGTCCGCGTACACGTTCTGCTCCTCGTCGAGGAGTTGCCACGGGCGGAGCGTCCGGTAGAGGGTGTAGCCGTCCCTGCGCTCGACGACCGGCGCCGCCAGCGAGACGCCCGGCCCGGCCAGCGTGTAGCGGTCGCCGGTCGACTCGTTCAGCACCCCGTCCGGCGTCTGGAGGCCCGGGACGAAGGTCGGCCCCGGGCCGGGCGCGGTGCCGTCGAGGCTCGCGACGTGTTGCAGTGAGCGGTTCCAGAACTCCGTCAGCCAGAGCAGCGACGGGTTCGGGTCGATCTCCTGGCCGAGGAAGGTCACGTGCGCGCCGTGAGTGGCTGCGTCGACCCACGACCGGGGCGCCGGGAGCGTCTTCACGAACTTGTTCGCGTAGTGCGTGTTCGCGCTCGTCGCATAGATCTCCCCGGTCAGGAGCCACGCGCAGGTGAGGACGGCGGCGAGCACGGGCACGCCGCGGCGACGCCGGAAGGCGAGCAGCGCGATCGAGACGAGCGCCGCGGCGCCGAGCAGCCGGTGGAAGTCGTTCACATCCCACCTGAAGTCGCGGTTGACGATGGTCAGGTTCGCGAGCCCGGGCGCCTCGTAGTACGGCGCTCCGACCTCGAAGAGGCTCGACCAGACGGTGACCATCACGAGCACCGTCGCGGCGCCGACGAGGCGCCAGTCGATCTTCGCGGCCCCGAGAACGAGCGCCGTCCCGAGCAGCAGCAGCGGCGAGAGGAAGAACACGTTGCGCTCCTCGATCAGCGAGCCGGAGCTGCCGGTGAGGAAGGCCGACTTGGCCGCGGTGTAGCCGACGAGGGTGACGAGCGAGGCGCCGAGGTAGAGCACGAAGGCCCGGTAGGCGGGCTCGCGGCGCCGCTCCGGGAGGTAGAGCGAGGCGATCCCGCCGATCACCGGCAGCACGCCCAGCCCGATCGCGAGCGCTCCCACGGCGAGGCTCCCCTCCCGCAGCGTGTGGCGGTTCAGGTACCGGCTCGCGCTCCAGGTCTGCACCCGCTCGATCGCAAACCGGTTGAAGAGGTACCCGAGCACCGCCACCCCGACCACGGCGAGCAGCGTGCGCTGCCAGGGGATCCGCCGTGCCGCCCCGCCGCCGCGGATCACCCACGCAGCGGTGCCGGCAAGCACGAGCGAGACCGGGAGCATGAGGAACTCCTCGCGGATGAACGGTCCGACGGCGGCGGCGGCCGCTGCGAGCAAGGCGGCGCTCCAGCCGGAAGCGGCGAGCGCCCTCACCGCGAGCCACGCCGCGAGGGCAAACCACGCGTACGCAAGCGACTCCGGGACGATCGAGGTCGCGTACGACATCGCGGGGATCGCGATCGAAAGCAGCGCGACGACGACCGCGACCCGGCGCGAGACGAGCAGGCGGGCCATCAGGTAGGTCGGCACCGCGGCCAGGCACATCACGAACGAGTTCAGGTACTTGATCGCCGCGTACGCCGTCGCGGTCGAGTGGATCCACCACGCGGGAGCGATCAGATAGGCGTAGAGCGACGTGAACCCGATCGGCTGCCCGCGGCGGGCCTCGTGTCCGGTCGAGGCGATCGCGCGCGAGAGCTGGGCCCATTCGAGCTCGTCGGTGAAGACCCACGGCGAGCGCCGCAGCGACGCCTCGACCCAGTAGAAGATGAGGACGCCGAGGCAGAGCCCGAGCCACGGCAGCGCTCCGAGCAGGCGCGCGGCGATCGACTCGCGGCGCGTCGTCACGCCCGCTTCCCCTGCGCCACCCGGGCTACGACCTCGCGGCGTCGAGCAGGGCCAGCGTCACCTCGACCATCGCGTCGATGTCGGCGACGGCGATGTGCTCGTCGGGCGTGTGGATCTCGGCCATCCCGTTCGCCAGGTTGACGCAGTGGAGGCCGTGCTCGTTGAACGCGTTGGCGTCGGCGGCGCCGCCCGAGAGCGCATAGGTCGGCGTCGAAGCCGCACCGGCTGAGCGCGTCGGCGGCCAGGCGAACTCCCGGGTCGTCCTGCCTGAAGCGGTAGGCGCGGTAGCTGCGCCTGACGTTCGTCTCGACCTCGCAGTCCGCGACTCCGGCCGCGAAGGTGATCGCGTCCTGCATGGACTGGACGAGCTCGGCGAGCTTGCGCTCGTCGTGGGAACGGGCCTCGGCGACGAGCGAGCACCACTCCGGGACGATGTTCGCCGCCGTCCCGCCCGTCGATCGTCCCGACGTTCGCGGTCGTCTCCTCGTCGACGCGGCCGAGCCGCATCTCGGCGATCGCGCGAGCAGCAGCGGCGATCGCGGACCGGCCCTCCTCCGGGAACATGCCCGCGTGCGCAGCGCGGCCGTGGAAGACGATCTCGATCTGGTAGGCGGCCGGCGCGCCGAGGATCACCTCCCCGATCGGCGCCGCCTGGTCGTAGACGTACCCGACCCGCGCGTGCAGCCGCTGTCGCGTCGAACGCGTAGGCACCCGACAGCCCGACCTCCTCCTTGGAGGTGAAGACGAGCTCGAGCCCCGCGTGCGGCCGGTTCTCGGCGAGCACCCGCCGCGTCGCCTCGAGCATCGAGGCGACGGCGGCCTTGTTGTCGCCGCCGAGGATCGTCGGGCGGGCGTTCCGGACGATCCCGTCCTCGACGACCGGCTCGATCTCGTCCGTCGGCGGCACGGTGTCGAGGTGGGCGCAGAAGAAGAGCGGCTCGCCGTCCGCAGTCGGCTCGATCGCGACGTGGATGTTCCCCATCGTCGAGCCGACGAGCGGGCCCGATTCGTCCTCGTCCGGCTCGAGACCGCAATCCTCCAGGTAACCGAGCACCCGATCGGCGACGGCGCGCTCCTCCCCGGAAGGGCTGGCGACGGCTGCGAGCTCGAGGAAGAGGTTCAGGGCCTCGGAAGCCACGGCCGACCATGGTAGTGACCGCCGCGGGGGCGGCGAACGGGGCGCGCCGCCATCGACCGGCTCCCTAGCCGGCGATCTCGACGCGCTCGCCCCGCCGTTCGAGCGAGCGCTCGAGCGCGGCGTGGACGAACTCGCGGAAGAGCGGTGCCGGGCGGGTCGGGCGTGACTTGAACTCGGGGTGGAACTGCGAGGCGACGAACCACGGGTGGTCGGGCAGCTCGATCATCTCGACGAGGCGCCCCTCCTGGAAGGTGCCGCTGATCACGAGGCCGGCGGCGGCGAGCGTCTGGCGGTAGGCGTTGTTGACCTCGTAGCGGTGCCGGTGGCGCTCCGAGATCACCGGCTCGCCGCCGTACACCTGGCGCGCCTGCGTGCCCTCGCCGAGCTCGACGGCCTGCGCCCCGAGCCGCATCGAGCCGCCGAGATCCTCGACCTCCTTCTGCTCGGGGAGCAGGTCGATCACCGGGTACGGCGTCTCCGGATCCATCTCGGTCGAGTTGGCTCCCTCGAGCCCGCAGACGTGGCGGGCGAACTCCGAGACGGCGACGTGCATGCCGAGGCAGATGCCGAGGTACGGGATCCCGTCCTCGCGGGCGACCCGGCAGGCGAGGATCTTCCCCTCCCAGCCCCGGGAGCCGAAACCTCCCGGGACGAGCACGCCGTCGACCCCCGCGAGCTCCGCGCGGGCCTCGTCGATCGTCATGTGCTCGGCGTCGACCCAGCGTACGTGGACGTGGCAGCCGTTGTGGATCCCGGCGTGCCGTGAGGGCCTCGTGCACGGAGAGGTAGGCGTCGTGCAGCTTCACGTACTTCCCGACGAGCGCGATCTCGACGGTGCCGCGACGCATCCCGAGCCGCTCGACGAGGTCGTTCCACTCCCCCAGGTCGGCCTCGGGGCCCGCCAGGCCGAGCCGCTCGCAGACGAGCCGGTCGAGCCCCTGCTCCTGGAGCGCCTGGGGGACGAGGTAGACGTCGGGCACGTCGATCGCCGAGACGACTGCCTCGGTGTCGACGTCTGCGAAGAGGGCGATCTTGTCGCGGATGTCCTGCGTCAGCGGCTCGGTCGAACGGCAGACGAGCACGTCGGGATGGATGCCGATGCGGCGCAGCTCGTTGACGGAGTGCTGGGTCGGCTTGGTCTTCAGCTCGCCGGCGTTGGCGATGAACGGGACGAGCGTCACGTGCAGGTAGAGGACGTTCTCGACCCCCTCCTCGCGCCGGAACTGCCGGATCGCCTCGAGGAACGGCTGCGACTCGATGTCGCCGACCGTGCCGCCGATCTCGGAGATCACGACGTCGGTGTCGGTCGCCTTCGCGACCGAGCGGATTCGCGCCTTGATCTCGTTCGTGATGTGCGGGATCACCTGCACGGTCGAGCCGAGATACTCGCCCTTTCGCTCCTTCCGCAGCACACGGTCCCAGACCGCGCCGGCGGTGTGGTTCGCGGCGCGGGAGAGGTTCTCGTCGATGAACCGCTCGTAGTGGCCGATGTCGAGGTCGGTCTCCGCCCCGTCCTCGGTCACGAACACCTCGCCGTGCTGGAACGGGCTCATCGTGCCGGGATCGACGTTCAGGTACGGGTCGAACTTCTGCACCTGCACCTTCAGCCCGCGTGCCTTGAGCAGGCGTCCGAGCGAGGCCGCGGTGATCCCCTTCCCGAGCGACGAGACCACTCCGCCGGTGACGAAGACGTACTTGGTGGCGCTCACGCCCGGCCTCCTCCGCCCGAATGGCAGCGCCTACCCGTGAGCCAGCACACGGAACTCCACCTTAGCAGCCGCGGTCGCCTCCCCACCTCGCCGATGCTAGGGGTCGCCCAGGACGGCACCTGGTTTCCGGACGGCGAGGCTCGTCGAGGATCCAGCCTAGCCGCGCTCGCCGCGGGTGACGCCGGCGAGGAACTCCGCGCCGCCGAGCATTCGCTCCAGCTCGTCGCGTCGCTCGGCGCCCGTCAGCGGCTCGATTCTCGTGTGGGTGGGATCGCCCGCGACCTTCTCGACCCGGAAGTGCCGGTCGGCGAGGCTTGCGATCTGGGGCAGGTGGGTGATCGTCACGACCTGGGCGTGGCCGGCGAGGCGGCGGAGGGTCTCCCCGACCGCGTGGGCGGTCTGCCCGCCGATCCCGGCGTCGATCTCGTCGAACACCATCGTCTCGCCGCCGCCGACGGCCGCGATCGCGAGCGCGATCCGCGAGAGCTCGCCCCCCGAGGCGGTCTCGGCCACCGGGCCGAAGGGCAGCCCGGCGTTCGGACGTACGTAGAAGGCAGCCTCGTCGGCGCCCGCCGCGCCGGGGTCGGCCTCCCGCAGCTCGACGCGGAACTCTCCCTCGCCCAGGCCGACGCCGACCAGCTCCTCGGCCACCGCCCGTCCGAAACGGGGCGCCGCCTCGCGCCGCGCCGAGCGGAGCGCCGCATGGAGGCGTTCGACCTCGGCCCCCGCGGCGGCGAGGTCCTCGGCGGCCGCGCGCGCCGGGTCGCGGCCCTCCGCGACCGCCGCGAGCTCCTGCCGGGCCCGGCCGGCATGCTCGAGGAGCTCGGCGTAGGTCTGGGCCCGGTAGCGGCGCCGCAGGTCGGCGAGCCGGTCGAGCTCGCCCTCGACCTGCTCGAGCCGGCCGGGCTCCGCCTCGAGCGCGTCCAGGAACGCGCGGAGCCCCGATGCCACCTCGCGCAGCGAGACCTCCGCCGACCGGAGGGCCTCACCCGCCTCGGCGAGCTCGGGCGCGAGCAGCTCGAGCGGCGCGACCGCGCGTTCGGCGGCCGCGACCAGGTCGGCGCCGCCCGCCCCGTCCTCCGGCGAGAGCGCCGAGAGCGCCGCATCGGCCCCGAGCGCGAGCTCGGTCACATGGCGCAGCCGCTCCCGCTCGACCCGCAGCCCGTCTTCGTCCCCGGGCTCGAGCCCCTCGGTGTCGGCGGCGAGCGCGCGGAGCTCGTCGAGCCGCGCCGCCGCGGCAGCCGCGTCCCTGGTCAGCTCGTCGTGCGCCCGCCGGGCCGTCGTGAGCTCGCGCCAGGCCCGCCTGGCCTGGCGGACGGTGTCGGCCGTCCCCGCGAAGGAGTCGAGCAGCGACAGCTGGTAGGCCGGGCGCGCGAGGCGGCGCTGCTCGAACTGCCCGCTCATCGCGAGCAGCGCCTCGACGGCGCCCGCGACGTCCTCGCGGGCGGCGCTCCGCCCCCACGCATACGCGCGCGTCCTGCCGTCGGCGAAGATCCGGCGGGCCAGCACGAGCGCCTCCTCGCCCTCGGGCCGCAGCTCGGCCAGCGCGCCGAGCGTCTCGTCGTCGGGCAGGTCGAACTCGGCCTCCACGTAGGCCTCGCCCCCCGCGGCGCCGATCATCCCGGCCTCGCCCCGCCCGCCGAGCAGGAGCCCGATCGCGTTCGAGAGGATCGTCTTCCCCGCACCGGTCTCGCCGGTGATCGCGTTCAGCCCGCCGTCGAGCTCGAGCTCTGCCTCCCGGATCAGGACGAGATTCTCGATGCGCAGCCGGCGAAGCACGCTGCCATCGTACGACGGCGACCCGACTGCGGCGACCGTCGCTTCGAGCGCCGTCTCCGTTGAACGTCCGCCGCCCACCGGCCGGAGGCGCGACCGGCCCGGGCGGTCGACGCGCAGCGCGAACTCGCCTCGGCGCGAGCCGAGCCCCCACCCTGGGTGGGGCCGACCCCCTCCGCCCTCGAGAGCAAATTCTATCGGGGCGGCGGCCCGGGAACTGTGCCGGATCTGTGAAATCTCGTCCGGCGGGCCGGCGAGCCGGCGGCCGGGAACTGTGCCGGATCCGTGAAATCTCGTCCGGCGGGGCGGCGAGCCGCCGGGCCGCAGGTCGGCGGAAGGGCGGCAGGAGCCGGCGCGCGCGGCTCAGCCCGCGCGGAAGACCTGGCCGTAGCGGCGGAAGAAGGTCTGCTCGGGGAGCGTGGCGAGCAGCGTGCGGCCGCGGCCGAGGCGGATGCGCGCGCCGGCCCCCGGCGGGAGCGGCGCGACGGGATGGCCGTCGACGAGCACGACGGCGTCGACGTCCGGCGTGCTGTTGGCGACGGCAAGCTCGAAGTCGGGGCCGACAACGAGCGGCCGGGCATGGAGCGTGTGGGGGGCAACGAAGGTGATCACCGCGGCGTCGAGCCCCCAGACGAGCACCGGGCCGCCGTTCGAGAGGTTGTAGGCGGTCGAGCCGGGCGGCGTGGCGCAGATCACTCCGTCGCACGGCTGCGTGCCGAGATCCTCGCCGCCGATCGCGTAGGCGAGCTCGACGATCCGACCCGGCGTGCCGCTGACGACCACCGCGTCGTTGACCGCCACATGGCGGCTGCCGTCCAGCTCGACCTCGAGGGTCGGCAGCGACAGCACCGCGTACTCGCCGGCGAAGACCCGGGCGAGGCCCGACTCGAGCTCGTCGCCGGGGATCGCCGTCAGGAAGCCGACCCGGCCGAAGTTGGCCCCGATCACCGGCACGTCGCTGCCGAGGAACCTCGCCAGCGCGCGGAGCATCGTCCCGTCGCCGCCGAGCGCGACCGCGATGTCCGGAGCGCCGTCCCCGGCGGCCCCTTCGCCGTCGAAGAGGAGCTCGACCCCGGCGGCCGCGGCGACGGCGCGCAGCCGGGAGACCGCCTCGTCGACGTTCCTGGTCACGCCGTGCGTGACCAGGGTCGCCCGCTCAACCGACCGCATCAGCGATCCAGGCGTCCAGCTCCGGTGGGAGCTCCGGCCGTGCTTCGTGGACGAGGTGGAGGACGAATTCGTGGTTTCCCTTCGGGCCCGGCAGCCCCGAGTCTACGACTCCGGCGACCCGGGCCTCCCAGCCGCGGGCGGCCTCGGCCACCTCGCGGACGACGCGGCGGCGCACGTCCGGGTCACGGACGACGCCTTTCGGCACGTCGGCACGGCCCGCCTCGAATTGCGGCTTGACGAGGACGAGCGCGCGCCAGCCCGGCGCGGCGAGGCGCAGTGCGGGCGGCAGCGCCGTCCGCACGGAGATGAACGACACGTCGCAGGTCAGGAGCCCGGGCGCGAAGGGGAGCTCGGTGAGCGAGCGGGCGTTCGTCCGCTCCAGCACGACGACGCGCGGGTCGTTTCGGATCCGCGGATGCAGCTGACCATGGCCGACGTCGAGCGCGATCACCCGTGCCGCGCCCCGCTGGAGCAGCACGTCGGTGAACCCGCCGGTGGAGGCGCCGAGGTCGAGGCAGTCCAGCCCGGCCGGGTCGATCCCGAACGCGTCCAGCGCGTGCGCGAGCTTCCGGCCTGCGCGCGAGACGTACGGGGGCGGCCGCTCGAGCTCGAGCGGAGCCGACTCGTCCACCTGCTCGCCCGGCTTGGAGTGCCCCGGCACGAGGCCCGCCATCACGTAGCGCCTGCGCCTGGGCGCGGCTCTCGGCGAGCCCTCGCTCGACGAGCAGGAGATCGAGGCGCTTGCGGCTCACGACGTGCGTGCGGCGAGGGCGGCGACGATCGCCTCGAGCACGGACGTGTCGGCGCCGGCGATCTCGGCGAGCCTCGAACGGGCCCGGCCCGCCGCCTCGTCGGCGAGCCGGCGGGCGCCCTCGCTCCCGATCTCGCTCACGTACCCGTCGCCGTCGAGGATGTCGTCGACGACCTGGAAGAGCAGCCCCAGCTCGCCCGCGAACGCGCGCCACGGAGCGTGCGCCCGGTCGGGGAGCCCCGCGGCCCGAACGCCGCACATGACCGCCGCGGAGAAGAGCGCGCCGGTCTTCAGGCGGTGGAGCTCGGCCAGGTCGTGACCGCCTTCGAGGTCCTGCTGCTGGCCGCCGATCATCGCGAGGGTCGCCTCGACGAGCTCGCGCGCGACCTCCGTCCCGCAGTCCAGCGCGAGCCTGAACGCCTCGGCCACGAGCGCGTCCCCGGCCAGGATCGCGGTCGCCTCGCCGTAGGCGGCCCAGACGCTCGGCCGTCCCCGCCGCTCGGCGTCGTCGTCGAGCGCGGGCAGGTCGTCGTGGACGAGCGAGAACGAGTGCACGAGCTCGACGGCGGCGGCGGCCGGCATGACCTGCTCGACCGGGCCGCCGACGGCCTCGCCGGCCGCGAGTGCGAGCACCGGCCGGACACGCTTCCCGCCCAGGGCGTGGCGGACCGGGGCGGCGAGCGTCCCGAGAGCGGGCGTCAGCGGCAGCTCCGCCAGGTACGCCTCGACCAGCCCGCGCAGCTCGTCAGGCGTCCGCGGCATCGGCCTCCGCCGCCTGCCGCGCGTGCTGGAGCTCTGCCTCGATCTGCTTCGCGAGCTCGGCGAGCTCCTGGAGCACCTCGATCGCCTCCTCGGGATCCTCGGTCGCCTCGAGCCTCGCCCGCGCCAGCTCGAGGCGCGCGAGCAGATCCTCGGCCTTCGCGAGGGACTCGTCTGCCGCCGTCATCCGCTCATCGCCTCCTCCCGCTGAATGCGTCCCAGAATGCCGTTCACCAGTCTCGCGCCCTCGTCGGACGCGTAGCGCTTCGTGAAGGCAACCGCCTCGTTGATCGCGACCTCGGGCGGGACCTCCCCCAGGTCGAGCTCGTGGATCGCGACCCGCAGCGCGCTGCGCTCGACGACGCCGAGGCGGTCGGCCGTCCAGTCCTCGGCCGCGGCGGTGATCCGCCCGTCGAGCTCGACCGCGTCCGCGACCGTCTCCTCGGCGAGCTCGCGCGCCCACGGGTCGATCTCCCCGCCGTACTGCGAGCCGACCTCGTTCCCCGAGAGATCCCACTGGTAGACGAGCAGCAGCGCCTGGCGGCGGGCCTGACGGCGCCCGGTCACGCCAGCTCGCCGATCGCGATCTCGACCCGCGCCTCGATGCCGCACATCTGCTGCAGCGCCGAGGCGACCTCCTCCTGCGCCCGCTCGGCGAGCTCGACCAGCGGCAGCCCGCGCCGGGCTTCGACCGCGAGGCGGACGACGCCCTCGTCGAGGTCGACCGTCCGCCGGCGCCGCACGGCGATCCCGTCGACGCGTTCGGCCGCACGCACGGCGATCCCGACGAGCACCGAGCCCGGCACCGTGATCGCCCCCGCCTGCCCGGCGATCACGAGCGTCACAGCGCCACCATGTGCAGCTCGGCGAGCGTCGAGGTCGAGTACTCGCCGCTCCGGAACGGCTCGCTGCCCAGGATCGAAAGCGCGAGCTCGCGCGTCGTCGGCACCCCCTCGACGTCCAGCTCGGCGAGCGCCCGCTCGGCGCGCGCGATCGCAGCCGGTCGATCCGTGTCCCAGACGATCAGCTTCGCGACCATCGAGTCGTAGAACGGGGGGATCGACGTGCCGTCCTCGACGAACGTGTCGATCCGAACGCCGGGCCCGAGCGGAGCGCGAAACCGGGTCAGCGTTCCCGGCGCGGGCATGAACCCGCGGGCCGGGTCCTCGGCGTTCAGCCGGATCTCGATCGAGTGCCCGCGCCGCGGCGCCCGACCGCTCGCGCCGAGCCGCTCGCCGGCGGCGATCTCGAACTGGTGGCGGACGATGTCGATGCCGGTGCACATCTCGGTCACGGGATGCTCGACCTGGAGGCGCGCGTTCAGCTCGATGAACGAGAACGCCCCGTCGGGGCCGAGCAGGAACTCGAACGTGCCGGCATTGACGTAGCCGACCGCCCGGCAGGCCCGCTCCGCGGCCGCCTCCATCGCCTCGCGCAGCTCGGGGCCGAGCGCCGGCGAAGGCGCCTCCTCGATCAGCTTCTGGTGGCGCCGCTGGATCGAGCACTCGCGCTCGCCGAGCGTGAGCACGTTGCCGTAGGCGTCGCAGAGCACCTGGATCTCGACATGGCGGGCCGGGCTCAGCACCTTCTCGACGTACATCGTCGGGTCGCCGAACGCAGCCGCCGCCTCCGCCGCCGCGGCGGCGAAGGCGTCGTCGAGCTCGTCGTCGGACTCGACGAGGCGCATCCCCTTGCCGCCGCCGCCCGCCGCCGCCTTGAGCATCACCGGGAAGCCGATCTCGGCTGCAGCCGCTCGCGCCTCGTCGATCGAGGTGGCGCCTTCGGTCCCCGGCACCGTCGGAACGTCGGCGTCGCGCATGGCGGCGCGGGCGGCGATCTTGTCGCCCATCCTCCGCATCACCGCCGCCGGCGGCCCGACGAAGACCAGCTCGTTGTCGATGCAGGCCTCGACGAACGCGGGGTTCTCGGAGAGGAAGCCGTAGCCGGGATGGACCGCCTCGCAGCCGGACGTGACCGCAGCGGCGACGATCGACGGGATCTTCAGGTAGCTCTCGGCGGCCGGCGGCGGCCCGATGCAGACGGCGTCGTCGGCGAGCCGCACGTGGGCGGCTCCGGCGTCGGCGGTCGAGTACACGGCGACCGCCTCGCTGCCGAGCTCGTGCAGCGCCCGGATCACGCGGACGGCGATCTCACCGCGATTGGCGACCAGCACCCGCCCGAACATGGCTCAGATCCCGACCGGGCGGCCGTTCAGCGGCTCGAGCTCGAACAGCAGCTGGCCGTACTCGACGGGCTGCGCGTCGGCGACATGGATCCTGCGGACGATCGCCTCGATCTCCGCCTTCACCTCGTTCATCAGCTTCATCGCCTCGAGGATGCACAGCACCTCGCCCGGCCCGACGGGATCGCCCTCCTCGACGAAGGGAGCCGCTCCCGGCTTCGCGCTGCGGTAGAAGGTGCCGACCATCGGGCTGACGATCTCGACGAGCCCGTCCGGGGGGCGTTCGAGGACCGGCACGTCGAGGTCCTCGGGCTCGGCCGCGCGGGCGACGGCGACGGGCGCGTCGACGGTGCGCCGCACGCTGACCCGAACGCCGTCCTCCTCGACGGTGATCTCGCCGATGCCGGTCTCCTGCACGATCCGGACGACCGCCCGGATCCGCTCCTCGCGGTCGCGCACGCCGGGCTCGGCGTGGAGCTCCTCGCCGCCGGCGCGCTGGCGGATCGACTGGAAGAGCGACTCGGCGTCCGCGCCGAAGAGCGCGAGCAGGAGCAGCTCCTCCTCGCTCGCGGCGAGGCCCTTCGCCTGCTCACGGAGGGCCTCGATGTCGGCGGTGGGCGGTGCCGGCTCGGCGCCGAGCAGCTCGACGGCGCGTGCGAGCGCGGGATCGATCGGTCCAGGCGTCCGGCCGAAGCGGCCGAGGACGAGGTCGCGAAGCTCGTCGACGATCGTCGCGTAGCGATTCGCGCCGAGGACGTTGAGGAGCGCCTGGTCGGAGACGATGCCGCCGATCGGCGCCGCGAGCGGCGGCGAGCCGACCTCGAGCCGCACGCGCTCGACCTCGTCGAGCACCTCGTCGAGCCGGTCGCCCTGGCCGAGCGCGCGCAGGTGGGCGTCGGTCACCGAGACGAGCCCGACGGGCAGCTTGCGGCGGGCCGCCCGCACCGAGATCCGCGGCAGGAGCGGCGTGACCGGCATGTCGCCGATCCGCTCGTCGACGAGGTCGGCAGCGTTCCAGACCGCCTCGACGTCGATTCCGGGGTCGTGCCCGATCCCCGTGAGCGCCTGCGCGAGCGACTCCGCCGAGATTCGATGCGTCGCGAGCGCGACCGGGTACACGGCGCAGCCGATCAGGTCGGCGCCGGCTCGAGCCGCCTCGAGGGCGAGCGCGAGCCCGTTCCGGCCCGCCCCCTGGCAGTAGAGCCCGACCGGCAGGCCCGAGACCTCGCGCAGCTCGGCCACGAGCTCGCCCGCGCGGTGCGGCTGCAGCAGCCCGACCGGATCGTCGAGCAGGATCCGCGAGGCGCCGATCTCGGGCAGCCGCTTCGCGGTCTCGACGAGCGACTCGTGCCTGCTGCTGCCGTAGAGGAGGCCCGCGTCGAACTCGCGTCCGGCTGCGATCACCGCCTCGGCGGCCTGCCGCAGGTTGCCGGCGTCGTTCAGCGGGTCGTGGAGGCGGAAGACGTCGATCCCGCTCTCGGCCGCGCTCGCCATGAAGCGGCGGACGAGATCGTCGCTCAGCGGACGGGAGCCGACGAGGAACCGGCCGCGGACCGCGAGCGCGAGCGGGGTCGTCGTCCGCGCCTTGAGCGCCCGGATCCGTTCCCAGGGGCTCTCGACCCCCCGGCGCACCGCGCTGTCGAAGCTGCCGCCGCCCGAGACCTCGAGGTAGGCGAAGCCGGCAGCGTCGAGGATCTCGGCGAGCCGCAGCAGCTCCGCGGTCGGCATCGCGGCGGCGAGCGGCTCCTGCGAGAGCACGCGAATCGAGGTGTCGACGAGCCGTGGCATCAGCCGCGGACACTAGCGCGCCCGCGGCGCGACTCCCCGGCCGAGTCGCGCCCCGGCCGGCGAGGCGGGGCGCCGCCGCTCCCCCGCGCGGCCGGCGGCGGCTCAGGCTCGGCTGATGTAGCGCTTCTCGCGGGGGTCGACCTTGATCTTGTCGCCGACGTTGACGAACAGCGGCACCTGGACGACCCCGCCGGTCTCGAGCGTCGCCGGCTTGGTCACGTTCGAGACCGTGTCGCCCTTCACGCCGGGCTCGGTGTCGGTGACCTCGAGCACGACGGAGGCGGGCAGGTCGACCCCGGACGGCCGCTCGCCGACGAACATCACCTGGACGCTCGACGAGGGCTGCATGAACGGCAGCGCGTCCTCGACCGCCGAGCGCGGGAGCGTGAGCTGCTCGTAGTTCTCCTCGTCCATGAACACGACCTCGTCGCCCGAGTCGTAGAGGTACTGCATGTTCTTCGTCTCGGTGCGGACCCGCTCGAACTTCTCGCCGGCCCGGAAGGTGCGGTCGACGACGGCGCCCGAGTCGTACGCCTTCAGCTTGGTGCGCACGAAGGCGCCGCCCTTGCCGGGCTTGACATGCTGGAACTCGACGATCCGCCACGTCTGCCCGTCGAGCTCGATGTGCATCCCGTTCTTGAACTGGTTCGTCGACACGACCTCGGCCATCGGCGCGGCAGTCTAGCTCCGCCGGGGTGTCCGCCGCCGTTCCCAACCCACCGGGACGACCCGCTCCTTCGGAGATCGCCGACCCGAACGAGTGGACGGTGGCGAAGTCGGGCGCCGTTCAGCCGACCGAGATCAGGTCCTTCGGGAACGTCGTCAGGAGCTCGACGCCGCCCTCGCGGACGACCGCCAGATCCTCGATCCGCACGCCGCCGAGGCCGGGGAGATAGATGCCGGGCTCGATCGTGATCACGTGGCCGGCCTCGAGGGTGTCGGTCGACTCGGGCGAGAGGCGGGGCGCCTCGTGGATCAGCATCCCGACCCCGTGGCCGAGCCCGTGACCGAAGCTCTCGCCGTAGCCCGCCTCGGCGATCACCCGGCGGGCGAGCGCGTCGGCCTCGACGCCGGTCATCCCGGGCCGGATCCCCTGCACCGCGGCGAGCTGGGCCTCGAGGCAGACGTCGTAGATGCGGCGCAGCTCCTTCGGGAGGTCGCCCGTCGCGACCGTGCGCGTGCAGTCCGAGCAGTACCCGTCGAGGCGGGCGCCCCAGTCGGCGGTGACGAGCGTGTTCGCCTCGACGATCGAGTCGCCCGGCTCGGCATGCGGCTTCGAGCCGTTCAGCCCGGTCGTGATCGCTGTGTCGAACCCGAGCTGGTCGACGCCGTGGGCATGCATCAGCTGGCGGAGCCGCCAGGCGAGCTCCCGTTCGCTGTGGCCGACCCAGGTCTCCGCCGTGAGCGCCTCGAAGGCGCGCTCGGCGGCGAGGGCGGCGCGCCGGATCCGCCCGACCTCGTCCTCCTCCTTGACCGCCCGCAGCGCCTCGACGATCCCGGTCACGGGCACGGGCTCGAGCCGACCGGAGCGGAGCGCCTCGACCTGCGAGTACGGGAGCACATCCGCCTCGAAGGCGATCTTCCCCCGCAGCCGTCCGGAGAGGTCGGCCATCAGCGAGCGCTTCGTCAGCACCGCCTCGACCTCGGGCACCTCCTCCGCCGTCTCGATGTAGCGGAAGTCGGTGAAGAGCTGCACGCGGCCCTTCGGGTCGACGAGCAGCGCCGCGTTCGAGGTCTCGAACCCGGTCAGGTAGCGGATGTTCACGAGGCTCGTGACGAGCAGGCGCTGGTCGAGGCGTTCGCGGAGCCGGTCGAGCCTGGTCATGCCTGGTCCGCCAGGAACGCGAGCGCCTCGCGGTAGCCGGCCGGGCCCTTGCCGATCACGCGGTGGGCGACGAGGTCGGCGATCACGGAGTGGCGCCGCCACTCCTCGCGCTCGTGGATGTTCGAGAGGTGCACCTCGACGATGGGCACCTCGAGGATGTCGAGCGCGTCGTGGATCGCGTAGCTGTAGTGCGACCAGGCGCCCGGGTTGACGATCAGCCCGCCCGCGTCGCCGTAGGCGTCGTGGATCCAGCCGACGTACTCCCCCTCGCTGTTCGACTGGCGGCAGCGTACGCTGAGCCCGAGCTCCTGCGCCCAGCCGTAGATCTGCGTCTCGAGCTCGTTCAGCGACAGCCCGCCGTACGTCGCCGGGTCGCGCCGGGCGAGCATGTCGAGGTTGACGCCGTTCAGCACCAGGACCTGCACGGGGTTGAATCTACGCGATCAGCCGCTCGAGCTCCCGCCGCACCTCGTCCGCCGAGCGTGCCTCGACATAGGGGCCGTCGGCGCCGAGCAGCACGAGGTTGATCTCCGCGCCGGTGCGCTTCTTGTCCCGCAGCAGGGCCTGCCAGGCCCGTTCGGGGTCGACCGCGACCGGGCGAGGCGCGAGCTCGCGCTCGACGGGGGCGGTGTCGCGACCCGAGAGCCGGAGCGCGGCGAGCAGGCCGAGCGCGACCGCCTCGCCGTGAGGAAGGTCGAAGTCGGCAGCCGCCTCGAGCGCGTGGGCGAAGGTATGGCCGAGGTTGAGCCAGCGGCGGGGCCCCCGGTCGTGCGGGTCCTGCAGGCAGATCGCCGCCTTGTAGGCGGCGGCGGTGCGGACGTCGAGGTCGCGGCCGGCGAGCAGGCGGGTCTTCACGAGCTCGGCCGTCCCCTGCCGCCGCTCACGCTCCGGCAGCGTCGCGAGCAGCGACTCGTCGAGAACGACCTGTCGGGGCCAGTGGAAGCAGCCGACGAGGTTCTTCCCCTCCGGGATGTCGATGCCGGTCTTGCCGCCGATCCCCGCGTCGACCTGGCCGACGAGCGTCGTCGGCACCGCGACCCAGGGAACGCCCCGGAGGTAGGTCGCGGCGGCGAATCCGGCCACGTCGGTCGTGCAGCCGCCGCCGAGGGCGAGAACCGTACCGGCCCGGTCGAGCCGCAGCTCGCTCCAGAGCCGCTTGACGACGCCGACCGTCTTCGCCTCCTCGCCCGCCGGCACCTCGTGGACGCTGGCAAGCCGCTCGCCGAGCGCCTCCTGGGCGCGGGCGCCGTGGATGCCCATCACGATCATGTCCGCGACGAGCGCGACGGGGCCGTCCCCGGGAACGAGCTCGCCGAGGCGATCGAGGCCGCCGCGCTCGTGCCGGACGCCGGCGGCGCCGAGGACGATCCCGGCGGCGTCCGCAGCGACCGCGTCGGCGACCTCGCGGTAGAGCGGCTCGCGGGCCTCGTAGAGGCGGCGGAACTCGGACTCGTCGCGGGCGAGCGGGCGGCGCGAGTGCCTGACCCTGCTCCACGCGGAGTCGACGTCGACGTCGAGCAGGACGACGAATGCCGACCCGAGCGCCGCGCGCGTCCCCGCGCTCGTGACGGCGCCCCCGCCCAGGGAGAGGACGGCCGGCTCGCGGGAGGCGAGCGCGGCGTGCACGGCCTGCTCCTCGATCTGCCGGAAGCCGCTCTCGCCCCGCTCGGCGAAGAGCTCCGCGATCGACCTGCCGCCGCGTTCCTCGATCGCACGGTCGACGTCGACGAACGGCCTTCCGAGCCGGGCGGCGGCGTCCCGCCCGAACGTGGTCTTCCCCGCGCCCATGAAGCCGACGAGCGCCAGGTGACGCCCGAGTGCGTTCGCCGGCCGCTCGTGGGCGCTCGTCCCCGGCACGTCGAGCCCGGTCAGGCGGCCGGCCAGTCGATGCGCTGGAGATACGCGCCGTGGGCCGCGACGAAGTCCCCGACCGTGTCGCCGCCGAACTTCTCGTGGGCGGTCCGGGCGAGCTCCCACGCGACCGCGGCCTCGGCGACGACCGCGAGGGCCTCGACCGCGGCAACGTCGGAGCGCTCGACGAGCGCCTGCCCCGCCTCGCCGGTTGCGAGGTCGACCGAGCCGAGCGGCTTCATCAGCGTCGGCAGCGGCTTCATCGCGGCGCGCACGACGACCTCCTCGCCGTTCGAGACGCCGGCCTCGATCCCGCCCGCGTGGTTCGTGTTGCGGCGGCGGTCGACGCCGATCTCGTCGTGCGCCTCCGAGCCGAGCCTGGCCGCGAGCGCGAACCCCTCGCCGATCTCGACGCCCTTCACCGCCTGGATCCCCATCACGGCGGCCGCGAGGCGCGCGTCGAGGCGGTCCTCCTTCGCGGCGTAGGAGCCGAGCCCGGGCGGGACGCCCTGCGCGCGGACCTCGACGATCCCGCCGACGGTGTCGCGCTCGGCCCGGGCGGCGTCGATGCGCGCCTGCAGGGCCTCCTCGTCGACGGTCGAGCCCTCGACGCGGATCCCGATCCGGCCGAGCAGCGCCTTCGCGACCGCCCCGGCGGCGACGTGGACCGCGGTGTGCCGCGCGGAGGCCCGCTCGAGCGCGTCGCGGACGTCGTCGAGCCCGTACTTGAGCACCCCCGGCAGGTCCGCGTGCCCGGGCCGGGGCAAGGTGACGGCTCTCGTCCCCTTCCCGGCGGGCTCGCCCTCCGGCGGCCAGGGGCTCATCCCCCAGGTCCAGTTCTTGTGGTCGACGTTCCGGACGACGAGCGCGAGGGGCGTGCCGAGCGTGCGGCCGTGCCGGAGGCCGGCGAGCACCTCGACCCGGTCCTGCTCGATCTGCTGCCGCGGGGAGCGGCCGTAGCCCTGCTGGCGGCGTCCCAGGTCGGCGTCGATCGCCTCGCGGTCGAGGACGAGGCCGGCCGGAAGGCCGGTCAGGATCGCGACGAGCGCCGGCCCGTGCGACTCCCCTGCGGTGGCGAGGCGGAGCGTCATCGTCGTAGAGACTACGGCCCTGCCCGAACGGCGTCGCGCATGACCTCGACCGGCGCCGGCAGCCCCGTCCAGAGCTCGAAGCTCTTCGCCCCCTGGCGGACGAGCGCCTCGAGCCCGTCGACGACCTCGCAGCCCGCGGCGCGGGCGGCGGCCACGAGGGCCGTCTCGCTGCCGCCTGCGTAGGCGAGGTCGACGACCGTCTGGCCTGCCCGCGGCGTGACGAGGAGCTCGTCGCGCACCGGGGTCGCGTTCACGATCAGGTCGCAGCCGGTCGCGTCGGGCGGCCAGGCGCCGCTGCGGCTGAAGACGAGCGTGTCGGCGGGAAGCGCCGGAGCAAGCGTCGCCGCTGCCCCGCCGGCGCCGATCAGGCAGGCGCGAGTCGACTCGATCCCGGCCAGGATCTCCCGGTCGGTGTTGAAGCCGAGCACGCGGCCGTCCCTGAAGACGAGCGTGTTCACGGCCTCGCCGTCGGCCTCGTCGCAGGAGGCGACCACGGCGTGCTTGTACGGGATCGTGACGTTCGTCCCGGCGAACCCGAGCGTGCGGAGCGCCGCGACGGCGGCGAGCGGGTCCTCGACGTCGAAGCCGGAGTAGTGCCAGTCGAGTCGCGCGGCGGCGAACGCCGCGTTCTGCATCCGCGGTGAGAGCGAGTGCGCGACCGGGTGCCCGAGCAGGGCGACATGCGTCGTCACTTGTAGCCGTGGGTCGCGAGGTACTGGTCGAACGCAGTGGCGCTCGCGGTGAAGAAGTCGTGCAGGTGGTCCGGCTTGCGCACGAAGTAGAGGTAGTCGACGCGGGCCGGGTGGGCGGCGGCCTCGAGCGCGGCGAGCCCCGGGTTCGCGATCGGCGTCGGCGGCAGCCCGAAGAACCTGCGGGTGTTGTAGGGGTTGCCGCTCTGGAGCTCCGACTCGGTGATCGACTGGGTCGGCGGGATGTGCAGGCCGTAGCGGAGCGTCGCGTCGATTCCGAGCTGCATCCGGTCGTGCAGCCGGTTGTAGATCACGGCGGCGACGAGCGGGCGCTCGGCCGGGACCGCCGCCTCCCGCTCGATCATCGAGCCGATCTTGACCACGTCGTAGGGCGTCAGGTTCTTCGAGCTCGCGTAGGCAAGTCCCAGCTTGCGCCAGTTGCGGCAGAACGCCTGGATCTGGGAGTGGACGAGCTGTTTCGCGGTCGTCGCCGCGAGGAAGTCGTAGGTGGCGGGGAAGAGGAAGCCCTCGAGGTCGTGCCAGCGCGTCTTGCCCAAGCACGGCACCACGGCGTTCCGGGAGGCGGCGAGGTAGGCGGCTTCGCTCAGCCGGACGCGCTTGTGGCTCTCGTGCTCGGCGATCCGGGCGACGTCGCGAACCCGGACGGCCATCTGGGCCCGGGTGAACCCCTCCGGGAAGACGATCCGGAACGGCTTCGGGGGCGGCGGTGGCGGCGCCGCCACCGGCGCGGGATGGCGCCGGACGGCCGCGAGCGACACCCCGACGGCGATCCCGATGGCGATCGTGAAGATCACGACGGCGACGATCCGCCGCCGCCTGACCGTACGGCTCAGCTCGGGGCCCCGAGCCATTCGAGGTAGCTCGTGAGGATGTAGGCGGCGGCCCGGGCGTCGTCACCGCCGGCGAGCGCGGAGGTGAACCGCTCGTCGTAGGTCTCGACCGGGATCTCGACCGCGGCGCGAAGCTCCTCGACGAAGGTCATCGTCTCGCGCGCCTGCTCCCCGTGCTCGCCGCGGAGCGTGAGCGGGAGGCCGACGACGAGCCGGTCGGGCTCCTCGGCGCGAATCGCCGCCAGCAGGCGGGCGAACCCGGTGGGCGTCCGGACCCGCGCGGCGACGCCGAGCGGGCGCGCGATCGTCCCCGACGGGTCGGAGACCGCGATCCCGGTCCGGGCGGAGCCGTAGTCCAGCGCGAGCACCTTCACCGCAGCGCGGCGGAGATCAGCTCACGGGCGCGGGCGACGGCCTCAGGCAGCCTGTCCGGCTGCTTGCCGCCCGCCCGGGCCATCGTCGGCCGGCCGCCGCCGCCGCCGCCGACGAGCGGCGCTATCTCCTTCACGACGTCTCCCGCCGAGACGCGCGCCGCGACGCTCTCGTCGAAGTTCGCGACCAGGTGCGCGGTGCCGTCCTCGCGCGAGCCGAGCACGACCGCCGCCGGGGCGCTCCGCTGCTTGAACCGGTCGGAGAGGTCGAGCAGCGCGTCCGCGTCGAGCCCCTCGACCCACTGCACGATCACGTTGACGCCGTTCACCACCTCGAGCTCGGGTGCGATCTCGGCGCGGGCCTCCTCGGCGCGCGGCTTGCGCTTCGCCTCGCGCCGCGCCTGCTCGAGCTCGGAGCGGACGTCGTCGAGCTCCCGCGAGCGGCCGTGCAGGACCGCCCAGGCCTCGCCTGCGGTGACGGCCTCGATCCGGCGGGCGCCGGACCCGACCGAGCCCTCCGAGACGATCACGAACGGCCCGATCTCGGCGGTCGAGCGAACATGCGTGCCGCCGCAGAGCTCGCGGGAGAAGCCGTCGATCTCGACGACCCGAACCTCGCTCCCGTACTTCTCGCCGAACAGCATCATCGCGCCGAGCTTCCGCGCCTCGTCGATCGGGGTGACGAACGTCCGTACCGGGATCGCCTCGAAGACCTTCTCGTTGACGAGCCGCTCGACCTGCTCCCGCTCGCCGGGGCTGAGCGGCTGCGCGTGGCTGAAGTCGAAGCGGAGCTTGTCGGGCCGCACGGCCGAGCCGGCCTGCTTGACGTGGTCGCCGAGCACCTCGCGCAGCGCCGCGTGCAGGAGGTGGGTCGCGGTGTGGTTCGCCATCGTCGGGAACCGCGCCGACCAGTCGACGACCGCCCGGACACGGGCGCCCGCTGCGAGAAGCGGCTCTCCCCCGGTCTCGACCGCCAGCACCTGGTCGTCGCCGAGCTTGAGCACGGCGGCAACCTCGAGCTTCCGCCCCTCGCCCTCGAGCTCGACGAAGCCGGAGTCGCTCACCTGCCCCCCGCTCGCGGCGTAGAACGGCGACTGCTCGAGCTTCACGAGCTGGCGCGTCCCTTCCAGGGGGCCGACGGCGACGACCGAGGTCAGCACGTCGGTCTTCTCGTAGCCGACGAACTCGACGGCCGGGAAGCCGGCGCCGACGATCTGCGCCGCGAGCTGCTCGGCCGAGCTCTCACCGCCGGCGCGCGAGATCTCGCGGTGCCCTTCCATCAACTCGCGGAAGCGGTCGACGTCGACGGCCTGGCCGCGCTCCTCCGCGAGCTCCTGGGTCAGCTCGATCGGGAAGCCGTACGTGGCGGCGAGCGTGAACGCCTCCTCGCCGGAGATCGCATCCCCGCCCGCCAGCTCCTCGAACTCCTTCAGGCCCCGGGCGAGCGTCTCGCGGAACCGGTCCTCCTCGAGCCGCACGACCCGCTCGATCTCGGCGGCGTGCTCCCTGAGCTCGGGGTAGGCGCCGCCCATCTGCTCGATCACGACCGACGGGAGCCGGTAGACGCCGTCGAGGCCGACGCGCTGGCCGTGCTGGATCGCCCGCCGGAGCAGGCGCCTGCAGATGTAGCCCCGTCCCTCGTTGGAGGGCGTGACGCCGTCGGCGATCAGGAACGTGACCGCGCGCCCGTGGTCGGCGAGCACCCGGTAGGCCTTCTGCGAGGCGTCGCTGTCGTGGTAGCCGACGGTCGTGTGCGCCTCGAGCCAGTCCATGATGATCCGGAAGCCGTCGGTGTCGTAGTTCGAGGCGACGCCCTGCACCACGCATGCGGTGCGCTCCACGCCCATGCCCGTGTCGACGTTCTGGGCGGGCAGCGGCACGAGCTCGTTGCCGGGCCGGAGGTCGTACTGCATGAAGACGAGGTTGTAGAACTCGTAGTAGCGATCGCAGTGCCCGGGCAGGCAGCCCGGCTGGCCGCAGCCGTGCTCCTCGCCGCGGTCGAAGAAGATCTCCGAGCACGGCCCGCACGGACCGGTCTCCGCCGCCTTCCAGAAGTTGTCGTCGCCGAGCCTCACGATCCGGTCGGTCGGGACGCCGACGCGCTTCCACGCCTCGATCGCGACGGTGTCCTCGTCGAGCCCGAGCACCGGGTTGCCCTCGTGCACGGTGACCCAGAGCCGTTCGGGATCGAGCTTCAGGCGCTCCGTGACGAACTCCCAGGCGAAGTCGACCGCCTCGTCCTTGAAGTAGTCGCCGAACGAGAAGTTGCCCATCATCTCGAAGAACGAGTTGTGCCGGTCGGTGCGCCCGACGTCCTCGAGGTCGGTGTCCTTCCCGCCGGCGCGGAGGCATTTCTGGACGCTGACCGCGCGTGGGGCCGGCGGCTCCTTCGTGCGGAGGAAGAACGGCTTGAAGGGCTGCATGCCGGCGACGATGAAGAGCGTCGAGGGGTCGTCGGCCGGCGGGATCAGCGAGTGCGAGGGCACGCGCAGATGGCCGCGCTCCTCGTAGAAGCGCTGGAATCCCTCCCGCAGCTCAGCGGTCGTGCGCATCGCGAGACAGTGTAGGGACGGCCGGGGCTCTGTCAGCCGCCGGCGCCGTGGCGGCGGAGCTCCTGCTCGAACTCGGCCTGCCGGCGCGCGGAGGCCTCCTTCGCGCTCTGCACCGCGCCGCGCCAGCTGCGCTTCGTGCGCAGGGTCGCGAAGCCGTGCGAGAGCCCGGTCGAGAGCCCGACGATCCGCTCGATCGGGCGGGTGACGGAGAAGCTGAGCGCCCGGACGACCTCGTCGACCGCCCCGACGGCGTCGACGGCGCTGTCGGTCGCCTGGTCGAGCTTGTCGAGCTGGGCGTTCACCCGGTCGACGGAGCCCCCCACCTTGTTGATCACCGGCATCACCTCGCGCTCGGAGCTGCGGATGAAGGACGCCAGGCGCCCGAACGCCGAGGCGAGCTCGAAGAGCGCCCAGCCGAGGCCGAGCCCGACCACGAGCAGGAAGAACGCGAGCAGGTAGTCGACGGCTTCGCTCGAGGAGAAGGCGACCGGCATCCGGACGATGTTACTCGGCCGCGGCGGCTGCGACGATCAGTCCGGCTCCGACGACGGTGTCGGCGTCGTAGAGGACGGCCGTCTGGCCGGGCGCGACGCCGTATGCCGGCTCGTCGAGCGCCAGCTCGAATCCGCCCGGTGCCGGCGTGACGGTGGCGGCGATCGCGGGCGAGCGGTAGCGGAGCTTCGCCTCGACGCGAGCCTCCGCCGTGTCCAGGCGCCCCCGGACGGAGACGCGCTGGCGGGCGAGGGCGGCCCACGGGCCGACGACGACTGTGTTCGTGCTCGGGATCGTCGTCAGGGCGTACAGGGGCTCGGGCGCCGCCACGCCGAGGCCCCGCCGCTGGCCGGGGGTGAAGCGCCAGTAGCCGTCGTGGCTGCCGACCCGGCTGCCGGCCTCGTCGACGAGCGGCCCGGCGCTCGCCGCGAGGCCCCGGCGGCCGAGAAAGGCGCGGTAGTCGTCTCCGCCGAGGAAGCAGGCCTCCTGGCTCTCCGCGACGCGCGCCGCCGCGAGCCCGGCGGCCGCCGCCTGCGCGCGGGTCTCCGTCTTCGTCTGCTCCCCGAGCGGAAACCAGAGCCGGTCGAGGCCGGTCGGGTCGACGGTCGCGAGCATGTAGCTCTGATCCTTCGTCAGGTCGGCGGCGCGGGCGATCGCCAGCGCGCCGTCGCGCTCGACGATGCGGGCGTAGTGGCCCGTCGCAAGTCGGGCGGCGCCGATTCGGCTGGCGAACTGCAGCAGCTCGTCGAAGCGGAAGGCGCCGTTGCAGCGGACGCAGGGGTTCGGCGTCTCCCCGCGCGCGTAGGCCCGGGTGAACGGATCGACGACCCGGCGGCGGAACTCCTCTCGCAGGTCGAGGGTGACATGGGGCAGCCCCAGCCTGTGGCAGGTCTCGCGGGCGGCGATCACCGCGGCCGGGGAGCAGCACGCGCGCTCGCCGGCGGGGGCGGCGGGGTCGACCCAGAGCCGAAGCGTCACCCCGACCGCCGCAGCGCCGGCGGCGAGGAGGGCGACGGCGCTGTCGACGCCGCCGCTCATCGCAACCGCCGTCCGGGCAGCGTCGGGGCGGGCGCGGATCGCCGGCCCGAGCGCGTTTGCGAGGGCATCGACTGCGAGCGTCTCGCCGCCGACGGCGGCCGCCTCGAGCAGCGTCGAGCCGGTGAGGTCGCGCTCGAGCCCGGGGGCGTCCGCCGCGACGATGCGCTCGCCCTCGACCTCGAGCCTCACCGCGGCCCACTCCCCGCCGCGGGTCGAGTCTCCGAACAGCTCGGTCATCCGGCCAGCGTAGCTTCGGGCCGGGCGGGGTGAGCGCGACCCGCTGCGGTCGCCGTGCCCGCGGGCCGATCCGGGCGGCGCGGGAGCCGCGCCGGCCGCGCTCGGGGGTCGGGCGGCGGCGAGGGGGCAGTTGCTGGTCCCATCCCGAACCCCCACCCACCCACGGGGATGCGAGCGTACGGGGTGATGTGTGACGCGTGTGAAGCGTCTCTGGAAAAAGACCGTGACAATCGATCCACGGGCCGGCCGCGACCGAGACCCCGCGGGCCGTGGTCTTCGCGCCCGCGACCGGGTCGTCGAGACCCGTCGAGACGGGGTGTCGGGCGGCCCGAGAGCCGGAGTGCCCCGACCCCGCCGACGTCGCCGCGCCCGTGTGAACCTGGCAAGCCAGGTGGGTGCCGAGCGGGCGACAGGCGCTTGGGGCCACCTGCTCCCGACACATGCTCCCTTTCACGTAGCGTTGGTTCTACATGGTGCGCGGCGTTGCGCACAGGGTCGGGCACTCCGGGCCGAGCACTCTAGCCGGTGGCGCGCTCGCCGCGGAACGCAAGGGTTCGCCCGCTCGAGACGAACCGTCCCTCGAGTCGGCGCCGGGGCTCAGCCCGAGCCGGCGTAGCTCCACTGGACCCGCTTCACCCCGACGAGGCCGAGCCGGCGGGCGAGGGCGTCGGTGAGGCCGAACTCCCCGTCCGAGGCCTGCGGACCGCGGTCGATCACCGTCACGAGGGCGTGCTTACCCCGGTAGCCGAGGTAGAGGCGCGTCCCGCACGGCAGGACCGCGTTCGCGACGCCTTCCGTCGCGGAGCCGATCACGACGCCGCACGCGCTCGGCCGCCCGAGCGCCTGGCGGCCGCTCGAGCCGGCCAGAGCCGTGTACGAGCCGACGGCCGGCGGCAGCGAGGCTGCGTGCGGGGGATGCTTCGCCGTGACGGCGAGCGAGCCCGCGACGCCGAGGATCGCGACTCCGGCGAGCGCGAGCTGGCGCTGGACGAGCGGCCGCCTCATCGGCCGGCAGGCCTGCTCTGGCCACGGGAGGAGTGCGGCAGCGCGCGGTCGGCGGGCGGGCGGGCGGGCACCTCGATCGCCGCGGTGAGCTCGGCGGCCGATCGCCGCCAGAAGCGGCGGCGTCCCGCGGCGTCGAGCGGGTCGATCCGGTGGCGGGCGACTCCGACCGCCGCCGGAACGTCGGGAAGCTCGAGCGGCGGCTCGGGCAGGTGCGGCTCGACCACGACCGGCTCGGCAGCTGCCCCCGCAGCTGCGGCCGCCACGGGAAGGCCCACGGCGACCGGCTCCTCCTCGATCTCCTCCTCAACCTCGTCGTCGACCTCGGGGCCCCAGACGGGCGCCGGGACGACGGGCGGCCCGGCGATCGCCGGCGGGAACTCGGGCCGCGGCTCGCCGGGGTGCGCGACCGCGGTCTCCTCGCCGGCCGGCGAGAGGCCGAGGACGGGCCACTCGTCGACCGCGACCGACCACGCCGCGGGTGAGGCCACGAACGTCGGCTCGTCCTCCTGCCCGCGCAACGGCGGGTAGGCGGAACGGTACTGCTCGACCGGCACCGGCGGCGGCAACGCGACGTGCGGGACGTAGAAGCGGGGCGGGAGCCCGCGGCCGTAGTGCGGCTCGTCGAGCCACGCGGCGGCACTCGAAGAGCGCGACGACGATCCAGGCGAGGGCCATCAGGACGACCACGCCGAGCGGGCGCAGCTCGGCGACCGTCGCGACGGCGGCGACGGCGGCGAGGAAGAGCGCCTCGAGGACGAATCGCCAGATGCGACGCCTGGGCATGCCTACGCTCCCGCGCTCACGGCTCCTCGACCGTGACGGCGATCCCGAGCTCCTGCAGCTGTTGCGGCTCGACCGGGGTCGGCGCGCCCGACATCGGGTCGACCCCCGCCTGGTTCTTCGGGAACGCCACCAGCTCGCGGATGAACGGCTCGTCGAGCAGGGCCATCATCAGCCGGTCGATCCCCGAGGCGATCCCGCCGTGCGGCGGCGCGCCCATCCCGAGCGCGTCGAGCAGGAAGCCGAACTTCGACCGCTGCTCCTCGGGGGAGATCTGCAGCAGGTCGAAGACCTTCGCCTGGAGGTCGGCCTCGTGAATCCGGAACGAGCCGCCGGCGATCTCGATCCCGTTCGCGACCAGGTCGTAGGCGAGCGCCTTCGCGGCGCCGGGATCCGTGTCGAGCAGCGCCCTGCCCTCCTCGTTCGGCCGCGTGAACGGATGGTGGACCGCGTCCCAGCGCTCGAGCTCGGGATCCCACTCGAACATCGGGAAGTCGGTCACCCAGAGGAACCGCCACGCGCCGGTGTCGATCAGCTCGAGCTCGCGCCCGAGGTGCAGGCGGAGCGCTCCGAGCACGCGCGAGACCATCGCCGGCTCGGTCGGCGGCGAAGACGACCGTGTGCCCCGGCTCGCTCCGGAACCGCTCGAGCTCGGCCTCGCCCAGGAACTTGGCGATCGGCGAGCGCACCTCGCCGTCGGCACCGTAGACGAGGTACGCGAGGCCCTTCGCGCCCCACTGCTTCGCGACCTCCTCGAGCTTCGCGAGGTCGCCGCGCGAGAGCTCCCGCGGCACGCGGAGGAACCGCACGGCGGGGGCGTCGGCGAACACCTTGAAGGCCGACCCGCGCGTCACCTCGGTCGCCTCCTCGATCTCGAGCCCGAAGCGCAGGTCGGGCTTGTCGGAGCCGTAGCGGAGGTCGGCCTCCTCCCACGTCAACCGCCGGAACGGCAGCTCGAGCTCGACGTCGCGGCATTCGCGCCAGATGCGGGCCATGATCCGCTCGATCAGGCCGAACAGGTACTCCCGGTCGGGGAAGGCCGTCTCGACGTCGAGCTGGGTGATCTCCTGCAGCCGGTCGGCGCGCAGGTCCTCGTCCCGGAAGCAGCGGGCGATCTGGTAGTAGCGCTCGAAGCCGGAGATCACGAGCAGCTGCTTGTAGATCTGCGGGCTCTGCGGCAGCGCGAAGAAGCGGCCCGGCTGCAGGCGAGTCGGGACGAGGAAGTCGCGAGCGCCCTCGGGCGTCGGCTTGCCCATGATCGGCGTCTCGATGTCGACGAAGCCGTCGGCCTCCATCTCGGCGCGGATGATCGAGACGAGCTTCGCGCGGGTGCGGATGTTGCGCTGCATCTTCTCGCGGCGCAGGTCGAGCCAGCGGTAGCGGAGCCGGATCGTCTCGTCGACGCCCTCCTCGTCGAGCTGGAACGGAAGCGGGGTCGAGCGCGACAGGATCTCGAGCTCGTCCGCCTGCATCTCGATCTCGCCGGTCGCCATGGCCGGGTTGACCGTCGCAGGCGAGCGGCGGACGACGCGCCCGCGCGTCCGGATCACGAACTCGTTGCGCAGTGCCTTGGCCGTCTCCGCCGCCGCGGCCGCGTGCTCGGGGTTGATCACGACCTGGAGCAGGCCCTCCTCGTCGCGAAGGTCGACGAAGACGAGCCCGCCGTGGTCGCGGCGGGTCGCCACCCAGCCGGCAACGGTGACGGTGCGCCCCTCGTCCTCGGGCCGAAGCGAGCTTCCGCGGAGGTCGCGCCAGACACTCACCGGTTGAGCGTAGCTGGCAGGTCCGCGAGCGGAACGACCTGCTCGGCGGCTCCGGGGCGCCTGACCACCGCGTCCCCGGCCCTGGCGATCACGATCGTGCGGGCGCCGGTCCGTCCCGGCCTGGGTCAGCTGCCCCTTGAGCGAACGTCCGGCGTAGTCGGTGTCGCAGGCGAGGCCGCGGCGTCTCAGCTCTGCCATCAGCGACAGGATCTGCTCCCTGGGGGCGCCGTCGACGGCGAAGAAGACGTCGAGGCCCGCCGGCTCGGCCGCGATCCCCTCCTGCTCGAGCGCGAGCAGCAGCCGCTCGAGACCGGCGCCGAAGCCGATCCCCGGCGTCGCCGGCCCGCCGATCTGCTCGACCAGGCCGTCGTAGCGGCCGCCGCCGGCAGATCGTCGAGTTCGCGTTCTCGTCGGGCCCGACGAACTCGAACGTCGTCCGCGAGTAGTAGTCGAGCCCGCGCACGAGCGTCGGCGCGACGGTGTAGGGAACGCCGAACGCGTCGAGGTGGCTGCGGACGGCGTCGAAGTGCGCGGCGCACTCGGCGCAGAGCGACTCGCCGATCTTCGGCGCCCCGGCCGAGCGCCGCCCGCACGGCGGGGCTCTTGACGTCGAACACCTGCAACGGGCTCGTCCCGAGCTTCACGCGCGCGTCGTCGTCGAGCGCCTCGGGGTGCGCGTCGAGCCAGTCGTTCAGGCGCTCGACGTACCCCGGCCGGCAGCGCGGCATCGCCGATCGAGTTCAGCATCAGCTCCCACTGGGTCACGCCGAGCCGGCGCAGGAGCTCGGAGTAGAGCTGGATCACCTCGGCGTCGACGGCCGGGTCCGCCGAGCCGATCGCCTCGACCGAAAGCTGCCAGTGCTCGCGGTAGCGGCCCCGGCCGGGGGCGCCGTAGCGGTACATCGGGCGCGATCGTGTAGAGCTTCACGGGCTGGGGCTCGCGATGCATCCCGTGCTCGACGTAGGCGCGCGCAATCGGCGCCGTCCCCTCGGGCCGGAGCGTGAGCGAGCGGTCGCTGCGGTCGGTGAACGTGTACATCTCCTTCTGGACGATGTCGGAGCCCGCGCCGGAGGTGCGCTGGAAGAGCGCCGTGTCCTCGAACCCGGGCGTCTGGATCCGGCGGTAGCCGTAGGCGGCGGCGACCTCGGTCATCGTGCGCAGCACCGTCTCGAACCAGAGCGGCTGCTCGGCCGGCAGGATGTCGTGCGTCCCGCGCGGCGCCTGGAACTTCCCGGCCATCAGCCGGCCGGGCGCAGCTCGCCGAGGAACGGGTTCGTGTCGAGCTCCCGGCCGAGCGTCGTCGGCTCGCCGTGCCCGGGGTAGACCGTCGCGCCCGGCCCGAAGCGGTCGAGCAGCCGCTGGACCGACTCGAGCAGCGTCGCCCAGTCGCCGCCCGGGAAGTCGACCCGGCCGACCGAGCCGGCGAACAGCAGGTCGCCCGAGAAGAGGCTCCCGTCGGCGCAGAACGCGACGTGGTCGATCGAGTGGCCGGGAACGGCGGCGACCTCGAAGTCGATGCCGGCGACGACGATCGTGTCGCCGCCCGCGACCTCGTGCTCGGGCTCGTGAGCCGCGACCGGGAAGCCGCCGCGCACCCGGCCGCTGCGCAGCGCCTCGGCCTCGCCTGCGGGCGCCCACACCTCGGCGCCGGTCGCCGCCGCGAGCTCCGCGACCCCGGCGACGTGGTCGATGTCGGCGTGCGTGACGAGGATCCCGCCGACTCCCGTGCCGAGCCGCTCGAGCTCGGCGAGCAGCGGCCCGGCGTCGCCGCCGGGATCGACCACGGCAGCCCGGGCGGCGCCCTCCGCCTCGCGGACGACGTAGCAGTTCGAGCCGAATTCGCGGTTCAGGACGACCCGTTCGACGGCGATCGGCATTGCGGCTGAGTCTAGTGGGGGCGCTGAACGGCGCCCGCCGGCCCTCAGCGCGACCGGGCCGAGCGCGAAGGAGGCGGCTGCGCCTTGCGCCGCTGGTAGCGGCGGTAGACGACCCGTCCATCCAGTAGGTGATCGGGATGAACATCGCGGCGTACGCGGCGCCGATCAGGATCCTGACCGGGAGCGAGCTGCCGCGGAGGAGCAGCACCGAGGCGGCGATCACCGCCGCGCCCCAGATCGCGCCGCGGCGGAGCGAACGGTTCCACGAGGGCGGCTCCGGCTCGCGGACCGGCCGTCCCTTGCCCTTCGACTTCGACGTCGCCGCCGCCGACTTCCCCTTCTCGGCGTCTCCTTCTTGGGGCGGAGCTCGGTGCGGTCGACCTCGACCTCGTTCCCCTCCTCGTCGTAGGTGACGAAGCCGTAGTCGTGCCGGAACGTCTTCGCGCGGCGCGCGCGCTGCTTGCGTGTCGCCATCCCTTCACGTTACCCAGACCAGGCACACTCGCCGCGTGTCGGACCCGGTGTTCGACGTCCCGCGCGAGATCGAGCTCGCGAACCCGCCCCGCCCGCCCTCGTTCGGGCTCCTGCGCCGGAGCGACTTCCGGCCGCTCTACCTCGCGGTCTCGGTCAGCGAGCTCGGCGACGCCCTCAACTACATCGCGCTGATGTGGGTCGCGCTCCAGCTCGGCGGGCCGCTCGGGGTGGTCGCGGTGCGGCTCGCCGACAGCCTTCCCGCGCTCGTCTTCGGCCTGCACGGCGGGATCGCGGCCGACCGCTGGAGCCGGCGCAAGCTGATGATCGGCGCCGACCTCGTTCGCGGCGCGACGCTCGTCCCGGTCGCGGTCCTCGGCCTCACCGGCTCGCTGTCGCTCTGGGGGCTCGTCGCCGCGGCCTTCGTGCTCGAGGCGGCGACGAGCTACTTCGCACCCGCCTACGGCGCGACGATCCCCGAGATCGTCGACCGCGAGAACGTCCAGCAGGCGAATGCGCTCGTCCAGGCGACCGCCCAGGCCCTCTCGATCGGCGGCTGGGCGCTCGCGGCGCTCCTGCTCTCGTTCATCCCGCTGAGCACGTTCTTCGCGGTCGACGCGGCGACGTTCTTCCTCTCCGCCGCCCTGATCCTGCGGCTGAGCGCCGGCCGGGAGCCGCGCCGTCCACGGGGAGGCCGCCCGCCTCCGCGAGGGGATCGCAGCGCTCCGGCCGCGGCGGGCGCTGACCGCAGGCGTCGTCACCTTCGGCGTCGCGATGACGATCACGACCGGCTGCTGGATCGCCGGCGTCCCGACGCTCATCCGCAGCTCCCTCCACCAGGGCGCCGGCGGCTTCTCGCTCGTGATGATCGGCTTCGCGGTCGGGTCGATCGCCGTCGGCGCGGCTCTGGCGCGGATCCCGGTGCGCCGGAAGGCCCGCGCGAGCATGCTCGCCTGGCTCGCCGACCTCCCCGCCTATCTTCTGCTCGCGCTGGCGACCTCCCTCCCGCTCGCCGTCGCCGCCGCCGTCTGCTCCGGCGCCGCCGAGAGCCTCTCGTACGTGCTGCTCAACTCCGCCGCGCAGGAGGAGATCCCCGACGAGGTGCTCGGACGCGTGCTCGGCGTGATCTCGTTCGTCCACCGGGGAGCCCACGCGACCGGGCTCCTGCTCGTCGCCCCGATCTTCGCCGTCGCCGGCGCAGAGCCGATCTTCGCGGTCGCCGCCTTCGCGGTCGCCCTCGTCGGCCTGGCGGGCACGGCCGTCGCCTCCCGGCTCGTCGGCGAGCCGGCCGTCTAGGACTCAGCCGCCGACCAGCCGGAGCTCGAGCACCCGGGAGGCTGCGAAGCCTTCGATCCCGAGCGCGGCGCCGGCCGCGGCGGCGGCCGCGCCGGCAGGGATCAGGCCCACGAGCTCCGAGCCGGCGACCTCGGCTCCGCGGGCCTCTGCCTCCGCGCGCATGCGGGCGACGATCTCGTGCAGCGGCGCGGCCTCCCAGTCCTCGACGTTCATCGAGACCTGCACGAGCCCAGCGCGCGGGAGGTCGAGGCCGAGCGCCCGCACGCCCGGGAAGCCTCCGCCCTTCTCCCGAACGGCCGCCGCGACCTCCCGGGCGGTCTCGACGGGCCCGCGCAGGTTCACGTTGAAGGCGATCAGCGGGCGCCGCGCGCCCACGATCACGCCGCCGGCCGAGGGGTCGAGCCGCGCCGGGCCGAAGTCCGGCACGAGCTCGCGCGCGTCGAGCCGGCGCTGCAGCTCTTCGACTCCCGCCGCGCCGGTAGAAGGCGGGCCCCCGCTCGGGCGGCGCGTAGAGGAAGACCGGCAGGCCGAGCTCGCCGATCCGGCGCCCGAGCTCGAGCGCGACGACCTGCGCCCGGCCGAGGTCGCCCGGCGCGACGGGGACGATCGGAACGACATCGGCGGCGCCGATCCTCGGGTGTGCGCCTTCGTGCCGGCGCAGGTCGATCCGCTCCCGCGCAGCCTCGACCCCGGCGACGAGCGCGTCGACCAGCTCGTCCTCGCCCCCGACGAGCGTGAACACCGAACGGTTGTGATCCGGATCGGCATGGACGTCGAGCAGGCGGGCGCGCGAGCCGAGCGCCCGACCGATCGCCTCGATCGTGGCCCGGTCGCGGCCCTCGGAGAAGTTCGGAACCGACTCGAGCGGCAGCACCGCCGTACTGTACGAGGACCGAGCCGCCCGAATAGGACACGGCCCAGCGGGACGTGACCCGGTGTCGGACGCCGGACACGGCCCGCAGAGGCAGTCTGCCGGGCGGGGTCGCGGAGCCGGCTCTCCGCAACTCGCAGACCGCGGGCGCGCGGCGAAAGGCCCGTGTCCGACACCGGGAGATGGCCCTCCGAGACCGGCTCCGGTCGGACACCGCCGACGGCGATTTCGAGGGCGTCACGTGCGGCGGGATGCGTACGCTGGGGCGATGCCGCCGTCGGGGGAGGTTCCGAACTACCGCGCCACCTTCTGGCGCCTGCTGGGGTTCCTGCGGCCCTACAAGGTCTCGCTCTTCGTCTCGATCGGGCTGGCGTTCGTCTCGCAGGTCGGATCGCTCGCATTCCCGCTCCTGACGAGGGACGTGGTGACGGCGATCGAGAACGACGACCAGAGCGCGGTCCCGCGCCTGATCGGGATCGTGCTGGCGATCGGCGTCGTCAAGGCGCTCGCAACCGTCGGCCGGCGGCTGATCTCCGGCAACCAGGCGCTCGGAGTCGAGCTCGACCTGCGGAACGCGATCTACGCGAAGCTCGTCCGGCTCTCGTTCGGCTACTTCGACCGGCACCAGACCGGCCAGCTGATGTCGCGGGCGACCGTCGACCTGCAGAGCGTCCGCTTCTTCCTCGGCTACGGGTTGATCTTCTTCTTCCAGCACGTCTTCACCGTGGTCGGCGTGGGGGTCCTGCTCTTCATCGTCTCGTGGAAGCTCGCGCTGATCGTGCTCGCCTTCTCGCCGGCGATGGTGGCGATCGCCTACCGCTACAGCAACGTCTCGCACCCCGTGCTGCGCGACGTGCAGCAGAAGATGGCCGACGTCGCAACCGTCGCCGAGGAGAACATCGTCGGCGTCCACGTCGTCAAGTCGTTCGCCCAGGAGCAGGCCGAGCAGGACAAGTTCGAGCGGCGCTCCGAGGCGCTCTTCCGCCAGAGCGTGCGCGCCAACCGCCAGCGCGCCTTCTACGTGCCGGTGCTCGCGTTCCTGCCGCTGCTGGCGCAGGCGGCCGTCCTCCTCGTCGGCGGCAACATGGTGAGCGACGGCTCGCTCTCGGTCAGCGACTTCATCGCCTTCAACCTCTGGCTCGCGATGGTCGTCTTCCCGCTGCGCATGCTCGGAATGTGGATCGGCGAGGGCCAGCGGGCAACGGCCTCCGGCGAGCGGATCTTCCAGGTCGTCGACGAGCCGGAGGAGATCCGCGACCGGCCCGGCGCGACCGAGCTCCCGGCCGGGCCGGGTCTCGTCCGCTTCGAGGGCGTCACCTTCGGCTACGACCCGTTGCGGCCCGTGCTCCACGACATCGACCTCGAGCTCGAGCCCGGGAGGACGGTCGCGCTGATCGGCCACACCGGCTCGGGCAAGACGACGCTCGCCTCGCTGATCCCGCGCTTCTACGACGCGGGACAGGGGCGGGTGACGATCGACGGCGCCGACGTCCGCGACGTGACGCTGACCTCGCTGCGGCGCGAGATCGGCGTGATCGCGCAGGACCCGTTCCTCTTCTCGGCGACGGTGCGCGAGAACCTCTCGTTCGGCCGGCCCGAGGCGACCGAGGAGGAGATCGTCGAGGCGGCGCGGCTCGCGCAGGCGCACGAGTTCATCGAGCGGCTGCCGGCCGGGTACGACACGGTGATCGGCGAGCGCGGGATCACGCTCTCGGGCGGCCAGCGCCAGCGGCTCGCGATCGCGCGGGCGCTCGTCGTCGATCCGCGGATCCTGATCCTCGACGACGCCACCGCCTCGGTCGACGCCGCGACCGAGGCGCGGATCCGGCTCGGCCTGCGCGAGGCGATGCGCGGCCGGACGACGGTGATCATCGCGCACCGGGCCTCGACGATCGCGCTCGCCGACGAGATCGTCGTCCTCGAGCACGGCCGGATCGCGGCCCGCGGCAACCACGACGAGGTGCTCGCGGCGAGCGACGTCTACCGCGAGATCTACGAGCACGGCCGCTTCGAGGCCGCCGTCGCCGAGCAGGAGGTCGCATGACCCGCTTCGAGGCCATGTCCAGGGGCGACATGTCCCGGTGTCCGACACCGGTTCTCGAACCGCCGCGAGCGACCGGCAATCGCGGCTCTTGCAGCGGATTCACCAGGACGTTGCCGGTGTCCGACCAGGGTGACGGAAGTGTGACGCCGTGAGGGTCTGGCAGCCCGGGAGCGGCCTCGTCTCCCACCGCAACGTCAAGGTCGACGACTGGTCGTGGGCGGCGACGAGGCGGCGGCTGACGGCGCTCTACCGGCTCGCGCGGCCCTACCGCGGCAGGACGGCGCTCGCGATCGTCTCGCTGCTCGCCGCCACCGCCGCCTCGCTCGCGCCGCCGATCCTGATCGGGATGGCGGTCGACGTCGTCAGCGGCAGCCGCAGCGGCTCGCTCGACCTGATCGTGATCGCGTTCGTCGCGGCGAGCCTGGTCGGCATCGTCTGCTCGTATGCCCAGACCTACTTCACCGGCTGGACGGGCGAGCGGATGCTGGCCGACCTCCGCAACCACCTCTTCCGCCACCTGCAGCGCCTCTCGCTCGGCTTCTACGAGCGCAACCGCGCCGGCGTCCTGATCAGCCGGCTGACGAACGACGTCGAAGCGCTCGACCAGCTCGTCACCGACGGCTTCACCTCGCTGATCCAGAACACGCTCACGCTCTGCGGCGCGGCGGTGATCCTCTTCGTCCTCTCCTGGCAGCTCGCGCTCGCGACCGTCCTCGTGATCCCGCCGCTTGCGGTCGGCGACGGCGATCTTCCGCAAGAAGTCGGGCCGCTCGTACCGGCTCGTGCGCGAGACGCTCGGCGCGGTCACCGCGACGCTCGCCGAGGACATCGCCGGCATGCGCGTCCTCCAGGCCTTCACCCGCGAGCGGGCCGCGCGGGAGAACTTCCGCGAGGTCGGCGAGGCCTACCGCGTCCGCAACCAGGAGACGGTCGTCCAGAACGCCCTCTACTTCCCGTTCGTCGACCTGCTCTCGTCGATCGCGACCGCGATCATCCTCGGCTACGGCGGCTACCTCGTCTTCGACGGCGAGACGACGATCGGCGTCCTGACCGCGTTCCTCGGCTACGCGACGATGTTCTTCGACCCGGTGCAGCAGCTCTCGCAGCTCTACAGCACGTTCCTCTCGGCCGTCGCCGCGCTGGACAAGATCATGGAGGTGCTCGTCGAGGAGCCGCAGGTGACCGATGCGCCCGACCGCTCACGAGCTCGCTCACGTGCGCGGCCACGTCCGCTTCGAGGACGTCCGCTTCGCCTACGGGACCGGGCCCGAGGTGCTGCACGGGATCGACCTCGACGTGCCCGCCGGGACGACGGTCGCGCTCGTCGGCCACACGGGCGCGGGCAAGTCGACGATCGCGAAGCTGATCGCACGCTTCTACGACCCGACCGCGGGCACGATCACGGTCGACGGAATCGACCTGCGCGACGTCCTCCAGGAGTCGCTCCGGCGCCAGCTCGGGATCGTCCCGCAGGAGGGCTTCCTCTTCGCCGGCACCGTCGCCGACAACATCGCCTTCGGCCGCCCCGACGTGCCGCACGAGGAGATCGTCGCCGCCGCCCGCGCGGTCGGCGCCGACGAGTTCATCGAGCAGCTCGAGCACGGCTACGACACCGAGCTCGGCGAGCGCGGCTTCCGCCTCTCGCTCGGCCAGCGCCAGCTCGTCGCGTTCGCGCGCGCGCTCCTCGCCGACCCGCGGATCCTGATCCTCGACGAGGCGACGAGCTCGGTCGACATCGGCACCGAGCGGAAGATCGAGCACGCGCTCCGCCGCCTGCTCCACGGCCGCACGGCGTTCATCATCGCCCACCGGCTCTCGACGATCCGCGACGCGAACCTGATCGTCGTGCTCGAGCACGGCCGGGTCGTCGAGCAGGGGACGCACGACGAGCTGCTCGCCCGCGAGCGGCCGCTACGCGGAGCTCTACGGCAGCTGGGGCCGAGACGACGTCGCGTAGAGGCGGCGCCACGCGAGCACCATCGCGATGCGCTGCGCGATCGTCGGGTGATCGTCGAGCAGCAGGTACTCCCAGGTCGGCGGGCTCGGCGTCGCTCAGCGTCGTCGGCACGAACGTCTTGAACAGCGCCGACGCGTCCGCGCGGGTCGCTGCGTGGTCTGGAGCGCGAGCCAGTCGGCCTCCGACTCCATGTGGCGCGTGATCGCGTTCTGGAGCGGCAGCGCGAGCAGCCCCAGCACGACGAACGCGAACAGGGCGAGCGGAACCGCGGCCGGCTCGGCCATGCCGCCCCGCCGCCGCGTCACCCGGCTGATCAGGTACGCGCCGGGGAAGGCGAACAGCGCGTACCAGCCGACCGACTTCCAGATGTGGTTCCGCTTGACGTGGCCGAGCTCGTGCGCGATCACGACCTTCACCTCGCCCGGGGTGAAGCGCCCGTCGAGCAGCGTGTCCCAGATCACGACCCGGCGGCTCGGGCCGATTCCCTCCGTCTCCGCGTTCGGCAGCGAGGTCTCGTTCGAGACCTCCTGCATCACCACCGGCACGTGGCCGACGTGTGCTGCGAGCTCGAGCCGGCGCACCGTGGCGCGTAGCCCGGGCTCGGTCAGCGGGTGGGTCGTCGCCAGGTAGGGGGAGACGAAGGCGAAGAGGAGCGCCAGCCCGACGAAGACCGGGGCCGCCGGGATCCACCACGCATCGCCGACCAGGCGGGCGAGTCCCATCACGATGCCGAGCGCGGCGCAGAGGAAGACGAACTCGACCCCGAGCGCGAGCCAGCCGCCGAAGATCGCCTTCGCGTAGCTCGTCGTGGGTGAGGCCGTGCCGCCGGTCCCACCAGAGGCCGGCGACGGTGAACGGCACCTCGGCCAGCCAGAGCAGCGCGAACCCGAGCATCCCGAGGAGCATCCCGGTCCCGATCGGCCCCGCCGCCGACTCCCGCGCGAACCGCGCGCCGCGGCGGGCGTAGACGGCGAAGACGGCCAGCTCGACCAGCACCCCGGCGAGCCACAGCAGGCTCGAGACCCTGCCGTAGGAGTCGGCCCGGCGGAGCTCCGCGGCGGGAAACGCCGCCTTCACGTTCACGTGGGGCAGGCGCAGCGAGGAAGGGACGGTCGAGCGCCAGAGCCACCAGGCGGCGAGCGCCCAGACGGCCGCCAGCACGACCGCCGCGGCGCCCTGCGCGGTCCGCCGTCTCACGCCGCCTGGTCGACGGCCACCTCGCCCGCGGTCTGCTCGTCCGGGCTTGCTCCTTCCAGCGGGCTCGAGTGCGGATACACGTCGGTGAGCAGCAGCAGTAGCGCGTTCACCTGCGCGCCGTAGCGCACGGCGTACGCGGACACGTTGCGCAGGCCTTCGGGCGCCGAGCCCGTGCACGAGCGAGGCGAACCACGATGAGGATCGAGGCCACCACGAGCACGCCGCCGAGCCCGGCGTTGACCATGAACGCCGGGATCGCGAGCACGATCCGGAAGGCCGTCTTCCAGCGGTTCTGGCGCTCCGGAGCCGGCAGCTCGAGGTCGAGCGGGTAGACGCCGGGCTCGCCGATGAACCCCGGGAACGGGTTCGCGACGAGGAAGAGGAACGCGTAGACGTGGAACCCGTAGCGGACATAGCGGGAGAGGAACCGGTGCAGGAGGCTCGACGGGAGCCCGCTCAGCAGCGTCACGAGCCACTGGGAGACTACGGCCAGAACCGCCGGGACGCTCCAGAGGGCAAGCCAGACGAGGTGCGGGATCGCGAGCGGCAGGCGGAAGAAGACCGTCGTCCGCGAGCGCCGCAGGTCGCCGGCGTCGCCGACGATGTGGATCGGGTGGACGGGCGGCCGGTCGAGCTCGGCGAGCATCGCCGTCGGGTCCGAGCTCGGGTAGCGATCCGTGACGAGGAGCAGGTAGGCGAGCGCCTGCGCCTTGTAGCCGGCCGAGTAGGCGCCGACGTCCCGCAGGCCGCGGGGCATCCTGCCGCGCCAGACCGAGGCGAACCAGCCGAGGACGGCGACCACGCCCGCGAGCCCGGTCGAGCTCGTGCTGACGGACGAGTTGCTCGTGCTGCGCGAGGCGCCGAGGCCCCCGCCTCCCAGCGCCGCCGCGACGGCGAGCGACAGGCAGGGCCAGCACGAGCCGGAACAGCGTTCGCCAGCGGGACTGCGGCGCGGCAGCCGGCAGCCGGACGTCGACCGGGTAGCTGCCGGGCGTGCCCGTGAAGCCGGGATAGGGGTCGGCGACGAGCGTGATGTACGCCGTGACGTGCACCGTGAAGCGGATGTAGGCGCAGAAGAAGCGGTGGAGCCCGCCCGGGAGCCGCCCGGCGAGGAGGGTCGACGAGCCAGCCGACGATCGCCGCGACCAGCACCGCCACCGACCAGAGCACGAGCCAGACGAGCAGCGGGATGGAGAGGACGAGCCGGAAGAAGACCGTCAGGCGGCTTCGCCGCAGGTCGTCCTCGACGACGAGCGCGACCGGATGGAGATCGTGCATGCCTGATTCATGACAGATCCGGCGGAGGTCGGCCACACCCGCGGGACGGGCGCACATAAGCTGCCGCCGTGGACCTCGACCCGGAGACGAAGGAGCGGATCGACGAGCCGGTTTCGCCCGAGGCCGAGCGCGAGACGCGGTTGACCCCGACGGAGGCGATCGCGACGGATGCGGATCCGGGTGCCGGACCGCGGCAACCGGAAGCTCTCGCCGGGTGATCGGCCGCGTCAACCGGGACGATCAGCTGAAGGCGCTGGTGGCACGTCTCCAACGTCAACGCGGCCGCGCGGATGGAGCATCAACGACCACTCCTGGGTCCACATCCAGATCGTCACGAACATCGCGCTCAAGCTGCTGCGCCAGCTCACCAAGCAGCGGGGTCGAGCCGGCGATGGTGACCGACTACCGGCTGACGCAGGCCGACGCCGAGGTCGTCGTCGCCCTGACCGCGCTCACGCACTGCATCGGGATGTCGGTGCACCGTCACGGCCACGAGGACTTCAGCCTCTTCCTCGCCGAGCCGAAGCTGCGCCAGCTGCTCGACGGGTATCTACGAGGAGCCCGATCTGACGGTGGTCGTCTCGGAGGTGCTCCAGGGGATCATCAGCCACCGCGCCGACGGCGAGCCGCTGACCCTCGAGGCGGGCATCCTGCGCGTCGCCGACGCCCTCGACATGGAGCAGGGCCGCTCGCGGATCCCGTTCGAGCGCGGCCAGGTCGGGATCCACTCGCTCTCGGCGGCGGCGATCGAGGACGTCTCGATCGGCGACGGCGAGAGCAAGCCGATCAGGATCGAGATCACGATGAACAACTCGTCGGGCATCTACCAGGTCGACGGCCTCCTGAAGGCGAAGCTGCGCGGCTCGGGGCTCGAGCCCTACGTCGAGGTGATCGCACACATCGACACCGAGGCCGAGAAGCGACTCGTCCCGCTCTACCGCCTCGAAATCTGACCGCACCCGCCGGGTACACTTTTGCTCGCCCTGCGGGATCGTCTAATGGTAGGACGCCTGACTCTGGATCAGGTAGTCAAGGTTCGAGTCCTCGTCCCGCAGCTAGCGAAAGGCGAAAAGCCCGCTCAGCAGCGCTTTGTGTTGCGGTATCGGGCATCGGTGCGGAGCTTGAGTGGCGTTTGTGCCCATTTGTGCCGCTCCTATCGCGCCGATCGCTCCCGGTACCGACGTTCGAGATCCTCGGCGGTCGCACTCATCCCCGACAGATGACGAAGAGACCCGACTTCTTTATCGATGGGCCCGCTTGGATTCGAACCAAGGACCAAGGGATTATGAGTCCCCTGCTCTGACCAGCTGAGCTACGGGCCCGTCGCGGGAACGTACCGCACCGCCGTAGCATGGCCGGCGCCATGACCAGGTCGGACAAGGACTCGAACCGCGAGTTCTACAACAGCGAGCGCGAGGACGATCGGCGGCGGTTCGACGAGGAGCCGTTGAAGCGTCTCGCGGCCAGGACGATCGTCAGCTGGATCGCCGGGCACCTGGAGCCGGGCGATCGAATGCTCGACGTGGCGGGCGGCAGCGGGGTCTACGCGTCGGGGATCGTGCGCGCGGCTCCGGTGACGGTTGTCGGGCTGGACATCAGCGACTCGATGGTGCGGCAGCGGAGCGAGGACCCGGAGCTGGAGCTGAACGTCGTCGGCGACATGGAGTCCCTGCCGTTCGCGTCGGGCTCGTTCGACGCGGTCATGTTCGTTGCCTGCCTGCACCACGTCCCGGATTCCCTGCCGTCGCTGCGCGAGGCGCTCCGCGTGCTCCGGCCCGGCGGGCAGCTCTTCGCCTACGAGCCGTGCTCGATCCACGCGAGACGGAGAGGCGTCGAGCCGGTCCCAGGGTTCTCGCACGAGTTTCGGATCTCGATGGCGCATCTCGCCGGCCGGATCCGCGCGGCCGGGTTCGATCTCGACGGGGTGAGCGGGAAGCTGCTGACGGCGCGGCTCCTCGAACGGGCGGTTCGCCGCCCCTCGTTCCGCGCCTACCTCGTCACGGATCGGATCGACCGGGCGCTCACCCTCGTGCCTCGACTCGGCCGGCTCGGGAAAGCCGGGATGTTCCGCGCGAGCAGGCCGGGCGCCGCGCCCCGCGTGGCCGCCGCCGAGCTCTCCGACCTGCTCGCCTGCCCCCGCTGCTGCGGCCGGCTCTCCCGGGACGACTCGAGCCTCGCCTGCCGAAGCTGCGGGGCCGTCTACGCCGTCTCGGGCTCGCTCCCGGTGCTGCTGGCAGATCGGCCCCCAAGCGGCCCTCCGGTTGGTTAGACTCGCGCGACGTGAAGGTCTTCCAGCAAGAGCGCCACTTCCGGACACGCGGCGGGCTCCACGTCACGGACATCACGGACGAGGTCAAGGAGATCGTCGCGGAGTCGGGCGTGGTCGACGGAATCTGCTGCGTCTACTCGCCGCACACGACCTGCTGCGTGCGGGTCAACGAGTTCGAGAGCGGCATGTTCGAGGACTTCGGTGCGCTGCTCAGGCGGCTGATCCCGCGCGATACCTACTACGCGCACGACGACTGGGACCGCCGCACCGAGAACATCTGCGAGGAGGACATGGAGTTCGGCAACGGCCACGCGCACTGCATGTCGATGCTCCTCGGCTCCGCGGGAGAGTCGATTCCCGTCGCCGACGGCGATCTCTGCCTGGGCCAGTGGCAGCGCGTCCTCTTCATCGAGCTCGACCGCGAGCGGGACCGGCGCTGGCTCGTGAAGGTTGTTGGCTCGTAACTCGCCGAACACGGCGCGCTACGATCGACGGCAGTGACCTGGCTCTTCATCCCACTCTTCATCCTGGCCGGCATCGTCGTGCTCTTCGGCGTCGTCGTCTTCCTCGGCCGTTTCCGCAACGGTCGCTACCTGCGGCCGCTGATCACGACCCTCTCGAAGGTGCCGTGGCTGCGCCGGCAGTTCATGAAGGTCAGCCAGGCCGCGATCGAGAAGCAGAACCCCGAGCTCGCAAGCGCGATGCGCAAGCTGCAGCGCCTCGGCCCGAACCCGGATCCCAAGCGCCTTCAGCAGGCGTTCCTGCAGCTCAGCCCGGCGGAGCGCCGCGCGTACCTCGACGCGGCCGAGCAGCAGGGCGGCATGCCTGAGCCGGCGAACCGGCAGCTGCGGCGCCAGCAGCAGAAGCTCCAGCAGGCGAACCGCACCGGCGGCGGCACCGGCGGCAGCAGCAACGCAAGCAGTCCGAAGAGCAGCGGCTCCGCAAAGCGCGGCAAGCGCCGGTAAGCAGCGGGACGAGCGGGCCGGCTCCACCGGTGGCCCGCCTTTGTGAGGGGGTCTGACCCCTTGCCCGTGCTTCTCGTCGTCCCGGAGGATCCGCGCGGGCTCGATCGCAGGCGTTTGTGAAGGGGTCTGACCCCGAACGAAGCGCGGCCCGCGAGCGGGAGCGCTCGGCGATTGTGAAGGGGTCTGACCCCTTGCCGGCCCTACGTCGGCGGATGGAGCACGAAGGGCACGTCGAACTGCCCGTAGACGTGATGCATGAAGTGCGAGGTCGCGATCATCCAGAGCTCGAGCGTCCTGCCGCTCGAGCGGTCGATCCAGGCCTCGAACCAGCCCGGCGTCCCGGGGTCGAAGAACGAGACGTCCCAGACGCGATGGCCGCGGAGCGTCTCGGCGCCGAGCACGCGCGCGTCCGCGACGCCCGTCCAGAACGGCTGCGGCTGCCGGATCGGCGGATTTTGCACCGAGAGCGTCCAGCGGCCCGTCGGCGTGTAACGGTCCCAGCGCCTGGCACCGATGATCACCGCCGCGGAGCCGCCTCTGATCGTGTAGCTCAGCTCGTCGGGTGCGACCGCCCGGTAGACGGTGTACAGGGCGTCGGTCGCGTCGGAGGCGAGCCGCTCGTGCCACACGACCGTCTTCAGCGCCCGCCAGACGGCGGCCGCGTGCTGGACGATGCCCGTCGCGTCGGGCGGCAGCCCGCGCCCCGGCAGCTCGAACGAGTAGCTCACGCGGTCGAGCTTCACCCACGCCCGTCGCACCGTGGCGCCTCCGCGGACGTCGGCCTGGTAGCAGCCTGCTCCGCACGCGGGGAGCTTGACCGGCGCGCCGCCGCCGAGACGCACCGAGACGGCGAGCCCGGCGACTCCCGGGCCGTTCGGGCCGACCACCGACACCCGGACGAGCGACTTCGGCTTCGTCGGCACGACCGCCAGCCCGAGCGCTCGTGCGCCGGCTTCGCGGGCGCGAACGATCGCCCCGGGGGGCGGCGAGGGAAAGCGCGGGCTGGTCGGCGTCGGGATGCGGCCGCCGGGGAGCGAGGGCGGACGGGCAGCCGGTGCCGCCGCACCGCCGGTGCCGCTCCCGCTCCCGCCCGCCGAGCCGACCGGGCCCGGCTCCGAGCGGACCAGCGCGACCACGACGACGATCCCGGCCGCCGCGGCGGCGACCGCGAGCAACGAGGCGCCGAGGCGCAGGTAGGCGGCCCGCCCGGTCACGGGCAGCTACCGGATCCCGGCCGCCGTGAGCGCGAAGCCCGCGACCGCCAGCGGCAGCCGCTGCGCCCTGGCGATGGTGGCGTCGAGTGCCGCCGCGAACGCGCCGAGGTCGTCCTCGCTCACGACGAGCGGCGGCAGGCCCTTGACGACCGGGATCGCGTGCCCGGCGACCTGGCTCAGGATCCGGTGGTCGCGGAAGAGCGGCACGACCACGAGCTGGGCGAACAGCCCGTGTTGGAGCCGCTCGACGAGCCGGTAGGAGCGACCGCCGGCCGCAGGCTCGCCGAACTCGATCGCCCACATCAGCCCGAGCCCGCGCACCTCGCGCACGACGTCGTAGCGGTCGACGAGCGGCAGCGTGAGCTCGAGCAGCCGCTCCCCGAGGCTCGCCGAGCGCTCGACGAGCCCCTGGTCGTCGAGCTCGTGCAGCGTCGCGAGCCCGGCGGCCATCCCGAGCTCGTTCGGCGCGAACGTCGAGCCGTGGCTGAACGCATTCTCCATCGAGTCGAAGACGCGCTCGTGCACCGCCCTCGACATCAGCAGCGCCCCGACCGGGACGTAGCCGCCGGAGAGCGACTTCGAGATCGGGACGAGGTCCGGCTCCAGCCCCCAGTGCTCGAAGGCGAACAGCCGGCCCGTCCGGCCGAAGCCGGTCTGCACCTCGTCGACGCAGAAGAGCGTCCCGTACAGCCGGCACAGCTCCTGGGCGCGCTCGAGGTAGCCGGCCGGCGGCAGGTGAACTCCCTTCCCCTGCACCGGCTCGACCAGGAAGACCGCCACGTCCTCGCGGCGCAGCTCAGCCTCGAGCCCCTCGAGATCGCCGAACGGCACCCGCTGGAAGCCCGGGAGCAGCGGCCCGAAGCGGTCGGTGAACTCGGGGTTGCCGTTCGCCGAGAGGGAGCCGAGCGTGAGGCCGTGGAAGCCGTGCTCGGCCGACACGACGCGCGCCCGGCCGGTCGCCGCGCGGCCGAGCTTGAGCGCGGCCTCGACCGCCTCGGTGCCGCTGCTCGTGAAGAGGGCGCGCTCGAGCCTCGCCGGGGTGCGGCGCAGGAGCTCCTCCGCGAGCAGCGGCGGCAGCGGCGAGGCGCCGAGCTGCACCGACCCCGGCAGGTCGAGCTCGAGCGCCTCGACGAGCGCCGCGCGCACGCGCGGGTTGTTGCGGCCGACGTTGAACATCCCGAAGCCGCCCAGCATGTCGAGGTACCGCTTCCCCTTCGAGTCGAAGAGGTGAGCGCCCTCGGCCCGCACCCAGGTGCGGTCGAAGCCGATCGTCTTCAGGACGCGCGTGAACTGCGGGTTGATCGTGCGTCCCCACAACTCGACGCTCTCTCCCCCGCGCGCCGCGACCAGGTCACGAACGCTGAGTCCTGTCACCACCTGACTGTAGCCACTTGCAGGCCGCTCGCACCCGGCAGGGCCCTTCACAGGGCGAGCCCGATCCCTCATGATTGCGGTCAGCCGGCGAGACGGCCAACCGGCCGGCTGGAGATCGAAAAGGAGGCAGTCCGATGGCAGTCATGATGGTGCTCGAGGTCCCCGGCGGGACGATCGAGCAGTACGACCGCATCAACGAGGTCCTCCACATCGAGGGCGACTCGGACGCGCCCGACGGCGAAGTTCGGGTCGAGCAGGAGCCTGGCCTGTTTGTCGGTGAGGGTCGCCATCGGGAGCGTTCCTTTCTCGATCGGTCGTGCGGACAGTCGGGTGCCGGATCCTCTATACCGGCTCGGGCGACCTGCGGGCCGCCGCCACCCGCCGCCGGGTGCGTCGCCGGCTCCGGCCGTCCGTCCCGGCCCGCGATTCTTCGCGCAGTGGTCGCGGGCGACAGGGGCTGTACGAGGGCGCCCCGGTGATCAGCAGCACGATCGACCCGGCCAGGGCGGTGACGATCGAGGCCGTGCTGGTCTTCTTCCTCGTCTGGGCCGTCTTCGCGACCATGGTCGATCCACGGGGGACCCTTCGAGCAGATCGCGGGCCTCGTGGTCGGTTTCACGATCCTGCTCGGCATCGCGATTTCGGGCGGGCCGACCGGAGGCGTGCTGAACCCGGCCCGCGCCTTCGGCCCCGAGCTCGTCAGCGGGCACTGAACGAACTGGTGGGTCTGGTACGTCGGCCCGATCGCGGGTGGAGTGCTCGCGGCGGTGATCTGCGAGCTGCTGTTCCTCGCCCCGGGGGCCGCGAGCCGGGGGCGCGGGTCGGAGCCGGCGGTGGGGCCCGAGCCGTCGGGGCCGGCTACTGACGCATCCGTCTAGCCCTTGCGCTAGGTTCCGCGCGATGCTCTTTGCGCTTTCCACCGCGCATGCGATCGGGCTGGCGATCGCCGGCGCGATCTTCATCGCCTTCTCTCTGGTCTCCTCCTTCGTCCTGCCGCGCTACGTCCCGGATTTCCCGACCAAGCAGGGGCTGCGCTGGTACCTGCCGCTCGCGTTCGTGTTCTTCTTCGGGATGATGGCCGCCGTCTTCGTCTTCGGGAAGTCGCCACCGGTCGAGGCGGCGGCGGGAGCCACCTCGTCGCAGGCCGCCTCGACGACGACCACGGGCGCCACCGGCACGACCGGCGCCACCGGCACGACCGGCGCCACCGGCACGACCGGGGCCGCGGCCGCCGGCGATGCCACGGCCGGAAAGGCCGTGTTCACCTCCGCCGGGTGCGGTGCCTGCCACACGTTCAAGGCAGCCGGCGCGACCGGCACGATCGGCCCCGACCTCGACCAGATCGCGAGCTACGCGGCCAAGGCCAATCAGCCGGTCGCGGAGTTCACCACCAACGCGATCGTCAAGCCGCCCGCGGCCTACGTGCCGCCCGGCTACCCGACCAACGTGATGCCGACGACATTCGGCAAGTCGCTGACGCCGAAGCAGATCGCCGACCTCGTCGCGTTCATCGACGAGTCCGCCTCTCCCTGAGCCGCACGGGCCGCGCCCCGGGGCTTCGCTACGATTCCGCTGCCCTGGAGAAGTGGCCGAGTGGCTGAAGGCGGCGCCCTGCTAAGGCGTTATGGGGGTCTAAACCTCCATCGAGGGTTCGAATCCCTCCTTCTCCGTCCAACACGTCGATGCGCGCGCCGAGCGGGCGCCCGGGGCCGGCGCGGGTCGCGGTCACGCCGGGATCGACGACCTGCCGGCGGCAGCGCGGCCGGGCGGGCGAGGACGAACGAGCGCATTCACAGGACCTTCCCAGGGATTTCCCAGGGCCGGCTGCTTTGCTTGTCCCAGGACAAACCAAAAGGGGCAGACATCTCCACTCGCACGTTCCTGGCACTCCTGGCAATGGCGGGAGCCCTCGCGACGGGCGGCGGGGTCGCGCTGGCGGCAGGCGGCGGCTCGACCGCTCCGGCCACGACACCGGCCACCACGACCACCCCCGGCACGACGACTCCGAGCACGACCACCCCGGGCACGACCACCCCGCAACCCCATCACTGCCCGAACGACGGATCGGGCCCGAGCACGAGCTCGTACCCCTCATCGCCGATCTGATCTCGGCACGTCACTCGAGCGCGGGGGGCAGGGGTCGCCCCGGCTGCCTCTGCCCCCGCTTCTCGAGAGCCGGCCGGCCGGGGCGACGGCGACGCCGTCTGCCTGCTCTCCCTACCCGTATCCCGAGAAGATCGCGACGACGACCATCACGGCGGCAATGACCGCGACGCCGCCCATGAGCAGGTAGTAGCCCGCCATGTCTCCGCTCGAGTCCACCGGTTCCTTCTGCTCCATCGACCAGCACCCCCGTAACAAGAGAACGCGTTTCCAGGCTCGAGCGACCGGGTCGCCGCCTGGCTGCGCAGATGAGGTCGCCAAGGCTGCTCGCCGCACGTGAGCGGACGATGAAGAGGAGGCGAGACGGATCGGGCGAAGCGCCGCCGGAGCCCTCGCCTCAGCAGTGGAGCCGCGCGGGACGCAGGTAGCCGGGCGGCACGACGTAGATCTTCTGCCCGCGAAGGACGCCCGAGCTCCACGGCGTGCTCGGCGGGGCCCGGAACACGTCGATGTGCCGCCCGATGATCGCGCCGCCGGTGTCGGCGGCCGTGAACCAGCCCCCGCTCGGCGTTCCGCAATAGGCGGGCGCGAAGACGCTGCTTCCCCGGGGGATGAGGCGCGGGTCGACGGCGACGTCGTGCCAGTAGGAGAGCGGGAGGGACGCCCCCGGCGCGAACCGTGCCGCGGCGGGCTCCCGATCGACGCGCGCCGGGGCCCCCGCGGACCAGGCGCCGCCCGGGAGCGGGTAGGTGACGGTGCCGTGCGCGTTCAGGTCCGTCGTTCCGATCCAGGCCGGGCTCCCGTTCGTCCACGCGCCGGGAACCCCGGCACAGGGACGGGTGGCGACGCCGCGGGCGTTGCGCCAGGTGAGCGAGTACGGGCCGCTGAAGTGATACATGCGCCCGTCCGCGCCGATCCCCTCGCCCTGCATCGCCAGGCCCCGTGCGCTGAAGAGCCAGTCGATCCGATGCCGCCCCGGGAGCCCGGCTGCCCGGATCTTCCGCCCGTCGAACCACCGCTCGGGCGCCGGGAAGTACTCGGTGATCAGCACGCCCGGGAGCCAGCGAGGCCTCGTGATCGCCTTCTCCGCCGGCGGCCTGGGCGCCGGCGGACAGCCCGCGGCGTGCAGCTGCGCCCCGTCGCGCGCGTACGCAGGAATCGGCGCAGGCGCCGCAGCGACCAGCACCACGATCGAAAACAGAGGCAGCAGCCACGGCCCCCGCGGATTCCGGGACATCGCCGGACACCATACGCGCCGTGTGCAGGCGCCGGTCGAGCCGCTGCGGAGCGAACCCACTGCGCCGCACCACACTTGCGCCGCAGCTCGCCGGCCCCGCGCGCCCGCCGAGGGCTCGACAGGTGGACGAGCGCTCTCACCTCCCGCTCATCGCGGGGCCCGATCATCCGACGATCCCGGTGCGGCACCCCTCCCCATCCCGCCGCGACGCGCATCGCCCGGGCCTTGACCGGCCCGGGTCTCAGGCCACCCGACCCCGGCCGGGCGTCGACTCCGCACCGGTGAGCGCGGCGTGATCACCCCGCCGGGCTCCCCGGCGCTCACCGGCCCGTGGGGCAGATGGCGGGAGGCCCTCGTCTGCGCGGCGCTGACCGGTACGGTCGGCGCGCTCCTGCTCGCCTTCGGCCCGGCGCCGGGCGATGCCGCCGTCCACCTCTACCGGACGCTGCTCGTCCAGCACGGAGCGTTGCTCTGGGACAACTTCTGGTACGCGGGCCAGTACCCGCTCGCCGACGTACAGCCTCCTCTACTACCTGCCCGCGGCCCTGGTCGGGAACGCTCCGCTCGTCTTCGGGGCCGCGGTGGTCTCGACCCTCCTGTTCGCCTCGATCGCGCGGCAGGAATGGGGGCAGGCGGCGCTCTGGCCGACCCGGATCTTCGCGGTCTGCGCGGCGGCGCCGCTCTTCACCGGGCTCTACAGCTACTCGTTCGGGTTCATGCTCATGCTCGGAGCGGTGCGCGCGCTGCAGGCGAGGCGCACGTGGACTCGCGATCGTGCTCGCCGCCCTGACGCTCGGCTGCAGCGCGCTCGCGTTCCTGTTTCTCTGCCTGCTGCTCGGGTCCGTGCTCGCGGCCGGCGCCGCGTCTCGGCTGCCTCCGTCCGGATCGGGGTCGCCCTGGTCGTGATCGCGGCGTTCGAGCTGTTCGTGCTGCAGGCTGTTTCCGAGCCAGGGCGTCTATCCGTTCCACCTCGTCAACCTCGCCGCGCGTGGTCGCCGTCTCGACGCTCGGGATCCTGCCTTGCGCGGCGCGCCCGAACGGGGCGCCGATCCTCGCGTTCTTCGCCCTCTGGGCCGCCGGGAGCATCGTCGTCTCGATCGTCGGCTCGCCGATCGGCGACAACTGGACACGTCTGAACGAGTTCGTGTTCCCGCTGATGGTGCTGACCGCGTCTCTCGCGCGGTTCCGGCCCTCGCGCTGCTCGTCGTCGGCGGCGCTCGCCGGTCGCCTTCGGCTACAACGTGACGCCCTACCTGCTGCTGATCCCGTATCGCCTCGACGGCCGCCCGGCGACCGCGCGGTTCTGGCAGCCGGCGATCGACTACGTACGTGAAGCGTCACTCGGCGCCGGGGTTCCGGGTCGAGGTCGTGCCGACCGCCGCCCACTGGGAGTCGTACTGGATTCCCGCGGGCCGGAATCGCGCTGGCGCGCGGCTTCTACCGGCAGACCGACATCGTCGACAACCCGCTCTTCTACTCCGGCCGCCTCGATCCGGCGAGCTACCGGCGCGTGGCTTCGCGGGCAGGCGGTCGACTACGTGCTCCTGCCCGCGACCAGCTCGACCCCGTCGGCGCTCCCCGCGAGGCGAGGCCTGCTCCGGTCGGGAGTCGCAGGGCTGCCCGTTGCCTTCCGCGACCGGAGCTGGACGATCTACCGCGTCCCGATCCGACGCCGCTGCTCACCGGCCCCGGCCCGGCGCGGGTGACCCTGTTCGGGCACACCCGCATCGGCGGTCGCCTCGCCGGCCCGGGCCGGTACCTGTTGCGATCGCACTACATGCCGTTCTGGAAGGTGAGCGGCGCGTGTCTGCCTCGAGCCCGCCCCGAACGGGATGACGTGGCTCGACGCGACCGCCGCAGGCCGGTTCTCGGCTCGTCGCCTCGCCGACGTCGCTCGGGATTCGTCCAGGCGGTCGACGTCGGACCCCGACGGCTCGTGCCGTCCGGGGCACCTCGACCGGCGTCGCACGCCACGCCTGAGCTCGAGCCGATCGAGATCGACTCCGTCACCGAGGCGCTCGGATCGCGCCTGCAAGGGTGCGGCGTGCCGGCCCATCGCGTCGACCTGGCCGTGAGGGCGACGCGGCAGCCTGCTGCGGGACGCCGTGCGCGTGCGCGACGACGGGACGGTCTTCGTCGATCACCGGCGACATTCCGGCGATGTGGCTTCGCGACTCCGCCGCCCAGGTCAGGCCGCTCCTCGCCCTCGCGGCCGACGTGCCGCGAGCTGGTCGGCCTGGTGGCCGGCGTGCTCCGGTCGCAGGTCGAGCAGATGCTGATCGACCCCCGGGGCAACGCCTTCAACCCGGAGCCGAGCGGCGCGTGCGTGCGGCGCGACTTCCGGGATCAGTCGCCCTGGGTCTTCGAACGCAAGTACGAGCTCGACTCGCTCTGCCGCCCCGCTCTCGCTCGCCTGGCTCCTCTGGCGGACGACCGGGTCGGCGGAGCACGTCGACGCCCGCTTCTGCGAGGCGGCGCGCACGACGTCGCGCTCTGGCGGGGCGAGCAGGAGCACGACCCCGAGTCGTACGTCTTCAGACGGCGCTTCGCGACGGAGGCGCGACTCCCTCCCCGACCGGGGGCGCGGCAGCGCCGGTCGCCTGGACGGGAATGACCTGGTCGGGGTTCCGCCCGAGCGACGATGCGTGCGTCTACGGCTACAACATCCCTGCGAACGCCTTCGCGGCCGTCAGCCTCGAGCGGCTCGCGTCTCTGCTCGGCGCCGCGGAGCGCGAGGAGGCGCTCTCGGCGGACGCCGCCGCGCTCGCTGCCGAGATCCGGAGCGGGATCGCGCGCCACGGCACGCTCGGCGAGCCCGGGATCGGTCGGATCTACGCGTACGAGGTGGACGGGCTCGGCAACATGCTCGCTGCTCGACGACGCGAACGTGCCGAGCCTGCTGTCCCTGCCCTATCTCGGCTTCTGCGCTCCCGACGAGCCGCTGTATCGCGTCGACGCGCGACTGGCTGCTCGGGCCCGGCAACCCGAATCGCAGCTCGGGCCGGGCGTTGTCGGGCGTCGGCAGCACGCACGGGAGGCGCGGCTGGGTCTGGCCGCTCGCGATCGCGATGGAGGGCCTGACCGCGATCGACGACCTCGAGCGGGAGGAGGCAGCCCGTCGCGCAGAGGCGACGGTGACCGGCGACCTGCTCTTCCACGAGTCGGTCGATCCGGCCGATCCCCGCCGATTCAGGCGCCGTTGGTTCTCGTGGGCGGACATGCTCTACGTGGAGCTCGTGCTCGCGACGGGCGGGATCCGGCTCCCCGTCCGGGGATGAGCGGGAGATCCGGAGCCGCCGGGATCGCGAGCCCGATCCGGAGAGGTCGCGTCGGCGACGAAGGCTCGCCTCGGGTTCCCCGGCGAGAACCGACCACGGCTGCTCGGCCCCCGGGCATCTGCGAGGTCGCTCCGGGCGGCTAGTGGAGGTACGAGACCGTGATCGTGCCGGCGATGGAGACGAGCTCGCCTGAGTTGCAGCCGCCCACGAAGCCTCGCTCGGCGAAGGCCAGCTTGTGCTTCTCGTGGTTGGCGACGTCGAAGGTCACCTTCGCGGTGCCGCTGGCGCCGATCTTGCCCGACCTCGCCGCGAGCTTGCCGTCGACGTAGATGAGCAGAACGACGGTGCTGCAGTGGCCCGACGTCACGTAGTTCAGGGTGACCGCGGGACCGCTCACCTTGATCTCGCCGAGGGGGCTGGACGTTCCCGGCGGGCGCGGACAGATCTGCGCGGAGGCCTTGGTCGTGACGGCGCCGCAATTGATGAGGAACGTCTTGTGGAAGCTCTTGGGGACGGCGGCCTGAGCGGCGGAGGCAAGAACCAGCGTCAGCAGCACGCCGCAACCCGCGGCCACGATCCGCCCGTTCGAGCGCCCCATCGGGAGACCATAACCCACGAGCGACGACGCCTGCTGCCGCGGCCGCGGCCACGAGGATCGCGCCGCCCGCGAGCGCGCTGACCCCCGGAAGCCCCGGCCGGCCGGGATCAGCACGCTGCGACCGACTTCGCGCCCGTCGTCGCCCTGCAGCGGATCGCCCGAATCGTCCCCCCCGGTTTTGTCTCGCCGGACGCAACCTCGACGTAGTGATACGTCCCGGAGAACGTGGGATGGTTCGCCTGCGCGCTGCTCGGCGACTTGAAGACGAAGGTGACGTCGAAGTTCGTCGTCTGCGTCACACCCGCCTGCCCGCAGCCGGCGCAGAGCTTCGCCTTCCCCGTCGACCGGGAGACGGTGCCGCTGAGCTTGAACTCGCCGCCCCATTCGCCCTTGATCCGCGCCGAGCCGTTGGACTGCCTGATGACGAACGTCTGGTTGGGCGAGGTGGTCGTTCGGGGCACGTATGCGAGCCAGACCCCGCTCACGTTCGGCACCGGCCCCGCCGCGACGGCGGCGCCCAGGAAGGCGAACGAAGCGCAGATCGCCAGCACGAAGGCGCCAAAACCCTGCGTCGGTGCTCTCATGCTCCCCTTCCGCCGGCCCGTGGACACTCGCTCATCGATCGATCGTTCCGGGCGAGCCTACGCGACTCGAGGACTGCGCGCTCGGGGTGTCTTCGCGACCGTGCGCGCGCCCGGGACGGCTATCCCCCCCTTCCTCGGGTCGGAAAGAGCGCACGCAAGGCTTGCGTGACAAGGCTCTGCTCTGCTACCTTGCATCGCATGGCAATCGGCTCGCAGCGGCGGACGGAGCTCCTTCGCGGCGTGCTCGACCTCTGCCTGCTGGCGGTGATGGACGAGGGGCCGGCCTACGGCTACGAGATGACCAGGCGGCTGCGCGACCGCGGTCTCGCGATCGTGGGCGAGGGGTCCATCTACCCGTTGCTGGGGCGTCTGGAGCGCGACGGCCTGGTCGAGACCTACCGCGCCGCGAGTAACGGCGGGCCGCCGCGGAAGTACTATCGCCCCTCGAGCGCGGGGCAGCTCGCGCTTGCGCTGGGGGTGTCCGAGTGGAGAGCGGCCCGCGATGCCGTCGACGCGGTGCTCGCTTCCGTCAGGATCGAGGTGGCCTCATGAGTGATTTCGTCGAGCAGTGCCGCGGCGAGTGGAGGCGCCTCGGCGTGCCCGATCCGCTCGCTGAGGAGATGGCGACAGACCTGACCTCCGACCTCGCCGAAGCCGAGGCGGAGGGCGTTTCCCCCGAGGAGTTCCTCGGGAGCAGCGTCTTCGACCCGCGTTCGTTCGCCGCCAGCTGGGCGGCCGAGCGGGGAATCATCCCCGTGCCGCCCGGCCGACCGAACGCCCGCCGCCGACCGCTCGTCCTCGTGGCATTCACCGCCCTGGCGGCGATCGCGCTGATCGTGGCGGCGCTCCTGCTCCTGACCGGGAACCCCAAGGTGTCAGTCGTCACGTCGAGGACGGCACCCCCTCACTTCTCCTCGCCGGCAGCGGCCCCCTCCGTACCACCCGGCCCCGGCAGGCTCGTCCTCCAGACGAGCGCGTCGGCCCCGGTCGAGTGGATCCTGCTCGTGTTCGCGATCGTCGCGCTCGGCTTCGCCGCATGGCTGTGGTCGAGATGGAGCCGCTCGCGACCACCCACCGCCCCGGCCTAGCTCTAGCCGCCTCTGCCGACGCGGGGACGGCCCTCGCCCCGGTTCGTCTCCCGGGGGTCGTCGTGCGTCGTGCGACCAGTACTGGTTGAATCGCCCCGGTGAGCGGGGTCTTCCACATCGACGAGGAGTCGTACGACGACTTCATGGGCCGCTACTCGGTCCGGCTCGCACCGATCTTCGCCGACTTCGCCGGCGTCCGCGAGGGACAGCGGGTGCTCGACGTCGGCGCCGGTACGGGTGCGTTGACGCGCGAGCTCGTCGAACGCGGCGCCACCGTCGTCGCGGTCGAGCCGTCGCCGGAGTTCATGCGGGCGCTGCGCGAGCGCTTCCCGCAGATCGAGGTCCACGCGGCCGCAGCGGAGGAGCTGCCGTTCGAGGGCGACACCTTCGATCTCGCGCTCGCGCAGCTCGTCGTCGCGTTCATGGAGGACGCCGCCGCGGCGATGCGCGAGCTCGGCCGGGTCGCCCATCGGGTCGCGATCTGCATGTGGGGCGTCGAGGAGGTTGACATGTTCGCCGCGATCGGCAGGACGGCGCGCGTGCTCGGCTCGGACTCGGTCGACCAGGCCGCGCGACGCTACCGCACGCCGCAGGAGCTGCACGACCTGCTCGTCAGGGCGGGGTTGGCAGAGGTCGAGCGCTGCGAGCTCGACGTGACCGCGTCGTACGTCGACTTCGCGGAGTTCTGGCATGCGCTGAGCCGGCAGGTCGGCCCGGCCGGCGCATGGCTGCACGGCCTCGACGACCGGCGACGCGCCGAGGCACACGACGAGCTGCACCGACAGCTCGGCAGCCCGAGCGGCGCGTTCGAGCTTCACGGCCGCGCCTACGGCGCCCGGGCCGCACGCGCCTGAGGGCGGCCGCCCCGGCGCGTGACCCGGTCGCGAACGCCCCTCCGCAGGGAGCCGGGCGCCAACGAGATTCAACCCGACAACGAGCGCGGCGAAAGATCCCCCGGCCGCGGTCGATGACGTCCGCAGGCCTGACCTGGAGGGTGCAGCCGAGTCGAGCAACGGAGGGAGATCGATGATCCGCGTGATGCGTTGTGCGTTTCCGTCCCTGGCGCTCCTCGGCGCGATCGGCGCGATGGCCGTTGCCGCCGTCCCCGCCGCCGCCGGCGATCCGCTGCCGACCGCGGCCTTCGCGATCGGCGATCTGAGCGCAAGCCTCAACGCGCCGGTCACGTTCTGGGGCGCCCAGTGGCGGAAGGACAACCAGGTCTCGTCAGGAGTCGCGCCTCCGTCGTTCACGGGGTACGCGGTCGACGTCGACCCGACGGCATGCACGTTCACGACCGCACCCGGCAACAGCGCGCCGCCCCGGCCGGGCCGCTGCCGCCCGTAATCACGGTGCTCGTGACGGGCTCCGTGACAAGATCCGGCCCGACGATCCCCGGAACGATCGCCGAGTTCGCCCTCGTCGCGACGGACGGCGGGCACGAGTCCGACCCCGGGCATCCGGGAACGGGAACGGGGTCATCCCGTGCGGCATCGGCCTCGGCTTCTGACCTGCCCGGGACGACGGGCCGGCAGCTCCCCGGTACCGCCGAGACGATGAGAATCGCCGACGGATACGGTCCTGTGCAGGACCGCATGAAAAACCCGGGAGGAGGCTCATGATGAGAAGGATCAGGCTCGCGATGTACGTCTCCATCGACGGCGTGGTCGAGAACCCGGCCTGGACGGGGCCCTTCTGGAGCGACGACCTGGCGACGCTCCAGCGTGACTACCTGTTCGCCAGCGACGCTCTGCTGCTGGGGCGAGTGACCTACGAGGGCTTCGCCGCCGCCTGGCCGACGATGGAGGGCACCGGCGCCTTCGGCGAGAAGATGAACACGATGCCGAAGTACGTCGCCTCGACGACCCTGGCCACGGCCGCGTGGAACGCCACGATCATCAACGGAGATCTCGCGACCGAGGTCGCGAAGCTGAAGGACGAGCCCGGCCAGGATCTCCTGATCTACGGCAGCGGCGACCTCGTCGACGAGCTCACCCGGCACGGCCTGATCGACGAGTATCGGCTGATGGTCCACCCGGGGATCGTGGGATCCGGCAAGCGGCTGTTCAACGGGCTCGAGCCGACCACGCTTCATCTCGTCGACACCGTCACCACCGACACCGGCGTCGCCGTCCTCACCTACACGACTGTCCCCGTCGCGACCTGAAACGCGCCCGCCGGCGAGCTGCGCGCGGCATCACCGGGACGGCGGCCGGCCGACTCTCAGCGGCTCGCCTTGCCGTCCATCTCTCGCTGCGAGGACACGCTGGTAGGGTCGGAGCGTGGGTGCCCGCATCACCCGGATCTCGACCGCGCCGGTGAAGTCACTCGGTCTCGTTCATCCGGACGAGGTGCTGCTTGGCCAGGGGGGCGTCATGGGCGACCGGCGCTTCTGGCTCTGCGACGAGCAGGGCGCCCTGTACGGGGGCAAGCGCGACGGAACGATGCTGCGGATCCGCCCCGCCTGGGACGAGGAAACCGGGGAGCTTGCTCTCGCGTTCCCCGACGGCGAACGCAGCGAGGGCGTGGTGCAGCTCGGCGACCCGGTCGACGCCCGGCTCTACGGGCTGCCGCGGCCCTCGCGGCGTGTGATCGGCCCGTGGGAAGCCGCGATCTCGCGCTACGTCGGCAGGCCGCTGACCTTCCTCTGGGCCGAGGAAGGCGCGGTCGACCGCACCCCGGATGACGGGACGGTCTCGTTGATCTCGGAGGCTTCGCTCGAGCGGCTGCGCAAAGAGGTGGGAGTCGACGAGGCGGTCGACGGGCGACGCTTCCGGATGCTGTTCGAGATCGAGGGCGTCGAGGCCCACGAGGAGGACGAGTGGATCGGCGGCGAGGTGCAGATCGGCCGGGCGACCCTCGTCTTCAACGGCGACATCGGCCGCTGCGTGGTCACCTCGCGCGATCCCGATACCGGCGTCATCGACCTCCCGACGCTCGTCACGCTCCAGAGCTACCGCCCCGAGGGCCGCACCGAACGTCTGCCGTTCGGCATCTACGGGTCGGTCGTCACTCCAGGCCGCGTCGGGGTCGGCGACGCGGTCACGCCCCTGTAGGTCGAGCGTCGTTTCCGGCCTCCCGCCCCCCGGGCGCTTGGTTCGTCAGGCGGCGGAGAGCGCGTGCTCAGCTGCCTGGTCGAGGTTCATGGGCCGTGACGGGTGCCCTTATCGGTGCTGTGGGTATTGCGGCCTCTTGGTGATACTTGTGACTGAGGCCGACTCCGCAACACGAGTTCTCGCGTCCGCAGCCGTGAGCTTAGGCCGGCCAGGGCCTCCCGGTGCCTTCGCCACTTCCGCCGCACAAGCGACCGGTGCCAACGCAGCACGTTTTCGCGGCATGACGAAAAGCGACAACGCGGACGACCGTGGCAGCTGACAGACCGCCGCCGTGAGCAACGCACGATCGGCCATTCGGAACCTCAGGTGCCCCACCTGCCGGCGTAACACGGCGAGCTCATTCCGGCGCGGTCGGTAGCGTCGGGCGGGTTCCCGGACAGGGGCTTCGAGGGAGAACGCCGCTCACCCGAGTCCCGAAGAGCGCCCAGGGGTTCGTGGCGACGATGGTGCGGACGATCTTCGCCCAGCCCGACGCCGCGACCGTGCACGAGCAGCACGCTCGGATCGTCGCTCGGCTCAAGAGCCGCTTCCCGGAGGCGGCCGCGCTCTTGGACGAGGCCGGGCCCGACTTGCTCGCCTTCACCGGCTTCCCGAAGGAGCACTGGCAGCAGCTCTGGAGCACGGATGAAGATGTCAAGGGTGCGGATGGCGTGGATGGCGCGGTGGTCGGGGATTTCAGGCGATGGATCGGTCGCGACGAGTGCTCGCCGGGCTTGAGAGCGGCTCCTGGGGCATCGATTTCGCGAGCGGCGAGGGTCTTCAGGCGTGCGGGGGCCCTCCTCGGCTGATACCGGGGCTGCGGCGCCCGCTGTCGGCCGGGTTCAGCGGGCGGAGCCCTTCAAGCGGAGCGCCTCGAGCGCTAGCAACGATGTCCCGGCAAGCTCCTCCATTCGTCTGGCCGCCCGAAAGCTCACGAACGATCTGAGAAATCCGGGGCAGCTGCAACCAGACCAGGTGCGCATCAAGCGCCGAAAGAGATCTCAGCACACCCACCCTGACCGACCCGATTCGTGGGAGCCCCCTTCGAGGAGGAACCAGCACTTGGCATCCGAGCGCTCTACAAAGAGACGAATGGGCCGTCGCCCGCCACTACATGAGCGCCGAAACGATCACCAAAGCCCTCGCCGACGCCGTCGAGGAGACCGAGGAGGTGATCGCGATCGCCCAAGCCGCGTAACGCTCAAGCGAGGACGACGCAGTCAGCCTCGTACACCAATCGACAGGACGCGGCCCAGCCCAGACCAGCCGCGACAGCAATAGAGGCGCCTTTCAGGTGGGCGGAAGCGTTGTGCGAGCGCGCCGAGGATGATATTAATCGTCGGCGATGCGGCGGCGTGCGGCGGAACGTTCGAGCTCTTGGGGTAGGACCGCCAGCCGCGGTGTCGTGCCGATTCCGGGCCGGGCCCTCGTGCTAGGCCTGCTGTTGCTGGCTCTCGCGGCGGCAACTGCCTCCGGGGCGGGGAGCGCCCGCTCGAAGCCGAAGCCCAAGACCACGGTGACAGTGAAGGCGAAGGCGAGTCCGATCGCCGGCGGAGTCGACCACAGCCTGGCGTTGAAGAGCGGCGCGGTGTACGCCTGGGGATGGAACGTCGTCGGCCAGCTCGGCAACGGGAGCACGAATGGCAGCGACGTGGCGGTAAGGGCGAAGCTGCCCGGCGGCACGAGGGTGATCGGGGTCTCCGGCGGATTCGCCCACACGGTGGCGGTGACCTCGAGCGGCCAGGTGTTCTCGTGGGGCAAGAACTACAACAGCGATCTCGCCAACGGAAGCACCACCGACAGCGACGTGCCTGTGAGGTCGATGCTGCCCGCGGGCACGAAGGTAGTCGCGGTCGCCGCCGGCACCGACGGCAGCTTTGCGCTGACCTCGACCGGTGCGGTGCTCGGCTGGGGCCTGAACGATCAGGGCCAGCTCGGCAACGGCACCAGCGGAAACAACAACGTGCCGCCTGGGAACGTCAGCCTTCCCACGGGCACCACAGTGATCGCCATCGCCGCGGGCTCGCTGCACACCCTGGCACTGACCTCGACCGGCGCGGTGCTCGCCTGGGGCTACAACGCACAGGGCGAGCTCGGCGACGGCAACAGGAAGAACACCGATCTACCCGTGAAGGTGAAGCTGCCCGCGGGCGTGAAGGTGACCGCCATTGCCGCCGGCGGCGACGAAAGTCTGGCGCTGACCTCGAGCGGCGCGGTATACGGCTGGGGCTACAATGCAGATGGCGAGCTCGGTGACGGCTCGACGACAAACCGCGATGTGCCGGTGAAAGTGAAGCTGTCCGCGAAGGTGAGGGCGATCGCGGTCGGCGGTGACGCCAACGGGGTGGGCTCGGTTCACCCCGGCCCCGGCCACGGCCTGGCGGCGACTTCGAGCGGCGCGGTGTATGCCTGGGGCTACAACGCTGACGGCGAGCTCGGCAACGGCACCACGACAAACAGCGACAAGCCGGTGAAGGTGAAGCTGTCTGCGAAGGTGACTGCTCTAGCCGCCGGCCAGCTGAACAGCCTGGCGGCGACCTCGGGCGGCGCGGTCTACACGTGGGGCGGCAACGACTTCGGCCAGCTCGGTAACGGAAGCTACGCAGAGAGCAAGGTGCCGGTGCGGGTGAGGCTGCCGTGAAGCTACCCGGGCTCATGATGCGGACCGTGCGTGCCGGCCGCAACGAGCGCCTGATGGGGAGAGCACTCGCCTTCGCCGGCGGGTTGACGGCAACGCTGGCGCTGGCGCAGCTCGCGCTCGCCGCCACGGAGCGGGCGGCCAACATGCCGAGCGCCGTTCTTGCCGGCTACGACTTCACCTACTACATCGGGGTACCCGGGAACGTCAGCGCCATCATCGTCGTGCCCAAGCTCCGCTGCACGCGTACGCCATCCACCGGGAGCGCGATCGACGCCGGCGTCGGCATCCAATCCGTGAACTCCTACGCCCGGCTGGCTCTAGCCTGCACGCCACAGGGCCTTGCCACCTACACCCCATCGCTGGTGGTCAACGGCACGACCAAGAACATCGCGAGCGACAGAGCCCGGCCCGGAGACACAGTCGTCTTCGCGGTTTCCCAGAGTGACACGATCGATACGGTCTCGGTCATAGACCTAACGCACAAGTTCAACGCCACCAGCAACGGATCCGGCAGCGGCACGAGCCAGGGCATCCTGGCCGGCGACTTTCCGGCGGTCTCCGGCGGAACGACGCTACCGGTACCCAACTTCGGAACGCTGGCCTTCACCACCGCAGTGACCAATGGCTACCCGCTCGGCGAACCGGTCGCGAAGTACCTTCAGACCGACGACCTCACCGTGAACTCCAAGGTTCAGATCAAGACCACGACCTCCGCCCGCAACAAGGAGGCGTTCACGACCGCCTTCGCGTAGGCCCGAGCGTCAGCCTCGGGCCATGCTCGGCGTCTCGTCCGACGCGACGCCGAGGAGTTCGATGTCGGCGGCGCGGCAAGGTCGGCGACGGCGCCGCCACCCTCGCGGCCAGGCGCCCCGGGGAGGAGCGCGGCTGGTAAGGCGCCACGGCAGGCATCGTGCTCGGGCTGCACCAGTTACTGCGGGTTGAACCCGAAGTCTTAGTGGACGATCGCATTCCGCCACCTGTTGAGCTGATCGAGTCGCCGTCGCCTCGTTGTCGTCAAGATGATGAAGCGGCGACGAAGGTGGCCGAGAACTTGAGGTAGAACCGTGCGAAGTCGGAACCGATGGTTTCCGCTGATGGATTGCCCCGATCGAGGCCACGACGATTTCGTAAGAGCGACCCTCAGCATCGGCTGGCAGCCGCCTGAGCAGCGAGGACGCGGAGTTCCGCCGCCTCGCTGTGAAGGTCCCGACGGAACAGCCGTAAGTGCGCAACTTGTGGGTGCCGGAAGACTCAGTCCTGGAGATCCCGGGGTGATGCTACTTACGTGGATCAGTCTCGGTACGCGCGACCGCGGGGCAGGTCGCGCAGGACTACGATCATGCGGCGCTCGTCGTCGAACGAGAACCGCCCGCGCCAGCCGCCAACCCTTAGCCGCCGTTCGACCGGGTTGAGCCCGCGGATGTCGGCGGCGAACGGATCGACGACGAAACGGTCGAGCGCATCGATGATCGGGCGGTTGACCGGTGGGACAAGGCGTCTCAGGCCGCGTCGCGCCGGCGGCTTGACCACGTACAACCGTGGCTCGGTCAAGCGAGACCGAGATCCCGCTGAGCGCGTCTGGCGCGAGTGCCTCGCCGTGCCAAGAAGCCGCCGACGCCTCGCGGTCTGTGGCGTCCTCCTCGGCCGTCGACCCCTCGTCGCAGTGCCGCCGCAAGCGCCCCCGGCATCGGATCCCCCCGATGGCGTTCATGTTGCAGGCGCTGGAGCACGAGGCTGGTCGTGGGCTCGGCCGCGTTCACGTAAGGCCGTGCTGGTGATGGCCGAAGAAGCTCGGGGTGAGACGGACGTATGTGCTCGACTGGGAGATGTCGAGGTAGCCCTTCGAGTCGACGAAGGCGAGATCGCCGCGAGTGCCGCCGCTCCAGACCGTGGTGACGGCGTCGTGGTGGGCGGTGTCGATGCGCGTGACCGTCCCGTCGTTGTTGTTGACGAAGACGTTGTTCGAGACAGGCAGCCCGTTGACCTTGTCGCTTCCGGGCGCTACGGCGATGCCGTCGGGTCCGTGCGGCGCGTCGTTGACGTTGAAGACGAGTGCTCCGCTGCGGTTGTAGCCCCAGACGTGTTGTGAGTGCTGGGTCGCGACGTAGAGCGTCTGCCCGTTGGGCGAGAACGAGCAGCCGTCGAAGCGCTCGTTCGTGGTGACGAAGGTCGTGACGACCGGCGAGGTCGCCGGGCTGGCGATCCGCATAATCTGGCCCGAGGAGAGGCAGACGTAGATATCGCCGCTCAACGGGTCGGCGGTGAGCCCGCGGGGCCGGCCGCTTCCGCTGACGGTGTAGACGGTTCGCGCGACCGCGAGGCTGTTGGGGTTGAACTCGTAGACGCCGGCGGACAGCTGCGAGCCCTCGGCCGGGCCCGCCGAGTCGCCGTAGTAGTGACCTTGCTGGATCGTCAGCCCGTGAGTGAAACCGTTACGGAGCGAGATTTGGGCGTTCGCGAGCACCTGTCCCGGCTTGAGCGCGAAGCGGTAGAGCATCTGGTTGCAGTAGCTGACGATATAGAGGTGGACGCCGTCATCGACCGCTCCGGTTGGGCCAGCGTTGCCGTCCCCGGGGAGGCAGCTCGGAAACCCGCTCACCAACGTAACGCCGCTGCCGTTGAAGGGCGGCTCGTGACCGACGCCAAGCGCTGCGGCGCCGGTCGTGAGCAGCAAGATGAGTGTCGTGGACACCGCCGCGGCCGCGAGTCGGCTTCGAGTCATTGCAGCGGAGACTGAACCTGCGAGCCGTTACTGTCAAGCCCACGCATGAACTTCCCTGCCGGTGCCGGACGGTAGTCTGCACGCGCCTCTTCTCACTCGAGTACTCGAGGATTACGCGGGCACAAGATCAACCTGCGAACGGAGCACACTCGGCACCGTGGCGGGACGACAGCGGCGAGTCCCGTAGCGATGCTGGTCGGCGACCTGATCGTGGAGGCTCCCAGGTCTGGAACCGCTCAGTGGCGCTCGAAGAGATGACCCAGATCTACGACTCGTCTGGGGCGGCGCCGGCTCTCGACCACGTCTCCTTACGGTCGGGTCGGACGACCCGGGCGCGGTCATGGGCCCATCGGGCAGCGGCAAGTCGATTGCTTCTTGACCCGCTTGCCGATCTTGACCGTCCCACCGGCGGGAGGTTGCGGATTGCCGGCGAGGACCTGGTCAGTCTTGGCGAGACGGAGCAAGCGCGGCCCATGAACCCGTCTCAGAATGACCGCTGTAACCTCTGAAGCAGACCGGGCAGCAGGTGAGGGCGAGGAATGCCTCGTTGATCTCGTGGCGGCGGTCGTAAAGCCCCCGTTTTCGCCGCGGCCCGGGTAGCGGAAGCGCCGCTCGACCTTCGGCAAGAGCGGCTCGATCCACGACCGACTCGTCCGACACGACCCACGGAGCAGCTGCCACAAGCACCCCGTCCATGTTGACGACGAATGCCGGCAGCATTCGCCCTCAACGAACGGGTACCTTCACTTCGGTGCGGGTTCTAAGCCAGCATTGGTCGAACGAGCCGAAATAGACGGCGCCCCGGCTGAGCTTGCAGGGCGCGCAGAACATCGCGTACGACGTGCCCTAGAGATCCTTCCGCGCGAAGAGCGCGAGCGCTGCCGCCCCGACCGCGAGGAGGTACACCGCGGCCCAGATCCGTATCGGCCAGCCGTGAACGTAGGCGCCGCCGAACGGTCCGAGCTGGAGCAGGAACCCGGTCAGGCCGCTCTGGTGCTCCGTGATCATTCGCAAGGCGTCCTGGTAGAGCGCCTCGAACGGGAGCGCCCAGGAGGCGATCGTCGAGGCGTGCTTGATCGCGTGTGAGTTGAGCGCGTGGCCGATCGAGCCGAGCAGGCCGGCGACCAGTCCTCCGCCGAAGAGCATGAAGACCATGATCCCGTTGGCCGTCGACGAGAGCAGGACCGAGCCGAGACACGAGATCGCGGTCACGATCACGACGCCGCCGGCCAGCTCGACTCCGGGCCCGACGACGACGTCGGGCCAGAAGTGCCCGGTCAGCCCGACGATGCAGACGGCGAGGAAATAGACCGCAAGCACGTACCCGACGCAGACGAGCGACGCTCCCGCGAACCGCGCCAGGAGCAGTGTCGAGCGCCCGACCGGCCTCACGACAAGCGGCTGGAGCAGACCCCGCTCGGCGTCCCCGGTGACGACGCCGAGGGTCAGGAAGACGGCCAGGACGACGCCGAGAAACAGCGTCGCGAACATCGCAAGCCCGACCAGAAACGACCCCGCGAAGGTGCGGGTGTCGACGTGGACGTCCTGGGGCGGCTGGATGTTCGTCAGGTCTGCGAAGACGTAGTGGTTCGCGAGCCAGAAGAGCACCAGGAACGCAACCGTGAGCACGAGCACGACCGCGAACACCTTCCGCCTCACCGCCTCGCGGAAGCCGTACCCGGCGATGACCACGACGTTGCTCACGTCGGCTCGCCCCCGACCACTTCGAGATAGACCTCCTCCAGAGTCGACGCGAGGATGCGGACACCGTAGACCTGCCGCCCCGCCGCGACCGCCTCGGCGACGAGCCGCGGCGCATCCTCGCGGGTCGCGCCCGGGATCAACCGCGTCCCTTCGTCGGTCTCGAGCTCGATCCCGCGCGGACTCGCGAGGTCGCGCGGCGCGCCGGCGGCGACCACCTCCCCGCCTCGCAGGATCGCAACCCGGTCGCAGACGAGCTCGATCTCGGAGAGCAGGTGCGAGTTCAGCAGCACCGACGTCCCGCGGTCGCGAAGGCCCTCGAGCAGCTCACGGACGATCCGGCGCCCGACCGGGTCGAGCGCCGAGGTCGGCTCGTCGAGCAGCAGCACACGCGGCTCGCCGACGAGCGCCTGGGCGATCCCGAGCCGCTGCTGCATCCCCTTCGACATCCCGTCCACACGGCGGCCGGCGGCTTCGCCGAGCATCACGAGCTCGAGCAGCCGCCTCCGCTCGGCCGATCCGCCGGTCGACCCGGCAAGCCGCTGGTGCAGCTCGAGCACCTCGTCGGCCGTGTACCAGCCCGGGAAGCGGAAGAGCTCGGCGAGATACCCGAGCGCCGCCCGCGCGGCGCTGCTGCCCGCGCGAGCCCCGCCCACCTCGGCCGAGCCTTCGCTCGCGCGGACGAGCCCGACGAGGATCTTGACGAGCGTCGACTTCCCGGCGCCGTTCGGCCCCAACAGCCCTACGAGCTCGCCTTCCCCCACCTCCAGGTCGACGCCGCGGAGTGCCTCGACGGGCCCGTACCGCTTCCGCAGCCCATGAACGGCGAGCGCGCTTCCCACCCCCCGAGCCTAGCCCGAGTCCCCACGCCAGATCCTGATCGTGTCGACGTGTACGGAAGGTCGGCGACGCTCTACGCCTACACTCGCCGGTGTGGCCGGACGCGTGATCGTTGCCGCCGTTGTCTCCGTGGCGGCGGCGTGCGGGCTGGCGAGTGCCGCCGGGGCGCCTTCGCTCCCGAGGCCTGTCTACCGGACGGTCGCGGTCGCTGCCGGCGGCAGGGTGTATGTCCTCGGCGGCCACGACCTCGCGGGCGGCTCGGTCACGACCGTCGAGGCCTTCGACCCGCGCTCGAACATCGCCCGAGCGGCCGGCAGCCTCGTCTACCCGACCCACGGAGCGGCCGCGGCGAACCTCGGCGGGCGGATTCTCGTCTTCGGAGGCGCCTCGACCAGCGTCCACGACGTCGTCCAGCAGTTCTCGGCAGCGACAGGCAGAAGCCGCGTGATCGCGACGATGCCGACGATCCGAGCCGACGTCACAGCCGCCGTCGCCGCCGGCCGGGTGATTCTGGTCGGCGGCTTCGACGGCACGGGCCCGCAATCGTCGGTGTGGGCAACCGGTGACGGGCGCCATTTCACCGTCATCGCCCACCTACCTCAACCCGTCCGCTACGCAGCCGTCGCCGCGCTCGGCACGACCGTGTATGCCTTCGGCGGCCTCATCTCCGGCGGCGAATACACCGGCACCTTCACCAGCGACATCCAACGCATCGACGTACGCACCGGCAGCGCCCGCATCGTCGGCCACCTGCCAACTCCGCTCGCACACGCGATGGCCGCGACCGTCAACGGACGCATCTACCTGCTGGGCGGCTCCACTCCACACGGCCCGAGCGACACGATCCGACGCCTCGACCCCGGCTCCGGGCAAACGAGCGGCGCCGGCAAGCTGCCCCACCCCCTCACCGACGCCGCCGTCGCGGCTGTCGGCTCGACCATCTACCTGCTCGGCGGCATCTCCCGCGGCCCGCTCGCGACGATCCTCGCCGTCCACCCAGGGTGAGCTGTCACGACGACCGCGTCACTGCTCGACCGTTCGCCCGCTGCAACGCGCCGGCCGGGAAGCCGGGGAGGCAACGCGTGCACGACGCCGCGGCGTTCGTCCGACCGAGACCTCCCGAGCGTGCGTGCGCGTGCGTCGGCACAGCGATGACGCACGCGCGGGCACGGTCGGGAGCCCGGCGATCAGGCTTCGCTAGCGGACGGCGAGCGATTCCGTCGCCTCTTTCCAGCGGACGATCAGCGCGTAGAGCACGGTAGCCGTGAGCGCGAGCACGGTCAGCGCCCAGAGCGGATATTGCGCGTTGCCCACGAATCCGAGCTGCACGACGAAGTTGAGGCTAACCGCGACGATCGCAACCCAGCGCCCCAACTCCGAGCCGGCGAGGAGCGCGATCCCGGTGAAGAAGATGACGGCCCCCCAGATCAACGTGATCCAGCCCCATGTCCTCACATCGAACACGATGATCTGGCTGGGGGCGAAGACGTAGTACTGGTGCCGGATGACCGCGATCAGGCCCTCGAAGGCGTCGAGCATGCCGATGATCACCATCATCCAGCCCGCAAATGCGATCCAACCTCCCCAACGACTCTGCGTTGCCATTGCTCCTCCGTTTCTCGAGTCGGGACAGGCGCAGGGTGTCCGCTGCGATCCCTCGCGCCCGGCAAGGCCCTCAGCATGGCCGCGGGGGTTCCTCTACGATTCCTTCAGCTCAGCGATCACCCAGGTGATTGCGTTTCGCACCTCGCGGTTCGTGACGCAATCACACCGTCTAGGAAGACCGAACCATTCCAGCGGAACCGTCCAGGCGGCGGGACCGGTGCCGATGGAGACTTCAGAAAGTACGGGTCGACAGCTGCCCCATGTCGTGCCAGGAGATTTCCCTCGCGCGCTCGAGCAAGATGCGAGCGGCGCTGGTGCGCGATCCGGCTTGCGCCCGTTGGGCGTTTGCGATTGCACTCCTCGCGCTCCTGATTCCGCTGGGCGCGGGCGCGACGGGGGCCGGCGCGACTCTCGTCGTCGACACGACCTTCACGATCGTGACGGCCGATCCACAGCGATCGTTCGACGCGACCGCGAGCCTCGTCGAACGTCCGGTGTACGACACCCTGCTGACCTACGGGGCCGGATCTTCTGACACACCGGTTCCCCTGCTCGCCGACTCGTACACGAGCGCCGACGGGGGACGCACCTGGACCTTCCAGCTGAGACACGACGCGCGCTTCGCGGACGGCACGCCCCTGACCTCGGCGGACGTGGCTTTCACGTTCCGCCGGCTGATCAACCTGCACGGCCGGCCGTCCTTCCTGCTTCGTGGCGACAGCGTGAGCGCGCCCGGCCGCTACACGGTCGTGATCCACTCGCCGACGCCTGTCGTGGCGATGCCGCAGATCGTCGCGAGCACGTCGCTCGGCGTCCTGAACGAAAAGCTCGCCCGACTCCACGGGGCCACCGACGCCAGGGACGCCTGGAAGACCGACTCGGCCGAAGACTGGCTCAACTCGAGCGCATCCGCGGGAGTCGGAAGCGGCCCGTACATCCTCGAGAGCTACGATCCGACCACGCAGGTCACGCTTGCCCCGAACGAGCACTACTGGGGCGCCGACAAGCCCAAGTGGGGGTCGGTCGTGGTCAGAAACGTCATCGCTGCGTCCCAGTTGCTCGACGTGCAGCGCGGCACGCACGAGGTCGCGATCGACCTGTCCCTCGCCCAGGCACGCAGCCGCCCGGACCCGCGCCTTCGCGTCTCGGTCTCCCCGTCTCCGTGGGTCTTCCTGCTCTTCACGAACGAATCGCCGACGGTGTCGGAGGTCACCTCGAATCGACACTTCCAGCAGGCGGTTCGGTACGGCCTCGACTACAAATCGCTCGTGGCGGTCGCAGGACCCGGCACGATCCAGGCGCCGGGTGTGATCCCGAGCTCTATCCTCGGCGCGCTGCCGCAGAAGGATCGAGTCCACACGAACACGGAGAAGGCGGTCGCCGAGCTCAGGGCATCCGGCCTCGGCAGCCCGACCGTCGCACTCGAGTATCCGAGCGACGTCACCCAGAACGGGGTTCCGTTCTCGACGATCGCCCAGAAGGTCCAGGCGAACCTCGCGCCGATCGGGATCCACGTCCAACTCGACGGCGTCACGACCTCGATCTGGCTGCAGGACTACGTCAGCAACCGGATGGCGTTCGGGCTTGCCTCACGACAGGTCGACTATCCGGACCCGCTCGACTTCCTCGCGTTCATGCCCGGTGAGCTCGTCGGCGCTCATGTCGGCTGGAAGGCGGGCGCCGACCCGACGATCGAGGCGCTCGCAGCAACGGCACGCCGAACGCTCGCAACCGACGCGCGGGCCGAGATCTTCAGGCGGGTCCAGATCGAGCTCAATCGCGACGGCCCCTTCTTCCCGCTGATCCAGCCGACCCAGGTGTTCGCGGCGACCCGCGACATCGTCGGCGCTCGATTCAACTTCGTCTACCAACTCGACATCACCCGCACGGCTCCACGCTGAGTCGCGACATGCGCGGACCACGTTCAGCGAAGGGCGTTCCTGAGCAACGGACGGAAGCCATGCGGCGCACGAGCCGCGAGGATCAGCCGCACCCGCTTGCGGAGGCCAAGCTGCTGGCGCCGGTGGTCCGGCCCGGGATGGTCGAGCTGCCCCGCATCCACAGCGCGCTCGATGCAGGACACGGGGCGTCCGTGCTCACCCTTGTCGCGGCTCCACCCGGCTACGGAAAGACCACCGCCGTCCGCACCTGGTGTGCGACTCGAAGCAGCGGGCTTGCCTGGGTGACGCTCGATCGGGGAGACAACGACCCTGTGCGGCTCTGGCGATATCTCGCGACCGCGGTCGACCGCGTCCGCGGTGGTCTCGGACAGCCGGCACTGCGGCGCCTCCGCGTGCAAGGAGGCGCGATCGAGGATTCCGTGATCGAGCTCATGAACGGCATCGCGGCCTACGGCAACGAGCTCGACATCGTGCTCGACGATTTCCAGACCGTGACCGACCAGGAATGCCTCGCCTCGGTCGACTTCGCCCTCGCGCACCTGCCCGCGTCGGCGCGTCTCATGGTGCTGACGCGGACCGACCCGGCGTTGAGGCTTCCGCAGCTGCGCGCCAGCGGGGCTCTCACCGAGCTGCGTGCGAAGGAGCTCGCCTTCCAGATCGCGGAGGCTCACGAGCTGCTGGTCGAGCATGGAGACCTGCCGCTCAGCGCAGACGAGGTGCGGATCCTCTGGGAACGGACCGAGGGCTGGCCCGGCGCGCTCTACCTGGCTCTGCTCTGGCTCCGCGGCGTCGCGGATCCTCACCGAGCCGTCCGCGACTTCGGGGGCGACCACAGGTTCGTCGCCGACTACCTGAACCACGAGGTCCTCGGCTCGCTCGACGACGCCGACCGCTGGTTTCTCGTCCGGGCGAGCGTCCTCGGGCGGGTCACAGCCGAGCTCTGCGACGGTGTCTTCGGCCGCTCGGACGCAGCCGACCTCCTCGACGAGCTCACGCGCTCGAATTTCCTGGTCGGCCGCCTCGGGCACGGAGGCTGGTTTCGCGTCCACCCGCTCATCGGCGAGTTCGCAGAGTTCCAGCTGGCAGCCCTCGACCCCGGGGCCGCAGCTGAGATCCACCGGCGCGCGGCGCTCTGGTTCCGGGCGCGGGGGCTACCCGTCGAAGCAATCGAGCACGCCGCCGCCGCAGGCGATCACGAGCTCGTGGCCGAGACCCTCAGCGAGCATCATCTGCCTCTGATCCGGAGCGGGCAGGCTCGAACGCTGCTGCGCTGGATCCACACCCTGCCCGAGGACGTGCTCGGCGGGCATCCGGAGCTCGCGATGGCCGGTGCCACCGCCGCCGCGATTCTCGGCGACGGAGCGATCGAGCAGCGCCGGCTGCTTCAGATTGCCGAGCGTGCACGGCACGAACGTCCGGACCGCTTCAGCCCCTACGTCGAGGCCGGGATCAGCATGGTTCGGGCGTGCACCATCGACGACGGGGTCGAGCATGCCGTCTCGGAGGGGCGGCTGGCCGTGCAGATCGCCGAGGCGCACGCCGACGACGTCCTCGTCGCCTCCCTCGCCGGCTACGCGCAGGCCCTCTACTTCGCCGGCTCGCTCGACGACGCGTGGGATGCGGCGTTGCGCGCCGTCCAGCATCCCGAAGCGGAGCGCCGTCCGACGGCCCACGCCCTGGCCCGATCGACCCTTGCGCTCGTGGCGCTGGAACAGGAGCGGCGCCTTCTCGCCCGGAACCATGCCGAGAAGGCCAAGTCGCTGATCGGCCGGGTGCGAAGCAGCCGGAGCTGGATCGGCGCGAACGCGTCGACGGCACTTGCCGGCGTATTCGCCGCCGAAGGCCGGCTCGTCGAGGCCGAGCGCGAGCTCGTCCACGCGGAGCGCCACTTCCGGGACGAAGTTGCCACCGTTCACCACGCCTGGGTGCTCCTCAACATCGCCCGCGTCCACTGTCGACGCGGCAAGCTGGCCGATGCCCAGGCGAGCCTCGGCTCGGCGCGGCAGGAGCTCGAAGCACTCCCCGACGCAGGGATGCTCGCGGGTCTCGCGGCGGACGTCGCTCGCGAGCTCCAGGTCGCAACCGACGCCGCGACCCGGACTCAGGTCGTGGACCGGCCCACCGAGGCCGAGCTCGCAGTGCTCCGGCTGCTCGTCTCGGACCTCTCGGCGCGGGAGATCGGCAACACGCTCTTCCTCTCCCCGAACACCATCCGCACGCACATGCGCGTTCTCTATCGCAAGCTCGGCGTCAACTCCCGCGCGGAGGCCGTCGCCCGCGCGACCTCTCTCGGCCTGATCGAGCAACAGCCCCGCGACTAGCCTGCCTGCGTGCGATGGTGGGGCCCGGACCGCTCGGTCTCGGCGACGAGCCAGGCGAGGAGACCGTCGATTCCCTCCTGCTCGGCGACGGCCCGCTGCCGCATCGCGCCGTTCCGGGCGAGGAGCGGCCAGGTGTGAGCGAGCTCCTCGGCGCAGCCGAGGTCCGCGGCGCGGGGCTCGAGCTCCAGCAAGAGCCTCGCGAGCCGCTCGCGTGCCGGCTCTCGACCGGCGGTCGCGGGATCGACGAGCTCGGCGTCGAGCCCGTCCCGGAGGGCCCGCCAGCGGTTCTCGTTGAGCACGTGAGTGGGATACACCGGTAGGGGCTCACCCGCGCGCAGACGCGACCGCAGCTCGGCGACGAGTGACTGGCAGAGGGCTGCGACGGCCGCAGTCGCCTCGACGGTGGTTTGCGTGTCGGCGATCCGGAACTCGAGCGTGCCGTATTCCGGCCGGAGCCGCAGGTCCCACCACAGGTAGGTGAGGTCGGCGAACAGCCCGGCGATGCGTCCCCAGGAGGTGAACTCGGCCAGCTCATGCCAGGACTCGAATACCGGCGGGATCCCCGAGCGGGGAAAGTCCTCGGTCAGCTTGAGCCGGCTCGAGGCCAGCTCGCTGTCCCGCCCCTCGAGGAAAGGGGAGTTTGCGGCCAGCGCGGCGATCTCCGGAAGCCAGGTACGGCTGACGTTGTAGACGGCGAGCGCATCGTCGGGATCGTCGATCGCGACGTGAACGTGGAGCCCGCTCGTCATGCCGCGCCTGGTGGCCCAGCGGTAGTCGGCACCGATCTTACGGTAGCGCGGCAGATCGGTCACCAGGACGGGCCGGATCGAGGATGGGTGGGTACCGGCGGCAAGAGCACGCACGGCCTGGCCGGTTGCCTCGACGAGGCGGGCGCGAGCCGCCGCGAGCTCGCGGCAGAGATCGGCGACCGTGAGGTGGGGCGGAATGACGAGCTCGAGCTGGGCGGCCCGGAACTCGGGGACGAATCGAGAATCCTCGAGCGCGGCGAGGACCGCGTCCACGCTCTCGACCGGTTCGAGAGTCACCGGCTCGACCAGAACCAGCTCCTCTTCGAGACCGACGGTCGGGTGCGCGCCGGTACGGAACCCGGATCGGTAGCGCTCCACGACAGCTGCAGGGTCGGTACGGCGAACGGGCATCGTCTCCAGCGCCACCACCCTCAACCGCCTGCCCCTCGCGCTCGCACCCGAATCGATCGTTCCGAGCTCCGCCGGGTCGTTGCAGAGGTCATGGCTTCCGACGAGAGCAGCCGCTGGGCATTCCAGCTCGGTGAACAGGCGTCAGGAGACCGGCCGTCGCCAGGGCGAGCCGAGAGCGCTGCGGCTTCGCTCCGGATCCAGATCCGTCGACACCTCGGCACGATCAGCACGACATCGGCCGACCGGGCGATGACGACTCGGCGTCCGAGCACCCCACCGCGAATCGAGAGCAGGGTGTCTCCGCTCCCCCACGGGTCGAGGTCGACCCGTTCGACGAACCCGATCCGCTTCGTGCCGGCATCGACCTGATACCCGTCGCTGTGGGCGATCCAGTAGTCGCGGTCGAACGGGTGAGCAGCTCTCTCCGGCATCGGATCTATCCCCCGCTCCCAGGCCGGCAGACGCCGGCGGCACGCAAGACCTGGCCGCCGGACCCCGGCGGGCGAGGTCTCGATCCTCGCGGACGCGAGCGGAGAGAGTCTGGACGGCTGGCACTGGCCACGGTTCTTTCCCAATCCCCCCTCGTCCCAGGAAGCACCCGGCTCGTACGGAAGTGAAGCTCGCTGCGGTTGGAGGCCCTACCCCGACGAAGGACTTTGCCGCCGACGGACGCGCAAGATCGCACGCCCGGCCACGTACCGTGCGGCCGGATGCGGCGTTCACATAGGTGATTCGGCCGGCCGGCGAGCGCTCGGGCGCTCCGAGATCGAGCTCGGGGAGCAGGCGGTGGTTGCGAGAGCTCCCGGGAGCGACCGCCGCAGTCGAGCTCGGGCCGGGCGCGAAGCTCGCAGCCGCACGCCGCAGCGACGGACGCCGTGCCCGACGAACCGAAATCACCTATGTGAACGCCGCATCCGACCGCCCGGCGTGAGGCCGGAACCGTGATGCTCGGCGCCATGGTGTCATGGTCGAGAAGTCGGACGAAGTCGACAGTCGTCGAGTGCATGCCTGCGCGAGTCGACGCGATCGAGCATCACCTGCGGCCCCGTCCCGGATGGCGGCGGGGGTCGATCGCCAGCGGGCTGGTCGTTGCGATCCTCACGGTCGGGTTTGCCGCAGGGTCCGGTTTCGTCGACCGAGCGATCGGCGCCGGCAACACATCGACGACGCACACCGGGAGGGGCACGACTCGCCAGCTGTCGAGCGCATACGCTGCGAGAGGCGAGACCTCGACAGAGACGACGACCACGGCCGAGGTTGCGAGCACCACCGTCGAAAGCTCGACTACGGCAACCGTCGAGACCCCGCCCGCCACCACGGTGGCGCCGCCGGCCGACACGACGACGAACGTCGAGACGTCGACCGCCGAGACGACAACGCCCACGACGAGCGTCGAGGAGCAGACCGCTCCGACGACGACCGGTTCGACGACGGGCGGGAGCACGATCACGCCGGGCGGAGCCGCGGTGGTCGGGGCGGCCGCGGCAACCTCGAAGCAGACCTCGCAGCAGCAGACGAGCACTCAATGGGGCTGGATCGCATTCGGCATCCTCGCGGCGCTCGTGATCGTCGGGGGACTCGTCTGGTGGTTCCGACGTCGCCGGAAGTGAACGCCCGCGGGCGCCTTGCAGCCTGGATGAAGGTCGGCCGCCGGCGCGGACGAGCGCCGGGCCCGGTGGCGGCCGTTCGCAGACGGCCGGGCGACGTCACCGCATGTGCGAGATGATCGTGCCTGGTTGGCTGATCGAGGTGATCGAATCGGTGCCGGCGGGTATCGGGTAGGCGAGATCCTGCTCACCCTGGAACGAACTGCCGCTGGCGAAAGCCGCGTCCGACCGCTTGCATTGACACGGTGACCGAGAAGCGCCCGGAACGACTCCTGACGAGGCTCCTGCCGGTCGTCGGATGGCTGCCGCGATACCAGCGCTCCTGGCTGCGCGGCGATCTGATGGCAGGGATCGCGGTCACGGCACTCGTGGTGCCGAAGAACCTCGGGTATGCCGGCATCGCGGGCGTGCCGGTCGAGAACGGGCTCTATGCGGCGGCCGCGGGCGCGATCGTCTACGCGCTCTTCTGCACCTCGCGGCAGATCTCCACCGGGCCGAGCTCGTCCCTCGCCGCCGTCGCGGGAGGCGCCGTGCTCGTCACCGGGCTCGGAGGTCAGCAGGCGGCGCAGCTCGTCGCTGCGATCACGCTCGTCACGGGAGGGCTGTTCCTGCTCCTGGCCCTGTTCCGGATGGGGTGGATCGCCCAGTTCCTGTCGAAGGCCGTGATCACAGGGTTCCTCGCCGGTGCCGCAGTCGACGTGACGATCGGCGAGCTCCCGAAGCTCACCGGGACGTCGTCGAGCGGTGACAGCGCCTGGCGGGAGCTGGCGACCTGGATCCAGAGCCTCGACGAGATCCACTGGACGACGCTGCTCGTCGGCCTCGCCGCACTCGGCGTGATCCTCGTTCTGCGATTCACCGCGCCGGCAGTACCCGGCGCGCTCGTGCTCGTGGTCGGCGGGTTGATCGCATCCTCGGTCTTCGACCTGGGCGCCCACGGCGTCGCGGTCGTCGGCCACGTGCCTCGCGGACTGCCGAGCCCGGCGCTGCCCGGGTTCGAGCTGATGCGGACGCACCTCTCCGTGATCGGGATCGCCTCGCTCGCACTGCTTCTGATCGGGTTCTCGCAGACAGCCGGCGACGCCCGGGCCTTCGCGACACGCCACCGCTACCGCATCGACGTCAACCAGGAGTCGGTCGCGCAGGGAATGGCGAACGTGAGCGCCGGGGTCTTTCAGGGGATGCCCGTCTCGACCAGCCTCTCGGCGAGCTCGCTCAACGAGTCGGCCGGCGCCAGAACACCGGTCGCCTCCCTGATCACCGGCGGGCTCGTCCTGCTGACGCTCATCGTGCTCGCACCCCTCTTCTCGCACCTCCCGAAGGCCGTTCTCGCAGCCGTGATCATCGACGCGGTCGTGTTCGGCATGATCGACCTCGGTGAGCTGCGCCGCCTACGCGACGTCTCTCGGTTCGACTTCTGGATCGCCGTCGCGGCGATCCTGGGCGTGCTCGGGACCGGGGTCCTCGCGGGCGTTGCAATCGGCGTCGTCCTCTCGCTCGGCTGGCTCGTCTACGTGACCACGTCACCACGCATCCCGGCGCTCGGCCGCCAGCCCGGAACCCAGGTGTTCCGCGAGCTCGACCAGAACCCGAGCGACGAGACGTTCCCGGGGATCGCGGTTCTGCGCCTCGACAGCGGGCTCTTCTTCGCGACCGCCGAGGCGCTCGACGGTCGTATCCGCGCCGCCATCGGCGACAGCGAGCCGAGGCTGCACGCGCTCGTGCTCGACCTCGAAGGCGTGGACTTCGTCGACTCCCAGGGCGCGGCGAAGCTGGCCGAGCTTCACGAGGTCGCCGCGTCGGCCGGCGTCACGCTCCGGCTTGCCCGGGTGAAGCCCCAGGTTGCCATGGTGCTCGCCGCCGACGGGACGACCGCCCTGCTCGGCGCCGATCGCATCCACGGGAACGTGCACGAGGCCGTCGAGGCGCAACTCGCCGAGGATGCCCGGCACGCCGACCCTGCATTCGAGGCGATCTGACCGCGCGCGGCACCCCGGATCAGGCGAATCACCTATGTGAAAACGCCCCGGCGCCGCCCGAGCCGGCTCAGGCCGCGTAATCCTCGACCGATGGTGGAACGCATCTATCGGCTAACGGTCGAAGGTGAGCTCGGCGATGATGCGGCCCTCGCATTCGACGGCATGGCCGTCGACCGCGAGAAGGGAATGACGGTGCTCGAGGGTCGAATGCACGACCAGGCGCAGCTGCAAGGCATCTTGCAGCGCGTGTCCGACCTTGGACTGACGCTGATCAGCGCGACCGCGGTCGACGACGAGGCCTGACCACCCGCCCTCCACGACCGAGGTCTCCGATCTCGAGCGAGAGAGGAGGTGCGGCTCCGGGGAACACCGGGCATCCTCGCCGTGGACGGAGGCTCCGGCTCGCGGCGCCGCCGCCGCGGCGGGAATCGACGGCTGCCTCCCTGGCCGTGGCTGTGACGATCTGGCGATACGGGTTCACCCATGTGATTGGCCCCCTCGGCCGGGTCGGACGGGATCGCGGGGGCGATGCTTGGCCGCATCGGGTCGGGGTCGAAACAGGGCCGCGCGAACAGCGGGTGAGGTGCGATGAGCGATCGGGTCGAATCGACTACTTCCTCGGGGCCGCCGGCCGACTCCACGGCGGAGCACGGAGTGGGAACGCCGCGCCGGAGGTTCAAGTTCCCGACCGCCTTCACCGTTCTCGCCGCCGTCCTCCTGCTCGTGTGGATCGCGTCGTTCTTCGTCCCCGCGGGCATCTACACGACTAGCTCGACCGGCAGCCCGGTGCCGGGCACCTATCACAAGCTGCCCTCGTGCTCGGCCCCCGCGGCGACCGCCCCGGCACTCGACGTCTCTTCCCCGGCCGAGAGCGGCGAGTCACCGGCCGACGCTGCCGCGGCGCCCGGTGCGACGGTGGGCGAGGCGGGGCTGCCGTGTGTCGACACGTCGTTCAGCTTCCGCTTCAAGCAGCTGTGGGACTCGCCGCCGAACGGTCTCTACGGGGTCGAGAGCAGCAAGGGCTTCGTCGGGCCGTGGGAGGAGGGGTTCCTGTACGGGTCGGCGGCGATCTTCCTGTTCGTGCTCGCGGTGGGGGCGTTCATCACGGTGACGATGAAGACGGAGGCGATCCAGACCGGGATCGGCCGTCTCGCGCTGCGCTTCCGCCACAGCGGCTCGGTGCTGATCGCGATCCTGATGAGCGTCTTCGCGCTCGGCGGAACCTCGTACGGGATGTGGGAGGAGACGCTCGGGTTCTTCGTGCTGCTCGTGCCGCTCGCCCTCGCGCTCGACTACGACCGCATGGTCGCGGCGGCGATCATCTTCCTCGGCGCGGGCACGGGCGTGATCGCCTCGACCGTCAACCCGTTCGCCACGGGCGTCGCCTCGGACGCGGCCGGGATCACGATCGGCGACGGGATCGGCCTGCGGATCGCGATGTGGTTCGTGCTCGTCTCCCTCGCGATCGCCTACGTGATCTGGTACGCGCGGCGCATCCGCGCGCATCCCGAGAAGTCGGTCGTCGGAGTCTCGGCGTCGGATGCCGCCGAGGCCGAGAGCCTGATCAGCGACGTGCCCACGCTGAGCGGCCGGCAGAAGGTCGTGCTCCTGCTCTTCGCCGGGACGTTCTTGCTGATGATCTACGGGTTCATCCCCTGGAACGACCTCTGGCAGGAGGGGTTCGGGAAGAACTTCCCGCTGCCGACGTTCGCCGACTTCTACTTCCCCGAGGCGGCTGCGCTCTTCCTCGTCATGGCGGTCGTGGTCGGCCTGATCGCCCGGCTCGGCGAGGAGGGGACGGTGACCACGATCGTCGCCGGGGCCTCGGACTTCCTCGGAGCGGGCCTGATCATCGTGCTGGCACGCGGGATCACCGTCGTGATGAAGAACGCGTACATGACCGACACCGTCCTGCACTGGATGGAGAACGCGGTCTCGGGCAAGTCGACGGGGGCCTTCGCCGTGCTCGTGTTCGTCGTCAACCTGCCGATCGCCTTCCTCGTCCCCTCGTCGTCGGGGCACGCCGCGCTCGTCATGCCGATCCTCGCGCCGCTCGCCGACTTCGCGGGCGTCTCCCGTGCGGTCGTCGTGACGGCGTTCCAGTCGGCCTCGGGGCTCGTGAACCTGGTCACCCCCACCTCGGCCGTGATCATGGGAGGCCTGGCCCTGTCGAAGGTCGGCTACGACCGCTACCTCAAGTTCGTCTGGCCGTACGTGCTCGCCGTCTTCGTCATCTGCTGCGCGTTCATCGGCATCTCGGCGGCCGTCGGCTGAATCCATGACAAGAGAGGGAGAGAGATGAGCACTGTGACCGACACTGTCCTCGGGACCCGGTCGGAGGTCGGGCGGCTCCGCACGGTGATGGTGCACCGACCCGACCTCGCCCACGAGCGGCTGTCGCCGAGCAACTGCCACGAACTGCTCTTCGACGACGTGATCTGGGTGCGCCGCGCCCGCCAGGAGTTCGACGCCTTCGTCGACCTGATGCGCGATCGCGGCGTCGAGGTGCTGCTCCTGCACGACCTGCTCGCCGAGACGCTCGCCGACCGGGAGGCGCGCGACTGGCTGCTCTCCCGCCGTGTGCGGCCCGAGGAGGTCACGGTCCTCTTCGCCGACCCGTTGCGGGAGTGGCTGACCGAGATGCCGGCCGGCGAGCTCGCGACGAGGCTGACCGGCGGGGTCACCGTCGCCGAGGTGCCCGACGAGATCAGGTCGGCGATCGGGCGCGCGCTCCGCCCCACCGACTTCGTGCTACCGCCGCTCCCGAACCAGCTCTTCACCCGCGACACCAGCGCGTGGCTCTACGGCGGCGTCTCGCTCAACCCGATGTTCTGGCCGGCGCGCCAGCAGGAAACGCTGAACGTCGAGGCGATCTACCGCTTCCATCCGCGCTTCCGGGACGCGGGGTTCGAGATCTGGTTCGGAGGCGCCGACCATGACTGGGGGGCGGCGCGCATGGAGGGCGGCGACATGATGCCGGTCGGGGACGACGTCGTCCTGGTCGGGATGGGCGAGCGGAGCACGGCGCGCGCCGTGAGCATCCTCGCCCGGAACATGTTCGCCGCCGGCGCCGCCCGCCTCGTGATCGGCGCCCAGATGCCGCGGGAGCGCGCGGCGATGCACCTCGACACCGTCTTCACGTTCTGCGATCGCGACGTGGTCACCCTGTACGAGCCCGTCGTCTCGCAGATCCTGCCGATCCTGTTCACGCCGGGCGGTCCCGCGGGCGTCCGGGCGGAGCTGTCCGACCGCCCCTTCCTGGACGAGGTCGCGGACGCGCTCGGCCTGGCCGGCCTCAAGCTCGTCACGACCGGCGGCGACGAGTTCGAGGCCGAGCGGAACCAGTGGGACGACGGCAACAACGTGGTCGCGCTCGAGCCCGGCGTCGTCGTCGGCTACGAGCGCAACGAGGCGACCAACGCAAAGCTCGCGAAGGCCGGGATCGAGGTGCTCGCCATCGCCGGCCAGGAGCTCGGCCGCGGTCGTGGCGGCGGCCACTGCATGACCTGTCCAATCGTCCGTGACGCCTGAGGAGGAGTACGAGCCATGAACACGATGATCGAGATGCGCGGCCGGCACCTGATGAGGCTGGCCGACTACACGCCGGACGAGATCAGCTACCTGCTCGATCTCGCGGCCGAGCTGAAGGCGGCCAAGCGGGAGGGGCGGGAGGAGCAGAGGCTCGCCGGGAAGGAGATCGCGCTGATCTTCGAGAAGGACTCGACCCGTACGCGCTGCGCCTTCGAGGTCGCTGCCTACGACCAGGGCGCGAACGTCACCTTCATCGGCCCCTCCGGCTCGCACATGGGCCACAAGGAGACGGTCAAGGACACCGCGCGAGTGCTCGGCCGCATGTACGACGCGATCGAGTACCGCGGCTTCGCCCAGGACACCGCCGAGGAGCTCGCCCGCTGGGCGGGGGTGCCGATCTACAACGGGCTCACGGACGAGTGGCACCCGACGCAGATCCTCGCCGACTTCCTCACCTTCCGGGAACACGTGCCCAAGCCGCTCGACCAGGTCGTCTTCTGCTACCTCGGGGATGCCCGCTTCAACATGGCCGACTCCTACCTCACCGGCGGGGCGAAGCTGGGAATGGACGTCCGCATCGCGAGCCCCCGATCGCTCTGGCCGAGCGACGAGATCGTCGCGCTCGCCCGGTCGATCGCCGACGAGACCGGCGCCCGGATCACGATCACCGAGGACCTCGCCGAGGCCGTGCGCGGCTGCGACGTCCTGCTCACCGACGTCTGGGTCTCGATGGGCGAACCGGACGAGGTGTGGGCGGAGCGGATCGAGCTCCTGCGCCCCTACCAGGTCAACGCCGAGGCGATGGCCCTGACCGGGAACCCGGACGTGAAGTTCATGCACTGCCTGCCGGCGTTCCACAACACCGAGACGCAGGTCGGCAAGGAGATCTTCGAGAAGTTCGGCATGGACGCGCTCGAGGTGACCGAGGAGGTCTTCGAGTCGCCCGCGTCGCTCGTCTTCGACGAGGCCGAGAACCGCCTGCACACGATCAAGGCCGTCATGGTCGCGACGATCGGGAGCTGACGATGCGCATCGTCGTCGCACTCGGCGGAAACGCGCTGCTCCGCCGGGGCGAGCCGCTGACGGCCGAGAACCAGCGGGCGAACGCACGCGTCGCCTGCGAGGCCCTGGCGCCCCTGGCGCTCGAGCACGAGCTCGTGATCTCGCACGGCAACGGGCCCCAGGTGGGACTGCTCGCCCTGCAGGGATCGGCCTACGAGGCCGTCGAGCCGTATCCGCTCGACCTGCTCGGCGCCCAGACCGAGGGGATGATCGGCTACCTGATCCAGCAGGAGCTCGGAAACCTGCTCCCGCCCGAGAAGCGGATCGCGTCGCTGCTGACGCTCGTCGAGGTCGATCGCGACGACCCGGCCTTCTCGGATCCGACGAAGCCGATCGGGCCGGTCTACACCGAGGACGAGGCGGTCGGCCTCGCCAGGGAGAAGGGCTGGACGCTCAAGCCGGACGGCGATGCATTCCGGCGCGTCGTTCCGTCCCCCCTGCCGAGACGGATCTTCGGGCTCGAGCCGATCGAGTGGCTGCTCGAGCGCGACGCCGTCGTCATCTGCGCAGGCGGCGGCGGCGTCCCGGTCATGTACGCCGACGAGCCGGTGCCTGCCGGCCGCAGGCTCGTGGGCGTCGAGGCGGTCATCGACAAGGACCTCGCGAGCGCGCTGCTCGCGATCGACCTCCGGGCAGATGCGCTCGTGATCGTCACCGACGTCGACGCCGTCTACGCCGACTGGGGCACCCCGGAGCAGCAGGCGATCCGCCGAGCGACCCCGGGTGCCCTCGGGGGAACCGAGTTCGCCGCCGGCTCGATGGGGCCCAAGGTGCGAGCAGCTTGCTCGTTCGTCGAGAAGACGGGCGGGCTCGCGGCGATCGGGTCGATCGGCGACACGCCGGCACTGCTGCGCGGCGAGGCGGGAACCACGGTGACGCTCGAAGGCGCGGGCTTCGAGCTCGGGACTGCTCGGCGAGGGTGAGGAGAGAGATGGCCGGCGATCGAACAGACGACAAGAGAGGCGGAGATGGCGACGACGGACGCTGACCTCGCGACCGGCGACGGGCAGGCGAAGAACCGGGAGGTGGCCTGGTACGGGCTCACGCCCGACGAGGCCTCGAGCCGGCTCGGCGTCGATCCGGCGCAGGGGCTGGCCGCGGCCGAAGCGGCATCGCGGCTCGCGAAGTACGGGCCGAACAGTTTCGTTGCGGCGAAGGTCGAGCCGCGCTGGCAGGCCTTCGTCCGGCAGTACCGCGACCCGATGCAGATCGTCCTGCTCGTCGCCGGGATCGGCAGCATCTATCCGCTCAAGGAGCTCGGAACCGGGCTCGTGCTGCTCTTCCTGACGCTGTTCAACGCCGTGCTCGGCCTCCGCCAGGAGGGGAAGGCGGCGGAGGCGATAGCCGCCCTCCAGAAGATGATGATCGTCAAGGCGCGCGTGCGCCGCGACGGCGAGCTCCTCCAGCTTCCGGCCGCAGAGCTCGTACCGGGCGATGTCGTCTCGATCGAGGCAGGTGACGTGGTCCCGGCCGACGGGCGGCTGCTTTCGGCGGCCACGCTCGAGATCGCTGAGTCGGCCCTGACCGGCGAGAGCATGCCGGTCTCGAAAGGCGTCGAGGTGGTCGCGTCGACCGATACGCCGCTCGGCGACCGCACCGACATGGTCTTCATGAACACGAACGTGACCCGCGGGGCCGGCAGCTTCGTCGTCACGACGACCGGGATGGCGACCGAGGTCGGCCACATCTCGGACATGCTGCAGGGCGAGGAGGACGCGGACACCCCGCTCACGGTCCAGCTCAAGAAGCTGACGAACCAGATCCTCTTCATCGGCGGCGCCGCGGTCGCCGTTTCGATCATCCTCAACCTGTCCCGGGGCGAGAGCTTCGACACCGTCTTCACCGCCGCGATCGCCTTCGCGATCTCCGCGATCCCGACCGGGCTTCCCGCGGTCGTGACGACGATCCTCTCGTACGGCACCCAGATGCTCGCGAGATCGAACGCGATCATGAAGCGGCTCCGCTCGACCGAGACGCTCGGGTCCACGTCGGCGATCAACTCCGACAAGACCGGCACCTTGACGCTCAACCAGATGACCGGCGTCGAGCTGACGATCCCCGGACGGCGCTACACGGTCTCGGGCGGCGGCTACGGGACCGATGGGACGATCAAGCACGTCTTCGGGCAGCCCGAGGTTCCGCTCGAGCAGTTCCTCCTCCCGATGGCGCTCTGCGCCGACGCCGTCGTCAAGGACGGCGAGCTCATCGGCGATCCCACGGAGGGGGCGCTCGTGGTGCTCGCGGAGAAAGGCGGTCTCGACGCGGTCGCGACGCGCCAGGCCTATCCACGGGTCGCGGAGCTGCCGTTCGACGCGGAGTACAAGCTGATGGCGACGTTCCACCGGATGCGCGACGAAAGCGGCCGTGACGTCGTTCGCTGTCTCGTGAAGGGAGCGCCGGATCAGCTGCTGGCACGCGCCTCGTCGCGGCCCGCCCCGGAGGACCTCGCGACCGTGCCGATCGACGCCGAGTTCAAGACGCGCTACCTGGAGGAGAACGAGCGTCTCGGGAGCCAGGGCCTACGGGTGTTGGCGACCGGCCGCAAGGATTTCGACCCCGCCGAGTTCGACCCTTCGGCCGAGCTGCTGCCGCTGCTCGACGGCCTGACGATGCTTGCCCTCGTCGGGATCGTCGACCCTCCCCGGCCCACGGCCAGGGACGCGATCGCAACGGCACTGCAGGCCGGGATCCGGGTGCGGATGATCACCGGCGACCATGCCGTCACCGCCGCGGCGATCGCCCGGGATCTCGGCATCCCCGGGCGCGCGATCAGCGGGGCCGAGTTCAAGGCGATGTCCGATCAGGAGCTCGACGCCGCGATCGGCGAGATCGGCGTGATCGCGCGGGTCGCCCCGGAGGACAAGGTGCGCCTCGTCGAGACGCTGAAGCGGAACGGCGACATCGTCGCGATGACCGGCGACGGCGTCAACGACGCGCCCGCGCTCAAGAAGGCCGACATCGGGATCGCGATGGGGATCACCGGCACCGAGGTCTCGAAGGAGGCCGCGACGATGATCCTCACCGACGACAACTTCGCCACGATCGTGAAGGCGGTCGAGCTCGGCCGCGGCCTCTACGACAACCTGACGAAGTACATCCGGTTCCAGATGGGAGTCCTCGTCGGGTTCATCGTCACCTTCCTCGGCGCCAGCATCTTCAACGTCGTCGGGGGCGTCCCGTTCGTTCCCCTGCAGACGCTGTACGTGAACTTCACGACGCAGGTCCTCCAGGCGATCGGCCTCGGCTACGGCCGCCCCGGCGAGGGGCTGATGCGGCGCAAGCCCCGGCCCTCCGGAGAGCCGATCCTGCCCCGGCCGCTGCTCCTGTGGGTGGTCGTCGCCGGGCTCGTGCTCGGCGGCGCGACGCTCGGGGTCATCGCCTGGGCAGACCACGCCTACGACAGCACGGTTGCGCGCACGATGGGACTGACGACCTTCGCGATCAGCAACGTCATGTTCTCGCTCACGACCCGCGACGAGCGGCGCTCCGTGTTCTCGCTCGACGTGCTCGAGGACAGGATCTTCCTGCTCTGCACGGGCGGCTCCTTCGCCGCGATCCTGCTCGGCACCGAGCTCGGAATCCTGCAGCGGATCCTGGGCACCGTGCACCTCGACCTCCATCAGTGGCTCATCTGCCTCGTCGTCGGGCTCGCGATCATCCCGGTCTCGGAAGGACGGAGGCTGCTGCTCGAGCGGCGGTCGGGAGCATCCGCAGGCGGGCACGAGAGCGACGACCCGCACGCCACGGCCGCCTAGGCCCGGTTTCCGACCCGACGATGACCGAGCCCGCCTCCGCCGATCGGATCAACAGCCCCGACGCGAACGGCCGCCTGACCGACTCCCGGCCGGCGACCGGGCGGACGCTCACCTTGCGCGGCGCGACCGTGCTCGGGATCGGCTCGATGATCGGCGCCGGCATCTTCGCGCTGCTGGGAGAGGCGGGCGCGGTAGCGGGGTCGGCCGTCTGGATCTCGTTCCTCGTCGGCGGCGTCGTCGCGGGGCTTCTCGGCTACGTGTGCGCGAAGCTCGGCGTGCGCTACCCGTCGTCCGGCGGGCTCATCAACTATCTCGTGCAGGGTTTCGGGGCGGGACGCCTCGTCAGCGTCGCCTCCTGGCTCGGCTACATCGCGGCGCTCGTGATCGTGACCGCGATGGTCGCGGTCTCGTTCGGGAGCTACGCCGTTTCGCTCTTCGTCGGCGAGGGCGCGAGCTCGGCCTGGAACCACTTCTTCATCACCGCGGTGCTTCTCGTGATGCTGGCGCTCAACCTGGTCGGAACGAAGGTCGTCGCCGCGACCCAGTCGTTGATCGTGCTCGCCGTGCTCGTCGTCTTCGCGGTCTTCATCGTCGCGACCCTGCCGAACATCGACACGAAGCTGCTTGCCTTCAGCGGCTATCCGTCCGCGTCGAAGATCATCTCGAGCGTGGCGCTCACGTTCTTCGCCTACCTCGGCTTCAACGTGATCACGTTCACCGGCGGCGACCTGCGGAATCCGAGACGGGACATCCCCCGCGCCACCTATCTCTCGATCGGGATCACGGCGATCACGTACGTGTTGATCTCGCTCGGCGTCTTCGGCACGCTCACGGTCACGGCGGTGATCGGCTACGGCGAGACCGCGATCGCCGAGGCCGCGCGCCCGACCCTCGGCGAGGCGGGCTTCACCGTCATGGCGATCGCGGCGCTGCTCTCGACCGCCGGCGCGACCAACGCGACGCTCTACGCCTCGTCGAACCTGACCGCCATGCTCGCCGAGGAGAGGCTCTTCCCCCCGATCTTCGGCGCGAGCTCGCGCCTCGGCCCGAAGGGCGGCCTGATCATCACGACCGGCCTCGTCCTCCTCGTCGCGAACCTCGTCGACCTGTCCGCGATCGCCTCGGTCGGCAGCGCGGTGTCGCTGATGGTGTTCGTGCTCGTCGGCGCGGCCGGCTACCGGCGGCGCGCGGACACCGGGAGCAGCACCATCCTCGTCGTGCTCGCGATCGGGGTCACCGTCGTCGTTCTCGGGTTCTTCGCCGTCGACACCGCCCGGAACGCCCCGGAGACATTCGGTGCGATCGTCGGCATCGGGATCCTCTCGGTCGTCCTCGACGCGACCCTCCGGCCGAAGGGGCCCGGGCCGGTCCCGGCGGCGCCGGCGGCGCCCTGAGGAACGATCCGAGATTCGCGGATTGCGACGCCAAACCGGCGATTCGCGTGCGTTCGACGATCACATGGGTGATTGCGGGCCAACCCGATGTGCGGCGGCGGCGCGGCCCGTAGGTTCGGGTTACAAGTTGCGTGACCCGACGACCACCCGAGGAGGGAACCGTGCTCGCTGCGTACACGTTCGGCCAGGCGATGTGGTCGATGTTCGTGTTCTTCATGTGGATCCTGTGGTTCTGGCTCCTCTTCACCGTCTTCGCCGATCTCTTCCGGCGGCACGACATCAGCGGCTGGGGGAAGGCCGGCTGGACGATCTTCGTGATCATCCTGCCGTTCCTCGGCGTCTTCGTGTATCTGATCGCCGAGGGAAAGTCCATGGGCGAGCGGAGCATGAAGCAGGCGCAGGCCGCGCAATCGGAGATGGACAACTACGTCCGCTCGGTGGCCTCGTCGTCCAGCCCCTCGGAGCAGATCGCCAGCGCGAAGCAGCTGCTCGACAGCGGTGCGATCAGCCAGGCCGAGTTCGACCAGCTCAAGGCGAAAGCGCTCGCCGCCTAGCGGCAGGCGCGAACGCCCACACGAAAGGACGAGCCAATGCCCGCATCCACGGCCCCACAGACCTTCTCGGGGGAGCAGCTCGCCGAGATGCTCGCGCTGATCAAGGATTCCGACAGCGTGGAGCTGAAGCTGACCGTACCGGAGTCGGACCAGCGCTCGGCGGTGGCGGCGCTCGGCATGGACCCACTCGAGGCTCAGATCCGCCAGGTCTTCTTCTTCGACACCCCCGAGCTGACGCTCGACAAGCAAGGCGTCGTCGTCCGAGCCCGGCGGATCCAGGGCAAGAGCGACGACTCGGCCGTGAAGCTGCGTCCGGTCGTACCGGCCGAGCTGCCGGGCGATCTGCGCAGGTCGGCGAGCTTCCGGGTCGAGGTCGATGCTCTACCCGGCGGGTACGTATGCTCGGCGGCTCTGAAAGGAGCACTGGGCCCGACGGACGTGAGGGCGGCCGCCGCAGGCGAGCTGCCGCTGCGCAAGCTCTTCTCCAAGGAGCAGAGGGCGTTCTTCGCCGCGCACGTGGCGGAGGGGATCGGCCTGGACGACCTCGCGATCCTGGGACCGATCTTCGTCCTCAAGCTCCGCTTCACGCCCGACGAGCTCGAGCGTAGGCTCGTCGCCGAGATGTGGATCTACCCCGACGGCTCCCGCGTCCTCGAGCTCTCGACCCGCTGCAGCACGACCGAGGCGTTCCAGGCCGCCGCCGAGCTCCGCGCCTTCCTCGCGGGCAGAGGCATCGATCTCTCCGGAGAGCAGCAGACGAAGACACGCAAGGCACTCGAGTACTTCGCGGGCAACCTGACGGCCGGCGCCGGATGACCGAGGCAAGCATCGACGGGAGGAGCTCGACCGTGTCCGTCATCGTCCCTCGCTGGGAATGGCGCACCTTCGGCGAGCACTTCGGCGACGCCGACGACCGCTTCTCCGCGCTCGCGCCCGAGCGAGTCGAGGAGAGCGACGAGGTCTACCTGCTCTCGTCGCGAAGCGACGCCTCGGTCAAGGTCCGGGGAGGCCTCATGGACGTGAAGCAGCTCCAGTCGGTCAACGACGACGGGCTCGAGCAATGGAAGCCGGTCCTGAAGGCCGTCTACCCGCTCGCCGCGGCCGACGTGCTCGCGGTGATGGAAGTGCTCGGCGCCACGGTCCCCCCACTCACCCGCAGCGCGTACACGCTCGAGGAGCTCGTCGACGAGCTGGTCGTGCCGAACCCCGAGCTCCTTGCCGTCGACGTCCACAAGCGGCGCGAGCACTACAGCTTCGGGGGCTGCATGGCCGAGCTCTCGGAGGTTCGAACGGCGCAAGGGGCGAGGCGAACGATTGCCGTCGAGGCGGAGGATCCCGCTCGCGTGATCGCGGCCGTGCGCGAGCTCGGCCTGGGCTCGCGTCGAAATGTGTGCGTCGCGCGCGGGCTCAAGGCGCTCCATGGCTTCGGGGCGAAGCGTTACGCGGTCGTCGACGTGGGCACCAACTCGGTCAAGTTCCACATCGGCGAGCGGCAGGCGGACGGCCGCTGGGAGACGATCCTCGACCGCGCCGAGGTCACGAGGCTTGGTGAGGGCCTCGACGCCACCGGGCGTTTGAGCGAGGCGCCGATCGAACGGACGGTCGAGGCGATCGCGGTCATGGCCGGCGAGGCAGGGCTGCACGAGGTGGCGGCGATCGCGGCAGTCGGGACGGCCGGGCTGCGGCTGGCGCCCAACCGTGCGGCGCTCGTCGACGCCGTGCGCAAGCGCTCCCGGATCGAGGTCGAGGTGATCCCGGGCGAGGAGGAGGCGCGCCTGGCCTACCTCGCCGCGACGTCCGGCCTGCAGCTCGGAGACGGCTCGCTCGTCGTGTTCGACACCGGCGGCGGCAGCTCGCAGTTCACGTTCGGAAGGGGAGAGCGGGTCGACGAACGTTTCAGCGTGAACGTCGGCGCCGCCCGCTTCACCGAGCGCTACGGCCTGGACGGGGCCGTCTCCGAGAGCGCACTCGCAGCTGCAGTGGAGGCGATCGCGGCGGAGCTCTCACCGCTCGACGGCCGGCCCGCCCCCGACACGATCGTCGGGATGGGAGGCGCGATCACGAACCTCACCTCCGTCATGCACGGGCTCGCCGCGTACGATCCGGAGGTCGTGCAGGGCAGTCTTCTCGATCTCCGAGAGATCGACCGCCAGATCGAGCTCTACCGCACCCGCAGCGCCGATCGGCGTCGCGAGATCCTCGGCCTCCAACCCAAACGGGCAGAGGTCATCCTGGCCGGAGCCTGCATCGTTCGAACGGTGATCACGAAGCTCGGCCGTGACTCCCTCACCGTCAGCGACCGCGGTCTCCGGCACGGCCTGCTCGTCGAGCGGTTCGGCGAGAGTTGAAGCTCGGGGTCAGCGGTGATCGATCGCCGACGGCGGGACAGGCGTTGACGACCGGCGAGGTCGAGCAGGCGAACGGCGACAGACGGCTCGCGATCCTGCTTGCGATGGCGATGTTCGTCCTCGTGGTCGACACGTCGCTGATGAACGTGTCGATCTCGGCCGTCGTTCACGATCTCGGCACGACCGTCAGCGGAGTTCAATCGGCCATCGCCCTCGAGGCACTCGTCTCCGCGGCGTTCATTCTGATCGGCAGCAAGGTCGGCGACCTGATCGGACGCAAGCGCGCGTACGTGCTCGGACTGCTCGGCTACGCCGTCGGCGCCGCTGGCGATGGCACTCGCCCAGAGCCTGACCGCGGTCATCATCTTCTGGGCGATCATCGGCGGGATCGGCGCGTCGCTCCTACTGCCTGCGATGCAGTCCCTGATCCACGGCAACTTCGAAGGCGCAGCCCAGAAGAAGGCGTACGCCCTGGTCGGCGCCGCCGCCGCGATCGCCGCGGCGGTCGGACCGCTCCTCGGAGGCTTCATCACGACCTACCTGTCCTGGCGTGTCGCGTTCCTGCTCGAGGACCTCGTGATCGCGGTCGTGCTGTCCGGCATCGGGCTCGTCCGCGACGTCCCCTACACCGGGCCGCGACACATCGACATCGTCGGGGCCGTGCTCTCCGTTCTGGCGATGGGCGGGCTCGTGCTCGGCATCCTCGTCTGGCAGGAAGGCGGCGAGGCGGTCGTCGAGCTCCTGGCGGTCGGCGGGATCGCGATGGGAGGGTTCGTCTACTGGCTCGTGCGACGCAAGCGCGAGGGGAAACCCACGTTGATCGACCCGGGGCTGTTCAGCGCCAAGCTGTTCAGATTCGGGATCTCCGAGCAGATGCTTCAGCAGATCGCGCTGGGAGGCGCGATGATCGCCCTGCCGATCTACCTGCAGATGGTGTTCGAGTACAACGCGATGCAGGCAGGACTGTCGCTCGCCCCGCTCTCGCTGAGCATGTTCGGGGTGGCGCTCGTGGCCGCGAAGAAGGCGGGCAAGCGGCGCCCGGCCAGCATCATCCGGCTCGGCTTCGTGCTCCTGACGGTCGGAATGGGGCTGCTGATCCCGATCGTCCCGCGGGCGTCGTCGGGCTGGTACCTCGTGATCCCGCTCGTGATCGCCGGCTCGGGGCTCGGCCTGCTCGTGTCCCAGCTGAACAACTACACGCTCTCTCCGATCTCGGACGAGCGGGTGAGCGAGGCCGCCGGCGTGAACTCGGCAGCGGGCTCGTTCGGGCTCTCGTTCGGTCTGGCGTTCGCCGGCGCGATCATGCTGGCCACGCTCTCGTTCGCCTTCACGCACATGGCAGAGTCGAGCACGGTGCTCCGCCCGGCCCACCAGCAGCAGATCGCGAAGGCCCTGGAACACGACGCCGAGGTGATGAGCAACACGCAGCTCGCGCAGCAGACCGCGAACCAACCCGCGCGGATTCAGGACGAGGTCATCCGCATCAACACGGCCGCGCGACACCGCGCGCTCCAGGTGGCGCTGCTCGTCCCGCTCCTCGCAGGTCTGATCGGGCTCTTCAACTCGTTCAGGATGATGCGGCTGCCGGACCCGAAGCCGTCCGAGTCCGCAGAAGCAATGGCGCTGGGGTAGCCACGGCAGGTCGCTGAGCGTTGGCGCGCGGCCTTCATCGAGCCGCACCGCAATCGCCTTTGGCATTCTTTACATTGGACATTCTTGGAAGCGCTACACTCGAGGCGAGATGGCGGTCAGCGTCAGGGTTGATCCAGAGGACGAGCTGACTCCGCGCCAGCGCAACGAAGTGGTCGCGGATGTCAACCTCTTCATCGCGCTTCGAAATCAGCTCGCTCAGCGCGATCTCCGAACCCTCCGCGACGAGATCAGCAACATCCTCGTGATCGATGAGAAGCACCGGCTCCGCAGTCCGAGGATTCACCCTGCGACGGGTGAGCCGGTTCCCTCCGAGGCAGATCAGGCGCTGCTTGCGTTTCGGTCGCTCCTCCAGTTCTTCGAGTCGAGGCGCCACCTCCTCGATGACGCGCTGACGGCACCGCAGGCGGCGGAGCTGCTTGGCGTCTCACGGCAGACACCGTTGAACCGACTGAGGGACAACACCCTGCTGGCTGTACTGGATCGTGGTGCGTACCGCTTCCCCGTCTGGCAGTTCGACCCGCAGGGCGAGGACGGGGTGCTCCCGGGCCTCCCCGAGGTACTCGACTCGCTCGGGCCGCAGCAGCCGTTCGCGAAGCTGGTCTGGCTGCGCCGACCGAACCCGACGCTTGCCGGTCGTGAGCCGGTCGAGCTCTTACGCGGTCGTGAGATCGAGCCGGTCGTCGACGCTGCGCGCGCCGCCGCCGAGCTTCCGTAGCCGTGGTCAGGGTCGTGCCTCCGCCGCCCGACGCTCGTCGGCGGATCAGCCCGACCCATCACACCATCGTTGCCCGCACCGATCTGTTCCGGATCTACGACCCGAGACACCCGCGCGGCCCGCAAAACGGCAGCGCGTTCCGGTGGCGCGGTCCGTTCGCCCGCTTCGACCACCACCGCGGAACCAGCGCACGCGAACGGCGCGGCATCTGGTACGGGGGGCTGACACTCAGCTGCGCGGTGGTCGAGGCATTCGACATCGGCATCGTCGAGCCCGGCACAGAGCGCCTCGCTCGCGCCCGCGCCACCCGCGACCTGCTCCTCCTCGACCTCCGCGGCCCCGCAGCGATGCGCTCCGGGACCGTCGCCGCGATCAACGCCGGCGACCACAGCCTCTCCCGGCGGTGGTCGCGCTACTTCTGGGAGCACCCCGAGGTCTACGGCGAGATCGACGGCCTCTACTACCCGTCGGCACACAACGGCGAGCCCGCGATCGCGCTGTACGAGCGCGGCCGCAACGGGATCGACGTCCCATCCGGACACGACGCGCCGCTGACCGACCGCGCGGTGATTGCGGCCGTCCGCCGCGTGGCAATCGACAACGGGCTCATCGTGCTGCCGCTCTCGTAGCCGTCCACCGCCACCCCGGCATCCGCGCCGCCGCCACCCCACTCGCAGATGTCGTCGTCGATTCGCCCAGGCGCAGGGTCACGGAGCGGTCACGCGAGCTCAACCGGTCGCCTCGTCGCGGCTTGCGCACGGAGGACGGCGAATACCGCGAGCCGCTTGGGCTCTGACTGATAATCAGTCTCATTCTCTGCTAGGGTTTGGCGTCTCCGCCGGTTGGCGGGAAGTCCGAGAGAGGAGCGGTCGTGAAGTCAACTGTCTTGGCGTCGGTTTGCGTATTGCTGGGCTGCCTGGTTCCCGTCCCCGCCTCGACGGGTGCCCCGACCCGACTGGTTCGCGGCTCCCCGACGCTGCAGGTCGTCGCCGCGGAGGACTTCTGGGGCAGCATCGCGAGCCAACTCGGAGGGGATCGCGTTACGGTCGACAGCATCATCGTCAACCCGAACACCGACCCTCACGACTACGAGGCCACGGCCGGCGACGCACGGACAGTCGCAGGCGGACGGCTGGTGATCGTCAACGGCATCGGCTACGACAACTGGGCCTCACAACTCCTCGCCGCGAACCCGGTGAGCGGCCGCGCCGTGCTCGACGTCGGCACTCTCCTCGGACTGAGCGAGGGCGACAACCCGCACCAGTGGTACAACCCCTCGAGCGTCCACGAGGTCATCGACGCGATCGTCGCCGACTACGACCAGCTCGATCCCGCCGGAAGGGCCTACTACGCCGCGCAGAAACGACGGTTCGAAACCGTGTCTCTCGCGAGGTACGACGCACTCCGAGCCGAGATCCGGAAGCGCTACGCAGGCGTGCCCGTCGGCTACAGCGAGAGCATCTTCCAACCGCTCGGTCAAAGCCTGGGGCTCCGGCTCCTGACACCCTCGAGCTTCGCCAAAGCGGTCGCCGAAGGCACGGACGTCTCCGCCAACGACGTCGAGACCGTCGACCGCCAGGCCCGCGACCACCTGATCAAGGTCTGGGTCTTCAACAGCCAGAACGTCACTCCCGAGGTGCAGCGCGTCAACAGCATCGCGAGAGCGGCCCACATCCCGATCGCAACCATCACCGAAACCCTCTCCCCCGCCACTCTCGACTTCGAGCAATGGCAGGTAGCCGAGCTCGAGGGACTGCTCGCGGCACTTCACCGGGCAACCGGGCGATAGACCAGCTCGCCCTAGCTCCGGCCCGCACGAACCGAGCTCGGCGACCTGGCAAACGGTCACGAAGCCGGTCTGTGCGAGGGAGCGGGCTCGGCCGGCAGCGTGAGCTCGGGCTCGCTGCGACTCCGTTACTATCGCGGAGATGAGTCGCCACGCGCTTGCCTGGCTCTGCGCAGTGCCTTTGATGGCGGTCGGTGTCGAGGCCGGGCATTGGCTCACCTACCGAATCGTCTATCCCGATCCTTACTCGCGTGCGCAGGCGCTTGCGGGCTCCGGCCACGGCTACTTCCACTACGGACCGATGTTCTTTGCTCTGGTGATCGCCGTCGGTCTGTGTGGCTTCGGCACGCGCGTGTTCGGACGTTCCGGGCCGAGCAGGGATGCAGCGACGGTGTCGTTGATGCCGTTCGTGGCTCTCTCGCCGCTGGCGTTCGCGCTGCAGGAGTGCCTCGAGCGGCTCACGGTCGGGTCCTGGCCGTTCGCAGCGGTGCTGGCACCGACGTTCATGCCCGGCCTTCTGTTCCAGTTGCCGTTCGCGATCGCTGCGTACCTCGCGGCCAGGTCGCTGTTGCGTGCGGCCGATCGCCTGCGCAGCCTCCTCTCCGCACCTCCCAGGCCCGCGCCCCTTGCCGAGGATGGATCGCCCGGGCCGGTCGCGACGGTTCATCCCCGTCGCCTCGCGGCACTCGCGATCGGTTACGGCAAACGAGGCCCGCCCCGCCGCCTCGTCCCGGCTGCGCCTGCCGCTTCCCGTTAGCCGCCCTTCTGCGACGGTTCGTTCGTCTTTCGTCGTCCGGGCGTGTGGGGCCGTGCACGCGCGCGTCGCGCCTCGACGATAGGTCGTGACCTGTTCGGCCTGAGTTGCCTGGTGGCCTGGGTCGCGCGGCTGTCGAGGCCAACCGCCCGACAACACATCGTGTTCGTCGCCGTGATCGTGCTCAGCGGCCACTCCGACTTCATCAACACCGTCGACCACGCCGATGCTCAAGACGCAGAGGCAGAGAGGAAACTCATGAAGCACTCGTATCGCCGTACCGCCCTGCTCCTCGGCCTGACCGTCGTCGCCGTGGCGGGTGGAGTGATTGCCGTCGATGGGCTGTCGGGAGGATCGACGACGGCCGACGCGGCAACGACAACGAAGAGCTCCGGCATGTCCGGGATGTCCTCGGGCAGCATGTCGTCGACGAGCTCGACCGGGGTCCCGACGGTCAAAGGAATGAAGCCGGTCAGCCAGATGCCGGGCATGCCGATGGTGATGGCGATCACGCCGATCGGCCAAGCGACCTGGCAGGGGATGAAGATCCAGGCCCGGGTGATGGCACCCTCGACGTTCATCCTGCTCGAGTCCGGCAAGCAGCAGATGGTGAAGCCGACCGCGAAGGACAGCTTCCACTTGATGGTGCTCCTGAACGACGCGAAATCGGGAACGCCGATCCCGTACTCGTCGGTCTGGGCGACGATCACGATGAATGGCATGAGCTCGGCGAAGCCTGTCTTCGACGAGCGTCTCTGGCCGATGATCTCCCAGACGATGGGCGTCCACTACGGCATCAACGTCCCGCTCCCGAAGGCGGGCACCTACCGGATGACGCTGCTGATCAGCCCTCCTGCCGTCGCTCGTCACATGGAGTACGACAACCGCTGGCTGAAGCCCCACAAGGTCAGCTTCACCTTCAACTTCAGGCCCGCAGCTTGACCGAACCAAAGCTCACCCGACTCGGGTTCCTCGGCGCCGCCGCCGGCCTCATCGCCGGCGTTGGCGCCGGCCCCGTGGGGGCTGCCCGCGAACGCCGATCGCGTGCACCCCTGGGAGGCCAGCCCCGCGGGCTACCGGCGAGCCAGCACGCCTGGACGGCCGGGCTCGCCACCGACGTCCACGGCAACGCGATCTCCCCTCGCTTCGATCGCCTGCTCTTCTTCGATGTCGCCGGGCGCCCGTCCGCGGCGGGCGTGAGGCAGCTCGAAGCGTCCCTGCGCACGCTCGAACGGCGTTATCCCTGGAACCACCAGGGGCTCCTGTTCACGCTGAGCTGGGGCCCGCATTACTTCGAGCACGTCCTCGGCACGACCTCACCGATCCCGCATCCAACCGGGCTCTCCGACTTCGAGGTGCCGGCATTCGACCACTACGATGCCTGCCTCCACCTCGCAGGCGACCACGAGCAACGGCTCGCCGACATCGAAGGGGCGCTCGCACACGGCAGCCCGCTCCCGGGAGTCGGCGCCATCGACGTCCAGAACGTCCTGCGCTGGCGCGAGACACGAACGGGATTCGTCGGCGCCGGCCTGCCGGCCCGGCACCAGGCCGTCAGCGGCATCCCGCCCGGGAATCCGGTGCCGGCAGGGGCGCCGCTCTACATGGGCTTCAAGTCGGGCTTCAGGAAGAACCAGGCAAGCGAGAGCGAGATCACGATTCCCTCGGGGCCGTTCGCAGGGGGCACGACGATGCACATCAGCTACATGCGTCTCCGGCTCGACAGCTGGTACCAGGTCCTCGACCAGACTGAACGGGTCGCGCGCATGTACGCCCCGGAGATCACCCCGGCCGAGGTGAACCGGCTGACCGACGACGCTGCGAGCCAGCCGGAGCGGTACGCCAAAGCAGCAATCCGCTACGGCGTCGTCGGACATGCCCAAGCCTCGGCCAGAGCACGGCGCAACGGCAGGCCACGGATCATCCGCCGCGACTTCGACACCGACGACGGCGGTGTCGCAGGCCTCCACTTCGTCGCCCTCCAACGCTCGATCCAGGACTTCGTCGAGACCCGCAAGGCGATGAACGCCGCGAATGCCGCCTATCTCAACCCCGCGATCAGCGACACCGTCAACAACGGGATCAACGAGTTCATCTTCGTCCTCAAACGGGCCAACTACATCGTCCCGTCGCGCCGGCTGCGGTCGTTCCCGCTCCTGCCGGGACGGTCATCGGCTCTCGCGTGACCAATCCCGCCCACCGGCTCCTGCTTCTCGTCGTCGTCTCGTTCCGCCGATCCCGCGGTTGAGATGGTTCGTGACCGGCTATGGCGCTACAGCGATCTGGCGCGAAGCGTCTCTCCGGTGCCGACGTCGAAGAAGTGGAGCTTCGGGGGATCGAAGGCGAGCGAGAGCGAGGTCCCGCGGCGGTAGTCGGCCTCGGGCGGTAGGCGGGCGACGATGACGGCCTTGCCGGGATCAGGCGTCCTTGTGGCGGCGCCGCTTGCGCTTGTTGCGTCATCGGGAAGGCCCTCGACGATCGCCTCATCTCTGACCAATTTCGCTTCGACCTCGATGTGCGAGATCACTTCGGAGCCGAGCTCCTCGGACACAACCACGGTGCCGCGGAGACCTCCGTCGTCTCCCGTACCGATTGTGATCGCCTCCGGCCGGATGCCGACGGCGACCGTGCGGCCGATCGATCGAGCAAGAGCGGGCTCGGTGGCGAGGATCGCTTCGGGGATCGGAACGCTGTACTGCCCGATGCGGCAATCGAGGCCTGCTTCGCCGCGGGCGAGCTCGCCTTCGAGGACGTTCATCGCCGGGCTGCCGATGAAGACGCCGACGAAGAGATTCGCGGGGTTGGCGTAGACACGCTGTGGCGTGTCGAATTGCTGAAGCTCGCCGCCGCGGAGGACGGCGACGCGGTCGGCCATGGTCATCGCCTCTACCTGATCGTGGGTCACGTAGATCGTCGTCACTCCGAGCTCGCGCTGGAGCCGGGCGATCTCGGTGCGCATCTGCACGCGCAGGCGCGCGTCGAGGTTCGACAGCGGCTCGTCCATCAGGAACGCCTCCGGGCGCCGGACGATCGCGCGGCCCATCGCGACCCGCTGGCGCTGCCCGCCCGAGAGCTGGCTCGGACGGCGCGAAAGCTCATTCGTGAGCCCGAGCATGCCGGCCGCCTGCTCGACGCGGGCCTGGCGCTCGGGCTTCGGCACCCGGCGGACGCGGAGCCCGTAGGCGATGTTGTCGTAGACGGTCATGTGGGGGTAGAGCGCGTAGTTCTGGAAGACCATCGCGATGTCCCGGTCGCGGGGGGACACGTCGTTCACCCGGACCCCGCCGATGCGGATCTCGCCGGAGGTGATCTGCTCCAGGCCGGCCAGCATTCGCAGCGCTGTCGTCTTGCCGCACCCGGACGGCCCGACGAGCACGACGAACTCCCCGTCATCAACAGTCAGCGTGAGGTTCTGCACCGCCCAGACGCCGGTGCCGTAGGTCTTGCTTACTTCATCGAACTCGAGCGATGCCATTGCTCTCCTTCTCTGCGACGCCGCCGGAGGCGCGCAACAGCTTCTCCACGTCTGCCTGTGTCGGGCCCCACGCAGACGGGCGGGTGCACTGCGCTGCCGCAACGGCCGCCGCGTACCCGAGCGCCTCCCCGAGCTCGGCCGCGTCGAGGCTCGCGAGGGAACGGGCTGACCGGTCGGAGCGCCAGAGCCAAGCGAGCAAGCCCGCACCGAAGGCGTCTCCGGCACCGACCGTATCGGCCACGGTCACGCGGGGTGCGGCGGCCGTGGCCGACGCCGACCGGGTCCATGCTTCGGCGCCCGCCGGCCCGCGCGTGACCGCGACGCAACCTGCCCCCCGCCCGAGCAGCTGGGCTGCGGCGTCGCCTTGACCGATGCCCGGGTAGAGCCAGCCGATGTCCGAGACGCTGAGCTTCACCAGGTCGGCGACGCTCGCGAGCCGTTCGAACCGACTCAGGTAGGCGTCGCGATCCTCGATGACCGCGGGCCTGACGTTCGGATCGACCACGAGCGCCCGTGTGCGCGCCTCGCGCTCGGCGAGCTCGGCGATCGCCGCGCCAGGTGGATCCGTCGCGAGAGCGAGCGTCCCGACGTGGAGCGTGGTGACGTTCGCGGGGAGCTCGGGAAGCTGAGAACCGAGCACGCTGTGGGCCGTGCCTGCGAGGTAGAAGGAGTAGGCCGGCTCGCCGGAGGCCGTATCGACGATCGCGATCGGCGTGGGAGCATCGACGCGGACGACGCTCCCGGTCTCGACGCCAGCAGCATGAAGCGTCTGCTCGAGCAGCCGGCCGAGCCGGTCGCGGGAGAGCGAGCCGACGAAACAGGTCGCGGCGCCGAGGTGGGCGAGCGCGATCGCGGTGTTGAAGGGGCCGCCGCCCGGGTACGGGCGAATGAGATCGCCCTCGAGGTGCGCATCGACAAGCGCTTCGCCGACCACCGCGATCAACCGGCAGCCTCCTCCACAGCGAAGGCTCGACGCAATGCGTCCACGACCTCGTCCATCCATTCACGGGCCGGGGGCCAGGTCTGCCAGAGCACGCTCGACCCGTGATTGTGGCCGAGCCGGCGGTGAAGCGTCGTCTCGACTCCGGCGCGCTCGAGCCGGCCGGCGTAGGCCTCGCCGCTGTCCCGGAGCATGTCGTACTCGGCGGTGATCACGTGCGCCGGCGCCACCACCGAGACGTCGCCGGCGAGAAGCGGAGACGCGTACGGCGCCTGCCCCTCCTCGGGATCGCCGAGATACTGCTCGGCATAGAACTTCATCTCCGCCTCGTCGAGGCCGTAGCCCGCGCCGAAGAGGGCGACCGACGCGTGGTCGGCCGCGCCTGTGCTGATGTCGGTCACGGGAACTTCGAGCAGTTGGAGCGCGAGGTCGGGCCCGCCGCGGTCGCGCGCCATCAGCGAGACGACCGCCGCGAGGTTCCCCCCGGCCGACTCGCCGCCCACGGCGACACGTGCCGCATCGATGCCGAGGCTCTCGGCGTTCGTCACCGTCCAGCAGAGCGCCGCGTAGCAATCTTCGGCCGCGGTCGGGAATCGATGCTCCGGCGCGAGCCGGTACTCGACAGTCGCCACCACACACCCGGCGGCGCGGCAGATGTGCGCGCATTTCGCCTCGTTGACGAGGGAGTCGATCGTGCCGAGGACGAAGCCGCCGCCGTGAAAGTGAATGAACGCGGGATGCCGGCCTGCGCCGGCGGGGACCAGCAGCCGGACGCGAATCTCGCCGCCCGATACCGCGATCAGCTTCTCCCTGGCAGCTGCAACCGGCTCGACCACGACGCCGCGGCGACGGAGCTCGCGATCGAGCTCGTCGCGGATCGCGAGGCGCCGTTCGGGCAGCGGCAGCGTGCCGAAGCTTTCGCCGAGGCTGACTCCCCAGTCGAGCAGCGACTGGATTTCGGGTGCGAGCGTCATCGCTCCGCTCCGGCCCGGATGCGAGCGAACTCGATCAGCAGCTGGCCGTCGGGCTCGACCGTGACAGGCAGCGGATCGGTCAGCTCGCCGATGAAGTCGCGGTCGCCGTTGCCGCGAAACGCCATGAATGACCAGGCGTGCGGCTCCCGCTCGACCAGCTTGCCGGCATAGAGCGTGCCGAGCGGCCCGTCCGGCGCGGCGATCGGAGCGCCCGGCGATGCGTAGGGACCGAGCATCTCACCGGCGGCGAAGACGAACGTGCCGGTCTCCCCCGGCCCTCCGAGCCTGTCGATCCGCTGCCGAGAATGGTCCTCGGCCTGGCAGGAGACGAGCAGCGCGTAGCGGCCGTCGACCTTGACGAGCTGCGGCGCCTCGACCTGCGCGAAGTCACCCGGCGCCGTCACCGGCGGCAGGACCTCCCAGTTCACGAGGTCGATCGAGCGTGCGTGGCCGACGACGCCGGCGCCGTCGCTGTCCCCGAGCGGCGACCTGGCCGTGACCAGGCAATGGAAGGCCCCGTCCGGATGCCGGAAGACCCAGGGATCGCGCCACGACTGATCGCGCCACCGCGACCGGTCGAGCAGGTCGTACCAGCGTGGATCCGCCTCGAGGACCGGATTGCCGGGATGCTTGACCCACGCGACGAGATCGTCCGAGACGGCGAGACCGATGCGCTGGATCAGCCCCTCCTCGTGTCGATTGATTCCGGTGTAGAGCATGTACCAGCGGCCGTCGTGCTCGATGGCGCTTCCGGTCCAGGTGGCGAGGTCGTCCCAGCTCCCCTCCTCGCCTGGGTGAAGGGCGTCGGGCAAGACACGCCAGGTGCGCATGTCCTCCGAGACGGCGTGGCCGATCGAGGCGTGATGGTGGCGAAGGGGAGGCTGTCCGAGCGTCCGGGGCGCCTGGAGATAGAAGATGTGGTGCTCGGTCCCCTTCCGGATCAGCCAGAAGTCCCAGACCCACTTGTCTGGTAGGCGCAGACTCATCTCAGGCAGTCATCCCTTCAGCGAGCCCTGGAGCAGGGCCGAGATGAAATGGCGTTGGAAGGCGAAGTAGATGATGATCATCGGCGCGAGGATCAGCAGCGACCCGGCCGAGAGCAGAGGAACGTTCGTCCCCCAGTCGCCCTGGAAGGCTCCGAGCGCTCCCGCCATCGTCCGCTCGAGCGGGTTGTTGACGAGCACGATCGCGAGCAGGAACTGGTTCCACGTCCAGACCGTCGTCAGGATCGCGAGCGAGACGAGCGCCGGACGCGCGAGCGGGATGTGGACGCCCCAGAAGAGCTGCCAGGTCGTGGCGCCGTCGATCCGGGCGGCCTCGGTCAGCTCGTCCGGCATGTTCACGAAGTGGGCGCGCATCCAGAAGACCCCGAACGGCATGAAGAGCCCTGTGAGCGGCAGGATGATCGCCCAGCGGGTGTCCAGGAACCCCATGTGGAGGATCTCGTAGTAGAGGGGCACGATGATCCCTTCGAACGGCAGCGTCAGGCCGAGCAGGAAGAGCACGAAGACGAACTGCCCGCCGACGACGCGCAGCTGGCCGAGAGCGAAGCCTGCCATCGTCGCGATCACGACGGTGATCGGGACCGCGCCGAGCACGATCAGCACGCTCGACTTGAAGATCGTGCTCATGTTGGCGACGCGGAAGGCATCCACGAAATTGCCCCAGTGGGGATGTGAGGGCCAGTCGAGCCCGCTCGGGTAGGTCCCGGACTCGTGCAGGGCCGCCGTGAACAGGCTCGCGAAAGGCAACAGTGTCCAGGCGATCAGAAGGAGCAGCAGGGCCGTGCCGCTCAGCTTCGAGTAGGCGGGAGCCTTCACGACCGGTTGCCTCTGTTCACGAACCACTGGATCGGCAGCACGCAGACCAGCACGAGGAGCATCAGGACGACGGCAAGCGCGGAGGCGAGCCCGACCTCACGGTTGTAGAACGCCAGCTGGTAGATCTGGAGCCCGGGCACCATCGTCGCGTTGCCGGGGCCGCCGCTGGTCGCGATGTAGACGATGTCGAACGCCGACAAGGCGGCAACCATCGTGACGATCACGCAGACGCCGATCTCCTGCCGGAGGCTCGGGAGCGTGATGCTGAAGAACTCACGGATCGCGCCGGCACCGTCGATCTGCGAGGCCTCGTACAGAGCCGGGTCGATCTTGCTCATGCCGACGATCAGGAGCACCGTGCAGAACCCGAGCAGCACCCAGATCCCGATCACGCCGACGGCGGGAAGGGCATACGTGAAATCGCCGAGCCACGCTCGCGTGATGCCACCGAGCCCGACGGCCGAGAGAGCCTGGTTCGCGGCGCCGTCCGACGACAGGACCCAGTTCCAGGCGATCCCGGCGGCAACGAGCGGAACGACCTGCGGGAGAAACAGCACGCCACGGGCAAACGAGCCGATCGGCCCGGGAACGGTGCGTCTCATGACGGTCGCGATCACGAGGCCGAACACCACCGGGATCGCAGAGAAGTAGATCATCAACTCGAAGGCATGTCCGAGGACGCCGAGGAACGCCGGGTCGCTGAGCACCGTCCCGTAGTTCGCGAGCCCGACCCACCTCGCCGGGCCGACGCCGTCCCAGGAGTAGAGCGAGTAGCGAACGCTCGTGACGAGCGGCCAGAGGACGAAGAGCCCGTACGCGGTCAGCGCCGGCAGCAGGAACAGCCACCCGTGACGACGCGCGTCGCGGGCCCCCACCAGGAGGGCCCGCGACGTCGATGCTCGGCCGGCGGCGCGACCGTCGCGCCCGGACGTCACCGTCGCGTCAGACGCCGTCACGTGCCTCTAGCTACCGTCTTTGACGTAGGCGGCCTGGACCGACTTCAGCACGCCCTGCGGCGTCTCGTGCCCGGCGAACAGCTTCTGCACTTCGGGCGTCCACGCCTCCGCGTAGATGGAGCCGTTCGCGTTCGCGATGAAGCCCATGTCGCCGTTGTCCTTGGCGGCGATCGCTCCGGCCGCAAGCGTCTGCGAGGTCGTCGAGCCCGGCTTCACGACCGGGATCTTCAGGTTCGGGGGCCCTCCGGGGTTCGACCCGCCGGCCGCCACGTTGATCTTCCGCGCGACCGGGTTCGTCGCCACCCAGTTCAGGAAGAACGCAGCACAGTCCGCATGCGGCGCCTTGGCGGCGATCCCGTAGGTCAGCGGCGCGGACATCGCCGCCTGCGTGCCGCCCGCCTTCAGCGGCGGCATCAGGAAGAACCCGATCTTGCCAGGCATGTGGGTGTCGAAGTTACCCGACTCCCAGTCGCCGTCGAAGATGAAGAGCGCCTTCCCGGCCTCGAAGTTGCTCATCATCTGCGGGTAGAGAACAGCGTTGGCATCCGGGTTGAAGTAACCGTCGTTGATCCACATCTGCAGGTGCTCGGTCGCCTTCAGGTTCGAGGCGGTGTTGATCGTCGCGCCCGGCTTGTCGAACACCCAGTTGTTGACCTTCGACGCGGGCCCGTAGTCGGCCATCAACTGCTGGAGCGGGAACAGCAGGCCACCGGTCGCGCCGCCGTCGAACTGCTCGATCGGCGTGATCCCGGCCGCCTTCGCCTTCGCCATGTCGGCGTCGAGCTCGGCCAGCGTCTTCGGCGCGCTCGTCATCCCGATCTGCTTCGCCAGGGCCTTGTTGTAGAAGACGCCGGTCAGGCTGTAGTTGATCCCCATCGCGAACAGAGGGCCGCTACCGACTCCCACGCCCGACGTCGACGTCCGAAGCTGTGCGAGTTGCGAGGCCGGGAACGTGTTCCAGTGGTACTGGTTGTAGTACGTGTTGAGGTTCTTCAGGACGCCGTCCTTCACGAGACCGCCGATCGTCGGAAGCCGCATCAGGTCCGGAGGATTCGGGCCCCCGAGCGTCAGCGGTGCATCCTGCGTGATCGTCGCGAAAGGATCCTCGCGGACGCTCCACTTCGCGGTCGGGTACTGCTTCGTGAAGGCAGTCGTCAGATCGGTGATGTCCGGGAAGCCCGACTCGAAGTAGCCGTTCAGTGTGATCGGAGCCGTTCCGCACGCCTGCGCGAACGTCGGCGTCGACGCTCCCTTCGCCGCCGCGGCGCCGCTCGCCAGCAGGCAGGCGGCGAGCACGCCCACCGCGGCGACCAGGCCGACTAGCGGTCGACTACCAAGGTTCCCCCTTCTCCGCGGGACGGATTGAAGGCTTTCAAACATCGCTGTCCTCCTCTAGTGAGTGCGGCCGATGGGCACCGGTCGAGATCAACGTGCTGCTAAATCGAAATAGCACGTGTGGGATAATCGGACTCCGAGGGAGTCTTGTCAAGAGACGCCGACAACATGAAGTCAGTTAGGCGCCCGGGGACGCCCCGCGTCACCCTTGCCGACGTCGCTCGCAGCGCCGGCGTCTCGCAGACCGCGGCGTCGTTCGTCCTCTCCGGCCGGCGCGAGGAGATGCGGATCTCTGCCGCCGTCGAGGCACGAGTTCTTCGGGCCGTTCGAGAGACCGGCTACCGCCCGAACATCGTCTCGAGGAGCCTTCGTACCGGCACCAGCCACACGATCGGCTTCGTCTCCGACACGGTCGCGACGACGGCCTTCGCCGGCCATCTGATCTGGGGCGCGCTCGACGCAGCGCGCGAACAGGGCCACCTCCTCTTCATCGGCGAGACCGAAGGCGACACCGATCTCGAGCAGCGGTTGATCGAGGCGATGCTGGACCGTGGCGTCGACGGCGTCGTCCTCGCGTCGATGTACACCCGCAAGATCACCGTCCCCAAGGTGCTGACCAACAGGCCGGCCGTCCTGCTGAACGCCGTCCCCGCCAACCACACCACGGTTCCGTCGGTAGTGCCCGACGAGGTCGAGGCGGGACACACGGTCGCGCGTGTTCTCCTCGAGGCCGGCCACAGGGAAGCGATCGGCCTCATCGGGGCGACCCCGCCGAACCGCGTACCGAAGGACAGCCTCGCCGCAGTTCAACGCCTCCAGGGCATCACCGAAGCACTCCACCGCGCAAACGTCGAGATCGCAGGTGCCGTTGCCTGCCCGGACTGGCAACCGGAGATCGGCTACGAAGCCACCCACCGACTCCTGAAGAAGACGAGGCCGTCGGCGCTCATCTGCTTCAACGATCGCCTGGCCCTCGGCGCCTACCAGGCGCTTGCAGATTCAGGTTTCGACGTGCCCGGCGATGTCTCGGTCGTCTCGTTCGACGACGACCTGATGGCGTCGTGGGTTCGACCCAAGCTCACGACCGTGGCCCTTCCCCACTACGAGCTTGGTCGAGTCGCGATCAACCTCCTTCTCGGCGAGGAGGGTCCGGAGCCTCGGTCGAACGGCAGCCCACTCATCCACCGCATCCCGATGCCGCTTCGCCAACGCGACTCGGTACGCGCTCTGCCATCACCGCGGCGAGCTCGCTCAACAGCAACGCGTGCCTGATCACGCACACTGAGATCAAGTCCTGGACACCGGCCGGCCATCGTGCGTCGCCTCGACGGGCCCCGAGAACCCAAAGCACCGAGGAAGTAGCATGCCGCTCATGACCGACGGCGCTCGTCCCCTCGACCCCACGGGCGATCTCCGCGCCCTACGAGACCGACTCGCCGGTCAGCTCGTGCTTCCGGGTGACCCGGAGTGGGACGACGCACGCCGGGCATGGAACCTCGCGGTCGATCAAAGGCCGTTGGCGGTCGCGCTGGTCGAGTCCGTCGAGGATGTCGTCGCGGTCGTCGAGTTTGCGGGCGCGCATGGTCTTCGGATCGCGCCGCAGGGAACCGGGCATGGAGCATCCGCGCTCGCGGTCCTGGACGACACGATCCTCGTGAAGACGTCGCGTTTGCGCGGCGTCGAGATCGACGCCGCTGCCCATCGCGTCCGCATCGAGGCCGGAGCGCTCTGGGAGGACGTCGTCGAGCCCGCCGCCGAGCAGGGGTTCGTCGTCCTCCACGGCTCCTCACCCGACGTCGGCGTGGTCGGCTACACGCTCGGGGGCGGCATGGGCTGGCTGGCGCGGAGCCGAGGGCTCGCGGCCAACAGCGTCACCGCGGTCGAGCTCGTGACCGCCGAGGGCAGGTTCGTGCGGCTGGACAGCGAGAACGAGCCCGATCTGTTCTGGGCCGTCCGGGGCGGCGGCGGCAGCTTCGGGGTCGTGACGGCGATCGAGCTCGAGCTCTATCCCACTCCTGAGCTGTACGCCGGCGCGATGTTCTGGCCCGTCGAGCGGGCAGCGGAGGTGTTGGCCGGCTGGCGCGAGTGGGCCGAGACGGTGCCGCACGAGGTCACGTCGGTCGGCCGGATCCTCCATTTCCCGCCCTTCCCTGATGTTCCAGAGCCGATGCGCGGCAACAGCTTCGTGATCGTCGAGGCGGTCTTCGTCGGGTCGGAGAGCGAGGGCGCCGCGCTCGTCGCGCCGCTGCGCGAGCTCGATCCGGTGATGGACACCTTCGCCGCCGTCGGGCCGACTGCTCTTCAACACCTCCATATGGATCCGCCCCACCCCGTTCCGGGCGTCGGCGACGGGCTGTTCCTCGAGCAGTTGCCCGACGAGGCGATCGACTCGATCGTCCGGACCGGCGTCCCGCCGCTCGTCGCGCTCGAGGTCCGGCAGCTCGGCGGGGCGATGGCCAGCACGGCGCAGCACCACGGGGCGGTCGGAACGCTCGATGCCGGCTACGTGATGTTCGCAGTCGGCATGGCGCCGACCCCGGAGATCGCCGCCGCCGTCGGCAAGGCGGTCGATCTGGTCAAGGCCGGGCTCGCCCCCTGGGAGTCGGCGCGAACGTACTTCAACTTCTCCGAGCGGCCGATCGGCGGCGCGCGACTCTACCCGCTGAAGACCTACACCTACCAGCGGCTCCGCAAGATCAGAGCGACGCACGATCCCAGCGAGATGTTCGTCTCCAACCACCCGATCCCGCCGGCCGTCGTGGTCGCTACCTCGCGGATCTCGAGCGCACCTCTGTTCGCCGACCTCCCCGCTTCGGAGCTCGAGAGCCTCGCGGCGGCGATGGGCGAGGCCGAGGTCGACGCGGGAACCGAACTCGTCACCGTCGACGAATCCGGTAGCACCGTCTATCTGATCGAAGAAGGCGAAGCCGAGGTCATCGGCGCCGGCGGCCCGACACCCGTGGTGCTCGGCCCCGGCGACACGTTCGGCGAGATCGCGCTCCTCCTGACAGCGGGACAACGAACCGCCACGGTCGTCGCCCGAACGCCCCTGAAGCTCCTCGCGCTCTCCGGCCCGGACTTCGAACGCATCCAGGGGCGGATCCCGGAGTTCGAGCTCACCCTGCGCCGCCTGGGCCTCGAGCGCACCTCGCGGTAGATTCCAACGCTAGCGGGCCACATGCACGATTCGGGACGAGTTGACCCGGATGAGCAAGAAATCGACTCTGGTCGCCCGGTGAAACGTCTCAACCCTTGGGGGCGGGGTGGCTCTGAACTCTTTCGTAGAGCCTGGTGACTGCGGCGACGAGGTCGGCGCGGGTGGGGGCGTTCTTTTGCCCTGCCGTCCAGCCCTCGCCGACCAGGTAGAGGAAGCGGCCGTCGGCGAAGAGAATGTTCTCGCCGATGAAGCCGTTGCCCGAGACGTGGTAGCCGTGAGCCGCTGCGATCCCCGGTACCGAGTAGGCCGAGAAGCCCGGGTTTTGGGCCTTGTCCTCGGCGAGGCTGGCGGCGAGCTCCGCGCGGGCCGCCGCCGCTGATCCGAGCTGCATCACCCACGAAACGCCGTTCTGCTTGGCCGGAGCCCGATCGAGGTACTCGACGAGGACATCCTTGAAGCCCTCCCGGTGAAGCCTCGCAACATCCGCGCTCACCTGCGACGGAAGCAAGCTTGTGTCAAGGCTCGTCCATGTCCGCGCCGAGCGGTACTCCTTCGGCGAGGGCTCCGGAATGTAGCCGGCGAAGTCGGCGGCCTCAATCAGGCGGGCGCTCAACGGCAGCGGGCTCGCGGCGCCCCCCAATCTCGCTGCGAGGCCGGCGACGATCGCGACAGCGAGGCTCGCAACCACGATCCGGATCACGGCTCCGTACCCTCTCACTCGGGCCGCGGCGGGTCAAGCCTGCATCACCGCAACACGGCCGTCCTCGGCTACGAGTTGGGCTCGGGATGGGTTGCCGCGCTGCCGCCGGCGACGGCGCTACAGACTCGAGAAGTCGTCGACGTACACGCGAATCGTGTCGACCAACCGGAAGCCCAGCCGCTCGGCGATCGGCTTCGACATTCGCCCAGCCTGAATCGTCAATGCCGGCGTGCCCTCCGCGACAGCCAGCTCCCAACGCGCGAACGTGAGCGCCCGGTAGACGCCGCGACCGCGGGCCTCCGCAACGACCGAACCGCCGAACAGGTTTATCCCGGCGGGCCCGAGGCCCGCCGCCGCGGTGCCGACGACGCGGCCCTCGATCGATGCGTTGAACTGGCGCAGCGGATTCCCCGGAGTCAGGTACTCCTCGTACAGCTTGGACAGATTCGCCTCCATCTCCTCGAGCATCTCCGCCGTCATCCCGAATACCTCGGCCGAGATCCGCTGCGACGTCTCGAAGTCGACGAATGACCTGACCGCCTGAACCTCGACATCTGTTGGCGTCTCACCCAGGGGTCGTTCCGTCAACGCCATCGCGTCCTCGGTCGCCTCGAACCCGGGTGTATCGGCGTTGACGAGACCGAGCTCCTCGAGCAGCTCCCCGAGCCACCTGTGCTCAGGCCCGACGAGCCAGATCAGCAACGAGCGCCCGTGTTCCCGTACCAGCGTACGCGCCTCCTCGACCGCCGCACCCACCTCGTCCCTCGACAGATCGCCCGGCTCGACGATCTGCGCGAACGGCAACGGATGAAGAATCGCGAGCAGGCGGCCACGCTCGACCTTCTCGAATCCAGGCGGCGTCGGCAACTCCCGAAACGGATCCAGCGCCTGCCGACGCACCCGCTCCGGAACCTCGAGAACGCGCACGTCGGGAATCTACCGAACGACAAACGGGATATCTCCACGCGCTCCCGCATAAGACCCGACCGGAACGCGGCACCATCTCGGATTCGAAATCCAGACCGGATCCAATCGAGTGCGTCGTCCCAGACAACAAGAGACTTCTTCGGCGCTGTGGTGTCACCGAGCTTTGCACCATTCGCGGCGAGTTGACCCGAATGAGCACGGAATCCAGTCCTTCAGAAGCGCACGCGCGTGAGTTGGACCTGGTTCTTCGAGTCCGAAGTCGCAATGACGACCAACTCGCCCGCGGTGACGAGGCTGGCCGAGACGGTGGTAGTGACCGCGCCATCGCGTCCCTTCCGGGGCATCCGAATCCGCACGTGGCCGTTGCGACCGAACTGAGGATCGGTCGAACCATCTGGATGGAGATCGGTCAGGGTGAGGTCCGAGGGATCCGCATACGGTGATGTGGCGATAAGCGTGTCGGCGCCATTCTGGAACGCCTGGACTCCCACGAGACGCGACGCAAAGCGAATCGGTTGACCGACGAGCTCGCCGTCCGGACGAAACCGGGCGATCAGACCTCTCGCCGATGGCGCAGAGTACGTCGGTCCCGAGGCACATGGCCTTTGGCCTGTCCCGACCAAGGTGAATCCATCACCGTCCGCGTAGGCGTCCCCCTCGAAGGCGCCGAACGTGAATCTCTTCCAGAACCGAGCCAGCCTCTTTGCGAACGTCGGCACCGGCCGCCCGGACGGGGTCAGCATGGCGAGAGCCGTCCCCCAGCAGCCCATGTTCCCGTATCCGACCTGGGCCAGGATGTCGCCGTTCGGCTCGAGGGCCAGTGCCTCCACACCGGAATCCTCCCCCGTCGGCAGCTGCTCGCGTCCCTTCGTCCCGAACCCTCGGTCCAGCGTGCCGTGTGGCGAGAGCGCCGAGGCCCAGTTCAGCGTGCAGCAGCCACCGCCGCCGTTGTCCCCGCCGACCACGATTCGGCCCGACGGCTCCTCGACGACGGCGGTCACCGCACCGCGATATGGCAGCACCGTCCAGCCAGCCTCCCCGAATGTCCTGTCGAGCCGGCCACGCGGGGTCACCTCCCCGACCACCCAGTAGCCTCCATAAGTGCCCGCGACGATGGTGCCGCCGCCGGTCCTGGATACCACCGTCTGAATCCACAAGACTCCGCGAGGCGGCACACCGGGCTGCGGGGCCGCGACGTGGGCGCGACTGGAGATCGCGATCGTGGCCTTACCCTCGGTCCCAAACGCACGATTCACCGCACAACTGCCGGTGACCGAATAGAGCGCCGCGGACCTCGTTCCCGGATAGATCTGCGAGCTCGCGATCAACGTGGAGTCGTCCGTCATCGTGCCGCTTGCGACGACCTGACCCCCGTCGACCGATGCCGCGAACACGATGCCACGGCCCCCGTTGCACGACGGATCGGAGATGTTCGGCTGGACAGCAAACCCGCTCGGTGCCAAGGCGCCCGCGCTCCAACCGTAGGAAGCTGGCAACCCCACCAGGACAATGAATGCAACGACAAGAACGCGGTGCACCGTTCGGATGATCGCATCAGCTGGGTCTAGAGGCGGTTCAGGATCGCCAGTCCCCACCCGTTCCGCTGGTGACGTTCCTTGAATCACCGAGCTGAAGTCCGGCGGCAGGGTTACCCTTGGAGCATGGCCGAGTTGCGCGTAACCATCCCTGACGACCTCGCCGAACGTCTTGCCTCCCAGGCGGCAGAACGAGGAACCTCGGCCGAAGATCTCGCAGCCGACTTGCTCCGCAAGCACGTTCCGGCTGCCCGGGAACGCTCGCTCTCGTTCATCGGCATGTTCGAGGGCGCGCCGAGCGTGGCGGAACTCGAGCGCCAGCTCGCACACGGCGGAGACGACGAGTTCGGGCAATAGTCGTCGTCGACACCGGTCCGCTCGTCTCCGCGTCGATCGGTCCGATCCCGCCCATGAGCGCCGCGCCGCTTGCTTCGAGACGTCCACAGAGCCGCTCGTGTTGCCGCAGCTCGTCCTCGTGGAAGCCGGCTACTTCGTCCGCGAGCTGCTCGGCCCGGCCGCCGAGGCAGGCTTCCTGCGCGAGCTCGTTCGCGGCTCTCTTGATCTGCAGCCGCTCGAACGCGTCGACCTGATCCGAATGGCCGAGCTGATCGAGTCCTATGCCGACCTCGGGCTCGGCGCCGTCGACGCCAGCGTGATCGCCACCGCCGAGCGGCTCGGCGTGTCAAGGATCGCCACGCTCGATCGGCGGCACTTCACGGTTGTCCGGCCGCGGCACGTCAGCGCGTTCGAGCTCGTCCCGTAGCCACTGACGAGCGCAGTTCCCTCGGAGCCCTCAACGCTGGAGCGTCTGGCTACACCAGCGTCCCTCTCCTCAGCGATGTCTCGCGTTCCGCATTCTTCGAGGTCTACTCAACTGGCAACACCGCGTGGTATCACCGAGGCATGCACCACATGCGCTTCTGAGGCATCCCCGGCACATCGGACCCACGCATCTAAGCCAAGACGTGGGTCAGATCTGAGTGGAAAGGCCCATACGGGG
>CAWCME010000004.1:0-935514 GCA_963796625.1 uncultured Actinomycetes bacterium
CGGTCTGGAATTCCCCCGCTTTGGTGGACATCATCTGACTGAGCGCGTCTTGGTCGGGAAGGATGTCTGTCATGCCGAAGATCCCGCCGTACTCGTTGGAGTTCCGCTTGGAGGCTGTGAGGCTGTTGCGGAGCAGCGATCGTCCGATCCGCAGCTCGCTCGTGAGCTGGGGGTCTCGCCGCATCGTTGCGGAACTGGTCGACCCAGCTCGACGTCGATCAGGGCAAGGCCGAGGGGTTGAGCTCGAGCGAGCGTGAGGAGCTCCGCAGGCTCCGCCGGGAGAACCGGATCCTGACCGAGGAGCGGGAGATCCTAAAAAAAGCCGCGGCCTTCTTCGCCAGGGAGGGCGGGACCCGGTGAGCGTCTTCCGGTTCATCGCCACGGAGAAGGCTTCGCATTCGATCACCCTGATGTGCCGTGTGCTCGAGGTCAGCCGATCCGGGTACCACGCCTGGACGAAACGGCCTCTGGGGCCGCGTGCGGTCGAGGATGCCGCTGATCCAGCGGATCCGGGAGCTGCACAAGAAGCGCCGCGGCGTCTACGGCTGCCGCGGAGCTGGTCGACCTGGTCGTCGACGACGGCGAACGGATCGGCCGTAAGCGCGTCGAGCGGCTGATGCGCCAGGCCGGCCTCTCCGGCCTGGTCACCAAGAAGTGGAAGGCAACGACGATCCGCGTGCCGGGCGTCAGGGTCGCGGACGATCTGCTCGACCGCAACTTCGCCGCCAGCGCCCCGAACCGCTGCTGGGTCGCCGACATCACCTACCTGCGCACCTGGGAGGGCTGGCTCTACCTCGTGGCGGTGCAAGACTTGTACAGCCGCCGGATCGTCGGCTGGGCGATGGCCGACCACATGCGGGCCGAGCTCGTCACCGACGCCCTGCAGATGGCGCTCGCCCACCGCCGACCCGCCCGCGGGCTGATCTGGCATTCCGATCAGGGCAGCCAATTCGTCAGCCTCGCCTTCGGCCAGCAGGCCCGCGCCGCCGGGATCGCGCAGTCGATGGGCAGCAAGGGCGACTGCTTCGATAACGCCGTCGCCGAGAGCTTCTTCGCGACGCTGAAGAAGGAGCTGATCAACCGCCGCTCCTGGCCCACCAAGGCCGAACTCCGCACCGAGGTCTTCGACTACATCGAGGTCTTCTACAACCGCGAGAGACGCCACAGCACCCTCGGCCAGCGCTCCCCCGCCGACTACGAGAGACTCCGCCTACCCGCTATCGCACAAGAGCAAGTCGCCTAACCAAAACCCGTCCACGGAAGCGGGGGAATTCCACTCGACGCCAGCTACACCACCGCCACAGGCGCCGCCCAAACCTGAAACCGAACAGCGGAGCAGAGGACCTGGAACGGAAACGGGAGGCCCGAAGGCCTCCGTCACCGACAGCCATGCCGCTCAGCTGACCCTAGTTCGTTGCGATGACCACCCAATCCACCGTAGTACCGGCCGGAGCGTTCAGAGCCGTGCTGGAGTCGTTGTCGACTTCGATTGTGAAGCCGGTGGTCGACTTGGAAAACACCGTCAGGATCGGAACAGTCGAGCTACTGGAACCCCAATAGGTTGATGCCGTGAATGTGAGCATCACCTGGTAGCTCGTGTTAGGCATCGCGGACGTGAAGGTCACTGCCGTCTGGCCGAGGGGCGTTCCCGATGAGCGGAGCGTGACGGATCCCGCGCGGTACGTCGTCGTCGGGCCGGTCGGGCCCGTCGGGCCTGTCGTTCCGACACCGGTCGCACCGGTCGCACCGGTCGCACCGGTCGCACCGGTGACGCCAGCGAGATTGATGAACCAGCTTGAGGACGAACCGCTCCCCAGGACCGAGGTGACGTTGACCGTCATGCTCCCGGTCGCACTGCTATAGGCGGTGACGTTGCCCTGCATGTACTCCGTCGTGGGAGCCGCCTGCTCAGCGATCTGAACGTACGAACCGACGGTGTACGCGAGACCAGTCTGCGTCGTAAACGTCTTCGAGCCAGTGCTCAGCGTCAGTGACGAACCATCCGTCGCCGCGTATCCCGGGCCGGTCGGGCCGGTCGGGCCGGTCGGGCCAGTACCGCCGGTCGCACCGGTCGCACCGGTCGCACCGGCACCCGTCGCGACCCGGTCGCGCCCGTCGGGCCGGTCGGGCCGGGCACCGAACGGTCGGGCCGATCAGAGACGTCGGGCTACCCCAACCGCCAGCCGTCTTGGGCCCGTAGATCGTGTTCGCCGTCGTATTGATGTAGAAGTCGCCCACGTTCCCAAGGAGTGCTCCCGGGGCACCGGCACCGCTCAGAACGGTGTTGCCGTCTGTTCCGTTCGTTCCGGTTGCACCCGTCGCACCCGTCGCACCGGTCGCACCGGTCGGGCCGGCCGGGCCAGGCACCGTGCTAGCCGCACCGGTCGCACCCGTGGCGCCGGTCGCGCCGTCGCTGCCGTTCGACCCGTTCGAGCCGTTCGACCCCGCGGCGCCAGCGGTGCCCATGATGTTGCCCTCGAGCGTCCAGGTCGACGCGCCCGTCTTCAAGTAGTAGTCATCGTTCGACGTGTTCAAGTAGAAGTCGCCCACGACGCCCAGACCCGAGCCCGGAACCCCCGGCTGGCTGTACCAGGTCGAACCGTTCATGCCGGGCTGCCCCGTGTCACCCTTCGGGCCCTTGATGTTGCCCTGAAGCGTCCAGGTCACCGAGTCGGTCTTGCCGTACACATCACCGGTCGTCGTGTTCAAGTCGTAGTCACCCACGTTCCCGAGACCCGAGTCCGGCAGGCCGGCCTGGCTATACCAGACCGCCCCATTCGTCCCGTCAGCTCCGCTCGCACCCGTATTCCCGGTCGCGCCGGTAGCACCGGTCGCGCCGAGACCCGGGTCCCCGTTCGGACCCTTGTCGCCGGTCTCGCCGGTTACACCCTGCGCACCGGTCTCGCCGGTCACACCCTGCGCACCCGTCTCACCCGTGACGCCGGTCGCGCCGGTCGGACCCTGCACACCAGGCACGCCCTGCGCACCGGTCTCGCCGGTCACGCCCTGCGCACCCGTGTCGCCGGTCACGCCCTGGGCGCCGGTCTCGCCGGTCGGGCCCTGGACACCAGGCACGCCCTGGGCGCCGGTCTCGCCGGTCACGCCCTGCGCACCGGTCTCGCCGGTCACACCCTGCGCGCCGGTCTCGCCGGTCACGCCCTGCGCGCCGGTCTCGCCGGTCACGCCCTGCGCGCCGGTCTCGCCGGTCACGCCCTGCGCGCCGGTCTCGCCGGTCACGCCCTGCGCGCCGGTCTCACCGGTCGGGCCCTGGACACCAGGCACGCCCTGCGCACCGGTCTCGCCGGTCACACCCTGCGCACCCGTCTCACCGGTCACACCCTGCGCACCCGTCTCACCGGTCACACCCTGCGCACCCGTCTCACCGGTCACACCCTGCGCACCCGTCTCACCGGTCACACCCTGCGCACCCGTCTCACCGGTCACACCCTGCGCACCCGTCTCACCGGTCACACCCTGCGCACCCGTCTCACCGGTCACACCCTGCGCACCCGTCTCACCGGTCACACCCTGCGCACCCGTCTCACCGGTCACACCCTGCGCACCCGTCTCACCGGTCACACCCTGCGCACCCGTCTCACCGGTCACACCCTGCGCACCCGTCTCACCGGTCACACCCTGCGCACCCGTCTCACCGGTCACACCCTGCGCACCCGTCTCACCGGTCACACCCTGCGCACCCGTCTCACCGGTCACACCCTGCGCACCCGTCTCACCGGTCACACCCTGCGCACCCGTCTCACCGGTCACACCCTGCGCACCCGTCTCACCGGTCACACCCTGCGCACCCGTCTCACCGGTCACACCCTGCGCACCCGTCTCACCGGTCACACCCTGCGCACCCGTCTCACCGGTCACACCCTGCGCACCCGTCTCACCGGTCACACCCTGCGCACCCGTCTCACCGGTCACACCCTGCGCACCCGTCTCACCGGTCACACCCTGCGCACCCGTCTCACCGGTCACACCCTGCGCACCCGTCTCACCGGTCACACCCTGCGCACCCGTCTCACCGGTCACACCCTGCGCACCCGTCTCACCGGTCACACCCTGCGCACCCGTCTCACCGGTCGGGCCCTGGACACCAGGCACGCCCTGGGCGCCGGTCTCGCCGGTCACACCCTGCGCACCCGTCTCGCCGGTCACGCCCTGGGCGCCGGTCTCACCGGTCGGGCCCTGGACACCAGGCACGCCCTGCGCGCCGGTCTCGCCGGTCACACCCTGCGCACCCGTCTCGCCGGTCACACCCTGCGCACCGGTCTCGCCGGTCACGCCCTGCGCACCGGTCTCGCCGGTCACACCCTGCGCACCCGTCTCGCCGGTCACACCCTGCGCACCGGTCTCGCCGGTCACACCCTGCGCACCCGTCTCGCCGGTCACACCCTGCGCACCCGTCTCGCCGGTCACACCCTGCGCACCGGTCTCACCGGTCACACCCTGCGCACCCGTCTCACCGGTCACACCCTGCGCACCCGTCTCACCGGTCACACCCTGCGCACCCGTCTCACCGGTCACACCCTGCGCACCCGTCTCACCGGTCACACCCTGCGCACCCGTCTCACCGGTCACACCCTGCGCACCCGTCTCACCGGTCACACCCTGCGCACCCGTCTCACCGGTCACACCCTGCGCACCCGTCTCACCGGTCACACCCTGCGCACCCGTCTCACCGGTCACACCCTGCGCACCCGTCTCACCGGTCACACCCTGCGCACCCGTCTCACCGGTCACACCCTGCGCACCCGTCTCACCGGTCACACCCTGCGCACCCGTCTCACCGGTCACACCCTGCGCACCCGTCTCACCGGTCACACCCTGCGCACCCGTCTCACCGGTCACACCCTGCGCACCCGTCTCACCGGTCGGGCCCTGGACACCACTGGTACCAGTCGAGCCCGTGGCGCCCGTCGCACCATTGTTTCCGTTCAAACCGTTGTTGCCGTTGACGCCGTTGTTGCCGTTATTGCCGTTGGGTCCTTGAGCGCCGGTCACGCCCTGCGCACCTGTAACACCGGTAGCGCCTTGCGCACCGGTCGGGCCCTGGACACCAGGCACGCCCTGGGCGCCGGTCTCGCCGGTCACACCCTGCGCACCCGTCTCGCCGGTCACGCCCTGGGCGCCGGTCTCGCCGGTCGGGCCCTGGACACCAGGCACGCCCTGGGCGCCGGTCTCGCCGGTCACACCCTGCGCACCCGTCTCACCGGTCACACCCTGGCCACCCGTCTCACCGGTCACACCCTGCGCACCCGTCTCACCGGTCACACCCTGCGCACCCGTCTCACCGGTCACACCCTGCGCACCCGTCTCACCGGTCACACCCTGCGCACCCGTCTCACCGGTCACACCCTGCGCACCCGTCTCACCGGTCACACCCTGCGCACCCGTCTCACCGGTCACACCCTGCGCACCCGTCTCACCGGTCACACCCTGCGCACCCGTCTCACCGGTCACACCCTGCGCACCCGTCTCACCGGTCACACCCTGCGCACCCGTCTCACCGGTCACACCCTGCGCACCCGTCTCACCGGTCACACCCTGCGCACCCGTCTCACCGGTCACACCCTGCGCACCCGTCTCACCGGTCACACCCTGCGCACCCGTCTCACCGGTCACACCCTGCGCACCCGTCTCACCGGTCGGGCCCTGGACACCAGGCACGCCCTGGGCGCCGGTCTCGCCGGTCACACCCTGCGCACCCGTCTCACCGGTCACACCCTGGCCACCCGTCTCACCGGTCACACCCTGCGCACCCGTCTCACCGGTCACACCCTGCGCACCCGTCTCACCGGTCACACCCTGCGCACCCGTCTCACCGGTCACACCCTGCGCACCCGTCTCACCGGTCACACCCTGCGCACCCGTCTCACCGGTCACACCCTGCGCACCCGTCTCACCGGTCACACCCTGCGCACCCGTCTCACCGGTCACACCCTGCGCACCCGTCTCACCGGTCACACCCTGCGCACCCGTCTCACCGGTCACACCCTGCGCACCCGTCTCACCGGTCACACCCTGCGCACCCGTCTCACCGGTCACACCCTGCGCACCCGTCTCACCGGTCACACCCTGCGCACCCGTCTCACCGGTCACACCCTGCGCACCCGTCTCACCGGTCACACCCTGCGCACCCGTCTCACCGGTCGGGCCCTGGACACCAGGCACGCCCTGGGCACCGGTCTCGCCGGTCACACCCTGCGCACCCGTCTCGCCGGTCACGCCCTGGGCGCCGGTCTCGCCGGTCGGGCCCTGGACACCAGGCACGCCCTGGGCGCCGGTCTCGCCGGTCACACCCTGCGCACCCGTCTCACCGGTCACACCCTGCGCACCCGTCTCACCGGTCACACCCTGCGCACCCGTCTCACCGGTCACACCCTGCGCACCCGTCTCACCGGTCACACCCTGCGCACCCGTCTCACCGGTCACACCCTGCGCACCCGTCTCACCGGTCACACCCTGCGCACCCGTCTCACCGGTCACACCCTGCGCACCCGTCTCACCGGTCACACCCTGCGCACCCGTCTCACCGGTCACACCCTGCGCACCCGTCTCACCGGTCACACCCTGCGCACCCGTCTCACCGGTCACACCCTGCGCACCCGTCTCACCGGTCACACCCTGCGCACCCGTCTCACCGGTCACACCCTGCGCACCCGTCTCACCGGTCACACCCTGCGCACCCGTCTCACCGGTCACACCCTGCGCACCCGTCTCACCGGTCACACCCTGCGCACCCGTCTCACCGGTCACACCCTGCGCACCCGTCTCACCGGTCACACCCTGCGCACCCGTCTCGCCATTCGCGCCGTCCTGACCACTCGCACCCGTCGCGCCGATGCTCCCGGCCTGACCGGTCGCACCCGTCGCGCCAGTCACACCGGTGCTCCCGGCCTGACCGGTCGCACCCGTCGCACCAGTCACACCGGTGCTCCCGGCCTGACCGGTCGCACCCGTCGCACCAGTCACACCGGTGCTCCCGGCCTGACCGGTCGCACCCGTTGCACCATTCGTGCCGTTGGCCCCAGCAGCGCCCGTCGAACCCGTCGCACCGTTGTTGCCGGTCGCGCCGGTCGCGCCGGTCGCGCCCTTGACGCCGTTGGTCCCGTTCGCGCCAGTGGCACCCGTCGGGCCGGTCGCACCCCTCGCACCGTTGCTCCCGGCCAGACCCGTCGGGCCGGTCGGGCCGGTCGGGCCGGTCGGGCCCGTCGGCCCGGTCGCGCCGGTCGGGCCTGTGCCGGCCTTGTAGAAGTCGACCTCGGTCTGGGAGCTGGAGCAGCTCGTCCTCGGCGAGACGATCACATAGGCGTCTCCGTTGCTCGCCACGCAGAAGCGGACGGGGTTGGAGACCGTCGGACCAGCCGTGATCGCACTACGGGCGTCGGAAGTGCAGGCGGCGGCGAACGCGGCAACGCACATCGTCGTACCGAGGAACGTGAGAACTCCGTGCCGCAACCCCCGCATTACCAACACCCCCTAGATGGACCGCCCGTTGACGAGAACCCAAACCACCTTCGAACTATCCGACATCGATCGATCGCCCCGAGCTAGCCAGAGGTCTAGGCTTGGCCAAGACCTTTTGAAAAGCAGCCGGGCATCGAAAGCCGCTGCTCGTCGCGATAATCGCGGGAGTCGATCCGCTGACCCCGGGGAGCTACCGGCTGACGACCTCGACCCAGTCGAGCGCCTGTCCGCAGAGCGAGGCTGCCCGAGCCGGCCGCACGTACTCGACCGGGCTCGGGCCACCCGCCGGGGTCAGTGCGAGCGGCCCGATCGGGTAGATCGGGGCGGTGCTCCCGGGCTCGAGCCAGGGTGTGCCGAACCTCAACGTGACCGTGTGCGCACCGGAGGTAAGGCGCACCGTCCCGAGCGGCGCGTAGAGGCTGCCCGAAGTGTTCACGCCGCCGACCGGCTTGCCGTCGATCGCGAGCGTGACACGACGGAGGAGCGTGCCGTTGATCCAGGCCGAGTAGTCGCCGGCGCTGGGCACCGAGACGGTGGTCTCGATCGTCCCGGGGGCGGTCGGAGTGATGGTAGTGGGGTCGGCCGGGTTCGAGCTCCATGCTGCCGGATGAGTGCCGCCGGTGAGCGAGACGAAGACCGGATCCGGCGTCCGCGCCGCCGCAAGCTCGCCGCCGTCACGCGCCGCCAGAGCCGCCGCAGCCTTGACGGCGGCGCAGCCCGGCACCGCCGACGCGCCGAGCTGCGAGCCGAGCGGGATGTGCTCGATGACCGTCCGACCGCCGCTCTCGGGCCGCTGCCAGACGTCGTAGTAGCGGCCTTCCCAGACGAGGCTCCACGGCGCGCCGGGGCGACTCTGCACCGGTGAGCGCCGGAGCACGAGCGTGCGGTAGAAGAGGAGATCCGGGTAGCGATACTGGTCGATGTCGGCGTACTGCCCGGGGGGGACGAGCGAGCCGTCGGCGAGCGGAACCTGATGGACGCGTAGCTCGGAGGAGCCCTCGGCGTCGAGCTTGCGCAGGAAGTGCCTGACGCCGTAGGGCTGGTACTCCGTCATCAGCGCCGGCCCCTCGTCCGCGTACAGCCGGCCGATCGTCTCGAGCTCGGCGAGCTGCGCCCTGGGTGCGATCCAGACGGCGCCGTACCCGAGCACGTTCGACCAGAGGACCCCGGCGGCGATCACCGCAGCCACCACCACCCCTTCGACCCGGCGCCCGGACTCGAGCAGGAGCGCTGCCCCGGCAAGCGCGAGCAGCACGACGAACGGCGACCCGGTTGCGAGTGCCTTGCCCGTCAGCCAGGGCGAGGAGTGGATGTCGAGCGCAACCGCCGCCACGGCGCAGACGGCGACGACGAGCGGCAAGCGAAAGGCGCGGCATCGAACCGCCTGGAGGGCCCCCCAGGCCGCAGCGAGCAAGCAGACTCCGATCAGGATCAGCGTCACCGGGTAGTCGTGCGGGTCGACGCGAAAGTCAGCGGAAGGCCAGATGCCGGCGATCTGGATCAGCTTCAGCGGCCGGATCAGATTGCCGAAGCGCTCGGCGTGGGTGAGCAGATTCGAGGTCGTGTAGTGGAGGAACTGCCGGGCGATCACGAGCGAGGGGATCGAGAGCAGGCACACCGAGACGACGACGAGGCCCGCCACCCTCCACACGCGCCGCGGGCTGCGGACGAGCAGCACGAGCGCCGGCAGTGCGAGCAGCCCCACCCAGATGATCCCGCTTACACTGAGGACGCCCAAGGTCGCCGCCGCGGCAACCGCAAAGGGAAGCAGCGCGCGCGAACCGCTGAGATCGTCTCGGTCCAGCGGCACCAGCGCAGCGGCCAGCGCGATCGTCGCGGTCGCCGCCACCTCCTTGATCCCTCCCCAGAGCGAGTAGGCAAAGAGCAAGGCCGCCTGGGCGGCCACGAATGCCGCGACCGCCCGGAGCCCACGAGAGCGGACGAGACCCTTGAGCAGGGCATACAGGGCGAGCGCGCCCATTGCCGCGTAGTAGGCCATGCACGGCTGGAACAGCCAGGCGGGATCCTGACCGGTGAGCTCGCTCCCGACCCCGAGCGGAACGAACGTCCCGATCGGGTAGCCCTCGCCGATGTTGAGGTGCAGCATGATCTGGTAGGTCGAGGGGGCGAGACCCGAGAGGTCGCGGCCGTGAGACATCATCTGGTCGGTGAAGCCCAGGAACGAGGCGGTGTCGTCGAGCTTCACATAACCGGTGAACGTCGCCTGGCCCGTGAGCACGACCGGCGCGGCGTAGACCGCGAACACGCCCACGGCGAGCGCGACGAGCCGCCAGTCGAGCGTCGGCCTCGATCGGGCGGCGCGGAGGAGGCCGACCGTCGCGAGCCCGACGACGACCGGAACGGTGAGCCGTGCGGTAGCGCTCACCATCGTCGTGAAGAGGCCCACGACGACCATCAGCGCGAGCCCCGCGGGCAGGCGCAGCTCGAGGCGAAGGCTCTTGCCGCTCACCTGCTCGACAAGCAGCCCCAGGCCGAGAGCCAGCACCGTGAGCACCGCCGGGTAGACCAGCCAGGGAACGAGAAGTGTCATCGCATTCGGTGCGCCAACTGCCTGACGTTACTTCGGGGGACGGCGCTCGACGTCCTCCTCGGGGACGGTGGCCCGTCAGGCGCCCGCGCGTCCCCGCCACGCTCGCCGGACGCGCGAGCGGGGCCGCCTGCAGCGCTCCGGAGACAGCGTGCCCGACCTGGAGGAGGCGGCGCGAGAGAACGGGTGGCGGGGCTGCGCCTGCGGCACCGCATACCGCAGGCGCGGCGACCCGCCGCTGAACGCGCTCGAGGAGGGAGCCGACATCGACCCGTCTGAATCCGACAGGGACACGGTGCGGAGCCGTTTGGCGACCATAATCGAGATTCCCAGCCTTGTGTCCATGTCGCCTTCGTCTCTCCTGCTGCCGCCCGCCCCGGGACCAGAGGCGAGACAACGAATCGGTTTGAAGGAGGCAGCCGGCAACGCGCAAGTTGAGGCTCGCAACCGGTAGAGGCCGGCGGTCCCCCGACCCTCTGGCTCGCAACTAAACGTACGGCGACGGTCGGCGATGACCGCCGATCGGTCAGAACGAACTGGAGCTTGGTCCAGGTATCAGTCCACTATTTTACTAAACGTCAAGTAGACGTTTAGCTTTCCGCTCGGCTGGGCCCCGACGGAGGAGCCGCGCGAACAGGCCGAGCCGCCCCCGGCGCCGCTGAGACTCCGCAGGATCCGAGCTCGCCGCCGGCTCGGGCCGGCCGATGTGGCGGCGACTCTCGAAGCGCTCTCTGTCTCCGCGGAGGGCCGTCCGCATCTCGTCGATCAGGCTGTCGTCCTGCACGACAGAAACGAGTTCGCAACCGCGGTCGGGAATCCTGCATCTCCGCCCGCCGGGCGCCGGCCGGCAGGCGTCAACCCGGAGACTGATGCGAGTCGCGGTCGGCGGCCCCGGACGGCCCGCTAGTAGCTCCGCTCGGGACCAGTAACTCGAGCGAGGGATTCGCCGGGAGGCCTCATTCCCCGAACCGTCTGATTCGACTTCGCCGGCGGACAGGGTCGCCCCCAGCGACTTGCCGCCGCAGGCCGCCAGCGGGACGGAGGCCGGCAGGGAAGAACGAAGACCCGGCCGCGCCTCAAGTCGAACGCCGCGGCGGCCGATGGAGAAGGAAAGCCCAACCCCCACGGAAAGGATACGTCCCGTGGACATTGCAGGAGCACAGGAGCTCAGGAAGCGGATCGAGCAGCAGCAGCACTGGCGCCAGGCCGACGCGGTACGCGACGGGCGCCAGCCCCCGGTCGATCCCGACCACGAGCAGCTCGAACATCTCGGCGAGGACATCCGCGTCTATGCGCCCCGGCTGATGCACGGTGACTACGTCTACGCCTGCAAGCGCCTGGTCAACGGCGTCTGGGAGCTCAACATGCTCGACGGGCCGTGGAGCGGGTCGGGCGAGCAGACGCCTCCCGACCAGATCGTCCGGGTCGCCTGAACCGGGAAAGCGAGCGGCGGCTCCACCGGCGCCGGTGGAGTCGCCGCCGCCGACACCGGGGCGACCGCTTCCTCGGGTCACCGAGAGCCGGCCTGCGCATGACCGAGCCCTTACCCCGAACGTGCCAGACTGATAATTAGCCGAGTTGCACGGGAAGCTGCGACACGCGGGCGGACTGAAGGATGCTGGCTTATGGTCCAGGTCAGGCCGGCACCGGGAAAGCCCCTCTTGCCGGCCCGGCCCGAAGACCAGCGCACGCCGGGCGAGGGTCGAGCGCCGATGCGTACACGCGGTCGAAGGTCAGGAGAGCAATGCGGATCCGCCCGAGCGACGCAGCGTCGGCAGACGACCCGAGCGAGTCCCTCCGCTCGCTGGTCGGCGCGGTCGTCGAGCGGAACGGGCGCGAGCTCGGGTCTCGCTGGTCGGCTCCTCGAGCGACCAGGTGATGAAGCAGCAGATCGAGCCGGCAGTCGACCGCTGGAGCTCGTGCACCGGACGGCCCGCAGCGCGCGTCGCAGCCGAGTGTTCAGCGAGCCCGACGCGCAGTCGGGCGGCTCGTGCGGCGGCGCGGTCCGACCGCTGATGCAGACTTCTCTCATGTCTTCCACGAAGAGGCTTCGCCTGCGCGTCCTGATCGCCGACGACCACCGCCTGATCATCGACGGCGTCCGGGGTGCGCTCGAGGCGTCGGGCGAGTTCGAGGTCGTCGGCGAGGCGATGAACGGCGGCCAGGTGTTGACGCTCGTCAAGCGCTCACAGCCGGACATCGTGCTGCTCGACATCCGCATGCCCGGAATGGACGGGCTCGTCTGCCTGGACCAGATCAAGAAGCGCCATCCCGAGATCAAGGTGATCGTGCTCTCGGCCTCGTCCGACCAGAAGCTGATCGAAAACGTGCTCAAGCGCGGCGCAAGCGCCTACATCGTCAAGAGCGTCAACCCGATCGACCTTCCCTCGGCGATCCGGCAGGCGATCGACGAGACCGTGTTCACCGCGATCGGACTGCCCGACGACGCCTCGGCCGCCGCAGGCAAGGCGGCGGGGCTCACACCTCGCGAGCTCTCGATCCTGACCGCGCTCGCCCAGGGGAAGTCGAACGCCTCGATCGCAAAGGAGCTCTGGGTCGCCCCGCAGACGGTCAAGTTCCACCTGACGAACATCTACCGCAAGCTCGAGGTGGCCAACCGCACCGAGGCGGCACGCTACGCCTACCAGCAGGGCCTGGTCGAGAGCCCGCTCTACAAGAGCGACGACGACCTCGATTAGCCGTGCAGCGAGTGGGCGATCGCGAACAGCGCCGGCCCGAGGATGATCACGAACATCGCCGGGAAGATCAGGAAGACGAGCGGGAAGAGGATCTTGATCGGCGCCTTCTGAGCACGCTCCTCGATCAGGTGCTTCTGGCGGGCCCGCATCTCGATCGCCTGGTTGCGGAGGATCTGCCCGATCGAGACGCCGAGCCGGTCGCCCTGCACCATCGCCCGCACGAACGAGCGCACCGACGGGGTGTCGCAGCGACGTAGCCAGTTCTCGAGCGCCTCGAGCTCGAGAGGCCGAGGCTCTGCTCCTGGATCGTCAGCCGGATCTCCTCGCCGAGCGGCCCGGTGAGCCGCTCCGCCGGCCATCCGCAGCGCGCCGGAGAACGCGACGCCAGCCTCGAGCGTGACGACGAGCAGGTCGATCAGCGCCGGCAGCGCCGTCGTCGATCGCCTGCAGCCGCAGGCGTGCGCGTCGGTGGACGACGAAGTTCGGGCCGACCCAGCCGAGCAAGCAAACACGACCGCCAGCGAAGACCAGTCCGAGCACCGAGACGCCGAGCAGGCCGAAGAGCCAGACGGCGACGACCGGAAGGGCGATCGTCAGCAAGCGCCCGGTAGCCGAGGAAGCGGCGGGCCCCGACCTTGAAGAAGCCGGCCGAGATCAGCTCTCGCTGGATCTCGTCTTCGCGGATGTTGCAGGAACCGCTTCGCGACGAAGTCGCCGACCGAGGAGGCGAGCGAGTCGAGCGACCTGAGCGCCTGACGCTCGGCCTTCGTGACCGGCCCGCTCTGAGCTGGCGTATCCGTAGGCCTCGATCTGCTCGAGGTTCTCGCTGCGCCGGATCCGCGGCTCCATCGCCGCGGAAGCGGCGAGGGCCGCCGCGAGGGCGAAGAGCCCGACTGCGAGGATGGCAAGCAGGATCATCTCGTCACACCTTGATGTCGATGATCTTGCCGATGACCCAGGAGCCGAGCGCGACCATCACGGCGGCGAGGACGAGCAGGGCCCGACCGAGCGTCTCGTGGAAGAGCGGGTGCATGTAGCTCTGGCTGAGCAGCGTCATCACGAGCGCGAGCCCGATCGGCAGCAGCGGTCAGGACCCAGCGCGAGAGGCGCCCCTGCGCGGTCAGCGTGCTGATCAGCCGGCGCAGCTCCATCCGGGCCCGCACCGTCTCGATCACCCGGTCGAGCACCTCGGCCGAGTTCGAGCCCATCTCGCGCTGGAGGCGGGCGACGAGCGCGACCTGGTCGAGGTCCATGTTGTCCATCCGCTCGACGACGACCTGGAAGGCGTCCTCGAGCTGGACGCCGAACTGCTCCTCGGCGAGCACGCGGCGGAACTCGCTCTTGGCCGGCTCCGGCGCGTCTTCGGCGACCACCGACAGCGCTCCGACGAGGCTGTGCCCGGCGCGCAGCGCCGAGGCGAGCACGTCGAGGTTGTCGGGCAGCTGCTCGGCGAACGCCTTCCGCTTGCGCGTGATCCGCCGTCTGGATCAGGAAGCGGATGACGAACGGCGTCGCCAGCGCCAATGCGATCCCGATCGGCCCCATGATCAGATTCGAGGATCACGGCGATCACGAACGTGACCGAGGACGGTCAGCACCACGAGCTGGATCGGGTCGAGATCGATGTCGGCGAGCTCGAGTGCCGCGCCCGATCCGCTCGAAGATGTTCGGCGCGGCATCCGCCTGGCGGGAACCACTGAGGAAGCCCGGCCTGCGGGTGATGAGCGGCTTGCGCTCTTTCGTTCTCGATCGGATCGCCCCCGCCTGCTGCACCGAGACGAAGTCGCCGACGCGCTCGACGAGGGGATCCGTCCGCGACCGCGCCACGAACGAGACCGCGAAGCCGACGAGGCCCGCGAGCACGAGCACCACGGCGAACATCGTGTACCGCGACTGCACGAAGCGGTCGATCACAGCCGGGTGGTAGGGCGCCGCTTCGCGACCAGGTGCAGCGGCGGCGTCGTGTACTCGGTCGCCGCCGATCCGGCGAAGCCCTTCACGGAGACCTTGACCGCGACCTGCGTGCCCGGGTTCGCGTGCGAGCGGTAGCCGAGCAGGTACTCGCTCGAGAGCCGCCGGCCGAGCGCGAGCGAAGATCGGGCTCAGCTGCGATGGGCCCGTCGCCTCGACGATAGGCGCCGCCGGTCGTCGAGGCAAGGTTCTGCAAGCGGGGCCGGTCTGAACGCCGGCGAGACGAGCCCGACCGAGAAGACCCGGACGTGCGCTGCGACGCAGCTCCTTCATGACCGCAGCGGGCTTCGCGACGCTGCCGACGTTCTGACCGTCGGTGAGGAGGACGATCGAGCCCGATGTCACATTCGCGTCGGTGAGCAGGCCGAGAGCGCTGGTCGATCGCGTCGTAGATCTTCGTCCCGTACGGCGAGCTGGGGGGTCGCGGAGAGCGCGTGGGCGATCTCCGCGCGCTGGTCGTGAAGCCGCTGCACGACGTTGACGCTTGCCGTTGAAGGTGACGACCGCGATCTGCTCGTCGGGGTTCGCCTGGGCGCGCGAACGCGCGGGCCGCCGCGAGCGCGTCTGTCGATCGGCTTGCCCTTCATCGTCAGCGACGCGTCGATCGCGAGCACGACCGCCGAGTTGCTGCTCCGCCGTGCCCTGCCGGGCAACGGAGACAGGGCGGACGCGGACGCCGTTCTCGGTCACCGTCACATCGCCGAGCGCTCAGCGACTTCGCGCCGACGGAAGCGTGAGGATGTACGACTTGCTCGGGGTAGGTCGTCCCGCCCGCCTCGACGATGCGCAGCGGCGCCGCCGCCGGCCGCGACGCCGGCCTCAGGCGCCAGCGGCGGCTGCGGCAAGGCCGAGCCGGATGAGCGCTTTCATTGCGAGTGGCCGGCGGCGCCACGCAGCTGCACGCCCGAATCCTGGAACAGGCCGGCCGGAAGCATTACGCCCCGCTTCTCGAACTTGTCCAGGAACGTCGGGCGCAGCCCGGTCGAGACGAGACTGCCGACGAAGACGCGCTCGCCGGTGACCTGCTCGATCCTGTAGGTGAAGAGCTCCTGGAGCGTGATCACGTCGACCTCCATCCGCTGCACCTCGGTGATCGAGGTGACGCGCCGGTTGCCGTCCTCGAGCCGCTCGATCTGGACGATCAGGTCGATCGCCGAGGAGATCTGCTGCCGGACCGCGCGGAGCGGGATCTCGAAGCCGGCCATCATCACCATCGTCTCGAGCCGCGAGAGCGCGTCGCGGGGCGAGTTCGCGTGGACCGTCGAGAGCGAGCCCTCGTGGCCGGTGTTCATCGCCTGGAGCATGTCGAGCGCCTCGGCGCCGCGGACCTCGCCGACGATGATCCGGTCGGGGCGCATGCGCAGGCTGTTGCGGACGAGGTCGCGGATCGTGACCTCGCCCTCGCCCTCGATGTTCGGCGGCCGCGACTCGAGCCGCAGCGTGTGCGCGCTGGTGCAGGCTGAGCTCGGCGGAGTCCTCGATCGTGATGATCCGGTCGCTCGTCGGGGATCGCCTCGGAGAGGACGTTCAGGAGGGTCGTCTTGCCGGTGCCGGTACCGCCCGAGATGAGGATGTTCAGCTTCGCCTGGACGCAGCGCTCGAGGAACTCGATCGTCTCGGTCGTCAGCGTGCCGAGCCGGATCATGTCCTGGAAGCCGAGACGGTTGCGCGCGAACTTGCGGATCGTCACGAGCGGGCCGGTGAGCGAGAGCGGCGGGATGATCGCGTTGATGCGGCTGCCGTCGGGCAGGCGCGCGTCGACCATCGCCGACGACTCGTCGACACGTCGGCCGACCTGCGCGACGATCTTGTTCAGGATCCGCCGCAGGTGCGACTCGTCCTGGAACCGGACGTTCGTCGGGGACAGCTTTCCCTGACGCTCGATCCAGATGTCGTACGGGCCGTTGACCATGATCTCGCTGACCGTGTCGTCGGCGAGAAGCCGCTCGAGCGGGCCGTGGCCGAGGATGTCGTCGGCCAGCTCCATCGTGATCTGGTCGCGCTCGGCGCGCGAGAGACCCGCCTCCTGGGTCAGGTGGCGGCGGATGTCGGCGAGCACGCGCTCGCGGAGCGTGCCCGGATCGATGCGTGACGTTGAAGAGCTGCGGGCCGAGGTCGCCGATCACGAGCAGGTGGACGTTGTTCTTCAGCTCCGAGAACGGATCGGAAACGCCGCTGACCGGCTGGGCTGCCGACCGTACGGGCGAGAGCCGCTCGTGCAGGTCCATCAGGCTCTCCGGCCGAACAGGCGACGGAGGCCGCGAACGTTCTCGCGCGTCGTGGGCTCGCCGAGCAGGATGCTCGCCGCGAGCTGGCGGAAGGCCACCGACGCCTCGGCCTGCGGCTTCGCGACCAGGATCGGCTTGCCCTCGTTGACCGCTCGCGGAATGTCGCGGTCGCTCGGGACGAAGATGTCCGGCTCGCGGCCCATGATCGCGACCACCTCCTCGTCGGAGATGCCGACGCGACTGCGGGCGCGGTTCAGGACAGCTTGACGTTGTCGGGCGGGAAGCCCATCAGGTCGAGCGTCTCGAGGCCGAGCTTCGTGTTCTTGAGCGACAGCGCATCGAGCATGCCGACCATGCAGACCGTCGTCGCGTTGTCGATCGTCGCGATCACCTCGGGCGTGAACCCCGGCGGCGTGTCGACGACGACGTAGTCGAACATGTGACGCAGCGTCGCATAGACGTCCCGCAGGAACTCGACCGAGACGACGGCGGCGTGGTCCGGACGGCTCGGTGCGATCAGCACCCTGACGCCCGGACGAGTGCGTCATCAGGAACCCGTCGAGCTTCTCCTCGTCGAGCGAGCCGCCCGTGCGCACGAGGTCGAAGATCGTCTTCTCCGGGCGTCAGCCCCATGGTGAGGCCGACGTCGCCGAACTGGAGGTCGAGGTCGACGAGGGCGACGGTCTTCCCGTACTCGGCGAGCGCGACCGCGAGGCTGGTCGACGTGAGCGTCTTCCCGGTGCCGCCTTTCGGCCCGAGCACGCAGATCGAGCGGCGCGCGGCTGAAGCCCGCCGAATCGGCACCGCCGGCCTTCCGCGCGATCGCCTTCTGCAGCGTGAACAGGACCTCGTCGGGGGTGACCGGCAGCATGACGACGTCGTCGGCGCCGGCCGCGAAGACCCGGTTCGTGAAGCCGTTCGGCGAGCCGTACGCAAGCACGACCACCGGCCGCCGCGGACGCTCGGTGACCGCGTTGTCGATCAGCGTCAGCGCTGCCTCCGACTGACCGGCGCAGGCGACGACCAGCAGGTCGTTCGACGTCTCGTGCAGCCGCACCCAGGCGTCGTCGATGCCGTTCACGAGGCCGACGATCTCGACGTCGTCCCCGTTCGGGAGCGCACGCTCGACCTCGGACTGGTTCACCCCCGCGTCGAGCACTACAAAGGTCTTGATTGGCTCGGCCATGAGCTACCTACCTCCTGCGAGCAATGTTGCCAACGTAGCCGTTCCTGGGCGGCGTCCTGGACGCGCCAACCTGGGGCCGCAGGACGAGCCAGACGCGAGCGTTGTCGGCAGCATACGCGAACTTGGGGGCCGCCAGGGTCGAGACGCGGAGCACCGCGTTCGAGGACCCGGTGCCCGGAGCGACGAGGACGAGGACATCCGACTGAAGGAGCGTCACGAGGCTGCCCTGTGAGGTGCCCGTGCCGCCGACGCCGACGTAGACGTCGACGTAGTCACCGGCCGAAACCTGTCCGATCAGACCGTGCGCCGAGTCGACCGGGATCGCGATCGCGCGTTCCGTGCCGGTGATCTCGTAGGGGATCGAGCTCGACGACTCGGTCGTGAATTCGTCCTGGGTCAGCTGCTGCCCGGGATAGATGTCGTTGGCGGCGACCCGGTCGTTGAGAGCGGACGGGTCGCTGATCGCGAGAGCCTTCAGCTGGTCCTTCTGGACGGTCGTCACCTGGTAGAGCTTCTGGCGGCCGATCAGCGTGCCGGACGTTCCTCGCTGGATCAGCTTCGTGGCGACGAGGACCCGTTCGGGCTGCTTGCCCGAGTTGACGCTCGACCGGTAGGAGTTGAGGTACAGGACGAGCAGGATCACCGCCAGCAGGGCGGCAAGCAAGCCGGCGATCACGGCGCCCCTGCGATTCTTGAACAGCCGTCCTATCGACTCCTGCACGTCAATGCCCCCGTTTCTTGCTTCAGGTTAGATGAGACCCGGTGGACTCCTCCTGTCGGTCGAAGGAGTCGTTGCCTGATCGCGGCGCTGCTCTTCTGCCTTGACGGTCGTCCAAGAGGCCGGGTGCCCGTCGTTGCGGAGCAGAGGCCCGATGGCCGTGGTGGTTGTCCGGACACCTCCGCCGGACAACCACCTGCCTGGCAGTGCGCGATCCGTCCCTAGATTGCGTTTCCGATCGACGAGAAGAGCGCGCTGATGCTCCCCTGAAGGAAGATCACCGCACCCGCAACGACCGCGGCGATCAGCGCAAGGATCAGCGCATATTCGGCCAGGGTCTGCCCCTCCTCGCGCCCGACGCTTGGCAGGGCGTCGCCCCGGAGCATCAGCGCGAGCTGCACTGCAAACGTATTGAGCCGCGACATATTCAACGTCCTTTCGAAGGTCTCGGGTTTGTTCGTTCCCTATCGGAACGATCGCTCCCTGACTTGAGTGGTATCGACGAGTGCTGATCGAGTGGTCTAGAGCGCTGAGCCGATCGACGAGAAGATCGCGCTGATCTGGCCCTGAAGGAAGATCACCGCACCCGCCACGACCGCGGCGATCAGCGCAAGGATCAGCGCGTACTCGGCCAGGGTCTGCCCTTCCTCGCGCCTCAGGCTCGTCAGCGAGAAGCTCTGGAGCATGAGCGCGAACCGCATGCCAATCGAAGTCTGCCGCTTGATCATCTGTTTCTTCCCTCTCTTTGAAGTTCGGTGGTCGGTTACGTTCCTGGAGATCCGAGCCGATTGTCTCGGGAAATGCGCTGCTCTCAGTGGGCTCGGCGAGAGTCTGTCCTTCGTGCGTCTTTGAGGCTGACCGGCCGAATCCTCTCGGAAAAGAGCACCGAGAGCAAACGATCGGCCCCGAGCATCCGGGTCATCTCGACTTTCACTGTTGACTGGTTCATGATCGAATTCGCCTGCACGATGCGAGCTTATCCGCCCTGTGCTGCTGACGGTTGCAGCCGGAGGCTCCGTTAACATCAGCCGAAGGGCTAGTCCTGCCCACCCCGGCAGGATGATCCCGAACCGGGAACGTGTCGTGCTCGAGCTGAGCTTTCGGAGGGCGTCCCAGGGGGAGATCGGCCTGTGAATGAGCGGATGCCCACAGCCGTGCAGCCACCGACTGCAGACGCCGCGGCCGCCTTGCCGCGGGAGACGACTGCATCCAAGCCGGCCAACGTCTCGACCCGACTTCGTCGGGCGGCCGACCGAAACGTCTTCGTCATCGCCACTCTCGGCGTCTGTTGCGCGGTCCAGGCCCGGCTGATCCGCGGCTCGCTGATCTCGGACTCCTGGTACACCCTGCTCGGCGGCCGCACGGTTATCCGCTCCGGGCTCCCCCACCACGACGTGCTGACCGCGATGACCCTGGGTCACCCGTGGGTCGACCAGCAGTGGCTCGCCCAGCTCGGCTTCTATGGCCTCTGGTCAGCCGGCGGCTGGCCTCTCGCGCTGCTGGGCGACGTCGTGCTCTTTCTGAGCGCCTTCATCGTGCTGGCGGCCGCCGCGCGGCGCTTCGGAGCTTCCGACCGGAGCGTCGCCCTGATTTCCGCCGTCTGCTTCCTGACCGGCCTGCCCAACACCGTCCTGCGGGCCCAGATCTTCGCCTACGTCCTCTTTGCGCTGCTACTCGTCCTCCTGCTCGCCGACGAGCGCCGGCCCTCGAGGCGGGTGCTGCTCGTCCTGCCGCTGCTCGTCCTGTGGGCGAACATCCACGGCTCCGTCGTCCTCGGCGCGACCCTGGTCGCGCTGAGGGGCGTCACGATCGCGGCGAGATCGCTGCGTGCACGGGCAGGGATCCGCTCGTGGCTGCCGCAGGCTACCGCGCTGATCGCACTCCCGTGGCTCTGCACGCTCGCCTCGCCTTACGGCTTCGCGCTCCCGAGCTACTACCGCAGCGTCCTCGGCAACTCGACGCTCGAGAATCTGGTCAGCGAGTGGGGGGCGAGCACCCTCCGTGGGCAGCCGTTCTTCTACGGCCTGCTCTTCCTCGCCCTCCTGCTCGTTGCCCGCTCGCCTGCCGCGACGACGCCGCTCGCGCGCCTCGCACTGGCCGGCACCGCCGTGGCGGGGCTGCTTGCCGTACGCAACGACGTCTGGTTCGCACTCGTCTGCGCCGCGGTGCTTCCCGCCGCGCTGGATGCGATCTGGGCACCCGCGGCGGCGGCCCGCCGGACCGGGATCAACTTCGCCCTCGCGGCCACCGGCGTCGTCGCGGCCCTCGCCGTGAGCACGGCGATGCTCGCTCACGCAAGCGGCTGGTTCGAGCAGGGCTACCCGGCACGGGCCGCTGCGAGCGTGGCCTCGGCCGTCCGGGCGAACCCCGGTCTGCGCATCTTCTCGGACGAGCGCTACTCCGACTGGCTCCTGCTCGAGGACCCGCAGCTTGCCGGCCGCATCGCCTACGACATCCGCTTCGAGCTGCTGAGCTCGGGCCAGCTTTCGACCCTGTTCGCATTCAGGACCGAGCACGGCCTCGACTGGCAACGGGCGGCCCGGGGCTACGGCGTGCTCGTCCTCGACCCGATCGGCGACGCCGGCGCCGTCCGGCTGTACGAGCGGCGGCCGGGCACGAAGGTGCTCTACCGGGACGGCAAGATCGTCGTTCTCCGGGTGAAGGGCGGCCGTGGATGAGCCGTCCCGGCGGCGACTCGAGCGTGGAAGCGGTGAGCGCGGACCGCCGGATCGACCGGGAGCGGCTGCTCTCGCTGATCCTGATCGTGGCTGTCGCCATCGCTGCGGTCGCGGTCGTCCTCGAGGCGAGGGCGACGGTTCGCACGGTCGCTGCGCCCGAGGGCAGATCGTGGGGCGCGACGATCGCCGCCGTTGCCGCCAGTCAGGGCGTGAACCCGGCGGTCCTGTCACGAATCGTCGCGCTCGTGCCGGAGCACGCGCGCTACGACGTCGAGCTCGGCCCTGCGCTGGCCGGTACCGCACGCGCCCGCTCCTTCATCGCGCTCCTGCGAGGCCGGCTGCTGCCTCGAGTTCAGGTTGCACCGGCTAACGCCCGCTGGCACATCGTCTGGGGAGCCCCGAGACCCGGCTGCTGCCGCGTGTCGAACGCAGGCCTCGTCCACCACGGCGAGCCGCCGGTGCTGGTGGCAGTCGGTGGCTGAGGAGATTCTCGGCCTGCTGCTCCTGAACGGCCTCTTCTGGGTCGCCGGGGCGGGGCTGCTCCTCCTGACCGGCTGGTTGGGCCCCGGCGAGCTCCCCCGCTGGCCGGGGCTAGCCTACGTCGCGGGCGTCGCCTGGGCCGGCGTCGCAGGCGAGCTCATGCTGGTCTGCGGGCTCTCGTTCGACCGAACCGAGCTCGTCGCGGTTGCACTGACACCGGGCGCGATCCTCCTGCTCCTCTCGCACCGCCGGCAGCTTGCGCCCGGGCCTCGGCTCCTGCACGCCGGGGCACATCTGATCGCGGTACCGGCCATCCTGATCGCCGGGCTCGGTCTTGCGAGATCGACGCGCCTGCCGATGAGCGCGTGGGATGCCTGGTCTTTCTGGACGCCCAAGGCCGAGTCGATCGTCGACTTCCACGGCCTGAGCAGCGCCTTCATCGGCTCCGGGGTCTCGAATCCCGACTATCCGCTGCTCGTCCCGGCGCTCGAGAGCAGCGCGTTCCGGTTCATGGGGACGTTCGACACAACGCTCGTGCACGTGCAGTTCTCGTTGCTCTTCATCGCCTTCATAGGCGCGGCAGTAGAGCTGTTCGGCGTGCTGCTCGGCCCCGGGGAGCGTCGGCGCGAGCAGGCGGTGATCCTCGCGCTGATCGCGGCGGCTCCTGCGATGTACGTCCAGTCGACCGACGCGTACGCCGACGCGCCCCTCGCGATCATGGTCAGCCTCGGCGCACTCGTCCTCTGGCGGGGAGTCGTTCTCGACGCGCGGGAGTCGCTCCCGCTCGCCGCCCTGCTCTTCGCCGCGGCGATGGCCACGAAGGTCGAAGGGATGGTGTTCGTAGCGGCGGTCGGGGCGGCGCTCGCCCTGGTGTGCCGTGGCCGGCCAGGAACTGGACGGCGAATCCTGGCGGTCGTCGGGGCGGCGGCTGCGGTCTCGGTCGTCCCCTGGCGTCTCTGGCTCATCCTGAACCACCTTCACGGCGCCTACGGGCTCCGGGTCGGGTATCTCGTCAGCCGCCCGGAACGCTTCGCCCACGCGCTTGCCGCGCTCGCGGGCAGCCTCGTCAGCCCGGCGAACTGGCTCCTTCTCCCGCTGGTCGTGATCGCAGCGCTCTCGATCGGCTTCAGCGGCGGACGCAGGCCCGAGGCCCTCTTCGTCCTCGCGACGGTCTTGATCTCGATCGCCGCCCTCGACCTGACCTACTGGCTCTCCGCCGACCCGATCGGCTGGTACCTCGCAACGACAACCAACCGCGTCGTCACGGCGCCCCTGCTGGTGGCGGTCACCTTTACGCCCCTTCTCCTCGCTGCGAGAACCACCCGGCGAAGCGCCCGCCGGTCGATCCCCGTCCTCTCCGAGCGGCCGACAGCCCCGCCGTCGACCTCGCCCCGGTAACGAGATCCGCCGCCCCTTGCCGTCACCTCGCGGGAGGTCGTGGTCAACGCGGACGCTGGTCGCAGCCTCCCTCGCCGCGACCGCCGTCGGGGTCTGGGTGATCTCGCCGCGCTTCTCGATCGACGGCCCCTCGCTGATCGACGACTGGTCTGCGATCTCGCGTTCGCCGGCCCAGCTCGTCCATCCAGGTCGTCTCCTGTCGGCGGACGGGCCACGCTTCCGGCCCGGGTTCGTCGTCTGGAACTACGTCCAGTGGCACACGCTCGGCGCCCCCCGAGGCCTGGCCGGGCCGAACGCCTGGGGGGTGGCGCGCCTGCTCCTCTTCCTGATCGGAGTCGCGCTGGTTACGGTGCTCGCCCTCTGGCTCGGCGGTTACCGTGCCCACCCGCCGAGATTCGCCTTTCTCCTGGTGGGGCTGGCGCCGCTCGCGCTGCTCGCGATGCCGACTGTCGCGATCGACTTCGCGCGCTTCGGCCCCCAGGAGCCGCTGCTCGTCGGCGGCCTGGCAGTCGGGGGCTCGCTGCTCGCCCTCGCTGCCCGCGAGATCGCAGGGCACCGCCCGACCGGGAGAACCGCCCGGATCGCGGCCTGCATCTGCGCGGGCTACCCGCTCTGGCTGCTCGGCGTCTACCAGAAAGAGGTCTCGGTGTGCGTGCTCGTCCTCGTCCCGTTTCTCTACCTCGCCGCCCGGGATCGAATCGCGACCGCGGTTCGCGCCGCCGACGGGACGCGGCGGCTTCTTCTGGCCGTTCTCGCGGGCGCGGCGCTCGTGCCTCTCCTCGACGTGGCCGTCGAGGTCGCCCTTATCGTCCGGCGGGGCAATCTCGTCTACGGGGCGCAGGTCCGCACCGGGAGCGCCTTCCGGCTCACCTACGACTTCGTCTCCGACATGCCGGTGGCCACCGGGTCGTGGCTCGGCTGGGGACTGATCCTCATCACTGCAGCCGGGCTGTTCGCAAGCCTCGCGCGCAGGAGACCCGACTGGCTCCTGGGCGGGTGCCTCGCCGCGGCCGCGGTCTGCCTTGCCTGGAGCGCGCAGTCAGGAGTGAGCGTCAGCCGCTACTACATCCCCTCACTCGCGCTCTGCTCGATCGGGACGGTCCTGGTGCTCGCGAAGCTCGGGCGGCGAAGCGGCCTCGTTGCGATCGCGGTCGTCTGCGCCGCGGTCGCGGTCTCGGCTCCCGTCGCACACTCGCGGGTCGCAGGCTGGGCCGCGGACGAGAAACAGGGGGTCTCGTTCGTCGCTGCAGTCGCCCGGGCACGGGCCTCCGGCTGTCCGGTCGCGATCAGCGATCTCGACCCCGAACGAACGGCCGCGCTTCCCGTTCTGTCCGCGCTGACCACGGATCGGTCCGCGAGCGATCGCGCCTGCCGGGGGCGTGCCTTCCTCGCCGCGGGCCCGCGGCTTGCCCCGGTGCTGGCGAGCGCCTGCCCGCCCGGCGATCGGCGCATGCTCGGCGAGTGGGCGCTCGGGAGCGAGACCGTGCGTCTCGTTCGCTGCCGGGGACTGCCGGCAGCGGCGATGAGGGTTCTCGCCGATCGCGGGCTCTAGCGTTCCCCGAGGCCCTCGCGGTAGGGGAGGCCGTCGAGGCTGCTGACGACGTAGAGGGGGCGGCGCTTCACCTCGTCATAGATCCGGGCGATGTACTCGCCGATCACCCCGAGGACGATCAACTGGACACCACCGACGATGCCGACGAGGACCATGATCGAGGCCCAACCCGGGACCGAGAACCCGCCGCTGAGCTTGACGACGACGGAGGAGAGCCCGAACAGCAGCGATCCGAGCGAGACGACGAACCCGAGCGCCAACGCAACCCGAAGTGGGCGCTCGGAGAAGCCCACAATCGCGTTGGTCGCCAGGCGGACCATCCGCCGGGTCGTGTACTTGCTCCGTCCTGCCGGCCTGGGCGGGCTGACGTACTCGACGCCCACCTGCTGGAAGCCGATCCAGCTGAACATCCCCCGGACATACCGATTCGACTCCCGCATCGCCCGGAAGGCGCCGAGCGCGCGCCGATCGACGAGCCGGAAGTCTCCGGCCGCGGAGGGCACGTCGATATCCGCCAGCAGGCCCAGCAGCCGGTAGAAGACACGCGCCGTGAGGCTCTTGGTACGTGTCTCTCCCTGGCGCTCGACCATCACCCCGTAGACGACGTCGTTCCCCTCGCGCCACCTGGCGACGAACTCGGGGATCGTCTCGGGCGGATGCTGGAGGTCACCGTCCATCGTCACGACAGCCTGGCCACGTGCGACGTCGAGTCCCGCCGACAGTGCGACCTGATGGCCGAAGTTCCGCGACAGGCGCACCACCTTCACGCGCGCATCGCGCTCGTTGAGCTCGCTAGCCAGCCGATAGGTGGAATCGCGGCTACCGTCGTCGATCAGGATCACCTCCCAGGGGCCGTCGAGCGTGTCGAGCACAGCCCTCAGTCGCTCGTAGAGCGCGGGAAGCACCGGGGCCTCGTCGTGCACCGGAACGACGACCGAGTAAACGGGACTTTCCGGTTCCACGAACCCAGCCTAGAGCGTCGAGCGGCCGGTTCCCGTCACGACGATGCCGGCTCCAACGGCCGCCGCAGGCGATAGAGCCGGAGCCCGGCCTTCCGGTCTCGCGCGACCACGCGACCGTCGAGCGCGACCGGCGAGGCAACAAGGAGGTAACGGATGCCCGCGGCAGCGCGCGACTGCAGGATCAGCCGCCCATCGCTCAGACGGGCAGCCGTCTCGGGCAGGCCGTAATGCATCGGCGTCCCCGCGTAGAGGAACGGTCCGACCGAGGCGTTGAAGAACTCCGCCCGCCAGAGGTCGTGCTCGTGACCGAGCGCCGTCGCCGTCGACCAGCCCGGCGAACGGATCCAGAGAGCCGCGACCCTCTCGCCCCTGGGAACCGCCCGGTCGATCCAGGACGGCGCGGCAACGCGGCTACTCGGCAACTGGAGCGACGCCGACCGGATCTCGTGGGTCGCGACAGATCCGACGAACCAGAGGATCACCACGACGAGACCGACCTGGAGGAGGACGATCGTCCCGCGGCGGACGAAGAGGAGCGGCAGGAGGATCGCCGCCGTGACGGCCAGTGCGAGCGGCACGTGCCGGGGTGCGATCAGATTGTTGTTCCAGGGCAGCAGGGCGAGCGCCTCGAAGTCGGCGTTCGTGCGCACGCGCGCATAGGGAAGCGAGAGCGGCAGCACGACCGCGACGACAATCAGCGCCCCGAGGATCCGGCCGGAGAAGTCACGCCTGCGGTACAGCCAATAGAGGAAGAAGACGAGGTAGAGCGGCGCGAGGTAGAACAGGTAGCGCTCGTGCAGCATCGTCCCGAGCTTCGGGTAGGTGGACGTGCTCGAGGCCTGCTCTCCGGGGCCGGCCGAGAACACGGCGACGAGCAGCAGCACGCAGACGACTGCGGCCACGGCGACCGCGGCAACCGCCCGCCGCGGCCCGTCCGTGCTCTTCCGCCGGAGCAGCGCCGAGGCGACGATGATCGCCGGCACGAACGGAAGGAACCCGAGGTAGAGCTCGAGCTCGGCAAGCTGGGAGGCGACCCAGCGGGGGACCTTTGCGAGCGGATAGCTCTGCACCGTCGTGGAGTAGGTCCCCAGGAAGGCCGCCGCCGACTCGCCTCGCGCGAGCTCCTCGCCGAGTACGGCGAGGACAGCGGCAGCGAGGACGAACACTGTGGGCAGAAAGCGGCCCAGCTCCCGCCTCGCCGCCGACCAGCGCCCGTTGCGGGAAGGCCCACTGAGCACGAACAGCGCAACCGCGAGCAGCAGGACGGGCACAAGCACGATCCCCTGGGCCCGGGTCAGGTACGCGAGCCCGATCGCCAGCAGCGTCGCGAGCTGGCGGCGGACCGTGGGCCGCTCGATCGTCCGGACGATCGCAAGCAGCGCCAGCAGGAAGAGCGGGTAGAAGGCGTTCTCGGTCATCAGCACGCCGGTGTAGGCCATCGAGGGGATGAGCAGCGCGAACGCCGCCGCGATCAGGGAGAGCCAGCGCGGCAGGAGCCGGCGGGCGAGCAGGAACACCGGCACCGCCGCCAGCGACATCACGACCGCATCCGTCCACTTCGCGGCCGCATAGCCCGCGGCGGGATCGCGGCCGGCAAACGGCAGGCTGAGCAGAAGCGGGTAGACGACGCTATACGCGGTCGTATGGACACCGCGGATGGCGAGCCCGGCGGACGACGCGACGCTCTTCCCAAGGCTCGAGTAGATCAGCTCGTCAGGGAAGATCCACGGACTCCGCACCCCGCGGGCAACGAGTCCGCGAGCGAGCGCCGACACGGCGACCAGGCCGAAGAGCAGGAAGGCACTCGCGCGGGGGGAGAGATCTCCGCGCAGCCGTCCGGACCAGCCGCTCATGACCTGACGGGCGCAGCCACAGACACGCGGCCGCGGGTGAGACTGCGGGGGCCCCACTCGGCTATCACCGTGACCGCCGCGAGCACAGCCAGGCCGATCACGACATGTCGCTCGCGAACATCGCCGCCGTTCCCCGGACACCCCCAGAGCGCGAGCGGTAGGAACCAGGCAACGGAGAGCCCGGGGCTCGCGATCGCGAGCGGAACCAGCAGCAGGACGAAGTAGTGCAACCAGACGATCGGCGAGAGCAGGAAGGACGCTGCGATCGACAGCGGCAGCGACCGTCTCCGGTAGGCGAGCGCGAGCACGAGCAGCCCGGCGCCGTCGGCGACGAGCTTGGCGGCGGCGAGCCCGGCGGCGCCCGACTGGACGAGCAGGCCGACGAGGTTGTAGCTCTCGGGCGCGAAGGTGTCCCCGAGGTGGTTCATCATCGCCACGTAGCTCGAGAGGCTCTCGAACGGGAGCACGAGAAGCACGCACGCGAGCGCCACGGCGGCACCGGCCGCCGCTGCCCGGTAGCGGCGGCGGGCGACCAGCCAGGCGAAGAGCGGCCAGAGGAAGAGCTTCAACCCAGCGGAGGCTCCGATCGCGAGGCCCGAGACGACCTGGCGCTCCCGGTAGCGCCAGGCGACCGCAACGAGCAGTCCGAGCGGGATCGACAGGTTGCCTGTCTGGATCGCCGCGATCGTCGGCGGCCAGAGCAGGACGGTCCCGTAGACCCGCCAGTCGGACACCCGGAGGACGCGGAGGGTCGCCGCGACCATGCCGAGCAGGATCGCCGCGACCACCGCCGCGGCGGCGCCCGGCGGCAGCGGCGTAAGCGGAGCGACGAGCAGCGCCGCCGGGATCGTGAAGATCCGGTTGACACCGCCGGAGAGATCGGCGTGCCGTGAGGGGAACGGGTTTGTCCCGTGGAGAACGAGCTTCGCCTCCGGGTAGAGCTCGTGCCGGAAGTCGACGCCGAGGTCGCCGTCGTGCAGCGTCTTCAAGGCGCCGATCACCAGGAGGATCAACGGCAGGACACCGAGGAACGCAATCGGAGCGACGCGCTTGAACGCCAGCCACATCGATGAGCATCCTGGCAGGCCCGCCAGTCGTCCCGCCCTCAGCCGGAGCCGGCGGAGCCGCGCTGCTCAGACCTCGAACTGGCTCACCTCCGAGGCGGCGCGCAGCGCGGACTCGACCACGGCCGTCGCCTCGACCCCGTCCACCATCAGCCGGTGACACAGGGTGAACGGCGCCATTGCGATCACGTCGTCCCGGCTGACACCCATCCGGTTCGCGAAGCGGGCATGCGCCTTCGCCGCCGCAAGGAGGTGGACAGCAGCGCGCGGGCTCGCGCCGAGCACGACCCCTTCGATTGTCCGGGTCAGACGCACGACGTCGACGATGAACGCGATGATGTCGTCGGGTGCCGGCGTGAGATCGAGGTCCTCGCGGACAGCCTGTAGGCGGGGGGTGTCGAGCAGCGCCGGCACGTCGGCCAGGACGTCGGGGGAGAGGCCGGTGCGCGGCATGCGCAGGATCGCCTGCTCGTTGGCGGCCGAGGTGTAATCGAGATGGATCTTGAACAGGAACCGATCGAGCTGGGACTCGGGGAGCACGTAGATGCCCGCCTGCTCGTAGGGGTTCTGCGTCGCGATCACCATGAAGGGCGACGGGAGCCAGTGCGTGCGGCCCTCGACGGTGACATGGTGCTCCTGCATCGCCTCGAGCAGCGCCGCCTGCGTCTGCGGCGGCGTGCGGTTGATCTCATCGGCGAGCAGGATGTTCGTGAACACCGGGCCCGCGCGGAACGTCGTCTCGCCGGCTCGCGTCACGTTCCGGCCAACGAGCTCTTCAGGTGTCGTGTCGGGGGTGAACTGGACGCGCTTGAAGCCTGCTCCGAGGACGCGTGCGGTCGCGCTCGCCATCAGCGTCTTGGCGATCCCCGGGGGCCCTTCCAGTAGCACGTGACCGCCGGCGGCCGCGGCCACGAGCAGCAGGTCAAGCGGCTCCTCGTAGCCGATGACGACACCGTCGAGAGCCTGCTGCGCCTGCTCGCGAACGTGGATCAGCGGATTGACAGCGTCGAAGACGAGCCGCGGAGCGCCACTCCCTTCGTCGCCACTTCCCGACTCCGGCATCAGCCACCGCCTTCCGTTGCCTGTTCAGAACTCATGTCGGCCGAATCATGCCAGGCAAGACGACGACCCGCCTCGAGCCCGACGCGCCCCGCCTCGCCCGCCGCGAGCTCGAGCACATTTCGAGAGCCGGGGCGGAAGATCATCCGGAACGGCCTGACGTCACGGACGACCGAGCGCACGCGGAGATCGCGGTCGAGGAACACGGCGTCGATCGGGAAGGCCATGAAGAACGTGTGAATCGACGAGGTCCTCGGAATCAGAAGCCCGGCGCCCGGCTCGAGGCTCTTCCGACCGAGCAGGCCGCGCATCCGCGAGAGCATGCTTCGGGCCACCTCGCAGCGGCCGCAGACGACCCGTCCGGTCTCGTCGACCAGCGGTGCCGTGCCCGGCTGATGCTGCTCAGACAAGAGCGGGCGGGTGGAAGGCAAGAATGGCGACGGCACCCCCGAGGGCAAGGTACGGCCCGTAGGCGATCGGCGAGCGCAGGGTGGCGCGAGAGCTGGCGAGCAGCACGAGCGCGACCAGCGCGCCCGCGCAGATGCCGATCGCGAGCGCCGGAACGACGGCGCGGCCCAGGAGGAAGCCCAGCATCCCCGCGAGCTTCACGTCACCCATGCCGAGGCCACCGCGGAAGACAATCGCGAGGACGAAGAAGGCGAGGAACGCCGCGGCACCGGCGAGCGCCACCTTCCAGAGTTCGGACCAGGCGAACGCCGCCCGGAGTGCGAGGGCGAGAACGGAGACCGACACGGTGACTGGATTCGGCAGCAAGCGGGTGGCGAGGTCGTACGCTGCGAGCGCTACCAGCACGACCTGGACGGCAGCCCAGGCGGCGGCGTTCGCATCGAGCCCGAGCCGGGCGAAGGTTGCGACGGCGAGCCCGAGGGCGACGGGCAGCACCCACCGCATCCGCAGGACCTGCGGCCAACCGCTCAGTGCACCCGAAGCCATCGCGCCCACAGTACTGGGGGGCCCCGTCACCGTCCGGCCGATGCTCAGCCGTCGACCGGCGGCCGCCACGTCTTCAGTGTTGCCCTGATCCTGGTCGGGCCCCCGGGGCGGCTCTCGACTCGCAGGTCGCCGCCGAGCAGCTCAACCCGTTCCCGCATACCGGAAAGGCCGAAATGGCCGGGCTTGGGAGCCGCACCCGGGCGGAAGCCGCAGCCGTCATCCTCGATCTCGAGCACGACCGCCTCGCGCGAGCCGGTGAGGCTGACCTTGACGTTCTCGGCGTCTGCATGGACGGCGACATTCGCCAGCGCTGCCCGCGCCACGGCCTGCAGCGCGATCCGCTGGGAATCGGTCTCGGCTCGAACCTCGCCGTCCATCGCGAACTCGACCCGAGCCGGAGAGCGACGGCCGAACTCGAGAATCTCGCTCTCGATCGCATCCTGCAGCGGCACCGTCTGGGCAACTCCCTCCTCGAGTGCCCCGATCAGAGCCCGCAACTCGGCCTCGACCCGGACGAGCTCGACGCTGATCTGGTCCACGCCGGCTTCGATCTTTCCGCGATGCTCCGCCGGCACGAACGCCCGAATCCGCTCGCGGAGGTCACCGAGGCTGAAACCGATCACGGCCAGGTTCTGCATCGGCCCGTCGTGGACGTCCAGCGCGAGCCGCAGCAGCCGGCGCTTCAGCGCCTCCGCGCGCCCCTCGCCCTGCACGTCGTCCCCGCCGGAGGCGGCCGGGACGGCGACAGCCGGGGAGGCCGGCTGTGTGCGCTTTCCGCTTCCCGGCGATCGAGGCCCTCGAGCTCACAAGCGCCGACCCCCTCCAGTCCGCTCGACCGAGGAGCACGCGCGCCGGCATCGCAAGGGCGCCGCGTTCACCATCTCGAGCCGAATGAGTGGATCGAAGCTCACCTATCACTCATTCGGCAGCCGCAGGCGGCGAGGTCTCCCCCGAACGGGGGACGCGCATCGCTCACCCGGAAGCGCTGCCCGCCACCTCCCGGCGCGGATCGCCCTCGACGATGCCGTGTGGCTCGCCGTAGGCAGCGAGCAGAGCAAGGAACGGCAGCGGAGGGAACTGCTCCGGCCCGAGCACCCCGGCGCCCGCCCAGACCCCGCCGGCAAGCAGTTCGAGGGCGACGACGGGGTTGAGCGCCGTCTGCAGGACGACCGCCTGCCGGCCGTACTCGCGCATCGTCCGCTCGTGGTCGGAGACGTGGTAGAGGTAGACGGCCCGCGGCGCGGCGTCCTTCCCGACCCCGGTCACGAGCGTGCCCGCGCAGGTCTTCCCGCTCATCCGCTCGCCGAGGGAGGCCGGATCGGGCAGGCACGCGGCGACGACGTCCCGCGGCGCGACCTCGACGCCGCGGACCCGCACCGGCTCGACCGAGTCCAGCCCGAGCTTGTGGATCGTCCGCAGCACGCCGATGAACTCCTCGCCGAGGCCGTACTTGAACGTGACCCGGCGGCAGTCGATCGTCCGGGGCACGAGCACCACCTCCTCGTGCTCGACGTTCACGCACTCGACCGGCCCGATCCCCGCCGGGAACTCGAACAGCTCCGGCTCCGAGAACGGCTCGGTCGTGTAGAAGCCGCGGTCGCGCTCCCAGACGAGCGGCGGGTTCAGGCACTCCTCGATCGTCGTCCAGATCGAGAACGTCGGCGCGAACTCGTAGCCTTCGACGACGAGGTTGGAACCGTCCCGCACGCCGACCTCGTCGATCTCGGCGAAGAGCTCGTCGGCCGCATAGCGGGCGAACACGTCCGCGAGCCCCGGCTCGACGCCGATCCCGACCAGGGCGAGCAGTCCCGCGTCGCGCCAGCGCTCGTCCTCGGCGAACTGGCGCTCGCCGAGCAGCACGCCCGGCTTCTCGTAGGGAAGCTCCGGGTGCGGCTCCGAGAGCGTCGCCGCCATGTCCAGGTACGTGCAGCGAGCCTCGAAGGCGGCGGCGAAGATCGCCTCGTTGAAGCGCGGGTCGGTGGCGTTCAGGACGGCATCGGCTCGCGCCTCGCGGAGAAGCGAGACGATCGCCGCCGGGTCGGAGGCATCGACCTGCGCGGCCGCGAAGCGCCCGTCGTCGAGACCGGCGACAACCGCCTGCGAGCGGGCCGGGTCGAGGTCGGCCAGCGTCACCTGCTCGAAGAACCCTCGCCGCTGCGCGACCGAGGCGAAGGCGGCGCCGACCCCGCCGGCGCCGACGACCGCGATCCTCATGCGGGGACGACGAGCACCGGCACGGGCGAGCGCTGCACGAGGTGCAGCACCACCGAGCCGAGGATCGCGCCGGCGAGCGGCCCGCGCGAGGTCGAGCCGACGACGATCATCCGGGCCCCGACCTCATCGGCCACCTCGAGGATCGCGTCGGCGGGCTTGCCCGAGACGTGGCGCGCCGTGGCCGGGACGTCCTCCGCACCGAGGTCGGCGACCGCCCTCGTCGTCTCGTGCGCCGCCGTCTGCTCGAGGGCCGCCCGGTAGTCGCGCACGTCGCCGCCGCCGAGCGGGCTGATGTAGTAGGCGAAGACGACGACGACCTCGGCGCCGCTCTCGCGGGCGATCCGGGCGGCGGCGGCCAGGGCGGCCTTCGACTCCTCGGAGCCGTCGTAGCCGAGGACGATCGCGTTGTTCACAGCTGGAGCTCCGGCGGCGGGACCTCGGCCTTCCGCCGGAAGAACTCCGGCGAGACCCGCCATTGCAGGAGCATCAGTACGACGCCGAGCAGCATGAGAGCGATCGTGATCAGGAGCGGCGGCCCGATCCCGAACCATGACGTCCCTGACGCGGAGTTCGCCGGGTTGTAGAGCTCGATGATCGACTTGACCAGGATGTAGGCCAGGCTCAGCCCGCCGAGGAACGGCAGCACGCCGGCGAGGAAGATGCCCCTGGCGGTCTTCAGGTTGCGGCGGAAGAACCACACGCACGCGAAGCCCGTCAGGCCGTAGTAGAAGGCGATCAGCAGCCCGAGCGCGGCGATCGAATCGTAGAGGATGTTCTGGCTCACGATCGTCAGGAACACGTACCAGATGATCGAGATCGCTCCCATCCAGAGCGTCGAGGTGCTGGGCGTCAGGTAGCGCGGGTGGATGCGGGCGAAGTACTTCGGGATCGCGCCGTGCGAGCCCATCGAGAGCGTGGTGCGCGAGGTCGGAAGGATGGTGGTCTGGCAGGAGGCAGACGCGGAGGTCAGGACCGCGATGATCAGCAGCTTGTCCCAGGGTGAGCCGAGCACCTGGGATCCGAGGGAGCTGAGCACGTCGTCGGCGTGGGCGACCAGGTACTCCGGGCCGTGGAAGGCCTGCGCGGCGATCGAGACGACGACGTAGATGCCGACGAGCACGATCGTGCTGACGATCGCGGCGATCCCGGGCGTGCGCTCGGCGTCCTCGGTCTCCTCGTTGACGGAGACGAGGCTGTCCCAGCCCCAGTAGATGAAGATCGCGACCAGGATGCCGGAGATCAGCGCCGAGCTCGAGGGAACGTCGAACGGGTTGAGCCAGCTGGCCTGCGGGCGAACGGAGTGGGCCGCATGGCCAGAGTAGACCTTGACCAGCGCGACGACGGAGAAGATCACCAGGATCGCGAGCTCGGCGCCGAGCAGGAACCACTGCGACTTGGCCGAGATCTCGATCCCGATGTAGCAGATCCACGTCATCACGCCGATCCACACGACGCCGACGAAGGTGACCCAGAACGTGCTCTGCGCCAGATGGTTGGCGTCGAAGAGCAGGAAGGTGTAGAGACCGGCGATCTGCGCCAGGTTCGCCATCACGACGACGTCGGCGACGACGATCGCCCAGCCGCCGATCCAGCCGGTCACCGGGCCGAAGGCCTTTGCCCCCCACGAGAAAGTCGTGCCGCAGTCCGGGTCGACGCGGTTCAAGTAGTAGTACGACGTGGCGACGAGCAGCATCGGGATGAACGAGACCCACATCACTGCAGGCGAGGCGAGGCCGACCGCGGCCACCACGAGGCCGAGCGAGGCCGCCAGGCTGTAGGCGGGGGCTGTCGAGGCGACCCCGATCACGACGCTCGAGAGGAACCCGAGCGCGTTGGTCTTCAGGCCCTTGTCACCGATCCCCTTGACGGGGTGGGCGGGTACGCCGGCGTCGGCCTCGACGGTCACGCCCCAGGCCGCTCGCCGGCGCCTACGCGCCCGTGCCGCTGATCGGGGCGCCGCCTGTCGATCAGCTCCCAGGCCTCTGCGAGCACGTCGCCGAGGATGCCGGCGATCCGGTCGAACTCCTCGGGCCCGGCGACGAGCGGCGGCGAGATCTGGACGACCGGATCGCCGCGGTCGTCGGCCCGACAGATCAGCCCGCGCTCGAAGAAGCTGCTGGACAGGAACCCGCGCAGGAGCGACTCGGACTCCTCGGCCGTGAACGACTCGCGGGTCTCCTTGTCGCGGACGAGCTCGATCGCCCAGAAGAAGCCAGCGCCGCGCAGGTCGCCCGCGATCGGCAGATCGAGCAGCGGGGCGAGCGTGTCGCGGAAGCGTGCCTCGTTTGCGGCCACGTGCTCGACGATCTTCTCACGCCGCATGATCTCGATGTTGGCGAGCGCGATCGCCGCCTGGACCGGGTGGCCGCCGAAGGTGATCCCGTGCGTGAACGAGGCGCCCTCCTCGAGGAACGGCGCCGCGACGGCATCGGTGGCGATCACGGCGCCGATCGAGGCGTACGCCGACGAGAGCCCCTTCGCGCTCGTGATCAGGTCGGGCCGGATGTCGTAGTGCTCGGAGCCGAACCAGGAGCCCAGGCGGCCGAAGCCCGTGATCACCTCGTCGGCGCAGAGGAGGATGCCGTAGCGGTCGCAGATCTCACGGACGCCGGCGAAGTACCCGGCCGGCGGCGTGAACGCCCCGCCCGAGTTCTGCACCGGCTCCATGATCACGAGCGCGACCGTCTCGGGCCCCGCCTGTCGGATCGCCGAGTCGAGGTCCTCGAGCAGGAAGGCGGTGAACTCGGCCTCGGTCTCGCTCGCGGGCCGGTGGTAGCGGTTGGTGTTGCGGACGTGGACGACGTCCGGGACGAGCGGCTCGAAGGGCGTCCGGAGGGCGGGCACGCCGTTGATCGAGAGCGCGCCGAGGGTCGTCCCGTGGTAGGCGAGCCGGCGGGAGACGGCCTTCCAGCGTCGCTCGCCGCGCGCGGCGTGGTACTGGCGCGCGAGCTTCCAGGCCGACTCGACCGCCTCGGAGCCGCCCGAGACGAAGAAGACGCGGTTCAGCTCGCCCGGGGCGAGCGAGGCGACCTCGGCCGCGAGCTCGATCGCGCGCGGGTGCGCATACGACCAGTTCGTGTAGAAGGGCAACTCGCGCATCTGCTCGTGCGCGGCGCGGCCGATCTCGTCGCCGTGCGAGTAGCCGATCTGCACCGCGAACAGCCCGGCGAGCGCATCGAGGTAGCGCTTCCCGTTCGAGTCCTCGAGGTAGCAGCCCTCGCCGCGGACGATGATCGGCGTCTCGTAGCCGCCCATCCGCGTGAAGTGGAGCCAGAGATGGTCGCGGGCGAGCCGCTGGAGGTCGGCGTTCGAGGTCACGACCGGCGAAGGATCTCACGTTCGGAGGCCGCCTCGCGCGGGTACCCGCGCGGCTCTGCCGAGCACGGTACGCGCCCGACGGCGTCAAAGCGGCCAGACCTCTTAGCGTTGTGCGAGCCCCCTCAGCCGGTCGGGTCGCGTTCGGGGTCAGACCCCTACCGATCGCTCTCGTCAGGGGTCGATGCCGAGCTCGTCCAGCGACTCGTGCAGCTCGGCCGCGTCGTCGTAGACGCGGAACGCCCCGGCCGCGAGGAGCTCGTCGGCCCCGTAGCCGCCGCTCAGGAGGCCGATGCTGAGCATGCCGGCGCGGCGGGCGGCGAGCAGGTCCCAGACGGCGTCGCCGACGACGTAGCACCCGGCGGGGTCGACCCCGAGCGCGGCTGCGCAGGCGAGGAACAGGTCGGGCTCGGGCTTCGCGCGGGCGACGTCGCCGCGGTCGACCACGACCGTCTCGGCGCCGACGCCGAGAACCTCGAGCGAGCGGTTGATCTCCGGCCGGCGGCCCGAGGTGGCGATCCCGTGCACGACGCCGCGGCGGCGGAGGTGGTCGAGCAGCGCGACCGCGCCGGGGAGCGGCCGCCGGTCGGGAAGCATCTCCTGGAAGATCCGTGCGTGGCGCTGCTGGATCGCCTCGGTCTCCTCGGGCGAGAGGTCGCGCCCGACCTCGCGGGCGACGGCGCGCGTGAAGAATCCGCCGCTCATCCCGATCCGCCGGTGGATGCGCCAGCCGTCGAGCGGCATCCCCTCCTCGGCGAGCGCTCGCTGCCAGGCGAAGACGTGGGCGTAGACCGTGTCGACGAGCGTCCCGTCGAGATCGAAGATCAGCGCAGGCGCCACCCTGCTCAGCCTAGCCGTGCCCTGTTCGGCCGTGTTCGCACCAACCTCGTCCGGCGACAGTCCCCGGCCAGGCCCGAGACTGACGGTAGAAGGGGACTGACCCCTGCTGGCGCTCGAATCCGCGTAGCCGCGGTGTGTGCTTCCACCGATGACGAGTTCGGCGTGCGCAGTTCAGCGTGCAAGTTCTACGAGAGATCTAGGCCGTAACGTTCCCGTAACGCTCCCCCTGTTACGGTCGGCCCGATCACCATCCCTTGGTGGTTCTGACCCAGGAGGTCGAGATGCGTGTCGCCAATGCCGCGGTTGGTGTTGCCGTGCCGGTATGCGCCCTGTCTGCTGCGGCCGCTGCGCTTCGGGCGGAAGCGAGATCCTCGACCGCGCCTGCGTCGGCGGACCGGAGATCGGAGGGATGATGCGGCGCTCCTGCCTGTGGTTTTCGATCGCATTGGTTGCAGCGGTCGCAATGATCGCGAGCAGCGAGTCCGGCGCGATCACGACGCTCGGTGCTCGCGCCTCGGGCGCCGTTTCGGGGAGTGAGACGTTCAGGGTGAACGTCGACGGACGGAACAAGTCGGTGAACGAGAACTTCGACGCGTACTTCCCGAACGTGGTTCGTGCTCATGCGGGCGACACGGTGGTCTTCGACTACGTGGGTGTCGGCGAGCCGCACACGGTGACCCTCGGCACGCTGGCCAACTCGGCGGTGTCGGCGTTCGAAGGGCTCACGCCGGCGCAGCAGAACAATCCACCGAAGACCGCGCTTGCCGCGGACTCGAAGCTGCCCCAACTGACGCAGGGAAACAGCCTCAACGTCGTGCCCTCGGCGGCCAACCCGTGCTACCTCGCGAGCGGCGTCCCCTCCGGGGGAAAGGCTCCCTGTCCGGCGGCGGCGAAGCCGGCCTTCGACGGGCAGCAGGCCTACTACAACAGCGGCTGGTTGAAGGCGAACGAGAAGTTCACGGTGCGCCTCTCGAGCTCGACCCCGCCGGGCACCTACCGCTTCCTCTGCCTGATCCACCGCGAGGGTATGTCGGGCAAGATCACGGTCGTCCCGGCGGGCACCTCCGTGCCGAGCCCCGCTGCCCAGTTCGCGCTCGGTCAGAAGCAGCTGGCCCGGGACGAGGCGCCGCTCGTCGGCCCCGCGAAGCTGCTCGCAGAGGGCAAGCCACCGATCCCGGGCCTGACGCTGCCGGGCTCCAACCCGGTCCTGGTCGGCTCCGGCGCGCCCGGCTCTGCGACGGCGGGCGCGATCGACCAGTTCGGCCCCAGAATCGTGCACATCCCGGTAGGCGGCTCGGTCGTCTGGTGGCTCACGGGCCTCCACACGATCACCTTCAACTCGACGGCCGCCAACAACGACCTCCAGACCGTCTACAAGAACGGCGACGTCGCGATCAACGAGGCGGCGGCAGCCCCGGCCGGCGGCCCCGGTGAACCGGCGAAGCCACCCACGGGCGGAACGAAGACGCAGATCAACTTCAAGGTCGTCGCCTCGAAGAGCTGGAACGGAAAGGGCTTCCTCAACTCCGGTGTGTTCGGGAACTCGCAGCCGCCGAACATCGAGGGCTACAAGCTGACCTTCACCCGTGCCGGAACCTACAAGTTCATCTGCACCGTCCACGACAACATGAAAGGGACGATCGTCGTCGGAGGCGGTTGACGAGCCGGCCGCTTCACCCGCAGGAAGGCCGGGCCTGCCACCACGAAATCGAGACTTTCCCCGGCGTCCCGCAGCGGGGCGCCCGGGGCATCGGAGCGGCTCAGCCGAGCCTGGCCATCACGTGCTTGATCTGCGTGTAGTCCTCGAGCGAGTACATCGACAGGTCCTTGCCGTAGCCGGACTGCTTGTAGCCGCCGTGGGGCATCTCGGAGACGAGCGGGATGTGGTCGTTGATCCAGACGGTGCCGAACTGGAGCGCCCGCGCCGCGCTCAGCGCGCGGCCGACGTCGCGCGTCCAGACCGAGGCGGCGAGGCCGTAGCTGACGTCGTTTGCCCAGGCGATCGCCTCGGCGTCGTCGGCGAAGCGCTGCACCGTGACGACCGGGCCGAAGACCTCGCGCTGGACGATCTCGTCGCCCTGCTTCACACCCGTCACGACCGTCGGCCGGACGAAGAAGCCGCGGCCGCCGTTCGCGTCGCCGCCGGTCAGCACCGTCGCGCCGCCGGCGCGCTCGAGGAAGCCGAGAACCCGCTCCTGCTGCGACTTCGAGATCACCGGCCCCATGTCGATCTCGGCCCCGCCGGCGGGATCGCCGACGCGGAGCGACTCGACCGCCGGCACGAGCTCCTCGAGCAGCCGGTCGTAGACCTTCGGCCCGGCGACCACCCGCGAGGCGGCGGTGCAGTCCTGGCCCGAGTTCCAGTAGCCGCCGATCCTGATCGCCTCGGCGACCGCGGCCGGGTCGGCGTCGTCGAACACGACCACCGGGGCCTTGCCGCCCAGCTCGAGGTGGACGCGCTTCAGCGTGTCGGCGGCCGTCCGCGCGATCGTCTTCCCGGTCTCGACGTCGCCGGTCAGCGAGACGAGCCGCACGTCGGGATGGGTGACGATCCGCTCCCCGACCGGGACGCCGTCACCGGTGACGACGTTCAGCACGCCCGGAGGGATGAGGTCGCCCGCGAGCTCCGCGAAGCGCAGAAGCGAGAGCGGCGTCTGCTCGGACGGCTTCAGCACCTGCGTGTTCCCGGCCGCCAGCGCGGGCGCGAGCTTCCAGACCGCCATCATCAGCGGGTAGTTCCAGGGCGCGATCCCGCCGACGACCCCCAGCGGCTCCCGCCGGATCATCGAGGTGTAGCCGCGCAGGTACTCGCCGGCGCTCTTCCCCTCGAGCAGCCGCGCCGCGCCGGCGAAGAAGCGTAGCTGATCGACCATCTGCGGCAGCTCGTCGCGCGCGTAGGAGAGCGGCTTGCCGACGTTTCCCGACTCGATCTCCGCGAGCTCCTCGGCGTTCTCCTCCAGCACCTGCGCCAGCCCGAGCAGCACCTCGGCGCGCTCGCCCGGCGTCGTGTCGAGCCACTCCGGCAGCGCCGCCTTCGCGGCCGCGACCGCCGCGTCGACGTCCTCGGCGGCGCAGCTCGGCACGCGCGGCGATCGACCTCCTCGGTCGCCGGATTGAGCACGTTCATCGTCTCGCCCGAGGCGGCCGCCGTCCACCGGCCGCCGATCAAGATGTGTCTCATGTCGGTCATGGCGCGACTCTACTACTCCTCTCCCGGAAGTGGCTCGCAGCTACTCGGTGCGCAGGATGCCGCTCTCGCGGGTCAGCCGCTGGGCGAGGACGACGGGGAGGATCGTCGCCGCGAGCACGAGCAGCACGACGACGTTGACCTCCGGGAGCGTCTGGCCGAGCCGGATGTTGCCGAAGATCCAGAGCGGCAGCGTGTTCTGGGCGCCGGCGGTGAACGTCGTCACGATCACCTCGTCGAACGAGAGCGCGAACGCGAGCAGGGCGCCGGAGACGAGCGCCGTCGCGATCGTCGGCAGGGTGACGAGCCGGAAGGTCTGCCACCCGCTCGCGCCGAGATCCATCGACGCCTCGGTCAGCGAGCCGGGCGTGCGCCGCAAGCCGCGCCAGCACGTTGTTGTAGACGACGACCACGCAGAAGGTCGCGTGCCCGATGATGATCGTCCAGAGCCCGAAGTTCACCTTCCAGAAGACGAAGAACGAGTTCAGCGCCATGCCGGTGATGATCCCGGGGAGCGCGATCGGGAGCACGAAGATGAACGAGATCGCCTCGCGGCCGAAGAAGCGGAAGCGGTGCACGCCGAACGCGGCCGCCGACCCGAGCAGGATCGCGATCGTGGTGGCGATCAGGCCCGCCTTCAGGGACAGCTCGAGCGCCGCCTGCATGTCGGGGTCGTGGACCGTCGGCCCGAACCACTTGAAGGTCAGCCCCGCGATCGGCCAGCTCTGCACGTTCGAGGAGTTGAACGCGTAGAGGCAGATGATCACGATCGGCACCCAGAGGAACAGGATCACGAGCACCGTGAACGCGCCCAGGAAGATCCTCGTGAGCCGCGACTCCATCACAGCGCTTCGAAGGCCCCCGCCCGCTTCGCGAGCACGAGGTAGACGGCCATCACGAGCAGCGGCACGACGGCGAACGCGGCCGCGAACGGGATGTCGTTCGAGATGCCGACGCTGTCGTAGACGACGTTGCCGATGAACTCCGAGTTGGTGCCGCCGACCAGGGTCGGGGTGATGTAGTCGCCGAGCGTGAGCGCGAAGGTGAAGATCGAGCCCGCGATCACCCCCGGGAGCGCCAGCGGCAGGATCACCGTTCGTAGCGTCCGGCTCCCCTTGGCGCCGAGATCGCGCGAGGCCTCGATGTAGCTGTGCGGGATCCGCTCGAGCGCCGCGTAGACCGGGACGACCATGAACGGCAGCCAGATGTAGGTGAAGACGATCCAGACCGCCACGTTCGTGTAGGCGATGTTCGCCGGCGGCAGGCCGACCTTCTGCAGCGTCCAGTTGAGCAGGCCGTCGTGGTCGAGGATCAGGCGCCAGGCGTAGACGCGCAGCAGGTAGCTCGACCAGAGGGGCAGCAGCACCAGCACGAAGAGGGCGCTGCGGAGCCGGCGGCCGGCGATCCGGGCCATGAAGTAGGCGAACGGGAAGGCGATCAGCGCGTCGGTCACGGTCACCGCGGCGGCGATCCCGATCGTCCGGAGCGCGATCGTGTGGTAGGCGCTGCTGTTCCAGAGGGTCTGGAAGTTGGAGAGCGTCCACTCGTGCACGAGCTCCCCGGTGAACTCGTTGACCGTCCAGAACGCCGAGACGAAGAGGACGACGAGCGCCGCGAGGTAGACGAAGACGAAGGCGCCGAGCGGGGGCGTGAGCAGGCCCGTGGCCTTGACCCAGGGATGGCGGTAGGCCTGGGCGCCGCCGAGCGAGGCCCGGCGGCGACGGCCGGCCGGTGCCTCGGGGCCCGGGGACACGCTCACCGTGTCCCCGGGCCGGCGTCAGCTAGCCAGTTGCCGGGCAAGCAACCACTACCCCTTCAACTGGGTCCAGGCCTGCTGCCACTGCGTGTAGGGGATGCAGTTGTTCTGGCCGTTGCCGCAGTTCGAGATCGGCGTCTTCCAGAAGTAGATCTTCCGGAAGTACGCGAGCGGCGCGTTCGCGTGGTACTTCTGGCACGACCCCTTCTGGAGCTTGTTCATGATCGGGCAGGCGAGCGAGTTGACAGGCGTCTCGCCGAAGTAGATCGCCTGCTCGGCCTGCACCTTCGGGGTCGAGATGTAGGCGAGCCACTTGTACGCGCAGTCGAGGTTCTTCGTGTGCGAGGAGACCATCCAGGTGTCGAGCCAGCCGGTCGCGCCTTCCTTCGGCACGAGGTCCTTCACCGGCGCGCCGGCGGCCTGGAGCGTGTTCGTCTGGTAGGGCCAGGAGGCCCCGATCACCGCGTCGCCGTTCTTGAACAGGTCGATCTCGTCAGAGGCGAGCGCCCAGTACTTCTTGATCAGCGGCTTCTGCTGCTGGAGCACCTTGATCGCGGCGGCAAACTGCGTCTGGTTCAGCTCGTAGGGGTCCTTGATCCCGAGCGCCGGCTGCGTCTTCATCAGGTACAGCGCGACGTCGGCGATCTGGATCGGGTTGTCGGGGACGGTGATCTCGCCCTTGTACTTCGGGCTGTAGATCGCCGACCACGAGGTCGGTGCCGGCTTCACCTTCTGGGTGTTGTAGAGCAGCGTGTTCGGCCCCCACTGGAGCGAGATGCCGTAGTGCTTCCCGTTCACCGTGTTGTTCGGCGGCGACTGGAACGCCTTGCCGAAGTTCTTGAAGTCGGGGATCTTGCTCGGGTCGACGGGCTGGACGTCGCCGCCGTAGATCAGGCGCAGGCTGGCGTCGCCCGAGGCCGAGACCATGTCGTACTGGTTGCCGCCGCCGGAGCGCATCAGCGCGACCATCTCGTCCGAGGAGCCGGCGTACTTGGCGTGGATCGTGCAGCCGGTCTGCTTCTCGAACGGCTTCACCCACTGGGCCTGGGTGTAGCCCTCCCACGCGATCATGTTCAGCGTGCCGCCCGCCGTCTTCGTGACGCCCGCCGCCGGGAATGCCAGCCCGACCACGAGCACGGAGAGCACCGCCCACGTGCGCTTCGTCATCTGTCCCTCCTGTCGTCCTGTTGACCTGCTGGAAGCTCGAAGGCGTCCTCGTCGCGCCAGGCGAGGTGCACCCGGGTGCCTGCGGCGAGCGCTGCGCGGTCGTTCTGCTGCACGACCGCGAGCCGCTCGCCGCGGCCGGTGTCGACGAGATAGCGGGTGAAGGCGCCGACGAAGACGGCGTCGGCGATCGCCGCCGGCTCGCCGCCCTCTGCGAACGCGATCCGCTCGGGGCGGATGCAGAGGCGCCTGCCGTCGCGCTCGACGATGTTCGAGGTGCCGACGAAGCTCGCGACGAACTCGGTCTGGGGCCGCTCGTAGACCTCGGCCGGAGCGCCGACCTGCTCGATCCTGCCTTCGTTGAAGACGGCGAGCCGGTCGCTCATCGTCAGCGCCTCCTCCTGGTCGTGCGTGACGTAGATGAACGTCATGCCGAGATCGCGCTGGAGCGCCTTCAGGAAGAGCTGCATCTCCTGCCGCAGCTTGAGGTCGAGCGCGCCGAGCGGCTCGTCGAGGAGCAGCACCTTGGGGCGGTTGACGATCGAGCGCGCGAGCGCGACGCGCTGGCGCTGCCCGCCCGAGAGCTGGACCGGCTTGCGCCCGCCGTAGCCCTCGAGGCGGACGGTGTGCAGCACCTCGTCGACCATGCCGGCGCGGACCGTGCGCTTGACGCCCTTGACGCGCAGGCCGTAGCCGACGTTCTCGGCGACCGTCATGTGCGGGAAGAGCGCGTAGTCCTGGAAGACGGTGTTGACGTCGCGGGCATACGGCGGCTCGCCGGTGATGTCGCGGCCGGCGAGGCTGATCGTGCCGGCATCCGGGCGCTCGAAGCCCGCGATCAGGCGCAGCGTGGTCGTCTTCCCCGACCCGGAGGGGCCGAGCAGGGTGAAGAACGTCCCGGCCCCGACCTCGAAGTCGACGTCGGCGACCGCGAGCACGTCGCCGTACGACTTGCGCGCGCCCGAGACGATGACGTCCGCGGTGGCGCTAGGAGCCGTTGCCGGTGCTGCCAATCGACTGCTCCAGGATCGCGAGGCCGCGCTCGAGCTCCTCGTCCGAGATCACGAACGGAACGTGCAGCCGGATCACGTTGCCGTAGAGGCCGCACGAGAGCAGGATCAGGCCGCGCTCGCGGGCCGCGGCGAGGACGGCGGCGGCGCGGTCGCCCGTCTGCTCGGCGAACTCGAGGGCGAGCATCGGCCCGAGGCCGCGAACGTCGGCGCCCGGGGGCGCGATCCGCTCGAGCCGCGCGCGGACGGCGGCGCCGATCTCGTTCGCACGCGGCAGCGCGCCCTCGAGCACGTCGAGCGTGGCGTTGGCGGCGGCACACGCGGCCGGGTTCCCGCCGAACGTCCCGCCGAGCCCGCCGGGGGCCGGCGCGTCCATCAGCTCGGCGGTGCCGGTGACCGAGGCGAGCGGGAGGCCGCCGCCGAGCGACTTGCCCGCGACGAGCAGGTCCGGCTCGACGCCGTAGTGCTCGATCGCCCAGAGCTTGCCGGTGCGCCCGACGCCGGACTGCACCTCGTCGTCGACGTAGAGGATCCCGTAGCGGTCGAGGAGCTCGCGGAGGCGGACCGGGAAGTCGGGCGGCATCGGGATGAACCCGCCCTCGCCCTGCACCGGCTCGAGCACGACGCAGGCGACCGAGCGCGGGTCGACCTCCGCCTTGAAGAGCCGCTCGAGCGCGGCGATCGAGTCGTCGCTTCCCACGCCGCGATAGGGGTACGGCGCGGGCACGCGGTAGACCTCGGGCGCGAACGGCCCGAAGCCGGCCTTGTAGCCGACCTTCTCGGTCATGGTCAGCGTCAGCAGCGTGCGCCCGTGGAAGCCGCGCTCGAAGACGACGACGGCCGGCCGGCCGGTTGCGTGGCGGGCGATCTTGACCGCGTTCTCGACCGCCTCGGCGCCGGAGTTCAGGAGCATCGACTTCTGCGGGGCGCCCCGGCAGGGCGAGGACTCGGCGAGCCGGCGGCAGACCTCGACGTACGGCTCGTAGGTGCCGACCATGAAGCACTGGTGCAGGTAGCGGTCGACCTGCTCGTGGATCGCCTCGAGGATCTTCGCGTGGCCGTGCCCGAGGTTGACGCAGCCGATCCCGCCGGCGAAGTCGATGTACTCGCGGCCCTCGGCGTCCCAGATCAGCGCGCCCTGCGCGCGGGAGACCACGAGTGCCGGCGTCGAGACGCCCCGGGCGACGTACCGCTCGCGCGCCTCCCGGACGCGCTCGAGCTCGCTGCGTTCCTGCAGTGACACTGCCGGGCGACTCTACACAGCGGCGCGCGACCGCGAGGCCCTCGCCGCGCGGCACCCGGCGACGCCGGCGGCAGGCCGGCGGCAGGTCAATGGTCCGGCAGGACGTAGAACGCGATCGTGCCGTACTGGAGGCAGACGGCGAGGATCACGAGCGCGTGGAAGACCTCGTGGTAGCCGAACACCGTCGGGACGGGATCGGGGCGCCGGAAGGCGTAGATCAGACCGCCGGCGGTGAACATGATCCCGCCAGCCACGACGAGCAGGCAGGCGGTCAGTCCGAGCTGGTGCACGATCTCCGGCAGGACGATGACCGCGACCCAGCCGAGCGGGATCGCGATCGCCGCGGCGAGCCACTTCGGCGCCTCGACCCAGACGACCTTGAGCAGGATCGCGGCGGCGGCGCCCGTCCAGACGATGGCGAGCACGACGACCTGCAGGGTGCCGTGCAGCACGAGCAGCCCGAACGGGGTGTAGCTGCCCGCGATCAGCAGGTAGATGCCGGCGTGGTCGAGCCGGCGCATGTGCAGCCGCCACGGGCCGCGCCAGGTGACGCGGTGGTAGATGCCGCTGACGCCGAACATGAAGACGACGGTCGAGGCGTAGACGATCGCCGCCACCCGCCCGCGGGCGGTGTGCACCTCGAGCCCGAGCAGGATGCCGGCCGGGACCGCGAGCAGGAAGGCGAGCTCGTGGCTCCAGCCGCGCAGCAGCGGACGCTCCGCTCGAGCGGGGGCAGGCGCGGAGCTCGCGTTCAATCGCGGTGGCGGAAGACGATGCGGCCGCGCGTCAGGTCGTACGGGGAGAGCTCGACCTTGATCCGGTCGCCGGGAAGGATCCGGATGCGGAAGCGCCTCATCTTGCCGGACGTGTACCCGAGAGCCTCGTGACCGTTGTCGAGGGCGATCTTGTACATGCCGTTGCGAAACGCCTCGGTGATCTCGCCCTCGAGCTCGACCTTCTGCTCCTTCTCTGCGATGCCGCTCCCCTTCCAAAAAAAGAGGCGCGCCCGAAGGCGCGCCCTCTCAGATCGCGCTGACGTTGCGAGCCTGGGGGCCCTTTGGGCCCTCCTCCACCTCGAACTCGACGTTCGCGCCCTCGGCGAGCGACTTGAAGCCCTCACCACTGATCGCGCTGAAGTGGACGAACACGTCCTTGCCGCCGTCGCTCGGGGTGATGAACCCGAAGCCTTTGGCGTCGTTGAACCACTTCACGGTTCCGGTTGCCATATGAAAAACACCTCCTTCTGCCAAATTCAAGAACGGGCAGCAGGAAGCGCGCCTGTGCGCAACCGATACTCGCTCATGTACAGCCCGGACCATAGCAGGCTAGGAGCGCCCAAGGCGAGAACCGCCGACCATCGAACCGCGCCGACGGTGAGGGGACCAGGCGCCAGGCTGGACGATCGATCGATACATCGATGGGCATTTCCGATCAATCAGCTGGCTAGGCTTCGCCGGAGGCGGGCAGGCGGGCCTCGAGCTCGGCGAGCACATCCGTGCGGTCCGGCTCCGGCAACCGCCCGGCCGCAGTAACCGCCGACGACGTGACCGGGGCCGCGTCGTCGGGGGCGGGCTCCTGCTCGGCGTTCGTCGCCGCAACCGGGGGCGGCGCCGTGACGGGGACCGGCGCCGCAGCCGGAGCCGGCGCCGTCTCGAGGGCGAGCGCCGGGTCGGCCGCCGCCGCGGCGGCCGACCCGGGTGTCAGGTCGGCGGTCTGCGCCGCGATCGGGTCCGGCGCCGTGTCCTGGGCGGGCACCGCGTCGGCTGCGGGCGCCACGCCGCGAGCAGGGGTCGGTTCCACCGATGCGACGGGTGCGTCGGCCGCCGAGCCCACCTGCAGGTCGACACCGTCGAGTCGCGCAAGCGCGTCGCTGAGGCGCCCGGCCCAGGCGCCCCGCAGTTCGTTGATCTCGGTCGCAAGCCGGGCGCGCTCAGCCTCGAGCTCATCCCGCGCCTGGGCAATCTCGACGAGCGAGTCGCTCAGCAACCGCTCCCGTTCTGCCCGGGCCGCCGCCAGCAGCGCCGCCGCCTCGCTGCGCTCCGCCTCGATCGCCGCTCGCGCCTCGCGCTCCCAGTCGACGATCAGCCGCTCCCGCTCCGCCCGGGCCGCCGCCAGGATCGCAGACGCCTGGGCACGCTCTGCCTCGGCCGCCGCGTAAGCTTCGTTCCGGACGAGCGTTGCCTGTTCTGCCTCGACCCGACCCTCGGCGACGATCCGCTCGGCCTCCTGGCGCGCCTCTTCCTTGACGCCGTCGACGACCCCCTGAGCTGCGGTGAGCATCCTGCCGACCAGTTCCTCCGGTATCGCAAAGGTCGCCTCCCGCGTGCGCGACTCCTCGAGCTGGCCCTTCAAGTGCTCGATGGTCACAGTGCGCTCGTCGAGCGTCTTCGCAGCGCCCTCGAGCAAGCGGTCGACGTATCCACAGCGATAGCCCCCGAACGGGCTCCTGGGAAGCACAATCGTTCGCAGCTGCCTTCCGCTCACGAGCGAGGATGCCTCCTGCTCCTTGCTCTCCACCGGCTGCCGATCGGCCGGCTTCGGGTTCGCTGGTCCCGTCTCCCCGTCCGACATTTTCCCACCGCTCCCGTCTCTTGATGACACGTGTCGCCTGTCGAAGTGTAAGCATGCCGCGCGCGCAAGTCACGCACAAACTCCTGCTAGCTGGGATTTCTCGCTCCCGGGTATCATTCTGACACCTACTCGACCACTGCGAGCAGGAAGGGGACCGAAGTGAAGATCGGGTCGAACGAGATCAACATCGACGGGCTGCCGCGGGCTCTGGTCGGTGGCCTGAAGCCGGAGTCCGTTGAGGAGCTCCTGAACCGCATTCGCTGGGACTACTCGCAGCTTCAGTTCGAATGCCAGCAACTCAGGGAAGCAGCGGAGCAGCCGGCCGCACGGCAGGTCGAGCAACCTTCCGGCCCGAAGACAGAGCCGGCCCGGCTACCCGAGCCGGCTGCGAATGTCGAGACCGTCGAGGCCCGGCAGACCGGAGCGGCTGCAACGATCGAGGCGCAGCAGCCCGAGGTCGCTACGCCGACCGAGCCGCCGCCGGTCGAGCGGGCCCCTCGCAGGGAGCCCGACGAGCTCGCGCGACTCGCGCTCGCCGCCGCGCACCGAGCGGCGCGTGAGCTGCGCGAGTCCGCCCGACGCGACGGTGAGCTGACGCTGAAGAAGGTGCGTGCTCGGGCAGTGGAGCTCGAGCGTAACTTCGAGCGCTCGAGATCCGCCTACAACGCCGAGCTCGCCGAGCTCGACGCGATGATGCGTGAGATGCGCGAGCAGATGCGCTCGGCGCTCAGGACGATCGTCCCGGTGGGACCGAGCTCGGTGCCTGCCGGAGCCCCGGAGTCCGACCGTCGCGACGGGCCGGAGCGCCCGCCTGCTCCCGATCCAGCGGCTGCGAACGGCGACACAGCCGCAGTCTCCGGGCCGGCGCCGTTCGCGCGCAGCGAGCGGTAACCCGATAAGACCCCGACCTGTGGCGCGGGCGGCACCCGATATACCCGGCGCGCCGCGATGATCGATCTCCATTCGCACATCCTTCCGGGGCTCGACGACGGTGCCGGCTCGGCCGAGGCGGCGCTGGAGCTGGCGCGAGCTGCGGTTGCCGACGGCGTCCGGGCGATCGCGGGCACGCCGCATGTGAGGAACGACTACCCGACACTGCCCGAGCAGATGGAGCAAGGCGTCGCGTCGATGCGTGAGGCGTTCCACGAGGCTTCGGTCCCGCTCGAGCTGCTGCCCGGGGGCGAGATCGCCCTCGACCGGCTCCCCGAGCTCGAAGACGCCGACCTCTGCCGCTTCGGGCTCGGCGGCAACCCGCGTCTGCTCCTGCTCGAGTTCCCCTACTTCGGCCTGCCGCTCGGGCTCCCGTCGATCGTCTCGAGGCTACGCGCAAGCGGGTTCGTCCCGGTGCTCGCTCACCCCGAGCGGAACGTCGAGGTGCAGGAGCGCCCCGACCGGCTCGGGCCGCTGGTCGCGGACGGTGCGGTCGTACAACTGACGGCGAGCTCGATCGACGGAAGCGCCGGCAAGGCCGTCTCGCGGTGCGCCGGGACTCTGCTCGACCGGGGCCTGGCGCATCTGATCGCCTCCGACTGGCACGGAGGCGCAATCCGACGCTCCGGGCTCGCTTCGGCCCGAAGGGCGATCGCCGACGAGGCACTCGCGGACTGGTTGACCGAGACGGTACCGGCGGCGCTGCTCGCGGGAACGCCCCTGCCCCCGCGCCCCGGCAGACGGCGCCGGCGGTCCTGGCCGTTCGGCTGAGCAGATTCAGCCGTTCGTCCCTCGAAAGAAGCAAGACGCGCCAGTATCCGGCGAGCGGGCCGGCGACCCGGTAGGCTACCTGCGTCTCGGCAGGTGTCGCGAGCGGACACGTGTGTTGGGACGGTGCAGTCGTTCGATCTGCGGCCGTCTTGAGGAACATGGGAACGTAGCCGAGAGGGGATGGGGGCAGTGGAACGGTTCTCGCGACCGGAAACAACATCGTTCAGCACCTACCTGGGCATCCTGCGCCGCCGCGCCTGGATCATCGTGCTCTGCGCGATCATCGTTCCGGTGGTCGCCTACGAGCTGTCGTCGCGTCAACACGCGCAGTACTCCTCGTCGGCCGCCGTCTACGTCAATCAGCAGAACATCGCCTCGGCCCTCACGGGCATCAACAGCTACGACTACTCGAGCGCCGCGCTCGCAGTCGACACACAGGCAACCCTCGCCGACGTGCCCGCTGTCGCAAGGCGCGCGCTCGCGATCGCGAAACTTCGCGGCCGCTCACCCGACGAGCTGCTCGGGCAGATCTCGATCACGCCTGACCAGACGACGAACATCCTCACCTTCACCGCGGTCGACCGGTCGGCCGCGACAGCAGGACTTCTGGCAACCGCGTTTGCGCGCGCCTTCACTCTCTACAGCAACAGCCTCGAATCGCAGCCGATCGTGAAGGCGCGTCGCGAGGTCGAGGCGACGATGGCCGCTCTCAAGGCCGAGAGACGCAGGCACACGGCGCTCTACACGAGCCTCGAGGAGAAAGACCAGCAGCTACAGACGCTGCAGACGCTGCAGACCTCGGGAACGGTCCTCGTCCGGCCGGCCGGGCCCGGCGCGCAGATCTCGCCGCACCCGAAGCGAGACGCGGCCCTCGGCCTCGTTCTCGGGATCATGCTCGGCGTCGGCCTCGCCTTCGGCCTGGAAGCGCTCGACACGCGCATTCGTTCGGTGGGCGAGCTCGCGGAGGGTCTTGGGGGCCTGCCTCTGCTCGCACGGATACCGCCGCCGTCGGGGAAGCTGCAGAAGCGCAACGAGCTCGTCATGGTCGTGCAGCCGAAGCACGGCGCGGCGGAGGCGTTCCGTCTGCTGCGGACGAACCTGGAGTTCGTGCGCCTCAGCGCCGGCGAGGTGCGCACCATTCTCGTCACCAGCGCGCTGGACAAGGAAGGCAAGTCGACGACCGCCGCCAACCTGGCCGTCGCGGAGGCTCGCTCGGGTAGAAAGGTCGCGCTGGTCGACCTCGACCTCCGGCGACCCTATCTCGATCGGTTCTTCCGCCTGACGGCGGCCGAGGGGATCACCGATGTCGCACTCGGCAGGGTCAGCCTGGAGCAGGCATTGCAGCGGATCGACCTGCATCTGGGGGCACAGGACTTTGCCGGCAAGCACTCATCGGCGAACGGATCGGGTAGCGTGATCTCGGAGGGGGGCGTGCTGGACGTACTCGTCTCGGGCCCGCTCCCCCCCGACCCGGGGGAGTTCGCTTCGTCGTATCGCCTCGCCGAGATACTGACTCGGCTTCGCGAGACCCACGAGACGGTGATCATCGACACGCCGCCGCTGCTTTGGGTAGGCGACGCGTTGACGCTCTCCTCGCAGGCCGACGGGATGATCGTGATCACCCGTCTGAAGGCCCTGCGACGGCCGATGATCCGCGAGTTGCAGCGGATCCTCGAGCTCGCCCCGGCGCGAAAGCTCGGTTTCGTCGTCACAGGGCCGGTCTCGGGCGAAGGCGGCGTCTACGACTACAAGGATGGGTACGCGTACGGCTACGGCTACGGGAGCTCGCGCCGTTCCCGAGTCAACGAGCCCCCCGGCGCCGAGAAGCTGGGGAGCAGTGACGGAGGAGGCGACCGAACTCGAGCCGGGAGGGAGGGGGAATATGGCGGTGAAGGCAACTGACCGCGACGCGCTAGGCGATCTCCGCACGGCACGGTCGAGCACGCCGCTCGAGAGCGGGAACGAGCGCAGGCCGGCGCTGGTCCTCAGCGACCGCACACGCAGCCTGATCCAGGGGCGACGGGACGGACGAACCCGCCGCCGCGGTTGGATCGTTCGCCGGTCGCTGATCGTTGGCGACACGGTGGGGATCTTCACGGCCTTTGTCTGCGCCGAGATCATCTTCCACAGCTCGACCGTCTCCGGGCGGTACGGGTCGATGGCCGAGGTCGCGCTCTTCGCCGCCTCGCTTCCCGGTTGGCTGCTGCTCGCGCGGGCCTACGGGCTCTACGATCGCGACGAGGAGCGAGCCGACCACTCGACCGCCGACGAGGTCTTCTCGGTCTTCAACATGCTCGCGGTGGGCTCGTTCGGGTTCTACGCGTTCGCCTACCTCTTCCCGGGGTTGACGGCAGTCCCGCTGGCGAAGATTCTCACCTTCCTCGCGTTTGCGATCCCCCTCGTGGTGCTCTCCCGCTCGGTCGCACGTGGGATCTGCCGGCAGACCGACGCCTACACCCAGAACACCCTGATCATCGGGGCCGGAAACGTCGGGCAGCGGGTGGCGCTGAAGCTCCTGCACCACCCCGAATACGGCGTCAACGTGGTCGGCTTCGTCGACGAGCACCCTCGCACCCGGGCGGACGAACTCGGTGACCTGACCATTCTCGGCCGGCCGGCCGAGCTGCCCCGCATCATCCGCGACTATGACGTCGAGCGAGTGATCGTCTCCTTCTCGCAGCACCCCCACGCAGACACGCTGGAGATGATCCGCGACCTCAACCAGATCGACGTCCAGGTCGACATCGTTCCGCGACTGTTCGAGGTGATCGACCCCCACTCGACGATCCATGCCGCCGAAGGTCTACCGTTGATCGGGCTCGCTCCCGCCCGCCTCGGCCGCCCTGCATTGGCGCTGAAGCGCGGCATGGACATCGCCGGCTCCGTCGTCGGGCTCCTGATCCTCTCACCGTTCTTCGCCCTGGCCGCGCTTGCGATCAAGCTCGACTCGCCTGGGCCGGTCTTCTTCCGCCAGACACGGATCGGCCTCGGTAACCGCGAGTTCAAGATCTTCAAGTTCCGGACGATGGGCGCCGACGCCGACCGGCACAAGGCCGAGCTCGCGCACCTGAACAAGCACCGGGGAAACGACGAGCGCATGTTCAAGGTCGAGGACGACCCACGCGTGACCCGGGTCGGCAGCTTCCTCCGGCGCCGGTCCTTCGACGAGTTTCCGCAACTGATGAACGTCATGCTCGGCCAGATGAGCCTCGTCGGCCCGCGGCCGCTGATCCCGGAAGAACACCACCATGTCGACGGCTGGGCCCGGCGGCGGCTCGACCTGAAGCCGGGGATGACAGGCCTCTGGCAGGTACTCGGTCGTGACGACATCCCCTTCGGGGAGATGGTCGGCCTCGACTACAGGTACGTGACTACCTGGTCGATAGCCCGTGACGTCAAGCTGATGCTGATGACCTTCGCCGTCCTCGCGCGATCGAGAGGCTAGGACGCGGCGTCAGCTGTAACCCGCGCCAAACCGGCGCCTGGCAAGCACAATGAGACCACGAATGGCAACCGAGGCGACTTCCAAGCGGAAAAAGGGGCTGAGCCATCAGGTTCGGGCCGCCTGGGCGATCGTGCGCGGCAAGGAGCGCCGCCGGCTGCAGTTCGTCTCGCTCTACGGCATCCTGATCGCCGGCCTCGACACCCTCGCGCTGGTTCTGCTCTTCGCGATGATCAGCCTGCTCGACAACCAGCCGATGACGGGAATCACGAAGGTGCTCGTCCCGGGCGGTCAGCCCAGCAGTCACGAGCGATACCGGGAGGCCCTGATCCTGCTGACGCTGACGGGGCTGCTGTTCATCCTTCGCAGCCTGCTCTCGATCCTGGGGCTCTGGCTCACGGTCGGCGCCACGAACGCGGCGCAGGAAGATCTCGTCTCGCGACTCCTGGTCGGCTACGCCCGTGCGCCGCATCTCGCGAGGCTCGACCGCAACTCGTCGGAGACGCTGCGGACGATCTCCATGTCCGTCAACCAGGTGATCGTCGGCGTAGTCGGAGGGTCCGTCTCGCTGCTCGCGAATGTCGCCGTGGCGGTCGCGGTCCTGCTCGGGCTCGTGCTCTCGAGCCCACTGGTCGCGGGGGCCGTCGCGATCTACTTCTCGGCCCTGGCGGCATTCTGGGTGCGAGGGGTCCGCGGCACGCTGACCCGACGCGGCCGCCGCGTGCAGGCGCTGCAGGAGGAGCAGTTCCGCCTCGTCATCCAGGGGCTCGCGGCAGCCAAGGAGCTCCAGCTCCGAGGCCGGGCGCTCTTCTACGCCGACGAAGCGGTCACGCGAACGCGGGGGATCAACGCGGCCTCGCGCGGCCTGGCCGTCGTCAACGGAAGCCTGCGCTACGTGCTCGAGACCGCGCTCGTGATCGGCGCGGCGCTGATCGTCGCTGCCGCCGGCCTGGTCGGCGGCCGCGACGCCGCGCTCCCGGCCGTCGGCCTTGTCCTCGCCGCGGCGTTCCGTCTGCTGCCGGCGCTCCAGCAGTCACTCTTCCTCGTTCACCAGGTGCAGTACAGCAGCCCCGCAATCGACCTGGTCGAGAGAGAGCTGAAGACGTTCGTGACCGACGCCCCGGCCGCGCCTGCTCCGACCGAACCACTCCCTCCCCCGCTGCAGCTGAAGCAGGCTCTCAGTCTTGACGAGGTCAGCTTCAGGTATCCGGCCCGCACCCAACCGGCGCTTCGCCGGGTGAGCTTCGCCGTCCAGGCCGGTGAGTCGGTCGGGATCGTCGGTCCGACAGGAGCCGGCAAGAGCACGCTGCTCGACGTGCTGCTCGGCTTTCTCCCGCCCGATACCGGGTCGATCACGGTCGACGGAGTGCAGATGGGAGACTGCCGCCAGGAGTGGCAGCGGTCGATCGGCTATGTGGCCCAGGACGTCTATCTCGTCGACGACACCCTCCGGGTCAACGTCGCGCTCGGGTGGCGCGGGGAGGCCATCGACGACGAAGCAGTCGAGGAGGCGATCCGGCTCGCACAGCTCGACGACGTCGTCCGCGAGCTTCCGGACGGACTCGAGACGGTGGTCGGTGAGCGGGGCGTGCGGCTCTCAGGCGGCCAGCGCCAAAGGCTCGGGATCGCACGCGCCCTCTACGTGCGTCCGACCGTGCTGATCCTCGACGAGGCCACCTCGAACCTCGATACAGCTACCGAGCAGCGCATCGTCGACACGCTCGCCGAGCTTCGAAGAGAGCTGACGATGGTGATCGTCACCCACCGGATCTCGACGGTACGAGACTGCGACCGGATCATCTACCTCGAGAAAGGCGTCGTCCGCGTCTCGGGCACGTTCGACGACCTGGCGGCGTTCATGGTCGAGTCCGGTGACCCCGAGTGGCCCGCCCGGGCTGCCGTGGCGACCGGCCCATGAGCGGGGCTCGCCGGAGGAGCCTCGGGCCGCGAGAAGAGGGCACCGGCGAGACGGTAACCATCGTCGCTCACGATGTCGGCGGGATCGGCGGTATGGAGCGCCAGCTCGAGGCGCTGATCGAAGGCCTGCTCGCGCGCGAGGCAAACGTCGTCGTCGTCTCGAGAACGCTCGAGCTCGCGCCTCACCCCGGGCTTCGCTGGCATCGTGTCCCCGGCCCGTCCCGGCCGTTCGCGCTCGCCTACCCCTGGTTCGCTCTCCTCGGAACAGCGATCGTGGCCCGCGAGAGACGAGGCGTGCTCCACACGACCGGCGCGATCGTGCTCAACCATGCCGACGTCTGCACGGTTCACTACCTGCACAACAGCCGATCCAGGCCGATCCAGCGGATGCAGAAGTCGACCCTCCTCTACCGGCTGAATGCGAGGACAGCTCGCATCATGAGTCGTCTTGCCGAGCGCCTCGTCTACTCGACACCGGCCCGTTCAGGCGCGCTCGTCGCCGTATCCGCGACCCTCGCCGAGGGGCTTCTCGACGCTTTTCCGGGCCGCGCCAGGTCGATCTATCTGATTGAAAACGGCGTCGACGCGGAACGCTTCCAACCCGATCAGACGGCGAGACGCGAGATCCGCGCCTTGCTAGGGATCGGGGCCGCCGTTCCGCTGGGGATCTTCGTGGGCTCGGAGTGGCGAAGCAAGGGCCTCCAATTCGCGGTCGAAGCCCTCGCCGCGGCCCCATCGTGGCATCTGGCAGTGATCGGACGGGGCGACGCCGAGGAAGTGTCGCAAGTGGCGGCGCAACTCGACGTCGGGTCACGACTTCATCTCGTGGGGGAGTCCGCGAGCCCCGAGGGCTTCTACGCCGCAGCAGATGCGTTCGTTCTGCCGAGCGCCTACGAGACGTTCTCGCTCGCGGCGTTCGAGGCTGCGGCCTCGGGGGTGCCGGTGCTTTCAACGGACGTCGGCGCCATCGGCGCAATCGTCGCCGCCGGCGGCGGTGCCTTCGTCGAGCGCAGCGCCGAGTCGATCGCGAACGCGCTGAGAGAGCTCGAGTCGAACCGGGAGGCGGCCGCCGAGATGTCCGAGCGTGCTCGGGCCGCCGCCCGCCGCTTCGACTGGCGGGCGGCGGTAGAGAAGTACGTCGATCTCTACGCGCGCCGCCGTGACGTATCCGCCGCCGTGACCGCACGGACGGCCTTCTGATGACCGTCGTAACACAAGCGGCACGCCGCACATCCGCCATCGCCATGATCGCCCTGCTGGCCGCGCTCGTCGGGGCCGAGCTGATCCGGCAGCCGGCCCAGATCCGCTACATCGCCGCGTTCTGCGTCGGGATCTCCGCCCTGATCGCGGCGACGCAGTGGCCGCGGTTCGCCGTCGTCGCGACGCTCGCCCTCCTCCCCTACGTCGCGGTGAGCAGACGGCTGCTGCTCGAGTTCACCCCCTGGAAGTCGACCGACCCGCTGCTCCTGATCGCACCGGCCGTCCTGCTGATCGTGCTCGCTCGGCTGTACGTGATCGAGCGCCGCCCGCTCGCGGGCGATCGCATCTCGCGATTGATCGTGTTCCTGCTCGCGCTGACCTTCCTGGAGGCATTCAATCCGCGGGGCGGCGGGCTCGCGGCGGGCGCCGCGGCGCTGCTCTTCACTGCTGTACCGCTTCTCTGGTTCTTCGCCGGCCGCGAGTTCGCAACCCGGCGCGCCCTCCGGGTTCTGTTCGGAAGCGTCGTCGCCGGCGCCAGCCTGATCGCGATCTACGGGCTCGTCCAGAGCTGGGACGGTCTTCCGGCCTGGGATCGCACCTGGGTCACGGTCACCGGATATGCGGCGCTCAACGTCGGCGGCGTGATCCGGGCCTTCGGCACGTTTTCGAGCGCCGCCGAGTACGCGACATTCACGGGCATTGCGATCGTCATCGCGATCGCGTTCCTCCTCGACCGGCGGCCGTACCTCCTGCCCGCCGTACCGCTCCTTGGCGTCGCACTTTTCTACGAGTCGAGCCGCGGAATCGTGCTCACCACGACTGTCGCCGCCATGGCCGTCCTCGCTGCGAGAACGGGGAACATGCGCCGAGCGACGGTCACCCTGATCGTCCTTCTCTCCGCCGTTGGCCTGGCCTTCTACCTCGAACGGGGCGCGGTGCAAAGCGCCGCCTCGACCTCGAGCCCGCTCGTCACGCACCAGCTCGGCGGTCTTGTTCACCCGCTGAACTCCAGGGATTCGACGCTCTCCATCCACCTCACGGAGCTCGAGAACGGATTGAAGAAGGGTGTTGTCGATCCGATCGGGTACGGGATCGCATCGACGACACTCGCTGGGAGCCATTTCGGAGCCTCACCCCAGGCGGGCGGGACCGAGGTCGACCTCTCGAACGAGTTCGTCGCCGACGGGACGTTCGGCGGACTCGCCTATCTCGCGATTCTCGCCCTCGTGCTCACGGCTGCACTCCGCCAGGCCGTCGCCCGGCGCGACGCGGTATCGCTTTCGATCCTGGGCATCCTCGTCGCGGTCTTCGGACAGTGGCTCAACGGCGGCTTCTACGCCGTCTCGCCGCTGATCTGGTTCTGCATCGGCTTCATTGCCGCCGCCGAGCTGAAGCGGGTGAAGGCCGTCACGGACGACGCCGCACCAGTTTGAACTTTGCTTCCACCGCCCCCGAGGTCCTCGTCCTCACCCCCGACTTTCCGCCCGAGATCGGAGGCATCCAGACAGTCGTCGCGAGGATCGCAGGCGGATTCACCCGCTTCCGACCTCGTGTCGTGACCGTCTCAACCGACGGGGCGCGTGCGTTCGACCGGCGCCAGCACTTTGAGGTCGTGCGGGTTCCCAGGGGCCCGGGACATCGGCTCGGCGTGATCAGCCTGAACGCATTCGGGCCCCTCGAGGCGCTCCGAACCCGGCCCACCGTGGTCCTCAGCGCGCACATCGTCACCGGCCCGGCGGCGATCGTCGCGGGGCGCCTGCTGGGGCGGCCCGTCGTCCAATACACCCACGCGCAGGAACTGGGCCGTCGGGCCGGGTTGACGCGGTTCGTCCTGAGCCGCGCCGATGCAATCATCGCCGTCAGCCGCTTCACCCAGTCGCTCGTCGAGCAGGGAGGCGGCCGTAGCGAGCGGATCCGGGTCGATCCACCCGGGCGTCGATTGCGCGGCGACCCCGCCCGAGCCGGCAATGGATCTATCCTCGATCGTGATCGTCGCCCGCTTGGCCGAGCGATACAAGGGACACGACGTGCTGCTTCGAGCCCTACCGCTCGTACGCGAACACGTACCCGACGCGACCCTGGAGGTGGTCGGCGACGGCCCGTTGCGAAGCGAGCTCGAAGACCTCGCGCGCAGGCTCGGCATCACCCCGGCAACGACGTTCCACGGCTCGACGACCGACGACCGGCGAGACGAGATCCTCCGAGGGGCATGCGTCTTTGCGATGCCGAGCCGCGTCGAGCCCGGCGGGGCCGGGGAGGGGTTCGGCATCTCCTACGTCGAAGCAGGGGCGCAGGGCCTCCCGGTCGTGGCCGGAGACGTCGGCGGGGCCCTCGACGCCGTCGTCGACGGCGAGACCGGTCTTCTGGTAGATCCCGTGAGCCCCGAGGCAGTCGCCGGCGCGCTGGTCGAGCTCCTGCAGGACCGTGAACGCGCGAAGAGGATGGGCCGCGCCGGCTGGGAGCATGCCCGCTCGCTGTCCTGGGACCAGGCCGCATCCTCGGTCGAGGCTGTGCTGACCGCGTTGACGATGCCGTGAAGGTGCTCTTCGTCGATCACACCTCGCTGGTGAGCGGGGCCGAACGCTCGCTGCTCGAGCTGATCGCCCTGGTTCGCGTCGATGCCGACGTTGTGCTCGCCTGCCCTGCCGGCGAGCTGATGGAGCGTGCTCGGGCAACAGGCATCCCGACGGTCGAGCTGGGTCTGAAGGAGTTCAGCTTCTCCTCGAACGTCCTGTCCGCGGCAGCAGGTGCCCTGCGAAGCGGCCTGGAGCTGCGAAGGCTTGCCCGGCGCCATGAGGTCGACGTCGTGCACGCTGCGTCCACCCGAGCCGGCCTCCTCCTCGCCGGCTGCTTGTGCTCCCGACCGAGACGGGTCGTCGACGTGCGCGACGTCCTTCCTGCCGGCCCGAGGGCAGCCGCAGTACGCTGGGTGCTCCGGCTCTGCGCCGACCTGATCGTCTTCAACTCGCAGTTCACGCGCTCGAGATTCGGGGCCGTCGCGCCGGCCTGCGCCACCGTCTTCTACCCTCCGGTCGCAATCGAACAGCTCCTTCGCCTCCCTCTACCGAAGCCGGAAGGGCGGAAGGCACCGCCGGTACTCGGTTTGATCGGCCAGATCACGCCCTGGAAGGGGCAGGACGACGCGATCAGAACGCTCGCTCTCGTACGGCAGTCACATCCCGATGCGCGGCTGAAGCTGATCGGGAAGGTCGTCTTCTCGAATCCGTCCGGGAGATTCGACAACAGTCGGTACGCGAACGACCTCGCACGACTGATCGGCGAGCTCGAGCTGGCGGACGCAGTCGACTTCGTCGGCCAGACGGAGGACATCCGCGCCGAGCTCCGAGAACTCGACGTCCTCCTCGTGCCCTCCTGGGAGGAGCCCTTCGGTCGAGTCGTGGTCGAGGCGATGGCATCAGGAACCCCGGTCGCGGCAACCGCACGGGGCGGCCCCGCCGAAATCATCGAGAACGGCGTAACTGGCTCGCTGATCCGGCCCTCGAGCCCGGATTTGTGGGCGGCGCGGATTCTCGACCTCCTCGACGATCCCGGCGCGGCGCGAGAGATGGCCAGGGCCGCGAGGAAGGCTGTCCGCCTCCGGTGGAGCGACGCTGCCTGCAAGACCGCGCAAGCGGGCCTCTATGACCGCGCGAATCGGCGGCGTCCCGGACTTCTGGCGCTCCGGCCCTCTGGCAGGAGCAACTACTACTAGCTACTGCTAGCGAGCTAGCTTAGCTAGGTGCCCGAAGAGCGCCGCTGCGAAGCTGCGTCCACCCTGCGTCTGTTGGAAGCGTGTCTTTCACCGCCTTTGTGCGGCAGGATGATGCCAGCCGCCACGCGCGAGAGCAGCCCTGATCAGTCTCGCGCGCGTCTCAGGGACGAGCCATATCTCGAGCCTGGGCAGGAATCGAAAACCGCGAGGCTTGCTGTAGAACTCGACTCGCGCCGCATTTTCGTACGCTTCAGCGCGGACTAGGCGAGCATCGACCGGACAGCGCTCGCGTATCCGCTCGGAGAAGAGAAGGATCTGCTGTTCCAGTTCAGACGGCTCGACTCGGCTACCGTGTTGGGCTGCTACGGCGGCAGCGCGCCCGATTGCGAAAGCAGCGCTGCGAGTTCGACCGCGGTTGACCAATGCGATTGCCTCCTCAACGATGAACTCGGACGCATGGATCCTTCCGGTCTTGGAGTGCTCGTGAACTTCGAAGGTCGCCAGCGCGTCCGGTACATAGACGGAGGGGATGCCGGCATCGAGCAGGCGGAGCCAGAGATCGAAGTCCATCGCGAAGTGGAGATCCTCGTCGAGCGGCCCGACGCGGTCGAGCGCCCAACGAGCGAACAAGGCTCCCGGCTGCGGGATGAGATTCCCGCCGTCTAGTGCTCTCGGCCCGAGCTGCGCGGGCGGCCGCACATGAAAGAGCTTCTCACCCTGCCGGATATCACAATCGCCGTAAACCCAGCCCACACCAGGCGACCTCTCAACGGCAATGACCGCCGCCTCAACCGCACCCCTCTTAAGGTGGTCGTCGGCGTTCAGCCAGCCAAGCCACTCCCCGCGAGCGAGTTGAAATCCTTTGTTCAGCGCATGCGTTTGGCCACGGTCCGGCTCCGAGATGAAGCAGACACCTCTCGAGTTCAAGAACTGCACTGTGCCGTCCGTCGAGCCTCCGTCCACAACCAAGTGCTCAATATGCCCATAAGTCTGGTTTCGGACGCTATCAATGCAGCGGGCAAGCAACTTGCCGGGCTCCAAGCACGGCGTCACAATCGTGACGAGCGGCCCCGGCTTCATCGGCCGTCCGCACTGCCACCAGGCAGCTCGCCGGGACCGTCTGCCGAACATGCTGGTGCGAACGCCCAGGATAACAGTACCCCGAACTCGCAGACCGCACGAACATCCCCGACAACCTGCCCCACAGCCCCGACGATCCCCTCCCCACGCAACTCGTCTCTGCTCTTTCTGGGGCACTGGAACTTTACTGAGAAATACAAGACGTGCCAAGCGCGACCTACGCCGGCTTGGCTCACCGCGTGTACTCCCTACCGCACATGCCCTCCCCCGAACTTCACGCGCCGCGTCAACCGCGTCCTCCCTGCGACCTCAGCGCCCGCCGCAGCGCCCCGAGTCTGCGACGTGGGTACCGATAGCAACAACTCAGCCACACCGCCTCAAAGGCGCATCCCATGACTGCGCGAGTCCGCACGTCGTACTGCTCGTCGAGTTCGTGGAGGCGCACTGTGTCAGGCATTTGGTTGGCGCGCCATTCGGCGTACCAACGAAACCTCCAGCGTGCATGATGACGTTCGAATTCACGGAAGTCGAAGCAATCTGGTCGCAGCTTCAATAGCGATCTCTCCAATTCGCAAAGCTCGGTCACAGAAACCACTCTCACAAGCGTTCTCGAACGAACATCTAATCCCATTCTTTCAGCCCTCGCGATATGCGTACTCGATCTATCTCTGTCGTTGTCCAGTTCCGAGTGGGCGTACTTTGCAAACTTCTCCTGAACTCCACGCACGTCGAGCAAATAGGTAAAGTGCCTTCCTCCATCTCTAATTACTCGCGTTGGACGCACATGATTCCGCTGGTTATGCGGGTTAGTCAGTTGGCCAAACGGTACGGCGCGAGCCGCACACGCGAACTCATCGAGCTTAGGCACCCGCCAATTTGCTCTAAAGCACGTGCTGGGCATCTCGATCCCCGTGAGGCCGGTCACACTTTCCTTGAGTGAGGCCAGAACTTCGGGATGCACGATCTCGTCGGCGTCCGATATCAGAACGATATCGTTCTCAGAGGCATCATGGAGGCCACGCATGATCGCATTGCGCTGGTGCACCTCGGCCGCCCACCTATCCGGCACCGGCGCCGGCATGTCTTCCACGGCGACGTGTCTAATCTTCTCATGCCAATCCGCATATCTTGCTCGCGCGTTCAAGAAATGCAGCGGTTTTGGCGAGCCGTCGAACGCGCGTGTCGCCTCGACGATCAGGAAGACGTCGACAAGCAATGCGTTGCACCTGAGGCGCACCTCCAAAAGGTCGAGTTCATCGTTGAAAACGACGCAGTCATATAGTCGCCGACTCGCCATGGCCTCAGCTGAGCTAGTCCATCACAGTTGACACGCGGATATTGCCAGCCTCCCGCCGATCAGCTCCATGGCTGGCACGGTTCGATCTCACGTGCCCGCGGCGCCGAGCTATTTTCGGGCTCCTCCGGAGCCGATTCGATCCTGGACGGCAGATGGCAGCGCTTTGTCCTTGGCCGTTTAGAAGGGCGCATGGCACTAGGTTACCGCTACTCCCGCGGGCCCGTGGGAGCACTCATAGCGGGTCACCAGAACATGGCAGCGACGCAGTGGCGGGCGCACTTGCTCGGTTCCGCTGCCAGCGAAGCCTTACAGACTCTGCATCCGACGAAATGATGGTCACGTGGAGGACCTTCCCTGACGTTACGCCATATCTTAGAATGGCGGGTCGCATGATCTATCGGCGGGGCAGACCTCACATCACCCTTGCCATCCCCACGCGAAACAGGCCCGACTTCCTCGCTAAGGCACTGGGCGCTGCTTACGCCGGCGACGACTTGCCGGACGACATCATTGTTTCAGACGATTCCGATGAACCGCATGTACGGGCCACGCGAGTTGTTGCAGGTCGGTATCCCGCGGTCAGATGTGTGTCCGGCCCTCGACGTGGACTCGGCGCAAACCAGAATCGCATTATCCAAGCGCTTGCAGCGGAGACCGACTGGGTTGTCTTCCTCAATGACGATGGGCGTCTTGCTCCGGAGTTCATCAGTCGCCTCCGCCAAATGGCTCCGGCCCTCGGTGAGCGCCGCGAGATCCCCTCCGGTATCGAAATCCGCAACGGCGTCTATGTTCGACCGAACCGACTCAGCTTCCTTGGCTTCCAGAGTCGTCCGTACGACAGCTACGCGCCCGGAACTCAACTCGAGACGATCGTCGTCCAGGCTACGCCCTTCCCAGCTGCCGCGCTCCGCGAGGTCCGCTGGATCGAGGTGTCGCGCTACGGGTACGACGAGGTCGATATGGCGATGAAGATGCGTCGCCTGGGATGGACGTTCGTCTTTCGCCCCGACCTCGAGGTCCAGCACGACCAGTCACCCGAAGGACGCGACGAGTATCCACGCCCTGCGCAGATCGCCCGGCTCTATGTGCGTCTTCGCTCGTTTTCGGTCTACCGGCGCAAACCGGCGGCCCTGGTCGCCTTCCTGGTTGTCGCACCCCTCCATCTCATCGCGGCGCCGTTGAGCCACAGGAACTGGAGCGCGGCCGCGGCCGGCCCCGCCGTCGTGTTCCGCGCTTACGTCGCGTGGCTCGAATCCCTCGGCCGGGACTGGCGAAGCGGCTGACGACAACGAATGTCTTCGGCGCGAGCGGTGCCCCAGAATGGTCGTCACCGGAAGCGCGTCCTCCCCCCGGCGAGGACGCCCGATGCACGTCCAAGTGTTGCCGAGCTGAAGGATGCGAGCTGCCGCGAAACATCCGACCGGCGTCGAAGTACAGTCTCGAGCAGCAGCACCGGACCCGGTTCCACCCGGTTCCCGACGAGGAACGCGTAGGGAACGGCAAACGCGAGCTTGTGCAACGGGAGGTAGCGGACCATCGCGTAGGTCGCGTTGAAGGCGACATCCCGGGTGACCTCCGGCGGCCGCGCTCCGCGACCGTCTCCGTCGTAACGGGGAGCCGGGAAATGGTCGACCGTCACGCTCGGGTCGTAGACGAGCCTCCACCCGAGGCTGCGGGCGCGCAGGCAGATCGCCAACTCGAGGTGCGTCTGTGCACCGATCCCCCTGACCGCCGGGTCGCAAACCCACAGCTCGCGGCGGAGGCTGATGTTCGCGTTCTTCAGCACATCGACCTCTCGCGCCGAACCGGCGCCGATGTGATGGTTCCCGATCTGTCGGCCGTACCAGGTGATCCTGCCCACGTTCTCCCGCGTTCCCGGCGCGTCGCCCCCTCCGACTATGTCACGACCGCCGACGCCGCCCACGCCGTCCCGGTAATGGCTCAGGAGCCCCTCGAGCCAGCCTTCGGACGGCGCCGTATCGTCGTCGACGTGAGCCACGATCTGCTCGCTGCACGCGGCGACGCCGGCCTCGATCGCTGCCGCCTGACCGGCACGGTCGACCGCCACGAGCTGAAAGTCCAGGCCGAGCTTGGCCAGACGCTCGAGCTCGTCAAGCGTCTCGGTATCCGTTCGCCGGGCGACCACGATCACTCTGTCCGGCAGGCGAGTCTGCACGGCAAGCGCTCTCAGGCAGCGCTCGAGACAGTCGGGCCGGCGGTAGGTTGGAACCACCACGGCCGCTGTCAGTTCTCCGCTGCCGGCATCGTAGTCCAGATCTTGGGAGAGCGGCCACGTAGGCAACGATACGGCAGGGTGCGTAGCTTGGAGGCGATCTCGTACACGCGGTCGCCTTATCGCTGTCATCCGAGATTCTCTGTTGAAGCTAGGCTGCGTGGTCTCTCTCCTGTGCCGTCACGGACGTCAGACTGAGGAGCATCGAATCGAGGTCGCGGGCGACAGCGTCGACACCGAATCTTCCCACGACTCCCTCCCTGCCATTTCGCGCGAGCTCGCTCCCCGTTTCGGGATGAGCCCGGAGCTCGGTCAAGGCCTCGACCAGAGCACTGATATCGCCCTCCGGAAACACGAGCCCGCCGCCCGTGGCCTCGATCACCCAGGGAATCTCTCCGGAATCCGACCCGATAACTGGAACGCCGCACCAGAGAGCCTCGACAAGCACGCGACCGAACTGCTCGGCCCATTTCGGGGTCGTTCGCGAGGGCAGCACGAGCACGTCCATCTCCGCATACGCCAGCGGCATGTTCTCATGGCCGAGACCTGTCAGCACCCTGACGCTGCCGCCCCGGAGACGGGTGGCCTCGAGCTCGGATCGGAGCCGCCCGTCACCCACGAAGAGGAGATCGAGTGGCCCGTCAAGTTGTTGCGCAGCTCGCACGAGGTCGCGAACCCCCTTCTCCGGCACGAATCGGCCCGCAAAGCCGACGGTGAAGCCGCCACGAGAACGGCTCGCAGCCCGCTCCCACTTCGGGACAGCATGGGGGATGAGCGCGATCCGGCCGCGAGCACCCCAGTGTGCGACCAGATCTGCTGCGGTCGGGGATCTCGCAGCGACGAATGCGGAGTGGCGAAGCGTCCATCGACGTGCAGCTCGTGCAATCCCGGGCAGTGGACGCTGGAGGGTCTCGTCTGCCTGAACACCGAACGGAACGCCGAGCCGCGCGGCGGCAAGACCCCACTGTGCCGCCGGCAGGGAGAAAGTCTCCTCTTCGAGCAGAATCACTTGAGGGCCGATTCTCCGAATCAGCGAGGCCAGCCTGCCGAGGTACAGGTGCCTCTGGGGTCGCCCCGACAGAACGACCGGAAGCTGGATGAAGCGCGCTTCGAGCGCCGGAAGGGCCCGGGAGGCGAACGAACCGGCGTTGAACTCGTCGCGCCACCGGCTCGGGACGACGAGGGTCAGATCCCAGCCGAGAGCGACGAGCTTGGCGTAGACGTGCTGATTCACCGGCAAGACGCACGCATGGCTGACGACGAGGAGTCGCCCTCGTTCTCCGAGGCCCGGCTCGCCCTCCGGAGTCACCGGAGCGCGAGCGGTATGAGAGGCCTCGTCACCCCAGGAGTCTGCCCGATGACCCGGGCCGCCGCTGCGGCCGCTTCCGGCTCGAGAACGAAGAGTGCAAGAGCGCGACACGCCGCGCTCGGTCGGGTACGCGGCCTGGGCTACGGAGTCGACTCGCCGACCCAGCAACCGAGCACGAGGAGCGGCCAGAGCCTGGTGCTGAGATCGTCCCGGCCAACTCTGTGGCGCTCGATCCAGCTGACAACCGTCGTGCGCTCGAACCAGCCATCCTTGTAGAGGGGGCTTTCTGCAACCTGGTCGGAAAGAGTGGAAGCGAGCGGGCCGCGAAGCCACTCGGCACACGGCGTCCGGAACGCGACCTTCGCCGACCCGGTTCCGAGAGTCGGCAACGCGGCCGCGAGGACCCTGCGCAAGAGGAACTTGCCGCCGCCCCTGACGTGGAGGCTTGCGGGAACCGAAGCTGCGAATTCGGCCAGATCACGGCTGAGAAATGGTGCCCGCAACTCGAGCGAGGCGCCCATGCTTGCCCGGTCTGCCTTCGCGAGAACGTCGTCGGGAAGCCAGTGTGTCTGGTCAAGGCGCATCAGTGATCCCATCACGTCACCATTGGCCAGATCGACGCCGGGCGGCTCGGCACGACCGCGATCCGTCGCGAGAGCGTCGGCGAGCCGTGGCCCGTACAGATCCTGCCTCAACAGCGCACGGTTCGAGGTCACCCAGCCGAGATGCCGGTCAAACGTCGACCCTGGGCCCATCGCATCACTCAAGCGACCCACCCGTCCGAGTCCTGGCATCCTGCCCACACCGGCCGCGGCAAGCGCCGGAATCCGTCTCGGAGCATACCGCGGCACCCGGGCACTGAGGCCGAGCCAGCGGTAGCGCGGATAGCCGCCGAACAGCTCATCCGCCCCCTCGCCGCCGATCGCGACGGTCACTTCACCACGCGCAAACTCCGACAGCGCTCGCAGTGGGACATAGGCCGGATCGGCGATCGGCTGATCCAGACCGGCAAGCATCGCCGGAACCCGTTCGCTGACGTCGGCGGTGGTCATGATTAGCTCGTGGTGGTCGGTGCCGATGGCAGCAGCAGCCGCACGCGCGCAAGCGCCCTCGCCGAACTCCCCGACGTCGTAGTCGACGGTAAACGTCTTCAACCGTCCCTTCGTATGCCGCGCTGCGAACTCCGCCACCAGGGTGGAGTCGAGGCCCCCGCTGAGGAAGACCCCGAGCGGAACCTCCGCGACCATCCGGCTCTCGACCGCGCGGTCGAGAAGCTCGGCCGTCTGCTCGACGAGCCGATCGACGTCGACCAGAGCTGACGGCTCGTGAACCGGCGGGCGCCAGTACGACTCCAGCCTGCCCGACCTGGAGTCCGCGTCCCAGGCGAGACGCTCGCCCGGCGCGAGCTGACGAACACCCTCGACGATGCTCGCGCCACCCGGGACGTACCCGTAGATGAAGAACGCGTCCACGACATCGGCGTTCAACTCGTGGCATCCTCCGCTGCTGGCGAGGAGCGCGGTCAGCTCCGATGCGAACGTGAGCACGCCTCCGGCCTGCCTGTAGAAGAGGGGCTTCTCGCCGAACCGGTCACGTACGAGCAGCAACCGACGCCGGCGCGAGTCCCAGAGGGCGAAGGCGTACATCCCCTCGAGATCGTGCACCAACGCGTCGCCATACTCCTCGTAGAGGTGGACGAGAACTTCGGTGTCGGAGCGAGTCTCGAATACGTGCCCGGCTGTGAGCAGCCGTTCGCGCAGCGCCCTGAAGTTGTAGATCTCGCCGTTCAGGACGACCCAGATCGTCCCGTCCTCGTTCGCGAGCGGCTGGTGACCGCCGGCCAGGTCGATGACGCTCAGGCGCCGCGCCCCGAGGCCGACTCCGCTGCGAGGCTCGACGAAGACTCCCTCGTCGTCGGGGCCGCGGTGGGTCATACGTTCGTTCATCGCTGCCAGAACGCGGATGTCGCGGGCGTCGGTGGTGCCGCAGATGCCGCAGATGGCCGGCCGCCTACACCGCTATCGCAAGCTCGAAGGTTCTTGCCCCAGGCGAACGTGGGGTCGAAGATCCGCTGGGGAGGTGCGGCCGCAAGCGCACCATTGGATCATCGCAGACCACGGCTGGCCGCGCTTCTCGTGCAGGATCGCCCGGGCGCCGCCTGCCGGTTCACGGCAGGCGTTCTGTCCACGTTCGTCCGAACGGTTGGTCGCGCGAGAACCGCCGGCTCGCTCGTCCAGCCGCGTGCACGGCGACCGACCTCGAGACGATCCGCTCGCCGGTCGAGACCGGGCTTGGCGCCGACCCGTGGAACCCCGGCGTCGTGGAGTGCTCGCCGTTTGCTCCGAGGAGGATTACCCTCTAACACCAACATGTGTGATTCAGGTCGGTGAGCTCTAGTGGACGGCGCCTGCCGCGACAGCAGCGCTGAGGCTGGATGAGTCGCGACTATCGTGTCGTCGCTGAAGGGCTGCTCGTCGAACGAGCGTCGCTGGATGCGATCAGGGCCCTGAGGCAGGCTGGCACGCGACCGATACTGCTCAAGGGCCCGCTTCAGCAGTGGTGGCTCGAGGCCGGCGGGCCGCCCCGGGCCTCGGTTGACGTCGACCTGCTCGTGCGGGAGGAGCAGCTCGACAGCGCGGCTGCTGCGCTCGTCAGCATCGGGTACTCGCGCGCCGTCGCGCTTCCCGGGGAGGCCGGACGTGAGCACGCGAGCGTCTGGGTTGCTCCCGGCCGCGTCTCCGTCGAGCTCCACTGGACCGTCGTCGGCGTCGACGAGAGCAAGGTCTGGGATGTGCTCTCGAAAGAGACCGAGACGACGGTCCTCATGCGGGAACCGATCGAGATCCCGAACGAAGCCGCACGCTGTCTGATCGTTGCACTCCATGCCGCCCAACACGGCGTCGGGCGCCCGGCGATCTTCGGCGATCTCGAGAAAGCGCTTGCGATAGCCGAGATCGAGACGTGGCGCCGCGCCTCGGAGTTGGCTGCGGCGGTAGGGGGATGGACTTCCTTCGCCGGAGCTCTCGCGCTCACCCCGTCCGGGCGCGACCTGCTGGTCGCGTTCGATGCGGCGCCGCCGGTGCTTGGCGAGCGCCAGGCGCTGAGCCTACTCACGCCTGCGCCGACCTCACGCGGCTTCTATTTCCTCACACGCGAGCGTGGAGCTCGCGCGAAGACGGCATTCCTTTTCAGCAAGCTCGTGCCTCCCGCCGAGTTCATGCGCTTGCGCTATCCGGTCGCGCGAAGCGGGCGAGTCGGACTCACGATTGCCTATCTCTACCGGCCTCTCTGGCTCGTGCGCTGGTCGCTGCCGGGGCTCCGATCGTGGCGACGAGCACAGCAATTGGCGAGGGCCAGTCGAAACAACGACCAGGAGCCCGCTCGGGAATTCGAAGCGCCCCCACCACCGCAGAAGCAAAACGAAGAGAAGGCCGGTTCAGACCTTGACGCGACTCATGTCGAGGGCGATTAGACGAACCGCCGTCCAGAACGTCGCTCCCGAGCGTACGCCTTTCCCCGCGGGTCGGCGCCTACGGCGACGACGTGCAGGTGTGACCTTGCGAGTCGGCTCCGGACGTCGAGAAACCCGAGTTTCCCGGATGCACGTAGTCCCCGGCGCCCGAAGCCGAGCACGCAGCCGTCAACCGCTCGAGCGAGCCGAAGTCCCTGATCTCCGGCTTTTCGTAAACCTTACGATCCATCAGCCTGTTCTCCATGACCCCTCCTATGAAGTGACGCGTACGCCGCAGCGCTCGTCGCACAGCGACACGATAGGGGTGATCGGCCCCGCCGGCAAGATGAAAAAAGTCCAATCCGGGACTGCAACCTAGGGATCTCTTCCCGCCTCGTTCCTGAGCCACACCTCGAGGACCGCGAGCCGCAGGAGGTCGGTTGCCCAGGACCACGCGGCCGTGCTTCCCGCAGCGGGTTGGCGTTCGAGCATCTCGTCGACGAAGCGGTCGTGACGAACGAATTGAGAGATCTCGGCAGCCGGACCAGCCAGCAACGAGCGAATCGCCGGCCAGTCATCGGCAGCGACAAGATCGATCACAAGGCTGTTCCAGACCGTCTTGTGAAAGCGGAGTCGGACCGAGTCGGGAACGAGCCCGCGTGCAGCGGCCCTGAGCACGGGCTTTGTCAGCGTCCCGTTGAAAGCGAGCTCGGGCGGCAGGCGCAGCGCGAGCTGAACGAGATCGATGTCGAGGAACGGCGTACGCGTCGAGAGCCCCACGCTCTCCCCTCGACGGCGCAGATACGGCAGCAGCCCAAGTGCGGGCAAGGAAACGGTGGCGTCGTACGCCGACCGCGACCACCACGCCGGGCCGCCGAACTCGTCGCGAGGCAGAGGACCGACCGTATCGCGAAGCGTGCGCACGACCTCCGGTCGGAGCCAGGAAGGCTGACGCCGTTGCTCCAAGGCTGGCAGAATGAGCGAGCCGAGGCTCGGCACCGCCGCCGGAAGAGCCTCATGCCAGAGAATCCGCAGGAGCATACGGGGTGGCGGGTAGAAGAGGCCGAGTGGCGCCTGCCGTGCGAGCCGCATCGCGGCTAGGACCCGACCCGATCGAAGCCGATCGCCGATCAGCGAAAACCGCGTGTTGAAGAGTGTCTCTGCAGCGTCCCCCGTCAGCAGCACGCCGACTCCGTCGTCAGCCGCCTGGCGGTAGAGCGGCGCACTCCAGACGTCGTAGCCCTCCGGCGGCGCCGCCCAGCGCTGCACGAACTCGAGCGCGTCGGGCAGCAATCCCTTCGCTTCCGGCGCGACACGAACGACAGGCACCGCAGCCGAGGCGGCCATCGCCTCGATCCACGAGCTTTCGTCGACTCTCGGACGGTCGGGGAAGACGTTCGAGTAGCCGCAGAGCTGGGCTCCGAGCGCCCGTGCGAAACCTGCCACACTCGTCGAGTCCAGACCGCCGCTGAGCAGGATCCCGGTGGTGCCGTCAGGCGCAAGGCGTCGCTCGACCGCGCGCAGGAGGACAGGCTGCACGACCTCTACTGCCTCGTCCATGCTCAGCCGTTCTGGCGGCACGTAGATCGGCCGCCAGTACGACTCGAGGGAGACGTGGCCGGGCTCGAGTCGCAAGCGATGACCCACTGGAAGTTGAGAGACACCCTCGTAGAGCGTGATATCCGGCCGTGAGTCGTCGCGGCGGAGCCAGTGGGCGATGCCCACTCCATCGGGTGCCGGCCGCCGTCTAACCAGAGCGAGGAGGATCCGCAGCTCGCTCGCGAAGGCGACCGCGCCGCCCTCGCGGCACCAGAAGACGGACGCGGCCCCGAGAGGATCGCGCGAGACGAACCCGCGGCTCCCCGCCCTGTCCCAGGCGAGGATTGCGGCCTCGGCCGTCAGGTGCGCGAGCACCTCCTCGCCCCAGCGCTCGAACGCCTCGTTGACGAGCCCATCGGGACTCGTCGTGTGCGGGAGGTCGAGGCTCCCGGCCAGCTCCGCGAGGTCGTAGAGCGGGCCCGCAATCACGCAGACCGAGGATTCGCTCACCCCGGCCAGGTTGCGGGTGGGCCCCGCCGCGACGACCAGCGCCGGCTCCGCCACACTTGCGACGGAGTCACCGACGAGCGTGCGGACGGCGCCGCGGACGCGCTCGGTCGCATCAGCCGGCAACCTTCCGGCCAGGCCGGCCATGTGTCGGATCCCGAGCGCCGCCGGCATCAAAGCTCGACGAGTCGGTGGTATTCCGACTCATCCGCCTCGAGCAGCGCGTGGCCGTCGACCTCGACCCAGGCATGGGCACCGAAGCTGGGGCCCGGTCGAACTCCGATCACGACTTTCGCGTAGATGCCACGACGGGCGAGCATGCCCGTAAGGACAAGTGATCGCATCAAACAGCGGCTGTCGGTTGGGAGGAGACGAAGCACCCCGACGACAGCGCGACCGAGACCCAAACCGCGGTTCAGCCGCGTGCGCTCGAAATCGTCGGCAACATGCTCACGAAGCCCGCGCCGGAGAATCGGGACGGCCCGCGCCGTCCCACGCCGGAGGAGCAGCAAGCGAACCTCCGCGTAGATGCCCAGTACCTCGACCGCGAGAGCGATTCGCCTCCTCGACCTGGAGAGCACAAGCTTCCCCCGCTAGCCGGCCTCGCCGGCGGCTCGGTGATGCTCGAATACGGCCTCCGCAACATCGGCCGCGGTCGCCGACGAGGGGGCGTTGACGCGGAAGATGCGGGCGGAGCGGCTGAGCTTCGAATAGGCGTCGAGCATCCGGACGAGCCTGTCAGGCGCGCGCAGCACGTTGTTGAACGTCGAGGCGAGCAGGTACCTCGGGTCGGGTAGCTGCTCGAAGCTCACAGGCTCCACGAGGGACGATCGGGTCAGCAGGTACATGCTGCGCAAGGGACATGGTCGGGTCATCGGATGTGCAGCAGCAACGAGCAGCTCCGCATCGCTCTCGGCGATGAGGGACCCCAGCCGGCCCAGCTCTGCCCGTGACCAGAGCGCCCCCTCTTCGTGTCGCAAACCGATCATGGGGGTGCCGGGATGAGCGAGCACGTCATGCTGACGCGGCTCGATGCTTACTACATCGTCGGCGACAAGCGCGGCGCCGTGCAAGATCAGGTGCGCCGCCACCGAGCTCTTCCCAGCTCGGGAGGCGCCCGCGAAGAGGAGCGCTTCACCGTCGATCGCAACGCCGCTCGCATGCAGGATCTCAAGGCCGTTAAGCAGCGCGGCCAGCGGCAGGACCTGCCCCACGAGGAACCGACGCCATTGCCACTCGCCGACGGAGCTCGGGTAGCACCGTACACTCGAGCCGTCGCCGTCGACGAAGAAGCTGCCCCTCTCCAGGCCCCAGACGCGAGCCATGGAATCCACTCGAACGTCGAGCGTCGACACGGGGCATCCGTCGTCGTCGAGGAACTCGAACAGGCGCTCGCAACTGTCCGGGCTCCAGTCGGCCTCCAGGTCGGGATCCGGGCGAAGGAAGAGGTCACACCGACGTCCTTCTGCTTCCCGGATGCGGCCCGCCGGCAGCCCTGGCATCTCGAAATCAGCGCTGAGCGCGAGGCCGAAGGCCTCCGCGGCCCAGACGGGCGCGTGATCGATTGACGCACATTGCTCCACCGTCATCGAGGCGACTCAGTACTCGATGACGGTGCCCCGCCGACGGCCGTACCGGCCCGCGATCGCGACAAGCAGGACGCCGATCGGGATGCCGATGACAATGAACCCGACGATCTTCGCCACGGCGCCCGCCGGCGACTCGCCCAGCGGAAGCGGAAAGCCGATCAGAACGCGGCGCAAGAGAGCAACTGTCGGCGTGAACGGCTGCACCTCGGAGATCCAACTCAGCCACCACGGCAGGAGGGCGATCGGGAAGTACATCCCCGATGCGAGCGCGATCACCGCCAGCGCCATGTTCTGGCCGGGTGCCTGCTTGAACGCAAGCGTGACCGCAGCGAAGAGGAGGGCGAGGGGCGCAAATGCGAGCGCACCGGCCACGGCGAGCGGGAGCGCGAGAGCGGCGGTGTCCCAGCGGATGTGCAGCCCGAACAGGGCGACGGCCACACCGAGCTCGATCAGTGCGACCGCGAGTGCATAGAGGATCGGAAAGATCATCAACGAGACGGTCGCCGCGGTTCCCCCGAACGGCGAGAGCACGAGCCGCTCGTAGGTGCCCGCGACGAGCTCCTGTCGCAGACTGGTGGAGATGATCAGCGTCGACCGGACAAGGCCGAAGACGACGATGCCGACAACCGCAAAAGCGAAGTACTCGGCAGGAGAATAGAAAGGCGGAACGTGGACGAGCTTCGAGACGAAGTAGAAGGTCGCGAGCGTGAAGATCACGCCGATGCTCGAGGACAGCAGCGAGCCCCGATAGCTCAGCCGGATCAGGGCGTCACGCCGCACGATGCAAGTCGCTGCGCTGAGGTAGGTCGCTATGAGCTCGAGCCGGCCGGACGAGCGGTTGCCGCCGAACGCGAGCTCCGTCATACCGGTTGGAGCCTTCCCGCGGCGAGGCGGAACGAGGTGTCCGAGGCCAGCGGCGCCTGAACGCCCTCCGGAGCGCACCAGACGGCAGCACCTCCGCGGCGACATAGCTGCTCGAGGTACGCCGTGAGGACGCTCAGGCCTTCCTGGTCGAGGCTGTTCCCGGGCTCGTCGAGGAGGATGAGGTCAGGCTCGTGGACGAACGTCATCGCCAGGCGAACCCGCTGTCGCTGGCCCATCGAGAGCCTGTCGACGCGCCGGCCGGCGAAGCCGTCCAGCGCGAAAGCGGCCAGCGCGCGCTCGACCGCTCCGACACGCCGGCCTGCCGGAATCAGGGCGAGCCTCGCGCAGAGATCGAGGTGGCGCCTGGCGCTGAGACGTGCGTAGAGACCTCGATCTCCGGCCGACAGAAATCCGAGCCGCCTGAGATATGCGCGTCGATCGCGTTCGGGATGGAGGCCGTCGATCGCGACCCGCCCCGACTCGGAGTGGATCAGGCCCGCGGCGATTCGCAGCAGGGTCGTCTTCCCGGTTCCGTTGGCTCCACAGATCGAGACGAGCGCGCCACGCGCCACGGAGAGATCGACGCCCTCGAGAACGGTTCTCTTCCCCCAGCTCTTGTGAATGCCCTGCAAGACGAGCAGCTGGTCGACATCGCGGGCCGGTGCGACCGTTTCGAGAGGGAGGGGCGCCACGGCATCGGTCGTCACTGGGCCGCCCGGATGGGGCGCTCGAGCGCCGCCTCGATGAGGTCTGCGAGCTCGTCAGGCCGCGTCGCGAGGCCGGCGCGCAGATGGCTCACCGGGACCTGAGCCGCGAGATCGGCGCAGAGGTCGAACCGGGCACGTTCGCGGTCGGAGATGAGCCCGTGGTCGAGACAGAAGTGCCGCAACTCGAACAGGCTCGACTGCTTCGCGGAGATCTCGACCCCCGATTCATGACCGCGATCGAGGATAACCAGATGCGCCAGCGCCGCCGGCTGACGGGACGGACGCAACGCGGCGCTCCAGATCTCATCGCCGAGAATCGCGATCGGCCGGATCGCGAGCGTCGGATCGGGAGCACGAACGACCGGGACATTCATGAAGGGCGGGGAAGGGAACGCCATCACTCTTCCCTCGGCCCGCCGGAGGGCGAGCACGTCGTCGCAGAACAGTCGGTGGCCACGCCGCAGGAACTCGAGCGCCATCGTCGTCTTGCCACCGCCCGACCTGCTGAGGAATGCGACCACTCCGTGCGGGCCCTCCACCGCACTTGCGTGCAGAGCCTCGATTCCGCGCAGCAGCGCCGTGGTCCAGAGGACGGTGTCCAGCAGGAGGCGCTGCCACCAGGGATCGTCCGGATCGGCGGTGGCACACGCGACCGAGCTCCCGTCTGCGCTGACGTGGAAGAACCGTTCCGCATGGCTGAGGCGGAAATCGTCGCCCAGGCCGCGCTCCACGATGAGCGGCTTCCCGTCGATGCCGAGTAACCAGTCCGCGCGGTCGGCCTGTCCACTCCAGCGGCTGTCGATCTCTGCGCGTTCGACGAGCTGCACCACCACGTCCGCATCCAGATCGCCGGACTCGGTGGCGGTCCCGGGCCAGCGAAGGTCCGTCCTCCAGCTCAGGCCGAATGCCCGATAGGTCCTCCACGTCGTTTTCCCGGCGTGCCCTGCCTTCCGAACGGCGGCCGCTCCTCGTCCGTCAACCATGGCTCAGCTCGACCAGGCCGCGGTCGTTGAGATCGAGGCAGAACTCGCAGAGGTCATCTTCGATCTCCGGCTGCGGCCGCTCGTAATGGGCGGCCAGGACTGCGGCGGCCTCCTGAACGGTCGCGGCAGCTCCGAGGCTCTCGAGCATCTTACCCCCGGTGGGATTGAGGCCGTGGTAGGTCCCGGTCTCGAGGTTCAGGACAACGGTCTCGTTGACGAACTCGCGGTAGACGACGTGGTCCGGCACCGTCGGGCGCGCCGAGAGGATGTCCTCCCGTGAGAGTTTTCCTACCACCACGATCGCCATACTTTGCCTGCTCGTCGGCACCCGTCAAGCCTCGCGCTCCTCGCTCAGGCCCGAGTCGGTGATTGCGAGGATGCCCGTCCCGAAGCCGGCGTTCGGGTCGAGGATCAACGCGACTGCTTCTTTGCGCGACCGCACGCCGATCGTCGAGAAGGCCGAGTACAGATGGCTCTTGACCGTGCTCTCGGAGACGTGCAGCTTGGTCGCGATCTCGGCGTTGCTGAAGCCCATGACGACCATGGCGAGGATCTGCTTCTCCCGGTTCGAGAGAGCCGTCCTCAGCTGGGTCGGCATGAGCTCTGCCGGATAGGAGATCTGGCCGGCAGCAACCGCGCGGGCGGTAAGAGCAAGTGTCGCCTCGGAGTGCCGCTCGAGCACGAGCCCGGACACGTTGTCGACGAGTAGCTGCCGAGCCTCGGCGTGGGTCGCGCTACCTGCCACGAGAACGAGGTGAGCCGAGGGATGCCGGTCCGCGGCGAGACGAAGATCACTCCGGGCACTCGACGGCGACTCGACGGCGACTATCAGCACATCGAAGGTTCGCGACCGGCGGGCCGGACTCGAGGCGACCGCATGCAGGCCGTCCCGCTGGAGGACTGCGATCAGTCTTCCCGCAACCGCAGCGGGCGCAACCACACCGACGGTCGGCGTGCGACCGCCCGGAGACTCCGGGCCATCCCGGTCGTCGCCGCTAGGTGCGTTTGCAGGCATCAGGATCAGTCATTCTCGGAGCTTGCTCGAGCCGGAAGGCGTGAAGGTACGGACTCACCCTAGACCGCCACAGCGGGACGCGCTCGACGGCAGGATCATGCGGCGGCCGCTTCGCAAGCGATCTCCCGCAAGCGCGCGATGAACCTGCTCTCCGAGAAACGCTGCGCCACCTCAGCGATCGCGAGCCCGCGCCAGCGCGCCTCGAGCCCGCGGCGAATCGCAGCAGCGATCTCGCCCGGCGAGGGCTCGTCGAAGAGGATCCCGGTCAGACCTTCTTCGATCGTGTCGAGGTAGCCGCCCCAGCGCAGCGCTGCCGTAGGCTTACCGAAGCAAGCAGCCTCGAGCGGGGTCAACCCGAAATCCTCGTGGGAGGCAGCCACGAGCAGGCGGCAGCTCGCGTACAGCCAGCGCAGCTCGGCGTCCGAGACCCGGCCGGCGAAGGTCACATTCGAGCCGGCGAGCGCTCGCAGCGACTGCTCCTCGGGGCCGCCGCCTGCGATCACGAGCCGCTCCCCGGGCAGGCTCGCAAACGCCTCGACGACCGCGTCGACGTTCTTGTACGGGAGCAGGCGTGAGACGCAGAGGACAAAGCCCGGCGCGAGCCCGTCAATCGCCTTCGACGGGCCATCAGGCAGCAGCGTCGGCGGCGGCGGCACGAGCTCGGCCTCTCTGCCGTAGGCCAGCCGTATCCGCTCGACGACGACGGTGGAGATCCCGATGTAGCGGTCCGCCGATGCAGCAGCCAGCCGGTCCCAGCGCTTCAGCGGCGCCTGCAGCGCTCGAGCCACAGCCCTCACTCCAGGGCCGCGCCCGCGTAGGTAGCGGTCCGGCTGGTAGAGCCACCTCGCCGGCGTGTAGCAGTACACGATCTTCCTGCCCTCGACGTGCGTCCCGTGCGCCCAGCCACTCGAGCTGCAGACGACCACATCCGCCTCGATCCGCAAGTGCGAAAACGACGGAGCCAGAAGCGGCAGCGCGGCCCGATGATGGCGCCGCAGGGGCGTGATCCGGTCGATCGGCAACGTCCGCACCTCGACCGCGTCGAACTCGGGGAACGTCCCCTCGGGATCGTAAAGCGAGGTGTAGAGAGACGCCTCGGGAAACGCGCGGGTGAGCGAGAGCACGACCCGCTCGGCTCCGCCGCGCTGGGTGAGGTAGTCGTGAACCAGTGCGACGCGCATGTCCTTTCCGTCCTTCCTCCTGTAGAGAACGAGCCGACATCATGTAGCGTCGAACATCTCGCGGCGAAAAGAGCCAAATGGCGCACCGTGATCCCTTCGAGAACCCGCAGCCTCTGATCCGACGGGTCTACTCCTACGTTGCCTACCGGATGGGGGACGGTGCCGATGCCGAGGACGTCACGTCGGCGACATTGGAGCGCGCCCTGCGCTACCGCCATACCTTCGACGAGCGGCGCGGCGACCCCGCGGCGTGGCTGGTGGGGATCGCGTCCCGCTGCGTGAGCGAGCACTTCGCGCGAAACGTGCCGGCCGCCGGCAATGCGCCCGAAAGCGCGGCGCCGGGTGAGCTGGCCTCGGATGCGGCAGCTCGGATCGACCTGCAGCGCGCGGTCGCGACGCTCTCCGGTCGCGACCGCGAGCTGCTGGCGCTCCGCTACGGGGCCGATCTAACGGCGCGGCAGATCGGCGAGGTGGTCGGGATGCGGACGAACGCGGTCGAGGTTGCGCTGCATCGGATGCTCGGCCTCCTCCGCGACGCCCTCGAGCAGCCCAGTCTCCCTCCGCGCGCCGTCGAGCACGAGCGTCCCGTGAGGACCGCCGAGTGAGCTTCGAAGCGTTGGCACAGTCCCACCCGGTCGCCGCACCTCGCTCGTGGAGCTGGAGATCGCTGGCCGCGCTGCTCCTGCCGCTGATCGCAGTCGCCGGCGTGGGCGCGGCGAAGGGAGGCTTCTTCGCCACCTCGTTCGGCTGGACCGGGCTCGCGTTCGCCTGGGCGACGCTGATCGGCGTCAGCCTCGTCGCTCCCCGCTGGGGGCCGCTCGACGTCTGCTGGCTGGGGACTGCCGGCTCGATGTGCCTCTTCACCTTCCTCTCGGCCGTGTGGGCAGGCTCGGCCGGCGAGGCGGTGAACGAGGGGTTCCGCTCGCTTGTCTACCTCACCGGTGTCGCAGGGGCCCTCGTTGTGCTCCGCCGCCGCGACATCACCCGCTGGCTCAGCGGGCTCGTGCTCGGCGCCGCCGGCGTCTGCGCCTACGGGCTGGCAACCCGCATCTTCCCGACGCATTTCAGCGGCTTCGACTCGAGCGACTACCGGCTCTTCGAGCCGGTCGGCTACTGGAACGCGCTCGGAATCTTTGCTGCGATTGCGCTCCTGGTCGCACTCGGCGTCGCTGCCCTCGGGCGAGGCGCGGCCCTGCGAGTGCTGACTGCGACGTCGGCGGTGGTGCTCGCGCCGGCCTGCTACTTCACGTTCAGCCGAGGAGCGTGGTTCGCGGTCGCCGCGGGCGCGGTCGTCATGTTCGCCTTCAGCCCGTTGCGCTTGCGGCTGATCTCGGCGTTGATCCTGCTCGGAGCCGCTCCCGCCGCGAGCGTCCTGCTGGCCTCGCACGCGCCCGGGTTGACCCACCGCGGCGTCACGCTGGCCTCCGCGAGTCACGACGGCCGCAGGTTCGCCCTCGAGCTGCTGCTGCTGCTCGTCGGGCAGGCGGCCGGGGCGGTCGTGTACGTGCTCGCCCTGTCGCGGATCGAGGTCGCGCAGCCACTGCGGCTCGCCTTCGCCGCCGTTGTCGTTGCCGTCGCCATCGCTGCGCTCGCCGGAGCGCTCGCCGAGTACGGATCCCCGATCACGATCGCCCGGCACGGCTACGACTCGTTCGTCTCGGGTTCGACAACCGGCACGAACCTGAACGGCCGGCTCCTGTCGCTCTCGAACAACGGGCGGATCGTGCTCTGGCACGCCGCCTGGCACGAGTTCAGCGCCCACCCGGCGGTCGGAACGGGCGCCGGCGGCTTCGGGCGCTGGTGGCTCGCCCACCGGACGACCGCCTCCTTCGTCGAGGATGCCCACAACCTCTACCTCGAGACGCTTGCCGAGCTCGGCATCGCCGGGTTCCTCCTGCTGGTCGCGCTGCTCGGTGTGCCGCTGATCGCGGCAGTGCGCGCCCGGCGGAGCCCGCTCGTCGCGCCCGCGCTCGGCGGCTACGTTGCCTTCCTCGTCCACGCCGGCGTCGACTGGGACTGGGAGGTGCCCGCCGTGACGCTGCTCGCGCTCTTCATCGGCGCGGCCCTCCTCGCCGCCGCACGGGGCGACGATCCGCGACCGGCACCGCTCGGTCGCCCGTACCGGGTCGCCATCGGCGCCGCTGCCGCGGTAGCCGGAATGATCGCGCTCGTAGGGCTGATCGGGAACATCGCGCTGGCTCGCAGCAATAGCGCGGTGCTGAACGGAAACGGCAGCAAAGCGGTCGCCGAGGCCGCAAAAGCACGCAGCTGGGCACCCTGGTCGGTGCAGGCGCTTCTCGATCGCGGTATGGGCCAGATCATCTCGGGCTCGAAGCGCTCCGGGCTCGCGACGCTCCGGCAGGCTGCGGCCGACGACCCGGGCGACTGGGAGACCTGGTTCGAGATCGCGGCCGCAACGACCGGCACCGAGCACCGCGCCGCTCTCGCCCGCGCAAAGGCGCTCAATCCCCAGAGCCCCGAGATCGCCGACGTCGTCGCAGCCGGCGGCTGAGCCGATCTGTAAGGGTTCGACCCCCTGGGACGGTAGTAGCGGTGCTATGAGAATCCGGGGAAGAAACTACGACCGCGAGCTCGAGCGCCGACTCGGTGCCGCACGGCCGCAGGCCAACGAGGAGTTCGTCCGGATGCTCGCCGCTCGGGTTCCCGTCCGCGCTGCGCAACGCGGGCGCATCCCGGTGTGGCGGTTTGCCGTTGTCGGTGCCGCCACTTTCGTCTTCGCCGTCCTGCTCGGCGTCGGTGGCGCGTTCGGCTATGCGTCCAGCTCGCTCCACACCTTCGGTAGCAACGTCGAGCACATCGTCACCACGAGCAACGGCAACAACCCCAACGGCGGCTCCGGCACGTTCGACGGTAAGAAGGGGGACGGCGGCAACACAAACGGCGAATGCAACGGCAACTGGAACGGCGACGATCACCCGGACGGCTGCGGCAACCAGGGCGGCTGCCGCAAGGGTGACAATTACGACCAGCAAGGCGGCGACAACGACCCGTTCCACCATCAGTACGGGATCTGCGTCCCGATCTGCCACGACGGGAACATCATCTTCGTGCCGCTAAGGGAGTACTTCTACCGCCTTCTGCGCGGCGATCGCCCCGCGCGGTTCTGCTTCGCGAAGCCCGGGTAGGCAGCGCGAGCCCGAGAGCCGTCCGCGGCTGCGCTTGCCCCTCCTGGGAGGACGAAGGTGTGCGTCAGCAGTCGCCGCCGGGCCGACCGATACGGCGATGCGGACGCGGTGAGACGGACTTGCCCGCATCTGCGGGAACGCTCAGGCGACCGTGACCGATTTCGGCGACCGCTCGACCACGCGCGGCACCAGGTCGAGGACACTCTCCCGCGCGCACCACGGGATGTCCTCGTCGAGGCCGGCCCGGCGGATGTTGTCGGCGCTGGCGCCGCAGCCGATGCCTTCCTCGGCCGAGCCGAAGGCGGCGGCGAGGCGCATCGCGGCGATGGCGGCGTCGTCGGGCGCTGCCGCCGAGGGCGGCGACGATCCGGCCGGCGACGTACGCGTCGTCGATCGCGAAGTCGCCCTCGACCCCGGCGCAGAGGACGGCGACGTCCCCGCCCGCGACACGCGCGGCCTCGACGGCGGCGGCGAGGTTCAGGAGCGAGGCGACGAGCACGGTCTCACAGCGCTCGGCCGCGGCGAGCAGGAGACGGGTGCCGTTCGTGGTCGTCAGGACGAGCCTCGTCGCGGGGTGCCCGCCGGCCGCGAGCTCGCGCGGGGAGTTGCCGAAGTCGAAGCCCTCGATCCTGACGTTGTGCCGCTCCCCGGCGAGCGCGACGCCCTCGCCGGCGAGCGCGCGGGCATCCTCGATCTCGCCGACGCAGGTGACGCTCTCGTAGCCGGCGGCGAGCGCCTGGCAGATCGTCGAGGTGGCCCGCAGGACGTCGATCACGATCCCGACCGGCGCCGAGACCTGCTCGCCCGGCGTGAAGCCGACCCTGACGCGCACCGCTAGCCGCCCACCCGGGCCCGGCCCCGGGCGCGCACGGCAAGCAGAAGTGCCCGGGTGGCGCGAGGAAGCCCTCGGCGAGTGCGGCGGCGGTCGATCTGCGACTTCGGCGTGGCCGGCGGCATCTACGCCTGCGCGAGCTCGGCGACCAGCGCCTCGACGCGCTCGGCGACCCCAGCGGGGCTGATCCCGAAGTGCTCGAGCACCTGCGGGCCCTTGCCGGAGGCGCCGAACGTGTCGATCCCGATCGAGGCGTCGACCCAGCGCGCCCAGCCGAACGTCGCGCCGGCCTCGACCGAGATCTTCGGCACGTCCGGCGGCCAGCACCTCGTCGCGGTAGGCGGCGGTCTGCGCCTCGAAGAGCTCCCAGCTCGGCATCGAGACGACGCGCGCCCGGATGCCCTTCCCGGCGAGCAGGTCGCGGGCGCCGAGCGCGGTTCCGACCTCGGCTCCGGTCGCGACCAGGACCACGTCGGGCGAGTCGACGTCCGCGAGCACGTAGGCGCCCCGGCGCAGGCCCGACGCGGGCGCGAGCACGCTGCGGTCGAGCGTCGGTCACGTTCTGGCGCGAGAGCACCAGGCAGACGGGGCCCGTGGAGATCCTCGAGGATCGCGCCCCACGCCTCCGAGGCCTCGTTCGCGTCGGCGGGCCGGATCACGGTCAGGCTCGGGATCGCGCGCATCGCCGCCAGATGCTCGACCGGCTGGTGGGTCGGGCCGTCCTCGCCCACCGCAACCGAGTCGTGGCTGAAGATCCAGACGGCGTCGAGCTTCATCAGCGCCGCAGAGCCGGATCGGCGGGCGCATGTAGTCGGTGAAGACGAAGAAGGTCGAGCAGAACGGCTTCACGATCCCGCCGTGGAGCGCGAGGCCGTTGACGGCGGCGCCCATCCCGTGCTCGCGGACGCCCCAGGCGACGTTCCGGCTCGAGTGCGCGGCGCTGTAGTCGGGCTCGCCGGCGAACGAGGTGAAGGTCGAGTGGATCAGGTCGGCCGCGCCGCCGACCATCGTCGGCACGATACGGACCGAAGGCCTGCATCACCTCGCTCGCCGACTTGCGGGTCGAGATCGAGCCGCCCGCCTCGAACTCGGGCAGCGCCGCGGCGACCCCGGGCAGCGGCCGGCCTGCCCAGGCGTCGGCCCACTCGGCCGCGAGCTCGGGGCGCCCGGCTGCCCAGGCCCGGAACCGCTCGTCCCAGTCGGCCTGGAGCGCGGCGCCGCGCTCGACGGTCGCGTCGCGCCAGTGCGCGTAGACCTCGTCGGGGACGAGGAACCGCGCGTCGGGATCCCAGCCGAGCGCCTCCTTCGTCGCCCGCACGTCCTCCTCGGGGAACGGGTCGCTGTGCGCGTTCCTCGTGCCCGCGCGCGGCGAGCCGTACCCGATCACGGTCCGCAGGCGGATCAGCGTCGGGCGCTCCTCCTCGGCGATCCCGGCGCGGAGCGCGGCCTCGATCGCGTCGAGGTCGTTGCCGTCCTCGACGAGCAGCGTGTGCCAGCCGTAGGCCTGGAAGCGCTTCTCGACGTCCTCGGTCGAGAACGACAGGCTGGTCGGCCCGTCGATCGTGATCTCGTTGTCGTCGTAGAGGTAGACGAGGCGGCCGAGCCCGAGGTGGCCGGCGAGCGACGCCGCCTCCGAGGCGACTCCCTCCATCAGGTCGCCGTCGGAGCAGATGCGCGAAGATGCGGTGGTCGCAGACCTCCGCGCCGAACTTCTCGCGCAGGAACCGCTCCGCCATCGCCATCCCGACGCCGTTTCCGAACCCCTGGCCGAGCGGGCCCGGTCGTCGTCTCGACGCCCGGCGTGTCGCGGTACTCGGGATGGCCGGGCGTCTCCGAGCCGAGCTGGCGGAACTGCTTGATCTGGTCGAGCGGGAGGTCGTAGCCCGAGAGGTGCAGGCTCGCGTAGAGGAGCATCGAGGCGTGACCCGCCGAGAGCACGAGGCGGTCGCGGTCGGGCCAGTGCGGATCGGCGGGGTTGTGCCTCATGATCCGCGTGTAGAGCAGGTACGCGGCCGGGGCGAGCCCGAGCGGCGCCCCCGGATGGCCGGACTGCGCCGCCTGGACGGCGTCGACGGTCAGCGTCCGGATCGTGTTGATGCTGAGCTGGTCGATGCTCCCGGCTCAGGCACCGACGGGGCTCCCGGCATACCGCTTCGCCATCTCCGACGAGCGGCAGCACCTCGTAGTCGCCGGCGTGGCCGGCCGAGCCGAACTGGGTCATCCGCTCGGCGACCACCTCCTTCATCGCCTGACGCGCCGGCTTGAAGAAGGCGCGCGGGTCGAACTCGGAGGGGTGGGCGTTCAGCGACTCGCGCAGTGCCGCGGTGATCGCGAGCCGGCCGTCGGTGTCGACGTTCACCTTGCGCACGCCATGGCGGATCCCCTGCTGGATCTCCGCGACCGGGACGCCGAAGGTCGCCTCGAGCTTCCCGCCGGCGGCGTTGATCCGGTCGACGAGCGACTCGGGGACGCTCGAGGAGCCGTGCATGACCATGTGTGTTTCGGGCAGCTTGGTGTGGATCTCCTCGATCAGGTGCATCGCGAGCACCTCGCCGTCGGGCTTCTTCGTGAACTTGTAGGCGCCGTGGCTCGTGCCGATCGCGACCGCGAGCGCGTCGACGCCGGTCCGCTCGACGAAGTCCACCGCCTGATCGGGATCGGTCAGGTGCACCTCGCCGGAGCCGTGGCCGTCCTCGATCCCGCCCAGCGTGCCGAGCTCCCCCTCGACGCTGACGCCCTTGGCGTGCGCGGCCTCGGCGACCTCGCGGGTGACGCGGACGTTGTAGTCGTAGTCGGAGGGGGTCTTGCCGTCGGCGAGCAGCGAGCCGTCCATCATCACGCTCGTGAAGCCGAGCTCGATCGCCATCAGGCAGGTCTCCGGCCTGTCGCCGTGGTCGAGGTGGAGGACGATCGGAATCCCGGGCGCGCTCTCGGCGGCCGCCATGATCAGGTGGCGCAGGTAGTTCGGGCCCGCGTAGGCGATCGCGCCGCGCGAGGCCTGAACGATCACCGGGGAGGCCGTCTCGACCGCCGCGTCGACGATGCCCTGGAGCTGCTCCATGTTGTTGACGTTGAACGCGCCGACGCCGTAGCCGCCCCGGGCGGCCTCGTCGAGCACCTGACGCAATGTCGCAAGTGGCATCGCTTCTCCCTCTCCCTCGCTCGTGGAATCCCGCGCATTCTCGCCCAGCCCGCACGATTCCGCGAGGGAGCTTGCGCTCTTCGCTAGGCTACCCTCCCCGAGCATCGCTGCCAATCGAAAAGTCGTCATGCTTCTATAGTCTTTCCGTTATGGCCGTCACCCTCAACCAGCTCTCGAGCTTCCTCGCCGTCGCACGGGAAGGGTCCGTCTCGGCGGCCGCCGAGAAGCTGTACGTGACCCAGCCCTCGATCTCCGCCGCCGTCTCCGCCCTCTCGCGCGAGCTCGGGGTCGACCTGACCGAGCGCGTCGGGCGCGGGGTCGGGCTGACCGCCGCTGGGAGCGCCTTCCGGCCGTACGCCGCGGACGTGCTCGGGCTGATCGAGCAGGGGCGGATGGCCGCGCGCGAGGCGGCGGACGTCGCGATGCGCAGCCTGCGGATCGTCGCGGTCGCGACCGCCGCCGAGTTCGTCGTCCCCTCGCTCCTGCGCGCCTTCAGCGGGCTCCACCCCGAGATCAACCTCGCCCTCGAGGTCGTCAACCGCGCCTCGCTCTTCGACCGGGTCTTCGAGCACGAGGCCGACGTCGCGATCGCGGGGCGACCGCCCGAGGACGAGCGGATCGCCGGGCGCGCGTTTCTCGCCAACGAGATCGTCGCTGATCGCGGCGCCGGGAGACGTGCTCGCCTCCTCCGGGTCGGTGCGCCCCGACGAGCTCGCCGATCGCGTCTGGCTGATGCGGGAGCCGGGGTCGGGGACGCGGCAACTCGTGATGGAGTTCCTCAGCGACCACGACCTGCGCCCGCAAACGCTGACGCTCGGCTCGAACGGGGCGATCAAGGAGGCCGTCCGGCTCGGGCTCGGGGTCTCGCTCCAGTCCCGCGTCGCGGTCGAGCACGAGCTGCGCGCGGGGACGCTGGAGGAGATCCACGTGCGCGGCGGGCTTCCCCACCGCGAGTGGTACGCGCTGCACTCGGCGACCGTGCCGCCCCGGCCGGCGGTCGAGCAGTTCCTCGCCTTCGCCTACGGCACCGAGGGGCGGCGCGCGTTCGAGGGGCGCGAGTGACGGCGTTCGAGATCCCGCGCGGCGAGATCGCCCCGTCGCTGCTCGCGTCGGACTTCTCGCGCCTCGGCGAGCAGGTGACGACCGTGATGGACGCGGGTGCGCGGATCGTGCACGTGGACGTGATGGACGGGCACTTCGTCCCGCCGATCACGATCGGGCCGCTGATCGTCGCGGCGATCCGCGACCTCGTCAAGGGCCGCGGCGGGATCCTCGACTGCCACCTGATGATCGAGCGGCCCGAGCGCCAGATCGAGGCGTTCGCCAGGGCAGGCGCCGACATCATCACCGTCCACCCCGAGGCAACCCCGCACATCCACTACGCGCTGCAGATGATCCGCGAGGCGGGCTGCGCCGCGGGTGTCGTGATCAACCCCGGCACGCCGGTGGAGACGGTCGAGCCGGTGGCCGGGATCATCGACCTCTGCCTGCTGATGAGCGTCAATCCCGGCTGGGGCGGGCAGCACTACATCCCGGCCTCGACGGAGCGCCTGGTTCGCCTCGGAGAGCTGCTCCCTCCGGAGGTCGTGCTCGAAATCGACGGCGGCATCTCGCTCGAGACGATCGACGAGGCGCGCGATGCGGGCGTCGACGTCTTCGTCGCCGGCTCGAGCGTCTTCGGCGCCGCCGATCCGGCCGCCGCGTTCCGCTCGCTCGCGGCGCGGCTCTGAGAGCCGCCGGGAGAACGCGCCCGGCGCATCCTGGCACGGCGAACACGGCCGACCCGCCGTCGACCCCCCACCCTGGGTGGGGAAGCCGACCCGCCACCCTCACTGCCGATTCTAGTGCGCCCGGGTCTCCGCGTGTGTGCCGACTTCGCACCTTGTGTGTGCCGGCTTCGCGCTTTCTCGTCCACAGGGCGGGGCCGCGGGGAAGCGGCGAGGGACAACCAGACGATTCATTTCCTCTTCTCTATGCAAAGCTTCAAAAGAAACATTTGATCTCTACGTTCAGCTCCGACTAGTCTTCACCCATGGCTGGTGGCCGCTGATGCCCCGTCCCGTGATGCTCGGCATCGTCGGCGACTCGGGGTCCGGGAAGACGACGATCACCCGCGGCCTCGTCCGCGTGCTCGGCGAGGAGCAGGTGACGCACTTCTGCACCGACGACTACCACCGCTACGACCGGCGGCAGCGCGCCGAGCGGAACATCACGCCGCTCGATCCCGAGTGCAACCACCTCGACATCCTGGCCCAGCACCTCGAGCACCTGAGGAAGAAAGAGCCGATCATGAAGCCCGTCTACCAGCACACCGACGGGACGTTCGGGGCTCCCGAGTACTTCGAGCCGGGGCGCTTCCTCGTCTGCGAGGGGCTGCTCGGCTTCTACAACCGCCAGCTCGCAGACAGCTTCGACGTGCGCGTGTACCTCGATCCGCCCGAGGAGCTGCGCCGCCACTGGAAGGTGCAGCGCGACTGCTCGCGGCGCGGCTACACGACCGACCAGGTGCTCTCGGAGCTCGACCGGCGCGAGCCCGACTCGGAGCGGTACATCCGCCCGCAGCGCCACCACGCCGACATCGTCGTCTCCTTCCAGCCGGGGGAGACCGAGGACCAGGAGCACCTCGACTGCCGGCTCACGCTCTGCGACACGCTGCCGCACCCCGACCTGACCGGAGTCGTGAGCGAGAGCGACGAGGACGGGATCGTCCTGAACGAGCTGCAGGGAGCCCAGGAGCTGTACGTCCCGGGGCGCCTGCCGCCGGACCGCGCCTCGACGATCGAGGAGGCGATCTGGGAGAAGATGCACTTCGCCCGCCACCTGCGCCAGGAGCGGCTCGGCGAGTTCACGATCGGCACCGACCTCCACCGCTCCGATTCCCTCGCCGTCGTCCAGCTCCTGATCCTCTACCACATGGTCACCGCACGGGCGGTCGTGGCGGTCGGGGGCGGCTCGGCGCGCGACTTCGACCTCAGCACGCTCGACGAGCTGATGGGCGAAAGCGGCTCGCCGTTCTGAGGCGGTGAGCCCGCTGCCGGTGGCGCTGACCGCGCAGGAGGGCTTCTTCCTGCTTGTCGCGGTCGGGCCGCTCGTGCTCGCGATCGTCGTGGTCTGGCTCGTGTGGCGTTGGGCCAGGCGGAGCGAGGCGGCCGAGCGGAAGGAAAGGGAGCGGCTGAGCGGTTAGGCGAGCGCCGCCGACCGGGCGGCCAGCTCACGGTCGCGGTCGGTGATCGCGGCGGCGCTGTGCGTCCGCCAGCGGAGGGTGACGCGGCGGTAGGAGACGGCGATGTCCGGATGGTGGTTCTCGGCCTCGGCGAGCTCCGCGACGCGGTTGACGAAGTCGATCGCCGCCGCGAACCCCTCGAAGACGAACTCGCGCTCGAGCGCCCCCTCCACCTCACTCCACCCGTCCGGAACGGCCACGGAACGAGTATGCCCGTCTACGATCGACCCCCGTGGCTCCGCCGCAGTTCATGAAGGGGTCTGACCCCTTGCGGCCCTCGCTGGCCGCCTCGCGGAAGCAGCGGCCCTCCTTCGAGGTGCTCTGCGAGCTCGTCTTCCGCCCGCTCGCGCACCTGGTCGTCAGGGTGCTGCTGCCGCTCCGCGTGCCGCCGCCGGCGGTCGTTCTCGCGGCCACCGCCGCCGGCCTGACGGCGGCGTTCGAGCTCTGGCACGGGCACCTCGTGGTTGCGGCGGTCGTCCTCCAGCTGAAGACCCTGCTCGACAACGCCGACGGGCAACTCGCCCGCGCCGCGGGCCGCGTCTCGGTGCTCGGCCGCTACCTCGACTCCGAGTCGGACCTGCTGGTCGACGCCGCCCTCTTCGCCGCGCTCGGCCATACGACCGGCCGCTGGTGGCTCGCGGCGGTCGCGTTCTGCGTGCTGACCCTCGTCCTCAGCGTCGACTTCAACCTCGAGCGGCTCTACCGCCGCGAGCGCGGCGAGGCGCCCGAGGCCCGCCCGGCCGCGACGAGCCCCGGCGCCGCCGTCCTCGGCCGCGTCTACGACGCCGTCTACGCACCGCAGGACCGGCTCGTCGAGTGGTTCGTCGAGCGGCGCCTGGAGCGGCTCGACGCGGGCCCGGCCGCCCGGCTCGCCTACCACGACCGCGCCACGCTCGCCGTCCTCGCGAACTACGGCCTCTCGACCCAGCTCGCCGCGCTCGGCGCGTGCCTGCTCCTGGGAAGCCCCGGGGGCTACCTCTGGCTCGTCCTCGCCTGCGGGATCTCGCTCGTCCCGCTCGAGCTGCGGCGCGAGCTGCTGGCCCGTGCGTAGCATGGAGGCTCCGGGGGGAGCGTCGGCGGCGTCGTCGTCGCAGCCGGGACTGACCGTCAAACCGTTCGACGCAGGCAGGGGAAGGAGCACGCAATGGAAGAACGAGCCGCAATCGGCGAGGAGCCCGACAACGTGATCGAGCTAGGCTCCGCGGCCCACGGCTCCCCGGACAGCCGCAGCTCCTGGTTCGACCTGCCGCAGCGCACGATCTCACCCGAGGACTGGGCTCGCTTCCGCGACTCGATCGCCGACATCTTCGAGGCGTTCGGAATGGATCTGAACTCCGCCGGCACCCGGGCGACCCCCGAGCGGTACCTGCAGGCGCTCTACGACGCGACGTCCGGATATGACGGCGACGGGAAGCTCATGACCTCCTTTCCGGCCGAGGGCAACGGCCGGCCCGAGTCGCACCTCAGCCAGATCATCGAAGGGCCGATCGACTTCCAGTGCCTCTGCGAGCACCACGCGCTGCCGTTCTTCGGCGTCGCCCACATCGGCTACATCGCCGACGAGCGGATCATCGGCATCTCGAAGCTGACCCGGCTCGTGCGCCTCTTCGCCCGCCGGTTCACGGTGCAGGAGCGCCTGGGCGAGCAGGTCGCGGACGGGCTCGTCTCGCTGATCGCTCCGCGCGGGGTCGCCGTCCACCTCGACGCGCTGCACCTCTGCACGAAGATGCGCGGCGTCGAGGAGCACTCGAGGACCGTCACGACGTTCTGGCGAGGCGCCTTCGACGACCCGGAGCTGCGGCGCGAGTTCCTGCTCGAAGTCCGCGGCAGCCGCTAGTGCATCCGTCCGCAAGTCCGGTCTGGTATCCGGCGTGTGGCTCGGCGTTCGTGGCTGCGGGCGGCGAGACGCCGCCGGGAGCGGGCCGTAATTGCGGACGGATGCACTAGCCGATGGCCGACGTCGCGCTCGTCTGCGGCGGCGGAGGAGCGCTCGGATCGGCGCTCGTCGAGGCACTGCTCGCGCGGGGCGACCGCGTGGTCGCCGCCGAACGCCACCCCGACGAGGCGGCGCCGGGCGGCCCGAGCCGCGAGCAGGTCGACCTCACCTCGGCCCCCGAGGTCGACGCGCTCTGGGAGCGGCTGATGGCGGCCGGAGCCACCCCCCGCTGGGTCGTGAACGCGGCCGGCGGCTTCGACGCCGGGACGGTCGCCGACTCCGAGCCCGAGCTGCTCCGGCGCGTCGCCGACCTCAACCTCGGCACCGCCTGGTGGTCGTGCCGCGCAGCCGCCCGCTTCCTGCCCGAGGGCGGCGCGATCGTCAACGTCGCCTCTCGCTCGGCGCTGACGGGCGGGGCCGGGGCGGCCGCCTACGCGGTCGCGAAGACCGCAGTCGTGCGTCTGACGGAGGTGCTGGCCGCCGAGCTGAAGCACAACCGGGTCCGGGTGAACGCCGTCCTGCCGTCGCTGATCGACACGCCGGCGAACCGCGCGACGATGACGGCCGAGCAGCTGCGGAACGCTGTCGCGCCCGCCGAGCTCGCGGCGGTGGTGAGCTTCCTGCTCAGCGACGCCGCCGCCGCGGTCACGGGCGCGATCGTGCCGGTCTACGGCTGGGCGTGACCGACCTCCGCCTGCCCGGTCGCCGTACAGCCCCGGCCGGGGGCGGCCGGTGAGCCTGCCGGCGCTGGAGGTGCTCTACGAGGCGGCCGGGCTCCCCGCCTTCGAGCTGCCCGGCGAGCTCGCGGCGGCCTACGGCGGCACGCTCGGCTTCGAGCCGCCGCGGCTCTTCGCGAACTTCGTGGCAACGATCGACGGCGTCGTCGCGATCCCGTCGCTCCCCTCCTCGAACAAGCTGATCGCCGCCGGCAGCAGCTGCCGACCGGTTCGTGATGGGCCTGCTGCGCGCCTGCGCGGACGCGCTCGTGATCGGGTCCGGGACGCTCGCCGCCTCGCCGCGCTCGGTCTGGACGCCAGAGCAGGCCTGTCCCGAGGCGGCCGCCGCCTTCGCGGAGCTGCGGCTTCGGCTCGGCCGGCCACCGGGGCCCGAGATCGTCGTCCTCTCCGGGAGCGGCCGGCTCGACCCGGGCCACCCGGCCTTCCAATCGGGAGCGCTCGTGCTGACGACCGACGAGGGCGCCGCGCGACTCGCCGCGCTGCCGGCCGCGACGACCGTCGTCCCGCTCGGGGCCGGCCCCCGCCTCGATCCGGCCCGCGCCGTCGCCGCGCTGCACGCCCGCGGGCACGCGCTGATCCTCTCCGAGGGCGGCCCGCGTTCGATCGGCCCGCTGCTCGCCGCCGGGCTCGTCGACGAGCTCTTCCTGACCGTCTCCCCCCTCCTCGCCGGGCGGCCCGGCTCCGACCTCCGGCTCGGGCTCGTCGAGGGAGCCGACCTGCTCGCCGGCGGGCCGCTCGGAGCCCGCCTGCTCGCCGTCCGGCGCGACCTCGATCATCTCTTCCTGCGCTACTCGCTCGACCCGTAGCGTCGTTGAAACGGCTGTTCTCGACGGTCACGGAGGGAGTCGCGGGACCCTCCCGCCGGTGCATAGGATTGCGGGTGGGTGCCCTTGGGCAAGCACCCGGAGCAGAGATGTCGTTGACGAGCCTCCGATCCAGCCAGACACTCGCGAACGCGGCCCTCGCGGGGTCGCTGGCAGCCCTGATCGCCTGGGTCGGCCCGCCGGGCACCGACTTCCCGGCACACGTCTTCCAGCTCGACGTCTACCTCAAGCACGGCTTCGCGCTCTGGACGAACTACTGGTACGCCGGGCGCTACACGTTCGTCGGCTACAGCCTGATCTACTACCCGCTCGCCGCGCTCGTCGGGATCAGGCTGCTCGCCGTGCTGAGCGTCGCCGCGTCGGCCGCCGCCTTCACGCTCGTGATCCGGCAGACGTGGGGCGAGGCGACCGTCTGGGCGACCCGCTTCTTCGCCGTCGTCGCCGCCGCCTCGGTCGTCACCGCCGCGTTCCCCTACGGCCTCGGGCCTCGCCTTCGCGCTCACCGCGCTCGTCGCGATCGCGCGGCGGCGGCTGGTCTGGTTCTCGTTGCTGGCGGCGCTCTCGTTCGCCGCGAGCCCGCTCGCCTTCCTCTTCCTGCTCGTCGTGCTCGCCGCGGCCGGCGTCTCGCGCAGCGCGGCGCGAGATCGATGAAGCCGGCGATGATCGCGGCCTCGATCTGCGCGGTCGGGCTCGTGATCTGGCGGCTCTTCCCCGACCCCGGCCGCTATCCGTTCCCCGCCAGCGAGCTGGTCGCCGCGCTCGTCTTCTGCGGCGCTCGGCGTCGCCCTCACCTGGCGGGTCGAACGGGCTCGGATCCTGCACGTGCTCTTCCTCGCCTACGGCGCGATCTGCCTCCTCGCCTACCTCGATCCCGTCGAACCTCGGCGGGAACGTCGTCCGGCTCCGCTACGCCGCGGTGCCGATCGCGGTCCTCGACCTGTCGCTGCGCCGCTGGCGGCCGCTGCCGGTCGCGGTCGCCGCTCTCGCGCTCGCCGCTCGCCTGGAACCTCTCCCCGCTCGCCTTCAGCCTCTTCCGCAGCTCCAACGACCCGTCGGCCTCGGCCGCCTACTGGCGGCCCGCGATCGGCTTCCTCCACCACTCGCTGAGCCCGAACTACCGGGTCGAGGCGGTCGGCACCGCCGACCACTGGGAGGCCGTCTACATCGCCCAGGCCGGGATCCCGATCGTGCGCGGCTGGTTCCGGCAGGACGACTTCCCCCAGAACGAGGTCCTCTACGACCACCTCACGCGGGCCTCGTACCTGAAGTGGCTGCAGAGCCTGAGCGTGCGCTACGTCGTGCTGACCGACGCGACGCCCGACTACAGCGCCAACGCCGAGGCGACGCTCCTGCGGAGCGGACGCTCCGGCTTGCCGGCCGTCTTCCGCTCGGCGCACATCACCGTCTTCGCCGTCCCCTCGCCGACGCCGATCGTCACCGGGCCCGCGCACCCCCAGGTCGAGAAGCTGACCGAGAGCACGATCACGCTCGCCGCTCAAGCGACCCGGGAGCTACCGCGTCGACATCCGCTACTCGCCCTACCTGAACGCCCCGAAGAGCTGCATCACCGAGACGAAGAGCGGCATGACCCAGCTCCACGTGCGCCACGCCGGAACGGTCAAGATGTCCTTCACCGTCTCGGCCTCGGGCGCGCTCTCCGCCCTGACCGGCAGCCGCTCGACCTGCTCGTCCGAGGGCTAGGAGAGCTCGACGAGCCGCGTGCCCGTCGCCTTGAAGACGGCGACCGCGGGCGTGCCGACCGCGAGCGCGAGCCTCTCGGCCGAGGCGCCCGTCACCTCGGCGGTGATCGGGCCGATCCTGACGCGGACGCGGTTGCTGACGTGCACGATCGAGCGGACCTCGCTCCGGATCACGTTCTGGGCCGAGTCGGGCTGGTGCACGTGCCCGACCGAGACCTCCCAGGGGTAGACGACGACCTCGACCGGCCCTTCGGCACGGTCGGCCGAGTAGATCAGCTCGCCGCTCTCGAGGCGGATCTCGGTCAGGTCGTCCCGGCCCGGCCTCGCGATCCCGTGGAGCAGGTTGGCGCCGGTGAAGGACGCCGACGAACGCCGTCGGCCGGCCGGGCGACGAGCTCCTGCGGCGAGGCGAGCTGGCGCAGCCGCCCCTCGACGATCACCCCGACCTGGTCGGCGAGCGCGGCCGCGTCCTCGTAGTCGTGGGTGACGAGCAGCGTCGGCAGGCCGAGCTCGCGCAGCAGCTCCTGCAGCTCGGCGCGCACGGCGGCCTTCGTGTGGGCATCGAGCGCCGAGAGCGGCTCGTCGAGCAGCAGCACCCCGGGGTCGCGGGCGAGCGCGCGGGCGAGCGCGACGCGCTGCCGCTCGCCGCCGGAGAGCTCGGCCGGTCCGAGCCTGCGCGAGATGCGAGATGCGGAACCGCTCGAGGTAGCTCGTCCACCCGGCCGCGGCCGCCGTAGGCGACGTTCTGGCGCACGCTCATGTGCGGGAAGAGCGCGTACTCCTGGAAGACGAGGCCCGACCCGCCGCTCGTCGGGCTTGCGGGAGAGCCCGGCGCCCGAGTCGAACCAGGTCTCGTCGCCGAGGGCGATGCGCCCTGCGGCCGGCCGCACGAGCCCGGCGACCGCGCGCAGCACCGAGGTCTTCCCGGCGCCCGACGGCCCGACGAGGGCAACCGTGCCCTCGACCTCGAGCGCTAGCTCGAGCCGAAACGCGCGAAGGGGGAGGGCGAAGTCTGCCTTGAGGGCTGCCAAAAGACGCCGGCCTTGAGGGAGAGGAGGATCGCGAGGCTGATCACGATCAGGAGCGCGCTGATCGCGAGCGCGACGTCGAGGTTCACGCTCGAACTCGGTGTAGACCGCGAGCGGCAGGGTCTGCGGTCCTGCCCTGGAGGCTCCCGGCGAACAGGATCGTCGCGCCGAACTCGCCGAGGCCGCGGGCCAGGCAGATCGCCTCGACCGGCGGCCAGGCCGCCGCGCGCGAGCGGCAGCGTCACCCTGAAGAACGTGCGCAGGCGGGCCCGCGCCGAGCGTTCGCGAGGCGGCGACGAGGTCGCCGTCGACCGCCTCGAAGGCCGCGATCGCCTGCCGGAGGTAGAACGGCCCGGCGACGAGGCATGATCGCGAACACGACCGCGGTCAGGTTGAAGGAGACGTCGATGACCGAGCCAGGCGAAGCGTCGAGCCGAGCAGACCGAGCCGGCCGAACGCGACGAGCAGCCCGATCCCGGCCACGGCCGGAGGCAGCACGATCGGCAGCTCGACGAGGGTGACGCGAGCGAGCGCGCCCGCGGAACCGGCGCGAGGCGAGGAAGTACGCCGTCGGCGTGCCGAAGGCGAGGATCGCGGACCTGCGCGACGGCGATCGTCTTCAGCGCTCACGATCAAGCGCGTCGGTCACGACCGGGTTCGAGAGCTGGTCGGCGAGCCTGCCGGGCGGCACGTGCGACGAAGATCGCCACGATCGGCAGCGCGATGAAGGCGAACGTCAGGACGATCGCGAGGAAGAACAGGACGGCGAGCAGCGCTCGCCGGATTCGCCCCCAGGCCGGCGAACCGCGCCTCGCGGCCGAAGCGGAGCCCGTTGCCGCAGCCGGCGCCACTCAGTGCTGGACCATCACCGAGGTCGACTTGACGATCGCGGTCGCCGGCATGCCCGGGTCGCAGCGCGAGCTCCTCGACCGCGTCGCGGGTGACGAGCGCGACCAGCCGCACCGGGTCGCTGACGACCATCTCGACCTGCGCCATCAGCCCGTCGACCTTCACGTCGGTGACGATCGCGTTGAAGCGGTTGCGGGCGCTCAGGTGCGCCGAGCCCGGCTCGCCGCGCAGGCGGTCGATCTCGCTCGCCGGGACGACGCGGCGGTTGCTCCTGTCGCGCTCGGCCTTGATGCGGCCCTGCCGGTCCCAGCGGCGGAGCGTGTCGACGCTGATCCCGAGCGTCTTGGCCGCCTCGCTGACGCTGTAGTACTCCCTCGGCATTCGCCTCCTCCTTCGAGTGGTGTGAGCGGCCGAATCGCTCTCCAACGGTACCTATGCAAGGCATAGGTTGCAACCCTCGCGGCAAATTGCGGGGACGGTGCTAGACGACCCGGAACACCTTCGAGGTCGCGGTCCCGGAGGGGCTCGTCACCGTGATCGTGCCCGTCTTCGCGCGAGCGGGAACGGTGATCGTCAGCCTCGTCCCGGAGACGACCCTGAACCTCGCGGGCACGCCGTGGAACGTCACCGAGGTCGTGCCGGCGAGGTTCGTTCCGCTGATCGTCACCCTCGGCACCGACCGTGGCCTTCGCGGGCGCCACCCGGGAGATCGCCGGCGCCGGCGCCGCGAGCGGCAGGAACCCGAACTTGCGCATCGTCGCTTGCCCCGAGGCGCTCAGCACGCGGTCGACGAACGCCTGCGCCGCCGCCTGATTCGGGCTGCTCGTGACGATGCCCATCGCGTAGACGACCTTCGGCTGGGCCCAGGCCGGGAGGTCGATCACGGTGACCTGGCCGGGGACGGTCTGGGCATCCGTCGAGTAGACGAAGCCTGCGTCGGCCTGGCCCGTGCGCGATCTTCGCCAGCACGGAGGTGACGTCCACCTCCTGACTGACGACGTTCGGCATCAGCGACGCGGTCAGGCCCATCTGGTTCCAGACCTGGAGCGTGTAGCCGCCGACCGGCACGCTCGGGTTCGCGATGTCGATCGACACGCCCGGCCTGGCCAGGTCGTAGATGCTCTGGATACCGGCCGGGTTCGACTTCGGCACGACGAGAACCAGCGTGTTGCGGGTGAAGTCGACCGGCTTCTCGATCAGGCCCTTGGCGTACAGGGCCGCGGGAATCGACGTGTTGGCCGAAGCGAACACGTCGGCGGGGGCGCCGTTTGCGATCTGCGCCGCCAGGGTGTTCGAGCCCGCGAACGAGTAGGTGTTGCCGGGGGCGAGGACCGGGAACGCCTGGGTCAGCGACGCGGCGGCGAAGACCGTGATCCCCGACGCTGCGCGGTCCGTCCTCGCGGCCGCCCCGCCGGCGCCGAGAGATAGGCAGAGGGCGAGCGCCGAGCCCAGCGCCAGACTCCGGCGTCCCAGCCTGCGAACCCGCCTCGAGCTCCTCCTTTCGATCAGGGCCCTCACCATTCGACTCCGGTCACGACGTGTAGGCGGCCATCGCGTCGGACGCCTGGGCGATCGTCAGCGGCGGCGGGAAGGAGAGCCCGAAGAGCGTCGACCCCTCGACCAGCGAGAAGTAGGTGGCATGCTGGGCCTCGCAGGCTGCGATCTGCGCGATTCCCTGGAGCAGCGCCGGCGTCTGGATGCCGCCGACCGCTCCCAGGTACGCCCCAAGCATCAGGGTCTCGAGCTGAGCTGCGAACCTGACGATCGATCCCGGCGACCCGAACGTGCCGCCCGGGTAGGTGAAGGTGATGTCGCTCGAGGTCGCCGGTGTGCTTCCCGCCCCGGTGAGGATCCCGGCGACCGACTGGTAGTGCTCCTGCTCGTTTAGCGTAGGCGCGCTTGAGGTACTTGGTCACCACCTTGCCGGTGTTCGAGGCGGCGATTGCCTGCGAGTAGAAGTCGGCGGCGAGCAACTCGGCGCCGACGAGAAGGCGCGCATAGGCGAGATCGGCCGACGGCAGCGCAGCGGCGGCGAGACCCGCGAGCCGACCACCGGCCACTCCCGCGACCAGGAGCGCGGCGCCGCCCTTCGCGCCCCTCGTGAGCAGCCTGGCTCTACTGAAGGGGGTATTCACAGGTCCTGTTCCCCTGGTGACATGCTGCCGCTGCAACGCCTATGCATAGCTCCCGTGAGATGGGCCGATCCTAGCAGACCCCGAACGAGATCTGCCTGTGCATTAGCTATCCGAAGCTGGTTGGTTCTGCTCGCATCGATCCCTGCTCTCCGGGCGCGCCGGCCACGGATCGGGCTGCGGCCGCTAGCTGGGGAGCAGGAACGGGACGAACGGCGAGAGGTCGGTCGCCTCGGCGGTCGGCACCTGGTCGTTCAGGCACGAGGCCGTCGCGAGCAGCTGCTTCTCCTGCGCGCGCAGCCAGCTGCGGTAGTCGGTCTCGCGCGCGAGCCGCTCGAGCGCGGCACCGGCGGCGGCCGCCGCCTGCGCCCTCGGGAGCAGGCCGAGCGGCAAGGCTGCCCCGAGGGGCGTGACGTCGAAGGTGCCGTCGGGCGTGTCGATCGGGCCGGCCCCGTCCAGGGTGAACACCTCGGAGGGAGCGAGCGTCTGGACCGCCCAGCCGCGCGTCCCGCCGAGCCAGGGCGCCCCCTGCGTGACCGAGACGAGCCGCGCCTGCTCGTTCTCGTAGGTCGCGACGAAGTCGTTCACCTCGGACGCCGTCGGCGGGGGAGGCCGGAACCTGCGCCTCGACGTCGTCCCGCTCGAGCCGGGCGGCGAGGATGGCACGCGCGTCTGCCGGTGTCAGCTTCGCCGTCCTGAGCGCCGCCCAGTACTTCGCACGGTCGCCGCCGAAGGAGGCGGCGATCACGGCGCGCTCGGCCGAGAGCACGTCGGCCGGATCGACCTTCTGCTGCGACCTCAGCACGAGCTCCTCGAGCAGCACGCTCGCCGCGTAGCCGGGATTGCCGGTCAGCGTCGTGAACCTCGCGACCGCGTTGCGGTCGATCATGCCGGCGCTCGTGACGCAGCGCTCGCCGGCGGGGAACGTCGAGCTGCCCCTCGGTCGAGGGAGGCGTCGAAGCCCGGCCCGGCGGCGGTGGGGCCGTCGCAGAGGCTCTGATCTCGCGCCCACAGCCAGACGCAGGCCGTCGCGGGCTTGTCCGGGTCGACCGGCGCGCTCGGGTTGAAGCTCGCCCAGCCCCACGACCAGACCCCGGCGAGCTTGAACTGGGTCGCGACGGACTTCGCCGCCAGCGCCTCCAGCTTCACGATCTCGAGCCAGCTCGAGGTGGGCTCGAGGCCGGCCCGCGCGCCGAGCCCCGGCGTCGAGGTGAACTGCATCTCGAGCGCGACGCGGCCCGAGGGGATGCCGATCTGCGTCAGGTGGTTGACGAGCGCCGCGCAGGCTGTCGCGCATCGAGCGGCTCGCCGCCACCGGCCCGAGCGCGTAGAGGCCGACCGCGTTCGGCGAGGTGAAGTAGACCTGGCGGAGCAGGATGGCCACCTTCGACACCTGCTGCCACCAGTAGGCGGCGTCGCCCCCGGTGTACGGCGGGTTCGGGATCGAGAGCAGCGGCGTCGCCCCGAGGTTGCTCAGGTCGGTCAGGAACTGCAGCACGTTCGCGCGGTACTGCCCGTTGTTCGCGGTCCAGGGGGTCGGCGTCTGGGCGCCGGCCAGCTCGCTCTCGGCGATCGTCGGCGTCGGGCAGCCGGTGACCGAGACGGCGTAGTCGAAGAAGGACTTCGCCCTCGCGTCGATCACGGACGGGTCGGCCGGGCTCGTCGTCGTGCCGACGCGCTTGTTGAAGTTGAGGTCGAAGAGGACGGTCGCCGCGCCGGCGGCGCGGATCTGCGCCGGAACGTCGGTGCCGGAGGCGACGGCGATCACCATGCCCGGCTTGGGCGTGATCGGCGCGTCGTGCCCGCCGAAGTCGACCCAGACCGGCGTCTGCGACGGCACCCCGCACCCGTCGGCAAGCGCAGCCGGAGCCCCCGCGCAGCTGGCGGCCAGGACGAACAGAACGACGAGAACCCGCGTCACGACCCGCAGACCAGGCTACCGACCGGGGCGGAGGAGCCGAATCGCGGCCATGGCAGCCCGAACGCCGCGGGCAGTCCCCGGGGGGCCGCGCTCGGGCCAGCTCGATCGGTGCGGCTAGCGGGTCGAGCGGGGGCGGTTCACGTGAGCTGCGGTGACCTCGGCGGGCGTCCGGCAGCCGGTGAGCTGGAGGGCGAGCTCGAGCTCCTCGCGCAGCAGCTCGAGCACGTCCCGCGCACCCGCCTCGCCGGCGACCGCCAGGCCCCAGAGCAGCGGGCGCCCGACGAGCACCGCCTTCGCGCCGAGCGCGAGCGCCTTGACGACGTCGGTGCCGCGGCGGACCCCGCCGTCGACGAGCACCTCGACCCGGCCCTCGACCGCCTCGACCACCTCGGAGAGCACGTCGATCGGGGCGGCGACGCCGTCGAGCTGGCGGCCGCCGTGGTTCGAGACCACGATCGCGGCCGCCCCGTGCTCGACGGCAAGCAGCGCATCCTCGCCGGTCAGCACCCCTTTCAGCACCAGCGGAAGCCGGCTCAGCGCCGCGAGCTCCGCAACGTCCTCCCACGTCACCGAAGGGGAGAGCAGCGAGACGAATTCGTGCGGCGGGATGCCGCCGCGCCCCACGGACGGAACCGTCATCCCGGCCGGAAGCGAGAACCCCGTGCGAAGGTCGCGCTCCCTCCGCCCGGACACGGGCACGTCGACCGTGACCACCAGGGCCGCGAAGCCGAGCTCCTCCGCTCCGGCGACGAGCTCGCGCGCCAGGGCCTCGTCGCGAGGCACGTAGAGCTGGAACCAGCAGCGGGCCCCCGTGCCCACGACCTCCTCGAACGCACAGGTGGACAGCGTCGAGACGCACATGATCGTCCCCGCCGCCGCAGCCGCCCGGGCCATCGCCACCTCGCCGTCCGGATGTGCGAGACGCTGATAGGCCATCGGCGCCACGAGCAGCGGCATCAAGACCTCCTCGCCCAGCACCGCCGCCGCCGTCGAGGGATCCGAGACGTCGACCAGCACGCGCGGCCTCAGCGTCAACCGGCGGAACGCCTCGACGTTCCCGGCGAGCGTGCGCTCGTCGTTCGCGCCGCCCGCGAAGTAGCCGTAGGCGCCGGGATCGAGCAGGCCGGCGGCCAGGCGCTCGTACTCCCGGACGTTGAGCGGTCTCACGGCTCGAGCATAGGCCGCCGCGCCGCGCCCGGCACGGTGGTGACGGCGGCCCGCAGTGCGACGAGGAGGCTGGCAGCGGTCGGCTCGCCGCCGGCGTCCAGCTCGATCTCGGGCAGCTCCACCGTCACCGGCCGCCCGGCGCCCGGGTGGGCCAGGTCGAACAGCCGCCGGGTCCCGTCCGGCAGCAGCACCTCCACTCTCGCCTCGTCGAAGGTGATGCCGGCGAAGTCGACGATCTCGGCGAACGCCGACCCGTCGCCGCCCAGGAAGCGCTCGACGAGCGCAGGCTGGATCCGGCCGTCGGCCGTCCGCGTCGCCACGCCGAGCTCGACCCGCGCCGCGACGTCGGCCCCGACCCACCTGCCCGTGGCCGCGATCGGGCGCTCGCCGGGGCGCTCGGTGCGGGCAAGCTCGAGCTTCACGATCCGGTTCGCCGCAACGGCATCCCTGAGCGCGCCCGGCTCGACGAACCGCTCGAGAGTGAGCGTCAGCCCCGGGAAGCGCTCACGGAAGCGGCTGCTCAGCCCCTGCTCGAGCAGCTCCTTCATACCGCGGCCGTTTCCGAGGTGAACGGCAAGCGCCCCGCTGCGCGCGGCGGCGGGGAGCCGGAAGAGGCACCCGCAGCGGAGGAGTTGCAGGTCGTCGGGCGTCTGGCGCAGGCGGACGTCACCGGACGGGCCGACGATCTCGGCCGCGATCCCGCTCTGCCCGTGCTGCATGATCCCGAACAGCTCGTCGGTGCCGGGAGTGACCTCGGCCGTGCGGATGACGCGCGTCCCGTCCCGGCTCGTCTCCTCGAAGCCGGCGAGCGAGTCGGCGAGGACGCCGAGCAGGCTCGTGCCGGCCCCGTCGAGGTCGCCGAGCGGCAGCGCCTCGCCGCGCCGCGCGCGCGGCCGAACCGCCACCGTGTAGAGGGCCGCCCGCTGGCTCACGGCCGGCTCCCGCCGGCGGTGACGAGCTGGAGATCGCGCTTCAGGGCGGCCAGGTCGAAGCCCTGCGGCGATTTCCCGTTCGCCAGGAAGTCGACGCTGAGCAGCGCGTAGGCCTCGTCGCAATAGCGGTCCCAGAAGGACCAGCTCAGCTCCTGGAGCGCCCCCCAGGTGACGACCGTCAGGCTCGTGTCGTCGTAGCCGACGACGTCGACGGCGTGGCCGCCCCAGGAGCCCGGCGCCGCTGGGCCGTCGAGCGTCCCGGTCCAGTCCCAGACCGCCTGGTCACGGGCGGTGAGCGGGAGCTGAAGGCCGATGTAGACGCCGCCGAAGAGAGCGGCCGCGCCCCGGACGAGCGAGTGGTCCGCGACCGAGACCCGGGCGAAGGCGCCGATCCGGTGGCCTCCGATGCCGGCCGATCGCCAGAGTGCGAGCACGTCGAGCTCGACCGCGCCTTCCTCGCCGGTCTCCGGGTCGACGACCTTGACCGCCTCGAAGGCCGCGACCACGTCGCGCTCCGTGACCTCGACCGCCCGTCCTGCCGCCGCGGCCGTCCAGGCCTCGATCATGTGACCTGCGGCTGCGGTCGTGCAGTCGCCGAGCCGGTCGTTGCCGTACATCGGCCAGTCGCCGACCGGCGCGGCGAGATCGAGCCGCGGCGGCGCCTCGGGCAGCACCGAGCGGTCGACATAGCGGGAAAGCGAGAGCGTGCGGACGTCGACGCGCGCCGGCAGCTTGCCGAGCTTCAACCCTGCCTCGGTCGTGCGGGTGATCACCATCTCGTGCCTCCCTCGTCTCGGGGTACGCCGCAGACGACCGCGCGACCTTACCGCGATCGCTGTCTTATGTCAACAGCTCGGCCACCGCCCGCATCGCGCTACACTTCACGAGATTAATGATTCAGCTGGTTACCGATTCGCTCGACCTCGCCAACGATCTCCGGCCGGTGCTGCTTCGCGCGGCACGGCTCCTGCGGCGCGAGAGCCATGCCCTCGGCGTCACCGGCGGCCAGGTCTCGATGCTCGCCGCGGTCGAGAGCCGCCCCGGGATCACCGCCCGCGAGCTCGCCGATCGCGAGCAGATCTCAGCACCGGGAATGTCGGCCCATCTGGCCCGGCTCGAGCTCGCCGGCCTGATCGAGCGCACCCGCGCCGCCGACCGGCGCCGGGTCGGCCTCTCGCTCACCGCGGAGGGAGCCCGCGTGCTCCGCTCGGTGCGCAAGAAGCGCACCGCCTGGCTCGCCGAGCGGCTCGAGCGGCTGCCGGCGAAGGACCGGGCCGCGATCGAGGCTGCGATCGGCCCGCTCGAGAGACTGCTGGAGGTGGACGCATGACGGGGGTCAGGCGACGGCCGTGAGCATGGCGAGGCTCGCGCTGCGGCGAACGTTCAAGAGCCTCCGGCGGCACCGCAACTACCGGCTCTACTTCGCGGGCCAGATCACGTCGGTCTGCGGAACGTGGATGCAGAACATCGCGCTCTACTGGCTGATCCTCAGCATCACCCACTCGCCGCTCGCGGTCGGATTGCTCTCGCTCGCGCGCTTCGGGCCGTTCACGCTCCTCGGCCTGTTCTCCGGCGTCGTCGCCGACCGCTACGACAACCGCAGGACGGTGATCGTGACCCAGTCGGCGCAGATGGCCCTGTCGGGCCTGCTCGCCGCGGTCACGCTGCTCGGGACGGTGCAGGTGTGGGAGGTCTACGCGATCGCGGTCCTGACCGGGACGGCCGTCGTCTTCGACCTGCCGGCGCGCCAGAACCTGACCGTACAGCTCGTGGGGCGCAGCGAGCTCCCGAACGCGGTCGCGCTCAACTCGAGCCTGTTCAACTCGGCACGCATCGTCGGCCCGGCGCTGGCGGGCGTCGTGATCGCGGTCGTCGGGACCGGCTGGTGCTTCGCAATCAACAGCGTGAGCTTCCTGGCGGTGCTCGCCGGCCTGCTCCTGATGCGCACCGGCGAGCTCTACCCGCTGCTCGACCGTGGACGGCCGACGATCTGGCGCGGCACCCGTGAAGGGCTCGACTACGTCCGCGGCTCGCGCACGATGCTGACGCTGATCGGGATCGCCGCCGTCGTGATGGCCTTCTCGTTCAACTTCAACGTCCTCCTGCCGGTGCTCGCGAAGACGACCCTCACCGCCGGCCCGAAGACCTTCGGGATCATCTCCGCGTGCTTCGGCGCCGGCGCGCTCACGGGTGCGCTCGTGGCCGCCACGCTCGCGAAGGCGCGCTGGCGCGTGATGCTCGGCTCCGTCGCGGCGTTCGGGACGCTCGAGCTCCTGATCGCCCCGCTGCACGCCGTCTGGGCGGTGGGCGCGCTGCTCTTCCTCTGCGGAATCTGCTTCACGACCTACACCTCGAACTCGAACTCGGTCGTCCAGCTCGAGACGCCGGACCACCTGCGCGGGCGCGCTCTCGGGATCTACTTCTACGCGTGGAACGGGACGGCGCCGCTCGCGAGCCCGCTGGTCGGCTGGCTCTGCACCGTCGGCGGAACCGAGCTGGCCTTCGTCTTCGGCGGCCTGTGCGCCCTCGCGGCAACCGCGGTCGGGGCGCTGGCGGTCAGGCGGGCGCCTCCGGGCACCCTGCGACGGCGGGCCGTCGAGCCGGCGACCGCCTGACTAGAAGATCAGAACGACCTTCGAGCCGGGGCTCCCGGAGGCCTGGACCTCCCAGGCCCGCGCGACGTCGTCGAGCGCGAACGTCTCGAGCTCGAAGGAGATCCGCCCGTCCCGCGCGTGCGCGCAGAGGTCGCGGTAGCCGCGCTCGGCGACCTCGAGCGGTACAGAGAAGAGGGAATGGCCGAGAATCGTGGCGACCTTGCCCCTGACCCAGGCCGAGAGAAGCGTCGCGGCCGGCCCCGCCGACTGGCCGAGGTGGACGACGCGGACGCCGTGCTGGGCGGCCGCGAGCGCCCGCTCGAGCGGCTCGCCCCAGAGGCCGTCGACGATCAGGGTGGCCGGAGGCAGATCGTCGTCGCGCGAGAGGTCGAACACCTCGTCGGCCGCGGCGGGAATCCTGTCGACGCGACGCGCGGCCCCGATCACCCGCCTCGCGCCGAGCAGCTTCGCGGCCTGAACCGCCGTGCCGCCGAGAGTTCCGCTCGCCCCGAGCACGAGCACGGTGTCGTCGGGCTCGACCTTCGCCCGCCACGACACGGCGAGCCACGCCGTCAGGCCGGCGACCCCGCAGGCGAGGGCGACCCCGTCCTCGACGCCGTCGGGGATCTCGAACGTCCAGCCGACCGGCGGCTCGGCAAGCTCCGCCATCAGCCCCCGGCCGTAGAGCCACACACGCCGCCCGTCCTCGGTCCTGCCGACCACCTCGGAGCCGATCACGTAGGGCGGCTCCGGCGGGCCGCCGTAGAAGCGGCCGTTCGCGATCGAGACGTCGACCGGGTTGAGCGCAGCCGCGGAGACCCGGACGAGCCGCGGCCCGTCGAGCGAGGGAACCTCGTCGACTCGTGGCGTCCCGCCGAGCTCGTGCAGCCGCACCGCGCGCATCGGCATAGCCTACGAGCCTGCCCGGGTGCTCGACGGGCGAACGGTCGAAGGCCGGCTTGTCGCGACCGCAGCCTGCGAAGCACGCTCGGCTCGTCCGGCGTCCGGCGTACGGCAGGGCACTCCCGCGGGATAACGTTCGCCCGAGTGAGGTGGCTCGCACGCATCGTGCTCGGGCTCCTCGTGCTGGCTGCCGGCGTCTTCGCCCTGCTGCTCGCCTCCTCGTACCTCTTCAACCTCGCCACCGACGGCGAGGGGAAGCCGGTCACCGAGCTCTGGCACGGCCGCTTCGTGACCGCCGACGGCGTGCTGACCGCCTACCGGGAGTGGGGCTCCCACGGCAGCCCGATCCTGCTGATCGGCGGCTTCCTCGAGCCGAGCTTCGTCTGGGACGAGGTGGGGCCACGGCTCGCGCGGGCGGGTCACCGCGTCTACGCGCTCGATCTGGACGGGTTCGGGTATACGCAGCGGCACGGGCCGTGGACGCTCCAGGAGTGGGCCGACCAGAGCCAGGGCTTCATGCGGGCGCTCGGGATCGAGAAGCCGGTCGTGGTCGGGCACTCGCTGGGCGCCGCCGTCGCGGTCGAGCTCGTTCGCCGCGGGCTCGCCTCGCGGACGGTGCTGCTCGACGGCGACGCACTCGAGACGGGCGGACCGCCGGCCGTCGTCCGCTCGCTGCTCGCAGCCTCGCCGTTCGTGACGAGCGCCCTCCGCCTCTCGATGGACTGGGACTGGCCGGTGACGCTGATCCTGGAGAACGCCTACGGGCCCACGCACCCGAAGCTCGACCACGCGACCGTCGCGCCGTGGACCGACCAGTTCCGCGCCGACGGCGCCGACAACGCGATCGCACAGATCGTCAGGCACGGCATCCAGGGCTTCACGCGATCGCAGCTGCAGGCGGTCCGGACCCGGGCGACCGTCGTCTGGGGGAGCGAGGACGCCGTCGACTCGGTGAGCCTGGGAAAGCAGACGGCAAGCGACCTCCATGCCCGCTTCGTCCTGATCCCGGGAGCGGGGCACCTCACGCTGCTGACCGACCCGGCGGCGGTCGCGCGGGCGATCGAGCAGTCCTAGGACCGGTCGTCGAGCTCGGCGAGCAGCGCGGCGAGGTCGAGCGGGGCAGTGAACATGGCGACCCCGGAGCTGCCGTCGGTGGGGCGCGGCCACTCCTCCCGCGGGCGGTCGCGGTAGAGCTCGATGCCGTTGTCGTCGTAGTCGCGCAGGTAGATCGCCTCGCTGACGCCGTGGTCGCTCGCGCCCTCGAGCGGGATCCCCGCGTCGAGCACGCGCTTGACCGCGTCGGCGAGCGTGCGCCGGTCCGGGTAGCGGATCGCGACGTGATAGAGGCCGGTGGAACGCCGGGGCGGCGGCGGGGCGCCGAGGGACTCCCACGTGTTGAGGCCGATGTGATGGTGGTAGCCGCCGGCCGAGACGAACGCGGCCTGGTCGCCCAGGCGCGCCTGCAGCTCCATGCCGAGGACGTCGCGGTAGAACCCGAGCGCCCGATCGAGGTCGGCCACCTTCAGGTGGACGTGACCGATCTCGACGCGGGGATCGATCGCCACCGGCGTAGACTGCCAGAACCGCGTTCCTACCCGGCGGCGACCGCGATCGCGGCCGAGCCGGCGGCGCCCAGGAACGACGAGAGGAGCGTTCCGGTCCCGCCGTCGAAGACCTTGACCTGGGCGCCGCCGCCCGCCCCCGCGCCCGCGACGACGTCGGCCCTGCGGTCGGCGTTCACGTCGGCCGCAGCCACGGCGACGCCGCCGCCGAACGAGGGCGCGAAGGCCGTGAAGAGCCGGAGCCGTGCCCTGGTCGCGTCCCGGTAGATCCTGACCAGCGGGCTCGAGCCGACCCCGGAGCCGACGATCACGTCCGCCTTGCCGTCACCGTCCACGTCGGCGGCGGCGACCGACACGCCGCCGGTGAAGGCTTCCCTGAAGGGGGCAAGCGTCTCGAGGACGGTGCTCGTGGCGCCGTCGAAGACCTTCACCTGCGCGCTCGTTCCGGGCCCGGTGCCGGCGACCACGTCGGCCGCGCCGTCGCCGTTCACGTCCCCCGCCGCAACCGAGACGCCGCCGGCGAACGCCGGGCCGAAGGGCCGCAGCGTCTCGAGCAGGGCGTGGCTCCGGCCGTCGTACACCTCGACCTGCGCCGGGACTCCGGCGCCCGTCCCGACGATCAGGTCGGCCCTGCCGTCGTGGTTCACGTCGCCGAGCGCCACGGTCACGCCCCCCTTCGACCCGGCAAAGGGCCTGTAGGACGCAAGCGGGCGGCCCGTCTTGCCGTTCAGCACCTTGACGAAGGCCGACCCGCCGGGCCCCTCGCCGGCGGCGATGTCGGCGACGCCGTCGTGGTTCACGTCCCCGAGGGCGAGGGAGATCGGCCCCGTGTAGGCGGTGCCGAACGGGGCGAGGACGCGCCGCAGGACGTGCGTGGCCGCTTCGAAGATGCGAACCCGGCCGGCGGCGGCGACCACGATCCTCGGCCCGCTCGCCGGGCGCGGCGGCGCCGGCGGCTGCGCGGCGACCGGCACGCCCGGCGGCGTCCATGGCCGGAGCGCTCCCTGACAGTTGCCGCCGGTTGTCGCGATCCAGTCGTGCACCGCCGCGGCCGAGGCCTTCGCCGTGCGGTCGAGGTAGTAGAGGCCGCTCTGCCAGCCGGCGAGGCTCGCCTCGTCGATCAGGTGGTAGATGTCGACGATCCGGACGTTGGGGTCGCAGGCGACGAGGTTCAGCATCTGGAGGTACCAGGACGACTGGTAGGCCTCCGTCGCGTACTGGCCGAGCACGCCGCCCGCGGAGGTCGCGCTCGTCTCGATGCCGACGTAGCCTGCCCTCCCGGTCGAGGCCGTCTGGATCCCGACCTCGTTCAGGCTGAGCGGCAGCCCGCCGCCGGCCTGCTGGCCGATCGTCGGCTGCGGCGAGCCGGCGAAGCCGGCGTAGAAGGCCTGGTAGATCCGGGCCAGGTTCGAGACGCTCGCCTCGGTCGTGACCTGGTAGCCCTGGGCGAAGGGCTGCGACTGCGGGATCGGGTAGGGATGGAAGTCGAGGCCGTCCATCAGCGGCTTCGTCCGTCCCGTCGCCAGCACGTAGGCCTTGAACCAGGCCCCGAGCGCCTCGAGGAAGGAGACCGGCGTCGTGGACGAGTTGCTGGCGGCGTTCGGGTTGTCGTTACCGCGCGGGGAGAGGCCGACGCCCCAGACGAAGTCCTGCGGGCTCACCCGCTTGATCGCGTCGTAGGCGGCAACCAGCGCGCGGCCGCAGATCTCGGCCGACTGGTTGCGGCCCGACGTGTCCCACTGCGGATTGACGAAGAGCGGCTGGTTGCACTCGTTCATCACCACATACTCGTGGACGGTCGGGAACGCGGCCGCGACCTGCGCCGACCAGGACGCGAACGCCTGGATCTGGGCGGTGTTCCCGCAGGACTGCGGATCGGTCGAGGGCGCACACCTGGCGGCGCCGGTGAAGACCTGCGAGTGGAGCGGGAAGAGGTCGAGCTCGACGGTCTGCCCGTTCGCCCGGGCCGCCGCGATCGCCCGGTTCACCGCCGCCTGGTCGGGGACGGTGGTCGGGGAGCCGTCGTCCCAGCGGAGGGTGAGCGTGCTCACCTGGAGGCCTTCGGCCCCCATCGTCGGATAGAACCAGCCGACGGCCGCGGGGTCCTTGGCCGCGTCGTCGTTGACGCCGACGACCAGCCCGGCCCGCGCGAGACCGGCCGGCCCGAGCGCGACGACGGCTGCGGCAAGCGCGACGAGGAGCTTCCTCACGAGCACGGCAGCTCAAGGAAACCACGCGCGGCGGGGGAGCCGCTCAGAGGATCTTCGAGAGGAACTGCTTCGTCCGGGGGTGCTCGGGCCGGCTGAAGAACTGCGCCGGTGCGGCCTCCTCGACGATCCTCCCCTCGTCGACCATCGCCACGCGGTCGGCGACGTCGCGGGCGAAGCCCAGCTCGTGGGTGACGACGATCATCGTCATGCCCTCCCTGGCGAGCAGCCGCATCACGTCCAGGACGTCCCCGACGAGCTCCGGATCGAGAGCGGAGGTCGGCTCGTCGAAGAGCATCAGCTTCGGGTCCATCGCGAGAGCCCTCGCGATCGCGACCCGCTGCTGCTGGCCGCCGGAGAGCTGCGCCGGGTAGCTCTCGAGCTTGCCGGCGAGCCCGACCTGGGCGAGCAGGTCGCCGGCGCGCCTCAGGGCCTCCTCCTTCGGCAGCTTCTTGACGTAGACCGGGCCCGCGCAGACGTTTTCGAGCGCGGTCATGTGGGCGAACAGGTTGAAGTGCTGGAAGACCATCCCGATCTCGGCGCGCTTGCGGCAGATCTCGGCCTCGCGCAGCTCGTAGATCCGGGCTCCCGCCTGGCGGTAGCCGACCAGCTCGCCGTCGACCGAGAGCCGCCCGCCGTCGATCTTCACGAGGTGGTTGACGCAGCGCAGGAAGGTCGACTTGCCGGATCCGGAGGGCCCGATCATGCACGTCACCTCGCCTCGCTGGACCTCGAGCGAAAGGCCGTTCAGGACCTCGAGCCGGCCGAAGCGCTTGCGCACCCCCTCCGCCTTCACCATCGGCTCGCTCATCGTCCGGCGGCCCCGAGGCTCGCGTGCCGGAGCGAGAAGAGCCGGCGGCGCAGGCGCTGGAGCGGGGTGTCGGGCAGGACGCGCGACCCGCTGCGGGCGAAGTGGCGCTCGACGTAGTACTGGCCGAAGGAGAGGACCGAGGTGACGAGCAGGTACCAGATGCTCGCGACGATCAGGAGCGGGATCGTCTGGTAGTTCACCGCGTAGATCAGCTGCACCGAGTAGAGCAGCTCCTGGTAGGCGATCACGCTGACGAGCGAGGTCGTCTTCAGCATCGAGATCGTCTCGTTGCCGGTCGGGGGCACGATGATCCGCATCGCCTGCGGCAGCACGATCCGCCGCATCGCCTGGAGGCGCGTCATCCCCAGCGCCTGGGCCGCGTCGGTCTGACCCTCGTTCACCGAGATGATGCCCGCCCGCACGATCTCGGCCATGTAGGCGCCCTCGTTCAGCCCCAGCGCGAGGATGGCGGCGGCGAACAGGGTGATGACCGAGTTCGCGCTGAAGTGGACGAACTGCGGCCCGAACGGGATCCCGATCGAGAGCTGGGGATAGAGCGCCGCGATGTAGGCCCAGAAGAGGATCTGGACGAGCACCGGCGTACCGCGGAAGAACCAGATGTAGAGCCAGCTCGCACCCGAGACGAGCGGGTTCGGCGAGAGGCGCATCACGGCGAGCACGACCCCGATCACGATCCCGATCGCCATCGAGATCACGGTCAGCTCGAGGGTGGCGGCGAGGCCGTGGAGCACCCGGCTCGAGAAGAAGTACTGCCGGACGAGCCCCCACTCGAAGCGCGGGTTCGTCGCGACCGACTTGCCGATCGCGAGCGCGACGACGAGGATGATCGCGGCCGCGACCCAGCGTCCGGGATGCCGGACGGGGACCGCCTCGATCTCCTCTGGGGGCGCGCGCTCTCCGGTATCGACGGTGGCCATCGCGCCCTGCGGGCAGCCGCGGCCTAGCTAGTCGCGCCGTTGATCACCGGCTTGGTGATCGCGCCCGCCTGAATGCCCCACTTCACGAGGATCTTCTTGTAGGCGCCGTCGGCGATCAGCACCTTGAGGGCGGCGAGGATCGGCCTGGCCATCCCGTTCCCTTTCGGGATCGCGATCCCGTAGGGCGCCGTCCCGTACGAGGGCCCGCTCAGCTTGAACCGTCCCCCCGACTTCTTGACGATGTAGGCCGCGACGGGCGAGTCGGCCATGCCGACCTGATCCCGGCCGCTCGAAAGGGCGAGGTTCGCGCCGTTCTGGTCCGCGAAGACCGCGACCGTCACGGCCGGCCTCCCGGCCGAGGTGCACTTCGCGCTCTGCGCCGCGGCGTCGTCTGCCTGGGTGGTGCCCTTCTCGACCGCGACCGAGTGCCCGCAGAGGTCGGCGAGGGACCTGATCGCGGGCCCGCCCTTCGCGGCGACGTAGAAGGAGGTGCCGGCCGAGAAGTAGGTCACGAAGTCGACGACCTTCTCGCGCGTCTTCGTGTCGGTGAAGGAGGACATCCCGAGGTCGTACTTGCCCGCGGCGAGGCCGGGGATGATGCCGTCGAAGCCCGCGTTGACCAGCTTGATCTTCAGGCCGAGCACGCCGCCGAGCGCCTTGGCGAGGTCGGCGTCCATCCCGACCACCGTGTGGCCGTCGCTGCCGATGAACTCATTCGGGGCGTAGGTGGCGTCCGCCGCGACGACCAGCGAGCCCTTCGACCTGACGGCCGCCGGGACCTGGGCGGCGATCCTGGGGTTGACCGCTGCGCGCACTGCGGTGCCGGGGAGGGCGGCGCCGGCGAGCGAGAGTCCGAGGACGGCAGCTGCGAGCACGGCGATCGATGCGGCCCCGCGACGATTCATCACGGTGCGATTGTAACGGCACCCGGATCCGGGCGCGAGACGCAACCCGCCTCGGTCGACGGCTCAGCCATGCTCGTGCTTGAGCGCCGACTCGTCCCGCTGCGCCTCGGCCAGAGTGAGCGCGCCGTCGCACACCTTCGCGTTCAGCTCGTTCTCGATCTTGTCGACGTCGGCCGCGCGCGGGTACGGCTCTGGCCAGAGGTTCCCCGGGTCGGTGGGGTTCCCGCCGAGCTCGAGGCTGATCAGGTGGTCCTCCTGGTAGGCGGAGGGCGGTCCGGTCTCGCCGTACTGCGCCATCTGCCGCTGCTTGAGGGCCGAGGTGTAGCTCACGGGCGGCCGGACGGTCGCCGTCCAGCCGCGCACGCACACCGTCGAGTCGATCGTCGCCTGGGTCACGTCGGGGTTGAGCGAGCCCGGCGTCAGCGTCGGGCTCGCGAGCACCGCCGGCGGCGCCTTCCCGCCGCCCTCGAAGTGGATCGCGGCGACTGCCAGCAGGCCGACGACGACGACACCGACGGCGAGGTCGAGCAGGGTGAGGCGCACCCGATCCACGGTACGACCGGCCCGCCCCTGCGCAAGTGGCCGTTCCGGCCACGGCACACAATTGTCACACCTAGGGCCGCGACACCGCCCAGCCGGCAAGCGGCCAGAGGAGGTACACGAGCCAGGGGACGCCGATCACGTCCGTCTGCAGCGCCAGGGCGAAGGTCGCGACGAGCGCCGCGCCGAGCCAGGCGCTGCAGCGGAGGGCCCGCCACATGAGCGCGAGCGACCAGGCGACGAAGAGCAGCCCGCCGACGAGGCCCGTGTCGACGCCGAGCTCGGTGTAGGTCGACTCGCCGGCCTTGATCACGGCGCCGGTGCGCGCGGCGGTCGAGCCGGCGTTGCCGGCGCCGTAGCCCTGGGGATGGTGGAGCACCGTCGAGATGCCGTCCCGCAGGCTCCGCCAGTGGCTCGCGGTGCTCGCGTCCGAGACGCCGCTCACGGCCGGCCCGGCGCCCTGCTGCGAGCCCGCCGCCCGGGCGCCGGGGCCCGCGGCGCAGTTCATCGGGGTGCCCGGCGGCTGGTGGGCATGGCGGCGCTGACAGGCGAGCTCCGCCTTCGTGTACGTCGTCGTGGGGCCGATGTGCGGGTAGGCCGCGACGAAGGCGAACCCGACTGCCACAACCCCGATCGCGGCGGCGGCGAGGCCGAGACGCCCCTGCGGCAACGCCCAGGCGAGCACGCCGAGCCCCAGGGCGAGCGCGAGGTACGACGAGCGCGAGTGCGTCCAGAGCAGGCCGGCGAAGAGGAGCGCGGTCGTCGGCAGCCAGACGGCGAGCCGCGGGCGGAGCCGGATCAGCCAGGCGGCCGCGAGCAGCAGCGCGGTGACGAGGACGTACGAGGTGGCGAGCGGCGAGAGGAAGGTCGAGACGAGCCGCCGCAGCGGCACCTCGTTCCCGGTGTTGTAGACGAAGTTCTCCGGCAGCCCGGAGAGGCCCTGGTAGTCGAAGCCGAGCTGGTGCGTGAACCAGCCCGGAGCCCCCGAGCTGCGCCACCACGAGAGCGGGATCGCGTAGACGTCGACGAGCCCGAAGGCCGCGACGGCCGAGCCGGTGGCGATCACCGTCACGCCGAGCCTGCGCACGTCACGGGTCGTGAGCCCGAGACCCCGGCCGAAGAAGTAGGTGACGACCGGGAGCAGGTCGTGCCGCACGCCGAGCACGACGCCGCGATGCGTGGCGCCGCCGCCCAGCCAGTGCTGCGGCAGCAGCCCGTAGAGGACGACGGCCGCCCCGTAGGCGAGCGCGAGCCAGTCGATCGGCGCCGGCCGGAAGCGGAGCGAGCCGCGGTTGCGCAGCTCGATCAGGATCCCGAGCCCGAGCAGGACCTCCTTCCAGGCGGAGACGACCTCGAGCGCCGTCCCGCGCACCCCGGCGGCATACAGCTCGGCCATCGCGAGGTTGTGCAGCGCGAGGCCGACGACGAAGACGTGCAGGATCCAGACGGGGCGCTTCACCGCGGGCCGACGGCGACGAGCGTCAGACCGCGGTTGACGATCCGCACGGGGTACGGGAAGAGCGACGCGAGCTGGCCCGGCCCGAGCGGGTCGAGCACGTCGTCGAAGCCGCGGGCCCGGAGCAGCCGGTCCCGTGCGGGCCCGGGCGGGAGCCAGTGGACGAGCGGCAGGAGGGTGTGCGGGTCGAACGGGAACCAGCGGTTCGGCGTCGTCACGAAGACCCGTTCGGCGACGCGGCAGAGCTCGGCCACGAATCGCCGCTGGCCCTGCCGGCCGCCGGCGACGTGCTCGATCACGGCGTTCGAGAAGCCGAGGTCGAACGCGCCGTCGGCAAAGGGGAGGTCTCGCCCGTCGGAACGGACGACAGCGACCTGCGGGAAGGCGGCGGCGAACCGGTCGAGCTCGGTGTGACCGACGGCGGTGATCCGCTCCGGCCAGGGGTACAGCGCCTCGAAGAAGTTGTCGCTCGACCCGCCGCCGAACGGGGCGTCGGTGACGCCGACGTCGACGACCGTCGTCTCGGGCCCGGGGCGGAAGAGCTCGCAGAACAGGCTCAGCTTGCGCTCGCGGCTCCGGAGGGAGACGCGGGCCGCGGCACGGTGAACCATCGCGGGAGAGTAACCGGCGCGGGCGGCGACAACCGACCCGCCCGCGCCGGCCTTCCGGGCTGCCTACGGGCCCCAGGGGCAGCCGCCCATCAGCGCAGCGGCGGCGACTGCGGCCACGCCGAGCAGCGCGAGCCTCAGGCGGGGGGAGACGATCGCCATCGGGACACCTCCTTTCGTTTCGTTCGCTCACTCACCGTCGTGTCCAGCAAGCCGAAGAAGACCTGAGAATTCTTTTGTTGTCAATGCTGTCATCAAGAGTCATGGCCCAATTGACGTTGTCCCTTCAGGCAGGCATGATTCGGCCCCTGTGCCCGGCGAGGCCGACAGCAAGCGAGAGACGATCGGCCTGCGGCTGCGGCGGCTGAGGCTCGAGCAGGGCGCCTCCCAGCGCGATCTCTCGGCCCCCGGGATCACGTACGCGTACATCTCCCGGATCGAGGCGGGAGCGAGGCAGCCGTCGGTCAAGGCGCTGCGCATCCTGGCGAAGAAGCTCGGCGTGACCCCGGAGTACCTGGAGACCGGCTCCGACCTCGGCGCCGCCGACCTGCGCGAGCTGCGCCTCGCCGAGTGCGAGCTGCGCCTGCGGCTCGACGGCACCGTGAGCACCGACGAGGCCCGCGAGATCCTGGCCGATGCCGAGGCGAACGCCGACGCGGGCGCCGCGATTCGCGCCCGGATCGTGCTCGGCTTCGAGGCAGCCGCCGACGGCCGCTACGCCGAGGCGATCGACGAGCTGGCGCGGGTCGTCGGCTCCGAGCTCGTCACGCCGGCCACGCGGCCCGACGTCTACTCGACGCTCGGTCACGCCTACGCCGCCGCCGGGTCGCCCCGGGAGGCGGCGGCGCTGTTCGAGCAGGCGCTCGAGCAGCTCGGCCGGATCGAGCCCGAGAACGCCCCGGCCCGGATCCGCTACAGCACCTACCTGAGCTACGCGCTGACCGACCTCGGCGATCTCCAGCGGGCGAGGGCCGTCGTCGCGGAGATCTTCGCCGGTTCCGACGAGGTGGGCGACCGTTACACGCGCGTCCGGCTCTACTGGTCGGCCGGCCGCCTGTCGCTCGAGCAAGCCCGCCCGCTCGCGGCACTCGACAACTTCCGGCGCGCCGTGGCACTCCTCGAGGTGACCGAGGACACGCTCCACCTCGCCCGGGCGCACATCGCCTGCGCGGACGCGACGCTCACCGCCGGAGACGGCGCTGCCGCCGCGCTCCAGCACCTCGAGGAGGCCGAGCGGCTGCTCGAGCCGAAGCCCGATCGCGAAGACCTGGCGGTGATCCGCCGGATGCAGGCGATGTGCGCGACGCAGGCGGGCGACCTCGCCGGCGCGGAGCAGCTCGGCGCGCAGGCGCTCGAGCTCGCAAGCCGCCTCCCGAACGAGCTCGGACACGCCTGGTGGGCGGTCGCGGAGGCACGCGCCGCCGGCGGCGACCCGAATGCGGATGCTGCCTTCCAGGAGGCGATCGGCCTGCTCGGCGAGCACGGCACCGTGCGCCAGCACGCAAACGTCCTTCGCTCGTACGGCCGCTATCTGCGCAGAGCCGGCAACGAGCGCGACGCGCTCGACGTCTTCGAGCGCGCGGCCGACGTCGCCTCCAACCTGCAGGGCGAGCCCGCGACCGCCGAGCGGTAGATGCCGAGGGCCGATGTCGCGGCCGGCCGTGCTTCGAGGCCCGGCCCGGGCGAGCGCGCCGCGGTTGCCGGGGACGATCGCGATCGAGGCGAGCGGCGGCGCGCCGGCGAGCTCAGCCGATCACGGCTCAACCGCGGAGGGGCCGACCGGGAGTGCCGCCGGCGCCGGCGAGGCACCGGCGGAGGGCGTGCGGGGTTGGAGCTTCTGTGGACGAGATTTCACGAAGCCGGCACGAAGAGATGTCCGGCGCCGCGTAGAATTGGCAGTGAGGGTGGCGGGTGGCCTCCCCACCCTGGGTGGGGCCCGGCTTGCGGGCCGGGCCGGTGGCTGCCGTTCGGGCCGTCTCGGCTCGCGCCGACACGGTGGCTAGAGTCCCGCGGTGATCTCCGCCGTGCTCCGGCCGCGCGGGCCCTATTCGCTTCGGCTCTCGGCGAGGCACGGGAGCGATGCGACGCGGACCGTGCGCGACGGGGTGCTGACCGCGACGATCGCCGGCGAGACCGGGCTCGAACAGGTACGCGCCTGGCAGCGGCCGGACGGCGCCGTCTGCATCCAGGCGGCAAGCGAGGCGGGCATCGAGCATGTCCGGTTCGTGCTCGGGCTCGGCGACGACCATTCGGAGTTCCTGCGGCGCTTCGCCTCCGATCCGCTCCTCGGCGCTCCGGTCCGGCACCTGCGCGGGCTGCGGCCCCTGCGAACGGCCACGGTCGCCCACGCCCTGCTCCGCGCCGTCGCCGGGCAGCTGATCACCGCGAAGCGGGCGCGGGAGATCGAGCGGCTCGTCGTCCGCAAGGCGACGCGCGAGCTCGGCGGCCTGCATGCCGCACCGACCTCCGCAGACCTCGCGCGCTTTGCCCCGGCGGAGCTCCGGAACCTCGGGCTCGGCGAGCGACGCGGCGCAGCGCTCGTGCGGCTCTGCCGGTCGACCGACCTCGAGAAGCTGAGCGCGCTGCCGACCGAGGTCGCGGCGACACGCCTCGAGCGTGAGCGCGGGCTGGGTCCGTGGTCGGCGGGGGTGGTCTGCCTCCAGGGGCTGGGCCGCTTCGAGCGCGGCCTCGCGCGCGATCTCGGGCTCGTGAAGCTCGCCTCGGAGCTCTGGGGGCGGCGCGTCGAGGCCGAGGAGACCGACGCACTCCTGGCTCCGTACGCCGAGTGGGCAGGGCTCGCGAGCGTGTATCTGCTGGCGGGACACCACGCCGGACTCGTAGGCTTGCGTGATGAGGATCGCAATTCTCGGCACCGGAAAGATCGGCGAGTCGCTGCTCGCCGGGCTGCGTAGCTCCGACTGGGCCGACATCATCTCCAGCTCGCGGCGCGAGGAACGTGCGGCCGAGGTGCACGAGCGTCACGGAGTCGAGACGACGACGTCGAACGCGGAGGCGATCAAGGGAGCCGACGTCGTCGTCCTCGCCGTGAAGCCGCAGGACATCGAGACGCTGCTCGGCGAGATCGGGCACCTGCTCACCCCGGAGCAGACCGTCCTGTCGGTCGCCGCCGCGATCCCGACCGCGAGGATCGAGCGGCATCTCGGCGACGACGTCCCCGTCGTTCGCTCGATGCCGAACACGCCGTCGACCGTCCACGAGGGCATCGCCGGGATCTGCGCCGGGCGCCATGCGGGCCGCGAGCACCTCGACCGCGCCAGCACGGTCCTGCGCGCCGTCGGTGCCGTGGTCGAAGTGCCCGAGGAGCAGATGGACGCGATCACCGCCGTCTCGGGTTCCGGCCCGGCCTACTACGCCCTCCTCGCCGAGGCGATGATCGAGGCAGGCATCCTGCTCGGGCTCTCGCGCGAGATCTCGACGAAGCTCGTCGTCCAGACGATGCTCGGCACCGCCAAGATGCTGCGCGACGAGGGGCTGCACCCGGTCGAGCTACGCGAGATGGTCACCTCTCCGGGAGGGACGACGACCCGCGCGATTCGCGAGCTCGAGCAGGCAGGCGTCCGGGCCGCGTTCCTGAATGCCATCAATGCCGCAATGGAGCGAAGCAAAGAGCTCGCCCGCGGTGACGACTGAGCCGGAGCTCCACGTCCTCGACGATCCAGCGGCCGCCGTCGGCGAGCTGCTGGCCGAGACCGCGCGCCGTGGCGAGACGCTCGTTCTCACCGGCGGCTCGACGCCGGAGCTCGCCTACACACACGCCGCGGCGGCGGAGGCGAACTGGGGCCGAGCGTCGGTCTGGTGGGGTGACGAGCGGTGCGTGCCGCCGGAAGACGTGCGCTCGAACTTCGGCCTGGCCAGGCGATCGCTGCTCGACCGGCTGGCGCAGAAGCCCGACGTGCACCGCATCCGCGGAGAGCTGCCGCCGGCCGAGGCGGCGGCCGAGTACGACGAGGAGCTCGAGGGTGTGACTCTCGACCTGCTCCTGCTCGGTCTCGGTCCGGACGGGCACGTCGCCTCGCTCTTCCCCGGCTCGCCGCAGCTCGCCGACCGCGTACGTCGGGTCGCGACCGGGCCGGCAAGCCTGAGCCCGTTCGTCGACCGGGTGACGATGACACTCCCGACGCTGCTCTCGGCGCGTCGGATCGTGTTCCTGGTCGCCGGGAAAGACAAGGCCGCGGCGGTCGAGCGCTCCTTCGCTGGACAGATCGGCGAGCAAGTCCCGGCCAGCCTGCTGCGCCTCGCGGCGGCGCCGCTCGAGGTCTATCTGGATCCCGGCGCGGCCGGCCTGTGACGTAGAGGTACGTCTACGTCACAGTCGCTCGCGACGGGTGTGACGTAGACGTACCTCTACGTCGGAAGAAGCGGAGAAGGGCCGAGGTCGGCCGGGATGCCGCGCTTGCCGGCGAGAGCCTGCAGCGCGAGAACCGTGTCGGCGACGGGAACGCCCTCGAGGTACTCGTCCCGCGTCTCGAACGAGCGCAGCACCGCCTCGACTGCCTCCGAATAGCCGAACGGGTCGTTCGCGGCGAGCAGCGCGAGCGCGTCGGCCACCGCCGGCGGGAAGTCGTCGCGACCGCGCAGCTTCGAGGCAAGGCGGTGGGCATCAGGCCATCGCTCTCGCACGAGCAACGCCAACGTCGCGGCGTAGCGGCCGATCGGGGACTCCGCATCCTCGGCGCCGAGATCGAGCGTCCAGGTGGCGAGCTCGGCGGCAGTCCCGTCGCGCCCGGCGATCAGTGCCGCCTTGATTGCTCCGATTGGCCGTCCCCACGACGTCGGCGTCGCAAACTCCCAGCTCTCCCGCCAGCGCGCCGCCGCCCGCCCGAGCCACTCACCGCCCTCCTCGACCCTGCCGAGCATCAGCAGCACGAGACCGGCGCCGTACGCTGCGTTCCCGATCCGGACGAGCTGGTCCGGCTCCAGCCGCCTCATCCCGTCGTCGTACCGGGTGCGCTCGCGCTCGAGAAGCTCGACCCACTCCATCGCGGCACCCACTCTACGGTCGACCGCTGTCCGCGATCCAGCTCGGGTGAGGGATTTCTCGCCTCCCGCCGTTGCCGCTGGTCAGATAGCCGCCCGATGCGGTATTCTGTGGAGGCGGCTTGCGAGGGGGGTACCCGCAAGCCTGACCTGTAGAGGCGGCACGCGGTTCGTGCCGCGCCCATGCACGAGACACTCACGCAATCTCCGGCGGTTACGGAGGAGTCCGACGGCATCCAGGCGTCGGCCCTTCGAGCGGAAGCCTGGGCGGGCGAGCCGTTTCTGCGCTCGGACGAGGACGCGGCCACGCTCCTGCGGCCGGGCACCGCGCTGCGACGTGCACTCGACAGCGCGATCGCCGAGATCGAGGCCGGCCTGCCCGAGCCCTCGCCCGAGTGGAAGGTTCGCTATGCGCTGATGCTGGGTCTCGAGCGTGTGCTCTCGGAGAAGCCGCCCCATCTGGCCTCCGGCACCGAGCTTCGTCGTCACCAAGTCGATGCGCTGGCCGGCATGCTCACCGAGCTGATCGCCGCAGTCGAGAAGCAGAGCGGCGATGCGAGTGGGAACGGCGCGTCCGCGACCGAGGAGCTCGCAGACGAGGAGGACGAGGAGGAGGACGACCTCACGATCGAGGCCGACGACGAGGCGGAGGTCGACGAGGCTCCGCTCCCCGCCGCCCAGGATCCAGGCGCCGAGCGGCGATACCGGTTCCGCCATCCGACCGCATCGGGCAAGACGATCGCGGCGGCCGGATTCGTCGAGGCGGCCCGCACCGAGGGCGTCTTGATCCTCACTCATCGACGTCTGCTCGTCGACCAGTTCCGGCGGGAGCTCACCGATCACGGGTACGGCGAGCGGCTGAGCGAGATCGTCCTCGGCGAGGCGAAGCCGAAGCGGTCGAACCCGATCACGATCCAGACCTACGCGTGGTTCGCACGCCATGTCGACGAGGTCTCGCGCACCGCCTACCAGCTCGTGATCTGCGACGAGGCGCACACGGCGCTCGGCGAGAAGACCTCCGCGGCGATCCGGAGCCTCAGCGAGCCGATCTACATCGGCATGACGGCGACCGAGGAGCTGATTGCCAAGCAGGTCTCGGACGTCTTCCCCGCCTCGGTCGACGACCTGCCGCTCGCCGACGCGGCGCGGCGCGGACTGATCGCGCCGCTTCGGTGCCTGCGCGTGCCGCCGGTCGCCGCGATCAACTCGGTTCCGATCGTCGGCGGCGACTTCGAGGAGCGTGCGCTCGCCGCCGCGCTCGACCACGAGGCCCTCAACATGGCGGCCGCGACGCTCTACCGAGAGCGCTTCGACGACACCCCGGGGATCGTGTACGCAGCCGGCGTCGAGCACGCCTACAACCTCGCAACCGCCTTCCGCGCGGCCGGCGTCAAGGCGGAGGCCGTCTCCGGGCGCACGCCGCCCGTCAAGCTCGCAGCGATCCTCGCCGCCTACGAGCGCGGCGAGATCGACGTCCTGATCAATGCGATGCTGCTCGCCGAAGGCTGGAACTCGCCGCGCGCGACGGTCGTCATGCACCTCGCACCGACTGCGTCGAAACGCGTCTACCAGCAGCGGATCGGGCGGATCATGCGGATCCACCCGCGCAAGGAGGCGGGGATCGTCGTCGACTTCGTCCCGAAGGCGGCGACCCACAGCGAGCGGGTCGTGTCGCTCCACTCGCTCCTCAACGCAGATTTCTACCGGGAGGGCGCCCGCGTCACACCTGCGCCGCGGCGGCGGACACAACGGCGCGCTCGCCGCAGGCTGACCCCTGCGAGCTGGCTCGTGCCCGTCACCCCGGACGTGGCCCGCCGCCTCGCCGTGATCCAGCGCGAGTGGCAGCGCATCGACCCGAAGTTCCTCGACGACGACGAGCAGCGGTTCTGGGCGACGATCGCCGGCCGGCAGATGCGGTTCGACGAGCGCCAGACGTTCGTCCAGAAGTTCACCGAGCAGGGTGCGTCGAAAGGCGCGCTCGAGACGTTCCTCTCGACCTGCGCAGCGCAGAACCCGAATCGCCGGCTGCGCCTGATCGCCCTCGCCGACCGCGTGTCGATGCGGGTCGACCGGGCCGACTTCGACGATCTCGTCACGCTCGTGACGCTGGCGCCCCCCTGGGAGAAGGACCGCTCGGCAGGCGTCCGGATCCTCCTGCGTGCGATCGCCGACGGGAAGCCCGACGCACCGGACCAGATCCTCGCGCGCTGGACCTGGAAGCTGGCACGCGCCGTGCGAAAGACGCTCGACCGCAAGGCGTCCCAGGAATATCCCGACGCGAAACGGCTGCTCGGCGCGCTCGCGAACTCGCGCGGGCACCGGCACGAGGAGAACGCCGCGCGACTGGTCAAGGCGGCGCTGGAGATGCCCCGCGAGGTGGGCGCCGCGCTGCTCGCGACGGCCGAGGGCTACACGCCGCGGGCGACCAACCTGCTCGAGGACGCCCGCGAGCGGCTCGGCGCGATCCAGGAGATCGCCGCCGCGCTCGCAGACGACCTGCCGGCGCCGAAGACGGGACCGTCGCGCTCCAGGCGGCGGCGACGGCGGAAGAAGAAGAGCCCCGACGAAACGGCCGCCGAGACCTCGGTCGAGAGAGCGGATGAGGCGACTGCCGGCGAGGGCCCGGGCCGGGGCGACCCGGCGGCGAACGGAGACGGCTCCTCGGCGAACGGCTCCCCGGCGGAGCCGCGGCGGCGGCGGCGGCGGCGCAAGCCGCCTCAGTCGTCGACCGCAGCCGAGTCGGCACCACCCGAGCTCGCACCGGCCGAGCCCGCGTAGCGACCGCGGACTCGCGCTCCCGGCACAGCCACGCCACGCGGCTCGCGAACGACCCTAGTCGCTGTCGCGCACGCCGTCTTCGCCGTCTTCCTCGCGCTCCCGGAGGAACTGGGTCAGCTCGGCGGCGAGCGAGTCGCCGGAGGGCAGCTCGACCGCGTCGTCGATCTCGTCGGCGCGACTCTCGAGCTCGTCGACGTACGCAGCGGTGTCCTCGTCGGCGGCGACAGCCTCGCTCACCTGCTGCATGTAGGCGTTGCTTGCGTTCTCGAGCTCACTCGTATCGAGCGGGACGCCGAGCAGGTCGGCGAGCCGGTCGCACAGGGCCTTCGCCGCACGCGGCGACGGTGTCAGCGAGACGTAGTGCGGCACCGCCGCCCAGAGCGAGACCGAGGGGATCCCGGCGCTGCGAAAGGCGTCGTGGAGCACACCGACGACACCCGTCGGCCCCTCGTAGCGGGATGCCTGGAGTCCGAGCTCCTCGATCAGCACGGGGTCGGTCGCGCTCGCGGTCACCGGGGCCGGCCGGGTGTGCGGAACGTCGGCCAGCAGCGACCCGAGCGTGATCGCCATCGAGACGCCGAGCTCCTCGGCCAGGCCGCGAATGAGCTCCGTAAAGGCCCGCCAGCGAAGCCCCGGCTCCGTCCCGAGGAGCAGCACGATGTCGCTCTCGCCGCGGCCGGGATGAGCATGCTGGAACGAGTTCTCGGGCCAATCGATCCGGCGCACGATCCCGTCGGTCAGCGAGACGAGCGGGCGCGTCGACTGGAAGTCGAAGAAGAGCTCCGGGTCGATCTCGGCGAACTTCTCCGCCTGCCAGGAGCGCGCAAGGAACGACGTGGCGAGCGATGCACCCTGACCGCCGTCGTTCCAGCCGCGAAACGAGCACACGAGAACCGGGCGCTTCAACCGGGGTCGCCGCTCGATCCTGAGTTCCGTTCCCTCCATCAACTCATCCTAGAGGCTCGCCGGTCGGCCGCCAGAGCGTTGCCACGAAGGCGACGGTCGCGGCCCAGACCAGCGCCGCGAGCGTCACGTGCACGAGCACCACTCCCCACGGGAGCCTGACGCCGCCGATCTTCACCCGGTACTGGATCTCGCCGACCGCCATCTGCAAGGCGAGCAGGCCGAGCACGCCGAGCCCGAGCCTGAGGTGGCGGCTGCCACGTGCCGACAGCCAGACGAGCAGCGCGGCGAACGCGACCCCGAAGACGGCGGTCGCCCGGACGTGCAGCCACACGGCGGAGTCCAGCGTGCCAACGCGGGGAACGTCGACGCTGCCGGAGTGCGGGCCGGCGGCCGTCGCAAGCGTGCCGCTGACGAGCAGCGCGGCGCAGGCAGCCGCGACGAGAAGCCCGAGCTGCCTGAGCCGAACCGGCATCCCCTCGCCGCGCACGTCCCACACCACCAGCGCGAGCACGACGCCGAGCCCGAGCACCGCCATCGAGGTCAGGAAGTGGCTGAGCACCAACCACGGGTTGAGGTGAAACTTGACGGTGATCGCCCCGAGCGGGGCCTGCAGCAGCGTGCCGAGGAACGTCGCGCCGGCAAGGCGGCGAACCCACTTGTTCTGCGACACCCGCAGGGCGGCCACGAACGTCGCGAACGTCACCGTGATCGCAACGCCCGAGACGATCCGGTTCGAGAACTCGACGTAGGAGTGAACGCCGTTGTCCGGCAGCGGATCGCCGGCGGTGCAGCCCGGCCAGTGGAGGCAGCCGAGCCCCGACCCGGTCAGTCGCACGGTCGCGCCGGTCACGACGATCACGATCAGCATCGTCACGTTCGCGAGCACGAGCCAGCGGAACGTCTGCACCGAGACCGCGAGCCGGCGCAGGCGCGGCAGCGATGTCTCCATCACGCCACTGTACCGGTGCCCGGCGTCGCCACTCGAGGGAACGCACGCCGCCGTTAAAGGGGGGCGGCGGCCTGGGGAAGGCCGCCGCCGAGGGGAGAGGAACTTGCTTCGGTAGCGCCCGTTTCGCTGCGGATGGAGGGATCCCTTCACACCGTTCGAAGGAAAATTCGAGGTGGGTCTCGGCGTGCCCGTGCCGAGGCCCACCCCGGGGAGAAGGAAGCTGTCGCCTTTCGATTGTTCCCGCCTGCCACGTCTCGGGGAAGCTTCACAGAAGACCCCGTCGCGGCGATGCGGGGTAATACACCGGCGGCTGCCGCAGAGGCTCGTCTCGCGGCCACCGGTCGAGCCGGGCCTACCCGGGGCTCGCTGGCGCGAGATCAGTGAGGTCCGTCGAAGAAGCCGTCGGGCCGGGCGCCGAGCCCCTTGGCGTTGAGCGCAGCCGCCACGATCGCGGCGACGAGGGCGATGCTACGCAGGGCGCCCGCCCTGATGAAGATCCGTGCCACAGAAGTTTCACCCCCTTTCCCATAGCTAGATGTCCTGCCTACAGAGGTTGTGAACGGCTGACGGTTCTATCCGGCCCTCCTTTGAGGCTGTGGGTCTTCCCGGACTCGCGCTCAAAGGTGGAATTCCCCCGCTTCCGTGGACGGGTTTTGGTTAGGCGACTTGCTCTTGTGCGATAGCGGGTAGGCGGAGTCTCTCGTAGTCGGCGGGGGAGCGCTGGCCGAGGGTGCTGTGGCGTCTCTCGCGGTTGTAGAAGACCTCGATGTAGTCGAAGACCTCGGTGCGGAGTTCGGCCTTGGTGGGCCAGGAGCGGCGGTTGATCAGCTCCTTCTTCAGCGTCGCGAAGAAGCTCTCGGCGACGGCGTTATCGAAGCAGTCGCCCTTGCTGCCCATCGACTGCGCGATCCCGGCGGCGCGGGCCTGCTGGCCGAAGGCGAGGCTGACGAATTGGCTGCCCTGATCGGAATGCCAGATCAGCCCGCGGGCGGGTCGGCGGTGGGCGAGCGCCATCTGCAGGGCGTCGGTGACGAGCTCGGCCCGCATGTGGTCGGCCATCGCCCAGCCGACGATCCGGCGGCTGTACAAGTCTTGCACCGCCACGAGGTAGAGCCAGCCCTCCCAGGTGCGCAGGTAGGTGATGTCGGCGACCCAGCAGCGGTTCGGGGCGCTGGCGGCGAAGTTGCGGTCGAGCAGATCGTCCGCGACCCTGACGCCCGGCACGCGGATCGTCGTTGCCTTCCACTTCTTGGTGACCAGGCCGGAGAGGCCGGCCTGGCGCATCAGCCGCTCGACGCGCTTGCGGCCGATCCGTTCGCCGTCGTCGACGACCAGGTCGGACCAGATCCGCGGCGAGCCGTAGACGCCGCGGCGCTTCTTGTGCAGCTCCCGGATCCGCTCGGTCAGGCGGGCATCCTCGACCGCACGCGGCCCCAGAGGCCGTTTCGTCCAGGCGTGGTACCCGGATCGGCTGACCTCGAGCACACGGCACATCAGGGTGATCGAATGCGAAGCCTTCTCCGTGGCGATGAACCGGAAGACGCTCACCGGGTCCCGCCCTCCCTGGCGAAGAAGGCCGCGGCTTTTTTTAGGATCTCCCGCTCCTCGGTCAGGATCCGGTTCTCCCGGCGGAGCCTGCGGAGCTCCTCACGCTCGCTCGAGCTCAACCCCTCGGCCTTGCCCTGATCGACGTCGAGCTGGGTCGACCAGTTCCGCAACGACTGCGGCGAGACCCCCAGCTCACGAGCGAGCTGCGGGATCGGACGATCGCTGCTCCGCAACAGCCTCACAGCCTCCAAGCGGAACTCCAACGAGTACGGCGGGATCTTCGGCATGACAGACATCCTTCCCGACCAAGACGCGCTCAGTCAGATGATGTCCACCAAAGCGGGGGAATTCCAAGGAGGGGACGGATGTTGCTGCACGCTAATGCCAAGCTCGGATTGGCTGGCCGGTTCGCGTTGGTCCGCGCGGTCGAGGAGGGCGCGTCGTTGAAGGAGGCTGCGGCTGCTTTCAACGTGTCGCCTGCGACGGCGCACCGCTGGTGGCACCGCTGGTTGGAGGCGGGCGAGGAGGCCCGCCAGACGCTCTCATGCCTGTTTGATCGATCCAGCCGGCCGCACCGGTCACCTCGTCAGCTCGCGCCCGAGCTCGAGGAGTCGATCTGCGCTTGCCGACGCGCGACTGGCTGGGGGCCTCGCCTGGTCGCCGGCGCGACAGGGTTCGCTCACTCGACGGTCTGGAAGGTCCTGAAGCGGGCGGGGATCTCGCGGCCGCCGCGAGCGGTCAAGGAGCCGGCCAACAGGTACGAGTGGCCATGTCCCGGCGACCTGCTCCACATGGACACGAGCCGCTACGCGCGCTTCTTGCGTCCCGGCCACGCGGTCACGGGCGACCGCTCCCAGCACTCACGCAACTGGATGCGCCCCGAAACACGGGTCGGCTACGACTTCGCACACGCGATCGTCGACGACCATTCGCGGCTCGCCTACGTCGAGCTCCACGACGACGAACGCGCCGCGACAGTCACCGGCTTCGTCGAACGTGCACTCGCGTTCTTCGCCGAGCACGGGATCATCGCCAAGCGCCTGATGACCGACAACGGCTTCAGCTACGTCAAGAACCGCTCGCTCCGCGAGCTGCTCGGCCGTCGGGGCATCCGCCACTTGACCACCGAGCCATACCGGCCCCGCACCAACGGCAAGGTCGAACGCTTCCACCAGACGATGGGCCGCGAGTGGGCATACGGACTCGCATACCGCTCACACCACCAACGCAACCAGGCCCTGCCACACTGGGTCGACCACTACAACCGGCAGAGGCCACACAGCTCACTCGGAAACCAGCCCCCGATCAGCCGCGTTCACAACGTCCGTGGGTAGGACAGCTAGAACCTGAAGTCCTGCAGCGCCTCTGCCGCGCGCCTGTAGAGTGCGGCAGCACGGCGATCGTCGCCGCGACGCTGCGCGAGATCGCCCTGGGCAACCCACGCCGCGGCACGATGGGGACCGGATGAGAGCTGGGACAGCGCGTCTTCAGCCTGCGCGAGCAGGTCGTCCGCCTCGTCGAGCCGCTCCTGCTCGAGCAGCGCTCTGCCGAGCACGAGCAGCACGTTGCCGATCTCGTCGACGCGATCCTCCCGACCCTCGAGGCGCCGCAGCGCGTTCCGCGCATGCTCCTCGGCAGCGACCGGATCGCCCGACTTCAGATACACCTGGGCGAGCGACGACACGACTGTCGCCACGTCGTCCTCGGTGCCGTGCTCGAGCGCGACCCTGAATGCCTCCTGCAACCGGATCACCGCCTGCTCGGGCTTCCCGAGCAGGAACTCGAGCCCGCCGAGGTTGTTCAGCAGCCGGCCGACGTTCGCCCTGTCGGCGAGCTCCTCATAGCGGGCCTTCGAGCGCTCGGCGTAGGTTCGGGCGAGCACCCAGTGGCCGTCGCGCTCGGCGATGAGCGACGCCTGGAAGTACGCGTCGCCGAGGGCATGGGCGTCGTCCATCGACTCGGCGAGCTCGAGCGCCCGCTCGACGTCCTCGCGCGCCGCCTCGTAGTCGCGCTGGCGCCGGTAGCAGCGCGAGCGCCACGTGAGGATGCTCGCCCTCAGGAGATCCGACGGCAAAGACGAGCGCTCCGTGAGCGCCAGCGCCTCGCCGAGCAACGCGAGGGACGTCGCGATGCTCGAGATCAGGTAGCGGGCGACCCCGAGCCGGAACACGACCTCTGCTCGATCGAGGTCGGAGAACGACGGCCCCTCGACGAGCGCCCGGGCCTGCTCGAGCAGCTGGATCCCGGTGCGCACGTCGCCGACGTGGATGCGCGCCCAGGCCTCGCCCGAGAGCACGCGGGCCTGTAGCTCGGCGGCGCCGGAGGCAACGATCGCCGCGACGGCACGTGCGAACTCGTCGATCGCCGACTCGTACTCCCGCTTCCCAACCAGCGCCTCCGCGCGGGCGAGGACCGCCTCGGCGCGCGCTCGCTCGTCGTTCGAGACGCCGCTCGCGAGGAAGGCCGCGTCGACCCCGAGTTGGGCGGCGAGCCACTCGACTGTCTCGGGCGTCGGGCGGGTCTTCCCGCGTTCGATCTGGGAGATGTACTCCTTCGAGAATCGGTCGCGCGCCAGCTCGGACTGGGTGAGCCCGGCCGAGACGCGCAGCTGGCGAACGCGATCGCCGAGCCGCGAGCCACGGGGCGCCACGGGGTTTCCTCGAGAGATGCTCGTCGCCATGCATCGCTCAGTCTGAAGGAGAATCGGACGGCGCGCAATCCCCTCGAGCGGACAATGTCCCAAACGGCCGATTTGCCCGGCGGAAATCCCTGCAAACGGCAGAGTTACTCCAGGTCTTCTGGTGAACTATGGCACTTGGCCACTGCTTGACTGGTTCACTTGACAGGCCGGTCGGCGGGTCGTAGAGTCTCGGGCAGCCTTGCATCCGGCCGGTGTTCCGGACCAGGTGCAGGGGGAGCGCTGAGGAGCACCCCGTCGACCCAGGCTACGCCGCAGAGCCGAAGCTTCGGAAGCCCCTCGAGAAAGCGCCCGCCTGAACAGAAAGAGCCCCGGGTGCCGCAGCCGGGGCTCTTTCATTTACCGGACATGAGAGGATCATCCGTCATGCGACGGACTGCGCTGTGCATCGCGCTCGCAGCGGTGGCGGCCGCCGCACACGGCAGTCTCGCCGGTCCCGACTCAGCCGCCGCGCAGACGCCGTCGCTCGTCGGCAGGTATGCGCTCCTCACTCGCATCGAGCAGCCGATCCCCGACGAGGTCGACGGCAACCTCAGCATCGACACGTACGACCCGACGACAGGCGCCATCAGCGGCCACGGTCGAGCGCAGGGCCTGAGCTACACGATGAGCGGGACCGTGAGCGGCTCCTCGATCTCGATGCGCGTCAGCGCACCCGGTGCGCCGACCGCGATCGACCTGGGCACGATCGGGACGGACGGGACGATCAGCGGCACGATCACGAGCGGATCGGGCTCCTCGCTCCGATCGGGGACGTGGGTGATGATCCGGCTCTACGCGCCGGTCGTGGTCGAGCAGACCGGCGTGAGCACCGTCCACGACGGGCATCGGACGACGGTTGCCTCGTGGGGCGTCGTGCTGGCGAACCCGTCGACGACACGCGACGCGGTCAGGGTGACCGTGAACGTCGAGCTCGTCGGTGCGGACGGCAAGCCCGTCCGCGATCAGGGGCAGATGGCGGCACAGACGCTCACCGTCCTCCCCGCTCTCCAGACCTTCTACCTGGGCGGCGACGACAACCTCTCCGGCGACGTCGCCGTGCGCGGCGTCCGGGCCAGCGTGACCGTCGGGTCGACGCCGCCGAAGCGCTACGGGCTGCCGGAAGTGTCCGGCGTGCACGTGGACGCCTCGTCGGGCGAGATCACGGGAACGGTCACGAACCGGTTCTCGACCGCGATCAGCCCTTTCGACTTCACGGCCGACGCGGTCCTCTACGATCGCCGGGGGCGCGTGATCGGGGGCGCCGATCTCGGCCAGGTCGGCGATCTCCTCCACCTGTCGAGCATCGAGCCCGGCGGCCGGGCACCCGTGACGCTCACCGCTCCCGCCGGCGTGCCGGCCTCACGGATCGGCTCCGCCAGGGTGACCGTCTTCGGGCTCTGATGCTGCCGGACCGGCCGATCGACCGAGCAGCCGGCGGGACGCCCTAGGCTCGCATCCACTCGCGCCGTGAGGCCCGCACGCGATCGAGGTCGCCGCCGAGCAGCCCTCCGAGTCGATGGTCGATCGTCGCGAGCAGGCCGCCCGCGATGAACATCCACGCCTCGGCATCGGGATCGCGGTCGCGGTGGAGGACGCCGTCCAGCTGTCCCCGGCGGATCACGTCGGCGAAGAAGTCGTGCACCTCGCGGATCTGCTGCCGGACGGCCTTGGCGATCACGGCGTCCTCGGAAGCCTCGGTCAGCGCCTGGATCCAGAGGTCGACCAGCCTGAGCCTCGACTTCTTCGCCATGTAGGCATCCGAGATCGCCCCGAGGCAGCCGCTCGGGTTCTCGGCGAGCGCCGTCTCCGCGAACTCGCGGAAGATGCGCCACGCCTCGTCGAGGCAGGCCAGGTAGAGGTCCCGCTTCGAGCCGAAGTGCCGGTAGAGAATCGGCTCGGTGATCCCGGCCTCTCGCGCGATCTCGGCCGTCGTCGCCCCGCGGTAGCTCTTCTGGAAGAACGCGCGGCAGGCGGTGTCGAGCACCGCCTGCCGCCGCTCGGGGGCCGCAAGCCGCGGACGCGTCGCGCTCATCTCAGGCCTCGACGAGGGCCGGCGCCACGGCCTGCTCGGGATGGTGCGGCTTGCGCACCGTGAGCATCGCAACGAACGAGCCGGCGAGCGCGATCACGGCCGCCACCTCGAGCCCGGTATGGAGCCCCTCCGTGAAGGCGACCTGGTGCGTGTCGCCTGCGGCGAGCCCGCTCGCGAGCCCCGAGGCGACGATCGTGCCCATGACGGCGATCCCGAGCGAGCCGCCGACCTGGCGCATGCTGTTCAGCACCGCGGAGCCGACACCCGCCTTGTCGCGCGCCACCGCGGACATCGCCGCGGCCGTCGTCGGGGTCATCGTCAGGGCCATCCCCGTTCCGCCCGTGAGCATCGCCGGCAGCAGGCCCCAGAAGCTCGAGTCGACGCCCTGCCGCGAGAAGAGGTAGAGCGAGAGCGAGACCAGGACCATCCCGACGCTCGCGAAGTAGCGCGAGCCGAAGCGGTCGGAGAACCGCCCGGCGAACGGCGCGATCAGGATGATCAGCACCGTCATCGGCAGGAAGGCCGCCCCGGCCTGGGTCGGCGAGTAGCCGAGCACCTGCTGCATGTAGAGCGAGATGTAGAAGAAGACGCCGAACATGGCGAGCCCGACGAGCAGCATCACGGCGTTCGCGCCCGCGAACGTCCGGTTGCGGAAGAGCGAGAGGTCGAGCATCGGCAGCCGCTGGTGCAACTCGAGCAGGACGAAGGCGCCGAGCGAGACCGCGGCGATGACGAACGCGCCCACGATCCGCGGCGAGCTCCAGCCGTAGTTGTTCGCCTCGATCAGGCCGTAGGTGAGCGAGAACAGCCCGAGCGCCGAGGTCGCGAGCCCGGGGAGGTCCGGGCGCTGCTCGACCGAGGTGTCCCGCGACTCGTCGATGAACGCGAAGGCCGCCGCGATGCCGACGATGCCGATCGGGACGTTGATGAAGAAGATCCAGTTCCAGTTGACGTGCTCGGTGATCAGGCCCCCGACGAGCGGGCCGATCGCGAGCGCGAGGGCCGAGACGCCGGCCCAGATCCCGATCGCCGTACCGCGCTGGCGCGGCGGGAACGTGACGGTGATGATCGAGAGGGTCGACGGGTTCATCAACGCGGCGCCGAGACCCTGGACGACCCGGGCGCCGATCAGGATGTGCGCGTTGCCGGCCAGGCCGCACGCGAGCGACGCCCCCGTGAACACCGCGAGACCGACGACGAACATCAGCCGGCGCCCGAACAGGTCGGCGAGCTTGCCGCCGGTCAACATGAACGCCCCGAAGGTGAGCGCGTAGCCCGCGACCACCCACTCGAGCTCCGAGACCTTGAGATGGAGCGAGGCCTGCATCGCAGGCAGCGCCACGTTCACGACGGTGTTGTCGAGCATGATCATGAAGAGGCCGAACGACACCGCCGCCAGCGTCCACCACTTCCTGTTTCCGTCGGCGAAGATCCTCGCCTTCATACCTTCCCCCTGTTCTCCGAACGAAGTTAGCTCGCACTAGGTTAGCAAGTGCTAACAACGCCTCGCAAGTGCCGCGTCTATCCTCGCGCGGTGAGCCGCGACCGGGTGAGGGCGTTGCTGATCGTCCTGTTCGCGGCCGCCGCCGCGCTCAGCCTCGCCGGCAACGAGAGCGGGGCGCACTGGCTGAACGCACTCGCGTTCTGCTGCTTCGCCGCCGGCGTCTACGTCATCCTCAGGTGGCGCAGGCGCATTCACGCTACTGTTTTAGACCGAGAGGATAAAACCCCGTCCGATCGGGAGGAGCAGGCTCGCGAATGAGGCTCGCGCTCGCGCAGATGAACACCGTCGTCGGGGATCTCGACGGCAACCGGGCCCGGATCCTCGACGGGCTCGGCCGAGCGCGTCAGGCCGGCGCCGACCTCGTGCTCTTCCCCGAGCTGGCCGTCACCGGCTACCCGCCCGAGGACCTGCTCCTGCGGCCAGGCTTCATCCGTGCGGCCCGGCGCTCGCTCGAGCAGCTCGCCGCGGCGACCGACGGGATCGTGGCGCTCGTCGGCGCACCCCACCTCGACACCGACCTCTACAACGCGTGCTTCGTGCTCGCCGGCGGCGAGATCCGGAGCGTCTACCGGAAGCGGTTCCTGCCGAACTACGGCGTCTTCGACGAGAACCGGTACTTCGCGCACGGCGCCGACCTGCTGCTGCTGAGATTCGGGGACGTGATCGTCGGGCCGACGGTCTGCGAGGACATCTGGCAGCCCGGCCCGCCGACAACCGACCTGGCGCTCGCGGGCGCCCAGCTCGTCGTCAACATCTCGGCATCGCCGTTCCATGTCGGGAAGGACCGCGAGCGTGAGGAGATGCTGCGCGTGCGGGCCCGGGACAACGCCTGCTTCGTCGCGCTCTGCAACGCCGTCGGCGGCCAGGACGAGCTGATCTTCGACGGCAGCTCGGTCGTCTTCGACGACGAGGGCGAGCTGGTCGCCCGGGCGCCGAGCTTCGAGGAGGCGCTGCTCGTCGTCGATCTCGACCCGGCGGCCGCCGTCGGGCGGCGGCTGCGCGACGTCCGCCGGCGCGGGCTCGCGCGCGAGCGGGATGAGCTGCCGGCGACCTCCTCCGTCGACTTCGAGCCGGTGAAGCGGCAGCTCTCGCCGCTGCACCCGGTTCCGGCGGCGCCGCTCGACGACCTCGAGCAGATGCGGCTCGCGCTCGAGGTCGGGCTGCGCGACTACGTCGCGAAGAACGGCTTCGGCGAGGTCGTGATCGGCCTCTCGGGCGGGATCGACTCGGCGTTGACGGCGGCCCTCGCGACGGGCGCGCTCGGAGCGGCCCGCGTCCACGGCGTCTCGATGCCCTCGCGCTACTCGTCCGAGGCGACGCGAGCCGACGCGGCCGCGCTCGCCGGGTCGCTCGGGGTCGACTTCCGCGAGATCGCGATCGAGCCGATGGTCGAGTCGTTCGCCGCCGCGCTCGAGCCCTCGTTCGCGGGTCGCGAGCCCGACCTGACCGAGGAGAACCTCCAGGCCCGGATCCGCGGCACCTTGCTGATGGCGCTCTCGAACAAGTTCGGCTGGCTCGTGATCGCGACCGGGAACAAGTCGGAGCTCTCGGTCGGCTACTCGACGCTCTACGGCGACCTGGCGGGCGGCTTCGCGCTGCTGAAGGACGTCTACAAGACCGACGTGTTCCGGCTCGCCCGGCGCCTGAACGAGCGGGCCGGCAGGGAGCTGATCCCGCAGTCGATCATCGAGCGGGCGCCGTCGGCGGAGCTTCGCGCCGGCCAGCTCGACGCCGACTCGCTGCCGCCCTACCCGCAGCTCGACGAGGTGCTCGAAGCCTACGTCGAGCTCGACCGCTCACGCGAGGAGCTCGCCGGGGACGGCTTCGACCCGGACGTCGTCGAGCGCGCGGTGGCGATGATCGACCGGGCCGAGTACAAGCGCCGCCAGGCGCCGCCGGGGGTGAAGCTCCACCCGAAGGCCTTCGGCCGCGACCGGCGCACGCCGATCACGAACCTCTGGCGCGGCTAGCCCGCGAGGTTCGCGAGGATCGCGCCCAGGATCGGGACGACGATCGTGAGGGCGAGGCTCGTCCAGCCGACCGCCACGAGGGTCGGACGCGAGGTCTGCGGACGGCCCTCCCTGATCTCGGCCTGGAGGCGCGGGCCGTAGACGAAGTTGTGCAGGTACGACGCGGTCACGAGGGCGACCGAGAGGCCCACCTTGACCCAGAGGACGGTCTGGAACGGGGAGCGGCAGTGCGCCCAGTCGTGGCGGGCGAGCTCGACCCCGGTCAGGGCGAGGACGAGCAGGGAGCCGTAGCCGAGCGGGCGCCAGCGCCGGCCGAGCTCCTTCATCGCACGGCCGCGAGGCTCGCCGTCGAGGATCCGGATCGCCGGCACGCCCGCGAACACGAGCGCGACCGAGCCGCCCATCCAGACGGCGGCTGCGAGCAGGTGCACGATCACGACAACCTCTTCCATGCGCCGAACGCTAGTGACTCACGTCGAGCGCCTCGGCGGGTGGGCCGTCGCGGAGGAGCGCCCTCAGCTTCGTGCCCAGCGCCCGCGGCGCGAGCCGCTCGCCGGTCGTCTCCAGCTCGTCGAGCGTCCACCAGCGGTATCCGTACACGTGCTCGGCCGCGAGGTCGATGGTCGGCGCGACGGCGTGGCTCTCGACCCTGATCAGGTGGAAGAGCTCGAACTGGCGGTGCAGCTGCCCGTCCCACGGGAAGACGTGCTCCCGCACCCAGACCACCTGGCCCGGCTCGGCGACCGGCAGCCCTATCTCCTCGAGCAGCTCGCGGCGGAGCGCCGAGTCGTCGCTCTCGTCCCCTTCGAGGCCGCCGCCGGGCGTCGCCCACCAGACGTCCCGGGTCACGGGGTTCTCGAAGCGCATCAGCAGGACGCGCTCGGCGGCGTCGACCACGATCGCGCGCACCGCCCGGCGCGGGGCCGGCTCGAGCCAGCCGTTCAGGGCGCGAAACCAGCGCAGGCGCTCGGGGTAGGGGACGGCGGCGTTGGCCGGCGAGGTGGACGGCAGGACGTAGAGCGCCGTCGACCCGAGCGTCCGCACCCGCGGGCCGAGGTCGGGGCGCTCGCCGAAGGCGCCGCGGTAGGCCTCCTTGCCGACGAAGGCGATCGCCAGCGGCCGCAGCTCCCGGGCGAGCCCCTCGAGCCGCGAGGCGTCGAAGTCACGCCGCCTCAGGTCGCCGGAGCCCGGCGTCGTCCGGTAGGCGGCGTTCGTGACCCCGTAGCCCAGCTCGAGCAGCTCGAACTGCTCCCCGGGCGCGAAGAGCCTGGGCGTGAAGCCGGCGTCGTGGAGCAGGCGCCAGAAGTCGTTGCGTGGATTGGCGAAGTGCGCGTGCGCGGCCGCGGAGACGCGCCCCGGGTTGATCCCGCAGAAGACGCAGCGGAGGTTCGGTGCAAGAACGTCCGGGACTTCAGAGACGCAGTCGGCCACGTGGCCGACAGCGTGGCACACGCGAGGTCCAGGTCGCCGTGCACACCCACGCGCTCGGAAGCGGCGCCTTCGGCCGGCCCTTCGTCGGCTGCGAGTAGCGGCGGCGCGACGTCCAGCTCGGGCAGGATCGCGTCATGCGGCCTCCCGGTCCGGCTCGAGGCTGAGGAGCCGCGCCTCGAAGAGCTCCTGCAGCCGCTCGCCGGTGATCGGCCGGCGCTGCTCGGAGTCGGCGAGCACCCTGACGAAGCTGACGGCCTCCTCACGGCGCCCGCCGTAGCAGCGGGCGTAGCACTCGGCCTCCGTGAGCGGCCTGAGCCTCACGCAGGCCAATCTAGGACCGGCGCCGGACGGACCTGACCCGGAGGAGGAGCCGCGCGAGCCGCTCACCCTCGCGAGCCGCGGGGCAGACCGCGCGAGACGGGGCTCTCCTCGGCCGGATCGACTAGCGTCCAGCCGATGCCCAGCGAGCAGCTCGACGTCACGATCGAGGCCGTCCGCGGCAGGTTCTCCGCGCTCGACGTGCCGAGGGCCTACTTCGACGGGCCCGGTGGGACACAGTGCCCGGACTCGGTGGTCGAGGCCGTCTCGGGGTACCTGCTCTCGTCGAACGCGAACCTCGGCGGAGCCTTCCCGACCTCGCGCGCGACCGAGGAGATGGTCTCCGCGGCGCGCGCGGCCGCGGCCGCGCTGCTCGGCGCCGCGCCCGACGAGGTGATCTTCGGCCAGAACATGACCACGCTCAACTTCGCCCTCTCACGCACCGCGGCCCGCGAATGGCAGGAGGGAGACGAGGTGATCGTCACCCGGCTCGACCACGAGGCGAACATCTCGCCGTGGCTCGAGCTCGCCGCCGACAGGAACCTTACCGTGCGCTTCTGCGAGCTCGACGCAGAATGCCGGATCGACCTCGACCACCTCAGGTCGCTCCTCTCCGGCCGGACGAGAGTGGTCGCGTTCCCCTGGGCCTCGAACGCCGTCGGGACGATCACGCCCGTCGAGGAGATCGTCGCGCTCGCCCACGAGGCCGGCGCCCTCGCCTGGGTCGACGCGGTGCACTACGCGCCGCACGGGAAGATCGATGTGGCCGAGGTCGGGATGGACGTCCTGCTCTGCTCGCCGTACAAGTTCTTCGGGCCGCACCTGGGGCTCGCGTGGGTTCGCCGGGAGGTGTCTGAGCGCTGGCGTCCGTACAAGGTGCGCCCCCAGAGCGACGCGGCGGGACAGCGCCACGAGACGGGCACGCTCGCTCACGAGCTGCTCTGCGGCTTCGTCGCGGCGGTCGAGTACCTCCACGACGTCGGCTGGGGGTTCATCAACGCGCACGAGCGAGAGCTCGGGCTGAGGTTCCTCGAGGGGATTCCCGACCGCTGGAAGCTGCACGGGCCGCCCACCATGGCCGGACGCGTCCCGACGTTCGCGCTTTCCCCGCCGGAGGAGACGCCGGCGGAGGCCGCGGCGCGCCTGGGCGCCGCCGGGTTCGCAACCTGGCACGGCAACTACTACGCGGTCGAGGTGATGAAGCACCTCGGCCTGCCCGGCGGCGCCCTCCGGATCGGCATCGTCCACACGAACACCGGGAACGAGGTCGACCGGCTCTTGGCGGCGCTCCCGCGGCGGTAGCGGCGGCCCGGCGCGACTACCCCGGGCTCGACACCGACCTCTAGGAGGCTTCGTCGAGCGCCGGCCGGTGCGTCGGCACGGGACCGTCGTGCTCGATCGCGAGCCGCGGCAGGCGTCGGTCGAGCCAGCCCGGGAAGGCCCACGTGCGCGGCCCGAGCAGCTCCAGCACCGCCGGCAGGAGGACGCAGCGGATCACGAGCGCGTCGAGGAAGACGGCGCCGGCGAGGCCGAGCCCGAAGAGCTGGATCACCCGCTCGCCGCCGAGGATGAAGGAGGCGAAGACGGCGACCATGACCGCCGCGGCGGCGCTGATCACGCGGCCGGTCTCGATCAGCCCGTCGCGGACCGCGGCCGAGTTGTCGTGCTGCAGCGTCCACTCCTCGTGGATGCGCGAGACGAGGAAGACCTCGTAGTCCATCGAGAGCCCGAAGACGATCGCGAACATCAGCACCGGCAGGAACGCCTCGATCGGGCCGCTCGAGATGCCCGGGAACCAGCCGAACTGGAAGACGACGACGATCAGGCCGAGCGCCGCCCCGATCGAGAGCAGGTTCATCGCCGCCGCCTGCAGCGGGATCAGGAGCGAGCGGAAGACGATCGCGAGCAGCAGCGCCGAGAGCAGGACGACGACCGCGACGAAGAGCCAGAGCTTGCTCGAGAGGATGCTCGAGAAGTCGATGAAGATCGCCGTCGCCCCGCCGATGTAGATCGCCGCCTTCGTTCGCTGCTCGATCGGCGGCACGACATCTGCGCGCAGGTGCCTGACGAGCGCGGCGGTCGCCGAGCTCTGCGGCGACGAGCTCGGATAGACCGTGACGATCGCCGTGTTTCCCGCCGGGTTGAGCCGGGGTGGAGCGACCGCGAGGACATCGGGCGTGCGCGCGAGCGCGCTCCGCAGCTCGCCGAGCGTGGAGCCGGCGGCGCCCGACGGGAGCTGCACGACGACCGAGAGCGGCCCGTTGAAGCCGGGCCCGAAGCCGCCGGCGAGCAGATCGTAGGCGCGCCTCGAGGTGAACGAGGTCGGGTTGTTGCCGGCGTCCGAGGAGCCGAGCCGCAGCGAGAGCGCGGGGGCGGCCAGCAGGAGCATGAACGCCGTCGCACCGATCGCGGCAACCCACGGCCGCCGCTGGATGACGGCGATCCAGCTCGCCCAGAATTCCAGCCTGGGCTTGCGGCCGGTGCGATCTCGCCGGCCCAGGAGCCGCACGAGCCGGCCGCGCCCGCCGACCCGGCGGCCGAAGAAGGTCAGAAGGGCGGGCAGCAGCGTGACGGACGCGGCCAGCACGAGCAGCACGGCGCCGGACGCGGCGACGGCGAGGCCGTAGAGGAAGCTGACGCCGAGCGCGAACATGCCGAGCAGCGCGATCACGACGGTCGCGCCCGCGAAGAGGACGGCCCGCCCGGCCGTGTCCATCGCGAGCAGCACCGCGTCGCGCACCTCGCCGCCGTTCTCGCCGTAGATCTCCCGGTAGCGCGTCAGGATGAAGAGCGCGTAGTCGATCCCGACGCCGAGCCCGATCATGGCGGCGAGCTCGAGCGAGAAGTTCGCCATGTCGAGGACGTGCGTGCCGATCCCGATCAGCCCGATGCCGGTGCCGAGCCCGAACAGCGCCGTGACGATCGGCAGCCCCATCGCGAGGAACGAGCCGAAGCTGACGAGCAGCACGACGACGGCGGCCAGCACTCCGATGCCGGTCAGCGAGCCGGGCGGGGCGACCTCGGTCTGCTGGACGGCCGGCCCGCCGAGCTCCACCTGCAGGCCCTGCTCGCGCGCGGCCTCGGCGGTGGCGATGACCTTCTCGATGGCCGCGTTCGGCAACAGATTCGCACGCCGGTCGAACACGACCGTCGCGAAGCCGGTCCGCCCGTCGGCCGAGATCTGACCGTCGGAGCCCGCGGCGTACGGGCTGACCACGGCCGAGACGTGCGGCAGCTTCGCGACCCGACCGAGCATCGCCGAGACTCGTGCGCGAACGGCAGGCGCCGTCAGTGGGCCGGCGGCGTGCAAGACGATCTGGTCGCGGTCGCCCGACTGCACAGCGAAGCGGCTCTGGAGCAGGTCGGCGGCCTTCTGGGAACCGGTGTTCCCGAGCGAGAAGTTGTTCGCATACCGTGAGCCGGCCGCCCGCCAGCCGCCGACGACGGTGACGAGGAGCACGATCCAGATCACGACCACGGCGCGGCGATGGTCGGAGCACCAGCGGGCGAGCGAGAGCACGACCCGATGGTACAGAAAACGGAGCGCACGCTCCGTTTGTATGGCATACTCGCCGCATGTCCGCCGCCGCCGGCCGCAAGCCTCTGCGCCGCGACGCGCTGCGCAACCGCGAGCGGATCGTCGCGAGCGCCCGCACCCTCTTCGCGGAGCGGGGCCTCGACGTCCCGGTCGAGGACATCACCCGTCGCGCCGGGCTCGGGATGGGAACGCTCTACCGTCACTTCGCGACGAAGGAGGAGTTGATCGACGCGGTGCTCGAGGACGCGCTCGACGGGTTCCTCCGCCTCGCCGAGGCGGCTCTCGAGGAGCCGGACGGGTGGACGGGGCTGGCGCTCTTCCTCGAGCAGGTGCTCGCCCTGCACGGGGAGAACCGCAGCCTCAAGGACGTGCTCGCCGCACATGCGCACGGACGCGGGCGAGCGGAGGCGATGCGGCGCCGGCTCCGTCCGCTCGTCGCCCGGCTCGTCGAGCGGGCCCGGGAGCAGGGCTCGCTGCGCGCCGACTTCGCGGCGGAGGACGTGGCTCTGCTGCTCTGGGGCGGGGCCGGGGTGATCGAGACCGGCGGCGAGGTCGCACCGGAGATCTGGCGCCGCTACCTGGGGTTCCTGCTCGACGGCCTGCGCAGCGACGCCGCGACCCCGCAGCGGCAGGCGCCGCTGACCCGGGCGCAGCTCGACCGCACGGCGATGGGCCGCCGATGAGCAGCAACCTGCCGGCCGAACCGGACGCGGGCGCGCAGGGGCAGCGGGTCCGCGTCATCTTCGCGGCGCTCCTGCTCGTGATGTTCCTCGCCTCGCTCGACCAGACGATCGTCTCGACCGCGCTGCCGACGATCGTCGGCGACCTCGGCGGGATCAGCCACCTCTCCTGGGTCGTGACCGCATACCTGCTCGCCTCGACGGTCTCCGGCCCCCTGTACGGGAAGCTCGGCGACCTCTACGGCCGCAAGAAGCTGCTGCAAGCGGCGATCGTGATCTTCCTCACGGGCTCGGCGCTCTGCGGGCTGAGCCAGAACATGACCCAGCTGATCGCGTTCCGCGCCCTGCAGGGGCTCGGCGGCGGCGGCCTGATGGTGACGACGATGGCCGTCGTCGGCGACATCATCCCGCCGCGCGACCGCGGCAAGTACCAGGGGTTCTTCGGCGCGGTCTTCGGCATCTCGACGGTGATCGGCCCCCTCCTCGGCGGCTTCTTCGTCGACAACCTCTCCTGGCGCTGGATCTTCTACATCAACCTGCCGATCGGGGCGGCCGCGTTCGCGGTGATCGGGGCGGTGTTCCACGTCCACGTCAAACAGGTCGAGCACAGGATCGACTACCTCGGCGCCGCCACGCTCGCCGCCGGCCTGACCGCGATCGTGCTCTTCACGAGCCTGGGAGGCACGACCTACGCGTGGGGGTCGCCCCCGATCGCCGCGATGATCGTGACCGGGGTCGTGCTGCTCGGGCTGTTCGTCCTGGTCGAGTCGCGGGCCGAGGAGCCGATCCTGCCGCTCGCGCTCTTCCGGAACCGCACCTTCACGGTCACGAGCATCGTCGGCTTCATCGTCGGCCTGGCGCTCTTCGGCTCCGTCACCTACCTGCCGCTCTACCTCCAGGTGGTCAAGGGGCACAGCCCGACCGAGTCGGGGCTGCAGATCACGCCGATGATGGCGGGCGTCCTCGTCACCTCGATCCTGAGCGGCAACCTGATCTCGAAGTTCGGCCGCTACCGCGTGTTCCCGATCACGGGCACGGCGGTGATGACCGTCGGGCTCTACCTTCTCTCGCGGCTGGCCGTCGACACGCCGAGCTGGGTCGCCGCCGCCTACATGGTGATCCTCGGCCTCGGCCTCGGAATGGTGATGCAGGTGCTCGTGCTGGCGGTGCAGAACGCCGTCGAGTACCGATTCCTCGGCGTCGCCACCTCGGGCTCGACCCTCTTCCGCCAGGTCGGCGGCTCGATCGGCGTCGCCCTCTTCGGCGCCATCTTCGTGAACAGGCTCGACGCCGAGCTCGCGGCGAAGCTGCCTCCGGGCGCGCACATCCCGGCCGCCGCCAACCCGGCGGTGCTGCGGGAGCTGCCGGCCGCCATCCACACGGCGTACGTCACCGCCTTCGCAGCAGCGCTCCAGCCGGTCTTCCTGGTCGCCGCCGGGACGGCGTTCTTCGGGTTCGTCTTCAGCTGGTTCCTGCACGACCTGCCGCTCCGCAAGACCGCGCGCGCAGGGGGGCTCGGCGAGAGCTTCGCCTCGCCGCGAGAGGAGAGCTCGGAGCGGGAGCTCGAGCGGATCGTCAGCTCGCTGATGCAGCCGCAGGAACGAACCCGCGTCTACGCCGAGCTGATCCGGCGCTCCGGGCTCGAACTCGAGCCGACGGAGTGCTGGGTGCTCGGGCGGCTCGGCGAGCGGGGGCCGATCGGCAGGGAGGCCTTCGCCGAGGGCGTCGGGCTTCCGGCCGCCCGGCTCGAGGGCCCGCTGCGGGCGCTCGAGCTGCAGGGGTACGTCGAGGCCGATCGCGAGGGTCTGCTCGAGCTGAGCGAGCGCGGCCGGGCAGCGCGCGAGCAGCTCGTCGCAGCCGGGCGCGAGGAGCTCTGCCTGATCCTCGACGGATGGAAGCCGGACCACGACGGAGACCTGGCACCGGTCCTGCGCAGGCTCGCCGGCGCGCTCGTCGCCGAGATGCCCGCCGAGGCCGAAGCGCTGCGTCGCTGAGACTCACTCGTAGGCGGCTGCCGCCCGGGCCCACCGCTCGTCGTCGCGGTGGATCGGGTCGGGGTCGATGCCACGCGCCTCGGCGATCGCGAGCGTCAGCAGCTGGAAGCGGACGATGTCGACGACCGGGTGCCGGGTCGGCACGAGCGTCGTCTCGCAACCGAGCTCGCGGAGGGCGGCAACGGCGCCCCGCGCCCGCTCGGCGGCACGACCCTCTCCTTCGAGGACGTAGGCGCGCACCGAGTCGTCGACAGCGGCCAGTTGCCCGTGAAGGAGCTGCTCGGTGTGATGGGCGCCGGCAGAGACCCAGGCACCCTCGCGGAGCTTCAGCACCGCCTCCTGGGCCGTCGGCCAGTCGCGCCCGGCACCGGCGACGAGGATCTTCGACTGGTGCGGCACCGGCGCCTCGACCCGGAGCGCCTCCTCGACCGCGTCGGCGAGCCAGGAGACGTCCTCCCCCCGCAGCGCCGCGATCGCAGCGACGGCGCAGGTGTAGCTCGCGGTGTGGCACCACGACTCCTCGATCGAGGGCGTACAGACGACCACCTCGTCGGCGAGCCCCGCGAGCGGCGAGCCCGGGGCGCCCGTGACGGCCCACTTCGGGCCCGAGAAGGCGCGTGCGGCCTCGAGCGTCAGCGGCGTCTCGCCCTCGTGCGAGACGCAGACCATCAGGTCCGCCTCCGGCGGCGCGAGCACGGCCTCGAGCGCCTGGACCGCGCGGCCCCCGGTCTGCGCCGCGTGAAAGGACGTCCCGCAGCCGGTGAGCACGACGCGGGCGCCCGCGGGGAAGCGACGGCCCACCGAAAGCGACCGGAGCCAGTCCGGCTGCTCGAGCACCATGCGACGGGTCTTCCCGGCCATCACCGTCCTCTATACCATCGCAGCGTGCCCGTGTTCGAACGTCAGCAGCTCGGCAACGAGCTGCGAGTCCTCACCGCACCGCTGCCGCACGCGCAGTCGGTCGCCTGCTTCGTGATGCTGGCCGCCGGCTCGCGCTACGAGCGCGCCGAGAACCGCGGCATCGCGCACTTCGCCGAGCACATGTTCTTCAAGGGCACCGAGCGGCGCCCGAGCTCCCGCGACCTGACGACCCTGATCGACGGGATCGGAGGCGAGTTCAACGCGTTCACCTCGAAGGAGTACACGGGCTACTACGTTCGCTGCGCCGGCGCCGACCGCGACACCGCGCTCGACGTCCTGCTCGACATGCTCCGCCACTCGAAGTTCGACCCCGAGGAGATCGACCGCGAGAAGGGCGTCATCCTCGAGGAGATGAACATGTACCAGGACACGCCGCGCGACCACATCGGCACCGTCTACGAGGACCTGGTGTTCGGCGACAACCCGCTCGGCTGGGAGACGCTCGGCACCAAGGAGACGATCAGGAGCGCGACGCGCGAGACCTTCCTCGACTACGTCGACGAGTGGTACACGGCGGACCGCATGGTGATCGGCGTCAGCGGCATGGTCGGGAGCGACCTGACCCCGATGCTGGAGGAGCTCCTCGGCGACATGTCGCCGAACGGCCACAAGAAGCCCGCGCCGGCGCAGCTCGACCGCTCGCCCGGGCCACACGTCGCCGTCCATCACAAGGACGCCGACCAGGCCCACCTGATCCTCGGCGTGCCGAGCTACCCGATCGATCACGCCGACCGCTACGCGCTGCAGATGCTCTCCGCCGTGCTCGGCTCGGGAATGTCGTCGCGGCTCTTCCTCGAGGTCCGCGAGCGGCGCGGGCTCGCCTACTACGTCCACGGGATGAACCATTCCTATACGGACGCGGGCTCGCTGTTCGCACAGGCCGGCGTCGACATCAAGCGGATCGACGAGGCGATCGAGGTGATCGTCGAGCAGTTCAACCGCATCGCCGAGGAGACCGTCCCCTCCGACGAGCTCGAGAAGTCTCGCTCGATGGTCAAGGGCCGGTTCGTCCTCCGCACCGAGGGCCCGCAGGGGCTGATCATGTACGGCCTCAACCGCGAGGTACTCGAGGGGCGGGCGCTCGAGCCGGACGAGCTGCTGCAGAAGATCGACGCGGTCACCGCCGCCGACGTCCAGCGCGTCGCCCGCGACCTGATCTCGAACGACAAGCTGCACCTGGCCGTGATCGGGCCGTTCGAGGACGAAGAGCGCTTCCTGAAGCTCATCGCCTAGCAGCGGCAGAGGCACCGCGGGAGATCTCGAGTCGCGGAGGCCTCGCGGCGCCTCCTCCGAGGCCGCTCGAGCCGCGAGCCGCCTGCCGGGACGGTTGAACGCCTCGCACCGCCCGCGGCGCGCCCCCCGTGGCGCACCCCCACCCGGGTGGGGCGCCACCACCACCCTCTACCTCCAATTCTACGGGCTGGTGGAGCGCGGAATTGTGACAGCTCTGGAACATTCGCGTCCCGGCCTTCCCCGTGAGGCGAGCCGGGAGTGCCGCCGGCGTCGCCGAGGCGGATCCCGCTCGGCCCCGGGGCTTCGCGGCCAGGCCGGCCCTGCCGAGCTCCGTCCGCGGACGGAGCTCGCACCCTGGTCGAGGCCGGCTCGCCGGGGCGCGGCGCAACCTCTACGGGGTCAGATCGTACGGGAAGTGCGTCAGGTTCTCGACGCCTTTCTCGGTCACGAGCAGGAGGTCCTCGAGCCGGAGGCCGCCGAAGCCGGGGCGATAGAGGCCCGGCTCGACCGTGATCACGTCGCCGGGGACTAGCGCATCGCGGCCCATGAGGCCGAGCAGCGGCTCCTCGTGAACGGCGAGGCCGACGCCGTGGCCGAGCGAGTGGATGAACCCGCGATCGAGCGTCTCACCGTCTGCCTTGGTGCGCTGCGTCGGGTACCCGGCCGCCTCGAAGACCTCGCAGGTTCCGTCGAAGAGCGACCGCCCGGTGACCCCGGGCCGCGCCTCGGCCAGCGCACGGTCGAGCGCCTCCTTGCAGAGCCGGTGCCATTCGACCACCTCGGCCGGCGCCTCCCCGACGACGAAGGTGCGGGTCATGTCGGCGAAGCACGCCGAGGCATTGTCCCGCGGCCAGATGTCGATCACGATCGGCTCCCCGGCACGGATCTCGCCCTCGCCGGCATGGTGGCCGATCGCCGACTGGGAGCCGTGCGAGACGATGAACTCGTCGGCGCTCGCGTCGTTCTCGAGGAACGCGCCCGCGATGGCCGTCTTCAGCAACTCGCTCGTCAGCGGCTGCCCGTCGAGCTCGAGGACGCCGCCGCCGTTCGGAGCCGCCCGCCGCAGCATGTCGCGCGCGGCAGCCATCCCGGCGTCGGCGGCGCTCTGCGCACGCCGGATGCCGGCGAGCTCCGGACCCGTCTTCACGCGCCGGCGCTCGTCGAACGTCTCCTGGGCCACCGTCAGCTCGACCCCCGCCGCGCGCAGCCGATCGGCCGCGAACACCGGGAACGCGGCCGGCACGACCGCCCGCTCGATCCCGAGGGCCTGGACGGCCCGGACCGCGATCTCGTTCAGCAGGTCGAGGCGCGAGCTGCTCGTGCGCCTCAGCTGGTCGAGGCCGAACTCCTCGAACGGGTGGAAGGCAAAGCTTCCGACATCGCCGAGGCGCGGCTCCTCGAACGACGAGCCCACGATATGCCGGACACCATCCCGCTCGGCGTAGAGAAACGGGTCGGGGATCGTCACCGGCACCTCGTGCCTCAGCTCCTGCGAGCGGACCGTGTCCCCGAGGATCAGGATGTCGGCCACTCCGGCACCTTAGACGATCAGTCGCTCGCCCGACCACCCTCCTGCCGTTAGCTTTCGGTGGTGGCCGATGCGCTGGCACGTGCGCTCTCGTTGAGCGAGCTCTACGACGCGGAGCTGCCGCGCCTGGTCCCGGCCGGGGCCGACGTCTTCGATTCGCACCTGCACCTGGGCCACGACATCGACGGGATGACCGGCGACTACGACGAGCTCGAGGGGGTGATGGCCCGGTACGGCATCTCGCGGGCGTTCATGTTCTGCCTCGACGAGCCCGACCGGCATCCGGCCTTCAGGGCCGCGAACGACCGCACGCTCGCCTTCGCCGGGCGCTCGAACGGCCGCCTGATCCCGTTCGTCCGGCTCGATCTCAACGAACGGCCGATCGAGGAGGCAACTCGCTGCCTCGACGCCGGCGCGCGCGGAATCAAGCTCCATCCGCGCGCCCAGGGGTTCGACGCGGCCGACGACCGCCTCGGGCCCGTGTTCGCGCTCGCGGAGGAGCGGCGGGTGCCGATCCTGATCCACGGCGGCCGGGGCCTGCCGCCGATCGCCGCCGGGCTCGCGTCGCTCCTCGAGCAGAACCCCGACGTGACGCTCATCATCGCCCACGCCGGGATCGCCGACATGGCCGCGCTCGCGAACGCGCTCGCCGGGCGCAAGGGGGTCTTCTTCGACACCTCGACGTGGAGCGCCGTCGACCTGCTGGACTTCTACCGCCGCGTGCCGCCCGAGCAGGTGGTCTACGCCTCCGACTTCCCCTACGGGCAGCAGCCCGCGTCCCTCTTCATCGCGCTGCGCACCGCGCTGCGCGCCGGCTACCAGGATGCTCAGCTCCGCGGCATGCTGGCCGGGAACGCCAACGCGATCGCCGACGGCGGCGAGCTTCCGGAGCCGACCAGCCCGCTCGGCCCGCCGACGATCGACCAGCCGATGCAGCTCGCCCGGATCCACCAGTACCTCTCGATGGCGATGCCGCTCCTCTGGTCGCGTCAGCCGGACACGGTCGGCGTCCTCGGACTCGCGATCAACACCTGCGCCGAACGCGACGGCCATCCGGAGACGGTCGCCAGGATCGAGGAGCTGCTCGAGACGGCGCGCGAGCTCTGGGCCACCTTGCCCGGCCTCGAGGGCGGCGACCTGCTCGCGACGAGCCGGCTGACGGCCCGGCTGCTGCATCTGGCCGACATCGAGGCGGTCACCGCTGACTGAGCTGACCGTCAACGGCGGCCGCTACCCGCTCGAGGGGCCGATCGGAATCTCGCTGGCGGAAGCGCTCCGGGACCGCATCGGCCTGACCGGGACGAAGGTCGCATGCAACGAGGGCCACTGCGGGGCGTGCACGGTGCTCGTCGACGGCACGCCGACGCTCTCGTGCATCACGCTCGCTCACCGGGTCGCCGGCCGGGAGGTGACGACGATCGAGGGCCTGCGCGAGCACCCGATGGTCGCCGCCTTCGTCCGCGCCGACGCGGTCCAGTGCGGCTACTGCACCCCTGGACAGATCGTCAGCGCGGTCGCGCTCGTCGCCTCGACCCCCGACCCGACCGACGAGGAGATCCGGCACCGCATGGCCGGCAACATCTGCCGCTGCGGCACCTACCCGAAGATCGAGGAGGCCATCCGGACGTGGCGCAACTAGACGAGTTCCGGAGCTCGGCCGCTCGAGACAGCCACGCGGACCGTCCGCGCAGGCCGACGATCGGGGCAGGGCCTGGAGGGACATGGCTCGGCTGATCCGTACCGAGAAGGAGGTCGAGGGGCGGTACGAGGAGGTCTGGCTCGTGGTCGAGGAGGATCCGCTCGAGCAGTGGCCGGCGGGGCCGCAGGAGGTGGTCGGACGGCCGGCTCCGCGGGTCGACGGGCTGGCGCGCGCCCGCGGCGAGGCCAGGTTCACCTCCGACATCTCGCTGCCCGGGATGCTCCACGCCGCCGTCCTGCGCTCGCCCCACGCTCGCGCGCGCGTCAGCAAGATCGACCTCGCAGGCGCGCTCGCGGCTCCCGGCGTCCGCTGCGCGATCGGGCCCGGAGACATCGACACGCTCGTCACCGACTGCAGCTACGAGGGCATCGCCGTCGCGGCGGTGTGTGCCGACACGTTCCGCCAGGCCCGCCGCGCCCTCGCGCGGATCGAGGTCGAGTGGGAGGTGCTCGAGCCGCTGCTCGACCCCGACGAGGCCGTCGCCCGTGGCGAGCTCCTCGACGTCCGCACGAGCGACCGCGGCGACCTCGAGCGAGGCCTGGCCGAGGCCGACGTCGTGGTCGAGGCGACCTACCGGACGCAGACCGTGCTCCACAACTCGCTGGAGACGCACCAGTCGGTCTGCCGGTTCGAAGGAGACACCCTCGATGTCCACACCTCGACGCAGTACATCTGGGGCGTCCGCTCCGAGCTCGCGGGCGCCCTCGGGATGGATGCCGACAGGATCCACGTGACGTGCGAGGCGATGGGCGGCGGCTTCGGCTCGAAGAACAGCGCCGGCGACTACACGTTCATCGCGATCGAGCTGGCGCGCCGCACCGGCCGCCCCGTCCGGTGCGCCCTCACCAGGCGCGAGGAGAACATCGCCGCCGGGAACCGGAACGCGACCATCCAGCGCCTCGTCGCCGGGGCGCGCGCCGACGGCACGCTGACCGCGCTCGGCGGCGAGTTCGTGAACGCCGTCGGCTTCTCCGGCTGGAACTCGATGGTCGACGGGCCGATGCAGAACTTCTACGCCTGCCCGAACGTGAAGACGACGACTCGCGGCGCGCGCCTCAACCTCCCGCCGATGAGGGCCTTCCGCGCACCGGGCTACGTCGAGGGGACGTTCGGGCTCGAGTGCCTGCTCGACGAGGTGGCGGCCAGGCTCGGCCTCGATCCGCTCGAGATCCGCCGTCTCAACCATGCCGATACCGATCCGGCGGGGAACAAGGACTACTCGGGCAAGAACCTGCTCGAGTGCTACCGCCGCGCCGAGCCACACTGGGCGCGGCGTCACGAGGTTCGCGCCCGGTCGACCGCGACCGTCAAGCGCGGAGTCGGGATGGCCTCCCAGGTCTGGTACGGCGGGGGCGGGCCGCCGAGCTACGCCTGGATCCGCGTCGGCTCCGACGGCCACGCCGCCGTCGTCACGGCCTCGCAGGACGTCGGCACCGGAACGAAGACGGCGCTCGCCCAGATCGCCGCCGAGGAGCTCGGCCTCCCGCTCGCCCACGTCACCGTCGCGCTCGGCGACTCCGAGCGCGGCCCGTACTCCACCCTCTCGGCCGGCTCTTCGACCCTCCCCTCGATGGGGCCGGCGGTGCGCGCCGCCGCGGCGGACGCCAGACGCCAGATCCTCGAGCTCGCGGCCCAGCGCTTCGGCGGGGACGCGGAGTCGCTCACGCTCGCCGGCTCCTCGATCGTGCTCGCCGGCGGCGAGCGGAGACCGCTCACCGACGTGGTCGGTCTGCTCGGCAACGGCCAGATCCTCGGGACGGGCGCCCGCGGCCCGAACCCGGCCGGGATGCAGGTGCTGACCTTCGGCGTCCAGGTCGCCGAGGTCGCCGTCGACATCGAGACCGGCGAGGTCACCGTCGAGCGGATCGCGGCCGTCCACGACGTCGGCCGTGTGATCAACCCGCTCGGCGCCTCCAGCCAGATCGAAGGGGGGATCATCCAGGGGATCGGCCACACCCTGTCCGAGGAGCGCCTGCTCGACCCCGGGACGGGGCGAATCCTGACCCGCACGCTCGACGCCTACCGGATGCCCACGATCGCCGACGTGCCGGAGATCGTCGGCGAGCTGATCGACGTGCCCGACCCCCAGCTGACGAACCTCGGCTCGAAGGGGATCGGCGAGCCGCCGATCGTCCCGGTCGCCGCTGCGATCGCGAACGCGGTTCGCGACGCGACCGGCGCCGACATCCGTTCGCTCCCGATCACGCGCGAGGAGATGCTGCAGGCCCTGCGGAAGGCCGCGGAGCGGGAGGGAAGTCGTGGAGCTGCTGCGGCCGTCTAGCCTCGAGGAGCTGCCCGCCGGCACCCTGCTCGCCGGGGGGACCGAGGTCGTGCCGCTGCTCCGCGACGGCCTGATCGAGGGCGAGACCCTGATCGACCTCGGCGGGCTCGTCCCCGGCGGGATCTCCGGGGGAACGATCGGCGCCGCAGCGACGCTCGCCGAGCTCGAGGCGAGCGAGGAGATACCGGCGGCGCTGCGCGAGGCTTGCCGCCTTGCCGCGTCGCCGCAGCTCCGTTCGATGGGCTCGGTCGGGGGGAACCTGCTGCAGGCGACGCGCTGCTGGTACTGGCGGCTCGACTACCCGTGCCGTCTCCACGGCGGCGACCGCTGTCACGCGCGCGAGGGCGAGCACCGCGAGCACGCGATCCTCGCCAATGACTTCTGCGCCTCCGCCCACCCCTCGGATGTCGCGGCCGCGCTGCTCGCCCTCGGCGCGGGCGTGCGGACGAACCGACGCGCGTTCCCGCTCGGCGAGCTGTACCGGGTGCCCGACGAAGCCGACCAGCGCTCGACCACGCTCGAGCCCGGAGAGGTGCTGCTCGAGCTCTCGGTGCCACCCGCCGACGCCTCCGTCTACCTGAAGGCGATGGACCGCAAGCGCTGGGCCTTCCCGCTCGTCGGCGTCGCCGCCGCCCGGCACGGCGGGGAGACGACCGTCGCCCTGGCAGGCGTCGCGCCGGTTCCCTGGCTTCTCGCCGGCACCCTCGACGAGGCGACCCCCCTGCCCGGCACCGCGTACAAGGTCGAGATCGCCCGCGCTCTGGTGACCCGCGCGCTCGCTACCATCGAGCCTCGATGACCGCCCGGAATCGAAGGCACGCTGCCCTCGCGGGGCCGGTCCTGCTTGCCGCGCTCCTGCTCGCCGGCTGCGGCGGAGGGGGCGGCGGGAGCAGCAGCACCGGAAGCACCACCGCCTCGACGACCGCGACGGCGCCGGCCGCCGCAGCCGGCTGCAGGGTCGTCTCGATGCCCCCGCTGGGTGCACGGAGCGAGCCGAAGCCGACCGCGCCGCTCCCGGCGGGCAAGGTGTACGAGGTCACGTTCGTCACGAACTGCGGCAGCTTCACGTTCGAGATCGACCAGGCGCAGTCGCCGAACGCGGCCGCTTCGTTCGTCTCGCTCGTCCAGCACGGCTTCTTCGACAAGACGGTCTTCCACCGGATCGTTCCGGGCTTCGTGATCCAGGGCGGCGACCCGACCGGCAGCGGCGCCGGCGGCCCCGGCTACACGACCCACGACAGGCCGCCCGCGAACGCCGCCTACACGCGGGGCGTCGTCGCGATGGCGAAGACGACCACACAGCCCGCGGGAACCGCCGGCAGCCAGTTCTTCGTCGTCACCTCGCAGAACGCGGGCCTGACGCCCGATTACGCGATCGTCGGCAAGGTGACGAGCGGCCTGCCCGTCGTCGAGCGGATCGGACGTCTGGGAGATGCCAACGAGCAGCCGACGGCGGTGGTCGAGATCGAGAAGGCGACCGTCAAGGTCTCCTGACCGCCTCCCCGGTGATCTTCGCCGTCGTCCTCGCCGCCGGTGCGGCGACCCGGTTCGGCTCGCCCAAGCAGCTGCTCCTGCTCCCCTATGTGCTCGAGCGGCTCGAGCACGCGCCGGTCGACGGGATCGTGATCGTCTCGGGCGCGTACCCGATCGACGAGCGCGACGGCCTCGAGCTCGGGGAGGCGCGGGTGGTGGTCTGCCCGGACTGGGAGCTCGGCCCCGGGGCGAGCCTCCGCTGCGGCCTGGCCGCGCTCGGCGACGACGTCGACGCGGCGCTGATCGTCCTCGCAGACGGCCCGTATCTCGACCGCCGAGCGATCGAGCGGGTCATCGCCCACTCGGACCAGGCCGAGTTCGTGGCCGCCAGCTACGACGGCACCCGGAGCCATCCCGCCGTCCTGGCCCGGGCCGCGTGGCCGAGCGTGCCCGACGCCGGCGGCCGGGAGCTCGACGCGCTCCTGGTCGCCTGCGACGACCTGACGCCGCCGGGCGACATCGACACGCCGGATCGGGCGAGGAACCTGTAGGCGCCTACAGCTGCGCGGCCGGGGGCTGCGAGCGCAGTCCGTGGAGCCTCTGGCGCAGCTCGTCCGAGATCTGCTCGTCGCTCGCCACCCGGACGAAGTGGCGCAGGCGCTCCTCGAAGCGGTAGCGCTTCTCGCACGGCGGGCAGCGCTCCAGGTGTGCGCGGGCCTCCTGCACCTGCTCGTCCGAGAGCATCCCGTCCATGTAGGGCTGCATCATCGCCTCGCAATCGGCGCACCCGCAGCTCATGACGCGCTCAGGGTCTTCTCGGCGAGCTGCCGCTTGAGGATGCGGCGGCCGCGGTGGAGCCGGGACATCACGGTGCCGACCGGGATGTCGAGGATCTGTGCCGCGTCGGCATAGGAGAACTCGCCGATGTCGACGAGCACGATCACGTCGCGGAAGTCGTGGGGGACCTCGGCGAGAGCCTCGACGACGGCGTTCTGCGACAGCCGCTCGATCACGCGCTCCTCGTCGGGGTTCTCGTCCGGAATCGACGATTCGAGCTTGTTGTAGAGGAAGTAGTCGCCTTCCTCGAGCGGCTGCACGTCGGGTGTGCGCTGCTGGCGGCGACCACGATCGATGTTCAGGTTCGTGAGGATCCGGAGCAGCCAGGCCCGCAGGTTCGTTCCCGGCGTGTACTGCTGCCAGGAGCGGAAGGCGCGTGCGTAGGTGTCCTGCACTAGGTCCTCGGCCTCCTCGCGCGACCCGACCAGCCGCCGCGCGACCCTGAAGACCTGGTCGCTGAGCTCGAGAGCCTCTTCCTCGAAACGAACGCGGTCACGGGCAACCTCCGCCAGACGGCGAGTTTCGGCAGCGGTCGGCGCGCTTTCGCTCATCCCAACAGCCACCCTACCAACCTCTTGAAACGACCTCGGGGCCTCCGGGATTCCCCGCCCGAGCGTCAGGCCGGAACGTCCTGTTCCCGGAAACCGCCGCGCACCATCGCCGCGATCAGCAGCTCCCTCGTCGTCTGCTCGTCGTCGTAGGTCAGGGTCACGGTCCCGGCCAGCGTCGCGTTGGCCGACTCGAGCCCCTCGTGGCCTCTGAGCACGTGGGCAAGCCGCGCCATGCACCGCTCGCAGCGGATGCCCCGCACCTGGATCGTCTCGTGGACGGTCGCCATGAGCGAAGGCTACTGGGCGCGGACGCCGTGGACGGGCCGACCTGCCGCGATCCATGCGTAGTACGAGGCGCTCGGCCCGTAGTCGGATCGGTACCCGACGATGCGCGGATTCCGTCCGACGTCACGAGCACGTGCCGCGTGCTTGAGCAGGTTCGGGTCGTCCTGCTCCTGCCAGACGAGGATCAGGTGCGCCGCCGTCATGAACTCGGCAACGTACGTGCAGCCCGAGGCCGGGCACGGGAACGGGTCAGTCTTGACGCAGAACCAGCCGTCGCGCCCCTCGCCGTCGTCGTCGCGCCAGATCTCCTCCTGCTCGACGAACGTCTCCTCGAATACCGCCGACCCGCGCTCCACGACGGAACAGGGTAGCGGCCGAAGGCCGAAGTCGAAACACCGATCCGAATGGTCGCGACGCGCACCCCGGGGGGTCAGACCCCTTGATGCCTGCAACGGCCGCCCGGGCGCCTCCGAACCGCGGTCAGCTCCCGAGGAGCCCCACGAAAAATAATGGCCGCGACCCGGGCAGGCATGCGGGTCGCGGCCATCTCATCCGACGGGCCGCGCTGGCTAGACGGCTCCGCCGGTTCCGGGCCCCGATTCTGCCGGGGCCCAAGCCTTGCTCAGCCGGGTGGCCGGCCGAGCGTCACCTGGACGGTCTTCCTCTTCCCGTCCCGCCAGACCGCGAGCGTGAGGCGGTCTCCGGGCTTCAGCCGCTCGAGCAGGTTGCGAAGCCCCGCCTCGGTCGCCACCGGCGCCCCGTCGGCGGCCACGATGATGTCACCGCCGATCCGGTAGGAATCGCCGGCGACGACGACGCTCGCCGTGCCGGCCCTCACACCCGCGAGCGCGGCTGCGCTGCCGCCGGCGACACCCTGGACGATCAGCCCCCTCGAGGCGGGCAGGTCGCAGATGCGCGCGAGCGTCGGCGTCACGGGAAGCGCGGTGATGCCGAGATACACGTGGTCGACCTTGCCACTCGTGATCAGCTGGGCGGCGACCGTCTTGACGGTGTCGATCGGGATCGCGAACCCGACCCCCAGGCTGCTCCGACTCTCGCCGCCCGCGATCGTCGGCAAGTTGACGCCGATCACCTCGCCGCGCGTGTCGATCAGGGGGCCGCCGGCGTTCCCTGCGTTGATCGCGGCGTCGGTCTGGATCGCGTGGTCGATCGCCGAGGAGCTGCTGGGCGCGTCGATCGTCCGCTGCACGCCGCTGACGATCCCGGCGGTGGCGGTCCGGCTGAGGCTGAACGGGTTCCCGATCGCGACCACCGCATCGCCGACCTGGACGCTGTCGGAGTCTCCGAGCGGGAGCGGCGAGAGCGAGCGCGAGTGCGCGTCGATCTGGAGGACCGCCACGTCGGTGGAGGGATCCTTGCCGACCACTCTCGCGTCCAGCTCGTCGTTCCCCGTGAAGCTGACCTTCACGGGCCCCGCGCCGGCGATCACGCGATTGCTCGTGACGATGTGGCCCGCCTTGTCGATCACGAACCCGGAGCCGAGCAGCTGGGCCGACCGGGGAGGCTGGAGCTTGCCCGTCGGAGCGGTGATCCGGACGACACCGGGCGCGTCGAGCCGGTAGATCTGCTCGACCGAGAGGTTGGCGCCCCCGGCGCCGAGAGAGGAGTTCGACGCGGCCGGCGCGCTCGCGGGAGCCGCGAACTGCTCGATCGTCGTGTGGTCGCCGAGCTGCCCGGTGACCGCGGCGCCGACCAGCGCGACACTCGCTCCCGCACCTGCGACCGCGAAAGCCGCCAGCACCCGGATGACATCCCCCTGCCGCATCCCCAGCCGTTATATCCGGGTCGGGCGTCGGAACGGCCTGCGCTCGATTAAGCGTTGGTTAAGCAGCCTCCGCCGGGCGTGCCGCGGCGTTGCCCGCCGTGCCGGGCAGCACCTCTGCTTGACTTCGTCGAATGGACACCCTCACCGTCGGCAGCCGCTCGTACGGGATCCACCGCATCGCGGCGCTGCAGCCGGAGCACGACGTCGCACGCCTCCCCTACACCCTGCGCGTGCTGCTCGAGAACCTGGTCCGGGCCGGCGACGCGGACGGGATCCGTGCGGTCGCCGGCTGGGACCCGCTGGCCGAGCCGTCGGAGGAGATCGCGTTCTCGCCCTCGCGGGTGCTGCTGCAGGACTTCACGGGCGTCCCCGCCGTCGTCGATCTGGCCGCGATGCGGAATGCGATCGCCGACCTCGGCGGCGACCCGGGGCGGATCGACCCGCAGATCCCGGCGGAGCTCGTGATCGACCACTCGGTGCAGGTGGATGAGTTCGCCTCCCGCTTCGCGTTCGCGCGGAACGTCGAGCTCGAGATCGAGCGGAACCGGGAGCGCTACACTTTCCTGCGCTGGGGGCAGGGCGCGTTCCACGACCTGAAGGTCGTCCCGCCCGGCACGGGGATCTGCCACCAGGTGAACCTCGAGTACCTGGCCCGGGTCGTCGAGACCCGCGACGGCGTCGCCTTCCCGGACACGGTGGTGGGCACCGACTCGCACACGACGATGGTGAACGGGCTCGGGGTGCTCGGCTGGGGCGTCGGGGGCATCGAGGCGGAGGCGGCGATGCTGGGGGAGCCCCTCTCGATGCTCGTGCCGCAGGTGGTCGGCTTCCGCCTCTGGGGCCGGCTCCGGGAGGGCGCGACAGCAACGGATCTCGTCCTGACGGTGACCGAGCTGCTCCGCGAGACCGGCGTCGTCGGCAAGCTCGTCGAGTACTTCGGCGAGGGCGTCGGCGGGCTCACGGTTGCCGATCGCGCGACGCTCGGCAACATGTCCCCCGAGTACGGGGCCACGTGCGGCTTCTTCCCGGTGGACGAGCTGACGCTCGAGTACCTCCGCCTGACCGGCCGCGCCGAGGAGCACGTGCAGCTGGTCGAGGCCTACTGCCGGGAGAACCTGCTCTGGCACGACCCCGGCGACCATCCCTCCTACTCGCAGGTCGTCGAGCTCGACCTCGGCGAGGTCGAGCCGTCGCTCGCGGGGCCGCGCAGGCCGCAGGACCGGGTTCCGCTCGCACACGCGAAGGAGGCCTTCCTCGAGGCTCTCAGGAGCTTCGGCGTCCCGGAAGGAGACGAGCCGGTCGGGGAGACGTTCCCGGCGAGCGATCCGACGACCGAGCAGGCACCGGCCGGGCACCCGTTCGCCGAGCCGGCGCACGCCGCGACAGCGGCTGTGGCGCCGCGGCCGCGCACGGTGCGGGTCTCGCTCGGCGGCGAGGAGGTCGAGCTCGGCCACGGCGCGGTCGTGATCGCGGCGATCACCTCGTGCACGAACACCTCGAACCCGCAGGTGATGATCGCTGCCGGCCTGCTCGCGAAGAAGGCGGTCGAGCTCAGGCTGACACGCCGCCCGTGGGTCAAGTCGTCGCTGGCGCCGGGCTCTCGGGTCGTGACCGACTACTACGCCCGTTCCGGTCTCGACCGCTACCTGGACGAGCTCGGGTTCGACACGGTCGGGTACGGCTGCACCACGTGCATCGGCAACTCGGGGCCCCTGATCCCCGAGGTCTCGCAGGCGATCGCCGACGGCGACCTCGTCGCCTGCGCCGTGCTCTCCGGGAACCGGAACTTCGAGGCGCGCATCCACCCCGAGGTGAAGGCGAACTACCTCGCCTCGCCGCCGCTCGTCGTCGCCTACGCGCTCGCGGGTCGGATGGACCTCGACCTCGACACGGAGCCGCTCCAGGGCGACGTGTACCTGCGCGACCTCTGGCCGAGCGCGGCCGAGATCCAGCAGACGATCGCGGGCTCGGTCCGGGGCGAGATGTTCGCCAGCACCTACGCCGACGTCTACACCGGCGACGAGAGCTGGCGCGCCCTCGGGTCCCCGGCGGGTGACCTCTACGCGTGGGACGGTGGCTCGACCTACGTCCGGCTGCCGCCGTACTTCGACGGGCTCACGCCGCGGCCCGGGCCGGTTCGGGATGTCCGGGGCGCCCGCTGCCTGGTCTCGCTCGGCGACTCCGTGACGACCGACCACATCTCGCCCGCCGGCTCGATCCGGCTCGACTCGCCGGCCGGCCGCTACCTGCGCGAGCACGGCGTCGAGCCGGCCGACTTCAACTCGTACGGCTCCCGGCGCGGGAACCACGAGGTGATGGTGCGCGGCACCTTCGCGAACGTGCGCCTCCGCAACCTGCTCGTCCCCGGCTCGGAGGGCACCTGGACGGTGCACCTCCCGTCGGGCGAGGAGATGACGATCTTCGACGCGTCCGAGCGGTACCTCGCCGACGGGACGCCGCTGATCGTCCTCGCCGGGAAGGAGTACGGCTCCGGCTCCTCCCGCGACTGGGCCGCGAAGGGCCCGTCGCTGCTCGGCGTCCGGGCCGTGATCGCCGAGAGCTACGAGCGGATCCACCGCTCGAACCTGCTGATGATGGGCATCCTGCCCCTCCAGTACAGAGCGGGCGAGAGCCGCGACTCGCTCGGCCTGAGCGGCCGCGAGGAGTTCTCGATCCTCGGCGTCGAGGACGGCGAGGCCCGCGAGGTGACCGTGCAGGCCGATGGGCGGGAGTTCCCCGCCATCCTCCGCCTCGACACCCCGCGAGAGCGCGACTACCTCCGCCACGGCGGCATTCTCCCGTTCGTCCTGCGCCGGCTCCTGGCCTGAGCTCGCGGGGCGGCCCGCGCGGTTCCGCCTTTCGGCGGGCCGGGGGCCCGGATAGGCTGGGGCGAAACCGGGGTGCCGCAGTCGGCGGCTGAGATCACACCCGTCGAACCTGATCCGGGTCATGCCGGCGAAGGGAGGAGCAGTGAAGGATGCGCCGCAGTGGGGGATCGAGCCGGTTCCGGCCCGTCTGCGACTGCTCGGGAGGTTCGACAGCTTCCTGCTCTGGGCGAACCTGTCGGTCTCGCTGCTCGTGATCGTGGCGGGCGCGTTCCTGGTGCTGCCCGTCTCCCAGGACGGCCTCGCGCTCTCGCTGCCGGAGGCGCTCGGCGCGATCACGGCCGCGGCGGTCGTCGGCAACCTGATGCTCGGGCTCGGCGGGCTGATCGGCGCCGACGCCCGCGTCCCGACGATGGTGCTGCTCCGGGCGCCGCTCGGGCGGCGCGGCTCCTACCTGCCGACCGGGCTGAACATCCTCCAGTGCCTCGGCTGGTCGGTGTTCGAGCTGATCGTGATCGCGACCGGCGCCAGCGCTCTCTCGAAGCACGTGCTCGGCTTCGGCGGCACCGCCTTCTGGAAGGTCCTGTTCGGCATCCTCGCGACGGTGCTCGCGTTCCTCGGGCCGGTCGGGTTCGTGCGCCGGTACGTGCGCAAGTTCGCGGTGTGGATCGTGGTCGCCTCGCTGATCTACCTCAGCTGGTGGTCGCTGCACGGCCAGCATGTCGCGCAACTCTGGGCCCGGCCCGGCTCGCATGCGTTCTGGCCCGGGTTCGATCTCGTGCTCGCGAGCATCATCTCGTGGACGCCGCTCGTCGCCGACTACACCCGCTTCTCGCGCCGCCGCGCGGACGGCTTCTGGGGCGCCGGGCTCGGCTACTTCGTCCCGACCGTGCCGCTGTTCGCGCTCGGTGCGGTGATCGCGATGTCCCGGCACATCAGCGACGCGCCGGCGCTCCTGACCGCGATCGCAGCCGGCGGGGCGGCGAGCGTCCTCGCGCTGCTCGCGCTGACGGTCGACGAGAGCGACGAGGCGTTCGCGAACGTCTACTCCGGCGCGGTCTCGATCCAGAACCTCCTCCCCGGCGTGTCGCAGCGCGTGCTCGTCACCGGCACGGCCGCGGTCGCGACGGCCGGCGCCCTGCTGATCGACCTCCGCAACTACCAGCCGTTCCTCTTCCTGCTCGGCTCGTTCTTCGTGCCGCTGTTCGGGGTGCTGCTCGCCGATTGGCTGCTGGCAGGGCGCCACTACGGGCACCGGGACGTCTTCGCGGCCCCGGGCCTGCGGGTCGAGCCGATCCTCGCCTGGCTCGCCGGCTTCTGCCTCTACCAGTGGCTCTACCCCGACGGGCCCGTCTGGTGGACGCGACTCGTCGCCGACACGCACCCGCACGCGCTGCCCTGGGGCGGGGCCTCGCTGCCGAGCTTCGCCCTGGCGTTCGGGCTCACGGCCGCCGGCGGCCTGCTCGCGGGCCGGCCGGCGCTCGCCCGCGCATGATCGCGCTGCTCGGAAACCTGGCGCGGGACCGGCTTCCGGGCAAGGCACCGTGCACCGGCGGAGCGCCGTTCCACGCCGCCCGCGCCTTCCAGCAGCTCTCCGTGCCGGGCTCGATCTACGCCCGCTGCGCGCTCGCCGACCGCGACGCCCTGCTGCCGCCGGTCGTGGCGCTCGGGACGCCGGTCACCTACGTGCCCGGCACGGCCACGGCGACCTTCGAGATCGCCTACGAGGGCGACCACCGGCTGATGCGGGTGCTGGCGGTCGGCGACACCTGGCTGCCCGCCGACCTGCCCACCCTCCCCCCGGAGGTGCGCTGGGTGCACGTCGCGCCGCTCGCCCGCTCGGACTTCCCGGCCGAGACGCTGGCGGCGGCGGCACGGGGACGGCGCCTCTCGCTCGACGGGCAGGGGCTCGTGCGCAACGGCCGGCTCGGCGAGCTCCAGCTGGACGACGGCTACGACCCGGAGCTGCTCCGCCATGTCTGGGTGCTGAAGCTGAGCGACGAGGAGGCCGAGGTGCTCGGCGACCCGGCCGCCCTGCCGGTGCGCGAGCTGCTCCTCTCGCACGGCTCGCGCGGTGCCACGATCTACGTCGACGGCCACGCCGAGCACGTTCCCGCCCACCCGCTGCCGCACGACCCGACCGGCGCCGGGGACGCCTTCTGCGTCGGATACCTCGCCGCCCGCTCGAGCGGCTTCGCACCCGCGGCGGCGGCCCGCCGGGCGACCGCGGTCGTCGCCTCCGTGCTCGCCGGGGTGTCGTGATCGCGCTCGTCGCGACGGTGGCGGGCACGTTCGCGGTCGACCTCGAGACCGAGGAGGTCGAGCCCGCCCAGCCGTTCGAGCCGGAGCCGGCACCGAGCCTGAACCTGCCGCGAGTCGCGGCCGCCGCCCAGGCGGGCTCGACGGTGGTCGCCGTGGTCGCCGCCAGGCCGCCGATGCTCGTCTCGCACGACGCCGGTGCGACCTGGCGCGAGTCCGGCCGCGGCCTGCCGCCGGGGCGGGCGGTCGCGGCGGCGGCCGACGACCCGGACGTGCTCGTCTACGCGGCCCGGAACCGGCTCTACGTCTCGCGCAACGGCGGGGTCTTCTGGACCGCGCTCGCCGTCGAGCTGCCCGAGATCGCGGCACTCGCGGTCACGGGATGACGAACTCGCCGCGCGCGACGGTCACGGCGCAGCCGCCGACCCGGACGCGCTCGATCTCATCCGGAGAGCCGTCCACCAGCGCGTAGAGCTTCGACGGCCTGCCGATCTCGGCCCCCTGCTCGATCTCGATCTCCTCGCCGAAGGCGATCCGGCCGTGGCGCGCGAGGTGGACCGCCAGCGGCCCGGCGCCCGACCCGGTCGCGGCGTCCTCGGGGACGCCGGCCCCGGGGACGAAGACGCGGGTCTTCCAGCCGCCGTCGCGGCGCGCGAAGCAGTTCACCCCTCCGGCCGTCAAACGGGCCAGCGCGCCGAAGTCGGGCGTGAGCGCCGCCACCTCCTCGGGCGAGCCGAGCTCGACGTAGGAGTGCGTCGGGCCGAGGTCGTAGAGCTCGATCGGGAGCCCCGACCGCTCCACCCCGAGCAGCGTCAGCAGCGCCTGGGGCTGCGGGAACGGCGCCCAGCCCGGGATCGGCTGGTCCATCCAGCCGAAGGCGATCCGGGCTCCTTCGCGCTCGAGCTCGACCGGGACGACTCCCGCACCCGTCTCGAGCCGGATCACGATCTTCTGCAGCGGCGCGCCGAGCACGAACGCCGAGCCGAGAGTCGGATGGCCGGCGAACGGCAGCTCGTGCGCCGGCGTGAAGATCCTGATTCGCACGTCGGCGCCGTCCACCTGCGGCGGCAGCACGAAGACCGTCTCGGCGAAGTTCATCTCCCTCGCGAGCGCCTGCATCGTGAGCTCGTCGAGATCGCGTGCGTCGGTGAAGACCGCGAGCTGGTTCCCGGTCAGCGGCGTGTCCGTGAAGACGTCGACGACGGCGTAGCGGAGGCGGCGCATGCGCCGGCGACTCTAGTCGATCGCCGCTGCCGGTCTAGCCGTCGGGCTCCTCGGGGAGGCCGCGGATCCTGCGGAACTGCCGGACCTGCCAGCCGGGCGGCACGACCTCGGGGCGGGCGCCCTCCTCGGGGAGCCGCTCCTCCGCCCCCCGCATCCTCAGCCAGAGCCATCTCCCGAGCTCGCGCTCGACGAAGAGACGCTCGTCCGCCATGCGCCGGGCATAACGGGCCTGCTCGTCGTCGCGCCGCTCGAGGTAGCTGTTCCGGCGCCAGGCCGAGGGGAACTTCCAGACGGTCAGTGCGTGCCCGTGGACGACGCCGGCGCCCGCCACGACCCGCGCCATGAACTCCATGTCGGGATTGAGCTCGATCGTGCGGAAGTCGCGCCAGCCGCCCACCTGCTCGACGACGTCCCGGCGATGGAGCACCGCCGAGGGCGCCATCCACCGGACCAGCCGGTAGGCGTTGCTGCCCGGCGGCCCGACCGAGCACATGACGGAGGCCGCGAGCCCGACCCCGGCGCGCTCGATGTCGGCGACCAGATGGACGAGGTGGTCGGGATGCCACAGGTCGTCGTGGCCGAGGTAGGCGATGAAGTCGCCGCCGGCGAGCTCGATCCCCCGGTTGTTCGGCAGCGACTGGCTGCCGCTGTTCCGCTCCAGGTTGTCCCAGCGCACGCGCGGGTCGCCGATCGCACGCACCACCGCCTCGGAGCCGTCGGTGCACCCATCTCCGACGACGATCACCTCGAGCGAGGGGTAGCGCTGGGCGAGCGCCGAGCGCACCGCGTGGGCGAGGACGCTGCTCCAGTTGTAGGTCGCGATCACGACGCTGACGAGCGGCGCCCGCTGCAGGCGGGGCCGGCGATGCGCGTTGACGACGAGCCGCGCCGTCGCGCCGGCCGTGCGCGCCCGGTCAGAGACGGATCGGAACGTCGTCGGCCGCGAAGCGGTACTTGTCCGGGTCGTCGTGGGCATATGGCCGGGTCGGCATGTTGATGAAGACGACCTCGTCGCTGCCCACGTTCTTGATCCCATGGACGACGCCGGCGGGGATCCGGAGCAGGGCCCGGTTGTGCGCGCCGAAGTAGTGGACGTTCGCCAGGCCGCGGGTCGGCGATCCCTCACGCGCGTCGTAGAGCCCCACCTTGGCGGTGCCGCGGAAGAAGAACAGGCGGTCATCCTGCTCGAGGTGGACGACCCAGGCGCGCGAGGCCCCCGGCGAGGCGGTGACGAGGTAGACGAACGGGACCGACTCGTCGGTGAACTCCCATCGCTCGTCGAGGATCTCGGTCAGCGTGCCCCGCTCGTCTGCCTGCGTCACGGCGTGACGAACGCGCACGCCCTCGATCGGCTCCTGCACCGCCACCCCGTCCGGCGTGACGGTCTGTCGATCCTTGACGGCCTTCTCCAGCTCCGAAACGGTCACCCTCGCCTGCACGTCCTGAGCATAGTCCGACACCTCACGCCCCGTCTGCACGGTCTCCAATCGACACGTAGTCGCGCTCGGGGCTCCCGGTGAAGATCTGGCGCGGCCTCGCGATCTTCTGCTCCTGGTCCTCGACGCCCTCGAGCCACTGGGCGAGCCAGCCCACCGTGCGCGGGATCGCGAACATGACCGGGAACATCGAGCTCGGCAGGCCGAGTGCCTGGTAGATCAGCCCCGAGTAGAAGTCGACGTTCGGATAGAGCTTGCGCGAGGTGAAGTACTCGTCCTCGAGCGCGATCTTCTCGAGCTCGAGCGCCACGTCGAGCAGGGGGTTGCGCCCGGTGACCTCGAACACGCGGTCGGCGCTCTCCTTGATGATCTTCGCCCGCGGGTCGTAGTTCTTGTACACCCGGTGCCCGAACCCCATCAGGCGGAACTCGCCGGCCTTGACGCGCTCGACGTACTCGGGGACGCGCTTGACGTCGCCGATCTCCTCGAGCATGGCCAGCACCGCCTCGTTCGCGCCGCCGTGGAGCGGCCCGAAGAGCGCGGCCGCGGCGCCGGCGAGCGCCACGAAGGGGTCGGCCTGGCTCGAGCCGATCGAGCGCATCACGCTCGCGCTGCAGTTCTGCTCGTGGTCGGCATGGAGGATGAACAGCACCTCGAGAGCGCGCACGAGCGCCGGGTCGGCGTCGAAGCGCGCCGCGCCGATCCGGTACACCATCGCCAGGAAGTTCTCGGCGAACCCGAGCTCGTTGTCGGGATAGACGTACGGCAGGCCGCGGTTGTGCCGGTACGACCAGGCTGCGATCGTCGGCACCTTGGCGACCAGCCGGACGATCTCCTGTCGCCGGATCTCCGCGTCCCCGATCTTCGTCGCCTCGGGGTAGAACGTCGAGAGCCCGGCGACGACGCTGATGAACATTCCCATCGGGTGGGCGTCGTAGCGGAACCCCTCCATCAGGCGCTTGACGTTCTCGTGGACGAACGTGTGCAGCTTCACCGACTCGATCCAGTCGGCGAGCTGCGCCTCGGTCGGGAGCTCCCCGTTGATCAGGAGGTAGGCGACCTCGAGGTAGGTGCTCCGCTCGGCGAGCTGCTCGATCGGGTACCCGCGGTAGCGGAGGATCCCCTTGTCGCCGTCGATGTAGCTGACCGAGCTTCGCACCGAGGCCGTGTTGAGGAAGGCCGGGTCGTAGCTCATCAGGCCGAAATCGTCCTCGTCCAGCTTGATCTGCCGCAGCGCCGTGGCCCGGATCGTCCCGTCCTCGATCGGCACCTCGTATGCCTTGCCGGAGCGGTTGTCCGTGATCGTGATCGTGTTGGGCATGACTCGTCTTCCTCTCAGTCGGATCTCACCGGCCGATCTTCCCGATCCGGGCGCTGGGCGCCCTCGGGGAGATCGCTGTCTCCGGCCACGGGTTCCCCGCAACCCTGCCACATGCGCCTAGATGGTTGATCGGCTAATCGGCGTAGGCGACGAGCTCGCGGCCGTTGAGGCCGAGTCGTTGGTTGAGGTGGATGCAGGCGCAGAGTGCGAGGACGCGGGCGCTGATGCGGGCGAGGAGTCCGGCGGGGGTGCGGCCGCCGTGTCGTTCGAGCAGGAGCTGGTCTTTGAGCGTGTTGACGATCGATTCGATTCGTTGGCGGATCCAGCCGATTGGCGGGTTGGGCCTGTTGGGCTCGTCGGCTCGGCTTGGCCGCAGAAGCAGCGCGCGCAGTTCGCGGACGGCGGCTTCGAAGTCGGCGCCGGCGAAGCCTTTGTCGCAGATGATCGTGGCGCCTTCGATCGGGTTGGCCTCCAGCAGCGCGAGCGCGGCGTCCCGTTCGCCGGCGTTGGCGGCTACGAGGTCGAAGTCGATGACCGTGCCGTCGGGCGCGCAGAGCAGGACGAGCTTGAAGCCCCAGTAGCGGCGCGAATGAGCCGGGCAGTAGCCGAACCCGGCCCAGGGCGCCAACTGGCTTGTCCGGGTCGTTTGGATCGACTGGCCGCAAGGCAGAGGTGTCGTGTCGAGCAGACGCAGCTGGTCGCTGGCGCCGAAGGTCTCAGCGGAGATCGCCTTCCAGAGCAGCACCAGTTTTGGTGTCAGGGCACGGCAGCGCTCGTTGTAGCGCGATTGCCCCGGCAGATACGGGAACAGATGCCCGAGCCGTCGCCGGGCACGACGCAAAAAGACACGGTCGCTCGGGCACTGCAACAGCATCTGGGCGACCATCAAGGTCAGCAACTCGTTGTCGCTGATCTTCTCCGGCCGGCCGCGGCGAGGCGTCCGCTCGGAAGGAAACAATGCACAGGCAGCGCAATAGAGCACGATCACGAGGGTGTCGAGGTCGGCGCGCACGTAGGCCTCCTGGTCGACGGAGCATTGACACCGCCGACCTTCGACACCCTCAACTTCGGTCCCTGCTACACGGCGCTCACGGCCTCAGCCGCGAATTGCCGATCAACCATCTAGTAGGACTTTGTTACTCACGCCGGTGAGGGAGCGAGAGTTGCGTGAGGTCGACGGGTTGTCGGCAGGTTCGGCATCGTCCGGCCCAGCAACGCAGGACGGGCTGGAGGAGCAGCACCGTTTGCGGCAGCGTCAGGCCGGCTGCGGGGCTTTTGGGTCAAGCCGTTCGAGCGTCAGGAAGGCGTGGGCGCAGGTGACAAGCGCTGTGTGGTGATGGAAACCGAGATAGCTGCGTCCCTCGTAGTGGTCGAGCCCGAGCTCGCCTTTGAGTTGGCGGTAGTCGAGCTCGATCGTCCAACGCAGCCGCGCGAGCCGGGCGAGCCGCTCCGGGACGCTGTCGGCCGGGAGGTTGGAGAGCCAGTAGTCGGACGGCGCCTGCTCGCTCTCGGGCCACTCGATGATCAGCCACTCCTCGCGCGGCGGCAGGTTCTTGTTCCGTACCGGGTTGGTCGCGACGACGCGGACGAACGCGAAGCGGCCGCAGAGATCCTCGCCAGCTGGGCTGGTGCGGCAGGGCAGCGTTCGCCACGCGCTCCCGGGCAGCCGCGCCGCGAGCGCGCGCACCGATTCGGGTTTGCGGTCGGGCCGCGCGACCGACGGGCTCGGGCCACGCTTGTCGATCCGCTCGGGCACGGTAAAGGTCGTCTCGGGTCCGTAGACGCTGACTTTTGCCGAGACTGCGACGACGTACTCAAGCGCCTGTTCGTGCAGGTTGATCCGGAAGCGGGTGTCGTCGCCGTAGGCGCAGTCGGCCAGGATCGGCGCAGCCGGGATCTGCCAGCCGGCTGCGGCTTTGCAGACCTCGCTGGCGAGTTCCGGCTTGGTCTGGAAGCCAACCTGGTCGGGGATCTTCGCTTTGCGCCGACGCTCGAGATCGTCGCACCACTCCTCGGGCAGATAGAGGCGCCAGCCGAGCGGGAGCGTTCCGCGCGCGCCAACCGCGTGCACGCTGACCGTGATCTGGCAGTTCCCGATCTTGCCGAGCGTGCCCGAGTACTGCCGCTTGACCCCGGGCGAATGCTTGCCGTCCTTGACGATCCCGGTGTCATCGACAACCCAGGCCGTGACGCCGATCTGAGGCGCGACCAACTCAGCGCTCGCCCGCACCAGCAGCGTCGGATCCCAGGGCGAGTCAGCCAAAAACTGCTGCATCGACTCGTACCGAGCCGGCGACTCCTCAAGCCGAAACAGCGTCGGCTGCAGACTCTTGCGGCCACCAGACTCGATCAACCCGCGCACATACAGAAGCGCGTTCTCACGCTGGCGCTGAAGCTGCAGCCGCCCAGCGACCTCGTCCACGAAGCCACCGAGTCGGTCACGCACCTCGACCGCCGGCAGATCCAATGCGAATACAGCTTCCATCCGGCTCCTCCTCTAACGATGACCGCTGACGCGGACACCGTTCGCCGAGGACGAAGCGGACCCTTCAACCAGCTAACAAAGTCCTACTAGGCTAGGGGCTGCGATGCGCCTGATCCTCGTCCGCCACGCGAAGGCCGCGCCAGGGCAGCCGGACGCGCTGCGGCCCCTGACCGACTCGGGCCGCGAGGCGGCGAGGCTGCTCGGCGGGCTGCTCGCCGAGCAGCAGCCGGAGGCGGTCGTCTCGAGCCCGCTGCTGCGCGCCCGCGAGACGGCGGGCGCGATCGCAGCCGCCGCCGGCCTCGAGCCGGACGTCGACGAGCGGCTCGCGCCGGGCGCCACCGTCGAGAGCGTGCGCGCCGCCGTGGAGGGGCGCGGGGAGACGGTCGTCGCGGTCGGCCATCAGCCCGACTGCAGCCAGATCGTGCTCGCCCTGACCGGCCGGGAGGTCATGTTCCCGACCGCCGGCTTCGCGGAGGTCGAGCTATGAGCGGCGCCGCGGTCCGCGTCACCGGCCTGCGGAAGAGCTACGGCACCCACGAGGCGGTACGCGGGATCGACTTCGAGATCCGCGCCGGGGAGGTGTTCGGGCTGCTCGGCCCGAACGGCGCCGGGAAGACGACCACGATCGAGATCCTCGAGGGCTACCGCGACCGCGACGGCGGCGAGGTCGAGGTGCTCGGCGAGGACCCCCAGCAGGCCGGCCGCTCCTGGCGGGAGCGGCTGGGCGTCGTCCTCCAGTCGTCGTCGCTCTACCCGAACCTGACCGTGCGCGAGAGCCTCTCGGTCTTCGGCGGCTACTACCGCCACCCGCGCGACCCCGACGAGGTGATCGAGATCGTCGGCCTGACCGAGAAGGCAGGGGCGCGCTGCCGCACCCTCTCCGGCGGCCAGAAGCGGCGGCTCGACCTCGGCCTCGCCCTGGTCGGGCGCCCGGAGCTCGTCTTCCTCGACGAGCCCACGACCGGCTTCGACCCGGGCGCGCGCCGCACCGCCTGGGAGACGATCCGCAACCTGCGCTCGCTGGGGACGACGATCCTGCTCACGACCCACTACCTGGACGAGGCCGAGCAGCTCGCCGACCGGGTCGCCGTGCTGCGCGAGGGCCGGATCGTCCGCGAGGGGTCGCCCGCCGAGCTGACCGGCGACAGCGACGAGACGGAGATCCGCTTCCGCAGGGACGGGGAGCTCGTGGTCGAGAAGTCGACCGAGCCGACCCGTCGCCTGCACGAGCTGACCCGCGAGGCGCTCGAGCGGGGCGAGGAGCTCGAGGGGCTCGAGGTGCTGCGCCCGACGCTCGAGGACGTCTACCTCGAGCTGACCGGCGACTGAAGCCTGGATCCACCGATCTGGGCGGGCTGGCTCACGTCCGGGGCTGCCCGGCGGCATGGAACGCGTCGATCGCCGCGGACATGGTGTCGTAGATGTGCTCCTCGCCGACCTTCGCTGCGATCCCGAACAGGTCGAGCTCGCGGCGTACCTTCTCGTTCACCTCGCAGAGGGCGAGGAGGACTCCACGGTCCTGCAGCTGGCCGGCGAGCTCGAGCAGCGTCTGGCCGCCGGTGAAGTCGAGGTCGTCCACGGCGCCGGCGTCGAAGACGAACCAGCGCGGGGGGTCGTCGCCGCCGACCAGTGCCAGCATCTCGTCCGAGAGCCGCGCCGCGTTGGCGTAGAAGACGCCGCCGCCGAAGCGGAAGACGACGAGCCCCGGCTCGGTCAGCGTGCCGGGAGTGGGCTTGAGCGCCTGTAGATGACCCTCGGCCGACAGGGCGAGGACGATGTCGTTCGTCTCGTAGTGGCGGCGGACGTGAAGGACGAGCGAGAGCACGATCGCGAGGATGATCCCCTGCTCGACGCCGACCACCACCACCACGATCGCCGTGATCAGCGCGACGTAGAACTCGTCCTTGCGCAGGCGGTAGATCTCGCGCATTCCCCCGATGTCGATCAGCTTGACGCCGATCAGGAAGACGACCGACGAGAGCACGCAGTTCGGCAGGTACTGGAGCGGCTTGGTCAGGAAGAGCAGCACGACCGCGACGACGACCCCCGTCGTGAGCTGCGAGACCTGCGTATGGCTCTTCGCCTCGTCGACCATCTCGGTCTTGGTCGGGCTGCCGTTGACGACGAACGTGCTGCTGAAGCCCGCGGTCAGGTTGGCGAGGCCGAGGCCGACGAGGTCGGTGTTCTCCTCGAACGGCTCGTTGTACTTGACCGCGTAGGCGCGCGAGGTGGCGGCGCTCTGGGCGAGGATGACGAGGAACAGCGAGGCGGCGGTCGCGACGAGCTTCGGCACGTCGCTCCAGCCGATGTCCTGCGGCACGCCGATGTGCGGGAACCCGCTCGGCACCGGGCCGAGGATCGAGATCCCGTGCGCCGCGAGGTCGAAGATCCAGCTGACGGCGATCGTGCCGACCACGGCGACGAGACCGCCCGGGACGGCCTTGATCCAGCGCCCGAAGACGATCAGGATCGCGAGCACGACCGCCGACATGAGCGCGGTCTGCCACGACCCCTCGCCGATGTGCCTGAGGGTGAGCCCGAACTTACGCAGGGCGCTGCTGAACGCCGTCGAGCTCACGCTCTGCGAGGGGACGCCGAGCATCCCGCCCACCTGGCCGACCGCGACCTGGACGCCGACGCCGGTGAGGAACCCGACGAGCACGGTGCGGGAGAGGAAGTTCGCCAGGAACCCGAGACGGGCGACCCGGGCCAGGAAGAGGAACCCGGCGGCGAGCAGCGCGCTCAGGCTCGCGAGCCCCACCCACTGGGGCGAGGCGGGCTCGAGCCCCGAGATGCCGAGCCCGGCGATCCCGGCGTACATGATCGCGGCGGTCGCGGAGTCGGCTCCGACGACGAGGTGGCGCGACGAGCCGAAGAGCGCGAACGCCGCGATCGGGATCAGGATCGTGTAGAGGCCGGTGATCACCGGCATCCCGGCGATCTTCGTGTAGCCCATCACCTCGGGGATCGCGAGCGCGGCGAGCGTGACCCCGGCGAGGATGTCCTTCGAGAGCCAAGGCTGCTGGTAGGGGCGGATCCCGTCGAGGACCGAGACGTACCGCCCGATACCGGTGCGGCCCTGCCCCTCAGGCACCGGATGCCCGCTCACCGATGGGCGCCGGGCCGGCCGGTGAGCGCATGCCGGGGGCGCAGGGCACGGCGCAGACTACCGCGCCGGCGGGAGAGAGACCGGGGATGCGCATCCGGGGCGCGGCGTACCGGCTAGCCTCGGTGGCGGATGAGGCTCTTCCTGCACGAGCTCCGCACCGAGCAGCTCCTCTTCTGGCGCAACCGCGAGGCCGCGTTCTTCACCTTCTTCCTGCCCGTGATCTTCTTCCTGATCTTCGGCTCGATCTACGGGAACGACGTGATCAAGAAGGAGGGCGGCATCAGAGGGGCGGCGTTCCTCGAGGCCGGGATGATCGGCTACGGCGTCGCCGCGACCTGTTTCGCGGGGCTCGGGATCACGCTCGTCGTCCGGCGCGAGTCGGGGATCCTGAAGCGGATCCGGGCGACGCCGCTGCCGCCGCTCGTCTACGTGCTGGCGGTGCTCGGCTCGACCTTCCTCGTCTTCCTGATCGAGGCGGCGCTGATCATCGCGATCGGCAGGCTCCTCTTCTCGGTCGCCGTCCCGGGCCGCCTGATCTCGCTGGCGGTCGTGCTCACGCTCGGCGCCCTCGCCTTCGCCGCGCTCGGGCTCGCGGTGAGCGGCCTCGTGCATTCCTCGGAGGGCTCGTCGGCCGTGATCAACGCGATCTACCTGCCGATGGCGATCATCTCTGGCACGTTCTTCTCGACGCACGGCTATCCCGCGTTCCTGCGGGTGATCGCGGACATCCTGCCGCTCACGCACTACACCCAGCTGACGAGGGACGTGATGGTGCACAACCGCCACCTCTGGTCGGACCTGGGCGCGATCCTGATCGTGCTCGGCTGGGGGGCGGTCGGGCTCGTCGTGGCCGTGCGCGGGTTCCGCTGGCAGCCGCGCGGGAGCTGAGCCTGGTGCATCCGTCCGCAAGCCCGCTCCCGGCGAGCCACTCGCCGGATACCAGACCGGACTTGCGGACGGATGCACTAGGGCGGCTCGGCCTCGGAGGCGCGAACGGCCTCGACCCATTTCGGGTGGCGGCGCTCGGCCCAGTCCTCGCGCACCCAGCCGCGGGTGATCCCGCTCAGCGAGTGACGCGTCCTCGGCAGGATCAGCGCGAGATAGAGGTGCCCGAGAAAGAGGAAGAACGAGACGTACATCAGCCAGTCGTGGATCAGGAGCGCGTTCGCGAGCCGGAAGCGCGTGTCGCGCTCGCCGTACCAGAGGAAGACGCCGCTGATCGCGAACAGGAGCGCGAAGGCGGCGGTGGCGACCGTGTTCAGCTTCTGGCCCGCGTTCAGCCGGCCCTGCGGCGTGTGCCGCCCGAGCAGCCAGCCGCGGTCGTCTGCGTCCAGGTACTCGACCTCGCGCAGGGTCCGGCGGAGCGACCGCCGGTCGCCGACGAGCACGATCAGCAGCAGGGCGGCCGCCCAGGCCGCCGCGGTGTAGACGTGGATCGACTTGAGGAGCGGCCGGCGGCCGACCGCCTCGGCCAGGCTCGGGAGGTAGAGGCAGAGCCCGGAGCCGAGCAGGACGCAGAAGGCGGTCGCGTGCACCCAGTGCACGGCGCGCTCGGTGCGCCCGTAGCGCAGCAGACGACCGCGCTCAGGTGGTGTAGCCATTCGAGTGGCCGACCCAGGCGTCCTGGTCGTAGCCGAGACCTTCCCAGTAGCCGGTCGGCTGATGGTCGAGCACCTCGATCCGCGACAGCCACTTGACGCCCTTGTAGCCGTACATCTCGGGGATCACGACGCGGGCGGGCGATCCGTGCGGCCGCGAGAGCGGCTTGCCGTCCAGCTCGAGCGCGAGCATCACGTCGTGGAGCCGCACCTGCTCCAGCGTCAGCGAGTCGTCGTAGGGAACCTCGAGCGAGACGAAGCGGAGCGCCTTCGCGCCCGGGAGCGGCTCGACGAGGCTGAGCAGGTGGTCGAAGCGGATCCCCGACCAGCGGACGCCGTGCACCGTCCAGCCCGTGACGCAGTGGAAGGTCGAGACCTGGTGGGCCCGGGGCAGCGCCGCGAGCTCCTCGTAGGTGAAGCTGCGCGGGGTGCGGACGAGGCCGTCGATCTCGAGCCGGTAGGCCGTGGGGTCGAAGATCGGCATCGAGCCCGAGATCGTGTAGATCCGCCAGCCGCCGACGGGGAAGAGGTTCCCGAGCAGCTGCGAGACCGCCGAGGTGAACGGCGAGACGAAGCCGCTCACCTGCGAGGCCCACGCGAACGAGGAGATCCCGCCTGCCAGCAGGAGCAGGAATGCCCGCCTCCCGTACGGCTTCGCCGTCGAGTCGGGAGTCATCGGGTCACCGTAGCCGCTCCGCCGCTAATTCGCTTTCGGGCGCCGGGGCGCGGCCGGGCGGCCGAGCACCTCGAGCGCGCCGAGCACGACCAGGACGCCGACGCCGAGCTCGACGAGCAGGGTGAGGGTCGGATGCTTCGAGGCAAGGAGCCAGAGCAGAGCGACGACGACGGTGACGGCGCGGAGCGACGACTTGTTCGCGGCGACCCACCTGGCGGTGACGCTCTCGCCGACCGCCCCGTCTGCGAGCTTGCCCGCGGTCCGGAGCGCCCAGGCGCGCAGCCGGACGGCAAACGGCGAGGGCCCGGCGAGCACGGCCCCGGCCACGGCGACGAGGCCGGCTGCGCACGCGAGCTTGAGCTCGAGGCGGAGGTTGCGGGCGACGGTGTCGAAGAGCGCCCCGGCGGCGTCGTGCGGGAGCGCGGGCCCGACCACCTCGTTCAGGTAGTAGGAGCGGGCGAGGACGACCGCGGCGATCGCCAGCCCGCAGGTCGCGGCGAGCCCCGCGCCGGCCCGCAGCACCGTTCGCCGCCGCTCCTGCGAGAGTGCGATCGCGAGCCCGAAGCAGAGGAGCGAGAGCACGGGCAGCACGATCGCGAGCGCCTTCAGGAGCTCGATCCAGCGACGGATCCGGGCGATCGACGCGGGCCTCGCGATCACGAACCGCTGCCGGATGAGCTCCGGCTTGACCTGGTCGAACAGGTGCAGCCCGGCGAGCGCGAGCACCCGCCGGACCTGCACGACGGCGGAGACGAGGTTGACCTCGACCCCCCCCTCGCGGGCGATGACGGGGCTCGGCTTGCCGTTCAGCGCCGCCACGAGCGCCAGGTGCGCCTGCCGGTTCGCGAGCACCCAGATCCGGTGGAACTGGCTCGTCCCCAGGAACTCCTCGACCGCCTTCTGCGTGTAGTCCCGCAGCCCGGCACTGAGCGGCACGGCCAGGAACCGGGCCTTCTTCGGCAGCACCTGCCGGGCCTGCGCGGCGAGGTCGACCTGGGCGAAGAGGGCGTCGGTGATCTCGGCCGCCACCGCCGCATCGATCGCCGGATCGGAGGCGAGCGGCGCGACGGTGTTGACGTAGGCGTTCGTGTCGAGCACCTGGTTTCGCACCCAGACCGCGGTGATCGCAAGCGGCGCCAGCAGGCACGCCGCGGTGAGCAGCACGGCGACCGTGTTGCGGCGGAGCCGACGGTGGCCCGGAAGCGGAGTCGCGGCCGCGTCGCTCACGCCCACATCGTCCCGGCCAGGCCCCGATCGCGCAAACCCGGACGCCGGCTCGGTGGGCTCGCCGACGCGGCCCTCAGGCCCGGTCGGCCCCGGCGAGGACGGAGGCGGCGGCGGCGATGCTCTGCTCGGCCGGGAGGAGCGGGTCCTCGTGCTCGATCGAGATCGTCTCGACGCCGCAGCGGGCCAGGCCGGCCAGGAACAGGTGCCACCACTCGGCCTCGTGGCCGCGCCCCGCCGCGGCGAACGTCCACGGAGCGCCGGCATCGGTCGGCGCCCAGCGGTGGTCGAGAAGCCCGTACAGGCCGAGCGGCTCGGCGTTGAAGACCACGTCCTTGGCGTGGGCGTGGGCGATCCGCGGGCCAAGCCGCTCGACCACGGCGAGCGGGTCCATCTGCTGCCAGAAGAGATGGCTCGGATCCAGGTTGGCGGCGATGTTCGGCCCGATCCCGGCGAGCCGCTCGAACGTCTCGACGTTGTGCGCCGCACTGCCGGGATGAAGCTCGAGGCAGATGACGAGCGAGGGGTGCTCGGCGGCCGCGAGCGAGGCGATCCCCTCCCAGTACGGCCGCACCGCGTGCTCCCACTGCCGCTCGTAGATGCCGGCGAGATACGGCAGCCACCCGCCGGCGTCGAAGTGGGCCGTCCGATCGCCGGGCGAGCCGGCCGGGCAGCCCGCCATCGCGACCACCCGGTCGATCCCGAGGAGGGCCGCGAGCCGGACGGCGTCCCGAAGGCCGCGGTCGTGCCGCTCCCCGACCGTCCGGTCGGGATCGAGCGGGTTCCCCGAGACGTTGAGCGCCGAGACCCGGAAGCCGCGCCCCTCGATCCCGCCCAGCCAGCGCCGGCGCGCGGACGCGTCGTGCAGGAGCAGGTCGACGTCGCAGTGCGGCGAGGGCGCGAACCCGCCGACGCCGACCTCGAGATCGCTCACCCCCGGGGACGTCCCGGCGAGCAGGTCGAGCACGGCCTCGAGCGGGCGATCGAGGAACGCCTCCAGCACGACTCCGATCCTCACCAGACTCCCCTCACGGCCGCCGATCGACTGCCCCACTATACGGACGCATTGTCTACATCGTGGGACGCACGGCACCCGCGGGGTATGGTTCGGCGGTGACAGGGGAGCGGCTCCGTCTGGCCGTCATCGGCGCAGGCCGGATGGGCCGGGTGCATCTGCGCGCCCTGGCCGGTGCGCCCTCGGTCGAGGTGGTGGCAGTCGTGGAGCCGGTCGCCCGGCTTCGCGCCGAGGTCGAGGCGGCCGGGCTCCCGGCGTACGCGACCGTGGCCGAGCTCCTGGCGGCCGGGGGCGTCGAGGCGGCGCTGATCGCAGCATCGACCGACAGCCATCCCGAGCTCGTCGAGGCCCTCGCGGCGGCCGGGATCCAGCTTCTCTGCGAGAAGCCCTGCGGGTCGCGGTCGGCCGACACCGCGGCGGCCGTCCGCCTGGCCGACGAGGCGGGCGTCACGCTCCAGATCGGCTACTGGCGGCGCTTCGTGCCCGAGCTCGTCGAGCTCCGCGCCCGGATCGCGGCGGGCGCCTACGGCGAGCTCTCGCTCGTCTCGTGCTGGCAGTGGGACGAGAACCCGGGGTCGAGGGCATTCAGGCTGCGGAGCGGCGGCATCCTCGTCGACATGGGCGTCCACGAGCTCGACCAGCTCCGCTGGCTGACGGGCCAGGAGCTCGTCGAGCTGCACGCGATCCCCTCGACCGTCTGCTCCGACGAGCCCGTCCCCGGCGACCCCGAGAGCGTGCAGCTGCTCGCGGGCCTGTCAGGCGGAACGGTCGCCTCGATCTCGCTCGGCCGGCGCTTCGCGGCGGGGGACTGCTGCTGGCTCGAGCTGATGGGAACCGAGGGCCACGCGCGCAGCCTCTTCATGTGGGGCGAGCGCGGCGAGCAGGTCTTCCTGGACGCCCTCGCCGCGCAGGCCGAGGCGTTTGCCGCGACCGTGCTCCACGGCGAGCCGCAGGCGGGGGCGACCGGAGCGGACGCGGTGGCCGCGATCACCGCGGCCGAGCTCGCGGCGGCATCCCTTGCGGGGAAGCCGGGCACGTGACGCGCCCCGAGGTCGGGATCGGGATCGTCGGCTACGGGATGATGGGTCGCGCCCACGCCTATGCCTACACGGTGGCGCCAGGCGTGCGCGAGCTGCCCGTGCGGCCGCGCCTGCGCGCGATCAGCGGCCGCGATGCCGCGGCGGTCGCCCGGGCCGCCGAGTCGTACGGGGTCGAGAGCTGGACGACCGACTGGGAGGAGCTCGTCCTGCGGCCGGAGGTCGAGATCGTCGACATCTGCACGCCGCCCGGTGCCCACGTCGAGGTCGTGATCGCGGCGGCGGCCGCCGGCAAGGCGGTCCTCTGCGAGAAGCCCCTCGCAACCGACTACGCCTCCGCGGTTGCCGCGGTCGAGGCGGTGCGCGCCGCCGGGGTGCCGAACGCGATCGGCTTCAACTACCGGCGGCTCCCCGCCGTCTCGCTGCTCAAGCGCCTGGTCGACGAGGGCCGCATCGGCGAGGTGCTGCTCTGGCGGGCGACCTGGCTCTCCGACGAGTTCCTCGACCCGGAGATCCCCTTCGACTGGCGATTCGAGCGGCGGCTGGGCGGCACGACGATCGCCGACCTCGGCGCGCACGCCGTCGATCTGGCGCTCTGGATCGTGGGCGAGATCGAGGAGGTGACCGCCCAGTCCTCGACCTTCACGCCCGAGCGGAGCGGTCGGCGGGTCGAGATCGACGAGGCGTCGTCGGCGCTCGTCCGCTTCGCCGGAGGCGCTGCCGGCACCTTCGAGCTCGCCCGGACCTGCGCGCGCCGGCCCTGCGATTTCTCGGTCGAGGTCAACGGCACGCTCGGGACGCTGCGCTTCGAGTATCCGCGGCTGAACGAGCTCTGGCTCGGCGACGCCGGCGAGGATCCCGGCCTCTACGGGCTGCGCCGGATCCGGGCGGAGCATCCCACGCACCCCTACGCAGGGGACTGGTGGCCGATCGGCCAGGGTGTCGGCTACGGCACGAGCTTCGTCAACCAGGCGGCCGACCATCTGGCGGGCTGGCCCGCGGCGACCTGGGAGCCCGATCTGGAGACCGGCCTGCGCGTGCAGCGCGTCTGCGAGGCGATGGAGCGGTCAGCCGCCGAGCGGCGCTGGGTCGCCGTCGCCGAGGTTCACTAGCAGCGGCCGGGAGACGCCGGTCTCGTTGCGGTGGCCGAGGGCGGCCGAGATCTCGCGCGCGCCCTCGACGAGCAGCCGGATCGCCTCCTCGCGCATGTCCTCGAGCAGCACCTGGCGCGTCCCGCCGATCGAGATCGCGGCGCGGATGTGCCCGGTGTAGTCGAAGATCGGCGCTCCCAGCGAGCCGATTCCCGGGGTGATGTCCTCGTCGCTGACCGCGTAGCCGTGGTCGAGCGTCTCCTCGAGCTCGGCGAACAGATCGGCGCGCGTCACCGGGGTGCGGTCGGTGTACCGGTCGAGCTCGGCGGCTCGCTCGAGGTAGGCCTCCCACTCCTCGCGGGGCTCCCAGGCGAGCAGCGTCCGCGGTGCGGCGCCGGCATGCAGCGGCAGGGAGCCGCCGAGCCGCAGCGCGAGCGACTGCACCCGCAGGCCGTCGATCCGCTCGATGCAGACCGCCTCGTCGCCTCTTCGCACGCACAGGAAGACCGTCTCCTCGGTCGCCTCGTGAATCCGCCCCATCACCGGCAGCGCGGCCGGGCGCTCGTCGAGGTGCTCGATCACCGCGCTCCCGAGCCGGAGCAGCCGCCACCCGAGCCGCCAGGTGCCGCTCTGCGCTCCGGCCTCGACGAGCCCGAGGGCGTCGAGGCCGGTCAGGAGGCGGTAGACGGTGGTGCGCGGCTCGCCGAGCACCTCGGACAGGCGCCGCGGCGTGGCGTCGGGCTCGCTCGCCAGGACCTCGAGGAGCAGGACGGCCTTGGCCAGCGAGCGAACCGGATTGTCGCGGATGATCTTCTGGGCGCTCCTCGATTCGTCGATCACCGGCCGCACCTTTCCACATGCTAGACAGGTCGTCCGCATAATGGTAACGTCAGCGGCGAGCGCGGCGAGACAGCGCCGCGAGCCGAACGGTGACGAGGATGGGCCCCAGCATGACGGTGACGGCGGCGGCGCTCGAAACCGCTTCCGCGGACCGCGCCGTGTCGGGTGTCGAGCTCCGCGGGGTGATGAAGCGCTACGGGAGCCACGTCGCCGTCCAGGAGCTCGACCTGGAGATCCGGGACGGCGAGTTCTTCTGCCTGCTCGGGCCGTCGGGCTGCGGCAAGACGACGACGCTGAACCTGATCGGCGGCTTCGTCGTGCCCACGGAGGGGACGATCTCGCTGCGAGGGCAGCGAATCGACACGCTCCCCCCTCACAAGCGCCCGGTCAACACCGTCTTCCAGTCCTACGCGCTCTTCCCGCACATGACCGTGCTGCAGAACGTGAGCTTCGGGCTGCGTATGGACCGGACCCCGAGGGCGGAGGCGCGCCGCCGCGCGGAGGAGGCGCTCGCCCTCGTCGGGCTCGAGGCCTTCGGCGACCGGACGCCCTCGCAGCTCTCGGGCGGCCAGCAGCAGCGGGTCGCGGTCGCGCGCGCGCTCGTCAAGCGGCCGGCCGTGCTCCTGCTCGACGAGCCGCTCGGCGCCCTCGACCTGAAGCTCCGCCACCGCCTGCAGCTCGAGCTGACGCAGATCCACCGCGAGGTCGGGACGACCTTCGTCTACGTCACCCACGACCAGGAGGAGGCGATGTCGATGGCCGACCGGATCGCCGTCCTGAACGAGGGGACGCTCGAGCAGCTCGGGACGCCGCACGAGGTCTACCGGCATCCCGCCTCGCGCTTCGTGGCGGACTTCATCGGCCACGCGAACTTCATCGACGTCTCGGTCGAGGGCGACGTCGCCGTGCTCCGCGACGGCACACGCGTGCCGTGTGCCGGCGGGCGGCCGGCCGGGCCCGCGACCCTGATGTTGCGGCCCGAGGTGGTGCGCCTGGCGAACGGGGCCGCACCGCCGGCGGGGTCGGTCCCGGGGCGAGCCGTCAACGCGTCCTTCCTCGGCAACCACGTCCGCGTCACCGTCGCCTGCCCGGCGATCGAGGCGCCGCTCGTCCTCGCACTGCAGGGGCACGACGCCGCCGCCGCGCCGCCGGTCGGCGCCGAGGCCGCGGTCTGGTGGAACGCAAGCGACGGCCTGCTGCTCGAGCCGGCCGCCGGGGACGCCGGCGAGTGACGGTCACCGCGGTCGAGGAGCTGCCCGAGAGCGGCGGGAACCGGATCGCGCGGGCGGCGGCTTCCTACGCGGGCTTCGGGCCCGCCGTCATCCTGCTCGGGGGCTTCTTCGTCGTCCCGCTCGTGATCATCGTCCTCTACAGCTTCTGGGAGGTCGTCGACTACAACGTCGTCCGCCACTGGACGGTCGGGAACTACAGCTACTTCTTCAGCGTCTCGACCTACGTGGCGACGATGTGGTCGACGCTCTGGGTGGCGGTGATCTCGACCGCGATCGTGATCGCCCTCGCCTTCCCGTTCGCCTACTGGCTCTCCCGCTACGTGCCGCGCCGGCTGCGCGCGCTCCTGCTCGTCCTCGTCGTCGTCCCGTTCTGGACGAGCTACCTCCTGCGCGTGTACTCGTGGCTGACGATCCTGGGCGAGAAGGGCGTGCTCAACCGCTTCCTGCAGTGGTCCGGCGTGACGAACCATCCGATCGGCCTCTTCCTCTACGACCGGCCGGCCGTCATCCTGGTGCTCGTCTACCTCTACTTCCCGTTCGCGGCGCTCGCGCTCTACGCGTCGATCGAGCGCTTCGAGTGGGATCAGCTGCGGGCTGCGATGGACCTCGGAGCGCCGCCGCTGACCGCGATCCGGAAGATCCTGATCCCGCAGGTCAGGCCGGGGATCGTCACGGCCGTGATCTTCGTCTTCATCCCGATCCTGGGCGAGTACCTGACGCCGCAGATCATCGGCGGCACGGGCGGCGTGATGATCGGCAACCTCGTCGTCAACTTCTTCCAGGCGGCCGAGTTCACGCGCGGCGCCGCCGTCTCGCTCCTGATCGCCGCCTTCATCCTCGTCCTGCTGCTGGTCTTCCGCCGCTCGCTGTCGGCTCCCGAGGCGTATGGCGGCTGAGCTCGAGCTGGTCTCGACCCGCGCCCGGCTGATGCGCGTCGCGCTGTCGGCGTACGGGGTGCTGATCTACGTCTTCCTGTTCGCGCCGATCGTGCTCCTCGTGCTCTTCAGCTTCAACGCGAACCGCTACGGGACGTTCCCGATCACGGCCTGGACGCTCGGCTGGTACCGGGCGGTGTTCGGCGACTTCGCGATCCACGACGCGCTCGTGACGACGCTGCGGATCGCCTTCGAGGTGACGGTGATCAGCACGGTCGTCGGCACCTGCGCGGCCTTCCCGCTCGTCCGCTCGCGGCTGCGCTTCCGCGACGGGCTCCGGGTCGCCTTCATCCTCCCGATCATGATCCCGGGCCTGCTGATCGGGGTCAGCCTGCTCGTCCTCTTCACCCAGGAGCTGCACGTCCAACTCTCGCCGCAGACCGCGGTGATCGGGCAGAGCGTCTACACGACCCCGTTCGTGATCCTGCTCGTCTCGGCGCGGCTGCAGTCGTTCGACCGTTCGCTCGAGCGCGCCGCCAGCGACCTGGGCGCGAACGCGTTCAACCGCCTGAGGCTCGTCGTGCTGCCGCTGCTGCTGCCGGCGATCGTGGCAGGGGCGCTGTTCGCGTTCACCCTCTCTCTCGACGAGTTCATCATCACGTACTTCCTGATCGGCGGGCACAACACGCTGCCGATCTACATCTACACCCAGGTCAAGTTCGGGATCACGCCCGAGGTGAACGCGCTCGCGGCGATGCTGCTCGGAGCGTCGCTGACGATCCTCGCGATCGCCTTCATGCTGCCCGCGCTGTTCCGGGCCGCGCGCCGCCTGCTCCGGGCCGCCCGCGGCGAGCGGCGGCCCCGGGTCGCCGAGGGCGCCGCATGAGCCTGCGCCTTGCGACCGCCCCGGTCTCGTGGGGCATCTGGGAGCTGACGATCGATCGGCCGGACCTCGTGCCGCCGGCGCGACTGCTCGAGACGGTCCGGTCGCTGGGCTACCGGGCGCTCGAGTCGGGCCCGCCCGGCTACCTGGCGCCGAACGGCGCGGCGGCCGTCGAGCTGATCCGGCCGTTCGAGCTGGAGATCGTCGCGACGTTCCTGCCGCTCCGGCTCGACGACACCGAGGGCTTCGCCGAGGACCTGGCCGCGCTCGACCGCACCGTCGAGGTGCTCGCCGCCACCGGCGACGGGATCGTGATCCTGGCCGACGCCGAGCGGCCCGAGCGCGCCCGCGCCTCCGGTCAGCCGGAACGGCTCCGGGCGACGCGGTGGTCGTCGGCGACGTTCGATCTCGCCGCGACGCACCTCGAGATCGCACGCGCGCGCTGCGCCGAGCAGGGGCTTCGCGCCTCCTTCCATCCCCATGCTGCCACCTACGTCGAGTCGCCCGAGGAGATCGACGCGATCCTGGAGCGCACCCCGGCCGAGCTCGGGCTCTGCCTCGACACCGGGCACACCGTCGTCGGTGGAGGCGACCCGGTCGAGATCGTGCGGCGCTACGCCGACCGGCTCGTCCATCTCCATCTCAAGGACGTCGACGGCGCCGTGCTCGAGCGCCTGCGGGCGGGAGAGATCGACATGGACGAGGCCTGGCAGGAGGGGATCTTCTGCCCCTTCGGCGAGGGGGTCGTCCCCCTGCGCGAGTTCCTCGCGCTGCCCGAGGTGCGCGCGCTCGACGGCTTCGCCGTCCTCGAGCAGGACCGCGTCGCCGTCACCGTCGACGACCTTCCGGCGGTTCGCGCGGTCGAGGCCGAGAACCTCCGCCGGGTCGAGAGCTGGCTCGCGTGATCCCCGCGGCCGCCCGGGCCGCGCTTGCCCGCTGACTACGCCGAGGCGGCGTGGAACATCGCCGTGAGCAGCTGCATGTCGACGCGCGCCTGCTCGGGGGGCGTCCTGCAGGCGACGCCCTCGGTGACGCAGGCGTGGAAGTGCACGAGCTCCTGCCGAAACGACTCGCGGTGCGACTCGAAGACGCGAACCGCCCGGTCGAGCTCGTCGGCCTCGCTCCGCTCGTAGCGGGTCGGCGCCTGCTTGAGCCAGGGAGAGGGGAACTCGAGCCGGCGGTAGGAGTCCTCGAAGTAGAGGGCGATCGTCTCCCGGTACTCGCGGATCCCGAAGAGCTGGATCCAGGCGCTGTCCCAGCGTGCGCCGTTCGAGAGGACGACCGAGCCCGTGATCGCCCGGCCGTCGGCCCACCAGGCCGCATCCGCGACCCGTCCCGGCAGCGGCTCGCCGAGCCGCTCGAGCAGCCCGTGGACGGCGTTCACGTCGTGGCCCATACTGCCGAGATAGGCGTCGGAGAAGGCGAAGACGGCCTCGGGCGACCCGTCGCCGACCGCCTCCTCGACCTGCTCGGACTCGGAGCGCCTCGTCGCCTCGATCAGCTCCGGCGGCACGTCCCGGCCCTTGACGATGTCGCCCTCGGCGAAGAAGGGGAGCCACTCGGGGTCGTGGCACATCACCCGGAGGTAGCGGAGGCCCTCGGCCGTGGCGGGAAGCTCTGCGAGCAGGCGCTCCCAGGCCGGGTCGTAGCGCTTCATGAAGCCGACCTGGACGACCCTGCCGGCCCGGTCCCGGGCCTCGACGATCCGGTCCGCGTCGGGGACGCTGATGCAGAGCGGCTTCTCGACGAACACGTGCAGGCCCGCGCCGAGCGCGGCCAGCACGACCTCGGCGTGGGTCGCCGCGGGGGCCGCGATCAGCACCGCGTCCAGCCCGCCTGCGTCGAGCAGCGAGCGGTAGTCCTCGTGAACGCCGGGAACGGCGTACCGCGCTCCGACCGCCTCGCGCACCGTCCGGCTCGGGTCGGCGACGGCGGCGAGCTCGAACCGGTCCTGGAGCTCCGAGAGGTAGGGCAGGTGCTCTGCCTGCGCAACCATCCCGCAGCCGACCACCCCGATCCGGATCCGTGTCGCCTCGCTCATCTGCGCTCCTGGACGTCGCTGGAAAGCCGTCGCAGACGGCCGTTCCGCATTCTAGACATCCCGTCCGCATCCTGGTACAGTCGCGCGGTGGCTAGCGCACGCAGCGCCTGCTCCGGTGGGGTGCCCGGGCCCCGGCCCGCCTCCGTGCTGCGGTGTCTGCAGGCAGGCAAACAATGCGGCCGTTCAGGAGTCCGTAGGTGAGTCGCTCACGAGTCCGCGAAGGTCGGCGGCCCGACCCGCGACGGCCTCGACGCGGCCTGGTCAACTAAGGAGGAACCGATGGATCAGCTCCAACAACCGATTTCACGCAGGTCGCTCCTCCGTCGCGGCGCGGCCGGTGCCCTCGGCCTGTACGCGGCAGGTGCGGTCGGCGCAGCAGCGGATGCGGCCTCTGTCCGCGCGAGCGGCGTCACCCTCAACTGGCTGACCTGGTCCGACCATTACTTCCCGAAGCAGATCCAGCAGGTGCAGAAGGCGATCGGCGTCGGCGCGCGACCGCAGCTCTTCAGCGACGACTCCGACTCCTACGTCAAGGTCAAGGCCGGCGGTGGCGGATGGGACATGTCCTCCGAGGACGCCCTGTGGGTGCCGAAGTTCTACAAGGAAGGCCTGATCCAGGCGTTCGACATCAAGAGCTTCCCGGTCTCGAAGCAGCTGTACCCGGTCGCCCTCGACGTGCCGTTCTGGAAGGCCGGCTCGAACCAGATGGGCTACCCGTTCGGGTGGTCGAGCCTGCAGATCTACTACAACCCGAAGTACGTCACGACCAAGCCGACCTCGTGGCATGCCCTGCTCGATCCGAAGTACAACCGGAAGATCGTGCTCGAGAACCAGCCGACCGACCTGATGGCGATGGCGGGCATCGCGACCGGGGCGAAGTCCCCGTACAACATGACCACGGCCGAGATCTCGCGCGCCAAGGCGTTCCTGACGCAGCTGAAGCCGAACGTGCTCAAGCTCGTCTCGCAGAACAGCGAGTCCGTGCGCGCGCTGACCGACGAGTCGGCGTGGCTGACGATCGAGAACATCGGCACCGACGCGCGCGTGAAGGACGCGGGCGGCCCGACGATCGACATCGCGACCCCGAAGGAAGGCGTCTACGGCTGGATGGACGCCGAGATGCTGCTGAAGGAGTCGTCGAACTCGAGCTCGTTCGAGCCGTTCATCAACGCGATGGAGCAGGCTCCGTGGATCGCGCACAACTTCCTCGTCAACGGGCGCCCGCTCTTCAACGAGAAGGCGTACAAGATCCTCGTGAACCAGGGTCACAAGGAGCGCGCCGACCGCTTCCTCTACAACCAGCCGGAGCGGCCGCTCGGCATGGTCCTCAAGGGGCCGTCGTCGAACGAGCAGGCGTACATCGACGCCTTCAACGAGTCGCTCGGCGCCTAGCGTGACGGGACCGCGAACCGCGGGGGAGGGGCCCGAGCTACGGGCCCCTTCCCCGGCTCGCGCGTGAGCGGCGTCCGCGCGGCCGTGATGACGGCTCCCGGACGCATCGAGGTCGAGGAGTTCCCGCGCCCGGCCGTGCAGCCGGGGGCGGCCCTGATGAGCGTCCTCTACTCGGGCGTCTGCGGCACCGACAAGCACACCTTCCGCGGCGAGACCAAGCAGTACGCCGGCACGCCGCACGAGCGCGAGCTCGAGTATCCGATCATCTGCGGGCACGAGAACGTCGGCGTGATCGTCGAGACCGGCGGCGAGCTCGTCGACAGCGCCGGGCGGCCCCTCGCAGCGGGCGACCGCGTCGTCCCCGGCGCGAACGTCGCCTGCGGCTCCTGCTGGTTCTGCCGGCAGGGGTTCCCCTACTACGCGTGCGAGCGGCTCGAGGACTACGGCAACAGCCTCCGGCCGGGCCGGCCCCCGCACCTCTTCGGCGGCTGGGCGGAGCTGATGTACCTGCTGCCGGGGACGCGGATCTTCCGCGTGCCCGAGGGGCTGCCCGACGAGGTGGCGGTGCTGACCGAGGTGATGGCCGTCACGCACGGGCTCGACACCGCCTCGGTTCTGCCGCTGCCCCACCGCTTCACGCCGGGAAGCTCCGCCGTCGTGATCGGCCTCGGCCCGCTCGGGCTCTGCCATGCGATCAAGGCGCGCCTGCTCGGCTGCGGCGAGCTGATCGCGGTCGACCTCCTCCCGTCCCGGCTCGCCCACGCGGAGGCCTTCGGGGCAACGCTCACCCTCAACGCGTCGCGCAGCGAGCCGGGCGAGCGTGCCGAGGCCGTACGCCGCAGGACCGGCGGCCGGGGTGCCGACGTCGTCGTCGACTGCTCCGGCGTCGCCGAGACGTTCGGCCAGGCGCTCGAGCTCGTCCGCTGGGGCGGGACGGTGATCGAGGCCGGCGCGTTCGTCGACCTCGGAGCCGTGCCCGTGAACCCCAACGCGAGCATCTGCATCCCGAACGTCTGCGTGCTCGGCATCGGCGGCGAGACGGCCGAGGCCTACGTGCCGGCGATGGAGACGATGCTCGCCCAGCTCGACCGGCTCCCGCTCGACCGGGTCGTCACGCACCGCTTCCCGCTCGAGCGCGCCCAGGAGGCGGTCGAGCTCGCGCAGACCGACGCCGCGATGAAGGTCGTGCTCGATCCGAACAGCAACCTCTCCCACCAGCGGATCGCCTGACCCGACGCGAGCGATCTGCGGATCGGGCAACCGCTCGGACCAACGTAGCTGAGCCGACGAGGGACGGATTCGCGAGCCGCATCCAGAAAGTCGTTGTTGCCGGGGCATCGCCCACACAGGCGATTCCCGCGACTGCGGGGATTCTCGTGGAACAGACGTATCGGTGGTCGCTGTTGAAGAGTGGTCGGGCGTTGTGGTATGAAGGGCATTCTGCATCACAACGGGGAGGGGAATTGAACAGAAGGCGCGGAACGCCAGGGCGTTTAGGCAGCGCGAGTCTCGCACTCGTATCTGTCGCCGCGGTCCTGGCCGCGGTCGTCGTCGCGATCGGCGCGGCGAGCGCCGCCACGAGGGAGCCGGGCGATTTCGCCGGGTTCACCGTCGCGGTAACGAGCCCGCAGACTGCCGGGAAACAGATCATGGTCACGATCACCGCGTACGACTCCGACCACGACGGCGACGCCAACTACTCAGGGACGAAGTGCGTGACCTTCTCGGGACCGGCAACGAGCCCAAACGGAACTGCGCCGATATACCCGGCGGGGTCGTCAACGTGTTCGGGGAGTTTGCTGAGCTTCAATTCGTCCTTCAAGGCAACGGTGCCGATCACCCTGTTCGCAGCTCAGAGCGCGGCCAAGCTCACGGTGACGGATGTTGCGACATCCAAGTCCGGGACGTCGGGGAGCTTCGTGGTTAATCCGGCCCCGTTGGACCATTTCACGTTGTCGGGGTTGAACGCGCCGGCGCCCGAGGTGGCGGGGACGCCGTTCTCGGTGACGGTGTCGGCGTTCGACCTCTACGGGAATGTGCCGTCGGCGTGGGCCTCGACTTCGCAGTGCGTGGCGTTCACGGGGCCGGGGGCCATCGGTACCTACATGCCGAGCTATCCAGACCAGGGGACGTGTTCGTCGGGGCAGAGCCAGCTCTCGTTCGACGCTTCCGGTCACGCGCCCGCACAAATGACGCTGTTCAAAGCGGAAAGCCCGACGCTCGTGGTAACCGGCGGCGGGAAGACCGGCTCCATCGGCTTCGTGGTTAATCCGGCCCCGTTGGACCATTTCACGTTGTCGGGGTTGAACGCGCCGGCGCCCGAGGTGGCGGGGACGCCGTTCTCGGTGACGGTGTCGGCGTTCGACCTCTACGGGAATGTGCCGTCGGCGTGGGCCTCGACTTCGCAGTGCGTGGCGTTCACGGGGCCGGGGGCCATCGGTACCTACATGCCGAGCTATCCAGACCAGGGGACGTGTTCGTCGGGGCAGAGCCAGCTCTCGTTCGACGCTTCCGGTCACGCGCCCGCACAAATGACGCTGTTCAAAGCGGAAAGCACGACGCTCGTGGTAACCGGCGGCGGGAAGACCGGCTCCATCAGCTTGACCGTCGATCCAGCGACGTTGCTCCCGTCGTTCGAGGCTCAGCCAACCGACACTCAGGTCTCGACGCCGACCCACAACTACCCGATCTACAGCAACGTCGTGACCCAGACGCCGGTTACCGTGGTGGTCGCGGACATGTACGGCAACATCGCGCCTGACTCGACGCAGGTTCAGATGGTTGCACCGAGCGGACTCGGGGGCACGACGAGCGAACCGACGAGCGGGGGGGTCGCTCTGTTCGGCGACCTCACTCTTGCTGCCATCGGGACGTACAAGTTGACCGCGGAGGTCGGCTCGCAGACCACCGACAGCAACGCGTTCGACATCGTCGACCAGCTCGCGGTCTGCTCGAACGTCGGGCAGTGCCAGGTGGGCGCCTCCAACTCGGCGCAGTCATCGAACACCACTGCCAGCTCGGGCACGGGAACATCTTTCCAGGGCCTGGTGCTGGAGACGACGTTCATCGGCTCCCAGCCGCCGACCGGCGCTTGCGGCGGGTTCACTCCGGTCAACGGAACGACCGGAACGTCGGTCGAGGTGACCGCGGGAAACGTCAGCGATAGCCAGCCGAGCCTCACAATCACGTTTACCGTCACAAAGGCGACGCTCAAGGCGGCCGGCCTGAACTATCTCCAGGCGCTACTGCTCAACGTCTGCCTTGGGGCGCAGCGCTATCACGGCTTGACCGACCCTGGCCATGCCTGGATCGGCAGGCTCGGCGTACCGGCGACCTACGACCCGGGCACCGGCCTCTACTGGGGGCTCGTCCCCGATTGGCGGTTTTGGGGCTGGCCAAATCCCAACCCGTACATCTCAGCCAGGTACATCGACAGTTCAGGCAACCTGGTGATCGTACTGGTCAAGCCGTACCCGTGGGACGGTCGCGCCTATGTCTAGATTGACAAGCCTGACGATGAGCGGTCTCCGGAGGCTCTAACCCGAAGCCGAGCCGCCGGGCTGACGACAATGCCGAGCTCGCGAAGCTTCGTCTCGAGCGCGACCTCTAGTTCTGCATCGTCGCTCGAACGTCCCCGTGAGACGAGCAGGCTGCCTTCGAGCAGCGCGGCGAGCTCGAAGCCGGCTGAACGGTCCCTCGCCTCGGCCAGGCCCAGCTCGAAGGCTGCCGCCGCTTCGTCGAGGGACCCGAGTTCGAAGAGCGCCCAGCCGAGGACGCGCTGAAGCAACGGTAGCAGGCGCCCGCCGGCGTCGAGCTTCTGCGCGCGGGCCTGCAGCTCCGGGATCAGCGCCACGGCTTTCGATGCCTCACCCGCCAGGACCTCGGCCTCGGCGATCCAGGCATCGGTCAGGAGCACCTCCGATGCCTCCCCGTTCGCCTCCTGCTGCGCTCGGGCCGTCTCGAGCAGTCGGCCGGCGGTCTCGATGTCCCCGCGGCGGGCCGCGAGCCGGCCGAGCTGCCGGGTCGCGTCGGCGATCTCTGGCGCGGCGCTCGAGGCGCGCCACACCCGCAGCGCCTCGCGTAGCTGTTCCTCGGCCCGGTCAAACCAACCCTGGTCGGAGAGAATCTCGCCGCGGTTGTACTTCGCGAACGTCGCGCTCCAGCGATCGCCGGTGGTCTCCCAGATCGAGCCGGCCCGCTCGTAGAGCGTGAGCGATTCGGTCCAGCGTCCCTGCTCGTAGGCGATGAGGCCCATGTTGTTGAGGACTGCCGCCTGCCACACGAGGTCGCCGATCTCCTCGTAGATAGCAAGCGCGGCCGGACCGTGGGTCGCCGCTCCCGGCCGGCCGAGGGCAAGCAGCGCTACGTCGTGGATCGTGTAGGCGTGGGCGAGCGCGTCCGGGGCGCGTCCGCGCCTCGCCTCGCGCTGAGCCCGCAGGCACCAAGCGATCGCCTCCTCGTTCCGGTTCTGGCGGTAACGCACCGCGGCGTACCGTGCGCACAGCCGCGACCGTCCGGCCGCAGCGGCTCGCCGGTCGTCTTGCTCGAGCTCGTGGAGGCCGCGCGAGAGCCGGCGCAGCGCCAGCGGGTAGCTGCCGAAGCGCATCGGGATCAGCGCCTCCTTGAGAGAGAGGTCGGCGGCTCGGGCCGAGCCCGGCCCAAGCAGGCGTCTCGAGGCCCGGAACGCGACGGCCGCCCGATCGAACTCGCCGAGCCGGAAACGGATGTCGCCGAGCGCCTCGTAGGCCTCGGCGAGGGGCTCGCGTCCGAGCGCACGTACACGTCTCCCGGCTTCGATCGCGCGTTCCAGTGCCGCCGCCGCCTCTACGTTGGCGTAGACCTCCGCCGCCCGCTCGGCGGCCCGCCGAGCGTAACGCCACGCCTTTCCCCACTGCTGGGCCTCGTGGAAGTGGAGCCCCAGAATCGCCGCCTCGTCATCGACCCGGTCGCCTGCGCGCTTCTCGATCGCCTCCGCGAGCCATGCGTGCAGTTGGCGCCGCCGCCGGTAGGGGAGCCCTTCGTAAGCGGTGTCGCGGATGAGCGCGTTCCGGAAGCGAAAGCCCCCGCCCGGGTCCCGCTCGATCAGATCCCCGAAACGGGACCAGGTTGTCTCGTCGAGCGCGTGCTCGTCATGCGTTGCGGCCGCTAGCAGCTCATGGTCGAAGCTCGTGCCGAGGACGGAGGCATAGCGCAGCAGATCGCGATCCTGCGGAGCGAGCCGATCGATGTCCGCTGCGATGAGGGCTTCGACCGAGTCCGGCAACGTCACGACCGATCGGGACTGCCGGGCATGCTCGACCAGGGCGAACAGAAACAGGGGGCTGCCGGCGGACCGGTGTGCGATCTCCTCGACAACGTGGGGCGGACACGGCTCGTCCTCGGTGACGAGATCAACCAGCCGGCAGCTCTGTCGAAACGTGAGCGGCAACAGGCAGAGCGCGAGACGCAAGGCGGGATCGGCGTCTGGATCCGTGGCGGCCGGGCTCGGAACGTCCCGCGTGACGAGCAGGATCCAGCTGCGGCCCCCTTCTTGCAAGGAGATCGCCTCGAGTCTGCTCAACAGGTCGGTAGTCGCCGCGTCGACGTACTGCGCGTCCTCGACGAGCAACATGGTCGGCTGGCCGAGGAACATGACGGAGAGGAAATCGGTCACGAGCTCCGCGAGCCGCTCGCGCAGAAAGCGCTCATCGAGACGCCCGCTCTCCTGCGTCGGCGGAAGGTCGAGCCCGAACGGGATCGCGAGCACCGGAAGCCAGGGCAGGAGGCGGGGGAGCCAGGCCTCAAGGGCTGCGCGCAGCGCAGACTCGATCGCGTGATGATCGGCGTCGGAAGAGACCCCAACGAGCGAACGGAATGCGGCATGCAGAGGGAAGTAGGGCGTCTGGGACTGGTATCGGTCGCAGCGCCCGCGGAAGACCCTGAGATCCGGCGAGCGCTCGATCAGCTCATCGACCAGATGAGACTTCCCAAGCCCCGGCCTTCCCGACAGCTCGACAGTCCAGCCTTCCGATCTCCGACCCAGCTCGACCACCCGGAGCAGCGCACTCAGCTCGAGCTCTCGTCCGGCGAATAGCGGTTGGCGGCTGCGGGATGCGTCGCGGGCGCCGGTCGGCGGGCCCACGATCGAAGCGTGGATCGGGAGAGCCTTGCCCTTCGCGGCGAACGGCTCGATCGGAGTCGTCTGGAAGAGCGTGCGCGAGCGCTCAAGCACCGCCTGGGTGGCGAGGATCTCGCCCGGTGCCGCGCGACTCATGACCCTGGCGGCGGTGTTGATCGCATCGCCAAAGACACGGTATGCGCGACGATAGGGTGGGCCGAAGTCGCCGGCGAACACCTTGCCAGTGTTGACGCCGACCCGGATCGGGATTCGGGCGGGCGCCTCCACCACCTCACGGAGGGCGTGGAGCATTCGCTCTTCGTCCTGGCCCGTGCCCGACGGAGCGCCTGCGGTCAACAACACCTTCACGCTTCCCTTGCCGACGTCGGTTTCGTAGAACGGCACCTCGTAGCGCAGCGCTGCGTCCTGGATCAGCCGCAGCCGCTCGTCAAACTCGACCGCGAGCGCTTCGGGACCAAGCTCGGCGAGCCAGTCGTCGGTGCCAACGAGGTCGATGAACGCTGCGGTGATCGTTCGATGTTCCGGCTCGCTTCGGTCAAGGAGAACGTGAGCGCGAGCCGCGAAAGGAATGCACTCGGCAATGTCGATCCCGCTTACGTCGCCGACCTCGGGCGCACGCTTCCGCGGCGCGTCAGGCGGCTCGACGAGCAGGATCGCCCCCTCCTTTCGTGCGCCGCGGCACGCGCCGCGCAGCCGCCGTGCAAGCGACGGGCTGAGGGCGATCTCCCCGGCGTCCGCGATCCCTTCCATCACCACGACCTCTGTGGCCGACGCGCCGGCGACGAGAAGCTCGCGGTGAATCCCGCCGACGAGGAAGAACTCGATTGGCCCGGAGGTGACCCCAACCGACATCCGCAGCACGACCGTGCCGCCCGGCGCTCGGAGCCGCCCGACGCGGTCGAGCGTACGCTGCATCTCCCACGCGGCTCGGCACGCGCGCGCCTCGTGCCCGGCTTCCTCGAAGAGGAGCAGGATGGCGTCGCCACCCCACTTGATCAGTCCCGCGCCGTAGTCGTAGGCGGAATCGAGGAGCGCGGTGAACACGTCGTTGAGCGCGTCCCGCATCAGTTCCGCGCCGACCTTCCCGCGGCGCGCGAGCGCCTCGCTCAGCCTTGTAAAACCCGAGATGTCAGCGAACACGAGCGTGCCGTCGACTGTGCGCGCGACCGTGTGGGGCGAGCTTCGCAGCCAATCGATCACGAGACGCGGAACGTACGGCGTCAGCCGTCGGTTGGCATCCGTCCGCTCATCTAGATTAGTCGTTAGCGCCATCACGCGACCGAGTCTACGACCCTCGCTCATGTGTCGGCGCCTTTTCTTAGGGCCTATCCCGGTAGTCGGGGACCCGGCGTCAGGTAGCGAAGTTCGATCTCGTTGCTGAAATCGGCGAGGGAAGCTTCGATGGGTCTTGCCTCGAGCGATGATGCCTGGCGGGCGACCGGATTTGCTGTAGGAGCGGGTCGAGCCGTTGCTGCCGGCGCAGCCGGCGCACCCGCTCGGCTGTCATCGGCCGCGGGTTCCAACCGGGACGCGATGGACGCGATCCTGCTCGTGCTGCGTACCGGGATGCAGTGGAACGCGTTGAACGCGACCGGGATCTGCTCCGCGAGCAGCTTGGCCCCCATCGGCGGTTCGACGCCCACCGGAAACGTCGGTTAGTCCCCGGCGCCGCCCCGGATCGCCCGCGGGACGGCCGGCCGAGCGTGCTCGCATGGGTGCCCGTTCGGGCATGTCCGCCGGCGCCGCGCGACGCTAAGATCTGCACGGCGCAGGTACGTTCACTCTGGGTGCCACAACGAGGGGGGAACGGGCGGTGGCGAGACGTGAGTCGTCACTGCGGCCGGGTCGGGGGTTGCCGGAGCCCATCAGCTGTCGGGTGGGGCGGTCGCCTGTGCCCGCACGCTTCCCGGGGGAGGGACGGCGTTGCTCCGCGTGAGGCTCCTCGGCGCTTTCGCGCTCGAAAGCGACGGCGTCCCGCTGCGGCTGCCTCCGGCCGCGCAGCGAGTCCTCGCATTCGTGTCGCTGCACGACCGCCCCCTCGAGCGCACCTACGTCGCCGGGGCGCTCTGGCTCGAGTCTTCCGACGAGCGGGCACACTCGAACCTGCGCTCCGCGCTCTGGCGCCTGCGCCGGCACGGTCGGGAGCTGGTCGACACGTCGGGATCGTCGCTCAGGCTCGGCGAGGAGGTGGCGGTCGACCTTCGCGAGAGCCACCGGATCGCGCACGAGGTGCTTGCCGGCCGCCCGCTGCCCGACGATAGCGAGGCGCCCCTCGTCGCACTCGCCCGGGACGTTCTGCCCGACTGGTACGAGGACTTCGCGCTGTTCGAGCGGGAACGCCACCGCCAGCTGCGCCTCCGGGCGCTCGAGGTGCTGTGCGAGCAGCTGACCGCCGCCGACCGGACGAGCGAGGCGCTCGAGGCGGGTCTTGCGGCGGTCGCCGGGGAGCCGCTCCGCGAGAGCGCGCATCGAGCGCTGATCCGGGTGCACCTCGCGACCGGGAACGCGGGCGAGGCGGTACGCGTCTACCGCCTCTACCGGCGGGTCCTGCTCGAGCAGATCGGAACCGAGCCCTCGCCGCTGATGGAAGAGCTGATGGCCGGGCTGCGCCAGCCGGAGACGCACCCGTGACGGCGCGGAAACGGTTCGGAGACGCTGCGGTGACGGATTGAGTGCATTCTTCGGGCCGTGTCTGCGGACGACCGGTCGGCGGTGCTCGTCATCCGTTTGTGGCTCGAGGACGGTCTCGAGGACGATGCGCTGCGCGCCCGGATCACCCAGACGCTCGACTCGACGGCGCCCCGGAGCGTCGCGAGCGCCGCTCGCTCCGAGGCCGAGATCCTGGCCGCCGTCCAGGACTGGGTGCGCTCGTTCATGGCCGGGGGCCCGACGGGCTGAGCCACCGGCGACCCGCGATCAGATGGCGATCTCGATCGCCTCCCAGCCCGCGCCGCCGTGCCCGCCCTGCCAGCCGTTGTTGATGACAGCGCGGTCGTTGATGTCGATGCGCACGATGTAGCAGCAGGAAACGATGTTCGGGTTGCTCCACGGATCCCAGAGAAACGAGGTCGGCGACGGGTAGCCGGTGTCGGTCGTGTCGTAGTTGTAGGTCTTCGACAGCGACACGGCCGCTCCGGTGCCGGGCGGATCGGGCACGCCCACGACCGGCACCGAGAGGCTGGAGTTCCCCTCCGCGTTGACCGTGCACTGGCTGAAGTTCGGGTCGGACGCCTGGATCGTGACGCGGATCAGGCCGTCGCCCTTCTTGACCTTGCCGCACTTGAGCTCGACCAGCGATCCGTCGGGCTTCTGGAGCTGAAGCTGGATCACCGGCGTGGCCGGCGGGGTGTTGTCGACGACGACCTTCTGCGGCGCGCTCGTGCGGACGTTGCCGCCGCCGTCCTGGGCGAGCAGGCGGAGGTACCAGACACCGTCGCCGACGTTCGTCGTCGTCCAGTTCGTCAGCGTCTTCTCGCCGATCGCGTTCGGGCCTCCGTCGGAGACGAAGATCCCGCGCCTGTGGGGGTCGACCGGAGGGCTGGGCGGGACGATGTTCGGGATGTTGAACCAGCCGGCGGCATCCGGGCTCCTCGGCACGAGGACGTGCGGCGGGATCAGGTTGTTCCAGCCGGTGACGTCCTCGACGATCGGCGAGTACGTTCCGGCCGGCGTGTCGCAGTACTCGATGCGGTACTTGACCGCCGCCGCGAAGTTGAAGACGCCCATCAGGGTCGACGTGCCGCCGATCGGATGGTTGCCGGCGTTCGAGGGCGGGGTTCCGCCCGATACCGGCGGCGGGACCTGATTAGGGGGGAGCGTCGGTCCCTGGCCGAAGCCGAGTGCGTTGAAGTTGTCGGGCGCGATCATCGAGCTGACCCGGGTGATCACGGGCCGTTCGCACAGGTCGCGGCAGATCACCCGGCAGCGCCCCTTGCAGAGGAAGTGGCAGACCTGGCGGCAGAAGCCCTCGAGGCCGAGCCGCTTCAGCTCCGCCTGCCAGGCCTTGACGTCGCCGCCGTCCGCCGCGGCCAGCAGCTTGTCGAGCGCTCCGGCCTTGTTCACGAGCGGCGTGAGCGCCTCGACGAATTCCCGTACCTCGCCGGCGTCGACCGGGCGGCCGGGCTTCTCGGGGCAGAGGCTGAGGCAGCGCCCGCCACACACCTTCTCGCAGAAGAGGACGCAGATCCGGTGGCACTGGTCGCCGACCTCCGCGGCGTCGAGCGCCGCCTGGAAGCGCGTCGCGTCGCGCGCGGTGAACGCGGCGAACGCGGCGTCGAAGGCCTCCTGGTTCCCGGCCAGGGCAGCTGCGGCCGCGGTGAGCTCACGGAGCTCCTGGAGGGGGTCGGGCTCGAACGATTGCTCGCTCACGATCGTCTCCTTTGGTCGGTCAAGGGGCAGGCGTCCAACCTTCACGCTCGAAGAGGGGCATCGCCGCCCACTCGGGTCGTGCGAGCTCGGCGGCGAGCACCGCGACGCCGACCTCGCCCTTGTAGAGGCTGTCCCGGCGCAGCGCGTCGCGGCGGACTCCGCGCGCGGCCCGCTCGGCGAGCGCAACGCCGCGGTCGAGCCAGGCATCGCCTCCGAGCTGGCGGTGGACGGCGAGCAGCGCATAGGCGCGGCCGGCAGGCCCGCAGCAGAGGTCGCCGCCGGCGTCGGGAGCGTCGTAAGCCGTCCAGGCGGCACCCTCGGCGAGGCGGGCGAACCCCGGGCCGCCGAGCAGGCGGTCGGCCGCCAGCCACAGGTGAACCTGGCCGGCGGCGCCGTTGCACCAGCTCGCGGCGAGGGCGTTCTCGCCCGCCGGCAGCCCCACCTCCCGCGGCCAGCGCAGACCGCGGCCGAGCGGGACCGCGAGCCCGGCGAGCTGGTCGAGCCTCTCCTCGGCCTCGCTCGGCGCGGGCAGGCCGCGCGCCTCGCTCCAGCGCAGGAGCGCGTAGAGGTATCCAGCCCACCCGTGCGCCGTCCCGAGCGGAGCCCCGTCACCGGCGTCGGCGATCGCAGGAAGCAGCCCGAGCCGCGCCCGCAAGCTGCCTGCGAGCTCGTCCCCGGCGAGCGCGAGCGGCTCGGCGTGCGGCACGGCCTCGAGCACGAGCGCGCAGCCGACGATGGCGCCGGCGAGGCCGAAGGCGACGTCCAGCTCGGGCTGCGGCTCGCGAACCGAGGCGGCGAGCTGCTCGATCGCGAGCGTCTGCACGAGCTCGTCCCCCCGGGCCCGGGCCACGAGGGCGCCGACGCAGTGGACGCCGACCGCGCTGTGGTAGAGCGAGGCGCGGCCGTACTGCTCGGGGGTGATCTCGAGCTCCGGATTCTCGAAGCCGGCGGGCGCCGCCGCCGCGAGCGCGGCTCTCGCGGCCCAGCGCTCGGCGAGCGCAAGCAGGGAGGCGTCCTCACGGGCCACGCCGATCCGCAGGGCCCCGTACGCAAGCCCGGCGGCGCCGAGGTTCACCGACGCCGTCGGCGGCTCGAGCTCGCCCTCGGCGAGCGGCCCCGCCAGCCGTCCGAGAACCTCGTCGCAGAGGATCTCCGCCTCCCGTGCCGACCGCCGGCGTCCGGGCCCGCTCGCCGTGCTCGAGGCCTTCCGGTAGTCGTCGCGGAAGGACTCGAGCGACTCGTGCCGATCGCCGGGATCCTTCGCGAGCGCACGGCCGACGACCCGCTCCACACCCCCGAGACCGCCGGCCCCGTGGGCCCGGAAGGGAAGGGGCGGGTCGGCGAGCAGCTGGCGCAGCATCCGCTCCTCGTCCAGCGAGAACACGTGGGTGTGCCCACCGGTGAGCAGGAGATACAGCAGCGCCCCGACCGAGTACTGCTCGCCGGCCGCCGAGAGCGCGGGTGGGGGCAGGCCCGCGAGCCGGGCGCGGGCGAGCTCGGGCTCCAGGAAGAGATCGATCCCGCCTCGCGGCACGCCGGACGTCGCCTCGACCGGGGCCGCCAGGCCGAAGTCGATCAGGCGGACGCGGCCGTCCGCCTCCACGAGGACATTGCGGGGATGGACGTCGCCGTGCAGGAACCCCTCGCGGTGGAGGTGCGCATACGCGGCGAGCACGCGCTCGCCGAGATCGAGCAGCTCGCCGGCCCGGCGGGTGTCGCGGAGCTCCGCGGACGCCTCGAGAACGTCGGTCCCGGCGCACCACTCGACGGCGAGGTACTCGCGGCCCTCGGCGCTGCCGCGGCCGAGGAGCCTCGGGCTGACCTTCCCCGAGAGGGCGGCCAGGATCGCAGCCTCGTGGTCGAATGCCCGCCGGAGGTCGCGGACGGCCGAGGCCCGGGCCACCTTGAGCGCGGCGTACGTCCCGTCGGCGGCACGGGCCAGGTGCACCTCGGTGTCGTCGATGACGTGAACCGGCTCGAGCACCGTCAGCCCGGCGAGGCGGCTTCCGCTCTCGATCGTCGCGTCGATCGGGTCGGCGAGCTGCGAGTCGGCCGGAACCAGCATGCCGGTGTTGAGAAACCCGGCCAGCATCGGGAACGCGCGCTCGAGCGTGTCGCCCGCGTCGAGACCCTCCGACCGCGAGTAGTCGACGACCGCGTCGACGATGCGCGTCGGAGCACGGAACCGCTCGAGCAGCCCTGCCGTCGAGCGGTCGACGATGCTCGACGTCGTCCGCGTCTGCGGACGCGTCAGCGCGTAGTCCCCCGGGTTGTGCTCGAGCTGCTCGCGGGTCTCCACGGGCAGCTCCTCGACCGGGACGAGGACGACGTCCGCGGGGAGGAGGATCGGCTCGGTGATCGTCACCGCGTGCCCTTCCACCCCGTGCTCGAGGGGGTCCACGACTCGACGTCGATGCCGTCGAGGCGGATGCGCTCGAGCGCGAAGCGCCACGGTTCGCCCGCGCCGCCGGCGATCCGGGCCTCGACGAGATACGAGGCGAGCCTGCCCGCGAGCCAGAGGCGCCAGCTGCGCGCGACCTGCGAGCCTCCGCTCGGATCGACGCCCCAGGAGAGCAGCCCCCCGGCATCGACGCCCCCGCTGAAGGGGACCGGCTGGGCGGGAGTGCCGCGCAGCAACGTCCCGAGCCGGCCGGAGGCGTCGTGGAGGTCCTCGAGCCGTTCGAAGTACGCGACGAGCTTGTCGGGCCGGCAGAGCCCGGCGGCGTCGCGGGCAACCTTGAAGCCCTCGCACCCTCCGATCTCCCCGAGGCACTCGGCGACGGCCGCGAGCGTGTCGGGCAGGGCCTCCAGCACGGGCGCCACATAGAGCTTGAACGAGGCACCGCCGCGACCTCGCCGCGCCTGCGGGCGGCGCCGCCGCCACATGCGCCACGGATCGCCCGCGCTGGTGCCCGACTCGATCCAGCGCGTGCCTGCCGCGACGGCGGCGATGCGGAGGAACCCGGCGACGGCCTGCTCGTCGGGAAGCCGGCTGGCGAGCCTCGGCGTGAAGGGACGCCGGCCGAAGCAGTAGAGGGAGAGTGTCAGGAGCTCCTCGGGCACGCCGACCAGCGACTGGGCGTGCCGGAGCGCGGCGAGCGAGAGCGCCGCGACCGCGTCGCCGCCTTCCCCGGGACCAGCCGTCCCGGGAAGGGAGCCCGGACCCGAGACGAAGCTGCCGGCCTGCTCGAGCTCCAGCACGCCGTCGAGCACGAGCCGTGCGATCGCCTCCTCCGCCTCGTCTCCGAGCCGCCGGGCCGCAAACGCCGGCAGCGGCCCGGGCTCGCGCAGCGTCAGCACCAGGAGCGCCAGGTCGGGCGTCGCCGATCGCGGCGCGACCGTCGAGTCTCCGACGGGCCTCAGGAGCCCGTAGAGGTCGTCTCCGTCGGCGCTCCCCCGGAGCACGGCCCGCTCTTCCTCGGTGAGCCGCTCGAGCGGGACGAGCTCGTAGACGGGGCTCGCGCGCAGCACCGCGCGCCGCAGGGCCCCGTCCGTCCGGCTCGGCACGGCGGACGGGGCCTGCGGCGTCACCGTCAGCCCTGCTCCTTCTCGAACTGCGCGACCTTCTTCTCGGCTGCCTCGATCTCCCCGAGCTGGGCCTGCAGCGCCTCGCGGAGCGCTCCCAGGTCCTCGACCGAGACGTGAGTCACCTGCTGGATCGGGTCGCTTCCGACGCAGCCCGTCTGGATCGTCTCGATCGGCGAGCCGTACCCGCAATCGGTGCCGAAACGGCAGATCGTCGGGCTGTCGAAGCAGCTCCCGAACGGGCAGCGCCACGTCGCCAACCTGCATCCGGTTCCCCAGGCGCAGGTGGCGAGCGTGTACTGGTAGCAGTGGATCGTGTCGAACCGGCACGGGAAGACCGTGACCGGGCCGCACGGCAACTGCACCCGGAGATTCTTCGCCTCGAATGCCAAGTACCCCCTCCTTCCGTCGCTGGTAAGGAGCGGCGAGTCTCGCAGCGGCCCGTCACGCCGCCGTCACCGCCGCCGTCACCGTTGCGTCACCGCATCGGCAGGCCTGACCGCGCCCGGCCGTTCGATCCGGCTCGGGCGGTTTCAGGCAGGACTGACGACGGGGGCGGCCGGAAGCAGGTACGAGCGTCGAGCGGAAGCGCCTCCCGGATCGCGTCGCGGCCGCGAGACGTCCGCGGAGGCGAGCCTCAGGAAGCCTGACCCGGCTCGACCGGCTTCGTCAGACCGAGCCGCTCGTAGGCCTCGGCCGGGATCGCCTCGAGCGACTTGTAGACCGTCCACGTGCACTTCTTCGGGTTGGGGCCGGTCGCCTCGTCCGGGTAGAGGGGCGAGTCGACGACGCGGAGCGGATGACCCCAGTTCTTGGCCGGCCAGTACTCGAGCGCGTAGCAGCAGTGCGCGCAGTAGTAACAGACGCCCTGCTCGTTCCAGGCCCAGTCGTGCTTCTCCCGCGTGACGCCGAAGTTGTACGGCGGCTCGGCGCGCGAAGGGGTTCCCTCGACCGTGTCTCCGCGCTGCTGGCGGCCGCCGGAGCCGCACGGGTCGAAGCTGACCACGAAGCGGTCGTCGTACTCGTCGACGTCCATGTCGCCGGTGCGGTCCGGCCCCACGAGATGCCCACGCATCGCCTCGACCGAGAGATAGAGGTTCCGGAAGAGCGTGTCCTCGTACGGGCGCTCGCGAATGTCGAAGGGCTTGTAGCGCTCCTGGAGGTAGGGCTCGAGGACGCTCGCGTACGCCTCGTAGATCGTCTCCTCGCCGAAGCGGCGCGCGATGAAGGTGAGCATCCCGGACTGGAAGTCGGCGCCGCGGTCGTGCAGCTGGCGCCAGCCCTCCTGGAGCTCGGCGAGCGCCGCCAGCGCCTCGTCGGCGGTCGTCTCGTAGCTGCGAAGCCTGTTTGCCAGCAACCCGGCGGCGACGCCCAGGGCCTCCCAGCGCGCCGTCGTCTCGTACGGGCGGCCGTCGGGGAACGCGAGCAGCGTGCGGAGACGCGCGATCTCGGCCTCGAGCTCCGCCGCCGGCACGCCCTTTCCGCCGAGGTAGGCGACGAAACCCTCGTCCCAGACCTGGTAGATGACGTAGACGACCTTCGCCTCCTCCATCCAGTAGTCGACGAGCTGCGCGGCGAGCTCCCACTCGCCCGCCTCGATCGAGTCGCGGATCTTGCGCGTCGTCGAGATCGCCTGGTCCTGCCACTCACCCGTCCGGACCCGTTTGCGCAGGTCGTCGGACCACGTGAGCGTGGTCGGTAGCGGCTCGGTACTGCCACTGATCTTTCGCTGCGGCCGGTTGCTCACGTCTGCTCCTTCGCTCGGTGGTTGGGTGAGATCGATCCCGGGCGACCCGGGGCCTAGTACATGACGAGGCCGCCGTCGACAGCCAGCGCCTGTCCGGTCACGTAGGAAGCCGAGCTCGAGAGCAGGAAGATGATCGCGTCCGCCATCTCGCGCGGCGTGCAGCCCCGGTTCTGCAGCGGCACCGTCCTCAGACGCTGCTCGTGCAGCTCGTCCGCGGCCAGGCCGCGAATCGCTCCGATCTCGACGAGGACCTTGTCTTGCATCGGCGTGTCGGTGATGCCCGGAAGGACCGCGTTCACGCGCACTCCTGCAGGGCCGAAGTGGTTCGCGAGGCCGCGCGTGATCGCGAGCACGGCGGCCTTCGAGGCGCCGTAGGCGAGCGCCTCGGTCGTTGCGTTGTTCTTTCCGGCGACCGAGGAGAGGTTGACGATGCCGTTTCCCGGCTTCATCCGCGACCCGAAGTCGCGGCTGAGGAAGAAGAGCGCCTTCACGTTGACCGCGAGGATCGAGTCCCAGGTCTCCTCTGTCACCTCCGGGATCGGGACCAGCCGGATGATCCCGGCCGCGTTCACGAGCCCGTCGACCTCTCCCGCCTCCGCGACGAACCGGGCCCGCTCGCCGACGTCCGTCAGATCACAGGCAACGACCTCGGCGCCCGCCGCCGCCACGTCGGCGAGGCCCTCCTCGTTCACGTCGACTGCGACGACTTCGCTCCCACGCTCGAGGAGGAGAAGCGCCGTCCCCTTCCCGATACCGCTCGCCGCCCCGGTAACGACGGCACGTCGCGGAAACTCGATGCTGCTCGACGCCATCACGCCCCTCTTCGCTCGACCTACTGGACGTTACGCACTTGGGCACGCTACCGGAACCGATTCCGATCGGTCAACGCGCCGCAGGCGCCGGACGCGCCGAGCCGGAGACGCTCGGGATGCCTACGATCCGGACGTGGTCGGCGACGACATATTCGGGATCGAGCTCGAGGCGAACCGCAGGTACTCGGCCGGCTTCGAGCTCGGTGGGCTCGACCCGCGAGCGGCGCGTGGACTGGCGGTGCTGACCTGCATGGACTCGCGCATCGAGCCGCTCGCGATGCTCGGCTTGCAGCCGGGCGACGCAAAGATCCTGCGCAACGCCGGCGCGCGCGTGACCGACGACGTGCTGCGCACGCTCGTGCTCGCGTCGTACCTGCTCGGAGTCGACCGGGCGATGGTCGTCGCCCACACCCGCTGCAGGATGGCAGCCGGCAGCGAAGAGGACGTGCACGCGGCGGTCGAGACAGCAGGCGGCCCCGACACGCGGAGCCTCTCGTTCCTCGTCACCGATCACCAGGAGGCGGCACTCCGGGCGGACGTCCAGCGCGTGCGCTCCTGGCCCTACCTCGTCCGGCTCGCAGTCGGTGGCTTCATCTACGACGTCGACACGGGGCTGCTCGAGCAGATCTGCTGACGGTCGGGACGCTTCCAGAAGCTCGATGTCCTCGACGGGAGGCCTGTACTTCGACGCCGGCGAGAAGATCTCTCTCACCCGGCCGAGCGCCGCTCGGTGTTCCCTCGACCGCGCGCGGCGCCGCAGGCTAGCGGTCGTCGGCCGGGACGACGCCGACTGCCTGGAGCCCAGCCCGTCCGATGCAGACCTCGAATCGGACGCGATCGCCCGCGCGGAGCGGCGCCGTCCCGTCGCGAACCACGTTTGCGGACTCGACGAGGAGGTCGTCGTCACTCTCGTCCGGGCTGATGAACCCGGAGCCGGTCTCGACGCTGAACCACTTGACCGTTCCGGTCGCGACGACCCGCTCGGCGAGGAGACGCTCCTCCAGCAGCAGCTCCGCGATCAGCCGTTCCCGTTCGGCTTCCGTCTCCAGGTGCGTCGTAGTCGTCATCGCCATCGCCCCTCCTGGCCTCGCGCGACAGCCGGCCGCGCCCGGTGTCTCCTCACGTGGAGACGGATCGTCCGCCCCCGGCAGCCGCCGCGCATCGGGAGGTTCGCGGATCCCGGCGCGAAAGCTACGGACACGCCGGCACGGGGCCGCGGCCAGGGGAGCCCGCGCAGGCGGCGTGACGCGGAAAACCACCGTCGCCGATCGGTGTTTTCCCCGATCAGAACTCGCGAAGGACCCGGTAAAGGTCACGGGAGCGATGAGCAAGCCGGTCGAGCAGGTCTCCGATGTCGTCGTCCGCTTCGCCGGCGACTCCGGCGACGGGATGCAGCTCACGGGGGTGCAGTTCACCCTGGAGACGGCGCTGGTCGGCAACGACATCTCGACGCTCCCCGACTTCCCGGCCGAGATCCGGGCGCCGACGGGCTCGCTCTCGGGCGTCTCGGGCTTCCAGCTCCACTTCGCCGACCACCACATCCTCACGCCCGGGGACGCACCGGGCGTGCTCGTCGCGATGAATCCCGCGGGCCTGAAGAAGAACCTGCCCGAGCTCGAGAAGGGCGGCACGCTGATCGTCGACAGCGACGCGTTCACCGAGCGCAACCTGACGAAGGCCGGCTACGAGCGGAACCCGCTCGAGGACGGCTCGCTGGAGGAGTGGCAGCTGCACGCCCTGCCGATCACGAAGCTCACGGTGGGGGCGCTCGAGGACGTGCACGGCGTCAGCCCGCGCGAGGCCGAGCGCTCCAAGAACATGTTCGCGCTCGGGTTGATGTCCTGGCTCTACGGCCGCTCGATCGAGCCGTCGATCGCCTTCCTGCAGGAGAAGTTCGGCAGCAAGCGTCCGGACATCGCCGAGGCGAACATGAAGGCGCTGCGGGCCGGCTACGCGATCGGCGAGACAACCGAGACGTTTGCGACCCGGTACGAGATGAAGCCGGCGCGGCTCACCCCGGGCCGCTACCGGAACATGACCGGCAACCAGGCGCTCGCCTACGGGCTCGTCGCCGCCTCGAAGCTCGCAGGCCTGCCGCTGTTCTTCGGCGCCTACCCGATCACCCCCGCGAGCTCGATCCTCGAGGAGCTCTCGGGCCTGAAGAACTTCGGCGTGCGCACCTTCCAGGCCGAGGACGAGATCGCCGCCGCGGGTGCCGCCCTCGGGGCCTCGTTCGGCGGGATGCTGGGCGTCACCTCGTCGTCGGGACCGGGGATCGTGCTCAAGGCGGAGACGGTCGGGCTCGCGGTCATGCTCGAGCTGCCGCTCCTGATCTGCGACGTCCAGCGCGCCGGGCCGGCGACGGGGATGCCGACGAAGCCCGAGCAGGGCGACCTGCTGATGGTGCTCTTCGGGCGCAACTCGGAGTCGCCCGTGCCGGTCCTGGCGGCCCGCTCGCCCTCGGACTGCTTCGCCGCGGCGATCGAGGCGTGCCGCATCGCGCTCAAGTACCGCACCCCCGTCTACCTCCTCTCCGACGGCTACCTCGCGAACGGATCCGAGCCGTGGCTGCTCCCGGAGGTCGACGAGCTGCCGGACATCTCGACCCCCTTCGCGACGGCGCCGAATGCCGACGGCGCGTTCCTGCCGTACCTCCGCGACCCCGTGACCCTCGCGAGGCCCTGGGCGGTGCCGGGAACGCCGGGCCTCGAGCACCGGATCGGCGGGCTCGAGAAGGCCGACGGGAGCGGCGAGATCTCCTACGACCCCGACAACCACGAGCTGATGACCCGGCTGCGCGCCCGGAAGATCGCGGGAATCGCGGCGGACATCCCGGAGCTCGCCGTCGACGACCCCGACGGCGACGCCCGCGTGCTCGTGCTCGGCTGGGGCGGGACCTACGGGCCGATCGCGGCGGCCTGCGCGAGCGTCCGGACGGGCGGACGAAAGGTGGCGCATGCCCACCTGACCTACCTCAACCCGTTCCCGCAGAACACCGCGGAGGTCCTTCGCCGCTACGAACGCGTGCTCGTCCCGGAGATGAACCTCGGCCAGCTCGTGAAGCTCGTGCGGGCGGAGTTCCTCGTCGACGCGGTCGGCTACGACCGGGTGCGCGGCGGACCGCTGCGGGCGGGCGAGGTCGTGCACGCGATCGTGCAGCTGGTGGACGGATGAGCTCCTCCAACGGACATGCCCCTTCGCCGACCGCGAAGGAATACCGCACCGACCAGCAGCCGCGCTGGTGCCCGGGCTGCGGCGACTACGCGATCCTGGCGGCGCTGCAGGCGTTCGCACCGGAGCTCGGCCTCGCGCGGGAGCGGATGGTCTTCATCAGCGGGATCGGCTGCGCGGCACGGTTCCCGTACTACATGAACACGTACGGGATGCACACGATCCACGGGCGCGCGCCGGCGATCGCGACCGGGCTCGCCGTGTCCCGACCCGACCTCGCCGTCTTCGTCATCAGCGGGGACGGCGACGCGCTCTCGATCGGAGGCAACCACCTGATCCACGCGTTGCGCCGCAACGTGAACGTGAAGATCCTGCTCTTCAACAACCGGATCTACGGGCTGACCAAGGGCCAGTACTCGCCGACGAGCGCCCTCGGCACGGTCACCAAGTCGACGCCGATGGGCTCGGTCGACTGGCCGTTCAACCCGCTCAGCCTGGCGATCGGCGCCGAGGCCACCTTCGTCGCCCGCGCGATCGACACCGACCGGAGCGGGATGCTCGAGGTCCTGCGCGCGGCCTGCGCGCACCGCGGCAGCGCCTTCGTCGAGATCCTCCAGAACTGCCCGATCTTCAACGACGGCGCGTTCACCGCCGTCCGCGACGACAAGGAGGGGCTCAACCGGATCGTGCTGCACCACGGCGAGCAGATCCGCTGGGGCCCGGAGGCGGAGAAGGGGCTGCGTCAGCGCCTCGACGGCTCGATCGCGACCTGCGAGGGGTCTGACCCCGACGTGCTCGTCCACGACGCCGAGCACGAGACGCCCTCGCTGGCGTTCGCTCTCTCGCGCGTCAGCCAGGACTCGCACGGCGGCACGCCGGTCGGCGTGTTCCGGTCGGTCGAGCGTCCGCTCTACGACGACCTGATGGCCGAGCAGATCGCGACCGCCGTGGCCACCCGCGGCGAGGGCGACCTGGCCGGGCTGATCCGAAGCGGCGAGACCTGGACGGTCGAGTAGGCGCCGGGCGGGTCGGCGCCCGCGCCCACCGGAGCAAGACCGAGCTCTTCCCCCGAACAGCCGCTACCGACCACCGACAACGCTCTTCCCGGGGGAAGTGGCTAAGAGCCGATCGCCTGCGGGAACGTGAAGACCCGGTCCGGGTCGACCTTCGCCTTGATCTTCGCGAGGCGCGGGTAGTTCGTTGAGTAGTACGCGTGCTTCCAGCTCGCGAGCTGCGGGTCGATGTAGTTCTGGTAGGCGAACCCCGACACGTAGGGCCGCATCGCGGCGTAGAAGCCGGAGAGCCAGGCGCCGGCCGCAGGCTCGCCGGCCGGCGAGGACCAGTGGGCGAGGTACTGCGCCGAGCTGAGGGCGTTGCGGTGGACGAAGGCCGTCGCGGCGGCCGGTACGCGGTTGATCGCGCCGCCGTAGGCGTCGAACTGGAGCGAGCCGAACCCGAAGCTCGCCGGCTGCTCGAACCGGTGGACGATCGTCGCGAGCGCCGCGGCCGAAAGCGGAGCGTTCACGTAGTCGGACTTGGCGACGAAGTTCCCGCGGGCGAGCGTCCCGGTCGGCGTGTCGCCGACGAGATGGCACTGGTCGAGCGTCAGGCCGGTGCAGCCGGCCCAGCGCAGCTGCGCGTCCACGTAGCTCGACGAGCGGAGCGTCACGGTCGCGCCCGCGACCCCGGTGAGGGGCTTGATCAGCGCCGCGAGCTGCGACTGGGGGCCGAGGAGCTGGCCGAAGCACTCGACGCTCGGCCCGGACGCCGACGTCCGCAGGTAGCACGTCGAGGCGAGCTCGTCGGGGGCCGCCGGCGCGAACGCCTGGAAGGCGCCGAGCACCGCCGCCGCCTGGCTCCACGGCCAGGTGACGAGGTAGGTCGAGACGTCGGGCACGGCATGGGACATGACGTCGAAGTAGGTGACGATCCCGAAGTTCCCGCCGCCTCCCCCGCGGCAGGCCCAGAAGAGGTCCGCGTTCTGGTGTGCGTTGCAGTGCAGGTAGCTGCCGTCGGCGGTGACGATGCCGAGCGACTGGACGTTGTCGCTCGTCGTCCCGAACTTGCGCGAGGTGAAGCCGTGCCCGCCGCCGAGCGCGAGCCCGCCGATGCCGACCGACGCGCACGAGCCGCTCGGGATGGCGCGGCCCGCCGGGGCGAGATACGCCTCGACGTCGACGAGGCGCGCGCCGGCGCCGATCGTGACGATCCCGGAGGATCGGCTCAGGCTGAGCGAGCTCATCCGGCGGAGATCGACGACGAGCCCGCTTCCGGTCGAGTACCCGGCGTAGCTGTGACCGCCGGAGCGGACCACCAGGCGGACCTTCGCCTTCCTCGCCCAGAGCACGATCTGGCTCACGTCGGCGGCGGAGAGCGGCTGGACGACGGCAAGCGGACGGACGGTGTCGAAGCGCTGCTGGTAGACGACCCGGGCGCGATCGTAGGCCGGGCCCGGTGGAACGAGGACCGGGCCCTTGACCAGCTTCTGGAGTGCGGCGAGGCGAGGATCGGCGGCGCCGTGGGCCTCCGAGACCAGCCGCCAGCCCGAGACGGAGGCCGCCGAGGCGACGAAACCTGCCCCCCGGAGCAGGAAGGATCGCCGGTCGAGCATCTCCACCCGCCGATCCTACCGCCGCTGCCCGACGCGGGACGTAGATTCTCCGGTGGTTGCAACGCCCCGTGTTCAGCCTCTGGATCGGCGGGAAGCCGAGCATCGTCGCGCTCGCGTCGATGCGCTCGTTCACGGCACTCGGTCATCCGTACACGCTCTATGCGTACGAGCCGCCGGAGGGCCTGCCCGCCGGGGTCGTCCTCGCCGACGCCGAGCAGGTCCTGCCGCGCGCGGCGGCCGCGTACCTGCTCGAGCGGCGCGCCGCGTCGCTCGTCTCGAACCTGTTCCGCTACGCGCGCCTACGCGGCGGCGGCCTCTGGGTGGACACGGACGTGATCGCGCTGCGGCAGCTCGACTTCCCGGAGGGTGAGCTCGTCTTCGGACGGCAGGACCCGACCCAGCTGAACGGCGCGGTTCTCGGCGCGCCGGCCGGCCATCCACTCGTCGCCGAGCTCCACCGCAGGTCGAGCACGCCGTGGCGGAGCTACCTGGTCGCCGAGGCGGCCCAGCGAACCGGCCGGCTCCCCCGGCCCGCCGGCGTCGCCCGCCGGGCCGTCGGGATCGCCCGCCACGGCGCCGCCTTCGCCCTCGCCGAGGCGCCCTGGGGGACCTTCGGCCCGCGGCTGATCACCCAGGTCGCCCGCGAGCAGGGCCTCACCGGGCAGGCCCGGGAGATGCAGGCCTTCTACCCGATCGGTCACCGCGACGTCGACTTGCTCCTCGCCCCCGCCCGCGACGGCGAACGGCTGCTCGGCGAGGAGGTGTTCGCGGTTCACCTCTGGAACGAGCTCCTGCGGCGGCGCGCCATCGTCGAGCCGCCGCCCGGCAGCCTGCTCGAGCGGCTGCTCCACCCGGGCGCACCGGCGCAGGCCGCGCGGGCAACCGCGCCCGGGCGCTTCAGGCGCGAGCCGTCCTCGCCTTCCGCCGCGGGCATCGACCGGACCGCGTAGCGGGGCCTGCGGGTCAGCCGCCGAGGAACCACTCGACCGGCCGAGCCACGATCTCCCGCAGCACCGCGGAGAGGAACGAGCCGGCGAAGCCGCTGCCGGCGCTCTCCCGCGCCGCCCGGTCGAGCCCTGCGCGCAGGGCTCGGTCGATCGTGGCCGCGTCCCACCTGACGGTCGTCTTCGCCGACGGCGAGAAGGAGAGCACGAGCTCCTCGCGGCTCGTGTGCAGCCGGCAGGCCGCCCCGTCCAGGCCGGAGAGCGCGAACCGCTGGATCGCGCCGTCGATCCCGCCGCCCTGCAGGGCAGGCTTCGAGGCGCACGGATCGGCGAGCCTGGAGCTGCCGAAGCCGATCGCCCCGAGCGCGAGCTCGACGGCGATCAGGGACACCGCCGCTGCCGCGAGGGCGGCGAGCCCGAGCCGGCCGCGGCGCGTCGTCATGCGGCGATCAGCCTTCTCGCCGCCAGGATCGGCGCGAGCGCCAGGACGGCGAAGAGAGCCGAGAGGGCGAAGGCGTTGCGGAAAGCCCGCGTCACGGCACTCTCGAGGGCGCCGATCAGCGAGTCGCGTACCTCCCGGAGCTTCGGGTCGTGCCCGGCGCCTCGACTGTCGAACGGCTCGCTGAGGTCCGGGACGACCCCCCTGGGAGCGTTCTCGAGCGCCGTCCTCAGCTCGAGCGCGATCGGGACCTTCTGCCGCAGCGGCACAGCGCCGTCCAGGATCACCCGAGTGCCCTGGAGCATGGCCGTGTTGCCGCCCCGGACGAGATCGTGCGAGAGGAGCGGGGCGACCAGCGCGAGCGCGAGCACGACTCCGGCGTGCCGGGCGCCGATCGTCAGCGTGCCGTTGCGCACGATCCCGCCGCCCGGCCGGACCGCGGTGTGCGTCAGGACGGGCACGGCGAGCCCCAGCCCGGCCCCGCAGAGGCCGAGCGCGAGCGCGGCGATCAGGGTGCTCGTCGAGGGTAGGAGCGCCAGCGCCGCGAGGCCCGCGGCGAGCAGGCCCGCCCCCGCCCCGGCACCGAGCCGCGGGGACAGCTCGCTCGCCAGGCGGCGCGAGCCGAGCGCCGCCAGCGGGAGCACGCTGACGACCGCGGCGCCCGCGACCGGCGAGAGCCCCCAGACGGTGATCACGAGCAGAACTGCCAGGAAGAGCGCCCCGACGAGCGCGCCGAAGACGAGGGCCAGGCCGAGGTTCGCCGCCAGCCTCCCCGGCCGGGCCCCCTCGTCGCCCCCGCCGCGCGGGTGGTCATGCGACTCGAGCGCCGCGACCAGCGCGGCGAGTGCAACCGGAGCCTGGAAGACGAAGATCGCCCGCCAGTCGACGAGCTGCGTCAGGGCTCCGCCGAGCGCGGGCCCGGCCGCGGCGCCGAACGTGCCGGCCGCGGTCCAGACGGCGACGCCGCGCGCGGCCGAGCCGGTGAGCGCCGCGAGCAGGGCGAGCGCCCCTGCGAGCAGCATCGCCGCCCCCACGCCCTGGAGGCAGCGGAAGCCGATCAGCACCGAGAGGCTCGGCGAGGCAGCCGACCCGACCGAGCCCGCGAAGAGGAGCCCGAGCCCGACCCGGCTCACCCGGCCGACGTCGGCCCGGCGGAGGACCGGCACGAGCCCGAACGCGACGAGAGCGACGACGAGGTTGTAGGAGGTGATCACCCAGGAGACGCCGACGATGCTCGTGCCGAAGGCCCCGTAGATGCTCGGCAGCGCGAGCACGACGATCGACGAGTCGGCGAAGGCGACGGCGACTGCCGCGGCGACCGCAAGCGTGAGCAGACGGCTCCGCCGGCCGGGCGCCCGCGCCGTCGAGAGGCCGTCCACGCTTGCCTGCACGCCCGGCATCGTCTCAGTCGCGCGCGCGCCGGCGGCGAGGACGGCGTCGGCGGGCGGCGCGGCCTACGACCCGGCCGGGCCCGCCCGCCCCGCCTGCAGCCCGTCCCGGCGTTGCTCCAGGCTCGCGAGCTTGCTCTTCAGCTCGTCCGCGAAGTCGGCGAGACGCTCCTGGCGGGCGCGCACGAGGACGAGCTGCCGCCGGATGTGAGCCGACGCCTCCTCGACGATCCGGAGCCGCTCGGCATCGCTCTCCGTCCCGCTCCAGCGATCGCGCAGCGCCGCGCGCGCCTCCTCGGCCTCGGCGAGCACGGCCAGCTCGTCGAGTGACAGGCCGAGCAGGTCGCGGAGGCGGATCAGCTCGGCGAGACGGGCGACGTCGGCCTCGCTGTAGAGAGCGATGCGCGCCCTTCTGGCGGCCGGCGGCGGCGCCGAGCAGCCCGAGCTCCTCGTAGTAGCGGATCGTGCGGGCCGTGACGCCGACGCGGGCTCGGCCACCTCGCCGATCCGGTAGGCGCGGCTCGAGCAGCGCGGTCATGCCGCCTCGCTCACCGGCTCGGCGACGATGGTCGACGAGCTCCTCCTGCGTGGTGGTACTTCCCGCCGCGCAGCAGCGAGGCCAGCGCCGCGATCAGGCAGGCGACGATCGCGAAGACGAACGCGTAGACGAGCGCGGTGTGGAACGGGCCCGAGATCAGGTGCGGGAAGAAGCTCGCGGCCGGTGAGCGCCTGCGTCTGTCCGCCGGCGGCAGCGAGCGCGAGCACGTGCGGGCCGAGCAGGCGTCTTGACCGGGTTGTAGCCGAGGAACGAGGCGAAGAGCGTCGCCACGGGCGGCAGGTGCGCGATCCGCGTCGCGTCGGCGGCCGGGACGCCGTGGGCGACGAGGCCGTCGTGGAGCGTCGCGGGCAGGCCGGAGGAGAGCCCGACGATCATCAGCGAGAAGAAGACGCCGATCGAGAGCACGGCTGGCCGAGCTCGATGAACGTGGCGAGCATGCCGGCGCCGGCGCCGCGCTGGGACGGCGGCAGGCTGTTCATCACGCCGGCGCTGTTCGGCGAGGTGAAGAGGCCCATGCCGATCCCGTTCAGCAGCAGGATCAGCGCGAACCAGACGTACGAGAAGCTCGACCGGCAGCACGATCAGGAGCGCGAAGCTGAGCGCCGCGACCAGCATCCCGCCCGGTCGCGAACGGCCGCGCGCCGAAGCGGTCGGAGAGGTAGCCCGACGCCGGCCCTGCGACGAGCAGCCCGGCGATCAGCGGCAGCATGTAGATGCCGGCCCAGAGCGGCGTCTGCGAGAACGCGTAGCCGTGCTCGGGCAGCCAGATCCCCTGCAGCCAGATGATCAGGATGAACTGGAGCCCGCCGCGGCCCATCGCGGCGAGCAGGCGCCGCGAGGTTGCCGGCGCTGAACGCGCGGATCCGGAACAGCTCGAGATGGAACATCGGCTCGTCGACGTGCGTCTCGATCACGCAGAAGGCGGCGAGGAACGCGAGCCCGCCGAGCAGCATCGTCGAGCACGAACGGCGACGTCCAGCCCATCGTGTGGCCGCCGTAGGGCTGGATCCCGTAGGTGATCCCGACCATCACCGCGACGAGGCCGAGCGCGAAGGTCGCGTTTCCCCACCAGTCGATCCTCGCCGGCCTGCGCACGCCGAGCTCGCGCAGGCTGCGGTACGACCAGACCGTCGCGAACGACGACCGACCGGCACCGAGACGAGGAAGACGAGCCGCCAGGCGACCGGCGCGAGCAGGCCGCCGAGCACGAGGCCGATGAACGAGCCGGCGACCATCGCGATGCTGTTGACGCCGAGCGCGAGGCCGCGCTGGTCCTGCGGGAAGGCGTCGGTGAGGATCGCGCTCGAGTTCGCGAAGACGAGCGCGCCGCCGACGCCCTGCCCGATCGCGCATCAGGATCAGCCAGAGCGCGCCGGCCGCTGCCGTGCATCCAGGTGACCGAGAGCAGGATCGAGAAGACCGTGAAGACGGCGAAGCCGAGGTTGAACATCCGCACGCGGCCGTAGATGTCGCCGAGGCGGCCGAGGCTGACGAGCAGCACCGCCATCACGACCAGGAAGCCGAGGATCAGCCAGAGCAGGTAGCTCGTGTTGCCCGGCCGGAGCGGGTCGACGCCGATCCCGCGGAAGATGTCCGGCAGCGCGATCAGCAGGATCGACGAGTTGATCATCGCGATCAGCATCCCGAGCGTCGTGTTCGAGAGCGCGACCCACTTGTATTCCAGCCTGGGTGCGTGCGCCTTCAGATTCCCCCCGTTCCGTGAACCTGATCTTTACGTCAACGTAAGATAGCAAGACGAGGGCGCTCGCCGGCTCGACGACCCGCGCGGACGGGTACCGTCCGCGCGATGAGGGAGCCGCCCGCCGCGTGAGGGTCGAGGTCGACAGCGCCCGGCGCCTGCGGGAGCAGCCCGGAACCGGCCACAACCGCTGGCACCCCGGGATCGCTCCGATCGTCAGGGTCGAGCCCGGCACCGAGCTCACGCTCGAGACCCGGGACGGGCTGGACGGCCAGCTGACCGCAGCGAGCAGCGCCGCCGACCTGGCGAGCGCGCGCTTCGGGCTCAGCCACCCCCTGACCGGCCCCGTCTACATCGAGGGGGCCGAGCCGGGCGACCTGCTCGAGGTCGAGATCGTCGGCTACGAGCACCGCGGGATAGGCATCACGGCGTTCGTCCCCGGGTTCGGCTTCCTCGCCGACCTCTTCCCGGAGCCGTACCTGATGGTCTGGGAGCTCGACGGCGGGCACGCCCGCACGCCCGCGCTGCCGGGGATCGCGATCCCCGCCGCGCTGTTCGCAGGGGTGCTCGGCGTCTCGCCTTCACGCTCGAGCCTGGAGCGAAGCCGGCGCAGGGAGCAGGAGCTGGCGGCGCGCGGGGGGATCGTCGCCGCCGACGAGGCCGACGACGCCTGGCCGCCCGAGGCGCGTGACGGGCTCCGGACGATCCCGCCCCGCGAGAGCGGCGGCAACCTCGACGTTCGCCAGCTCGTCGCCGGCGCGAAGCTCTTCCTGCCGGTCGAGGTGCCGGGCGCCCTCTTCTCGGCCGGCGACCTGCACTTCGCGCAGGGCGACGGAGAGGTGTGCGGCAGCGCGATCGAGATCGCGGGAGCCGTCACCGTCCGGCTGGGCCTCCGCAGCCGACCCGCCTGGGTCCCTCGCTTCCCGGCCTTCGAGACGCCCGCGGCGCCGGGGCGGCCCTGCTTCGCGACCACCGGGATCCCGCTCGGCGACGACGGGGTGAACAGCTCGCTCGACCTCGGCCTCGCGGCGCGGCGCGCCCTGATCGAGCTGATCGACTACCTCGAGATCGTCCGCGGGCTCGACCGGTCGGCGGCCTACGCCCTCTGCAGCGTGACCGCCGACCTCCGGATCTCGGAGGTCGTCGACGCGCCGAACGCGCTCGTCTCGGCGCTGCTCCCGCTCGACATCTTCGAAGCCTGAGCCGCGGCCGGAGCGCCCGGCCCGCCGCCCGATCCGTAGTTGCCCGCAGGCCGGCGGCGGACCCTCTACGCATGCGGACCCGGGCGCGTTCCCTCATCGTGGCGGGAGATGCTCCGCCCGCTCACCCGGCCGACCCGCTTCCTCGCCGTCGACGACCTCGACGCGGAGCATCTCGAGCTCGTGCTCGCCCTCGCGGCGAGGATGAAGGAGGAGCCGCTCGCGTGGCGCGACACGCTCAGGGGCCAGACGCTGGGGCTGATCTTCGACAAGCCGTCGACCCGCACGAGAGCCTCGTTCGCCGCGGCGGCGGCCCGGCTCGGGATGTCCCCGCTGGCGCTCCGCCCCGACGAGCTTCAGATCGGCCGCGGCGAGCCGCTCGCCGACACGGCGCGGGTGCTCTCGAGCTACGTCGCCGCGATCGCGATCAGGACGTACTCGCAGGCGATGCTCGAGGAGTTCGCCCGCTTCTCGGCCGTGCCGGTGATCAACGCCCTCACCGACGCCCACCATCCCTGCCAGGCGCTCGCCGACCTGCTGACGCTCCGCGAGTGCACCGGCTCGCTCGAGGGCCGCAGGCTCGCCTTCCTGGGCGACGGGAACAACGTGGCCCACTCGCTGATCCAGGCCTGCGCGCTCGCGGGTGTCGCGATCTCGGTCGCCTCGCCGCCGGCGCACGCGCCCGACCCGGAGCTCGTCGCCGACGCGCGGCGGCTCGCCACGGCCCCGATAGAGATCGGCGAGGATCCGCGGCTCGCGGTCGCAGGCGCCGACGCGGTCTACACCGACGTCTGGGTCTCGATGGGCGAGGAGGACGAACGCGAGGAGCGGCTGCGGACGCTTGCGCCGTTCCGGGTCGACGACGAGCTGATGTCGCTCGCTGCGCCGGGCGCCGCGTTCCTTCACTGCCTGCCGGCGCACCGGGGCGAGGAGGTGGCGGCGAGCGTGATCGACGGCCCGCAGTCGGCGGTGTGGCTCCAGGCGGCGAACAGGATGTCCACCGAGCAGGCCCTCGTCTACGGGCTGATCACCGACGACTGGACCGGGGCGGCGGTGGAGGGTTGAGCCCCGCGCCGCGCCGCAACCTGATCCTGATGGGGGCCGGCGGGCGTGACTTCCACGACTTCAACGTCGTCTTCCGCGCCGATCCCCTGAGTCGCGTCGTCGCGTTCACCGCCGCCCAGATCCCGGGAATCGACCACCGCACCTACCCGGCCTCGCTCGCCGGCGAGCTCTATCCCGACGGGATCCCGATCCGGCCGGAGGACGAGCTCGAGGAGCTGATCCGCGCCCACGGCGTCCACGAGGTCGTGCTCTCGTACTCCGATCTCGCGCACGAGACCGTGATGCACAAGGCCTCGCGAGTCCTCGCCGCCGGCGCCGACTTCCGGCTGCTCGGCCCGAGCTCGACGATGCTGAAGAGCGTCAAGCCGGTCGTCGCGATCACCGCCGTGCGCACCGGCGCCGGGAAGAGCCAGACGAGCCGGAAGGTCGGCCGGATCCTGCTCGAGCACGGGCTCCGGGTCGTGCTCGTCCGCCACCCCATGCCCTACGGAGACCTCGACGCGATGGCCGTCCAGCGCTTCGCCTCCCTCGCCGACATCGACGCCCGCCACCCGACGGTCGAGGAGCGCGAGGAGTACGAGCTCCCCGTCCGGCTCGGGCTGGTGATGTACGCCGGGGTCGACTACGAGCAGATCCTCCGCCGGGCGGAAGCGGAGGCAGACGTGATCGTCTGGGACGGCGGCAACAACGACCTGCCGTTCTTCGCGCCCGACCTGCACGTCGTCGTCGCCGACGCGCTGCGGCCCGGTCACGAGCTCGCCTACCATCCCGGCGAGGCGAACGTCCGGCTCGCAGACGTCGCCGTCGTCAACAAGGTCGACAGCGCACCCCCGGAGGACGTGGAGCGCGTCGCTGCCGGCATCCGCACCCTGAACCCGCTCGCGACGATCGTCTTCGCCCGCTCGCCGGTCACCCTCGGGCCGGGCCCGGCCGTGAACGGCCGCCGCGTGCTCGTCGTCGACGACGGCCCCACGTTGACCCACGGGGGCATGGCGTTCGGCGCCGGGCTGATCGCCGCCCGCGCCGCGGGAGCAGCCGAGCTCGTCGACCCGCGTCCGTTCGCGGTCGGCTCGATCCGACGGACGCTCGAGGAGTGGCCCCAGCTCGGCGACGTGCTGCCCGCGATGGGCTACTCGGACCTGCAGCTCCACGAGCTCGAGCAGACGATCAACGCCGCAGACTGCGATCTCGTCGTTGCCGGCACGCCGATCGACCTGACGCATCTGATCGCCTCACGGCACCCGATCCGGCAGGCCGCCTACGAGCTCGAGGAGGTCGGCCGGCCGACGCTCGCCGACGTGCTGGCCCCGATCATCGCCGGAGCCGGCCTGCACGCGGCCGGCCGCCGATCGCGCTGAGGGCCGGGCCGAGCGCCGGCCCCGCGCGGGCGCGGACGAACCACTAGGTTCCCGCTCGTGGGCAGGACCTGGGCGGCGATGGCGCTGATCGGCGTCGTGACGGCGGCGGCCGGGGCGGCCCATTACGCCGACCCGTCGTCGCTCGCCACCTTCGGGATCTCGACGGTGGCGCTGGCAGGCCTCGCCTGGATCGTCTCGTTCGCGACGGAGCAGGTCGGCGAGCGCTTCGGCCCGGCGATCACCGGGGTGCTGCAGTCGACGCTCGGCAACCTGCCTGAGTTCTTCATCGTCGTGTTCGCGCTCTCGGCCGGCGAGGTCGTCGTCGCCCAGACCTCCATCCTCGGCTCGATCTTCTCGAACGCGCTGCTCGTGCTCGGGCTCGCGGCCGTCGCCGGCTGTCACGCGAGCGAGGACGGACTGATGCGCTTCAACCCGAGCCTCGCGAAGGACAACGCGATCCTGATGATGCTCGCGAGCTTCCTGATCGTGACGCTCGGCATCTCGGCCGCGAGCGGCGACCGGGCCTCCCACCACGTCGAGGCGATCTCGATCGTCGGCGCAGTGGCGCTGCTCGTGACGTACGTCGTGTGGCTCGTCGACTACATCCGCTCCGGCCCCGGGCTCGACCCCGTAGAGAGCGAGCCGCGGCTCCCGATGGGCGTGTCGGTCGCGCTGCTCGCCGTCGCCGGCGTCGCGGCCGCCTTCGTCTCGGACTGGTTCGTGACCGCGCTGACGCCGTCGATGGACCGGCTCGGGATCCCGAAGGCCTTCGCCGGCCTCGTGATCGTCGGGATCGCGGGCAACGCGGTCGAGAACACCGCCGGCGTCGTGCTCGCCCTCAAGGGCCGGTCCGACCTGGCGATCTCGGTGATCAAGAACTCGGTCGCCCAGGTCACGGCCTTCCTCTTCCCCGCGCTGGTGCTCGTCTCGCTCCTCTTCACGACCCGGCTCACCTTCGAGCTCGCGCCGATCTACATCGGCGCGCTGCTCCTGACGGGCATCGCGCTCTGGCAGATCACCACCGACGGCGAGGCGACCAGGTTCGAGGGCGTCGCGCTGATCTCCCTCTACGTGATCCTGGCGGTCGCGACCTTCTACGAGTGAGCCGAGCCGGCCACGAGGCGGGCCACGAGCGGTTCCTCGCCGGCGGCCGTCACGCGGTAGGCGGTCGCCTGGGCCCGGCAGGTGACGACCTCACGTAGCTCGGTGCCAACGTAGTGCGCCCCGACGCCGTCGTCGGCCGCAAGCCCCGCCGGAAAGCCCGCGTCGACGAGCTCCCGGTAGCGGGGCCGCCGCCGGGCCTCGCCGTCGTAATGGGGGCAGGCGCTCCCCGGCAGGAAGCCGAGCCCGTCGCGCATCCCCTCGAGCTGCGGGCCGTAGGAGTCCGTCACGCCGGCCTCGAACCAGCAGATCATCCCGGCGCTGGCGCCGAAGAGCAGGATGCCGCGCTCCCAGGCCTCGCGCAGGACCGCGTCGAAGCCGTGGGCGCGCCAGATCGCGAGCATGTTCGCCGTGTTGCCGCCGCCGATGCAGAGCGCGTCCTGCGCCAGGACGAGCTCGCGGAGATCCCGCGGCGGCCAGGGGAAGAACCTCAGGTGCGCGAGGCGGCCGAGCCCCGCGTAGAGCTCGTAGAAGCGGACGACGCCTTCGGCCGCATCGCCGGTCGCAGTGGGGACGAACAGGAGTCGCGGCGACGAGGCGCCGGTGAGGCCGACGACGTGAGCGAGCAGGGCCCGCGTCGCCTCGTCGGAGTCGCCGTGGCCGCCGAGCCCGACGATCTGCGGCTCGCCCGCCACGAGCGCCTACCGCGGCTCGGGCGCCGGCGGGAGCCGGGGGAAGGGGGCGCGTACGGGCGCGGGCACGCTCCGGATTGAACCAGGAACGCCCGCCTGCGCCACGGCCCGGAGCCCTCCGCTGCTACCGTGGCCGTGCGGGCGCCACCGCGGGAGCCGGAGCCCGGCTCTCCGAGAAGCCTCTTCGCACGACTCGAAGCGGTTGTCAGGCCGACCGCAACCGCTTGCACGACCTCACCCGATCGAGACGCACGAGCCACCGCGAGCAAGCCCGAAACGCTCGAATGGCTCCGCTCAAGGTCGTGCCCGGTGCGGCCGATGGGGGATGACATGACGGACGCGACAGGGACGGCGGCGCCAGGGACGACTGCCTCCGCGGCCCCGGCTCGCAGCCGCCGACGCGTCGTCCTCGGCTTCGCGTTCGTCGCGGTGACCCTGGCCGCCTGCGTACTGCTCGGGCAGCGTTTCACCAACACGAGCTGGCCGCTGCAGCGGGCCCACCTCGGGCTCGTCGCCGGCGCGGCCGCCCTCTACTTCGCGAGCTACGTCCTGCGCGCCCTCGGCTGGCAGAAGCTCTTCCCGGCCGCCACCCGCCCGGACCGCGCCCGCTGCCTCGCCGCCTGCGGAGCGGCCGCCGCGAGCGGCGTCGTGCTCCCGTTCCGGCTCGACTACCTGGTCAAGGTCGGCACCCTGCGCCGGATGCCCGGCGTGAAGCTCGGGCTCGAGGCGATCGCCCTCTCGATCATCTCCCTCGGCCTCGTCGACGCGATCGCCTTCCTGCCGCTCTCGATCTCGGCGACCGCGACGAGCTCGTCCAGCTTCCGGATCCCGCTCTTCCTGGTCGTGCTCTTCGGAGTCGGCGCCTGCGGACTCCTCGTCGGGGGCCGTCACCTGGTGCGGCTGCCGTTCGTCGTCCGCCACGGCCGCCTGGCCAGGCTGGCCGGGCGTGTCGCCCGCCACCCGCGGGCATCCGCCCGCGAGGCGGTCGCCGCCTGGTTCTTCCTGCTCGGCTGCTGGACCTCCCGCGCGTTCGGGAGCACGCTCCTGCTGGCGGCGCTCGGGGTCGGCTTCTCGCCGACGCTCGCCCTCGTCGTGCTCTGCCTGGCGGCGGCCGCCTCGTTGATCCCGATCACGTCGGGAGGGGCGATCGCCAACGTCGGCGCGACCGCCGCCGTCCTGCTCGCCCTCGGCGTCCACCGGGACCAGGCGATCAACTTCGGCCTCGCCTCGGGCCTGCTTCTCTGCGTGACCGCCGCGGCGGCGGCGGTCGTCGGAGTCGCGACCTCGCTCGCCCTCCGCCGCCACGCGCACCTCCCGGCCGGCGCGTAGAGACGCGCCGCCGCGGCGGTCGAGGCCGCGCGGGGCGGCTCACCGGAACGGGACAGCCGCCCCACCGCCGGCGCGGGTGTAGACGGCAAAGAAGTCGCGGCTGTCGGGCACGAGCCAGCGATACGCGCTCTCCTGCGGGTTGGGGACGAACTGGACCGGGTCGCGTCCGCCCCGGTCGCGGTAGGTGTTGAAGGAGGCCCACTCGGGGTTGATGTCCAGCTCGATCGCCCTGACGGCGCCGACGTGCACCATCAGCGCGGCCAGCGAGGCCGCCGTCTGCTGGTCGGCGGCCGCGTAGAGCAGGTTGCCGTGCCGGTCGATGCCGATCGCGGTGCGCCAGACGGCGGGGCCGCCGCCGAGGGTCTGCCCCCACATCGGGCCCTTGCCGACGCTCGGGTTCGGCCGGCCGGCGTTCACGAGGAGCGGCAGGTTCTGCCGGGCGACCACCAGCGAGCCGAGGGTCCGCGGCCCATGCCAGCGGACGATGTCGACGCGACCGTCACGATGGGCGACGATGGTTCCGAGCCCCCGGACGAGCGGCTCGTCGGCATGGCCGTTCACCACGAATCCCGCCGGCCCGAAGGTCCACTTGAAGCCACCGTTGAAGGTCGCCAGGAGCCGCCAGCGCTGACCGTGCGGGACCTCGCCGTTGCCGCGAGGCGCCGCCACCGGCGGGTTCGCGTAGCCGGGATAGAGCGCCAGGCTGGTCTCCGTATGGTCGATCCAGGCAACGTAGGCGACCACGCCCGGGTTGGCCGGGTCGGGGCGGTAGGTCGCCGTCCGGATCGGGGCCGAGCCGCCGACGGCATAGCTGCCCGCGTGCCAGACCCCCTCTCCGGGCAGCGCCGGACGCACGACCGGGACGATCCGCTCGGGCCCGGGCGAAGGCGCCGGAGCGGCGGCGCGGCCGAGCGCGCCGCCCGCGAGGGCGGCGGCCGCGAGCGAGACGGCAAGGGCCGAGAAGGCGGCGCGCGGCGCGAGCATCAGCGCGGATTGCACGCCCGGCCGGTGAGCGGTTCATGAGAGCGGCCCCGGCCGGTCACGCGAGCTCCCGGCTCCGCGGCCCGGCCGGCACGTCTCCGGCGTGCCCAGCGGCGAAGCTCGTCGGCGCCCCAGACGACGAACGGGAAGGGAACGAGGATCGCCAGCTCGAGCGGCCCGAGCGCCGCCGTCCCGAACACCGCCTGGAGCGGCGGCAGGTAGATCAGCGAGGCTGCGAAGACGAGCTCGCTGGCGATCGCCCAGAGGAGCAGGCGGTTCGTCAGCACGCCGACGGAGAAGAGCGATGCCCGCTCGGTGCGAGCGGCGAACGCGGTCCCGATCTGGCACGCGACGATGCCCGCGAACGTCATGGTCGTCGCCTGCAGGTAGGCGTGATGGAGCGGCGACCCGCTCGCGACCGGGTCGCCCGGCTGCCAGCCGGCCCGCACGAGGACGAACAGGAACCCACTCAGCGCCAGCGCGGCCTCGATGCTTCCGAGGAAGACCCACGAGCGAAGCATCAGCGGTCGGTCGATCACGTGCGATCCGCGGGCGCGGGGCGGCCTGCTCATCAGACCGGGCTCGGCCGGCTCGCGCCCGAGCGCGACCGCCGGGAGGATGTCGGTTCCGAGGTCGATCGAGAGGATCTGGAGGACGGTCAACGGCAGCGGGATCGCCCCGCCGCTCGCGGCGAAGACCAGGAACGGTACGACCTCGCCGGTGAGGTGGGTGAAGATGTAGACGATGAACTTGCGAACGTTGTCGTAGACGCGGCGACCCGCCGCGACCGCCGCGACGATCGTGGCGAAGTCGTCGTCGGTGAGCACCATCGTCGCCGCCTCGCGTGCCACGTCGGTTCCGGTCAACCCCATCGCGACGCCGATGTCGGCGCGGCGCAGCGCCGGCGCGTCGTTGACACCGTCACCGGTCATCGCCACGACCTGGCCCTGCGCCCTGAGAGCGTCGGCGATCCGGAGCTTCGCGTCGGGCGAGGCACGGGCGAAGATCAGCTCGCCGCCGCTCCGCAGGAGCTCGTCGAGCTCGGCCTCGCTCATCGCCTCGAGCTGTGCGCCGGTCACGACGGTCGCCCCGTCGCGGGCGATCCCGACCCGCCGGGCGATCTCGGCCGCCGTCGGGCCGAAGTCGCCCGTCACGACGGCGATCCGGATGCCGGCTGCGTGGCAGCGGGCGACCGCTCCGGCGACCTCGGGCCGGGGCGGGTCGAACAGCGCGACGAGGCCGAGCAGGCAGAGCTCGCGCTCGGCGTCCTCGCGTCGCTCCGGCGGCCCGGCGCCGTCCGGTAGCCGCCGCCGCGCGACGGCGAGGACCCGCAGCCCCTGGCGAGCGTAGCGCTCGAGGATCGCCAGCACACGGTCGCGATCGGCCTCGGTGAGGGGCCGGTGATCGGCGGGCCCGCCGATCGTCGCCGAGCGGGCGAGCACCTCCTCGGGCGCCCCCTTCGCGTGCACGGTCAGGCTACCGTCCTCGCGCTCGTCGACGGTCGACATCAGCCGCAGCTTCGGGTCGAACCGGTAGAGCTTCCGCCGGCGATGCTCGCGCCGGCTGACCGCGATGTCGATCCCGAGCATGCTCGCCGTCTCGAGCAGCCCGATCTCCGTCGCCTCGCCGCGGGACTTCCCGACCTGACCGAGAGCGAGCTCGGCTGTGCTCGAGGCCGCGATCGCCCGGCCGAGGAGCCCGAGCAGCGGATCCGCCGCGACCGCTTCCGCCGGCTCGACCCCCTGCTCGAGGTCGAGCTCGCCGAGCGGCGTCCAGACGCGGACGGCGCGCATCCGGTTCTCGGTCAGCGTCCCCGTCTTGTCCGTGCAGATGACGGTCGTCGAGCCGAGCGTCTCGACGGCGCTCAGCCGCTTGACGAGAGCGCCGCGGCGCGCGAGCTCGGCGACGCCGACGGCCAGCGCGAGCGTGATCGTCGGCAGCAGCCCTTCGGGCACGTTCGCGACGATCAGACCGATCGCAAAACTGAAGGCATCCTTGAGCGGCAGCCCGGCGGCGAGCCAGCCGATCGGCAGGAACGCCAGGCCGGCGACGACGGCGACGAGGCCGATCAACCAGGCGACCCGCCGGACCTGCCGCTCGAGGGGGCTGAGCTCCGCCTCGACGCGCTCGCTGAGGGCCGCGATCCGCCCGAGCTCGGTGCGCATCCCCGTCGAGACGACGAGCGCCCTCGCCTCGCCCGCGACGCAACCCGTCCCGCTGAAGACGACGTCACGGGCCTCGATCAGCGGCCCGGTCGTGTCCTGGAACTCGGGCGAGCGGTACACCGGCTGGGACTCGCCCGTCAACGTCGAGAGGTCGATCTCCAGCGCGCCCTGGAGCAGGCGGGCATCGGCCGGGACCCGGTCGCCTTCCGAGAGCATGAGCACGTCACCGGGGACGAGGCCGGCGGCGTCGACCTGCTGCGCCTTGCCGTCACGGACGACCGTCGCCTGCACCGGCAGATAGCCCGGCAAGCGCCTCGACGGCGTGCTCGGCCTGCCGTTCCTGCGCGAAGGCAAACAGCGCGTTCAGCACGATCACCGCCAGGATCGCGACCGCGAGCACGGCCGTGCCCGCGACGAACGCGAGCGCGGCGGCGACCCAGAGGAGCAGCGCGAGCGGGTGGGTGACCTGCTTCGCGAGCTCGCGGGGCCAGCGTCGCCCGGCCCGCCGCACGAGCTCGTTGCGCCCGTAGACGAGGAGCCTGCGCTCGACCTCGCGACCGGAGAGGCCTTCCTGGTTCGCCCTCAGGTCGCGCAGGAGGAGGTCGACCGGCGCCCGGGCGTCCGCCGGCGGAGGTGGAGGTGAGGCGTCCACGGCGACGTCCCGACGGTCGGGAGGCATACAGCCAGCGTGACGCCGGCCTGCGCGACGGGCATCCGCGGCCCTGCCGATCCGGCTTGCGGGCAACTACCCGGAGCTCGGATCGCCGGATTTCTACTGACGCGCTCTCGGGCCCAACCCCGATGGCACGCCCGTCCGGGCAAGGCACGATCCGGCACGACGGAAGGAGCTCGCATGGCAACGGTCGCCGGCTACCTGCGCCCCCGAACGGTCGACGAGGCACTGGCTTCGCTCGACGGTCCAGGCGCGCTCGTGCTCGCCGGGGGCACCCGGCTGAACGCCGAGCCGACGCCCGGGCCGGTCGTCCTGGTTGACCTCCAGGCACTCGAGCTGAGCGGCATCGAGCAGCTCGCGGACGGCGTCGTCGAGCTCGGGGCGACGACCACGCTGCAGGCGGTCGCAGACAGCGCCCTCGTGCCCGCCACCATTCGGGACGCGGCCCGCCGGGCCGAGCCGAGCACGCTCCGAGCCGCCGCCACGATCGGCGGCTGCGTCGCGAGCGGCGAGCCCTCGAGCGAGCTCCTGGCCGCGCTGCTCGTCCACGACGCCCTGGTCTGTCTCGCAGGCCGGACCGGCGAGCACACAGTTTCTCTTGCCGCGCTGCTTCCGGACTTGCAGCGCCTGAAAGGCCGGATCGTCATGGCCGTCACGATCGACACGACCGGCACCTCGGCGGCGGCGCGCTGCGGCCGCACCCGGGCCGACCGGCCGATCGTGGCGGCCGTCGTCCGGCGCACCATGAACGGAGAGCCTCGTCTTGCCCTGGCCGGGGTCGCTGCGACACCCGTGCTGGTGACGTCGGTCGACGAGCTCGCCCCGCCGCCCGGCGACCACCTCGGCTCGAGCGGCTACCGCCGCACCCTCGCAGCCACCCTCGCCGCCCGCGCGCTCGCGGCGTCGAGCCCGTGACCGTCGAGCTGACCCTGAACGGCGTCCCGCGCCGGATCGAGTGCGAGCCGGGCGACACCCTGTTCGCGCTGCTGAGGCGGGAAGGCTGCTTCAGCGTGCGCTACGGCTCGGACACCGGCGAGACGGGGGCCGCCGCCGTGCTCCTCGACGGCCGGCTCGTCGCGGCCGACGTGCTGCTCGCCGCGCAGGCCGGCGGCCACGAGGTGACGACCGTCGAGTCGCTGAACGTCGCGACCGGCGAGCTGCACCCGATCCAGCAGGCCTTCGTCGACACGGGCGCCCTGCAGTCCGGGTACTCGGCGGGCGCGCTCGTCCTGGCGACGATGGCGCTCCTCGAACGAAGGCCCGACCCGAGCGAGCCCGAGATCCGCGACGCGCTCTCCGGGATCCTCGACCGCGAGACCGGCTACGTCAAGGTCGTCGAGGGCGTCCGGCGGGCTGCCGCGCTCCTCCGCGGCGAGCACCCGGCGCCGCTCGAGCCGCTGATCGTCGAGCGGCTGGTCGACCGGCTCGTCCCGGCCTCCGAGCCCGAGGCGCCCGTCGCGGCGAACGTGCCCGCGGCGGTGCCCCGACTGGTGCCGTCGCCCGACGTGCCCGCCACGAACGTGGTCGGCACGTCCGCGCGCAAGGTGGACGCGCTGCGGCTCGCGAAGGGCAACGCCGCCTTCGCCGGGGACGTCGAGTGCCGCGGCCTGCTCCACGCGACGCGTCCTGCGCAGCCCCCATGCCCACGCCAGGATCGTCGCGATCGACGACTCCGGCGCCACGGCGCTGCCCGGCGTGCAGGCCGTCCTCCACTACGCGAACACGCCGCGGGTGAAGTACTCCTCGGCCGGGCAGAGCTGGCCGAACCCGTACCCGTGGGACCAGGTGAGCTTCGACGACAAGGTCCGCCACGTCGGCGACCGGGTCGCGGCGGTGGCGGCGGAGACCGCCGAGATCGCCGCGGAGGCCTGCCGCCGGATCAAGGTGACCTACGAGGTCCTGCCGGCCGTGCTCGACGCGCGGCGAGGCGATGGCCGACGGAGCGCCCGTGATCCACGACGAGCCCGACAGCCTCGGCATCTTCGACGCCGCGCACAACCGCTGCGCCCATGTCGAGGGCCAGACCGTGCCCGACATCGAGGCTGCGCTCGCAGCCGCAGACCACGTCTTCGAGCAGACGTTCCACGTCCAGGCGGTCCAGCATTGCGGGATCGAGCCGCACGTCGCGACGGGCTGGCTGGACGGCGACGAGCGCCTCGTGCTCTGCTCCTCGACCCAGGTGCCCTTCCACGTGCGCCGGATGGTGGCGCCGCTGCTCGGGCTGCCGGTGAAGCAGATCCGCGTGCTCAAGCCCCGGGTCGGCGGCGCGTTCGGCGCCAAGCAGGAGATGCTGATCGAGGACATCGTCGGCCACCTCGTGCTGGCGACCCGCCGCCCGGTGCGGCTGGAGCTTACGCGCGAGGAGGAGTTCGTCTCCTCGCGCACCCGCCACGCCCAGACGATCACCTTCCGGAGCGGCGTCATGGACGACGGCCGCCTCGTCGCCCAGGACATGAACGTCGTCGGCGACGCCGGAGCCTACGGCGTCCACGGCTTCACGGTCCTCTCGCTGACCGGCCTGCGCGGGCTCTCCTCCTACAACTGCCCCGCCAAGCGCTACACCTGCGACGTCGCCTACACGAACCGGCCCGTCGGCGGAGCCATGCGGGGCTACGGCGCGCCTCAGGGCCTGTTCGCGCTCGAGTGCGCACATGGACGACATCGCCCGGGCGCTCGGGCTCGACCCGATCGAGCTGCGCCGCCGCAACTGGGTCCGGGTCGGCGACCCGCTCGACATCGTGCTGCGCCTCGGCGAGCGGGTCACCATGACCGACGTCGCCCCCGAGGACGTGCCGCGCGTCACGAGCTGCGGCACCGAGGAGTGCGTGGCCCAGGCACTCCGGGCGATCGGCTGGCACCGCCGCGGCGACCCGGCCTGGAAGCGCCCGGCCGACCGGCCGAACATCCGGCGCGGCCTCGGCTTCGCGCTCTGCATGCAGGGCTCCGGCATCGCCTACGTCGACATGGGAGCGGCCTCGATCAAGCTGAACGACGACGGCTCCTTCAACCTGCTCGTCGGGCGCCACCGACCTCGGCACCGGCGCCGACACGGTCCAGGCCCAGATCGCCGCCGAGGTCCTCGGCGTGCCCGTCGAGGACATCCTCGTCTACTCCGCCGACACCGACCTGACCCCGTTCGACGTCGGCGCCTACGCATCGGGAACCACCTACATCTCGGGCATGGCGGTCAAGAAGGCCGCGGAGGCAGGTTCGCTCGCGGCTCGCCGAGCGCGCCGCAGGCGTCCTCGGGGTCGACCGACGCCTCCTCGATCGTGCTGCAGCGACCGCTGCGCGCGGGCTCCCGACGGCCGCTCGGTCACGCTGGCCGAGCTCGCCCTCCGCTCGCTGCACACCGAGGACAGGAGCAGATGATGGCCACCGCGTCGCACCTCGCCCACGAGTCGCCGGCGCCGTTCGCGGCCCAGCTCGCCGAGGTCGAGGTGGACGTCGAGACGGGCGAGGTCACCGTCACCAGGCTCGTGATCGCCGTCGACTGCGGCGTCGCCGATCAACCCGATCACCGCGAGCGGCCAGGTCGAGGGCGGCATGGTGATGGCCCTCGGTTACGCGCTGAGCGAGGAGATCGTCCTCGACGAGGCCGGCCGGGCGGTGAACGCGCGGCTCGGCCCGTACTGGATCTTCCGGGCCGACGACACGCCCCCGACCGAGGTCTTCCTCGTCCAGACGATGGAGCCGTCCGGCCCGTTCGGCGCCAAGGCGGTCGGCGAGATCCCGGTCGACGGGGTGGCGCCGGCCGTGCGGAACGCCGTCCTCGACGCAACCGGCGTCGCGATCGACGCCCTCCCGCTCACGCCCGAGCGGGTCTGGAGCGCGCTGCAGGACGGCGCGGCCGGCGCGCGGCCCGGGCGCGGCCGGAAGCACGCGCACACCGCGGCCCGCTGAGCTCGCCGGGCCCGGCCAGGAACCCGAGTAGCTTCCCGCAGGAGCGTCCGTGCGCGCCACGATGCCGCCCCGCCCGCACGCTGCGAACCTCGACGGTGTGGAGGTGCGCGCGCCGACACCGGTCCCCGACCTCGAGAGCTTCCCGAGCGTCGGCCCCGGCCCGGATCGTCCGCCGAGCGTGCGCGCCCGGATCGCCCCGCGCGGCCGGCCGGCAGGCCGGCGCCGGAGCTTCCTCCCGAACGGCCGGCGCGACGCGCTCCTCCAGGCGGCCATCTGGGCCGGGTTCGCGGCCTCGTACGAGCTCGTCCGCGGGCTCGCCGCGGGCAACCACACGGTCGCGCTCGCCGACGCCCACCGGATCATCGGGGTCGAGCAGGGCCTGCATGCCTTCTTCGAGCCCTCCCTGCAGCAGCACGTCCTGCACGCGGCGCCGGTGACCGCCTTCGCCCACTGGACGTACTGGCTCGCCCAGTTCGTCGTGGTCGCGGTGGTGGTCACCTGGATCTATCTCCGCCGCAACCACGCCTACGCACGGCTGCGCGACGCCCTGCTCGTGACGAACACCCTCGGGCTCGTCGGGTATCTCGCCTTCCCGGTCGCCCCACCGCGGCTCGTCCCGGGCTTCGGCTTCCGGGAGACGTTCTCCGCGGCCGGCATCCTGACCCAGAAGAGCGGTCTCGTCCACCTGCTCGCAAACCCCTACGCGGCGTTCCCGAGCCTGCACGCGGCCGACGCCCTGATCCTCGGCGCCGCCGTGTTCGCCGTCGCGTCGAACCCGGTCGTGAAGGCGGTCGCGCTGCTCTGGCCGTTCTGGGTCTCGTTCTCGCTGCTCCTGAGCGCGAATCACTTCTGGCTCGACGTCGCGGCGGGCATCGCCCTCGCCACGACCGGCTGGCTCGTCGCGGGACTGCGCGCACGGCGGTCGAGGCCAGCCGCGGCGCCCGCCCGACCGGCTTGCCCGCCGTAGCCGGCCCCGGGAGCTCCTCGAGCCGATCTCGCGGACGTCGCGCCGTTTGCCGCGGGCCGGGACGCCTGTGGAAGAGCCTCGCCCCGGCCGCGATCGATGCTCGACGCCGACGCGACCGCCTCGGGCGACGCCGCGACCTCGGCCGGAGCCACGGGCCCGCCGTGTCGATCCTCCGCCGATCGAGTGCGCGCCGCGGTGCCGTAGGGTGCCGGTGTGACCGCTCCGGCTTTCGGCATTCGCGAGGTGCGGATTCGTGGGTTCCGGTCGGCGCGGTCGGTCGGCTTCGCTCCGGGCCCCGTCTGCGCGCTCGTCGGCGGGCCGAGCGTCGGCAAGTCGAACGTGCTCGCCGCGATCTCGCTCCTGCTCCAGCGCGGGGCGGCGAAGCCGACCGTCGGCGACCTCGCGAGCGGAGCCGCGACGCCGATCCAGCTCAGCGCCGTGCTGCACGACGGCGCCGAGATCTCGCTCGAGGCGACCCCGCCGGGCCGCGCCGCCTGGAGCGGGCGCATGCAGCCCGTCCTCTTCCTGCCCGCCTCGGCGCGATCGGGCACGCTCGTCTCCCGGCCCCGCCCCGGCGGCGAGGCCGCCCGGGTCGCGGCCGAGTACCTCACGACCGCCGCGGAGTCGTCGGGCACCCCCGCGCGCGGTCTCGTCGCCGGCCTCGAGCGGCTCTGCGAGGCAGGCGAGCACGGCTTCGTCCTGCTGATCGAGGAGCCGGAGCTCTTCCTGCGACCGCAATCGCAGCGCTATCTCTACCGCCTCCTGCGGGCCTTCGCCGAGGCGGGGAACCAGGTGCTCTACTCGACCCACGAGCCCGTGTTCCTGAACGTCGGGCGGCTCGACGAGGTCGCGCTCGTCGAGCACCGGCCCGAGACCGGGACGACGATCGTCCAGCCCGAGCCACTTCCGGCGGACGAGAGCTTCCGGGCCCTGAGCGAGCTCGACGTCGAGCGCAGCGAGCTGTTCCTGGCCCGCGCGGTGCTGCTCGTCGAGGGGCGGACCGAGAAGCTGACCTTCCCGTTCGTGTTCCGGGCCTTCGGGTGCGACGTCGACCGCGACGAGATCACGATCGTCGAGTGCGGCGGGAAGCCGAACATCCCGCTCTTCGTGCGCATCTGCCGGGCGGCCCGCCTCCCGTACGTCGTCGTCCACGACCGCGACGCCGCGCCGGGCAAGAAGCCGATCCTGGGCGAGCGCGTCCTGAACGCGCAGATCGCCGAGCTCGCCGGGCCCGAGCACACGGTGGTGCTCGCCCCCGACTTCGAGGCGGTCGCCGGCCTCCGCGGCCACAGCCACAAGCCCGCGCGCGCCTGGGAGCTCTTCGCGTCGATCGAGCGCGATCAGGTTCCCGCTCCGCTCGCCCGCGCCGCCGAGAAGGTCATCGCCCTGGCGCGGAGCTGAGCGTCACTCGTGCCGGTTGCCCGGGCGCGCGGCCTCCGCGGCGCGCGCCCGCTCGCGCCGGCCGCGATTCCGGGAGCCCTGCTGGTAGCGGGTGTGCCGCTGCTCCCAGCGCCGCCCGTTCTCCCGATGTCGTCGTTGTCCGCCTCTCATCGATGGCTCCTCTCGGCGACCAGCATCCAGGGAGCGGCGGCTCCGGGTCATCGGGGCATATACCGATCTCCCCGTCGGCTTTTGCGCAACCCGCTCGCCGGGGCGCGCAGGATCCGCCCAAACCACCACAGGGGCTGCGGCCAAGTACCGATGTCCGTGCCGGTGGGCGCCCCTACGCTCAGGGAAAAAGCGAAGCGAAGGAGTCGACACCATGTCAGTCCGAGTTGCGATCAACGGATTCGGGCGTACCGGCCGCGCCGCGTTCCGGGCCGCCCACGAGCGAGGGGCCGAGATCGAGTGGGTGGCGATCAACGACGTCGCCGACCCGGCGATGCTCGCCCAGCTGCTCAGGCACGACACCGTCTACGGGCCGTTCGCAGGCACCGTCGAGCTCGCCGACCGGGCGCTCGTCGTCGACGGCCACCGGATCGCGACGCCGTCCGGAACCGACCCCGCGCGCCTTCCCTGGGCCGAGCTCGGCGTCGACGTCGTGATCGAGTCGACCGGCCGCTTCACCGCCCGCGCCGACGCCGAGAAGCATCTCGAGGCGGGCGCGCGGAAGGTGATCGTCTCGGCGCCGGCGAAGAGCCCCGACGTCACGGTCGCCCTCGGCGTGAACTTCGAGCAGGCCTACGACCCCGAGAAGCACCGGATCATCTCGAACGCCTCGTGCACCACGAACTGCCTCGCACCGGTCGCCAAGGTGCTCCACGAAGCGTTCGGCATCCGGCACGGGCTGATGACGACCGTCCATGCCTACACCGGCGACCAGCAGCTCCTCGACGCGCCCCACAAGGACTACCGGCGGGCCCGCGCAGCCGCCTGCAACCTCGTCCCGACGACGACCGGAGCCGCGAAGGCGCTCGGCCTCGTCGTCCCCGAGCTCGCCGGCAAGCTGAACGGCTTCGCGGTGCGCGTGCCCACCCCGACCGGGTCGCTGGTCGACCTGACGGTCGAGGTCGAGCGCCCGACCTCCGTCGAGGAGGTGAACGCCGTCTTCGCGGACCGGGCCGACAGCGGCGAGCTGCGCGGCATCCTCGCCTACAGCGAGGAGCCGCTCGTCTCCTCCGACATCGTCAGGTCGCCGTACTCGTCGATCTTCGACTCGGGGCTGACGACGGTGATCGACGGCACGCAGGTGAAGGTCGTCGCCTGGTACGACAACGAATGGGGATACTCGAACCGGCTCGTCGACCTGGCGCTGCGGGTCCTCGTTCCCGCCGCCGTCACCGTCTGAGTCGGTACGTGCGGCCCCGGGCGGGGCAGGCCGCCGCCGGACGGCGGCCTGCCCCGCGGCTCCGACCCCGCGCGGCGCCGCCCGGGGCTACGTAGTTCCCCGGAGCGCGGATCAGCGAGCGGCCGGATGCCGCCGGGGCGCGGTTCGTCGACCCTTGGCTCATGAACGTCGCGCAGATCATGACCACAGCCGTCGTGACCGTCGGCCCCGACACGCCGCTGAAGGACGTCGCCGCGCTCCTCGTTCAGCACCGCATCGCCGGGCTTCCCGTCTGCACCCCCGAGGGGGAGGTCGTCGGCGTCGTCTCCGAGGGAGACATCCTCTGGAAGGAGACCGGCCTGGTCACGGAGCCGGCGAGCCTGCTCGCGCGGATCCTGAACAGCGCCGACGGCGACGACAGGCGGGTCGAGGCCCGCACCGCAGGCGAGGCGATGACCTCGCCGGCAACCACCGTCTCGCCGACCGAGACCGCGGCGCACGCCGCGAAGCTGATGATCGACTGCCGCGTCAACCGCCTCCCGGTCGTCGAGAACGGCGCGCTCGTCGGGATCGTCGCCCGCTCCGACCTCGTGCGCGCGTTCGTCCGCTCCGACGCGGAGATCGAGCAGGAGATCGAGCAGGACGTGCTCCTGAAGACACTCTGGATCGACCCCGATTCGCTCTCGATCGCCGTCGAGGCCGGCCACGTGACCGTCGGCGGGAGGGTCGACAACCGCTCGACCGCCGAGCTGGTCTCGACCTACGTCCGCCGGATCCCCGGCGTCGTCGGCGTGACCTCGCAGCTGCGCTGGGCCGTCGACGACCAGGCTCGGCGAACCGCGCACGAAGCCTCCGAGCCCTCGCGCACGCTGTAGCCGGACGCCCGGCTGCGCCCGCGCTCCCCCCTTCAGCCTGACCGCCTCCGGCCGATACAGTGGGGATGGCTTGTGCACCGTCGCGGCGCTGCCGAGCGATTTCCGACTCCCTCCGATCGGCAGCCATGCAGCCCACGCACGACCCCGCCCTGACCACGATCCCTGCCTCAGACCGGCGTGCCCTGGGGCAGGCCTCGTCGCTCGTGAAGCTCACCGACTGGTGCCTGCGCCACGGCTCGGTCGTCCTCGCCGCCTGGCTCGCCGCCGCCGTCCTCGGCGTGGTCGGAGCGCTGCACCTGGCGCCGCTCCTCGGCACGGGCTTCTCGCTCCCGGGCACGGATTCGAGCCGGGTGAGCCAGATCGTCGCGCGCGACTTCGGGCGGGGCTCGCAGGGCGACTTCGTCCTGATCGTGACGGGCAGGCGGCCGCTCCTGCAGGCCCGCAGGGCCGCGAAGTCCGCGACCCGATTCCTGCCCGGCGCCCGGGTCGCGAGCACCGAGCTCCTCCCCTCGGGCTCGGCGGCCGCCTTCCTCCGCACCACCCTGACCGGGGCTCAGGCGGAGGCCCGGACGGCCCTGCTCAGGCAGCGGCTCGGCACCGGCGTGCTCGTGACCGGCGACGCTGCCGTCCAGCACGACGTCGGCCCGGCGCTCGAACGTGCCCTCGAGGTCGGCGAGCTCTACCTCGCGGTCCCCGCCGCGCTGCTGATCCTCCTGCTCGTCTTCGGCACCGGCTCGGCGCTGCTCCCGTTCGGCTTCGCGGCGTTCACGATCCCGCCCGCCCTCGGGATCGCCTGGGCGGTCGCGCACGTGCTCGAGCTGAGCGACTACCTGCTGAACATGGTGATGATGATCGGGCTCGGGATCGCGATCGACTACTCGCTGCTCGTCGTCAACCGCTACCGCGACGAGCGCCGGCGGGGCCACGAGCATCGCGAGGCCGTCCGCGAGACGATGGTGCACGCGGGCCGGACGATCGTCTTCAGCGGCCTCGTCGTCTCGCTCGGGCTCGCGCTGATGCTCCTGCTGCCGGTCCCGTTCCTGCGCGGCTTCGGCGTCGGCGGCCTGCTCGTCCCCGTGATCAGCATCCTCTGCGCGCTGACGCTCCTGCCGGTGATGCTGCTCGCCGCCGGCGAGCGGCTCGAGCGCATCCGCTTCTTCCCGCGCCTCCTCGCCGAGCGCCGGCACGTGCTCGAGCTCCGCCTCTGGGCGGCCCATGCCGGCTGGGTGATGAAGCGCGCCAGGTACGTCGCGCCGCTCGTCGCGCTGCTGCTCGTCGTCGCCGCGCTGCCGCTGATCGGGATCCACGTCGGCCCGAGCTCGACCCGCACGCTGCCTCAGGGCCTCGCCTCGGTTCAGCGGGCTCGTCGCAGCTGCAGGAGGCCGGCAGCCGCTACTCGACCGACCCGACCACGATCCTCGTCGACACGAACGGCGGCCGCACGAGCCCGGCGACGACCAGGGCCGTCGCGACGCTCGACCGGCTCCTGCACGCCGACCCGCAGGTGGCGAGCGTCTCGGCCGCTCACCCCGACGCCAACGGCCGCTACCTCCGGATCGAGGTCGTCAGCCGCCCCGACCCGGCCAGCCCGCAGGCGCAGTCGTTCGCCGACCACCTCCGCGGCAAGCTGATCCCCGCCGCCCACTTCCCGGCCTCCGCGCTCGTGCTCGCCGGCGGCGGCGCCGCCTACGCGGCCGACTTCGTCTCGCGCACGCTCGGCCCGTTCCCGTGGCTGATCCTGGGCGTGATCGGCCTCACCTACCTCGTGCTCGTGCGGGCCTTCCGGTCGCTGCTCCTGCCGCTGAAGGCGATCGTGCTCAACCTGCTGACCGTCGTCGGCGGCGAGCGGCCTGATGATCGCGCTCTTCCAGTGGGGCTGGGGGAGCTGGGCGGGGCTGCTGCGCGTGAACGAGATCGAAGGCTGGATCCCGGTGTTCATGTTCACGCTGCTCTTCGGGCTCTCGATGGACTACGAGGTCTTCCTCGTCACCGCGGATGCGAGAGGCGTGGGATGCGACCCGCTCGAACCAGGGCGCGGTCGTCCACGGGCTCGCGAACACGGGCCGGATCGTCACGGCGGCGGGGCTGATCATGGCCGCGACCTTCAGCGGCCTGATGTTCGGGTCGATCCCGACGATGCAGCAGCTCGGCTTCGGGCTCGCCGCGGCGATCCTGATCGACATCACGCTCGTGCGCGGGCTGCTGCTGCCCTCGACGATGGCGCTCGCCGGGCGCTGGAACTGGTACCTGCCCCGCTGGGCGGCGCGCGCACTGGTGATCAAGGCCTGACGAGGCTCGCGCGCCGAGGACCATGGGCTCCCTGACACTCACCGTCGTCGGCTGCTCGCCGGCCTGGCCGAATCCGGGCGGCGCGCACTCGGGGTACCTGCTCGAGGGCTCGGGCTCGCTCCTGCTCGACTGCGGCCCGGGCGTCCTGGCGCGGCTCGGCGGGCCCGACGGCCGGCCGGCCGTGGACGCGATCGTGCTCACCCATTTCCACCTCGACCACTGCGGCGACCTGATCCCGTGGGTGTGGGCGTCGGACCACCTCGCCCGCACCTCCGGGCGGCCTCCCCGCCCGCAGCTCTGGCTGCCGCCCGGGGGGCGGAAGGAGCTGTCACGCATCGGCGGCCTGTTCGGCACGCCGGAGATGTTCGGACGGGCCTTCGCGATCGACGAGTACGTGCCGGGACGCGCCTTCGACGCCGCCGGCCACTCGGTCACGGCGGTCCGGGTCCCCCACTACGCCGCCGCTGCCTACGGGCTGCGCGTCAACGGCAGCGGCCCGTCGCTCGCCTACTCCGGCGACTCGGCCCCGTGCGAGGAGCTGGTCGAGCTGGCCGGCGGCGCCGACCTCTTCCTCTGCGAGGCCACCCTAGGCCCGGACGATCCCGACGGCGACCCGCGCGGCCACCTCTCGCCGGTGGAGGCCGAGGCGGCGTTCGAGCGGTCGGGCGCGAAGCGGCTGCTCGTCACGCATCGTCCGCTCGCGCTCCCGGCACCCGCGGGGCACGCGCTCGCCCGCGACGGGCTGGTCGTCGAGCTCACGTAGCCTGGGGCCGATGGGGATCACGCTCGTCGAGGCGCCGTCGCTCGGGGAGGGCTGGCTCCGGGTCTCGCGCGCGATCCTCGAGTCGGGGCAGGCTGCAACCTACGACGGGGCGTCGACGCGCGAGATCGGCCTCCTGACCCTGACGGTCGCCCGCCCCTCCTCCGACGACCCGCTGATCGCCGAGCTCGGCGACCCCGCCTGGCTCGCCTGGATGCACGACAACTTCTTCGTCGAGCGGGACGTCCCGGAGCTCGGCGACGCCAAGAGCTACGCGGTGAGGCTTTTCAACTACGCCGGCAGCGGCCGCGACCAGCTGGCCTGGGTGACGGGTCGCCTCCGGGCAGACCCCGAGTGCCGCTCCGCGACGATCACGACCTTCCAGCCGCTCACCGACACGGCCTACATCCCCTGCGTCAGCATGCTCGACTTCTGGCTACCGGGCGGGAGGCTCGAGCTGGTTGTCTATGCGCACAGCCTCGACTTCGGCAAGAAGGCCTACGGGAACCTCGTCGAGCTGACCCGCCTCCAGGAACGGGTCGCCGCCGAGCTCGGCGCCCCGCTCGGCCGGCTCGTCGTCCACGCCAAGTCGGCGCACGTCTACGAGCCCGAGTGGGAGCTGATGGGCCGGCTCGCACCGGGCTGACCTCCGGGTCGCTCGAGGCGGCGCGGCCCGCCCGGCGGGCGCCGACCATAATCTCGCGGTGGGCCGGGTCTCCTCCCTTCCGAGATGGTCGCGATTGCAGGCCGGGATCGTGGTCGGGTTCTGCTGCTTCGCCCTCCTCGGCTGGCAGGGGGTCTCGACGGTCGGCCAGGACGGCGCGGTCGACGCGGGCGAGCACCTCGCCTATGCGCAGTACCTCTACGCGCACGGGAGCCTCCCGAGCAAGGCCCAGAACTACGAGTACGCGACCCCGATCCTCTTCCAGGCCGCCGCCGTCGGCGTCCAGTATCTGCTGCGCTGGGCGCCGTCGCAGCCGGTCGAGCTGTCGCCGAACCCGGCCAACCGCGCCCTCTGGCTCCTCCTGATCGCAGCCGGGGCGGCGGCGATGACGGCGGGCCGCCCCCGCGTCCGGATCGCCGGCGCCGCCGGGCTCGCGCTCGGCGCCATCTGGGGTCTCGACGAGGCGGTCTCGCTCGCGAAGAGCGAGCCGTGGACCGGCGGGCAGCTGATCGCGCTCGCAACGGGCGCCGGGCTGATCCTCGTCGCCGGGCTGATCGGGCGGGAGATCTGGCCGGGGCAGCCGCGGCGGGCGCTCGCGGTCGGCGCCTTCGTCGCCGCCTACCCCGTCGTCTACCGGATGAGCATCCTCTTCCATCCCGAGATGCCGTTCGCGTTCCTCTGCGCGCTCGCGGTGCTGATCTTCCTGCGAGCCGCCCGGCTCGGCTGGCCCGGGCGGCTCGGCTGGGCACTCGGAGCGGCCTGCGGCGCCGCGGCGCTCACGAGGCAGCCGGGGGTCGTCGTGATCGCCTGCCTGATCGCCGCCGCCCTCGTCGTCGGTGGCCGGCGGACCACCGGCTTCCTGGTGCGCACCGTGGTCGTGGTCGCGCTCGTCGCCGGGCCCTGGTGGCTCTACGCCTACCGGACCTGGCACAACCCGCTCCAGTCGAACCTCGAGCCGCGCGCGTCCCTGATGCTGAAGGAGCAGCCGCTCTCGTTCTTCGTCTCGTTTCCGCTCAGGTCGCTCGTGCTCCACCCGTACCGGCCGGACTTCGGCAACGAGCTGCTGCCCAAGCTGCACGCCGAGCTCTGGAGCGACTGGTTCGGGGCGATCCACCCGTTCCTGCTCAACCCGTCCCGGCTCGACCGCGTCACGGCCTCGAGCCAGAGCGTGCTCGGGTTCTTCGGCGACGCGCTCGCGATCGGCGGCCTCGCCGCGCTCGCGGTCCCGGCGGGGCTGCGCGTCGTCCGGCGCGCCAGCCGGTCGCCTGCCGACGTCGGGCTCGGCCTGCTGGCGGCGGTCGCGATCGCCGCCGGCACGGCGTTCGTCGTCATGCTGATCCGCTTCCCCCAGCAGTTCGGCGACCCGATCAAGTCGAGCTACCTCCTCTTCACCGCTCCTGCCTGGGCGACCTTCTCCGTCGCGGCCTGGATCGAGGCCCGGAGGAGGTGGCGGAGGATCGGCGCGCTGCTGATCGGCGTCGCCGCTCTCTACGCGATCAGCTACTCGGCCGATCTCGGCGCCGCGCTCGTCCAGCATAGCCCTCGCTCGAGCTCGGCCGCGTTCAAGTCGGCCTCCGGCGTCGTCGACCTGAGCACGAGCTTCCAGGTGACCTCGCCCCTGCCCGACGTCGGCGGCGCCGTCGACTTCCTCGTCGGCGTCGACAACAACGGCAACCAGACCGGAACCAACGTCGTCCTGACGGTCAAGCTCCCCGCGGCGATGCACCTGACGGGACGGCCGTACTACGTCCGCGGCACCGGCTGCACGACGTCCTCGACGATCGTGTGCCACCTCGACTTCCTCGCGGGCCGGAGCTCGACGTTCATCCGCTTCGAGGTCCAGGACGTGCAGGGCGGCCCCCAGATCCTGACGGCCTCCGTCTCCTCCGACGAGACGGACGCGAACCCTGCCGACAACTCGAGCAGCTTCGTGGTCAACCTCTCGCCTCCGAAGGTCGCAAAGACGATTCCCCCGGGCTCCTAGATGGTTGATCGGCTAATCGGCGTAGGCGACGAGCTCGCGGCCGTTGAGGCCGAGTCGTTGGTTGAGGTGGATGCAGGCGCAGAGTGCGAGGACGCGGGCGCTGATGCGGGCGAGGAGTCCGGCGGGGGTGCGGCCGCCGTGTCGTTCGAGCAGGAGCTGGTCTTTGAGCGTGTTGACGATCGATTCGATTCGTTGGCGGATCCAGCCGATTGGCGGGTTGGGCCTGTTGGGCTCGTCGGCTCGGCTTGGCCGCAGAAGCAGCGCGCGCAGTTCGCGGACGGCGGCTTCGAAGTCGGCGCCGGCGAAGCCTTTGTCGCAGATGATCGTGGCGCCTTCGATCGGGTTGGCCTCCAGCAGCGCGAGCGCGGCGTCCCGTTCGCCGGCGTTGGCGGCTACGAGGTCGAAGTCGATGACCGTGCCGTCGGGCGCGCAGAGCAGGACGAGCTTGAAGCCCCAGTAGCGGCGCGAATGAGCCGGGCAGTAGCCGAACCCGGCCCAGGGCGCCAACTGGCTTGTCCGGGTCGTTTGGATCGACTGGCCGCAAGGCAGAGGTGTCGTGTCGAGCAGACGCAGCTGGTCGCTGGCGCCGAAGGTCTCAGCGGAGATCGCCTTCCAGAGCAGCACCAGTTTTGGTGTCAGGGCACGGCAGCGCTCGTTGTAGCGCGATTGCCCCGGCAGATACGGGAACAGATGCCCGAGCCGTCGCCGGGCACGACGCAAAAAGACACGGTCGCTCGGGCACTGCAACAGCATCTGGGCGACCATCAAGGTCAGCAACTCGTTGTCGCTGATCTTCTCCGGCCGGCCGCGGCGAGGCGTCCGCTCGGAAGGAAACAATGCACAGGCAGCGCAATAGAGCACGATCACGAGGGTGTCGAGGTCGGCGCGCACGTAGGCCTCCTGGTCGACGGAGCATTGACACCGCCGACCTTCGACACCCTCAACTTCGGTCCCTGCTACACGGCGCTCACGGCCTCAGCCGCGAATTGCCGATCAACCATCTAGAGGCGAGCCCGGCCGGGTAGCTCCGCGGCCCCGACGTCGGCGGACGCGAGGCGGGCCCTCAGCGCCGAGAGCTCGCGCTCGTGGAGCTCGGCCGCCTGCCGCAGGAAGTCGAGCAGGAGCGCGAGCTCGTTCTCGCTGTAGCGGGCGTAGAGCTCGTCCGCCATCCGGGCGAGCGGCTCGTAGTAGGGCCCGGCGGCCTCGAGCGCCGCCTCGGTGAGCTCGATGTGGATGCGCCGCCGGTCGTGCTCGTCACGAACCCGCCGCGCGTAGCCGGCCCGCTCGAGGCGGTCGACGACGGTCGTCATCGCCCCGCTCGTCAGCCCGACGAGCTCCGCCAGGCGACCGGCGGTCGTCGGGCCCTCCTGCGCGAGGACGTCGAGACAGCGGTGGTCGGTACGGTTGATCCCGAGGGCCTCGGCGACGGCCTCGTCGAAGGCGTCGGTGCGGTTCTGGGAGCGGCGCACCTCGAGCGTGATCGCCTCGATCAGCTCGCCGCGGCGTGTGCCCTCCATCCGGTCTCCTTGACAATCAAGACTTTAGATTTATAAACTGCTCGAGCACCGAAGATTATAGAGGAGGGAGGACGACGTTGAGCACCGCGATCGAGGCAACCGGGCTTCGGAAGCGCTACCCGCCGGATGTCCAGGCCCTGGACGGGCTCGACCTGAGCGTCGAGGAGGGGACGATCTTCGCGCTGCTCGGCCCGAACGGCGCCGGCAAGTCGACGACCGTGAAGATCCTCACCACGCTCACGCAACCGGACTCCGGCGAGGCGCGGGTCGCCGGGCACGACGTGTTGGCGAAGCCCGAGCGGGTTCGCCGATCGATCGGAGTCGTCGGGCAGAAGCACGGCTTCGACCCCGAGGCGACGGGACGCGAGAACTTGACGCTCCAGGGCGCGATCTACGACCTGCCGGGCGGCGAGCTTCGCCCCCGCGTCGATGCGGCGCTCGCGCGCTTCGACCTCGGCGCGGCGGCCGACCGTCCCGTGAAGACCTACTCGGGCGGAATGCAGCGGCGGCTCGACATCGCGATGGGCCTGCTCCACCGCCCGCAGGCGCTCTTCCTCGACGAGCCGACGACCGGGCTCGACCCGGAGGCGCGGGTGGACATGTGGCGCGAGATCGCCCGGCTCGCGGCCGAGGACCTGATGACCATCCTGCTGACAACGCACTACCTCGAGGAGGCCGACGAGCTCGCCGCGCAGGTGGCGATCGTCGACCGCGGCCGGATCGTCGCGGCAGGCAGCCCCGAGCAGCTGAAGAGCGCGCTCGAGGGCGACACGCTCCACTTCGAGCTCGTCGACGCGCCCGGGGCCGCGGCGCGGGAAGTGCTCGCCCGCGTCGACGGGCTGACGGAGATCAGCGCGGACGGGCGGCTGGTGCGCGCGCGGGCGCGCAACGGCGCGACCGCGATGCCCCCGGCGCTCGCGGCGCTCGAGGCCGCCGGCCACGCCGTCGCCTCGGTGACGATGGCCCGTCCCTCGCTCGACGAGGTGTACCTCCGCCACGCCGGCCGATCCTTCCGCGATGCCGAGGAGGGCCAGACGTGACGAGAATGCTCCGCCACACCGGCTACATCACGCTCCGGAACATCCGCCGCCTGCTCCGCCAGCCCGCCTGGGTCGCCGTCACCCTGATCCAGCCGATGATCTGGCTGCTCCTCTTCGGCGCCCTCTTCAAGCGCGTCGTCGAAATCCCCGGCTTCGCGGGCGGCTCCTACATCGAGTACCTGACCCCCGGCGTGATCGTGATGACCGCGATCAGCTCGGCCGGCTGGAACGGGATGGCCTTCATCGACGACATGCGCTCGGGGGTCATGGACCGGATGCTCGTCTCGCCGGTCTGGCGGAGCGCCCTCAACGTCGGCAATCTCGTCTACAGCGCGCTGACCACGATCGTCCAGTCGCTGATCATCATCGCCGTCGGGCTCGTGGTCGGCGCGCACTTCCCGAACGGCGCCGCCGGCGTCGCGATCCTGATCCTGGTCGCCTGCCTGCTCAGCGCCTGCTTCGCGGCGCTCTCGAACGCGCTCGCCCTCGTCGTCCGCCAGGAGGAGACGCTGATCGCCACCGTGACGTCGATCGTCCTGCCGCTGACATTCCTCTCCTCGACGTTCATGCAGGCGAACCTCGTCCCGAGCTGGATCCGCACGGCCGCGACCTACAACCCGGTCAACTGGGCGGCGCAGGCCGGCCGCGCCGCGGCGCTCGGCCCGTCGGACACCTCGCTCGTCGTCTCCCGGATCGGGCTGCTCGCCGGGCTCCTGCTCGTCTCGTCGTTCCTCGCGACGAGGGCGTTCCGGGCCTACCAGCGCTCGCTCTGATCCAGCCGATTTAAGCGTCTGGTAAGGACTGCGCAACTACCTTGAAACCCGGGAGCGCGATGCTCGGCGTCGACTCTCGACCAAGGAGGACCGATGTCTGCCAGAGGACTCGTCGTGGCGCTCGCAGGGGCGATGATCGCATTCGGCTGCGGGATCGCCCGCGCCGACATGATGCATCCCATGCTCGCCGCGAAGCTCTCCGGGATGGGGGAGCACGGCGTCGTCAACCTGACGTCCAACGCGACGAAGGGCCGGCTCTGCTGGAAGTTCGACGTGATGTCGACCGGGATCACCGGCGCGTCGATCCGCGACAAGGCCGGGATGGTGGTGACCAGGCTCGGCTCGGGCTACAAGGCGAAGAGCTGCGCGGCGGTCGCGGCGAAGGCGCTCGAGCTGATCGAGGCCAAGCCCGGCGCGTACCGGGTCTGGGTCGACACGAAGGGGCATCCAGGCGATCTTCGTGGCACGCTGTTCGCAGGCATGGCACACTCGAGTGGAATGTAGGGAGGGACGATGACCGCGACGCACGCCGAAGAGCAGGAGCCGAAGCGGGTCGGGCGCGCCGTCTTCCTGGGGACGCTCCTCGGCGGCGTCACGTCGCTCTACTGGGGGAAGGCGGCCTGGAGCCGCGTCTCGGCCGTCATCTCCCCGCTCGAGTCGCAGATCCCGCTGATCCCGACGAAGGGCTGGCGGATCTACACCGTGGCCGCCACGATGCCCCGCTTCGACGAGGCCACCTGGCGGCTGCAGGTCGGCGGCCACGTCCAGACTCCCGTCTCGCTCAACTACAAGGACCTGCTCGCGCTGCCGAAGTCGGAGCAGGTCTCCACCTTCCACTGCGTCACCGGCTGGACGGTCAAGAACGTCCGCTGGGGCGGCGTGCGGCTCGGCGAGGTGCTCGCGCTCGCGAAGCCGGCTCCCACAGCCCAGGCACTGGAGTTCGTCTCGGCCGAGCACCCCTACACCGACTCGCTGACGATGGCCCAGGCGACGCTCCACGACGTGATGCTCGCCTACGAGATGGACGGCCAGCCGCTGCCGCGCGTGCACGGCGCGCCGCTCCGGCTCGTCATCCCGGACATGTACGGCTACAAGAACGTCAAGTGGGTGAAGGAGATCAAGCTCGTCCCGCGGGTGGAGCCCGGCTACTGGGAGCAGCTCGGCTACGACCAGGACGCCTGGGTCGGCCACTCGAACGGGTACGGCACGTGAGGGCGGGCTACCGGCGCCGCTTCTCCCGCACCGAGCGGACGCTGCACTGGGCGAACGCGCTCGGCTTCTTCTTCCTGCTCGCGACCGGGCTGATCCTCTACCTGCCGAGCCTCGCCGTGCTGGTCGGGCGCCGGCCCCTGATCCAGAGCGTCCATTTCTGGGCCGGGGTGGCGTGGATCTCCGTGCTCGTGGCGATCGTCCTGTTCGGCGACCGGCGCGGGATCCTGCGCACGGCGCGGCAGATCGACCGGTTCGACCGCGACGACCTGCGCTGGCTGCTCCGCCGGCGCCCGGCCCCCCAGGGCCGCTTCAACGCCGGCCAGAAGATCAACGCCGCGCTGACCGCGGCGTTCGCGCTCCTGTTCCTGATCTCGGGGCTGCTGCTCTGGTTCGGAGAGCGCGACACCCAGTACCGCTTCGCGAGCACGGTCGTGCTCCACGACGGGCTGATGTACGTCTCGCTCGTGCTCCTGGTCGGCCATCTGTACCTGGCGCTGATCCATCCGGCGACCCGGCACGCGCTGCGCGGCGTGACGCTCGGCACGGTCAGCGAGGAGTGGGCCGAGCGGCACCACCCCAAGTGGAAGCCGGAGTAGGCGCTCGGATGACGACGGTGCTGGTCGTCGACGACGAGCCGATCGTTCGCGACGTGATCGTCCGCTACCTGCGCCGCGACGGCTTCGCGACGCTCGAGGCGGGCGACGGCGACCGGGCCCGGGAGCTGATCGAGTCGGGCGAGCCGAGCCTCGTCGTGCTCGACGTGATGCTGCCGGGCCCCGACGGGCTCGAGCTCTGCCGCTGGATCCGCGGCCGCTCCGACCTGCCGGTGATCATGTTGACCGCCCGCGGCGAGGAGGCGGACCGGATCGTCGGCCTCGAGCTCGGCGCCGACGACTACGTGACGAAGCCGTTCTCGCCGCGCGAGCTCGCAGCGCGGGTGCGGACCGTGCTGCGCCGCTCGAGCGGCGCTGCCGCCCGGCCCGAGCGGCTCGAGTTCGACGACGTCGCGCTGGACGGCGCGAGCCGCGAGGTGACGAAGGCAGGCCGGGCGGTGGCGCTGACCGCCCGCGAGTTCGACCTGCTCTGGTTCATGGCCTCGCAACCCGCGCCGGGTCTTCTCCCGCAGCCACCTGATGGACCGTGTCTGGGGCCATTCGCCCGCGCTCGACACCGGCACGGTCACCGTCCACATCCGCCGCCTGCGCGAGAAGCTCGAGGCCGACCCGGCCCAGCCCGCGCACCTGCAGACGGTGTGGGGCGTCGGCTACCGGTTCGACCCGTGATCGGCCTCGCGCTGACGGTCGCCGCCGCGAGCCTCGCGATCGGGCTCGCCGTCGCCTACGCGCTCCGGGCCGCGCCGACGGTCTGGCTGCAGCTGGCGGGCCTCGCGTTCCTCTCGGCCTGCGTCCCGCTCGCCGCGGTGCTCGCCTCGGGCTGGGTGATGTTCCACATGGGCGCCGACCGCAAGATCCTGGCCGTCGCGGCGGGATCGGCGACGGCGGCGGTCGGCGCGGGCCTGCTGCTCGCCCGCTCGATCGCCACCTCGATCCGGCGCGTCGGGGACGCCTCGACGCAGCTCGCCGCCGGCGACCTCGCCGCCCGTGCGCCGACCGGCGGGGCGAGCGAGATCGCCCGCCTCGCCGACTCGTTCAACACGATGGCCGCGAGCATCGAGCAGCTCTTCGACGCGCGCCGGGAGCTCGTCGCCTGGGCGAGCCACGACCTGCGCACGCCGCTCGCCTCGATGCAGGCGATGATCGAGGCGCTCGAGGACGGCCTCGCCGCGCCCGAGGACTACCTGCCGACCCTCCGCGACCAGGTTCGCACGCTGACGATCCTCGTCGACGACCTCTTCGAGCTGGCCCGGATCGACGCCGGAGCCTTGACCCTCGAGCTCCGACAGACGCCGGTCTCGGGCCTGGTCGAGTCCGCGCTGCGCCTGCTCCGCCCGGAGGCCGACGTCCGGCACGTCGATCTCGTCGCGCACCTCGACGGCGAGGCGACCGCCGCGGTTGCCCCCGACAAGATCGAGCGCGTCCTCTTCAACCTGGTCACGAACGCCCTCCGCCACACCCCCTCGGACGGCTCGGTCGCGGTCCACGTCGAGCGGGTCGAGGGGAACGTCCTCGTTCGCGTCGAGGACACGGGCGACGGCCTCGAGCCCGAGGCGCTCGGCCGTATGTTCGAGCGCTTCTGGCGGGCCGACCGGGCCCGCTCGAGCGCCGGCACGGGCCTCGGGCTGGCGATCGCCCGCGGCCTCGTCGAGGCTCACGGCGGCCGGATCTGGGCCGAGAACCGCCCCCAGGGCGGGGCGCGCGTCTCGTTCACGCTGCCCGGGGCGGCGCGCTCCGCGCAGGCGGCCGGCCTGATCACGCACGGCTGATCGACGGGCCGCCCGGCCCCTCCCGGGCCTGCCGGTGGAGACGCTAGCCTTGCGGCATGACCGCCTTCGCGAGCGTCCGCACGATCGGGCCGCAGAACATCTGGCCCGGCCTGACCGGCCGGACGGTCCACGGCGACGAGATCACGCTCAGCCTGATGGAGCTCGAGCCCGGGATCGACGTGCCCGAGCACAGCCACGCGAACGAGCAGGTCGGGCTCCTGATCGAGGGCTCGCTCACCTTCAGGGTCGGGGACGAGGTCGCCGAGCTCGGCCCGGGCGAAACCTGGCTGATCCGCGCCCACGTGCCTCACTCGGTCACCGCGGGGCCGGACGGCGCGGTCCTGATCGAGGCCTTCTCGCCCCCCCGGCACGACTGGGCCGTCCACGAGACGCACGAGCCGAGCCCCGGCCGTTGGCCGGCGTAGAGCGCCCGGTCCTCGAACGGGCGAAGTCCAGGCTCGACCGGCTCCCGCTCTACGCGCGCCCCGTGCGCATCGACCGGGTGCGGATCGTCGTCTCGCCCCGCCTCTTCCGGCTGCCCTGGCTTCGCCGCTTCGACGGCTACGCGGCCTGGGGAACGATCCTGCTCCGCGACCCCCCTTCACGCGACCACGACGACCTCGTCTGCCACGAGCTCTGCCATGTCTGGCAGATGCAGCACCGCCCGCTCGCGATGCCCCTCTCCTACCTCCGCACCGGCTACGCGGGAAACCCCTACGAGGCCGAGGCCCGGCGGGCGGTCGACGAGACCCGTGAGTGAGGTGATCCGGCTCGCGACCGGCGCCGCGCTCAGGATCACGAACCCCGGCGGCGCGCGCACGGTCGTCTGCATGAACGGCGGCCGGAGCCGGGAGGTGCCGGGCACCTGGAGCGCCACGCTCGAATGGCTCGTGAGCCGGCTCGCGCCTCGCTTCGAGGGTCTCGCCTTCGCCGAGCTCCGCTACCGGATCAAGTCCTGGCGGCAGCTCGACCGCTGCATCGAGGATGCGCGGGCTGCGATCGAGGCCGCCGGAGGCGAGCGCACGCTGCTCGTCGGTTTCTCGATGGGCGGGGCGGTCTCGATCTCGGCCGCCGGCGAGCCGCCGGTGACGGGGGTGCTCGGGCTCGCCCCGTGGATCTTCGACCGGCTCGATCTCGCCCCGCTGGCCGGCCGGCGCCTCGACGTGCTGCACGGCTCGCTCGACCGCCGGCTTCCGGGCGTCCCGGGCGTCTCCGCCTCGCTTTCGCGCCGCGGCTTCGAGCGGGCCCGGGCCCTCGGCGTGCCCGGCAGCTACACGCTGATCGCCGGCGGCGTGCACGGGCTGGCGCTCCGCTCGCCGGCCGGGAGGCTGGTGCCGCTGCCGCGCGCCGGCACCTGGGAGCGGCTGGTCGCCGCTCAGCTCGAGGCGTTCGCGGCCGGCTGAATCCGGCGCCGGCGAAGCTGCGACTCGTCCGGCACCCGGACGTTCCAGACCAGCCGGAGCTTCTCGAGGCCGCGGATCACCCACCAGGAGAGGTCGATCTGGAACCGGTGCAGCCCGTGGCGGGCGGAGGCCGGGAACGCATGGTGGTTGTTGTGCCAGCCCTCGCCGAAGACGAGCATCGCGACGACCCAGTTGTTCCTCGACTCGTCGCGTGAGCTGTAGTCCCGGCGGCCGAACATGTGGCAGATCGAGTTCACGCTGAAGGTCGCGTGCTGGTAGAGGAAGATCCGGACGAGCCCGCCCCAGAGCAGCCCCTCGATTCCACGCTCCCAGCCGCCGAGGGCGTAGCCGATCGCGAACGGGATCCCGAGCGTCGCCGCCACCCAGAGCAGGTAGAGCCGGTCGATCGTCCGCACCAGCCGGTCGTCGTAGAGATCCTTGCCGTAGAGCCGCCCCTGCTCCATGCCCATGCTCGTGAACATCCAGCCGACGTGCGCGTGGACGAACCCCTTCAGGGCGGCGGCGACGCCGTCGCCCTGCCCGGCGTGGGGCGAGTGCGGATCGCCCTCCCGGTCGGAGAGCGCGTGGTGCTTGCGATGGTCGGTCACCCATTGCGTCAGCGGTCCCTGCATCGTCATGCAGCCGAGGATTGCGAGCGTCGCCTTGACCGGCGCGCGGGCCTCGAACGACCTGTGCGTGAAGTAGCGGTGGAACCCGATCGTCGTCCCGAACGCGCAGAGCACGTACATTCCGACCATGAGCGCGAGGTCACCGGCGTGGAAGGCGACGTTCCAGAGCACGCCCACGGCGACCGCGAGACCGAGCGGCGGGATCACGACCGCGACCAGCGTGACGGCCTGGCTGACCCGGCTCGTGCGCGTGCGCACCGTCGCGAGCGGCACCGGCGTGCGGACCGCGGGGACTGCCGGGCTGGGGAGGTCGATCATGGTCATCCACTCGTCGCGGCCCGCCGAACAACGGCTGTGCCGCTAGCGATCGTCGCCGGCGGGATCGCAGGGCCTCGGACAGCCTACGTGCTTTCCGGCGGCCACGGGATCGAGCTCTGCGGGCGCGGCGGGCATGCGGGGGAGGTGCGGGCGCCCGGGTACGGCCGCCGCTCCGGGCGGGTGCGGGACCTCTTCCTCTCCGTCTGCGCAGCCGCCTTCCGCAGGCAGGCGCTGCCCCGCGTCCGGCCGACCCTTCCCCGCGCCTGCGAGCCGTGAGCAGGCCGCCGCTCTACAGCGTGTTCGAATGGACGGGCTTCCGGTTCTGGTTCGCGCGCCTGTACCGCGTCGAGCTCCGGAATCCCGAGCGGATCCCGGCGCACGGGCCGGTGATCCTCGTCGCGAACCACGAGTCGATGATCGACCCGTGGCTGCTCGGCCTCGCGACCCGCCGGGCGATCCGCTACATGGCGAAAGCGGAGCTGTGGGGCTATCCGGTGCTGCGGGAGATCATGCGCTGGTTCGGGACGTTCCCGGTCGAGCGCGGCGCCGGAGACCGCGTCGCCCTCGCCCGCGCCTCGGAGCTGCTCGCGGGAGACCAGGTGCTCGGCATGTTCCCGCAGGGCACGTGCCTGCCGTACCGGCAACGGCCGTGGCTGCGAGGAGCGGCGAGGCTCGCGATCTCGACCGGGACGCCGATCGTCCCGGTCTGCATCGTCGGCAGCGAGCGGGCGCTCCGGCCGGGTCAGTTCAGGGTCGGCCTGCCGCGCATCCGCGTGATCGTTTGCGAGCCGATCACGGTCTCGCCCGAGCGGCCCACCGTCGCCGCCTCCCGGGAGCTGACAGCCCGGGTCGAGCAGGCGATCGAGCGGGCGCGCCTGCCCTACGGACCGCCCGCCCACGCCTGGTTCCCGGAGGCGCCGGGGGCGAAGGTCGCGTGAGCGACCGGGCAGACTAGCCGGCGGGATCCGGCGCCGGATCCCGCCGGGAACGTCGCTACCGGTCCCTATGCTGTCGTCGTGGCGAACAAGAAGCCGCGGGCGCCGATGCCGCCACGCCCCGCTCAGGCACCCAAGCGGCGGGACACCGGAGGCCAGTCGAACCCGCTTGCAGAGGTGCCGCGCTGGGTCTGGTTCGCGGCGGCCGGGGTGGTCGCGGGCACCGCGATCGTGCTCGGCGTGCTCGCCTCCACCGGGAGCACGGGTGGCGACGTCAAGGCGGCGATGCTCGCAGCCGGCTGCACCTACCGCGAGGTGCCCCCGAACCCGCCCAGGGTCGATCCGACCAACTACCACAGCGACTTCCCGAAGCTGACGACGCCGACCAAGGGCGAATGGGCCACCTCACCCCCGTCGGGCGGCGGCCACTACTACCTCTGGGCCGTCTGGGGCTTCTACAACGCCCCGGTCAACCCGCGGCAGGTCGTCCACAACGAGGAGCACGGCGCCGTCGTCATCTGGTGGGGCCCGAAGGTGCCCGCCTCGACGCTCGCGAAGCTCCGGGCCTTCTACAACCAGTCGCCGGACGGGATGTTCGGCACGCCCTACCCCGGGCTCGGGGACAAGATCGCGCTCACCGCCTGGACCGGCGACCCGGCCCGCTACTACCAGAACCACTACTACGGGCTCGGCCACATCGCGATCTGCCCCCGGTTCGACCAGAAGGCGTTCGCCGCCTTCCGGACCCTCCGGGGCCACGGCCCGGAGGGGATCGCCCTCAACCCGTACGACGAGCCGGGCCAGGGCCCGCAGTAGCTCCCCACCTCGCGGGTTGCGTCTGAGCTCCCTGGCCGCGAGCAGGCGCAGGTCCGCGCCGCGGCCGGGGAGCGCGGAGCCCTGGCTCCCGCTCCCCGGCCGCTCGCGCCGGCTCCTAGGCGGCTCCGCCCGGGTACTGGCCGAGGGTCAGATGCACGCTCCCGGTCGTCCCGGACTGCGTGCGGTACTTGATCGTGATCGCCTGACCGGGCTTCAGCCCCGCCAGCGCGGTGCCGAGCTCGGTCGAGGTCGGAGTCGGGGTGCCGTTCACCGCCGTGATCAGCTCGCCGACCTTCAGGCCGGCCCCGGCGGCAGCGGTACCGGGGAGAACCTGCGTGATGTACACGCCGCCTCCCTCACCGGTGTCGGAGATCTTGATGCCGAGGTAGGCGCGGCCCGAGCTCGTCACCTTGCCGTCCTTGACCAGCTGGCTCGCGATGCTCGTGACGACGTTGCTCGGGATCGCGAAGCCGATTCCCGCCGCCGCGCCGCCGAGCTGGGGATCCTCGGCCGCCAGGGTCGGGATCCCGATCACGCGGCCGTTGATGTCGACGAGCGCCCCGCCCGAGTTGCCCGGGTTGATCGCGGCGCTGGTCTGGATCGCGCTGGGCAGGACGATGCCGTTGCCCTCGGGCTCGGAGCGGTTGAGCGCGCTGACGATCCCTTCGGTCACGCTCGAGCTGAGCCCGAGCGGGTTGCCGATCGCCATCGAGATGTCGCCGACACGCACCTGGTCGGAGTTCGCGAACGTCGCCGGCGTCAGCCCGGCGGCGTTCACCTTGATCACGGCGAGGTCGTCCTCGGGGAAGGTGCCCACGAGGGTGCCCTTGAGCTGCTTGCCCGCTCCGGCGCTGGTCGTGACCGTGAAGGTCTTCGCGTTCCCGACGACGTGGTCGTTCGTGACGATGTCGCCCTTGCTGTCGAAGACGATGCCGGAGCCGAGGCCTTGCGAGGTCTGAATCTGGACGACCGACGGGGAGACCCGCCGGTAGACGTTGACGAAGGCGTTCTGGAGCTCGTTGCCGACGGAGAGTGACCCCGCCGGGGCCGTCGTTGCCGCCTTGCTCGAGGCGAAGCCGACGCCGACGGCCACGGCGCCGGAGACGGCGAGAATTGTGAGTGGAAGTTTCGATCGGGTCATGCAGACCTTCTACCCGACCGACTTCCGGCGAATCCTAAGAATTCCGCGCCCGGCCCCTACACCGGAGCCGAGACGGCGAACGGCTTGCTCGTCGGCTGCGGCGAGCCGGCGGCCGGCTCGAGCGTCACCGCGACGAGCGCTCCCTTCGGCACCGCCCGGGAGAGCTTCACGTAGGTCGTGCCGGGGCCGCCGCGGAAGAGGCCCGCCGGCGCCGCCGCCTTTCCCTGGACGACCCATGCCTCGTAGGTCTTGCCGGCCGGGGCGGCCGCGAGGTCCGCGAGCAGGAGCGCGCCCGTTCCCCCCGAGGTGACGACGAGCGAGCCGGACGCGCCGCTCAGCGGCACGCGCTGGAGCGCCACGTTCCGGGCGCTGTTCAGCTGGTCGTGGAGCGAGATGTTCCAGATCCCGAGACCGATCGCGGCGCAGGCGGCGACCGCCGCGACGGCTGCGATCGGATTGGCCCAGCGAGACCTCGCGGGGACGACGTTCGGGCGCTCGGCGCGGGCAGCGTCCAGGATGCGCTCCCGGAGCGCCGGCGGCGGTGCGACCGGCTCGGCGGCGTAGGCGAGCGAGGCGGCGGCGGCGGAGAGCTCGGCAACCGCCGCGCGGCAGCGCTCGCAGCCGGCGAGGTGGTCCTCGTAGGCCTGCCGCTCTCCGGGCTCGAGCGCGTCCAGCGCGTAGGCCGGGGTCAGGTCGTGGAGCGACTCGGCGTCCATGTGTCTCCGTCCGTTGGCGTGTCGAGGAGCTCGCGCAACCTGGCGAGGCCGACGTACATACGGCTCTTGATCGTGCCCAGCGGCTCGCCGAGCCGCTCCGCCAGCTCCGATTGGGTGAACCCGCCGTAGTAGGCGAGCTCGATCGCCTCGCGCTGCTGGTCGGGGAGCTGCCGGAGCGCCGCCTGAACGCGCTCGCGCTCGAACCGTACCCAGGCGCTCTCCTCGGCCGACGGCCCACCCGCGCCGATCTCTCCCTCGGGAAGCGGGTCGGCACGGCGTCGCTGCTCCCGGCGCACGAGATCGACCGCCCGCCGGTGAACGAGCGTCAGGATCCAGGTGCTCGCCCGGGCCCGCTCCGGGATGAAGCGCGAGGCGCCGCGCCAGACCGCGAGGAACGCCTCCTGGACGGCGTCCTCGGCGAGGGCCTCGTCGCGAAGCACGCGCAGCGCGAGCGCGTAGGCGGTCCTGCCGAACCGATCGTAGAGCTCGGCCAGCGCGACCTCGTCCGATCTCGCGGTCAGCGCGACGACGGCTTCGTCGGAGAGGTGTGCCAGGTCGCGGCGCGACATCGTCCCGCTCCTCGCGGAGCGCTGCGGGGACCCTAGCAAGCCGAGCGCGCCGCTCATCCAGGGTCATTCGGCGTCGACCCCGTCCTGGTTCGCCGTCAGGAGCTCCCCGTGCGGGCCGCGCCCAGGTGGGACATGGCCGGGGACAGTCCCAGGACATGTCTGTTTCGGGCAGGCCCTGGCGGGCGGGCGGCGAGAGCGGACCGAACCGGCGCCCGGCTCCGGGCGAATCAGGGGCACGCTCGCAGCGGACGCGGGCACCCACCAAGGAGGAAACGAGATGAGCGGTACGACTCGGGCCCAGTTCCTGACCCGCGGCGCCAAGGGCGGTCTCGCGCTCGTCGCCGGGGGCGCCGTCCTCGGCCTCGCCGAGGGCACGGCCTTCGCGGCCGCCCCGACCGACGCGGACATCGCCAAGCTCGCCGCCACGGCGGAGCTGCTCGCGATCGACTTCTACACCCACGCAATCTCCTCGAAGCAGCTGAAGGGCGACGAGCTGAGCTACCTCGTCGGCGCGAAGGAGAACGAGGTCGCGCACTACGCCGCGCTCAAGGGCGTCCTCAAGTCGGCCACCCCGGCGGGCCTGAAGTTCACCTACCCGGCGGGCTCGTTCGCCTCCCGCAAGAGCATCGGCACGCTCGGCCAGGCGCTCGAGACCGCCTTCGTCGGCGCCTACATGGGCGCCGTCGGCTCCCTGAAGAGCGATGCCCTGAAGAGCGTCGCCGCCGAGATCGGCGCCTGCGAGTCACGCCACCTGAGCGTGCTGACGAACATCGCCGCGAACGCGATCGTCCCGGCGCCGAACCTGCCGAAGGTGCTCACGGCCGCCCAGGCAACCGCAGCGGTCAAGCCCTTCCTGATGTAGCGGCCGGATTCGCGGGAGCGCCCGCCGGCCGGCAGGGCGCCCCCACGCCGCATGCTCCGGTCCGGCCTCTCAGAGCATCCGGCCCGAAGCACCGGCTGCTCGAGGCCCGAACTAGACGGCCGCTCCGCGGCCGTCTAGGCGCCGACCTCGGCGATCTCGGGCTGGTCGAAGGTGTCCGCGTCGCGGGCGGCGAGGACGGCGAAGCGGCCGCCGAGTGCGACCAGCTCGTCGAAGGTGCCGGTCTCGACCACCCGGCCGCGGTCGAGGACGACGATCTGGTCGGCGTCCCGGACGGTGGAGAGGCGATGGGCGATCGCGATCGTCGTGCGCCCCTCGACGAGGCGGGAGAGCGCCTCCTGGACGAGCCGCTCGGTCTGGGTGTCGAGCGCAGAGGTCGCCTCGTCGAGGACGAGGATCGGCGGGTTGCGCAGGATCGCCCGCGCGATCGCCATCCGCTGCTTCTCGCCGCCGGAGAACCGGTACCCGCGCTCTCCGACCACGGTCTCGTAGCCCTCGGGCAGCGACGAGATCAGGGCGTGGATCTGGGCTGCCTTCGCCGCCTCCTCGACCTCCTCGTCGGTCGCTCCCGGCTTCGCGAAACGCAGGTTCTCGCGCACCGTCGCATGGAAGAGATAGGTCTCCTGCGAGACGACGCCGACCGTCGCGGCGAGCGACTCGAACGTCAGCTCGCGGATGTCGACGCCGTCGATCGTGACGGCGCCCTCGGTCGCGTCGTAGAGCCGCGAGACGAGATAGCCGAGCGTCGTCTTGCCGGCACCGGTCTCGCCGACGACCGCGGTCGTCGTCCCCGCCGGGATCGAGACGTCGATCCCCGAGAGCGCCCACGGGGCCTCGGGGCCGTAGCGGAACGCGACCTCGCGGAACGCGACGTCGCCGCGGACGCGCCCCAGCTCGCGCGTCCCGGGGCGGATGTCGACCTCGAGATCGAGGTACTCGAAGATCCGGTCGAAGAGCGCGAGCGAGCTCTGCACGTCGACCGAGATGCTGAGCAGGCTGCCGATCGGCGCGAACAGGCGCGTCTGGAGGGTGGTGAAGGCGACGAGCGTCCCGATCGTCGAGTAGGGCGAGGTCCCGTTGGCGTGCGCGACGCCGAGACCGCCGAACCAGTAGATCGCCGCCGGCATCACCGCGAAGGTGACCTGGATCGACTGCATCATCCAGCGACCGGTCATCCGGCTCCTGACCTCGAGGTCGGCCAGGCGGCTCGACTCGCCCTGGAAGCGCGTCGCGAGCTCGCTCGAGCGCCCCATCGTCTTGCCGAGCAGGATCCCGGAGACCGAGAGCGACTCCTGCACGAGCGAGGCGATGTCTGCCATCGACTCCTGGCGGGTCGTCGCGATGTCCCGGCGCGCGGCTCCGACCCTCCGGGTGATCAGGACGAAGATCGGCATCAGGCCGAGCGCGACGATCGCGAGCTCCCACTGGATCAGGAACATCGCGACGACGGTCGCGATCACCATCGTCACGGTCGACATGACCGAGGTCGCGGTCGAGGTGAGGACGTTGTCGACGCCGCCGATGTCGTTGGCGATCCGGCTTTGCACCTCCCCGGTGCGCGTCTTCGTGAAGAAGGCGAGCGACATCCGCTGGAGATGCCGGTAGACCGCCGTGCGCAGGTCGTGCATGACGCTCTGACCGACCTGGGTCGAGAGGTAGGACTGGATCACCCCGAAAGCCCCGGTGACGAGCGAGATGGCGATCATCCCGACCACGAGCCAGGTGAGCAGCCGGAAGTCGACGGTCACGTTCTTGCCGTCGTTCGTCGGGGTGAACGCCTGCGAGATGACCGCCCGCTGCAGGAACGCCGGCACGACCCCGAGCGCCGAGGCGACCAGGATCAGGACGGTGACGACCGAGAGCTTCGCCCAGTACGGCCGGAACAGCCGCCCGATCCGGCGCAGGTTCGCCCGCCGCACCGCCTTGTCGGCGGGGCGGACCGGCTTCTCGCGGGGCGTGAACCCCATCGCGCGGCCTCCGGGCATCACTCAACGGTAGCGGGCGGTTTCCCGGCGCGGCCCGATTCCTTCCCCCCGTCCACCCGCCTGCCCGGGGCCGTGCCCGGCGGCTCCGGGGTTGCTACGGGCCGGTGCAGGTACCCGCCGCCGCGGGGCAGCCGCTGCCGGCGCTGCCGGCGGGAGCGGCGGGCCCGCCCGCGGCCTGCCGCAGCGCGGCGCGCAGCGTCGAGTCGGGCTGCTCGCCCACGCCTCGCCAGACGACGCGGCCGCTCCGGTCGAGGACGTAGAAGGTCGGGGTCGTCGCGACGCGATACCGGGTCGTGACCGGCCCGACCGGACCGCGCGCATGGAAGCTCCCGAGGTGCGAGCCGGGGTCGAGGACAGCCGGGAACTGCAGCCCGAAGTAGATGTGGTAGGCCAGGATGCTGGCGGCGTCCTCGCTGTCGGCGTTGACGGCGACGAAGGCGACGTGCGAGCGAGGAAGCGACCGGTAGAGCGACTCGAGGTGCGGGGCCTCGGCGGCGCAGTGAGCGCACCAGGTGGCGAAGAACTCGAGCAGGACGGCCTTCCCGCGCAGCCGGGACAGCTCGACCGGCACCCCCTCCGGCGTGCGCAGCATGAAGCCGGGGGCCTGCGAGCCGACCGCGAGCAGGCGTGACCCGGAGGCTCTGGCCGCCGAGGCCGGAAGGGACTCGACGCCGCCGGCTCCCGCAGCGGCCGGCGAGTGGAAGCCGACCGCGGCCGCCGCCCGCAGCAGCGCCGCGGAGGCCGAGCGATCGGCCGCCGGGATCGTCACGAGCCGTCCCGGAACCTTGCCGGAGCCGGTCGCGAGCACCGCGCTCGCGACGACGGCGATCACGAGCAGCGCGCCGAGGAGCAGCGCGAGCCGTACCCTCGCCCGCCTCGAGAACGGCTCCCGCCCCGGCCCGAGCGGAAGCTGCGAGACGCGTGCCTCCGCCTCCGGGTCGAGCCTCACGGCCCCTCCCGGACGGCCGGCGGAGCGCCCTCCGGACCGGCGCGGCGCGCGGCACGGGCCCGAGACCGGGAATCGGGGCTCGCGGCGTCGATCGGAGAGATCTCCGGCTGGTGGGTGCGGAGGTGGGTGACGGTCACATAGTGCCCCGCCGGCCTGGCCGGCGGCGTGCCCGGCTGCCGCTACGCGGCGGGCCTTCGGCGCCTGACGAGGAAGCGAAGGCCGAGCCCGAGCAGCCCGGCGACGAGGATGGCCGCCGCGATCTCGGCCCGGTCGGTCCACGCCGACGACCCGCCCGTGGCGCCGGGCCCGGCCGTAAGCGTGATCCCGTGCTTCGCCGCGACCGCCCGCACGGCCCGCTGCGCGTCGACCACGAGCGAGGTGCCGTCGGTCGCGGCCGGCGGCGGCAGCGCCGCGATCGCCGCTTTGTCGGCGGCGGGCAGGTTCTTCGCCTTGGCGATGCCGTAGCCGTTCGGCATCACGACCAGGAGCTCGTCCTTCCAGTAGTAGAAGTCCTCCTGGTCGAGGAACCGCGCGTAGGTCTGCGGCCTGCGGAAGAGGATCGGCACCGAGCCGAGGTCGTAACGGCTCGTGATCACCGCGACCTTGAGCGGCAGGCCCTTCTGCTTCGCCTCGGCGAGCATCTGCACGAGCCGGGTCGCCTCGGCCCTGGAGACGTGCCCGTCGAAGGGCGACAGGAAGGTCGACTGCGAGAGCAGGAAGTCGCTCGCCGGGTCGCCGTCGGCCCTCGCCGGGGACGCCGCCCCGGCGAGCGCCGCGACGATCACCCCGAGCATAGCGAGCTGACGGCTAGGCGAGCGCACTCTTCACCAACAGGATGACGACGACGACGGCAGTCGCGCCGGCCGCGAGCGCGGCGAGAGCGGCGAGGAGCCGGAGGCCGGGCCCGCCCGTCATCCGTTTGCCCGGTCGACGACGAGGGCGGTGAAGGGCGGCGCGCCCCTGGGCGTCACGCCGAAGGAGAGGCCCCAGTCTCCGACCATCACGAGCGCCGGCGAGGGATGGGAGTAGACGCCAGGAGCGGTCTCCGTCAGCTGGTACTCCTGGTTCCCCATCTCCATATCCAGCATGGCGAAGGTGAGCGTGACGTTCGCGCCGCGGACGGGCACGCCGTCCTTGGTGATCTTGACCGCGAAGGTGTTCGGCGCCACCGCCTTGTTCGGGTCGATCAGCAGCTGGAGCGTGTACCCGTCCTGGTGAACGGTCGCGGCCACCTTCCCGGGCCCGACTTTGGCAAGCGCCGAGCCCTCCTCCGCGAGCGCCTTCGGCGGCGGTGCGAGGCTCGAGAGGACGGCGGCGGCGAACACGGCGCAGACGAGCAGCACGGTCTCGCCCGAGATCGCGCGCCGCAGGAGCGACGCCGTCGGGCGTCCGAGCTCGGGGCGGCTCCGCACCGCGGCGAGCCGCGGCTTCGTCCGCACCAGGTTGAGCGCGCCGAGAAGCATCGCCGCGGCGAGCAGCGCCGCCTTGACGAGGATCGCCTGCCCGTAGGCGGTCTGCCAGAGGGCGGCGAGGATCGGCATGTGCAGCACGGTCGCCCAGATGCCCGAACCGAGCAGCACCGCGACCGAGACGAAAGCGACATTCGAGAAGCGGGGCACCACCACCGCGAGGACGGCGACCCGGCGGGCGCGGGGCAGGCTCGACCAGAGGACGAGCAGGCCGATCAGCCCGCCGAGCCACACCGAGCCGGAGGCGACGTGGAGCCAGTCGAGCAGGAGCGCGAGGCCGCGGGGCGCCGTCTGCGCCGCGTGGCCGGCGGCCCCGGGGACGAGCAGCACGGCCGCGGCGGTCCCGAGCGCGCCGATTCCCGCCAGGAGCTCGGCGATCGACCGGTGCTCGCGCTCGGGCCGGTCGACCCAGATCGCGACCCCGGCCGCGAGGCAGAAGAGCGCGAAGCAGAGCTCAAGGTCGACGTAGCCGCGCCCGAACGCGGTCACCCGGAAGAGGGGGACGAGCGCGCCGGCGGCGAAGAACGATCTCAGCGAGTCGACCGCGGTCGACTCCTCGAGGTAGAGCGGGATCGCCACCAGCCCGAGCACCGCCGCGACCGCGAAGGCGATCGAGATCGAGCGCAGGCTCGTGCCGGGCAGGCGGCGGGCGGCGGGGCGGGCGATCGCGACGCGCATGACGAAGAGCCCGATCGCGCTCATGACCGTCAGGAAGACGACCCAGCGGAGCACGAGCAGCGGGGTGGTGGTCGCCGTCTGGGCGATGTGGGGGATCACGAATTGCGGGGCCGGCCCGGGGTTGGGCCCGATCGCGAACGTGAACGCGCCCTGCACCGGATGGCCGTCGACCGAGATCGCGCGCCAGTAGACGAGGTACCAGCCTTCCGGGAGGTGCGGGCGAAGCGGGACGACCAGCGTGTCCGGGTCGCCGGCCGAGCGCCGCACCGGGCCGGTCGTCACCTGGTGGGCGTCCTTGTCGCTGACGGAGATGATCGCAAAACGCGGCTCGACCGCCTCGTCGAAGGTGAGCGCGACCTGACGCGGCGGGACGTCGAGGGTGCCACTCGCGACCGGGACCGTCTTGATCAGGTAGGCGTGCGCGGACGCCGCGACCGGCAGCGCGAGCGCGACGACGACCGCGCCCAGCAGGACGAGCGGCCGGGCGGCGCGCCCGCGCGAGCCGGGCCGGAGCAGGGAGCGCGGGGGAGCCCGAAGGCTCCCCCGCCGCGGCGGATCGGGGCTCAAGCGAGCTGCCTCTTTCCGCCGCCGCCACCGCTGAACAGCGCGATCGCGCCGAGAACCACGCCGACGGCGCCCACGACGAGCGCGACGATCGTCAGCAGCGGCGTTCCGCCGCCGCCGAGCGAGCTCTTCGCCTCGATCGTCGGCGCCGGGTCGGCACCCGACTCCGGGTCGGACCAGTTGACGATCGATCCGTCCGAGTAGGTCTGCTCAACCGTGAACGTGTACTTCCCGCTCGACGACGGCTGCGCGAGGAACTGGAACAGCGAGTCCTCGCCGGTCGGGACGTCGCCACCCGACCAGGTCACCTGCTGGATCACCGCGCTGTCGCCGGAGCCCGTCTGCTGGAGCACGCGATGCCAGCCGGGGCTCGGGACGAACGAGTCGATCGAGAACCCCTTCGGCACGGTGAGCACGATCTTCGTCGTGGTCGCGTGCGCCTTCTCGGTCGGTACGGCGAGGCTGTAGAGCTGGAGCATGTTCGAAAGCGAGACGGGCGGGCTGATCCGCGCGTGCGCGGACGCCCCCGCGGCCGTGATCAGCGCGACTGCAAGCGCGCACGCAAGGGCTGGTGGCAGGCGTCGCCTGCCTGCAAGCTGGGCTTCCACCTTGGTCCGACTCCTCTCAGAGAGATGTGACAGAGACGAGGGCCGGGGGTGCCGGCGGGCCGCGCGCGGCGTTCGCGGCGGCCGCCGAGCCGCCCCGGAGGCGCAGGGCCGGAGGCGGGAAGGCGGCGGTCACCGAGAGGCGGGGCAGCCGGGCCGCGAGCTGGGCGACCAGCCGGCGTGCCCAGGCGAGCAGGTGCTCGAGCGCGCCGTGGACGGCGACCGCCACCAGCGAGAGCGCGACCAGGATCGGGATCGCGTCGCGATGCACCGGGCCGACCAGGCAGTGGAGCCCGTGCCAGCCGAGCCCTTCCCGCCAGTGGATGTACGACTCCATCATCGCGAACGAGAACGAGACGACGAGGAAGAGCGCGACCGCGCGGCCCGCGAGCAGCCAGGGGCGGAAGCGCGGCTTCTCGACCAGCCTGCGCCCTTCCAGGGCGAGGCGCTCCCGGACGGCGACGACGGCGACCCAGAGGACGGCGAGCGCGATCCCGGCTCCCGCGAGGACGGCCGCGAGCAGCGCCCCGGCGACGTGCGGGCCTCCCTCCCCGCGCGCGAGCGCCGCGAGCAGCACCGACTGGGGCGCGAGCGCGTAGACGATCGCACGCGTCGCGAGCACGACCAGCGCCGCGATCGGCGCCCAGATCGCGAGGCGCAGCCGCACCCCTACTTCACCTCGAGGGTGAACGGAGCGGTCAGCACTTTGGCGCCCTGCTTCAGCTGGAGGAACAGCTCCCAGGTTCCCGGCACCGGGACGAGCACGCCGACCTTGAGCTTCCCGGGCGTCGAGGCCGTTCCCGTCACCTTCGTCGGGCCGAGCACGCTCGTGCAGCCGCTGACGCCGGGAGCGCAGACGTGGGTGTGGAAGTAGTCCAGCGATCCCTTGCGGAAGAAGATCGCGTGCGCGAGCGCGCCGAACCAGGGCGTGAAGGGAGTCGGCCGCCCCTGCGGGTCGGTCACGTCGACGGTGACGAGGGCCGGCTCGATCGCCTTCAGGTGCGAGGCCCCGTGCAGGCTGAAGTGGTAGCCGTCGACGACGTCGGCGGTCGTGACCTTCGGGAGCGGCTTCGGATGGTAGGCGCCCTTGACGCGAACGGTCCCGAAGAGCTGGAAGTTCGCCTGCACCCCCGTCGCGGGGTAGACGTCGACCACCAGCTTGTAGGGGCCGGGCGCCGGGAAGACGACCGTCTTCGCGATGGTCGCGCTGTGCCCGACCGGCGGGTGCTGGTGGATGATGTAGGCGAGATCGTCGCGGACGAGGATCAGGTGGACGCCGGTGTGCGGCCCCGGGCCGGTCTTGAAGTGGACGAGCGGCGTGCCGTCGGGCTGCTGGATCTGGAACGAGACCTTCACCGGCTTGCCGGCCTCGACCGGGCCGGCGGGCTCGAAGTGCACGAGCTTGTAGACGGCCGCGGGCTCGATCGTCGGCCCGGTGACGGTGGACGAGCCGCCGCAGCCCGCGAGCACGAGGGCGAGGAGCGAGGCAGCGAGCGCGAGTCTCTTCACGAGTGACCTCCGGCGAACAGGAAGAAGGGATGCGGCGGCACGTACCCGCCGAGCTCGAGCACGATCTCGGCGTGCGCGGTGAGCGGGATCGCGCCGACGGGGCCGTGCACGGGCCTGCCGTCGACGTACGCCCGCACGGGTGACGGCGAGCGGAACGAGGCGAGCCGGAGCCTGCCGAGCGGCTGACCCCAGACGTGGAAGAGATCGGCGAGCCGGAGCCGGACGCCCCGCCGCACCTCGACGATCCCGGCCGGGGTCAGCGTCCGGACGGCATACGTGCACCCGCGCGGGACGACCGAGCCCTCCACGAGCGAGGAGGGGGCGGCGACGCCGATCCCCGCCGGGAGGACGACGACGCGCCGGTCGGCGAAGATCTCGACGTGGAGCCTCCGCACCGGCCCGGGTGCCGAGCAGGTCAGCCCTGCCACCGGCTGCCCAGCGGCCACCGCCCGGGGCGCCGCCGGCGGGACGTAGCGCGGCCCGGGCCCGATCGGCCACGGCCTGACGGACGGATGTCCGAGGAGCGCCAGCGCGAGCACGAGCGCGGTCACCGGCGCACCCTCCTGGCCGGCTCGTCGAAGTCCGGCAGGAAGCTGAGCACCGCCGCGCAAGCTCCGCCGACGAGCGCGAGCTCGCACGCCGCCCTCGCGAGCGTCGGCGAGAGCGCGGAGATCACGACCCCGTGCCAGAAGACCGAGAGCGAGCTGAGGCTGACGACCGCCGCGACCGCCCCGACGACCCCGGCCGCGTGCACCCGGGCCCGACCGTGGAGCCGCGCGAGCAGCACCGCCAGCACGACTGCGACGGCGACGGCGGTGCCGATCTGGAGCCACGCGACCCCGCCGGTCGGGGCGTCGCGCACCGCGAAGGTCGTGACCGCGGCGAGCGCGGCGAGGCCCCCCGCCAGGCCGAGCCCGATCGTCAGCCCGGCGCGCAGCGGCCGGTGACGCACCGCCAGAACGATCCCGGTCACCAGGACGAGCGCCGCAGCCAGCCAGGGCCAGAACGAAGGCCGGGCCACTCGGACGAACGTGCCCCCGATCACGGCCGGGCGCCCGTCGACCTCGACGGGGATCCGGAACCGGCCGACCGGCCCGAGCCGGGTCGCGGGCGGCGGTGCGAGCCGGTGGTCGTGCCACGCGATCGAGTCGCCGGCGCTGATGCGGACCCAGCCCTTCTTCGAGCTCGAGACGAGCCTGTCGCCCGTGGCGGTCGGCGAGCTCGCGTTCGCCCACACCCCGTTCGGGTCGATCCGCAGGAACGGCTCGTCGAGCGCGCCGCGGACGACGACGTGCACGCCGGGGTCGACGCGGACCTCGAGGTCCCGGTCGCCGTCGAGGATTCGCACGTGCACCCCCGGCAGCGAGCGCGTCGCGGAGTCGAGCAGGAGCCGGTAGTCGAGCGCGATCGTCGCCGTGCGGCCGTGAGCGGCCGCCTGGGCGGGGACGACCAGCGCGAGGAGACCGATCAGGACGGCGGCGCGCAAGGTCGGTTGGATGCAGCGGCAGAGAAGGCGCCTGCGACGAGACGCATGAAGGCTCCTTTCGGATCGGAAGAGAACGCGTGGCGACGAACCGCGGCGGCGGCTAGGCGAAGGCTGCGCCGCCGGCGGCGGGCGGGGCCCGGCCCGCGGCGGCGCCGGCGAGCGGAGCCCGGCCGGCGGGGACGGCAGGAGCGGGCCGCAGCGTCGGCGCCTCGCCGCGGACGTCGGCGCGCCTCCGGGCGAGCCGGAGCACGGCCCGGACGACGGCGGAGGAGGCCCGCAGGAGCGCGGCGACGACGAGAGCGGCGAGCGCCGAGAGCGGGATCGCCCACCAGCCCCCGTGTCCGAAGATCCCCTCCAGGCCGCCGGGATGACCGGCGGCGAAGATCCCCTCGAGCCATTCCTGCACGGTGTAGATGGCGAGCAGTCCGGCCCAGGCGAGCAGCCAGAGCGCCGCGAGGCCGTGCCTCGGCGCGGCGCCGGCCCGGCCGGTGGCGGCCCGCGCCACCCGGGCGAGGAACGTGCCGAGTGCCAGCGCGAGGAGCAGCGCCAGCCAGGGCGCGAGCGAGTCGAGGTAGCCGTGGCCCTGCGCGGCGAGCGCCTGCGCGGCCTGGGAGCCGTACCCGATCCGGTAGCGGAGCTCGTGAACGGCAAACGCCGCGGCCGGGAGGAGCATGAACCCCCGGCCGGCGAGTGCGCTCCGCAGGCTGCGGTGCGTCATCCCGGGAGCTTAGCCTGGATCCACCGAAATGCGCGATCGCGGGGCGTTCGGCCGGGCCGCCAGGACCCCTCTGCTCCGGGGCGGGACCGCGGCGCGGTCACGCGTCCGGCTCCGGCTCGGTGACGTTCGGGACCAGGCTGACGACCCGGCGGCGGCCGTCGATCGTGAAGACGACGTCGATCGTGTCGTTCTTGCGGTACGTCCCGGCGACGCCGAAGAACATCCGGGCCCAGCGCCAGAACCCGAGCTGGCCCTCGCGCACGAGCTCGCGCTCGAAGACCAGGCTCGACCCGATCACCTGGAAGTCGGTGCCGTCCACCTGGGGAACGCCGTTCACGAAGACCTCGAAGGGCGTCGTCACGTACGCAGGCAGGTCTATGACGGTGCGGTTCACCACCGGCTATACGATGCCAGCCAGCGTGCGGAGGAGAGCCCTGGTAGTCGTGATCGTGTTCGCAGGCGCGCTGACCGCCGCAACGAGCGCACTCGCCGGAAACGGGGGGCTGCTGCCCGTGGCGCCCCACTCGCCGAACGCACACCACATCAGGCAGGCATTCATCTTCGTGCTCGTCTTCACGGGGATCGTCTTCGTCGTCGTCGAGGGGGCGCTGATCGCGTTCATCATCCGCTATCGCCGGGGCAAGCGCCCGAGAACCGCGGAGGGCGCCCAGATTCACGGCTCGACGAAGCTCGAGATCATCTGGACCGTCGTCCCGGCGCTGATCCTCTGCGCGATCGGGGCGTTCGTCTTCTACCTGCTGCCCTCGATCGCGAACGCCGCCGCCGGCGGCCGCCGCGGACGAGACCACGATCACCGTCGAGGGCCATCAGTTCTACTGGCTCTTCCGGTACCCGAACGGAGCGGTGTCCGTCGGGACGATGATCGCCCCGGCCGGCGACGTCGTGCACGAGAACGTCCTCTCGCCGCCCACGGACGTCGTGCACAGCTGGTGGGTGCCCGCACTCGGGGGCAAGATCGACGCCATCCCCGGCCGCGTGAACCACACCTGGTTCAAGGCCCCGGCCGGCGAGTACGCAGCGCGCTGCTCCGACCTCTGCGGGATCCAGCACGCGACGATGACGGCGGTCGTGCGGGTGGTCCCCCGCGCCGCCTACGAGCAGTTCATCGCCGGCCGCGCCCACGCGGCGGCCGGCATCGCGCTCGGCCGGGAGGAGTACGAGCACGTCTGCGCGAGCTGCCACCGGCTCGACTCGCAGTACGTCGGCCCGTCTCTCGGCGACAACCCGCTGCTCACCGACGCGGCAGGCCTGGGAACGCTCCTGCGCCAGGGCGTCGGGCAGGATGCCGGCCGTCGGCAGCGACTGGACGGACGAGCAGATCGACGCGCTCGTCGCCTACACGAGGACGCTCAGGAAGGGGGCCGCGAAGTGACGGCCGGCGCCGAAACCCCCGTCGCCCCCTACCGCGCCGACTGGCGCCGGGGCCGGGTGACGACGTGGCTCACCACCGTCGACCACAAGCGGATCGGGATCCTCTACCTCGTCACGGCGCTCTGCTTCTTCGCCTTCGGCGGTGTGCTGGCGCTGATGATCCGCACCCAGCTCGCGACCCCGAACGAGAGCCTCCTCACCCGCGGCTCCTACAACCAGGTCGTCACGATCCACGGCACGACGATGATCTTCCTCGTCATCGTCCCGATCCTCGCCGGCTTCGGCAACTTCCTCGTCCCGCTGATGATCGGCGCGCGCGACATGGCCTTCCCGCGCCTGAACGCCCTCTCCTACTGGCTCTACCTGCTCGGCGGTGCCATCCTCGTGCTCAGCTTCTTCGCCAAGGGCGGGGCCGCCGAGGCCGGCTGGACCTCCTACGCGACGCTCTCGACGCTGCACGAGCCCGGCCGCGGGCAGGACCTGTGGATCCTCTCGCTGCACGTGCTGACGCTCTCGTCGCTCACGGGGGCGGTCAACTTCATCGTCACGATCACCAACATGCGCGCGCCCGGCATGACGTGGATGCGGATCCCGCTCTTCGTCTGGGCGATGCTCACGTACGCCTGGCTGCTCGTCCTCGCGCTGCCGACCCTCTCCGCGGGCCTGACGATGATGCTGCTCGATCGCAACTTCGGCACCCACTTCTTCGACCCGCTCCACGGCGGCAGCCCGATCCTCTACCAGCACGTCTTCTGGTTCTTCGGGCACCCCGAGGTCTACATCATGGTCCTGCCCGCGATGGGGATCGTGTCGGAGATCATCCCGGTCTTCGCGCGCAAGCCGATCTTCGGCTACAAGGCGGTCGCCTTCTCGACCGTCGCGATCGCATTCCTCGCCTTCCTCGTCTGGGGCCACCACATGTTCGCGGTCGGCCTGCCGACCCGCCTCGACTCGTTCTTCATGGTCAGCTCGCTGGTGATCGCGGTTCCCGACCGGGGTGAAGATCTTCAACTGGCTGGCGACCCTCTGGCGCGGGAACATCTCCTTCGACACCCCGATGCTCTGGGCGATCGGCTTCATCGCGCTCTTCACGATCGGCGGGCTCTCGGGCATCTTCCTGGCCGCGTTCCCGGTCGACTGGCAGTTGACCCAGACCTACTTCGTCGTCGCGCACCTCCACTACGTGCTCTTCGGCGGCTCGATGTTCGCGATCTTCGGCGGCCTCTACTACTGGTGGCCGAAGATCTTCGGGCGGCTGCTCGACGAGCGCCTCGGGAAGGTGCACTTCTGGCTCGTCTTCGTCGGCTTCAACCTCACGTTCATGCCACAGCACTTCCTCGGCCTGCTCGGCATGCCGCGCCGCATCTACACATACTCTACGGGCGGTATCTGGGAGGTCTACAACATGATCTCGACCATCGGCTCGTTCACGATGGCCGTCGGGATGACGGTCTTCGTCGTGAACGTCGTCAGGACGTCGCGCGCCGGCCGCCGGGCGGTCAACGACCCCTGGCTCGCAGACACGCTCGAGTGGTACGCCGACCTCCCCGCCGCCGCCGTGGAACTTCGACCGAATCCCCTACATCATCAGCGCCAGGCCGCTGCGCGACCTGCGGCGCCGCCTCGCGGAGGAAGGGCGCCTGTGACCGCAGGCCCCTACGCGCGCCTGCTCGCCCTCGGGGCCGTCGGCGCAACCGGCCTCGCGGTCGTCTCCGGCGCGGCCGGCTGGAACACCGCCCACCGGCTGCTCGCCGGGCTGGCGCTGCCGCCGCTCGTCGGGCTGCTCGTGCTCGCCTGGGTCTCGCTGCGGCGCCTGCTGCCGGCCGCGGTCGCCTCGGTCGTCCTGTTCGGGCTCGCGGCCGCGCTCACCCAGCGCGGCATCCACCTCGCGGTAGCCGCGCTCGCGTTCGCCGCGACCTCGCTCCTCTGCGCGCAGGCCTTCCGCGGCGACACGGCCTGGAACGGCGGGCCGCGCGACTACCTGACCCTGACCAAGCCGCGGGTGATGTCGCTGCTGCTCCTGACCGGCGGCGCGGCCGTGTTCGTCGGCGCCTCGGGGATCCCCGCCTGGGGAACGTTCGCGGCGACGATGATCGGCCTCGCGCTCGCCTGCGGCGGAGCGGCGACGCTCAACCACTACCTCGACCGCGACATCGACAAGCTGATGGGGCCGCGCACCGCGACGAGGCCCGTGGCCTCGGGCCGGATCGCGCCCGAGCGCGCGCTCGAGTTCGGGATCGCGCTCTCGGCGCTCTCGTTCGTCCTGCTCGACTCGCTCGTCAACCTCCCGACCGCCCTGCTCGCGCTCGGCGGCAACCTCTTCTACGTCTTCGTCTACACGCTCTGGCTCAAGCGCCCGACGGCGCAGAACATCGTCATCGGCGGCGCCGCCGGAGCGGTGCCGCCGCTCGTCGGCTACGCGGGCGCCACCGGGCATCTCGGCTGGGCCGCGCTGGTGATGTTCGGGATCGTGTTCCTCTGGACGCCGCCGCACTTCTGGGCGCTCGCGCTGATGATCCGCGAGCACTACGCGAACGCGAACGTGCCGATGCTTCCCGTCGTCCGCGGCGACCGCGAGACCGCCCGCCAGATCGCCTGGTACACGGTCGCGCTCGTCGCCGCGACGCTCGTGCCGGTCGCCTTCGGGATCTTCGGGCTCGTCTACGGCGCCGCGGCGCTCGCTGCTCGGGGCGCTCTTCTCCTGGCTCGCCTTCCAGCTCTGGCGGCAGACGACCGCCAGCGCGCGGTGAAGCTCTTCCACTACTCGATGCTCTACCTCGCGCTGCTCTTCGTCGCGATGGCCGCTCGACGCCGTCGTCTGATGCGCCGCACCTCACCCTCCCGACCTGATGAGCGAAGCCGTCGGGCCGAGCCCGGAGCTGTCGCGCAGGAACATGCGCCTGGCGCTCGCCCTCACCTTCCTCAGCATCATCCTCGCAGCCGGCACGTTCGGCGTCGCGTACGTCTGGCTCTGGCTCACCTGAGCCGCGGGAGGCCGGGGCCGCGGCTCGTGGACGGGATCTTCATCACCGCCGCTACCGGCGCCCGGCGCCGAGCATGCGGCTGGCGGTGAAGGATCTGTTCGACACGGCCGGGGTGCGGACGACGTACGGGTCGGCCGTGTTCGCCGACCACGTCCCGTCCAGAGACGGCCGAGGCCGTGCGGCTGCTCGAGGCGGCCGGGTACGCCGACGTCGGCAAGACGAACCTGCACGAGTTCGCCTACGGGGTCACCTCGCAGAACCTCCACTACGGGACGGTGCCGAACCCGGCCGCCCCGGGACGGACCTCGGGCGGCTCGAGCGGCGGGCTCCGCGGCGGCGCTCGCCGCGGGGCTGGCCGACGCGGCGCTCGGCACCGACTCGGGCGGCTCGATCCGGATCCCGGCCGCCTGCTGCGGCATCGCCGGCTTCAAGCCGAGCTTCGGCCTCGTCCCCCTGGACGGCGTGTTCCCGCTGGCGCCGAGCTTCGACCACGCCGGGCCGATGGCCCGCGACGTCGCGGGCTGCGTCGCGATGATGCGCGCGCTGGCACCGGGGCTCGCGCTCGAGCAGGTGGAGCTCGAACGGCTGCGGGCCGGGGTCGCGTGGTGCGACGCCGCCGATCCGCTCGTCCGCAGGCGGGTCGAGGACGCTGCCGCGCTGATCCCCGCGAGCAGGCCGCTCGCCGTCCCCGAGCCCGGCGGGACGGTCCCGCTCTTCATGCGCGAGATCGCCGACGTCCACCGCGAGCTCTACGAGGAGCAGGGAGAGCTGTACGGCGAGAACATCGCCCCGAAGATCGAGCGCTGCCTCGCGGTCACCGAGGCCGAGGCCGCGGCCGCGGCAGCGCTTCGCACCGAATACTCGCGGGCCGATGCTGGCGCTGCTCGACGGGCTCGACCTCCTGCTGACCCCGACGCTCGGCTTCGTCGCACCGCCCGCGGACGTCGACGAGATCGCCACCCGAGAGCGGTTCGTCCGCTTCACCTACCCGTTCAACCTGCTCGGCTGGCCGGCGCTCGCGCTCCCGTGCGGAACCGCGGAGGACGGCCTGCCGGCATCCGTCCAGCTGGTGGGGAGGCCGGGCGCGGACGGGCTCGTCCTCGCCGCCGGGCTGGCGCTCGAGGCGGCACTCGGCGCGTAGGGTGCGGGCGTGAACGCGGATCTCCGTTTCGCGCACGAGCTCGCCGACGCGGCCGACGCGGTCACGCTGGCGCGGTTCCGGGCGCTCGACCTGCAGGTCGAGACGAAGCCGGACCTGACGCCGGTCAGCGAGGCCGACCGCGGCGCCGAGGCGGCCGATGCGCGGGCTGGTCGCCCGCGACCGGGCCGGGCGAGAGCGTCCTCGGCGAGGAGCTCGGCGACGACGGCGGGGCGGTGCGCTGGATCGTCGACCCGATCGACGGGACGCGGAACTACGTCCGCGGCGTGCCGGTCTGGGCGACGCTGCTCGCCCTCGAGCGGGAGGGGCGCGTCGACGTCGGCGCTCGTGTCGGCACCCGCGCTCGGCCGCCGCTGGTGGGCCGCTCGCGGGGAGGGCGCGTGGGTCGACGGCGAGCGCGTGCCGTGTCTCCCGGATCGGGCGGATCGAGGACGCCACCGTCTCCACCACCTCGGCGAGCGGGATGCCGCCCGGCTGGCGGGAGCTCGCCTCGCGCGCCTGGACGGACGCGGGCCTTCGGCGACTTCTGGCAGCACTGCCTGGTCGCCGAGGGCGCGCTCGAGATCGCCACCGACGCGGTCCTCGAGCTGTGGGACTACGCCGCGGTGCAGCTCCTCGTCGAGGAGGCCGGCGGGCGCTGCACGACCTTCGACGGCGCCGCGCCGGCGCCCGGCAAGCCGTTCCTGGCGACGAACGGCGTCCTGCACGAAGCGGCCGTGGCGCTCCTCCAGGGGTCTGACCCCTTCACGGAAGCCACGGCGTTCCCTCGAGGGGTCTGACCCCTTCGTGAAGGGGTCAGACCCCTTTGCCTGCAGCCCCGGCGCTGCTCGGCCGCAAGCCGGGCTCAGGACCCGCTCGCCTCGACCGCCTGCTCGTAGATGCGGTCGCGGATGAAGCGGTCGAGCTCGGCGCTGAGCAGGTCGCTCGGCGAGAGCGGCGGCATCCCGCGGCGGCGGCACCTCCTCGCCGTCGAGGCGGACGGCGAGGTCGGGCGCCGGCTCCACCCCGGCGAGCGGGCGATCGAGCCGCGCCTGCAGCCAGCCGCGCAGGAGGGTCGCCTCGGGACCGCGGGCCGCGGATCGCGATCTCCTGCTCGCGGATCGCGGGCCAGCGACCCGCGAGCTCGATCCGCCAGCCGGCCGTTCGCGCCCAGGCGATGTCCGAGACGGCCGACCTCGAGAAGACCTCGGCGAGCTCGCGGTAGCGAAGCCCGTGCCACTCGGACGAGTCGACGACGAGGCGGTCGGCCGACCTCGACGAGCTGCTCCCACTGGGTCTCGCCGAAGGGCGGCTCCCCGCGCCAGCGCAGGAACACCGGCAGATCGGTGATCGCGAGCGGAAGCACCAGCGACGCCGGCGCGAGCGCCCGGTCGCCGCGGAGATGCAGCTCGATCACCTCGCCGCAGACGGTGTGGTCGCCGACCGGGAAGCAGCGAACCGACAGCTCGGCGTCGATCCCGCCCTCCTCGTCCGGCTTCGGCACGAGGATGACCGTCCGCGACGGGTGCCGCTCCGCCATCCCGTCGAGCGTCCGCTCGGCCGCGTCCAGCCACTCGGGCGGGACCCAGGCGACGTGGGTCATCACGCTCGTCCGCTGGCTCGGCTGGCGGTTCGCGCCTGCAGAGGCGTCGCGCAGGACCGCCAGCTCGCGCTCGATCTCCGCCACCGAGACGTCGACACCCGACCAGTCCTCGGTCAGCAGCTCGACCATCGTCAGTGGCGCCGCCACGAGCGCCCGTCGCGGTGGAGCAGATCGTCCGCCGACGGCGGGCCCCACGTCCCGGCGGCGTAGTTCGGGAACGCAGGCCGGTCCCGCTGCCAGGCCGCGACCACCGCATCGACGAGCGCCCACTGCTCCTCGATCTCGTCCGAGCGCGTGAAGAGCGTCGCGTCGCCGAGCATCGCGTCCAGGATCAGCCGCTCGTATGCCTCGGGCAGCCCGTCCCGGAACGCGCTGCCGTAGAGGAAGTCCATGTGCACGGTCTGGATCGACATCCCCTGCCCGGGCATCTTCGCGCCGATCGCGAGCGACAGCCCCTCGTTCGGCTGCACGTGGATCAGGAGCACGTTCGGCCGCAGGGCCTCGACCGCCATCTCCTCGAACGGCGGGTGCGGCGCGCGCTTGAACTGGATCGCGATCGTCGTCTCGCGCCGCGGCAGCCGCTTGCCCATCCGGACGTAGAACGGCGTGTCGGCCCAGCGCCAGTTGTCGACGAACAGCTTCGCGGCGACGTAGGTCTCGGTCGCCGAGTTGTGGGCGACGCCCTCCTCCTCGCGGTACCCGGGCACCTCGACCCCCTCGACGAACCCCCGCCCGTACTGGCCGCGCACGACCGACTTCGGCCCCGGCGTGTGCAGCGAGTGCAGCACCTTCACCTTCTCGTTCCGGACCGAGTCGGCGGTGAAGTCGCTGGGCGGCTCCATCGCGGTGATCGCGAGCAGCTGCAGGAGGTGGTTCTGGAAGACGTCGCGGATCGCGCCCGCCTGCTCGTAGAAGGCGCCCCGGCCCTCGATCCCGATCGACTCGGCAACCGTGATCTGGACGTGGTCGACGAACTGCCGGTTCCAGATCGGCTCGAAGATCCCGTTCGCAAAGCGCAGCGCCATCAGGTTCTGCACCGTCTCCTTGCCCAGGTAGTGGTCGATCCGGAAGACCTCGTTCTCCTGGAAGTGCCGCGCGACGAGCTGGTTCAGCTCGCGCGCGGACTCGAGGTCGCGCCCGAACGGCTTCTCGACGATCAGGCGCGTCCAACCCGTCGACTGCCAGCCGGCGACGTCCTCGACGAGCGGCGCGATCGCGCTCGGGGGCACGGCGAAGTAGAAGATGCGGTTGCCGCCTGTCCCCTGCTCGGCGTCGACCTCGGCGAGCAGGGCGGCGAAGTCGCCCTCGCCGAGGGTCGCGTAGAGCATCCCGTCGGCGAGCTCGTCCCAGACGTCCTGGCGGAACTCGTCGCGGGCGTGCCGCTGAACGGCCGTCTTCATCTTCTCGCGGAAGCTCTCGTCGGTGTCCTCGCCGCGGGCCGTTCCCACGATCGCGAACCGCTCGGGCAGCAGGCGCCGGACGGCGAGGGCGTAGACGGCCGGCATGAGCTTCCGCTGGGCGAGATCGCCCGAGGCGCCGAAGATGATCAGGACGCACGGCTCGGGGCGCCTCCGGATCGGCAGCCCGGCGAGGAGCGGGTTGGGCTCGGCCGTCGCCGTCACGTGCCGTCGTCGGCGGAGCGCACGGCGTGGCCGCCGAACTGGTTGCGGAGGGCCGCATTCACCTTCGCCGCGAAGGACTCGTCCTGCCTGGAGGCGAAGCGCGCGAACAGCGCCGCGCTGATCACCGGGACCGGCACGTCCTCGGCGATCGCCTCGGCGATCGTCCAGCGGCCCTCGCCGGAGTCCTCGACGTAGCCCTTGATCTGCTCGAGCTTGCCGCCCTCCTGCTCGAACGCCGCGTGCAGCAGGTCGAGCAGCCAGGAGCGGACGACGGAGCCGTACCGCCAGATCCCCGCGATCTCGTGCAGGTCGAGGTCGAACTCGGACTTCTCGAGCACCTCGAATCCCTCCGCGTAGGCCTGCATCAGGCCGTACTCGATCCCGTTGTGCACCATCTTCACGAAGTGCCCGGCTCCGGACGGGCCGACGTACGCGTACCCGTCCTCCGGCGCGAGGGCGGTGAAGATCGGCTCGAGCCGCGCGACCGTCTCCCGGTCGCCGCCCGCCATCAGGCAGTAGCCGGCCTCGAGCCCCCAGACGCCGCCCGAGACGCCGACGTCGACGAACCGGATCCCGCGCTCGGCCGCCTCGGCATTGCGGCGCTGCGAGTCGCGGAAGTTCGAGTTGCCGCCGTCGACGATCGCGTCGCCAGGAGCTGCGAGCCCGAGCAGCTCCTGGAAGGTGGACTCGGTGATCCTGCCGGCGGGCACCATCGTCCAGAACGTGCGCGGCGCGTCGAGCTGGTCGCGGAGCTCCGCGAGCGTCGCCGCCGTCGACTCGACGCCGGGATCGTAGGTCTTCACCTCGTGGCCCGCCCGCTCGAGCCGCGTCGTCATGTTGCCGCCCATGCGTCCGAGGCCGATCATCCCGAGCTGCATCAGGCGGCCTCCTCGAGCCGGATCCTGGCGACCCGCCGCCCGCGCTCGCGCAGCGACTCGAAGTCGCCGGCGGCCTGGGCGCGGATCAGCCGGGCGAAGCCGAACCCGCGGCCCGGAATGGGCAGCTCGGCGCCGTAGTCCTCGACGACCTGCAGGAAGAGGCCCGTGTTCGGCCCGCCCTTGTGCAGCTGGCCGGTCGAGTGGAGGTAGCGAGGGCCGAAGCCGTGCGTGACCACGCAGCCGGTCGCCTGCCGAGCCTGCTCTGCGATCGCCGCCAGCCTGGCCTCGTTCTCCGCGGTCGGGTCGACGAAGGCCTGGATGCAGACGTAGTCGCCGGCTCCGGCCTGCGCGTAGAGCTCCTCGGGCGAGGATTCCGGCGCGAGCTCGACGTCCCCGCCCGCCAGCACGTCGTTCGTGCGGTCCTTGGCGGCCTGTACGTCGGGCTGGTCGAACGGGTTGATCCCGAGCATCGACCCTGCCACGGCCGTCGCGAACTCCCAGCGGAAGAACTCCTGCCCGAGCTCGTACGGATCGGGCAGCCGGACCTCCTGCTCCTGCCGGTCGGGGCCGTCGGGCGACTCGCCCGGCGCCGGGATCAGTCCCTTGCCCTGCTTGCCGGTCGACTCGGCCAGGAGCTGCTCCACCCAGAGGCCGAACCCCCCGGGGTTCGCGACGACGACCTTGTCGCGTCCCGACTGCCATCCCTCCCCGAGCGAGAGCCCGAGCTCGAGCCCGGGGTTGCCCTCGTCGAGCCGGCAGGCATCGGCCATCTCGCACGCCCGGTCGAGGAAGCGGGCCAGGTCGACCCCGACCAGCGCGGCGGGGACGAGGCCGAACGGCGAGAGGGCCGAGTAGCGGCCGCCGATCGTCGGCTCGCCGGAGAAGACGGCGGCGAACTTCCGCTCGCGGGCGAGCGCGGCGAGCTCCGACCCCGGATCGGTGATCGCGAGCCACCGGTCGCCGTGCGGCGCGAGCCTCCAGAAGTAGTCGGTGTGCGAACGCGTCTCGAGCGTGCCCCCCGACTTCGACGCCGAGACGAACAGCGTCCGCTCGAGGTCGAGGCTCGCCTGCAGGTCCCGGATCGCCTGCGGGTGCGTCGTGTCCAGCACGTGGAAGACCTGCGAGCCGAACGCCCGCCGGAGCACCTCCGGCGCGAGGGACGAGCCGCCCATCCCGAGCAGCACGATCGCAACCGCCTCGCCGGCGGCGTCCTCGACCGTCCGGAGCAGCGGCTCGGCGCTCTCGCGCATCCGGGACGGCTCGTCGAGCCAGCCGAGCCACCGCGCCTCGTCCTTGCCCGTCCAGACCGTCGGGTCGCGCGCCCAGATCCGTGCCACGAGCTCCCGGCGCTCGGTGGTCACGTCGCCGCCAGCTCGCTACGCCTGGCCTCGATCCCGGCGATCAGCTCGTCGAAGGCGTCCGCGAACTTCTGCACGCCCTCGACCTCGAGCAGGCCGACGACGTCGTCGTAGTCGATCCCCGCCGCCTCGAGGTCGGCGAGCAGCCGCCCGGCCTCGTCGAGGCCCTCGAGCACCGTGTCGCCGCGCACCTCGCCGTGATCCTGGAAGGCGGTCACCGTCTCCGGCGGCATCGTGTTCACCGTCTCGGGGCCGATCAGCTCCTCGACGTACATGACGTCGCGGTAGGCCGGGTTCTTGGTCGAGGTCGAGGCCCAGAGCGGGCGCTGCCTGCTCGCGCCCTGCGCGGCGAGCCGCTCCCAGGCGGGGCCGGCAAACGCCGCGCGGAAGTGCTCGTACGCGAGCTTCGCGTTGGCGATCCCGAGCTTGCCCTGGAGCTCGACGTTGCCGAGCTCCGCGAGCCGCCGGTCGGTCTCGGTGTCGATCCGCGAGACGAAGAACGACGCCACCGAGCTGACCGTCGAGAGGTCGCCCCCGGCCGCGGCGAAGCGCCCGAGCCCCCGCAGGTACGCGGCCGCGACCGCCCGGTAGCGGGCGAGCGAGAAGATCAGCGTGACGTTGATCGAGACGCCCGTCGCGATGCAGTCCTCGATCGCGGGGAGCCCTTCCGGAGTCGCCGGGATCTTGATGTAGAGGTTCGGGCGCGCGACCTGCGCGTGCAGCTCGACGGCCTGGTCGAACGTCCCCCGGGTCTCGGCCGCCAGCCCCGGATCGACCTCGAGCGAGACATACCCGTCGAGGCCGTTCGTCGCCTCCCAGACCGGCCGCAGGACATCGCACGCGTCGCGCACGTCGGTCACCGCGAGCTCGAAGAAGATCCTGCGCGGATCGTCGGTCTCCTCGAGGCAGGCCCTGATCTGCCGGTCGTAGTCGGCGCCGTCCGCAATCGCCTTCTGGAAGATCGACGGGTTCGAGGTCAGCCCGCTGACGGCGTCCTCCTCGATCATCCGCCTCAGCTCGCCCGAGTGGACGAGCTCGCGCGACAGGAAGTCGATCCAGACCGACTGCCCGCGGGCGGCCACCTCGTGCAACCGCGACTCAACCATCTCTCATCCCCCTCTCCATCGCCGCCACCTTCTCCAGGCGCGCCACGTACCGCTCGCCGCCGTCGAAGCGCGCCGCCAGGAAGACGCCGACGAGCTCCTGCGCCACGGAGGCGCCGACGATCTCCGAGCCGAGGCAGAGGACATTCATGTCGTCGTGCTCGACGGCCTGGTGAGCACTGTAGAGGTCGTGGCAGATCGCAGCGCGGATCCCGGCCACCTTGCAGGCGGCGATCGCGGCGCCGGCTCCGGAGCCGCAGACGATCACCCCGCGCTCCGCCCGGCCCCCGAGGATCGCCTCGGCGACCTCGCGCGCCTTGTCGGGGTAGTCGATCCGCACCTCGCTCGAGTGGGTGCCGAGGTCGACGACCTCGTGGCCGGCGAGGGCCTCGAGAACCGCCTCCCGCAGGGCGACCCCCCGGTGATCGAACGCGACCGCGACCTTCACTCCGAACCTCCTTGTCGACCCGCAGCGAGATCATGCCACGGTCAGCGCACGCCGCCGCCCCGCCGCTCCTCTTGAATAGGGGCGGCATGGCAATCGTGATCGCCTCCAACCTCCGCAAGGAGCTCTCCGGGACGCCTCTCTTCGACGGCGTGTCCTTCAAGGTGGAGCGCCGCGACCGGCTCGCGCTCGCGGGCCCGAACGGCGCCGGCAAGACGACGCTCCTGCGCGCGCTCGCAGGCGAGATCTCGCTCGAAGGCGGCGAGCTCGCGTGGGAGAAAGGCGCCCGCGTCGCGCTCCACGACCAGCGGCCCCCGGCGACGAGCTCCCGGCCGCTGCGCGACTACGTGCTCGGCGGCACCGCCGACCTGGCCGCGGTCGAGGAGGAGCTCCGCGAGCTCGAGCGGCAGATGGAGGCGGGGGCCCACGACCGCCGCACGCTGGCCCGCTACTCCGACGCCCAGCACCGCCTCGAGCACGCGGGCGGCTACGACTGGCGCGACCGCGCCGCCTCCGTCGTGCGCGGGCTCGGCTTCTCCGAGAGCGACCTCGACCGGCCGCTCTCGACCTTCTCGGGCGGCGAGCTGACCCGCGCCTCGCTGGCCCGCGCCCTCGCCGCCCAGCCCGACCTGCTCCTGCTCGACGAGCCGACGAACCACCTCGACATCGAGACGATCGAGTGGCTCGAGGAGCTGCTGCGCACGATCGACGCCGGCGTCATCCTGGTCGCCCACGACCGCTGGTTCCTCGAGGCCGTCACGACGGCGGTGCTGGAGCTCGACCGCGGCCGCTCGGTGTCCTTCCCGGGCCAGTGGCACGTGTGGCGGCGAGAGCAGGCGGCGCGGGCGATCCACGCGGCCCGGACGGCCGAGCGGGACGCCGAGCAGATCGCCCGGCTCGAGCGGTTCGTCGAGCGCTTCGGCGCGAAGAACACGAAGGCGAGGCAGGCGAAGTCGAAGCAGAAGCAGATCGACAGGCTGAGAGCCAACATGGTCGAGACCGGCCCGCCGCCGGCGCGGGCGCTCGGGTTCGAGTTCCTGAAGCCCAAGCGGTCCGGGCGGGTGGTGATCGAGGCCGAGGGGCTGGCGCTCCGCGCCGGCCAAAAGGAGCTCCTCCGGGATGCGTCCTTCGCACTCGAGCGCGGCGAGCACATCTCGCTCGTCGGCCCGAACGGATCCGGCAAGACGACGCTGCTCGAGACGATCCTCGGCCTGCGGCCTCCCGACGCCGGTCGCGTGAAGCTCGGCTACGACGTGCAGCCGGCGTACTTCTCGCAGCACGAGGCCGAGCTGGACGAGCGCGGCTCGGTCCTGGACGCCACGGTCGCGGCGACCGGGCTGCGCCGCCCCGACGCCCAGAAGCTGCTCGGCCGCTTCCTCTTCTCCGGCTGGGAGGAGCACGAGAAGCCGGTCACGGCCCTCTCCGGGGGCGAGCGCAGGCGGCTGACGCTGGCGCTCGTCGTCGCGAGCGGCGCGAACCTCCTCGTCCTCGACGAGCCGACGAACCACCTCGACCTCGCAAGCCGCGAGGCGCTCGAGGCGGCGCTCGAGGCCTTCCCCGGGACGGTGCTGCTCGTCACGCACGACCGCGCGCTCCTCGACGCGGTCTCGGGCCGGCTGCTCGCGATCGAGGCCGGCCGCCTCGTCTCCTACGCCGGCGGGTGGGCCGAGTACCTGCGCCGTGGGGAGCCCGAGCAGCCCTCCGAGCCGCCCCCCCGTCCGCGCCGCGAGCGGCCGAAGCGGGAGCCGCGCCCCGGCCCGACGCCGCTCGAGCTCGTCGAGCGGGAGATCGGCCGCGCCGAGGAGCGCGTCGCCGGGCTCGAGCGCAGGCTCGCAGACGACTGGACGAACGTCGACCTGGTCGCCGCCCACCGGGCCGCCCGCGACGAGCTGACCGCGCTGCTGGCGCGCTGGGAGCGCCTGTTCGGGCAGCCGCAGTGACCCGCGGGCTCGGCGGCGCCGGCCAGCATCTAGACTCGACGCGATGCGCATCCTGGTGGCCGAGGACGAGACGATCATCCGCCTCGACCTGTGCGGCCTGCTCGAACGGGCCGGCTACGAGATCGCCGCCGAGGCCCGCGACGGCGAGGAGGCGGTGACGCTGGCCCGGGAGCAGCAGCCCGACCTGGCAGTGATGGACGTCAAGATGCCCCGGCTCGACGGGATCGACGCGGCGCGCCGGATCCTCGAGGAGCGGCCGATTCCGATCGTGATGCTGACCGCGTTCGGCCAGCGGGAGCTGGTCGACCGGGCCGCCGAGGCCGGCGTCTACGGGTACCTCGTGAAGCCCTTCAGGGAGCAGGACGTCGTGCCGGCGATCGAGACCGCCCGTGCCCGCCACGAGGAGCTCGTCGCGGCGCGCGCCGAGGCGGACTCGCTCGCGGAGGCGCTGGTGGCGCGCAAGGCGATCGAGCGCGCGAAGGGGCTGCTGATGGAGAAGGAGAAGCTCTCGGAGGCCGACGCCTTCGCGCGCCTGCGCAAGGCGAGCCAGGTCTCCGGGAGGCCGCTGCGCGTGATCGCCGAGGCGGTGATCGCTACCTTTGAGCCGTCATGACGACGACCGTCACGCCGCCGCGTGAGCGCGAACGACGGAGCACGGGCTCCGGCAGCGGCGACGCCTGGCGCGTGATCGTGCTGAACGACAGCCACAACGCCTTCGAGGGCGTGGCGTTCGCCCTCGCCCAGACGATCCCCGGGGTCGACTACGACAGGGGGATGCGGCTCGCGACGAAGATCCACACCGCGGGCCGGGCCGTGGTCTGGTCCGGTCACCGTGAGGCGGCAGAGCTGTACCACGCCCAGCTCGAGGGGTACGGGCTGACGATGGCTCCACTCGAGCGATAGGCGCGCTCGAGGACATCCGGCGGGTGTTCGCGGCCTTCGCCGGCGGGGACGCGCGCGCGCTGCTCGAGGTGATCGCCGAGGACGCCGTCTGGCGGGTCGCAGGCGCCGCTCCCGTGTCGGGGGAATACCGCGGGCGCGCCGAGATCTTCGAGCTGTTCCGCGAGACGCGCCGGCTGACCCGGGGGAGCTACCGGAGCGAGCTCCGCTGGGCGCTCGCCGGAGACGGCCACGCCGTCGCCGTGTACAACGCGAGCGGCCGGCGGCCGGGACGGGAGATCGACATCGAGCAGGTGCTGCTGATCTCCCTCCACGACGGGCGCTGGCAGGAGATCCTCGCGGTACCGACCGACCCCGCCGCCTTCGAGGAGTTCTGGGCGCCCTAGCGCGGGAAGCGGACGGCGGCGCGAGTGCCGCCGCCACCGCCCTGCAGCTCGAGCGTCCCGCGCAGCTCGTCCCGGACGAGCGCCCGCACGATCGAGAGCCCGGTGCCCCGGTGATGCTCCTCGCCGATCCCGGGGCCGTCGTCGACGATCTCGAGCACCACCTCGCCGCCGTCGGCCTGCAGGCGCACGCGGACGTGCCTGCCGCCGTGCTCGAGGGCGTTCCCGAGCAGCTCCGAGAAGACGAGCGCCAGGGCGGTCGCGCGCTGCCCGGCCAGGGAGACCGGCTCGAGCTCCGCGCTCACCTCGCGGCTCGCGCCCACCCCCTGCACGAGCATCGCGCGCAGCCGCCCGAGCAGCTCGGCCAGGTCGACGTCCTCGTCGCGCTGTTCGGTCAGCACCTCGTGCACGGCCGCGATCGCGAGGATCCTGTTCACCGAGTCCTCGAGCGCCTTGCGCGGATCGACGTTCTCGGCATCGCGCGCCTGCAGGCGGAGCAGCGAGGCGACGGTCTGCAGGTTGTTCTTGACCCGGTGGTGGATCTCCTGGGCGAGCACGCCGCGCATCACCGCGCGCCCGTGCTCGAGCGCGACCGCCGCCTGCTGTGCGATCGACGCGAGCAGCTCGCGGTCGTGCTGGGTGAACGGGGACGCGCGGTCGGCGACCAGCTCGCCGATCTGGCGGCCGCGCCAGCGCAGGGGCTGCCGGATCGCGTGCGCGTCCGCGCGGCCCTCGGGCCACGCGATCGCCCCGTCCTCGAGCACGAGGGCGGCGCCCGTGGCCGAGAGGGCATCCATCGTCGTCTTCACGATCGCCTCGAGCGACTCCTCGAGGTAGAGCGACTCGGAGACCGCCTCCGAGATCCGGGCCAGCGCCTCCAGCTCGTGCACGCGCCGCTGCGCCTCCTCGTAGAGCTTCGCGTGCTCGATCGACTGCGCAACCTGGGCCGCGATCGCGAGCAGGAGGTCGATCTCGTCCTCGGAGAACGAGCGCGGGTTGCGGGTGCGGATGTTGAGCGCCCCCTCGAGCCGCTCGCCGCGGGCGAGGATCGGCACCGCCAGGATCGACTCGTACTGATCCTCGGGCAGGTTCGGGAAGTTCTTGAAGCGCGGGTCGAGATGCGCCTGCCTGGCGATCATCACCGGCGCCCGCGCCTCGGCGGCCGAGCCGGTGATGCCCTCGCCGGGGCGCATTCGCGGCCGCTGCGTCATCTGCTCGACGTCGGTGCCGTGCGTGGCCCGGAGCACCAGCTCCCCGGCGCGCCGGTCGTAGAGGTAGACGAAGCACGCGTCGGCGTCCAGGGCGTCGGCGACCTTGGTCGCGACCAGCGAGAGCACCTCCTCGAGGTCGAGGCTCGAGTTGACGGCCTCGATCGTGTCGGTGAGGAGCTTGACGTGGCGTTCGCGCCGATCCATCCGCGAGAGAGCGTACGCTCAGCCTGCATGCCGCCCCCGACGAGCCTCCCGCCCGCCGCTCGTAGCGATGATTTACAGACTTCTTACGGGGCGAAGGGGGATTCCGACATCTGCATTGAATAGGTTCCAGACGTGAACGCGCTCGCCCTCGACCTGCGGCACACCACCGGCTACCTGGTCGCCGACGCCCGCGGCCGTGTCGTCGGGCGGGTCGAGTGCCCGATGTACGGCAGCTCGCCCGAGACCCCGGATGCGCTCTCGGTCCGCTCCGGCTTCCTCGCCCGGCGCCGGCGCCTCGTCCCGGCCGAGACGATCGAGCAGATCGACGGCGGCACCAGGGTGATCGGCCTCCGGATCGAGCGCGACTCGATCCGCACCTTCCTGTAGGCGGTTGCGCTCGCAGACGGTCCCGGCTAACGTGTGGCTCACGCGCGGCGCCGGGACGGCGCCCGCGGAGGCAACGAGGCCTCGCGACCCCGGTGGAACGACCTGACCGGGCTGTCGTGGGGCCTTTTTCATTGGACCAATCCGCGGGAGGATCGGGATGTCGAACGAGAAGCACTACCTGTCGAACGGCTCGGATGCGGCCGGCAAGAGCGCCGGCGACGCGCTCGAGTTCGCGCGCGAAGCCGGCGTCGAGATCGTCGACCTGAAGTTCGCCGACCTGCTCGGGACCTGGCAGCACGTCTCGCTGCCGCTCTCGGCGATCGACGAGGACGCGTTCGAGGAGGGGCTCGGGTTCGACGGCTCGTCGATCCGCGGCTGGAAGGGCATCCAGGAGTCGGACATGCTCCTGATCCCCGACCCCGGCAGCGCGATCCTCGATCCCTTCACCGAGGCGACGACGCTCTCGCTCCTCTGCGGGATCATGGACCCGATCACCCGCGAGCCGTACGAGCGCGACCCGCGCCTGATCGCGCAGCGCGCCGAGGCCTATCTCAGCTCGACCGGCATCGCCGACATCGTCTACTTCGGCCCCGAGGCGGAGTTCTTCGTCTTCGACGACGTGAGCTACGAGCTGACCGCCAACCGCGCCTGGTACGAGGTCGACTCGGGCGAGGGCTACTGGAACTCCGGCAACCCTGGCGGGGGCTACACGATCCGCGAGAAGCACGGCTACTTCCCGGTCTCGCCGCACGACACCCTGCACGACCTGCGCAGCGAGATGGTGCTCACGCTCGAGCGCCTCGGGATCGCCTGCGAGTACCACCACCACGAGGTCGCGACGGCCGGCCAGTGCGAGATCGACATGCGCTTCGCCCCGCTCACCCGCATGGCCGACCAGCTGATGACCTACAAGTACGTGGCGCGGAACGTCGCCAAGCGCGCCGGCAAGACCGTGACCTTCATGCCGAAGCCGATCTTCGGCGACAACGGCTCCGGCATGCACTGCCACCAGTCGATCTGGAAGGACGGCAAGACGCTGATGGCCGACGACTCGGGGTACGCCGGCCTGTCGGCGACCGCCCGCGGCTACGTCGGCGGCCTGCTCGCCCACGCCCCGGCGCTGCTCGCCTTCGCCGCGCCGACGACGAACTCGTACCGCCGGCTCGTGCCGGGCTACGAGGCGCCGGTGAACCTCGTCTACTCGCAGCGCAACCGCTCCGCCTGCATCCGGATCCCGGTCTACTCGTCCTCGCCGAAGGCCAAGCGGATCGAGTTCCGCTGCCCCGACGCGACCGCCAACCCCTACCTCGCCTTCCCGGCGATGCTGCTCGCCGGCCTCGACGGGATCGAGAAGGGCCTCGACCCGGGCGCCCCGGCCGACTACGACCTCTTCGAGGAGGCCGGGGCCGAGGTGCCGCAGGTGCCGGGGTCGCTCGCGGAGGCCCTCGACGCGCTCGAGGCCGACCACGACTTCCTGCTCAAGGGCGGCGTCTTCAGCGAGGGGCTGATCCGCACCTGGATCGACTGGAAGCGGGAGAACGAGGTCGACCCGGTTCGGCTCCGCCCCCACCCGCTCGAGTTCGCGCTGTACTACGACGCTTAGTCGCGCGGGGGAAACCAGGTTTCCCCCGCGGGCCCCCTTCTTCCCGGGAGCGGTCTGCGGCTGGTGGTGTGGTTCGGGGCCGCTGCCGGGGGCGACCCTCTGCTCCAGCGGGGGTGCCGGCAAGCCGGCACCCCCGCCTACGGCCGTACGGGCGCAAGCGGGGGCGGCCTCCCGGGTGAGGGCTCGGGTGACGGCGGACCGGAAGGCCTGGTCCCTGGCTCGGCTTGCGCCTCGCCAGGTCCGCACCCGGGCTTGCGCAATCCGAGAGGCTGTCGCCTCGCCGAGTCCGCCGGGCGTCTCCTGATCGGAGAGAATGCGGGCTTGCGGTATCTCTTCGTCGACTGTCGCTGGGCGCTGGACGATCCCGGGTGGGGGTGGGAGCAGTACCTTGCGGGGCACGTTCCCGGGGCCGTGTATCTCGATCTCGAGCGCGATCTCTCCGGCGATCCCGGCGAGCGCGGGCGGCATCCGCTGCCGGCGGCAGACGACTTCTCGCGGGCGGCGGGACGGGTGGGGATCGACGCGGGGACCTTCGTCGTCGCCTACGGCTCGATCGGCAGCGCCGAACGGCTCTGGTGGCTGCTGCGGCATTTCGGTCATGACGCCTGCGCGGTGCTCGACCTCGCCGGCTGGCGCGGGCCGCTCTCGACGGGTGAAGACGCCGTCGAGCCCGCGCTGTTCCGGGCGCGGCCGAGGGCGGGCGACACGATCGAGCTGCCCGAGCTCGCGGGCCGGCTGGACGAGCTCGTCCTGGTCGACTCGCGCCTGCCCGCGCGCTACCGCGGCGAGCCGAACCCGATCGACCGGCTCCCGGGCCGGATCCCGGGAGCCGTCAACGCACCCTGGAACCAGCCGCTGCCCGCGCTGCCGGAAGGCGAGCTCGTCGCCTACTGCGGCTCGGGCGTGAGCGCCTGCGCGACGCTCCACCGGCTGTACCTGTCCGGACGCGAGGGGCGGCTCTACGCCGGATCCTGGTCCGAGTGGGAGCAGCACGACGAGCTCCCCCGCGACCTCGGGTAGAGCCGGTCAGGCGGCTGCCGGCGCGCTCGCGGCCGAGTACGCCGCCAGGTACTGCTCCCAGCGCTGCGGGATCTTCGGCGCCGCGAGCCGGATGAACAGCACCGGCGCGGGCGCGCGCGGTGCGTGCGGGAGCTCCATCTGCACCTCGTGCGGCAGCCGGTTGCCCTTCCGCAGGTTGCACGGTGCGCAGGAGGTGACGACGTTCTCCCAGACCGAGTCGCCGCCGCGGGAGCGCGGGATCACATGGTCGAGCGTCAGGCGCCCGCCGGCGGTGCCGCAGTAGACGCAGCGCCACCCGTCACGCGCGAACAGCGCCCGCCGCGAGATCTTCCTCTGCACGATGCGGGGGACGCGCACGTAGCTGAGGAGCCGGATGACGTGCGGCCACGGGAACCTCGCCGTGGCCGAGCAGAGTGGTCGGTCGAGCTCTTCGACCACCTCTGCCTTGCCCTTGAAGACGAGTACGTGCGCGCGGCGCAGCGAGCACACGTTCAGCGGCTCGAAGCTGGCGTTCAGGACGAGAACCTGCTGCACCTCGTCCGAAAAGTACCGGACCTGCTGAGGCACAGAAACTTGCCCGCGCTAGGCGCGGGCGGCGCTTCCTTGCCGGGGACTGCGCGGTCTCCTCGTCGCGCCGGTGAGCGCTGCCGGGCAAAGCCCGGCAGCGCGGCGCGGAGCGGCGCAAGTGCAGCGTCCAACACGCCGCGTTTCCGGTGGAACCTCACGAGAGGCCGCACTATCTGCCCATCGCGCGATCGACGGCCTCCTGCTCCTCCGGGGAGAGGGCGATCGCCGGCTTGCCACGGTCGATCTCCTTCATGTAGATCCGGGCGTAGTCGCGGCCCTGGATCGCGGTCAGCACGATCCCGGTCCGGCCGGCGTCGAGCAGCGCCAGCGAGGCCGACTGATGGCCGCCGGTGTCCTCGTAGGCGTCGTAGCGGACGATCGCCGTGTTGGCGACGGTGTCGTCGACGCGCCGGTCGACCCGGGCGAGGCCCGCCGCGACTTCGTCGACCGCGCGGTGGAGGTCGTCGATCCGGCCCTGGAGCGAGACCGCGAACTCGACCAGGTCCTTGCGCCCGCCGCCGATCAGCATCCTCTGGGCGTCTCGCAGGCGCCTGACCCGAACCAGGGCCACCGCGGCGACGGCGAGCCCGGCCCCGCCGATCGCGATCCCGGCGACGGCGACCAGCACGGCGACGGTGCCCGAGACGTGCACGGGTCAGCCGGGCAGCGAGAAGATCACGTTGTACTGGGCGTGGTTGTTCGTGGTGTTCGTCTCGCCCCTGACGGGCGCGACGTCGACCGTGAGCGTGGTCTGCGACGCGAACGGCACCTGGCCGAGGTCGCTGAACACCACCGAGGCCTCCGAGCCGGGATCGATCAGCTGCACGTTCTCGGTCTTCGTGATCGGCCCGCCCTGGCTCTGCGGCCGGGCGATCGTCAGCGTGATCGGGATGTGCACCTCCTGGAAGTCGCCGCCGTCGGCGATCGTCACCTGGAAGACGAGGTTCGAGCTCGTCGTGACGGTGTTCAGCGTTCCCTCAGTCAGCGGTTGGCTCGTCCCGCCCGACCCGTTCGGAAGCGCGGCCACGGAGACGATGTTCGTGCCGTGCAGACCGCTGACCGTCGTGCCGCCGCTGCTGCTGTTCGTTCCGGTGATCCGCTGGATCAGGAAGAGCATCGCCTTCTGGGGAACGATCAGGTCGGGGTTGGCAAGGAAGCTGGACCCGGGCGGCACGACGTCGCGCACGCCCTCCCGCTTGAGCTGGTCGGCGACCGGCTTCTGGAACAGGTCGGCCCAGACGATGTCGCTCGCGAGCAGCCGGTAGGCCTGCTGGGTGAGCAGCGCAGCCTCGGCGGCCGGCTTCACCTTCGAACCGAGCGTGCCGTGCAGGGCCTTCGCGAGGCCGGAGACGCCGCTCACGCGCAACTGGAGTGCCTGGATCAGGTTCATCTGCTCCTGGCGCAGGCGGCCGGGCGGGACGAGGCCCTGCGCGGCGTTGACGTTCTGCTGCTCCTGGGCGGCGATGCCGTTCAGCTTGTTGACGATCTGGGCAACCGACAGGCCCGACGAGGTCAGCGCCGCGACCGTGTTCTTGCCGTCGAGCGTCGACTGCTGCTCGATCGTCGTCACCTTGCCGATGTAGTTCGCGTAGACCGAGTGCCGCGACTGCCCGGCACACGACTCGATCAGGAGCCCGAAGATCAGCACCAGGAAGACGACGAGGAAGACGAGCAGCGTCAACCGGACGAGCGGCGCGGCAGGGCGGGAGGGGGCGAACGAGCGGCGCGGGCCGCGGCTCCCGCGCTGCGGCAGCCGCACACGCGAGGTCTGGGGCGTCTCCGCCGTCGCCGGCTCGTCGTCGAAGAAGTCGAACTGGATGTCGTCGTCGGGTGGGTCCATGGCTAGCCGAATCTACCGCGTCCCTTCGGCAGACAAAGGAGTTCTCCTGGGCGCGAAGTAGAAGCGGAGGTGACCTCGTCTGCGCTCGCACACGAGCTCATCCTTGGACGTTACCGGCCTGTGCGCCCGCTGGGCTCCGGTGGGATGGGCCACGTCTGGCTCGCCCGCGACGAGCGCAGCGGCCTCGACGTCTCGCTCAAGATGGTCGCCCGCGAGGGAAAGGTCGCCGAGCGGGCCGAGCGCGAGGCGCGCGCCGCCGCCGCGCTGCGCCACCCGCGCTGCCAGCGCATCTACGCGCTGGCGCGCGACCCGAGCCACATCTACATCGCCTACGAGTACGTCCCCGGCCGCACGATCCGCCAGGCGCTCGCAGCGCGGGAGCTCGGCGACCGGGAAGCGGTCGAGGTCGCGGCGCAGGTGCTCGACGCGCTCGCGCACGCCCACGGCCGCGGCATCATCCATCGCGACGTCAAGCCCTCGAACGTGCTCCTGGCCGAAACCGACACGATCGACGTCCGGCTGCTCGATTTCGGGCTCGCGCAGATGGCCGAGTTCGACACGCTGACCGCGATCGGCGACGTGCCGGGGACGCTCGCCTACATCTCGCCGGAACGGCTCAGGGGGGAGCCGGCGACCCCCGCCACCGACGTCTGGGGGGTCGGGGTCATGCTCTGGGAAGCGCTCGCCGGGCGGCATCCGTTCCGGAGCTCGAGCAGCGAGGGAACCTCGCGCCGGATCAAGGCCGGCGCGCCTCCGATCGAGGTGCTGCGCCCCGACCTGCCCGCCGGTCTCCGCGACTCGCTCGACCGGGCGCTCGATCCCGATCCGACCTGCCGGCCGCGGGCCGCCGAGCTCGCGGCCGACCTCCGCGCCGAGCCGCGCCGGCGGCGGCGGCGATCCGACGAGCCGGAGCGGCGCCGTGCGGCGCCCGCGCTCCCTGCCCGCGCCGACCTCGCCAGGGTGGCGAGCGAACGCCTGCTGCCGGGAGCGGCGGCGGCGGCCTGGACCGGCTGGGTCGCCTCGACGATCCCGTTCTACCCGGCCGGATGGCCGCTCGGTCTGACCGTCGCCGCGGGCACGATCGGGGTCGCGGTCCCGCGGGCGGCGCTCCCGTTCGCCTTCGCGGCGACGTTCTTCCCCCTCGCGAACATCTCGCTCGGGCTCGCCCTCCTCTTCGCCGCGTTCGCCGCGGCCTGGACGCTCTTCACCTGGGCCGACCCGCGCGGCAACGTCGTCCTCGTCGCCGGGCCCCTGCTCGGCCCGGTGGCCGCGCTCGCGCTGATCCCCCTCGTCGCCCAGCTGGCGCGCGGCAGCCTGCGGCGGTGCCTCCAGGCGGCCGCCGCCGTGCTGCTGGCCGTGGTCGTCGCCGGGCTTCGCCACGCCCGGCTGCCCTTCGACGGCACCGCGCCGCCGCTCGGGCTCGGGATCGCGGGCAGCAACAGGCCCACGGCCGTCGCCTATGCGCTCTGGCGGGAGCTCGACCGCCATCCGGTCGTGCTCGCCGAAGCGGCCGTCCTGGCAGCGGCCGCGGTGGCCCTGCCCTACCTGCGCGGCCGCGGGCCCTGGGCGGCCGCTGCCGGAGGCGGCGCCTTGCTGGCCGCGACGGCACTCCTCGCCCCGACCGCGGCGCTCGCGCCCCTAATCGCCGCCGCATGGCTGACGGCAGCAGTCATCGCCCTCGCCTCACGCTCCTGAAGCTCGCCGGCGATCGCCTCGACGAGAGCGCGGTCCGGCCCGACGAGGAACAGGTGCTCGCGGTTCCGGAGGCGCGAGACCTTGCCGACCTTCTCGCCGGCCGGGTTGTAGATCCCGATCCGGGCGCCGACGTAGCGCCTCGAGTCGACGTCGATCCGCGCCTGGTGGCCGCGGGCGGCGAGCAGCCGCTCGAGCTCCGGCGCGGCGTGGAACCCCTCGTCGCTGACCGAGACGAGCAGCCAGGGGGCCCGCAGGGCCGCAAGGAGCTCGGCGAGCGCGGCGGGGGCGCCGCGCTTCGAGTTGTAGCGGCTCTTGCGCTCCCGGCAGTCGACCCGCTTGTTCGCGATCCCGTACCCCGCCGGCGAGTCCCAGCGGACGAGCGTCTCCCAGACGTGGTAGTTGGAGAAGTAGGAGTGCTGGTTGTACGGCGGGTCGACGTAGACCAGGTCGACGTCGAGCTCCGGCGCGAGGAGGTTCGCATCGAGCCGCGTGACCGTTCCGGCCGGGCCGGGAACGGGCTCGGGCAGCCGCAGCTCGAGATCGGCGTACGACCTCGGCGCCCAGGACTTCAGGTAGGCCATCTGCAGGCCGGTCGTGCTGTCGACCCGGTCGGCCGCCTCGAGCAGCGAGGTGAGGACGATGCCCCGCTCGACCTCCGACAGATCGAGGCCGTCGATCGCGGCGCGGATCGCGTCGATCCGCCTCCCGTTGCGGGGCTGGAAGTACCTGGCCTGCCTGCAGAACGCCTCGGTCACGTAGCCGTCGCAGCCCTCGAGCGCCGAGAGCCGGAGCAGGATCCCGGCCAGACGGGCGCGGTCGACCCTCTCGTCGGCGGCGATGTACGCCAGCCCGAGCGCCTCGGAGTAGGTGGCCAGATCGTTCGAGTGGACGCTGATGCCGAGGCCGCGCAGCGCCTGTCCGACCCGGGTCGTGCCCGCGAAGAGATCGCAGGCGGACCGGACCGGCAACCGCTCGACGACGCTCCGGATCAGCGGTACGAGCGTCCGCTTCGAGCCGATGTACTTGATCAAGCTGCTCGAAACGTAGCCTGGGCGGCAGACGGTGTCTCTAGACTGGATCGCGGCGGTAAGCCCCCTGGATGAGCGTGTTGCGCAGCATCGAATCGAAGCTCGAGTCCCTCTTCGAGGGAGTGTTCGGCCGCGCCTTCCGGTCGAGCGTCCAGCCGGTCGAGCTGGCGCGCAAGCTCGTCAAGGAGATGGACGACCACCGGAGCGTCTCGGTCTCGCGCGTCTACGTCCCGAACGAGTACACCGTCTATCTCGCCCCGAGCGATCGGGAGCAGTTCAGCGACTACGAGCCTCAGCTGTGCGAGGAGCTGCAGGACTACCTCCACGAGCACGCCCGCCGCGAGCGCTACGTCCTGCTGACCCCGCCGCTCGTGAAGCTCGAGAGCGACGCCGACCTCGACGTCGGCGTCTTCGGGATCGCGACCCGCCTCGTCCGCGGACAGCGCACGCCCGCGGACGCCCCGCCGGCGCAGCCGGAGCCGGGCGCGACCATGGTCTACCGGCCCGTGCAGCTTCCCCCCGAGGAGGCCGAGGCCGCGCCGGAGCCCGCTGCGGCGGCGGCGCTCGTGGTCGGCGACCGGCGGCACGAGCTCCGCCGCGACACGCTCGTGCTCGGACGCTCGAAGGACGCCGACATCCGGATCACCGACCCGAACGTCTCCCGCCGCCACGCCGAGGTCAGGCACACCGGCACCGAGTACGTCCTCGTCGACCTCGACTCGACCAACGGGATCGAGGTCGACGGGAAGCGCGTCAGGGAGCTCGCGCTCGAGGACGGGACGACGTTCAAGCTCGGGTCGACCGAGATCGCCTTCTCCGAGGAGCCGAGCTGAACCCGTGCCGTCGGCGTCGGTTCAGGTCGAGACAGCCCTCCTTGTTCTCAAGATCGCCTTCCTCGTCTTGCTGTACCTGTTCATCTGGCGCATCGTGCGCTCGGCTGCCCGCGACCTGCGCCTGCCCCAGGAATCGATGATCCTCTCGCCGCAACAGGCCTCCGCCCTGCTCGCCCAGCCCGCCGCACGCGAGCTCGGCCGGCTCGTCGTGGTCAAGAGCGAGGTGCTCGAGCAGGGCGACGTCTACACGCTCGACTCCTCGGCGCTGACCGTCGGGCGCGGCGGGGAGAACGACCTCTCGATCGATGGCGACGAGTACGCCTCGGCCCGTCACGCCCGCTTCGAGCCCCGCCGCGACGGGGTCTACATCGAGGACGTCGGCTCGACGAACGGCACCTTCGTCAACGGGATCCGGCTCGCAGGCGGCGGCCGCCGCCTCGTTCCCGGCGACGTCGTCCGGATCGGCGAGACCGACCTCAGGTTCGAGAAATGAGGGTCTCGAGCTCGGCGGCGGACTCGAACGTCGGCCGGAAGCGGCGGCACAACGAGGACTCCTACGTCCACGCGCCGCCGCTGTTCGCGGTCGCCGACGGGATGGGCGGCGCCCAGGCAGGCGAGGTCGCCTCCTCCCTCGCCGCCACGGCGCTGCTCGACGGAGAGGTCGACCCGGCGGCGAGCGGCGAGGAGCGAGTCGTCGAGCTGATCCGGGCCGCGAACCGGCGCGTGCACCAGCGGGCGATCGACGACGCGACGGCCTCCGGGATGGGCACGACGATGACCGTCGCGCTCTTCCAGCCGGACGGGTCGGTCGTGATCGGCCACGTCGGCGACTCGCGCGCCTACCGGCTCCGCGAGGCCCAGCTCGAGCAGCTGACCGACGACCACTCGCTCGTGGCCGAGCTCGTTCGGCGCGGCGAGCTGACCCCGGAGGAGGCGCAGATCCACCCGCAGCGCTCCGTGATCACCCGGGCGCTCGGAACCGACGTCGACGTCGACGTCGACGCGTTCACGGTTCAGGCACATGACGGCGACGTCTTCCTGCTCTGCTCCGACGGCCTGACCACGATGGTCGACCCCGACACGGTCGCCGAGCTCCTGCAGCGCCACCGCTTCGAGCTCGAAGCGGCGACGCGCGCGCTGATCAAGGCGGCGAACGACCGCGGCGGCGACGACAACATCACCACCGTCGTCTTCGCGGTGGCCGCCGGCGACGCGGACGCCGAGCCCGCGCCGCCGCCCGCGGCCCCGCCGGTGCCCGACCCGGACGACGAGGACACGCTGCACCCCGAGGACGGCGTGATGCCGCCCGAGGAGATCGAACGGCTGCCGGCGGAGGTGACGATGGTCGTCTCCGCCCAGCAGCTCCAGGACGCGCTCGCACAGACGGCGCCGGAAGCCGACCCCGTCGAGGCGGCGAACGGGCATCCGCCCGCGCCGGCCGCGGACGGGGAGCCGCAGGCGTCGACCGCGCGGATCGCGCTCGGGCTGCTCGTGATCGTCCTGCTCGTGGCGCTGATCCTCCTCCTCGTCCTCGAGGAGCTGCCGAGATGATCGGCGGCGCGCGGGCCCGATGAGCGCACGCAATCGCGAGCTCGCATACCTCGTGGCGGTCGCCGCCCTCACGGGCATCGGCTTCGCGAGCGTCTACATCGCCCGCCAGGCCGTCGTCTCCTGGGGGTCGCTGGCCTACGCCGGGTTCTTCATGGGGCTCTACCTCGCCGCGCACCTGATCGCCCGCGCGACCGTTCCGAACGCCGACCCGTACCTGCTGCCGATGGCGGGCTTCCTGACCGCGGTCGGGCTGACGGAGATCTACCGGCTGGGGCCGAGCGACGCGTTCAAGCAGGGCCTCTGGATCGTGATCGGCGTCGTGCTGTTCGCGATCGCGCTCGTCTGGCTCCGCTTCGACTACCGGGTGCTCGAGTCCTACAAGTACCTGTTCGGCGTCGGGGCGATCGCGCTCCTGCTGATGCCGCGGCTGCCCGTGATCGGCGAGACGATCAACGGGGCGCGGCTCTGGGTTCACTTCGGCGGCTTCCAGCTCCAGCCGGGCGAGATCGCGAAGATCTTCCTGATCGTCTTCCTCGCCGCCTACCTGCGCGAGAAGCGGGAGGTGCTCGCGCAGGGCCGCTTCAAGGACCTCGGCCCGCTCCTCGTGATCTGGGCCGCGGCCATGCTCGTGCTGGTCGCGACGAACGACCTCGGGTCGGCGCTCCTCTACTTCGGGGTGTTCATCGCGATGCTCTACATCGCGACCGCGCGGCTCTCGTTCGTCGCCGTCGGCTGCGGGCTCTTCCTCGTCGGCGGCTACGTCGCCGACCGGAGGATCCCGCACGTCGCCGAGCGGGTCACGATCTGGCTCCATCCCTGGACGACCCAGAAGGTCTTCTGCCCGCAGACGGGGACGATGGCCCTTCGTCAGGACTGCGAGAGCTACCAGCTCGTCAAGTCGCTCTACTCGATCGCCAACGGCGGCTTCGCCGGCACCGGACTCGGCCAGGGGACCTTCACGACTCCGCAGGGGGCGGCGCTCATCCCCGACGTGAATACCGACTTCATCTACTCCGCCCTCGCGCAGGAGCTCGGCCTCGTCGGGGTCTCCGCGCTGCTGCTCGTGTTCATGGTCTTCGTCGCGCGCGGGATGAAGATCGCCCTCCAGGTCGACGACGGCTTCTCGAAGCTGCTGGCCGCCGGGCTCACCTTCGGGTTCGCGCTGCAGACATTCGTGATCGTCGGCGGCATCCTCAGGCTGGTGCCACTCACCGGGATCACGCTACCGTTCGTCTCGTACGGCGGCTCGTCGATCGTGGCGAACTTCCTGCTCCTGGCAGGGCTGCTGCTCGTCTCACATCGCGCGAACTCAACCTCATGAACCGTCAGATCTCACGCGTCGCGCTCGTCGCGCTCGGCCTGCTCGCGGCGCTGATCGTCGCAACCACCTACTGGCAGACCTGGGCGAGCGCGAGCCTCTCGGCCCGCGAGGACAACGAGATCCAACGAGTCGCCCAGTTCGAGATCGACCGCGGGGTGATCTACGCGGGGAACGGCACCACCGTGCTCGCGACGAACGTCCGCAAGAAGATCAACGGGCAGACGCTGTACCTCCGCACCTACCCCACGAACGGGCTCGCCTCGCAGGTCGTCGGCTACTCGACCCAGAGCCGCTCCCGGGCCGGGATCGAGAACTCCCTGAACAGCTACCTGACCGGGGCGAACGCCGACCTCAGCTCGCTCCTCGACGCCGTCGGCTCGCGGCTGAAGGGCACGACGATCAAGGGCAACTCGGTCGTGCTGACGATCCGCCCCCGGGTCCAGCGCCTCGCCGAGAGCCTGCTCGCGGGGACGTGCGGCGCCGCGGTGCTGCTCAACCCGAAGACGGGCGCCGTCTACGCGATGGCCTCGACCCCCGGCTACAACCCGAACCTGATCGAGCAGCCGGCCGGCTACGCGAAGGTGCAGGCGACGAAGAGCCCGTGCGCGCCCGAGCCCGCGGCCCCGCTCCTGAACCGCGCGACGCAGGGCCTCTTCCCGCCAGGATCGATCTTCAAGACGATCACGGCCGCCGCCGCGCTCGACGACGGCGTCTACACGCAGAGCTCGACGTTCGACGACCCGGGCTACTGCACCGAGTACGGGAAGAAGATCACGAACGCCCTCGACCAGAGCGGCCCGGAGGCCTTCGGGGTGGTGAACCTCGTCGAGGCCTACCAGCACTCGATCAACGCCGTGTTCTGCAACATCGGGCAGAAGCTCGGGGCGAAGAGGATCCTCGACGAGGCGCGCAAGTTCGGGTTCTACTCGGTGCCCCCGCTCGAGACGCCGTCCGATGCCCGCTCGGCCTCCGGAACCTACGTCGGGAGCAAGCTGTTCGACCCGTCGACGGCGGCGCAGTACTCCCGGATCGATCCGGGCCGGCTCGCCTTCGGCCAGGCGACGATGCTCACGACGCCCCTGCAGATGGCGATGGTCGCCGCGGCGGTCGCGAACCACGGGCTCGAGATGAAGCCGACGCTGATCGAGAAGATCGTCGCTCCCGGCGGGTCGGTGATCCAGCGGCTCCATCCGCAGAAGCTCCGCCAGGCGACCAAGCCCTCGACGGCGGCCGCGCTCCGGAACATGATGGTCGAGGTCGTGCAGGCCGGCACCGGCACGGCGGCGCAGATCCCGGGCGTCGTCGTCGCCGGCAAGACGGGCACGGCCGAGACCTGCTCGTGCAACACCGTCTACGACGCCTGGTTCATCTTCTTCGCACCGGCCGAGGACCCGGTCGTCGCCGGCGCGGTCGTCGTCGAGCTGCAGCCGAACGGCTTCGGCGGCTCGATCGCGGCCCCGATCGCCAAGCAGCTGATGCAGGCCATCCTGCCGGCCCCGTCGAACTCGACCTCCGGGAGCTCGACCTCCCCGAGCTCCACGCCCCAGACCAGTGGCCACTGACCTCGACGACCGCCTGATCGGCCGGCTCTTCGACTCCCGCTACCGGATCGTGCGCCGGCTCGGGTCGGGAGGCATGGCCGAGGTCTACCTGGCCGAGGACGAGGAGCTCGGACGCAAGGTCGCGCTGAAGATGCTGAACGAGCGCCACGCCCGCGACGACCAGTTCGTGGAGCGCTTCAAGCGCGAGGCACGCAACGCAGCCGGCCTGAGCCACCCGCACATCGTCCGCATCTACGACCGCGGCCAGGCCGAGGGGACGTACTACATCGCGATGGAGTACCTCGACGGGCCGACGCTGAAGGAGCTGCTCGTCCGCAAGGGCCCGACCCCGCCGCTGACGGCGATCAAGTTCGCGCGCGAGATCCTGAGCGCGCTCGCGGAGGCGCACAAGCACGAGATCGTCCACCGCGACATCAAGCCGCACAACGTGATCGTGGGCCCCGACTGGAGCGTGAAGGTGACCGATTTCGGGATCGCCCGCTCGGGCGCCTCGCAGATGACCGAGGCCGGGTCGATCGTCGGCACCGCGCAGTACCTCTCCCCCGAGCAGGCGCGCGGCAAGCCGGTCGACCAGCGCTCCGACCTCTACTCACTCGGGATCGTCCTCTACGAGCTGCTGACGGGCAAGGTCCCGTTCACCGGGGACGCGGCGGTCGAGATCGCCATGAAGCACCTCTCGGCCGTGCCCGAGCCGCCCTCGAAACTCCGGCCCGAGATCTCGCACGACCTCGACGCGGTCGTCATGCGCGCGCTCGCGAAGGACCCCGACCAGCGCTACTCCTCGGCGGAGGAGATGGATGCCGACCTCGCCCGTGTCGCCCGCGGCGCGGCCGTCTCCTCGAAGACGGAGGACGCGATGACGCAGGTTCTCGCGGGCAGCGGCATCTCGTCGGCTCACACGATGATCGCGCAGCCCGCCGTCAGCCCGGTCCCGCCCGCGCCTCCGGCGTACCGCCCGCCCTCCTTCTACGACGAGGGCCCGCGGCGCCGCTCGTTCTGGCCGATGCTCCTCAGCCTGCTGGCGGTCGCGATCGCCGCCGGCGGCGGGTACCTCATCTACCACAAGGTCGTGACCGCGATCGACTCCAACCAGCCGATCACGGTCCAGGACGTCAGGGACCTCTACTACAAGAACGCCGAGGAGAAGCTCGCCGCCCAGGACCTGCAGGCCCACCTCGTCTACACCTCCGACGGCACCGTCGCGCGCGGGTTCGTGATCGGCCAGAGCCCGCAGCCCGGCGGGCACACCGCGAAGGGCGGCACCGTCATCCTCACGGTCTCGAGCGGCAAGCCGAAGACGACCGTCCCGGCCGTGACCGGATTCACGCAGCAGCAGGCGAGCTCGCTGCTCGCGAACGCGGGCCTGACGGCCAGGGTGCGACCCATCCACTCCCCGACGGTCGCGCCGGGGACGGTCACCGCCTCGGACCCGCCCGCCGGCACCCTGGTGCTCAAGGGCTCCTCGGTCACGATCAACGTCTCTCAGGGCCCGCGACAGGTTCAGGTTCCGACGGTCGTGGGGGCTCCCTACGCGAATGCGGAGAGCGCCGTCAAGGGCGCGGGTCTCCAGCCGGCGCGCAAGGACGCGAGCAGCGCCGCCCCGGTCGACCAGGTGATCTCGGCCTATCCGGCCGCCGGGACGCTGGTGCCGCTGGGCTCGACGGTGACCCTCACCGTCTCGACCGGCCCGAAGATGGTCCCGGTGCCGAGCGTGACCGGTGACGACCAGGCCACGGCCGTGCAGCTGCTGAAGCAGCAGGGGCTCAACCCGGTCGTGATCCAGCAGGACGTGACCGACCCGACCCAGGACGGGCTCGTCCTGACCCAGAGCCCCGCCGGCGGCAGCCTCCAGCAGGGCGCATCGGTCACGATCACCGTCGGCCAGCTCGTGACCGCGCCGACGACGACCACCCCGACCACCCCGACGACCACGCCGGCAACGTCGCCGCCGGTAACCCCGCCGCCGGTGGCGACGACGACGACCACGACCACCACCGCGACCAGGACGCCCACGACCACGCCGGCGACGACCCCGGCGACGACCCCGGCAACGCCGACCACGACCGCGACGACGACCGCGGCCACCACCGCAGCCACGACCACCGCCGAGACGACGACCACCACCGACACGACGACCACCACGACGACGACGTCGGCCCCGCCGCCGCCGCCGTGAGCGGGCGCCGGATCGCGGTCCTCGCGGGCGGCCGCTCGAGCGAGCGCGAGATCTCGCTCGCGTCCGCCCGAAGCGTCGCCGGCGCGCTCGCCGAGCTCGGGGCCGAGGTCGTCACGATCGCGATCGACCGCGGCGGCAGGTGGGAGATCGAGTCGCCCTCTCCCGAGGCCCTCGCCGACGGCGACTCCCCCGCCGGCGACACGCTCGATCGACGGCTTCCCGGCCGCGCGATCGCGGCGACGCTCGCCGAGGTCGACGTCGTCTTCCCGGTGCTCCACGGGCCCTTCGGCGAGGACGGGACGGTGCAGGGGCTGCTCGAGCTGGCCGGCGTCCCGTATGTCGGCGCCGGCGTCCTCGCCTCGGCCGTCGCGATGGACAAGGACGTGTTCAAGTCGGTGCTGCGCGACCACCGGATCCCGGTCACGCGCAACATCACCCTCCGGCTCGGCGAGGAGCCGCAGAACCCGTTCGGCTACCCCGCCTTCGTCAAGCCCGCCCGGCTCGGGTCGTCGGTGGGAATCAGCAAGGCACACGACGAGGCGGAGCTCGCCGCCGCCGTCGCGCTCGCGTTCCGCCACGACGAGAAGGTGCTCGTCGAGCAGTTCGTGGACGGGATCGAGGTCGAGGTAGGGGTGCTCGGCAACCGGCACCCGGTGGCCTCGGTGCCCGGCGAGATCGTGGTCACGCACAACGCGTGGTACGACTACGAGGCGAAGTACGACGAGGGCGAGATGGATCTCGTCGTCCCGGCCCGCATCTCGCGCGAGCAGGCGGCCCGGGCGCAGGAGCTCGCGGTGCGGGCCTTCGCCGCGACCGAGTGCGAGGGCATGGCGCGGGTCGACATGTTCGTGCGCTCGAGCGACGGCGAGGTGCTCGTGAACGAGCTGAACACGATCCCCGGCTTCACCGCGACGAGCGTCTACGCGAGGCTCTTCGCCGCCTCCGGAACGCCGTATCCCGAGCTGCTCGAGCGGCTGATCGAGCTTGCCCTGGAGCGCCACGAGCGGCGGAGCGGCCTCGTCTTCTAGCCTCGCGGCCCCGGCGGGCGCTGCCGGGGCCCGCTCACGGTGCGGTGGCCGTCACCTCGTCGATCCGGACGGCGGGGGCCGCGCCGCGGTTCGTGATCCAGAGGAGGTAGTAGCGGGCCGGGCCTCCGCGCAGTTCGAAGGTGGCCTGCGCGCCTGCCTTGTGCGCGGACGAGACGGCGTGGAAGGGCCCGGCAGGCGCGGCGCCGGCCTCGATCAGCGCCGTGTAGCCCGGCGTCGTCGAGGTCACCGTCATCCGGTGCACCGTGACGGCCGAGCCGGCGTCGAGGACGAGCCCGACCCCCGGCTTGCCGAGCTCGCCGGCCGGGTAGCGGTAGATCTCGGTCGACCAGAAGGTCGAGGGATCCCCGTCCGTCGCGTTCCCGACCAGCTGGGGGTTCTCGACGTGGTTGTTCCCGTACGGGTCGTAGGAGGCGACGCCGTGGAGCGCGATCGGGGCCCCCACCGCCGCCGAGCCGCTCGGCGAGCCGCCGCGGGTGAGCGCGAAGACCAGCGCGGCGCAGACGAGGACGGCGATCGCGGCGAGGGCGGCCGGCACCTTCCAGCCGCGCCGGCGAGGCGGCCGGCGCGGCTTGGCGATCACCGGCAGGATGCCGGTCGCCGAGGTGTCCTCTCCGGCGCGGACCTCGGCGAGGCAGGCCTCGAGCTCGCCGGAGAACGCCGACATCGTGGCAAAGCGCTTCTCCGGCTCCTTTGCGAGCGCCCGCTCGACCGCCGCGTCGACACGCGCGGGCACCTCGGGCCGGCGCAGGCTCACCGGCGGCGGCGGCGCATTGATGTGCTGCATCGCCACCGCGACGAAGTTGTCGCCGCTGAACGGCACCTCGCCGGTGAGCAGCTCGTAGAGGACGATCCCGAGCGAGTACACGTCCGACTGCTCGTCGGCGCGGCGCCCCTGCGCCTGCTCGGGGGCGATGTAGTCGCAGGTGCCGAGGACGGTGCCCGTCGCCGTCTCGCCGTCCTGGACGTCGATTGCCCGGGCGATCCCGAAGTCCGTCACCTTCGCCTCGCCGTTCCCGTTCAGGAGCACGTTCTGGGGCTTGACGTCGCGGTGGACGAAACCCTTCTCGTGCGCGAAGGCGAGCCCGCGCGCGACCTGGATCGCGAGCTCGAGCGCCCGCTCGACGGGCAGCGGCCCCGAGCGGACGACGAGCTGCTTCAGGTTCTCGCCCGAGACGAACTCGAAGACGATGAACGGCCTGCCCTCGTCCTCGCCGCGGTCGATCACGGCGACGATGTTGTGGTGCGAGAGCCCGGCGACGAGCTTCGCCTCCCGCCGGAAGCGCTCGAGGACGTCGCCCTGGACGGCCAGCCGCTCGTGCAGCACCTTGAGCGCGACGGTCCGCTCGAGGACCCGGTCGTGGGCGCGGAAGACGCTCGACATGCCACCGGCCCCGACGAGCTGCTCGAGCTCGTAGCGGCCTGCGAGGACGTCGCCGACCATCAATGTGGCACGGGCTCCCCGCGAGACCTCAGCCGAGAGCCGCCTCGAGCGCCCCTTCCCAGGCGCCGAGCGCTTCGTCGAGCTCCGCGTCGCTGATCACGAGCGGGGCCAGGACGCGGATGCAGTTGCCGTACACGCCGCAGGTGATCAGGAGCAGCCCGCGCTGGAGGGCCTCGTCGGTCACGCGGTGCGCGAGCTCCCTGGACGGCTTCGCGGTCGCCGGGTCGGAGACGAGCTCGATCGCGAGCATCGAGCCGAGCCCGCGTACCTCTCCGATCGCGGGCCAGCGCTCCTGCCAGGCGAGCATGCGCGAGCGGATCGACTCGCCCATCGCCGCCGACCGCTCCACCAGCCCCTCGTCGTCGATCGCGTCGAGAACTGCGAGCGCGGCCGCCTGGGCGACCGGGTTGCCCACGTACGTGCCGCCGACGCCGCCGGGGACGGGCGCGTCCATGATCTCGGCGCGGCCGAGGACACCCGAGAGCGGGAGGCCGTTGGCGATCGACTTCGCGACGCAGATCAGGTCGGGCTCGACGCTCGTGTGCTCCATGGCGAAGAAGCGGCCGGTGCGGCCGAAGCCGGTCTGGACCTCGTCGGCGACGAGGACGATCCCGTGCCGGTCGCAGATCCGGCGCAGACCCTGGACGAACTCCGGGGGCGCGACGACGAAGCCGCCCTCTCCCTGGACCGGCTCGAAGATGATCGCGGCGACCGTCTCCGGGGCAACCTGCGTCGTGAACGCGCGCTCGAGGGCGGTCAGGGCGTCGTCGACCGAGATGCCGCGGTAGGCGTGCGGAAACGGTGTCCGGTAGACCTCGGGCGCGAACGGCCCGAGCCCGGCCTTGTACGGGTGCACCTTCGAGGTGAGCGAGAGCGCGAGCAGCGAGCGGCCGTGGAACGCCCCCTCGAACGCGATCACCGCCGGGCGCCCGGTGAACGCACGGGCGAACTTGATCGCGTTCTCGACCGCCTCGGTACCGGCGTTGAAGAACGCCGCCTTGACCGGGCCCGAGATCGGAACCCGCTCGGCGAGCCGCTCCGCCAGCGCGACGTAGCTCTCGTAGGGCACGATCGTGAAGTCGGTGTGCGTGAAGCGGTCGAGCTGCTCGTGCGCGGCCGCGACCACCGCAGGGTGGCCGTGCCCGACGTTGAGGCAGCCCACGCCGCCGGCGAAGTCGATGAAGGTGTTGCCGTCCACGTCCGTGATCGTCGCGCCGGACGCCGACCCGGCGACGATCGGGAAGGTGACGCTGAGCGCGCTCGCGATCGAGCCCGCGATCCGCTCCCCGATCTCCCGGGAGCGCGGCCCCGGAATCTCGGTCTTCAGGTCGATCGTGCGGGTCGCGGCCACCGACCCAGCGTAGCTACTGGCGCCGCCGGCGCAACGGGGCCCTGGCGACCGGCCGGCGCTCGCGACCGGCCCCGGGCGCTTCGCATGAGAGAATCGGAGGCGTGGTTCTCTCCGACCGCACGATCGCCCGCCTGCTCGCCGAGGGGCGGATCGAGATCGATCCGTACGACCCGGCGCTGTTGCAGCCCTCGAGCGTCGACGTCCGCGTCGACCGCTGGTTCCGGGTCTTCCGGAACAACCTGTACCCGTTCATCGACGTCAAGCAGGAGCAGGAGCACCTGACCGAGCTGGTCGAGATCGAGGACGAGCCGTTCATCCTGCACCCGGACGAATTCGTGCTCGGGTCGACGCTCGAGCGGGTGCGGCTCCCCGACGATCTGGTCGCCAGGCTCGAGGGGAAGAGCTCGCTCGGGAGGCTGGGCCTGCTGATCCACTCGACCGCCGGCTTCATCGACCCCGGCTGGGACGGCCACGTGACGCTCGAGCTCTCGAACGTCGCCAACCTCCCGATCACGATCTATCGCGGCATGAAGATCGGCCAGCTCTCGTTCATGGAGCTCTCGGAGCCCGCCGCGAACCCGTACGGCGCCGGCGCGATCGGCTCGAAGTACCAGGGCCAGCAAGGCCCGACGCCGAGCCGCTACTGGCAGAATTTCTCGGCTCCGCCGAGAAATTCTGCTCATGATTGACCTTTGCCCGGGCCGAACCGGCGCGGAGAGCAGATACCCGTAACCGCAACGAAGGCCGCCTTGCGGCGGCCTTCGTTGCGGTACCTAGCTTGGATTTCGTAGGGGCGCTTCCGGCCGACTCCCTGTCGGCGGCGCGCTTGCGCGAAATCCCCCACGCTGGCTAGACGATTCCCCTTCGAGGTCCCGGGGACACGCCCCTACGAGCTAGTACCTCCACTGCCCGTACTGGAAATCTCCATCTACCGGACCACCTCCTTTCCGCGGTTACCCCGATAGTAGCCAGCCGGTCAAGACGGACGTCACCTCGAGGCCGCTGTCGAGCGGCAGCGTGACGCTCACGAGCGTCGGATCGGCCTGCCTCGCGGCCGAGTACGCGGCCAGGGTCGACTCGTGCGAGAGGACGTTGTCGGCCACCACGACCGCGCCGGGCTCGACCCTTGCCCGGGCGAGCGCGAACAGCGCCTCGTAGTCGTCCTTCCAGGCGTCGAGGAAGACGACGTCGAAGGGGCAGGCGAGCGTCTCCAGCGTCTCGAAGGCATCCCCCGGCACGATGTCCACCCACTCGCCGAGGCCGGCCTCGGCGACGTTCCCGGCCGACCGCTCGACTTTCTCCGACCTGGCCTCGAGCGAGGTGACGTGCCCCCCGCTCAGCCGCGCCGCCGCACCGAGCCAGATCGTCGAGTAGCCGCGCGAGCCGCCGATCTCGAGCACCTCGCAGCCGGGCCGCCCCGCGCAGAGCGCGAACAGGAAGGCCCCGCTCGTCGGGGCGATCTGAAGGGACAGCTCCGAGTGGGGGCGACCCTCTGCCTCGTCGCGCTCGGTCTCGGCCTCGAGCCGCCGCAGGACACCTCGCACGCGCTCGTCGAGCATCAGCCCGCCCGTGCGCGCTCGACGTCCTCGCGCACCCAGCAGCTCTCCAGGTGGTCGTTCACGATCCCGCATGCTTGCATGGCCGCGTACGCGGTCGTCGGGCCGACGAACCGGAAGCCCGCCGCGCGCAGGCGCTTCGCGAGCGCGGCCGACTCGGGCGTGACCGCGGGCCAGTCGGCCGGCGATCGCGGCGGCCGGCGGCCGGCGCGCCGGTGGGACCAGAACAGCTCCTGGAGCGGCTCCCCCGCAGCACGCAGCGCCAGCGTCGCCCGGGCGTTCCCGATCGCCGCCTCGATCTTCCCCCGGTGACGCACGATCGAGGCGTCCCCGAGCAGCCGGTCGACGTCCCCGCCGCCGAAGGCCGCAACGCGCTCGGGCTCGAAGCCCGCGAACGCGGCCCGGAACGCCTCGCGCTTGCGCAGGATGGTCAGCCAGGAAAGGCCAGACTGGAAGCCCTCGAGGCACAGCCGCTCGAAGAGGCCGCGCTCGTCGCGAACCGGCCGGCCCCACTCCTCGTCGTGGTAGGCCACGTAGAGCGGGTCGCCCGCCGGCCAGCAGCGGATCCGGTCGCCGCCGGGGAGCTCAGCCGTCAACGTCGACGACCACGGTCCCGTCTTCGACGCGAACCGGGAAGGTCCGCGCGGGCAGGTACGCCGGGAGGGTGAGCGCCCGCCCGGACCTGAGGTCGAAGCTCGCGCCGTGACGGGGGCAGGAGACCGTGCACTCCTCGGCGTCCCAGCTGCCGAGGCAGAGCGGCCCGTCGTCGTGGGTGCAGCGATCCTCGATCGCGAGCAGCTCGCCGCCGCAGTTGTAGACGCCGACCCGGTCCGGCTCGCGCTCGACCAGCCTCATCGTCCCCGGCGGCAGCTCCGCGAGCGGGGCCACGACCAGCTCAGCCAAAGTCGAGGCCCTGCCATTCCTCGGGGAGCGCCGTCCCCTTCGCACGGTTGAGAGCGACCTTGACGACGCCGAGCCCGAGGATCGCGCATTTCATCCGCACCGGCGTAAGCGGGATGCCGACCTCGCCGAGCAGCTCCTCCTTCGGCAGCGCCGCGACCTCGGCCGCCGTCTTCCCGATCACGAGCTCGGTCAGCATCGAGGTCGCCGCCTGCGAGATCGCGCAGCCGCGCCCCTCGAACCCGATCGCCTCGATCGTCTCCCCGTCCTCGGCGAACCTGATCGAGACCGACACCTCGTCGCCGCAGAGCGGGTTCTGCCCCTCCGCGTGCGCGTCGTGGGGCTCGAGCAGGCCGTAGTGGCGCGGGTTCTTGTAGTGGTCGAGGATCACCTCGCGATAGAGGTCGTCGAACTCGCTCACGCCATCAGCTCCCTTGCCCTGCGGACGCCCGCGGCGAGACGGTCGATCTCCTCCGGCAGCGTGTAGAGGTAGAAGCTGGCCCGGCTCGTCGCCGTGACTCCGAGCTTGCGCATCAACGGCTGGCAGCAATGGTGGCCCGCCCGGATCGCGATCCCATCGAGGTCGAGGATCTGCGCCATGTCGTGCGGGTGGACGCCCTCGACGTCGAACATCACGATCCCGGCCCGCCGGTCCGGGGGCGGCCCGTACAGCGTGATGCCGGGAATGTCGCGGAGGGCGTCGATCGCGTACGCGGCGAGCCGGTGCTCGTGCGCCTCGATCGCCTCGAGCCCGACCGCCTCGAGGTAGTCGATCGCCGCGCCGAGGCCGACCGCCTCGACCAGGGGAGACGTCCCCGCCTCGAACTTCGCCGGCAGCTCGGCCCAGGTCGTCCGCTCGTCGCCGACGTTGCGGATCATGTGCCCCCCGAGCAGGAACGGCTCCATCTCGAGCAGCAGCTCGGTGCGGCCCCAGAGGAACCCGATCCCGCTCGGCCCCAGCATCTTGTGCCCGGAGACGCCGATGAAGTCGGCGCCGAGAGCCTGCACGTCGAGCCGCACGTGCGGTGCGGCCTGAGCGGCGTCGCAGACGAGGATCGCGCCGCGCTCGTGGGCCCAGGCGGCGAGGCGCTGCGTGTCGGCGATCGTCCCGAGCGAGTTCGAGACGACGTTCGCCGCGACGACCCTGACGTTCTCGAGCCCGGAGACCTCGTCGAGGAGCGGGTCGCCGGCATCGTCGATCGGCACGACCCGGAAATCGGCGCCCGTGCGGTTGGCGACGTACTGCCACGGCACGAAGTTCGAGTGGTGCTCGAGCTGCGTCGCGAGCACCACGTCCCCGGGGCCGAGCCGCGCGAGCCCGTAGGCGTAGGCGACCAGGTTGAGCGCCTCGGTCGCGTTCCGGACGAAGACGATCTCGCGCTCGGAGGGGGCGTTGACGAACGCGCGCACCTTCTCGCGGGCGCCCTCGAGGCCGGCCGTCGCGCGCTCGCCGAGGGTGTAGACGCCGCGGTGGACGTTCGAGTAGGACGTCTCGTAGAACTCCGTCATCGCGTCCAGAACCTGGCGCGGCTTCTGCGAGGTGGCGGCCGAGTTCAGGTAGGCGAGCGGCTTCCCGTGGAACGTCTGCTCGAAGATCGGGAAATCGGCGCGGAGCTTGGCGGCGTCGAGCACCCCCTGGACGGAAACGGCCACGGACCTACTGTACCCAGCCGCCTTCCGGGCCGGTCGCGGGCGCGCCGGCGACTATCGTGGCCCCGATGAGCGAGTTCGTCTACTCGATGTACCGCGCCGACAAGTTCTACGGCGCGGACCGGCAGGTGCTGGCGAACATCTCGCTCTCGTTCTTCCACGGAGCGAAGATCGGCGTGCTCGGGCCGAACGGGGCCGGCAAGTCGACACTGCTGCGGATCATGGCCGGCCGCGAGGAGACCTCGAGCGGCGAGGCCCGGCTCGCCCCTGGCGCGACCGTAGGGCTGCTCGAGCAGGAGCCCGAGCTCGACCCCGCCCGGGACGTACGCGGGAACGTCGAGGACGGGGTGCGCGAGCTGCGGGACCTGCTCGACCGCTTCAACGCGATCTCGACCGCCTTCGCCGAGCCCGACGCCGACTACGACGCGCTGCTCGCCGACCAGGCGAAGGTCCAGGACGAGATCGATCGGCGAGACGCCTGGTCGCTCGACGCGACCCTCGACCGCGCGATGGACGCGCTCCGGCTTCCCGAGGGCGACCGCGACGTCACCAGCCTCTCGGGCGGCGAGCGCCGCCGGGTCGCGCTCTGCCGGCTGCTCCTCTCGGCGCCCGACCTGCTGCTCCTCGACGAGCCGACGAACCACCTGGACGCCGAGTCGGTCTACTGGCTCGAGCGCTTCCTCGCCGACTACAGGGGCGCGGTGATCGCCGTCACCCACGACCGCTACTTCCTCGACAACGTCGCCGGCTGGATCCTCGAGCTCGACCGCGGCCGCGGACTCCCGTTCCAGGGCAACTACTCGTCCTGGCTCGAGCAGAAGCAGGAGCGCCTGGCGGTCGAGGAGAAGCAGGAGTCGGCCCGCCGCCGCACGCTGGCCCGCGAGCTGGAATGGGTGCGGCTGAGCCCGCGCGCCCGGCATGCGAAGTCGAAGGCGCGGCTCGGCGCCTACGAGAAGCTGCTCGCCGAGGAGGACCGGGTCAAGCTCGACCGGGTCGAGATCCACATCCCGCCCGGGCAGCGCCTGGGCGACGTGGTGATCGAGGCCAGCGGCCTGACCAAGGGCTTCGGCGACCGGCTCCTGTTCGAGAACCTGACCTTCTCCCTGCCGCCGGCCGGAATCGTCGGCGTGATCGGGCCGAACGGCGCCGGCAAAACGACGCTCTTCCGGTTGATCACGGGTCAAGAGGAGCCCGACGCCGGCTCGATCCGGCTCGGCGAGACGGTGCAGCTCGCCCACGTCGACCAGTCACGGGCCGGCCTCGACCCGAAGAAGACCGTGTGGCAGGAGATCAGCGGCGGCCACGACACGATCGAGCTCGGCCGGCGGGAGGTCAACTCGCGGCAGTACACGAGCTGGTTCAACTTCCGGGGCGGCGACCAGCAGAAGCCGGTCGGGCAGCTCTCGGGCGGCGAACGCAACCGCGTCCACCTCGCGAAGCTCCTGCGCAGCGGCGGCAACGTGCTCCTCCTCGACGAGCCGACGAACGACCTCGACGTCGACACGCTGCGGGCGCTCGAGGAGGCGCTGCTCGACTTCGCCGGGTGCGCCGCCCTGATCACGCACGACCGCTGGTTCCTCGACCGAGTCGCCACGCACATCCTCGCCTTCGAGGGCGACTCGCAGGTCGTCTGGTTCGAGGGCGGCTGGGGCGAGTACGTCGACTGGGTGACCGAGACGAAGGGCGCCGAGGCGCTCGAGCCGCACCGGATCAAGTACAAGCCGCTCGTCCGCTCCTGAGCGCCGAGGCGCCGAGCCGGCGCGGGCGCCGCCGAACCGGTCGCCTAGGATCAGTCGCGTGACGCGCCGAGCCAGGACGAACGCGCTCGTCCTCGCGGGCTACGTCGCCGTCGCCTTCGCCTTCTTCGGCTGGCCGCTCCTGCCCCACCCCGGCCGCTACATCCTCGGCACGGGACGCGACCCGCAGATCTTCATCTGGGCTTTCGCCTGGTGGCCGCACGCGGTCGCGACCTGGCAGAACCCCTTCTTCACGCACGCGATCTACGCCCCCGACGGGATCAACCTCGCCTGGACGACCACCGTCCCCGGGCTCGCCTACGTCTTCGCGCCGCTCACGCTGCTCTTCGGGCCGGTGGCTTCCTACAACGTCGCGGCGCTGCTCGCCCCGGCGCTCTCTGCCTGGACGGCGTACCTCCTCTGCCGGTACCTGACGGGGTCGCTCTGGGCGGCGCTCGTCGGCGGCTACCTGTTCGGGTTCTCGAGCTACGAGCTCGGCCAGGAGCTCGGCCACCTACACCTGACCGCCGTCTTCCTCGTGCCTCTCGTCGCGCTCGCCGTCATCCGCTTCGGGCGTGGCGAGATCGGCGGGAGGAGCCTCACCCTGCGGCTCGGCATCCTGCTCGGGCTGCAGCTGTGGATCTCGACCGAGGTGCTGTTCACGGTCACGGTGGCGCTCCTCGTCGGGCTCGTGCTCGCCTTCGCGATCGTGAAGAGCGCGCGGCCCCGGCTTCGCGCTATCCCCGGGCCGCTTGCCGGCGCCTACGCGCTCGGCGCCCTGATCGGGGCGCCGCTCGTCGTCTACGCGGTCCTCGGCTTCACCGGCGGGTCGGTCAACAGCGCCCCGGCCGCGTTCGACGGCGACCTCCTCAACTTCGTCGTCCCGACCCACCTGATCGCCCTCGGCGGCTCGTACCTGGCGAACGGCTGGCTCGGCAGCATCTCGATTCACTTCCGCGGCAGCGACACCGAGCGCGGCGCCTACCTCGGGCTCCCCACCGTCGCGATCGTCGCCTGGTATGCGGTGCGCAGGTGGCGGCTGCCGACGACGCGGCTCCTCCTGGCCCTGCTCGGGACGGCGGCGCTCGTCACGCTCGGCACCGGTGTCGCGGTCAGGGGCCGGATCCGGCTCTGGCTACCGTGGAGCGTCGTCGCCCGGGCGCCGATCTTCGACAACGTCCTGCCGGTCCGGATCGCGCTCTTCAGCTCGCTGGCGGCGGCTGTGATCGTCGCGCTCTGGACCGCGTCGCGGCGGGGCTGGATCGCCTGGGCGCTTCCCCTGCTCGCGATGGCGGCGCTCCTGCCCGCCTTCTGGCGCACGGACTTCCGGATGCACCCCGAACGCTGGGCGTTCTTCACCGACGGCGCCTACAAGTGCTTCCCGCAGAACGAGAACGTCGCCGTCTTCCCGTTCGGCTTCTGGGGCAACTCGATGCTCTGGCAGGCAGAGAGCGGCTTCTGGTTCCGGATGGCGGGGGGCTACCTCCTACCGGACCCGCCGGCGGCGAACCTCGCCGATCCGACCGTCCGCGAGCTCACCTACACCGACCAGTTCCCGACGATCCCCGAGATTCTCGCCTTCGCCAGGAACAAGAAGGTCGACCGGATCTTCTCCGTCGACGTGTACGTCCATCCGAACGGGACGCAGATGCACCGCTTCGGCGCGGTCCAGAACGTCGGCGGCGTCCTGATCGCCCCCGCCTGCGGCTACCCGTCGCTGCAGAAGGGCGTCCACCCGACCCCGCCGCACCCGGCCGGCTAGGCCTGCGGGATGCGCGCCTCGAGGGCGGCGCCGAGCGCGTCCCGGACCGGCTCGAGGTCGATCCGGTCGAGGATGTCCTGGAAGAAGCCGCGCACGATCAGGCGCTCGGCCTCGCCGCGGGAGAGCCCGCGGGTCATCGCGTAGAAGAGCTCCTCGCGGTTGACCCGGCCGATCGTGGCGCCGTGGGTGCAGCGGACGTCGTTGGCCATGATCTCGAGCCCCGGGATCGAGTCCGCGTGCGCGTGGTCGGAGAGGATCAGGTTGCGGTTCTCCTGGTAGGCGTTCGTCTTCTGAGCGTCCTCCTCGACCCGGATCATCCCGCGCCAGACCGCCCGGGCCGCCCCGCGCAGGGCGCCCTTGAAGGCGAAGTCCGACTCGGTCGAGGGCGCGATGTGCTCCTGGAAGGTGTCGTAGTCGAGGTGCTGGTCGCCGTCGGCGAAATACGCGCCGGTGACGCGCGAGGTCGCCCCCGGGCCGCTGAGGTCGTTCTGGATCCTGATCTTCCCGTTCTTCGAGCCGAAGCCGCCCGCGACCCAGTCGAGCTCGGCGTCCCGCTCGACGCGCGCGTGGTGAGTGGCGAAGTGCCACGTCTGCTGGGAGAGGTTCTGGATCGAGACGTATTCGAGCTTCGCCGCCTGGCCGACGAAGAGCTCCGCGACCGCGTTCGTGTACGCGTGGAGATCCGGGGTCGCCGAGGCGTACTCCTCGATCAGGGTGAAGCGGGACTGCTCCTCGGCGACGACGAGCAGCCGCCAGAAGAGCGCGCCGCCCTCGACCGAGCTCCCGATCCGCACGTAGAGCGGCTTCTCGAGCACGAGGCCCTTCGGGACGTGGACGAGCAGCCCGTGCTTCCAGACGGCGGCGTTGTGGGCGGAGAACTTCTCGTTCCAGCCGACCAGCGAGTAGAGCCGCGGGTCGCCCTCGTCGAGCGCTTCGAAGCGGATCCCCTCGGGCGCGCGGGCGATCTCGATCCCCGCCTCGCCGACCACGGCCATCCCGGCCACGTCCAGGTCGAGGAACCGCGCCGCCGCCGGCACGACCCCGGCGGGGTCCGACCCCTGCTCGAACGCGTCCGGGTCGAAGTCGCGCAGGTCGGTGAAGCGCCAGGCCTCGTCGGTTGTGGTCGGAACCGGCAGCTCCGCGTAGCGAGCCGCCGCCTCGGCGTTAGCCAACAGCGCCTTCCCTAGCCAACGGAGCCTTCCATCTGCAGCTCGATCAGACGGTTCATCTCGATCGCGTACTCGAGCGGCAGCTCCTTCGTGATCGGCTCGACGAAGCCCGAGACGACCATCGCGCTCGCCTGCGCCTCGCTGAGGCCGCGCGACATCAGGTAGAAGAGCTGCTCCTCGCCGATCTTCGAGACCGTCGCCTCGTGGCCGATGTCGACCTGGTCGCAGTCGATCTGGATCGTCGGGTAGGTGTCGGAGCGCGAGTCCTCGTCGAGGATCAGCGCGTCGCAGACGACCTTCGACTTCGAGCCGACCGCGTGCTTGTCGACCTGGAGCAGCCCGCGGTAGCCGGCGCGGCCCCCGTTCTTGGAGATCGACTTCGAGGTGATCACCGAGGTCGTGTCCGGCGCGACGTGCACGCACTTGCCGCCCGCGTCCTGGTGCTGGCCGGCGCCCGCGAAGGCGATCGACAGCACCTCGCCGTGCGCGCGCGGCCCCATCAGCCAGATCGCCGGGTACTTCATCGTCAGCTTCGAGCCGAGGTTCCCGTCGACCCACTCCATCGTCGCGTCCTCGTAGGCGACGGCGCGCTTGGTGACCAGGTTGTAGACGTTGTTCGACCAGTTCTGGATCGTCGTGTAGCGGCAGCGGCCGCCCTTCTTGACCACGATCTCGACGACCGCCGAGTGAAGCGAGTCGCTCGAGTAGATCGGGGCCGTGCAGCCCTCGACGTAGTGCACGTACGCGCCCTCGTCGACGATGATCAGCGTGCGCTCGAACTGGCCCATGTTCTCGGCGTTGATCCGGAAGTAGGCCTGGAGCGGCAGCTCGATCTTGACGCCCGGCGGCACGTAGATGAAGGAGCCGCCCGACCAGACGGCGCTGTTCAGCGCGGCGAACTTGTTGTCGTTCTGCGGGATGATCGTCCCGAAGTACTGCTTGACGATCTCCTCGTGCTCGCGCAGCCCCGAGTCCATGTCGAGGAAGAGCACGCCCTGCCGGGAGAGATCCTCCTGGATCTTGTGGTAGACGACCTCCGACTCGTACTGCGCGCCGACGCCGGCCAGGTACTTCTTCTCGGCCTCCGGGATGCCGAGCTTGTCCCAGGTGTCCTTGATGTCGGCCGGCAGGTCCTCCCAGGAGTCGGCCTGCTTCTCGGTCGGCCTGATGTAGTAGTAGATGTTGTCGAAGTCGATCCCGGAGACGTCTCCGCCCCAGCTCGGAAGCGGGCGGGCGAGGAAGTAGTCGAGCGACTTGTGGCGGAACTTGCGCATCCAGTCGGGCTCGCCCTTGTGCTCGGAGAGCATCTCGACGAGCTCGTGCGAGAGGCCGCGGCCGGACTTGAAGAAGTAGTCCTCCGGGGCGTCCGGGGTATGGAAGCCGTACTTGTCGGCGTAGTCGGAACCGATCTCCTGGACGATCTCGTTCTCGGTCTGTGCCATCTAGGTGCTCACCCCCCATCCTCGGTTGCGCCGTTGCCGTTCGCAGCGCCCCATTGCTCGTACCCTGACTCCTCAAGTCTATCTGCGAGCTCCGGGCCACCGGACTCGACGATCCGGCCGTCCACGAAGACGTGCACGTGGTCCGGCTTGATGTAGTTCAGGATCCGCTTGTAGTGGGTGATCACGAGCGCGCCCATCTCGGGGCCGACGAGCTCCTGGACGCCGCCTGCGACGACCTTCAGCGCGTCGATGTCGAGCCCCGAGTCGGTCTCGTCGAGCACCGCCATCCGCGGCTTCAGCATCGCCATCTGGAGGATCTCGACGCGCTTCTTCTCCCCGCCGGAGAACCCGTCGTTGAGATAGCGCGAGGCGAGCTCCCTCGAGACCTTGAGCCGGTCCATCTGCTTGAACAGCTCGTCGCGGAACTCGCGCACCGGGATCGGGTCGTCGGTGCCGCCCGCCTTCGCCTTCCTGGTGGCGTTGATCGCCGTCCGCAGGAAATCCGTCACGCGGACTCCGGGGATCGCGTGCGGGTACTGGAACGCGAGGAAGAGCCCCCTCTTCGCGCGCTCGTCGGCGGCGGCCTCGGTGATCTCCTCACCGTCGAGCAGGATCTGGCCCGCGGTCACCTGGTAGGCGGGATGGCCCGCGATCGCATACGAGAGCGTCGACTTCCCGGAGCCGTTCGGGCCCATCACCGCGTGTACCTCGTTCGTGTCGACCGCGAGGTCGACGCCCTTGACGATCTCGGTGCCGTTCTCGAGCGCAACGTGCAGGTTCTTCAGTTCCAGTAAGGACAAGCGTCGCTCCTCCGAAAGCGGGGACGGCGGGCTTCCACACGCCGCACGGACGACCGAATCGTAGCCGCGCGCCGCGCCGGGCCGCCGGCAGGGGTCTGGTACGATCATCTCCATGGGTACATCCCTCCTCACACCAACGCACCTGATCCTGCTCTTGCTCGTCGCGCTTCTGCTGTTCGGCGCCAAGCGACTGCCGGAGATCGGCCGCTCGCTCGGTACCGGCATGCGTGAGTTCAAGGACTCCGTCACCCCCGGGAACGAGAACAGGATGGAGGCCCACTCGGAGCTGCCGCCGCCGGTGGCAGCCCCGCCGGCTGCGCCTCCCGCCGCGGATGCGAGTGCTCCGGCGACGCCCGACGCAGGGTCCGAGCGCGAAGCCGAGCACGTCTCCTAGCCCGCGATGCCGAGGGTGCCGCGGCTAAGGCTTCCGCGTCGCCTGGACCACGGTGAGGAAGCGTCGCTCGTCGAGCATCTCGAAGAGCTTCGGTCGAGGCTGTTCGTCTGCATCGGCGCGCTCGTCATCACCTCGATCGTCGGCTACGCGATCCACGGCCAACTGATCCACTGGCTCGAGCTCACCCTGCCGCCCGGGAAGCGCCAGCTCGTCGTGCTCGCCCCGCTCGAGGCCTTCACGACGACCCTCTGGATCTCGATCTGGTTCGGCGTCGTGGTGGCTCTGCCGATCCTGATCTGGCAGGCGTGGTCGTACTTCATCCCGGCGGTCTCGGAGAACCAGGCGGACCTGATGCGCTGGTTCACGCTGCTCGCCTCGGCGCTCGCGATCGCCGGGGTCGCCTTCGGCTACTTCGTCGTCCTCCCGGCCGCCGAGCGCTTCCTGGCCGGGTACGACAGCGCGCAGCTGCACTACATACCGCAGGCGAAGCCGTTCCTCAGCTTCTGCGTCAACATCCTGATCGCGATGGCGATCGTGTTCGAGCTGCCGCTCTTCGTGGTCGGCCTGACGCAGCTGCGGATCCTGACCACGGACAAGCTGCGCAGGAACCGGCGGCTGGGCTTCTTCATCTGCACCGTGGTCGGCCTGTGCCTGCCCGGCGTCGACCCGATCTCGACGCTCTTCGAGGTCGCGCCGCTGTGGCTCCTCTTCGAGGGTTCGATCTGGCTCGCGGTGCTGCTCGAACGCCGCTCCGCGCGGATGAAGACCGCCGCCTTCGAGACGTGACGGCGGCGATCTCCGCCGACTGGGTGCTCCCTGTCGACGGCCCGGCAATCCGGGACGGGCTCGTCTCCTGGGCCGACGGGCGGATCGTCGAGGTGGCCCCTGGCCGCGCCGAACGCCACTTCGCCGGGGCGACGATCATCCCGGGGATCGTCAACGCGCACTCGCACCTCGAGTACGCCGTCTACGCCGGCTTCGGCGACGGGCAGCTGTTCGGCGCCTGGCTCGCGACGCACATCGCGCGGAAGCGCGCACTCGGCTACGAGCAGATGGTGGCGATCGCCCGCCGCGGCGCCGCCGACTCGCTTGCCGCCGGGATCACGACCTCCGCCGACTACAGCTTCTCCGGGGCCTCCGCGGCGGCGGCGAACGAGCTCGGCCTGCGCGCGATCGTCTACCTGGAGGTGTTCGGGTCCGATCCCGGCGAGGCGGAGCGGCGCTTCGAGGAGCTGCGGCCGCGCGTCGAGGAGACCGCGCTCGTGCGGCTCGGCGTCTCGCCGCATGCCCCGTACACCTGCTCGCTCGAGGTCTACCGCTGGTGCCTCTCGCTCGGGATCCCGGTCGGGACGCACCTCGCCGAGAGCGAGCACGAGAACGAATGGCTCGAGCACGGAACCGGCCCGCTCGCGGCGAGCCGGGACGTCCTCGTCGAGCCGAGCGGCTCCCGGAGCGTCGGGACGCTGGCCGACGTGCTCGGCCCGGGCCTCCTCTGCGCCCACTGCGTCGAGGTCGACGCCGACGAGATCGCCCTCCTGGCCGCGCGCGACGTTCCCGTCGCCCACTGCCCGCGCTCGAACGCGCTGCTCGGCTGCGGGATCGCGCCGCTCACCGAGCTGCGCGGCGCGGGGGTGCGCGTCGGGCTCGGCACCGACTCGCCCGCCTCCACCCCGTCGTTCGACCCGTGGGACGAGCTGCGAGCCGCCGTCCTGGCCGCCCGCGCCCGCGAGCGGCGCCCGGATGCGCTCGAAGCCGCCGCCGCGCTCCGGCTCGCTACCCTGGATTCGGCCCGTGCGCTCGGCCTCGACCGCGAGCTCGGCAGCCTCACGCCGGGCAAACGAGCCGACCTTACCGTCGTCACAACTGCAGGAAGCCCGTACGATCCCGTTGAAGATCCGTCCGTCGCCGCCGTCTTCGCCGGCTCGCCGGGCGGGGTTCTCGAGACGATCGTCGACGGCCAGACCCGCTACCGCCAAGGAGAGACCGCGTGGCAAGAGGTACGCAGCACCGCAAGCGCCGCCCGCCGGCTAATGCTCGCGTAGCCCCGCCTGCCGCCCGGAGCCGCAACAAGCGGCCCGCGTGGGAGGACCAGCTCTTCTTCGGGCGCCTGCGTACCCACGCCAAGGTCGTCTACGCGCTGCTGATCGTCCTCTTCGCCGGCACGTTCGTCTTCCTCGGGGTGGGCTCGGGCTCGACCGGGATCAGCGCCGTCCTGCAGAACTTCTTCAGCGGCAGCTCCGCGAGCAGCACCTCGCTCTCGTCCCTCCAGAAGAAGACCGTCCAGGACCCGAAGAGCGCGGTTGCCTGGCGCAAGTACGCAACGGCGCTCGAGCAGAAGCAGCAGGACGACAACGCGATCGCCGCGCTGAAGCAGTACACGACGCTCAGGCCGAAGGACCAGGGCGCGCTGCTCGAGCTCGCCGGTCTCGACCTGCGCCGGGCGACCGACTGGAACACGATCTACACCGGCCTGGCGGCGAGCACGCAGGCTCTGGCGCCGACCCCGGTCCTCTCGCCAAAGGCCACCTCGGCCCTCGGCAAGGCGATCGGCGCGGTGACGAGCCCGATCTCGACGGCGGTCTCGGCCAACTCGAACAGCACGGTCGGCGCCGCGTACTCGAAGGTGATCGGCTACCTGGACGACCGGCTCACCGTCTACAAGAAGATCGCGGCGTTGACTCCCAAGGACGCGATCACCCAGTACTCGCTGGGGCAGGCCGCCCAGGATGCAGGCGACACGGCAACGGCGATCGCGGCCTACAAGGCGTTCCTGAAGCTCGCGCCGGCAGACTCGCAGGCACCCACCGCCCGCAAGGTGCTCAAGCAGCTCGAGGCGCAGCTCAAGGCGTCGGCGGCCTCCTCGGCCGGGACGGCGAAGATCGGCAAGTAGCGGTTCCCGCCACGCCGACGGAGGCCCGCGGCTAGACTCCGCCCGTCGCGCTCGAGCCTCGAGAGCCGATTCTGCCAAGTCGACCAGCTGCCCCTGAAACCGTGCGCGTAGCCATCCTGACACTTCTCGCCACGACGGCGATCGTGACCGCGGGCTGCGGCGCCGTCAAGCCCGTCACCTCGGGCGACCCGGCCGTCGGCAAGGCGCTCTTCATCCAGACGTGCGGCGCCTGCCACACCCTCGCAGACGCCAAGACGTCGGGCACGATCGGGCCGAACCTCGACGACGCTTTCGGAGCCGTCAAGGCCCAGGGCTTCCATCTCTCGACGATCACCGACGTCGTGCGCGGGCAGATCGCCTACGCGAACTCGGACCCGCAGACCGGCTTTCCGGGAATGCCCGCGAACCTCCTGCAGGGACAGCAGGCCGCCGACGTCGCGGTCTACGTCGCGAAGTGCGCCGCGAACCCCACCTGCGGCGTGACCGCGGCCAAGCTCCCGGCCTCGAGCTCGGGCTAGGGCGCCGCCTCCTGCCGCTCGAGATCGACGACCACGTGAGTCACCGGCAGGTCGAAGCGCTCGCGGGCGCCTGAGACCACGTCACGTTCGAGCCAGTGCGAGCGACCCGCGGGATGGGTCGAGATCACGAGCTCGTCGGGGGCGAACGTCCTCAGCGCATCCTCGATCGCCTGCAGGGGGTCGCCGTCCCCGATCTCGCCCCGGGCGTCGATCCCGTCGGCGCGCATCGTCTCGAGCGAGGCCTCGAGGCGCGCGCTCGCGTCCTTCCGGGCGCCGTCCTCGTCCGAGACCCAGTGCCTGATCGGCGAGTTGAGCGCCGGGCTGACCACGAGCACCTCGGTGTGCGCCCCCGCCGCGAGCCGCCGCAGCTCGGCCAGCAGCTCGGCGCCGCCCACGGTCTCGTTCGCGACGACGAGCACCCGCCGCTCACCCGGCGGGTGCGAGGCCGGCGCCTGCTTCACCGGCTCCTCGCGCTCGGAGCGGCCGTTGAGCCACCAGGCGACGATCGCCCCGGTCTCGAGCAGGAAGACCGCCAGCCCGGCCCAGCGGTTGATCACGGAAGCGACGGCGATCAGCCCGAAGTACGCGATCGCCACCCAGACGAGGCGGAAGGCTGCTTCCTCGCTCCGAAACGGATTTTGCATGACTGCCCGCAGGCAGTCTTACAGAATGTAGACCGTCACGTAGACGACGATCCACATCACGTCGACGAAGTGCCAGTAGATCGCACCCACCTCTAACCCGTGATGCTCCTCGGGCGAGAAGTGCCCTCGGAAGGCTCTGACCGTCATCGCGAGCAGGATCATCAGCCCGATGAAGACGTGGCACCCGTGCAGGCCGGTGAGCCCGAAGAAGGTCGAGGCGAACGCCGTGTCGGAGGTGTTGAAGCCGATCCGGTGGTACTCGATGATCTGCGTGAGCAGGAACGTCGTCCCGAGGAGGACGGTGAGAACCATCCCGGCGCAGAGCCCGGCCCGGTTGCCCTTCTTGGCCGAGGTCGTCGCCCAGTGCATCGTGAAGCTCGAGGTGACGAGGATGCACGTGTTCACGAGCGCGACGAACCACGGGCGCTCGTACTGGATGTGCGTCCCGGGGATGTAGGGCGGCCAGGGGCCCGGATGGGTCTGCCGGTTGACCACCCGGTCGAAGAAGTAGACCGTGAAGAACGAGCCGAACAGCATGATCTCCGACCCGATGAAGAGGAAGATGCCCACGATCACGGGGTTGATCCGCGAGCTGTAGTGGATCGGCGGCGGATGCTCGTTCGCGTTCCCGTGGGCGTGACCGCCGGGAAGCGGCTCGGCGTGTGCGCTCACTGGTCCACCTCCGAGACGACGTGGTCGATCGGCAGCCCGCTCTCGCGCCGCAGGCGCTCGAGCAGGTCGCGCCGCAGCCACCCCGAGCGGGCGCTCGGGAAGGTCGAGACGATGATCTCGTCGACGCGCTCGTCGTGGGTCGCGTCCATGGCCGCCGTGAAGGGGTCGGGATGGACGACCTGGCCGTGCGCGTCGATCCCCTCCGAGCGAAGCTCGGAGAGCGCGCGGCGAAGGCGGCGATCGGCCTCCGGATGCTGGAGCTCGTCGCTCTGGGGGGCGACGATCAGGAAGCTTGCGGGCCCGCTCGCCGAGCGCGCCCGGATGCGGTCGAGCAGCTCCTTCGAGAGGACCGTCTCGTTCGCGACGACCAGCACGTTCTTCTCGGCGACGGCGGCGTCGTCCGCGGCGATCACGTGCCTGACCGGGACGCCGCCGGCCACCCGACCGATCTCGCTCACGACGTCGCGGCGAAGCCAGCTGGAGCGCTGCGGGCCGTGAGTCGAGACGACGATCTCGTCGGGCCGCGGCTCGAGCTGGGCGAGCGCGTCCCTGGCAGCCTGGACGGGGCTCGTCTCGACGACGAAGCCCTGCGCCGGGATCGACGACCCGCGCAGCAACCCGAGCGTCTTGTCGAGCCGCCGGCTCGCGGCGGCGCGCCTGGTGTCCTGGTAGACGACGTACCCGTGGCGGGGCTCGCTCACGGGCGCGATCACGGTCACGTGCACGTCGTCGCCGGCGGCACGCTCACGGAGCGTGTCGAGCAGGGCGGGGGAGGCTGCGGTCTCGTTCGCGATCACGAGGATGTGAGCCACATCAGTGCTCTGCCGTCACCGGTGCGGGTTGCGGGGTGCCGAGGATGGCGTGACGCGCGCCGGGGACGCCGTACTCGTACGGCCCGCCGACCACCTGGGGGATCTCGTCGAAGTTGAAGATCGGAGGCGGCGAGCTGACCTGCCATTCGAGCGTCATCGAGCGCCACGGGTTCGATCCGGCCTCGGGCCCGTGCGCCCACGACCAGATCATGTTGTAGAGGAAGATCACCGTCGAGGCGCCGAGGGCGAACGACGAGATCGAGATGAAGAGGTTGATGTCCGCGAACCGGCCGGCGTAGTCGGCGACGCGGCGCGGCATTCCCTGCAGCCCGATGTAGTGCATCGGGAAGAACGTCAGGTTGAACGAGATGAAGGTCAGCCAGAAGTGGAGCTTGCCGAGCCGCTCGTTGTACATCCGTCCGGTCATCTTCGGGAACCAGAAGTAGATCCCGGCGAAGACCGTGAAGATCGAGCCGCCGAAGAGGACGTAGTGGAGGTGGGCGACGATGAAGTAGGTGTCGCTCGCGTGGATGTCGATCGGCACCGAACCGAGGTAGATCCCGGACAGGCCGCCGATCGTGAACATCGCGATGAAGCCCACGGCCCAGAGCATCGGCGTCGTGAAGTGGATCTTCCCGTCCCAGACGGTCGCGACCCACGAGAAGATCTTGATCCCGGTCGGGACCGCGATCAGCAGGGTCGTGACCATCATCGGAACGCGCAGCCACGGCGCCATGCCGGCGACGAACATGTGGTGCGCCCAGACCGAGAAGCCGAGGATCAGGATCGCCAGCAGCGACAGCGCCATCAGCCGGTAGCCGAAGATCGGCTTTCGGGCCATCACCGAGACGACCTCGGAGATGATCCCGAACCCGGGCAGGACCATGATGTAGACCGCCGGGTGCGAGTAGAACCAGAAGATGTGCTGGTACCCGAGCACGTAGCCGCCCGCGTCCGTGTTGAAGAAGTTCGTGTGCATGACGCGGTCGAAGAGGACGAAGAACTGCGAGCCCGCGACGAACGGCGTCGCGAGCACGACCAGCGTCGAGGTCGCGAAGTTCGCCCAGACGAGCAGCGGCATCCGCCAGAAGGTCATTCCCGGCGCGCGCATGGTGATGATCGTGACCAGGAAGTTCAGCGCGGTCAGGATCGAGCTGGCCCCGGCCCACTGCACGCCCATGTTGAAGAAGACCTGGCCGAGCGGCTGGTGCGAGCAGAGCGGCGCGTAGCACGTCCAGCCGGCGGACGGCCCGCCGCCGGGCGTGATCATCCCGCTCAGCATGATCACGCCGCCGATCGGCAGCAGCCAGTACGAGAGCGCGTTCAGCCGCGGGAACGCCATGTCGGCCGACCCGATCATCAACGGGATGACGAAGTTGCCGAGCCCGGCGAAGACCGGCACCACCACCGCGAAGATCATCAGCGCCGCGTGCTCGGAGATCAGGACGTTGAAGGTCTGCGGGCTGAAGTACTGATCGCCCGGGCGGGCGAGCTCGGCCCGGAAGAGCATCGCCATGAAGCCGCCGATGACGAAGAAGGTCATCGTGGTGGCGAGGTACTGGACGCCGATCACCTTGTGGTCGGTGTTGGGGCGGAAGTAGTCCTGCCACTTGCGGGCCCCGTGGCCGGAGTGGTCCTCCGGGCGCGTCGGCCGGCCCGAGACGTAGTAGGCCCAGTAGTCGAAGGAGCCGATCCCGATCAGGAAGCCGATCGGGAAGGTGACCGTCGCCACCGTGACGAGCGGCGCGCTCTTCCAGATGGGCTCCCAGTCGGCCCACCAGCGGATCAGGCAGACGAGCCCGAGGCCGGCGAAGCCGACGAGCGGCGTCGTCCAGAGCGCGCGCAGCCAGCCCGGGGCGGTCAGGCGCCTCAGGCCGGTCGGCGGCGGCGGGCCGTGGTGAGCGTGGGGGTCCGAGGACTCGGAGTGTTCGTGGGCGACGTCGGTCATCGGGCGCTTCCGTTCAGTTCGTGTTCTGGGAGAGATACTGCACGAGGGCGTCGAGCTGCGCTTTGGTCAGGGTGCTGCCGAAGGTCCCGGGCATCACCCCGGGCTGGAAGCCCGGAGCGATGTAGGCGTTCGGGTCGGTGATCGACTGCTCGATGAAATCGGAGAGCGGCTGCCCCGCGGCGGCGGCGGCCTCCTTCAGCTTGTCGAGCGACGGGCCGACGGTGCCCCGCGCGGCCGCGATCGGCGTGAAGGTGTGGCAGGCGGCACAGCCGCCGGCTGTGAAGGCCGCCTGCGCGGTCGCGGCGACGCCCGAGCCGCCGCCGGAGCTCCCGCCCGGCGTCGTGGTCGCGGGCTGCTTCGTCCCCGCGTACCACTTCGCGAAGTCCGCCTTTGACTCGACGATCGCCTCGCTCCGCATCAGCGAATGCCCGAGGCCGCAGAGCTCGGTGCAGATCACCGGGTAGGTGCAGGCCTGCGCCGGGAGCGTGACGCCGCTGAAGCGCCCCGGGCCCGTGCAGTCGGCACGGTCGGGCGTGATCACGAGGTCGTTCCACTGCCCGGGCACAGCATCCTGCTTCTGGGCGAAGTTGGGCACCCAGAACGAATGGATCACGTCCTTCGAGGTGATTCGCAGGGTCACGCCCCGATCGACCGGGAGGAACAGGAGCGGCGAGCTGTACCCGTTCGGATAGACGAACTGCCAGGCGAACTGCTGGGCGTACACCTTGACGACGAGCGGATCCTTCCCGGCATGGCTGTCCTGGGCGAGCACGATCGCGCTCACGATCGCTATCGAGGTGACGAGGACGGTCGGGATGACGGTCCAGATGATCTCGATCTTCGTGTTCCCGTGGACGGGCGGGCCATCGCTGAGGTCGCCCGGCTTGACGCGGAAGTTGATCATCGAGTAGACGAGGATCGCCGCCACGACCGCGAAGATGAAGAGCGAGATCACGGTCGCGAACCAGTAGGCGAAGTCGATCCGCCCCGCCTCCCGCGAGGCCGGCGTCGGCATCCAGGGGATGAAGATGGCGACCGCGGTGGCGATCGCGCCGGCCACGACACCGATGAGAACCAGCTGGAAGATCGAGCCCCGACGCACCGCGGCGAACCCTACTGGATTGTCACAAATCGTCTCCGGGGGAACCGTCGAGCCTGCTCTTCCGGTGTCTCGAAGGTCGCAGGGCGCCGCGGGGCGGTGTGCAGGCCGGCCTGCGCCCTCTACGGGCGGGCCCAATCGGTAGTTCGCCACAGCGGCTTCGGTGGCTGCACCGATGTGCGTTGCGGGCCCCGCGGGCAGCCTGCGGGTATGACCGGCACCGCGTCGAGCGTCGATGCCCGCGAAAGCCTGGTCGAGCTGGCGCTCGACTCCTCGATCTGGGAGCGAGTGTTCTCCGTCGCGCCGCTCGTGCTGGTCGGGACGAAGGAGCCCGGCGGCTACGACTTCGCGCCGAAGCACATGGCGATGCCGCTCGGCTGGGAGGGCTTCTACTGCTTCGTCTGCAGTCCCCGGCATGCGACCTACCGGAACGTGGCCCGCCATCCGCAGTTCACCGTCAGCTTCCCGCGGCCGGACCAGATCGTCGAGACCAGCCTGGCGGCGGGAGGTCGATTCGAGGGCGGGACCAAGCCGGCGCTTCAGGCGGTGCCCTCGCTTCCGGCACGCGTCGTGGACGGCCGGGTCGTCGAGGGCTGCTCGCTGTATCTGGAGTGCGAGCTCGAGCGGGTCGCGGACGGCTTCGGGGAGAACAGCCTCGTCGTCGGACGGGTGGTGGCGGCGTTCGCGGCCCGCGGCGCGCTGCGCGGGCCCGAGCTCGACGACGCCGACCTCGTGCACCGGCTCGGCGTCCTCGCCTACCTCGCCCCCGGGCGATTCGCGGTCGTCCGGGAGAGCCTGTCGTTCCCCTATCCCTCGGACTTCCGCCGTTAGCGCCATGGAGGCGGCCGATTCGCAACGGATCCTCGGCTGGCTGCGCAGGCACGAGGAGGAGCAGGTCCGGCTGCTCGAACGGCTCGCCGCCGCGGAATCGCCCTCGCTCGATCCCGAGAGCCAGCGAGGGCCGTTCGGGATCCTCGCCGCGGAGCTCGAGCGAATCGACTACCTCGTCCGCCCGATTGCGGGCATCGGGGTCGGCGATCATCTGTACGCACGGCCCCGGCGACGGCTCCACGGCAGCCCGCGGCAGCTTCTGATCGGTCACATGGACACCGTCTGGCCGATCGGCACGATCGCCGAGATGCCCGTCCACCGGTCGGCCGGACGGCTCTTCGGGCCCGGCACGGCCGACATGAAGGGCGGGCTCACCGAGATCGCGTTCGCGCTGCGGGCCCTGCACGAGCTCGGGCTGAGGCCGTCGGTGACGCCGGTCGTTCTCGTCAACACCGACGAGGAGATCGGCAGCCTCGACTCGGAGCGGTTCATCCGCCTGCTCGCCAGGGGCGCCGAGCGCGCGCTCGTGCTCGAGTCCGGTGAGGACGTCGAGGGGAAGCTGAAGATCGCCCGTAAGGGGGTAGGGCGCTTCACGGTGACGGTGCACGGCCGCAGCTCGCACGCGGGCACCGACCTGGAGCACGGCATCAGCGCGATCCTCGAGCTCTCGCATCAGGTGCAACGGCTGTTCGCCCTCAACGATCCCGCTGCGGGCATCACCGTCAACGTGGGAACGATCGACGGCGGGCTCCGTCCGAACGTCGTCGCGCCCGGAGCGAGCGCGCGCGTCGACGTCCGCGTGCCGACGGTGGTCGCGGCCCGCCGGCTCGAACGCGCGATCAGGGGGCTGCCGCCCGTCCTCGAGGGCGCCACGATCGAGATCGAGGGTGGCTTCGGGCGGCTCCCGATGGAGCCGCTCCCGCGGAACCGCGCCCTGCTCGGAACCGCGAAGCGCCTCGGCCACGAGCTCGGCCAGTCGATCGAGGATGCGGGCCTCGTCGGGGGCGCCTCGGACGCGAACACGACGAGCCTCTTCACGGGGACCCTCGACGGACTGGGCCCGATCGGCGAGGGCTCACACGCAGCCGACGAGCGGATCGACGTCGAGCGCCTGCCCGATCGGACCGCGCTGCTGGCGCTGCTCGTGCTCGAGCCGGTCAGCCGGCGGCCTGCCGCCCGGCGCCGGCCCCGCGGCGCGAACGCCGGGCTCACGCCCTCGACGGCGCCGCGGGTGGCCGTTCGCGGGACCGCGGCGAGCGGCACGAACCCCGACATCGTCGCCGCCTGGCGCGCGCTCGGCATCGACGCGGCGCTCGTCGGCCCCGGGGAGATCGGCCGGTGGCTTCGGCCGGGAAGCACGGTGCTCGCCCGGCTCGACATCCTGCCGACACTCGACGGCGTCGACCCCGGCCTGCTCGACGTTCTCTGGCTCGAGCGGCGCGGCTACCGCGTCCTCAACCCGGCTCCGGCTCTCGCCGCCGCCCACGACAAGCTCCTCACCGCCCGCCTGCTCCTCCGGGCAGGGCTTCCCCACCCTCGGACGGTGCATCTCCGGCAGGACGGCGGGCGTCCCGCGCTCGAGCCGCCGCTCGTCGTCAAGCCGCGCCACGGCAGCTGGGGCGTCGACGTGTTCCGGTGCGAGACGGAAGAGGCGCTCGACGACTGTCTCGAGCAGATCCGCGGCCGACCCTGGTTCGAGCGCTACGGGGCGCTGCTCCAGGAGCTGATCCCGCCCGTCGGGCACGATCTGCGGCTGATCGTCGCCGCCGGAACGGTGATCGGCGCCACCTGCCGCGTTGCGGCACCCGGCGAATGGCGGACGAACATCAGCCTCGGCGGAACCCGCCACCCCGTTCTTCCCTCGCCGAGCGCCTGCGCACTCGGCATCGCCGCTGCGGCCGCCGTCGGCGCGGATCTCGTCGGAGTCGACCTTCTCCCGGCGGGAGAGGGCTACTCGGTGGTCGAGCTGAACGGGGCGGTCGATTTCGACACCTCCTACGCCCTCCCGGATCGCGACGTCTTCGAGGACGCGGCGGCCGCGCTCGGGTTGCTACCGGCCGCCGCCCGGCTGTTGGCCACGGCGTAGACCGGCGCGATTCGCTCAGGCGAGCTCCCGGTAGAACACCGTCGTGTCGCACAGCCCGCCCTCGGGCCAGAGTGCGTACCCGGGGATCACGCCGACCCGCTGCCAGCCCAGGCGGGCGTACAGGCGCTCGGCGTCGGCGCCCGTCACGGTGTCGAGCACGAGCAGCGTGCGGCCTGCTTCGCGGGCGGCGTCCTCGGCGGCTCGCATCAGCTGCGCCCCGAGGCCGCGGCGGCGGGCCCGGCGGTGCACCAGCAGCTTGGCCACGTCGCCGCGGTGGGGCTGGTTGTCGGGGGTGTCCAGCACGACCTGCACCGTGCCGACGGCGGCGGTCGCGGCCGCGCCGGCGGGCTCCGCGGCGTCCCCGACCCACTCGGCGACGAGCACGATGCGCTCCCCTCTCTCGGCGCTCGCGAGGACGTCCCGCCAGAAGGCCAGCGCCCTGGCGCGGGGCAGCGGCGACATGAAGCTGACCGAGGCGCCGCCTGCCACGCAGTCGAGCAGCACGTCGGTCAGCGCTTCGGCATCCGCAATTGTCGGCTCGGCGCGGCGGATGCGGAACGGCGTTCCGCTCATGCCGCCCTCCGCGCCGGAGGCGACTCGCTCGCGATCACGACGACGTAGCGAGCGCTCCGGCTTGCCGGGTTGTCGAACACGATCGGCCGGTCGAGCCGCATGGCCACGCAGTCGCCGGCGGCGAGGCGGTAGCGCTCGTCGCCGTAGCCGATCTCGATCGTGCCGGCGAGCACCCACACCTGCTGGTGGACGAGCTGGTCGCGGGCACCGGTCTCGTAGGCGACGCGCGCTCCGGCGGGGAACTCGACCTCGACGATCTGCAGCGGCGAGGGCCAGTGCGGCGGCGAGACGTTGCGGCGCAGGTAGCCGGAGGCAGGGTCACGCCACTGCACCTGCTCGTCGCGCCGCACGATTGGCCCCGAGGCGGCGGCGCGCGGCCCCTCGAACAGGCCGGCGAGCGGCACGCCGAGCCCCGTTGCCAGCTTCTCGAGCACGACCGCGGTGGGGCTCGCCGCGCCCCGCTCGACGAGCGAGATCATCGAGCGGCTGACTCCGCAGCGCGCGGCCAGCCCGTCCAGCGTGAGCCCCTGCCCGGCGCGCAGCTCGCGCACCCGCCCCGCGATGCGCGAGTTGATCTCGGGGAGCTCGCCGTCTTTCATGCTGGACATAACTGTCCACTATCCTGCCCTACCCTGTCAAGAGAGGCGGCGGCGGGCACCCTTTTTCGAGGCGCTAGGATGAGTCATCGCGCTCTCGAGATCCGGGATCGAGCCTGATGGCGCCCAATCGCTCTCGTTGGGCCGGTTCGTCGTGATGCTCGGGTGGCTCTCGGTCGCGGCGGTCGCCTGGGTCGGGCTCGCGCTGCTCGATCTCGCGGTGCGGCTTGCGCTCCTGCGGCACCTCGGCAGGGCGGGCCGCAGCTCATTGCTCTGGGGTCTCGGCTTCGGCCTCTATCTCTGGGCCGGCCTGGTCGCGCTCAACGCCTCCGCGGGCCGGGCGCTCGCCTTCGCGCTCGTCGCCGGGGCCGCGATCGCGCTCTTCGTCTACCTGCGCGGCGCCGGCCTCGAGAGCCCACCGGCCGCCCGGCCCGGCGCCTTCCACCAGCGGCTCGCAGCGCGCATGCTCGATTCTGAGGGCGCACCGGCCTCGACGGACGAGATCCAGGCGGCCGAGGAGAGGCGCTGGCTGACCTGGTTCGGGATTCCGGCCCTCCTCGCAGCCGTCTCGCTGGCGATCGTGTTCGCCACCGACCAGGCGTGGATCCTCTCGGTCACGTTCGCGGCGGTGCTGGTGATCATCGGCGTGCTGATCTGGCTCACCCTGAGCTCGGACACGAACGGCGCCGCCGACCACTCGCTCGCGCCGGCCCTGCCCCGCTCCTAGCCGGCCCGGCGGGTGCGGCGGCTGCCGCGAGACCGCAGTGGCGCCGGGAGGCGAAGCCCGCCCGGCGCCACCGCCGTCGTTCCTCAACTCCGGCGGAGCCGCGAGCCCCCGTAGGCCGCAAGGCCGTAGATCACGAGGATGTCGATCGTGAACATCACGACCGACCACCACGGATTCGCGTGCAGGAACATCAACTGGCCCCAGGCGTTCAGGGCGGCGACCGTGATCCCGAACCAGCGGGCGACCTCGCTGCCGGTGAAGACGGCGAAGGCCGCCAGAACGGCGAGGATCCCGAGGACCATGACGATCCAGCCCCACGTGTGGAGGTTGCTGAACACATAGGTCGCGTTGGCCGCGTACACCTTCGACGAGGAGATCGCGAGGATGCCCTCGAAGAAGGCCCACAGCCCGGCGAACCCGAGCACGATCGAGGAGAAGAGGACCCAGCCCGTGCCCTCCGGCAGGGGCTCCTCGTAGGCGAAATCGGTCGCCTCGGGCGTCGCCGTCAGCGACGTCCCGGAGACGACACGACTCGTTGGTTTCTCGATGGTTGCCATTGCATCTCCCTCTCGAGTCGGTCATGACCGCGACGTGTGGTCGCAAGAGGAGAATCACCCCCGTCCGGCCGCCCGTCATCGGTCCAGACCCTGACTCCGGCACGGAAAACCCGAAGAGCAGGCAGCCGGACGGCTCCTCGAAACCGTTGCCCGCGCGTCGTTCGGACACGACGAGCCGGACCGGGCTACCAGCCGCGCAGCTCTTCGAAGCGGTAAGGGATCGCGTCGGTGTCGAGCGGCAGCCGGAAGACGTCGGGGCTGGCGTGGTCGTACCCGCGGGTCGGCATGCTGACCAGCAGGGCCTCCGTCGCGCCGACGTTGACGTGCGCGTGAAAGACGCCGCGCGGGATCACCATCAGGGAGCGGCGGAGCTCGGAGCGGTAGAGCTCGTTGATCATCCCGCTGGTCGGCGACTCGGGGCGGGCGTCGTAGAGGACGACCTTGAGCTCGCCGCGGCTGATGAAGATGCGGTCGTCGTGGAGGCGATGGACGTGCCAGCCCTTGGCCTTGCCGGGACGGATCGTGAACTGGTAGACGTAGACGATCGGCGCGTGGCTCACGTCCCAGCGCGGATCGAGGATCTCGCAGAGCGTGCCCCGCTCATCGATCTGGCTGACCTGATGGCGCACCACCACCCCGTCGATCAGCTGCCCGACCGGCTCTCCGTCCGCGCGCACCGTCTGGACGTCCTGGCGCAGGTTCTCGTCGATCATCGGGTCAGGCTAGCAACGGCTCGGCGAGGCTCAAGCCGCCCCCGCGGCGAGGCGGACCGCGTAGGCGCGCCGAGGCCGCGAGCATCATCGGTAGACGACGACCGTGAACGATGCCCGTCTGGTGATCGGCGACACCAGGGCGCCGGCGAGCGCCGTGAGCGTCTGGGCGCCGAGCCGGGTGAACTGGACGCCGAAGAAGACGGTCGCCTCGTTGGCGCCTCGGGGGCTGAGGAAGCCGAGATGGCACACCAGCGTCGACGTGCCGGTGCAGCCGGTGCCTCGCGTGTAGCCGGGCGCCCCGACGAGCTTCATTCCGGGCGAGAGCCTGATCGTGAGGTGGAGGCGGGTCGCACCGATCGCTCCCACGTCGGTGACCGAGACCCTGAAGTCGGTCTCGCCGCCGAGGTACGACCTGAGCGAAGGCGCGGTGATCGTCGTCTGGAGGTCGACCACCAGCCGATGGTCGGCGTTGTACGGGAAGTCGGTGATCGCGAGCACGTTCGCGGCGGCGATCAGGGACACGCAGACCCCGACTGCCAGGGCAACCCGAAACGGCGGGCGCCGGCCTCCGGCAGCTCGCGGCCGTCGCTCGCGGATCTCGGCCCAGGGCATCGTGGCAAGCCCGACGGCGAACGCCCCCGCCGCACACAGCACGACGATCAGGCTGCTCCAGTGCGGCCCGATCCCGATCTCCGAGAGCGGGGTCGGAGGGAGGTTCTTGAAGAAGCGGGAGGAGCCGAGCTCGACCGGGACGCGCGCGAGCTCGCCCCAGGCACCGCCGCGCATCGGGTTGACGGTCGGCCAGACGAGCGTCACTGCGGTTGCCGGGATCACCGAGAGCGCGGCGAGGCAGACCGTGAGGCGCGGACGCCAGGAGAACGCGGGCGCGAGACCGAGCGCCAGGAACGGCAGCGCCGGAACGAGGAAGCGGGGACCGGGAGAGAGGCCACCGTATGCGTCGTAGTAGCCGCAGTTGATGAACACGAACACCGTCGTGACGATCCCTGCGACCACCGCCTCGGGCCGATGCGTGCGCGCCAGCCGAACCAGCCCGAGCACCGCGAACGCCAGCACCGGCGATACCACGAGCAGGCCGCCGTTCCACGCGAACACGTCGTAGATCCCTCGTAGCCGCGGCAGCCCGATCCCGAAGAACCCCTTAGCCTGATCGCTCGCCAGCACCGACCCGACGTACCGGTACGAGAGGTGCCAGGGAGCACCGAATGCAGCCCAGTCGTAGGCGCCGAGGATGACCGCGCCGGGCAAAACGCCCGCGAGGAACGCCCGCAGCGGCCGCCAACCGCCGAGCGCGACATACGCGGCGATGACGGCCAGGATCAATCCTGCCTCGTACTCGACGAGGAGCGCGGCACCGCCCACGAGGCCCGCGAGGCCCGGACGCCGGTTCCAGGCGAGGAGGAACGCCCCGAAGGCGAGCGCGCCGGCCGGAACGTGCTCGAAGCTCACCCCGACGAGCGGCGCGACGATCGTTCCGAGCGCGAAGCTCACGATCGTGATCCCTCCGTATCCGGGTGCGAGCCCTTCGCCGACCCGCCCGACCAGGAACGCACACAGGAGGAGCCCGAGCCCGACCGTCAGGACACGCACGCCCCACAGCTGCAGGTCGTAGCCCGTCCAGGCCTGGGCCGGCCCGGGGCCGAGCAACGCGACCGCCGGTATCGCGAGGATCGACAGTCCGGGCGCCTTGTCGGAGTACAGATGGCCTCCGTAGCGCGAGAAGTCGAAGGAGACGGCCAGGCACGAGTCGTTCGAGAGCTCACCGTGGAGGAGCGCCTCGGTCAGACAGAGCCGCGAGCGGTCCTGGTCGTCCACGCCCCTGACGGGCGAGAGCGCGACGACGGCCACGAGCGCGAGGAGCAGCAACTCGAACCGGGGACGGGCCCAGGGCAGCCGGCGAGGCGCGGACGGGCTCGAACTGCTCTGGTCCCCTGGCGCTGCGTGAGCTGCGCCGGCGAGATCCACGACCGGGGACGTTAGTGGATGTCGGATTCGACTGCAGCCCCGGCCGCCTCGCCGGCCTGGAAGCTCTTGCAGGCCGACCTCGCGTCCGGGCGGCCCGCCCTCGTTCGGTCAGGGGCTCCCGGCCTGCCGGGGCACGTTTCTCCTGCGGGTCGTCGAGCGACGGACGGCTCCGGATCTGGGACCCGCTTGGGCCGCGGAAGGGTGCTCGGAGCCGGCGGGGCGAGCCCGGCGGCGTGGTTGAATGCCCGCGTGCCTGGTCGGGCGTGGTCTGGCTGGTACCTCGCGGCCGCGGCCGTTGTCGTGTTCTCGCTGGCGTGGTCGGCTCTGCCGCATTCGTTCTACGCTCATCGCGGGACCTCGGACGCCGAGCAGTACCAGACGTGGGCGGCGGAGGTTCGGCAAGGGGAGGTCCCCTACCGCGACTTCTCCTTTCCGTACCCGCCGGGTGCGTTGATCGTCGTCGCGGCGCCGATCGCCACCGGAACCGTCGCGGACCAGTCGGCGTACGTCCACTGGTTCGGCCGGTTGATGTGGGCGCTCGGCGTCTGCTGTCTCCTGATCGCGGTCTGGCTGCGGGCGTGGCGCGCGGTCGCCGTGTTCGTCGCCGTTCCGCTGGCTGTCGGAGGGCTCGTCGCGACCCGCTTCGACCTCTGGCCCGCCACGCTTACGCTCGCCGCCGTCGCATGCCTGATCAGAGATCGGGGTCGACTCGGGTGGGCGCTGCTCGGTGCTGCGGTCGCGGCGAAGCTCTACCCCCTGGTCCTGGTGCCGCTCGCGATCGTCTGGACGTTCCGCCGGCAGGGTCGCGCCGAGCTCGTACGTTGTGCCGCGATCGGGGCGGCGGTGGCCGCAGCCATGTTCCTGCCGTTCCTCGTCGTTGCACCGCGTGGGCTCTGGGACAGCGTCTACGGACAGGTCTCGCGGCCGTTGGAGGTCGAGAGCCTCGCCGCAAGCTTTCTGAAGACGATCGGGCACCCGCAGACGGTCGGGGGGCCGTGGGGGCTCGCCGTCTCGGGGCACGGGGCGTGGGGAGTGCTCAGCGCTCTCGTCGGCATCGCCGTTCTCGCCTGCCTGTGGCTCCGGTTCGCGAAGGGGGCCGTCGACGATTCCGACCGCCTGGTTCGCTATTCGGCCGCGTGCGTCGCGGCGTTCATCGCGTTCGGGAAGGTGCTCTCCCCGCAGTACTCGATCTGGCTCGTCGTGCTCGTGCCGCTCGTCCGCGGCCGGCGCGGGCTCACGGCGACACTGCTGCTCGCAGGCGTGCTCTTCGCCACGGACTACATCTGGTACGGGGCGAGCCGATTCGACGACTACGCGTTCGCATCCAGTTGGGCCTGGCTCGAGCTGTTGCGGAACCTGGGATTCGTGGCCCTCGTTGCCCTGCTCGTGCTGCCGGTGCCGGGCGCCGCGCGCGCACCCGCTGCGGTACGAGAGCCGCGCGTCGTTCCGGGCGAGCTCTGACGGGCACCGGGCAGGGGATGGGCGAATCGCACGGTCGGCCGCGCGTCCACGCTCGCCGGCGGTCAGGCGGTCGGGAGCGCCCGGGCCCGTCGCAGGCGCACGCGACTCGGGCTGAGCGGCACCGGGGCGCTCGCGACGAGGAGGCCGATCAGCGCCCAGCAGAGCAGGAGCTGCGAGATCGCGGCAAGTGGAAGGGTGTCTCCCTTCGGGCCGACGACCGTCCATCCCTCCCATCCTGCGATGACCCGGTGGACGGTCGGCCAGGCAAACCAGCCTGCGTCCAGCCACATCGTCCCGAGGAGGGCGGCGAGCGCGCCGTAGGCGAGCTTCGACCCCGCTGCCCCCCAGCGGACGAGCTGCGGCACGGTGAGCAGGCAGAAGACGAGCCGGTAGTCGAAGTTGCGGGCGAGCGCGTACGTCCCGACGTAGACGCACGCGCCGGCCCAGAAGAGGTCGAGGTCACGAACCGCCCCGCGGTCGCTGCTTGCCGCGACGATCCGAGGGCGGGCCTTCCGGGCCGCGAGCCAGCCGCACGCTGCGACTGCGGCCATCAGCAGGACGTCCCAGGCCGGCAGGGACGCCCTCGAGGCGCGTGCGCCCTCCGTGCCTGCGCTCACCCAGTCGGAGATCCGGCGGATTCCGTAGGAGTAACTGTTCTCTTCCGGAAGCGCCGCCCGGATCTGCTGCAGCTCGTGGCGGATCAGGAACGCGTAGACGGCAAAGGAGACGACCAGAGCGACGATGCTCAGCACGGCACGCCGCTCGCGCCGCGGCACGAGAAAGCCGGTCGCGAAGATCGGGAAGAGCTTGAGCGCTGCAGACAGGCCGACCAGGCAGTCGCCTGCGACCAGGCCGAGCAGGCCCCGCCGGCTGATCATGACCCCGGCCGCCACGAACGCGAAGAGGAGGAGATCGACGTTGCCGCGCTCGACCCCGATCATCGTCGCCGGCGAGAGAAGGAGGAGGGCGTAGATCACGGTGGCCGGCCAGCTCGCCCGGCCGGGCAGCACCGCAACCGCCGCGCAGAGAAACAGCCCGCAGACGACGAGCCCCAGGGCGAAGGTGTCGCCCTGCCCGAGGCCGAGGTGGTAGAGCAGCACCCACAGCCGCGGGTAGTTCGCGGGCCGGTGGTAGGGATCGCACGGGTTCGCGGGCAGGACGGCGATCCCGTGGCGGGCGCAGTCCCATGCGGCGGTGACGTTTCTCAGGTCGCCGAACCAGAACGGCAACCCGCCGACGCCGAGCTTCCCCCAGGCGTGGTGTCCGCCGACCGCCCGGAAGAGGGCGAAGTAGCCGAGCAGCACGCCGACGAGGGCGAGCCGTGCGCGTTGCCGCCCGATCGGGTCCCGGACACTGCCGGCAGCGGGCCGCGCCGGCCCCTTGTCGCCCTTCATGGCACGGAGTATCCCCGACGGGGAAGTCGGCTTCTCCGGCGGACCCCGGGGCGGCCTCAGCCCTCGCGCGGGCGTGGGCCGTCCGAGTGCCCTTGCGGCGGAGTCGCCGGCTCGGCGGCCTTCACGCTCCCGGCGAGCAGGAACGCGCCGCCGACGACCGCCGCGAAGGCGGCGACGCGAACGGCGCCGACCCAGCCGGCGGGCAGCGGCTCGCGGAAGACGACCATGCCGGCCGCGATCGGGAGCGCGTTCGTCAGCAGCGTCGCCAGCCCGGCGGTCGTGAGTGCGCTGCCGCGCTGGAACCCGGCCTGCAACATGACGGTACCGGCCGCATAGAAGACGATCAGGCAACCGAGGAACGCGATGTTCCGGGGCCCGCCGTTGACGGCCATCTTCGTCGAGACGTCCCCGGCGGCAAAGAGGACGCCTGCGGCGATTCCCCACGCCGGCCCGCCGCCGATCAGCCGAGCGAGCAGGGACACGCACACGGCCGCGACGAGCGCAGAGGCAACGAGCCAGGCCGCGACCCACACATAGCCGGCGGCCGAGCCCCCGCCGTGGGTGCCGACGAGGCTGACGCCGAGCAACGCGAGGCCCGCGACCGACACCCCTGCGCCGATCCGTTCTCGCGTCGTCAGCGGGACATGCGTGAAGCGGGAGACCATGATCGCGAGGATGCCGATGCCGCCCGCGGCGGTCGCCTGCACGAGCGAGAGCGGCGCCAGGGCGAGGGCGACTACGTAGAGGGCCCAACCGCCCGCCTCGACAGCGAAGCCCGCGAGCCAGCGGCGGTTGCCCACCAGCGAGGTGAGCGAGGAGACCGGGCGGCGAAGCGAGAGCGCCGGCAGCTTCGAGGCGACGCTGTGCTCGAGCAGGTACCCGACGTTGAGCAGGCAAGCCGAGACGATCGTGATCGCAAGCGCGAGTGCGATCTGCACCCGCCGTCACCCACTCCCTCGGGCGACCGCGACTGCGAGCCCGACGAGGCCGACGTCGAGGCCCGACTTCCCCATGCGTGCATCATCGCCGACCATGGCTCGTGATGTGCCCTGGCGGCCGGATCGCGGCCGCTTCTGTCACCCCGTGGCGCCCCCCATGCCCCGCTTTGGGATCGGGTCGGTGATGGCGTAGCCTGAGCTTGTGCTCATCTGCGCCAGCTGCGGGCGGGAGAACGCGATCGACGCCCAGTTCTGCAACGGGTGCGCTTCGGCGCTCGCGACCTTGACGCCCACCCGCGAGGTGCGCAAGACGGTGACGGTGGTCTTCTGTGATCTGACCGGCTCGACCGCACTCGGCGAGCAGACGGATCCGGAGGCGCTCCGGGCGCTCCTGGCTCGCTACTTCGAGCGAATGAGCGGGATCATCGAGTCCCACGGCGGCACGGTCGAGAAGTTCATCGGCGACGCGGTGATGGCGGTGTTCGGCATCCCCGTGGCGCACGAGGACGACGCCCTCCGGGCCTGCCGTGCGGCGATCGAGATGCGAGACGCGCTACCGGAGCTGGGAATCCGAGGCCGCATCGGCGTGAACACCGGAGAGGTGGTGACGGGGACGGCCGAGCGGCTGGCGACGGGTGACGCGGTGAACGTGGCCGCGCGCTTCGAGCAGGCAGCGGCGCCGGGGGAGGTGCTGGTCGGAGAGGCGACGCACGCGCTCGTCCAGGCGGCCGTGGCGACGGAGCCGATCGAACCGTTGCGGTTGAAGGGGAAGTCGCAGCCGACGCCGGCGTACAGGCTCCTCTCCGTTCTGGGCGCGCCCGAACGCAGTCACACAGCGCGGTTCGTCGGCCGCGAGCAGGAGCTCGCGCGGATCGTCGAGGCGTGGGAGCGCGCGAGCACACAGTCGCGCTGCGACCTCGTGACGGTGGTGGGGGACGCCGGCGTGGGCAAGTCGCGGCTGGTCGCCGAGGTGCTGAACGCGATCGAGTCTCGCAGCGTACGAGGGCGTTGCCTGCCGTACGGGGAGGGCATTACCCATTGGCCGGTCGTGGAGGTTGTGAAGCAGCTCGGGGTGCTGCCATCGGATCCGGTCGCGGCGGCGGCGCTGCGCTCGCTGCTGGGGGAGTCGGATGCGGGCGCGAGCGGGGACGAGATCGCCTGGGCGTTCCGGAAGCTGCTCGAGGAGAGCTCGCCGCTGATCGTCGTCTTGGACGACATCCAATGGGGCGAGGAGACGTTCCTCGACCTGGTCGAGTCGACGATGCTGCTCTCCGCCGGGGTTCCGCTTCTCCTCCTGTGCATGGCCCGACCGGAGCTGCTGGAACGGCGTCCCCGCTGGCCGGGGACGGTGCGGCTGGAGCCGCTCGAGCCGGAGCAGGCGAGCGCGCTGATCGGCGTCGCCGTGTCGGGGGAGCTCCGGTCGCGAATCGCCCGCGCTGCGGGCGGCAACCCGTTGTTCATCCTGGAGATGCTCGCGATGGCCGCGGGGAGCGCAGACGTCGAGGTGCCTCCGACACTGAGGGCGCTGCTGACCGCCCGACTCGACCAGCTCGAGGAGGCGGAGCGCAGGGTGCTCGAACGCGGCGCCATCGAGGGCGAGGTCTTCCACCGCGGCGCCGTGCAGGCCCTCGACCCCGACGAGACGCAGGTGACCACCCGCCTGGCCACGCTCGTGCGCCACCAGTTCATCCGCCCACACCCTGCCCAGCTCCCGGGCGACGACGGCTACCGATTCCGCCATCTGCTGATCCGCGATGCCGCCTACGACGCGCTCCCGAAGGCGATCCGCGCCGACCTCCACGCTCGCTTTGCCGACTGGCTCGACGAGCGCGGCGGCGCCGTGGTCGAGCGGGACGAGATCGTCGGCTACCACCTCGGGCAGGCTGCCCGCTACCGCGCAGAGCTCGGACAACCCGATCCCGCCGTGGCGGAACGCGCCGCCGCCCGCCTTGCTGCCGCCGGCAGGCGCGCGGGCGACCGCCAGGATTACCGCACCGCGGCCGCGCTCCTCGGGCGCGCCGCCGAGCTCGTCCGCCCGCACCGGCTCGACCTGGCGCTCGAGCTCGAGCTCGTTTGGGCGGCGCCCGGCACCGACTGGCGCGAGGAGGCGGCGGCCGCGGAGACGGCCGGGGAACGCGCCGAGGCAGCAGGTGATCGCTCCGGGGGGATGCTCGCGCGTGCGCTGGCCCTCTGCCTCCGCGCCTCGGGCGGCGAGCTCGGCACGATGGACGAGGAGGAGGCGCTCCTCCGCGCCGCGCTCCCGCTCGAGGAGGAGCGGGGCGACCCTCGCCGGCTCGCGCTGCTCTGGCGTCTGCTCCGCCAGATAGCGAATTACCGAGATGCGGAACGCCGACTCCGCGATCGCCGCCGAGCAGGCGCTCCGTTACCACCGCCTCGCCGGCGATTCTCCCGCCGACGCGGATCTGGAGTGGGGCCTGATTCAGGGCCCGTGTCCCGCGGACGAGGCGCTGCGGCGGGTCGAGGAGCTCGCGGCTCTTCGGCCGCCCGGGGCCACCGACCAGGCGCGGGCGGTCCTGCTCGCGATGCTCGGCCGCAGCGACGAGGCCTGGCAGCTGGCCGAGGCGGCGTCGAACCACCTGCGCGAGGTCGCCGGCGACTCACTCCAGGACGTCCACTTCGCTCTCTGGCACATCGCGATGATCCTGGGCGACCGGGAGCGGGCCTGCCGGCACAACGCGAAGATGATCGAGGGGCTGGGCTCGGCCAGCGTCGAAGCGACGTTCAGGTCGCTGCTCGCGCGCGACCTCTGCTATCTCGGTCACCACGACCAGGCGGAGCCGCTGCTTCGCGAGGCTCAGAAGGTCCCGCCCCGCGCCTCGATGCGCGTGGTCGGCCCGTCTGTCGAGGCGCTTCTGCTCGCCGGACGCGGCGAGCTCGAACAGGCGGAGCGTCGCGCCCGTCAAGCGGTGGAGGCGGGGGAGACCGGGACCGACTCGCCCTTCTTCCAGGGCTGGGCCTACGAGGACCTCGCCACCGTGCTCGAACGCGCCGGCCGAACCGAAGACACGCGCCAGGCCCTCGAACGCGCCCTCGCGATCTGGGAACGGAAGCGGTGCCTACCCTGCGCCGATCGTGTCCGCGAGCAGGTGAACTCGCTCAGGGGGGCGACGGCTTGACGATCTCGGAGTATAGGCCGTGAAGGATTCGAACAGCCCTGCTAATAGACCTATCTCGGCACTCGTGGGGGCACTAGTGGGGGCACGCCGTGCGCTCGAATGGTCGCTACTGGCGCGTCTGACAAGCCTGGCGCGCCTACGCCGTGACGGCGCGACTCATCGGCCGAGCGCGTGTTCCCGCCAAGCCGCAACGCGGCGCGCCAGCTCCTGGTGCTGGTCGGCATCGAGGCCGAACTCGTCCTGGCGCAGGCGGGAGAACCGGCCTGCCATCTCGCCGAACATCTCCGGGGTGAAGCCGCGATCCTTCTCAGCGGCGAGCTCGAAGAGGTGATCGAGGCCATAGCGTCCCTCGACCGCCGCGAGGTCGACGAAGTCGCGTGCCTCGGCCCTTCCGAAGACCGCGAGTACCTTGTCGACCGCGAGCTCCTCGCCGCTGAGCGTGGGCGCGAGCCGTCCGGGCTCCGCCGGAAAGAGCCGGGCATCCGCCCCAAGATCGAGCTCCGTGCTCTCACTGCCGCTCTCGACGATCAGGCGGGCAAAGCCGGAGTTCTCCTGGACGTGACGCACGACGAGCCCGGCGTCCTGCAGAGCGCGATCGACGGCCGGGACCAGCCGGTCGACCGCATCCGGGGTCAGCCCGAAGAAGTCGAGATCGCGCGTCTGCCTCTGAACGTCGCCGCGGGCGATCAGCGCCGCTCCGCCGGCGAGCGCGAAGCCTTCAGCCTCGGCGAGGCCCGCGATGATCACGGCAACCTGCTCCTGCAGCGGGCTCAGCACCTACGCGGCGAGCCGGCGGCTCTCGATCCACCCGGCCCACGCCTGCCGGACGGAAGGCGGGAGAACCAGCTCGTCCCAGAGCTCGAGCAAGCAATCGGCGTCGATGTAGAAGCGCACGTCTTGCTCCGTCCCCTCCCGCAACACCTGCTCGTAGACGCGCGCCCGATCGCTGGCCTCATCGAGGTCGTACGTAAGAGCCGGGCCGCTCCAGCGAACGTGGAGTGGAAGCTCGACCCGCCCGCTGGCTTTGGGGAGTGACCGGTCGTCCAGGTCGTCGGGTACCGCAACGGGCCGCGCCGCAGGGCCAAGATTCGATGTCCGGGTCTGCGCCATCGGAATCAGTGTACGACGGCCGATTCCTGCCGGGCGCATCAAGGCCCGCTTGGCTCCTGGGGTTTGGCTTAGAACCAGGGGTCAGGCGGGCCCCCTATGTCTCTGGCGGCCTATCCGTGGTGCATCGGTGAGCCATGCAATCCGCCGGGAGAGGTGGCTTGGCCGTGCTGCCGCCCTCTCAAGCGTCGTCGCCGAGAGGGGCGACGCTCGGAATGACTTTCATCTGTTCGGTCGCGCCGTTTCTCCCTAATGAGAACCAGTCGCAAGCAAACCGTATGTTTAGTCGACCGTGACGGTCGTGCAGGCCGGAACAGAGACGACGTCGTTCCCGCTCCCGGAGGTCTCGGTGACCTCGAGGCATACGCCGTATTCGGTGCCCTTCGGTGCGTTTGCCGGAACGCGGAACTGTGGTTGGGGCACGTGCGAGTCGGTGTAGCTGCCGCTTCCTTGGAGATCCCAGCCGTACGAGAGTGCGCCGCCGTCGGGTGCCGAGGAGCCCGAGCCATCAAGACTGACGGTGGCGCCCGGCTTGCCTGTATATGGGCCACCCGGCGACGCCACCGGCCTGGCTGGAACCCGGGTGAGCGTGCCTTGAACGCGAACGGTTGCGCAGGACGGCCGGGACACAAGCGCGTCACCAGCATTGGGGCCGCTCTTCGTTTCGACAACGCGAAGGCAGACGACGAACACTGTTCCTGTCGCTGAGCCCGCGGGGATCGAGAACATCGGGTGAGCAGTGGTTGCGTCCCGGTAGGCGCCGCTGCCTGAAAGGTCCCACTCGTAGGTAACCGGGAGCGCGTTCGGGTCGTCTGCGGTGCCGTTCAGGATGACTGCCTTCCCGGCCGGGGCGGCGTACGGCCCGCCGGCGTTCGCGACGGGCGGCTGCGGGCTCACTGTCGTCAACGCAGGCTTCGTCACCGTCCCGGAGCCACCAGTTCTTACGTTGTTCATTGCGTCGGCGAGCTCTGCGAGACAGTGCTTCTCGGCCGGCGGCGAGATCTTCGCGAGCTTCTTACACGCCGTATCGCCCTTGTCGCACGCGGCTACATTCGTCGCCTTTAGCCCGGAGCACGGGCCGCTAGACGTCCGCTCGGTCGCACCCGACCCGGTACCTGCCGCTGCCGCGATCAGAAGCGCGCCAAGAGCGATTCCGAAAGTCGCCTTCATGAGCGCATCAAGCCTACTGCACTCAGCCAATGAACCTCGTCGAGCGCCACGCACCGATCCGACGCCTGTCGCGCTAGGACCTGTCCCCCGACCGGCTCGTGTTCGAGGGGTTCGGTGGCGACCGCTTCCGCACCACCCTCGCCAGGGCGTGCACCGCGGCGGGCGTGCCGACGTTCAGCCCACACGACCTGCGACACCACCGGATCTTGGTCCCGCACCTCGGCGGCGTCCCATGGCCCCGCATCGGCGAGCACGTCGGGCAGCGGAACCTCGCCGTCACAGCCAACACGTACACGCACGTCCTCGCCGACGAGGCCGAGCTCGATTACGCCCGGTTCCTGCTAGGAACCGCCCCGGCGGACATGCTCGTGGATGCACCAGTGGTACACGCCGCGTAGGAAACCGCCGCTTTGCGGGCAGGTTCGATTCCTGCCGGGCGCATTCGATAGGTAGGCGTGATGCGCAAACCCGCGCGGTTGCGTAGGTCAGGCGTGACGGATATGCCCCAAAAACACACACGGTGCTGTCCTCGGTGCTGTCCTCGAGAATTCGCCAGCTGAGGCAACGGCGAGGCGCTAGACATTGAGTTCGCGAATACCCTTCAGAAGGGGCGGCGTTCCGCAGTGGCCGGCCCTCGGTCCCGGTCCAAACACGGGGAACTCGTTGATGCCACCAGGGCTTCGAGTGGTTCCGGCGTGGTTGCGTTGGTGATTCGATGGTTGCTGCTCGAAATCATCCCAAATGACGCAGATGGCGTTCGAGCGCGACGAGCACCTCTGCGATCTCCTCTGCGAGACGAAGTTTCGCCGGCGGATCAAGGGTGACCAGGTCGGATGGGACGAGGCGGAGCAAGCTCGCCAAGTTGGGGAAGATCTGCCCGCACCCGTCCGAACGGCCTTGATCACGGGTCGTGGTCTCGATGGCCGAGGACTTGTTAGATGGGGCGGAGACAGGTCACCGGGACGCGCGCCGTGCGCTCGCCCGGAGCCCCCTTGGTCGCCGCGCGCTCCGCGACCAGCCGAGGGCGCGGGTCGCCGTCGACGCTCGAGCGCTCCTCGAGCGGGCTGCTCGCGATCTCGGTTATGAGCCCGAGGCGCTGTTGCGGCCAGTGCCTCAGGTGACTTTGATCGTGATTGTGCGACTGGCGGGGATGTAGTTGGGTCCCTTGAGGGTCGCGGTTGCCTTGATGGTCTGGCCTTTAGCGGATGCCGGGAGTTTGAGCTTGAGTACGGCTTGGCCGTTCACGACCGGGGCGGTAGCGATGACTTGCTCGGTCCCCGGTGCGTATGAGACCGTCTTGACCTTGGCGGAGAGCGAGACTGTGAGCCCTGCTTGCGTGAGGGGGGCGCCTTTGCCGTCGTGGACAATGGCGGTGAGCTTTCCGGTAGGCGCAAGGTTGGCCTTCGCCGGGAGGTAGAGGCTGGCGTCGGCCGCGAGGATGACGTCGGTCACTAGCGATGGATATCCGGTGGTGATCCCGGGAGTGTCATCCGCGAACTGGACGGTCGAGGTTGCGGAGGTCGCCGTGACGACCACCTTGTGCAGTACCCAGTTCATCTTGCTGGCGGTCTCTCCGGCGGAGTTGTAGGTCGGGGAGGCAACGTCTGCGTCGTTCCAGAGCACATGCATCGTCTTGACTAGAGGGTTCCCCGGCGGGGTTGGGTCGGCGGCTCCGTACCATTGCAGCAGATACGTCGTTCCCGGAACCGTGGTAACTGTCTGGGTCACGGTTCCCTCGGCGCCGAGGTAGAGCGAGACGAACTGCGCGATTCCGTTCGGTGTCTGGATGTAGAGGTTGCCGCAGTCTTGAACGCTGGTTGTGCCCACTGTCCAGCCGGCGATCTTGTCTGGGGTGGACGGCCCGATGTTCACGCAGGCGTCCCCGACCGTTCTGCCGATGCCGAAGGTGCCGTTCTTGATCACGTTCGGACCCGTCGGCGCAGCTGCGCTTCGTGTAACGGCAGCTTCGCCGAGACCGACAGTGCAGAGGAGGAGGACGGCAACGATGAATCCAAGAACGCCCCGCTTCGCCGCCGGTGTTTTCCGATCCCGATTCATCTCCGCGCTCCTCGTTCGATGATGGACTACCTCGGTCTCAGATCCGCGAGACCGCCGCCGTTCCATGCGCAGGCACCGGCTGACCGCCGGAGCCTAACCCAGCCGACCGGGGATCGCTAGCAGATCGGTTGCACCCGCTCGGTCGGGTGGGTAGGCTCGCCGGGTTGTGCCGCAGCTTCAAGGTCAGGACTCGCGTGCCGATGGTGCGACCAGGATGATTTTGGGGGTGGCGATAGCGGCCGTGCCGGGTGGGGTTGGATACGCGTGAGGAGGCTGTTTACGCGCCCCGGCAGGCTCTTGCCTGTTTTGCTTGCGGTGTTCGTTTGTGCGGGGGCTGCCCCGGCACTTGCGTCTCACGCCAGCGTTCCGGATCTGTCTGGCACATGGCAATTGGTGTGGACGAGCCAACATACGACCCAGACCGACACGCTGACGCGCACAGGCCCTGGCCTCTACACGTACTCGAACGGTCTTGGCTGGTGGACGACGAATGTCCCGATCTCGGGGTCTTCGGCGACGATCTGGATCTGCGGCAACGGCGGCACCTACAGCCAGGCCGACCAGGCCGCCTGCCCCGTTTCTGCCCACGGCCAGTGGCACGAACACTGGCATTTCGACACCAACGTCCCGCCCGGTCATCCCTACACGGCCACCGGCGACTACATAGGCGTGCTGGGGAACGGCACCGTCTTCCGTCAGGGCACCTTCAAGGCTGTCGGGCCGACGCCGGCGTCGTGCAGCCTGAAAGGCGTTCGTCTTGCCGGTGGTGTCGTGAGCGCCGGGGCTTCGCCGTCGTGTCCTCGAGCGACGGCGATCAATGTGGTGTGTTCCTATCAGGGAGAGTCGTTCATCAGCTTCGGAAGGATCACGAAGCAGAGCTGCTTTGCGACGGTGCGGGATCGCGGCCCCCAGCCTTTCGAGTATCCCGAGGGATCGGTCTTGTTCAAGCCGTTCGGGCTGACGGACGCGAACCCCTGTGTTCTCTCCGACAGCGTCAGTAACGGTGTAACCGAATGCGAGGTGTCGCTGTCGCCGCCGAGCGGCATAGGAGAGGGCGACACGTTCACCCTGAGGGCCTCGTTCATTCCGGCCGACTCGAAGTTCAGGCGCAGCAAGGGGTCGTTCGCGTTCCGCTACACGCCGATGCTCGATCAGTCGAACAAGGTCACGGCGGCGAGGGCCGAGGCGCACTTGATCCTTGTCGGAGCGATCGCCACAGCAATCGGTTCGTATGTGCCTCCGCTGAAAGGCGTTGCCAAGGGGACGGTGGCTTCGGCTGCTCTGCTCGCCGCGCCGCTGCACTACATGCAGTTGCCGGACGAGCCGCCCGATCCTGCGTATGCGCGGGTGTTCGAGCCTCGTATCGTGCCGGTCGGCGCCGTCAGGGCGTCGTCCAAGGCGCTGGCCACGGCGTTGACCGCGCTGGACAAGAGCGACCAGGTAATCGAGGCGTGGTCGGGCGCGGACTGGAACGCGCTGAATCGGTCGGTGATCGCAGGCAAGAAGAACAACCGGGTCGCGTTCGTGACCCAGATGTCCGCGGCCTCGAAGGACGAAGCCAAGCTCGCGGCGCTCGTGTCTGTCCTGCCGGCAGAGCTGCAGGCGGTCGAGCGTTCGAGCCCAAGTGCTTACCGGACGTTCTTTGTCAGCGTTCCCGCGGCGCAGCTCTCGCAGCTGAGGAGGACAGCAGCAACGCTCAGCGCCGCCGAACAGCAGCGCATTCGATCCGTCGGCCTCACGCCGTCGTTGGTCTCGAGCCTGCTTACCACGCCTGCTCAGCACCTGACCCGATCATCGGTTGACGGAAACGCCTTCGCCAAGCTGTCGGCGGTCGTCCGTGCGGAAGCGAGCACTGCTCCCTTCCTGAGGAAGGTCTCGGCAATCCACGCAGCGATGGCGAGCCTGTACCGGTAGTCCAATCATCGAACGAGGAGCGCGGCATGAATCGTGAACGGAAACCACTTGGAGCAAAGCCTGGTCGGGGTGGCCCGGACCGATGTCCACACAGGCGTCGCCGACAACCGTGCCGATCCCGAAGGTGCGGTTCTTGATCAGGTTCGGCCCCTTGGGGCGGCGCTAACCGCTGCGGTCCGTGCGACGGAGGCTTCGGCTGACACGGTATTCAGGACTGCGACAACCTCTAGATTCGGTCCCCCGAGGCGTCTTTCACGGAAGAGGACGCGCGCCTCGCGCTCGCCGCACTGAATGAAATCGACGACCTAGAAGTGGACGACGGAATGTGGTTTGACCTGCCTCGGCGTCGTCGGGCGCTTGATCGGACGCGAGATCTCCTGCTCGGGACCCTTCCTCACTGAGTGCCATAAAGCGTCCCACGACCCGTATGTGCAAGGGTGATTACGCCTGATCGCGACTGAGCACGACGCGGACCGTCGAGGGCCACCATTGCCGGCCGCCTTGTGCGGTTGCGACCCCGTCGAGGTTCAGTTGGAAGGCAATGGCCCCGAGGCTGTGGCCGTCCGCGTGCGCGAAGCGGATGCGGTCGACGACGTCAGGCGGGAGGCCGGATCGGCGACCTCGACGCCGTTCCCTTGACGGAGAAATGCGCGGCTTATTGGAACGATTCGTCAGGTAACTCTCGAGTTCTGAGGCGGGGATGAGCCGTCTTCCCCACTCGGTTCGGATGGTCGTAATGGCTGGGACGACGTGTCGGTCGAGGGTCGCCAGGCTGATTCCGAGCGCCTTGGCGGCCTCCTCGCGCGTGTAGGCCAGCCGCTCAACCGGCGCTTCCACCACCGCGGCGATCTGTGGCGGAGGTGGTGGCGACGGAGCTCCTCGCCGCCGCTGGCGGAGGTGCTTGCGGCGCTGCTTGTGGGTTGCCATGGTGTACACCGTACAACAATAGTGAGGCCTGCTCGCACTGATGGTGCATCTGTCTCTCCTCTGCCATCGTTTTTGACTTGCTGTACGCCTGGGTGTCGTCAGCGCTCAATTCCGCGACCGTGACCGCGACCGCGGGATCGGTCGAGGTCGGCGAGGATCCGGAGCTGGCGGAGAGGGGTCAGGTCCTGGTCGCGGCCGAGGGCGGCGGCCATGCGGGCGAGGTCGCCGATCGATGCGACGAGCGGTCGAAGGCCTCGGCCGAGTGGCTCGCGGCTGGCGGCTCGGCGGAGGTCGTCGTAACCGCCGCGGGTGCCGGCGGGGTCAGAGACGATCTTGACCTCGCCGCCGCGGGTTCGGAACTCGATCACCGGCTCGCTGCCTATCGTCGCCGCGTCGAGCGCGATCGGCTTACCGTCGAGGCGCGCTGATTCGAGGTCGTCGAGGGCGAGCGCGAGTCGCTTGGGGTTGTCGCCGTGAAGCGAGGGCGCGAGGTCGAGGCCGTGCGTGATCTCCTCCGTGCCTTGGACGACTCGGGCGAACGCGCCGATCAGGACGTAGGCCACGCCGCGACCCTCGAGGGCTTCCAGCGTGGCGTACGGGTCGAAGCGCTGCTCGGTCACTCGGGGCGGCCGCCGCGGTCGTCCTGGTGCTTCTGGTGCTTCTGCACGCGCCGTTCTGGGGTGAGGCGCGAGTTCTTCTGCAGCCGGTCGGCGCCGGCGGGTTCGTACGGGACGAGCTCGAGCGGGAGGTCGAACCCGCAGGCGCGGACGAGCTCGATCAGCGTCTCGGCGCTCGGGGCGACGGTCCCCTGCTCCCAGCGTGCGATCACGCCGCGCTTTCGACCGGAACGGTCAGCGAGCTCCTGCTGGGTCAGCCCGGCACGGAGGCGAGCTTCGCGGATTACGTCGGCACTCCTCACAGGGACGATTCTACGTCCGACTATCTTCCGTGCTTTGTCACTGATATGATACGAAGCTCTACGCGGCGCCATGACGGACGCGAAGGGGGAACGATGGCACGCACCCCGCCGGAGACGACTCCGGACCAACTGAGCCTCGAGGACTACACCAACTCACGCAGCGCCCGAGCTCGGCGGCGGATCAACGGGGCCGAGCGGGCGCCGAGTCGCCAGCATCACACGGCGCAGGAGCTCCTCGAGACCCCGGACGCTCTGCTGACGCGGACGCACCTGCGCGAGCTCGGGCTCGAACGGCGCGCCGTCGACGCCGTCTTCCGCGCGCTACCGGTCGTTGTGCTCCCCGGATACTCGCGCCCGCTCATCCGTGCAGACCACTACCGCGCGCTCGTCGAGAGGTTCACCTATTACGACGACCGCGTCCGGCCGCTCGGCTCAGGCATCGTTGGACTCAATGGCTAGCGCCTGGATCGAGCGGCGCGAGATCGCCGGTGGGACTCGGTACATCGTCAAGTACCGGCTCGGCGGGCGCGAGAGCTCGCGACGTTACGCGGGCTCGTTCGCAACGAGACGAGATGCGCTGGCACGTCAACGCTGGGTTGCCGGCGAGCTCGCCGCGATGCGCGTTCCAAGCGTCGGCGGCCTCGACGAGCATTCCCGGTCCGCGCCGACCCTCGCCGAGGTTGCGGAGCGCTGGCGCGCCTCGCGGGTCGACGTCACCGACGGAACCGCCGTCGGCCATCGCGTACAGCTCGCTCGCGTGCTGCCGCTACTCGGCTCGCGGCGGGTCGACGAGATCACACCCTCCGACGTCGCCGATGTCGTCGCCGCGCTCCATGCAAACGGCCGGAAGCGCGAGACGATCCGCAAGAGCGTCGCCGCCCTCGCCCAGGTGCTCGACTTCGTCGGCGTCAAGGAGAACCCGGCTCGCGACCGCACCCATGTGCGCCTGCCGCGCGAGGAGCGCCACGAGCCGACACCACCGACAGCGGATCAGATCGAGAGAGTCCTGGGCCTCATGCCACGACCGTACGCCCTCGCCGTTCTTGTGCTCGACGCAACCGGCATGCGCGTCGGCGAGCTCGAAGAGAAGGGCCTGCAGTGCGGAGACCTGGACGAGCCGAACATCCGTTGGCGCATCCGCCGCGCCGTCGAGAAGGGCCGACGCGGGCGCTGGGTCTCGCTGCCGCCGGACTTGTTTGCCGCCGTGCTCGCCACGCTTCCGCCTCGAGAGGACCGTAGTCCTGATCGCCCGGTGTTTCCGAGCCTCACACAAGAGCGTCTTCGTACCGCGATCGCGCGGGCATGCAGAGCTTCGGGCACTCCGACGTGGTCGCCACACGACCTTCGGCATCGACGCATCAGCCTGTGGCATCGGCAGGGCGAGACCTGGGCGCTCATCGGCGCTCGCGTCGGCCAGCGCTCGCTCTCGGTGACCGCTGACACCTACACGCACGTGTTGCTCGATGACCGCGAACTCGATCACGGCCGGTTGTCGCATGGCTTGAACCGGTAGCGCGCACCACCTCCGCGCGGAGCTACCCCTACGATGGACCGATGCCGGGCGACACAAGGCCCTTCCCACCTCACGCTGCATCACCGAATGCGCCCTCCAGCCAGGCACGAAGGAGGTCGCCCATTCGGGACGTCTCGTGGCCGGAGATCCTCGGTTACGTGGTCTGGTGCGCCACAGTGTTTGCGCTGAGCCTCACCGCGACGTTGATCATCGTGCATCACGCCGTGGCCCTCCCGCGATCAGCGCGGCTGGAGACCCACTTCCTCGCCGTCTGGGCCATCACCTGGGGCGGCTCGCTGCTGCTGCTCTCGATCCTCGCGGGCCTCCTGGTCTTCCGCCGAACAACAGCCTGGGACGTCGTCCTGACGTGGCCCTGGCTTGTTTGCGGAGCTGTCGGGCTCGGGTACATGTTCGGACTCAGCGGACAGATGGACGCAGGCTCGAAGCTCTGCGACGCGCCGGCGGGCGGATCATGCGATACCGCCTGGGGGCTCGGCGGGATCCTCTTGTCACTCGTGGCAGGGCTTGTGCTCGGAGGCACATTCGTCGCCTCGTTGTCAGTGAGACGCCTCACTTCGTGTCTTTTGAGGTCTAACGAGCCTGATTCGACCCACAGCTGAGACGACCAAAACGAACAACGAGAACTGCCCGCGCCGTGGGGGCACCGGTGGGGGCACGCCGCGGCCAACAGCGACCTCTCCGGCACGCCCGTCCCGCACAACCATGCGGTTTGCGCATAGCGGTGCGGGTTCGAATGGGCCGTGAAGGATTCGAACCTTCGACCTTGGGATTAAGAGTGGCTCGAAGCACTGTCTGGACGCTCGGGTGCGTTGGAAGATCCGCGCCATTGAGCCAAACGCGCTCGAGCATTCTCGGGCGTTCTGGTGTCCACTTGTTGACCTTCTGTTGACCCTCCCGCGGCCGAGCCTTGAGCACGGAGAAACATGCTGTTTGGCTGGCCATCCGAACACGGCGCGGTAGCAGGCCGCAGCGGGGTCAGGGTCATGCTGATTCGTGTCCACCCAGCATGGCACGCCCGGGATGTAGCCGTCTCGCTCCGCCATCAAGGCTCCTTCCGCTTTCGCGGAAGGTCACGCCAGCCACTCGGGATCGGCGGCGATCTTCTCTTTCGCCTTGGCCCACCACCAGCGAAACTGCGCTTGCCACAGCAGGCTTATGTCCTGACCGAGATGGCGCTGAATGAGCTCGCTGTAGGTGTCAGCCCATTCGCGGCCGTGGCCGAGAGCCGACTCCAGCGTGTCCACCGACAGGTGGGCGAGTTCGTGAAGAGCGACGAGCCGCTGAAGACCCTCGTCCTTGACGTCGAGGTAAGGGACGGCCCCGGTTGTGCCGGCAAGCTCGCCCGTCCGGGCTATCCCGATCCGATCGGCCGAAGGCATCGCCCACCGCGCAGCCGCCGCGGCCCCCTCGAACTCACGCTCCTGAACCGCCGGTGGCAGTTCTTCGACGGATTTCACGTACAGAATTTCTGCTCTTCCCTCCGCCACCCATACTGACTTCGCAAACGCGCGGAACTCGAAAAAGGTCACGCACGCAGAGTGGTAGGAGCCGTGCGTCTCGTCAGCGAGCACACGACCATCGGTCCAGGCGGCGACGTACGCGGCACGCTTGCTCGCCAGCCGAACGAGGCGATCATCCATTCTTTCGGCGCGACGGTTTGAAGTGGCCCCACTGCGACGGCTTCAACTGGCCCCACCTCCGTCCGATCGGCGGCCAAGCGTTCGTGGCTCATCGAGCTCGAGCGGGAGGCGCCAGTGGGGATGTGGTCGAGGATGGAGCAGTTCGAGCAGATCAGGCGGGACCGGGATCGGGAGGGGTTGTCGATCCGGGCGTTGGCAGAGCGGCATGGGGTTCATCGGCGGGCGGTGAGGCAGGCGCTCGCGTCGCCGTTGCCGGCGGCGAAGCGGTCGCCCGCGGTTCGGCCGGCGCCGAGGTTGGGGCCGTACCGGCTGTTGATCGACGGGTGGCTTGAGGCTGATCGCGAGGCGCCGCGGAAGCAGCGCCACACGGCGAAGCGGGTCTGGCAGCGGCTGGTCGACGAGCACGGGGCCGAGGTCGCCGAGACGACGGTGCGTGACTACGTGCGTGGGCGGAAGCGCGCGATGGGCTGGCCGGTCGGGGAGGTGTTCGTGCCGCAGGTGCACGATCCGGGCGTGGGCGCGGAGGTCGACTGGGGCGAGGCCGAGGTCGACCTGGCCGGGGTGCGCACGACGATCCATCTGTTCTTCATGCGCCCGTCGTTTTCGGGGGCGGCGTTCTGTCAGGCCTCGCTGGTTGAGACGCAGCAGGCGTTCCTCGAGCTGCACGTCGAGGCGTTCGAGTGGTTCGGCGGCGTGTTCGAGCAGATCCGTTACGACAACCTGACCTCGGCCGTGAAGCAGGTGTTGAAGGGCCGCCGCCGGGTCGAGAGCGACCGCTTCGTCGCGCTCCGCTCCCACTACCTGTACGCCGCGGCGTTCACGAGGCCAGGGATCGAAGGGGCACACGAGAAGGGCGGTGTCGAAGGGGAGGTGGGCCGCTTCCGCCGCAACCATCTCGTCCCGGTGCCGGCCGTCGGGTCGCTCGCCGAGCTGAACGTGCTCCTGCTTGAGGGCTGCGAGCGCGACCTGGCGCGGCGGATCGTTGGGCGTGCGGTGACGGTCGGGGAGGCGTGGGCCGCGGAGCGGCCGCTGCTCCGTCGGCTGCCGACCGACGCGTTCGACGCCGCCGAGACAGCCACGCCACGGGTGGATGCGAAGTCGCTGGTCACGGTGCGCCAGAACCGCTACTCGGTGCCGGTGCGCCTGGCCGGGCTGCGGGTCAGCGTCCGGATCGGCGCCCGCGAGATCACGGTCACACATGGCGGCGAGCTCGTCGCCCGCCACGAGCGGCTGCAGGGACGGTACGGCACGAGCGCGACGCTCGATCACTACCTCGAGTTGCTCGAGCGCAAGCCGGGCGGGCTGCAGCACTCATTGGCGCTGCGGCAGGAACGCGAACGCGGCGGCTGGCCGGGCTGCTTCGACGAGCTCTGGGCCGCGCTGGCTGTCCGCTACGGCAGCTCCGAGGCCGCCCGGCAGATGGTCGACGTGCTCCTGCTCAGCCGCGAGCACGACCCCGGCCGGGTCGAGCTCGCCGTCCAGGGCGCGCTCGCCGCCGGCGCCCACGACGGCCGCGCCGTCGCGGTGCTCGCCCGCCGAGCCGACGCGACCGGGCAGCACACGCCGGCACCGCTCGAGCAGCTCGAGCCGCGGCTGGCTGCCCACGCCCGGCCGGCACCAGGGATCGCCGAGTACAACGAGCTGATCGGAGGATCCAGGTGACCGCAAACGCGAAGGCCGCGGCGTTGGAGGCGCTGATCGAGGCGCACGCGGTCGAGCTCAAGCTCCCGACCGTCCGCCGACGCTTCCGCCCACTGGCCGCAGAGGCAACACGCGAGCAGCAGACGCCCGTCGCCTACCTCGGCGCGCTCCTGGAAGCCGAGATGAGCGAGCGCGCGAGCGGCGAGCGGCGCCGCCTCAACGAGGCCCGCTTCCCCCAGATCAAACGGCTCGACGACTTCCGCTACCAAGACAACCCTAACGTCCCCCAAGCCACGATCGCCGCGCTCGCCGAGGGATCCTGGATCGACGACCGCGAGTCGGTGATCCTGATCGGCGACAGTGGCACCGGCAAGACCCACCTCGCCACAGCGCTCGCGGTCAGCGCCTGCCAGGCCGGACGGCGCGTCCGCTTCACCACCCTCGCCGGCCTCGCCAACGAACTCCAAGAAGCCGAGAGCCGCCGCGAGCTCGCCCGCGTCGTCGCCCGCTACGCCCGCACCGAACTCGTCGTCCTCGACGAGCTGGGCTACCTCGCCCTGCCCGACGGAGCCGCCGAGCTCGTCTTCCAGGTCCTCTCCGAACGCCACGAACGCGGATCACTGATCGTGACCACCAACCTCCCCTTCGGCGAATGGACCAGGGTCTTCCCCGACCCCCGCCTCGCCAAAGCCGTCGTCGACCGGCTCACCCACCGCGCCCACATCATCGACACCGGCAGCGAATCCTGGCGCTTCCACCACGGCCTCACCCAGACCAAACGCCGCCGCGCAACACCAGCCGCATGACCCGGACCGCGCCGCGCTACCGCCCCTCCGCTCGCCTACGGCTCGCTCCGGAACGGCAGCGCGGCGCACCATCAGCTATCAATCGAAAGACAGAAAACCCGACGGCGGGTGGGGCCACTTCAAGCCGTCGCGGTGGGGCCAGTGCAAGCCGTCGCGGCGAATTCTTCGAACGCTAGGCGACGCGTGCGCTCGACACCACCAGTACGTCGACAGAGCACGGCTATTCGCGGGAGCAGCTCCGGCCGCGACGTGTCCGGAAGAACCACTGGCGTGAGCGCCGTGTCCGGGTGCCGGCTGCGCCGATGGCGGTTCTCGTCTGCGCGGAGTGCGGGTGCGGGCGGCGTGGTTGTGCTTGTCGTAGAGGTGTGCGTAGATGCTTGACGGGGTGGGATGGCGGTTCAGAACGCGAGGCCGAGGGCAGCTTCGCGCAGCGAGGCGACGCTGACGATCTCCTCGCCCATGCCGACCATCTCGAGCAGTGCCTGCTGGGCAACGGTGAGCACCGCGCGGAGGTTCTGCTCGGAGGCCTGGTAGTACTCGTGCAGCAGTGCGTCGAAGCCTTCCTCGAACACCTCGACGACCTCGATGCGAATCGGCGGGATTGGACTGATGCCCTCTTCCAGCGCGCGGAACTCGTTCTCCGCTTCCGCTACAGATTGGATGCGAAAGCCGAATAGGTGCCGCAGCGCCTCCGGCGAGTCCAACTGCGGCATCCCGTGCTGGACGGTGAAGTAGCCGTTGCCGGCGGCCTCGCGGAAGCCGCGTGCCGCACAGTAATCGGGGTGGATCGCCATCGCGACCGCCCAGTTGCGCTCGGCGAGCATCCGGCCGGTGTCGGTGAAGAAGCCCTCGAGGAGAGCGTCGCGCAGTGCTCCGTCGAGGCGCAGCCAGCGGTCGGAGTCGTCGATGATCACGACCGGCACACGCCCTAGGTCGGCGCGGATGAGCTCGACGAGTCGGTCGAGGCTGGCGATGAACTCGCCGCGCGAGCGCTCGATAGCAGGGTCGGCGACAGTCTCTTCGACCTCGTGGCCGATCGCAGGCTCGAGCCAGCCGAGCGCGAGCTTGAGCGAGAAGTCCTGCCGATGCGTGCGTGTTGTCGTGGGTAGCGTCGGCGCTGTCTCCGCGAGCACTGCGCGGCGTTCCTCGTCGCCCATAGCCTGGCTGTCACGTGCCCAGCGGACGACCTCGCGAATCAGATGGCGTGCGAACTCAGGCGGGTCGCGCAGCATCTCGTCGGACTCATGCCCGACCGAGATCCAGATCGGCGCGAACATCGCTGCGCCGGCGGTGGTGACGTATTCGATCAGGCTCGACTTGCCCGAGCCGATCGGGCCGATCAGCGCAACACGTTGCGTGTTCTCGAATGACTCGCTGAGCAGGCTCTCGTGGCGGCCGCCGACCAGCTCTTCGAACGGAAGGTAGAGATGCGAGCGGTAGCCAGGCTGTGCGACCGGCGCGAACGCCTGGCGTGCGTGCAGGACCCCGAGCAGCTCTGCGCCTGTGAAGCCGTTCAGTAGGTCACCTCGTAGAGCCGGCGCGGTCGGCCGCGGGTGCCCGGCCGTTCCAATCCGCGGACGAGCCCCTGCTGCTCGAGCTCCCGGAACACCTGCGAGGCGCGGCTGCGGGTCCAACCGAGCTTCTTCAGCAAGCCTTCGTCGGAGGGGCTAGCAGCGCCGTTTGCCTCGACCTCGGCGAGCAGTCGCTTCGCCGGTTCGGGGAGTTGCTTGATCCGTTCCTGCAGTTCGCGGTCGCCCTTGAGCAGCGCGGAGGGGTCAGCGCCTTCGGCGACGACGTCGTAGGCAAGTGTGATCAGACGGCGCGGATTGCCGTCGGCGGCCTCGATCAACTGCTGTACGACCGCGTCCGGAAGCTGGTCTTCTCCGAGCCTGCGGCGAAGCAGTTCGGCTGCCGCGCTCTCGTCGATGCCGGGAATGGCGACGACACGCTGCCAGAAAGCATCCGCCGGCGGTTCGCGATACAGACCCACGTCGCGTTCGTCGGCCGCGACCAGCCAGACGAGCGGCAGCTCCCACAACTCGTCGCGCAACCGGCCGAAGAGCGTATGCGCCGCTTGGGGCGAGGGCATCTCATCAGCGAGCACGATCGTGTCTCCCTCTGCGGGGAGATTCCGCGCGATCTCGCGCAGCTGCCCGAGGAGCGCCTGTGTGTCGCTCGGAGTCGGCCGCAGCACCAGCTGCGGCGCCGCCAAGAATCCAGCCGCCGCCGAGGCGATCGTCGCCGCGGCGTCGCCGAGCGGCACCGTCGTCCAAGCCCCTAAGCGATCGCGGAGCAACGCCAGAAACTCCTCGGTCGAGGCGGCAACACGTCCATCCACGACAAGCGCGCGTCGCTCGTCCTCACCGAGCTGGTGGGCGATCATCCGCAGGATGGAGCTCTTTCCACTCCCGCGCGGGCCGACCAGCAAGACATTGCCGTGGTTGCGCAGCGTCTTCTCGCTCAGGTCGATTGTCTCGTCGCGGTCGACGAACAGGGCGCGATCGCGCCGTGTATCCCTGAGCGGACGGCCTGAGAGGTCTACCGGCATTCCTAACGATTCTAACGTTACAACCGTTAGGCGACAAGTGGGGACGTTCTCCCCCACTTAGCTAACGGTTCTAACGAAACTAAGTGTAGGCTAGAAGGCGATCTGGAACTTGAGGACGTCGCGATCGTTCATCAGCGCGGTACCCGGTCGGGCACGTCGTCGAGCGTTCCGGTGCGGTCGAAGACCCGGCCCGGCTCGATCCGCCCTTCCAGCACGTCTGGGAGCAGTTCGTCGATGTAGGCGCGCACCGGGGCGGGGCCGCCGGCCATGCTGGCGTTCTTCCAGAACGCGACGCTGGTCGGGGTCGTGTCGTGCTCGGGCACGCCGACGCGGCCGATCGCGCCGCCGGGGCGTGCGATCTCGAGCGCGGTGACGACCGCCTGCTCGAGCCCGACGCACTCGAGCACCGAACGGGCGCCGAGGCCGCCGGTCAGCTCCCGGACGCGCTCGACCGCCTCCTCGCCGCGCTCGCCGACGACGTCCGTGGCGCCGAACTCCTGTCCCAAGCGCGACTCGTTCGGGGTTGTTGCCGAGCAGGATGATCTGCTCGGCGCCGAGGCGCTTCGCGGCGATCACGCCGCACAGGCCGACGGCGCCGTCGCCGACGACCGCGACCGAGTTACCCGGCGCGACCCTGGCTGCGACGGCCGCGTGGTGGCCGGTGCCCATCACGTCGGCCAGCGTGAGCAGCGAGGGCATGAGCGCGTCGTCCTCGCCGACCGGCAGCACGACGAGCGTGCCGTCTGCCTGCGGGACGCGCACGGCTTCGCCCTGGCCGCCGTCGACGTCGTCGAAGCCGTAGCGGCCGCCGTGCAGGCATGCGCTCTGCAGCCCCTCCTGGCAGAAGACGCAGCTGCCGTCCGACCACAGAAACGGCGAGACGACGAGGTCGCCGGTCTTGATCGTCCGCGCGTCGCTACCGACCGCCTCGACGATGCCGATGAACTCGTGTCCCATCCGGCGGCCTGTTTCGGTCGGCTCCATCGACTTGTAGGGCCAGAGGTCGCTGCCGCAGATCCCGGCGCGAGTGACGCGAACCAGTGCATCGGTCGGCTCGACCAGATGGGCGTCTCGGGACGTTCTCGACACGAACATCGCCGGCGCCGTACATGAGTGTGGCTCGCACGACCGTTACCTCGGGCTCTGGTCGGTGGAGTGTGCGGATTCGGTGGACTCGATCGTCGCTGCCCAACTGCCGAGGAGCGTCAGCGCCTCTTCGGAGCGGGAGCCGGGCTCGGCGGCGTAGGTGAAGAGCGCCAGCCCGTGGTCTGCGGCGAGTTCGAGCCGGTTGAAGCTGAGGCTGAGCTCGCCGACGACGGGGTGGTGGAAATGCTTGACGGCCGTGTTGTGGAAGCGGACGTCGTGGGCGGCCCAGCGGGTGCGGAACTCGTCGCTGTGGGTTGCGAGTTCGCCGACGAGATCTGAGAGGCCGCGGTCGTGCGGGTCGCGGCCTGCAGCCCAGCGCAAGATCGCGACGCAATCGCTGGCGGCGCGTGCCCAGTCGGAGTAGAACGCTTCGGCTCGTGGATCGAGGAAGACGAAGCGGGCGTTGTTCACCGGCCGGGCCGGAGCGGCGTACATCTCGGAGAAGAGCGCACGTCCGAGCTCGTTCGAGGCCAGGATGTCGAGGCGAGCGTTGCCCACGTAGGCTGCCGCGCCGGTGATGGCGTCGAGCGTCCACTGGACCTCGGGCCGGACGCTCGTCTTCGTCTGGCGGCGGCGTGGCCGCACCGCGGCGGGCCCTGCGGAGCGGGCAAGGTCGAAGAGGTGGGCGTGCTCGGCCTCGTCGAGTTGGAGCGCCCGGGCCAATGCGTCGAGCACGCTGCCGGAGACTCCGTTCATGTCTCCTCGCTCGAGGCGGATGTAGTACGGCACGCTCACGCCGGCGAGGACGGCGACCTCCTCGCGGCGGAGTCCGGGCACGCGCCGAGGGCCGTACGAGTTCAGGCCCACCTGCTCGGGCGTGAGCCGTGCGCGGCGGGAGGTGAGGAACTCGCGGATCTCCTTCTTGTTGTCCACGCGATCCAGCCTAGACCGGGCCGCCCACGTCTGGGAGACCCCGCCGGTACCCCTCTCAACAGGGACTCTCACCTCCCGCGCACCCGTGGTTTCGTGGAGGCACCAAGAGGCCGCGACGACACCGCCGAGGCCCCCCAGAAAACGAAAGGCGTGTTGAGGATGAGTAGTCAGAAGATCTGGTTCATCACCGGCGCAGGGCGCGGCATGGGCGTGGACATTGCCAAGTCGGCACTCGCCGTCGGCCACGCGGTCGTCGCGACCGGCCGCAACACCGACGCGGTCCGTGAGGCGCTCGGCGAGGCAGACAACCTGCTGGTCGTCGAGCTCGACATCACGAGTCTCGCGTCTGCGGAGGCGGCAGTGTGGGCAGCGGTCGAGCGCTTTGGCCGTGTCGACGTGCTCGTCAACAACGCCGGCAACTTCTACGCCGGCTTCTTCGAGGAGCTGACGCCCGAGCAGGTCGAGCGGCAGCTGATCACCAACTTGGTCGGGCCGATGAACGTGACGCGCGCGGTGCTGCCCGTGATGCGCAAGCAGCGCGCGGGCACGGTCGTCTCGACTCAGCTCAACTGCCGGCGTCGCCGGCCAGGAGTTCTGCTCCGCCTACGCCGCCTCCAAGTTCGGAGTCGAGGGGTGGATGGAGTCGCTGCGCTTCGAGGTCGAGCCGTTCGGCATCCACACCACGATCGTCGAACCGGGCTTCTTCCGCACCGAGCTGCTCACCAACGAGCTCCACCGCCTACGCCGAGCTGTCGATCGACGACTACGCCGAGCGGACCGCCCAGACTCGTCCGGCCTGGGAGTCGATGAGCGGCAAGCAGACAAACGATCCCGCCAAACTCGCTAAGGCTCTGCTCACCGTCGTCGATCAGGAGCAGCCGCCGCTGCGCTGGGTCGCCGGCGCCGACGCAGTCGAAACCGTCGAGCAGAAGGCCAAAGAGCTCCTCGCGCAGGTCGACGCCTACCGCGAGCTGTCGTCGTCGCTCGCAGTCGACGAGCGCGCGCCCGTGCGGAGTGGGAGTTGAACACCATGGGCGCTGACCGGAACACCCTCCGGGTCGCGGTCATCACCGGCGCCTCATCCGGCATCGGCGAGGCAACAGCCCGCTCGTTACACGCCGACGGCCACCGAGTCGCGCTTCTCGCCCGTCGTGGCGACCGGATCAACGCCCTCGCCGAGGAACTCGGCAGCGGCGCGATCGCGATCGAGGCCGACGTCACAGACCGAGATTCGATCGTCTCCGCGGCGGAGCGCGTCTGTCAGGAACTCGGCCCCGCCGACATCCTCGTCAACAACGCCGGCGTCATGCTGCTCGCGCCCTTCGGCTCCGACCGGGGCGAGGAACACCGGCTCATGGTCGAGACCAACCTGATCGGCGCGATGACAGCCACCGAGGTCTTCCTCGAACATCTCCGGCGACGGCGACGGTGACATCGTGAACGTCTCCTCGGTCGCCGGCCGCACCGCTCCCGCCGCACTTCGCCGGTCTACGCGGCGACGAAGTGGGGGATGAACGGTTGGTCGGAGTCGCTGCGCCTCGAGCTCCAGCCCGATATCCGCGTCATCGTCATCGAGCCCGGCGCCGTCGCGACCGAGCTGACCGAACACATCACCGACCCCGAGAGCAAGCGCGCCGCGCAAGAGGCGACCGCCAACACGCACATCGCCCCCGAGGACATCGCCGAGGTCATCGCCTTCGCCGTTAGCCGCCCGCGGCACGTTGCGCTCAACGAGATACTCGTGCGCCCCACCGCGCAGGCGCTCTGACGAAGGCGCACGCACACCGTCACCCGCCAGAGGCACCCCCAGCTAGTCAGGAGGAGAGAGGTGTGTTCCGTTCTTGAGGGTGGCGGAGGGGCCAGGTGCGACTGTTGTTGACCCTCCGTTGACCTGCACGTTGCATTAAGGGCCTCCGATTTCGGCTTCGCCGTGGCGATTTCGCGTTCAGGCACCGCGCGGTCGTTCCTCAGTGACCTTGGTACTCGTGGTGTGCTGCAAATTCGTACCCTCTCGGATCTTCTGGATCGCCTGGCGCCGTGATTCTCGTGTCTTCTCGGATCTGATGGGCCGTGCTGGATTCGAACTAGCGGCCTTGGGATTAAGAGTGGACGTCTGCTCCTCGCGGGGCCTGGGGTTTGCGCCGCGAATGGCCTTGTTGCGCCAAATCTTATCGGGCTTGTTCGGGCGATCTGGGGTCAGCTTGTTGACCCTTCGTTGACCCATATTTCGCCTCATCTGACAACGGTGGCCGGCTGGCTCCGCTGCTGCAGTCGAGCTGTGAAACGAGGCAGCTTGATCGCACCTGGGCGAGCGCGAATGCGATCCAGACGCGTCGGCGTTGACGCCCCGAGAGGCCGCATCGCCCACGGGTGAGACAGAATCGGACCGGGCGGGCTAGGACGAGATGCGGACGGGGATCTCGAGGCTCGTCGGTCTCCCCGGTTCTCACCTCGGTCGTCTCGCGAGTTCCGGCCGGGACGGTTGCCCGATGCGATCTCGGCTCGCGCTCAGATCATCGCCACTCCACAAGAGCGAGCCTCGCGCTCCAGCCGGTCGAGCAGCTTCGCGCACGCGTCGACCGTCGCGGTGTGCGGCACGGCGACCCCGAGCTGGCGGCGAGCTCGATCACCGCGCCGGTCATGCAGTCGAGCTCGAGCGGCTTGCCGGCCTCGAGGTCCTGCAGCATCGAGGTCTTGTGGTCGCCGACCGCGATGCCCGCCTCGAGCCGGCGCTCGAGCGAGACCGGCAGCTCGATCCCGAGCGCGGCCGCGACCGCCGCGCACTCCTCGAGGATCGCGCGCAGGAGCGGCGACGCAGTCTCGCGGATCTGCCCGAGCTCGCCGAGCGTCGCGCCGGTCAGCGCGGTGATCGGGTTGAAGGCCGACGTTGCCGATCAGCTTGAGCCAGATCTGCTCGCGGATGCGTCGCTCGACCGGGCACTTCAGGCCGCCGGCGGCGAACGCCTCCGAGATCGCGCGGCAGCGCTCGCTGCGCCTGACCGTCCGGCTCGCCGATCGCGAAGCGCGTGCCCTCGACGTGCCGGATGACGCCCGGCTCGACGATCTCGGTCGAGCAGTAGACGACGCAGCCGATCACCGCCTCGGGCGGGATCGCGGCCGCGATCGCGCCGCCGGGATCGACCGCTTCGAGGACGGTGCCCTCGAGCGGGCCCGGTGCGACTGGAAGTACCACCAGGGGATGCCCGTTCTGGGCCGCGATCACGGCCGCGCCGGGGCGCAGCGCGGCGCCGATGCGCGGCGCGAGCTCGGGGAGGCTGTAGCCTTGAGGCCGACGAAGACGACGTCGGCCTCGCCGACGCGTCGAGGTCGTCGGTCGCCGGCGGGTGCGCGTCGAAGTCGCCGCGCGGGCTCCGACACGCGGACGCCGTCGCTCCTGCAGCGCCCGCAGATGCGCGCCGCGCGCGATCAGCGTGACGTCGGCGCCGCCGCGCGCGAGCGCGGCGCCGACGTAGGCGCCGATCGCGCCGGCGCCGAGGACCGCGAACTTCATCGAGCAGCGCCGAGCAGAGGCTCGCCCGACGCGCTTGCGCTGCAGCTTGCCGGTCGCCGTGCGCGGGATCGCGTCGAGGACGTGGACGACCTCGGGCACCTTGAACGCCGCGAGCCGCTCGCGGCAGTAGCCGATGCAGCTCGCCGCTCGCCGGCTCGCTCGCAGCGCGACGGCGGCGCCGACCTCCTCGCCGTACTTCTCGTCGTCGACGCCGAAGCAGACCGCGTCGGCGACGGCGGGATGGGCGAGCAGCACGTCCTCGATCTCGTACGGCGAGATGTTCTCGCCGCCGCGGAGGATCAGCTCCTTGAGCCGGCCCTCGAGGCGGAGGTAGCCGTCGTCGTCGATCGAGCCCCGATCGCCGGTGCGGAACCAGCCGTCGAAGAACGACGTCCGCGTTGGCCTCCGGGTTGCCGAGGTAGCCGGCGGTCACGCCCGGGCCCCGGATCGCGACCTCGCCCGGCGCTGCCCGGCGGGAGCGTCGCGCCCGCCGGCGTCGACGATCGCGGATCTCGACGCCGGTCGGCACGCCGACCGAGCCGGGCTTGCGCTCGCCGGGCGGCAGCGGGTTGGAGGCCATCTGGTGGCTCGCCTCGGTCATCCCGTAGGCCTCGAGCACCGGCACGCCGAAGCGGTCCTCGACCCGCGCCATCAGCGCCGGGCTCAGCGCCGAGCTGCACGAGCGCACGAAGCGCAGCGCTCGGCGGGGCTCCGTCCGCGTCGTCCGCTCGAGGAGCATCTGGTGCAGCGTCGGCCCGGCCGAGAACCAGGTGACGCCGTATCGCGCGAGCTGCGGCCAGAAGCGCGCGGGCGTGAAGCGGCGCGGCACGACGACGGTGCCGCCGCCGGCGAGCGCGGCGAGGGTCGAGGCGACGAGCCCGTGGACGTGGAAGAGCGGCATCGCGCAGAACGAGACGTCGTCGGGGCCGAGCGCGTAGAGGGCGGCGATCGTCGCGCGCCGAGGCCATGAGGTTGCGCTGCAGGAGCGGCACCTGCTTGGGCCGGCTCGTCGTGCCGCTCGTGTGCAGGAGCAGCGCGACGTCGTCGGCGCTCCGCCGGCTCGAAGGGCGCCCCGGCCGTGAGTACCTGCCCGGAGCGAGAAGCGCCCGGCTCGCCTCGCCGGCGCCGACCTCGACGTGCGGGCGTCGTCGCCGGCCGCGCGTGCGGCCTGCAGGTCGCCTGCCGGGAGGAGCAGCAGCTCGGGCTGCAGGTCGTCGAGATAGAACTCGTACTCGTCGCGCTTGTAGCCGGGTTCAGGGGAGCCGCTGTCGCGCCGAGCGAGACGATCGCGAGCAGGAGGAGCAGGAAGTCGGGCCCGTCGGGAGCACGAGCGCGACGCGGCTCCCGCGGTCGCACGCCGAGCGCGGCGAGCCGTCCGGCGAGTGCCGTTGCTACCTCGCGGAGCTCGAGGTGGCTGAGTGTGTCTCCGGTCTCGGCGCTCACCAGCGCCGGCCAGCAGTCCCTCGCCGACACCCAGCAGATCCGTAAGCCCCTCGCCCGCGTCGCTCACCGCGCTTCCACGCGCGGGATGGTGCAGCATGAAGGTCGGTAAGCGCAGCTCGGAAGAATCGAACGGCGTTTTGTAGTTCCTCGACCCGAATATGTTCGTTCGGAGCGTGGATGGCGCTTGCTTGGTGCGGAGGGTTGTCGGGTGCGGCGAGGCCGGTCACGCCGACGTGGCGCCGTAGTGCTGCGAGCACGGGTTGGGTTGCCGGGCTGCTGGGCATGATTTTCGCCTTTGCGCCGTAGCTTCGTTCAGCTATTTCTTTTAGGGACCGGGTAGCGAGCTCGTCGTCCAGTTCGGTTGCCACCGGGTGAGCGAGCTATCAGTTCTTCATCCAAGCCGCCCGCCTCGAGGTGTGCCTTCGATGGAAGGAAGACACGATCGGGATCTTGGTCTCGGACGAGGCGAAGTCGATCCGGGCAATGAAGGACGGTCTTGAAGCCGGGGCCAAAAAAACGCTGAAAACGGCGGCGATTTTGCACGTGGGGCGAAACGATATTGTCTCCCTTGCCTCATTCCCCTCAACCCCGTCCAGTCATGTTTAATGGGTGAATCCGTCTGGGAGGCCCCGCGGCGTCCCCTTCCTCTTCGCCTTGCTCGGCGATGGCGTCTTCGTTCTGTTCCTCCGCTTGCCGGGCGGACAATCGCCGTAGAAGCCCGGGACGCGTACTCGTCCGTCGCTCCCGCGAGATGCCTGCGCCGCCCCCTCGATGGGTTGCCCATGCTGCGCTTGGAAGCATGGCTCAGGCGTCAGGCCAAAAAAAGGTTGATCGCGCGGATGCTGAGCCGCACCGCGAGACAATCAGCCGAGTGTGACCACCGGTCGCTCGATTTCCCCGGATCCGACCGATACTTTCCAGAAGCAGGCGTCAAGCAAAAGTGATGCGCTGGCCGCGCGCGATCTCCTCGAAGTGGGGGCTTCCAATTTCCTCTTCGCCTTCGATGATCCAGCGGACAAAAAAGCGCCGGTCGGCCGCGGGCGATGGCCTGCGGCCAATATCCGCGGCCAGCAGGGAATGGGCGATCTCGCCTTCGTCTTGTCGGCTGTCTCGCGGGCGTAGACGGGGCCGCGGGGAGCGTGGGCTCGCAACGGGGGGGAGTGCCACAGCTCGATCGGTTCACCGGGCTGGACGTCGTAGTGGTTGTAAAGCAGGAGCGTGTATGGAATGTTGCCTAAAAGGGGTCAAAGACGCATTGATGTATTCAGTACGATAATCTTGGTGCTGAACCCTGTGTCGGCTAATAGGCTGTGGACGAGATCCGCTGTTTCGTCGAGAGCGGTGCCTCAGGCTGCTACTTCGGCGCTCAAGAGAGCTTGCGGTTAAAGGTCGAGGGCTTTCTGGGTGTCGTCGTCCAGGTCGTATGGTCGCGGAGCCAGTGTACTTGAAGCCGCCGCTCGGGCTCGGTTCGGCTTCACGGAAAGACGCCGAATAGGGAGGATCATGCAGGTGGTGAGGGTCGTCAAAAAATGGTGAAAAGAAGATGAGCCGGCGATCCTCTTCGAGGGCGAGCCGCCGGTCGAGCTCGATGATCGCTTGATGCTGGTACAGGACCCCGGGGCGAACGGCACCCATTGCCTGCCTATATCCGTGGTCGGGGTCGATATCGCGCCTCGGGACCGGGCGTGTCGAACCTTCTCCCTGGAGGGGAACATCTTTGGCGTCGTCGCACGCTCCCCCGGGGCGCGTCGTCGGGTTTGCACTCCGCAGTGAGGCCGAGAGCTGGCGCGCCGCGGCGTCGGGAGAAGACTGATCCTCACCCTGAGTGGGCAGGAGGTAGTCGTTCGTGCTGGGGATGTCATCGTTTGAAATGGCGTAGTCCTCATGACTGGACGAATCGAGCTCGGACCAACCGTGCGTGATGGCAGGCGCCTCATATCCCCTCCAGCTGGCGCTTAGCTGAAGGTCACCAGCTCGCGCGGGCTGCAGTTGGCGTAAGTCGCTCCACGCCGGTCGGGTCCGCGACGGTGAGGTTACATGAGTCTTCTATCCTGATGCGATGAAGCCGCACTGATTTTGACATAGCCGGCTCGATACAGAGGCAGATCGCTTGTTTGATCGGCGTCTGGTTGCCAAAAAAAAAAAAAGGCGGTACGCGATCGTCGAGTTCGCATCCGCGTCCAACGCGGTGCATCAAGGGCTGGCCATACAAGCGTCGGCGAAAAAAAAAAACTGCTGCGTCGATCTCGCTCGCCGGGGCACCGGGCCTGACAAAAAAAAGCGCGGCGATCGCGACACACAGACAGGGACCTCGAAACGGCTCGACACCGCTTCCCGATGACGCCCTTCCCGTATACTTCTGCAGTGGTAGCCGTCCACAGTTCCTCCGAGGTCGATGAGTACCTGGTAACCTGCTTTGAGTTGCTCCCGGCTCTGGTGGTGGTGGTGCGTTGCCACGAAAGGGGCGAAGGCAACCATCGCGGGCCAGTCGCCGTATCGGTACCGTTCTGGACAGCTCGCTCCCCCAACCCTCGCCATCTTGACTCCATCCGGCCCGCGAGGGGTTCGAGTTGGAGGTCAACGAGCGTGGCGCGAAAGGCGGCCCGGCGCAGCAGCTCCAGCAGCATGGCGCTTCGGCGTCGACGAAGTCAGCGTTGGGGTGCTGTCGAGCTATCTGGAGCGCGGTGTTGATGGAGAGCGTCCGATCCAAACCCGACCGCGCAAGGCCCGGGAGGCACGCCCCCTCCGACAAAGCGGGCCTAATCCAATCCGTCGTTTCGAGAGCGACGCATCGCAAACGGCTGAAGATGCCCAGAAAGCGCGACGCTTCAAAGCTGGGGAGCAGGAGTCGGGGCTCTCCCGATGAGTGAACGATAAGAAAAAAAGTTCGAGGGGCGTCCTGTGAATCCGGTCAGGTAGGCCGATGTCGGGCGAGGGACCAATAAGGAGTGCGTCGATTTTCTGGCTGGGCCATTCGACCCTGGGGGTGGACGCGAGCGTTCCAGAAGCTTCTTCTCGGACGGCTCTACGGCGTCTGCAGCGCGAGACTCTACTTTTCTGTAGCTCGCCGAGATTCTCCCACCATAGGTAGCGGGAGCCGGCCTCGACGTCGCTCACGAGTGAGATGAGCCTGTCCAAGGTGCCAAAGCTTCGCGCTTCCCGCGCGCTGCGCAAGGTGAGGATAGGCGAGAAATGTTCAGCCGACCTCGGTCTGGCGGCGACGGGATTGCGAGGTTGCGCCAGCCATCGGGGCGGGTGCGCCCCATGGACATCCTGGAGAAGGCGCGAGTGATGTTCCCAGGAGTCCGCCGGTGCCTGTTGGGCCTCGGGAGCAAGGAAATCCCACTTGGAGCCCTCGGGACCCGTTCACCGTGGTGCCATCCCGATGCCTTCGCCCCGCGCCGTGACGGCTACCTCTGCCGCCCGGACAAGCAGTCCAGGTAGTCGGGGTGCGAGATGCTCGCCCCACCGACACCCCCGTCCACCAGCGCCGGTCCCAAACCAGACGGCACTGATCGCTGCCTTCCTCCTCAGCTCCAGCATTCGAGACCAGATCGGTTCTGGCGAGACCGCCCAAAGTAGTGTGGCCGAGCGCGTTCACCGCCGGCAGAGCGGAGGCGGTCAGCGCCCAGGGCGCAGGCCTGCGTCGCCGGTATATATAATCAGGCCCGGTTCCTGCTACTCATCGCCTTAGAGGGTGACCATTGTGCTGATGGCGCTATCCTCTGCCGAGCATGTCGGCGGAAGCGGTAGAGCTCGAACCCGTTCGGCAAGCGAGACCGCGATCCCTGCGTGGTAGAAAGACGATCATGGACGAATCTCAGGGCATCTGGGATCTGCCTGGCATTAAAAAAAAACGAGGGCCCAGTCAATCGGATCCTCTGATCTCGGCGGGTGACAGCAGGTGGGGATGCGCCACGAAGTCTCTGACAATTCCGGTGAGACTAACTTCTGTGCCGTCCGTACCGCCTCGCGCACGGTCATCTCCGGGGTCAGCCCAGGGTTACTGGGGCGTGCCGGCGCGCACGAGGTGCGCGGCTAGCATCCCCCCCATTGCCGAGGACGACATGATGACAGTTGCCTTTTCTAGATTTGGCCGTGGAGGGGTCGACGGTGCCTCAGCGCCATCGGATCCCCAGTTGGCGCCGTCAGCGACGATGAAGCCGTAGTCCCCTGCCTCGATGCGGATGATCTGCTCGCGCGTGAGGGCGAGCAGCGACGGCGGGTCGAACGGGAGCCGTGATCGTTTTTTTCTATTTTTTCGAAGGCGAACCCGCGTCGACGATCTCGCCTTGCTTAAAACCAGGCTTATTTAAGGACCGAGGTGAGGGTCTAGGAACGCCGGAGAAACACGCCCCCGCTCGCGGCCGCATGCCGTGCCAGGTCGGGACAGCGGCGTCCTTCCGGCTTCGGGAGTTCATGTTCTCCCTCGGCCATCTCCAGGCTGGCGAAACACGTTGGTCAGGCCGCGGAGACGAGACTCGATCGAGTTGGCAGTGCGGGCATCGCCGCTGAGTCGGCCGACGACGACCCGCAGGCTGCGTTGACGTGCCGCGTAGCGCGATCGTCCCCGGGTACCAAGGGGATGAGGGGGACCAGTTCCTGGCCGAAATCGACGCGGCGAGCTCCATGTCGTCGAAGGCGTAGACGAAGCGAATGCCGGGAACGCCCCGCCGGAATGAAGCGCAACAAGGACGTCGGTCGGGCCAGCAGCTGCCCAAAGATAACGGTCATAACTAGGAGCCCGTTCTCACGACCGGGGAGCAAAAGACACGGTTGAAGAGGTCGTTCATGTCGGCGGTGTGTGGCGCATGGGCGCCGTTGGTGTGCATACGGATTGGCAACGGCAGTAGCAGGACGCGGCCGCTCCTCATGGTCTCCTCCGTCTCCAGCAGCGCCGCGGCCCGCCGTCGGTCGAACCGGTCCCACCTAGGTCCCGCCACCAGGGGGACGCGAGCTTTGGTGCGGTCTGAGTTGGCTTACGATTTCATGCTCACAAAGCGAGTTCTCGTGGCCGTTGGCGTAGCATCGCGACGGGAAGCGTGATCCGACGTGCACACGCACCTCCTGGTTCACCGGACGGATCATGTGATGTAACTATTCTGCCACGCCTCACTCCGCTAACCCAAAGGCGTCCTATGCATCAGGTCAGTTTCTCTGCCGTCGCAGTTTTAGAAGGTCGAGCAACCTTCGCGGGGGACGCGGCGGCTTTGGGGCTACCACCACGGCGTGATACCGCCACACAGGAATTGAGGTCGCTTGGGGGGCGGATGGTCCTGGCAGAACAGCTACACGCAGGCGATGCTCAAGCGGGCCCCGAGGGAACCCGAAAGCGAAGAACGGGAAGATTACGCCGTTCGATACGGGCTTCACCTGGCACAAGCAGTTCAGCGTCATCCAGGACATCATCGCCCTGCATAAGTACCAAGCGATATTCATCAATGGAATTTACTCAGTGGGGGATCGAGCCCGCAATCAAGCAGGAGATCAAAGCGGGCATTCAGGTCGTGACGGTGGAGGTCCCGATTGGCCCCAGCGCCACGAAGCGTCAACCCGCAGGTTCCTGGTGGTGCCCGCGGCTCTGTGATACATCTTAAAGTCATCTGGGGTCATCAGTTGGGGCGAGCACGGGTGGACGAATGTTGGAAAGGCATTACAAGGCGCAAACTGTCCACTTCATTGCCTGGGCTGGAATCCGGAACTTCTGGAGCATCTTACAACATGATCTCCAGCTTTCAAATCCAGCAACTCAAGGGTAAGTCGAGCATCAGCTATGTCGTCCAGGGTGACGGGTGAGACTCGCCCAAGAACCTGCTGACAGCGCACCCGGACACCAAACGCCGTCGTGACGACAGGTGATCAGATGACACACGGCGCTCAGCTCGCGTCCAGTACGGCGGCCTCAACGGAAAGGTGAAGCTGATCGGCCTCGGCGCGAGCATTTATGGGACCGATGCGGTCAAGTCGGGCGCGTGGTACGGAACGGTCGTGACTCTGCCGCTCGATATCGGACATCGGGATGCAGGTGCTCGACAAGCAGCTTGCCAATGCGAAGGCAGCAGCGCAGGGCATCCCCGGCAGACCGACGCATCACAGCCCGCCGATCACGAAGAGCGATCTCGGACCTTTCAAAGCACAGCGGCCCGACCGAGACGTCGCGTTCGCACACCGAGGAACCACCGACGCTGGTAGCAGCGTCGCGATCGCCGAGCGCACACTTCAATCGAGACGCTTCACTCCCAGGCGATTCGAGCGCTCCGCGCGGCGACGACCGGCGGCGCGCACCGGGTGAGGTTCACTCGGCCCGCGAGCTCGCCGGCGTGTTCGGCGTGTCGGCAACGCCTGTGCGCGAAGCGATGCTCGAGCCGGCCCGCGAGCGGCTCGTGGAGCGCGCTCGGACAAGGGGTTTCGGATCACCGAGATCTCTGGAACCGACCTTCGCGAGATGTGCGGTTACGCATTTTTGTCGAGGTCCCGGCGGTCGGATCGGTCGTAGGCAAGGTCGACCAGGAAACCGCCGCGCGGCTCGACTCACTCGCCGTGGAAATCGAAGGGAGCGCCCATCAGGCTGACTCGGGGGTTCCTCATGCCGATCGCGCTTCCACATTGCGCTACTCGAACCGCTCGGAAACAACAGGCTGCTCGAACTACTTGGTCTTTGCCGCGACCAAACAGTTCTACGGGCTCACACGGCTTGTCCAGGAGAATTTGCCGCTGGCCACCGCGCGCGAGCATAGGCTGATTCTCGAGGCAGTCATGACCGGCCAACGGCGGGTCGCCGAGCAGTTGATGCGCCAACACCTCCAGCATGCTCGTGGGATCTGGGCGGGTTCCCGGAGCCACCCTCGGGAGCTGCGAAAGACGGATCAGGCTCCCGCCTGAAAGCGGCGACGCAACTGGCTCGCTCGGCCGCCGGGTCCATCAGATCGACCTCCTTCATCGGGAAACGATTCGGAGCCGTCACCGCGTTGGCTAACGTCGATCTCGCTGTGAGCCACGGCACCGTGCACGCCCTTGTCGGCGAGAACGGCGCCGGAAAGTCGACCCTCGGCCGATCATCTGCCGGGTGCACACACCAGATAAGGGGCGGCTCTTGCTCGACGGAGCGAAGGTTGAGCTTCGAAGCCCGCGCCAGGCTTTGCGAAGCGAATCGCCCTTATCAACCAGGACCAACGCTCGGCCTAACGGACGGTGCTCGACAACGCTTTCTGGGTCACAAGACGCGTAGCTCCGGGCCGGTCAGAACCGTAGGAGTCGTTTAGCAGCTTCGACTCGTACGGATCGAGCAGGCTTCGGTGTTTCACCCACGGCTCGGGTGAGGACCTCTTGATCGCGGACAAGCAGCGCGTCGCGGTAACCGGTGCGCTCGCCTGCGACGCCCAACTAATCGTGATGGACGAGCCGACCTCGACCCTCACTTCGGCGAGACCGAGCACTTGCTCAGGACTGGTCTGTAACCTGCGCGGGGACGGAAGACAACGCTACATCTCGAATTTGCTGCCTGAGGTGCTCTCGATCGCGGAGACGGTCACCGTGTTGCGCGACGGTCAGGTGATCCAAACTAACCCGGCCTCGGACGAAGCCCCGCCTCGCTCGTCTCGGCGATGCTCGGGGGAGAGCTACTGGACGCGCCACCTCCTCGCGGCACGCCAAGACCCGACGCGCTCACCCTGCTCGAGGTACGCGGCCTGAGTCGGGGTACCGCCGTCCGCGATGCCTCGCTCACCATCCGCGCGGGCGAGATCGTCGGTTTGGTTGGGCTTGTCGGTAGCGGTCGGAGCGAGCTCATCCGGGCGTTACTCGGGGCTGACCGCGCCGACAGTGGAACTATCCGGCTTCAAGGGGCGACGCGTGAGTTTCCGCTCTCCCCGTGAGGCCTGGCACGCCGGGATCGCCTACATTCCGGAGTCGAGAGCAACAGAGGGGCTCCTGCTCAACCGTTCGCTGAGCGAGAACATCACGTTGCCGCATCTCCGGAAGCGCCATCTGCTTGGCACGACGGGCGGCCGGGAAGAGCGCACACGCATCCAGCGACTCCTCGCCGACCTCGACGTTCGCGCGACGGGCCCGGCCGCCAAGGTACGGACGCTCTCGGGTGGAAACCAGCAGAAGGCCCTGATCGGCGCGGTGTCTCTATCGGACGCCGACAGTCCTGGTCGCGGACGAACCGACCCGCGGTGTCGATGTCGGCGCGCGCCGAGCGATCTACAATATTCTCGCACCCCTCGCTCGAGACGGGATATGGGGCTCCTGGTCATCTCGTCGGAGACAAGAGAGGTGCTCGGACTTGCAGAGCGCGTCCTCGTAATGCGTGAAGGCCGGATTGTGGCGGAGTTCCCTGGAGCCACCGCCACAGAAGCCCAAGTCCTGCACGCCGCGCTCGGGGTGGACGAAGCGGCATGACTGACGCTGCCAGGGTCGAAGCGAACTACAACCCGCAGGCTGGTGCGGCTAACGACCCTCAAGTCGGTCCGCGAGTACGGGATCGTCGGGAGTCTTTGCGATCCTGTTCGTAACCCTGAGCATTGCCAGCTCGATCTTTCTCACCCAACGCAACCTGGCGAATGTGGTCGACCAGTCGGCGCAGGTGGGGATAATGGCCTGCGGCGAGACGATCGTCTTCATCGCGGGCGGCTTCGACCTTTCGATCGGGGCCGTATTCGCACTCGCCGGCGTTGTCGCAGCCGAAGCGTCGCTGCATGGGGTCCCGACGAACCTAGCGCTTCTCCTCGGCGTGCTCGTCGGGGCTGCCGTCGGGCTCGTGAACGGTCTGCTGATCACGGTCGGCCGCATCAACGCCTTCATCACCACGATCGCGACGCAGTTGACGGTCTACGGGATCGCCTTAGCGATAACTGGTGGGCTTCTCGTGACCGCCGTTGCCCCCTGGTTCACGGCCATCGGCGACGGTTACTACAGGCTCGTCTCGTATCAATCGTTCTTCGGGCTCGGATTCGCCCTCTTCGGCGGATTGATACTTTGGCGCACCGCGCTCGGGCGATACCTGTATGCGTCCTGGGGAAACGCCGAGGCCGCGCGCCTCGCCGGTGTGACCCTCACTGCAACGCGCATCACGGCGTTCACGCGCGGGGGTATCGCCGCCGCGCTGGCAGGAGTGCTCAAGGTTTTGCGGAACCAGCACCGGGCGAGCCGAGCGCGGCGGCAGGGATTGAACTCACCGTGATCGCCGCCGGGGTGATTGGCGGAACAAGCATTGACGGCGGCGAGGGAGAATGTGGCGAACGGGTATTAGGAGTCCTTCTGCTGACAATGATCAAAAGCGGGTTCGACCTGCTCAACGTGAACGCCACCTATCAAAAGCACGATCCAGGGCGCCATCATCCTCACCGCCGTCGGCGTTGATTCCTGGTCGCGCTGATCCCGTTCAGCCGATGCCGAGCTTTCGTTTCGCACCCGCCCGACCTTCCATGCACCGCGCTAAACGCGATGGTCGCGACTAGCCAGCCGTTGGCAACCCGGGCCCGGCTTGCGCGCCCTCGAGCGAGGCGGTAACGCGGCCGATGCTGCCCTCGCGGCAGCGGCTGTTCTCTCAGTCTGCGAGCCGATGTCGACAGGTGTCGGCGGCGATGTCTTCGCGATCGTCCGGCGGGACGGGACAGTGCATGCGCTCGATGAAACAGGGCCCGCGCCGGCCGAGATCGAGTCAGAGTTCCCCGCCAGCGACGGGCCTCGATCGGTGACCGTCCCCGGAGCAGTCGCAGGGTGGGCCGCGCTCGCCGAGCAACATGGCAGGCTCGGCCTCGACGACTGCCTGAAGGACGCAATCGATGTTGCCGGAAACGGCTTCGCGATCGGTAGCCACGCTGCAAGGCTCTGGAACGAGGCGTCACACGTCCCTGACGGATGGAACCGTTCACCGACCGTCGGACAGCGCATCTGCTTCCGGAGCTCGCAAACACGCTGTCGGCGATCGCCGAGCGCGGACCAGACGTCATGTATCAGGGTGAGATCGCCGCCGCGATCTGCAACGTATCGTGGCTCGACAAGGGCGAATTGATCGACTATTCGCCACGATGGTGAAGCCGCTCTCGTTGCGCTACCGGGGAATCGAGGTGATGAGCTCGCCCCCGACTCAAGGAGTCGCCGCGCTCGAAGCGTTGGGATGTATGAGACCATGAACCCAGGGTTCGCGGCGCAGGTCGAGGCCGTATACCTGGCGATGCAGGATGCCTCTCGACTCGTGCGCGACGGCTCAGACGTCGAGTCGCTGCTCGACCCGGACTACCTCCGTCAACGTCGCGGTTTCGCACAGCGAGTCCCGATCGCCGAAGGCGTGGACCGGTACCTCTGCGCAGTCGATCAGGACAGGATGGCGGTCTCCTTCATCCCAAGCATCTTCGGCCATTTCGGGCTCTGGCCTCGCCGTTCGAGGCACCGGGATCGTGCTCGACAACCGAGCGTCGTGTTTCTCGGTCGACGGACGTGTCGAGGCGGGAAAGAGGCCGTACCACACGATCATCCCAGCGATGCTACTTCGAGACGCGACCTCTTGGGGCGGTTTGGGGTCATGGCGGGCCATCCAGGCCCAAGCTCATTTCCAACTCGTGGAAGCACTCATCGACAGCGGAGGTATCCCCAGGCCGCGCTCGACCGTCCCCGCTTTCGCATCGACGGCTCACAGATTCATCTCGAGGAAGGCCTGTGGGAATACGCGGACGCCTCGGCGCTCTCGGTCTCACGCCGGTGCTCTCGAACAACACGACGATCTTCGGCGGCGGACAGCTCATCCTTACGAACAGGGACGGTTCCTCGGCGGCTCCGACGCCCGCGCGATGGATACGCGGCCGGCATATGAATAGTGCCGGCCTTCTACCGCCTCGCCAGCCGATCCGGCGAAGCCAGTTTCGATACCACGCTCCGGTCCGTGCCGAGACCAGCTGATGCTCGAGCGCTTTGACCAGCTCGCGATCGAGCGGGCGTTCGACCCTGAAGAGCTCGTCGAAGGGCTGGCCGAGGCGTTCATCGCCCTGAGTCGGGAGAAGTCGTCGCTCCCCCGCGCGTCCAGGTCTCGACCGAACGTCGATACGCTCTCGATGCCTCTCTACCGGGTCGGCGGGCCGATCATGGTCAAGTCGTCAACATGTTCGACGAAAACGTCAATCGCGGGCTCCCCTCACATCACGCACTGATCTGCCTCTTCGACTCCGAGACCGGTGCGGCTACAGCGATGGTCGACGCGACCGGCATCACGGCGACGCGGACCCCGCCGCCTCTGTACGACCAAGTTGCTCGCCCGAGAGGACGCGACGGTCATAACAATCGTTGGCGCAGGCGTCCAGGCACGGACCCATCTCCGGCTGTTGCCGCTTGTTCGCGACCTGGACGAGATCCGGATCGTCTCCGCCAACTCAGATGGCACGGATCCTGGCGAAGCTCGACCCGCGGGCGCGCGCAATCGAGCTCACAGAAGAAGGGATACGGTCGAGCGATATCGTCGCTCTCTGCACGAACTCTGGAACGGCCGTCCTCGACCCAGTGGATCGAGCCGGGCACCCACGTCACGTCGATTGGCTACCGCGGGCCCGACGGTGAGCTGCCGATGACCTTCTCGACGGCGCCAGCTTGTTCGTTCAGAGCCGGCTCGCATTTGACCCCTTTCCGGTCGGCTGCTTTGACTCGCCGGACTCGACCCGCGAGCGGCACTGAAATGGGCGAGCTCCTTCAAGGACTCGCTCCAGGTCGACATGTCGCAACGAAATCACGGTTTACAAGTCGAGGGGACGCCGTAAGAATATCGTCGCCGCCGAAATAGTAACCAGGCCACACATCGCTCCCGGCATACCCCCGGTCGCTGCGACCGATGCGGAGAGAATCGGAAAACCACGGTGACCACCTCACATCCCCTCCGCCAGTCATAGCCGTGGAACGCCGCCGTCTGAAGCTGGCCTTGGCCGTTTATGGCCGAACGGATTATGTCGAGATCGGACAACCAGGCCCCGGAGGGCACCGCGGGTGGACTGTGGCCGCAAGGCAAAAGCCTCCTAGGAGTAGAGCGTGACCGTGCTGCCGTTTGAGCCGTTCTTGACCGCCTGATCCTCCGAGTACGCCGCCAACCGAACCCACTGTGAATCTGGCGCACCGGGCGGCGAACTCAGGCATGCGATAGCCGCGCCGAGCGGCGACTTGCCACTACCCTTCGGCATCGAGATCGCGGGCCGCCGCTACACGTACGAGTGTTACCCGGATGGCTCAGCCGAGACGGAGATGGCTCGTGAGAGACGCCGCAATATGAAGCCGAGGAGGAAATCGGACGAGCCGGTTTGGCCGTCATAGGAAGCATCCTTCGCGGAGTTCCTGAACGGCGAGCGACCGGCGTGTCCAGTAGCAGGCGATAGGAGAGCCGGACTAAAGCAGAAAGCCCGCGCCGCCACAATCGGCCCAGGGGCGTGTCCACGTCAGTAGCCGCGCCGCCATTGCAATCGTGATCGCGCTGGGGGCGCCGTGACGTGACTCATTTCCGTGGCTCAGATGTCGGAAATCGACGGTTGCCGGCCCCACGCCGCTGCGGCAATCCTCCAATCGCGAGGCCGGAACGCTGCTCAGCGCGAGAGTCCGAGCTTCTCCTGATCTCAATTGGCCGAGGTGAGGCGAGCGCGAGCCACGAGCCGGGCAGGGATCAACCCGGGACCTTGGGATCGGGGATGTGCCCGACATTCGGAATCGCTCGCGCCGGTTCGGGCTTTCTCGGGCATGCTGGGTTGGGTCAACAACGGGTCGTTGGCCCAGGGCGCTTACCTCGGCGCCTTGTCATCGAAGAAGTCGCCCGTTTGCAGGGTGTTTGTCAGTGGGCCGTGAAGGATTCGAACCTTCGACCTTGGGATTAAGAGTCCCCTGCTCTACCAACTGAGCTAACGGCCCGCGGGGGGCCGTAGTGTAGCGCCGATGCGCGTGCTCTCGGTCGTCGGGAACCGGCCGCAGTTCATCAAGTCGGCTCCGCTTTCGGCTGCGCTGCGCGACGCGGGGATCGACGAGGTCGTGCTGCACACGGGGCAGCACTACGATCCGGAGCTCTCGCAGGTCTTCTTCGACGAGCTCGGGCTCGGCGAGCCGCGCTACCGGCTCGGGCCCGAGAGCTCCGACCCGGGGGCGATGCTGCCGGGGATCCGGGCGGCCGTCGCGGCCGAGCAGCCCGACTGGGTGCTCGTCTTCGGGGACACGAACTCGACGCTCGCCGGCGCCGAGGCCGCGGGCGAGGTGCCGGTCGCGCACGTCGAGGCGGGGCTGCGGAGCTTCGACCTCTCGATGCCCGAGGAGCGAAACCGGATCGCGGTCGACCGGCTCTCCGCGCTCCTCCTCTGCCCCGACGAGCGCTCGGCGCGGCAGCTCGAGGCCGAGGGCGTCACCGGCCGGCGCGAGGTCGTCGGGCGACGTGATGGCGGACGCGAGCCGGCTGTTCGGGCCGATCGCCCGCGGGCGGTCAGCGGAATCCTCGAGCGGCTCGGCGTCGAGCCGGGCCGATTCGTGCTCGTGACCGTGCACCGCGAGGCGAACGTGCGGCCGGAGCGGCTGGCGCGGATCGTCGCGGGGCTGAACCGGCTCGAGGAGCCGCTCGTCTTCCCCGCGCACCCGCGGACCCGCGCCGCGCTCGCCCGGCTCGGGCCGCTCCGGTTCGTGCCGCGTCGACCCGGTCGGCTACCTCGACTTCACGGCGCTCGCCTCGCAGGCGCGGGTGATCCTGACCGACTCGGGCGGCGTCCAGAAGGAGGCCTACTGGCACGGCGTGCCGTGCGTGACGATGCGGCCGAGCACCGAGTGGGTCGACACGGTCGAGGCGGGCGGGAACGTGCTCGTCGACGACGACCCGGACGCGATCGTCCGCGCCGTCCGCTCGGCGCGCTTCCCGCAGGACGCGCCGGCGCTCTACGGCGACGGGCACGCGAGCGGTCGCATCGCAGCGGCTCTGTACGCTAGGCGCCCGTGAGCGGCACCTGGGACGTTGCCATCGTCGGCGCGGGCTACGTCGGCCTGCCGCTCGCGCAGACCTTCGCGGACGCGGGCCAGCGCGTTCTGGTCGTCGACGTCGTCCCCGAGCTCGTCGACGGCGATCAACGACGGGCGTCAGCCACATCGAGGACGTCCCCTCCGAGGCGCTCGCGCCGCACGTCGCCGCCGGACGGATCACGGCGACGCTCGACTACGAGCAGGCCAAGCAGGCGGCGGCGATCCTGATCGCGCTGCCGACGCCGCTGACGAGGCAGCGCGAGCCCGACCTCCGCTACGTCGAGAGCGCGGCGCGCAGCATCGGCTCGGTGCTCCGGAGCCGGGCAGGTCGTCGTGCTCGAGTCGACGACCTACCCCGGCACGACCCGCGAGGTGGTGAAGCCGATCCTCGAGCAGGGAAGCGGGCTCGAGGCCGGCAAGGACTTCCACCTCGCGATGTCGCCCGAGCGCGTCGACCCGGGCCGCACCGACTGGACGACGAAGACGACGCCCGAAGGTCGTCGGCGGGTCTGACGCCCGCCTGCACCGAGGCGGCCGCCGCCGTCTACCGCACCGCGATCGACACCGTCCACGAGGTCTCGGCGCCCGAGTCGGCCGAGCTGACGAAGCTGCTCGAGAACATCTACCGCTCGGTCAACATCGCGCTCGTCAACGAGCTCGCGCAGCTCTGCGACCGCATGGGGATCGACGTCTGGGAGGTCGTCGACGCCGCCGCGACCAAGCCGTTCGGCTTCCAGTCGTTCCAGCCGGGGCCCGGGCTCGGCGGCCACTGCATCCCGATCGATCCGTACTACCTCTCCTGGAAGGCGCGCGAGTACGACTTCTCGACCCGCTTCATCGAGCTCGCCGGCGAGGTCAACAACAACATGCCGTACTTCTGCCGCTCCGTGATCTCGCAGGCGCTGAACCACGGCCTCCAGCGCTCCGTCTCCGGCTCGCGGATCCTGATCCTCGGCGTCGCCTACAAGGCCGACATCGGCGACATGCGCGAGACGCCGGCCGAGAAGCTCGATGCAGCTGCTCCGGAACGCCGGCGCCGAGGTCGCCTACCACGATCCGCACGTCCCCGAGTTCGACGGGCATGACCTCGGCGCCGCTCGAGCCCGAGGCCTACGACTGCGTCGCGATCGTCACCGCCCACTCGACGATCGACTACGGCGAGGTCGTCGAGCGCGCCCGAAGGTCGTCGTCGACTTCCGCAACGCCACCCGGGGTCACGAGGACGAAGGGCAAGGTCTGGAAGCTGTGAACGGCGACCCGGTTCGCGTCGCCCAGATCGGGCTCGGCGCCTGGGGCGCGAACCTCGTCCGCAACCTCGACGTCCTCGCCGACCTCGACCTGGATCTGCGACGCCTCGGACGAGCGGCGCGCGCAGTTCGTCCGGCGCTTCCCGGACTCGCGCGCAACCGGCTCGTACGATGAGGTGCTCGCCGACCCGGAGCTCGAGGCCGTCGTGATCGCAACCCCGGTGCCGACCCACTACGCGCTCGCGAAGCAGGCGCTCGAGGCCGGCAAGCACGTCTTCGTCGAGAAGCCGCCGGCGATGCGCGCCGCCGAGATGGAGGAGCTCGTCGAGCTCGCCGAGGAGCGCGGGCTGGTCCTGATGCCGGGCCACCTGCTGCTCTACCACCCCGGCGTCCGCAAGCTGAAGGAGCTCGTCGACTCCGGCGACCTCGGCGAGGTGCTCTGCATCTACGGCAACCGCCAGAACCTCGGCACGATCCGCAAGGACGAGAACGCGCTCTGGTCGCTCGGCGTCCACGACCTCTCGGTGATCCTCCACCTGATCGGCGAGGAGCCGTCGGAGGCGTGGGCGCACGGGAAACGCGTTCCTCAACCCGGGCGTCGAGGACGTCGTCTTCTGCTTCCTGCGCTTCCCGAGCGGCAAGATCGCCCACCTCCACCTCTCGTGGCTCGACCCGCACAAGATGCGCAAGCTCACCGTCGTCGGGCGCGACAAGATGGCCGTCTTCGACGACATGGAGCTCGAGCGCAAGGTGACGATCTACGAGAAGTGGCCCGAGCAGCCGCTGCAGAGCTTCGGCGAGTGGCAGACGCGCACCGGCGACATCCTCAGCCCGAAGATCGCCACCGACGAGCCGCTCCGGCTCGAGCTCTCGCACTTCCTCCGCCTCGTCCGCGAGGGCGGCGAGCGGCGCCGAGGCCCGCGACGGGCTCGCCGTCGTGCGCGTGCTCGAGCAGCTCCAGCACTCGCTCGACGCGCGCCCGGGCATGACGGCCGAGATCCACGAGACGCGCGATCGTCTATCCGGGGACCGTGCTCGGCGAGGGCGTGAAGATGCTCGAGGGCGCGGTCGTCGGCAAGCAGCCGACGCTCTCGCCGCGCTCGACCGCGAAGCGCGAGCCGCTGCCGCCGGCGGAGGTCGGCGACGGGACGGTCGTCTCGACCGGCGCGGTCCTCTTCGCCGGCACGAAGATCGGCGCGCGCGTGATCCTCGGCGACCAGTCGTGCGTGCGCGAGCGCGTGACGATCGGCGACGACGTCGTCGTCGGGCGCGGCTCGCTGATCGAGAACGACACGACCATCGGCGCGATGACGAAGATCCAGGCCGGCGCCTACATCACCGCCTACTCGACGCTCGAGGAGCACGTCTTCATCGCGCCGTGCGTCGTGACCTCGAACGACAACTTCATGGGCCGCACCGAGCGGCGTCACGAGCTGATCGAGGGCCCGACGATCCGCCGCGGCGCGCGGATCGGCGCCGGCGCCGTCCTCTGCCCCGCCGTCGAGATCGGCGAGGAGGCGTTCGTCGGCGCCGGCGCCGTCGTGACGAAGGACGTCGCCCCGCGAACGCTCGTCGTCGGCAACCCGGCGCGCTTCCTCCGCGACGTCGCCGCCGAGGAGCTGCTCGACGCGGAGGCCTGACCCGGCTAGGTTCCGGCCCGACGAACCGCGACCGAGAGCCTGTAGACGTCCACCGCCCGCGAGGGCGCGTCGATCGTCGCCTCGAGGTAGTACATGCCGGCAGCGGGAGCGCGGTAGCCGAGGCGCTCCTGGCCTGCGATCAGGCTCGAGCGGGCGGCCGGCCCGACCGCGCCGGGCGCGGCACGGTCGACGTGCCGGGTGCCCGGCTTCCAGAGCAGCAGCGAGGTCGGGGCGCCGGGTCGAGCGCCCGAGCCGGGCGAAGACCCGCTCGCCCTTCGCGAGGCTGATCGAGTAGACGTCGACCGGATCGTCCCAGTAGTCGAGCGTCGCGGAGATCGTCCGCGGAGCGCCCGAACGGCTGCGGCGTAGCTCCGGCGTCGTCGTTCGGCTCGTAGGCGTCCGCCTGGCGGCAGGTGCGTGCCGTCCCCGAGCAGGTCGAGCGCCGCCTCGACGTCGAGGGTGCCCCAGCCGGTGAGCGAGTCGCGCCCGATCGGGCAGGTCGCGCAGCCCGGTCGACGGCGTTGGCATCGGTCGCGGAGCGCTCGAGCAGCCACTCGACCTGGTCCGGGGTCAGGCTCGGGTCGCCGCCGATCAGGAGCGCGGCGGCGGCGGCCACCTGCGGCGCCGCGAACGAGGTGCCGATCCCGTCCTGGAACTCGGACGGGGCCGCAGTTCGAGTACGGCCACGCCGAGCGCAGCCGGGCAGCGTCGCGTCGACCAGGTTGCGCGGGATCGTCGAGAAGATCGGCCCGCCGGGGGCGGCGATGTCGACGAACCGCGCGTCGCGGTTCGAGTAGTCGGGCACCGCCCCGTTCTGGCGCACCGCGCCGACGCCGAGCACGTGCGGCAGCGCGGCGGGATAGTCCGCGTACTCCCACGGCGTCTTCGGCGCCTGCGTCCCGTTGCCGACCGCCGCGACGACGAGCACGCCCTTCGAGTACGCGTACTCGACCGCGTCCTGCTCGGCCGGCGAGAAGGAGTCGAGCTCGGGGTCCAGCGGGTCGCGAACCCCGCCGATGCTGAGGTTGATCACGCGCGCGCCGTGCTGCACGGCCCAGTTGATCCCGTCGATCTCGGCCTGCGTCGAGACGTTGCAGTCGGACCGGACGACCTTGGCGATCAGGAGCTTCGCGTTGAACGCGAGCCCGGCGATGCCGACGCCGTTGAACGGGTTGGCCGCGATCTCGCCCGCGACGAACGTCCCGTGGCCGCAGGTGTCGTGCTTCCAGCTGCCGCCGACGTACGAGATGCCGCGCCGCGACCTGGCCGAGGAACTCCGGATGGGAGTAGTCGATGCCCGAGTCGATCACCGCCACCTTGACCGGGGCCAGGTCCGGCGGCGCCGCCCAGTAGTCCCAGGCCTGGTCCTGCGTCAGGTACCACTGCTGCGAGGCGTCCGGCTCGGTGTTCGCGAACGCGAGCCTGCGGTCGCTCGCGGCGAGGTTGACGACGTAGGCGGCGCCCCGGACGCGCGGGCGGGCGCCCCGGACGAGCAGCGACCGTCCCGGGACGAGCGTGGCGGCGCCGGGGAGCTGCGCGGAGAGCGCAGTCAGCCCGGCGGGCCCGGCGCCGACCGCCCACTCACCGGCCAGCGCGGGCGCGGGGAGGCAGAGCACTGCGACGGCGAGGAAGGTGACGATCCTGGTCAAATCACGAGACGGCAATGGGCGACGAGGCGCCGGGGGCGAGACCGTGCCCCGGCGTACTCCGCACACGGTACGCCCCCGGGGTCAGCTTTGCCTGAATTGCGAACGCCCCGCCCGCGCTCGTCGTTGCCGTCGCGACCGTCGTCCACCTCGTGCCGTCCTCGCGCTGCAGCGCCACGGTAGCGGCGGGCAGGCCCGGCCGGACCGCGCCCTGGACGCCGCCGCGGCCGCGCGAGGCCGAGATCGCGGGGCGGACCGTGACCACGACCTGGGCCGCGCGAACGTCTCCTGCGGCGAGGCGGTACACGGTCGTGGACTGCGGGGCGACCGGGATCGAGAACGCGCCGCTGCCGTTCGTCGCCACGGCCGCGACCGGCTGCCAGCCCGCCGCCGTCTTCGCCTCCAGCGAGACGCCGGTCAGGCCGCGTGCGACACCGGTGAGCGTGACCGTGCCGCCGTAGACGACCGGCGCCGCCGGAGGCGTCAGCGTCAGCCAGCCGACCTGGAAGAAGCTCGAGCGCAGGCCGAGCTCGCTGCGCACCTGGGCGCCGGAGAGCTTCAGCCGGTCCTCGCCGCCGACCGCGGTCGCCGAGACGACGTGCCCCGAAGGCCCGGCCGCCGTCTCGAGGTCGGCGAGCGGCCCGCCGAGCCCGAGCTCCTTCCCGGCGGCGGCGGCGTTCAGCAGCACCGGCCCCCAGTCGTGGTAGGGCGAGTACGTGTCGTAGGGGTCGCGCACCGAGACGAGGTACGGAATCGGGGTGCCGATCGCCTCCGCGGCGGAAGCCGTCCTGCCGCCGGAGCTGGACGAGAAGTAGGTCGTCGCCACCTTGCCCTGGTAGAGGACGACCCGGCCGGCCGTCGCCGCGACCGCCGCGGTGACGCGCGGCGACTCGGCGTCGATGCCGCCGTAGACCTGGCTCCGCGTGTCGGCGAAGACGTCGTAGGGGCTCGCGGTGACGACGCTCTCGAGCTGCGAGAGCGCGTAGCTCCGGGCGGCGACGGCCTGCGCCTCGAGCGCCGCCGCCGGCCAGTCCTGGGGCATCTCGGCGCCGACGACCCCGTCGAGGTACGACTCCAGCCCGACCGCGTCGACCACCTGCAGCCTGGTCCCGTTCGAGACCACGAGCAGGTTGCCGCGGTACGGATGCCCGCCGGCCTGGAGCGGGCTCGCGCCGGGCGTGAAGGTGAGCGGCGAGATGAGCGCCCGTCCCGACAGGCTGAGCGAGGCCGGGACGACGAGCTTCCCGGCCGGGAGAGCGAGCTTCGTTCCGGCGGCGTCGACGACGTGCCAGGGCGAGGCCGAGTCGAGCGTCACCCGCCGCTTGCCGTCGAGCAGCAGCACGCGGATCACGGTCGGCGGGTCGGGGCCGATCGTCGTGCCGCGGTAGTAGTGGAGCAGGATCCGCTCGTAGCTCCAGCCGTGCCTCGCGTAGCCGTAGGCGCCCCACTGGCTCATCCCCATCCCGTGGCCCCAGCCGTGGCCGGTGATCACGATCGTGCTCGCCGACGAGCTCGTCGTGACCGTGGCGGCGGGCGGCGTGGCGGCGGCGGTCGTGGTCGTGCCGGCCGCCGCCGTCGAGGTCGCGCTCGTGCCCGCGTTCGCGGTGCGAGAGCCGCCGGTGGCCGGCCCGGAGGTGGCGCAGGGCGCCGGGGCCGTGTACCAGGTGCTCGTCGCGGTGGTCGTCGGGATGCCCGTCTCCGGGCCGGCCCGCCACGCGGCAGCGGAAGACGTGGTTGGCGCCGCAGTCGCCGGCGCGCCGCAGGACGGCGCCGCGGGGCCCGCGCCGGCCTCCCCGCCTCCGACGAGGCCGGCAGAGGCGGCCCCGGCCGCTCCCAGCGCGACGAACGCGACCGCCAGGAGTGCGCGCCGGGCCACGGAGCCCAAGGTAGCAACGGGTTCAAGAGCCACCCGTAAAGGTTTGCGGCCGGAGGCGCGGCTCCTACCCGCCGGAGGCGAGCCTGTGGCCGTACTGCTGCTCGTAGTACGCGCGGTACTCGCCGGACTTGATCGGCTCCCACCATTCGCGGTTCTCCCGGTACCACTCGACCGTCTCGGCGAGCCCGCCCCCGTCGAAGGAGTGGGCGGGCGACCAGCCGAGCGCGCGCACCTTCGACGAGTCGACCGCGTAGCGCCGGTCGTGCCCGGGCCGGTCGGTGACGTGCCGGACGAGGTCGGGCGAGGCGCCGGTCAGGTCGAGGATACGGCGGACGACGTCCATGTTCTCGCGCTCCTGACCCCCGACGTTGTAGACCTCGCCAGCAGGGGCCTTCCGCAGGACGAGCTCGATCGCCGAGCAGTAGTCCTCGGCGTGGAGCCACTCGCGGCGCTGTCTGCCGTCGCCGTAGACCGGCAGCGGCTCGCCGTCGAACGCGTTCGTGATGAAGAGCGGCAGGAACTTCTCGGGGTACTGCCGCGGGCCGTAGTTGTTCGCGCCGCGGGTGATGCAGGCATCGACGCCGTAGGTGCGCACGTAGGCGAGCACCTGCAGGTCGCCGCCGGTCTTCGACGCGGAGTAGGGGCTCGACGGGCGCAGCGGCGCATCCTCGTCGCAGGGCGGCGCGTGCGGCGGGACGTCGCCGTAGACCTCGTCGGTGGAGACCTGGACGAGCCGGAGGCCGGCGAGCCGGGCGTGGTCGAGCAGGACCTGGGTCCCGAGCACGTCGGTGAGGATGAACTCGGCGGGGCCGAGGATCGAGCGGTCGACGTGCGACTCGGCCGCGAAGTTGACGATCGCCTCACATCCGCTCGCAGCACGCGCGACCGCCTCCGGGTCGGCGATGTCGCCCTGGTGGAACTCGTGCTCGACGCCCGCGAGGTTCTCGCGGTTGCCCGCGTAGGTCAGCTTGTCGAGCACGACGACCTCGTCCCCGGCTGCCGCGAGACGTCGGACGAAGTGGGAGCCGATGAACCCGGCGCCGCCGGTGACGAGCACGCGCATCCCCGGAACGCTACTCGTCGCGCACGCCGCGCACGGCCGGCAGCAGCCCGGAGCTCGCGCCCGCGCAGACCGACCGTGCCCGGCCGGGCGAGCGTCAGCCGCGGTCGAGCCGGCCCAGGCACTCGCGCAGCCCCTCGCGCCAGTGCGGCAGCTCGGGCGCGCCCTTCTCGGAGCGGAGCACCGAGTAGGCCGGCCGCGGCGCCTTGCGCCGAACTCGGCGGTCGAGATCCGGCGCACGCGGCAGGCGAGCCCGGCCTCCTCGAAGATCGCCTCGGCGAAGTCGGCCCAGGTGCAGTCGCCGGCGGCGGCGACGTGGTAGACGCCGAACGGCAGCTCGACGACCTCGGCCACCGCGGCGGCGAGATGACCGGTGTAGGTCGGGCAGCCGCGCTGGTCGTCGACGACCGCCACCTCGTCCCGCTCGGCCCCGAGGCGGAGCATCGTGCGCACGAAGTTGTGGCCGGTCGGGCCGAACAGCCACGAGGAGCGGACGATCCACGCCTCCGGGCCCGCCGCCGCCTCGCCGTGGAGCTTCGTGCGCCCGTAGGCGCCGAGCGGGGCGGGGGCGTCGGACTCGAGGTACGGCTCGCGCTTGGCGCCGTCGAAGACGTAGTCGGTCGAGAAGGCGACGAGCGGGACGCCGAGCGCGGCCGCGTTCTGGGTTCCGCCGACGTTCACGGCCGCCGCCTCCTGCGGGTCGTCCTCGGCGCCGTCGACGTTCGTCCACGCGGCGGCGTGGAGCACGAGCTCGAGCCCCTCGGACGCTCGGCCTCCGGCAGCGGGAAGCGTCACGTCCCAGCGCTCGCGCGTGAGCGCGACCGCCTCCGGGTAGAGCTCGGCGAGCGCCGTGCCGAGCTGGCCCCCGGCGCCGGTGATCAGGACGCCGCGGCCGTGTCCCGCTCGGAGAGGAGCGGCGATCGCGTGCTCCAGAGGTCGACGACGCGCGGGTCGTTCCAGGGGATCCCGTGCTCGTCCGGGTCGGCCGGGTCGTACTCCTCGGTGACGAGGTAACAGAAGAGGCAGTCGGTGAGCGCCTCGTAGCCGTGCGCGTTGCGGCCGGGGACGTAGATCGCGACCGGATTCTCGTCGCCGATGTCCTCGCTGAACGTCTCGCCGGTCTCGCGGTCGAGGACGACCACCCGCACCATCCCCTGCAGGCAGACGAAGAGGTCGTCCTGGCCGCGCTCGTGGTAGTGGAGGCCGCGGATGACGCCCTGGCGCGACAAGGCGAGGTTCGCCTGGCGGATCGGCTTCGGCAGCGCGCTCGAGCGGCCGAGCTCGGCGAACCAGCCGCGCTCGTCCTCGTGCCGGCGCAGCGGGAAGCGCTCGATCACTTGTTGACCCCGGTCTCCTCGATCAGCCGGCCGACGTCGGCGAGATCGCCCCAGTGCTTGCCGCCGTCGTGCCACCAGCCCTCGACGCGGTGCACTCGCAGCTCGCCCCGCCGGGCGTAGTCGCGGTTGACGTCGGTGATCTCGAGCTCGCCGCGACCCGAGGGCGCGAGCGCGTCGATGATCTCGAACACGTTCGGCGGGTAGCAGTAGAGGCCGACGACGGCGTCGTGCGAGGGCGGCGACGGGTAGCGCAGGTCGACGACCCCGGCCTTCTCGACGATGTCGGCCACGCTCCCGTCCTCGCCGTAGGCGACGACGCCGAAGCTCACCGGGTCGTCGACCTCCTTGACGAAGACGAGCGCGCCGGCGTCCCACGAGGCGATCGCCTCGGCCTGCGCGTTCTCGAAGATGTTGTCGCCGAGGCAGACGACGAGCTGCTCGCCGCGCGCGAAGTCGCGCGCCATGCCGACGACCTGCGCGATCCCGCCCGGCTCGACCTGCACCTTGTAGGTCAGGTCGAGGTCGAAGAGCGGCTCGCCGGTGGCGCGCGAGCTCACCCGGCCGTCGCCGAGCAGGTCGATGAAGTCGCCCGCATGCTGCTTGCCGGTCACGAGCAGCACCTCGCGCACGCCGACCCGCTGCAGGAGCTGGAGCGGGTAGTAGACCATCGGCCAGCGGCCGACCGGCAGCAGGTGCTTGTTCGTGACGCGCGTCAGCTCCTCGAGCCGAGTCGCCGTCCCGCCTGCGCAGATCAGACCCTTCATGCCCGCGGCGATGCTACCGCGGGAGCGGCACGGGCCCCGACGGGCGCGTCAGTGCGGAAGGACGAGCACGAGCATCGTGAGCGTCCCGCTGATGATGGCGAGGTACCGCATCTCCCCATCGTCGCCGCGGCACCTGAGGATTTCCTTGGGATCGTGTTCGGAAATCGCTAGGAGCCGGTCGCCGGCTTCAGGTGCGACTCGAGCGGCGAGGGCTGGACCCGGACGAGGCGCGCGAACGGGCGCGGCAGCCACCAGTTCCAGCGGCCGAGGATCGCCATCATGCTCGGTACGAGCACGCAGCGGACGATCGTCGCGTCGACGAAGATCGCGACGGCGAGCCCGAGGCCGAACTCCTGCAGGCCGACGATCCGGCCCGACACGAAGCCGGAGAACGCGGCGCACATGATCACGGCCGCGGCGGTGATGATCCGGCCGGTCCGCTCGAGCCCGTGCGCGACGGCGGTCTCGTTGTCGTCGCCGTCGTCCCAGGCCTCGCGCATGCGGGTGACGAGGAACACCTCGTAGTCCATCGAGAGGCCGAACAGCATCGCGAACAGGAAGATCGGGATCCAGCCCTCGACCTGCCCGAACTGGTAGAGGCCGAAGAGCGTGTGGCCGACACCCCAGCGGAAGAAGACGACGAGCATCCCGTAGGCGGCGGCGACCGAGAGCAGGTTCAGCAGCACCGCCTTGATCGGCAGCAGCACCGACCGGAACGCCCGCATCAGGAGCAGGTAGGTCAGGACGAGCACGGCGACGATCAGCGGCACGAAGTAGGTGTAGGCCTGGTGGAGGAAGTCGACCCCCTGCGCGGGCCCGCCGCCGACGAGCACCTGCGTCGAGGCCGGGAAGCGCGCGGACGGGATCAGCGTGTCTCGCAGCCGCCCGACGAACGCCTGCGCCTGCGGGAAGCCGTAGTCGTGGCGGCCCGCGACGACGACCTTCTCGTAGCGGCGGGTGGGGTCGACGAAGTGCGCCGTCAGGCCCGTGTAGACCTTCGCCACCTCGGGATCGCGTCGCAGCTCGCCGGACGAGCCGCTTCACGGCGGCCTGCGTCGGCGCGGCGAGCACCGAGCCGGTCCCCGCGTCGACGAGCATCTGCGACGGCGACACCGCCCCCGGGCCGACCGCCTCGCGCAGGAGGTCGAAGCCGCGCACGGACTGCGACGTGCGCGGGATCCCGAAGGTCGACCCGGGCGTCACCTGGATGCAGAAGCGCGGGCAGGGCGGCGGCCAGGAGCAGCGTGACCCCCGCCGGCAGGTAGAGCCAGGGCCGCGCCATGATCGAGCGGGCGAGCCCCGCCCAGAACCCGTGCTCGGGGTCGACCGGCCGGCGCCGGAGAACGCGCCTGCGGGCGGTGCCGCGCCGCCCGTAGTACGAGAGCAGCACCGGCTGCAGCGTCGCCGCGGCGAGGATCGAGACGATCGGGATCAGGAAGCCGGCGACGCCGAGCATGCGCATGAACGGCAGCGGCATCGCGATCAGGAGCGCGAGCCCGAGCGCGACCGCGATGCCCGAGAAGACGACGGCCCGGCCCGCGGTCTCCATCGTCCGGACGACGGCGTCGTCGACCGGCTTGCCGGTCGCGAGCTCCTCGCGGAAGCGGTAGACGATCAGCAGCGAGTAGTCGACGGCGATCCCGAGCCCGATCAGCTGGACGAGGTTCGTCGCGTAGGTCGGCGTCGCTGCCAGATGGGCGACCCAGTAGACGATCCCGAGCGTCCCCTTGATCGTGCAGGCGGCGAAGATCAGCGGGATCGTCACCGCCCACGAGAGGCCGAACACCGCGAGCAGGACGAGCAGCGCGATCGGGACGGCGATCATCAGCTCGCCGTGCTTGAGGTCCGAGTTGAAGACCGGGTCGAGGTCGTGCTGGATCGCGGCGGCGCCGGTGACGTAGACGGCGTCGACCCCCGCCGGATGCCCGAGCGCGTGCAGGACCCGGTCGGTGTAGCCCTTGGCCTGCGCCACGTTCAGGGTCGAGTCGACGTCGCCGTAGACGACGACCCGGCCGTCCGGGGTACGCGCGACGTTGAACTGGGCCGGCTTGCCGCTCGGAACGGCCGCCGCCGCCCGCAGGACGGCGGCCGTCAGCTCCTGCCTGAGCGGCGAGGCCGCGAGACCCCCGGCGGAGCCCTTCGGCAGCTCGAAGACGACCGTGAAGGCGCCGTCGGAGCGGTCGCCGTAGTTCCGCTGCAGCACCTGCCGCACGTGCTCCGAGTCGGTCCCCGGGACGGCGAAGGTGTTCGAGAGGAGCGCCGAGAGCTTCGAGCTGGCAAAGCCGCCGGCGAGCAGGACGGCGATCCAGAAGGCGAGGAAGGCGCGGCGGTGCCGCAGAACGAATCTCGTCCAGGCCGCCATCGCCGGGAAGGGTAGTGGTTCGACCGCCGGCCTCGGCCCGCTGCCGCCGGTCGCGCGGCCCCCGGCCTCGGTACCGTTCATCGCGATGACGACTCGCCGCGACCGGTTGCAGGCGGAGATCGAGGAGCTCTTCGCCGATCTCTGGCAGGTGCCGCGCTTCTCCGGGCTGCGCCGCGGGTTCCGGCCGAACGTCGACAGCTACCACACCGACGACCCGCACGAGCTGACGGTGGTCGTCGAGGTGCCCGGGATCGACCCGCCGAGCCTGACGATCGCCGTCAGCGAGCGGACGCTCGTGGTCGCGGGCGAGCGGTCGCGCGAGAAGGGCGAGGGGCGCGTCTACCAGCAGATGGAGATCGAGTACGGCCCCTTCCAGCGCCAGGTCCGGCTCGCCGAGGACGTCGATCCCGCGCGCGCGCGGGCCCGCTACGAGCACGGCATCGTCACCATCTCGCTCCCGGTCAGCGACGCGCCGGCCCGCAGCGGCCGCCACACGATCGTGGTGGAACGCCGGTGAGCGACATCACCTTCGAGATCCCGGACGACCCGGAGCCCGAGATCGAGCTGCCGGCGACGCTGCCGGTGCTGCCGCTGAAGGAGACGGTCGTCTTCCCGCAGTCGATGATGCCGCTCGCGATCGGCCAGGAGCGCTCGATCCGGCTGATCGACGACGTCGTCGCCGGCGACCGTCTCGCTCGCGCTCGTCACCGCCCGCGACGCCTCGGTCGACGCGCCCGGCTGGGACGACATCTACGACGTCGGCACCGTCGCCGTGATCCACAAGATGATCAAGATCCCCGACGGGACGCTCCGGATCCTCGTCGGCGGGCTGCACCGGATCCGGCTCGTCGGGGCGATCTCGAGCGAGCCCTACCTCGTCGGCGAGTTCGAGGCGCTGCCCGACGAGAACGACGGACACGCCCGAGGTCGAGGCGCTGACCCGCAACGTCCAGGGCCTCTTCGCGCAGATCATCGGGCTCGCGCCGTACCTGCCCGCCGAGCTGCAGCTCGCCGCGACGAACGTCGACGACCCGAGCGCGCTCGCCCACCTCGTCGCCTCGACGCTGCGGACGATCCCGACCGAGGAGCGGCAGCAGATCCTCGAGAGGCCGACGTCGAGCAGCGGCTGCGCCACATCTCGGCGATCCTCTCGCGCGAGGTCGAGGTGTTCGAGCTCGGCTCGAAGATCCAGTCGCAGGTCCAGTCGGAGATGGAGAAGGGCCAGCGCGAGTACTTCCTGCGCCAGCAGCTGAAGGCGATCCAGGAGGAGCTCGGCGAGGGCGACCCGGAGCAGGCCGAGGTCGAACGAGCTCCGCGAGCGCCTCGCCGAGCTGAAGCTTCCCGAGGACGTGCAGAAGGCCGCCGACCGCGAGCTCGGCCGGCTCGAGCGCCTGCCCACCGCGGCGGCCGAGTACGGCGTCATCCGCACCTACCTCGAGTGGATCCTGACGCTGCCGTGGAGCAGCTCGACCGAGGACAACCTCGACCTCGACAACGCCCGCGCGGTGCTCGACCGCGACCACTTCGACCTCGAGAAGGTGAAGGAGCGGATCGTCGAGCACCTGGCGGTCGCGAAGCTGCGCAACGAGATCTCGGGCCAGATCCTCTGCTTCGTCGGGCCGCCCGGCGTCGGCAAGACCTCGCTCGGCCAGTCGATCGCGCGGGCGCTCGGGCGCAAGTTCGTCCGGATGTCGGTCGGCGGCGTGCGCGACGAGGCCGAGATCCGCGGCCACCGGCGCACCTACATCGGCGCGATGCCGGGGACGATCATCCGCTCGCTCCGCGACGCCGAGTCGCGGAACCCGGTGATCCTGATCGACGAGATCGACAAGATGGGCTCCGACTTCCGCGGCGACCCGTCGAGCGCGATGCTCGAGGTGCTCGACCCGGAGCAGAACAAGGCCTTCCGCGACCACTACCTCGACCTGCCGTTCGACCTCTCGAAGGTGCTCTTCATCTGCACCGCGAACACGCTCGACACGATCCCGGGGCCGCTGCTCGACCGGATGGACACGATCGAGCTCTCGGGCTACACCGAGGCCGAGAAGCTCGCGATCGCGAAGCGCTACCTGCTCCCGAAGCAGCTCGCCGCGGCCGGCCTCAAGCGCTCCCAGCTGACGCTCTCGGACACCGTCCTGCGGACGATCATCCGCGAGTACACCCGCGAGGCCGGCGTGCGGAACCTCGAGCGGCGGCTCGCCGACGTCTGCCGCAAGGCCGCGACGCAGGTCGCGAAGGGAAAGACCCAGAAGACGCGCGTCGACGACAGGCGCCTGCGCGAGTGGCTCGGCGCGCGGCGCTTCTCGGGCGAGGTCCGGCGGCGCACCTCGGACGCCGGGGTCGCGACCGGCCTCGCCTACACCGCCGCGGGCGGCGACGTGCTCTTCATCGAGGCGGCGGCCTACCCCGGCAAGGGGAACCTGACCGTGACCGGGCAGCTCGGCGACGTGATGCAGGAGTCGGCGCGCGCGGCGCTCTCGTGGGTGCGCTCGCACGCCGGGGAGCTCGGCCTGCCGGAGCGACTGGTTCGAGGAGCACGACGTCCACATCCACGTGCCGGCCGGCGCCGTCCCGAAGGACGGCCCCTCGGCGGGCGTCACGATCGCGACCGCGCTCGCCTCGCTCGTCCGCGACGAGCCGGTGGCCGAGGACGTCGGCATGACCGGCGAGATCACGCTCACCGGCCAGGTGCTGCCGATCGGCGGCATCCGCGAGAAGTCGCTCGCCGCCCAGCGCGCCGGGCTGAAGCGCGTGATCATCCCGCGCGAGAACGAGGGCGAGCTCGTCGAGCTGCCGCCGGAGACGCGCGCTGCGCTCGAGTTCATCCCGGCCGACACGATCGAGGACGTCTTCGCGGCCGCGTTCGACGGCACGCGCCGGTCGCGCTCGCGCCGCAGGCCGGCCTCGGTCGAGCGGCAGGCCGCGCGTCCGAGCTAGAACCCGGCCGGCCGCCCGGGCCTGCCGGTCGAGGCGGCTCGCTCAGCCGACGTAGGTGCTCCCCTCGAGGCTGTAGTTGCCGCCGCGCAGGTTGTGGCGGAACTTGACCGTCACGAACCCCTGCCCCCTTGGCTCGACGGCGTAGATGTGGGCCTTGACCTCGGTGGCGACGAGCACGTCGCCCGCGAACCGCTGCAGCTGGGAGGCGGGTGCGAAGTAGACGAACTGGTTGATGTCGTTCGTCACGTAGAGGCCGGGCGCCGCGCCGGCTGCGGTGCCCGCGGCGGCGGTCGGGATCGGCTGCAGGGTGCTCGCGCCGTCGTCGGCGAAGGTGGCGATCGTCCGCGTCTGCCCTGCTGCGTCCATCGCGAGCAGTGCGCCGCTCGTGCCGGCGTCGGCAGTCAGGAGCGCATCACCCGCCGCCGAGCCGAACCCGGCCGGCGCGATCGCGAGCTCGTCGGCGCCGCCCGGCCCGTCGTAGGTGCCGACCTGCTGGACGTTCCCCGACGGGTCGATCGTGTACACGACTCCGCCCGGCTGCTGCCCTGCACCGGACCGGCCGGTTGCGGCGACCAGGCGATAGCCGAACCGGCCCACGTCGTCGAAGGCGAGGGCGCCGTCCGAGGCCGGCGGGTAGGGGGCGGGCAGCGTCGCGAGGACGTGGACAGTCCCGCCGTCCGCGCTGAGCTCGTAGATCTTGTTGTCCGGCGAGTGGCAGAAGATCACGCCCGGCGCGAACCCGTGCGTGCCCGGCGAGAGCAGGCAGCGGGTCTCCTCGACCAGGTTCGGCATGCTCGCGAACTCGTGGAGCGGCTTCCCGGCGGGAGGCGCGGCCCAGACGACGTTCGTCGTGTTCTCGACGTAGAGGAACTGCCCTCCCGTCCAGACGATGCTGTCCATGTGGTGCCCGGCGAGGGGAAGCGGGCGAAAGCTCAGCTTCGGGTGCGTCGCCGGTACGGCGGCGCCGCTGACCCACCCGGCGGCGGCGGCGGCGAGAATCAGCACGGCCCCCCTGAGAGACGCTCTACCCATCTCTCCGGCAGAGGATACAGCCGGCCGGGATGCCGGCGGCGGCCGGGACGGCGAACCGGCCTACCCGAGCGCGAAGCTCGAGAAGAACGCCTTGCAGGTCGCGTCGGACTGCGACGAGGGGCGCCGGCACAGGACCTCGTACTCGGTCTGGCCCTGGAGGACGAACGCGATCTCCTGCGACTTGCCCGGCCCGTACACGACCCGGTAGGAACGCGACTTCCGTCCCGCGAGCTGCACGGTCGTCCGGCTCGCGACGCGGCCGGAGAGCTGCCCGGCGAGGCGCGCGACCACCCCGTCGAGCTCGCGCACCGTGGCGGCGAAGAGGGCGACGCGGTAGGGCTTCTCGAGCTTGAACCGGAGCACCTCGACCCGGTCGACGGACCCGGGCGCGGGGCTCGCGGCAACCGAGGCGCCCGCCTTCGCGACGGTCCAGGCAGCCGGTGCCTGGAAGCGGAACCCCGCGCCCCCGACCGTTTGCTGCCGGTCGCTCCGCCCCGACCCCCCGCAGCCTGCAAGGATGAGGGCCGCGAGCAGACACGCGAGTGCAACCGGCCACACCCGGAAGGGACCCTTCCGGGAACGCGAGGGAAAGGAGCGGGAGCTCATGGCGAAAGCGAACCCGAAGGACACGCTCACCGACGCGGCGGACACGATCCGGCCGTACGTCGAGCGGGCGATGCGAGACGAGAAGCTCAGGCAGGAGGTCGTGCGGGCGTTCGGGACGGCACGCGACGTGTACGGCGAGCTCGTCGGCGAGAAGGGCCGGCCGATCGTGCTCGCGAGCCGGGTGGCGACCGACGACGAGATCCGCGTGCGGCTCCGCGAGGCGGTCGAGGACCTCCGCAGCGCGGCCGAGCGTCTCCAGGGGAAGCGCGAGCGGACGAGCGGACGCGCCTCGACGCTGCTGATCGCGGGGATCGCGCTCGGGATCCTCTTCAACCCGGTCACGGGCGCCGAGACGCGGCGGTTCATCCGCGATCTCCTCTCGGGCGGCGGGCACGAGCTCGACCCCTCGTCGGGAGACTCGAACGGCCGCGGCTAGGAGGCAGGCGGCTACCCATGCGCTAGGGGTCTGACGACCCGCCTGAGCGAGGCGGGCGCGAGCCCGTCGGCGGAGGAGATGTCGGAGCTGCCGATCAGGAGCGCGCCCGGCTCGGGCGCCTTGATCGTGCCGGGGACGGCGGGCGCCCAGCCGGTGCCGACCGGGAACGAGAGGCTCGCCAGGCGGTGCCACGAGGTCAGGTAGGGGCCGGGGTCGACGGCGCCGGCGTAGCCGAGGAAGAGCATCGAGACGGGGTGCACCTCGAAGTGGAGGTGGGACGGCAGGCCGCCCGCGTTGCCCGTGTCGCCAATGAACCCGATCACCTGCCCGGCCTTCACCCGGGCCCCCTTCTGCGCCAGGGTCGAGAAGGCCGAGAGGTGCGAGTAGTAGAAGGTGTTGCCCTGACGGTCGCGTAGCCAGAGCCGGTTGCCCGCCGCCTGGCTCCAGCCGACGTCGAAGAGCGTGCCGTCGGCGACGGCGACGAGCGGCTGGCCGAGCGCGCCGAGGATGTCCACCCCGTGCTGGAAGGCAACGCCCGCCCGGGAGTCGCCGAAGGTGTCGGCCCAGCGCACCGACCCGAAGACCGGGAAGACGTGCGGCCCGGAGCCGAGCGGCGGCTGGACGACCTGGGGTACGCCGACGAGCGGGCCGGCGGTGGGCGGCAGGAGCTGGGGCCGGTCGCCCGGAAGCGGGCCCGTCGCGGCGGCCGGAACCGGCTTCGGCGGCGGGGGGCGGTCTGCACGCCGACCCGCACGTAGCCGACCTCGATCTCGCTCCCGGCCGGGAGCCCGCCGTGGGCGGCGGTGAGGTGGATGTCGAGGGCGACCGCGGCGCCGGCGAACGCCTCGGTCCCGGCGGGCGCCTTGCGGTCGATCGTGTGCGAGGCGATCGTCAGGTAGCCCCAGCCCTGGAGGGCGGCGCGGCCGAACGCATGCGACCGGCCGAACGCCTGGAGGCCGGAGACGCCCGTGCCGCCGAAGCTCCCGCCCGCAGACCCGTGCCCCGTCGCCGCGTTCGCATGCGCGGTCACCGAGGCGACCGTGATCTCGCCGTCGAAGATCGAGATGTTGGCGGCCTCGCTCGAGGCGGTCGCGCGGGCCGTCCGGCCGACCGTCGTCGCGGTCGCGGCCTGGTTCGCGCCGGTCAGGATCGCCGAGCCGTCCCTGGGGTAGGCAAAGGTGGGCGAGGAGGCGGCGCCGGCGGCGCCGCTCGCTGCAGGCGCCTCGACCGTCGTGCCGCCGGGGAGGACGACCCGGACGGCGGCCGCCGTGGCGGTCGCGGTCGGCGCCGGCGGCGGCGGCGCCGCTCCGGCGGGGCCGGCGGCGCCGACCGCCGCGAGCACGAGCGCCAGCGGGATCCTCGAGGACACGACGTGCCCATTATGGCCACCGCCCCGGAGCATCCGGCCGCGGCTCGAGCCGGCCGTCAGAGCTTGTGCACGCGCACCGCCGTGCCGTAGGCGCAGATCTCGGTCCAGGTGCCGCCCATCTCCGAGGTGTCGAAGCGCATCGCCACGACGGCGTTCGCGCCCTTGGCCTCGGCCTCCTCGGTCATCCTCGCGATCACGTCGTTCCGGCTCGCCGCGAGGGACTTCGTCATGCCCTTGAGCTCGCCGCCGACGAGCGACTTGAGGCCGGCTCCGAACTGGGAGCCGACGTTGCGCGAGCGGACGGTCAGCCCGAACACCTCGCCGTAGACCTCGTCGATCGCATAGCCCGGGACGTCGTTCATGGTCGTGATCAGCACAGCTCCACCACCTCCTGCATCGAGGACACACGTAGGCCTTTCCACTCCGTGACCTCGGGCCAGCGGGGCGTGCCGGGCGCGAACAGCACCGGGGTCATCCCGACCCGCGCCGCCCCGGCGAGCTCGTCGTTCGCGCCGTCGCCCACGAAGAGGCAGTCGGCCGGATCGACCTCGAGCTGCCGTGCGGTACGGAGATAGATCTCGGGGTCCGGCTTCATCACGCCGACACTCGGAGGAGAACGTCTCCGCGTCGAACAGCCCGGCCAGCTCGGTCCCGGGCCAGGCGGCCGGCACGTCCTCCGAGCAGTTCGAGAGGACCGCCAGCCCGAGCCCGCGTCCCCGGAGCACGCCGAGCGCCGCCACGGCCCCCTCGCGAGGCCGCACGACCCGGCGGGCGAAGTCGTGGCGGGCCGCGACGCTCGCCTCGACGTGCTCGTCCGGCACGCCGAGCGCGCGGTAGACATCGGCGAGCGGCCCCGTCTGCGAGGCCCGGTAGCTCTCCTGCCAGCGGCGGCCGAACTCGTCCGCCGCGTACGGGCACGAGCTCCGCCAGCCGGTCGAAGAGCACCTTCGCCTCGGCCACCGGCCATTCGACCAGCGTGTCCCAGAGGTCGAAGATCACCGCACGGACTCGCACAGCACCTCCCAGGCGGTCCGGACGTCGCGCTCCTGCGTCCAGGCGTTGCCGATCGCGAGACGGATCACGCGTCTCGCCCCGCAGCTTCGTCGTCGCGACGAAGATCTTGCCGGTCGCAGTCGCACGGCGGGCGATCTCCTCGTTGTCGGCGGCGAGGTGCCGGAAGCAGACGGTCGAGAAGTGACGCGGAGCGGAGACCTCCCAGCCCGGCTCGTCGCGCACCCACCCCTCGAAGAGCGCGCCGAGGCGGACGTGCTCCCGGATCAGCGCCTGGAGGCCCTCCCGGCCGTAGCAGCGCAGGACGGTCCAGAGCTTCAGCGCGCGGAAGCGGCGCCCGAGCGCGGGGCCGTGGTCGCGGAAGTCGATCGCGCCGTCGGTCGAGGCGAGGTAGTCGCCGTGCGCGGCAAACGCCGCGCTGAGCGCCTCGGGCCGGCGCGTCCAGAGCGTCGAGCAGTCCATCGGCGTGAACAGCCACTTGTGCGGGTTGACGACGATCGAGTCGGCGCGCCCGGCGCCGTCGAGGCACCAGCGAAGCTCGGGGCAGACGGCCGCCGCGCCCGCATAGGCCGCATCGACGTGGAGCCACACACCCGCCTCCTCGCACCGCTCGGCGAGCTCCGGCACGGGATCGATCGACGTCGAGGAGGTCGTGCCGACGGTCGCGACGACCGCGGTCGCGTCGTCGAGAGCGAAGTCGGGAAGCATCCGGAACTCGCCGTCCACCGGCACGGTGCGCAGCTCCAGCCCGAGGATGCGCGCGGCCTTCTCGACCGAGAAGTGCGCGTGCTCGGAGGCGTAGACCACCCCGCCGGGGCGGAGCGTCCGGGCGGCCGCGAGAGCCGCGAGCGTCGAGGTCGACGCCGTGTCCTCGATCTGCCCGTGCAGCCCGGCGGGCAGCCCGAGCAGCTGCGCGAGCCAGTCGAGCGTGACCTGCTCGAGCTCGGTCGCCGCCGGCGAGGTCAGCCACGACATCGCGTTCACGTTCAGGGCGGCGATCAGCAGCTCGGCCAGGATCCCCGGCTCCGAGCCCGTGTTCGCGAAGTAGGCGAAGAAGCGCGGATGGTTCCAGAGCGTGAGACCCGGGACGATCACCTCGTCCAGGTCGCGCAGGACGTCGGCGAACGGCTCCGGCCGCTCGGGAGGCGCCTTCGGGCAGGCGTGCCCGGACGTCGCCCGGGACGACGTCCGCGACGACCGGCAGCTCGCCCATGCCCTCGACGTACGCCGCGACCCAGTCCGAGGCCGCGGCGAGATCGTCGCGGAAGCTCACCGGGCGGGGCCCAGCGGCGGCCGCCGCTTCCGCAGCCGCTCGATCTGCTTCCAGGTGTGGGTGTTGACGACGTCGGCCTTCGTCAGCCAGGCGCGGCGGGCCTGGCCGACGCCGAGCTCGACGTAGTCGAGCGCGGCGGTCTGGTGGCCGTCGGAGTCGATCACGAGCTTGAGCGCCGGCCTCGCGCGCGGCGCGCGCGTGGACGTCGGAGAGGTCGAGCCGGTCGGGCTGGGAGTTGATCTCGAGGAAGGTCCCCGTCTCGAGCGCCTTCTCGATCACACGCTCGAGGTCGATCGCCGGACGGGTCGCGGCGGCCGATCTTCCGGCCCGGTCAGATGGCCGATGCAGTCGACGTACGGGTTCTCCATCGCCGCCAGCACCCGCTCGGTCGGAGCCTTGTCGAAGCTCGAGTGCACCGACGCGACGACCCAGTCGAGGCCGGCCAGGTCGGCGTCGGCGACGTCGAGGTCGCCGCCGACGCGGATGTTGGCCTCGATCCCCTTCAGCAGCCGGATCGGGACGCTGCTCGCGTTGAGCCGGTCGATCGCCTCCGCCTGCTGCTCGAGGCGGCCGTCGCGCAGCCGGTGGGAGTGGTCGCAGATCGCGTAGTAGTCGTAGCCCCTTCGCGATCGCGCGCGGCGACCATCGCCTCGAGGGAGTCCTTCCCGTCCGACCAGGTCGTGTGCGTGTGGAGGTCGCCGCGGAGGTCGCCGAGCTCGACCAGGGCCGGAAGCTCGCCCGCGCGGGCGGCCTCGAGCTCGCCGCCGTTCTCGCGCAGCTCGGGCGGGATCCAGGCGTAGCCGAGGAACGCGTAGACCTCCTCCTCGGTCTCGAACGCGTGCACCTCGCCGCTCTCGACCTCTGCGATCCCGTACTCGGAGACCGAGAGCCCGCGCCGGACGGCCGCCTCGCGCAGCGCGACGTTGTGGTCCTTCGAGCCGGTGAAGTGCTGGAGCAGGTTGCCGTAGGCCTCGGGCGGGACGACGCGCAGGTCGAAGCGAAGCCCGTCCTGGCCGATCACGGTCGCCTTCGTCGGGCCCTTCGCGGCGACCTCGACGACCCACGGAAGCGAGCAGAACGCCTCGAGCAGCGCCGGCGGGTCGGTGGCGGTCGCGATCAGGTCGAGGTCGCGGACGGTCTCGCGCATGCGCCGCGCCGAGCCCGCGATCGAGACGCGCACGGCCGCGGGGTGCGCGGCGACGGCCCCGGCGACGGCACGGAGCTTCGGCAGGGTCGAGCCGAGCAGGGCGCGCTTCGGGCCCGCGGCCGCCTGCGGCCTGCCGAGCGCGGCGAGGATCTTCTCCTCCGACCTGGCTCCGAGCCCGGCGAGGTCGCGCAGCTGCTCCGCCTCGGCCGCCGCTCGGAGCGCGTCGACCGTCGTGATCCCGAGCTCCTTCCAGAGCCGGCGCGCCGTCTTCGGGCCGAGGCCGGGCAGGCGCAGGAAGCTCGCGACCTCCACCGGCACCTCGGCCTTGCGCTTGGTCAGGGCGTGGATCTCGCCGTCCTCGACCACCTCGACGATCTTCTGCTCGATCGTCTTGCCGATTCCCTGCAGCTCCTTGGCGCGCCCGTCGAGCGCGAGCTGGGCGACCGAGCTCCCGGTCTCGCGGATCCGCGCCGCCGCGCGGCGGTAGGCGGCGATCCGGAACCCGTCCGCGCCCTCCACCTCCATCAGGTCTGCGAGGAGGTCGAACTGGTCCGCCAGCTCGGGGTTCCGGGGCAGCTCGACCCTCTTCGGCGGGGCTTCCGTCACTCGACCGATCATACGCGCGGAGTTTTCCGCCACACTTCGATCCCGGCCGGATGCGCGCGACCGTCTGCCTCCCGACCTACAACGAGCTCGAGAACCTCGAGGCGATGGTGAACGCCCTCGGCGAGGTGCTGCGGGAGGGGGACCGCGTGCTCGTGATCGACGACGCCTCCCCCGACGGCACCGGCGAGCTCGCCGACCGCCTCGCGGCCGAGCTCCCCTTCGTCGGCGTCCTCCACCGGGCGAGCAAGGAGGGCCTCGGGCCCGCCTACATCGCGGGCTTCCGCCGCGCGCTCGCCGACGGGGCGGAGCTCGTGCTCGAGATGGACTGCGACTTCTCGCACGACCCGGCTGCCGTCCCGAGCCTGATCGCGGCGGCGGAGGGCGGCGCCGATCTCGTGCTCGGGTCGCGCTACGTCCCGGGCGGGGCGATCCCGAACTGGGGGGCGCTGCGGCGGTTCATCTCGCTCGGCGGCAACATCTACGCGCAGATCGTGCTCCAGAGCCGCCTGCGCGACCTGACCGGCGGGTTCAAGTGCTTCCGCGCCCGCGTGCTCGAGACGGTCGACCTCGACGCGATCGGCTCCCGGGGCTACGCGTTCCAGATCGAGACCACCTACCGCGTGCTCCGGGCCGGCTTCCGCGTCGTCGAGGTGCCGATCTCGTTCTCCGATCGCGAGCACGGTCACTCGAAGATGAGCCGCGCGATCGTCGCCGAGGCGATCTGGAAGGTGCCGCTGCTCCGGCTCCGCGCGCTGACCGGACGCCTGTAACCTGGCCGCCGATGCGCGAGGTCACCGACGCGAGCTTCGAGCAGGACGTCCTGCGGGCCGGGAAGCCCGTGGTCGTCGACTTCTGGGCGCCCTGGTGCGGGCCCTGCCACGCGATCGCGCCGGTCCTCGAGCAGCTCGCCGCCGAGACCGAGAACGTCGAGTTCGTGAAGCTCGACATCGACGACAACCCCGTCGCCGCTTCGCGCTACGACGTCCTCTCGATCCCGACCGTGATCCTCTTCGCCGAGGGGCTGCCGCAGGAGACGCTGATCGGCGCCCGCCCTGCCGGCGACTTCCGGCGCGCCTTCGAGCCCTACCTCTAGCCGTTCGGGTCCCGGCGCCGGGCTCTGATTCCGGCGCGGCCGGAGCGCGACTCAGGTGAAGTGCTCCCAGCCGGCGAGCCTGTACGGCATGCCGCCCCGGAGCAGCTCGACCCCCTGACCCTCCTCGACTCCGCCCACAACCGGGAAGCCGCCGGGCTCCTCGACCGCGGCCAGCAGCTCGTAGTCCTCGCCGAAGCCGAGGTCGTCGACCGTCGCGCCCGCGGCGAGCGGGACGCGGTCGAGGTCGACGACGCAGCGGACGCCCGAGCGCCGGGCGAGGTGGCCCGCGTCGACGGCGATCCCGTCCGAGATGTCGAGCAGTGCGTGCGCGCTCGCGGCGAGACGCCGGCCCTCGTCGAGGCGCAGCGGCGGCCGGAGGTAGCCGCCCGCGCGAAATGCGGCGCCCGCGCCCCCGAGCGGGCCCGTGACGACCAGCAGGTCGCCCGGGACGGCGCCGGACCGGCCCGGAACCCGCCCCGAGCGGCCGATCGCGGTAACACCGACGGCCGCGACGGGGGCGGACGTCGTGTCGCCGCCGACGACCGGGACGCCGGCCTCGGCGATCCCCTCGTAGAGCTCGAAGACATCGTCGGCATCCGTCGTGCCGGGCAGGGCGAGCGTGACGAGGAGCGCCTCGGGCTCGGCGCCGCTCGCAGCCAGGTCGCTCAGGTTCACCGCGGCGGCACGGAACCCGAGCTCCCGCCACGAGATCAGGTCGAGTCGGAAGTGGACGCCCTCGACGAGCGCGTCCTGCGTCACGACCAGCCCGCCGGCGAGCTCCGCCGCGTCGTGCTCGACCCCCGCGATCAGGCCCCGGCGCTCGAGCTCGGCCAGCAGGCCGAGCTCACCGAGCAGCGAGAGCCTCATCGACCGCTCTCCTGAGAGCGGGATCCGTGGCGGCGCGAATCGCCGCGACGCCGGCCGCGCCGGCGAGGATGCAGGCGCCCGCGTTTGACGCGTCGACGCCGCCGATCGCGATCACCGGCACCGTGACCGCGGCGCAGATCCGGGCCAGCTCGTCGAGCCCGAGCGGCGGCGCGGCGTCCTCCTTCGAGGGGGTCGCCCAGACGGGGCCCACGCCGAGGTAGTCGCAGTCGGCCTCGACCGCCTCGTCGAAGCTCGTCGCCGAGCGGCCGAGGATCAGGCCCCGCCGTCGCGCCAGCCCCGCTCCCTGGTCGAGCTGCCCGAGATGGACGCCGTCGGCTCCGAGCGCGAGCGCCGCCTCGACGTCGTCGTTGACGATGAACGTCGTCCCGAGCGCGCGGAACCCCCGGCCGCGTGCGATCACCTCGTCCGTCGGCGCCTTGACGCGAAGCTGGACGACCGTCGCGCCGGCCACGATCGCCCGCCGCGCGGTCTCGAGGTCCTGCGACGATCGCGTGCACCCTCAAGCGACCCTCGCCCTCCCGTCGAGCGTGGCCGGGTCGAGCGCGGCGAGCGCGTCGTAGAGATTCACGTGGAACGAGCCCGGCCCCCTCGCCCCGACCGCGGCGTCCTCGCCCGCCACGCCGAAGGCGACCAGCGCCTCGACCGCCGCCGTCGAAGGGCGACTCGGCGACCGCGAGGAAGCAGCCGGTGACGGCACTCGACATGCAGCCGGTGCCGGTGATCGTCGCGAGCATCGGGTCGCCGTTCGAGATCGACGCGCTCCGCTCGCCGTCGGAGACGTGGTCGACGGGGCCCGTGACCGAGGCGACGACACCGAGCGCCCGCGCGGCCGCGCGCGGCGAGCTCGCGCGGCTCGGCGCCCGCGCCGATCGACTCGACCCCGCGCATCTCGGCCGCGACCCCGACGAGGGTCGCGACCTCACCCGCGTTGCCGCGCAGGACCGCAACCGTCGACCTCGTCGAGGATCCGTTTCGCCGTGTCCGTGCGGAACTGCGTCGCTCCGGCGCCGACCGGGTCGAGCACGACCGGCACGCCGCGCTCGTTCGCCGCCCACCCGGCGGTCAGCATCGCCTCGACCCAGTGGGACGAGAGCGTGCCGATGTTGAGCACGAGCGCGCCCGCGAACCCGACCATCTCCTCGACCTCCTCGCGGCGCGTGCGCCATCACGGGCAGCGCGCCGAGCGCGAGGGTCGCGTTCGCGGTCTCGTTCATCACCACGTAGTTGGTGATCTGGTGGATCAGCGGCTTCCGCTCGCGCAGCAGCCTCAGCGACTCTCCGGCGCTCATCGCGCTCCTTTCAGGTCGAGGACGTCGACCGGCCCGTCGCCGGCGCCGATCTCCGCCAGGCCGTTGCGAACCGCCGCGGCCGCGGCGGCCGCGGCACCCCGCGCCGCCTGCTCCAGCGGCAGCCCGCGCGCGAGCAGCGCCGCCAGGGTGGCCGAGTGCGTGCAGCCGGCGCCGTGACTCGCCGCGCTCTCGTGCCGGGCGACCGGGATCTCGACGTGGCGGCTCCCGTCGAAGAGGTGGTCGACCGCCCGCTCGCCGTGGCCGCCGGTGACGATCACCGCCCGGGCGCCGAGCTCGTGCAGCCGCTCGGCGAGCTCGCGGCGAGTGCCGTCGAAGCCCGCGAGCGCGACCGCCTCCGGCAGGTTCGGCGTCACGACGGTCGCGAGCGGGAAGAGCCGCCCGACCAGCGACTCGACGGCGTCGGGCTCGAGCAGCTGCGCGCCCGAGCTCGCGACCATCACCGGGTCGACGACGAGCGGCACCGGGTGCCCCTCGAGGTAGCCGGCGACGGTCTCGATCAGCAGGCGCGAGAAGAGCATGCCGGTCTTCGCGGCGTCGACGCCGATGTCCGAGAAGACCGCGTCGAGCTGGGCGAGCGACGAACTCCGGGCGGCAGCTCGTGGATCGCGGTCACCGCGACGGTGTTCTGGGCGGTCAGCGCGACCAGCACGGAGGTGCCGAACGCGCCGGCGGCCGCGAAGGCCTTCAGGTCGGCCTGCACGCCGGCCCCGCCGCCGCTGTCGGAGGCCGCGATCGTCAGCGCTCTCGGTACGCCCAAACCCACTCCCTTCGCCGGCATGACCCGGATCAGGTTCGACGGGTGTGTTCTCAGCCCCGCGGGGCACCCCGGTCGCCGAAGACTAGTGCATCCGTCCGCGAGCCCGATCCGATGTGCGGCGAGTGGCCGGGGCGGACGCACTTGCGGACGGGTGCGCCAGCTCGCGGCGCCAGTACGATCGAGCGATGGCGCTCGAGCTCGCCCTGCCGCTCCTCGGCGACCTGCTCCAGGGAGAGGAGCTCGCCCACCGCGCCGAGGAGCCGGCCCGCGAGGCGCGCACGGTGGCCGCTTCCCGGCGGGCTCGCCCCGGTCGTCCGGGAGGCGATCGGCGTCGACGCTCTCTACGCCCACCAGCTCGAGGCCTGGGAGGCGGCCGCGCGCGGCGAGCATCTCGTCGTCACGACCGGCACCGCCTCCGGGAAGACGCTCGCGTTCAACCTGCCGGTCCTCGACGCGCTCGCGCGTGCGCCGAAGAGCCGCGCCCTCTACCTCTACCCGACGAAGGCGCTCGCGCAGGATCAGTTCCGGACGCTCGGCGGCTACCGCATCCCGCGCCTGCGGCCCGCGATCTACGACGGGGACACGCCGATCGAGCAGCGCCGCCAGATCCGGGCGTGGTCGAACGTGATCCTGACCAATCCGGACATGGTTCACGTCGGCGTGCTGCCGAACCACGAGCGCTGGGGCGAGGTGCTCGCCAACCTGCGCTACGTGGTCGTCGACGAGGCGCACGTCTACCGCGGCGTGTTCGGCTCCCACGTCGGCAACGTGCTGCGGCGGCTGCGGCGGCTGGCCCGCATCTACGGCTCCGAGCCGCAGTTCCTGCTCGCCTCGGCGACGATCTCGAACCCGGGCGAGCTCGGCGCGGGAGCTGCTCGGCGTGCCCGCGACGGTGGTCGGCGACGACGCGGCACCCCGCGCCGAGCGAACCGTCGTGCTCTGGAACCCCCCTCTCCTCGACGTCGAGCTCGGCCTGCGAGGCTCCGCGCTCGCCGAGGCGGCGAAGCTCCAGGCCGGGCTCGTCGAGCGCGGCCTGCGGACGCTGACGTTCGCCAAGAGCCGCAAGGCGGCGGAGCTCGTCCACCGCTTCACCGCCGAGCGGCTCGGGGACGACTCGCGGCTCTCCCCCTACCGCGCCGGGTACACCGCCCAGCAGCGGCGCGAGATCGAGCGGCGGCTGGGGGAGGGCGAGCTGCTCGGCGTCTCGGCGACGAACGCGCTCGAGCTCGGGATCGACGTCGGGCTGCTCGACGCGGTGATCTCGGTCGGGTTTCCCGGGACGGTCGCGTCGCTACGGCAGCAGTGGGGCCGGGCGGGGCGCCGCGGTCACGGGCTCGCGGTGCTCGTCGCAACGGAGGACGCGCTCGACCAGTTCTTCATGCGCGAGCCCGGCAAGCTGCTCGGCCGGCGGGTCGAGGCGGCGATCCTCGACCACGCGAACCCCCGGGTGCTCGCGGGCCACGTCCGGGCGGCGGCCTACGAGGCGCCGCTCGGCCAGGCCGACGTGGAGATCCTCGGAGCCGAGGCGCTCGCGGCCGCTGCGGTCGACCCGGAGCTCAGGCGCACGCCGCGCGGCTTCGTCTGGGCCGGCAGGGACAGCCCCTCGGCGCGCGTTCCGCTCCGCTCGGCCGATGCAGATGCGTTCACGGTCGTCGACGCCTCAACGGGTGCGGTCCTCGGCGGGGTCGAGCGCTCACGTGCCTACTCGACCGTGCACCGGGGCGCGGTGTACCTCCACCTCGGCGAGGCCTTCCTCGTCGAGGAGCTCGACGAGGAGGCGCTGCGCGCCGTCGTCGAGCCGTTCCGCGGCGACTGGTACACCCAGGCCAAGCGCGAGACGGACACCTCCGTCGTCCGCCCGCTGCGGGAGGAGCGGCGGCTCGGGCTGGAGCTCGTCTTCGGCGAGATCGAGGTGACCGAGCAGGTCGTCGGCTACGAGCGCAAGACGATCGCCTCCCAGGAGCGGATCGAGCTCGTGCCGCTCGCCTGCCCGCCGTCGACGTTCGCGACCGAGGCGGTCTGGTTCTCCCCCGAGCCGGGGCAGCTCCACGAGCTCGACGCGATGCCGAAGCTGCTCGGGACGCTGCACGCCGCCGAGCACGCGCTGATCGCGATGCTGCCCCTCTGGGCGATGTGCGACCGCTGGGACATCGGCGGGCTCTCGACGAACCTCCACCCGGACACGGGCCGGCCGACGGTGTTCGTCTACGACGGGCATCCCGGCGGGGTCGGGATCGCCGAGCGCGGCTTCGACCAGTTCGAGGGCTGGGTTGCCGACACCGCCCGGATGGTCGCCGCCTGCCCCTGCCACGACGGCTGCCCGTCGTGCGTGCAGAGCCCGAAGTGCGGCAACCTGAACGAGCTGCTGGACAAGGCGGGCGCCCGAACGCTGCTCGAGCGGCTGCGCGCGGCGGCGGGCGCCGCCTGAGAGCCCGAGTCGGCCGACCGGCGCCCCCGTCACACTTCCGTGGCTGTGACTGTCACCGGACTTGGCCGCTCCGGGCAGGGGCTGCGACGGGGATGAGTTGGCGCGCCCTCGGCGAGACGTTCGTCACGTTGATCGTGATCACCGACCCGCTCGGCAACGCGCCCGTGTTCGTGATCGTCACGCGGGGCTTCACCCAGCAGGAGCGGCAGCGCGCGGCCGTACGCGCCGTCTTCTTCGCCGGGGTGCTGATCCTCGGCTTCGCGAGCTTCGGCCAGGTCGTCCTGCGCTACCTCGGCGTCTCGCTCGGGAGCCTCTCGATCGCGGGCGGGCTGCTGCTCGGGATCGTCTCGCTCGAGATGCTGCGCGGAACCGACTTCCCCACCGGCGACTCGGAGGACGTCGCCCTCGTCCCGCTCGCCACGCCGCTCGTCGCGGGACCGGGAGCGATCGCCGCCGCGATGGTGCTCTGGCGGAGCCACCCCCACGCCGGCGGGCACCTCGCGGTCGTGCTGGGGATCCTCGCCGTCGTCGCGGTCGTGGGGCTCGCGCTGCTCGTCGCGGAGCGGCTCACCCGCGCCGCGGGCCCCACCGTGTTCTCGTTCCTGACCCGCGTCTTCGGCCTGCTGCTCTCGGCGATCGCCGTCCAGCTGGTCGTCAGCGGCGTCAGGACCTTCACCTGACCCGGGCAAGGGCCTCCGAGAGCGACTGCCGGGGCGGGAGGACGCCGGCGAACAGGTCGCCGTGGCGCGCGACCCGGTCGAGCACGGCGGCCATCGTGAACGACGCCGGGTCGAGCCGCTCGTCCACCCCGTCCCAGCGAAGCGGCGTCGAGACGGGTGCCCCCGGGTGGGGGCGCACCGAGTAGACCGAGGCGATCGCTCGGGCCCGTCTTCTCCGGGAGCCGGGGGTTCCCCGCACACGCGTTCTGCGGCTGACGTCTCCGCCCGTAACGGTTTCCGGACACCCCGGGGATTACGCTTCGAAGGATGGCGAGTGCCGCAGCGACAACACCCGCCGGCTCCTCCGGCCCGAGCGTCGCCGGGCCGGGCGTGTCGTCGTGGCTCGGCCTCGGGACGGTTGCGCTCCTGGCCGTCGGGTTGGCGCTGGCGGCTGCCACGCACCAGTTCGCCGCAGGCGGTCTGCTGCAGGCGCTGATCCTGCTCCCGTGGGCGGCAGTCGGTGTCGTCGTCGCCCGGCGGCAGCCGCGCAACGCCCTCGGCTGGCTGATGCTCGCGGTCGCGTTCTCGAGCGCCCTCACCGCCGATGCCGGCTACTACTCCCTGCTCGCCTACTGCTACGGCCATGCCGATCTGCCTCTGGCGCCCCTCGCCGTGGCGCTCGCGCCGCTCTCCTTCCTGGTGGTTCTCCTGTCGCTGCCGATCGCGATCCTGCTCTTCCCGGAGGGCCGGCTGCCGACTCCGCGCTGGCGTTGGCCGCTTCTCGGCTATCTCGCCGTCTGGTCGGTGGTTCTCCTCTCGGATGTCGTCAGGGAGATCACCACCCTCGCCGCCGCCGGAGTGCCGCGGATCGATTCGAGCGGCGCGCTCGTCGCGCTGAACCACAAGACGGGGTGGTTCGGCGCCATCTTCGGCATCGCGTCCCCGCTCTACGGCGTCTTCGGCCTGTCGTTCGTCATCGCACAGGTACTGGCCTTCCGCCGGTCGCACGGGGCCCGGCGCCAGCAGTTGAAGTGGCTGCTCGTGGGCGGTGCGGCGGGCGTAGCCGGCTTGACGTTCGGGATCGTCGTCGTCAGCGCCTCGAGCTCCGGAATCGTCGCCCTCTTCGGCCTGGTCGGCTACCTCTGCGTCGCAGCGGTCCCGGTCTCGATCGGGGTCGGGATCCTCCGGTACCGCCTGTACGACGTCGACCGCCTGATCAGCCGCACGCTCTCCTACACCCTGCTGACAGGAACGCTCGTCGCGGTCTTCTTCGGCATCGTCGTGCTCGCAACGCGTGTCCTGCCGTTCTCCTCACCCGTCGGGGTTGCGGCCTCGACCCTGGCCGCCGCCGCCCTGTTCAACCCGCTGCGGCGACGGCTGCAGCGCCTCGTCGACCACCGTTTCAACCGGTCGCGCTACGACACGGAGGCGATCGTCGCCGGCTTCTCGGCACGGTTGCGCGGGGCAGCCGATCTCGAGTCGGTGCATGCGGAGCTGCTGCGCGCCGTCGAAGGCGCGATCGAGCCCGCGCACGCGTCGGTCTGGATCAGGCCCGGCTGATCGGCGGGCTGCTCACGAGCGAAGCGCGCGAAGCGCCTTCGACAGCGACTGCCGGGTCGTCAGCACGCCCTCCAACCGGTCGCCGTACCGCGCCACGCGATCGAGCACCGCCCCCATCGTGAACGCCGAGGGGTCGAGACGCGGCGTGACCTCCTCCCACGTGAGCGGCGTCGAGACGGGTGCTCCAGGGTGTGGGCGCACCGAGTAGACCGACGCGATGGTCTTGCCCAACCCGTTCTGGTTGGCGTCGACCAGCACGCCCTTCCGCTTCGCCTTCGACCAGGCGGTCGTCGCCAGCTTCGGGTACCCGGCCGCAATCGCGCCGGCGACGTGCTCCGCGAAGCCGCGCGTGTCCTCGTAGCTCGAGCGGCGGTCGAGCGGGACGAGCACGTGGAAGCCCTTGCCTCCGGAGGTCTTCGGGAACGAGGCCAGCCCGATCCCGTCGAGCAGGCCCTTGAGGATGAGCGCGACCTCGACGGTCTGGGCGTAGGGCACCTCGGGCGTCGGGTCGAGATCAAACAGGACGAAGTCGGGACGGTCCGGCTTGTCGATCCGGCTGTACCACGGGTTCATGTCGATGCAGCCCATGTTCACCATCCAGAGCAGCGCCAGCTCGTCGTTGACGACCGGGTATTCGATGACCCGCTTCTCGCCCGACCGCGTGGTCGTCTCGTGCGGCCAGCGCGGGATCCACTCGGGCATGTGCGACGGCGCCTGCTTCTGGAAGAACCCCGGTTCCGTACGAGCTCTGGTGGGCTTTCCAGCGCTCTTCTCTTCAGCTGAAGATCGGTGACTCTTCTGGGAGAAGGCCTTCCCGCCGGCGCCGTCGGGGTAGCGGCGCATCGTGAAGGGGCGCTTGCGCAGGTGCGGGACGAGGACCGGTGCAACGCGCCGGTAGTAGTCGACGAGATCGCCCTTCGTGATCCCCTCGTCCGGCCAGAAGGGCTTGTCGAGGTTCGAGAGGCGCAGCTCCCGCTTGCCCCTGCGGACGACGTCGTCCGGCGGCCGCTCGTGGCGCACCTGCCCGGAAGGCTTGTCCTCCCGCAGCCCCTTGTAGGAGGGCTGGCGGATGTGGCCGTCGTGGGTCCACTCGCTGAACTCGACCTCGACGACGAGCTTCGGCTCGACCCACGTCACCTCGCCGCGGCGCACGCGCGGCAGCTTCGGCGGGGTGCGGAACGGCGACTCCGGACGCTGCAGGGGGCGCAACAGGGCGAGCAGCCGCGCGATCTCGCGCCCGTCGAAGCCGGTGCCGACGTTGCCCGCGTAGCGCAGCTCGCCGCCCTCGACGACGCCCAGCACGAGCGACCCGAAGGTCGTCTCCCGGCTCCCGGAGCCGCGGGTGTAGCCGGCGACGACGAACTCCTGGCGGCCATGGGTCTTCAGCTTCAGCCAGTCCCTCGTCCGCCGGCCGGGCGCGTAGCGGGAGCCCAGGCGCTTCGCGACGATTCCCTCGAGCTCCTGCTCCTGCGCGGCCCGTAGCAGCGCAGCGCCGTCGGCGAATCCCTCGGACAGGCGGACGAGCCTGCTGCGCCGATCGAGCAGCCCGGCGAGGCGGGCTCGGCGTTCCTCGAGCGGCTCGCCGAGCAGCTGCTCTCCGGCCTCCTCGAGCAGGTCGAACGCGTAGAAGACGGGTGACCCCCCGCCCTGCTGCATCAGCGAGAAGCTCGGCCGCCCTCGCTCGTCGAGCGCGCACACCTCGCCGTCGACCACCGCGGCGGCGCCCTTGACCGCGCGCGCGATCGCCGCTGCGACCTGCGGGAACCGGCCCGTCAGGTCGTTGTCGTTGCGCGAGCGGAGCCGGCACTCGCCGCCGCGGACGTACGCGAGCGCCCGGTAGCCGTCGAACTTCACCTCGTAGAGCCAGTCGCCGGCGGCGGGCAGCTCCGTGACGAGCGTCGCGAGCATCGGCCCGTACGCGGCCCGCTCCGGCTCGGCGGCGCCCTCCGAGCGCCGGATCAGGAGCCAGTTCTGCTCCTTGCCGTCCAGGTGCGCCGGCACGAGCGTCCAGACGCCGTTCAGGCGCGTTCCTGCGAGCCGGACGGTCAGCTGCCCGTCCCGTTTCTCCTCGACCAGTTCGTAGGTGCCGCTGTCCCAGATCTCGACCTTGCCGGCACCGTACTGCCCGGCGGGGATCTCGCCCGCGAAGCCCGCGTAGGCGAGCGGATGGTCCTCGACGTGGACGGCGAGCGCCTTCTCCCCGGGCTCGAGCGGAACGCCCTTCGGCACCGCCCAGGAGGCGAGCGCTCCGTGTCGTTCGAGCCGGAAGTCGTAGTGCAGGCTGCGCGCCGCGTGCTTCTGGACGACGAAGATCGGCCGGCCGCCGCGCGTGTCGCCCTCGAAGGGCTCCGGGGTCTGCGCGCGGTTGCGCTTCCGTTCGTACGCGTCGAGTCTCGCCTTCATTACCTGACCTTCACAAGAAGATCACAACCCGGTTGAAAACCCTGTGGATGGTGTGGAGAAAGTGCCGCTGAGCGGGATGAAGATCAGGCGTAGACGCCCATCGAGCGGAACTTCGCCCGGCGGGAGCGGCGGAGGTCCGAGGCCGGGATGCCGTCGAGGTCGGCGAGCTGCTCGAGCAGCGCCGACTTCAGCGACTCGGCGGCGGCGTCCGGGTCGTTCTGGGCCCCGCCGGCCGGCTCCGGGACGATCCCGTCGATCACGCCGAGCTGGAGGCAGTGGAACGCGTCGGGCTTGAAGGCGGCCGCGGCCTTCTTCTTCTCCTCGGCGTCGCGCCAGAGGATCGCGGCGCAGCCCTCGGGCGTGATCACCGAGTAGATCGCGTTCTCCTGCATCAGGACGCGGTCGGAGACGGCGAGCGCGACCGCCCCGCCCGAGCCGCCCTCGCCGATCACGCACGCCACCGACGGCACGCGCAGCGCGACCATCTTGGCCTGCGAGCGGGCGATCGCTCCGCCCTGGCCGTGCTGCTCGGCGGCGACGCCGGGGTACGCCCCGGGAGTGTCGATCAGGGAGACGACCGGGAAGGCGAAGCGCTCCGCCAGCTCCATCACGCGGACCGCCTTGGCGTAGCCCTCCGGGTGGGGCATCCCGTACTGGCGGCTGATCCGCTCCTTCAGGTCGCGGCCCTTCTGGTGGCCGACGATCGCGACCGTCCGGCCCTCGAGCTTCCCGAGCCCGGCGACGATCGCGCCGTCGTCGGCGCGGCCGCGGTCGCCGTGGAGCTCGACCCAGTCATCGACGATCCGCTCGACGTAGTCGAGGGTATACGGCCGGTCGGGATGGCGCGCGAGCTCGACGAAGCCCCAGATCTCGTCCATCGAGGCGTCCTCCCTCGACATCGACTCGAGCTGGCTTCTGAGCCGCTGCTCCTCTCCCGAGACGCCGGTGCGATGAAGGAGCGGCAGGCCCTTGAGCCTGCTCAGCCGCTCCCGCAGCCCGCGCTCTGCCTCACCTGCCAAAGAGCCTCAGGAGCCGTGCCAGATAGGGCCGTTGCTCGGATCGGGGCAGGATGGCGTCGATCTGTCCGAAGCGCAGGTTCTGCTCGGCGGTGCCGAAGTCGTCCGGGAGCTTCTCCTTGATGATCGACTGCACGACCCGCGGGCCGGTGAAGGCGAGCAGGGCGCCGGGCTCGGCGACGGTCACGTCTCCGAGGGTGCCGAAGCTCGCGGTGACGCCCCCGGTGGTCGGGTCGGTGAGCAGGCAGAGCAGCGGCAGCCCGGCCTCGTGCAGCTCGTCGATCGCCGAGATCACCTTCGGCAGCTGCATCAGCGAGAGGATGCCCTCCTGCATCCGGGCGCCGCCCGAGCTCGTGACGAGGAGGAGCGGCATGCCGGCTTCGACGGCGGCGTCGCAGGCGCGGGCGAACTTCTCCCCGACGGCACTGCCCATCGAGCCGCCCATGAACGAGAAGTCCATCACCGCGAGCTCGAGCGGGCTCCCGTCGAGCGTGGCGCCGCCGACGACCATGGCGTCGGGCAGCCCGGTGTTCAGCTCGGCCTCCGCGAGCCGCTCGCGGTAGGGGCGCAGGTCGAAGAAGCCGAGCGGGTCGGCGGAGCGGACCTCGGCGGCCTCCTCGGCGAAGGAGCCCTCGTCGGCGAGCCAGGCGATGCGGGCCCGGGCAGGCATCCGGAAGTGATGGCCGCATTGCCCGCACACGTAGAGCTCTGCCTCGAGCTCGTCGTCGCGGTAATGCGACCCGCAGCTCGGGCAGGTGTTCGGGTGCTGCTTCTCGGCCGGCGCTCGTTCTACCTGCTCGACCCTGACGTCGATCTTGGTCTCGGTCATGGCGAACCTGATCTTAGACCCGGTTTGCCCCCCGGCGGTTGCAGCCGCCGGCCGAAGCTACCGGGGCACCAGCTCGTCGAGGGTGTCCGCCAGGTCGGTCAGGTCGCGCAGCTCTCGCGTCGGGGCCGGGCCCGGCTGCTCGGCGAGCCGGTTGATCCAGACGCTCGGGATCCCCAGCTCGGCCGCCGGCGCGATGTCGTGATAGGAGCTCGCGGCCACGTGGACGTGCCTGCCGCGGTCGGCGCCCGTGCGGGCGTAGAACTCGATCCAGTGGCGGTGACCCGGCTTGTAGGAGCCGATCTCCGAGGCGACGACGGTCTCCTCGAAGGGCACGCCGATCCGCTCGCGCGAGGCTGCGATCAGGTCGGGATCGCTGTTCGAGAGGAGCGCGAGCCTCCAGCCGCGCCGGCGGGTCGCCGCAAGCGCCGCGGTCACCTCCGGGAACGGCTCCCAGCCCGGAAGCGAGGCCGCGAGGCCGCCCTCCTCGCCTTCCGGCGCACCGAGCCGGCCCATCGCCTCGGTCATCACCGCGCGGTAGCTCCTCGACCCGTCGCGCTCGAGCTCGCGCTCGAGCTCGTGGTAGCGGGCGAGCCGCAGGTCGGCCTCGCCCTCCCCGAAGAGCCTGACCAGCTCGGCCCGGATCCCCCCGTTCCAGTCGATCAGCGTCCCGTAGCAGTCGAACGAGGCCCAGCGCTCACCGGAAGCCGTCATCGCGGCAAGATACCCACCTGCCCGGCGCCGAGCCCGCGCGCGGCGCGGGCGAGCAGCCTTCCCCGAACGATGAGACATCAGCCAGAGGCGAAGGCGAGCGCGGGCTCCGCCCGTGCTCGCCCGCAACCGTCGTTCCGCCCAGGCGCGCGGAAATCTACGATTTCCCTGCGCGCGCGTAACCCCGCGAAACTACCGCCGGAATCGCCGCAAGACTATGGACGCGTTATGCCCGCCGAAGCCGAACGAGTTCGAGACGGCGACCTCGAGGTTGGGCACCGCCCGGGCGACGTTCGGGACGTAGTCGAGGTCGCAGTCGGGATCGGGGGTCTCGAGGTTGATCGTCGGAGGCACGACCCGATCGACGAGGGCGAGCGTGGTGAAGATCGCCTCGATCGCGCCGGCGGCGCCGAAGCAGTGCCCGGTGGCGCCCTTGGTGGACGAGATCGGGGTGCGTCGTGCGTGCTCCTCGCCGAGGGCGACCTTGATCACCTTCGTCTCGGCCGAGTCGCCGAGCGGGGTGGAGGTGGCGTGGGCGTTGACGTAGCCCACCTCGGTCGGGTCGACGCCCGCGTCGGCGAGCGCCATCTTCATCGCGCGCGCCGGGCTGCGGCCGGTCGGGTCGGGCTCGGTCATGTGGGCGGCGTCGGCGGACATCCCGTAGCCGACCAGCTCGGCGTAGATCCGCGCCCCGCGCGCCTCGGCCCGCGACAGCTCCTCGAGCACGAGCGCGCCGGCGGCCTCGCCCATCACGAGCCCGTCGCGGTCGTTGTCGAACGGCCGCGACGCCCGGGCCGGGTCCTCGTTGCGGCGGGAGAGCGCCCGCATCGCGTCGAAGCCGGCGACTCCGACCTGGGTGATCGGCGCCTCGGTCCCGCCGGCGATCATCACGTCGGCGCGGCCCATCCGGATCGCGTCGGCGGCATCGCCGATCGCCATGTTGGAGGCGGCGCAGGCGGTGCACTGGCTCATCAACGGGCCCCTGGCGCCGAGCTCGATCGAGACCCAGCCCGCGGCCATGTTCGGGATGATCGAGGGGATCGAGAACGGGCTGACCCGGTCGGGGCCGCGGTTGAGGAGGATGTCGTGGCATTCCTGGAACGAGCGGAGGCCGCCGATGCCGGTCGCGATCGAGGCTCCGACCCGATCCGGGTCGGCGGCGACATCGATACCGGAGTCCCGCTCGGCCTGGCGTGCCGCGGCGAGCGCCGTCTGGGCGAAGCGGTCCATGCGGCGGGCCGACTTGTGGTCGACCCAGTCGGTCGGCTGGAAGTCCTTCAGCTCGCAGGCGAAGTGGACGGGATAGTCGGTGTGGTCGAACTGCGTGATCTCGCCCGCTCCGGACTCGCCCGCGAGCAGCCGGCGCCAGCTCGCCTCGACGTCGTTGCCGAGCGACGAGACCATCCCGATCCCGGTGATCACGACTCGTCTGGGCCCGCCGTTGTCGCTCATCACATCCCCAATCCGCCGTCGACGAGCAGGACCTCGCCCGTGATGAACGAGGCCGCGTCGGAGCAGAGGAACCGTACCGCGCCGGCGACGTCCTCCGGATCGCCGAGCCGGCCGAGCGGCGTCGCCTGGAGCATCGCCGCCTTCCCCTCCTCGGGGATCACCTCGGTCAGCCGGGTTCTCACGTAGCCCGGCGCGACGACGTTCGCCCGCACCCCGCGCGAGCCGAGCTCGCGGGCGAGCGACTTGGTGAAGCCGATGATCCCCGCCTTCGAGGCGCCGTAGTTCGTCTGCCCCCAGTTCCCGTGCACGCCGACGATCGAGCTCACGTTGACGATCGCCCCGGCCCGCTTCTTCATCATCGGCCGGGTGACCGCGCGGCAGGTGTAGAAGACCGAGCTGAGGTTCGTCTCGATCACCTCGTGCCAGTCGTCGTCCGACATGCGCGCCAGCAGGCCGTCGCGGGTCAGCCCCGCGTTGTTGACGAGGATATCGACGTCACCCGCCTGCTCGACGAGGCTCTGCGCCCCGGCAGCCGTCGAGACGTCGGCCTGCACCGCCCGGCCGCCCACCTCGGCCGCGAGCGCTGAGGCCTCCTCGCCGCCCGCCCGGTAGCCCACGACGACCTCCGCGCCTGCGCGCGCGAGCTCGAGGGCGATCGCATGACCGATCCCTCGCGAGCCGCCGGTGACGAGTGCCGTTCTCCCCTCGAGCGAGCAGAAATCAGCCAAGTTCCCGCGCGGCCGCGTCGAGCGACTTCAGGTCGTTGACCGAGATCGCCTTCACGGAGCTGTCGATCCTCTTCAGTAAACCGCTGAGCACGTTGCCGGGGCCGACCTCGACGAACGTCGTCGCACCCTGCCCGATCAGCTCGCGGGCGGCCTGCGTGAAGCGGACCGGCGCCGTCAGCTGCTCGACGAGGAGGCTCCGGTAGCGCCCTGCGTCCTCGAACTTGGCGGTCACGGTCGAGACGAAGTGCGCGGTCGGGGCCTTGAAGTCGATCTTGTCGATCGCCGGGCGCAGCCGCTCGGCCGCGAGCTCGACGAGCGGCGAGTGGAAGGCGCCCGAGACCTTCAGCCGGACGGCGCGCCGGGCGCCCTCGCGCTGCGCCTCCGAGCAGCACTCGTCGACCGCGCCGGTCTCGCCCGAGATGACGAGCTGGCCGGGGCAATTGTAGTTCGCGGGCCACACGTTGTGGATCTTCCGGCAGAGCGTCTCGACCACCTCGTCTGCGAGGCCGAGGATCGCCGCCATCGAGCCGGGCCGGTCCTTGGCGGCGTCGGCCATGGCGAGCCCGCGCTCCCGCACGAGGGCGATCGTCTCCGCGATGCCGAGCGAGTTCGCGGCGCCGAGAGCCGAGAACTCGCCGACCGAGTGCCCGACGACGTAGAGCGGCTCGATCCCGCGAGCGCGCAGCGCTGCGTTGATCGCCAGGCTCGTCGTGACGAGCGCCGGCTGCTGCAGGTCCGTGCGGGTGAGCTCCTCGGCGGAGCCGGAGAAGCACAGGCGCCGCAGGTCGAGACCCGACGCCTCGCTCCCCTGCTCGTAGACCGCCATCGCGTCGGGCTCGGCCTCGGCGATGTCTCGGCCCATCCCGAGCTCGAACGAGCCCTGGCCGGGGAACATGAAGGCGATCTTCCTCATACCGTCGCTCCGTTCGTCGTATTGGTCCACTCGATCAGCGCCGAGCCCCAGGTGAGGCCTGCACCCATTCCGGTCATCAAGACAAGTTTCCCAGGTTTCAGCCTCCCGTCGTCGGATCCGTCGGCGAGTGCGAGCGGGATCGAGCCCGACGAGGTGTTTCCGTACCGGTCGACGTTCACGACCACCTTCTCCTGTGGGAACCCCAACTTTCGCACAGCGTGGTCGATGATGCGGATGTTCGCCTGGTGGGGAACGTAGACGTCGACGTCGTCGACCGCCTTGCCGCACTCGCCGAGCAGGGCCTCGGCGGAGCTGACCATGACGCGGGTCGCGAACTTGAAGACCTCGCGGCCGTTCATCCGCAGGAACCTGTCGCCGTCCAGCGAGGCACGCGAGCCGCTGCCGGGGAGCCGCAGCTGGGGGCCCCCGGCGCCGTCCGCGCCGAGCTCGAAGCCGAGAAAGCCACCCTCGCCGACGTGCTCGAGCACGACCGCGCCTGCCCCGTCGCCGAAGAGCACGAGCGTCGAGCGGTCGGTCCAGTCGAGGATCTTGGAGAGCACGTCGCCGCCGACGACGAGTGCCCGGCGCGCCAGGCCGGCGGCGATCGTCGCGTGCGCCTGCGCGAGGGCGTACATGAAGCCCGTACAGCCGGCCGACAGGTCGTAGGCGGCAGCGTCGGCGGCGCCGAGCTGATCGGCGAGCAGGGCCGCGGTGGCCGGGAAGGCCATGTCGGGGGTGACGGTCGCGACCACGATCAGGTCGAGGTCGGCGGCGCGGACGCCGGCCTGCTCGAGCGCCCTGCGCGCCGCGGGGAGCGCCACGTCCGACATCGCCTCGCCCTCGGCCGCCACCCGGCGCTCGCGGATCCCGGTGCGGTCGCGGATCCATTCGTCCGAGGTCTCGACGAGCTCGGCGAGGTCGTCGTTCGTGACCACCCGCGCGGGCACGTGGCAGCCGAGGCCGGTGATCGAGACACGCTGCCCGCTCGTCCGGGCGATCACCGGTCGGCCACCGCGAACGTCAGCGTCCCCCTGACCGCGAGCTCCCCGCCGACCGACGCGCGCACCTTGCCCTTCCCGATCGGGCCGCGGACGGCCTCGACCTCGCAGACCAGCTCGAGCACGTCGCCGGGATGGACGATGCGCTTGAAGCGGACGTCGTCGATGCCGGCGAAGAGCACGAGCCGGCCGCTGTTCTCGGGCCGGGAGAGGACGGCGACGGCGCCGCACTGCGCCAGTGCCTCGACCATCTTCACGCCGGGCATGATCGGGTTTCCCGGGAAGTGGCCGGCGCAGTCCTCCTCGGTCACGGTCCGGCGGGCGGCGACCCGTTCGCCGGGGACGAGCTCGACCACCTCGTCGACGAGCAGGAACGGCGAGCGGTGAGGGATGATCTGCTCGATCTCGGCCCGGCCGAGCGGGAGCCTCATGCCGACAGGCGCTCGCGGAGCGAGGCACGGCCGCGATGCGCGTAGCATTTGGCCGTCCCGACGGGAAGCCCCGTCACCGCCGAGATCTCGGCGAAGCCGACGTCGAAGGCGTCCTTCAGCGCGACCACCTTCGCCTGAGCGTCGGGCAGCTCGGCAAGGCAGCGGCCGAGCTCGCGTCGCGTCTCGGAAGCCGCCAGCGCCGCCACCGGGTCGCCGTCGGGTGCCGGGCGGTCGTCGGCGCGCAGCGGCTCGGTCCGCCGGGCCGCCCGCGACTGCGCGAAGTCCTTGCAGGTGTTGACGACGAGCCGGTGCAGCCAGGTGGAGAACAGCGACTCGCCCCGGAACTGGCGGATCCGGACGACGAGCTTCGCCAGCGACTCCTGCGAGGCATCCCGCGCGTCCTCCGGGTCGCCGAGCAGGTGGAGCGCGAGCTTCTCGACCCGCGGGGCATGCCGCTCGCAGAGCGCGGCGAGCGCGTCGCTGTCGCCGGCCTTGGCGCGGGTAACGAGGATCGGGTCGGAGAGCCGCTCGTAGGCGAGCGCGTCGCCGAAACGGGAATCACGGCCCGTTGGACTGCTCTGCGGGGAACGCGGTTGCACGGCGGCCTACTCTAGATGCTCACCGCCGGCCGCCCGGCTGCTCCGCCGCCCGCCGGCTGCACGGCAGAGAGCATCCTGTGCCGATGGCGCTCGTGCCCGAGCTGGTGGTGCCGCGGCTGCGCGGCGGCTTCGGCCGCCCGTATCTCTACGCGCCCGAGACCACGTCCACCCAGCGGATGCCTCCCGAGGACGCTCCGCACGGGGCGGTCGCCCTCGCCGAGCACCAGACGGAGGGCCGGGGGCGGCTCGACCGGGTCTGGCTGGACGAGCCGGGAGCCGGGCTCTCGTTCTCGGTCGTTCTGCGACCGCCGCCGCCGGTCGCCCGCTGGCCCGGGATCACGCTCGTCGCGGCCGAGGCGGTCGCAGCGGCGATCGGGCCGGCCGCGACGATCAAGCACCCGAACGACGTGCTGGTCGGGGGCCGGAAGGTCGCCGGCATCCTGGCAGAGGCCGGCGGGCACGTCGTGCTCGGGATCGGCGTCAACGTCGGGACCGCCCCCTGGCCCGGAGCGGGGTTCGTCGGCGGCGACCGGCTCGAGCTGCTGATCGAGATCCTCGAGCGCCTCGAGCGCGGCTACGACCTCTGGGTGAGCCCTACGGGCCGCTGAGCGGCCGGCTCGAGTTGCCGGCGGCATCCGTCGCCTGCACCCTGAACGAGCTCACGGCGCCTCCCGCCCCGGGGAGGGCGAAGGTCCCGCCGGGCTCAGTCAGGACGGTCGTGTGCCCGTTCACGACCGCGGTCACCGTCGCCGGCTCGTCGAGCCGGAAGCGGAGCGTCGCCGGATCGACCAGCGAGAGGGTCGGCGCGGTCGTGTCGATCGTGAACGGCGCCAGCAGCGAGACGGTGCCGAAGGGGTCGGTCTCGGTCACGACCGCCACGTAGTCGCCGTCCGGAAGTCGGGCGCCGGCGGCGGATCCGTCCCAGCTGATCGACTGGCTGCCGGGGCCGAGCTGCGCGGCCAGGATCGTCGCCACCTGCACGCCTTGCCGCTGCACCGTCACCTGGACGGGGGCCGAGCGGGCAAGCGTGAATCCGAGCGAGAGCGTGTCGGCGACCCGGTCGCCGTTCGGCGAGAAGGAGGGCGGGCCGACGGTGAGCGCGCTGAGCGTGCGGTCGACCACGAACGGCGCCGACCGGGTCACGGTCACGCCGGTCTCGGGTCTCGCCGTCACGACGAGGGAGTAGCGGCCGTCCGGCAGGCCGGCCATGTTCCACTCGAACCTGCTCGGGCCCGCGGGGACGTTCGCGGAGAGCAGGCTCGAGACCGGTGCCGTCCCCTTCACGACCTCGGCGGTCACGGCCGCCGGCGAGCCGAGGCTGAAGCGGGCTGCGAGCGTCGCGGCGGCCCCGTTTGCGGCCGGGTTGAGGACGGCCGGGAACACGTCGAGCGAGGGCAGGAGCGGCAGGGTGTGCTCGGCGGCGGGGGGCACCCGAAGCGGCGGAGCGGGTGCCGGCAACGGGCCGGAGGCGGCGGCGGCTCGCAGGGTGCCCTCGGCGGGCAGCAGGCCGGGCCCGCCCGTGATCGCCCAGCGGAAGGGCCCCCGACCGGCGCCGGCCGGGCTCCAGCTCCAGTCGACCGCCGCCGACCGGGCCGAGTGGCTCGCGACGACCTTGCCGGCGGGATCGGTGACGGTCACCGTCCAAGGCAGCGCGGACGAGAACCGACCCTCGAACTGCACGGCCCCGCCGGCGGCGTGGCTGACGCGCGGCTCGTACAGCTTCGGGAGCCCCGTCGCGGCGACCTCCTTCGCGATCGAGGGCAGGAGGACGTAGGCACCGTGGCCGGGGCAGTCGGTCGGGCCGGTGTCGCGGTGGCCCGAGATCGCCCGCAGCGAGACGACGCGGCCGGCCCTGAACTTCGCGTTGCCGCCCGAGCGGAAGTGGACGGTCGAGAGCGGGTCGAGGTGGGCGACGTCGAGCCGCCAGGCAAGCAAGCGGACGAGCGCGGTCTGCATCGGGGGCGTCGGGGTCGCCCGCGAGAAGTTCCCGATCAGGGCGACGCCGACGCTGCCCGTGTTGAAGCCCTCCGCATGCGCTCCGATCACGTTCCGGGCGATTCCGCCGCCGCGACCCTCGTAGACCGTGCCGAAGCGGTCGATCAGGAAGTTGTAGCCGATGTCGTTCCAGCCGTTCGCCTCGACGTGGTAGATCTCGATCCCGCGGACGATCGCGGGCGCCTGCGCGGCCGTGTAGTCGTTCGTTCCGGCCGTGTGGTGCACGATCGCGAGCCGTAGCGAGGGCGCGTAGAGGGGGTGGACCCGGACGATCTTCTCGTCGGCCTGCCAGTCCGCGCGCGGCACGATCGCGGGCGAGCCGGCGATCGAGAGCGACCGCTGCGGGCGGCGGTCGACCCGCGACCAGAGGTAGAAGGCCCGCAGCCGCCGGACGGTTCCCTCGGTCCGGTAGCGGACGGCGATCGCCGTCCCCGTCCAGACCAGGTTCCCGTCGCGCCAGGCGGGCCGGGCCTCGGCCGAGCCGGCATCCGGGCCCGAGTCGGCGTCGGCAGCGGCCCACGGCGACCAGTGCCCTGCCGGGGCGCGCGTCCGGTAGAGGACGGTTCCCGGGCCCTGCCAGTGCAGCCCGAGCATGTTGAAGCGGATCGGCGCGGCGACTCCCTGGAGGGCCCTGCTGCCGAGCGGGATGTCTCGCGCGACCATCGTCACGTCCCCTGCACGGGCGGTGGCCGGCAGCGCAGCGGCGACCAGCAGCGCAAGCAGGGCCTTCTTCATGCCAGAGCGCCTTCGCGGTCGGAGCCGAAGACCCTTTCGCGAATACAATCCAGCCAGCGGTGAAGATCACGCTCGTCCTGGCGGCCCTGGTCGCGGCGATCCTCGTGCCGGCGGCGGGCTCGGCGCGGGCAGTCGCCGCGCCACGGGTGCTCGTGATCCACTTCAGCGAGGACATCAACCCGGTGACGCAGGGCTGGCTGAACGACCAGCTCGACAGGGCGCTCAGAGGACCGCGACTCGGCCGCCGTGATCGTCCTCGACACCCCGGGCGGAGACGAGGACTCGATGCGCAAGATCGTGCAGAAGGAGCTCGAGCTCAGCAGCGCCGGCGTCCCGGTGGTCGTCTACGTCTCGCCGGGAGGGGCTCGCGCCGCGTCGGCCGGGGTCTGGCTCTCAGAGGCAGCCGACGTCCTCGCGATGGCGCCCGAGACGAACATCGGCTCCTCGACCCCGATCACCTCCACGGGCGCCAACATCGGCAGCGATCTGCGCCGCAAGGTGATCAACGACGCGGCGGCCTCGCTCCGCGGGCTCGCCAGGAGCCACGGCCGGAACGCGGGCTGGGCGAACAGGGCGGTTCGCGTCGCGTCGAACCTGACCGACGGCGAGGCGCTGAAGATGCACGTGATCGATCTCGTCTCCCCGACGCTGCCCGCCCTGCTGAAGACGATCGACGGGCGCACGACGATCCCGGCGCACCTGACGCTCCACACGGCCGGGGCGACCACCGAGAGCACCTCTCCCGGCTTCCTGACGAAGTTCCTCTCCGTCCTGCTCGACCCGAACCTCGTCTCGCTGCTCTTCCTGGCAGGGATGGCCGGGATCGGCTTCGAGATCTTCCATCCGGGTGTGATCCTGCCGGGGGCGCTCGGCGCGGTCTCGCTGCTGCTCGCGCTCTTCGGCCTGTACGTGCTTCCGCTCTCGTGGACCGGGATGATGCTCGTGCTGGTCGGGATCGGGCTGCTCATGCTCGACGCGCACTTCCCGACCCACGGCGCGCTCACCGTCTCCGGCCTGCTCGCGCTCGGCTTCGGCCTGGCCTCGCTCTTCCAGACGACGAACGGCGCCCCGCAGACGTCGATCCCGCTCGTGGTCACGTTCACGGTCGTGATCGGCGGGGCCTGGGCGTTCGCGATCGCGAAGGCGATGGCAGTCCGGCGGGCGCCCGTGGCCGTCGGACCGGAGGAGATCGTCGGCATGCAGGGGGTCGTCCGCGAGGGCGGGCTCGTCTACGTCCACGGCGAGTTCTGGAGGGTGCGATCGCCCGAGCCGCTCAGGACGGGCCAGCGCGTCCAGGTCGACGCCCTCGACGGACTGACCCTGCGCGTCCATCCCGTCTAGCCATTTCTCCCGGCTGTGGGGAGATCGGTTGTAGGATCGCTCCGTGGCCGCTGCCGCGATCGTCCTCGTCGTCGTCCTGTTCCTGCTGGCGCTGTTCCTGTTCGCCGCGATCAAGGTGGCGCGGGAGTACGAGCGCGCGATCGTCTTCCGGCTCGGCCGGCTCTTCCCCGAGCCGAAGGGCCCCGGGCTCTTCTTCCTGATCCCGATCGTCGACAAGATGGTGAAGGTCGACCTGCGGACGATCACGCTCCAGATCCCGCCGCAGGAGGTGATCACGAAGGACAACGTCCCGGTGCGCGTGAACGCGGTCGCGTACTTCCGGATCCTCGACCCGAAGGCCGCGATCGTCCAGATCGAGAACTACATGGTCGCGACCTCGCAGATCGCGCAGACCACGCTGCGCTCGGTGCTCGGGCAGCACTCCCTCGACGAGCTGCTGTCGGAGCGGGAGAAGATCAACACCATCCTGCAGGCGATCATCGACGAGCAGACGGCGCCGTGGGGGATCAAGGTCTCGATCGTCGAGGTGAAGGACGTCGAGATCCCGCAGGGCATGCAGCGCGCGATGGCCCGGCAGGCCGAGGCCGAGCGGGAGCGGCGCGCGAAGGTGATCAACGCCGAGGGCGAGTTCCAGGCCTCCGAGCGGCTCAAGGACGCGGCGCTCGTGATCGAGGAGCACCCGATCGCGCTGCAGCTCCGCTACCTGCAGACGCTGCTCGAGCTCGGCTCGTCGGCATCGACGACGATCGTCTTCCCGGCCCCGGTGGACATCATCTCGTCGTTCCTGCCGCGCCCCGACAAGCGGCCCTAGCCGCTCCGCAAGCGGCGAGCACGTCCCACTTCCGGCACGGGTTCTCCACCGCTCGAAGGCGGTGTCCGACACCGGGACATGTCTCGACACAACGACGGCGTTCGCGTGCGCAACCGGCGCGATCGGAGACCGTGACGGCCCCTGTCGGACACCGGGACACGGCCCTCGCGGACAGTGGGCCGAATCGGGTTACTCGGGAATCTGCGCGGCGGCGCCCAGGTCGGCGTGCTGCTCCCGGAAGCGGCGGGCGGCCTCGATGGCCGCTCCGAGGCTCATCCCCTTGTCCTTGGCCTGCTTGATCAGCATCACCGTCTCGATCGCGTCGCTGTCGTAGATCCGCTGCTTCTTGCCCTTGGTCGGGATCTGCGCCTTGTTCGTCCAGTAGTCGAGCTGCATCTTCGAGATGCCCGCCAGCCGGCAGACCTGGCCGAGATACAGCTCGAGCTTGTCGAGGTGCTGCGACAGGTCGATCGGCTCCAACAGGTCGAGGCGCGTTCCGTAAGCCATCTCCTGCCGTTTCTGGTCGTCGGGTCTCTGCCCTCGAGCTTATCGCCGCCCGGTTCTCACGGTGGGAGAGCGACTGCAGAGCCGTTCGGGGCTACTCGCTCGACGGGTCGTCGTCCTCGAGAGCATCTTCGTCGTCCGGTTCGTCCGCCACTCCGACCGGCTCGAGCACGCCTTCGGCGGCCGGAGCGGCCGGGTCGCTCTCGTGCTCGTCGGCGGCGTCGATCACCGGCGCCAGCGACGAGACCGTCTCGCCGTCGCGCAGCCGCATCACGATCACGCCCTGCGTCGAGCGGCCGAGCCGCTTGACGTCCTCGACCGGCATCTTGATCACCGTGCCGCCGGTCGAGATCAGCATCACCTGGTAGCCGTCGCGGACGACCCGCGCGCCGGCGAGATAGCCCGCGCGCCTCGGTGAGCTTCACGGTCTGGACGCCCATTCCGCCGCGGCCCTTGCGCGGATACTCCGAGACGCGCGTGCGCTTGCCGAATCCGTTCTCGGTCACGACGAGCAGATCGGCGTCGTCGCGCGCGATCTCCGCGGCGATCACCTCGTCGCCGGCGCGCAGCGTCATCCCGCGCACGCCCTCCGTCGCCCGGCCCATCGCGCGCGCGTCCGCCTCGGCGAAGCGGATCGCCTGGCCCTTGCGCGAGACGAGCAGGATGTCGTCGCCCGGCGAGCAGTGCCGCACGGCGACGAGCTCGTCGCCCTCGCGCATCTTGATCGCGATGATCCCGTCGGCCTTGAGCGGCGTGTTGTACTCGGCGAGCTTCGTCTTCTTGACGACGCCGTTCTTCGTCGCGCAGAGCAGGTACTCGGCCTCCTCGAAGTTCCGCGTCTGGATCACGGCGCGCACCTGCTCGTCCTGCCGGAACGGCAGCAGGTTGACGATCGCGCGGCCCTTCGACTGGCGCGAGCCGAGCGGCAGCTCGTGCACCTTGAGCCGGTAGACCTTGCCGACGGAGGTGAAGAAGAGGATGTAGTCGTGCGTCGAGGCGACGAACAGGTGCTCGATGTAGTCGTCGTCCTTCATGTCCATCCCCATCACGCCGACGCCGCCGCGCCGCTGCTCGCGGTAGGAGGTGACCGGCAGGCGCTTGATGTAGCCGGAGCGCGTGATCGCGATCACCATGTCCTCCTCGGCGATCATGTCCTCGAGCTCGAGCTCCTCCTCGGCGGCGATGATCTCCGTGCGGCGGTCGTCGTTCTTGCCGTAGATCTCCTTCAGCTCGAGCAGCTCCTCACGGATCAGCGCGTCGATCTTCGCCTCGTCGGAGAGCAGCTCGCGCAGCTCGCGCGATCCGCTCCTGCGAGGTCGCGGAACTCGTCCTCGACCTCCTTGCGCGCGAGGCCGGTGAGGCGGCGCAGCTGGAGCTCGAGGATCGCGGCCGCCTGCAGCTCGCTGAGCTCGAAGTGCTCCATCAGGCCCGTGCGCGCGGCCTCGGTGTCGGCGGCGGCGCGGATCAGCGCGATCACCGCGTCGAGGTTGTCGAGCGCGATCAGGTAGCCGCGCAGGATGTGCGCGCGCCGCTCGGCCTGGCGCAGCTCGTACTGGGAGCGGCGGGTGACGATCTCGCGCTGGAAGTCGAGGTAGTGCGTGACGAGCTCGAGCAGCGAGAGCGTCCGCGGGACGCCGTCGACGAGCGCGACGGCGTTGTAGCCGAACGTCGTCTGCAGCGCCGTGTGCTTGAAGAGCTTGTTCAGCGCCACCTGCGGGACCGCGTCGCGCTTGAGCTCGATCTGGATCCGCATGCCGGTGCGGTCGCTGTGGTCGGCGAGGTCGGAGACCTCGGTGATCACCTTCTCGTGCACGAGGTCGGCGATCTTCTTGATCACGCCGTTGTCGCCGCCCTTGCGGACGCCGTAGGGAAGCTCGGTGACGATGATCGCGCTCTTGCCGCCGCGCAGCTCCTCGATGTGGGCGCGCGCGCGCATCACGATCCGGCCGCGGCCGGTGCGGTAGGCGTCGCGGATCCCGGAGCGGCCGACGATGATCGCGCCGGTCGGGAAGTCGGGGCCCTTGACGTGCTTCATCAGGTCCTCGACGTTCGCGTCGGGCTTGTCGATCAGCGTCACGACCGCGTCGATCGTCTCGCCGAGGTGATGCGGCGGCATGTTCGTCGCCATCCCGACCGCGATCCCGGCCGAGCCGTTGACGAGCAGGTTCGGGAAGCGGGCCGGCAGGACGAGCGGCTCCTGCTTCGACTCGTCGTAGTTCGGCCCGAAGTCGACCGTGTCCGAGTCGAGCTCCTGCGAGCATCTCCTCGGCGAGCCGCTGCGAGGCGCGCCTCGGTGTACCGCATGGCGGCTGCCGGGTCGTCGTCGATCGAGCCGAAGTTGCCCTGGCCGTCGACGAGCGGGTAGCGGAGCGAGAACGGCTGGGCGAGCCGGACGAGCGTGTCGTAGATCGCCGAGTCGCCGTGCGGGTGATGGTTGCCCATCACGTAGCCGACGATGTTCGCGCACTTGACGTACGGCCGGCCGGGGCGGTTGCCGTTCGCCCACATCGAGTAGAGGACGCGGCGGTGGACCGGCTTCAGCCCGTCGCGGACGTCGGGAAGCGCGCGCGCGACGATGACCGACATCGCGTAGTCGAGGAAGCTCGAGCGCATCTCCTGCTCGAGCTCGCGCGACTCGATCCGGCCGCCGCCGAGGGCCCCGGTTCGTCTCGACACGCCTCCTAGACATCGAGGAACTTCACGTTCCGGGCGTTCTGCTCGATGAACTCGCGCCGCGGCTCGACCTGGTCGCCCATCAGCATCGAGAAGACGCTGGTCGGCGGCGTGCGACGTCCTCGACGTCGACCCGGATCAGGAGCCGCCTCGCCGGGTCCATCGTCGTCTCCCAGAGCTGCTCGGCGTTCATCTCGCCGAGGCCCTTGAAGCGGGAGATCTGGATCCCCTGCTTCGCCGCGTCGAGCACCCGCGTCGCGCAGCGCGTCGAAGGTCTCGGCGACCTCGGTCTCCTTCCCGACGATGACCGTGAACGGCGGCAGCCCGACGATCTCGGCGAGCTTGCGCGTAGGCCTTGCGGACGTGGCCGTAGATCGGCGAGCCGAGCAGCTCGGCCGGGACGGCGATGTTCCGCGCGGTGCTGGTCTCGGTCTCGACGAGCCGGAGCCGGAAGCCGTCGTCGTCCTGCTCGACGATCGAGAGCTCGTAGCCGTTCGGCGCGATCTCCGACGATCGCCTGCGCGACGTCGTCCGGCGTCCTCGATCTCGTGCTCGACGAGCCGGTGCTGGACCATCAGCTCGGCCGGCGGGATCCCGAAGTCGCCGCGCAGCCGCGCCGAGTAGCCGTCGTACTGGGCGAGCTCCTTCGCGAACCGCTGCCCACTTCGCCTCGGTCAGCTTGACCTCGTTCCCGTTCCGGTCGGTCGACGACCACGTTCGGGATCCGCTCGCGCGCGAGCAGGTCCTCGAGCTGGGCGTCCTTCTCGAAGTAGAACTCCTGGTGGCCGAGCTTGACCTTGTAGAGCGGCGCCGCGGCGATGTAGACGTGGCCGCGCTCGATCAGCTCCGGCATCTGCCGGTAGAGGAAGGTGAGGATCAGCGTGCGGATGTGCGAGCCGTCGACGTCGGCGTCGGTCATCACGATCACGCGGTGGTAGCGGAGCTTCTCGAGGTCGAACTCGTCGCCGATGCCGGTGCCGATCGCGGTGATCATCGCCTGGATCTCGATGTTCGAGAGCACCTTGTTGATGCGGTTCTTCTCGCTGTTGATGATCTTCCCGCGCAGCGGCAGGATCGCCTGGAAGCCGCGGTCGCGGCCCTGCTTGGCCGAGCCGCCGGCGGAGTCGCCCTCGACGATGAAGAGCTCGGCCGACTCCGGGTCGTTGATCGAGCAGTCGGCGAGCTTCCCCGGCAGCGACATGCTCGTCGAGCGCCGACTTCCGGCGCGTCAGCTCGCGCGCCTTGCGCGCGGCCTGGCGGGCGCGCGACGCGGCGATCGCCTTGTTGACGATCTGGCGGGCGTCGGTCGGGTTCTCCTCGAGGAACTCGGCGAGCTTGGCGTTCACCGTCGACTCGACGAGGCCGGCGATCCGCGGGTTGCCGAGCTTCGCCTTCGTCTGGCCCTCGAACTGCGGGTTCTGGAGCTTCACGGAGATCACGGCGGCGAGCCCCTCGCGGACGTCCTCGCCCTCGAGGTTCTCCTCCTTCTCCTTCAGCAGGCCCTTGTCGCGCGCGTACTTGTTCAGCGTCCGCGTCAGCGCCGAGCGGAAGCCCTGCATGTGCGTGCCGCCCTCGATCGTGTGGATGTTGTTGGCGAACGAGAAGACCGACTCCTGGTAGGAGGTGTTCCACTGCATCGCGACCTCGGCGTAGCCGGCCTCGGTCTCGTTCTCGAAGTAGGCGATGTGGCGGTGGACCGGGTCCTTCGACTCGTTGATGTAGGCGACGAAGTCCTTGATCCCGCCCTCGTAGCGGAACTCGACGCGCCTCGCCGCCGGCGCGCTCGTCGCTGATCGAGATCGCGCAGCCCGCGGGTCAGGAACGCCGTCTCGCGGAGCCGCTGGACGAGCGTCTGGGCGGAGAACTCGATCTCCTCGAAGATCTCCGAGTCGGGCAGGAACGAGATCGTCGTGCCGGTCTCGTTCGACATCCCGATCGGCTTCATGTCGCCCTGCGGGACGCCGCGGGCGAACTCCTGCCGGTAGACCTTCCCGTCGAGCTCGACCGTCGCGACCAGCCATTCCGAGAGCGCGTTCACGACCGAGACGCCGACTCCGTGCAGGCCGCCCGAGACCTTGTAGCCGTCGCCGCCGAACTTGCCGCCGGCGTGCAGCTTCGTCAGGACGACCGTGAGCGCCGGCAGCCCGCTGTCGGCCATCACGTCGACCGGGATCCCGCGACCGCGGTCGACGACGGTGACCGAGTTGTCGGGATGGATCGTGACCTCGACCGAGTCGTTGAAGCCCGCCATCGCCTCGTCGACGGCGTTGTCGACCACCTCGTAGACGAGGTGGTGGAGGCCGCGCAGGCCGGTCGAGCCGATGTACATCCCGGGCCTGAGCCGGACCGGCTCGAGGCCCTCGAGGACCGTGATGTCCTTGGCGGAGTACGAGGCGTCTTGCGGCGGAGTCTGTCGGCCATACAAAAAATGCCTGCAAAACACAGGTTTTGCTGGCCTACTGAAGTGTATCAGACGGGCCGGTCCGACGGCGCCTCTCGCGAGGCCCAAACTGACCGCTTTTTGCACACTTTCGCGCAGGTTTTCGTCCTCGACTGTCGCGGCGATCGCGCGCCGCTTCCCGCACCTGCTCCTCGGAGGGTAGCGGTACCCCGGCGGGCTCCGGCGGGGGCGCCGTGCCGGCCAGCGGGCCGGGAGCGAACCTGACCGCCGCGACCCCGAGCCGGGCTGCGATCTCGGCGGCCTGCTGGGCGAGCTCGAAGGCCCAGACCGAGTCCGCCGTGTTCACGTAGCAGCGTCCCGTCCCGGGCGATCCGCGCGGGCCAGGCGTTGCGGGCGATCGCCTCGCCGACCGCCGCCGGCCAGCGCTCGGCGAGCTCCTCGAGCCGCCCCCTGCGGCCCGAAGCGCGCGAGCTCGCTGCGAACGGTGTCAGACAGCCTGTCCAGGGGTGACCTCCACCACCTGGCTCGGCTCGAGCGGGCAGCGCCGAGCGCTGCGGTCGCCGTGATCACGACCTGCTCGAGGCCCGCCACCCGGTCGGCCAGGACGCGGCTGCGGCGGGCGTCGAGCTCGGAGAGCACGTCGTCGAGCAGGAGCAAGCGGCGCCGCCGGCAGCAGCGCCGCCTCGGCGAGCAGCAGCGAGAGCAGCGCGAGCCGCTGCTCGCCCTGCGAGCCGAAGCTGCGCAGGTCGCGGTCGCCGGCCGCGATCGCGATGTCGTCCAGGTGCGGGCCGAGCCCGTGCGCCCCGCGCGCGACGTCCGCCTCGAGCCGCGCCTCGAGCGCGGCGGCCGTCGGCGGGATCGCCATCGTAGGCGAGCGTCCCGCCGGGCAGCCCGAGCTCGGCGAGCCGCTCCCCGAAACCGGGCTCGAGCAGCCCGACCGCAGCGCGCCGGGCCTCGACGAGCGCGGCGCCGAGCGAGGCGACCCGCTCCGTCCACGGCGCGAGCACGCTCGCGGTCGGAGAGCCCGAGCTGCACCCGCCGGAGCGCGGCGTTCCGCTGGGCGAGGGCGGCTGCGTAGTCCTGCGGGACGCCGCTGCGGGCGGGAAGCAGCCGAGCGAGGGCGCGGTCGAAGTACGCGCGGCGGACGGCGGGCCCGCCCTTGACGACGGCGAGCCGGTCGGGAGTGAAGACGAGCGTCGGCAACTCGCGGCGAAGCGACTCGGCCGAGGGCAGGCGCGATCCGTCGAGCTCGGCCGTCTTGCCGGCGCCCGCCGCCAGCTTCAGCCGCACCTCGTGGTCGACCCCGCCGCGGGTCGATCCGGAGCGCGACCGCCGCGGCCGTCTCGCCGAACCGGACCAGCCGGCCGTCCGAGCGGGTGCGCGGCGAGAAGCCCTGCGTTCCGAGATGCAGCGCCTCGAGGAGGTTCGTCTTCCCGGCGCCGTTCTCCCCGACGACGAGGACGATGCCCGGTGAGAGCGCGAGATCGAGCGACGCGTAGGAGCGGAAGTCGCGAAGCGTGACGCGCCTGACGATCAGCCCGCGAGACGGATCGGCATGATCAGGTACGTGTAGTCCGCCGTCTCGCCTTCGAGCACGGCGGGCCGGAGCGGGCTGATCAGCTTGAAGCGCACCGTCGCCGAGTCGATCGACTCGAGCCCGTCGCGCAGGAACTCGGCGTTGAAGCCGATCTCGAGCGCGTCCGCCGCGAACGGCGCCGGCAGCGACTCGCGGGCCTCGCCCACGTCCTGGGTCTGGGCCGAGACCGTCAGCTCGCCCTCGGCGAAGCGCAGCCGCAGCGGCGAGTTGCGCTGCGCGAGCAGGCCGACCCGGCGGACGACGTCGAGAAGCTCCTCGCGCGGCAGCTGGAGCTCGTGCTCGAACTGCTCGGGGAGCAGCTGGCGGTAGTTCGGGAACTGCCCGTCGATGCGGCGGGTCGTCAGCCAGACGCCCTCGGCCCCGAAGACGACGTGGTTCTCGTGCACGCCCAGCTCGATCTCGCCGGAGGCGCCGGCGATCCGGGTGAGCTCCTGGAGCGCGCGGGCCGGGATGATCGCCTCGAGGTCGGGGAGCGGGCCGGAGGCCTCGGTCTCCTTGACTGCCAGCCGGTAGGAGTCGGTCGCAGCCATCACGAGCTTGCCGGGCTCGAAGCGCACGAGGATCCCGGTCAGGACCGGGCGGCTCTCGTCGCGAGAGGCCGACTTGCTGACCCGCGAGATGGTCTCGAGGAGCGCCTCGCGGTCGACGGGCTGGAGCGGCAGGCGAGTCGACGTCGGGCAGCTGCGGGAAGTCCTCGGCCGAGTAGGTGTGGATGCGATAGCTGGCAGCGGCCGAGGTGATCGAGAGGACCGATTCCTCGGGCAGGTACTCGAGCGTCGCCTCGGCGTCGGGGAGCGAGCGCGCGATGTCGAGCAGGAGGCGGCCCGGCACGACCACCTCGCCTGCACCGGACACGTCGGCCTCGACGGAGGCTCGCAGCGAGAGCTCCATGTCGGTCGCGGAGAGCTCGAGCACGCCGCCGGCGGCCCGCAGGCGGATCCCGCCGAGCACGAGCACGGCCGTCCGGGTCGAGAGTCCGCGTGCGACCACCGCAGCCCGCTCGGCGAGCAGGTCGCGGGGAACGGTGACCTTCAACGCATCGATCACCACTGTTTCTGAGTCAATCATGAATTAAAACCTCGTAGCAGTACGTAGGGGCTGTGGATTGGGGGACAAGCCGCGTCCAGGCTGCGACAGAGCCATTCTCGCTGTGGGACCGGACGGGGACGCTTCGGGCTGGACCCACAGGGAGACCGCACTAGCGGACCTGCTTGACACGAGCTGTGAGCTCCTGGACGAGGTTGTACACAGACCTGTCCTCACGGATCAGCCGTGCGATCTTGGACGTCGCGTGGATGACCGTCGTGTGGTCGCGGCCGCCGAACTCCTTGCCGATCTTCGGCAGCGACGAGTCGGTGAGCTCGCGCGAGAGGTACATCGCAACCTGACGCGGGTAGACGATGTTCTGGGAGCGGCGGTCGCCGGTCAGCTCGCCCAGGCTGACGCTGAAGCGGTCGCAGACGAGCTCCTGGATCCGCTCGATCGAGACCACCGCCGGCTCGCCCTGGGGGAAGACGTCGCGCAGGACGTCCTGCGCCAGCTCGACGTCCATCGAGCGGCCGGTGAGGGAGGCGAACGCGACGACGCGGGTGAGCGCACCCTCGAGCTCGCGGATGTTCGTCGAGACACGGCTGGCGATGTAGGTGAGCACCTCGGGGTCGCCGACGTCGATCCCGTCGTACTTCACCTTCCGGCGCAGGATCGCGATCCGCGTCTCGAGGTCGGGCGGCTGGATGTCGGTGATCAGGCCCCACTCGAAGCGCGAGCGGAGGCGGTCCTCGAGCGTCTGGATGTCGCGCGGCGGCCGGTCGGAGCTCATCACGATCTGCCGGCCCGCCTCGTGGAGCGAGTTGAAGGTGTGGAAGAACTCCTCCTGGATCCGCTCCTTGTGCTCGAAGAACTGGACGTCGTCGATCAGGAGCACGTCGTAGGCGCGGTAGCGCTGCTTGAACCCTTCGATCCGCTTGTCGCGCAGCGAGTTGATGAAGTCGTTCATGAACGTCTCGGAGGTGACGTAGCGCACGCTCATGTCCGAGGAGTGCTGCCCGATGTAGTTCGCGATCGCGTGCAGGAGATGGGTCTTCCCGAGGCCCGTGTGGCCGTAGATGAAGAGCGGGTTGTAGGCCTGCGCGGGCGCCTCGGCGATCGCGAGGGCGGCGGCGTGGGCGAAGCGGTTCGACGAGCCGATCACGAACGAGTCGAAGGTGTACTTCGGGTTGATCGTGCCCCCCTCCTGACGCGGCGGCGCAGGCGGCACGACCGCCGCAGCCGCAGCCGCGGGCTGGACGACGAACGCCAGCCGCCGCTCGCCCCCGGTCGCGTCCTTGACCGCCGCCCGGATCAGCTCGGCGAAACGGCCCTCGATCCACTCGCGGGTGAAGTCGTTCGGGACGGCGAGGAGGAAGGTGTCGTCGTCGATCCCGACTGCCCCGACCTCGCTGAACCAGTTGCGGAAGGTCTTCTCGTTGAGGGCCCCTCTCAGCCGCGCCGAAACGTCGTTCCAGAGGCTCTCAGCAGTCAGCTCGCTCGGGTGCTCCACGCCTTCAGCCTGCTCCTTCGGGTCGGGGACGGAGGCGAGGATAGCACCGTCCCCGACGGGGTTTCAATGAGGATTTCTCGCCTCGAGGCCCGCTGAAAAACCCCCGATTTGCAGGAGAAACATCGCTCCTCCACACAGCTCTCCACAGCTGTGGACAGCCGGCTCTGCAGCCGATGTTCCTTCGGAGTTTCCACGCTTTTTCGCCCGGCCGGGACCTGTGGACAACCGCTGCCAATTGGGTCCGACTATACTGACCGGCGCCCGGAGCGTGACCGCCCGCGAGCCGTAGCTTGGAGACCGATGAAACGGACCTATCAGCCAAACGTACGCCGGCGGAAGAGGAAGCACGGCTTCCGCGCCCGCATGGCGACCCGGGCGGGCCGGCAGATCCTCAAGCGCCGCCGCGCGAAGGGCCGCAAGCGCCTCTCGGCCTAGGCGCGTGCAGCGCAAGAACCGCCTCTCGCGCTCCCGCGACTTCGACGCCGTCTACCGGCACGGCCGCTCGGTCTCGACGCGGTTCCTGACGCTCTACTGGTTCGCCCGGGCGGAGGAGCCCGGCGAGCCGCGGCTCGGGCTCGCCGTCCCGAAGGCGGCCGGGAACAGCGTCGTCCGCAACCGGATCAAGCGGCAGCTGCGCGAGATCTGGCGCGCGAAGCTCGACCGCGAGGCGATCGCCGCCGCGAACGACTACGTGCTGGTCGTCCGGCCCGGGCTGCCCGAGGCGGCCGAGCGGCGGGGCCACGAGTGGCTCGACGGAGCGCGTCGACGAGGTGCTCGGGAAGGCGGCGGCATGACCGTCCGGCCGGAACCCCGGCCGGCCGGCCTCGGGCGGCTGAGACAGGCGCCGACGCTGCTCGGCGTCGGGCTCGTCTACGCCTACCGCTGGACGTTCGGCCTGCTCGTCCCCGCCGGCACCTGCAAGTACCACCCGAGCTGCTCCCAGTACGCGATCGACGCGCTGCGCAAGCACGGCCTCTTCAAGGGGTCGGCGCTCGCCGCCTGGCGGCTGCTGCGCTGCAACCCCTGGTCGCACGGCGGAGTCGACCACCCATGAGGCCGGCCCCGGTCGTCTTCAGCGTCCTGCAGCCGCTCGAGAACGCGGTCGGCTGGCTCCTCGACCGCTTCCACTACAACTCGGGCTTCCGTGGGCCTGGGCGATCGTGGCGACCACGATCGTCGTCCGGATCCTGCTCGTGCCGCTGACGGTCCGCCAGATCCACTCGATGCAGGCGCTGCAGCGGCACGCGCCGGAGATGAAGGAGATCCAGCGAAGTACAAGGGCGACCGCCAGAAGCTGAACGAAGAGATGATGAAGTTCTACAAGGAGAACCACATCAACCCGGCGGCGTCGTGCCTGCCGCTGGTGGCCCAGCTCCCGGTCTTCATCTCGCTCTACCTCGTGCTGAAGCACTTCAGCGAGCACGTCCCGCCGGGCTCGAACCTGGACCTCTCGTGGCTCCACTTCGTCCCGAACATCACCGCCAAGGCGAACTCGCACTGGGCGGGCTACGTGCTGCTCGCCGTCTACGCGCTCAGCCAGGTGCTCTCGACGTACTTCATGTCGGCCACGATGGACAAGACGCAGCGGCGACTGATGATGTTCCTGCCGCTCGTCTTCATCACCTTCATCGCGCGCTTCCCGATCGGCCTCGTCATCTACTGGGTGACGACGAACCTCTGGACGGTCGGTCAGGGAATCGTCACGCGCCGTCTCGTCCCCCGCACCCAGCCCGGAGCTGCCGTCGCGACCGGCCCGAAGCGGACCTCGCGGACGCCGCCGGCGGGCGAGGACTCGGGCAACGGGGCCAAGACCGAGCCCGCACCGCCCAAGCAGCGGCCGCCCTCGCAGTCGCAGCCTCGCCGCGTGAAGCGGAACAAGGGCGGCGCCCGGCGGTGAGCGACGAGCTGACCGTCGAGGCGACCGGCGAGACGGTCGGCGAGGCGAAATGGAACGCCCTGCGCGAGCTGGAGCTGCTCGCGCCGTCGCTCGACAAGGCGGCGGTTCGCTTCCAGGTGCTCTCGGAGGGACAGCGCGGGCTGCTCGGCGTCGGCTACGAGCCGGCGCGGGTGCTCGCGACCGCCGCCGAGCCGGCGAGCGCGCCGGCCGCCGTGCGCGAGCACGAGACCGGCGAGGCGAGGCGGTTGCGCGAGCTGCTCGAGCACGTCACGGCTGCGCTCGGCCTACGTGCCGGATCGAGATCGCCGAGACGGAGTCGTCACTCGCAGCGACGTGCCTCGGCGACGACCTCGGCCTGCTGATCGGCCGCCACGGGCAGACGATCGACGCCGTCCAGCTGCTCGCCGGGGCGATCGTCGGCCGGGACGCCGAGGACCGCAGGGAGATCGTCGTCGACGCGTCCGGCTACCGCGACCGCCGCCGCCGCACGCTGGAGTCGCTCGCGCTGCGCAGCGCCGAGGACGCCGTGCGGACGGGATCCCGGGTCGAGCTCGAGCCGATGAGCGCCGCCGAGCGGAAGCTCGTGCACACCTATCTCGAGACCGTCGCCGGCGTCACCACGGCGAGCGAGGGCGCCGAGCCGAATCGCTACGTCGTCGTGGAGCCGGCGGAGTAGCGACGGTCCGAGGCTTCCGGGGGCTCGCACCGCGAGCCGAGCGCGTGCTGCGACGGCGGGCTCGCGGCGCAGGGTGAGCGAGCCCGCGCTCGAGGCGTGGCTCGCCGCGGTCGTCGCGACGCCGCGGCCTGACGTCGCTCGATCTCGATGCGGCCCGCGCGGTGCTGCTCGAGGACTCGCTTCGTGCCGCCGAGCTGCTCGGCGGCTGGGAGGGCGCGATCGTCGACGTCGGCTCGGGCAACGGCGCGCCCGGGATCCCGCTCGCCCACGCGGCTCCGGACCGCTCGTTCGTGCTGCTCGAGGCGGAGCGGCGGAAGTGCGAGTTCCTCGAGCGGTGGGCTCCGCCGAACGCGCGCGTCGTCCGGGGTCGCGCCGAGGAGCAGGGGACCGACTGGGCCGGGGTCGCCCTCGCGAAGGCGCTCGCGCCGCCGCCGGTCGCGGCGGAGTGGTGCCTGCCGCTCGTGCGGCCGGGAGGCACCGCGATCCTCTGGGTCGGCGAGACGGCCGATCTCGACGAGCTCGCGCGGGTCGCCGCGCTGCTCGCCGCAGCGCCGGTCGACGCCCCGCCGGGCCTCGCCGTCCTGCGCAAGCTCGCGCCCACCCCGGCCGGCTTCCCCCGCCGCACGGGCGTCGCCCGCAAGCGTCCGCTCGCCCCGTGAGTCGGGGTCAGACCCGTTAACAGTTCGCAGCGGGCCGGGCGTGACACGTCCGCGGCCCCCACTACCCTGCGAGCATGGGCGGCCGCGTCTACGCGTTCGCGAACCAGAAGGGCGGCGTCGGGAAGACGACGACGACGGTCAACCTGGCCGCCTGCCTGGCCGAGGCCGGCGAGCGGTCGCTCGTGATCGACCTCGACCCGCAGGCGAACGCGACCTCCGGGCTCGGTATGCGGGCGAACGGCACCTCGAGCTACGACCTCCTGGACGGCGTGCCCGTCGAGGAGCTCGCGAAGCCGACCGCGTTTCCGAACCTGTTCCTGATCCCGTCGAAGCCCGAGCTCGCCGGCGCAGCCGTCGAGCTCTCGCGGCGCGACGACGGCGAGGGCTTCCTCGCCGAGTCGCTCGGCCGCGCGAGCGGGTTCGACTTCGTGCTGCTCGACTGCCCGCCGTCGCTCGGCCCGCTGACCGTGAACGCGCTCGCCGCCGCCGACCGCGTGATCGTGCCCGTCCAGGCCGAGTACTACGCGCTCGAGGGGCTCGCCCAGCTGATGCACTCGATCAACCTGATCAAGGCGCGTCTCAACGCGCGGCTCGCGATCGCCGGGGTTCTGATCACGATGACCGACGCCCGGACGAACCTTGCGGCCGACGTGGAGCGCGAGGTGCGGCGGCACTTCGGGAACCTCGTCTTCGACACGGTCGTGCCGCGCTCGGTCCGGATCGCCGAGGCCCCGAGCCACGGCCTGCCGATCACCCACTACGACCGGCGCTCGCGCGGCGCCGAGGCCTACTGGAAGGTGGCGATGGAGCTTGTCGAACGCAGCTAGCGGCCCCACCCCCCGCCGCGGTCTCGGCCGCGGCTTCGAGGTCCTGATCGGCGGAGCGGCGACCCCGAGCTCGCCCACGTCCCGATCGAGCAGATCCATGCGAACCCGCGCCAGCCGCGCCGGCGCTTCGACCACGAGGCGACCGCCGGCCTGGCGGACTCGATCCGCCTCCAGGGCGTGATCCAGCCCGTCGTGCTGCGGCCGCGGCCCGAGGGCGGCTACGAGCTGATCGCCGGCGAGCGCCGCTGGCGCGCCGCGCGCGAGGCGGGCGTCCCGACCGTGCCGGCGGTGATCCGCGAGGCCGACGACCGCGACACGCTGCTGCTCGGCCTGGTCGAGAACGTCGCTCGCGAGGACCTGTCCCCGATCGAGGAGGCGCGAGGGTACGCCGTGCTGCTGGACGAGTTCGAGCTCTCGCTCGGCGAGGTGGCGGAACGGGTCGGGCGGTCGAAGCCGGCGATCTCGAACAAGCTCAGGCTGCTCGAGCTCTCCGACGACGTGCTCGCGATGGTCGAGCGGGGCGAGCTCTCCGAGGGCCACGCCCGCGCCGTGCTCGCCGTGCCCGGATCACGCCGAGCGCCGGAAGCTCGCCCGCAAGATCGTCGCCCAGGGAATGTCGGTGCGTGCGGCAGAGCGGGCGGCTCGCTGGTCCGGAGCGCGGACGAAACCGCGGACGAAGACGCCAGTCGACCCCGTGCTCGCCCGCAGGGTGAAGCAGGGCCTCGAGCGGCTGACCGGTCTCGAGGCGCGGATCGCGGTCGGCAAGGTCGAGCTCGCCTACGCGGACGAGCACGACCTTGAGGAGCTGGCCGACGCGCTCGAGCGCCTGTTCCCCTGACCCGGCCCCGGCGCCGGGTTCGTTCACGGCCGGCCCCGCGGCTCGGCGCCGAGCCCCGGCGCCGTCACCTCGGCGGGGAGATGGGCGATCGTGGATTCGAACCACGGACCTCCGCCTTATCAGAGCGGCGCTCTAACCAACTGAGCTAATCGCCCGCGCGGGGCAGTGTAGCGCCGGGCGTGCGTCGCGGCGAGACCTCGGGGTAAGCTAGGTGCGATGGTCGAGATGTCGATCTACGGGGTCTCGTTCGACCTGGTCGGTAAGCAGCCCATCGTGTTGCTGAAGACCGCGGAGGGAAACCGGTATCTGCCGATCTGGATCGGGCACCCGGAGGCGGCGGCGATCCTGATGAAGCTGCAGGGGGCGACGGCGCCGCGGCCGCTCACGCACGACCTGCTCGTCAACATCCTCAACGAGCTCGAGGTCGAGGTGCTGCGAGTCACCGTGACGGAGCTGCGCGAGAACACCTTTCACGCCTCGATCACCGTCCAGCACGGCGACTCGGAGATCGAGATCGACTCTCGCTCGTCCGACGCGATCGCCGTCGCGGTGCGGGCGCAGGCGCCGATCTTCGCCGCCGAGGAGGTCGTCGAGGAGTCGGCGATCGAGTTCGACGGCGAGGACGTGAACGAGGAGGACGTGGTCGACGAGTTCAAGCGTTTCCTCGACCGCGTCTCGGCGGAGGATTTCGCGGAGGCCGAGCCCGACGACGACGCGGAGTGAGGCCCCTCAGCGGGCGACGCTGAAGAAGACCGCCGACAGCGCGAGGCTGTTGAAGATGCTGTGGACGATCATCCCCGGGTAGACGCTGTCCGTGCGAGCGCGTAGCCAGGCGAGCGCGAAGCCCAGAGCGGCGAGCTCGGGGAATGCCTGGACGAGGCCGTGCGCGGCCGCGAAGAGCAGCCCGATCGCGACAATCGCGACCCACTTCCCGTAGCGCTCGGCGATCAGCGAGTAGCCGAGCCCCCGGAACGTCAGCTCCTCGACGATCGGGGCGACCACGGCGACGACGAACCAGTTGCTCGCGTAGGCGCCGGCGTGGCTCGGCTGCCAGCGCTTCGGGATCGCCCCCTGCTCGCGCCCGCCGTGGAGAAACGGGTCGATCGCCCGGATCGTCAGGTAGGCGAGGAAGAGGACGAGCAGCGCGAACCCGAGCGCCCCGAGCCAGGACGCGGGACGCCGCAGCGCGAGCAGGTCCCGCCGGCCGCGCGCGATCCAGAGCACGATGCCGAGCCAGAGGCCGTAGAGGACGAGGCCGCCGACCGCCGTCGAGTAGCGGTAGAGCTCGCCGGTGTCGGTCTTCGACGTCAGGTTGGACGCGTAGTTCAGCGCGGCGATCGCCGCGACGAACACCGTCCAGGCGGCCAGCTTCCGGCTCACGTGGCCCATTCGCGCGGCCCCGGGAGGTGTCCCGGCCGAGAAGCATGACGGCCCATAAGATGGGGCACCCGCGTCGTGGCTGACCGCACCTTCACTCCCTCCGAGGCTAACAGCGCCCTCGTCGAGGTGCGACCGCTAGCCGAGCGGCTGGTCGAGGTGCGGGGCAGGCTCGGCAAGCTCGAGCAGGAGCAGTGGGATGTCGCGCAGGTTGCGGGGGCAAACGGGAGCAGTGCCGGGGTCGGAGCCGCGAGAACGCCGGAGTTCGCCGAGCTCGCACGCGAGTTCCAGCGCTGCTTCGAGGGTCTGACCGCCCTGGGAGTGCAGGTGGAGGACGTCGATGCGGGCCTGGTCGACTTCCCCGCGCTTCGCGAGCGTGAGCAGGTGCTGCTCTGCTGGCGGCCGGGCGAGCCCCGGGTCGGCTGGTGGCACCGCCCCGAAGACGGGTTCGCGAAGCGCCGGGCGATCGACTGGGCCGGCGACTGACGCGCGAGCTCCGGGTGCGGCTCGCCGGCGCTTCCGCCCGCCCGGGCCGCGCTGCAGGAATCGCGCCCGCCGCGGACTAGAATGAGCCATCACCCGCCGCCGAGACATCGACGCGTTTCTGGCCCTGCACCATAGCCGCAAGCGGAAGCGGGTCCAGCGCCGCCGCCGCCGGCGGCGGGCGGGCATCACGGTCGCCGTCGTCGCGGGCGGCCTCGTGACGGTCGTCCTGCTCGCCGGGCTCGGCGCCGGCGCGGCGCTGTCGGCGTCCTGCAGCCTCTCGAGCCTGAAGCAGGTGAAGATCGGCTCCAACTCGTTCGTGTACGCAGCCGACGGCTCGCTGCTCGGCTCCATCCCGGCCCAGGAGAACCGTGACCCCGTCTCGTACGACCGGATGAGCCCGTGGCTGCCGAAGGCGACCGTCGCGATCGAGGACCGGCGCTTCTACCAGCACGGCGGGATCGACTACTTCGGCATCGCGAGGGCGCTCTGGGCCGACATCGGCGCCGGCAAGGTGGTCGAGGGCGGCTCGACGATCGACCAGCAGCTGGTCGGCAACCTCTACACCGGCCGCGAGCAGACGTTCGAGCGCAAGCTGAAGGAGGCCTGCCTGGCGATCAAGCTGAGCGACCGCTGGTCGAAAACGAAGATCCTCGCTACCTACATGAACACCGTGTACTACGGCAACCATGCCTACGGCGTCGAGGCCGCCGCGGAGACGTACTTCTCACGGCACGCGCGCGACCTCACCCTCCCGCAGGCGGCGCTGATCGCGGGCCTTCCCCAGGCGCCCTCCCTCTACGACCCGCTGCACAACCCGCGTGGGGCGACGCTCAGACGAACCGAGGTGCTGCAGGCGCTGCTCGCAAACGGCTCGATCACGCCCCGGCAGTACCGCTGGGCCGTCCGCCAGCCGCTGCGGCTCGAGCCCGGGAACATCTACACGCGGATCAAGCAGCCGTACTTCTTCTCCTACGTGATCGACGAGCTCGAGAGCGTCTACGGCGCCAACACCGTGCGGGAGGGCGGCCTCCGCGTCTACACCACGATCGAGCCCCGCCTGCAGGCGGCCGCGAGGGCGGCGATCCGCGAGACGCTCAACCAGCCGAACGACCCGGCCGCCGCGATCGTCTCGATCCAGCCCGGCACCGGCGCGATCCGCGCCATGACCGACGTGATTCCGGGCGACACGAAGAACCAGTTCAATCTCGCCGCCCAGTCCGCCCGCCAGGCGGGCTCGACCTTCAAGACCTTCGTGCTCGCGGCGGCGATCGAGAAGGGGATCGACCCCGACTCGACCTACTACGTCTCGGCTCCGTTCACCTGCACCACCGGGCCGTGGTGTGCCGGCGACTACGCCGCCGGCAAGCCCTGGACGGTGACGACCTTCGGCCACGACTACGCCGGCGCGATCTCGATCACGAACGCAACCCTGCGCTCCGACAACACGGTGTACGCGCAGCTGACGCTCGACGTCGGCCCCGACACCGTCTACCGGATGGCAACCCGCCTGGGCGTCAACCTGACCGGGCAGAAGCCGGTCGCGTCGATCGGCCTCGGCTCGCTGTCTGTGTCGCCGCTCGACATGGCTGCGGCCTACGCGACCTTCGCCGCCGGCGGCATCTACGCGAAGCCGACCGCGATCCGCAAGGTCGTCCTCCCGAGCGGCAAGGTCGACACGACCGCGAACTGGGGGAAGCCGCAGACGAAGCGCGTTCTCTCCCAGGGCGTCGCCTGGAAGGTCAACCAGATCCTCGGCGAGAACGCGCTCTACGGCACCGGCTACGGCTCGGGTGACGGGATCCATCCGAACGCCGGCAAGACGGGGACGACCGAGAACTTCGCCGACGCCTGGTTCGACGGCTACACGCGCGACTTCTCGACCGTCGTCTGGATGGGGTACCCGGCCGGCGAGATCCCGATGACCGACGTCCACGGGCAGGCAGTCGCCGGCGCGACCTTCTCGGTGCCGATCTGGCATCTCTTCATGGCTGCGGCCGAGGCGCACCTGCCGGCGCGCCCGTTCGAGACGCCGAACGAGCAGCCCGTCTGGAAGCCGTTCACGCGCGGCTACTACGGGTATCTGGCGACCACGCCTGCGACCACCACCACCACGACGACGACCGCACCGACGGCCACGAAGGCGAAGCCGGAGACGCCGCTCCAGGCCGGGATGGCGCTGGTGCGCTGACGGAGTGTGGGACGGAGCGCCGGTGGGCGAGAGCCTCTAGGGTGAGCCGGTGCCCGACCTCTTGACGATCGAGGAAGCGCTCGAGCTCGTGCTCGAGCGGGTCGTGCCTCTCGATCGCGAGCAGGTGGCGCTCGACGCGGCTGCGGGCCGGGTCCTGGCCGAAGCTGCCCCGGCCGCGGTCGACCTGCCGCCGTTCGCGACCTCGGCGATGGACGGGTTCGCGCTGCGCGCGGCCGACGTGCCCGCCACCCTGCCGATCGCGGCCCGGATCGCCGCCGGCCGGCCCGCGGAACGGCCGCTCGAGCCCGGGCAGGCGATGGCGATCGCCACGGGAGGTGTGGTTCCGGACGGGGCCGACAGCGTCGTCCCGATCGAGGAGGTCGAGGAAGGAGCGACGGAGGTCGTCGTTCCCGGCCCCGTCTCGCTTGGCGCGAACGTCCGGGAGCGCGGGGGAGACCTGCGTGCCGGCGATCCGGTCGTGGCGGCGGGAGCCCGGCTCGGCCCGGCCCAGCTCGGAGCGCTCGCCGCAAGCGGCGTCGTCCGCGTGAGCTGTCACAAGGTCCCGCGGGTCGTCCTCGCGGTCACCGGAAGCGAGCTTCGCTCGCCGGGCGAGCCCCTGGGGCGGGGCGAGATCTACGACGCCAACGGCACCATCCTGACGGCGCAGATCGAGAGCGCCGCTGCCGTGCTGGAACGGCTGCCCGCCGTACGGGACGACGTGGAGGCGACGCGGGCCGCCGTCGCGCGCGGCCTCGAGGCCGACGTGCTCGTCACGAGCGGCGGGGTCTCGGTCGGGGTCTACGACCTCGTGCGGGCGGCGGAGACCGAGCTCGGGGTCGAGGAGGTCTTCTGGCGCGTCGCGGTGCGGCCCGGCAAGCCCGTCGCGTTCGGGATCCGCGGGCGGACGCTGGTCTTCGGCCTCCCCGGCAATCCCGTCTCGTCCCTGGTCGGGTTCGAGCTCTTCGTCCGCCCGGCGCTGCTCGCCCTGCAGGGGCTCGCCGACCCGAGGCCTCCGTTCCGCCCAGGCCGGCTCGGCCGCCCGGCCCGCCTCGCGCCCGGCCGCGCCTCGCTCCTGCGAGCGCTGACGAGGGTCGAGCACGGGTCGGTCGTCCTCGACCCCCTCGGCGGCCAGGAATCGCACATGATCGCCCGGGCGGCGACGGCGGACGCGCTCGTGCTCGTCCCCGCGGGCGACGGCGAGCTGGCGGCCGGCAGCCCGGTCGACTACCTCGCCCTGTAGGCGGCGACGGCCCGTCGGCGCGAGCGGATTCCGAGCACGAGGCGGCGCACGAGCTCGCGGATGGGCCCCCGCGGCCCCCGCTCGGCAGGGTCCGGGTACGGGGCATAACGGCCGGCCGCCGCCGCGCCGAGCTGCGCCCCGGCGGCGACGCCGACCAGGACGACCGCCGCCGCCCAGAAGCCGACCGAGCCGAGCCCGACCAGCTCGAGCAGGTACCAGGGGGCGTCGAGGCCGAGCCGGAAGCGCCAGGCGAGCGAGACGATCACGATCAGCGGCCCGGCGAGCCCGAGCGCGAACAGCGCCAGGCGGACCGGCGGCCGCGCGATCCGGATCTGGGGCAGCCAGAGCCAGAGATGGAGCGGCGGCAGCATGAACAGGAGGGCGAACGGGTTGATCGCGACGACGAGCAGCGCGGCGACGAGCAGGCCGATCAGGCCGACCGTCGCGCCGGCGAGCTCCTCCTCGGCCGTGACGGGCCGGCGCGGGGCCAGCCTCTGCCGCGCGAGCGCCCAGCCGCCGAGGAGGAGGAGGGCGAGCGCGATCAGGGCGACCACGGGCCAGTCGCGCGCCACGGGCGTGGCGGGGTTGGGCGGCCGCGCCGGACCTTCCGGCCAGGCCCCGAGCAGACGAAAACACGTGAAAACGACGCCGGCGAAGAGCCAGAAGCCGAGCCGGCTGCGCAGGGCCCGGCCGGCCGGGCCGAACGGCACCCGCTGGCGACGGCCGAGGGCGTAGAGATCGACGATCGCAACCAGCACGGGCAGCAGGAGCGTGATCAGCACGAGCTCGATCGCCCAGCCGCGGACGACACGGCCGCCGAGCCAGACGTAGCTCGCCGTGCTGGGCGGCAGCTCGACGCCCTGGTCGAGCGATCCGAGCAGCTCCTGCGCGGCGATGCCCAGCTCTTGCAGGCGCTTCGGTTGGAGCAGCTCGCCGCTGTCGCCGAACGCCGCCGGCGGGCGGTCGCCCGCGGTCGTCAGCGTGACGGCAGGGATGCCGGCGCCGACGAACGAGCCCTGCTCGTAGAGCGTGTAGGGGAAGCCGAGGTCGATCAGCTGCCCGATCACGCTGACGTGGTGCGGGGGCGCTCCGGCCTGTTCGGCGATCCGGGCGACAGCGGTCGCGACAAGGGTCGCGTTCGGCGAGCGGGGCCGATCGCCCGCGATCTCGATCGCGGGGCTGCCCGACCCGGCGATCGCGTCCAGGTTGATCACGGCGAGGATGCGGTGCCGGTAGGGCGAGGTGGCGACGAAGTGCGCGGCCCCGAGAGCGCCGAACGACCCGGCATCGGTCGAGAGGAAGACGATCGTGTGCGCCGACCGTACGTGTGCCTGCGCCTCGGTCTGCGGCCTGGCGAAGGCGCGGGCCAACTCGATCAGAGCCGCCGTCCCGCTCGCGTTGTCGTTCGCTCCCGCCCCGGTGCCGAGGTCGTCGCGATGGGCCATGACGACGATCACCTCGCCGGACTGACCCGGGGCGACCGCGGTCACGTTCCGCAGGCGCACGTTGCCGAGGCCGGGAATGCGGGCGGGCCACGACGCGGTCGAGGTCTGGAAGCCGAAGGGCTGGAGCTGCTGCTGGAACCACGTCACCGCGCCCAGGGCGCCGGCCGTGCCGGGAGCGCGGTCCGGGTACTCGGCGGCGAGGTCGCGGGCGGCGCTGAGCGCCGCGGACGTGTCGAAGGCTCCGGGGAGGGCCGGCTTGGCGAGCGGCCCGGGCCGGGTGACGGTGAACGCCAGCAGCAGGACGGCGGGCAGCACGAGCAGGAAGGCCCCCCGGTAGAGGCGGCCGTTCACCGGCCGCTCGAGCGAGCCGCGCCGAGGCCGTCGGCGGCGCCGGAGCGGGGGCTGGGAAGCCGCCATCGACCGTTATAGTAAGAACGGGCGAAGCCCAGGACGCCGGGCACTTGCTCGCGAGCTGCGATGACGGACTCCCCAACGATCCTGCTCGTCGACGACGACGAGGCGGTGCGGAAGCTGCTCAGCTTCCCGCTCGAGCGCGACGGATACGACGTCGTGCTGGCATGTGACGGCCAGGAGGCGATGGACCGCTTCGGCGACCGGTCGGTCGACCTCGTCGTCCTCGACATCATGCTGCCGAAGCTCGACGGCCTCGAGGTCTGCAGGCAGCTGCGCACGCGCAGCTCGGTGCCGATCATCATGCTCACCGCCCGAGACGACGAGCTGGACAAGGTGCTCGGACTCGAGCTCGGCGCCGACGACTACGTCACAAAGCCGTTCTCGATCCGGGAGTTCCGCTCGCGCATCCGGGCGCTGCTTCGCCGCGCCCGCGCGCCGAGACTCGAGCCCGGCGGTCCCGGCGAGCAGGTGATTTCCGCCGCGGGGCTCCGGATCGACCTTCCCCGCCGGATCGCCGAGATCGACGGGCGCGAGGTGCGGCTCACCTTCGTCGAGTTCGAGCTCCTGGCTACGCTCGCGGCGCACCCGGGGCGCGTCTACAGCAGGCGGATGCTGCTCGAGACGCTCTGGGGGAGCGCCGACTTCCGGGATCCGCGCACGATCGACGTGCACGTCCGGCATCTGCGCGAGAAGCTCGAGCCCGACTCGCGGAACCCGGAGTACATCCTCACCGTGCGCAGCGTCGGGTACCGCTTCCGCGACCGGTGAACCCGTTCCGCACGGTCGGCGGACGGCTGGCGCTGGCGCTCCTGCTCGTCGTCGGCGGCGCGCTCGCGATCGTCTACCTGATCGTCGTCCCCTCGTACAGCCGCTCCCTCGTCGCGAGCCGGCTCGACGGCCTGCGCGGGACGCTGCAGCTGATCGCGTCGAAGCCGCGGGCGAACCCGGGCGAGGTGTTTCCGAGCCAGCTCTGGGTCGAGGACGAGGCGATGCCGGTTGCCGTGGCGAGCGGCGCGCGGGTCGTGCTCTTCAGCGCTCCCCCGCTGCTCGAGCCGGTCGGCGACTCGAACGGCGGCACCTCGCTCGACGTCGAGCACGACCCGATGGCGCAGCGCGCCGCGAGGAGCAACGGGGTCGTCAGCGGGTCGGTCACGCGTGAGGGCTCGACCTACGCGGAGGCCGCCGTCTCGTTCGGCCGCGGCGGTCCCGTCCTGCTGCTGGCCTCGCCCCTGCGCAACGATCTGGAGTCCGTCGAGGTGGTCCGCCGCCGCGTGATCGTCGCGGGCGGCCTGGCGACCGTCTTCGCGATCGTGCTCGGGTACTCGCTCGCGACCCTGTTCTCGCGCCGGATCAAGCGGCTCGAGGCCGCGGCCGAGCGGATCGCCGGCGGGCGGTTCGACGAGGCGGTGATCGACCACGCGCCCGACGAGCTCGGGCAGCTCGCCCGCGCCTTCGAGCGGATGCGGCTCAGGCTCGCATCCCTCGAGCGGGCACGCGCCGAGTTCATCGCCAACGCCTCCCACGAGCTACGGACGCCGCTCTTCTCGCTCGGCGGCTTCCTCGAGCTGCTGACCGGCGACGAGGGCGTCGACACGGAGACGCGCGAGGAGTTCCTGGCCGCCATGCGTGACCAGGTCGCGAGGCTGACGAAGCTCGCCACCGACCTGCTCGATCTCTCGCGGATGGATGCCGGCCGCCTGACCGTGTCGAACGAGAGCTTCGACCTGAGCGTAGTCGCGGACGTCCTCGTGACCGAGTTCGGCCCGCGCTCGGCGGCCGCGGGCCACGAGCTCGAGCTGCATGCTCCCGTACCGGTCGTTGCGCTCGGCGACGAGGAGCGGGTGCTCCAGATCGGCAGGATCCTGGTCGAGAACGCCGTCGTGCACACGCCTCCGGGCACGGAGATCGAGGTTACGGTCGGGCAGGCCGGCGGGCGGGCGACGCTGTCGGTCGTCGATCGCGGGCCCGGGATCCCGGAGGCGGCCCAGGGGCCGGTCTTCGAGCGCTTCTACCGGCTGGACGGCACGGTCGCCTCGGGAAGCGGCCTCGGGCTCGCGATCGCCCGCGAGCTCGCAGAACTGATGGACGGGCGGATCGAGCTCGAGTCGATGCCGGGCTGGACGCGCTTCACGCTCGGGCTCGTCGCGGACGCCGGAGATCGCCGGCCCGCGTCGGAGCCTGCGCAAAGGAGCTGACCACGGCCACTGTTGCCACAACGGACGACAGCGGCTGCCTGTCGAGCCATGCCCGACCGCCGTGGGACCACGGCCGGCTTGTCCGGCACGTGGGCGCCCCGGACGTAGAATCGTCCCGTGGGCGACCTTTCGCACGTCGACGAGGCCTCCGGCGCAGTGCGGATGGTCGACGTCGGCCACAAGCCGCCGGTCCGCCGCCGCGCGATCGCGCACGGCGCCGTCCTGATGGCGCCCGCGACGGCGCGCCGCCTGCGCGATCTGCCGAAGGGCGACGCGCTCGTTACTGCGCAGCTGGCCGGGATCATGGCCGCCAAGCGGACGAGCGAGCTGATCCCGCTCTGTCATCCGCTGCCGCTCTCCCACGTCGGCGTCGATCTGGTCGTCGGCGAGGCGCGCGTCGACATCACCGCCTCGGCCGAGACCACGGCCCGGACGGGCGTCGAGATGGAGGCGCTGACCGCCGTCGCTGTCGCCGCGCTGAGCGTCTACGACATGGCCAAGGCGATCGACCGGAAGATGACGATCACCGAGCTCACGCTCGTCGACAAGCAGAAGGGTGCCGAGGGCGATCCGGACGGCGGCGCGTGAAGGCCGCGGTCCTGACCGTCTCCGACCGGGTCTCGCGCGGCGAGGCCGACGACGTGAGCGGGGACACGCTCGAGGAGCTCCTCCTGGCGGACGGCTTCGAGGTGCTGCGGCGGCTCGTGCCGGACGAAGCCGACCGGGTCGCCCGGGCGATCGTCGATCTGGCCGCCGACTCCCAGCTCGTGCTCACGACCGGCGGGACCGGTCTCGCGGCCCGCGACGTGACGCCCGAGGCGACCCGCACGGTGCTCGATCGCGAGGCGCCCGGGATCGCCGAGGCGATCCGGGCCGACTCGATCGCGAGGACGCCGCACGGGCTCCTCTCCCGCGGGCTCGCCGGGACCGTGGGGAGCTCGCTGGTCGTGAACCTCGCCGGCTCGCCCGGAGCCTGCCGCGACGGGTATGCCGTCCTCCGGCCGGCGCTCCCGCATGCGTTGAGCCTGCTCGGCGATCCGATGGCCGCGACCGACCACCTCAACACGTAGTGGTCACCACCAGCACGCCTGCGCGGCAGGCGGCGCTCTTCGCGCGCCTGATCAAGGTCGAGCACACGGTGTTCGCGCTGCCCTTCGCGTACGTCGGCGCGTTCCTGGCCGTCGACGGGGTGCCGTCGGCCCACGATCTGCTCTGGATCACGGTTGCGATGGCGGGGGCCCGCTCGCTCGCGATGGCGCTCAACCGGCTGATCGACGCGGGCATCGACGCCGCGAACCCGCGCACCGCCGGCCGCGAGCTGCCGTCCGGCGCGCTGACGATCGGGGCCGTGATCGGGTTCTGCGTCGCCTCCCTCGGCATCTTCCTCGTCGCCGTCTGGCAGCTCGACCCGGTCGTCCGCTGGCTCTGGCCGATCCCGGTCGCGGCCTTCGTGATCTACCCCTACCTCAAGCGCTTCACCTGGCTCTGCCACCTCTGGCTCGGAGCCGTCGACGGGCTCGCGCCGATGGGCGCCTGGGTGGCGATCCGCGGCGACCTTCCCTGGCAGGCGTGGGCGCTCGGAGGAGCGGTCGCAACCTGGGTGGCGGGCTTCGACCTCTTCTACTCGCTGTTCGACCTCGAGGTCGACCGTGCGCAGGGCCTCCATTCCTGGGCCGTCCGGTTCGGCGAGCGCGGCGTGTTCGCGGGAGCGCGCGCCCTGCACGCCGCGACGGTCGTCCTGCTCGTGGCGGTCGGGCTGGGGTTGACCGTCGACTGGTGGTACTGGGCCGGCGTGGGCGTGGTCGCGGCGCTGCTCGCCTACGAGCACTCGCTCGTCCGGCCGGGCGACCTGCGCCGCCTCGACGCGGCCTTCTTCACCATGAACGGCGTGATCAGCCTGGCGTTCTTCGGGTTCGTCCTGGTCGACGTCCTCACCTAGCCGCGTGCTCACCGCCACCAACCTCTCGAAGCGGTTCGGCGCCAGGCGCGTCTTCGACCGCGTCGAGGTCCGGCTCGACCCGGGCGGCTTCCTGCTCGTGACGGGGCCGAACGGGTCCGGGAAGACGACCCTCCTGCGCGTCCTAGCCGGCCTCGATGCGCCGACGACGGGCGAGCTGGCGCTGCCCGAGCGGGGGCTGATCGGCTACCTGGGGCACGAGCCGTTCGTCTACCGGGAGCTGACGCCGCTCGAGAACCTCCACCTCTTCGGCCGGCTCTACCGCGTGCCGGAACGGGGTGAGCGGATCGGGATGCTGCTCGAGCGCTTCGGGCTCTGGGACGTTCGCGGCGAGCGGGTCTCGACGTTCTCGCGCGGGATGCGGCAGCGGCTCGGGCTCTGCCGCGTACTGCTCCATCGTCCGCAGCTCGTGCTCCTCGACGAGCCGTTCAACGCCCTCGACGAGCCCGGCTCAGCGCTGCTCGACGCGGCCCTCGCCGAGCTCGCCGGGCACGCCGCAGTGGTCGTCGCGACGCACGACCCCGGCCGGGTCGAGCGTCTCGCGACTGCGCGGCTGGCCTTCGCATGAGCTACCTCTCCGACGTCGCGGCGCTCACACGCAAGGATCTCCTTCTCGAGCTGCGGGCGAAGGAGACGGTGCCGGCGATGCTCCTGTTCGTCGTCGCGGCCCTGACGATCTTCCATTTTGCCGTCCCGTTCGCCTCCGATGCCCCGGCCGGGTCGAATCACCGGGTCGCGCTGGGACTGCTGTGGACGGCGCTCCTCTTCACGGCGCTGCTCGGGCTCACCCGCGCGTTCGTGCCCGAGCGCGAGCAGGGGATGCTGGACGCGCTCGTCCTGGCGCCGTCCGACCGGAGCGCGATCTGGCTCGCGAAGTCCCTGTCGGTGCTCGCGTTCCTCGGCCTCGCCGAGCTGGTCGCGGTGCCGGCGTTCGGGCTCTTCTTCCACGGCGTCGGGTGGCACACGGTCGCCGCCATCCTGCTCGCCGACATCGGCATCTGCACGGTCGGGACCCTGCTCGGCGCGATGGCCGTCGCCGGGAGGGCGCGCGAGCTGCTCCTGCCGCTGCTCTTCCTGCCGCTCGCGATCCCGATCGTCGTCGGCGGGGTCGGGGCGAGCATCGACGCCCGCCCGAAGTACCTCGAATTCCTCGCGCTCTACGACGCGATCTTCGTGCTCCTCTCGTGGGCTGCCTTCGAGTACGTCGTCTCCGAGACCTGAGCCTGCCCGTCTACGATTCGAACGTGAGGCAACGCGTCGCACGAATCTCGCTGCCCGCTCTCGCGGGTGCGACGCTGTCCCTGTTCGCACTTGCGATCGCGCTGATCTTCTTCTACGCCCCGACCGACGGCGACCAGGGGCTGTCGCAGCGGATCTTCTACTTCCACGTGCCGATCGCGCTGACCGCCTACGCGGCGTTCGGTTGGGGTGCCTGGAAGGCGTTCCTGCACCTCTGGAAGCGGCGCGAGGGGTCCGGCCTCGAGAGCTACGTCGCGATCCACCAGGGCGTCATCTTCGGGTCGCTCACCCTGCTCACCGGCTCGATCTGGGCTCGGATCTCGTGGGGCGTCTGGTGGGTCTGGTCCGACGACGAGCTCGTCCTCTTCCTCGTCCTCTTCCTCTTCTACTGCGCCTACTTCATGCTCCGCTACTCGGTCGACCCCGGGCCGGCGCGCGAGAACATGTGCGCCGTCTACGCCCTCTTCGGCGTCGTCCTGATCCCGATCTCGTTCTTCGCGATCAGGCTCTCCCGGAGCATCATCCACCCGGAGGTGTTCACCACCCACGGCCCGCAGATGACCCACGCGCAGTTCCTGACCTTCTGCGTCTCCTGGCTCGCGATGCTCTTCCTGCTCGCGACGCTGTACCAGATCGAGCTCGCCGGGAAGCGGATCGACTCGCGTCTGAGCGAGCTGCGGGAGCTGCTCGCTTGACCCCCTCGGAGAAGTACACCGCCGCCGCCTACCTCGTCGTCTTCCTGGGCCTGCTCGCCTACGTCCTGATCATCGCCTCGAAGCTCCAGCGCCTCCAGCGCCAGCTCGGCGAGCTCGTCGACAAGCTCCGGGAGCGCGAGCTCGACCGTGGTTGAGCTGTTCTTCTGGCCGGCGATCCTCGGCTACGGCGAGGCGGCGATCGCCTACACCTCTCCCCGCCACACGCGCCTCGCGATCTGGGGGGTGCGGATCGGCTGGCTCGCGCAGACGGGCCTGCTCGCCGTACAGGCGGCACGTGCGGACGGGTTCCCGTGGTCGACCTGGGCCGGCTCGCTCAACCTCTTCGTCTGGCTCGTCGTCGGCGCCTACCTGATCTGGGGCTGCCAGCCGCGCTACCGGCTGGTGGGGCTGAGCGTGATGCCGCTCGCCGTCCTGCTCTTCGTCGTCGCCCGGATCGCGGGCGGCACGGCCGCGGGCGAGCGCTCGCCGTACGGCAACCTCTTCCTGACCGTCCACGTCGGGCTGGTGCTGGCCGCGTTCGCCGGGTTCACGCTCGCCGCCGCGCTCGCGGCGCTCTACCTGCTCGAGGAGCGGCGGCTCCAGCGGCGCTCACCCGACATCCTCCGTCTGCGCCTGCCTTCCCTCGTCGTGCTCGAGCGGCTCACCCTGCGGACGATCCTCGTCTCCTGGCCGCTCCTGACCGTCGGCCTCGTCGCAGGGTTCGTCAGGCTGCGCGAGGAGAACGGCCGGATCGACGCGCTGATGGCAGCCACCATCGTCACCTGGCTCGTCTACGCCGTCTTCGCGGCGCTCCGTCCGTCCGGCCGGCGCGGCGCGCAGCTGGCGCTGGTCGGGTTCGGGCTCGTGATCCTCGCGCGCCTCGTCCTCGCCGGGAGCCACTTTTGACCCTCTCGCTCGTCGGCATCTCGCACCACGTGGCCCCCGTGGAGCTGCGCGAACGGGTCTCGCTGCCGCCCGAGCGCGCCGCGTCGCTCGCCCGCGCGCTCGGCGACGCCGTGTGCCTGTCGACGTGCAACCGGACGGAGCTCTACCTGGCCGGCGACGACGGCTCGCGGGCGCTCTCGACGCTCGAGGACCTGGCGGGCGTGCCGCTTCGGTCGGTCGCCTACCGGATGCACGACGAGGCGGCCGCGATGCACCTGTTCCGCGTCTCGGCCGGGCTCGATTCGCTCATCCCCGGCGAGAGCGAGATCCTCGGCCAGGTCCGCGCCGCCTTCGACGCCGCCTCGCCGGGGCCGCTCCTCGACCGGGTGTTCCGGCAGGCGCTCCAGCTCGGGAAGCGGGTTCGCACCGAGACCGCGATCGGGGAGAGCCCCGCGTCGGTGCCCTCCGCGGCGGCCGCGCTCGCGGCGCAGGTCTTCGGCGACCTCGCCGGGCGCAAGGTGCTCCTCGTCGGAGCCGGCAGGATCGGCGAGCTGGCGGCCGGAAATCTCTCGGCCCGCGGCGCCTCGATCGCGTATGTCGCCAATCGCGGAGCCGCCGCCGCCGGCGAGCTCGCAGAGCGGTTCGGCGCGGTGCCGCTGACCCTCGAGGAGGTTCCCGCGAGGCTCGCCGAGGTGGACGTGGTGCTCACCGCGACCAGCGCGCCGGGGCTGCTCGTCGGCGCCGGAGACGTTCCCGCCCGCCACCGGCGGCCGCTCTTCTTCATCGACATCGCCGTTCCGCGCGACGTCGACCCGGCCGTGCACCAGCTCGACGGCTGCTTCCTGTACGACATCGACGACCTCGAGGCGGTGGTGGCGGAGACACTCGCGGGCCGCCGGGTCGAGGCCGAGCACGCGGAGAGGCTCGTCGCGGTGGAGGCGGAGCGCTTCCGCGAATGGCAGGCCTCGCTCGACGTGGTCCCGGCGATCGCGTCGCTTCGCTCGCGCGCCGAGGAGATCCGCGTGGCGGAGCTCGCCAAGCTGTCCGGGCTCTCCGCGGACGAGCGCCGGACGATCGAGTCGGTGACGGCCCAGATCGTGAACAAGCTCCTGCACCTGCCGACGGTCCGCATGAAGGAGGCCGCCGCGGCCGACGACGGCGCCGCCTACGCCGACGCGATCAGGTACCTCTTCGGGCTCGAGGACGAGACCCGTGAGCGCTGACGGGGGGAGGCACGCCCGTGCTCGTTCGCATCGGCTCCCGCGGGTCTAGGCTCGCGCTCACCCAGGCGGAGCTGGCGGGCGCCGTTGTCCGCCGGGCCGGCCACGAGGTCGCCTACGTGCCGATCACGACCGCCGGCGACCGCGACCGCAAGAGCCCGTTCGGCCAGATCGGGGAGCGCGGCGTGTTCGTCAAGGAGATCGAGGAGGCTCTCCTCGCCGGGCGCGTCGACGTCGCCGTTCACTCCGCCAAGGACATGACCTCGACCGACACAGGGGGCCTCGCGGTCGGCGCCTACCTCGAGCGGGACGACCCGCGTGACGCCCTCGTCGGCGCCGACACGCTCGCGGCGGGAATGCGGATCGGGACGGCCTCCGTGCGCCGCCGGGCGCAGCTGCTCGCGCTCGACCCGACGATCTCGGTCGAGCCGCTCCGCGGCAACATCGACACGCGCCTGCGCAAGGCCCGCGAGCGGGGCCTCGACGCGCTGATCCTGGCCGCCTGCGGCCTGGACAGGCTCGGCCTCGCAGGCGAGATCGGGCTTCGGCTCCCGCCCGAGACGATGCTGCCCGAGGCGGCGCAGGGGGCGCTCGCGCTGCAGGTGAGGTCGGGTGAGGAGGAGCTGGTCGCCGGCGGCGACTTCCCCGAGACGCGCCGCCGCGTGGAGGCCGAGCGGGCCTGCGTCGCGAGGATCGGCGCGGGCTGCCTGGCGCCGGTCGCGGCTCACCACGACGGCGACCGCCTGACGGCGCTGGTCGCGGCCGAGGACGGAGCGTGGATCGAGCGGAGGAGCGGCGCCGATCCGCTGGCGCTGGCGGCGGAGCTGCTCGAGGCGACCGCGGAGCGAGCGGCGTGAAGGTGATCGTCACGCGCCCCCGTGAGCAGGCCCAGCCGCTCGTCGCCCGGATCGAGCAGCTCGGCCACGAGGTGGTCGAGTGCCCGCTGATCGAGATCGTCCGCACCTCGGACGATCCGATCGACTGCGCCGGCTACGAGTGGGCCGTCGTCACCAGCCCGAACGGCGCCGAAGAGGTCGCCCGGCGGGCCCGCAACCTGCCGAAGGTCGCCGCGGTGGGGCCGGGGACGGCCGAGACGCTCCGCCGGCACGGGATCGAGCCGGCCCTCGTCGCGTCGGTCTCGACCGCCGACGCGCTGGCGGCGGAGCTGCCCGAGCCGGAGGGCCGCGTCATCTACCTGGCCGCCGCGAACTCCCGGCGCGGCCCCATCGACGCGCTCGGGGCGGACTTCGTCCCGCTCTACGGCACCGTGCTCCTGCGCCCCGACCCGCCGGAGGGCGACGTGGTCGTCCTCGCCTCCGGCTCGGCGGCGCGGGCCTACGCCGGGATCGGCGGCCGCGCCCCGGCAGTCTCGATCGGGCCCGAGACCACGCGCGTCGCCGGCGCGGTCGGGCTCACGGTGGCGGTCGAGGCGGCGACCCACGACCTCGACGGGCTCGTCGCCGCCGTCGCCGGGTTCGCGGAGCTCGCCTAGCCGTGTACGACTACATCACCTTCCTGACCGACTTCGGCCTCCGGGACGACTTCGTCGGCGTCTGCCGGGGCGTGATGAAGCGGATCGCCCGCGACGCGGAGATCCTCGACGTCAGCCACGGGATCGCGCCGCAGGCGGTGACCCAGGGGGCGCTCGTGCTGGCACGCTCGATCCCGTACCTGCCGCCCGGAGTGCATCTCGCGGTCGTCGACCCGGGTGTCGGCGGCGACCGCCGGGCGGTGGCGATCCGGACCGGCGAGGGCCGGGTCTACGTCGGCCCCGACAACGGCCTGCTGACGATCGCGGCCGACCGGGAGGTCGTCGCGGGCGCACGCTCGCTCACGAACCCCCGCTACCACCTCGAGCCCGTCTCCCGCACCTTTCACGCCCGCGACCTGTTCGCCCCGGTCGCCGCCCACCTCGCCGCGGGCGTCCATTTCGACGATCTGGGCGAGGAGGTCGACCCGGCGACGCTCGTCCGCATCGAGCTGCCGGTGCCCGCCACCGTCGGCGGCGAGCTGCGGGCGACCGTGATCGACCGGGACCGCTTCGGCAACCTCGAGCTGAACGTGACGCGGGCGGACGTCGAGGCGCTCGGTCTTTCGCCCGGCCTCCAGGTCGAGCTCCGCGTGACGCTGAACGCGTACTACGCGCTCGTCGCCGAGACCTACGCCGACGCGAGCCGTGGCGAGCTGATCGTGTACGAGGATTCCTACGGCGCCTTCGCGATCGCGATCAACGGCGGCAACGCGGCCGCGCTCCTCGAGGCGGGCCCCGGCGACGAGGTCCTGATCCGGGCCGTCTGAGCGCTCAGCGCGCGGGCTCGAGCGTGGCCGGGATCAGCTCGCGGGCCGCGGAGGACACGGTGACGTGGATCACGGCCGACCCTCGCGTCCAGGCGATCAGGTCGAGCGCCTGCAGCCGGTCGAGCTCGTACTGGAACGCCGCCGCCTCGGCGGCCGATCCGTACCTGCGGAGGACGTCGAACGAGTAACCCGTCGTGTCGAGCGAGTAGCCCCCGCCGGCCGGGTCGCCTCCCGGCCGGAGCCGGTCGTACGCCTCGTCGCCGACGGCGCTCGTCACGGTCAGCGGTGTCGCCGACCCGGCGATCGCATGCACGCGGGCGGCGAGGTAGACGAGCAGGGCAAGCGCCTCCGGTCGCAGCGCCCGGTAGAGCGCCGGGGTCGCACCGAGAAGCGGCGCGAGCGCGCCCAGCTGCGGGCCGACCCGGAAGTGCAGGGCCGCCGGATCGTTCGGAAGCGGTTGGAGGAGCCCCCCGCTGCGGGCCAGCATCACGGCCGCCGGGGTCAGGAACCGCTGCGTCGTCGGCTCCGGGTGGAGCACCTCGGCAGCGCTCGGCCCGCGCGTGTGGAGGTAGGCGAGCGCCTCGAGCTGCTGCGGATCGGTGCGGTAGAGCCGCATGATCTGCTCGGCCGCCAGGACGCGCCAGTAGTAGGTCTGCGAGTCGTCGCCGAAGCCTGCGAGGAGCTGCTCCGCCGCGGGGTGCTCGAGCGGCGACGAGTCGAAGTAGACCTCCGGCCAGGTGAGGCCGTTCCGCGAGACGACGTCCCGGATCGGTGCGCCGGCGGCGGCGCCGGCGAAGCTCCGGAGCACGTTCTCGAGGTTGCCGATTCCCATGTGGTAGGAGACGACGGCCAGGTCGTCGCGGCCGAGCGTGGCGCGCGCGGTCGAGAGGTAGCGCACCGTGCCCGCGAGTGCCTGCGCCGGGTCGAACCGCGCGTCGATGCGCCGCCGCTGCGCGAGCAGCCGCGCGCTCGCCGCGCGGTCGCCGCGATTCTGCGCCGCCGCGATGCGTGCCGTGAGCAGCCGGCTGCGCGCGAGGTCGACGTGCATCCCGAGGAAGTCGGTGGCCGTCCCGGCCAGGATCTGTGTCAGCCCGGCCGCGTCGGCGGGATCCGACCCGGCGATCACGTCCGGCCGCCCGCCGCTCTCGAGCATCACGATCGCCTCGACGATGTTCGGGTCGATCCCGGTGCCCGCCGTCGCCCGCTCGATCAGCGGCCGGAAGGCGGCGGTCCTCGCCGCCGCGGCGACCACGCCGCCCGGGCTCTTCAGGTAGATCACCTGGCTCAGGCCCGCCGCCGCCGCCCGCTCGAACGCCGCCGCCTTCCCGTTCGAGTAGGCGAGCGGATCGCCCTGCACCGCCCCGCGCGGCACGAGCCGGACCGGCGCGGTCCCGCCCGTCAGCTCGACGGTGGCGAGGGCCGCGAGCCCCGCGAGCGCGGCAGCGGCGGCCGCGAGCATCGCCACAGTGCGGACCGGCGACATCGCCGGAACGCTACAAGCGGGGACGTCTCGCGGCGGGTGATGGCTAGACTGGGCCGGCTTCCAGGGCGAGGTAGCTCAGTTGGTAGAGCACACGGCTGAAAACCGTGGTGTCGCCGGTTCAAGTCCGGCCCTCGCCACTCCGCAGTCCGCGCCCCGCACCGCACCGGGGGCGCGGCTCAGCAGGCCGATGGACGAGAAGATCCCAACGAGCCGGGACGATGCGCGGGTCCGGCCGGTGGCCGTGATCGGCGCCGGCCTCGACCTCGGCGCCGGCCGGCGCGGGGTCGACATGGGGCCGTCGGCGATCCGCTATGCGGGCCTGCAGCAGCGGATCGCGAGCCTGGGGCGCGAGTGCCAGGACTGGGGCGACGTCGAGACGGGCGTCGCGGAGGCGACCGAGGTGGGAGAGCCGCGGGCCCGCTACCTCGGCGCCATCCTGCGCTCCTGCGCCCGCGTCGCGGCGCTCGTCGCCGATGCCCGCGCGGCGCACTACCTGCCGCTCGTGCTCGGCGGCGACCACTCGGTTGCGATGGGCTCGCTCGGCGGGATGGCGAAGGCGCACGGCGCCGGCGGCGTGCTCTGGATCGACGCTCACGGCGACCTCAACCGCCCGGAGAGCTCGCCGAGCGGGAACGTCCACGGGATGTCGCTGGCCGCCGCCTTCGGCGTGGCCGGGCCGGCGTTCGAGACCGAGGCGTGGCCGACGCCGTCGGTGGAGCGAGCCGCCCTCGTCGGCGTGCGCGCGCTGGACGACGGCGAGCGCGAGCTGATCGAGCAGCTCGACGTCCGCGTCTTCACGATGAGCGAGATCGATCGGCTCGGCCTCGAGCGGGCGGTGCGCGAGGCGCTCACGTTCCTGGGCGGGGTCAGGTTCCTCCACGTGAGCCTCGACCTCGACGCGGTCGACCCGATGTTCGCACCGGGCGTCGGCACCCCGGTGCGGGGCGGCCTCTCCTACCGGGAGGCGCACCTGGCGCTCGAGCTGGTCGCCGAGTCGGGGCTGCTCGACTCGCTCGAGCTGGTCGAGGTGAACCCGATCCTCGACGAGGCGAACGAGACCGCGGCCCTGGCCGTCGAGCTGGCAGCCAGCGCCCTCGGGGCCCGGATTCTCTAGCGCGGGCTCGCGGCGATCGTCCCCGGGTTCTTCCGGTTGGGGGCTGAGCTCGCCGGGGGAGTCGTGGCGCGGGCGGCCCCGGGTCGCACCAGGCTTCCGCGCCCCGGGAGATCAGGCTCCGCCGTCCCCGGGACGGGCGTCCCGCGGGTGCTCCTCGCGGGTCGAAGGAGTGGCTTCCTCGCCGTTGCCGGACGGCGTGAAGTACACCCGGCCCTTCAGCTCGTCGGGCAGGCAGTCGACCTCGAACCCGGCCGGATCGTCGTGCGGATAGCGGTAGCCCTCGCCGCGGCCGAGCTTCCGCGCCCCCGGGTAGGAGGCCGACCGCAGCGCGTCCGGTGGGTGGAGGTGGCCGTGCTCGCGCACGTCCGCGGTCGCCGCCCCGAGGGCGCGGTAGGAGGCGTTCGACTTCGGGGCCCGCGCGAGGTAGACGGCCGCCTGGGCCAGGTTGAGGCGGGCCTCGGGCAGGCCGACGTGCTCGACCGCCTGCGCCGCCGCGACGGCGACGAGGAGCGCCCGCGGGTCGGCGTTCCCGATGTCCTCGGAGGCGAGCACGATCATCCGCCGAGCGATGAAGCGGGCGTCCTCGCCGCCCTCGAGCATCACCGCGAGGTAGTAGACCGAGGCCTGCACGTCTCCTGCCCGGGTCGACTTGATCCAGGCCGAGATCGTGTCGTAGTGGGCATCGCCGCCCCTGTCGTAGAGCAGGGGCCGCTTGCGGGCCGCATCCTCGACGTGGCGCAGCTCCGGCGGCCCGCCCTCGGCGGCGGCGCTCGCGGCCGCGAGCTCGAGGATCCCGAGCGCCGTCCGTGCGTCGCCGCCGGAGCGCGCCGCGATCAGCTCCTCGACCTCGGCCGGAAGCTCCAGGCCGAGCTCGACCGCCCCGCGCCGCAGGACCTCGCGCAGCTCCTCGCCGCCGAGCGCCTCGAGCTCGTAGACCTGCATCCGGGAGAGCAGCGCCGAGTTGAGCTCGAAGTACGGGTTCTCGGTCGTCGCGCCGATCAGGGTCACGAGCCCGTCCTCGACCCCGGGCAGCAGCGCATCCTGCTGGGCCTTGTTGAAGCGGTGGATCTCGTCGAGGAAAAGGATCGTCCTCTGCCCGGTCGCGCCGAGCCGCTCCCGCGCGCGGGCGAGGACCTCGCGGACGTTCCCGACCGTCGCCGAGACGGCGGACAGCTCCTCGAACTCGGCGCCCGTCGTGTTGGCGACGATCCGGGCGAGCGTCGTCTTCCCGGTCCCCGGCGGCCCGTAGAGGATCAGCGACGGCACCCGGTCGGCCTCGATCGCGAGACGGAGCGCCCGCCCGGGGCCGACGACGTGCTCCTGGCCGACGAACCCCGCGAACGCGGTCGGCCTCAGCCGCTGGGCGAGCGGAGCTCCGGTGCGGAGCCTTCTTCCCGCCGCCTCGTCGAAGAGATCCGCCATGTGAGCAGTATGCTCCTGGTCGTGTCGGGCCATGCGGACTCGGAGGCCTGCTGATGGATCTTCGCAACGAGCAGATGGTCGAGCGCCTCTCGGCGGTGCTCGAGCCCGTCCACGACGAGCTCGTCGAACGGCTGTCGCCCTCCGCGGGCGAGCAGTGGCTCGACGTCGGCGCCGGGACCGGCGCGACGGCGCTCCGGGCCGCCCGGGCAGGCGCCGAGGTGACCGCGATCGACGGATCGGCTCCGATGATCGAGAAGGCGCGCGAGGATGCCGCGCAGGCCGGCCTGCCGGTCCGGTTCGACGTCGGCAACGTCGAGTACCTCCCCTACGACGACGGCGAGTTCGACGTGATCGCCTCGAACTTCGGCTTCGTCTTCGCCGCCGACCACGCCAACGTCGCGGGCGAGCTCGCGCGGGTCGCGCGGCCGGGCGGCCGGCTCGGCTTCACGGCCTGGAAGCCGAACCCGAAGCTCGGCGAGCTCTACCGCCGCTTCACCGAGGAGCCGCTCGAGGGCCGCGAGGCGACCGAGTGGGGCCGCGAGGACCACGTCGAGGACATGCTCGGCGAGGACTTCGAGCTCGAGTTCAGCGACGGCACCCTCTGGATCGACGCCGAGTCCGGGGAGGATCTCTTCGAGCTCTTCTCGCATACCGCCCAGCCGGTGATGGCGCTGCTCGCCAAGCTCGACGACGACCGCGCGGAGGCGTTCCACCGGGCCTTCGTCGACCTGTACGAGACCTACCGCGACGGCGACCTCGTCCACGCGCCCCGGCGCTACCTGCTCACCCTCGGCACCCGGCGCTAGCACGGCTCGTGCTCGAGGTGCACGAACCGGTGGGCGCCTTCGAGAGGCTCGAGGAGTATCTCGAGCGCGAGGGCTTCTGGGGCCGTGAGGGCGCCCTCGCCGACCTCTACCTCGGCTACGGCCTCTCGGAACCGCTCCGGCGCTCGGGGCGGCCGCGCCCACCCGAGCCGTGCCCGCTCCCTTTGCTTGCGTGCGCGATCCGCCCCGCGGCGCGGCGGGCCCGCCCCGGCTCCTACCGGCTCGGCGACTGGGAGCGGAGCTGGGACGACGGCGAGTACGGCGCCGCGGTCGAGGAGGTACGGGCCGCGATCGCGCGCGGCGACGTCTACCAGGTGAACCTCGTCCAGCACCTCTCGGCGCCCTTCGCGGGCGACCCGGCGGGTCTCGCGGCCGGGCTCGCTCCGCTCCGCCCGCTCGTGCCGCGGCCGTTCGCTGGCTTCGGGTGGGCGATCGTCTCGGCCTCGCCCGAGCTCTTCCTGGCGCGGCGGGGCGACCGGCTGCTGACGATGCCGATCAAGGGAACGCGGCCGGCCGGTGTCGAGATCGACGCCGAGAAGGACTCGGCCGAGCACGTGATGATCGTCGACCTCGAGCGAAACGACCTCTCGCGCGTCTGCGAGCCGGGATCGGTGATCTGGCCGGAGCTGATGGCCCAGCGGGAGCTCGCCGGCGTGACCCACCTCGTCTCCACCGTCGAGGGGCGCCTGCGGCACGGCGTCGGGCTCGCCGAGATCCTCGCCGCGGCGTTCCCGGGCGGCTCGATCACCGGCGCGCCCAAGATCGCCGCGCTCGACCTGATCGCCGCGCTCGAGCCAGTCGGGCGCGGCGCCTCGATGGGCGCGCTCGGCGTGCTCCGCCCCGACGGCGACTTCGAGCTCGCGCTGACGATCCGGACGTTCGCGGTGGCCGCGGAGCGAGTCCACCTGTGGGTGGGCGGCGGCGTCGTCTGGGACTCCGAGCCCGAAGCGGAGATCGAGGAGTCGTGGGTGAAGGCACGGCCGCTGCTCGCGGCGGTCGGCGGGCTGGTCGCGGCATGACGGCGCTGCTCGCCGTGGCGGTCGCCGGACGCGGCCTCGTCGACCCGTCGTCGGCGGTCTTCCACCCGGACGACGAGGCCCTGCTCCGCGGCGCCGCCGCCTTCGAGACGGTTCGCGTGCGCCGGGGCCTGCCGGTGCTGCTCGGGCGCCACGTCGAGCGGCTCGAGCGCTCGGCGCTCTCGCTGCGCCTGCCCGCCCCCGAGGGTGTCGCGAAGCTGGCCGCGGACGCCGTCGCGGCCGCAGGCACCGACGAAGGGGTCCTGCGGCTCTTTCGCACCAGCATGACGCTGGTCGCGACCGTCGGCCCGCTGCCCGCCGGGCTCGAGGCGATGCGGCAGCGGGGAATCGCCGTCGTCACCGTCCGCTCCCACGACGCCGGGCTCCTGACCGGGGTCAAGGCGACGAGCTACGCCACCGCGCTCGCCGCGGTCGCGGAGGCGGAGCGGCGCGGCGCCGAGGACGCCCTCTACCTCGGCGAGGGGGAGACCGTGCTCGAGGCGACGATGTCGAACATCTGGTGGCGCGACGGGGACGTGCTCTCGACGCCTGCCCTCTCGACCGGCGTGCTCCCGGGCGTCACGCGCGCCGCCGTCGCCGGCCTCGCCCGCGAGGCCGGGTACCGGATCCGGGAGGGATCGTTCACGCTGCCGGCGCTCCTCGCCGCCGAAGAGGCGTTCACGAGCTCGGCGGTGCGCGAGATCATGCCGGTGATCGCCGTCGACGGCCGGGAGCTGCGGCGCGGCGAGGCCGCGGCCACGCTCCAGGCGCTGCTCGAGCAGGTCACGGACTGACGTTCCAGTACCCTGGCCGGGATGAGCGAGAAGCTGCGGCTCGGCGGCATGGCGCTGCCCAACGGGGTGCTGGTCCATGGACCGACCTCGTGGGCGTGCGCCGTGCGCACCGACGACGGCGAGGTCAAGGTGGTTGCCGAGCGCAAGCGCCTGGTCGGCTCGCGGATCCAGAGCCCGTTCCTGCGCGGCCCGGCGCGGCTCGCGGAGGCCTTCGCGTTCCTGCCGCGGCTGAAGCGGGCGCTGCCGGAGGCGAAGCTGCCGTTCGAGGGCGGCACGGTGAAGGCGTCACTCGTCGGCGGCGCCCTGGTGGGGCAGGCGATCCGTCGCTCGCGGCTCGGCGACACCGTCAAGGAGCTCGCCGGCGGTGCGCTCGCCCTTGCTCCGGCGCTCCTGTCGCTGCGAGACGGGTCGCTGGCGGCCTACCACGGCGCGGAGCACATCGCGATCGGAAGCTACGAGCAGGACGCTCCTCACGCCAAGGAGCACGAGCGCTGCGGCTCCCACCTCGTCGGCCCGCTGCTCGCCACCGCGACCGTCGGCAACCTGCTGGCGGCGCGCGCGCCCGAGCGCTACCGCCCCGCCGCGCGGCTCGCCGCCTCCGTGGGCGCCGTCGCCGCCTCGACGGAGATCTTCGGCTGGATGCAGCGGAACCCCGAGCGGTCGCTCGCCCGGCGCTCGCGCGGCCCGGGCACGAGCTCCAGCAGCACGTGTCGACGGCCGAGCCGAACGGCGAGCAGCTCGAGGTCGCCGAGGCGGCTCTCCGGGCCTGCCTCGAGCTCGAAGCGAACGCTTAGCGCTTTAGGCCGGGCACGGGTCTGCCGATGACCCGTGCATGCCGTTCCTGGCCAGCTTCGCGTCGACCGTGCAGAACTTCGCCCTGACGTGGCTGCCGGTGATGTTCTTCCTGCTCATGTGCGTCGTCGTCCTGCTGCTCTGGCGCACGATGAAGATGATGCCGCGCGTCAAGCCGACCGAGATCACGCCCGGCTCGTCGTCCTCGGTGACCTGGGACGAGGTGGCCGGCCTCGACGAGGCGAAGGCGGAGCTCCAGGAGGTGGTCGACTTCCTCCGCGACCCGAAGCGATTCGAGCGGCTCGGGGCCCGCGTTCCGAAGGGCATCCTCTTCCACGGCCCTCCCGGCACCGGCAAGACGCTCGCCGCGAAGGCGGTCGCGAACGAGTCCGGCGCCCGCTTCTACGCGCAGAGCGCCTCGGCGTTCGTCGAGATGTTCGCCGGCCTCGGCGCCGCCCGCATCCGCAAGCTGTTCGACGAAGCGCGCCAGAACGCCCCGTCGATCGTCTTCATCGACGAGCTCGACGCGGTCGGCCGGGCCCGGAGCGGCAACTCGTTCAACCGCGAGCAGGACCAGACGCTCAACCAGCTTCTCGTCGAGCTGGACGGCTTCGGCCCGCGCGACCAGGTGGTCGTGATGGGCGCGTCGAACCGCCTCCAGGATCTCGACCCGGCGCTCCTGCGGCCGGGCCGCTTCGACCGGCAGATCCTGATCCAGCCCCCCGACCTGAAGGGCCGCAAGGACATCCTCTCCGTCCATGTGCGCGGCAAGCCCCTCGCCGGCGATGTCGATCTCGTCGGGGTCGCCCGGCACACCTCCGGGCTGACGGGCGCCGATCTCGCGAACATCTGCAACGAGGCGGCGATCTCCGCCGGCCGCCGGGACGACAGCCTGATCCGGCAGGCGGACTTCGAGTACGCGATGGACCGGGTGATCGCCGGGCTGCAGCAGCGGCGGGTGATCACGCCGAAGGAGAAGCGGATCCTCGCCTACCACGAGGGCGGCCACGCGCTGATGGCGCACCTGATGAACGAGACCTCGCCGGTCCAGAAGGCGACGATCATCGCCCGCGGCACCGCCCTCGGCTACACGCTCAACCTGCCCGAGGAGGAGCGTTACCTGCACACGAAGGAGGAGCTGGTCGACTGGATGGTCGTGACGCTCGCCGGCCGGGCGGCCGAGCAGGTCGTCTTCGGGCGCGTCACGAACGGCGCCGCCAACGATCTCGAGAAGGTGACCGAGCTCGCCCGGGCGATGGTCTTCGAGTACGGGATGGGCGACACCGCCGTCTCGCGGACGATGCGGGCCGACAACTACGCGCTCTCGGAGGAGACGAAGCGGATGCGCGACCAGGAGCAGGCGCGGCTCACCGACCAGGCCTACACCGAGTCCCTGCGGCTGATCGCCAAGCACCGCGGCCTGCTCGACCGCGTCGCGACGGCGCTGCTCGAGAAGGAGACGCTGAACCGGGAGGAGCTGCTCGCGATCTTCGGCGACGTCGTGCCCGAGTCGTTCGCCGCCGAGGCCGTCGGCGTCCCGCAGGTCGCCGCCGCCCAGACCGCGTCGAGCGCCGGTCAGCCCGATCCGGCCGGCGTCGAGTAGCCGATCGCGCCCCTCCCGGCCGCGCGCACCGCGACGCCGGCGAGCCCGAGCGAGAACCTCAGCGATTGACGTTCGCAGGTCCGTGCGGCGTTCTCGACCTCGCCGGTAGCATCGGTGCTCGTGGAGGCGAGGGGAATCCATCATCTCGGCGTCGCGGTGGCCGACCTCGACGAGGCGGTCGACGCGTACACGCGCCTCTTCGGGGCCGAGCTCGAGCAACGGGAGACCGTTGCCGACCAGGGCGTCGAGGCCGCGTCGATGCGGATCGGCGCCGGCCGGGTCGAGCTGCTCGCCTCGCTCGGGCCCGAGACTCCGGTGGGGAAGTTCCTCGCCAAGCGCGGCCCGGGGATGCATCACGTCGCGTTCGAGGTTGCGGACGTCGGCCGGGAGCTGGAGCGGCTCGCCGCCGGCGGGGCTGAGCTGATCGACGCGCGCCCGCGGCGCGGCATGTTCGGCCTCGAGGTCGCGTTCGTCCATCCGGATGCGACCGGAGGGGTGCTCGCGGAGCTGGTGTCCGGTGGCTGACGGCGAGCGCGCCCGGCTCGAGATCGCCTTCCGCAGCGGCCAGACGCTGACCGTCGTCGTCTCCGCCGGGATCGCGGACGACCTCGACGCGGCGCTGGCGAAGGGCGATCCCGACTCGCTCACCTTCGACGCCGACGACGGCCGCTACACCGTGGTCGTGAAGATGATCGCGTTCGTCAAGCGTCACGCCCGCGAGAGCCGCGTCGGCTTCGGCGCGGCCGGCTAGACCCACCCGGCGCCGCCGTGGCACTCGAGGTCGGGATCGTCGGCTTGCCGGGCGCCGGCAAGACGACCCTCTTCACCGCGCTCACGAAGACGGGCGGCGGCGAGTACGGGAAGACCCACGTGGCCATGGCCGCGATCGCCGATGCACGCCTCGACGCTCTGGCCGATGTCGTGTCGGCGAAGAAGGTCACGCCGGCGGCGATCCGCGTCCAGGACGTTCCCGGCACCGGGCCGGCGCTGCTCGGCAACCTCCGCCAGGTCGACGCGCTGCTCGTCGTGCTCGACGGGCACTCGGAGGGGGCGGATCCGGCGCGCGATCTGGAGAACCTGAAGCTCGAGCTGCTCGTCGCCGACCGCGACCACGTCGCCGCGCGGCTCGAACGGGTCGAGAAGCAGGCGAAGTCGGGCGATCCGAAGCTGCGAGCCGAGGTGGAGGAGCTGACCCGGCTCCTGGCCTCGGTCGACGGCGGCACGCCGGTCGCCGAGTATCCCGGCGAGCTTCCCGGCGAGCTCGAGCCGTTGACGACGAAGCCGCTGATCGTGGTCGAGAACGGCCCGGGCGGGATCGACCTCGCGCTCGAGGCGGAGCTCGCCGAGCTCGACGACGAGGAGGCGGCCGCGTTCCGCGACGGCGGCGTCTCGGCGCTCGAGGAGGTCGCTCGCCGCCTGCGGGACTCGCTCGACCTGGTCACCTTCTTCACCGCCGGCGAGAAGGAGACGCGTGCCTGGCCCCTGCGCCGCGGCGAGACCGCGCTCGCCGCGGCGGCCTCGATCCACACGGACATCGCCCGCGGCTTCATCCGCTGCGAGGTGATCGACTGGCGCGACCTGGTCGAGTCGGGATCCCACGCCGAGGCCGCCCGCCGCGGGCTGCAGCGGCTCGAGGGCAAGACGTACGTGATCCGGGACGGCGACGTGCTGAACGTCCGCTTCAACGTCTGAGCCCGGCGACGCGGCTGTTCGCGGAGCCCGAAAGGCTGGTGTCGGACACCGGGACATGGCCCTCGCGGACGTGGCGGCTGGGGACAGCCGGGCCGGGGGTTACGCCGAGATCAGGACGACGCCTGCCAGGGTCAGCGCGACGCCGGCCTGCTGGAGGCGCGCCACCCGCTCCTTGAGCACGATTGCGGCCAGGCCCACGGTCACGATCGGGTAGAGCGAGGCGAGCACGGAGGTGAGGCTGACGAGGCCGCCGCGGTGTGCCGCGGCCGCGTAGAGGGCGTTTCCGAACGTGTCGCCGACACCGACGCCGAGCACGATCGCGAGCTTCCAGCCGCCGAGCCGGAGCGCGGGCCGCCTGACCGCGGCCGCGGCTGCGACCAGGGCCAGCGCGGTCACCCGGAAGATCAGCGAGGCCCAGTAGGGGTCGGCCTTGCCGGCGGCGTGCATCGCCGGGAAGTAGAAGCCGAAGCCGACCGCCGCGAGCAGCGCGAGCCCGACTCCGGCGGCGACCTTCCGCTGCCCGTCGGCCTGGTGCTCCTGCGAGGCAAGCGTCACGCCGGCGATCGCGCAGGCCATTCCCGCCAGCTGAACGGGGGCGGGGCGGTCGCCGGTCGCGATTCCGAAGATGACCGGGACGATCGCGGAGGCCCCGGCGATCGGGGCGACCACCGCCATCGCGCCGATCGCCATGCCCCGGTAGTAGGCGAAGAGGCCGAGCGTGCCCGAGAGGGCGGCGGGAATCGCGAGCAGCACCGCCGCGTCGTGCGGCTCGTGCGCGCGGCCCGCCACGACGATCGCAACGGCAACGGCCCCGCCGACCTGCGCCCACAGCATCACGCGGAGCGTCCCGAGCGCCCGTCCCTGCCAGGGCCCGACGAAGTCGGCCACGCCCCAGGCGAGGCTCGCGCCGAGCGCGAGCAGGAGCCCGTTCACTCCGCCGGTCGGGTGGGGCGGATGGCGGCGATCGCGTCGAGCTGGTTCGCGTGGTAGAGGACGGCGGCCTCGGCCGTCCGGGCCGCTCGCGCATCGTGGTGCACGGCGACGCAGTGGAGCAGCTCGGCCTTCTGGGGGACGGTGAGGCCCGTCGGCGGCCTCCTCGATCGCCCGCAGGCCGAGCTGGACGTGTCCGAGCAGTCGCCCCTCCTCCGTCGGGGTGAACGCCGGCCCGCGCGAGAGCTCGATCGTCCGGCCGACGTCGTGGACGAGCGCCGCGGCGAGCAGCAGCTCCGAGCGCAGCCGGGGATGGAGCTGCGCGGTCTCGCGGCAGAGCGTCGCCACCCCGACCGTGTGCTCGAGCAGGCCGCCGGCGTAGGAATGATGGTCGTCGACGGTCGCCGGGTAGTCCGCCAGGTCGCCGCCGTGCGAGCACCGCGCGCACGGTCGCCGCCAGGCCGGGATGGGAGATCTCCTCGACCAGGAACTCGAGAAACCCTTGCAGCTCGGCGGCGTCCCGCCGCATCGCCGGCGTCAGGGTCGTCGGGTCGACGTCGCTCGCCTCGAGCGTGCGCACGTCGAGCTGGAGCCGGTCGCGGAACTTCTCGACCCGGCCGAGCACGCGGACCGCGTCCCCCTCGCCGAACCGTCCGTCGAGCAGCTCGACGTCGTTCCAGACCCGCGCGTCGATGTGACCCGTCGGGTCGACGAGCTCGAGGACGAGGTACGGAGCGCCGCCCTTCGTGCGCAGTCGCCGCTTGGCCTTGACGGCGAAGACGCCCTCGACCACGCGGTCGGCCACCAGGTCGGAGATCACGCCTCGAGTCTAGTGGGCCGGCCGGAGCCATCCGGCGGCTGCTCCCGCCCTGGACGGAGCATGGACTGCGGTAGCCTCCGGGGCCGTGACGACGGTGTCTCCCTTTCGCGCGCTCCGCTACGACGAGCGTGCCGCGTCTGCGCCGCTCGCCGATCTCGTCGCGCCGCCCTACGACGTGCTGAGCGACGACGAGCGGCTCGCGTACGAGCGGCGCGAGCCCGTACAACATCGTCCACCTGACGCTGCCGGACTCGCCGGAGGACGCCGGCAGCCGGGCTCGCCGCGTGGCGGGAGGCGGGCGTGCTGGTCGAGGAGGAGCCGGCGCTCTGGTGGATCGCTCAGGACTACGTGGGGCCGGACGGGGTCGCCCGGACGCGCGAGGGGATCGCCGGGTCGATCGAGGCGACGCCCTACTCGGAGGGCAAGGTGCTCCCGCACGAGCGGACCCACGCGGGCCCGAAGGAAGGCCGCCTGCGGATCCTGCGGGCGACCCGCACCCAGCTCGAGCCGATCTTCCTGCTCTACGACGCCGACCCGCCGCTCTCGCGGCCCGCCGGCGAGCCGGAGATGGACGTCGTCGAGGGCGCCGAGCGAACCCGGGTCTGGCGGCTGCCCGCCGGGGAGATCGAGCTCGACGTGCCGCTGCTGATCGCCGACGGCCACCACCGCTACGAGACGGCGGTCGCCTTCCGCGAGGAGGATCCGTCGGCCACCCACACTTTCGCGGTGCTCGTCTCCTCGCGCGACCCGGGAGTCGAGATCTTCCCGACGCACCGGATCGTCCAGCGCGTCGGCGTGGATCCGGCCGGCTCGCCACGTCCCGACCTGGGACACGACCGCGCTTGACGGTGTACCGGCACGGGAGCTTCTTCCGGATCGACTCCGACGACGAGCTCGACGCCCGCGAGATCGAGCAGTACGGGCCGGAGGGCGTCACCTACACGCCCGACGCGCGGCGAGGCCGTCGTGCGGTCGACGCCGGGGCGGCCGAGCTGGCGTTCCTCGTGCGCGCCCCGACCGTCGACCAGGTGTTCGCGTTCGGCCGGCGCGGCGAGACGATGCCGCAGAAGTCGACCTTCTTCTACCCGAAGCTCGTCTCGGGCCTCCTGCTCCACCCGGTCGGTTGACTCCCTGGCTCGAGCTCTGCCGCGCCGCGGTGGCCGACGTGAAGACCGTGCTGGCGGAGATGCCGACGCGCGAGGAGCGCGAGCGGCCCGTCGGCCAGGGCAAGGGCGGCGACATCACCGCGGCGCTCGACGAGGCGGCCGAGAACGCCGTGCTCGCCCACTTCGACCGCGACGGCGTCCGGATCGTCTCCGAGGAGGTCGGGATCAAGGGCGAGGGCGCGACCACCGTCCTCGTCGACCCGATCGACGGCTCCCAGAACGCCGAGCGCGGCGATCCCGTACTTCGCGCTCTCGGTCGCCGTCGCCGAGGGTGACACGATCGACGACGTCGTGTTCGGGTTCGTCCACGACTTCGGCGCGGACGAGGAGTGGACGGCGGTCCGCGGCGGCGGCGCGTTCCTGAACGGCAGGCCGCTGACCGGCCGGCCGAAGGACGAGATCGAGTTCCTCTCGATCGAGGCGACGCGGGCCGACGCTCGTGCTGGACAGGCTGCGCGAGCTCGCCCCGCTCACCGACCGGGTGCGGATCATGGGCGCGCAGGCGATCACGTTCTGCCATCTCGCGGCGCGGCCGCACCGACGCCGTTGCCTGCCTGAGGCCGTCGCGGCCGGTCGACTTCGCCGCCGCCCAGCTGCTCGTCCGCGAGCGCGGCTTCGCGATCCACGCGATCGACGGCCCGCCGCTCGGCACGATCCCGCTCGACCTCGAGGCGCGCTCGCGGATCTGCGCCGCGGGCAGCGACGAGCTCGCCTCGCGGGTCGCGGCGGCGGTACGCTCCTAGGCATGGAGCCTTCCCGCGAGGCGATCCTCGCCGCGCTCGCGCTGGTGATCGACCCCGAGCTGCGCAAGCCGGTCACCGAGCTCGACATGGTCCGCGCGATCGAGATCGACGGCGGCGACGGTCGCGGTCACGATCGCGCTCACCGTCGCCGGCTGCCCGCTGCGCAACTCCTTCCAGGAGCAGGTCGCGCGCGAGGTCGGGGCGGTCGAGGGCGTGACGTCCGTCCGGCTCGAGTTCGACGTGATGAGCCCCGACGAGCGCGCGGCGCTGACGCTCGAAGCTGCGCGGCGGCCGCCCCGACGCCGACCGGGCGATCCAGCTCGACGCGACGACCCGCGTGATCGCGGTCGCCTCCGGCAAGGGCGGCGTCGGCAAGTCGTCGCTCGACGGTGAACCTCGCGGCGGCCTTCTCCTCGCTCGGCCGGCGGGTCGGGGTGCTCGACGCCGACATCTACGGCCACTCGATCCCGCACATGCTCGGGATCGACCAGAAGCCCGTGCTCGTCGACCGGCTGATGATCCCGCCGGTCGCGCACGACCTGAAGCTGATGTCGATCGGCTTCTTCGTCGACGACAACAAGCCGCTGATGTGGCGCGGGCCGATGCTCCACCGTGCGCTCGAGCAGTTCCTCCAGGACGTCCACTGGGGCGAGCTCGACCTGCTCGTCGTCGACATGCCTCCGGGGACCGGGGACGTCTCGATCTCGCTCGGCCAGATGCTGCCCGCGCGCCGAGGCGGTCGTCGTGACGACGCCGCAGCTGCTCGCCCAGGAGGTCGCGAGCCGGGCGGCCGAGATGGCGCGCCAGACCGGGATGCAGCTCCTCGGGGTGATCGAGAACATGACCTCCGAGGTCTTCGGCTCGGGCGGCGGCGAGCGCCTCGCGGCCGAGCTCGGCGTGCACGCTGCTCGGCAGCGTTCCGCTCGACGCGCGCCTCCGCGAGGCCGGCGACGCGGGCACGCCGCTCGTCCTCTCGGACCCGACTGCGAGCCGGCGCGCGCGATCTTCGAGATCGCCCGCGCGATCGACGCGAGCCGCAGCGCCGGCTTCACGCGCACGCTCCCGCTCGTCTCCTGAGCGGGCGGACGCTGCCGCAGGCGCCGGGCCCGTAGAGTCGCGGCATGGAGCGGGAGAGCGACGGTGACGGGGCCCGCGCGCGTGCCCGGCTGGCGAAGCTCGGGTTCGGCGAGCACGACGTCGAGGTGCTCGCCGCCCACTTCCTCGAGGCCGAGCGGGCGGGGCGCGCGCGGCCACGGGCTGCGGCGGATCGAGTGGCTCGAGACGCTGGCCGGAGCTCGAGACGGCTGCGCAACCCCGCTGCCGGTCGTCGCGCGAGCCGGGCTACGAGCGGTGGGACGGAAACGGTGCGCTCGGCTACCTGGTCCTGGACGCGATCGTCGAGGCGCAGCTCGCCGATCCGCCGGCGCGAGCGCGGGTCGTCGCCGCCGGACGGACGTTTCCGACGGGCATGCTCGGGCACTGGACGCGCCGGCTGGCCGAAGGCGGGCTCGTCGCGCTCGCTGACGGCGACCTCGCCGCGGCGGCTCGGCCACCCCGACGGCGGGCCGAAGCTGACCGGCACCAATCCGCTCTCGATCGCGATCCCGTCGTCCGGACGGCAGGCCGGTCGTCGTCGACGTCTCGATGGGCAACCTGAACTACGGCGACGTGCTCGCCGGCCGGGCCGCCGAGGACGACCTGGCGCCCTTCGGCGGCGCGCAGGCCCACAAGGCCTTCGCGCTCGCCGTCGGGCTCCAGCTGCTCGTCGACGCGCTCACGCCGGCCGACGGCTACGGTGCGCGTGCTGCTCGTCGCGCGGCCCGAGGCGACCCGGTGCCGGCGTTCCGCCGGCTCGCCGAGGGCGTGCGCCTTCCGGGTGAACGCTGAGCGAAGTTCGGCGTCTTCCCGCATCGCCGCTGCGGGGAAATCCTGATGCCCGGAATCGCCCCTCCGCCGACACTCAGCGAAAGCGTTCGAACAGGTTGGACGCAGACATCGACACAGAGCTTCCAGGAGGACACGATGAACACCAAGAAACTTCTCGAGATCGGCGGCTTCATCTCCGGGGCGATCCTGATCGTCTTCGGCGTGGCCGTGATCGCGCTCGGCTTCAGCGGGCGCAACACCGTCAACAGCAGTCTCAACCAGCAGCAGATCACCGGTACGGCGGACATGACCCCGGCCGCGATCAAGGCCGAGGCCCAGAAGGCCGGCCTGACCAGCGCCCAGGTCGGGAGCTACCCGTCCTGCTCGGTGGCGAACAAGGCGATCAACAGCGGCTCCAGGGCGCGCTGCTTCGCCGAGTACATGCGGATCCACGCGCTCGAGGCCTCCGGGGGCCTGTACTACTCGCAGATGGGGATGTACGCGACCGCGAACGGCAGCCCCGCCGGGACGAGCGACGCGACCAAGGCGGTCATGGCCGGTGGGAAGCCGGTCTCCAACTCGGCTCGCAACACCTGGGTGACCGAGACCGCGCTCACCACCGCGCTCAACGTCAGCTACATGGCCGACCAGCTCTCCCTCTTCAGCATCGTCGTCGGCGCTGCGCTCCTGCTCACGGGGATCGGCTTCGTCGTCCTCGACTGGGCGGCCCTGCACCGGCGCCGCGAGGTGACCGAGGCGGCGAGCAGCACTACGGCGGTCAAGAAGCCCACGCCGGCAGTCGCCTGAGGACTCGGTCACCTGGAAGCCGAGAAGCGGGTCGGGGGCGCGAGGCAACTCGCGCCCCCACCGCTATCCCGGGAAGCCGGGCTCGGCCCTGATCGGGTCGAAGTCGGGGTCGCTGCGGGCGTTCTCGGCGTAGCGCGGCCTCGCCTGAACGGCCTCCCGGAGATGCGCCAGCGCCTCGAGAGGCCGCCCGGCGCGGGATTCGGCGCAGGCGAGGTTGTAGAGGATCCCGGGTCGCCCGGCCGCTCGCGCAGACCCTCCTCCAGCATCGCGATCGCGTCCTGCCAGCGCTCCGCCTTCAGCGCCGGGGACGCCGCGAAGTACCACTCCCACGCCGAGGGCTCGTAGGCGCGGCCCGGCTCGCCGCCGACCGCGAGCACGAGCGTCCCCTCCTCCTCGGCGATCGCAACCCGCTCGAGCGAGGGCTCGCGGATGAAGACGAGCGTGCCCGCGGGGGCAGCGAGCGTCTCGCCGGCGATCGTGAAGGTCGCGCGGCCGCGGATGACCACGTACAGCTCCTCGTGGCCGCCGCCCCCGTCGCCGGCCTCGTTGTGCTGCTCGACCACGTGCGAGCCGACGGCCTCGCTCGTGTACGCGTTGATGCCGAAGGCCCGGATTCCGAGCCGGCGCCGCAGCGGATGCCAGACGAGCCCCTCGGCGATCGGGATCGCGTCGAGCTCGTCGAACCGGACCGCCTCCCAGCCGGCGCTCATTGGCCGCGCAGCTCCCCGAGCACGAACGGGTCGATCCACTCGATCCCGTCGACGCGCTCCTCGAGGTTCTCGGTACCCGCCCAGGCGGCGAAGGCGGCGGCGAGGTCGCCGTCGAAGCCGAGCCGGCCGAGCCGCTCGCGCAGCTCCGCGGCGAGGGCGCCGTCGACCTCGAGCCACTCCTCGCGCGGCGTCCTGCCGAACAGCGCCTGGTGGATCCGGTAGAGGCGCTCGAGCTCCTCGACGGGCGCCGGGTGGTCGTCGGCTCGCAGGTCGACGAGGGTGTCGGAGAGGCCGGCGTAGCCGCCGTCGCGCTCGACGACGAGCAGCGCCGCCGACTGCTGGCCCCGGCGGTCGCCTCCCGCCGCCTGCGCCGCCGCGAGGCAGGCGATCAGCCGCTCGGCGAGCGGCCGGCCGGGGCCTGCCGCGAAGGCGGAGGCGAGCGCCTCGACGGTCTCCCCCGAGACGAGGATGTTCCCCTGGGCGGCGAAGCACGGCCCGGCGATCCCGCCGGCCCACTCCATGCACTCCGCCCCGGTGTAGGTCGCGCTTCCCCCCGTCCCGTCGACGACGCCGAGCTGGCGTTGCTCGCGGCCGTCGTCGCCGCCGGTCAGCCGCGCGACGACGTCGGCGGCCGGCGAGGCCTTCCGCGAGCAGCGCGCAGCCCGTCGGGGCCGTAGCGCGGGTTGGCCTAGGCCTGCGTCGCGATCGCGCCGACCTGGGGCTCCGCCCAGGGAACCACCGAGCCGACCGCGAGGAACTTCGACTGCGTCGCGACGCCCCACTGCCCGGCCTCGAGGTCGCAGGCGGCGATCGAGTAGGTGGCGACGGGCGGCCTCACGCGAGCTCGACAGACTCACCCGGCTCGATGGCGTGGATCCGTGCTCCCGGCGCCTCGGCGCGGAGCTGCTCCGGCGTCCCGGTCAGGAGCGGGAAGGTGCCCCAGTGGCAGGGGATGCAGTCGACGTTCCCGAGCAGGTCGAGAGCGATGGCCGCCTCGCGCGGCCCCATCGTGAACCAGTCGCCGATCGGGAGCACGGCGTAGTCGGGCGCATGCAGCTTCCCGATCAGCTGCATGTCGCCGAACACGCACGTGTCGCCGGCGAAGTAGATCGTGCGCCCGCTCTCGAGCCGGATGACGATGCCGCAGGCCTCTCCGAGGTATTCGCCGTCGTCCGAGCTCGACGAGTGGAATGCGTTGACGAGCGTGAAGCGGATCCCGTCGATCTCCTGCGAGCCGCCCTTGTTCAGACCGGGCAGCCGGCCGACGTTCGCTCCCTCGCGCCCGAGCCAGCTCTTGAGCTCGACCTGGCAGACGATCTCGGCCTCGGGGAAGGCCTGCGAGAGGGCGACCGTGTCGCCGACGTGGTCGCTGTGGCCGTGCGTGACCGCGATCACGTCGACCCGGGCGGGCTGCCGCTCGCCCTCGGGCGCCTTCGGGTTGCCCGTCAGCAACGGGTCGACGTAGATCCGCTTGCCCGCGTCGGTCTCGAGCGCGAACGCGGCGTGACCGAGCCAGGTGAGCGTTGCCATCCTCGATCTCCTTTCGATTCGACCGGGCGGAGCATAGAAGGATCGTCCGGCCCGGGAGCGAAGCTATTGCCTCGTGGGACGTCGCGTTCTCCCGGCCGTGCTCCTCGCCGTCGCCGCCCTGGCCGACTCGCAGGGTGCCCACGGCCTCGCGCGGGACGCTCTGCTCGGCGCCGTCCCCTTCGCCTCGGTCGCCGCGCTCGTCGCCTTCGGGGACTACCTCGACTCGCGCCGCGAGGGCGCGACGGCAATCCAGGCGCTCCTCTCGGGTGCGGTCGTGGCCCTGCTCGTCCTCTCGTGCGCCGTTCGCAGCAGCGCGCTCCACGGCGTCCCCCCGCTCGCCGTCTCCTCGCTGATCGCCGCGCTCGCCCTGCTTGCCCTCAAGGCGATCCTCGCGGCCGCGCCGCACGCGCGCCGCCTCGCGGATCTCTGGCCGGCGAAGCCCTAGAAGGGCAGGGCGTTCGCGGCTGCGCGCGCGACGTCGATCAGCGGCTGCACGAAGATCAGCGAGCCCACCGAGACGACGAGGCAGACGGCGACCGAGAGCTGGAGGACGAGCTCGCGAGGCGGTGAGCCGCCGGCGGGCGCGAGCTGGAGCTCGGCGCTCTCGCGCAGGAACATCGAGCGGATCACCGCGAGGTAGTACGCCGCCGAGATGATCGTCCCGACCGCGCCGATCACGATCAGCCACCACCAGCCGTGCTCGTAGGCGGCCGCGAAGACGTAGAGCTTGCCGATGAAGCCGCCGGTGACCGGGAAGCCGAGGAAGCCGAGGACGAAGATCGCCATCGAGACCCCGAGGAAGGGCCGCTCCCAGCCGAAGCCGGAGAGGTTCTCCAGCGTCACGGGCGCGCCCAGCTCGCGCTCGCGGGCGGCGATCACGGCAAACGCCCCGAGCGACATCGCGCAGTAGGGGATCAGGTAGTAGACGACCGCCCGGGCGCCGAGGGAGCTCGCCGCCGCGACCGCGATCAGCATGAAGCCCGCGTGGGAGACAGACGAGTAGGCGAGCAGCCGCTTGACGTTCGCCTGGGTGAGGGCGGCGATGTTCCCGATCGCGATCGAGGCGACCGCGATCGCGGCCACGGCCCAGGTCCAGAGCCGCTCGTCGGCCGGGAACGCCGTGATCAGGATGCGGTAGGTGACGGCGAAGGCCGCCACCTTCGTGGCCGACGACATGAACGCGGTCACGGGCGTCGGCGCCCCCTGGTAGGCGTCCGGCGTCCACATGTGGAACGGCGCCGCCGAGGACTTGAAGGCCAGCCCGGCGACGATCATCGCGAGCCCGACTACGAGCAGCGAGCTGCTCGGGTGGTCGGCGGCGGCGATCCTGTCGAAGCTCAGCTCGCCGGTCGCGCCGTACACGAGCGCCGAGCCGAAAAGCAGCGTCGCGGCCCCGACCGCGCCGATGATCAGGTACTTGAGCCCCGCCTCGAGCGACCCGACGAGGTCGATGTCGATCGCGCAGAGCACGTAGAGCGCGATCGAGAACCACTCGAACCCGAGGAAGAGGGTCAGCAGGCTCGCCGCCTGGACGATGAACGCCATCCCCGCGCCCGCGGCGGCGAGCAGCGCGTAGTGCTCGGCGACGTTCTCCTTGCGCATCCGCTCGCCGTACGAGACGAGGACGGCCACGAAGCCGCAGCCGGCGACGAGGACCTGCGCCGTCGCGGCCCAGCGGTCGCGGTAGACGGTGTCGGCGATGATCGCCGCCCCGTGGGCGCTGCGGACGTCGAGGACGACCGCGAGGACGAACGCGGCGACGAACCCGGCGGCGCAGACAAAGGCGGCGACCGTCCGGCGCGAGGCCCGGGGCGCGAAGACCGCGACGAGCATGCACAGCGCCACCGCTCCGAGCATCGCGAGCGACGGGGAGAGCGCGAACCAGTCGACGTGCGGCTTCTGGATCACTTCTTCACCGGGGCGGGTGCCGTCGCGAGCGCGGCGGGCCCGCCCCTGTCGAACGAGTGGCCGCTGATCGCGTTCGGCCAGGCCGAGAGCACGAGCAGGATCGCGACGAGCGGCAGCAGGACTGCGAGCTCGCCGCTCCTCAGGTCGAGTGCGGCCTCGCTGACGGCCGGCCCGACCTCGCGATGAAGCACCGCCGAGATCAGCCGCAGCATGTACATCGCGGCGAGCACGATCGCGACGGCGCCGATCGCACCCCAGACCCAGTACTGCTGGAAGACGCCCGCCAGGATCAGGAACTCGCCGGCGAAGTTCGACGAGAGCGGCACGGCGAGCGCCATCACGCCCACCGTCATCAGCACGGTCGCGAGCGCCGGGCGGCCACGCGCCATGCCGCCGAGGAGCGAGAGCTCGCCCGTGGCGGTGCGCCGCTCCACCATCCCTGCGAGCAGGAACAGCGACATCGAGAGCAGGCCGTGGTTGACCATCTGCAGCACGGCTCCGTCGAAGCCGAGGTCGTTGGCGGCGAAGAGGCCGAAGGTGATCAGCCCCATCTGCGCCAGCGAGGAGTACGCAATCACGCCGCGGATGTCCGGCGCCCGGAAGGCGAGCAGCGAGCCGTAGACGAGCCCGATCGCGGCGAGGGTCAGGATCGGCACCCGGAAGTCGTGCGCCGGCACGGGGAACTTCGCGATCGCGATCCGGAGGAACCCGTAGGCCGCCACCTTCGAGATCACGCCCGAGAGCAGTCCCGAGACCTCGGCGGGCGACTCCCGGTAGGCATCGGGGAGCCAGCCGTGGAACGGCCAGAGCGGCGCCTTGACCGCGAAGGCGATCGCGAAGCCGAGGAAGAGCCAGTCGTTCGTGCTCGTCCCCATCTGCGTCAGGTTGAACGTCTTCTCCTGAAGCCCGTAGACGACGACCGCGGCCAGCATCAGCAGCGACCCGGCGACCGTGTAGACGACGAACTTGACCGTCGCGCCGAGCCGCCCGGCGCCGCCCCAGACGCCGATCAGGACGTAGAGCGGGATCAGCATCGCCTCGAAGAACGCGTAGAAGAGCAGCAGGTCCTGGGCCGAGAAGACGCCGACCACCGCGCCGGTCAGGAAGAGGAGCAGGCCGTAGTAGGCCCGCGGCCGCTCGCGGCCGACCCACCAGGCATAGGCGCTCGCGGTCGCGCCGCAGACCGCGGTCAGCCCGACGAGCCAGAGCGAGAAGCCGTACTGGCCGACGAAGTAGCTGACGCCGAGGTCGCGGAACCACACGTGCTGCTGGCTGAGCTGCAGCCCGCCCCTGCCGAAGTCGAACCGCTCGAGCGCGAGGATCCAGATCCCCACCTCGATCAGCGACACGAGCGTCGCGAGGGACGCGACCCATGGCCGCGGAAGCGGGACGAGCCAGACGACCAGGGCCGCCGCGACCGGCAGGAAGATCAGGATCGTGGTCAACGAGTCGTTCATCGCGTCGTCAGGAAGACGAGGGCGAGCACGGCGACGCCGCTCGCGATGGCCAGGGCGTAGGTGCGGACGAGCCCGTTCTGGGCGCGGCCGAGCTCGCCGGAGCCGAGCCTGAAGCCGCTCGTGACCTCGCGGATCGAGCCGGCGATCACCGGCCGCTCGACGAACGTGGCGAGCCCCTTCGCGATCAGCACCGACGGCTTGTAGAAGATCGCGTCGTACAGCTCGTCCCAGTAGAGCTTCCGCTCGAGCAGACGGGCCGGCTTCGGCACCGCCATCGACTTCGCGCTGTACATCGCGTAGGCGACCCACATCCCCGCCAGGCCCAGCGCGACCGCGGCGACCGAGGCGATCGCCTCCTGGGTGTTCGTCGGGTCGGCGACCGGAGCGGCGACCGGCGCGAGCCAGGTGGTGAGCGGGTGCCAGAAGCGGCCGAACTGGACCAGCCCGCCGACGACCGAGAGCACAGCGAGGACGGTCACGGTCCAGACCATCGAGAGCGGTCCCTCGAGCCGCCCCTGCGGGCGGTGCAGGTGCTCCTGCGCGAACCCCGATTCCTCGCCGCCGAAGACGACGAAGAAGAGCCGGAAGGCGTACAGGCCGGTCAGGAACGCCCCGGCGAGGCAGACCGCGAACAGGCAGTAGCCGAACGCGCCGCGCGTCAGCGTCGCCGCGATGATCGAGTCCTTGGAGAAGAAGCCGGAGAACGGCGGGATGCCGGTGAGGGCGAGACAGCCGATCAGGAACACCGTTCGCGTGTGCGGCAGCACCCTCCCGAGCCCGCCCATGCGCCGGATGTCCTGCTCGCCGCTCAGCGCGTGGATCACGATCCCGGCTGCGAGGAAGAGCAGCGCCTTGAAGAAGGCGTGCTCCATCAGGTGGAACATCGCGGCCGGGTAGGCGCCGATGCCGGCCGCGACGAACATGTAGCCGATCTGCGACATGGTCGAGTAGGCGATCACGCGCTTGATGTCGACCTGGACGAGCGCGATCAGCCCGGCCATCAGGAGCGTCGCGGCGCCGAGCCCGGCGGCCAGATCCGAGACCTTCGGCGCGTCCTCGATGAAGAGCGGGTTCGTGCGGACGATCAGGTAGACGCCGGCGGTGACCATCGTGGCGGCGTGGATCAGGGCGCTGACCGGCGTCGGGCCCTCCATCGCGTCGGGAAGCCAGGTGTGGAGCGGGATCTGGGCGGACTTCGCGACCGCGCCGCCGAGCAGGCCGAGCGCGATCAGGTTCGCGACCGTCCCGCCGTGCGGGGCGGCGGCGAACACGCCCGCATAGTCGAGCTGGCCGGTGTGCTCGATCAGCAGGAAGAGGGCGAGGGCCATCGTCGCGTCGCCGAACGCGTTCATCACGAACGCCTTCTTGGCCGCGGCGATCGCCTCCGGACGCTCCTGGTGGAAGCCGATCAGCAGGTAGCTCGAGAGGCCGACCATGCCCCAGCCGGCCAGCAGGATCAGGAGGTTGCCGCCCTGGACGAGCAGCAGCATCGAGAAGACGAAGAGCGACATGTAGGCGAAGTAGCGGCGCTCCTCGTCCTCGCCCTCCATGTAGCCGACCGAGTAGGCGACGATCAGCGAGCCGACCCCGCCGACGATCAGCATCATCATGATGCTGAGCTGGTCGGTCAGGAGGGTGAGGCCGAAGTGGTACTGCCCGGCCGAGAGCCAGGTCCAGGAGGTGGTGTCGTGGGCGCGGTCGGAGGGCGACTCGCCGAGCATCACGACGAAGGCGACGACCGCGGCCGCGAAGGCGCCCATCGTCGTCACGGTCGAGAGGTAGCCGGCGCCGCGTCGCGAGATCCGGTTGCCGGCGAGGGCGATCGCGACCGTGGCGGCGAGCGGCAGCAGCAGGCAGACCCAGGCGGCGGTGTCGATCGCTCTCATCCGCGCAGGGTCCGCAGCTTGTCGACGTCGAGCTCGACGTGCCGCCGGCCCATGGCGACGATCAGGCCGAGGCCGACGACGACCTCGGAGGCGGCGATCGCCATCACGGCGATCGCGAAGATCTGGCCGTCCTCGTGCCCGTAGTGGCGCGCGAAGGCGATCAGCGCGAGGTTCGCGCCGTTCAGCATGATCTCGACCGAGAGCAGGATGATCAGCGGGCTGCGCCGGACGAGCACGCCGAATGCCCCGGTCACGAAGAGGACGCCCGAGAGCGCGATGTACCAGGCGACGTCAGGACCGTGCATCGGCCTCCTCGAGCCGGGCGTGCGAGCCGAGCACGACACCGCCGACCGCCGCGACGAGCAGCACGATCGAGGTGACCTCGAACGCGACCAGCTGGTCGGTCAGGAACAGGCGCCCGATCGAGGCCGGCGAGCCGAACGCCCGGGTGATGTGCGCCTCGTGGGTCAGCGTGCCCCCGGTCGTGAGCCCGATCGCGACGATCACCTCGGTCAGGATCGCCCCGGCGGCGAGCACCGTCGCGACCGCCTGCCAGGACGGCCCGCTCGCCCACGGCGCCTGATCGGTCCTGTCGCCCAGGTAGGCGATCACGAACAGGAACATCACCATCACGGCGCCGCCGTAGACGAGTACCTGCGCCGCGGCGACGAACTCGCCGCCGAGCAGCAGGTAGAGCACCGCGAGCGAGGCGAGGTTCCCGATCAGCGCGAGCGCGGAGTAGAACGGGTTGCGGAAGGTGACGACCGCGACCGCGCTCGCGACGCACGCGAACGCCGCGCCGATCCACACGCACCAGACGATGAAGTTCGCCATCTACGAGCTCGTCTTGTAGTAGGGGATCGGTGTGTCGTAGAGGTCGGCGTCGGCGACTGGGACGCGCTTGATCGGCGGGGCGAGCAGCATGTCCTTGGTGTAGATGAGGTCGTCGCGGTTGTACTCCGAGATCTCGAAGTCGTTGCCGAGCGTGATCGCGTCGAAGGGGCAGGCGAGCTCGCAGTAGCCGCAGAAGATGCAGCGGCTGAGGTTGATCTCGTAGATCCGTGCGTAGCGCTCGCCCGCCGAGACGCGGTTCTCGGCGGTGTTCTCGGCCGCGACGACCCGGATGCAGTCGGCGGGGCAGGCGGCGGCGCAGAGCGAGCAGCCGACGCACTTCTCGAGCCCGTTCTCGTGCAGGTGCAGCAGGTGGCGCCCGCGGAAGCGCGGGTAGACGGCCCGCTTGAACTCCGGATACTGCTGGGTGATCGGCTTCCTGAAGACCTGCTTCAGGGTCACGCCGAACCCCTTGAAGGTGTTGGGGACGAGCTGGCTCACTTGACCCACACCACCAGGAGGGCGGTCACGATCGCGTTGACCGTCGCGATCGGGAGCAGGATCTTCCAGCCGAAGCGCATCAGCTGGTCGTAGCGCAGGCGCGGTTGGGAGGCCCGCAGCCAGATGAACGCGGTCACGAGGGCACCCAGCTTGACGGCGAACCAGATCGGTCCGAAGCGGTCGAGCGAGTGCACCCACGGGAAGTGCCAGCCGCCGAAGAAGAGCGTCACGCAGAGCGCCGAGAGGACGATCATGTTGATGTACTCGGCCGTCTGGAAGAGGCCCCAGCGCATGCCGGAGTACTCGGTGTGGTACCCGGCGACGAGCTCCGTGTCCGCCTCGGGCAGGTCGAACGGCGGCCTCGAGGTCTCGGCCGTTCCCGCGAGCAGGAAGACGCAGAGGCCGACGAACTGCGGGATGAAGAACCAGAGCGTCGCCTGCTGCCTGCCGACGATCTCGACCAGGTTCAGCGAGCGACCCATCATCACGACCCCGAGCACGCTCAGGGCGAGCGAGACCTCGTAGGAGACGAGCTGCGCGCACGTGCGCATCGAGCCGAGCATCGAGTACTTCGAGTCCGAGGCCCAGCCGCCGACGATGAAGCCGTAGACGCCGATCGAGCCGAGCGCGAAGATCAGGATCAGCGAGATCGGCAGGTCGGCGACGGCTCCCTGGATGTAGTAGCCGTCGACCGTCCAGCCTCCACCCCAGGGGATGACCGCGAACGCCAGCAGGGCGGTGAAGCAGGAGAGGACCGGCGCGACGATGTAGGGCAGCTCGTGGGACGAGGCGGGGAAGAACGCCTCCTTGCGGACGAGCTTGATCAGGTCGGCGATCGGCTGCAGGAGGCCGAACGGGCCTGCGCGGTTCGGGCCGTAGCGGAGCTGCATCCGACCGAGCACCTTCCGCTCGAGCCAGGTCGTGTAGGCGAACGCCCCCATCACGAGGTTGACGATCACGAGCACCTCGATCACCGCGATCCACCAGGGCTCCTGCGGGTGGGTCACTTCCTCACCTCGACGAACTCGTGCAGACCGGCCGCCTCGCCGCGCGGCAGGCGCGCCGTGCCGGCCGGCAGGTCGCGGGCGATCCGGGCCCGGAAGGTCCGCGAGGTGCCGTTCGAGCTGACGGTGACCGTCTCGCCCGCGCGGACCTTCCTGGCCCGCGCGTCGGCCGGTGCCAGCTCGATCTCGCCGCCGGGCTGCTGGAAGGCGAGCTCGGGCGTCCGGTCGACGGCCGGCCCGGAGAAGAGCGGGCGGTAGGTGAGCAGGCGCAGGCCCTTGCCCCGCGCGACCTGGTGGGTCGGCGGGTTCGGCACCGGCTGGACGGCCTCGGGCCGGGCCGGCAGCGTCGTCTGCTCGCCGATCTCGCCGAAGGAGATGCCGCCGTAGCAGGTCGCCGAGACCCGCTCGAAGACGGTGGAGGCATGCGGCGAGAGCTCGACTCCGAAGCGGCCCGCGAGCTTCGCGATCCAGGCGAGCTCGTCCGGGCAGGGGGCGATCACGGCCCGGCGCTGGCGCTGCAGGCGGCCTTCGAGGTTGACCGTCGTTCCGTCGCGCTCGAGGTAGCTCGTCCCCGGCAGGACGAGATCGCACCAGCCGCGGAACGAGTCCTCGAACATGCCGATCCCGATCACCGCGCTCGCCCGCTCGGCGAGCGCCCGGACGCCCGGGTCGAGGGCCGCCTCGTCGCCGGAGACGATCACGAGCTGCGGCTCGCGGTCGTCGGGCTCGCCGTCGGAGGCGCAGCTCCAGGCGTCGGTGACGCCGCGGCCGTTGGGCGTGCGCTGGAGGTAGAACGCGGCGACGGCGTCGAGGTCGCGCGCGAACCAGGCCGCGTTCTCGGCGTCGTCGGTGACCAGCACCGCGCCCTCGACCGGCTCCTCGGGCATCTCGGTCAGGATCGTGGCGCCGTTCCGCCGGGCGGCCTTGATCCAGAGGTCGACGACCGGGGCCCGCTCGACGACGGGCTCGGCGCAGAGGACGACGACCGTGCGGGCGTCGCGGATCGAGGACAGCGGCGCCCGGAAATGGTCGAGGCCGTCCGGGATCGTCTCCGGGAGGACGGCGCCGTGCGCGTCGAGGCCCCGGCGCAGGAGCAGGGCGAGCCCGTAGGCCTGCTCGACGGTCTCCGAGCCGGAGAGGGCGGTCACGATCGCGCTCCCGGCGGCGCGCAGCATCCGCTCCGCCTCGTCGAGCGCCTCGTTCCAGTCGAGCGCGGCGAAGCGGTCCGGGCCGTCCCTGCGGAGCGGGTCCTCGATCCGGTCGCCTGCCCGCAGGTGCGGGAACACGAAGCGGCCCTTGTCGCAGAGCCAGCCCTCGTCGACCTCCGGGTGGTTGCGGGAGAGGATCCGCTTCACCTTCCCCTCGCGTGTCGTGGCGCTGATGTTGCAGCCGACCGGGCAGAGGCCGCAGACGGTGGGGACGTTCTGGATCTCCCACGGCCGCCCCTCGAACCGGTACTGGGTCGAGGTCAGCGCGCCGACCGGGCAGAGCTCGATCACGTTGCCGGAGAACGGGGCGCGGTAGGGCTCGTCCTCGAACGTCGCGATCAGGGACTGCGCGCCGCGGTTGACCGCGACGAGCTGGCCGTCCTCGGCGACGGACTCGGAGAAGCGGGTGCAGCGGTAGCAGAGGATGCACCGCTCGCGGTCGAGCGCGATCGTCGGCGAGATCGGGATCGGCTTCTCGAAGGTGCGCTTCGGGAACGTCATGCGCGTGTTCCCGGGCCCGTAGCGGAAGGTCAGGTCCTGGAGCGGGCACTCGCCGCCCTTGTCGCAGACCGGGCAGTCGAGCGGATGGTTGACGAGGATGAACTCGAGCGTCCCGTTCTGCGCCTCCGCCGCCAGCTCCGAGGTGGCGGCCGTCTTGACGACCATCCCCTCCGCCGCGGTGAGCGTGCAGGCGGCCTGCGGCTTCGGCGGTCCGGGCGCGACCTCGCAGAGGCACATCCGGCAGGCGCCGACCGGCGGCCCGAGCCGGGGCTCGTAGCAGAACACCGGGATCTCGATCCCGGCCGCGAGCGCCGCCTCGACGAGCCCGGTGCCCTTCGGCACCGAGACCTCGCGACCGTCGACCGTCAGCGTGACGAGCTCGCCCGCGCTCAAGCCTCCACCCCTCGCGGCGGCCCAGCGCAAGCGGACCCCCACCCGGGGTGGGGAAGCCTTCCCGCCACCCTCACTGCCAATTCTAGTGGTCGCCGGGGCGGGCCTTCGTGCCAGGTCTGCAACATCTCCTCCACAGGCTGCGGGGCGGAGAAGGCGCGGGAGCCTGGCGAGAGGCCGGTCATGCCGGCACTCCCGCGTGCCGGTGGGCATGGGCGTCGCTCGGCGCGACGATGCCCTCGAGGGTCGACTCGCCGTCGTAGGGGCAGCGCCCCTCGTCGATGTGCTCCTCGAACTCGTGGCCCCACTTGGCGATGTAGCTCGCGACCGGATAGACGGCGAAGTCGCCGAGCGCGCAAAGCGATCTGCCGAGGATCCGCGAGCCGACGGAGCGCAGCAGGTCGAGGTCGGCGTGGGTGCCGCGGCCCGCCTCGAGCTGCTCGAGGATCTGCACCATCCAGCGCGTGCCCTCGCGGCAAGGCGTGCACTTCCCGCAGGACTCGTGCATGTAGAACTTGGTCGAGCGGAGCGCCAGCTGCACCATGCAGCAGCGGTCGTCGACGACGATCAGCGAGGCGGCGCCGAAGAACGTGCCGAGCGCGCCGAGCGAGTCGTAGTCGAGCGGAACGTCGATCTGGTCGGGCGAGAGGGCGGGAACCGACGAGCCGCCCGGGATCACGGCCTTCAGCTCGCGGCCGTCGGCGATCCCGCCCGCGACGTCGTAGATCAGCTCGCGCATCGGCGTTCCGAGCTCGAGCTCGTAGTTCCCCGGCCGCGCGACGTTGCCGGAGATCGAGAAGATCGCCGTCCCCGGCGAGCTCGCGACGCCGATCTTCGCGAACCTGGCCGGGCCGAGCTCGATGATCGCCGGCACGGTCGCGATCGTGCAGACGTTGTTGATCTGGGTCGGGGCGTTGAAGAGCCCCTGAACCGGCGGGAACGGCGGCCGCGGCCGCGGCTGCCCGCGGCGGCCCTCGAGCGAGTCGAGCAGCGCCGTCTCCTCGCCGCAGATGTACGCGCCGGCGCCGCGGTAGACGGTGATCTCGACGTCTCCGAACAGGCCGGCGGCCCGCGCCTCGCCGACGGCCCGTTCGAGGATCTCGTACTCGGCGAGGTACTCGCCGCGGATGTAGATGAAGACGTCCTTCGCCTCGATCGCGTGCGCGGCGATCAGGCAGCCCTCGATCAGGCGGTGAGGGGCGCGCGCCATCACCTCGCGGTCCTTGAACGCGCCGGGCTCGGACTCGTCGGCGTTGACGACGAGGTACTTGGGCTTCTCGCTCGCCCGGTCGATCAGCGAGGCCTTGCGGCCCATCGGGAAGCCCGCGCCGCCGCGGCCGCGGAGGTTCGACGCGAGCAGCCGCTCGATCAGCGTCTCGGGCTTCAGCTTGCGGGCCTTCGGGACGCCCGCGTAGCCGCCGATCGCCTGGTACTCGGCGAGCTTCGTCAGGTCGCGCTCGTCCGCGCCGGCCAGGAGCATGCTACGGGCGGGCACCGATCTCCTTCACGATCCCGGGGACGTCCTCGGGCTTCACGTGCTGGTGGTAGCGGCGGTCGACCGCGACGACCGTCGCGTAGCCGCAGCCGCCGAGGCACTCGACGGTGCGGAAGGTGACCTCGCCGTCGGCAGTCGTCCCGCCCGCCCGCACGCCGAGCTCCTGCTCGAACGCGTCGACGACGCGCTGGGCGCCGACGAGCGCGCAGGAGAGGTTCGTGCACACCTCGACGAGATGCCTCCCGATCGGCTCCAGGTGGAACATGTCGTAGAAGGACGCGACCGCCTGGCAGTAGGCCGGCGTGAGGTCGAGCGCGTCGGCGACCTCGCGGATCGCGTCGGGGGAGAGCCAGCCGTGCTCCTCCTGCGCGAGCCGCAGCGCCGGCAGCGTCGCCGAGCGGGAGCCCGCCGGGAAGCGCTCGCGGAGCTCCTGGATCCGGTCGAAGAGCGCGGCCGGGCTCACCTGTCGACCTCGCCCATGACCGTGTCGAGCGAGCCGACGATCGCGATCATGTCCGCGATCAGCGCGTCGCTCATGCAGGTCGCGGTCGCCTCCAGCGCGACGAACGACGGGGCGCGGAACTTCACGCGCCACGGCCTCGGCCCGCCGTCCGAGACGACGTAGCAGCCGAGCTCGCCGCGAGGCGACTCGACGGTCGTGTAGACCTCGCCCTCGGGGACGCGGTAGCCCTCGGTGACGATCTTGAAGTGGTGGATCAGCGACTCCATCGAGGTGTGGAGCTCCTCGCGCGGCGGCAGCACGACCTTGCGGTCGTCGGCGATCCACGGCTCGCCCTCCATGCCCTCGAGCCGGTCGAGGCACTGCGCGACGATCTTCGTCGACTCGCGCATCTCCTCCATGTGCACGCGGTAGCGGGCGTAGACGTCGCCCTCGTGGTGCACCGGCACGCGGAAGTCGCACTCGGCGTAGCTGAGGTACGGCTGCACGCGCCGCAGGTCCCAGTCGACCCCGGAGCCGCGCAGCACCGGGCCCGACTGCCCGAGCGCGATCGCGTCCTCGGCCGAGAGGAGGCCGAGCCCGACCGTCCGCTCGAGCCAGATCTTGTTCCTGTCCACGAGCCCCTCGTACTCGTCGACCGCCTTCGGCATCCAGCGGACGAACCTGCGCGCCTCCGGGAAGAACCCGCGCGGGATGTCCTCGGCGAGCCCGCCGGCCTGGAAGTAGCGGGTGTGCATGCGCGTCCCGCAGACCATCTCGAACAGGTCGAGGATCTGCTCGCGCTCGCGGAAGCAGTACCAGAACATCGAGATCGCCCCCAGCTCGAGCGCGGCCGTGCCGAGCCAGACCAGGTGCGAGTGGATCCGGTTCAGCTCGCAGAGGCACGTGCGCATCCACGAGGCCTTCGGCGGCGTCTCGAGCCCGAGCAGCTTCTCGATCGCGAGCACGAACACGAGCTCGTTGTTCTGGAAGGAGAGGTAGTCGATCCGCTCCGGGTAGGTGATCGCCTTCCACCACGTCTTCTGCTCCATGTTCTTCTCGAAGCCGGTGTGGAGGTAGCCGATCACCGCCTCGAGCCCGACCACGTCCTCGCCGTAGAGGTCGACGATCAGCCGCAGCACGCCGTGCGTGGAGGGGTGGTTCGGGCCGAAGTTGATCGTCAGCACGTCGCCCGTCGCGCGGAGCTCGTCCGGGACGCGCAGCACGGTCGGGATCGGATGCGGAATCCGCGTGCCCTCGTAGATCGGCGCACGCGTCGTCTCGGGTGCGATCGCCACTACTCGTCCTCCGAGAAGCGGACCGGCTCGCCGCCGATCGGGTAGTCCTTGCGCAGCGGGTGGCCCTCCCAGTCGTCGTCGATGAGGATCCGCTTCAGGTTCGGGATGGCCCTCGATCGGGATGCCCATCAGGTCCCAGGCCTCGCGCTCGTGCCAGTCGGCCGTCGGCCAGACCTCGACCACGCTCGGCACGGGCTCGCCGTCGTCGACCCACACCTGGACGCGCACGCGCCGCGGTTCGGCGGAGACCGAGAGCAGGTGGTAGTTGACCGCGAACCGCTTCGGCTTCGGCCTGCGGCAGCGTCTGGAGGCCCTGCGTCATCGGCCGGTTCAGGTCGCGGCCCGCCGGCGTCCCGATGTAGCCCGAGACGCCGGCGCCGCCCCAGCCGAGGTAGTCGGCGGCGGAGATGTCGGAGAGGAAGTTGAAGCCCTCCTCGTCGCGCAGGTGCACGCACGCCTCGACGAGCCGCGCCGGGTCGACGACGAGCGTCGTCTCGCCGTGCGCCTCCTCGACTCGAGACGAGCCCCGGCACGCCGTCGTAGCTCACCGGGCGACGCTCCGGAGCTCGTACGCCGGCGGGACGCCGGCCTGCACGGCCTCGTGCAGCCGGATGATCCCCTCCATCAGCTGCTCGGGCCGCGGCGGGCAGCCGGGGACGTAGATGTCGACCGGCGACGATCTTGTCGACCGACTGGAGGATCGCGTAGTTGTTGAACATCCCGCCCGAGCTCGCGCAGGCGCCCATCGCGATCACCCACTTCGGCTCGAGCATCTGGTCGTAGATCTGGCGCAGCGGCGCAGCCATCTTGTGCGAGACGCGCCCGGAGACGATCAGCAGGTCGGCCTGGCGCGGCGAGGAGCGGAACGCCTCCATCCCGAAGCGCGCGATGTCGTAGCGGGCCCAGACGATCGACATCATCTCGATCGCGCAGCAGGCGAGCCCGAACGTGTCGGGCCACATCGACTTCGTCTGCGCCCAGGCGACCGCCTTCGCGAGCGTCGTCAGCCCCACCTCCTGCTCCAGGTCGTCGACCTCGGTCTCGAACTTGCCCGGCCCCTTCGTCGGCCAGAGCAGCCGCTCCGAGTGCAGCCCGTGGTCGCGCAGCCGCCTCCTCTATCGCCATTCGAGCGCTCCCTTGCGCCAGATGTAGACGTAGGCGAGCAGCAGGATCGCCAGGAAGACGAGGAACTCGAGGAAGCCGAACCAGGCCAGCTCGTGGAGGATCACCGCGAGCGGGTAGAGGAACACGATCTCGATGTCGAAGAGGATGAAGAGCATCGCCGTGAGGTAGAAGCTGACCGTGAAGCGCTGCTTGGGCGGCGGCCCGGCCGAGACGCCGGACTCGAACGGGATCGTCCGCGCGCGCACCGTCTGCTTCGGCCGCGTCGAGAGCAGGAAGCTCGCGCCGATCATCGTCGACGGGATGACGAGGGCGAAGAACCCGTAGATCGCGAACGGTAGCCAGTCGTTGAACACGCGCTTCTCCTCCGCGCAGGGCCGGGCATTCGGACGCTACCACGGCTCGTCCCCGGAGGTCCGCCGGTACACTTTCGGCATGGCGACGATCGAGACGACCGAGACCACCCGGACGGCGCCCGAGGACGCGCCGGTGACGCTCACCGAGCGCGCGGCCGACAAGGTGCGCGAGCTGATGGCCAGGAGCCGGCCGGCGAGGCCGAGGTGCTGCGGGTCGCGATCCAGGGCGGCGGCTGCGGCGGGTTCGAGTACGCGCTCGGGTTCGACCGGGGCGCGACGGGCGAGGACGCCGAGTCCGAGTTCTTCGGCGTCAGGGTGGTCGTCGATCCGGCGAGCGCCCGGTACCTGAAGGGCGCGACGGTCGACTTCGTCGAGTCGCTCCGGGAGTCCGGGTTCAAGGTCGACAACCCGAACGCCGTCGGCTCGTGCGGCTGCGGCCACAGCTTCCAGGTCGCCGACGAAGGCGACGGGCATGAGCACGGCGCCGGCTGCAGCCACTAGCCGTCCGTCTTCGTCGCGAACGAACGGCTGAGCGATCGGCATGCGCGTCGCGGTGGTCGGCTCGGGGCCGGCCGGCTTCTACGTGGCCGGGCCGCTCCTGGCGGCAGGGGCCGGCGTCGACCTGATCGAGCGGCTGCCGACGCCGTGGGGGCTCGTCCGCCTCGGCGTCGCCCCCGACCATCCCGAGATCAAGGCCGTCTCGCGCGTGTTCGAGAAGACGGCGAAGCTCCCGGGCTTCCGCTTCTTCGGGAACGTCGAGGTGGGGCGCGACGTCACCCAGGCGGAGCTCGCGCGCCTCTACGACGCGGTCGTCTACACGGTCGGCGCCCAGACCGACCGGCGGATCGGGATCCCCGGCGAGGACCTGCCGGGCTCGTGGCCGGCCACGGCGTTCGTCGCCTGGTACAACGGCCATCCCGACTTCCAGGGGCTCGACTTCGACCTCTCGGGCGAGCGGGCGATCGTGGTCGGGAACGGCAACGTCGCGGTCGACGTCGCCCGGATGCTGGCCCTGACGCGGGAGGAGCTCGCGCCGACCGACACCACCGACGCCGCGATCGAGGCGATCGTCGGCTCCGGGATCCGCGAGATCGTGATGCTCGGCCGCCGCGGGCCGGCGCAGGCGGCGTTCACGAACCCGGAGCTGAAGGAGCTCGGCGAGCTCGCCGGCGCCGACGTGATCGTCGACCCGGCCGACCTCGAGCTCGACCCGGCGAGCGAGGCTGCGCTCGCCGACGGATCGCGCGACCGCGCGCCGCAACTTCGAGCTGCTGCGCGAGTACGCGGCGCGCCCTCCCGAGGGCAAGCCGCAAGCGGCTTGCTGCTCCGGTTCCGCGCCTCGCCCGTGGCGATCCTCGGCGACGGCAGGGTCGAGGCGGTCGAGGTCGTCCGCAACGCGCTCGTCGCCGACGAGGACGGGCGGGTCCGGGCGGTCCCGACCGGCGAGAGCGAGACGATCCCGTGCGGGATCGTCCTGCGCAGCGTCGGCTACCGCGGCGTCGCGCTGCCCGGCGTCCCGTTCGACGAGAGCCGGGGCGTCGATCCCGAACGTCGAAGGCCGGGTGGTCGACGCGGCGGGCCGGCCGATCCGCGGCCTCTACTGCGCCGGCTGGATCAAGCGCGGCCCGAGCGGCGTCATCGGCACGAACAGCAAGGACGCGACCGAGACCGCCGAGCACCTGCTCGAGGACGCCGCCGCCGGGTTGCTGCACGCGGCGGGCGGCGATCTGGAGCAGCTGCTCGGCGAGCGCGGCGTCGAGCTCGTCGACTACGCGGGCTGGGAGGCGATCGACGCGCACGAGTGCGCGCTCGGGGCCGCGCAGGGCCGCCCGCGCGTCAAGCTCTCCACCTGGGACGAGCTGCTCGGCTGCGCTCGGCGCGGCGACTAGACTCGAAGGCATGACCGAGGAGCTCTGGGGCGGCGAGACACGGAAGGCGATCGACAACTTCCCGGTCTCCGGGGAGCCGATCCCGGCGCCGGTCGCCCGCTGGCTCGGCCGGATCAAGGCCGCGGCCGCCCGGGTGAACGCGGAGCTGGGCCTGCTCGACGCCGGGAAGGCCGAGCGGATCGCCGCCGCCGGCGACCGGATCGCCCGCGGAGAGCTCGACGACCAGTTCCCGATCGACGTCTTCCAGACCGGGTCGGGCACCTCGTCGAACATGAACGCGAACGAGGTGATGGCGAAGCTCGCCGGCGAGGACGTGCACCCGAACGACGACGTCAACATGGGGCAGTCGTCGAACGACGTCTTCCCGTCGGCCGTGCACCTGGCGGCGCTCGGCGAGATCGTCGGCGACCTGCTGCCTGCGCTCGCCGGCCTGGCCGCTGCCCTCGGGGCGAAGGCGGTCGAGTTCGACGACGTCGTCAAGTCGGGCCGCACCCACTGGATGGACGCGGTCCCGGTGACGCTCGGCCAGGAGTTCGGCGGCTATGCGGCGCAGGTGCGCGAGGGCTCCGCCCGGGTCGAGGCGACGCTCGGGCGGCTCGGGAAGATCCCGCTCGGCGGGACTGCCGTCGGCACCGGCCTGAACACCCACCCCGAGTTCGCGGCGCGCGTCCGCGCCCGGCTCGCCGCCGAGACCGGGCTCACGATCAGCCCTCCGGCCGACCCGTTCGAGTCACAGGCCGCCCGCGACGGCCTCGTCGAGGCCTCCGGCGCGCTCAAGGTCGTCGCGGTCTCGCTGACGAAGATCGCGAACGACCTGCGCTACCTCGGCTCCGGCCCGCGCGCGGGGCTCGCCGAGATCTTCCTGCCCGAGCTGCAGAAGGGCTCGTCGATCATGCCGGGCAAGGTCAACCCGGTGATCCCCGAGGTCGTGACCCAGGTCGCCGCGCAGGTGATCGGCAACGACACGGCGATCGCGATCGGCGGCATGCAGGGCCACTTCGAGCTGAACGTCTTCATTCCGTTGATGGCACGCAACCTGCTCGACTCGATCCGGCTGCTGGCCGCCGCCTCCCGCCTGCTCGCCGACAAGTGCGTGCGCGGGATCGAGGCGAACCGGGAGCAGTGCGAGCGCTACGCCGAGCTGACGCTGTCCGCGGCGACGGCGCTCAACCCGCACATCGGCTACGACCGGGCGAGCGAGATCGTCAAGGAGGCGCCGCCGTCCGGCCGCTCGCTCCGCGAGGTCGCACGGGAGGCCGGCGTCGACGACGCGATCCTCGACGCGGCGCTCGACTATCGCCGCGATGGCGAAGCCGCACGACGTCTAGCTGCAGCTACGTGATCAGGAGCCGGGGCAGGCCCCTGACCGTCGAGCCCACCTGCACCTTGAAGGTGTAGGTCCCCTTCGCCTTCGGGTTGCCGATCCCCGCGCTGCGCTTGACGAGGATCGTCAGCGTGCCGACGCTGATCACGTCGCAGGTGATGAAGCTCGGCCGGGCGATCCCGACGACGATCGTCGAGCCTTTCAGCACGACCGACGGCGGCGTCTTCCCGTTCAGGAGCACGGAGGTCTTCGCGAGCCTGGCGGGGACGGTCATCCCCGCCGGCAGCGCGAGCGTGACCGGGCCCTGCCGGGGCTGCCGCACTGCATCCGGTAGCGGAGGATGAACGTCAGCGCGACCGGGTGCGCCCCTGCGCGCGAGGTCGACGAGACGACCCCGGCCGCCTGCGGCGGGAGCGGCACGGCCGCTGCGGAGCTTCCCGCGAGCGCAGCGAAGGCGACGAGCATGGCGGCGACCACTCTCATCTCGTCGAGTGTACGGGCGGCAGGAGGCCGCAGCGGGCTCAGTACGCGACCGCGCCGCGGCCGGTGGCGGCCGCGTGGCGCTGCTCGTCGGCGCGGTAGCTCGAGCGGACGAGCGGGCCCGAGAACACCGAGCCGAAACCGAGCGCCTCGCCCTGCTCGCGCAGCCAGCGGAACTCGTCGGGGTGCACCCAGCGGTCGATCGGCGCGTGCTTCGCGCTCGGCTGGAGGTACTGCCCGATCGTGACCACGTCGACGCCGTTGGCCCGCAGGTCGCGCATCGTCTCGACGACCTCGTCGTTCGTCTCGCCGAGCCCGACGATGATGCCGCTCTTCGTCAGCACCGGGTAGTCGGCGAGCTCCTTCGCCCGGCGGAGGAGCGCGAGGGCGCCGTCGTAGCTCGCCTTGCCGCCGCGCATCCGCCGGTGCAGGCGCCGGACGGTCTCGATGTTGTGGTTGAACACGTCCGGGCGGGCGCCGATCACGGTGACGAGCGCCTCCTCCTCGACGCCGAGGAAGTCGGGCGTCAGCACCTCGACGGTCGCCTCCGGGAGCCTGTGCTGCAGGGCGCGAATGGTCGCGGCGTAGTGGCCGGCGCCGCGGTCGGGGACGTCGTCGCGGTCGACCGAGGTGACGACGACGTGGTGCAGCCCCATCTCCTTCGCCGTCTGCGCGAGCCGGAGCGGCTCCAGCGGATCGACGGGGTCGGTCGGGGTGCCCGAGTGGACGTAGCAGTACCGGCAGGCGCGGGTGCACGTGTCGCCGAGGATCTGGAAGGTGGCCGTGCCGCGGCCCCAGCACTCGGCGATGTTCGGGCAGCGGGCCTCCTCGCAGATCGTGTTCAGGCTCGCGCCGTGGATCAGCTTCTTGACGTCGAAGTAGCGCGTGCTCGCGCTCGGCGCGCGCACCTTCATCCACTCGGGCCGGCGGGGCCGCTCGGCGACGGGAAGCGAGCCTTCCATCTCCGGGAGTCTAGAGCCCGCGGAGGGGCGGCCCGGCACCGGCTCGATCGTCGGGGTCTGACCCCTGGTTTGCTGAAGCGGTCTGACCCCTGGTTCGGCGGCGGCCGGCCTCAGGCGAGCTGGGCGTGAAGCGGCTGGGCCCAGAGGCCCGGCTCGTCGCCCGGGAGCTCGTCGAAGACGAGCTCGAAGACCTCCTCGAGGGCGGCGGCGGCGGCAGGCCGCACCTCGTCGACGGTGACCGTCCGGCCGAGCTCGCGCGCCAGCGAGGTGAACGCAGCGTCCTCGAGCCCGCAGGCGGTGATCCAGTCGGTGAACGGCGCCGGATCGAGGTCGACGTTGAGCGCGTAGCCGTGCGTCGTGACCCAGCGTGAGATGTGGACGCCGATCGAGGCGATCTTGCGCGGCGGCGGCTGCAGCCAGACGCCGGTCAGCCCTTCGATGCGGGTCGCCTGAGACACCGAAGGACGCGAGCGTCCGGAGGATCGCCTCCTCGAGGTTGCGGCAGTAGAGCTTGACGTCCTTGCCGTGGCGCTTGAGGTCGAGGATCGGGTAGCAGACGAGCTGCCCGGGCCCGTGGAAGGTCGACCTGCCGCCCCGGTCGGTCTCGACGATCTCGACCTCCACCCCGGCAGGGATGTGCACTTCGCCCTCGTCGGTCCGCCGGCCGAGCGTGACGGTCGGCGGATGCTCGAGCAGGATCACCGTGTCGGGGATCGCGCCCTGCGAGACCGCCGCGGCGAGCGAGCGCTGGAGCTCCCAGGCCTCCCGGTAGCCGGTCGTCTCGAGGTTCATCAGGTAGGCGCCGCGCGGCATCTGCGGGCTCACGGTAGCTACGATCGAGGCGATGGCGCGGCTCGTCCGAGGTGGTGCATGATTCCGCGGCTGGTCGTCGCTCTGACAGGGGCGTCCGGGGCGATCTACGGGGTCCGGCTGCTGGAACGGCTCCAGGAGCTTCCCGTCGAGACGCACCTGATCGTGACGCGCTGGGCCCGGGTGACGCTCGAGACGGAGACCGACTACGGCTATCGCGACCTGAAGGAGCTCGCGGACGTGGTCCACGGTGAGAGCGACCAGGCGGCTTCCGTCTCGAGCGGGTCGTTCGTGACGCGGGGAATGGTGATCGCGCCGTGCAGCGCGAAGACGCTCGCGGCCATCGCGACCGGCTTCGCGCACAACCTCGTCTGCCGTGCCGCCGACGTGACGCTGAAGGAGCGTCGGCCGCTCGTCCTGGCCGTCCGCGAGACACCGCTCAGCAGCATCCACCTGAGGAACATGCTCACCGTCTGCGAGGCGGGCGGGACGATCCTGCCGCCGCTGCCCGCGTTCTATCCCCGCCCGACCGAGATCGGCGAGATCGTCGACCACACCGTCCTGCGGATCCTCGACCAGTTCGACCTCAGCGTCGAATCCGACTCGCGCTGGGGCGGTCTGCGGCCGCTCGCAGACGTCGGCGACCTCCAAGACTGACCCGTCCATTCGCCGCGCCCCCGACCTGCGCGGGGCGGCCGGCGAGCGCCGTCCGCCGCCTACTCGTCCCAGCTCTGAAGGCGGTCTGCGAGGTCGCGCAGGAACTGGGCGCCGTAGGCGCCGTCGACCAGGCGGTGGTCGTAGGTCAGGGTCAGGTTCATGATCGAGCGGATCGCCGATCGCGTCGCGGCCCTGGTCGTCGGCGATCACCCAGGGGCGCTTGACGACCGCGTAGGTGCCGAGGATCGCGGTCTGCGGCTGGTTGATGATCGGCGTGCCCATGAACGTGCCGAAGCTGCCGGGGTTCGTGATCGTGAACGTGCCGCCCTGGACGTCGTCGGGCAGCAGCTTCTTCGTCCGGGCGCGCTCGGCGAGGTCGGCGATCCCGCGCACCATCCCGAGCAGGTTCAGCCCCTCGGCGTTCTTCAGCACCGGCACGATCAGGCCCTTGCCGCCTGTCGAGTGCGACGGCGAAGCCGAGGTTGACGTAGCTGCGCGTCACGATCGACTCGCCGCGGATCTCCGCATTGACGAGCGGCCAGTCGCGCAGCGTGTCGACGGTCGCGCGGGCGATGAACGCGAGGTAGGTCGGGTTGAGGCCGTAGGAGGACTGGAACTCGGCCTTCAGCTGCTCGCGGATCCCGGCCACTCTCGACATGTCGACCTCGATCGCGCTCGTCACGTGGGCGGCGGTGTCGAGCGAGCGGCGCATGTGCTCGGCGATGCCGCGCCGCATGGTGCTCATCGGCTCGATCGTCTCGCCCGGCTCGAGCGGCTGCGGCGACTCGCCGGCCACGGGGGCGGGTGCGGCCGGAGCCGGAGCTTCGGCCGGAACCGGAGGCGAGGCCGCCGGCGGCGCTGCAGGCGGGGCCGGGGGAGTCGCAGGCGGCGCCTCCCGGGGCCTGATCTCGGCCTCGAGCTCGACGAAGGCCAGGATGTCCTTCTTCGTGACGCGCCCGTCGCGGCCGGTGCCCGGGACGTCGCTCGGGTCGATTCCGTGCTCGGCGGCGATCCGGGCGACGACGGGGGAGACGAAGAAGTGGCCGCCGTCCGCCGAGCCGTCGTCGGCCGGCTCGGGCTCGGGCTCGGGTGCCGGCGGCGGCGCCACTGCGGGGGCCGGCGGCGGCTCCGCCTCGACCTCGTCTGCGGCGGCCACCTTCTCGATCAGCGCCGCCGGCAGCTCGGGTCTCTCCTCGGGCTCGAGCGCCGCTGCGGGCTTGCCGCCGATGCGGGCGAGCACGGTGCCGACCGCGACGGTCTCGCCTTCCTGGACGAGGATCTCCTGGATCACGCCGGAGCCGGGGCTCGGCACCTCGGTGTCGACCTTGTCGGTCGAGATCTCGAGCAGCGTCTCGTCGGAGGCGACCGTGTCGCCGACGTTCTTCATCCACTTCGTCACCGTGCCCTCGGAGACCGAGACGCCCATCTGGGGCATCACGACCTCGATCGCCGTCCCGGTCGCCATCAGGGTGAGCCTGCCATTAATACGCGCCCAGCTCGCGCAGACCTGCCACGACGTCGGCCACCTGCGGGATGAAGGCGGCCTCGAGCGCAGGCGCGAACGGCACCGGCGTGTCGGGCGCGGTGATCCGCCTCGGTGGCGCGTCGAGGTCCTCGAAGGCCTCCTCCGCGATCGTCGCGGCGATCTCGGCGCCGAAGCCGCCGGTGCGCGTGTCCTCGTGGAGCACGATCACCTTCGAGGTCTTCCGCACCGATGCCAGCACGGCCTCCTTGTCCCACGGGAGCACCGAACGGAGGTCGACGATCTCGACGGAGAGATCGGCGACCTGGGCGGCCGCCTCCTCGGCCGTGTAGACCATCGCGCCCCAGGTGACGATCGTCACGTCGTCGCCCTCCTGGTGGATGCGCGCCTCGCCGATCGGGATCGCGTAGCGCTCGTCCGGCACCTCGCCCTTGACATGGCGGTAGAGGTGCTTGTGCTCGAAGAAGAGGACGGGGTTCGGGTCCTCGATCGCCGAGATGATCAGGCCCTTCGCGTCGGCGGGGGTCGCCGGGCAGACGCACTTGAGGCCGGGGATGTGCGCGAAGGAAGACTCGGGGTTCTGCGAGTGGAACGGCCCGCCCGAGAAGCCGCCGCCCGACGGGAGCCGCACCGTGATCGGCACCGGCGAGCCGGCGCGCCAGTGCTGCTTGGAGGCGACGGTGACGAGGTGATCCCAGCCGCAGGAGATGAAGTCGGCGAACTGCATCTCCGCGACCGGCCGCAGCCCCATCATCGCCGCGCCGGTGGCGCCGCCGAGGATCGCCGTCTCGGAGAGCGGCGCGTCGATCACCCGCCAGCTGCCGAACTCCTCCTGGAAGCCCTGGGTCACCTTGAAGGCGCCGCCGTAGACGCCGATGTCCTCGCCGATCAGGAAGACGCGCTTGTCGTGCTGCATCTCCTGCCGGAGGCCGTCGCTGATCGCCTGGAGGTAGGTCCGCTCGGCCATCTCGGGTCTACATGTGGTGCGGCGCGTCGAGCTCCGCCGAGTCGGCGTAGACGCCCTCGAGGAGCGTGGCCGGGTCGGGCTCCGGCGATGCCTCGGCCCGCTCGAGCGCGTCGTTCAGGTGCTTCTTGACGTGGACGACGATCTCGTCCTCCTCCTCGTCGCTGAAGTCGGCGTGGTCGCGCAGCCAGGTGCGGTAGCGGTCGATCGGGTCGCGCGCCGCCCACTGCTCGAACATCTCCTTGGGGACGTAGGAGGCGTCGTCGTGGACGGCGTGTCCCTCCATCCGCAGCGTGACGCTCTCGATCAGCGTCGGGCCGCCGCCGTCGCGCGCCTTCTCGATCGCCCGCTTGGCCTCGCGGTAGACGGCGAGCGCATCGGTCCCGTCGACGACCACTCCCTCGAAGCCGTACGTCGCCGCCCGGTCGGCGAGGTGCTCGGCGCTGTACTCGAGGTATGTCGGCGTCGAGTAGGCCCACTGGTTGTTGTCGCAGACGAACACGACCGGGAGGTGGCGGACGCCGGCGAAGTTCATCGCCTCGTGCGTGTCGCCGCGCGCCGAGGCGCCGTCGCCGAACCAGCCGACCGCGACGCGCTTCTCCTCCCTGATCCGGAAGGCGAGCGCGCAGCCGACGGCCACCGGCAGCATCGCCGGCAGGTGCGAGACCATCGCGACGAGGCCGAGATGGTGGTCGGCCATGTGGACGTTCCCGTCCTTGCCCTTGGCCGGCCCGTCGGCGCGGCCCATGTAGTTCGCGAAGATCCGCCAGGGCTCGACGCCGCGGGTGATGTGCACGCCCATGTCGCGGTGGAGCGGCGTGCCGACGTCGTCGCGGCCCATGGCCGTCGCGATCGCGACCGCGGAGGCCTCGTTGCCGCGCCCGGTGTAGAACGAGCCCGGGATCTTCCCCTGGCGGTAGAGGATGTGGCCGCGCTCCTCGACCCCGCGTGTCAGGAGCAGGTTGCGGTAGATGCCGAGCAGATCCTCGCGATCGAGGCCCCATTCCTTCGCTTCCTGCAGCGAGCCACTCGGCTCGGCGACGCGCGCGATCGACATGCCGCTGCCACTCTAACGCGTGCGTCGCACGTCCCGTCTCGGCGGCTATGGTCCAGTCCGTGGGCAAGGCCTCCGACTGGCTGCGCGAGGAGCGCCGCAAGGTGCTCGGCGACTGGACGGCGGTGTGCCTGCGCTGCGGCGCAGCCCGGCGCTGGTTCGAGGAGTTCGAGGCGGAGATCCCGGCCGAATGCCCCGGGTGCGGCGGCGAGCTGCTCCACCGCTGTCCGGCGTGCGCCGCGCCGTTCTCCTCGACCTTCGCCGTGGATTGCGAGGAGTGCGGTGCCCGGCTCCGCGAGCCTGAGCTTTTCGGCATCAGGATCCGCAGGCCCGGGAAGTGACGCTCAGATCGAGTGCGAGTTGTTCTTGATCGCGGAGAACCGGATCACGGTGATCGTGTCCTCCTCGGTGACCTCGCGGTTGTAGAGCTGGCTCAGGAAATGCGCCATCTCGTCGACGCGGCGGACCTCTGGGTTGTCGTGCTCGATCTCGCGCGGTGAGAGCTCGGAGAGGCGCTTGACCTCGACCTTGTCGATCACGGCGTCGAAGACGTGCTGGCGAGGCCCGAAGCGCGCGCCCACGAGCACCGAGACGATCATGCCCTTCTGGTACTTGCGCGACTTGTCGCCGAGCCGGATCGTCGCGGTCTTGCGGTGGGAGCGAAGCTGCGCCTCGACGACCGGCGAGTAGAAGTTGAGCGCGAACGGGGTCACCGGCTCCGATCATACGTCCTGGTTGCCGTCCAGGATCGCGAGCGCCCGTGCTGCCATCTCGCGCTCTCCCGGGTAGGCGAGCAGCGACGGCGCCTCGGCGAGCGGCAGCCAGCCCGTTGCGGCGACCTCGTGACGGAATTCCGGCGGGATGTCGCCGAGCCAGCCGCGTTCGTAGCGCACGAGGAAGAACGACACCACCTTGAAGACTCGCGTGCCCTCCCAGTTGAACCAGTAGCGGACGTCGCCGAGCTTCGCGACCGTCCGGCCCTGGAGCCCCGTCTCCTCGGCGATCTCCCGCACCGCTGCGGCCTCGCTGCTCTCGCCCTCGCCGATCTGTCCCTTCGGCAGCACCCACAGGCCGGGTGGTCGGCCCGCGGGGCGGATCGCGGCCGTCACCCACCTTCCCCGCTGCCTGCGAACGAGAACCCCACCCGCCGAGAATTCGCGGCGCACGGGCCCGACCTTAGCGCGCTCGACTCAGATCCGTCAGCTATGCTGCTTCTGTTGGCACTCGGGAGGGTAGAGTGCCAACCAGTGTCACAAGTTCGTCACAAAGAGAGACTCGAGTCTCTCACGAAGACGCTGTCACAGCGAAGTGGAGGTCTGAACGCATGAATTTGAAGCCCCTGGGAGATCGCCTGATCGTCGAGCCGCTCGAGGAAGAGCAGACGACGATCGGCGGCATCGTTCTCCCCGATACCGCGGTCGAGAAGCCGCAGCGCGGGAACGTGATCGCAGCCGGGCCGGGTGGCCGGAACGCCGACACGGGCGAGCGCATCGCGATGGACGTCGCCGAGGGCGACACCGTCGTCTTTTCGAAGTACGGCGGCACCGAGATTCGCGTCGAGGGTGTCGACTACCTGATCCTGCGGGAGAGCGACGTGCTTGCCAAGGTCGTCGGCGCTCCCGCAAAGGTCAAGGTCAAGGCCTAGGATAAGAGAGGAATACGCAGATATGGCTCACAAGGAACTGAAATTCAGCGAGGACGCACGCCGCTCGCTCCAGCGCGGCGTGGACATCCTCGCCGACGCGGTCAAGGTCACGCTTGGCCCGAAGGGACGCTACGTCGTCCTCGACAAGAAGTACGGCGCCCCGACGATCACGAACGACGGTGTGACGATCGCTCGCGAGATCGAGGTCGAGGACGCATTCGAGAACCAGGGCGCCCAGCTCGTCCGCGAGGTCGCCACGGCGACGAACGACGTCGCAGGCGACGGCACCACCACCGCGACCGTTCTCGCCCAGGCGATCGTGCGCGAGGGTCTGAAGAACGTGTCGGCCGGCGCAAACCCGATCGCGCTCAAGCGCGGGATCGAGAAGGCGGTCGAAGCGGTCGTGGCCAACCTTCAGAAGCAGTCGGTCGAGATCAGCGGCAAGGAGGACATCGCCCGTGTGGCGACGATCTCCTCGCGCGAGCGCGAGATCGGCGACGTGATCGCGGACGCGATCGAGAAGGTCGGCAAGGACGGCGTCGTGAACGTCGAGGAGGGCCAGACCTTCGGCCTCGAGCTCGAGTTCACCGAGGGCATGCAGTTCGACAAGGGCTACCTGTCGCCGTACATGGTCAACGACGCCGAGCGCATGGAGGCCGTGCTCGACGATCCGTACATCCTGATCGCGAACCAGAAGATCGGCGGCATCAAGGACCTCCTGCCGCTGCTCGAGCAGGTCATCCAGGCGGGCAAGCCGCTGCTGATCGTGGCCGAGGACGTCGAGGGCGAGTCGCTCGCGACGATCGTCGTCAACAAGCTGCGCGGCACCTTCCAGGCCGTCGCCGTCAAGGCGCCCGGCTTCGGAGACCGCCGCAAGCGGATGCTCGAGGACATCGCCGTGCTCGCCGGCGGCGAGGTGATCACCGAGGAGATGGGCCTCAAGCTCGAGAACACGAAGCTCTCGCAGCTCGGCCGCGCCCGCAAGGTGGTCGTCGACAAGGACTCGACCACGATCATCGACGGTGCCGGCGACAGCGAGGCGATCAAGGCCCGGATCAAGCAGATCAAGGCCGAGATCGAGACGACCGACTCCGACTTCGACCGTGAGAAGCTCCAGGAGCGCCTCGCCAAGCTGTCCGGCGGCGTTGCGGTCGTCAAGGTCGGGGCTGCGACCGAGACCGAGATGAAGGAGAAGAAGCACCGCGTCGAGGACGCCCTCCAGGCGACCCGTGCGGCGCTCGAGGAGGGGATCGTCCCGGGCGGCGGCGTCGCGCTGCTGAACGCGGCCGACAAGGTCAAGGACTCGCTGCTCGACTCGCTCGAAGGCGACGAGAAGACGGGGGCCAAGATCGTGCTCCGCTCGCTCGAGGAGCCGCTCCGGCAGCTGGCGGCAAACGCCGGGCTCGAGAGCTCCGTCGTGATCCAGTCGGTCCGCTCGGCAAAGCCCGGTCAGGGCCTGAACGTCGACAGCGGCGAGGTCGAGGATCTCGTCAAGTCCGGCATCATCGACCCGACGATGGTCACCCGGTCGGCGCTGCAGAACGCCGCGTCGATCGGCAAGAACATCCTCACCACGGAGGCGATCGTCACCGACGCACCGGAGAAGGCAGGCGCAGCCGCCGGCGGCGGTATGCCGGACATGTCCGGAATGATGTAGAGGAGAGCGGGGGAGGCGGTCGGGCTCGTTCCCGGGCGTGAGCGCCAACCCAGCGGGGCGCCGGCACTGCCGGCGCCCCGCCTCTTTCGGCCCGGGTAGGCTTCGGGCCATGATCGTCGAGCGGACGGACTTCATCTCCCTGCCGGTCACCGATCTGGAGCGTTCGACGCGGTTCTACGAGGAGACGCTCGGCCTGCCGCGGGTGCCCGGCCGCGCCGGCTGGCCCGAGTTCGCGACCGGCAACGTCAGCCTCTACCTGATCGATCCGACCAACGTCGGCTCGGAGTTCACCGCGCCGCACAGCGCCTCCATCGCGCTGCGCGTGCCGGATGTCGCGCAGGCTCGCTCGGAGCTCGAGGCGAAGGGCGTGACGTTCGACGGCGAGATCTTCGACACCGGCGTCTGCCACATGGCGTTCTTCAAGGATCCCGACGGGAATGCGCTGATGCTGCACCGGCGGTACGCGCCCCCGGCGCGCTGAGGCGCAGCCCGCCGAGCGGCGCGGCCGCAAGCCCTCGGGGCTCCGTGGAGCCGCTGCCGGGTCGTGCTACTCCGGCTGGAAGAGCGCCAGCGTGTTCCCGTCCGGATCCTTGAGCCAGGCCGACTTGCCGATCCCGGGAGTGGTCGCAACGTGGTCGACCGTCTTCAAGGCCGGGAAGTCGTAGTCCTCGAAGACGACTCCCCGCGCCGACAGCTCGCGGACGTCGGCCTCGACATCGCCGGTCCAGAAGCGGACCTGCGTGTGCCCGGCGGCGTTCGGGGCGGGCCGCCCGTAGACGAGGAGGGTCGTGCCGTCGGCCCCCTCGAAGAGGAGGTGGTTCGGGATCGTCTCCGCCGAGAGCGTCAGCCCGAGCTGCCGCTCGTAGAACTGCTGGCTGCGCACGAGATCGGTCGAGCAGAGCACCGCCGAGATTTGTCTGTTCGAAAGCACGATTCCTCCCGTTCGTCGGGACCGGCCGAGATCGAGCTCGAACGATAGTCCTCTGCGTTCGTACCTGCGCCCTGGAGCATCGCACCCGCCCGGAGCTCAGGAGTGGATCGGCGTGCACGGGTGTCTCAACGCGTAGGTTGGAGCCCAGAGGGGCGTCGCGCCGAAGATCGACTCCCGGTAGACGGCAAACTGGAAGAAGCGTGAGCAGTTCGTCGCGGTGACGTTGCAGAGGTAGATGCGCGCCTCGCTGTTCGCGCCGATCTGGTCGCAGGTGTCGACGTGGGCGGTCTGCCTCGAGGTTGCCGGATCTACGAACAGCGACTGGACCGTGCGCCGGACCTGATCGCTCGCCGACCCGCTCGTCAACCAGCCGAGGAGCACGACGAGGCCGAACAGCACGAGGGCCGCGAGCACCAGCTTGCGAACGAAGAGCTCTCCAGCTTCAGGCCCGGCTCTGGCCACTGCCGGAACGCTACTTCGCGCCCGGGCCGAGCGCGAGCCGGCGCCCCGGCCGTTCGTCAAGGGGTCTGACCCTCGAGGAGCGCGAAGCCGCCCCGTCGAGGTAGCCAAGGCATCGTCGTCGCTGGTCCCCCGGCGGCCCGGGGTCAGCGGAAGAGGTCTCGATCCGCGGGGATCACGAGCTCGGCGGCGGAGCCGTCGCCTGCGGCGGCGATGCCCCTGACGATTACCACGGGGACGCCGTCCGACTTGGTCGCGCGGACGAGGTCGGCGGCTGCGGCGATCTCGTCGGCGACGGCGACCTGGGTCGAGCGGAGGCGCTTGCCGGCCCGGTCGAGCGTGCCGCGGAGGTCGCGCAGCGGTGCGAGGCCGGCGACGCCGATCGCGATGTCCGTGGTGCCCCTCCGGAAGGGACGGCCGAAGGAGTCGGTGACGATGACGGCGAGCTCGAGGCCGGCATGCCGGCGAAGCGAGGCGCGGATCCGGCGAGCGCTCTCGTCCGGATCGAGCGGGAGCAGGATCACCGTTCCCTCCTCGACGGCGTTCGAGTGGTCGACGCCGGCCGACGCGCACACGAAGCCGTGCCTGGTCTCGGCGATCACGAGCCCGCCTCGCGAACGGACGATGCGGGCGGTCTCGGACAGGATCACCTCGAGCTGCCGGAGGTCCGTCTCTGGGCCGGCGAGCTCGCGGGCGCGCCGGGAAGGCTCGACGCTGTCGAGTCGGATGACGCGCCCCTCGGCCTTCGAGACGGCCTTCTGGGCGATGACCACGATGTCGCCGGACTGGAGCTCGACGGCGCCGGCGATCGCGGCGCCGAGGTCTGCCCCCTCGGCGATCTCGGGCAGGCCTTCAACCGGGATGACCGTGATCACCGGACGGCGGGTCCGGCGATCACGCAAGGGCCCCGAACGCGTCGAGAACGGCGTGCGCGAGCCGGCTGCGGGCGCCGTCGTCGCTCATCAGCGTCTTCGCGACAACGGGCTTGACGCCCGCGGGGAGCTCGGCGGGCGCGTCGACCTCATCGATCACGAGCGCGTCGATCAGGCCGTCGTAGCAGCCCGCGACGGCGGCCGGCGAGGTGCCGCCCGCTAGCCGCGCGAGCATTCTGTCCGCGGGGCCCTTGACCGCGCGACCGCCGATCAGCGGGCTGACCGCGACACAGGGGACGGCCCGCCGCGCGAGCGCCGAGCGGACCTCCGCGACGGCGAGGATCGGCCCGATCGAGACGTAGGGGTTGCTCGGCGCGATCGCAATCACGTCCGCGCGCGCGATCGCCTCGATCACGCCGGGTGCGGCAGCGGCGGCGGGGGCACCCGTGTAGTGGACGCCGGTGACCTCGTCGCGGTGCCCGCGTGCGACGAACCATTCCTGGAAGGCGAACGTGCCGGCGGGCGTCTCGATCAACGTCCGCAGCGGGTCGTCCGTTGCCGGCAGCAACGCGCAGCGAAGGCCGAATGCCGCGGCGAGGCGGGCTGTTGCCTCGGAGAGCGACGCCCCGGCTTGCAGCAGCTGGGTGCGCACGAGGTGGAGCCCGAGGTCGCGGTCGCCGAGGCGGAACCAGGTCTCGCCGCCGATCGCGGCGACTGTCTCGAGCGCGTTCCACGTCTCGCCGGCCCGTCCCCAGCCACGCTCCTCGTCGGCCATGCCTGCCAGTGCGTAGAGGATGCTGTCGAGGTCGGGCGCCACGTGCAGCCCCAGAACCTCGACGTCGTCCCCCACGTTGCCTATGATGGTTACGTTGTCAACTGAGACGACAGATACGACCCCGCGCAGGAACCGCGCACCTCCGACGCCGCCGGAGAGCACGGTCACCCTCACGCTGCGGATCCGGCGCGAAGCGAGGCCAGGACGCTGCGCGTGTGCGGGCCGAGCCGCTTGCGGAGCCGCTCGAGGTCGGCGACCGTGTCGACGTCATCGATCAGATTCGGAGCATCGACGATGCGTGAGACGCCAAGCGCGGCGAAGCGTGCGGCGCTGCCGGGCCCGTAGACCGGGGCGAAGAGCTCCGGCGCGGAGAGGCCCAGCGCGTTCGTCGTCCCGTCGGCCGCCGGGGCCAGCGCGAGCCCTCCTTCCGGTACGGCGCTTGCGAGCGCGAGCAGGTCGCGGGCCGTCACGCAGGCGAGGTCGGCGTTGACGACGAGCAGTGGGCCGATGCCGGGCGCCGAGACGGCGGCAGCGTGGAGGCCGGCGCGCACCGCAATGCCCTGTCCGCCGCCCGGATCGGGGACGACGGTGGCGTCGGGCACCTCGAGATCGTCAGGGCCGACGACGAACGTGGGGCCGACCGCGGTACAGGCGTCGACGACGTCGTCGAGCATTGCGCACGCCAGCGCCGACCGCCCCGCGGCCGGTAGTGGCCCGAGCCGGGTCTTGCCCTTCCAACCGCGGAAGGGAACGACGAGCGACGGCATGCCCCCGGGACACTACCGCCGCGACGACGGCAGCCGGCCGTGCGACGCCGCCGGGCGTCGTGGCTCGGGCCTGCCGGTCTCAGGTGGTGTCGACGCCCGGCGAGCGTTCGGCCCACTCGCGCAGGTCGAACCAGTGCGAGTCCTGGAGCGCCTTCGCGACCGCCGGGTCGGTGTGCTCGGCATAGAAGACGTGCGAGTCGAGGTCGCAGCAGATGGCGAGGGTGTCGAAGTCGACGCCCTCGAGGTTGACGAGCGCATCGGCGGGAAGCTGGGCCTCGCGGAGGGTGAAGTGCTTGAACTGGAGCTCGGGCGCGAGCTCCATCAACTGCGGCCAATCGGGACAGCTGCGTGAGCTCATGGCGACCCGATTGGCGCGGAAGCGTCGATCTCCTGCAAGGTCCAGCGCCCGTCGAGCAGGATGGCCCCGGTCTCGGTGCCGGCGGGGAAGACGAAGAACTGGACGGCGTCGTCGAGCGAGTGCAGCAGCCGGCCGCCGTCGGCCTCGACGAGCGCGCACCGGAGGTGGAAGTGGCCGTCCGCGAGGGGCAGGCGCTCCATCGCGAAGCGCAGAGTCCGCGTCCCGTGCTCGGCTCCCCAGCCGAGCGGCGCCGTCGCCTGGGTCAATCCGCCGAGGACGACGCCGCCGTTGTCGCGAAGCTCGAGCGAGACGCCGGGCGGCGGGACGTTCGCGTCGGAGGCCACGACGAGCTCGAGCACGGCCGGCTCGCCCGCTGCGAACTGAGTCCGCTCGCCGTCGTCCGCGTCGAGCAGCCGGGCCGAGACGATCTGCGCCTCGCCGCTTCCCCATTCGCGCAGGCCGGCCGCGAGCTCGTCCGGGCTTCGCTCGCCCGCGAGCAGCCGGCGGTACTCGGCGATCGCCTCCCGGGTCTCGCCGTTGAACACGACGGCGCCGCGCCGGAGCAGGACCGAGCGGTCGCAGAGCCGTTCGACCGCCTCGGCGTCATGCGAGACGAAGACGATCGTGCCGCCGCGGTTCTTGAACTCGCGGATCTTTCCGAAGCACTTCCGCCGGAAGTCCTCGTCCCCGACCGCGAAGACCTCGTCGAGGAGCAGGACGTCAGCCTGGATGTGGGCCGCGACCGAGAACCCGAGCCGCATGTACATGCCCGATGAGTACGTGCGGACAGGGAGGTCGATCGCCCGCTCGAGCTCGGCGAACGCGACGATCTCGTCCATCACCTCGCGGATGCGGGCACGCGAGAGCCCGTGGATCGAGCCGTTCAGGTAGACGTTCTCGCGGCCGGTGAAGTCCGGATGGAAGCCGGCGCCGAGCTCGAGGAGCGAGCCGATGCGGCCGCCGACCGCGATGCGGCCCGACGTGGGCCTGAAGATGCCCGAGACCAGCCGCAGGAGGGTCGTCTTCCCGGAGCCGTTGCGCCCGACGAGGCCGAGCGCCTCGCCAGGCTCGACCGACACGGAGACGTCGCGGAGCGCCCAGATCTCCGTCGTCTCGGTCCGCCCCCGGGCGACGACCATGTCCTTCAGCGTTCGGTAGGGTCGCTCCGAGACGCGGAAGCGCTGCGACACGCGGTCGACGAGGATCTGGCCCGGCTTCACGGGCGCCGATCGGCGTCGGGGGCGGTGACGTGGTCGAGCCGCGCCGGCGACCCGCAGCCCATCGAGACGACGTCGGCGCTCACTCCGAAAACGCTAGCCGACCCGGCCGGCTCGCCGGCTTCCATCCCTAGCCCCCACCCACCCTCGGGGAGATGAACAACCGTAGCGGGCGCGCAAGGTGTCCATCGTCACGCCGGCGTGCCGGAAGTGTGATTTCTCCCCGCCGTCTCGGGCCCGACGGCCGTGGCTGCGTGGACGAGCTCGCGCAGGCGGCCGGGCACGTCGGGGTCGGTGCCGGGCAGGACGCCGTGACCGAGGTTGAAGATGTGGCCGCTGCGGCCCCCGGCGCGGGCGAGCACCTTCAGAGCGGCGGCTTCGACCCGCTCCCACGGGCCGAGGAGCACGGCGGGATCGAGGTTCCCCTGCACCGCCCGGTCCTCGCCAGCCGCCGCCCAGCCGTCGTCGAGCGTGATCCGCCAGTCGAGCCCGATCACGTCGCCGCCCGCGGCCGCCATCGCCGGCAGGAGCGTCGCCGTCCCGGTCCCGAAGTGGATCGAGGGCACGCCGGCCGCGTCGAGCGCTGCGAGCACCAGGGTCGACCAGCGCGCCGCGAACTCCTCGTAGTCGGAGCGTGAGAGCGCCCCTGCCCAGGAGTCGAACAGCTGGACGGCGTCCGCGCCGGCCCGTGCCTGGGCGACGGCGTAGGCGGCGAACGTCTCCGCGAGCTTCTCGAGCAACCCATGCCAGACGACCGGCTCGCGGTACATCAGCGTCTTCGTGACGGCGAAGTCTCGTGACGGCTTCCCCTCGACGAGATAACCGGCGACGGTGAAGGGGCCGCCGCAGAAGCCCACCACCGCCCGTTCGGGCTCGAGCTCGCGCCGGACGATCCCGATCGCGTCGAGAACCGGTGCGACCGCCTCCTCGGGCTCCGGCACCCGGAGCCGCTCGACGTCGGCCGCGGTGCGGATCGGCTCGCGAACGACGGGGCCGACGCCTTCGACAAGCTCGACGTCGATCCCCATCGGGACGACCGGCGTCATGATGTCCGCGAAGATCACCGCCGCGTCGACGCCGTGCCGGCGGACGGGCTGCAGCGTGACCAAGGCCGTGAGCTCCGCGGATCGGTTGATCTCGAAGAATCCGTGCCGCTCCCTGACCTGCCGGTACTCGGGAAGCGACCGGCCGGCCTGTCGCATGAACCACACGGGAGTCCGCTCGACGGGCTCGCGCCGCGCGGCGCGCACGAGCAGCGGGTCCACGCGCCCTAGACTAGCCGCCCAATGACGCAAGGGCCGCTTGCCGTCCGCTGGGGCGACTGGACGCTCGACGAGCCGCACGCAGGCATCGTCGGCAAGGCATGCGTCGAGCTCGAGAACGGCGGCACCGTCGCCTGGCGGGAGACCGTTCTCCTCTCGTATCACTGGCTCGACGACCGCGACAACCCGATCGTCTGGGACGGCGAGCGGACGCCGTTGCCACCGGTCGCCCCCGGAGAGCGAGTCTCGGTCGAGGCTCGCGTCCGGGCTCCGATCCCCCCCGGCTCATACCGCTTCGCCTGGGACCTGGTGGCCGAGCACCGGGCCTGGTTCTCCGAGCTCGGAAGCGACCTGGTCTCGGTCGAGGTCGAGGTGGCGCCCCGAGCCGGTGCGCCCCGTGCGGAGTTGCCCGGCTGGGTCGAGCCCGCGCCGGACTGGGTCGAGCGCGTCGCCGCTGCTCATGCGGACGGGTACGGGGTGGTTGCGGGTGCGATCGAGTGGATTGCCGGTCTCGGGCGGCGCCGCCCGCGCCCGCTCGCCCCGTACGAGCCCGGCCCCGGGCGGATCCCGAGCTTCCCGCATCCGCTCCTCTGCCCCTCCGTCCTCGAGGGAGTCGAGCTCGAGCGTCTTCCGGACGTTGCGGGTCTCCCCGCCTTTGCCGCCCCGGAGGGTGAGCCGTGGGTCTACGACGGCCGGATCGTCCTCGTCGCGCGACCTGCGGGCCGTGGGCCCGGGCTCAGAGCTCGACCGCGAGCCGATCGTCGATCCGGCTGAAGACGAACGCGCCCAGCGCGAGGGCGACGACGGCGGCGACGGCGAGATAGATCACGTCGGCCGCCCGGGGTGCGCGGCCGAGCCAGACGGTGTCGCGGAGGGCGGTCATGGGAGGGGTGACGAAGTTCCCCCAGCGGAGCGCCTCGAGCAGCTTGTGGTGAGCCTGGGCGCTCGGCGGGAGCGTCGCGAAGTTCCAGAGGATGGGCGTCAGGAAGAACCAGGGGAAGAGCGCGGCCGTGAGGATGTGCTCGACGTCGCGGAAGAGGACGTTGAGGCACGCGACGACGAGCGCGACACCCGCGACGAGCCCCACGAACAGCGGCGCGAGCGGCACGACGAGCCAGACCGTCGAGCGCGAGCCGGGGATGAAGACGAGCGAGAGCACGACGAGGATCGCGAGCATGACGGCGAAGGTGACCGCCTGGGTGGCGACGACCGAGAACGCGACGAGCTGCCGCGGGAAGCGGACCTTCCTGATCAGGTCGGCGCTCTCGACCATCGACCGCGACGCGGTCTGCAGGGAGACCGCGAAGAAGAGCCAGCAGGTGATCCCGGCGAGCAGGTAGATCGCGTAGTGCGGGATCTTGCCGGACCTGTTGTTCCAGAGCAGTCCGAAGACGACCAGGTAGACGACCATCAGGGCGAGGGGGTTGACGAGCGACCAGAGCACCCCGAGCGCCGACCCGCGGTACTTCGCCTGGAAGTCGCGGCGGAAGAGGTTCGCGAACAGCTCGCGGTACCGGACGAGATCGGCATAGACGGCCATCCGGTTCAGTCTAGGGCCAGCCGGCCCCGTTGCCTGGTCGTCACACGCCGGGCAGGCGGACGCGCGCCGCCCGTTCGCCGCCGGAGCGGCACTCTCGCGCGAGCCGGGCCGGCGCCGTCCGCGGCTCGCTCCATCCCTAGCCCCCACCCGCCCCGGGGAGAGGAACGAGCGTAGCGCGCGCGCAAGGTGTCCTTTGCTACGGGACCGTGCCGGAACGGTGCCGGAACGGTGCCGGAACGGTGCCGAATTCGGGTTATTCCCTCCACGGCCCGCGTGCGGGCGCAGGTGGAGACGCTACGCGCAGCCCTGGCGTCCAGCCGGATTCCGCAGTAGCGTCCTCACAACGTGCTAACGGCGGTTCGTTACCCTCAGCGCCCGTGAGCACCGCCGTGGCGATCATCGCCCTGCCGGCGGCTTCGGCCGCGATCTGGCTGCTGCTCCGGACGCCGCTCGCGAAGCGGATCGTCGCCGTCCCGTCGAGCGAGCGCTGGCACGAGACGCCGACCCCGAGCCTCGGCGGAATCGGGATCTTCATCGGCTTCAGCGCAGGGCTCTGGGCCGCGATCGCGGCGGGTGCGTTCACCGCCGACGAGGCCTTCGTCGGGATCTACGCTGCGGTCGCGGTCGTGTTCGCGGCGGGGCTGGCCGACGATCTCTACGGGCTCCCGCCGCTCGCGAAGCTCTTCGCGCAGGGCATCGCCTGCGCGATCGTGCTCTCGACGGGCACGCATGTCCAGCTCGTCCACAACCAGGTGATCGGTGACGCGATCGCGGTGCTCTGGCTGATCGGGGTCGCGAACGCGTTCAACCTCCTCGACAACATGGACGGGCTCGCCGCGTCGCTCGCCGCGATCGCCTTCGGCTTCTTCGCGGTCGACGCCGTCACCGTCCACCCGGACGACGCGGCACTCGCCTTCGCGCTCGCCGGTGCGCTCGCCTGCGTCGGCTTCCTGCCCTTCAACCTCCGGCGTGGCGGCGCGCTCGTCTTCATGGGCGACTCCGGGAGCCAGACGCTCGGCTTCGCGCTCGCCGCGCTCGGGCTCACGGCGAGCTGGCGGGTTGCGGGAACGACGGTCGCGACGCTCATCCTGCCGATCCTCGTGCTCGCAGTCCCGATCCTCGACACGACGCTCGTGACCGTCGCGAGGCTGCTGGACGGCCGGCCGATCTACCAGGGGGGGCGCGACCACACCTCGCACCGGCTCGTCCGCTTCGGCCTCTCCGAGCGCCACGCGGTGGCGCTGCTCGCGCTGATCTCGCTCTGCATCGGGGGCTCGAGCCTCGCCTACACGGTGCTCGACAACTACCGCTACACGATCCCCGGGGTCGTCCTCACGTTCGCGCTCCTCGTGCAGTTCGCGAGCTTCCTCGCCGACGTCGACCGGCGGCCGCTCCCGCTCGGGGAGCCGCTCGCGCTCAGCGAGGTGTTCGCCGTCCACTGGCGCCGGCTCGTCGAGGTCGCCGTCGACTTCTTCCTCATCACCGCCTCGTTCATGGCCGCCTACGTGATCGAGTTCGGCTGGCCCGGCACGACCACCCAGCGGTTCATCCGCGACCTGACGCTGCCCGTGATCCTGACCGCGCGCTACCTCGCCTTCATCCCGTTCGGCCTCTACCGCTCGGTCTGGCGCTTCGCGGGTGCGCGCGACGCCGCGGCCGCGGCCGCGGCCGTGATCGTGTCGGAAGCGGCCGCGCTCTGCTTCATGGTCCTGACCCAGAACATGCGCGACTTCAAGCCCTCGTTCTTCGTCGTCGACGCGCTGATCTGCATGATCGCGATCGCCGGATCGAGGCTCGCCGAGCGGACGATCGTGACCGGCTCGCGGACGGTGCGCGACCGGAGCGCCCGGCGGACGCTGATCGTCGGCGCCGGACGCTCCGGGCGGAGCACGATGCGGGAGCTCCGGGAGACGGTCGGGGAACGGGTCGTCGGGTTCGTCGACGACAACAAGCATCTCCACCGCCGCAGCGTCCACGGCGTCCGGGTTCTCGGGACGACGGAGGAGCTCCCCCAGGTGCTCGTCCGGTCGCACCCCGATCTCGTGCTGGTCACGATTCCCGACGCGCCCCCGGAGACGCTCGATGCGGTGATCGCCGCCTGCACCCGAGCGGAGATCCCGTGCCGCTTCGTGCGGCGTGAGATCGACCTCGCCCCGCCGGTCACCGGCGCGGCGGCAGAATGACCGTTCGGTGACGTCGGTCTCAGCCCAGAACCCCGGCGCCCGCCGGCGGGACCGTACCTTCGTCGACGCGCTGCTCGCCGCCGTCCCGGTGTGCGCGCTCGTCCTCGCCGTGCTCGTCTTCTATGCCGTCGAGGCGTGGACGCGCAAGACGCCGTGGCTCTTCGGAGACGAGCTCGAATGGACGCAGATCTCCCGTTCGATCGCCGCGACGGGACATGCGGCGCGCCGTGGACAGCCGATCTACTTCAAGTCGCTGTACGCGTTCGCGATCGCGCCCTTCTGGTGGATCCACTCGACGGCGGCGGCGTACGCGGCGGTCAAGTACGCGAACGCCGTGATGATGCCGCTGGCCGCGATCCCGACCTACCTGCTCGCGCGGATGCTCGTGAGCCGGCGCAGCGCCGTGATCGTCGCCGTCCTCTCCGTCGCCGCCCCGGGGATGGCGTACGTCACCTCGATCATCCCCGAGGTCGCCTTCTACCCCTACTACGCGCTCTGCTCGTGGCTCGCCGTCCGGGCCCTGCGCTCCGGGAAGCGGCTCGACGTCTTCCTGGCGGTGGCCTTCACCGTCGGTGGATACCTGATCAAGCAGCGCGAGTCCGTGACGCTCCCGGCCGCGCTCGCGATCGCGGCGGCGGGCCTCTGGGTGACCGGGCCGCGCGGGCGGGCCTTCCGCAGGAACTGGACGCGGGGCGACACGCTCGGCGCCGTCGTGCTGCTCGTCGGCGCCCTCTTCCTCTTTAACCGCGTCGTCCTCCAGCACGTCGCGGAATGGCAGGTGACGACGGAGAACTACAAGAGCAGGATCGTCGACCTCGGGCTCCGGGCAGGGCTCTCGTTCACGATCGGGATGGGGATCCTGCCCGTGATCGGCGGTCTCGCCTCGCTGCACCTGCCGGAGCGCCGCGGCGATCCGACCTACCGCGCGTTCGCCGCCTGGACGGCGGCGACCGTCCTCTGCCTCGGGGTCTACGCCGCCGACAAGGCCGCCTACCTCTCGACCGTGTTCGGGACCTTCTGGGAGGAGCGGAACCTGATCTACCTCGGCCCGTTGCTGCTGATCGGAACCGCGCTCGTCCTCGAGTCGAAGCGCATCGACTGGCGCGCCGTCGGGGCAGCGGCCCTGTTCGTCGCGCTGATCCTGGTCCTGAAGGGGATCCAGACCGGCTACCCGTACTTCGAGGCGCCCGGGTCGGCGATCCCCGCCGTTCTCGCCAACTACCGGCACTGGAGCCTTCGCGACCTGCGCATCGGCCTCTTCGGGGTGTTCGCCCTCTCGCTGGTCATCCTGGCGGCGCGCCGTCGTCGGGGCGTGGCGCCGGCGGCGCTGGCGCTCCTGCTCGTCTGGCTGCTCGCCGGTGAGATCGCGATGACGGCCGGCATCGACAAGGCGGCGAACGCGTTCCGAGCCAACCTGCCGGCGCGGCTCGACTGGGTCGACGCGCACGACCAGGGCCGGCCGGTCACCTATCTCGGCCAGTCCGTCTCGGCCAACAACCTCTGGCTGACCGAGTTCTGGAACCGCTCGATCGCGAACGTCGACAGCCTCGACAACACGGCGCCCGGCCCCGGCCCGACCGCCATTCCCGGGCTGCTCTCGGCCACGGGCCTGCTCTCGGACTACACGGGCGACCCGTACGTGCTCACCGACGGGGGCGTCGCCCTCGACGCGCCCGTCGTGTGGCGGCAGGGATCGATGACCCTGTACCGGCAGCTGCATCCGTGGCACCTCGCCCAGACCTCGCAGGCGGTCACTCCCGACGGCTGGTGCCAGACCTGGTGCGCGTACACGTATTTCAAGCCGGGCGAGCGGGGCACGCTTCGGGTGACGCTCTCGCGCCTCGCCTACAACGGGTCGGCGCCGCCGGCGCGGGTCCACATTCGCGTCGGCGCCGTCCGGATCGACCAGAACCAGGCGCTGCAGCTCGGGCGGATCCACAGGGTCCTGTTCACGCTCGTCCGCAACGCCACGCAGAAGACGGTTTCGATCCCGGTCGCCAGGACGCCGGTGCGGGTCGAGGTGCGGATCCCGGATCCGATTCCGCCATCGGCCTCCGACCCCCGGCAGCTCGGAGCCCAGATCTCGTTCAGGTTCGTCCCGGCGGGCCGGCGGTGAGCAGGCTCTCCTAGAGCGCGCGCAGCCGCTCGGGATGCTTGCGGACGAAGCGCAGGATCCCCCGCCAGTGCCAGAGCGTGCGGCGTGTCAGCCAGCGCTTGTCGGTCTCCGCCTTGTGCTCGTGCGAGACGACCGCCGCCGGGACGTACCAGCGCTCCCAGCCGGCTTGCATGGCGCGGTACTGGAGGTCGATGTCCTCGCCGTAGAGCCGGAAGCGCTCGTCGAAGCCGCCGAGCTCCTCGAGCATCGACCGTCGCAGGAGCAGGAAGCCGCCGAGCATCCAGTCGGCCTGCACCGGCTCGCCGGGGGCGGGCTCGTCGAGGTGAAGATGGTGGCGCTGGGGAACGAGCTTCCGGAGCGGCGTGCGCCGGACGACCGTGCCGCTCACGGTCGGGAACCGGCGCCGGGAGGGCTGCGGGCTGCCGTCGGGGTAGACCATGCGCGGCCCCGCGACCCCGCAGCGCGGCCGGCCGGCCATGAACTCGCGCAGCGCCGCGACGGCGTCCGGCTGGGCGACGGCGTCCGGATTGACCGAGAGGACGGCTTCCCCGCTCGTGCGGGCAAGGCCGAGGTTGAGGTTCGCGGCGAAGCCGAGCGGGCGCGCGTTGGCGAGCGCCTCGAGGCCGGGCGGCGCCGAGCCGGGCACGTTCGCGATCACGAGCAGCTCGTCGACCTGCGGCGCGAGCGCCGGCAGCGCCCGGGCGAGCTCGGCCGCGTTCCCGTGCGAGACGACGATCGCCGAGACCTTCACGCGAGCACTCGCCGGTACACGTCGACCGTTCGCCTGGCCGTCTCCGCCCACGAGAAGAGCTTCGCCCGCTCGAGCCCGGCGGCCGAGAGGCGCACCCGGTCGGCGAGCGCCCGCCGTGCCGCCGCGCCGAAGTCGCCGTCGTCGGCGTAGACCGCGGCCTCGCCTGCGACCTCGACGCAGCGCGGGCTCGGCGGCCGCGACCACCGGCGTCCCGCAGGCCATCGCCTCGAGCACCGGCAGGCCGAACCCCTCGAACCGCGACGGCAGGACGAGCGCCGCCGCGCCGCGGTAGAGGTCGGCGAGCTCGCCCTTCGGGACGTAGCCGCGCAGGTCGGCGCCGCGCGTCGCGCAGCGCACGCGCGAGCTCGGCGTCCTTCTCCGGCCCGGCCACGACGAGCGGCAGCCCGACGGCGCGGGCGGCCTCGAGCGCCGCAAGCGGGTTCTTGCGCTCCTGGATCGCGCCGACGAAGAGCAGGTAGCCGTCATGGGCGCCGCCGGCGGTGAAGCTCGGGTCGACGCCGTTCGGGGTGACCGTCACCTTCTCCGGGCGCACCCCGTAGCGGGCGACCACGTCGCGCTTCGTCCGCTCGGACACGGTGAGCACCTGGTCGGCGCCCCGGGCCGCGCGCGGCACGACCAGCCGGAAGGTGAGCCGGTCGAGCAGGCCCATCGCGGAGTCGGCGTCCTCGAACGAGAGGTCGTGCAACGTGACGACCGAGCGGCCCCGCCAGCCGAGCGGGAGCGCGTGCTGGAAGTGCGCGAGGTCCGGCCGGAGGCGGCGGAGCAGGCGCGGCAGCGGTCAGGGCCATCCGCGTCTCCTGGAAGCGGGCCGGCAGGGCGATCGGCTCGACGCCGTCGGGCACGAGCTCCGGGTGCCGGGTCACCGCCGCGAAGCGCAGGTCGGGCGCGGCGCCCGGGAGCTCGCGGAGCAGGTTCGTCACGTAGGTCTCGTCGCCGGTGCGCTCGCGGCCGAGGACGTCGGCGTCGATGAGGATCACGCGACCTCCTCGTAGACGGCCTGCGTGGCGGCGGCGACGTCGGCCCACGAGGCGATCCGCCGCGGCTCGGGCGCGAACGCCCGCGCGATCCCGTCGCGGATCGAGGCGACGTCGGTCGGGTCGACGTAGACGGCGTCGGCGCCGGCGAGCTCGGCCATCGGGCTGTCGCGGCTCGTCACGACCGCGCAGCCGCAGGCGAGCGCCTCGGCGACCGGGATCCCGAAGCCCTCGTAGAGCGACGCGTAGACGAGGCAGCGCGCGCCGCGGTAGAGCGCGGGCGAGCTCGTCGTCGCCGACCTCGCCGAGCCAGACGACGTTCGCCGGCGGCTCGACGCCACCCCAGCCGCGGCCCCCGACGACGCGCAGCTCCCCCTCGACGGCTGCGGCGATCCGGCCGAGGTTCTTTCGCGGCTCGAGCGTCCCGACGGCGAGCACGTAGTCGCCCTCGGCGCGCGGCCCCTCGGGCGTGAACACGTCCTCGACGGCGTTCGGCACGACGCGGATCTTCGCCGCCGGGACCGCGAGCAGCTCGATCAGCTCCCTGCTCGTGAACTCGGAGACCGCGATCACGCGGTCGGCGGCGCCGACGACGCGCGGCACGGCGAGCCGCGAGTACGTCCGCGTCCAGCCGTTGAACCACTCCGGCTGGCGCAGCACGGCGAGGTCGTGCACGGTCACGACGAGCGGTGCGCGGCGAGGAGAACGGGCCGCGGAACGTCGGGCAGTGGAGGACGTCGGCACCGCGGACCTGCAGGCGCGGGTACCAGAGGGCGTCCGCGGCGGCCGAGCGCAGGCGGGACGTGGCCGGAAAGGACATCTCGAGGACGGGGACGTCGAGGTGCGCCGAGCAGCCCGCGCAGGTAGCGCGCGGTGCCGGCCCGCGTCTGCAGGAGCGGCGTCGTGTCGATCCCTACGAGAATCGCCGGTACCCCTCGAGGAAGAGCTCCCCGGTGCGCTGCCAGGAGAAGCTCGCGGCGTGGGCGAGACCGCGCTCGCGCAGCTCGTCGCGGCGGGCGAGCGCCTCGCGGACCGCGGCGGCGATCGCCTCGGGGCTCTCGGGGTCGGCGCGGAGGGCCGCGTCGCCGCACGCCTCGTCCAGCGACGGGATGCGAGGAGGCGACGACGGGCGCGCCGCAGGCCATCGCCTCGGTGATCGGCATCCCGAAGCCCTCGAAGCGCGACGGGTACGACGACCGCCGCGGCGCCGCGGTAGAGCCGCGCGAGCTCGTCGTCGGCGACGCGGCCGAGCCGGGCGACGCCCGGCCGGTCGAGCCGAGGCTGCTCGCCCCAGCCCTGCCCGCCGACGACCAGCGAGCTCGAGGCCGGTGTCGGCGAGGAGCGCGAAGGCCTCGACGAGCGTCCCGAGGTTCTTCCGCGGCTCGAGCGTCGCGACGGTGAGCAGGTACGGCTGCGGGCGCTGCGCCTCGGGCCCGTCGGAACGTGAACTCCGCGCCGATCCCGGGGTGCGCGACGACGATCCGCTCGCGCGGGAAGCCGAGCGTCGCGGCGGTGTCGTCGGCGGTGAACGCCGAGTTGGCGAAGATCACGTCGCAGGTGCGGGCCGCGTTCGCGTACTTGCGGCCGTGCATCGACGCGGGTCCGGCCCGTCACCCACTCCGGGAAGTGCAGCGGGACGAGGTCGTGGATCGTCGTCGCGCGCAGCCCGGCCCGCTGCGGCGGGTACATCCAGTCGGTGAAGTGGAGCACGTCGAAGGGGCCGAGCCAGCGCTCGGCGGGCGGCCAGCCGAGCCGCGACCAGGCGGTGCGCCAGGCGTGCGCGCCGAGCAGCGTCTGCGAGCCGCAGCTCGAGCGGAATCCCCGCGAGCGCCTCGGGGATCGCGCGGCGGCCCTCCGGCGAGGTCGGCGCGAACGCGACCACCTCGTCGCCGTCGCGGGCGGCCGCCTCGGCGAGCCCCCGCAGCGAGCCGCGGATGTAGTTGTTCACGCCCGTCCGCTCGTGCGAGAGCGGCGAGACGTCGAAGGCGATCCTCACGGATGGTAGGCGAAGAGGAAGTGGGCGCCGAGCGGTCGCCGGTCGGCCGACCCGCGCTCGACGCGGTCCGGGACCAGCGTTTGCCCGACCGTGAAGCGCACCGTGCAGCGGCCGTTCGCGGCGGGGATCAGCGGCACCTTCAGCACGCGCTGAGCGGTCGGGGCGATGCTCGCCCGGCCGACGACGCGGCCGGCCTCCCGGGCGACCACCGTCTGGGCGCGGGTGAAGAGCGCCCGGTCGCGTCGAGAGCTTGACCGCGAGCGGTGCCGCCGGTGCACTCGACGCGCTCGTAGGTGACCGAGCGGCCCGACCAGGTGTCGTTCGGGTAGAGCCCGGTCACGTGGGTGAGGACGACGACCGGCCCGTTGACGCGGTAGAGGTCGACGCCCGCGCCGTCGGCGACGAGCAGCTTCCCGCCGATCTCGAGCGACCCGGCGAGCGAGCACGTACTGCGCCCGGATCGGCCGGCCGCCCTGCGAGACGAGCGTGCCGTTCGCCGCCCGCGAGACCGGCGTCTCGGGGAGCGGGTCGGGCCGCTGCGCCCCGTCGACGTCGTAGACGGTCCCGACGCTGCGGTTGAAGAACTCGTTCTCCCAGACCGTGTAGGCGCTGGTCGAGCCGTCCCAGAGCACCGACGACCGAGCGTTCCGGGCCCGAGCTGTGCGGTCGATCCAGTCGGGGTGGGCCTGGTGGATGCCCGCCCAGAGCGAGCCGACGGTCGTGTGGTGGATCCCGTGCCGGCCGTTCTCGACCACGAGCGCGGTCGCGACGAAGTAGGCGCCGACGAGCGCCGCGAGCACGAGCGCGTAGCGGCGGGGCAGGAGCAGGAAGACCGCCGCGGCGGCGAGCGAGACGCCGAGCGCGGCCCAGCGCACCTGCGAGAGGTGGATCAGGGTGTCCTGCGCCCACCACCACGGCAGCAGCGCGAACGTGTCGGAGACGGCGCTCGTCGTGATGAAGCGCGCCGAACGGGATGAAGAACGGCAGCACCCCGGCCGACCACGGCCGCGATCAGGAGCGGGCGGCGGGCGCGCGTGACGACCCCCTCCGAGACCGAGCCCGAGCAGCGCGATCAGCGCGAGCGGGGCGAGGTAGAACATGTTCCGCTCCTCGATCCGGTTCACGAAGCTCTCGGAGGCGAAGGCGGCCACCTCGGCGACGAGCCAGATCGTGAGCGCGAACGAGGCGGCGGCGAACGCACGCGCTGGCGGGGTCGACCGCCGCGGGGCGAGCCAGATCGCGAGCAGCGCCGCGAAGGGGACGATCCCGAGATAGAGGTCGAGCTCGGCGACGTGGTAGAGGAAGAAGTGGAGGACGCCGCTGACGGTGTAGGTGCTCGAGGTCGCGGCGCGGTAGGCGCCGAGCAGGCTGAGCGGAGAGCGGCCGCGGGCGACCGTCACGAGCACCGCGAGCGCGACGCCGCCGGCGAGCAGCCCGTAGAGCGTCGCGAACGGCCTCAGGCCCCGCCGGAGCCCGCGCCGCTCGATCAGGGCGAGCAGCACCGGCGCGGTCGCGATCGCCGGGATCAGCGCGACCGCCTGCGCCCGCGTCTCGAAGGCGACCAGGCAGAGGGCGAGCAGCCCCGCCTGGCGGAGCGGCGTCGGGCGCTCGAGCGTGACCACGAGCAGCAGGGCGAAGGTGAGGAAGATCGGGTAGAAGGCGTTCTCGGTCATCAGCATCCCGGTGTAGAGCATCGACGGGACGAGCACCGCGAGCGCCGCCACGATCAGCGAGAGCCGGGCCGGAAGCACACGCCGGGCGAGGAAGTACGCCGGGATCGCCGCCAGGGACATCAGGACGCCGTTGATCGCCTTCGCGGCGGTGTAGACGGCCGGCATCGAGCCGAAGAGCCGCCAGGCGGGCGCGATCAGGATCGGGTAGACGAAGCCGTAGCCGTGGGACGGCACGCCGCGGACGAGGAAATGGCCGTGGGCCGCGAACGACTTCGCGAGCTCCGAGTAGACGAGCTCGTCGATCATGATCCAGGGCGCCACGATCCGCCGCGCCAGCGCGACCCGCACGACGATCGAGACGACGACGATCCCGGCGAGCCAGTAGCGCGCCGGCACCGCGACCGCTCGCGCCCGCACCGCTGCCACCGTGCTCAAACCAGCCCGGCCTCGCGGGCCAGCCGGACGAGCTCGGACGGGTCGTCCAGGCCGATCTCGGCGGCGGCCTGGGCGATCCGGATCAGGACGGCGTCGGTCGCCGGCTCGCCGCCGGCTGCCTCCTCGAGCGCAGCGACGTAGGCATCCGCGACTCGGCCGAGATCGTGCTCCCGCCGGACGTACTCGCGGGCCGAGGCGCCGAGCTCGTCTGCGTGGTCGGCGGCGAGCTCGAGCGCGGCCGCGACCGTGGCAACCTCGAACTCGTCGACCGGGATCTTCAGCGCGGCGCCGTCGGGCAGCTCGGCGAACCAGCCGACGTCCGAGACGAGCATCGGCTTGCCGAGCGTGAGGCCGCGGATCACCGAGCCGGACGTCTCGCCCATCGTCGGCGAGCGCAGGTTCACGAGCACGTCGCAGGCCGCCATCAGCGACCAGAACCGCTCCTCGGAGACGTACTGCTCGCGGATCAGCGCGTCGCCGCCGATGCCGAGCCGCTCGAGCCGCCGGTCGAGGTCGAACCGCTCGGTGGCGACGCCCACGAGCAGCAGCCGCGCCCCGGGGCGGCGCTCGCGCAGGAGCGTGAACGCCTCGAGCAGCTGCGGGATCCGCTTGTTCATGTTCAGGTGCCCGAAGCAGCCGACGAGCGGGTCGCCTGCGAGCGCGGCCGGCTCGATCGTCACTTCCGGCCAGGCCGGGTGCGGGATGCGCCAGAGCGGCCCGTCGTAGCGGGCCTCGCGGACGCGCTCCTCGACGTACCGCGAGTGGACGATCAGCCCGCGCGAGGCGAGGTCGAGCACCGTGCCGGTGAGCGGGAAGCGCTCCGGCTGGGTCTCCCAGATCAGCGGCAGCAGGTTGTCGAGCACGCCGAGGCCGAGCAGGCGCCCCGCGACGCCGTAGTCCCGCTCCATCGCGTCGAGGTAGCCGCGGGCGTCGCCGCGGCCGATCGTCATCCCGGCGATCAGATGGTGGAGCACGAACTCGTGCAGGACGACGACGCCGGGCCGCTCCCGGAGCGCGTCGACGATCCAGCCGTGCGCGTCCGGGTTGTTGCCGACGTGGTAGAGGCTGACGTCGGCACGCGGCGGGCGCTTGCCCGGCCGCGCGACGACGACCTCCTCGACCCGCTCCCGGAGCGCCGGCAGGAGCAGCGTCGAGTAGTCGGCGATCCCCGACCGCGAAGGCGGCAGCGGCGAGTAGTAGGCGACCTTCACGTGAGCAGCGCGTCGATGCAGGCGTCCCAGGTGATCCGTTCGGCGACCGCCTTGCCGGCCTCGCCCCAGGCCTTCGCCTCGTCGAGGTGACCCGCGAGGTAGGTGCACGCGTTCGCGATCTCGGCGGCGTCGGGTGCGACGACGATCCCGGTCTCGCGGTCGTGGACGACCTCGAGCGGGCCGCCCGAGTCGACGGTCGTGACGACGGGCTTGCCGGAGAGGAACGCCTCGAACGGCACCATCCCGTAGTCCTCGTCGACGGGCGCGTAGTAGACGGCGAGGCAGCGCGCGTAGAGATCGGCGAGCCGGCCCTCGTCGACGCGGCCCGTGAACTCGATCCGCCCGTTCAGGCCCGACGCGAGCTGCTCGAGCCGCGCGCGGTCGGGCCCGTCGCCGGCGATCACGATCCGCAGCCCCGGCTCGGCCTTCGCCGCCTCGATCAGCAGGTCGATCCGCTTGTAGCGGTCGAGCCGGTTCACGGAGAGGACGAAGCCCTCGTAGCTCTCGGTGTGGTAGTCGAGCTTCTGCGGCGGCGGCGGGAGCACGGTGGCGTCGAGCCCGGAGTAGCGTTCGAGCCGGTCGGCGACGTTGCCCGAGATGGTGAAGATCCGCCTCGCCTCGCCGAGCGCGACCGCGTCGAACCGCTCGACGCCGAGCCGGGTCGCGCGGTCGACCGGCGACTCGGCGAACTGCCCGAACTCGCCGCGGTCGAAGTCGTAGGCCTGCCGGAACTGGTGGACGAGCCAGACGACCTTGTTGGGATGGCGGATCCCGTAGCTCGGGAACTTCGTCCCGATCACGAGCTCGACCGGCTTGTCCCCGCCCGCCAGGTCGAGCAGCCGCCAGACGAACGCCTGGTCGAGGACGCGCGCGCCCGGCTCCCAGCGGAACGGGATCGCGACCAGCTCGGCCTCGTGGCCGCGCAGCCGCAGCTCGTCGACGAGCTGGTCCGCCACGACCTCGGCGCCGCCGTAGACGAACGGCACCTGCGGCCGGCAGACGGCGATCCTCATCGCCGCTCGAGCCGTGCGATCCGCTCGTCGAGGTCGTCGATCAGCTTCAGCACGGCGTCGTTGAAGGCGCGCTGGTCGGCGAACGCGGGCTCGACGTACCAGCGCATCAGCCGGCGCAGGAAGCCCTTGACGGGCCCGCCCTTGCCGACGATCGGCCGGTCGGCCGAGACCGCCCACATCCGCTCCGCCTGATCGCGGGTCGAGAGCCGCACCTGAGCGGGCGTCACCTCCCCCGCTCGCGGCCCGGCGGCCCGCACCTCCTCCTTCATCCGCGCGAACAGCGCGGCGACATCCGTCCCTTCCTCGGCCATCGCCCAAGTGTAGGCCGCTCTCGTTACGGAGCGGTAAGCAGGATTCCCAGCCATCAGTCTTGCGATAACGGGGGTGAGCTCGTTTGCGAGCTCGTTGACGGCCTTCAGGCACTCCTGTTCGCCATCTCGCTCGAAGGCATCGCCGACGCTCGCGCGGCGATCGGCGTCGCCACGAAGACCGGATACAAGATCCAAACTCCGTTCCTCACATGAATGCGCGCGGCTCCCGTCGGGCCCGCCCGGGTTTGTTCTGTTTCCTGTCTAAACTGGGCGGGCTCGTATTCGTTGCTCGATGGGACTCCGGCGGGCGCAGGAGAGTCGATCCGCGGGATGGTGAGCAAGCCGGAAACACATCAGGCCCTCAGCAGGGTTGCGAGGGTCACGGTTCTCTTCTGGGTGATCAAGATCCTTTCGACTGCGATGGGCGAAGCGACGTCGGATTACCTCGTTCATCGGTTCAACCCGTACCTTTCGGTGATCGGGGGCTTCTTCGCGTTCGTGATCGCGATCGCTGTCCAGTTCAGGGCTCACCGCTATATCCCGGGGGTGTACTGGCTCGCGGTGGTGATGGTCGCGGTGTTCGGCACGATGGCCGCGGATGTCCTGCACATCGAGTTCGGCGTTCCATACGTTCTCTCGACGTTCCTGTTCGCAATCACGCTGGCGGCGGTCTTCGCGGCCTGGTATCGAAGCGAAGGGACGCTCTCGATCCACACGATCGTCACGACGAGACGTGAGGTGTTCTACTGGTCGGCGGTGCTCGCGACATTCGCGATGGGTACTGCTGCGGGCGACCTTGCCGCCTACACGGCGCGTCTCGGCTTCCTTTCTGCGGGTCTGCTGTTCGCGGTCGTGTTCGCGATTCCCGGGGTCGGCTATCGCTTCTTCAACCTGAACGCGATCTTCGCGTTCTGGTTTGCGTACGTGATGACGCGCCCGCTCGGAGCCTCGTTCGCCGACTGGCTGGGGAAGTCGCGTCACGCGGGCGGGCTCGGCCTCGGCGACGGCCTGGTCGCGGTCGTCCTCGGCGCGCTGATCGCCGTGCTCGTCGGCTACCTGTGGATCAGCGGCGCCGACCGCGAGCTCACCGAATCTCGGGAATGGCGCGGCATCGGCGAGACGGTCGGCGAAGAAGCCGCCGGGTAACGCGACCCGAGCGACGAGCCGGACGGTTGACTACTCGAGCCCGTCGATCGGGCCGGCGAGTGACCGGCGCCGGGCAGGGCTCAGATCTCGCCGATCGGCTCCACCGTCACCTTCGAGCTGAACAGGGCGTCGTTGTCGACCGACGTCACTCGGGCCCGAAGCGACCTTGGAGCGTCCGGAGAAGCTCCGCGGTCTTCCTCGACGACGATCTCGTTCCCGTATTCGAGCGGAACCTCGCTTCGATACCGCTTCCACGAGGTGCCGGAGCCGAGACGGTTGCCGGGATCCACGACGGTAACCCTGTATTCGGGCACGCCCCGATCTTAGTACGAACCGGGCGCCGGCTCTGGCCCGGGGAGGATCCGACCACACCTCTGAATGTCTTCAGAGCGCCTGCAGCCGAGCGATCGGCGGCGGCAAATGCCGGCTCGACCTCGCCGAGGGTGCGCACGTTCGCTCGGGGTGTCATAGTCGTCGGGTCTTCGATCAAGGAGGTTGGCGATGGCTGGTGTCGAGAAGCGTGACTTCGATTCGCCCGACGAGAGTCGGACTCCGGACAAGACGCGCGTCGACGTCGTCCACCTGGGCGGCACGACGGCGGCTCGTTTCACGATGGAGCCCGGCTGGAGATGGTCCGAGTGCGTCAAGCCGGTTGCCGGCACGGAGAGTTGCCAGCACAGGCATCTCGGCGTCGTGCAGTCGGGGCGGATGCGCGTCATGCACGACGACGGGACGATCCTCGAGCTCGGCCCCGGGGACGCGTACGTGATCGAGCCCGGGCACGACGCCGAGATCCTCGGCGACGAGGGTTTCGTCGGGTTCGAGTTTCAACCGCAGGCGGCGGAGGAGTACGCCCGCGAGTAGCACCGTCCGCGCGCGAGTGCGCCGCCGAGGGCGAACGTGCCTGTCATCCGCCCTCCGGGAGGAGGTGGCTGCAGGCGGCGTCGGCCTGCCTGTACTGCCGGGAGCCCGGGTCGACGCTCCGCGGAAGGACGATCCCGACGCCTCCGTTCGGGCCGCTGAACGGGTTGGCCATCGGGACGGCATGTCTGCGCATGCAGTCGACGTAACGGGTCATCGCTGCGAGCGCCCTGGCGTGCTGGGCGGGTGTCATCCCGGCTCCGCCGGCGCTTTCGGGGCTGAGCTTCCTGCAGGCGGCCCGGGCCCGTTCGTCCTGCGGCGAGGTCGGGTCGACGTGGTCGGCGGGCGTGATCACGAGGTTCCCCTCGCTGTCGGGATCAGGGAAGCTCGGCACGCCGTTTCGGCGCATGCAGGCGGAGTAGGCGACGAGCCGCTCGATCGCCGAGCGGCTCGGGCTCGTGGCCGACGTCGTCGACGCCGTGCCGGTCGAGGTCGACGAGCCCGTCGCGAGGCGGGCGACCGATGGGCTCTTCGAGGCGCCGCCGCAGCCGGCGACGATCACGGCCAGGCCTGCCAGCCCGACCAGGGCCGGCCCGATCCCGCGGCCGGGAGTGCGCGGCGAGCTCATCGGGTCAGGAGAGCACGGAACTCTGAAACGGGTCTAAACCATTCGCCGGACGCCGTCGGAGGCTGCGCCGGCGTTCCGGAAGAGCTCGGCGAGCGCGTGGGCGGCCCGGTTCAGAGGGGAGGTCCCGGGCGCGCGAGGACGAGAACCGCGTTGTGTCCTCCGAACCCGAAGGAGTTTGAGACGGTCGCCTCGACTGCCGCCGTGCGTGGAGCAGTCACGTGGTCGAGAGCGGAGCCGGCGTCCGGGCTGTCGAGGTTCCAGCTCGGCGGCAGCCGATCGCGGACCAGCGGCATCAGCGCCGCGATCGCCTCGATGCCCCCCGCGGCTCCGAGCGTGTGTCCGTGCAGCGACTTGGTCGACGAGACGGCGGCGCGACCCAACCCCGCAGCGACGATCGCGCGTGCTTCGGCGAGGTCGCCGAGCGGCGTCGACGTCGCATGCGCGTTGACGTAGCCGACGCTTGCAGGGTCGACGAGCCCCTCGGCCAGCGCCAGCCTGATCGCGACGGCCGGGCCCTCTCCGGTCGGGTCGGGCTGGGTGAGGTGTCCGGCGTCGCAGTTGCTCGCATAGCCGACGACCTCGGCGAGGATCCGCGCGCCTCGGTCGAGCGCGTGCTCGCGCTCCTCGAGGAAGACGATGCCGGCGCCCTCGCCGATCACGAAGCCGTCCCGGGCACGATCGAACGGCCGGGACGCCTCCTCCGGAGGTCGTGCGCTCGTCGAGAGAGCACCGAGCTGCTGGTAGGCGGCGACGATGAAGGGCGACACGGGAGCCTCCGCGCCTCCCGCCAGCATGGCATCGGCACGGCCCGACCGGATCAGCGAGACCGCGAGCCCGATCGCGTCCGTGCCGGCCGCGCAGGCGGTTGCGACGGTGGACGACGGTCCGCGCAGACCGTGGATCCTCGCGACCGCCGCCACCGGCGAGTTGGTGAGTCCCAGGGGGACGGTGAACGGGCTCACGCGGTCGGCGCCGCGCCGGAAGAACTCGGTGTACCCGCGATGAAGCGTGTCGGCTCCGCCGTGCACGTTCGCGACCACGGCGCCGATGCGTCTCGGATCGATCGGCGGCGACCCTGCGTCCTCGAGCGCTTGCGACGCGGCGACCACCGCAAGGTGGCCGACCCTGTCCATCCGCTTCGCCTCGCGCACCGGGATGCAGCCGTCGTCGAGCTCGCCGATCACGCAGGCGGTTATCTCGCCGACGCCGTCCAGCTCGATCCGGCCGGCGCCGCTCGTCCCGCGCGCGAGGCCGTCCCAGAAGGCCTCGCGCCCACTTCCGACAGACGACACGATGCCGGCGCCGCTGATCACGACACGGCGACCGGACGCCGACTTCGCTTCTCTCATACGTCCGGCTGAGCATACGAGTTCGGCGAGGCCCCGGGAGACGGCACTCTCCGCGGCGCCTCCGTGTCTATGATCGGCCCGTGGCGGAGTGCCGCTTGATCCGTGGCGGGGCCGGTTTCGAGGGCAAGCAGGGCCTCGACTACTTTGCCGGCATCTCGGCCGAGAGCACGGGCGCGAACGCAATCTGCATGCATCTGCTCGACATGCCTCCCGGCGCGAGCGCCAAGCCGCACTATCACGAGGCCCACGAGACCGCGATCTTCGTCCTGGAGGGAGCGGCGGAGATGCGCCACGGGCCGAAGCTCGAACACCTGATGGAGATGCACGCAGGCGACTTCGTCTACATCCCCGCCGGCATTCCCCATCAGCCGTACAACCCGACCGACGAGCCGGTTCGCGCCGTGATCGCCAGGACCGATCCGAACGAGCAGGAGAGCGTCATCCTGCTCGTGGATACCGAGACTGCCTAGGACGGCCGAGCCGGGGGCCTCGCCGCGGCGGCTCGGCCGGACGAGACCCGCCGCGTACCGTCGCTCGCGCCTCGCCGGCCTTCCTAGCCCGGCTTGACCCAGAGATACGCGTGGGCCGGGGCGACCGTCTCGTCGACGGCGCGGAGGATCTCGCCGGCGATGTTCTCGATCTCGAGCGCCTCGCGCAGGCGACCGCTGAAGGCGGCGACCGTCGCCTCCGCGTCGTAGCGGGCCCGGTTGAAGCGGCGGTCGACCGCCCGCTGGATCCGGACTCGAAGCGGGTTGAAGAGTGCGGCGACCGTAAGCGTCGAGGCGGCGACCGCGACCGGCGAGGAGAAGGGCAGGACGTCGGTCGCGAGCACGACGATCCCGACGAAGACGCCCGCGAGCAGCGCCGTCAGGAGCCCGTAGGAAAGCGTCCGGCTGATCAGGCGGTCGATGTCGAACAGCCGGAAGCGGAGGATCGCAACGCCGACGCTGACGGGCAGGACGATCACCGCGACCTGTCCGAGGAAGGCGAGGACGTTCACGACGAAGGACGGATGCTTGTCGAGCGAGCTCACGAGAACGACCAGCACGATCAGGAGGAGAACCGCGATCGCCCCCCCGAGCAGCCACTTCAGCTGCTCGCGCCGCTCGGCCTCGAGGCGCCGATAGGCCACGGCCTGGCTCGCGGTCCAGGCAAACCCGACGAGCAGCGCGAACAGGCCGAGCGCGTGCTCGGCCGGGCCCAGCAGGCTCGGCGTCAGGCGGGCCGCGCCCTCGAGCGTCCCGTTGACGTCGACTCGCACCGAGTGGCCCGCGACCGCCCGGTAGGCCACCACCGCCCGAGCCGCCAGATCGAGCACGAGCAGTCCCAGGTACACCCAAAGGACGAGGCGCCAGCGCCTCGCCGGTAGCGTCCCGTCGGGAAAGAAGAGCAAGGCCAGCGGGACGAGCGCGAAGGGCGCGATGTCGAGCAGGCCCAGGAACAGTGCCGCGGGGCCGAGCGGCAGCTGCTCGTGCAGGCGGTAGCGCATCACGGCGTAGCTGCTCCCGTCGCTTGTCGCCGCGAAGGACAGCCCGGCGGCGAAGAAGACCCAGCCGACGAGATTCCCCGGCCGGCTCCGGACGATCACGAACCCGACGACTCCGAACCCGACGCCGAGGATGACCGCCCAGAGCGCGAAGGCGGGGCTCTGGTGGGCAAGCGCGGCGAGGGGGACTGCGGCGGCGATCATCAGCGCCAGCGCGACCGCCAGCGCGGCTCGGAGCGTGACGGCGTCGCCCCTCGGCAGAGCTCGCAATCTACCCGCCGGGCGTCCGCCGATCGTTACGGCTCTCCGCCGCGAAGCGGTCACCGGGCCCACGCTCCGCGGCCGGTCGCTCCCGCCGGTGTTGCTTGCGAAGACAGTCCGCGCACACGCTCGAGCGAGCTAGGCGTCCTGGTCGTGGAGTCCGCGCTCGTAGACGTACATGACCGCGCCCCCGGTGCCGCCGACCCGGTTCGTGAAGCCGAGGCTTTCGTAGAGGTTGCGAGCGGCGAGGTCGGGTTGGTCGACGCCGATCTCCATCGTGTCGGCTCCACGGCCGCGAGCCGTCCCGAGTGCGGCCTCCATCAGCGCCCGTCCCAGACCGTTCCCGCGGCGGACGGGCCGGACGTAGAGCTCGGCCAGGTAGCACTCGAGGCCGGTGCTCCAGATCGCGGTGCGGAACCGTAGAACCGCCACACCGTCCGGGCCGTCGCCTGCGAGAAGAACCGCCGTATCGCCGCCCTCGAGCAGGCGGGCAACGCGCTCTGCCAGCACCGCCACCGGCGGCGTCGGTTCACCGAACTCGCGATTGAAGTCGTGGAGCAGCTCGGCGGCAGCGCGAGCATCGCTGACCTCCGCGCAACGCACCGTCGGGACGTCGGGAGCGGACATTCCCGCCGACGATATCGCGGTAACCTGCGGTCGTGAGCGGCCCGGAGTCGCCGGGCGCGGCGGAAGCATTCCGCAGGGTCGACGCCGACTTCGGCTACGAGCTGGGCCACACCCCCGCGAGCCTGAGCGAGGTCGAACGACTCATCACGCAGAAGTTCTCCGACCGGAAGGGCATGCCCAGGAAGAAGTGGCACGACCTGGCGGGCACGACGGGCGCATACCTCGCCGAGGTCCTTCTTCGCCACGTGGGTGGACGCTGGGCATTTCGAAGCGAGCTGGATGCTGCCGGCATCGAGTTCGCGTCGGGGAAATGGGTCTTCCCACTGCACAAGTCGCGGAAGCGTTACGAAGACGGCCGAGGGGACGACTTCGTTTCGTACTTCACGGTCGTCACGGAAGACGCGGGGTAACCCGATGGCAAGCCGTCCCGGCCGGGCGAGTGTGCCGGACCTCGATCAGGTCGAGGCTGTGAGGTTCGTCCTGCGAGACCCGTTCCCGGGCTTCGATACGACCTCAAGTGGAAGAGGGCGTACCACGGGCTGGGCGGGAGACGCGGATCCCGAGTTCCGACCGTCGGCCTGTCCTGCTCGGCGCCCACCCGAACTGCATCCTCGAAGCACGTGAAGGTGCCCTGCGCCGGATCGCGATGACGCTGGAACTAGAGCGTATTGATCGGCACCTCGTAGAACTCGACCGAGGAGCGGCTGCCGGCGTTGCCGGGTCCCGCGTTCATCGCCTCGTCGCCTTTGCGCAACGCCTCCTCGCTCTCGAACAGCGTCACCCCGAGCATCCCGCCCGATTCGCGATCGACGAGCAGCAGGAATTTCGCAGCGCCGAGGTCGAACGGCAGATCGCCCGAATCGATGGCTGCGCGGAGTCTCTGAACCCTCGCATCGATGTCTCCGGGGTCACCCTCGAACCTGGCCACGCGTGCCCACATCGCAAGCTCCTTTCGCCGTCTGCTGAGAGCAGCGAGCATATGCGCCGCCCGGGTGTGAGGCGGTGACCAGCGCCGGTGTCTCTCACCTCCCGATGCGCTAGTTGACGTCGCGGCGCGCCGTGAGCGCGATGCCGGTGAGTGCGAGCGCGGTCGCCCAGGCGATCAGGACAGCGCCGCCTCCGGCAGCCGGGAGGAGGTGTCTGGTCGTCAGCCCGGTGAGCGCGTCCTGTGCGTGGACCGGGCCGAACCGTCCGGCCGAAGATACGAAGGCGAAGAGGAGGTTCTCGACGACGAATCCCCAGGCGAGGAGGGCGATGATCGCGGCGACCTGGTTTCGCACGATCGCGCCGAGCCCGACGCCGATCGCGCCCCAGATCGCGGCGCCGGCGATCGTTCCCAGCGCGAGCAACGCAACGTCGCCACCGCCGAGGGCGAAGGCAACACCGCGCCCTGAGAGCGCTGCGTACCCGATCCCGAACCCGAGCAGCCCCCCGGTCACACCGAAGACGAGCCCGGCGAGAAAGCCCGCCGCGAGCTTGGCCGCCAGCACCCGGGAGCGGCGAGGCGTGAACAGGAACGTCGGCCGGATCGTGCCGTAGCGGTACTCGCTCGTCACGAGCATGATGCCCGCCAGGGCCGAGAACACGCCGGAGAAGCTGCCGACGCCGAGGAGGCCGAGCTGGTCCTCCTTCGTCGTGAGATCGTGGGGCTTGGTCAGGAGCCCGCTCAGCAACGCGAACAGGACGACGAGCGCGAGCATCCCGAGAACGAGCCCGATGGTGGTGCGCGTCGAGCGGATCTTGAGCAGCTCGGCCTTCGTCTGGGCGATCACGGCTGCAACTCCGAGGTGAGGTCGAGGAAGACCTCCTCGAGTGAGGAGCCTTCCGCGACGAGCTCGTGCACCGGCACCCCGGCGGTGAACGCGATGTCGCCGACGCGGTCGCTCGTCGTTCCGTGCACGATCAACGCGTGATCGTTGCTCGAGGTCGCCTCGATCCCCGCCTGCTTCAACGCGTCCACCAGGCGTAACGGCTCAGGGGTTCGGACGCGGACGGCACCGCCGACGCGGGCGGTCAACCGCTCGAGAGACGACTCGATGACGAGTTTGCCGCGATTGATGATCAGAACCTGGTCGACGGTCTGGGCCACCTCCGAGAGCACGTGACTCGAGATGAGCACGGTGCGCCTTTCGGCCGCGAACGCGCGCAGGAAGTCACGCAGCCAACGAACGCCTTCCGGATCGAGGCCGTTTGCCGGTTCGTCCAGGACCAACAGCTCGGGGTCGCCGAGAAGCGCGGAGGCAAGGCCGAGCCGCTGCCGCATTCCAAGCGAGTAGCCTTTGACCCGGCGGGAGGCGGCCGACTGAAGCTCGACGAGCCGCAGCACCTCCTCGACCCGACCGTCGGCCAGATCGACCGCTCGGGCGAGTGTGCGGAGATGGTCCCGCCCGGAGCGGCCGGGGTGGAAGTCGGTCGCCTCGAGCACCGCCCCGACCCGAAGCGCAGGCCGTTCGAGTGCTGCGTAGGGCTCACCGAAGACCAGGGCGCGCCCGCTTGTGGGAGCCGCCAGCCCGAGCAGCATTCGCAGTGTGGTGGTCTTCCCGGCCCCGTTCGGCCCCAGGAAGCCCGTGATCGTCCCCGGCTCGAGCGCGAACGAGAGATCGTCGACGGCTGTCAGCTTGCCGAACCGCTTCGTCAACGAATCGCTCAGAACAGCCGGCGCCACACCCTCACCCCCCATCCGCCGAAAGCGACGACATCACTGGCCCCAGGTTTCCCCGCGCCGCGCTGAAGGCCACCGGCACAACAGGGAGGTTACGGGTCTTCGACGGTTCAGGCGCGGATGTGGCGCGCCTCCTTGTTCCGTGCCCGTTCGATCGCGTGCTCATCCGGCCGGTGACGGCTACAGGCTCGTGGTGTCGGTCGGTGTCCGTGGTCGGAGGGGGACGGCGAAGTCACAGTCGGGCCGGCTTCCTGGTGTCCGGGGTGGCGGGGACCAGAGGTAGGTGAGTCGGACGCCGAGGTTGCCGGGTTGTCGCTTCTGTTCGCCGGCCCAGTTGCGCAGCGCGTCGGACACGAGCTGCCACTGGGCGGCGTCGAGCTCGGCCGTCGCGAGCGCAACGAATGCCTCCTCGTGCGCGGGCTCTGTCCGTAGGGTGAGCTCGGGGAAGCGAGCGGCGAGCTCCTCGGCTCGGTCGTCGGGCACGGGACGGCACATTTCCACGGGCCCGTCGCTGTCCTGGTTGACCTCGCCGTGGTAGATGAGGAAGGTGGCGCCCGCCCGCCCGTCCATCTGCGGAAGCGGCCGCTCCTTCATCAGCGCGATGAATTCCTTCCCCAGCTCCCAGACGCCTTGTTCCCCGTCGACGTGCCGCTCGAGAGAGAGCAGGTTGCGGTCGGGGATCTCGCGCGTCGCGACTTCGTACATGACAGACCTCGTTCCATTCAGGCGGTCGACGAGGCGGCTGACGAGCTCTCGGCGGGCGGTATGGTCGGCCTCGACCTCGGCCCAGAGCGCCACGAGTCGCGCAGCGATCTCCGATGGCGTCAGCTCGAGCATCGGCTTGATCTCGGCTAGCGGGACGCCGATCTGCCGCAGCGATGCCACCAGCCTGGCGTTTTCGAGCTGGCCAGGTTCGTAGAGGCGGTAGCCCGAGTCAGGGTCGACACGGGCGGGCGGAAGCAGGCCCAGTTCGTCGTAGAGCCGCAGCGCCTTCGGCGAGAGCCGTGTCAGTCGCGCGAACTCGCCGATGGTCACCACGTCCATGAAGCCTCCTCGCGCCGGGGAGGGTTCCCCGGTACGACCACTATGCCGCCTGCCCCAAGGTCAAGGTCAAGAGCCCAACTGGCGGATTCGGCGAGAACGATCGGACACCGCCACGCGGCAGGACCGACATCGAGTTCGGGAATGTTCCTGGCGGGGTGTAGGTTCGTTGCCAGGCGGTTGCCGCCGTCTCTCGTCGAGCATGCAGGGCTCGTTCCCGCCTCAGACGGCAGGGGGATGCTTCCAGACGACCTTCTTCCGCCCCGAATCCAGAGGGGTCACGGTGTCCGTAGGTATCGCACCGAGTCTCTCCGCGACTCGCCGAGACCGGACGTTGTCGGACGAGATCAGAGAGACGAGCTGGTCGATGGATCGACATTCGCGCGCCCATTCCCGGATTGCCGTGGCTGCTTCGGTCGCATACCCGTGGCCCCAGTGCGCCCGTATCAGGGCCCAGCCGAGCTCGGGCTGACTGTGACTTCCTGCCCTGACCCAGGTCGAGGGCGTCCAGCCGCGTGTATCGACGATCATGAGTCCGGCCTGGCCGACGACCTGTCGGCTGGGAGCCGCGGTCTCGATGACGAATGGGCCGAGCCGGTCCGTTTCCCAACCGCCGATCCATTCTTCGATGATGGCTCGTGCTTCCTCGGGTGCCGAGACGGGCTCTTTGTCCAAGCCATGCATGACGTCGGAGTCCGTGAACAGGTCGTAGAGAGCCTCCGCATCGAGGAGGGTCGGCGCGCGTAGGCAAAGCCTGTCCGTGCAAAGGTGGAGGCCCTCCCGGGAGGAGGCATCATGAGCCACGCCGAGAGGCTAGTACACCCGTCCGCAAATACGGCACATCCCCGGCGGCGTCTCGCAGCCACGAACGCCGAGCCACTCGCCGGATCACGCACCGAATTTACGGACGAGTGCACTGCCGGAGCGCCTCCGAGCGTCAGGTCGCTCGGCTGCCCGAGTGCTGTGTCAGAGGCCGCGGCACATCTGGCCGCGAGGCTCGCGCCCGGAGTCACACTGCGCGGCGGCTGCCGCCGACTGGCTCTCGAGTTCTACGCGTCGACCGTGAAGGCGATGACCTCTCCGGGTCACGCCGGGCAGAGCGGGTCAACCATTGGACCCCGACCAGGTGAATCCTGCCGACGGATTCGTCTGGGCTCCCTTGATGCAGAATCCCGAGTAGGCGCGGTTCTCGTTGTCGACGTCCCCGACGCATTTGTATTTCTTGGGACCGTTCTTCAGCGTGTCCGAGTCGAGGACGGCCCCCTTCACCGGATCATTGCTCAGCTTCGCGACCCAGGCTCTCGCCGATGCGCACGGGAACGAGGTACCGATAACGAAGACGAGGTAGTGCGTACCGCTCCTCCCCGGTGCTTGCCATGGACGGCCCTTCATGGGTCCACCGCATTGGTGCTGCGGCGCCATCGCCACCGAGGTCGAGACCAAGAACGCAGCCAGGGCTGCTGTCAAGATCGCCGAGATGAGCCATATCCGCGGAGTCATCGATACCGCTGCCTTGAGTGCTGCCCGGCAAGCCGGAAGAGCAACCTTGTGATACGCCGCGGATGCTACCCATCCTCAGTCGTGGCCGCAATCGCCCGGTCGACCGCACCAAAGAAACGGAAGTTCGGGCGTGAACCGCTCCGGACTGCGCCAGCGTCTGCGAGTAGACCCCGAGCGCGGCAGATCGTGAGCTGCCTATGGGCCGCGAGAGTGAAGCTCGCCCTTGCAGGTGTCGTGGTACGGGTTCCCTACCAGGATGTGGGCCGCTAGTGCGATGGGGACGTGCCAACCGTTGTAGACATTCGCGAGTTCGAATACCGAGTAACTGATCGGGCCTGAGACATAGTCCAGGCCGATGTGTCTAGCCACCTGGCAGACCGTCTGATATCTGGGAAGGCGCATAACCGCGGCGTCAATCCGAGCGAAGTAGCCCCAGGCCTCGACGTTGACGTGCGTCCCGTAGCACGTGAGCGGGCCGGCGTTGCCGTCCTCGTACAGCTGTAGCGGCGACGTGCATTCTTCAGCGACCGGGGGACCTGGCGCACCGTGCAGCGGAGCCCAACGGTCACGTAACGGGCCTGTGGAGACGATGAGCCGGACGTTGTCTTGCGGCCCCTCGCTGACCACCCTTCCCTCACGGGCGACGTCCGGAAGCCAGTAGACGTGTGGAAGACGTTGCCATCCGCACCGATGTGCGAGCCGCCGTGCGGCCGTGATCGTCAGCCCGACGAAGTGGGGCTCAGGCTCGCAACTTCTGAACAGCCGACTCACGCCGGACGCCGTCGTCGCACTCGAGGCCAAACTCGCGGCCGCTAAGCCGACGTCGGCGCGACGGTTTGAAGTGGCCCCACTGCGACGGCTTCAACTGGCCCCACCTCCGTCCGATCGGCGGCCAAGCGTTCGTGGCTCATCGAGCTCGAGCGGGAGGCGCCAGTGGGGATGTGGTCGAGGATGGAGCAGTTCGAGCAGATCAGGCGGGACCGGGATCGGGAGGGGTTGTCGATCCGGGCGTTGGCAGAGCGGCATGGGGTTCATCGGCGGGCGGTGAGGCAGGCGCTCGCGTCGCCGTTGCCGGCGGCGAAGCGGTCGCCCGCGGTTCGGCCGGCGCCGAGGTTGGGGCCGTACCGGCTGTTGATCGACGGGTGGCTTGAGGCTGATCGCGAGGCGCCGCGGAAGCAGCGCCACACGGCGAAGCGGGTCTGGCAGCGGCTGGTCGACGAGCACGGGGCCGAGGTCGCCGAGACGACGGTGCGTGACTACGTGCGTGGGCGGAAGCGCGCGATGGGCTGGCCGGTCGGGGAGGTGTTCGTGCCGCAGGTGCACGATCCGGGCGTGGGCGCGGAGGTCGACTGGGGCGAGGCCGAGGTCGACCTGGCCGGGGTGCGCACGACGATCCATCTGTTCTTCATGCGCCCGTCGTTTTCGGGGGCGGCGTTCTGTCAGGCCTCGCTGGTTGAGACGCAGCAGGCGTTCCTCGAGCTGCACGTCGAGGCGTTCGAGTGGTTCGGCGGCGTGTTCGAGCAGATCCGTTACGACAACCTGACCTCGGCCGTGAAGCAGGTGTTGAAGGGCCGCCGCCGGGTCGAGAGCGACCGCTTCGTCGCGCTCCGCTCCCACTACCTGTACGCCGCGGCGTTCACGAGGCCAGGGATCGAAGGGGCACACGAGAAGGGCGGTGTCGAAGGGGAGGTGGGCCGCTTCCGCCGCAACCATCTCGTCCCGGTGCCGGCCGTCGGGTCGCTCGCCGAGCTGAACGTGCTCCTGCTTGAGGGCTGCGAGCGCGACCTGGCGCGGCGGATCGTTGGGCGTGCGGTGACGGTCGGGGAGGCGTGGGCCGCGGAGCGGCCGCTGCTCCGTCGGCTGCCGACCGACGCGTTCGACGCCGCCGAGACAGCCACGCCACGGGTGGATGCGAAGTCGCTGGTCACGGTGCGCCAGAACCGCTACTCGGTGCCGGTGCGCCTGGCCGGGCTGCGGGTCAGCGTCCGGATCGGCGCCCGCGAGATCACGGTCACACATGGCGGCGAGCTCGTCGCCCGCCACGAGCGGCTGCAGGGACGGTACGGCACGAGCGCGACGCTCGATCACTACCTCGAGTTGCTCGAGCGCAAGCCGGGCGGGCTGCAGCACTCATTGGCGCTGCGGCAGGAACGCGAACGCGGCGGCTGGCCGGGCTGCTTCGACGAGCTCTGGGCCGCGCTGGCTGTCCGCTACGGCAGCTCCGAGGCCGCCCGGCAGATGGTCGACGTGCTCCTGCTCAGCCGCGAGCACGACCCCGGCCGGGTCGAGCTCGCCGTCCAGGGCGCGCTCGCCGCCGGCGCCCACGACGGCCGCGCCGTCGCGGTGCTCGCCCGCCGAGCCGACGCGACCGGGCAGCACACGCCGGCACCGCTCGAGCAGCTCGAGCCGCGGCTGGCTGCCCACGCCCGGCCGGCACCAGGGATCGCCGAGTACAACGAGCTGATCGGAGGATCCAGGTGACCGCAAACGCGAAGGCCGCGGCGTTGGAGGCGCTGATCGAGGCGCACGCGGTCGAGCTCAAGCTCCCGACCGTCCGCCGACGCTTCCGCCCACTGGCCGCAGAGGCAACACGCGAGCAGCAGACGCCCGTCGCCTACCTCGGCGCGCTCCTGGAAGCCGAGATGAGCGAGCGCGCCGAGCGGCGCGAGCGGCGCCGCCTCAACGAGGCCCGCTTCCCCCAGATCAAACGGCTCGACGACTTCCGCTACCAAGACAACCCTAACGTCCCCCAAGCCACGATCGCCGCGCTCGCCGAGGGATCCTGGATCGACGACCGCGAGTCGGTGATCCTGATCGGCGACAGTGGCACCGGCAAGACCCACCTCGCCACAGCGCTCGCGGTCAGCGCCTGCCAGGCCGGACGGCGCGTCCGCTTCACCACCCTCGCCGGCCTCGCCAACGAACTCCAAGAAGCCGAGAGCCGCCGCGAGCTCGCCCGCGTCGTCGCCCGCTACGCCCGCACCGAACTCGTCGTCCTCGACGAGCTGGGCTACCTCGCCCTGCCCGACGGAGCCGCCGAGCTCGTCTTCCAGGTCCTCTCCGAACGCCACGAACGCGGATCACTGATCGTGACCACCAACCTCCCCTTCGGCGAATGGACCAGGGTCTTCCCCGACCCCCGCCTCGCCAAAGCCGTCGTCGACCGGCTCACCCACCGCGCCCACATCATCGACACCGGCAGCGAATCCTGGCGCTTCCACCACGGCCTCACCCAGACCAAACGCCGCCGCGCAACACCAGCCGCATGACCCGGACCGCGCCGCGCTACCGCCCCTCCGCTCGCCTACGGCTCGCTCCGGAACGGCAGCGCGGCGCACCATCAGCTATCAATCGAAAGACAGAAAACCCGACGGCGGGTGGGGCCACTTCAAGCCGTCGCGGTGGGGCCAGTGCAAGCCGTCGCGGCGACCGACGAGTGCAACTCGAACACACCACCGCCCGTGCCCTCGCATGTCACGAATGTAGCCGTCTGGCGGCGGCCGACTCGCACGCGCCAGAGTTCGTTACAGACGCCTGAGTTGCTGACGCCGGTCGTGTAGAACACGACGATGGATCAGAGGGTGGAACTTGAGCGGTTCGCACGACTGCTTATGGAGAGGGTCTGCGACCCCCTTGTGCCGCCTCGGGGTGCCCGGCTCATAACCCGGAGGGAGCTGTCTTGGTCAAGCTGGCTGCGACCTCGCCAGGTCACGAGTCGATCAGGCCCTTGAAGACTTCGATTCCGAGGTCAATCGCGCCGCAGCGACGGTTTCTTCGACCTCCCGCCGATCTGTCCCGCCGGACGACGCCGCCAGACCCCGCGCTGGACGAGGGTCGAGCCGCCGGTGGGCCATGCGAGCACGAGGAACAGCGCGACCAGGATCAGGTCGCGGCCGAGCACCGCCCAGCTCCACGCGTACCCGTCCTTGTACTCGGAGTAGCGGTCCGGGATCCAGGCGTACATCAGCAGGCAGGCGGCGCCCAGCAGGCCCATCGCCCAGAGTCCCCGGCGGCCGCGGACGAGAGCGACGGCGGGAACGAGCCAGATCAGGTACTGGGGTGAGAGGACCTTCCCGAAAGCGACGAAGGCGGCGAGGCATGCGGCCGCGTAGCGGCAGAGGCGCTCGGCCTCCGGATTGCCGCGCGCGAAGCGGAGCCAGCACCAGACGAGCGCGAGGGCAAGAGTGACGTCGAGGGTCGCCGCGAGGGCCCGGGCCGGCTCCCCGACGATGTTTGCCGAGCCGTAGCTCGACTGGACGACGGCCCTGTGCAGGTTCTTCAGGATCGCCCCGCCGAGGCTCTCGATCTGGAGCGGCCGCTCGATCTGCTCCCAGACGAGCAGCCACATCCCGTGAGGGGAGACGGCCACGAATGGCAGGACGGTGACGGCGAGGACTCCGGCCCCCCAGGCCGCGGCGCGGCGCAACTCGCCCCGACCCGCCCGACGGGCGGTCCAGACGGTCGCGAGCGGGACGAGAACGATCGCGTAGCCCTTGGCGGAGATCGCGGCGCCGAGAAGCGCCCAGCCGAGCCGGTGCCGGCCGCGCAGGAGTGCGGCCATCACCCCGGTCGCGAGAACCGCGGGCCAGAGGTCGTACCGGGCCCGCAAGAGGTCGCCGAGGAGAAACGGCGACACCCCGACGAAGACGACCGCCGGCCAGCCCGCACCCACCAGCCCGACGAGGAAGGCGGTCATGAGGCCGCACACCAGCATCAGCAGCGCGAACACCGCGGCGTAGCCGGTCGCCCAGGCGGGAACGACGAACACGGGCAGCGCTCCCGGCGGATAGACGATCCGGAAGTCGCGGTAGGGCACCTCTCCGTGCCGTACCGCGCTGCCGTAGCCCTGGTAGAGACCGAGATCCGAGGTCAGGCGGTGGTACTGGTGGGCGAACGGGCCCACGTAGAGGAAGCTCCAGGCGAGGGCGAACAGGACGGTTGCAGCTCCGGCCCGGACAACGGGCCGGCGAAGAGCGCTGATCGATCCCCGGGTCGTCATCGGGCCAGGAGCAGGTCTGTTCGGCCTTGATCCACGTGTCTCCAGCAAGCTCGGACGCCACTCGAGGGGTCTGACCCCGTCACACCTTAGGGGGTCAGACCCCTTTCGGCCCGGGGCTCGAGCGGTACGAGGCGCGGCCGGCCGGGCGAAGCCGTGGGCGCGATCAGTAGGCGCCGCGCTGCGTCAGGACGGCCGGCAGCGTCTTGACGAGGATCGTGATGTCGAGCCAGAGCGACCAGTTCTCCAGGTAGTAGAAATCGAGGCGGACGAGGTCGTCGAAGGAGAGGTCGCTGCGGCCGGCGATCTGCCAGAGACCGGTCATCCCCGGAAGGACGTTCGAGCGGCGGCGGTGCCACGCCTCGAGGCGCGCGAAGTCGCGGAGGGGGAGCGGTCGCGGGCCGACGAGCGACATCTCGCCGCGGAGCACGTTGATCATGTTCGGCACCTCGTCGAGGGAGAAGCGCCGCAGGAAGCGTCCGACCGTCGTGACTCGGGGGTCGTTGCGGATCTTGAACAGGGCACCGCTCGCCTCGTTGGCCGACTCGAGCGCCGCCTGGCTGCGGGCGGCGCCGGCGACCATCGTCCGTAACTTCAGCATCCGGAAGGTCCGCTCGCCGAGCCCGACCCGCTCGTCGGCGTAGAAGACCGGGCCGCGCGAGGTCAGCTTGATCGCCAGGGCGATCAGAAGCCAGACCGGCAGGCCGGCGACCAGGATAAGGGCCGAGACGCCCACGTCGAACGCCCGCTTGAGCGCCCAGTCGGCGCCGGCGAGGATCGGCGGCTTGACTTCGAAGAGCGGCACCGCCTGGCCGGGGACGTACTCGCCGCGCTCGATCAGGAGCTCCGTCGTGCGCGGAGCGACCCGCACCTTCACGCCCTGGCGGTGAGCGTCGTCGACGATCTCGAGCAGCTCCGCCTCCGCGAGCCCGCCGTCGGCGACGATCAGCTCGTCGAGGTCGCCGGCGGCGAGGGCCTGCTGGAGCCCCGCGCCGGGCGCCACGCCGCCCGTGAACTCGTAGTCGATCCCGCCGCGGCTCGCGCCGAGCGTTGCGCGGAGCCGGGCGACCTGATCGGCGTCCCCGACGAGCAGGACACGCCTCCTGACGCCGAACGAGCGCAGCAGCGTTCCGGTGACGGTCTCGTAGCTGCCGCGGAAGAGGCTGATCAGCGCCGCGACGAAGACGGCTCCGGCGGCGTAGAGCCCGAACGTGGTGAAGTGCTGGTCGGTGCCGATCGCGAAGGCGAGCGTGAGCGCGGCGACGAGCAGCACCGAGGGGACGATCCGCCCGGCGCCCTCGCGGAGCTCGCGCGGCCCGTAGAGGCGATTGCGCCAGAAGACGAGCAGCAGGAGGAGGATCAGGAACGGGAGCCAGTCCGACTCCTCGTTCCAGAGCAGGTTCCAGAGGATGGGCTTGGGATCGACGATCCACGCGCGCAGCGCCAGCGCCAGGTAGAGCCCGATCGTGAGCCCGATCAGGTCGATCACGACGAGGGCGACGATGCTGGCGACACGCCGCGCCAGCGTCTCGAGCCTGCTCCTGCGAAGCAGGTACGGCCGCGCCGAGCGGACGTCCTCCGGAGGGGGAAGGCTCTCGGCCGGCACGTTCACATCCGCATCCTACGGCCCTATGACAGGACCACCCGCCCTGCGAGGCTCGGCCCGTGCACGCGGGCGACGACTCCAGGCAGCGGGCCCGCGTTCCAGCTCCAGGCAACCGCCCGCCCGCCGATCGACACCCGGCGCGGCCTGAGCGGGGCGGGGACGAACACCTGGACGTCGTGGGGCTGACCGGACAGGTGCAGGACGGCGCCGTTCGTGGCGAGGAACCCGGCGCGGCCCGGACGGGAGAGCGCGTTCAGACCCCACCAGGAGCCCGTCGCCGTCCTCAGGTTGAACGGCAGGACCGATCCGGCGCGCGCGTAGAGGGGGAACGCCGTCAGCGGTGTCACGCGGGTGAACGCAGGGCCGCCGCCGGCAACCGTCTCGCCCGTGTACAGGTCGACCCAGGAGCCCGGCGGGAGGTACACGCTCGGCGTCGTGCCGGGGCCGGTGACGGGTGCCGCGAGCAGGTCGGGGCCGACGAGCAGCTCGTAGGGGGAGGCCCAGGACTGCGGGTCGTCGGGGTACTCGTAGGCGAGCGGCCGCAGCACCGGTTGTCGGCGCTCGAGCAGCCCGTAGAGATAGGGGAAGAGCTCGTAGTGGAGGATCGCGGCCGCGCGAAGAGCCGACATCGCACCGGGACCGAGCGTCCACGGCGTGGCGTTGGCGCCGGCGCCACCGACCTCCAGCACCGGCGAGATCGCTCCCAGCTGCGCCCAGCGCGCGAAGACGTCTGCGGTCACGGCCGGCGAGGCTGCATAGCCGCCCACGTCGGAGCCCCAGGTCGGAAAGCCGCTCATCGCCGCGGTCTGCGCCGCGACGATCGCCCGCTGGAGCCCCACCCACACCTCCGGCTGGTCGCCGGCCCAGATCCCGGGCAGGACAGCCTGCGAGCCCACGGTCGCCGCCCGGAAGATCGCGGCGCTCCCCCTCGGCAGCCCACCCATGACGGCCTGCGCGTAGAGGAGCGGATAGTCGTTGTCGAGCGTCGGGCTCACAGCCTGCAGGTCGATCTCGTCGCCGCGGTCCCCCTTGACGCCGTCGACGCCCAGGGCGACGAGTCGCCGCAGCCGGGCCCGGAGCTCGGCGACGACTGCGGGCTTGCGCAGGTCGAGCACGCGGTGGCCGGGCGGCCCGAGCGTGCTTCCGGGCGGGTAGCCCTGGGCGCAGGTGGCAAGCGGGGAGACCCAGAGCATGAACTCGACGCCGAGCCGTGCACCCGCCGGATCAGCGCCGCGGGGTCAGGGATCAACCGCCGGTCGAAGGTGAGCGTGCCGTTGCACGTCTCCCAGGGGTTGTCGAGCAGCACCCAGCCGATCGGGATCTTCGCCGCCTGGAGACGTGTCACGTCCTCGATCACCTGTGACGGACCGTCGACCTCGTCGCGCCACTTGATCAACTCGAGCTCCGACCTGGGCGGAACGACCGGGTGCCCGGTCACGGCCTCGTAGTCGGCCAGCGTCTGCGCGAGCGAGCCGACGTAGATGTCCTCGTCGAGCCTCGCGCCCTGCACGCAGACCTCGGTCAGCTCGGCGAGCGGCGGGAAGGAGCAGAGCGACTCCGGGCCCGACTGGCAGCCGCTGCCGCCGGTCGAGCCGGGAAAGGCGAGTGCGGAGACGTTCTGGCTCGCGATCCGGAGCCCCCAGCCCGCCGAGCTCGAGAAGAACGGGATCGGCGCGTACGAGCAGGCGACCGAGACCTTCACCGGCAGGATCTGCCCGCGCAGGTCGACGGTCTGGCCGCGCTCGCCGCCGCCGAGGAAGTGCTCGTCCGGCGAAGCCTCGAACGCGTCGAAGACCTCGCGCACCCCCGTCGCCGGGTGAAGTTGCACGCCGATGCTGAAGCCGTGCGAGGTGTGCCCGACGGTCACGGTCGCGGTCCGTCCCGGCTCGTCGGTCGCCACGCGGTAGACGTTGCCGCTCGACGAGATGACCTTCGTCAGGGCATGCGGCGAGTTGTCCTGGAGCAGGTAGCGCAGCCGGGCGCCCGGGTCCTCGGCGACGACGGTCTTCCCGTCCCGGAGCACCGTGAGCCGGAACGGGCTCCGGTCGACTCGGAGCGAGAGGCCGGGCGGCGGTTTCGCCGCTGAGCCGCAGCCCGCGAGCACGAGCGCGATCCCCGCGGCTGCGATCAGCCGGCCCATATCTCCGGCCAGGCGACCTCACGGTCGGCGCTCAGCGCGTCCAGCCCGACCGGGGTCCGGCGCCGGGCGAGCACGGCCAGTGTCGCCGTCAGCGCCGCTCTTCGCCGGCCGTCGAGGAGCACGTAGTCGTGGAAGTGGACGATGGACGACCGCCGGCAGTGCCTGCAGGAGCGAGCGGGCGGCGGCTCCCAGCGAGTGGGTCGTCGGCAGCTCCAGCACCTTCTGCCCGCCGGCGAGCCGCACCCAGGCGGGCTGGTCGAGGCCGGCCCGCGCCGCGCCCGCGGGCAGGTACGGGGGGCGCCAGGCCGTCGCGGTGCAGTCGGCGTAGCCGAGCTCGGCGGCCGCGGCGATCACGTCGGCGTCGAGGTACCAGCCGCCGCCGCAGAAGAACCTCGGCTCGAGGCCGTTCTCGCGGAGCCACGCGCCCTCGCGCCGGACGCGGTCGGCGGGATCGGGAGCGGTCGGTCGCGCATGTGTCGGAGAGGTCCAGTGGGTGTGGTGGCCGTAGGGCCCGAGCGCGGCAGCCTCCCGGGCCCGCTCGAGGAAGAGGCCGGCGTCCTCCCCCGGCGCCGGCGGCCGGAGCAGCGACGCGATCGGGAATCCGCTCGGCCTGCGCCGGAGCAGGCTCACGTAGCGACCCCACACCTCGTCCTCGAGCGGTCGCTCGACGTGGCACGACACGACCGCGTAGCCTTGCGAGCCGGGCATGTGCGGGATCTGCGGACTCCTCGGCAGGGAAGCGCTCGACCCGGGCGGGTCGAGGGCGTGAACGCGGCGATGGTAGCGGTGATCGGGTGACGACGCGGCGGGCGTACGCCATCGTGATCGCGGCGTGCGCTCTCCCAAGGCTCGCGGTGCTCGCGCACGAGCGCAGCGCGGTCCTGCAGGATTTCGAGAAGTCGAAGGTGCTCGCGGCGATGTACGTGAAGACGGGCACGTTCGGCTACGTCCCGGGTCATCCGTCCGCGTACACCCAGCCGCTCTACGGCTGGTTCCTGATCCCGATCTACTGGCTCGCCGGCTTCCGCTGGTGGTCGGTCGGCGGCGCCCAGATCGTCGTCGCGATCGGGACGTCGCTCGTCGTGCTCGAGATCGGCCGGCGCTTCCTCTCCCTCCGCATCGGGGTGCTCGCGGCCGTGATCGCCACGCTCCAGCCGTACCTCGTCTGGCACGACATCCACGGCAACCGGGAGATCCTCGACCAGCTTCTCGGCGCCGCCATGTTCGTGCTCGTGCTGATCGCGTCCGAGCGTCGAACGCTCAGGGCGGGCGTCGTGCTCGGGCTCGTCACCGGGGTCGCGATCCTCTCGAACAGCCGACTCGCGCTGCTGCCGCTCGTCTTCGGCGCGTTCCTGCTCTGGCGGGGTGCGCGGTGGCTGGTCGCGGTCTCGGTGCCGCTGCTGGCGCTGGTGGCGCTCAGCCCCTGGCTCGTGCGCAACAGGGTCGACGTCGGCTGCTGGGGGATCACCACCGACGCCCGGGCGCTCTGGAAGGCGAACAACGTGAATACCTATTCGACGCTCGCCTCGGGGCTCTGGATAGACAACGTGGTCGACAGGGCGGACATCCCGCCCCGCAACGTCAAGAAGATCCCCGACCGCTGGCTGACACCGGAGGAGGCCGGCGGCTTCTACGTGGCATACGGGCGGGTGATTGCGGTGCCCGAGTGCGCGCAGACGGCCTACTACGAGCATCTCGTGCTCCAGTTCTGGGAGCACCATCCGGGGGAGAAGGCCAAGCTCGCGCTGCAGGCGACGAGGATGATGTGGGACCCGCGCGTCGCCGACGAGGGCGAGAACGTGGGAGCGACCGCAGGCATTCGCTCGCTCGTCGAGCCGCTCTACATGGTGCCGGTCTACCTGCTCGCGATCGCGGGGCTCTTCTTCGTGCCGCCGGCCGTCCGGGCGCTTGCGCTGATCTTCGTCTTCTACGAGACCGCAGCTACGTGGGTGTTTGCCGGGACGACGCGCTACCGGGTGCCCTGGGACTTCGTCCTCGCGCTGCTCGCTGCGGCGGCGATCGACCGCATCTGGAAGCGCCTCCGCCGTCCGGCACCCACCTAGCCTTTGCCCCCGCCGGCCGTGGCGGAGGAGCACATGTCCGCGCGGGCCGTGTCCCGGTGTCGGACACCGGTCATGTCTGCAGCGGCCAGGGTGCGAAAGCGCGTGTCCGCGCGGGGCGTGTCCCGGTGTCGGACACCTGCTTTCCGGCCGCGCAAGGCGCGCGTGACCCGGTCGGGACCGGCTTGACGGCACGGTCTTCTACCTGCCTGGTCGGGTCGTGTCCCGGTGTCGGACACCGCCTCGAAACCGTGACGGGAGCGCGGCGGCGGCGCGCGGGCACCGGTTCCTAGACCCGGCCGGAGAGAGCGGCGTCGATCAGCGACCGCATCCGCTCGGCGTACTCCTCAGGGGTCGAGACCCAGCGCGCGCTCGCCTCTGCTGCGGCCCGGCCGAGGCGCTCGGCGAGGTCGTGGTCGGTGACGATCCGCTCGATCGCGGCGGCGAGCCCCGCCGTGTCGCCGGGGTCGACCAGAAGCCCGTTCGTCTCGTGCTCGACGATGTCCGGGATCCCGCCCGCGCGGGTCGCGACGACTGCGCGCCCGCGCAGGAAGGCCTCGATGATCACCCGCGGCAGCCCCTCCGAGGCCGACGGAAGCAGCAGCGCCCGCGCCCCGTCGATCGCTCCGGCGACCTCCGTCGGCGAGAGCCGCCGGTCCCAGTCGACCCCTTCGGCGGCAAGCCCCTCCGCGATCTCGACCTCCCTCCCCGAGCCGACGAGGTGGAGCCGAGCCTCCGGCACGCGGCCGGCGACGATCCGCCACGCCGCGGCGAGCCCCTCGACGTTCTTGTAGCGCTCGAGCACGCCGACGAACACGACCCGCGGCTCCTCCGGCACCGGCGCCGCCGGCCCGGTGAAGGCGCCGAGGTCGGAGTAGGTCGTGAAGACCGCGGTGGGCTCGCGGCCCTCGGCTCGCAGCATCGAGGCGGTGAAGTCGGAGACGGCGCGGTGGGCGTCCGCATGTCTCACCGCCCAGCCCGCGACCCGGTCGCCGGCGGGGCCGAGCAGCCCGCGAAACCGGGAGCCGTAGAGGCGGGTGGAGGTGCGCCAGTCGCCGTGCACCTCGAGCACGACCCGGGCGGGCGAGCGGGTCACGCTCCGTGCGAGCTCCGCCGCGAACGCCTCGTAGGGGCTCTGCGCGACCACGGCGTTCGGCCGCCAGGCGCGCAGCTCTCGCGCGATCCGGCCCGGCAGCGCCGCATAGAAGCGGGGGCCGTCGAGCGGCCGGGGCGCGACCAGCTCGAAGCGCGGATCCGTCCCCGTGCCGCTCGCCAGCACCCGCAGGTCGAGCCGCTCCGAGAGCGCGTCCCATTTCCGGGCGAGGCTCGGGTCGAGCGGCAGCCGGTAGTGGTTCCGGCCCACGAAGAGCACCCGCGGCGTCATCGCGCGGCGTCGCCCAGGATCTGCTCGAGGCGCCCGTACACGCGCCCGGGAGCGTAGTCGGCCACCGAGGGCGCCGCGCGCGCGCGCAGGCGGTCGGCGAGGCCGTCCTCGGCGAAGAAGCGCTCGATTGCCGCGGTGAGGGCGTCGACGTCGCCGGGCTCGACCAGGAGCCCGTTGACCCCGTCCTCGACGACCTCGGCCACGCCGCCGGTCCGGGTCGCGATCACCGGCGTCCCGACCGCGAGCGCCTCGACGACCGTGTGGGGGAAGTTCTCCCACGCCGACGAGAGCAGCGAGGCATCTCCGGCGCGGAACAGCTCGAGCACGGCCTGCCGGGGAAGAGCGCCGACGAAGCGCGCGTGACCGAGGCGCTCGAGCGCCGCGCGGTCCGGTCCTTCGCCCGCGATCACGAGCTCGACCCCGGCTCGGCGGGCGCCCGCGATCCCGACCTCGAGCGACTTCTGGGCGGTGAGCCGGCCGGCGAAGACCAGGGTCGGGCCGGCAAGCCCGAGCTCGGCCCGAAGCTCGTCGCGCGGCCGCAGATCGGGGAGAGGCGGGGCGGGGTTGGGGAGCAGGCTGATCCGCTCGCGGCGGACGCCCCAGCCCGCGGCCAGGTCGCGCAGGTAGGCGGAGGGGGTGACCACATGTGCGGCGCGGCGCAGGTCGGCGTTCCGGGTCAGCCGGAGCGGCAGCGTGCCCGGGCCGGCGGCCTGCTGGAACTCCTCGAGCGAGCCGTGCCAGAGCCCCCAGCGGCGTGCCCGCTCGAACGCCGGGTCGGCGGTCAGCTTGGTCACGAAGGGGGTGCGCGCCAGCAGCGACGCCGCCGACGAGCGGCCGAGCATGCCGGTCGTGTAGACGACGTCGGCACGCCGGGCGAGCGACGAGAGCAGCCGCACGACCGCGGCGTGCCGGACGCCCGGGGTCAGGGACCGCCGGACCCAGTGCACCGGGTACGGCTCCGGCGCGGGCGGCGCGTCGGCCGTGATCGCGGCCTCGACCTCGTGCCCTCGTGCGGCGAGGAACGCCGCCACCTCGGGTGCGTGCGAGGCGGGCCCGCCGACATCGGGAGGCCAGATTCCGGAGACGACCAGGACCTTCAGCCGACGGCCGCCTCGGGCGTGTGCCAGCTTCCCCACAGCCGGAACAGGAGGACCGTCCAGACCAGGCAGAAGACCGACGTCGAGACGAGCATCGCCCCGGCAGCGCCCGTCGCCCCCCAGTGGGAGGCGAAGACGAGCAGCAGCGGCACGAAGATCGCGATCTCGATGCTCTGCACGACGACCCGCAGCCCCGGGCGCCCGATCGACACGGGGAAAGACTTGGTCCAGCCCCAGATGAGCTGGAGCGCCCCGACGAGCAGGATCAGCCGCGCTGCCGTCGTCGCGTGGGCCCGGTACTCAGCCCCGTAGGCGAGCCCGATCAGGAACGGCATCAGCCACCAGAAGACCGGCACGGCGACCAGCATCAGCAGCGACGCGCTGACCATGTAGCGGCGCAGCATCGCCGTCACCTGGGCATGCCGTCCGGCCTCGAAGTCCCGGGTCTGCTCGGTCAGCATCACGAGCCGGACCGGGCCGGAGAACGCGGCCAGTCCGGTCGCGGGCGCCTGGGCGTTGCGGAAGTAGGCGGTCTGCTGGATCGGCGCCACGGTGGGAACGAGCGACGTCGCCAGCGTCGCGCGTGCCGAGTCGAGCGAGGAGGAGAGCGTGGAGGAGACGAGGAAGCGGCGGACGGCGGGGACGTCCTCGCCGATGGGCGCGGTTCCGGAGCGGGGGAAGCGCAGGTACGCGGCGATCCCCGCGGCGGAGATCGCGAGCGTCGCCACGACCTGCGCGAGGGCGATCCCGAGGATCGCCCCGGTGACGCCCCACTGGCAGCCGACGGCGAGCCCGGCAAGGCGGAGCCCCATCGAGACGGCCAGGAAGGCGCCGCGGATGTCGTAGCGGCCGCGGAGGATGATCGCTCCGGCCGCGACCTTCTCGGGGGCCTGGGCGATCACGATCAGCGACGAGAGCGCCATCGGCACGAACACGCCGCCCTGGACGTGCCAGATCTGGTGGGCGAACGGCGCGAGCGCGATCAGCAGCGCCGCCGCGAGCAGCCCGCCGAGGAGCTTGAAGGCGAGTGCGACCTCGAACAGCCGCCGCAGCCGCCCCCATTTCCCCGACTCGACGTAGCGGAAGCCGAACTTGACGAGCGCCTCCTCGATCGTCAGGTCGAGGAGCTGCTGGAAGAAGGTCGCCGCTGCGAAGACGGCCGCGAAGCGCGCGTAGTCGTCGAGGCCCAGCTCGCGGGTCGCGACCACCGTGGTCAGGAACCCGAGAATCGTCGCCACGTACACGCCGATTGCCGTCGCCGAGCGTCGCCAGATGACTCGGGAGCGCATCGGGGAACCGAGTATAGTGGCGGCTCTTGGCCTTCCGCACGCGCGCCGCGGACCTCCTCCCGCTCGTCCCGGCGGCCGCGATCCCCCTCGTTTTCCTGCACGTCAGATACCAGGCGCAGGTCGCCGTCGGGCGGGTCACGGTCGACGGCTCGGACGTGGCCGTCCTCCTGACCGTGCTCGCGGCGTGCGTCTCCGGCTACCTGTTCGGCTGGGAGCGGGTGCTCGCCCCGCGCCTGCTCTGGCTGACCGTCGCGGCGCTCCTCGCCCTCTTCGTCGTGTCGTGCTTCTGGCGCCCGCTGGAGCAGACGTCGACCCATCTCGTGACGGCGGCGAAGTACGCGGAGTACGTCCTGCTCGCGCCGGCGGTGGTGCTGCTCTTCCGCCGCTCGGTGGACGTCTCCCGCTTCCTGGCCGTCTTCGTCGCCTGGTGCGCGGCGGCGAGCGGATGGGGCCTGCTCCAGTTCCTCGGGCTCGTGAACGAGTTCGAGGGCAAGCGGCCGGGGCAGCGCGAGGTGTCGTTCCTCGGGCACGAGAACTTCGGGGCCTTCGCGGGGGCAACGCTGCTGGTCGGCTTCGCCGCGCTCGCTCTCGGCGAGCGCCGCCGCCTCGCGTGGTTCGCGATCGCGGCGGGCGCCCTCGGTGTCGTCCTGGACGCGTCGATCTCCGCCTATTCAGGCGTCGTCCTCGCAACGGTCGCCGTCGTCTGGGTCGGCCTGCGCGCCCGCACGCTCGGCGGCCGGCGCATCCTGGCGATGGCGGCGATCCTCGTCGTGTCGGGCCTCGGGGTGAACTTCCTGCGCGCCTCCGACATCGGCAACTACCTCTCGTTCCTCGGCCTCCACCCTGCCCCGGCCTCCTCGAGCGGCGTCCAGACGGGGTCGCAGCGTGTGCTCCTGCTCTACATCGGGCTGCGGATCTGGGAGGACCACCCGTGGCTGGGGGTCGGCTTCGAGCGCTCGGGCAACCGCTACCAGCCCTACCTCGCCGCGGCGAAGCGCAGGTTCCCCGACAACCCGCCGCAGGCGTTCCCGTCGAAGCAGAACCCGTGGGGGATCCAGAACTACTGGCTCCAGCTTCTGGCCGACACGGGCATCCCGGGGTTCCTGCTCGGCGTCGGGACGTTCCTGCTCGGGCTCCTGGCCGCGTACCGCTCGCTGGGCGGGAACCGCTTCGTCGCACTTGTCGGCGCCGGCTGGATCCTCGTCGCGGCCGGGACCTGGAACGCAGTCGGGATCATCGCGGGCATCCCGCTCGACGCGGTCACCTGGCTCGGGATCGGGCTCGCCGTCGCAGCACGATGGATCGACGGGACGGGCGCGGATCGAGTGAGAGCGCGGGCCGCCGGATGAAGCGCGTGCTCGTCACCGGCGGGGCCGGCTTCATCGGCTCGAACCTCGTCCGGGCGCTGCTCGAGGAGGGCGACGAGGTGCGTGTGCTCGACAACTTCTCCACCGGCAGCCGCGAGAACCTCGACGGCCTCGGGCTGGAGATCGTCGAGGGTGAGCTGCGCAGCTACGAGCGCGTCCACAACGCGGTGCGCGGGGCCGAGGTCGTCTTCCATCTCGGCGCCCTCGGGTCGGTGCCGCGGTCGGTCCAGGATCCGCTCACCTCGAGCGCCGTCAACGTCGAGGGCACGCTGAACGTGCTGCTCGCCGCGCGCGACGAGGGGGTGCGGCGCGTCGTCTTCTCGTCGTCGACGTCCGTGTACGGGTCGAGCCGGGAGATGCCGACGACGGAGGCCTCGCCGCCGGACCCGATCTCGCCGTACGGCGTCGCCAAGCTCGCTGCGGAGCGCTACTGCATCTCCTTCAGCCGCGTGTACGAGTCGTTCGAGACGGTCGTCCTCCGCTACTTCAACGTCTTCGGGCCCAGGCAGAGCCCGTTCTCCCAGTACGCCGCCGTGATCCCGCGCTTCATCACCGCGATCGCGGCGGGCGAGCCGATCGCGATCCACGGCGACGGCGAGCAGTCGCGGGACTTCACCTACGTCGACAACGTGGTCGCGGCGACGATCGCGGCCGCCGGAGCGCCCGGGGCGAGCGGGCAGGTGTTCAACGTCGCGGCCGGGGCGCCGGCGAGCGTGAACCGCGTCGCCGAGACGATCGGCGCCGTCCTCGGCAAGCCCGTCGAGAAGCGGTTCGAGCCGCCGCGACCGGGCGACATCCGCGACTCCTGGGCCGATCTGAGCGCGGCACGCGAGGTGCTCGGCTACGAGCCCTCGGTCCCGCTCGAAGAAGGCCTGCGCCGCACCGCGGTAGCGCTGCTTCGCTGACGCGATGGTGATTCCCGACGACGAGCCGGTCCGGGTGCTGCGGGTGATCGCACGCCTGAACATGGGCGGGCCCGCCCTGCACGTCTCCTACCTGGCCAAGGGCCTCCAGACGCGCGGCTACGAGACGACGCTCGTCGCGGGCTCGCTCGCAAGCGGCGAGGGCTCGATGTCCTTCGTCGCCGAGGAGCTCGGGGTCGACATCGTGACGATCGGGCAGCTCCACCGCGAGGTCTCGGCCCGCTACGACCCGGTCGCGATCATGCACCTGGTGAGGGTGATCCGGGAGGTGCGGCCGCACATCCTCCACACCCATACGGCGAAGGCGGGCACCGTCGGCCGGCTCGCCGCCGTTCTCTCGGGCTCCGCCCGGCCGCCCATCCTCGTCCACACCTACCACGGGCATGTGCTCCGCGGCTACTTCGATCCGGTCAGGACCGCGGTCTTCCGGAACCTCGAGCGGACGCTCGCCCAGGTCACGACGAGGCTCGTCGCGGTCAGCCCGGAGGTCCGCGACGACCTCGTCGAGCTCGGGGTCGCACCGGCAGAGCAGTTCAGCGTGATCCGGCTCGGGATCGACCTGGACGGCCGCATCACGAGCGGCGAGAGCGACGGCAGCGAGCTGCGCAGGCTGTTCGGGGTGCCTCCGGAGGCGTTCGTGGTCGGCTGGATCGGCCGCATGACCACGATCAAGCGCGTCCCGGACGTGCTCGCCGCCTTCCGCCGCCTACGCGCGCTCGGGGTCGACGCGCGGCTCTGCCTGGTCGGCGACGGCCCCGACCGGGAGGCGATCGAGCGGCGCGCGCACGACCTCGGCATCGTGCGGCAGACGCTGTTCCTCGGCTACCAGCGCGATGTCGCCCCCTACTACGCCTTCTTCGACGCGCTGCTGCTCCCTTCCGGGAACGAGGGCACGCCGGTCGTCGCGATCGAGTCGCTCGCGGCGGGAACTCCCGTCGTCGCCAGCCGGGTCGGCGGCGTTCCCGACGTCGTCGACGACGGTGTCGACGGCCTGCTCGTCCCGGTCGGCGACGTGGAGGCGATCGCCGCCGCCCTCGAGCGGCTGGCCCACGACCCGGAGCTCAGGGCCCGGATGGGCCGCGCCGGGCGGGAGCGGGTGATCCCCCGCTACCGCGTCGAGCGGCTCGTCGACGACGTCGACGCGCTCTACCGCGAGCTTCTCGCCGCGCTCGCTACCTCGTAGGAACGGTGCTCGCCATCCGGGCGAAGGCGTTGTACGACGGCTTCTTGCGGCCCGCGGCCGTGATCAGCCCCGACTGCCAGCCGTTGATGTTCGAGTCGTCGACGAGCAGGAACCAGAGCATCATGTCGACGCGCGGGTTCGCCCGGGCGATCGCGAAGGCCTGGGTCAGGTACGCGGCCTGCTTCGACCAGGAGACGCCGAAGAGGGTGTCGGGCGGGTTCGTCTCGTAGCCGTACTCGGTGATCCAGAGCCGCTTGTTGCCGTAGAGCTGCGTCACGAGCCGGCTCAGCGCCGTGATGTTGCCGAGCTCGACCGCCCCGCCGGCGCCGTCCGGGCTGGCCGGCGTCTCGGAGGGCTTGGCGTAGTACGGGTGGTGCGCCCAGGCGTCGAAGGTGACCAGGTGGTCGTTCTTGACGGCGCGGAGAAAGGCGATCGGCGAGACGGAGGGCCGGCTGCTCGAGGGGTTGTTGTTCCCTCGGGGAGCGGTGTTGCCGCAGGCGACCTTCTCGCTCGCGAACGCGGTGGCGTGGATGCCGCTGTAGATGGCGTTGCAGATCTTCGCGTAGGCGACCGCGCTTGCGACCACCCAGCGTGAGCCGGCGCGCCCGTACTGCGGTCGCAGGAAGACGGGGTTGTTCGGCTCGTTCCAGGCCACCCAGTCCCGCACCGGGGGGAGCGCGGAGCCGTTCGCGACGAAGCTCCCGCCGTAGCGAAGCGCGGCCGCGTAGGCGAAGGCGTGCAGATCGGAGGCGTTGCGCGGCGCCACGTTCTGGCCCTTGCCGCCGTTCGCCCACGGAGGCGTCCCGTAGATCGTGAAGACGACGTGGATCCCTGCCGCCGCGGCCTGCTGGACGATGTTGTCGTAGATCGTCCAGTCGTAGGCGGGGTCGGCGGGATTCGCCGGATGGTCGGGTCGCGTCTTCGCGACGCCGAGCGGCCCGCCCCAGTAGAGGGTCGCCCCGGCGAGCTGCACGTGCAGCTTCGCGTAGGTCGCGATCGTCGGTCCGGTCAGCCCGTAGAGGAGCCGGGCCTGGTCGTAGATCCCGACCTTCAGGTAGCGGGAGGCGTGACCCGGCTGGGCGCTTGCAGCGACGAGAGCCGTGACCAGCACGGCGAGGAGTGCCCCGCGGCGGATCATCGCTCCGGTCAGGCTTCGACCGGCTCCCGGCCGAGCGAGCGAACCCAGCGGCGCAGCCCTTCGTCGAGGTCGACCTCGGGCTCCCAGCCGAGGATCTGCACCGCCTTGGTGATGTCGGGCCGGCGCTCGCGCGGGTCGTCGACCGGCAGAGCCTCGAAGACGATCTCGCTCGCCGAGCCGGTGACCCGGATGCAGGCGCGGGCGAGATCGAGCATCGTCAGCTCGTGGTCGGGGTTGCCGAGGTTGACCGGGAGGTGCTCGTCGGACATGGCGAGCAGGTACAGGCCGCGGATCAGGTCGTCGACGTAGCAGAGCGATCGCGTCTGCGAGCCGTCGCCGAAGACGGTCAGCGGCTTCCCCTCGAGCGCCTGGTGCAGGAAGGTGACGGTGGCGCGCCCGTCGTTGCGCCTCATCCTCGGCCCGTAGGTGTTGAAGATCCGCGCGATCGCGGTGTTGACGCCCTGCTGGTTGTGGTAGGCCATCGTCAGCGCCTCGGCGTAGCGCTTCGCCTCGTCGTAGACGCCGCGCGGGCCGATCGGGTTGACGTTGCCCCAGTACGTCTCGGGCTGCGGGTGCACCGCCGGGTCGCCGTACACCTCGCTCGTCGAGCTGATCAGGAACCGGGCGCGCTTCCACTTGGCGAGCCCGAGCGCGTTGTGCGTCCCCTGCGAGCCGACCTTCAGCGTCTGCAGCGGCAGGCGCAGGTAGTCGATCGGGCTCGCCGGGCTCGCGAGGTGGAACACGAAGTCGACCGGCTCGTCGATCCAGATCCCGTCGACGACGTCCTGGTAGAGGAACGAGAACCCGGGCTCGCTCAGGTGCTCGACGTTCTCGAGCGAGCCGGTCTCGAGGTTGTCGACGCAGATCACTCGGTGGCCGTTGTCGAGCAGGTAGTCGCAGAGATGCGAGCCCAGGAACCCGGCGCCGCCGGTGACGACTGAGGTGGTCATCGCGGTCATCGTACTGCCGGGAGCGGAAACCACACCCGATCCTCACGAACCGCTTGCAAAGCGGCGAGAGCCGACGGCGTCGCGCCGGAGCCCCGAGACGAGCAGGCAGAACGTCGCCACCAGGAGCCCGTTGCGGATCAGCAGCAGCCAGACCGTCCAGTTCTGGTTGCGCAGGCCGTAGCGTCCCCAGAACAGGTACTCGGGCATGCTCAGCGCGAGCGCGGCGACCAGCGTGGCGGAGGCCTGGAGGCCGCGCCGCCCGGACGCCAGCGGGACGAGCGGGACGAGCCAGGTCAGGTACTGCGGCGAGAGCACCTTGCCGAAGACGGTGAAGGCAGCGACCGTCGCCGCGAATGCGGTCACGAGCCGGGCGTCGTCGTCGCCGCCCCGCCAGTAGATCCGGGCGATGAGCGCCACGAGCGCGAGTGCGACCAGCGAGCTGAGGACGCCGACCCCGTCGGCCAGCGGGCCGCCGATGTCGATCGAGCCCGGCTTGCCGGCGAACCAGGAGACGTGGTAGATCCCGAGCTTCGACACGACCAGCAGGATCGACGAGCCGAGGCTCTCGATCTGCAGGTGACGCTCGAGCTGGGTCTTCAGGCTGTAGCCGACCCCGCCCGGCGCGAGCGCGAAGAAGGGCAGCACGAGAATCGCGCCGGCGAGCAGGAACGCGACGCCCGCCCGCCCGAGCAGGCGCATCCGGCGTGCGACGAGCGGCAGGAGGATCGCGGGGTAGACCTTGATCGCGGTGCCGATCCCGAGCAGCGCCCCGGTCGTCCGCTCCTGCGCGCGGAGCAGCGTGACGAGCGAGAGGGAGACGAGCAGGGCCGGCAGCGGGTCGTAGCGGTTGAGGAAGACGGGGCCGAGCAGGAGCGGTGCGGCGACGATCGGCGCGAGCCGCAGCATGCTGAGGCCGAGCCGGCGGAGCACCCAGGCCGAGCAGGCCGTGAACCCGACCGCGCAGGCCGTCATCCAGAGCTTGAAGGCGAGCACGTAGTGCGCGTTCCAGACGAGCGCGGGCAGGGCGAACACGGGCACCGTCCCGGGTGGGTACTCGTCGTAGAAGTTCCGGTAGGGGATCTGCCCGTGCAGGACGAGCTCGCGGCCGTAGCTCGAGTAGACGTAGGTGTCGCCGGGGTAGGCATGGCTGAACAGCCCGCCGTAGGCCGCTGCGCAGGCGGCGGCGGTGAGGAGGCAGGCGCCGACCAGCGCGCCGTCGATCGATGGCCTCGGCATCCGGAGGATCATCCCATCCGGCCTGACGGCTGGGGCGCCGCTAGTGCAGGTGCTCCCGCCAGTCGGGCGGCACCTGCCCTGCAGGCCCCGGCGTCGGCTGGTCGAGCGGGTGCGAGTCGGGCGGCGCGAGCGCCGGTCCCTCGAGGAAGGCCTGCTCGTCATAGGACCAGAACCAGTCCTCCCCCGGCTCGAAGCTGCGGACGAGCGGGTGGCCGGACTCCCGGGCGTGCGCGCTCGCGTGCTGGCTCGGCGAGGAGTCGCAGCAGCCGACCCGGCCGCACCGCGCGCAGCGGCGGAGGTGGAGCCACCAGCCGGGGCCGTCGCCGGCCAGGCAGTCGGCGCAACCGCTCCCGCTCGGGGGGACGGCGGGGTCGATCGGAGGCTCGCGGGAGCTCATGGCGCCGCAAGCCGGGCCACGCCGCGGCGGATGTCGAAGATCCTGGTCAGCCTCATCCTGCTCCTTCCCTCTCGCCCCGCCTCGGCCGGTACGGTACGCGACCGCGACCTCCGGGACGGCCGGTTCGGTCGTCGCGGAAACGCAAACGGGGCGCAAGTCCGCCGCGGCGGCGGCCGGGCCCGCTCATCCGGGAGCGGCCGCCAGGCGGAGGTACGAGGTCGCGACCGAGGCGTCGATCGTCCAGGGGACGGGAACCACGCACTCCTCGCTTCCGATCTCGCCGAGCGCGATCGCCTCCAGGCAGCGCACCTGGAGGGAGAAGCCGAGGTCCATCGACTCGATCGAGTTCCCGAGCGGCCGCGGGCCGCCGAGGTTGACCATGTGGCCGCGGGCGAGCAGGTGGATGCGCCGGCCGCCGGCGAGGATCAGGGTGGCGATCCCCTCGGCGGACTGATTCCGCCCGAGCACGCTCCGGTCGTTCCAGAGCCCGTCCACGTCGATCTCGAGCGGGAAGTGGCCGACGTTCAGGAGCACGGCGTCGTCGGCGAGCAGCGGCAGATCGGCGGCGGTCACGACGTCGCGGGCGCCCGTGGCGGTGATCACGAGGTCGGCGCCCCGGAGTGCCTCCTCGCGCTCCGGCACCCGGAAGCCGTCGAGGAGCGCCTCGAGCCGGGCGACCGGGTCGATCTCGACCACCGAGACGTTCGCGTACGCGTTCCGGAAGCAGGCCGCGACTCCCTTCCCGCAGGGGCCGTAGCCGAACACGGTCACCCGGCGCCCGTTGGTGGTGCGGTTCGTGATCCGCAGGAACGACTCGACCGTGCTCTGGCCGACCGCATGCCGGTTCTCGGCGAACTGCTTGATCGGGCTGTCGTTGATCACGAGCAGCGGGCGGCGGATCCGCTCGCGGAGGGGGAGCAGGCGGATCCGGCCGGAGGTCGTCTCCTCGGTGCCGCCGCGCAGCTCGTCGTAGGGATGCTCGAGCCAGCGCACGAACAGGTCGCCGCCGTTGTCGAGCAGGAGCTGCGGCCGGGCGGCGAGCACCTCGGCCTGGTGGCCCTCGAGCTCGGCCTGCCTGGACGTCGGCGCTCCGACCACCCGGACGCCGTGTGCCGCGAGGTACTCGCTCGCGTCCTGCTGGGTCGTGTTCAGGTTCCCGGTCGAGACCACCTGTGCGCCGCCGCGGGCGAGGGTCAGGAGCAGCGCGACGGTTTTCGGCTCGAGATGGATGCCGGTGCCGATCGTGAGGCCCGCGAACGGTTGCGAGCGCTCGAGCTGGTCCCCGATCGCGGCGAGCAGGCGGCAGCTCGAGATCACCCACTCGATCCTCGAACTCATCGGGGCTGACGATAGTGGCTCAGGCGGGTCTGATCCAGAGCGAGGCACGCTCGGGCTGGACGGTGCGGTCGACCGCGTGGAGCAGCTCCTCACGGACGGTCTCGAGGTCGACGGCGTCGCGGAGGCGGACGGAGAAGGCGGCTGCGATCGCCTCGACGTCGTAGCGGGAGCGGTTGAAGCGGCGGTCGACGAGCCTCTGCACGCGCTGCCGCAGCGGGTTGAAGAGCACCGCCGCGGCGAGGGTCGAGGCGGCGACCCCGACGGGCGAGGAGAACGGCAGGACGCCGGTCGTCAGGGCGACGAGCCCGACGAAGACGCCGAGCAGCGCGGCGGTGACGATCGCGTAGGCGATCGTCCGGCCGATCAGCCGGTCGATCTCGTAGAGGCGGTACTTGAGGATGCCGACTCCGATCGCCGCCGGGAACGCGGTGATCGCGACCGCCGCCGCCGCCGCGACGGCCTGGTCGGCGACCGACGACCCGTCCCCGAACGGCACGATCAAGCAGCAGCCTGCCACGCAGCAGGCGGCGCCGCTCGCGAGCCATTTGAGCTGCGCCCGCCGCTCGCCGCTCGAACGGCGCCAGGCGACGACCTGGTAGCCGACGAACACCGCCCAGAAGACGAGGAACGCGAGCACGAGCGCCCAGCTCCAGTTCTCGGCCTCGCCGGCGAGCCCGGTCGGCCCTGCGGTTCCCGCGTACGCGCCGTGGAGGGTGAGCGTGATCGGCCCCCGGTAGGAGACGCTTGCCTCCCCCGCGTACTGGGCGGCCATGAACACCGCCACGAGCGCGAGATAGGCCCGCAGCACCCACCGCCACGCTCTCGAGAGGCGCCCGTCGGGGAAGAGGAGGATCGCCTGGAGGCCGAACAGGATCGGGAGCAGCGAGTAGCCCTCGTTCCAGAAGAGAGCGGCGCGTCCGAGCGGCAGCCCGTCGTGATGGATGCGGTAGCCGAGAACGAGGTAGAGCCTGACGTCGGTCTCGAATCCCCCCAGCAGCCCGACGACGATCATGATCCAGCCGATCGGGTTGCGCGGTTGACGCCGCGCCACCACCGTTCCGACGCCGGCGAAGGCGATCGCGATCACGGCGACGAACCCGTCGTTGGAGACCACGAGATCGTGCGTCAGCAGGGTCAGCGGCACCCAGGCCGCGAGGATCGGGATCGTCAGCAGGCCGAGGACGAGCGCCGTGCCCGGAGAGGCGAGCCGGGGGCGGCGAACGGCGGTCCCGGCGGTCGGGGCTCCCTCCGTGGCGTTCACGAGGGAGAGCCTAGATCGCTGACCGTCTCGGGAGCGTTACGGGTGCAGCTCCCTGCTCCCTCGCCGGGGCGATGCCCTCCGCCCCCGGCTCGCCTAGGATTGACCCGTGCCTGCTTCGGTGGTCTGCATCTCACACGAGACCGGGGCGCAGGGCGACGAGGTCGGCCGGCTGGTCGCCGGCGGGCTCGGGTACCGCTACGTCGACGAGCAGATCCTGATCGCGGCAGCCGAGAAGGAGGGGCTCGAGCCGGCTCAGCTCGCCGCCGTCGAGCGACGCCGCGCCGGGCTGGCGCGGCTCCAGCTCGACGTCGTGACCGGAGGCGGGCTCGACGAGATCCTGCGCTCGCTGATCCGCGAGTCGATCGAGGAGACCGCGGCCGGGGGGAAGGTCGTGATCGTGGCGCATGCGGCCGCGCTTGCGCTGGGGGGCCGCGAGCACGTGCTGCGAGCCCTCGTGACGGGGTCGCCCGAGGCCCGCGCCGGCCGGCTCGTGCAGGCCGAGGGGCTCGACCCCGGAGAGGCGGCGCGGCAGATCGACCGTTCGGACAGAGGGCGCAGGGCGTACTTCAAGCGGTTCTACGGGCTCGACCGTGAGCTGCCGCTCCACTACGACCTCGTCGTCAACACCGACCGTCTCCCTCCGGAGACCGCCGCCGCGCTGATTCTCGCCGCCGCGGCCGTGCTCTAGCTGCCGGGCGGCGGCGCCGCCCGCGGCGGGCCGCTCAGTTCTTGGACTGGGGGAACTGGCAGAGGTTGGGCGTGCTCACGCCCTGGATGAGTTGTCCCTGCTTGCAGATGTAGCCGGAGCTGCCCGGGGGAGCGGCTGGAGGCGGAGTCGGGGTCGTGTCCGGCGGGGTGGCCGTCGCCGCCGTCACGCCCGGGTAGCCGTCGGAGACGTCGACGGTCGGCGCGGGCTTGCGAACGGGCGGCGCCTTGACGGCGACCTCGACGCCGATCAGCCCCTTCATGCCTCCGGCGGCATCGCCCGAGTCGGTGCTCAGGAACTCGTACCTGCCCCTGGGGATGTGGGCGATCGTGATCGTGGTCATCTGGCCCGGCTCCAGGTTCCGGGACTGGTATCCGAAGCACGAGTTGCGAGCGGAGCTCCTGACCGGGGTCGCGCAGAGCTCGAAGTCGTGGTTTGCCTGGCCGGCGTTCCTGATCCTGAACACGAACTTGCCCGCGGGGAGGAGCGAGAACCTCGAGAGCGTGAATGCCGTCTCGACGGGCTTGCCGGCGATCACGTGGATCACGGTCGGCTTCGAGGCGGCCGTCGATGCCAGGCCGGGGCCGGCGAGCAGCCCGCTGACGACGAGTGCGAGGCTGCCGAGGGCGAGGTCGACCGAAAGCCTGCGAGTCACGGAGCGCCCGGCAGCCATGCTCGAGGCTCCGCGGCGCGAGGTGCTGCACACGCACACAACGCCTGTACGGTACACCCCCGGCGCCGGGGTGAAGGATGCGAAGGGGCCCGCCGGGCCCGACCGCCTCCGGCCCGGGCTCGGCGAGCTGCTCGAGCTCCTGCCCCGGGCCGCTGATACGGGCCTCTACGTGACAGCGCCGGCCGTGCTCTCGATGCGCCGCTGCCCGAGCTCTCGCTCAGGTCGTCTGCGTGTTCATGGCCACGTCGAGGAGCTCGGCGATCGAGTACGTGGCGATCACCAGCGGCGGCTCGTATGTTTCCATCCGTCTGCACCTCCTCTCCTCGGCTGCTCGATCATACCGGGCATCCCGGGACGAACCTGGCGATCCGGTGGCCCCTGCGCTGCTCTCGTCGGCGTTCCAGGACCAGGTCGGCAGGGCGGGCCTTCCGGCGATCCGTCTTCAGTCCGCCCCCCCAGCCGGTCGATACGATCGGACGGCGCCGATGACCACGGCAGGCTCCCCGCACTCGCCGGCCTGGCGCTCGTCGTCGCGGCGGCCTGTGTGATCGTGGCCCGCCGGCCGGTCACCTCGCCCTGGTGGATCTACGCCGACGCGGACTCCACGTACACGAGCTCGGCCCTCGAGATCGCTGGCGGGCTCCCCACGAACTACCTCGACCACCCGGGCCTGCCCGAGCAGGAGCTGATGGCCGCGACCTTCGCCGGCCTCGCCTTTGCACACGGCGGCTCGACCCGCGCCTGGACGCAGAACGAGATGCTCCAGCTCGACCGGACGTGGCCCGTTGTTTCGCGGCCTCGCGATCGGGTTCTTCGTCGTCGGCGCGATCCTCAGCTTCTTCCTGCTCGCGGCGGCGCTCGGGCACTGGACCTGGGGAGTCGCGGGCGGGCTCCTGTGGATCGCGCAGCCCGAGCTCGCCGACGTGCTCCAGATCAGGCCCGACGTGCTGCTCGCTGCGCTCGGCCTCCTGACCGGGCTTCCTGCTCTCGCGGGCGGCGGAACGGCGCTCGATCGTCCTGCTGGCGCTTGCCGCCTGGACGATCGGCTTCGCGATCATGGTCAAGCTCGCGGCCGTGGCGCTGCTCGCGCCGCTCCTGCTCGTTGCCGTCGCCCGCTATCCCGGGCCGGACTCGGTCGCCACGCTGCGCTCGCGCGGCCGCGAGTGGCTCTCCCGCCACCGGCTCGCGGCCGCCCTGGCGGTCGCGGCCTGGGTCGCCGCGGCGCTCTTCTTCAACCGGAGGGCGCCCGTCCCCCACCCGTCGAGGTCCCAGCTCGCGATCGTCGCCGCCGCGGTCGCCGGCTGGCTTCTCTGCTGGGCCGCGTGCCGGGTCGCGCGGCTCCGGGGCAACCCCCTCGCGCGGCGGATCTTTGACCCGATGTCGCTCGCGCTCGCGCTGGCGCTCGGCGTCGTCGCCACGGTCGGCCTGCTCGTCGGCGACGGCCTGCGCGCGCTTTCGTCGGTCCTGCAGACGCTCGCCGGCCGGAACGTGAACGCCGGGATCATCCCGTTCTCCGAGCCGCTGAGCAAGTTCGCCTCCTATCCGCTGCTCGTGCCGGTGGTCGTGTTCGCGCTCGCCGCCGCCGGCGCGGTTCGCGGTCTCATGAAGCGAGACCTCTGGCCGGTCGTGTGGTTCCTCGGCGCCGCGGTCGCCGCTGCGATGGCCGCCGCCAGGCTCGGCCAGGCGAGGTACTTCGCCCTTCCCTACGTGCTCTCGATCCCCCCGGCGCTCTGGCTTCTCCGGCGCTCGGGCCGCGCCCCCGCGCCGGTGCTCGTCTGTCCGCTCGTCGCGAACGTCACGCGATTCGCGGTGTAAGGGCTCGAGAGGTCTTTAGTTCATCTCGCTCTCGAGCGCTGTCCGATAGATTTCGCGCAGCTTTGCTGCGTAGGTAGCGGGGTCATGCGCGCGGCGGATGTGCTCGACCGCACGTACGGCCCGTGGCGCGATCTGATCCGGATTCGTCGCGATTGATTCGAAGATCCGGGCGAGTTCATCGGTCATGTGTTCGAGCACTGACCGGCGCGCGGATTCCGTCGGCGCCAGCACGGTGCGCGTCTCATCGAGCGGCAACTCGATCACCCAGCCCCGGTCGTCGGCAACCGTCTCGGCGAACGCACGCTGATTGGTAGCGATGACTGGGCAGCCGGCAGCCATGAGCTCGAGCGCCGCGTACCCGTACGTGTCGAACCGGCTTGGGAGGACACCGACATGGGAGCGCGCCATCAGGTCAAGGCACTGCGCGTTCGGCAGTCGGCGGTGCCAGACAATTGCCTCGGGGTGCCGATCGATCAGCCGTTGTGATTCCTCGATGTCTTCGCGCGGGATCGGCGGCCACGGATAGGGGTCGGGATCGAGCGACGAGACAACGGTTAGCTGGAGCTCCGGATGGCGTCGGCTCACCCGGTCGAAGGCCCTGATGACCTCGAGGCCCCCTTTGCGGAAGAAGGCTGCTCCGACGAAGCAGAGCCGGATCCGGCTGTCGTCCACATCCTCGGCACGAGGGATCGTCGCCTGCGGCGGATGCAACACGATTGTCTTGGCGAGGATCGCTTCGCCCTGTTCCGACTCCTCCAGGGCGGCCGCGAGGTTGCGGCGCGCGATGTCGCTGAGGGCGATCACCCGCTTGCAACGGCCGCCTGCGAGCAGTTTCCTCGCGTCGTATGGATTTGCCTTCGAGATCACACTGTTGTTCTCCACACTCACGACCCACGGCCGCCGCGACAGACTCGAACCGTTGAACAGGTGGAACAGCTGCGCCCGGGAGAACGGCCACGGGACGTGCAGGTTGTAGAGCGGCCAGTAGATGCGGCGGACCGCCCGATATCCGACCGCGTTGGCGATCGCACAGAGGTCAGGCTCTTGGGAGACGATGCACTCGTTCCCGTGGTCGATGAGGATCAGCCGTCTCTGCGAATACCCGCGGTGCGGCGTACAGACCACAATTGGAGGCACAGCGGTGAAAAGGTATCGTCTTGGGTCGCCCCGATGGCGCGCTGCGTGGGTTGTGCGTGCGGCATCGATGAGCATTCAACGAAGCGACGACCCGCAGATCCGCGCCCGTCGCGGGCTTCTCTCGTCTCCTTCTCCGTCAGCGCAGGTCCTTGTTCGACTCCATGTCGAACCACATCGCGAACAGCGTGAACTGGCTGCCGGAGGTGAGGAGCAGCGCCACGAGCACGATCGTGGCGATCGGGATCGGGTTGCCGAGGATCCGGAGCACCGTCTCGGCGATCCCGAGGCCGAGGCCGGCGAGCAGCATCACGAAGCCGAGGAAGTAGAAGAAGACGAGCGGGTGGAAGTCCCGGATCACGTACTTCTCGCGCAGGCGCCAGAAGAAACCCTTCAGCAGCAGCCAGGAGATGCGGGGGACGACGCTGTGCAGCCGGATCCCGGAGCGCTCGCCGACCCCGTAGATCGGGCGGGAGGGGATGTCGCGGACGCGGGCGTTGACGACGTTCAGGTGGACGAGCAGGTCGTTCGGGAAGCCGTAGCGGGTGTAGATCCGGTCGAGGTCGAGCCGCTCGAGCGTGTCGAGCGAGATCGCGGCGTAGCCCGCCTGCGAGTCGGCGACGTGCCAGTAGCCGGACGCGATCTTCGTCAGCAGCGAGAGGACCGCGTTCCCGAGGTAGCGGTAGCGGGGGATCAGCTCCCAGGCCCGGCCGCTGATCAGGCGGTTCGCCTTCGCGTAGTCGACCTCGCCGCGGACGACCGGGCCCGCGAGCGTCTCGAGCTCGTCGGGATCCATCTGGTTGTCGCCGGCCATCACGGCGGTCACGTCCAGCCGCTCGGCGAGCGCGCGCCTGTATCCGGTCAGGATCGCCGCGCCGACGCCGCCGTTGCGCTCGTGCACGATCACCTCGATCTGCCGGTCGGCGAACCTGCGCGCCTGCTCGACCGTGCCGTCGCTCGAGGCGTCGTCGACGACCACGATCCGGTCGACGAAGCTCGGGATGCCGGCGATCGTCGTCGCGATCAGCTCCTCCTCGTTGAACGCGGGAACGACGACGGCGATCGTCTTGCCGCCGATCATCCGGCGACCCGCACCCGCAGGAGCACCCAGATCGCGCGGAAGCCGTCGCGCCAGGTGATCTTCTTGCCCTCCTCGTGCGTCCGGCCGTAGTAGGAGATCGGCAGCTCGTAGATGCGCAGCCTGCGCATGCACACCTTCGCCGTGATCTCGGGCTCGATCCCGAAGCCGTTCTCGCGCAGGTCGAGCGAGCGCAGGACGTCGATCCGGAACGCCTTGTAGCCGGTCTCCATGTCCGAGAGCGTCGTGTTGAAGAGGACGTTCGTGAGCAGCGAGAGGAACCTGTTCCCGACCAGGTGCCAGAACAGGAAGGCCCGCTGCGGCTTGCCGCCGCGCAGGCGGGAGCCGAAGACGACGTCGGCCGCCCCGCGGAGGATCGGCTCGATCAGCTCCGGCACCTCGGCCGGGTCGTACTCCATGTCTGCGTCCTGGATCACCGCTATCTCCCCGTCGGCGTGCGCGATCGCGGCCCGGATCGCGGCCCCCTTGCCGCCGTTCCGCTGCCTGACCACCGTCGCCCCGGCCCGCTCGGCGATCGCGGCCGTGTCGTCGGTCGAGCCGTCGTCGACGACCACGGACCTGCTGGTCCAGGTCGAGCGCCTGGATCCGCTCCAGCACCTCGCCGATCGTCGCCGCCTCGTTGTAGGCCGGGATCAGGAACGAGACCCTCATCTCGCGCCGATGCTACTCGGCGCCCCTGCCGGTATCGCCGGCTTCTAGGCTGCGCTCGGGCGGGCGGCGCGCAGGCCGAGTGCGGTGGCGAGGATCGCCCCGAGCAGCAGGCCGACGAGGCCGCCGAAGACGATCGCGTTCCGGCGCGACTTCGAGGCAGCGTTCTTCTGGGCCTTCGCGAGCTGGATGATCTGGGTCGTCTCGACGTCCTGGGCGAGGGTCAGCTGCTGCTGGGCCGTCGTCTGCGAGTCGAGGGTCTGGCCGAGCGCCGCCTCGGCCGCGTCCAGCTGGGTCGCGACGACGAGCTGGTCGAGCGGGGCCAGCCCGGCGGGGTTCTTGAGCACGGCGTTGAGGCTGTCGATTCGCGTCTGGAGCGTCTTGATCCTGGCCGCGTAGTCGCTCAGCCTGACCTTGTACAGCTTGATCGACTGGAGGACGTAGTTCGAGGTGGTCGCGGTCTTGACGAGGTCGGCGAGGGCGTTCGCCGCATCCTCGGCCACCTTCGGCTTCTTCTGGGTCACCGTGATCTGCACGAGGGTGCTGCCGGTGTTCGTGGGCGACGGCGTCCCCTCGGCCGTGAAGGTCGAGGTGACGACGTGTCCGGCCAGCTGGGCGACGGTCGCGCCGGTCTTCGCGGCGACCTTGGCCAGGGTCGTCGGCGAGGTGGCGAAGTCCTGGATCGCGATCGGGCTCGAGAGGTAGCCGAGCACCGTCTGGTTGCCGGACGGGTTGAACGCCTGGCCGCGCGCGATCGTCGCGGAGGCGCTGTAGCTGCTCGCGCTGCCGCTCAGCGCGTAGAGGCCGCCGGCGAGCAGCCCCAGGACGAGCCCGGCGACTGCCACCGGCCAGTAGGCAAGGGCGGCGTTCACCCAGCGGCGGAGGTCGATCTCGCGCTCGACGCCGGGATCGGTGGCCATGCTCTCTCCGCTCATCGGGCGGAGACTCTAGTCGAGGCCCAGTCCCACTGCGCGCGGAGGCCGTCCTCGAGCGTGACGTGGGGCGTCCAGCCGAGCTCGCTGCGCAGGCGGGTCGTGTCGGCGCTCGTTCGCCTCTGGTCGCCGGGGACGGCAGGGCTCCGCTCGAGCTCGAGCCTGCGGCCCGAGATCCGCTCGAGCTGGGCGATCGTCTCGTTCAGCGACGCCTCGATCGCCCCGCCGACGTTGTAGGTGCCGTGCCCGCCGCGCTCCATCGCGGCGACGGTGGCCTCGACGATGTCGCCGACGTAGGTCCAGCCGCGCGACTGGTCCCCGTCGCCGTAGAGGCCGAACGGCGTCCCGGCGGCGAGCGCGTTCACGATCCGCGTGAAGGCCATGTCGGGCCGCTGCCTCGGCCCGAACGCGTTGAAGTAGCGGAGCACGACGACGTCGAGCCCGAACTCGCGGTCGTAGGCGGCGGCGAGGTGCTCGCACGCGAGCTTCGTGATCCCGTAGGGCGAGAGCGGGCGGGGCGTCGTCTGCTCCGGGGTCGGGAAGCGCTCGGCGGCGCCGTACACCGACGAGGACGAGGCGAAGACGACCCGGACGCCGTCGCGTGCGGCCGCCTCGAACAGGCGCTGCGAGGCGAGGACGTTCCGGCGCAGGTAGAGGGGGAAGACGTCGCCGAAGCTGCGGACGCCGGGCTGGCCGGCGAGGTGGAAGACGCCGTCGAGGTCGCCGAAGTCGAGCTCGTCCTCGGCGAGGTCGAGCCGGCGCACGTCCAGGCCGCGTGCGTTGTCCTCCTTCAGGGCCGGGTCGTAGTAGTCCGTGAAGGAGTCGATCCCGACGACCTCGTGCCCGGCGGCGGCGAGGGTCTCGGCGAGATGCGACCCGATGAAGCCGGCCGCGCCGGTGACGGCGTAGCGCATTGCTGCAAGGCTACCGATGAGGCTCCTCGAGCCCGTAGAGTCGTGTGTAGCCGACCAGGTAGAGGCGCTTCCGGTCGGCGACGACCGGCGAGTACTTCCCGTCGGGGAACGACCAGACCCGGCGGCCCGTGAGCGCGTCGAGGGCGTAGGTCGCCCGGCTCAGGGTCGAGAAGTAGACGCGGCCGGCGACGATCGTCGGCGACCCGGAGATCGGCCCGCCGGCGCTGAACGACCAGAGCGTGTCGCCGGTCGCCGCGTCGAGGCAGAACAGCGAGCCCGAGTACGAGCCCACGTAGATCCGGCTGCGCCACACCGCGGCCGACCCGTAGACGTAGCCGCCGGTCGAGTGCGACCAGATCAGGTCGCCGGTCGCCGCCCCGAACGAGTACTCCTTCCCGTCGGTGGCGCCGATGTAGACGCGGCCGTAGGCGACCGCCGGGGTTGCGTAGAACTCGCCCGCGTGTCCGAGCCGCGGCTGGGCGGCCGCCCGCCAGAGGAGCGCGCCGGTCGTCGCGTCCAGCGCATACACGTGGGAGTCGTAGTCGCCGAAGAAGACCCTGTTCCCGAAGACGGCGATCGCGTCCTTGACCTTCCCGCCCGCCTGGAAGGTCCACTCGAGCTTGCCGGTCGCGGCGTCGAAGCTGTAGACCTTCCCCGACCAGTCGCCGATGTAGAGCCGCCCGTCAGCGACGACGGGCGAGGACTCCGACGGTGCGATCGTCCTGCTCCACAGCACCTTCCCCGACCGCGCCCCGAGCGCGACGAGCTCGCCGTCGAGGCTTCCGCCGGTCGCGTTGCAGGGCGGCCGGTTCAGGAACGTCGCGTACACCGTGCCGGCGTTGACGGCCGGCGACATCGCCTGGCAGCGGTGCGCGGCGTAGCTCCAGGCGAGCCGCCCGGTCGCCGCGGCGATCGCGAACAGCTCCCCGTCGTTGTTCGCGAAGAAGAGCCGCCCGTATCCGATCGCCGGCGGGAACTCGACGAGGCTGCGGGCGCGGAACGTCCAGGCGCGCCGGAACGGCGGCACGAGGTCGACCCCGACGGCGACGTGGAGCCGCGCGGCCTCGGCCCCGTAGGTCGGCCAGGGGACGAGCTTCGACTCGGCGGCGGCGGCCAGCTGTCCGGGCGTGAACTCCGAGGTCGAGGATCCGTGCACGTCGCGGCTCTCGTGCAGCCGGATCAGCACGAACGCGCCGACCCCCGCCGCGGCGAGGACGGCGACGGCGGCCACGGCGAGGAGCGCCCGTTTCACCGTCTCGGCGCCGCCGGCACGAGCTCGTAGAGCTTCCCGTACCCGACCAGGTACAGGTGCCGGGAGTCGGCCACCACGGGCGAGTACTTCCCGTCCGGGAACGACCAGACGAGCTTGCCCGTGGCGGCGTCGAGGCCGTAGGTCGTCTTGGCGAAGGTCGAGAAGTAGACGATCTTTCCGAGCACCGTCGCCGAGCCGGAGATCGGCCCGTCGGCATGGAACTGCCAGCGCACCTCGCCGGTCGCCGCGTCGAGTGCGTAGAAGCTCTGGTCGTAGGAGCCGACGAGCACGAGCCGGTTCCAGATCGCGGCAGAGGCATAGACGTACGCTCCGGTCCCGCGTGACCAGAGGAGGTCGCCGCTCGCGGCGCCGTAGGAGTAGACCTTCCCGTCGGTCGAGCCGATGTAGACGCGGCCGTAGGCGAGCGCCGGCGTCGCATAGAACGTCCCCGAGGAGCCGAGGCGCGCCTGGACCGACGCGCGCCAGACCTCCTTGCCGGTCATGGCGTCGAGCGCGTAGACGTGGCCGTCGTAGGCGCCGACGTAGACGACGCCGCCGGCCTCGGCGACCGAGCCCTTGATCTTGCCGCCGGTCTGGAACGTCCAGCGGATCCTGCCGGTGTGCTCGTCGACGGCGTAGACCTTGCCGAGCCAGTCGCCGATGTAGACGAGGCCGTTGGCGACGAGCGGCGAGGACTCGGTCGGCCCGACCTTCAGCGCCCAGCGGATCCTCGGCCTGCGCGCATGCGCGGCGAAGGCGACGAGCTCGCCGTCGGTGCCGGGGACGTCGGCGTTGCAGGAGGAGCGGCGACCGATGAAGGTGGCGAAGACGAGGCCGTCGTCGACCGCCGGCGAGGCCCAGCCGCAGCGGTCGGAGTCCCAGCGGAAGATCGCCTTGCCCGTCTTCGCGTCGAGCGCGAAGAAGCGGCCGTCGAAGGTGGTCAGGTAGAGGCGGCCGAAGGCGATCACCGGCGGGAACTCGAGCAGCGCCTGGCCGTGCCACAGCCAGATCCGGCGGTAGGGCGGGGCGAGCTTGGACGAGGCGACGTCGCGGAGCCGCGCCTGGTCGTAGCCGTAGAGCGGCCAGACGATCCCTTCCCGGCGGACCGCCTTGGGCGGCGGCGGCGGAACCATGGTCGAGGTGAACTGGACGCTCGGCGAGCCGACGATGTTCCGGCTCTCGTGCAGCCGGTAGAGGACGAACGCCCCGCCCAGCCCGGCCGCCAGGATCACGATGCCGAGGCAGGCGAGGAGCAGCTTCCGCCTGCGGCTCATCGCGAGCCGGCCGAGCCGCGGCGAGCGGGAGCCGGCCACGCCACCCGGTTCGACGTCGGCGGCTCGCGCACGTCGAGAAGAGTATCGTCGTCCCTCTGCGACGCCGGGTTGGAAGAGGAGTCAGGTGGCGCCGGGTCGGGATCTTCATTCTCGGCGTGTTCGTGCTGGCGGCGATGCCGGGCGGAAGCACCGTCGGCGCGGTCGGCGAGCCCGGCGGGTCGACGTACGCCGAGCCGGCCGTCACGGCGGCGTTCCTGTCCCGCAGCTATGCCCCGGGCCAGACCGCGGAGCTCGCCGTGCGGACGCGCGGCGCGTTCAGGCTGCAGATCTTCCACGCCGGGCTCGAGGCGCGCCGCGCCCGCAGCGACGACCTGATGGCGGGCCTCCCGGTCGGCGGCTCGGTTCGCGCGACGGGCCCCGGCATCGTCCGGGTCCCGGTCGGGAAGTGGCCGAGCGGCCTCTACTTCGCCCGGATGCAGCAGGGAGGCCTGCTCGGGTTCGCGCCGTTCGTCGTGCGGCCGGCGGTGCCCGGACGTGCGGCCAGGGTGCTGGTCGTCCTGCCGACGAACACCTGGCAGGCCTACAACTTCCGGGACGACAACGGCGACGGAATCGGCGACACCTGGTACGCGAGCCCGTCGATCCACACGGTCGTCCTGAACCGCCCCTACCTCCATCGCGGCGTCCCGCCCCACTACCGCGCCTACGACTCGGGATTTCTGCACTGGCTCGCGCACAGCGGCCATCCGGCCGACGTGATCTCCGACGACGACCTCGAGCGGTTCGGGAGCGGGGCCGAGCTCGCGCGCCTCTACGACCTGATCGTCTTCCCGGGCCACGAGGAGTACGTGACGCCGCACGTCTACGACATCGTCGAGAGCTACCGCAACCTCGGCGGGAACCTGATGTTCCTCTCGGCCAACAACTTCTTCTACCGCGTCACCCGCACCGGCAACGTGCTGCACGGGCGCACCCGCTGGCGCGACCAGGGGCGTCCGGAGGAGAAGCTGATCGGCGCGCAGTACGTCGACTGGTACGACTGGGACGGCAAGGCGCACCCGAACCAGCCCTACCGGGTCGTCGGCGCCAGGGCGGCGCCCTGGCTCTTCGGGCCGGCCGGGCTGAGGAACGGATCCGCGTTCGGCAACTTCGGGATCGAGATCGACGCCCGCGGCCCGGACTCACCGCCGGGAACCCTGGTGCTGGCCGAGATCCCCGACGCGTTCGGCCCGGGCAAGAGCGCCCAGATGACCTACTACCAGACCGCCCGCGGCGCCAAGGTCTTCGACGCCGGAGTGATCAATTTCGGCGGCAGCGCCCTCCAGCCGCCGGTCTCGCGCCTGCTCGCGGCTCTCTGGGCCCGCCTCAGCAGGCCGTAACCCAGGGGTCAGACCCCTTGAGGCTTGCGGCCGCGGCGGCCGCTGCGCGAAGCCGGGGTCAGACCCCCGCGAGCGGCTCGGGCCCCGAGCCGCCGTCGCGCAGCACGATCTCGGAGAAGAAGCGCGTCATCACGAGCCCCGGCTCGAACCTGCCGAGGCGCGGCTCCGGGCGCTCGCCGTTCGCGAGTGCGAGCGCAAGCTCGGGGTACCCCGAGCCGGCGGCCGTCGGGAGCGGGAAGCCGCCGCCGAAGCGCGGGTTCACGTCGGTCACCGGCAGCGATCCGTCGGCCTCACGGAAGCACTGGATGTTCGCCGGCCCGACGATGCCCATCGTCTCCGACACCCGCCGGCCGTGCTCGATCAGGTCGGCGTCGGCGATCGTCATGCCCTTGATCGACTCGCCGCCCTTCGACTGGATCATCGTCCGCGGGATCGCGTTCAGGCAGCGACCCTCGAGGTCGCAGAAGACGTCGATCGAGAACTCCTCCCCCGCGCAGACCTGCTGCACCATCGACTCCACCTCCGTACGGGCGAGGAAGAACTCGAGCTCCTCCGGGCCGGCGGCGCGGTAGATGTGGCGCGACCCGAACCCGCGCCGGGCCTTGACGAGCACCGGGAAGGGCACCGGATCGGGCAGGTTCCCGGCCGGCCAGGTCGGCGGGGTGGCGATCCCCTGCCGCTCGAAGAAGCAGTGCGCCTCGTACTTGTCCTCGCAGAGGGCGATCGTCCCGGGACCGGGGAGCAGCACGAGCGCGCTGAGCGCGTTCCGGCGCTCGGCGAGCAGCCGGTGGTCGAGGTCGGCGAGCGGCACGATCAGGCGGGCGCCGTGCAGCTCGACGAGCGCCTGCAGCGCCTCGACGTACGCGGGATCGTCGACCGGCGGGACGAGCGCGCGCCGGTCGGCGGCATAGAGCGCGGGCGCGAGCTCGTCGAGGTCGACTGCGAGGGTCGTCGCCCCGGCGCGCGAGAAGGCGGTGACGATGTCGACCCGCTGCCCCGCACAGGTGAGAAGGACGACGGAGGCGTTCTCGGCAGGCACAGCGTCGGAAGGCTACTGCCCGGCGGCCCTAGACTCCGCCTGATGCGTCGCCCGGTGGAGCCCAGGACCGCGGTCGTCACCGGTGCCACGGGGCAGGACGGCTACTACCTGGTGCGGCGCCTGCTCGCCGAGGGCTGGACGGTTCACGCGGCGGTCCGCGACGTCGATGCCGCCGAGGCCGTGTTCGGCGCCCACCGGCGGCTGCGCGCGGTGCGGCGGGACATCCGCGATCCCGGCCCGCTCGGCGCGCTCGTCGGCGACGTGCGCCCGGAGGAGCTCTACAACCTCGCCGGCGAGAGCAGCGTGAGCGCCTCGTTCGCCGACCCGCGCGCCACCTGGGAGTCGAACGCGCACGTCGTCGTCCACCTCCTCGACGCGGTCCGCAGCGACAGCCCGGGAACGCGCGTCTACCAGGCCTCCTCCGGCGAGATGTTCGGCTCGGTGCCCGGAGAGAGCGTCGTTCACGACGAGACCGCGGCGCTCAACCCGCAGAGCCCCTACGCGGCAGCGAAGGCGGCCGCCCACATGCTCTGCCGCAGCTACCGGGAGTCCTACGGGATCCGGATCGCCTGCGGGATCCTGTTCAACCACGAGTCGCGCCGGCGCGGGCCGCAGTTCCTCTCGCGCAAGGTCGTCGACCACGTCCGGGCGCTGGGGGCCGGGACGGCGGCGGGCCCGCTCGCCCTCGGGAACCTGAAGGCGCAGCGTGACTGGGGCTTCGCGCCCGACTACGTCGAGGGGATGACGAGGATCCTGCGCCAGGCGTCCGTTCGCGGCGTGCCCGACGAGGCTGCCTTCTACCGCGACTACGTGCTCGGCACCGGCCGGCTCCACCACGTGTGGGAGCTCGCCGACCGCGCCTTCGCCCTCGCCGGGCACGAGCTCGAATGGGAGCTCGACGCCGACGACCCGCTCCGCTGGGGCGCGGCCTTCGCCGGCTCGGGCGACCCGGCTGTCGTGGTCGACCCGGCGTTCATCCGGCCCTCCGACCCGAAGGCGATTGCCGCCGACCCCTCCCGGATCGGCGCCGAGCTCGGCTGGCGGCCCCGCCCGGGCCTCGACCTCTTCCTCGAGGACATGCTCGCCCCGGCGGATCAGTAGAGCAGGAACGGCAGCTCGGCGAGCACGCAGACGGCGAGCAGCGCGACGGTCACCTGCCTGGCCCGGCCCCGGAGCCGGTCGAGCGCATACCCGAAGCCGAGCGCCCAGCCGGTGGCCGTCCCCAGCATGTAGGTGGCCTTGAGCACGTCCCCGTCGCTCGACGGGTAGCTGACGGTGAAGTACAGGTAGCCGGCGAGCCCGAGCAGCGGCAGGAGCGCGGGCGCGAGCCTCGGCGGGCTGCGCAGCGACGCGAGCAGGAGCGCCACCCACCCGGCCAGCGCGAGCAGCGTCGGCAGGATCCCGACGAGCGACTGCAGCTCGAGCCGCCTGCGGGCGTGAGCCGGGGGCGGGCCGTTGTCCGGGTTCCAGGCCCAGACGCCGAAGTAGTCGCCCCAGAGCTCCGTGTAGGTGGTCGGCAGCGCGAGGTTGCGGAAGTGCGGGCGGAAGGGCCTCGTGACGAGCTCCGGCAGCCCCGGGTCGACGTAGAAGCGGGCCGGCCGCCGCTCGAGCAGCGGGGTGCTGGGCGCGCTCCGGTTGAAGACGAGCGGGGTGCCGTACCGGACGGTCTCGTGCACGTACCAGGGCGACGGGATCGCCGCTGCCAGCAGAAGCGCGATCGCGAGCGGTCGCCAGCGGCGGCCGAGGACGAGCGCGATCGCCACCGCCGCCACCGTCCAGAGCGCAAAGGCTCGCACGAGCTGGGCCCCGCCGAGCGCGAGACCGAGAGCCCACGCATAGCGCGAGTCGGCGAACGTGCGAACGCAGAGCCAGATCGCGAGCGTCGAGAAGAACAGCGACATCGTCTCCGGGTGGAACATCGCCTCGGCCTTCACCGTGACCGGCACGAAGGCCATGAACGCCGCCGCGGCGAGGGCGAGCGTGCCGCGGGCAGGCCAGAGCTCGCGGGCGATCCGCCAGGTGAGCAGCACCGCGCCGAGGAGGAAGAGCACGTTGACGGCCATCCCGGCGCGGTGGGACGAGTAGGCGTTGACGCCCGCCCGGCGGGCCAGCCAGTCGAGCGTGCCCGCGACCGCGTAGTAGCCGGGCGGGTTGAAGAACTCCCCCGTCGGCGAGCGCGCGGGCAGGTGGCCGCCCGGGACGAGGCCGTCGGCGTAGGCGACGTGGGCGGCGGCGTCGTAGCCGTTCAGGGGCGGGTAGTGGAGGACGTTCCAGGTGCCGATCAGGACGACGGCGGCGCAGATCGCGCCGAGCGCGACGCTCGACGCGCTAGTCTGCGGGCTTCCAGCCACCGGTCTCGCCCTTGTAGGTGCCGCCGAATAGCGCGAGCGGCGTCCGGAGGAGGATCTTCAGGTCGACGGCCGGCGAGCGGTTCTCGACGTACCAGAGGTCGAGCTCGATGCGCACGGCCCACGGCAGCGAGGCGCGCCCGTGGATCTGCGCCCAGCCGGTGATCCCGGGCTTGACGTCGAGCCGGTGCAGCTGCCGCTCGTCGTAGCGGTCGACCTGGTAGCGCAGGGTCGGGCGCGGGCCGATCAGCGACATGTCGCCGCGGACGACGTTCCAGAGCTGGGGCAGCTCGTCGAGCGAGAGCCGGCGTAGGACCCGCCCGGCCCTGGTGATCCGCGAGTCGCCCCGGTTCACCGCGAGCCCGGCTCCCATCCGCTCGGCTCCGACGACCATCGTGCGCAGCTTGAGCAGCTCGAAGTCGACCCCGTCCTTCCCGACCCGCGACTGCCGGTAGAGGACGGGGCCCCGGTCCAGCTTGACCGCGAGCGCGGAGACGGCGAGCAGCGGGCTTGCGACCAGGAGCCCCGTCCCCGCCAGTGCGACGTCGAGCGCCCGGTTCAGCGGGTGCCCTCGGCGACGTCCCAGGTGGCCGGGACGCCCCGCTTCAGGTAGTTGACGAGCGCGACCACGGTCGCCCAGCTCACGAGCACGTAGTAGCGGGCGATCCCGACCCCGGCGGCGGCCGCGGCGAGCAGGGCGAGCTGCGCCGCGAGCACCGCGGCGTACACCCAGCCGTCGGCGACGAGGGCGATCGAGGTCGCGAGGAGCACCAGGTGGAGCAGGCCCGAGGCATAGCGCAGGAACCTGTGCGAGACGATCTGGAGCGTGTAGCGCGGCCCGAGCTGACGCAGCATGCGCCCGCGAAGGACGATCAGCCAGCAGTGCTCGAACATCCGCACCTTCCGCCGGTACTCCGTCTCGTTCGACGGCGTCGGCTTCTCGAACGCGCGCGCCGACGGCTGGTAGACGGCGCGGCGCCCACGCTGGACCATCAGGTACGGGAGCGACAGGTCGTGGCCGAAGCGCGGGTCGACCTCGACGTAGTCGGCGCGGCGAAGGGCGTAGATCGAGCCGTTGCCGCCGGTGACCGAACCGAGCCTCGACTCCGCCGACCGGACGGCCATCTCGTAGCGCCAGTACAGCCCCTCCCGGTTCGAGCCGTCCGGGGCCTGGAGCTGCAGCTGCCCGCAGACGTAGGCGACCGCGGGATCCGCGAACGGGCGGACGAGCTCGCGCAGGGCGTCGGGCGCCCAGGTCGCGTTGGCATCGGAGAAGGCGACGATCTCGGAGTTCGTCTCGCGCACGGCCCGATCCTGCGCGGCGACCTTGCCGCCGCGGACGTTGCGGACGACCCGCGCCCCGGCGGCCCCGGCGAGCTCGTCGGTCCGGTCCTGCGAGGCGTCCGAGGCGACGACGATCTCGATCCGGTCGCGGGGATAGTCGAGCTCGAGCAGGTTCGCGACCCGCCGCTCGATCACGGAATCCTCGTCGTGCGCCGCGACGATCACCGTGACCGCGGGGGTGCCCTCGCCGTCGCGCACGAGCCGTGGCGCGACCGCCGCCCACCCGGCCGCCACGAGCGGGTACCCGGCGTGAGTCCACACGAGCGCGGCCAGGCTTGCCCAGCAGAGAATGACAAGGATCGTCACGGGTCGATCGTACGTGCCCGGCCGGGCCGCTACTTCCTGGCTGCGGCGGCCTTGGCCTTGTGCCTCGACTTCTTCGGGGGGGTGGGCTTCGGCTTTTTGTGCACGATGAGCAGCGGCCCGCGATCGAGTTGGCCGAGCGGGATCGTCGCCGCGCCGCGCGTCGCGGCCCCGGCCGCGACGAACGCCTTGATAAGGGTGGCCGGGTCGACCGCGGTCGTGCTCGCGGACGGATCGAAGGTCAGGTTCCAGAACACGGTCGAGGAGCGCCTGCGGTCGATTGCCTCGACGATCCGCCCGTCGGCGTCGAAGCAGAGCTCCACGGCGTAGGGATCGCCCCCGGCCTTGTAGAGGAGGCAGTCGAAGCTCTGTGAGAGCCGGAACGCGCTCGCCTTGCTGCTCCAGTCGGCCCCTTCTAGTGCCAGCAGCCGGGCGATCCCGCGGTTCTGGGTCTCGGTCGCCGTGGCAGTCTCCAGATGTCCGGCTGCCGCCACGGCAACGAGCGCGACGCCCGCAAGCAGCCAGGGCCGCCGCTCCCTCACCGTCGAGCTGCCAGATCAGCGAACAGCGTGCGGTAGCGGCCGACCGCGATCTCACGGGTGCCCTCGCGCAGGACGTACTCGCGGCCACGGCGGCCCAGCTCCTCGAGATCGTGCAGGCCCGCCTGTACCTCGCGGATCGCGCCGGCAACAAGGTCGGCGCGGCCGGCGGGAACGACGAGCCCGCAACCCGCCTCGGAGACGAGGCGGGCGGTCTCGCTGTCGGAGTCCGCCGAGACGATCACGGGCCGAGCGACCGCCATGATGCCGTAGAGGCGGCTCGGCACGACGTAGCCGGAGAGTCCGCGCGCAAGCCCCACGAAGTGGACGTGGGCCGCGGAGAGGCTCTGCGAGACTATCTCCCGTTCCTGATAGGGAAGGAACCTGACCGCGTCGGCCCCGATACGTTCCGCCAGCTCGCCCAGGGCGTCGCGACGGGCTCCCCCGCCGATCACTGCCACGCTGAGCGGCTCGACGTCCCGGAGGAGGGTCGAGGCCCGAATCAGCGTCTCCAGATCTTGCGTGTGACCGATGTTGCCGGAGTGCATGACGACGAACCGCGAGCCGAGCCCGTTTTGACGCGCCCAGTCGTTGTCACGCGGCATTGGTATGACCGCGCCGGTGTCCGCCCAGTTGGGGATCACCGCGATCCGCTCCGGCGGCGTTCCCTTCGCCTCGAGCCGGCCCCGCATCGTATCCCCGATTGCGACCACAGTGTCCGCACGGCGGAGTGTGAACCCGATCAGGCCGCCGAGGGCGCCGACGACGAGCGGCTGCCGGAGGCGGCGGACGACCACGGCGATCTCGGGGAAGACGTCCTGCGTCACGACAACGAGCGGTACCCTGAACCGCCGCGCGACCGGCAGCGCGATTGCGGCGAGGAGCGGCGGATCGGTCATGCAGAGCACGATGTCCGGCCGCTCGACGCGCAGCGCGGCGAGGAACGAGGTGAGCAGGAACGACGTGTAATTTATCGCGCGCAGGCCGAGCGGCGCGCGGTCGAAGACCGTCGACGGCACGCGGATGATCTCGACCCCGTTCCGCACAATGCGTCCCGGCGCCTCGGCGGTGTCACGCAGACAGCCGGTGACGACGGTCACGTCGAACTCGCGTGCGAGCTCCTCGCAGAGCTGCGAGAGCAGGTGCGCGGTCGCTTCGACTCCCGGCCAGTAATACTGGTTGAGCACGAGCAGGCGCAGCCGTGAATCGGTCACGTCCCGACCGCCCCGGGCGTGCACTTCGGGACACGGGCCACGAGGAGCAGCGCCGCACAGATCCAGAACGACAGCGTCGCGATGTCCCCCGCCGAGTAGGCGAAGGACTGCACGACCATCTCTACACAGCCGCTGACGACGACCCCGACGCAGGCGGCCGTCCGGAGCCTTCGTTCCGGCGGGCCGTCGCGCACCCCGCGGAGTCCCGAGATGAGCGCCCACGCGAGCAGCGCCGCGAGCAAGATGACGCCGGCGATCCCGAGCTGAAGGTACAAGCCGATCCAGCTGTTTTCGGCGCGCAGGCTCTCGAAGTTGTAGTAACGGTCGACGAAGACGTGGTCCTCGGTTCCAAACCCGTACCCGAGCAGCGGCCGCTGGTTTCCCTGCTCGATCGCGCCGATCCAGGCGCCGATCCGCCCGCTGCTGCTCAGCAGCTGGTGCGTCGGGACGCCGACGACCGGTTTGACCGTCGAGTAGCCGACCTCTTCGTCCAGCGCGTTCGGGTAGTCGTAAGAGCTCGGACCCGGCACCCGCGGGGCGGACTCGGCGGGAGCCACGGAGCCCTTTTCGGCCTCCTTCGTCGTCGCGGGTGCGGGACCCTGCCGGTGGTGGTGCCTCAACGGAGCTTGTCGGAGGTGCGCGACCAGCGGCGTGATAAGGAGCGTCCCTGCGAACGTGACCAGCACCACTGCGGCCACCGCGATGGCGCGCCTCCGGGTCCCGGCGAGCGCCCACACGACGACGAGCAGCCCGGCGACGCCTGCGAGCAGCGCGCCCCGGGAGCCCGAGGCTCCAAGCAGCACGAAGACGAGCACGAACACGGTCGTTGCGGCGATGCGCTGGAATCGCCGGTCCGTCTCGCTGTACAGCCAGACGGCGAGCGGCAACGCGTAGGCCGCGAGTAGCGGAAGCGTGTCGGGGTTCTCCTCGACGCCGCGGAAACGGGGGATGACGCTCTGGACCGAGGCCGGAGCGTTAGCGAGCAGTAGCAGGATGCTGGCGGCGAGCAGCAGGGCCACCGCCGCGAGTATCGACTTCAGGACGAGGTCGCCGAAGCCGGGCCGTCGCCCCACCGAAAAGGCGATCGCGCCGGCCGCCAGCAGTAGCGCCGCGAGGCTCGTGGCCCGTTCGGCGGTCAGCCGGGGCTGGACGGACCACGCAACCGAGACGGCGCATAGCGCGAGGAGAGCCGAGGCAAGCCGGGCGCCGGTTCGCTCCGCCATCGTGAGCGGCAACGCTCCCGCGCTTTCCCGTGCCAGCGCCGCCGCGGCGACCGTGAGCGCGAGGAGGGCCGCCCATCTCAGCTCCGAGGCAGCCGACTTGACGCTCGGGCTCCAGGCGCTCCCCGCCGCGATGGCCACAATCGAGATGGTGACGAGTGCCGCGACGGCGCGCTCGAGCGCCGCCCCTCGATCCGGCTTACGTAGCGAAGAGCCCGCTGGAGACACCCCGGGCCCGCCGAGCATCTCAGGAACGATACTGGACGGCTCGCGGCGCAACCCGCCTAACCTCTGAACAGTTGCAGTTAGGTTGCAGGACGACGGCAATGGCTTCGCACCCCTCGAGAATCCTGGTCATCTCGGAGATCCCGACTCCGTACCGGCTGCCGCTCTACCAGCGCCTCGCCGCGGCCCCAGAGATCGAGCTCGAGGTCGTGTTCTGCTCGCGCGCCGAGCCCGACCGGCCCTGGGAGCTCTCGCTCGGGCTCGAGGCGCTCCCGCACCGGATCCTGCGCGGCGTCTCGCCCGCGATCCGCACCCGCAAGAACACCTTCGTCTACGCGCTCAACCCGGGTGCCGTCCCCCTCGTCGCCCGGTCGCGGCACGACGCGATCGTCGTCGGCGGCTACTCGATATTCGCGGAGCAGGTGGCGATGGCGATGGCCCGGGCCAGGGGGATCCCTTACCTGCTGCACAGCGAGAGCACGCTCGCCTCGCAGCGCCCGCTGCTGCGCCGGCTGGCGAAGCGCGCAATCGTGCACTCGCTCGTGACCGGCGCGAGCGGTGGGCTCGCGACCGGAACGGAGGCCGCACGCTACCTGAAACACTACGGTCTCGCTCCGGGCCGCATCCGCATCGTCCCCAACACGATCGACGTCGCCGCCTACGGCCTGGCAGCGGTGGACGTGCGCCGGCGAGGCCCGGAGGTCCGCGCGGCGCGCGGGCTCCCCGAGCGGTACGTCCTCTTCGCCGGCAGGCTCGTCGAGGACAAGGGCATCCTCGACCTGATCGAGGCGCTGAGGCTTCTCGGCCCGGACGGCCCGCTGGCGATCGTCGCCGGTGAGGGGCCGCTCGAGCCCGAGGTGCGAGCCGCGGCCGGCGTCCACTACGCCGGTTTCCTCCAGCCTGACCGCCTGATCGAGCTCTTCGCGCTCGCCGATTGGGCTGTCGTGCCCTCGCGGTACGAACCCTGGGGGGTCGTCGTCAACGAGGCGCTCGCGTGCGGCTGCCCGGTGATCGTGAGCGACGTCGTGGGTGCCCGGACAGACCTCGTTGAGGACGGCGTCAACGGCCGGGTTGTTCCCGTCGGGTCGCCGGCGGACCTGGCTGCGGCGCTCGCCGGCCCGCTGCCGCCCGGCGACCCCGCGAAGGGCCGGATCGAGCGGTGGACGCACGAGTTCGCGGTCGAGCAGTTTCTCGAGGCGATCGCGCTCGTCGTCCGCCGCTGACCGGAGCCGGAGCCGTCAGAGGGACTCGTGTCCTTGACTGGCCGTACCGCCGGTAGCACTACCACGGAGAACCGGATGATCTCGGGGAACGCCGTCATGAACTTGGGCTGCGCACGCCAAGGATCGCACCGTTCAGCAAGATGGTCTCGCGTCCGGGGAGTTCGAAGTGGAAGCCGGTGCCGACATCGAGCAGGCTTGCCACGCGACCCGTGAGCTCGACGCGGCCCGCCGTCGGGTCGACGGTCGCGAGAGGATCTTCAGAGGACGGCTCAGGCTACGCCCAGCACAGTCCGCTTCTAGCGAACCTTGATGTCGCGCTAGACGAGAACGTAGGGAAGCTCGCGGTGCTCACAGATGTCGCCGAGCCGCAGCGATACCCAGCCGTAGGTCGGCACGATCACAAGGGTCGGTGGCGCAGACGGATCGGGCAGGCCGGGTTCGGCTCTGCCCGTCGGAATGTCGCCGGTGGCTTCGATCGCATACTCCGGCCGCTGCTAACGGAGCCCCCCTGAGGGCCGGGGAGCGGGTGGTCAGCGGCAATCGCGACCCCGGCGAAGTGCCGGGTCACACCCTGAGCTCAGACAGCAGCAGGTCCAGATGCCGGTCGAGGGAGAAGCGGGCGGCGACCTCCGGCCCGCGCGCACCCAGTTGCGCGCGCAGCGTCTCGTCCTCGAGCAAACGGCCGAGTGCCTCGGCGAGCCGGGCCGGCTCGCCTGGCGGAACGAGCAGGCCCCCCTCGCCCTCCTCGAGCCATGAAGGGATCCCGCCGACGTCACTCGCGACCACGGGCAGGCCGGCTGCCAGCGCCTCGAGCCCGGCCAGGCCAAAAGGCTCCTGCCAGAGCGAGGGCAGTGCCAGCACCCGGCTCCGCGTAAACCATGCGGCCCGCTCGTCGGGCGAGAGCCAGCCTTTGAAGCGAACGCGACCCGCGAGGCCCAGCCGGTTCGCCAGGGCCTCCAGCGCCGGGCGCTCCGGCCCGTCGCCGGCGATCGCCGCGGTCGCCCCCGGGAGCTCGCAGAGCGCATGCAGCAGCACATCGAGACCCTTGCTGGCGACCAGGCGGCCGACGAAGAGAACATCGGCCGCGCCTGTGGTCCCGGCCGGCTGCGTGGGCGGCGGCTGCTCGACCGGATACGGGACAACGTGGACCCGAGCGGAGGGCGCGCCGCCGGCCGTGAGGATGCCGGCCATGAACTGCGAGGCGACGAGGATGGAATCGAGCCTCGGGAGCTGGTCCCGCCACGCCTCCACTCGGCGGTAGGCGGCCAGGATTCGGTCGGGCCGGCGGTTCGTCGTCCGCTCGCTGTAGGCGCGCCAGAAGCAGCGAGCACCGGGCCCTTCAAAGCAAAACCGTCGACTGCGGTGCAGGTAGCGGGCGTTGCCCGGGCAGACCAGCGCGTAGTCGTGCGCGTAGACGACGAGCCTCGCCACGGCCGAGGCTTCGCATGCCAGCTCGGGTGAGGAAGCGATCTGGAGGTAGACGACGTCTGGTCGGGCGGCGGCGAGCGCCTCCCGCAGGCCCTGCCGTGTCTCGGCGCCGAGTTGGGCGCCGTCGGCCTCGAGCCCGGGCACGCTGACGACGGCGGCGCCGGCGAAGGCCGCGGTGGGCCCGCCGGCTAGCACGACGCTCTCGACCCCGCGCATCCGGAGCGCCGGTAGGATCGTCTCCAGGTAGGTCTGGACGCCGCCGACGGCCGTAACGCGGTCGACGATGTGCACGACCCGCATGAGTTGAGGATAGAAGCATCCGGCGCGCGCCGCGGTTTCAGAGGCCGCTCAGCGCTGCTGCCTGCGCCGCCGTCACGTAGACGAGCTCGACGCCCTGCTCGCGCGCGACGCGCTCGAGCAGGCGCAGGTTCTCCCGGACGGTCGGGAGGCCGGTCTCGCCGAGCAGCTCGTCCGGGTGGAAGTAGGTCACGCAGAACGCGGGGCCGGGCTCGCTCGCCGCGCGTGCCGCGAGCCGTCGCAGCGCCGTCTCCGAGCCCGGCACCCGGTGAGCGAGCAGCACCGTGCGCCGGCGCGTCGCCGCGAACGGCCCCGGGCGCGTGCCGTGGCGGCGGTCGCGACGTGCCCGGGCGGCCCTCAGCGCGTAGCGGGCGGCACGGAGCTGCGGCGCGACCTCGACCTGGGTCACCGGGAGCTCGACGATCGAGCGCGCGTCCGCGCCCACTCCGGCGCGGCGGTAGTCGCTGCGCGCCGGGCGATACGGGCGATCGGGCGCGCCGGTCCAGTCGTGCTTCCAGACCTGGACCGGGTCGCCCTGCGCGAGGTGGACGAAGCTGCCGGGGAGGCACGAGAAGTCGATCTCGAGGCCGCACTCCTCGAGCAGGGCGAGCAGCTCGTTCGACTGGTAGTCCCAGCCGGTGCGGACGCTGCGGAGCGTCCAGCGGGCCGACGCCGCGGCGTGGGCCGCGCGCACCCCGGCCTCCGGGAAGCCCTCCGGGTCGAGCGCCGGGACGAAGCGACGCTCCGAGGCGAGCCAGCGGTGGAGGTGGACGTGCCAGGCGATCTCGTGACCGTGCCGCTCGAGCTCGGCCCAGAGTGCGCTGCGGGTGTCGAACAGCCAGTCGGCGGCGCCGGTGACGCCGGCGATCTGCGGGTCGGCACGGACACACCACGTGATCAGGGGCCGGCCGCCGAAGTCGCGCTCGAGCGTCTCCTGGAGCGCGGGGATGCCGCGGTCGACGCCCTGCCAGGCGCGGTCGAGGTCCGTCCACGGCTGGATGTCGCCTCCGTCGGGGTCGACGTCGCAGCCGATCACGACGTGCAGCCGGGGGTGGTCAGGCGGGGCGGAGATCGACGATTCCGTCGGCAACGGGGTAGCTCCGGCCGCAGCCGGCGCAGCGGTAGGCACCGGTCTCCTCCGCGAGGGCGCCGCCGCAGGCGGGGCACGCGAACAGGTCGGCGATCGCGTCTCCCCGGGCGAGCGGCCCGCCCGGAGCCTCCGCCGAGACGAACACGATCGGCCCGAGCTTGACGATGCCGAGGGGTCCGGCAAGCGCCTCTCCCGGCGGCAGCTTCACTCCGAGCGAGCCGAGGCCCGGCGCCAGCTTGTCGACGATCCCGGCGCCGCGATAGCGGATGTCGTCGAAGTGCAGCTCGCGCAACAGCCTGCCGACGAAGGCGGGATGATGGCCGTAGAGCGCGGGCTTGAGCCGCACCGGCTCGAGCCCGAACGGGCTGTCCCCCCTGCGCGCGGCGAACTTCACGGCCCGCAGCAGGTTCCGCTTGTTGCTGTAGTTGAAGACGAGCCGGCCCCGGCCTCGCGTGACGCGCCCGAGCTCGGCCAGCGCCGCGCGCGAGTCGGGAAGATGGTGGAAGACGCGAACCATCAGGATCGCGTCGAACGCGTCGTCGCGGAACGGCAGGTGGTGGACGTCGGCGGCGACGTAGGTCGCGCGGTCGCCGTATCGCTCCCGCGCGTGCCCGAGCAGCGACAGCGACGGGTCGGTGAGCACGACCTCGTCGAAGCGGTCCAGGTAGGTGTCCGCCAGCCGGCCGTAGCCGCAACCGACCTCGAGAATTCGTCGGCCCCGGGGCGGGAGCAGCTCCCCGACGATCGCGCGTTCGAGCGCATCGAGCTTCTCCTTGTCGATCCCCGTCCAGAAGTCCTCGTACTCGACGCCCTCGTAGTTCGCGGTCTCGACGCCCTCCTCGATCTCGATCCGAGGGCGCCGGAGATCGCTCGCCGGCTTTGCGTCGCCCGCCATGGCGAGAGTCTAGTGCGGCTTCCCGGAACGCTCGGACCTGGTCGCCGGTTCCCGAGCGGCGGCGAGATCCTGATCTTCTGGCTGCTCGGGCTGATGGCGGTCGTCCTCCCCGCCGGGCTGCTGCTCGCCTGCGGGCGCACCGTGGCCGAGGCGCTCGAGCCCGGCTACGGCACGGCCGCGGCCGTGCCGCTCGGGCTCGGGACGCTGCTGCTCCAGAATGCGACCCACTTCTACTACTACGTGCCGGCGGCGTTCCTCGGGTTCGCGGCCTTCTTCGTCGCCTGGCGGGCGCGCGGCCGCCCCCGAGGCCTGCGGCGCCTCACGCTCGCCGGGCTGCTCGGAGGTCTCGCGACGACGACCGACTTTACGCTGCTCCCTGTCGCGGCCGTCGTCGGGCTCTACGCGATCCTGCGATCGCCTCTCGCCCTCCGGCCGGCCGCCCGGCGGGCGCTCGCCTACGCGGCCGGGGGCCTGCTCGGGGTGACGCCGCTCCTGCTCTACGACGTATGGGCGTTCGGGTCGCCGACGACGATGTCCTACGCCCATGCCGCCGCGAACCAGGCAGGGCTCTTCGGCATCTCCGCGCCGAGCATTCGCATCTTGGGCGGCTACGTGCCCGGCTCCCGGTTCACGGTCGAGTCGCTTCCCTCCCTCGCGCTCGGGCTCAGACCGGCCTACCGCTGCCTGCCGCTCGCGACTGCGACGCTCGCCGGCATCTCCGCCCTCGTGACGGTCGCGGCCGTGGCGACCGACGCGAGCCTCCCGCATCGCGCGACCCCGCTCACCTGGGCCCGCGACGCGGTGCACGGCAGGCTCGCGATGGCCGGGGTCGGGCTGCTCCCGTTCGCCGCCCTCGCTGCGACCGCGATCGTCGCCACCGTCGAGGCGACGCCGCGCGCGCCCGGCGGTCCGGGATGCGGCAGCCGCCGTTGCGGCGCTCTGCGGGTGGCTCCTGCTTGCGGCCGCCGGGCCGCCGCTCACCTTCAGCAGGGGCATCGGGGAGGGGGACTTCGCGACCATCCCGCTGCTGCCGGCGCTGGCCGCGCTCGTGCTCGTCACGGTCGTGGCGTTCGTGGCCCTCGCGGGCGCCCGGCGCGGCGCGGCGGCGCTCGCGGCGCTGCCGCTGCTTGCGCTGCTCGGGATTCCGCGCATCGGGCACGACTGGGCCTGGGTGCTGGCCGTCTCGTCTCTCGCCGCTGTCGTCGCATTCGCCGCTCTGCGGCGCGCGGCCCGCTCAGAGCCCACGGCGCGCCCGGCCAGCGCCGGGCGTTGACTGCTCAGGCGAGCGCGCGCCTGACCGCGGCTGCGAGCTCGCGGCCCACGACCGGCCAGGTCAGGCGCTCCCGCACCGCAAGGTGCAGCGCGCTGCCGAGCCTTTCGCGCCGCCCGGGGTCGCCGGCAAGCCGCACGAGGGCGGCGGCCAGCTCGCCGGCGTCGCCCGGGGCGAACGGCTCGTATTCCTCGCCCGCCGAGAGCAGCCCGTCGATGCTCGGCGTGCTGGGTGCGATCACGGGCAGGCCGGCGGCGCCCATCTCGACCAGCTTGATCGGGAACTGGTAGTCGAACGCGCTCGGAATCACGCCGACGTCGAACTCCGCCAGGACGGCCGGCACGAGCTCGTAGTCGACCGGGCCCCGGAAGCGGAAGAGGGCGCCGACTCCGAGGGAGTCGGCGAGCGCGCCGAGCTCGGCGGCCCCGGGGCCTCCGGCCACCACCTCGTAGCGCACGCCCGGCTCGGTGCGGGCGACCAGCGGAGCGACGCGGATCAGGAACTCGACCGATTCGCGGTACCAGGGCATCAGGTGACCGATCCAGCCGACCACCGGCGGACCGGGTCGGGCCCGGTGCGGCCCCGGCGCCACCTTCCAGGTCGGCACCGAGTTGGGGACGACCGAGAGCTTCCCGGGCTGGACGCCTCGCCGCTGGAGCGCCTCCACCATTCCCGGCCCCTCGACCACGATCGCCGCCGCCCGCCGGTGCTTGAGCCTCTCCACCGCCGCGCCCAGCGGCTCGGCGAGCGAGCGGTACTGCGGACGGACGTCCTCGTCGAGCAGGCCGTTCACCTCGAGGACGAGCGGAACGCCGAGCTTGCGGGCAAGCCGGGTGCCCGTCAGAGCGAGGTACTCGCTCCGCTCGTACACCACGTGGGGGTGGAACTCGGCCGCGGCGGCGCGCGCCCGGGCGCCGAAGCCGCGGTCGCCGCGGATCAGGGCGAGATCGCGGCGCAGCCCGCGGAGCCGCCCCGGGACGTAGCGCCGGTAGCGGGAGGCCTGGGAGCCGCCCGCCGGCGCGGGCTCGGCGTGGAGCGCCAGGACGTCGAAGTGGTCGCGCAGCCCGGCGAGCGTCGCGGCGACGTGCGCGCCCGAGCCGTGGGGCGGGACCTTGCCGTCGCCGAAGCTCGTGCGCTGGGCCAGGTAGAGGACCCGGAGCTGCTCGCCGGCCGCCAACCTGCCTACCTCGCTCGCGCCGGACGGCCTCGCACCCGCCCGATGCTATCCGCGCCGCCCGGGGAGCAGGCGCGGGCGGCCGGCAGAGCGACGTCGTGACGCGGAGAGAGCGCCCCGGGTGCAGGCGGTAGCATCGCCGGGCAGCTCGATGCCCGACCAGTCGAGAACCCGGATCCTCTACGTGCACCATCGCCGGGAGCTCGGCGGCGCACCCGAGAGCCTCGCACAGCTGATCGGCGCCCTCGACCGCGGGCGCTTCGAGCCGCATGTCTACTGCCCCCCCGGCGCGGCGGCCGAGCTCTTTCGCGCCGCCGGCGCGACCGTGCACACGGGCCCGGTCGCCGGGTTCACCCACATCTGGGCCAGCAGCTACCACGGCCTGCGCTGGCTTCTGCTGATCCGCGAGCTCGCCCGCCTCCCGGGCCACCTCGCCGGTCTCGAGGCGACGCTCCGAGGCAACCGGTTCGGCGTCGTCCACCTGAACGACTCGCCGCTGCTGCCCGCGGCCTGGCTCGCGCGGCGGCACGGGATCCCGATCGCCTGGCATCTGCGCTCGGCGCCTCCTCACGGCGGGCGCGACCTCCGCTCCCGGCTCGTCCGGGGCGCGATCGTGCGCCTCGCCGGCCTGGCGTTCGCGATCAACGACGACGTCGCAGCCGCCTGGGGCCTGCCGGCGACGATCGTCCCGAACTCGGTCGACACCGACCGCTTCAGCCCGGGCGACCGGGCCGCAGCGCGCGCGGCGCTCGGGCTCGGGGCCGGCGGGAGCATCGTCACCTACGTCGGCTTCCTCTATCCGGCGAAGGGCTTCCGCGAGCTGCTCGGGGCGGCGGCGCTGCTCCGCGCGCGAGGGGTCGAGGCGACGACCCTGATCGTCGGCGGCGGCGTGCGCGGAGCCCGGTTCTTCCGCACGCCGGCGGGGCGGGCCGCGCAGCTGCTCGGGCTCGCGCATGACTACCAGGCCGAGGCGCGAAGCCTCGTCGCCACCCTCGGCCTCGAGGGCTCGGTCCGGTTCGTCCCCTTCACGTCCGACCCGCCCGCCGTCTACCGGGCAAGCGACGTCGTCGTCTCGCCCTCGCAGGGGCCGGAGATCGGCCGCCCGCTGCTCGAGGCCGCGGCAACCGGGGTCGCGGCGGTCGGGACCGGCTCGACCACGGGCGGCGGCATCCTCGAGCCGGGCAGCACGACCGTCTTCGCCGCCGGCCGCGGCGCCGGGGCGCTCGCCGAGGCGATCGCGGGCCTGCTGGAGGACGGCGGGCGCCGCGACGCGATCGGCACGGCCGCGAGGGCGCACGCGGTCTCGACCTTCGACCGGGCCAGGAGCGCCCGCCTCGTCGAGGCCGGGTACGAGCGCCTCCTCGACCGTCCCGGCGCTGCCTGATGTGCGGCGTCCCCGGCGTGGCGGCGTCCGCGCTGCCGTCCGGCGGCACTCCCTAGGATCGCGGGAGGATGAGCGCCCCAGGAGAGCGAGCCGGAAAGCGCATCCTGCTGATCACGGCGGGCGAGCTGACGCACGATCCCCGGGGCCGCCGTGCGGCCGAGACCGCGGCTCGGCTCGGTCTTCGCGTCCAGGGGCTGTGCGTCTCCGACGGCCCCGGCCTGGCCGGCTTCGAGGTCGCGCGCGTGCCGAGGATGCGCGTCGAGCAGCGGCTGCGGGAGGCGGGCGCCGGCCGGATCGGCCGCTCCTCGGCGCTCGCGCGCGAGGCCCGGGGGCTCTACCGGCTCTGGCGGCACGCCTGGATCACGCTCCGGCTCGCGCTCGCAGGGCGGAGGATCGGCCGGTTCGACATCGTCCACGCGAACGACTTCGACACGCTGCCGGCGGGCGCCTACCTGGCCCGGCGGAGCCGTGCCCGTCTCGTCTACGACTCCCACGAGCTCTACGTCCTCCAGGAGCCGTCGCCGCCCAGGGCCTACACGGAGGCCGTCCGCCTGCTCGAGTCCGCGCTGGCGCGACGAAGCGATGCCGTGATCACCGTCAGCCCCGCCTTCGCCGAGCGGCTCGCGCCCCTGCTCGGGCTCGAGACGGTGCCGCAGGTGGTGCTGAGCTGCCCCTCGCTCGTCCCCCTCGAGGAGCCCGCGCCCCGCGAGGGTGGGCCGCTCCGCGCGATCTACCAGTCCTCCGTCGGTCCCGGGCGGTTCCACGAGGACGTCCTCCTGGCTGCCGAGCACGCCGACGGGGCGCTGATCTCGATCCGGATGGCGGGCATCGACGTCGCCGGTCTGCGGGCGGTCGTCTCGGTGCGAGGCCTGGGCGAGCGCGTCGAGGTTCTCGAGCCGGCACCCCCCGACAGGCTCGTCGAGGCCCTGCACGGCTTCGAGGTCGGCCTGATCATCAACCGCCCGGTGACGGCGAACGACGAGCTCACGCTGCCGAACAAGGTCTTCGAGTACATGATGGCGGGGCTCGCGGTCGTCACCCCGGCCTTGCCCGTTCTCGGCGCGTTCGTCGAGCGGGAAGGGGTCGGGCTGACGTTCCCTCCCGGCGACGCGGCCGCTCTGGGACGGGCGATCGCCCGGCTTGCGAGCGACGGGGCGCTGCTCCAGCGCCTGCGCAGCAGCGCCCGGCGGGCGGCCGTCGAGACCTACAACGCGGAGGTGCAGGCGCCCGCGCTGGCGCGCGCCTGGGGCCTCGCCGGTCCCGGCCCCTAACATCACGACATGACCGCGATTCTCGGGCTCAACGCCTACCACGGCGACGCGGCGGCGGCGCTCGTCGTCGACGGCGAGCTCGTGGCCGCCGCCGAGGAGGAGCGCTTCAACCGGCTCAAGCACTGCGCTGGCTTCCCGGCGCTCTCCGCCCGCTGGTGCCTCGAGGAGGCCGGGCTCCGTCCAGCCGACCTCGACCACGTCGCCGTTGGCCGCGATCCGCGGGCCAACGCCGGCGCGAAGCTCGCGCGGGTCCTCCGCCGCCCGCCCGCCCTCTCGTACCTGGGCTCGCGGGCCCGGAACGCCGCCCGCCTCGGCTCCGGCGACCTGCGCGCGACGCTCGCCCGGGCGCTCGCGGTGCCCGAGAGCGAGCTCGCCGCGCGCTTCCACGCCGTCGAGCACCATCAGGCGCACGTCGCGAGCGCCTTCTTCGTCTCGCCGTTCGAGGAGGCGGCGATCCTCTCGATCGACGGCTTCGGCGACTTCGCCTCGACGATGCTGGCCCACGGCCGCGGCAGCCGGTTCGAGGTCGCCGGCCGGGTGCTCTTCCCCCACTCGCTGGGGATCTTCTACACGGCGATCACCCAGTGGCTCGGCTTCCCGAGCTACGGCGACGAGGGGAAGGTGATGGGGCTCGCGCCGTACGGCGACCCCGCGCGCTTCCTGCCGCAGATGCGCGAGATCGTCCGGACCGACGGCGATCTCTTCCGGCTCGGCCTCGATTACTTCACCCACCACACCCACGGCGTCGAGATGACCTGGGGGGACGGTTCCCCCGCGATCGGGAGGATCTTCTCCGAGCGGCTCGTCGAGGTGCTGGGGTTGCCGCGCGAGCCCCGGGCGGAGCTCACGGCGACGCACAACGACGTCGCGGCGGCGCTCCAGGCGAGGCTCGAGGAGGTGTACCTCCACGTGGTCGGGTCGCTGGCGCGCCGCACCGGCTCGCCGAACCTCTGCCTTGCGGGCGGGGTGGCGCTGAACGCCGTCGCCAACGGCCGCATCCTGCCGGAGACGCCGTTCGACGAGCTCTACGTCCAGCCCGCGGCCGGCGACTCCGGCACCGCCGTCGGCGCCGCCTACCACGTCTGGCACCAGCAGCTCGGGAGGCCGCGCGGCTTCGTGATGGGCCACGCCTTCACCGGGCCCGGGTACGGTGACGCCGAGATCGCCGGCGCGCTGGCCGCGGCCGGCCTCGACGGCGAGCGGCTGGACGACGCGGCGCTCGTCCGGACGGCGGCCGAGCGGATCGCCGCGGGCGACGTCGTCGGCTGGTTCCAGGGCCGGATGGAGCTCGGGCCGCGCGCGCTCGGCAACCGCTCGATTGTCGCCGACCCGCGACGCGCCGAGATGAAGGACGTCCTGAACGCGCGGATCAAGCATCGCGAGCGGTTCCGCCCCTTCGCCCCCTCGATCCGCGCCGAGGCGACGGCCGAGTGGTTCGACCAGGGCTACCCGTCGCCGTTCATGGTGCTCGTCTACGCGGTGCAGGCCGGGAAGCGCGAGCTCGTCCCGGCGATCACCCACGTCGACGGGACCGGGCGGCTCCAGACGGTCGAGGAGGCCGCGAACCCGCCCTACTACCGCCTGCTGGCCGAGTTCGAGCGCCTCACCGGCGTCCCGATCCTGCTCAACACCTCCTTCAACGAGAACGAGCCGATCGTGATGACCCCGGCGCAGGCGATCGAGACGTTCGCCAAGACGCACATGGACCTGCTCGTGCTCGGCAACTACGTCGTGCGCCGGGACACCTCGGCGTACGCGGCGAGCAGCGAGTCGGTGACCGCCGGCCAGGAGTAGTCGGCCTCGGCTTGCCGGCGCGCCGCCGCCCCGAGCTCCGCCCTGAGCGCCGGGTCGCCGAGCAGCCGCTCGATCGCCTCGCGCAGGGCGGCCGGGCGCCTCGGCGGGACGAGCAGGCCCGTGACCCCGTCGACGACGGCATCGCGGAGGCCGCCGACGGCCGTCGCCACGACCGGTCGGCCGTAGGCCATCGCCTCGCGGGCGACCACGCCGTAGCCCTCGCGCCGGGAGGGGACGCAGACGACCGCCGCGCGCTCGTACCAGGCGCCGATCAGGTCGTGCGGGACGAACCCGGCCGCGTCCGGCACGCGCGCTCGCAGCGGCCCGTCGCCGACGATCGCGCGCGGGAGGCCCTCGGTCGCCTCGAGGAACTCGAGGATCCCCTTCTCCTCGCTCAGCCGCCCGGCGTAGAGGACGTGCGGCGGGCTGCTCGGGCTCGGCGACCCGGTCGGGCAGCTCGACCCCGTTCGGGATCACGCGCACCTCGGCGCGCACCGAGGTCCTGCGCGGCGTCGGCGAGGAAGCTCGAGGCCGCGAGCACGAGCCGAGCGCGGCCGAGGAGCCGGCCGGGCGAGCCAGCGGAGACGCCGGCGCGAGCTCGACGTCCGTCCCCCACACCTGGAGCACGAACGGCTTGCCGGTCGCGAGCGCCGCAAGCCCCGACGGGAGCCAGTGGGCGTGGACGACGTCCGCGTTCGCGGGCCGCCCGTCGCGCCGCCCGGGCGAAGCCGGCCAGGAAGAGCGGCAGGGCGGCGGCGAGCCACGGCTTCGCGCGCAGGTTCTGGACGATCCCGTCGCCGAAGGCGATCCCGAAGTGCGCGGAAGTCGGCCGGGCGACACGACGACCGACCTCGACCCCGGCCAGCGCGGAGCTGCGTCGACGGCGTCGGCGACGAACGCCCCTGCCACGTCCCCCGGCGAGCGGGGGTACGAGGTCGTCAGGACGCAGACCCGCAAGCGCCGCTCAGGCGGTCGAGGGGACGAGGCGCGCGGCCCGGCTCTCCCGGAGTCCCGGCCGCCGGGCCCCGAAGACGAGCGGCACCGCCAGCGCAGCGCCAGGAAGACGAAGAAGTAGTAGAACGTCATCGTCAGGTAGAAGAAGTTCGCGGCCATCGTCCCGGCGAGCGCGGCCGTCCAGCCCCAGGCGAGCGGGCGGACGCGCGCGCCGAGCGGATCGCCGGCGCGAGCACGAGCGCCTTGCCGAGCTCGCCGCGCGACGGCGAGCCGGACGAACACCCAGAAGAGGAAGACGCGCGAAGAGGACCGTCCCGACGAGGCCCGTCTCGACGATCAGCGAGACGTAGAACGAGTGCGGGCCCCAGTTCGTCTTGCCCGTGGCGGCCTGGTAGTAGATCGAGAAGTTGTTCAGCCCGAGCCCGAGCAGCGGGTGGCTGTGGAGGATCTTCGGGATGAAGCTGTAGACCTGGAAGTGGGCCGACTGCGAGGCCCTGCCCCGTCTGGATCCGCGACTTGATCACGACGATGAAGAAGTGCAGGCGCGTCAGGATCACGACGGCGAGCACGCGCGAGCGCCCCCGAGCACCGGCGCAGAGCAACGCGCGCGACCTGAGATGGTAGCCGCGGTAGGGGAGCGAGAGGACGAGCACCCCGACGGCCGAGCCCGAGGATGCCGCTGCGCGAGAGCGTCGCGATCTCGACCACGAGCAGGAACCCGATCAGCGACGCCGAGCTTGCGGCGCAGCGGGTGCTCGGGCTCGAGCCGCAGGTAGAGCGGGGTCAGGACGAGCAGCGGGACGATCAGCATGATCCCGAGGTGGTTCGGGTCGCCCGTGAGCGCGTTCGGCCGGTAGACCGAGGCGCCGTTGACGGCGCCGTAGATGTTGATCTGGCTCGCCCCGCCCGTGAGCGGCGAGATCAGCAGCGAGTCGAGGTTCAGGCCGACCTGCGCCGCGGCGAGCTGCACGACCCCGTAGGCGGCGTTCACCGTCATCCCGCCGAAGAACCAGGCGAGCGAGCGCCAGTAGTAGGGCTGCCCTCGCCGGGCGAGCCATGCGACGGCGAGGGCGAGGAACGTGAAGTGGATCACGAACTTGACGAGCCCCTTCTCGAACTGGCTCAGCCCCGGCGAGCGAGTCGAGGTTGAAGAAGCCGATCAGGTAGACGACGACGAAGACGGCGAAGAACACGAAGCAGCGATCGCGCTCGTCGCGCGGGACGCGCGGCCGCGAGAGGGCGGCGTAGCAGACGATGAAGCAGATGCGCGAGCACGTCCGAGAGCGCGAGCGCGCCGCCGAAGTTCCAGTGCACCTTCTCGAAGGTGCAGCAGAAGAGCGTCGCCAGGAAGAAGAAGCTCGTCAGCTTCCTCACGACGGCTCCTCCAGCGTCTGGATCAGGTCGGCGAGCTCCTGCACCCGCGTCCTGCCGTCGAGACCTTCGTCCGCCACTCCTCCGTCAGAGCCACGGCCTCGAGCGTGCCCGAGCGCGCCAGCGGTCGCGCATGCGCGGTCAGCTCCCGCGCGATCCCGTCGACGTCGTCGGGGGCGACGACCACCCCGGCGCCGGTCTCGCGGAGCAGCTCGGCCGCGGCGCCGTCGGGCGGCACGACGGCAAGGATCGGCCGCCCGGCGGCGAGGTACTCGAAGACCTTCCCCGAGAGCACGCCGCGGCCGCGGCCGCCGGCCTCGGGGATCAGCAGCAGCAGCGCCTCGGAGTCGCGCTGGAGCTCGAGCGACCGGCGGTGCGGCGCGTAGGGGATCAGCTCGATCCGGTCGGCGATCCCGGCCGCCCACTCGCGGTCGCTCGAGCGGAAGTCGCCGACGAATCGCGCCACGCACGCCGTCGACGCCGCGCGAGCGCGGTCAGGAACGGGCTCGGGTCGCGCTTGCCGAAGAACGAGCCCGCGTGCGTGATCCGGAAGCGGTCGGTCGCGGGGCGGTACTCGAGCCCGGCGAAGTCGTCGAAGTCGGAGCCGTTCGCGATCGTCAGCACGCGGCCGCGCGGGCGAGCGAGCGCGCATCTCGCTCGGCGATCGCGTCGGAGACGGCGACGATCGCGTCGGCGTTCCGCGCCACGAGCGACGCGACGGCCTGCAGGCCCTGCTCCTTCACCCGCACCGCCCGGCGCGTGCGGGTCGCGGTGCGGGTGGGCGACGAGCGAGTCGCGCAGGTCGGCGATCCAGCGCGCGCCGGTCGCCCGCTTCACCGCGGCGCCGACGAAGTGGATCGAGCCGGGCGGCGAGGTGGTGATGACGACGTCGATCCCCTCCTCGCGGGCGATCCGGATCGCGGCCGGGATCGCGGTCAGGTTGAAGCTGACGTTCTCGTCCGGGAGCAGCAGGCGGCGGCCGAAGAGGGACGCCTGGCGCGAGTAGCGCTCGAGCCCCGTCGTCCCGTGCAGCTCCTCGGCCGGCTTGCGGCCGCTGCGGCCCGACGAAGCGCACGCGGTGCACCCAGGCGAGCGTCGGCGGCGGCAGGTCGTCGTCGCGGTGGATCCACTTCGGGTCGTCGGGGGCGAGCACGTGCGTCTCGATCCCGAGCTCGGGCAGGTGCGTCGCGAACTTGAGCGGGCGCTGAACGCCTCCGCCGCCGGCCGGCGGGAAGTAGAGCGTGACGAGCAGGACCTTCACGATGGCAGTTGGACCAGGCGCCCGTTCTCGACCGCCCAGGTGGCACCGTACCTGCGCGGGATCGCGGGGTCGCCGGTCGCCAGCCAGTGCTCGACCGCCTTCACCCGCGCGGCGGGGTCGTTCGCCTTCGTGTTCGGCGACGTGCGCGACCGGGGCGGCGACCACGTAGACCGGCGCGTGCGCGAGCGAGCTCGTAGCTCGTCGCCGGGTCGGCGATCACGACCGAGCGCGGCGGGACGCGGCGCAGCTCGCCCAGCAGCGCAGGCGAGAGCGCCGTCGGGTCGTGCGGCGTTGAGCGGCGTCCAGCGGGCGAAGCCGTGCACTGCGACCGGCAGCACGAAGAGGACGGCCGCGAGCGCACCGAGCCCGAACCGCTCCCTCGGCGCGTCGCGGGCGAAGGCCAGTCCGAGGACGAGGGCGAGCCCGCCCGCCGCGAGCGCCAACCACGTGACCGCGGCCGGCCCGCCCCGGCGGAGCCCGTAGGCGAAGTCGCCCGGCCAGCGCTGCTCGAGCAGGACACCGGCCGCGAGCGGGAGCGGCAGGAGCCACGACCGACCGGGTCAGCAGCGCGAAGCCGCCGGCGAACGCGAACGCGAACGGCACGAAGCCGGCCGCCCGCCGCGACTGCGAGAGCGACACGGCATCCGAGAAGTGCGTGAACAGGGCGCGGGGCGAGCATCAGCGCCAGCACGGCGACCGCACCGCCGAGCACGAGGGCGCCCCAGCGGCGCCGGGCGGCGAAGCCCGGCGAGCGGCACGAAGCGCGAGCGCTGCGACGGCGACGGCGCCGGTGCGGCCGAGGACCTCGGCGGCGAGCCGGAAGTGGTGGACCGAGGAGACGACGAGCTCGCCGCGCGTAGTGGGCGAGCGCCGTCCGCTTCGCGGCCGTCGCTCGGGTCGTGCGAGAGGGTCTCGTCGACGAGCGGCCGCAGCCAGAGGACGACGAGCGCGGTCGGGACGAGGCCGGCGGCGAGCGCCGCGGCCGACCGGCGCCACTCGCGCAGGCGGACGACGGCGTAGGCGCCGAGCGGGATGAGCGCGAAGAGGGCGTAGGTCGGGATGGACGAGCGCGAGCGCGCCGAACGCCACCGCGAGCGCGGCCAGGTCGGCGCGCGCGGCCGGACCGGCGTAGAGGAAGAAGAGCGCGAACGCCGCCGGGACGAACAGCTGCCGCGAGCGCGGTCGCCGGCAGCGCCAGCGAGACGTACGAGCCGCCGTGGCCGGCCGCGAGGCAGTAGAGCGCGAGCGAGGCCGCGAGCACGCGCGAAGCCGCCGCCGGGCGAGCCGAAGACGGCGACGCCGGCCTCCCAGGCGACGCAGGCACGCGAGCGGCACGAGCACCGAGACGCCTCGCGCTGGAGGACGACGTACGGGTCGAGCCCGGAGACCTCGGCGACGAGCGCCAGGAAGCCGTGCCAGAGCGGGAAGGCGTAGCCCGGATGGAGGCCGCCGTCCGCGAGCTCGTCGACCGTGCGCAGGTGGAGGTGCCCGAGGTCGACGAGCTTGCGGACGCGCGCGAGGTGGAAGAGCGCCGTCGCCGACGACCGCCCCCTCGACGTGCCAGAGGAGCAGGCCGAGCACGATCCCGGCCGGCGAAGCACCGTCCGCCGCGTCCCGGAGCGGCCGGAGCTGCCCGGCCCGAGGTCCCGGCCGCGGGAGCCCGCGGCCGCCGGGCCAGCGCGAGCACGAGCGCGGCGACGCCGATCGCGGCCAGGATGGCGGCGGCGAGCCGAGATCGTCCCGTGGACGCGAACACCGCCGCCCAGGCGACGAAGAGGCGACGCGAAGGCCCAGGCGAGAGTCGGCGCGAGGCGCCGCGCTGCCCGAGCGCCCGCGCGACGAGCCAGCCCGGGAGCAGCACGACCGCGGTCGCGAACGCGAGCCGCAGGTACTCGCCGATCACGAGAGCAGCGAGCTGCACGTCGCCCGAGGCGAGAAAGCGCGCGCCCTCGCGGTAGCGGCGGCCCCGCTCGCCGCGGAACACGAGCGCGCGCAGGCGCAGCGACCAGAGCAGGAGCAGCCGGCGCGCGCGCTCCGCCTCCCGGGCGCCGCGGTGCTTGGCGAGGAAGCGCAGGATCCCGCGCAGGTTCTCGACGTAGAGGCGGCCGCCGTGCGAGGCGCCGCCGAGGTGCACGACCTCGGCCCCGGGGAAGAACCAGCACCTTCCAGCCCGCGCGCGCGGAAGCGGTAGAGCCAGTCCGTCTCCTCGCTGAACATGAAGAAGCTCTCGTCGAAGAGGCCGACCTCGTCGGCCGCCTCCCGGCGTACGAGCAGCGCCGCGCCCTGGAGCGACTCGACCTCGCGCGCCTCGTCGTGCGCGAAGCCGCCGCCGTAGAAGCGCGTTGAAGCGCTCCGACCGCGGGTGCGAGCTTGCGCAGGAACAGGTACTCGGTCGCGAGCCGCCACAGGGTCGGGTCGCCGCGGACCGAGCGCTGGAGCGAGCCGTCGGGGTTGAGCAGCCGCGGCCCGACGACCGCCGCCTCCGGGTGCGCGTCGGCGAAGGCGACGAGCCGCTCCGAGCGCGTCCTGCTTGACCCACGCGTCCGAGTTGAGCAGGAGCGCGTAGCGCCCGCGCGCGACGCGCATGCCCGGCGTTGTTGCCGCCGCCCATGCCGCGGTTCTCCTGCTCGATCAGCGATGACCTCGGGGAACCGCTCGCGCACGAGCGCGACCGTGCCGTCGGTCGAGCCGTTGTCGACGACGATCGTCTCGTGCCCGCGCACCGACTCGAGGCACCGCTCGACGTGGCCGGCTGCGTTCCAGGTGACGACGACGACCGAGACGTCGTCAGCCATCGGCGACCGGCGACCGGGGTGCGCCGGAACCCCTCCCAGAGGATCACGGCCAGCCCGGGAAGCGCCAGCAGGAGCGTCATCAGGAAGAAGAGGAATCCGGTCGCGAACGCCTGGTCGGCGCTGACGCCGAGCCGCGCCAGGAAGCTGACGAAGAACGCCTCGCGCACGCCGAGCCCGTTGATCGTGAACGGGACGAGCATGACGAGGAAGAGCAGCGGCCCGAGGACGACGTACGGCCGCAGCGAGAGCTCGATCCCGACCGCGCGGCCCGCGGCCCAGATGGCGAGGATGCGCGAGATCTGCGCGACCGTGGTGATCGCGACGACCGCGAGCAGCGTGCGCAGGTGGTGGCGGTAGCCGTGGATCCCCTCGTAGGCTGCGCGCACGGGGCGCTCGACCCGCGAGCGCGCTGCAGCAGCGGAACGGCGACGCGCAGGTGGCGCCGCAGGCGCGCCGAGAAGAGCGACGAAACCGGCGAAGATCGTCCCGACGACGAAGAGCGCCTCGATCCAGAGGTACGGCCCGATCGGGTAGTCGCCGATCGCGAGCAGGAAGCCGATCGCCGCGAGCACGAGCGTGACCGCGCCGCCGATCGCGCGCTCGAGCAGCACCGACCCCGCGATCGGCGAGCCGAGCCCGGGATGGCGTCTGGTCGTCTCGTAGATCCGCGACGCGTCGCCGCCGACGGCGGTCGGCAGCACCTGGCCGACGGCGTACGAGACGAAGTAGGCGCGGGTGAGCCAGAGCAGGCTCTCGCGGATGCCGCGCGCGCGGAGCAGGAGCTGCCAGCGGTACGCCTGCGGCGGCACGGTCGACGATGGTCAGGAACGCCGAGAGCGCGAGCCAGGAGAGGCTCGCCGACCCGATCGTGTGGGCGGTCTGGCCGAGGTCGACCTTGGAGATGAGGTAGAGGGCCGCGAGGCCGGTGACGGCCAGGGTCGCGACGAGCCGCAGCCAGCGACTTCTCAGCACGGTTCAGACCAGGGCGCCGGCATCAGCCATCGTGAAGCGTATGCGCTCCACCGCCGCCTCAGCCCTCGCGAGCGCCTCCTCGCGGGTCGCTCCGGCCGCGAGGACGGCGCCGGCGCGGTCGGAGGCCCGCTCGGCCGAACACGTGGCCGGGCTCGCGGTAGATCCGGACGGTGACGACGCCCTTCAGCCCCTGCGGCACCTCGACCGACTCGAGCACGCCGTGCGGGGCGAGGAGGAAGCGCGTGGCGGCGCCGCCGACCGCGCCGGCGAACGGTCCCGCCACGTCGCTCGCGGCGAGCGGCTGCCCGAGCGCGGCCGCGAGGGCGAGCCCGTTCAGGTCGACGCCGCTGACGAGCTCGACGAGCTCCGCGTCGTGGCCGCCGCCGAGCCGCGGCGCGATCTCGATCACCTCGGGGCCGCCGCGGCTGACCCGGAGCCGGGCGAACGAGGGCCCGGCGGCGATCCCGAGCGCGTCGACGGCCCGGCGGGTGACCTCCGCGGCGGCCTCCGCATGCGGAGACGGCCAGACGTGGGCGAGCGGCACGCCGAATCCAGGCCCGCCGCCGGAGATCCGGTCGGTCACCGCCAGGGGCACGAACGCGCCCTCGGCCGAGAAGCCGCTCACCGTCACCTCGGGCCCGTCCACGTACTCCTCGATCAGCACGGCGCCGCCGCGCGACGCGGCCCTCGCGGTCTCGAAGGCCGCCGGCAGGTCGCGGGCCGTCCGGACGAGGCTCGTCCCCTCCCGGCCCGTGCGGTCGGGTGCCTTGACGACGACCGGAAACGGGAGCTCGAGCACGTCCCCGGCGCTCGAGACGACCTGCCAGCGCGGCTGGGGCACGCCGGCCGCGGCGAGCGCCTCTCGCCGGCGCAGCCTGCCGGTGGCGAGCATCGCGGTCGCCGCCGAGACGGGATGGTCGAGGCCGAGCTTCTCCGCGACCCGTGCCGCGACGGCAACCGGGCGGTCGGTTCCGGCCGAGATCACGCCCTCGAGCGGTAGGGCGGAGGCGAGGCGCTCGATCGCGGGCTCGTCCTCGGTCGAGACGATGCAGCGGCGGTCGGCGAGCGCGAACCCGGGCGCGCCCGGGTCGCGGTCGCAGACCGCCGTCCAGATGCCGTGGGCCCGCGCGGCCTCGAGCAGGCCGAGCTGCGCCGGCCCCGCTCCGAGGACGAGCAGACGCCGGCTTCCTTCGCCGGGTTCGGTCGCCACCCGGCCCATTGTCGCGGCTGGGGGCGACGTCGGGGATGACGGCCGTCCCGGAATGGCCTCGCTTCCAGTCGAGCTACCCGCCCGCGCAGTTCGAGAACGCCTACGACGAGGGCCCGGGCGGGCAGAACGTGATCGGCGGTCAGCCGGATCGGCGGCAACCTCCAGCTGCAGGACGACGCCGCCGCCGGCCTGCCGGCGGCCGTGATCTCGGGCAACACGATCGGCCGCGACCTGCAGTTCACGGGCAACTCGCTGCCTCCTCGCGGCTCAGGCCGCCTGCTCGAGCTCGGGCACGAGCTGTCCGGCGAGCTGCCGCTCGCGGCGCGGGATCAGCGCGGCCGCGAGCGCGCCCGCCAGGACGACCAGGGCGCCGATCCAGACGGCGGGCACCATGCCGTCGCTGAAGGTCGACCCGCTGGCGTACCCGCCGTAGCGGGCGAAGACCGACGCCAGCACCGCGACGCCGAGCACGCCGCCGAGCTCGCGGATCGCGTTGTTGGCGCCCGAGGCCTGGCCCTGCTCCGACCGGGCGGACCGACGAGAGGACGACGTTCGCGACCGGCGCGAAGAAGAGCGCCATCCCCGCACCCGAGACGAGGAAGGGAGCCACGATGTCGGCGTACGGCAGCGTCGGCGTCGAGATCGCCGCGATCCAGGCGAGCCCGATCGCCTGCAGCGCCAGCCCGGCCGCCATCAGCCGGTGCCCGCCGATCCGGTCGGACATGGCACCGGCGATCGGCGCGACGATCATCGGCATCGCCGTCCACGGGAGGATGCGCAGGCCCGAGTCGAGAGGCGAGTAGCTGCTGCACCGTCTGGAAGAACTGGGCGAGCAGGAAGATCGAGCCGAACATGCCGAAGGAGAAGAAGAGCGAGGCGGTGTTCGCGAGCGCGAAGCTCCGGTTGCGGAAGAAGCGCATCGGCAGCATCGGCGCCGGCGCGCGCAGCTCCCAGGCCACGAACAGGGCCAGGACCGCGAGGCCGCCCCCGATCGCCCCGAGGATCTCCGGGCGAGCTCCAGCCGAGCGCGTTGCCGCGGACGAGCCCCCAGACGATCCCGAGCAGGCCGAGGCCGGCGAGCGCCAGGCCCGGCAGGTCGAGGCGGTCCCAGGGGCCGCGGCTCTCGTCGAGCCGCAGGAGCACGAGCGGGACGAGCAGGATCCCGATCGGGACGTTGAGCCAGAAGATCCACTGCCAGGAGATGCCGGAGACGACGGCGCCGCCGACGAGCGGGCCGAACGCGACCGCAAGGCCCGTGATCCCGCCCCACGCCCCGAGGGCGAGCCCGCGACGCTCCGGCGGGACGGCCGCCGAGAGGATCGTCAGGGTGAGCGGCATGACGATCGCCCCGCCGAGGCCCTGGAAGGCCCGGGCGACGTCGAGCAGCGCGATCGAGGGCGCGAGCGCCGCGGCGGCCGACGAGACCGTGAAGATCGCGAGCCCGATCGCGAGCAGCCGCCGGCGGCCGAACCGGTCGCCGAGCGCGGCCCCGGTCAGGAGCAGCACCGCGAAGGTCAGCGTGTAGGCGTTGACCGTCCACTCGAGCCCGTCGAGGCTCGCACCGAGGTCGCGCCGGATCACGGGCAGCGCCGTCGTGACGACGAGGTTGTCGAGGGTGACCATGAAGCCTGCAAGCGAGGTGAGCAGGAAGGCCCAGAAGAGCTTGTGATTCGACTTAAGTGTGTGACTCATCACTAACCTCCGCGGGAAAAAAAAGAGCACGTCAGGTCTTGTCCAGGCAGCCCTGGAGGAGCCGCTGCGCCCACGGCCTCGGCTCCGTCGTCGAACTGGTCCATCGAAGCGAACACGTTCAGCAGCATCCCCATCGCGAAGAACCGCGAGACGTCCTCGGCCGGCAGCCCCGAGACACGCTCGACGTAGGCGACCAGGTCGCCGTAGCCCTGCTGGACGACCTCGCAGAGCTCGGGGTCGTCGCAGGCCGCGTAGGCCTGCATCTGTGCCCGCAGGCGGATCGGATCGGCCATCAGCTGCGCGATGTAGGCAGCGGCCATCGCGTCGAGCGCCTCCTGGCCGCGCAGGCCCTCGGCGGCCCGCTGGAACATCTCCAGCGTCTCCCTGAAGCACCGCGCGGCGACCGCCCGGAAGAGCTCCTTCTTCGTCCCGAAGAGGCGGAAGACGTACGGCTGCGAGATGCCGGCCCGGCGGGCGATGTCCTCGGTCGAGGCGCCGTGGAGCCCGCCCTCGGCGAACTCGAGGAGCGCGGCGTCGAGGATCTCCTCGCGCCGCTCGTCCTTCGTCTTGCGTCCGGGGTGAACGACCACGCGGGCTAGGTTAGTGATGACTCACAAGCTTGTCAAGAGCCGCCGCGACCCGGTCGAGCTCGGCGTCGGTCAGGCGCGTGTGGAAGGGGAGCGCGAGCGCGTGCTCGAACGCGTGCCTCGCGCCGGGGAACTCGCCCTGGTCGCCGTAGGCGCCGAGCAGGTGAAGGGCGAAGGTGCCGATCTGGGCCTCGATCCCCTGCGCCCGCAGGGCGGCGAGCACCTCGTCCCTGCGCTCGATCTGGATCACGTAGGCCTGCCAGCCGTGCACGTCGCCCTCGTCGGCGGCGGGCAGGGTCACGGGCAGGTGCGCCAGGCGCTCGGCGTAGGCCGAGGCGATGCGGGTGCGGGCGGCCAGCAGCTCGTCGAGGCGCTGCAACTGGGGCAGCCCGACGGCGCAGAGGATGTCCGAGAGCCGGTAGTTGAGCCCGGGGGCGGGCATGTCCGCATCGGCCAGCGAGCGCCAGCCGTGGTTTCGCAGCCCGCGAACCGCGGCCGCGACGCGGTCGTCGTCGGTCGTCACCGCTCCGCCCTCGCCGGTCGTGACGATCTTCCTGGGGTGGAAGCTGAGGCACGCCATCCGGCCGAGCGAGCCGCACGCCCGGCCCCGGCGGCGCGCCCCGAGCGCGCCGGCCGCGTCCTCGACGAGGGGCAGGTCGGGCAGCTCCTCGATCCGCGCCGGCCGGCCGAAGAGGTGCACCGGCAGGATCGCCTTCGTCCGCGGGCCGACCTCGACCCTGGCGGGATCGAGGTTCATCGTCACCGGGTCGACGTCGGCGAGCACCGGGCGGAGGCCCGAGAGCCCGATCACGTTCGCCGTCGCCGGGAAGGTGTAGGCCGGGACGACGATCTCGTCCCCCGGATCGAGGTCGAGGGCGAGCACGGCGACGTGCAGCGCGGCCGTGCCCGACGAGACCGCGAGCGCGTGGCGGGTCTCGCAGGCGCGCGCGAGCTCCCGCTCGAGCTCCTCGACGAGCGGGCCCATCGTCAGCATCCCGGTCTCGAGCACCGCGGCGACCGCCGCCAGCTCCTCGGGCCCGACGTCCGGCCACGCGAGCCGGATCTTCTCTACTGCTCCCGGTACCACGCGATCGTCCGGGCGAGGCCGTCGTCGAGCTCCACCAGCGGCTCCCAGCCGATCAGCTCCCTCGCCTTCTCGACGTTCGGGATCCGCAGCTCGACGTCGACGTAGCCGAGCGGGGCGAAGACGATCTCGCCGGGGCAGCCCGTGAGGCGCTTGATCCGCTGGGCGAGGTCGTAGATCGTGACCGAGGAGCGCGGGTTGCCGATGTTGAAGGCCTGCCCGACCGCCTCGGGTCGCTCGAGGCAGGCGAGGACGCCGGCCACCATGTCGGTCACGTAGCACCAGGCGCGGATCTGCGAGCCGTCGCCGCGCACGGTCAGGTTCTCGCCGGCGAGCGCGGCCTCGATGAAAGCGCGAATCGCGCCGCCGCCGATCTGCCCGGGGCCGAAGACGTTGAACGGGTGCACGGTCACGGTCGGAAGCTGCAGCTCGTCGTGGTAGGCGTGGGCCATGTGCTCGCCCGCGAGCTTCGAGACGGCGTACGTCCAGCGGGCCTCGCCGACCGAGCCGATCGTCGAGACCTGTCCCTCGCTGACGTTGTAGGCATGCGTTCCGAAGACCTCGCTGGTCGAGAAGTCGACGAAGCGCTCGAGCGTGTCGCTCGTCGCGAGCGCGGCCTCGAGTGCGTTGTAGGTGCCGATCACGTTCACGCGCATCGTCCGCACCGGGCTCTCGAGCACGGTCTCGACCCCGGCGATGGCCGCGCAGTGCACGAAGTGGGTGACGCCGTGCGCGAGCTCCTTCAGGCTCTCGCCGTCGAGGACGTCGCCCTCGCGGAGCGTGAAGTTGGGGTGCCCGGCGAGCTCGGTTCCCGAGAGGGCGTCGCGATGGAGGTTGTCGACGGCGACGATCTCGTTCGCCTCGACCAGCATCCGGGCGAGCGTCGTGCCGATGAAGCCCGCGCCGCCGGTGATCAGGATCCGCTTACCCTCGAGCACGACGTCCAAGCCTACGGGAAGCGTGCCGCCCCTCCGCGAGGGGCCGGCGGCAGCGGCACTAGAATGGGCTCGTGACCGAAACCGGCCGGGCACCGGGCCCCGATCCCTCGGTCGCCGTCGTCATGCGCACGCGGAACCGACCGCTGTTCCTGGAGCGGGCGCTCCTCAGCGTCGTGAGCCAGACCTTCGGCGACTTCGAGCTGATCGTCGTCAACGACGGCGGCGACCCGGGCGCAGTCGAGCGCCTGGTCGCGGACTGCGGGGATCCGCGCGTCCGGGTGCTGCACGTCGACGAGTCGTCCGGGATGGAGGCGGCGTCCAACCGGGCGCTCCGCGAGAGCGACTCGACCTACGTCGCGATCCACGATGACGACGACACCTGGGCGCCGGAGTTCCTCGAGCAGATGACGGGGCTGCTGGAGTCGACGGGCGCGATGGGCGCGATCGCGACCACTGACCGGGTGGTCGAGCGGGTCGAGGGCGACCGGGTCGTCACGGTCGAGCGGACGCGGCTCTTCCCCGGGTTGCGCTTCGTCAACCTCTACCGCCTCTGCTTCGAGAACTACGCGACGCCGATCTGCTTCCTCTACCGCCGTGACGCATTCGAGACGATCGGCTACTACGACGAGGAGCTGCTGAGCGCGGGCGACTGGGAGTTCGCGCTGCGCTTCCTCTCGCACTACGAGATCGAGCTGCTGCGGACGCCCGAGGCGCTCGCCTTCTACCACCACCGGCCGGAGGCGGGCGACGGCGAGGTCAACGCCGTCTACACCGACCGGCACGCGCGCTTCGAGAACCTGGTCGCGAACCGCCTCCTGCGCGCCGACCTGGCGGCCGGGCGGTTCGGCCTCGGAACGATCGTGAACGCGGTCAAGTACGGGCGCGACTGGGACGAGGCGCTCTTCGCGCGCGGCCAGCGGGCGAGCAACACGCAGGTCGAGTACCTGGCCGAGTGCCTGAGGAAGGTGGACGAGCGGCTGATGGCGCTGCAGGAGGCGGTGACGCCGAGCGAGCGGCTGAAGGCCGACCTGGCGTTCCTGCGCTCGCTGCCACGGCGCGTCGCGCGGCGGGCCGGCCGCTCGTGAAGACCGTCCTCTTCGTCGGCGCCGGGCGCCACCAGCGCCGCGCGATCCAGCGCGCGAGGGAGCTCGGCCTGCGCGTGCTCGCGGTCGACCGCAACCCGGACGCGCTCGGGCTCGGCGAGGCGGATGCCGCGTTCGTGGTCGACTTCTCCGACGTCGAGGCGGTGCTCGCCGCGGTCGCGGGCGAGACGATCGACGGCGTCCTGACGGTGTCGGCCGACCGGGCCGTTCCGGTGGTCGCTGCGGTGGCCGAGGCGCGGGGCCTTCCCGGGATCGGCTCCGAGGCCGCCCACCTGATGACGCACAAGGTCGCGATGCGGCGCCGGCTCGCCGACGAGGGCGTCCCGCAGCCGCGCTTCGCGGCGCTACGCATCCTCTCGGAGCGCTGCCGCGCCGCCGCCGAGGTCGGCTTCCCGGCCGTGCTCAAGCCGGCCGACTCGGGCGGGCAGCGGGGGATCTTCCGGGTCGAGTCGGTCGACGAGATCGAGGCGCACCTCTACGAGGCGGTCGCGGCCTCGCCGACCGGCGAGGCGATCCTCGAGGAGTACGTCGAGGGGACGGAGATGAACGGGATCGTGATCGCGCGCGGCGGCGAGGCGTTCACGCTCACCCTCTCGGACCGTCTGCGCCCGCCCGGCGTCGGCTTCGGCGTGGGGTGGATCCACGTCTACCCGGCAACCGTGTACGGCGACCGGCTGGAGGAGTCGGAGCGGGTGGCGGCCCTTGCCGCGCGCGCGCTCGGGCTGGAGAACGGGATCGCGTTCCCGCAGCTGATCGCCGCCGACGACGGGCGGGTCGTCATCGTCGAGTGCGCCGCGCGGATCCCCGGCGGCCAGATGGCCGACCTCGTCCGGCACGCCGTCGGCGTCGACCTGGTCGAGGTGCAGCTGCGCCTCGCGCTCGGCGAGGAGCTTCCCGACGAGCTCGTGCTGCCGCACTTCCACCAACCGCTCGCGATCCGCTTCCTGACTGCCGAGCCGGGGCCGCTGCCGGCAGGGCGCGTGACCCGGATCGGCTCGCTCGACGCGGTGCTGGCCTCGCCGGGCGTCGTCCAGGCCGACACGTATCTCGTCGAGGGCGAGGTGATCCGGCCCGTGCGGGTCGACGGCGACCGGCGCGGCTACGTGATCGCGGTCGCGGAGACGAACTTCGAGGCCCTCGACCGCGCCGAGACCGCCGCGCGGCTGCTCGAGGTCGAGGTCGAGACGGTCGAGGCGGCGGTGGCGGAGTGAGCTGCGAGTTCTCGCTCGCCCACTACCGGGAGCTGCTCGAGGCGGCCAGGGCCGGCGGCTACCGGCTCGCCGGCTTCGACCGGCCGCCCGGACCCGGCGACCTGATCCTCCGCCACGACGTCGACCTCTCGCTCGAGGCGGCCCTCGGGGTCGCCGAGGTCGAGGCGGAGGCCGGCGTCTGGTCGACCTGGTTCCTGATGACGCGCTCGGTCTTCTACAACCTTGCCTCGAGCGAGGGCGAGCGCGCGCTGGCCCGGCTGCGCGAGCTCGGCGGGCGGGTCGCCCACCACGCGGTCTGGCCGCACGTCGACCTGGACGCGCGCTTCGAGCCGGTCGTCGCGTGGCACAACCCCGACCCCGGGTACATGAGCGCGCCGGTCGCGGGGGCGGAGAACGTGATGGCGGCGCCCTGGTTCGACCCGGCGCACTACCGCTCGGACTCGAACCAGCACTGGCGCCAGGGCTGCCCGCGCGAGCGGCTCGCGCGCGGCGAGCCCGACTGGCTCCAGCTCCTGACCCACCCGGAGATCTGGTTCTACGAGGGAGCGACGATGCGCGAGACGATGGAGTCGTTCCTCGCCGCCGACCGGGCGGCGCGCCTCGAGCACCTCCGGGCCGACCGGATCGACCTCGACGGGCCTCCGGCGTGAAGCCGCTCACCGTCGTCGTCACCGCCTCGGGCGCGCCGGGCACCGCCGCGCTGCTGCACGCTCTGCGCGCGAACGGCGAGCGGGAGGTGCGGCTCGTCGGGACCGACATGAGCGAGCGGTCGGTCGGGCGGCACCTCTGCGACGCGTTCCACCTCGTTCCGGCGGGGTCAGACCCCTCGTTCCCGGAGATGGTGCGCGAACTCGCCCTGCGCGAAGGCGCGGACGCGATCCTGCCGCAGTCCTCGTTCGATCTCGAGGGGCTCGCGGCGGCCGTCGACCTGTTCGAGGGGGTCGCGGTGCTCGTCTCGCCGTTCGAGGCGATCCGCCGCTCGAACGACAAGGCGGAGACCTACTCGTTCCTGCGCCGCCTCGGCCTGCCGGCGCCGGATTTCCGGCGCGTCAGCGGGGCGGCCGAGGTCGATTCGGCGGCGCGCGAGCTCGGCTACCCCGATCGCGCCGTCTGCTTCAAGCCGGTCTTCTCGTCCGGCTCGCGCGGGTTCCGGATCCTCGACCCGACCGTCGACCGGGCCGACCAGCTCCTGCGCGAGCGTCCCGGGTCGGTGTCGATGCGGCTCGAGGATGCGGTCGAGATCCTCGCCTCGGTCGACGACCGGACCGAGCTGCTCGTCATGGAGCTGGCCAGGGGGCCGGAGCGGACGATCGACGGGATCGCGAACGGCCGCGAGATCGTCCTCGGCCACCCGAAGACGCGGGAGGCGATGCGGGCCGGCCTCGCGATGTACTTCGTGACGCTCGCCGACGAAGGCCTGAGCGAGCTCTCGAACACGATCGTCGCCGAGCTCGGGATCGAGCACTTCTTCAACATCCAGCTCGTCGGCGAGCTCGTGATCGAGATCAACCCGCGCATCTCGACGATCGTCTACCAGGAGGACCTGAACCTGCCCTACCTCGGCGTCAAGCGGGCGCTCGGCGAGATCTCGGACGAGGAGCTCGCCGCGCTCCGCCCGCGCATCCGCCCCGGCCGGACGGCCCTGCGCTTCTTCGACCAGCTCGAGTTCGACCAGCCGTAACTACGGTGTCGGACGTGGTGGCAGAACTGCGCCGAAAGTGCGCTGTACCGTCGAAACCCCTGCATCTCGGCGGGCGCTCCGGCCAGGTCCCGGTGTCGGACACCGATCCAGGCGGTCCGGGGATTTGACGCTTCGGGTCACGCACTGCCCGGTCAACGTCGCCGGCATCCCGTGGGAGAACACGCTGGCGCTGAGACGCAAGGGCGTCGACGCGCGGCTCGTCGTCTTCAACCGCGGGAGGCTGCACCCGGAGGCGGACTGGTCGCTCGAACGGCGGGGCGGGCTGCCGCGACGCCTCGCGACGCAGCTTGCGGCGCAGGCGAGGCTGCTTCCGCGCACCGACGTCTTCCACTTCTACTTCGGCCTGACGCTCCTGCCGAAGTCGGTCCAGTTCCCGCTCCTGCGGGCCGCCCGGAAGAAGAGCGTGTTCCACTACCTCGGCTCCGACATCCGCGGCAGGACACCCGCCGAGCTTGCCTACGGCAAGCGCGCCGGCGCGCAGATCGTCGGCTCCTACGACGCCGTCCGCTGGGTTCCCGAGGCGCACGTCGTCCCGCCGGGGCTCGACCTCGGGCAGTTCGTGCCGCGCCCGCCCTCGGACAGCGCCCGGCCGCTCGTCGTCCACGCGCCGTCGAACCGCGAGAAGAAGGGCACGCGCCACGTGATCGAGGCCTGCGAGGCTCTCGGCCTCGAGCTGGAGATCGTCGAGGGGATCCCCCACGAGGAGGCCCGCGAGCGCTACGCCCGGGCCGACATCGTCGTCGACCAGCTGAACGCCGGCTGGCACGGCGTCTTCGCGCTCGAGGCGATGGCGCTCGGCAAGCCGGTCGTCAGCTACCTGAAGCCGGACGTCGTCGAGCGGAGCGCCGAGGGCTTCGGCATCCGGCTCCCGATCGTCCCGGCGACGAAGGACACGCTCGTCGAGGCGCTCCGCCCCCTGGTCGAGAGCCCCGAGCTCCGTCGCGAGCTCGGAGCGGCGAGCCGCTCCTACGTCGAGCACGTCCACGACATCGACCGGATCGCCGACCGCCTGCTCGCGATCTACGCTGCCCTGTAGTGCGGCCCCTCCGAACGCTCGCTCGTCTCGCGGCCCGGTCGTCCGGCTCCCGCCGGCCGCCGGCCTGCCCGCAGGGGCTACAGTAGTGCTCGCCCGGGAGCTCAGGCGCCTCGGCACGCAGTCGGTGATCTACGGCCTCGGCGGGATCATCTCGCGGCTGATCGCCGTCTTCCTGATCCCGATCTACACCGTGTACCTCGGGACGGTCGGGTTCGGCAAGATCGAGACGATCATCGCGCTGACGAGCGTGCTCGCGATCGTGCTTCGGCTCGGGATCACGAGCGCGTTCTTCCGCTTCTACTTCGACTCCGAGGACGAGGCGCGGCGCACGCTCGTCGTCCGGACCTCGTTCTGGTTCACGATGGGGATGGCGACGCTCGGCCTCGCGATCGGCTTCGTCTACGCCGTCCGCTTCTCGGACTGGCTCAACCTCGGCGATCCCTGGCTCGTCCGCGCCGGCTTCGTCGGGCTCTGGGCGCAGATGAACTACGCCCAGATGACCTCGCTCTTCCGGGTCGAGGAGCGCCCCGTCCAGTTCGCGATCGCGAGCGTCGCCAACGTCCTGATCACGATCGGCGCGACGATCGCGCTCGTCGTCGGGGCACACAAGGGAGCGATCGGGGCCGTGGTCGGGAACTTCCTCGGCACCCTGACCGTGTACGTCGTCCTGCTCGCCTACCGGCGCTACCAGCTCGGGTTCCAGTTCGACCGGCGGCTCCTCCGTCAGATGAACCGCTTCGGGCTGCCGCTCGTCCCCTCGGCGCTCGCGCTCTGGGCGATCAACCTGATCGACCGCTTCTTCATCATCCACTTCAAGGGCCAGGCCGAGAACGGCGTCTACTCGCTGGCGGTGCGGATCTCGTCGGTGATCATCTTCCTGATGACCGCCTTCCAGCTCGCCTGGCCGGCCTTCGCCTACTCGATCAGGGACGACGGCCACGCGAGGCGCACCTATGCCTACGTGCTCACCTACCTCCTCTTCACCACCTGCTGGATGTCGCTCGCCCTCGGCTCGCTCGCACCGTGGATCGTCCACCTGCTCGCCCACAACCCCCACTTCGCCCGCGCGGCGAAGGCGGTGCCCGTGCTCTGCTTCGCGACCGCCGCCTACTCGGGCTACACGGTGCTCGCGATCGGCATCGGCCGGACCCGGCAGACGCAGTTCAACTGGGTCGTGAGCGGCGCCGCCGCCCTCGTCAACATCGCGCTCAACATCGCGCTGATCCCGCCCTACGGGATGATGGGAGCCGCGATCGCGACGCTCGTCGCCTACGTGGTGCTCTTCGTCGGCATGTGGGTCCGCAGCCGCCGGGTGTACCCGGTGCCCTACCAGTGGCGCCGGATCCTGACGATCGCCGGCGTCGCCGGCGGCCTCACGATCGTGGCCACCGGGCTGCACTCGCTGCCGGTGTCGATCGCCCTCACCCTCGCCTTCCCGCTCGTCCTCGTTCCGCTGCGCTTCTACCAGCCCTCCGAGCTCGCCCGTCTCCGCCGGCTCGCCCCCGGCGCCTGAGTCGCGCCGGCGGTCAGCGCTCCTCGAACGCGGCCCCCGCCGCCTCGACTGCCGCGCGGAGCGCGATCGCCCGGTTGACCGCGTTCACGATCGCCCGCAGCGAGGCGGTGACGATGCTCGGGTGGAGCCCGACACCCCAGACCGCGTCGTCGTCGACGTCGGCCTCGACGAAGGCGGCCGCGGTCGCGTCGGCGCTCGCGGCCATCGCGTGCTCGTGGTAGTCCCTGATCCGGATCGAGACACCGAACTGCCGCTCGAACGCCTCGACGAGCGCGGCGATCGGGCCGTTCCCGCTTCCCTGCACCTCGAGCGGCTCCCCGTCGACCGTCACCTGCGCGACGATCCGGTCGTCCTCGGCGCTCCAGTGGGCGTACGAGACGAGCTCGTAGGGCCGCGTGTGCGACAGGTAGTGCTCGTGGAAGGCCGCGAGCAGCTCGTCGGCGGTCAGCTCGTCGCCGCGGGCGTCGGTGATCGCCTGCACCTTCTGGGCGAAGTCGACCTGCAGCCCGCGCGGCAGCTCGAGGTGATGCTCGGTCTCCATCAGGTAGGCGACGCCGCCCTTCCCGGACTGCGAGTTGACGCGGATGATCGCCTCGTAGGTGCGACCGACGTCCATCGGGTCGATCGCGAGGTACGGCACGTCCCAGAGCTCGGAGTGGGAGCGCTGCTGCGCGTACATCCCCTTCTTGATCGCGTCCTGATGCGAGCCCGAGAACGCGGTGTAGACGAGCTCGCCGGCGTAGGGGTGGCGGGGGTGCACGGGCAGCTCGTTGCACTCCTCGACGATCGCCTTCGCCTCGTCGAGCCGGGACAGGTCGAGCCCCGGGATCGACGCCCTGCGTGAAGAGGTTGAGCGCGAGCGTGATCAGGTCGACGTTGCCGGTGCGCTCCCCGTTTCCGAACAGCGTTCCCTCGACGCGCTCGGCGCCCGCCATCAGCCCGAGCTCCGCGGTCGCGACCGCCGTCCCCCGGTCGTTGTGGGGATGGACGCTGAGGATGATCTGCTCGCGGGCCGAGACGTGCCGCTGGAACCACTCGAGCCGGTCGGCGTAGACGTTCGGCGGGAACGACTCGACGGTGGTCGGCAGGTTGACGATCATCTTCTCGTCGCTCGTCGGGCCCCATTCGGCGATCACCGCCTCGCAGATCTCGAGGGCGTAGTCGTCCTCGGTGCCGTGGAAGCTCTCGGGGGAGTACTCGAAGACGATCCCGGTCGCCGTTGCCGCCGCCAGCTCCCTGCAGAGCGCCGTCCCGCGCACCGCGAGGTCGGTGATCCCAGCCCGCTCGAGCCTGAAGACGACGCGCCGCTGCGTCTCGGAGGTCGAGTTGTAGAGGTGCACGATCGCCGCTCGCGCGCCCTCGATCGCCTCGTAGGTGCGCTCGATCAGCTCGGGCCGTGCCTGCGTCAGCACCGCGATCGTCGTGTCGGCCGGGATCAGGTCGTCCTCGATCAGCAGCCGGACGAAGTCGAAGTCGGTCTTCGAGGCTGACGGGAAGCCGACCTCGATCTCCTCGATCCCGAGCGCGACGAGCAGGTCGAACATCTTCCGCTTGCGCGCCGAGTCCATCGGCTTGACGAGCGACTGGTTGCCGTCGCGCAGGTCGGTCGAGCACCAGACGGGCGCCCGGTCGATCGTGCGGTCGGGCCAGGTGCGATCGGGCAGGTCGACGGCGGCGTAGGGACGGTACTTCCGGTACGGCATGGTCATGGCAGCTCCTCCAGTGGACGGACTTCTCCCGGCGGTGCGGGAGCGCAGGGGACGGGTATGTCGCGCGTCGCTTCCCCTAGCGGGGAAGGAGGAGGGCAAGCGAAAGCAGGCGGCAAACGCCTGCGGTCGTCGAATTCACGCTCTGCCCGGAGACCATCGCCAGCAACGATAGCCACCTCCGCCGCCGTTCGCAACGGAACCGTTCGCTGCAGCCGCCGCGCTGCCGTGCCGCTTGGCGGCCGGCCGGCTGGCTGGTGCTGCTGGTGCTGCTGCTGCTGCTGCTGCTCAGACGATGACGCGGTACACCTGGAACACCTCGGCGTACTCGCGGTTGACGTTGATGCCGTGGGTGCGGGCGAGGCTCGAGACGTACTCCGGGTCGGCGTAGCGGCGGTGCTGCTGGGAGGCGTACCTGGAGAGCGCGGCGACCTTCCGCTCGACGTGGTGCTGGTCGAGCGCGACGTAGGCCTGGTAGGCGAAGTCGAGGTTGTTCCAGGGGATCTCGTAGCCGAGGATCGTCGTGCGCTTGAACGCCCGCAGGCCCTCGGCGGCGATCGTCTGGTGGTCCTGGTGGATGTCGTGCAGCGACGGCTGGAAGACGACGTCGGGCTCCCACTCGTCCCAGAGGGCGATCAGGAGCTCGAGGATCTCCTGGCGGTGGTCCGGAAACGTCCGCACGTCGAAGTCGTGGACGGTGAGGTGGTCGCCCGGGATGCCGAGCTCTGCAGTCGCGGCGCCGACCTCGTGCCGGAGCGTGTCGGGGGCGAACCCCTCGGGCAGCGAGCGGGTCGCGATCGAGAACGCCACGTAGCGGACCTCCGAGCCCTGCTCGACGAGCCTCGCCATCGTGCCGCCGCAGCCGAACTCGCCGTCGTCGGTGTGGGGGGCGAGGACGAGCGCGCGCTGCCAGCCGTCGATCACGCCGGCTCCGCCTGCGGCACGGGCTCGGGCTCCGGCTCGGGTGGTCGTACGGCGACCACAGAGAGGGCGAGGAAGGCCCAGAAGAGCGGGTCCTCGAAGAGCGCGTTGTAGAAGAGGCTGTGCACGACGATCGCCAGCAAGGCTAGTCCGAACCCGAGCCGGGCGCGCTCGGTCGCCGTCTGCCCCGAGTTCTTCCGGAACGGCAGCGCGAGCCCGACCGTGAGGAGCCACACGAAGAGGCCGAGGCCGACGACGCCGGTCTCGGCGGCGACGGTGATCGGCGTGTCGTGTGAGGCCGAGTCCCGCGTCGCCGTGTGCTCGAGCCGGTGGTAGGCAGTGACGAAGCCGCCGGTGCCGACGCCGACCAGCGGGTGGTGGATTGCGATCCTCACCCCGCCCGAGACGAGCTTCGACCGCCCGCCCGTCGCGTGGGTCAGCCCGGCCTTGCCGAGGATGCGATGGCGAAGCTGCGGCACGCCCATCGTCACAACGACGAGCGCTCCCGCGGCCAGGGCGAGCGGCAGGATGGCCCGCCTGCGCCACAACACCGTCAGCGCCGCGGCGATGCCGACGGCGAGCGCGACGAAGCTCGACTGGGAGAACGTCGGGATCAGCCCGACGAGGGTCACCGTCGCGAGCACGAGCGCGACCCAGGCGAAGGCGCTCTTCTCGAACAGGACGAGGACGAGGCTCGCGAGAATGGCGACGACGAGGAACCGGCCGTAGATCGAGGGGTCGTAGAAGACGGAGTTGACCCGGTAGAACCAGTAGGCCGAGGTGTACGCGTTGTCGACCTTCACCTTCGGGTTCCAGTAGATGTTCCGCGTCGCGTACTGCTCGATCCCGATCACGGCGAAGACGAGCGCCATCGCCGCGAGCTGCACGTAGAGCGCCTTCACCCAGCCAGGCCGCCAGGGGAGGCGCGCGAGCACCACGGCGAGCAGCCCGAGCGGAAGCACGTAGAAGAGGAGGTCCTTGGCGCCGTCCGTCCGCCCCTCCGACCAGAGCAGCGCGACGCCCGACCAGCCGACGTAGAGCGCGATCGGCCAGGCCAGCGGCCCGAGCTCGCGCGCACGGCGGTCGCCTCGGACGAGCTCCCAGGCAAGGGCGAGCGCCGCAGCCGTGATCACCAGGTAGAGCGGTAGGAGGAGGTTCGCGGTCGTCGAGCCGATCGTGACCGGGATCCGGGCCGGGGCGCACGCGAGCACCGCGACCGCGAGCGTCCAGGGGAGGCGGTGGAAGAGCCAGGCGAGCAGCATCGCGGCGATCGCGCCGAGCACGGCCGCGGCTGCGTAGGCGCGGTGATGGCCCGACGGGGCGAGCGAGACGGCCAGCATGGCGCAGCCGACGGCCCAGCAGCCGAACCCGGTCGCGCGCCAGCTCCTCGCCGGCGCGAGGATCAGCACCGACAGCCCGAGCGCGCCGACGACACCGCCGAGGCGCGCGAGGTCTGCGCTCATCGAACGACCACGGTCGCCCGCGCCGTGTGCCCCGAGGCGGTCACGTAGAGGTGGTAGGTGCCCGCCGCCCGGGGCGCGCGGAGGCGCAGCGTGTGCGAGATGGAGGTGCCGCGCCCGCGGTCGAACAGCCAGCTGACCTTGCGGGCGTCGGTGAGCACGAGCACCGCGAAACGCCGGCCGGCTTGCGCATCGATGTGCGTCCGGCCGAGCTTCACGTAGCGGATCGTCACGACGGCGAACGGGAACGGCGTCGAGCGGTTGCCGGCGGCGTCCTGAGCCGCGATGTCCAGCACGTGGTTCCCGGGCGCCGCCGTCTGCCCGTCGACCTTCCCGTACCAGGTGAGCACGCCGTGGAGCGTCTGCCTGCGCGTGAAGGCGACCTGGTGCCCGTCGACGAGCAGCACGCCGTGCCCGGGTCCGTTCAGGGTGTACTGCTCGCGGAAGACGTCGTTGCGGCCGTCGCCGTCGGGGGAGAGGTGCGTGTAGATCCGCTTCCTGAAGTGGGTCAGCTCGGGCGGCACGCTGTCGAGGCGGATCACGTTCGGCAGCGTGATCGTGCGGTGCTCCCCGACCAGCCTGATCACCGGCTGGTAGGCGCCGTCCGGCAGGATCGTGATGCCGTCGCTCGCGGTTCCGTCGAAGGTCAGGTCGACAGGGCCCTTCGGGTAGGTGTGCCCGGCGACGATCGTGCTGACGCGCCTCCCGTCCTGGGTCATCCACACCTGGAGCCGCTGCTTCTTGCGCAGCCGGAAGGAGATCCGCGCGTACTGGCGGGTGCAGATCTTCGGGTTGCAGGTCGGCGAGAAGACCTTGTCGACCTGCATGTGGTAGATCGGGCTGAGCTCGGTCTTCGCGCCCTCGGTCAGCGCGAACGCCGCCGCCGTCGCCGCCAGCAGTGCCACGCAAAATGCTGTCGAGAGCACCCGGGCCACGGCCCGGCCGATTCTACGTCGCCTCCTGGGCCGAGATCCGGCGCACGTGCAGCACCCAGAGCCACCAGATGAGGAGCGCGAGCGCGCCGGCGCCGAGCATCCCGGCGATCACGTAGTTCGCCCCCGGCGTTCCGACCAGCTTGATCCCCGAGAGGACGAGCGTGAAACCGAAGACGACCCGAAGCGAGCGCTCCGGCACGCGGACCGACAGGTGCGACCCGAGGAGGACGCCGGGGATCGAGCCGACGAGCAGCCAGGCGATCGCGTGCTTGTCGACGTCGCCGTGCAGCAGGTGAGAGATGCCGGCGACCCAGAGCAGGATGGCGGCGTGGAGCATGTCGGTCCCGACGATCTTCTGCGCAGTCAGCGGGTAGGCGAAGAGCATCGCGAGCCCGAAGAACGTCCCCGAGCCGACCGAGGTCAGGCCGACCACGAAGCCGCCGAAGGCGCCGATCGCGACCGCGATCGCCCGGTCGCGGGCCTGGAGGTGGAAGGGCGAGTCGTCGCTGCGGCCCTTGATGAACGTCTTGGCGAGGAAGCCGCTGCCGCCGAGGATCAGGGCGCCTCCGACGACCTTCTGCAGGGTGCTCATGCTGTTGTTGCCGATCGCGTTCGCGGCCTCGACCCCGAGCAGGGACATCGGCGCCGAGCCGAGCAGCATCCAGCCGGCGAGCCGGGCGTGAACCGTCCCGAGCATGCGGTGGCGGGCGGCGCCGAACGACTTGAACACCGCGCCGTGGAGGATGTCCGTCCCCACGGCGACCTTGGCGTCGAAGCCGAAGAGGAGGATCAGGATCGGGGTCATCAGGCTGCCGCCGCCCATGCCCGTCATGCCGACGAGGATGCCCACGAACAGCCCGGCGAGCGAGAACTGCCAGGTCATGCACGGCTCCCTCGGCCGCGCGCGCCGACGCCCGGCGCCATGCCGATCACCCGGGAGGCGTCGGGATCGGGCACGAGACGAACGGGCGGCCGGTGAGCCGGCAGCCGAGCTTGTAGGCCTCGCAGCCGGTGCAGAAGCCGGTGACCGCGGCGATCAGGGCCAGCGCCGCGACGAGCGCGCCGAGCGCGGCGCCGAGCTCCGGGGCCCCGGCTGCGTAGGCGAGCGAGGCTGCGCCGAGCACCACCAGGCCGACCATGTTCGCCACGCGCGGCGGGCGGGAGTCCTCGAGCGGCCCCTCGCCGAAGCGGGGCTGCAGGAGCTCGAAGTAGGCGAGGCACGGGAGGCAGAAGCGCCGGCCGAGCGTGAGGCCGGCCGCCAGCTGCGCGGCCAGGAGCGCGAGCAGCCACCACCAGCCCGTAGCGACGGCGACGACCGACAGCGTTCCGACGACGAGCTGGTTGACGCGCGGCGCCCGCGAGTCGATGACGCCGAGGTCGCGGTAGGGATTGGCGGCGCGAGCCTTCACGGTGTCGCCTCCAGGACCATGCCCGCCGCGACGGTGTCGTTGGTCGCCTCGTCGATCAGGATGAACGCGCCCGTCGCGCGGTTGCGCTCGTACGGGTCGACGGCGAGGGGCTCGGCCAGCCTCAGGCGGACGACCCCGAGGTCGTTCAGCTCCAGTCGCTCGGGTGCCGGCCGGTCCTCGAGCGTCTCGATGTCGACGACCGAGACGAGCTCGTCGACGACGGCGCGGGAGGCACGGGTCGTGTGCTTGACGGCGAGCCGGGCGCGCGGCTCGAGCGGCCGCTCGCTCATCCAGCAGAGCTCGACCGTCAGCTCGCGCGCGACGACCGGCGCCCGCTCCGGGTCGGCGAGCATGTCGCCGCGCCCGACGTCGAGGTCGTCCTCGAGCCGGATCGTCACCGACTGGCCCGGGATCGCCGCCGGCAGCTCACCCTCGAACGTCTCGACCGCGGCGACCCGCGAGCGCCGGCCCGACGGAAGGACGACGACCTCGTCGCCGGCGCGCCACACGCCGCCGGCCACCTCGCCGGCGTATCCGCGGTAGTCGTGATGCTCCTCCGACATCGGGCGGATCACCCATTGCACCGGGAATCGCCGGTCCTCGAGGTTCCGTCCGGCTGCGATCTCGATTCCCTCGAGGTGCTCGAGCAGCGTCGGCCCGTCGTACCAGGGCATCGCGTCGCCTCGCTCGACGACGTTGTCGCCGCGCAGCGCCGAGATCGGGATCGCCCGTGCGTCGTGGAGCCCGAGCCTGCCCGAGAGGGCCTGCAGGTCGGACTCGATCTCCGCGAACCGGTCGGAGGAGAAGTCGACCAGGTCCATCTTGTTGACCGCGACCACGACGTGCGGGATTCCGAGGATCGCCGCGATGTAGGAGTGGCGGCGCGTCTGCTCGACGACGCCCTTGCGCGCATCGAGCAGGATGACCGCGACGTCGGCCGTCGATGCGCCGGTGACCATGTTGCGGGTGTACTGGACGTGGCCGGGCGCGTCGGCGAGCTGGAAGCGCCGCCGCGGGGTGACGAAGGAGCGGTAGGCGACGTCGATCGTGATCCCCTGCTCGCGCTCGGCTCGCAGGCCGTCGGTGAGCAGCGCCAGGTTGACGTAGCCGTCCCCGCGCCGCAGGGAGGTCTCCTCGATCTGCTCGAGCTGGTCGGTCAGGATCTGCTTCGTGTCGAAGAGCAGGCGCCCGATCAGGGTCGACTTGCCGTCGTCCACCGAGCCTGCGGTGACGAGTCGCAGGAGCTCGGCTTGCATCATCGTTTCCGACATCGCGCTCATCCCCGCGGTCCGCCGTGGCCGAGGTGACGTAGAGCTACCTCTACGTCACAGCGGCGAGGAGCTCTAGAAGTAGCCATCGCGCTTGCGATCCTCCATCGCCGCTTCCGAGACGCGGTCGTCGGCGCGGGTCTCGCCGCGCTCGGTGACGTTGGTGGCGGCGATCTCGCGTACGACCTGCTCGATCGTCGCCGCGTGCGACTCGACGCCTCCGGTGCAGGTCATGTCTCCGACCGTCCGGAAGCGGACGGTCGCCGTGAAGGGATCCTCGCCGGGCAGCCGCTCCACGTACTCGGAGGCGGCATACAGCATCCCGTCGCGGCGGAACACCGAGCGCTCGTGGGCGAAGTAGATCGACGGCAGCTCGAGGCGCTCGCGGGCGATGTACTGCCAGACGTCGAGCTCGGTCCAGTTCGAGATCGGGAAGACCCGGATGTGCTCTCCCTTGCGGATCCGGCCGTTGTAGAGGTTCCAGAGCTCGGGCCGCTGGGCGCGCGGGTTCCAGGTGCCGAAGTCGTCGCGGAAGCTGAAGATCCGCTCCTTGGCGCGCGCCTTCTCCTCGTCGCGGCGCGCGCCGCCCATCGCCGCGTCGAAGGCGTTCTCCTCGATCGCGTCGAGCAGGGTGGTCGTCTGGAGCTGGTTCCGCGAGGCCCGGGGCCCGGTCTGCTCGACCACGCGGCCCCGGTCGATCGACTCCTGGACGCTCGCGACGACGAGCCGCTCGCCGAGCTCGGCCGCGCGGCGGTCGCGGAACTCGATCACCTCGGGGAAGTTGTGGCCCGTGTCGACGTGCATGATCGGGAACGGGAAGCGGCCGGGCCGGAAGGCCTTCTCGGCGAGGCGGAGCAGCACGATCGAGTCCTTGCCGCCGGAGAAGAGCAGCACCGGCCGCTCGCGCTCGGCGGCGACCTCGCGCATGATGTGAATCGCCTCGGATTCGAGCTCGTCGAGGTGCGAGAGGGTGAACGGGGCGGCCGTGACGGTCATCAGGCGGTCACCTCGTCCGAGACCAGCCGCAGCTCCTCGAGCTTCGCGAGCACGACCGCGGCGGATTCGTCGGGCGTCCGGCCCTCGGTCTGGACGGTGATCTCGGGGCTCGAGGGCAGCTCGTAGGGGTCGGAGACTCCGGTGAACTCCTTGATCTCGCCCGCGATCGCCTTCGCGTAGAGGCCCTTCGGGTCTCGCCGCGTGCACTCCTCGAGGGAGGTCGCGACATACACCTCGACGAAGGCGGCGTGCGCCTCGGTCAGCGCGCGCGCCTTCCGGCGCGCCTCCGCGTAGGGCGAGATCGCCGAGACGATCACGACCGCGCCGGCCCGCGCGAGGCGCGAGGCGACCCAGCCGATCCGCTCGATGTTCGTGTCGCGATCCTCCTTGGTGAAGCCGAGCCCCTTCGACAGGTGCTCCCTGACGACGTCCCCGTCGAGCCTCTCGACGAGCGCTCCCCGTTCCTCGAGCTCCGTCGCGACCAGGTGGGCGATCGTCGACTTCCCGGCGGCCGACAGGCCTGTCAGCCAGACGACGAATCCGCGGGAGGCATCGGCGCTCACGAGACCCCCGTCTTGCTCGCGGTCCCGTCCGGGAGGTGCAGGCCGCACTCGGTCTTGTCGAGGCCGGCCCAGCGGCCCTCCCGCCCGTCGCCCGGCTGGGTGCAGTGGGTGCAGCCGATCGAGGCGTACCCCTTCAGATGCAGCTCGTTGAACGGGAGCTCACGCTCCTCGACGTACTTCCAGCAGCGGGCATCGTCCCAGTCGGCGAGCGGGTTCGCCTTCCAGAGCTCGTGATCGGCGTCCCAGCCGACCTTGGGCGCCGTGGCTCGCGTCGGCGACTGGTCGCGGCGGAGGCCCGTGATCCACCCGTCGAGCCCGGCGAGTGCCCGGACGAGCGGCTCCACCTTGCGGATCGAGCAGCAGAGCGTCGGGTTTCGCGCCCAGAGCGCGTCGCCGTGGGCGGCCGCCTGACGGCTGAGCGACGGTCCCTCGTAGACCTCGACCCGCGTCTTGTAGCGGCGCTCGACCTCGCGCCAGACGGCGTATGTCTCCGGGAAGAGGACGTGGGTGTCGAGTGCGAAGACGCGGGCCTTCGGGTCGAGCCCGAGCAGCATGTCGAGGAGGACGGACTCCTCCTTCTGGAACGAGCAGGCGAGCGAGACACGGCCCGGGAACGCCTCGAGGAAGGCCTCGAGGATCTCCTCGGCCGGCATCGCCTCGTAGTCGAGGTCAGGGAGCGGGGGCGGGCTCGGCACCGAGCAGAACCTCCTTCAGCGTGTCGCCCCGCAGCCCCAGGCGGAGCGTCTCGAGCGGGATCACCTCGTCGGGCGGGATGTTGCCGAGGTTGACGTTCGGACCGAAGTGCTGGACGAACCAGGCCTGGCTCGCCTTGGTCGGCGCCTCGAAGATCAGGTCGGCGACCGGGATCTCGTGGACGATCTCGTCGACGAGGCCGGTGCGCATCTCGCCGGTCGGCCGGTAGATGCCCGCGGTGCCGCCTTCGCGCCCCTCGGTGATCACCTTCCAGGCGCCGGCCGCGAGCTCGTCCTTGATCCACTCGACCCACTGGTAGGGGGCGAAGACGACCTCGGTGTCCTTCGAGCCGACCTCGGAGAGGACGGTGAAGTCGCGGCTGAACTCGGCGATCAGCTCGAGCTTCCGCTCCCGCGGGATCTCGATCGTCCCGTCCGAGATCTCGACGTACGCGAACCGGTGCTCGACGAGCCAGCGCTTGAAGTCGTCGATCCGGTCACGTGCGTAGACGGCCTCGAAGAGCGTGCCGCCGCAGACGACCGGGGTCTGGAACGAGCGGTAGAGCGCGATCTTCTTCTCGAGGTTGTTGGTGATGTAGGCGGTGCCCCAGCCGAGCTTGACGATGTCGACGAAGGTGCCGGCGGTGTCGAAGAGGCCCTCGATGTCGCGCAGGTTGAGGCCCTTGTCGATCACGTGGGTCAGGCCGTCCGAGCGCGGCTTGCCGGGCCGCGCGGGCAGGTCGAGGAAGCCGTCGTTGAAGCCGTTAGAAGCGGGCAAAGATCTCCTCCAGTCTCTTCTGGGCCTGTGCCTGTACGTCGTGGTAGAGGGAGTTGCCGTGGGCGTCGATCCCGACCGTGAGCGGGCCGAAGTCCTTGACCCGGAACTTCCAGAGGCACTCGGGCATCAACTCCTCCCACGCGACCTCCTCGATCTCCTCGATCTGGGTCGTCTCGAGCGCGGCCGCGCCGCCGACGATCGCGAAGTAGACCATTCCGAGCCGCTGCATCGGCTCGATCGCCTCGTCCGGGAAGCCGCCCTTGCCGCAGATCGCCCGCACGCCGTACTGCGCCCCGAGCGGCTCGGTGAAGCGCACCATCCGCGCGCTCGTCGTCGTGCCGATGCAGAGCTTCTCGTACTTGCCGGGCCCGACTTTCCGCACGTTCGGCGCGGTGTGGAGCAGGAACGCTCCCGCGAGATCCATCGGCGGCTCAACCCCCTGGTCGAAGATCCGGATCTGCGTCCGGTCGCGGATCCCGATGATGTGCCCCTGGACGATCACCTCGTCCCCGGCGCGCAGCTTGAGGATCTCCTGCGGATCGGTGACCGGGAAGGTGACCTCATGGACGGCCATGTCCGCACCTCCCGTCCGCCGCCCGCGGCGCGGACCCCCACCCTGGGTGGGGATGCCTCCCCGCCACCCTCACTGCCAATTCTAGGGCCGATCCGGGGCCGGGTGTGTGCCGTTTCCGGAACATCTCGTCCACAGCTCCCCGCCCGGGCAGGCGGCGACCGGGCTCGTGCCCGAGTCCGGGCCTGCCGTCTGCTGCGGCGCGCACGGTCATGCCTCCCGGTCGTAGTCGATGTCGCCGTCGGCGGAGATGTGGGCGCTCGCCCGGCGGGCCGCCCAGCACTGGTAGTTGACCGCGACCGGGTTCAGGGTCATGTGCGTGTCGGCGTGCTCGATGTGGCACTGGAGCACGGTGACGTCGCCGCCGAGGCCCATCGGGCCGATGCCGGTCTCGTTCAGGAGCGCGAACAGCTCGTCCTCGAGCTGCGCGACGAGCGGGTCGGCGTTCCGCGTCCCGATCGGCCGCATGATCGCCTCCTTGGCGAGGAACATCGCGTAGTCGGCCGAGCCGCCGATCCCGACGCCCACGATCCCGGGCGGGCACGGCTTGCCGCCGGCGCCGACGATCGACTCGAGCACGAACCGCTTGATCCCGTTCACCCCGTCGGCCGGGACGCACATCTTCAGGAAGCTCATGTTCTCCGAGCCGGAGCCCTTCGGGACGCACTTCACGTCCAGCCCGTCCCAGTCGGCGACGAACTCCCAGTGCACGATCGGCAGCCGGTGGCCGATGTTCGGCCCGGTGTTCTCGCGGCGTGATCGTGTGCACCGCGTTCGACCGCAGCGGATGCTCGATCGTCGCGCGCGCGGTGCCGCCGCGCAGCGCCTCGTAGATTCGCACCGGATGCAGCGGGAAGTGCTCGCCGACGCGCGCGTGGTAGACGGCGATCCCGGTGTCCTGGCAGACCAGGTTCTTCTCCGAGTCGGCGACGCTGACGTTGCGGTGGATCGTCTCGAGCACGCGCTTGCCGGGCACCGAGGTCTCCCGGTCGCGGGCCGCGGCGAGCGCGTCGCGCAGGTCCTGCGGGATGTCCTTCAGCGCCCAGACGTAGAGGTGGGCGGCGGCGTCCTCGACGGCGCCTTGCAGATCGGTTGCGACTCGAGCTCATGCGGCCGCTTTCCCGGCGGCGGCGCGGCCGGCGCGGCGGCCGAAGACGACGCATTCGAGCAGCGAGTTGCCCATCATGCGGTTCCGCCCGTGGGTGCCGCCGGCGATCTCGCCGCAGGCGTACAACCCCTCGAGCGTCGTCTCGGCGTCCGTGTCGATCACGAGACCGCCGTTCTGGTAGTGGAGGACGGGGTAGGTGAGGATCTTCTCGGCCAGCGGGTCGATCCCGGCGGCCCGGTATCGGCGCAGCATGTACGGGAGCGAGACCTCGGCGTCGGCCTGCGAGATGCGCGTCGTGTCGAGGTAGACCGCAGGCCGTCCGTCGGGCGTCTCGACGCCCCTGCCGCTCGCAACCTCGTCGACGATCGCCTGCGCGACCACGTCGCGCGGGCCGAGCGAGTCGGTGAACTCCTCACCGTCGGCGTTCAGCAGTACGGCGCCGTAGGCGCGCGTCGTCTCGGGGATCGAGTAGCCCTGCATGTTCGCCGGCCACGCGCCGCCGTTCGGGTGGTACTGGAGCGCGTCCAGGTCGCGGGCCTCGGCGCCGAGATCGAGCGCGAAGCGCGTCACCTCGCCGGTCGCGTTCGGGTGGTTCGTCGAAAGCTCGCCGCGCGCCTGCGCCTCGGCATAGCAGCGTCCGCCCGCGCCGAGGACGACCGTGCCCGCGTCGATCTCGTGCTCGCCGCAGGTGGCCCGCCACCCGTTCGCGGTCGGCTCGAGGCTCCTGAGCGGTGAGTTCTCGAACGAGGTCCCGCTGCTGCCCTGCCACGCCTCGCGCAGCGCCCTTGTGATCGCGTGGCCCGTACGGTCGCCGACCTGGAGCAGCCGCCTCTGCGAGGCCCCGCCGCAGCGCGCGAGCCGGTAGCCGCCGTTGTCTCGGGTGAACTCGACGCCGAGCTCCTCCAGCCAGTGGATCGCATCCGGCGCCTCGCCTGTCAGCACCTCGACGAGGCGCCGGTCGGCCGTCTCGTGCGAGGAGCGCCAGACGTCCTCGGCGTGCTGCTCGGGCGAGTCGTCGGGGCCGAAAGCCGCCTGGATCCCGCCCTGGGCCTTCGAGGAGTTGTTCGCCTGGATCGACCCCTTGGTCGCGACCGCGACCCGTGCTCCGGCCCGCTCGGCGGACACCGCGGCTGCAAGGCCGGAGGCCCCGCTGCCGATCACGAGCACGTCGAACGCGACCCCGGCGGTCATCGCTGCCCACCATACCACGCGAAGGCTAATCTCGCGGATTAGCCAAGCTTATGACACGTCGGGCCGCGCGCCGGCTGCCTCAGTAGATCGAGCGGAGCAGCGCCTCGATCTCGGCCGGCGTGGCCGGTCGAGGGTTCTGCCGGTTGCCGGCCCGGGTCGCGGCAGTCGCAGCCACCGCTGCAAGCCCGTCCTCCGGAACGCCGAAGTCGCGGAGCCGCTCGAAGCCGCCGAGCCGGCCGAGCTCGGCGACCGCGCCGGCAGGATCCTGCTCGGCGCCGATCGCGCGGCCGAAGCGGGCGACGGCGTCGGGGACGACGGCGGCGTTGAAGCGAAGCGCGGGCGGGAGGGTGAGCGCGTTCATCGCCCCGTGGGGCAGGCCGTAGGTGCCGCCGAGCGCCTGCGCCATCGCGTGTGCGAGGGCGAGCCCGGCGAGGGCCAGCGCCTCGCCTGCTGCGGCCGCGCCGTGGAGCAGTCCGGCTCGTGCCTCGCGATCGTGCGGTGCCTCGGCGACGCGGGGAAGCCGGGCCGAGATCAGCGGCGGCGCCCGCGAGGGCCAGCTCGTCGCTGCGCTCGCTCCGGCGGCCGTAGAGCGCCTCGGCGCAGTGGGCGAGCGCGTTCAGCGCCGTGCCGATCGTGACCGGCCGTGGCAGGTCGAGGGTCAGGTCGACCTCGTAGACGATCGCGACCGTGTTCGAGCCGCTGCCGCCGCCCACGATCCGGCGGTCGGAGGTGCGGACGCCGAACGAGGCCGGCCACTCCGCGCCGGAGTACGTCGTCGGGACGGAGACGAGCGGCAGGCCGGTCGCCGCCGAGGCGGCCTTCGCGGTGTCGATCGCCGACCCGCCCCCGATCGCGAGCAGCGCGTCCGCCGCGCCCGGGACCTCGACCTGCTCGGACGGCACCTGCGGCCAGATGCCGGCCAGTGGGAAGTCGACGAGCCGGTGCCAGCGCGTGCTCGCGATCAGGAAGGGCTGCCGGAGGCCGAGCTCGTCGAGGAGCGACGGCAGCTCGGCGAGCGACCAGCGGACGATCACGGAAGCCGTTCGCGCGCGAACTCGAGGAAGCCGCGGGCGGCACGTGTCTCGGCGCGTCCGCTCGCGCGCACGAGGAAGATCTCGCGCTTCAGCTCGAGCCCCTCGACGCGCGCCTCGGCGAGCGTGCCGGCGGCGAGATCGGACTCGATCGAGGAACGCGAGATGAAGGTGACGCCGTAGCCGCCGCGGACGGCGCTCGTCACCGACTCCTGGAGCCCGAGCTCGAGCCGTACGTCGAGGTCGCGCAGCCGCGTGCCAGCGCGCTGCAGCTCGTCCTCGATCAGCTGCCGCACCCCGGCGCCTTCCTGCATCACGATCAGCTCCGCTCCGCGCAGCTCGTCGAGCGGAACCGTCTGCCCGGCGAAGCGATGGCCCGGCGGGCAGGCGAGGATCACCTCGTCGCGGAAGAACGGCTCGAAGACGACGCCCCGGTGCCGCCGGGCGGCGCCGACGATGCCGAGCTCGAGCTCCCGCGCCGCGACCCGCTCGACGATCGTCTGGGTGTCGAAGACCCAGAGCAGCACGTGCAGCTTCGGATGGTGCCCCTGGAACTCGCAGAGGAGGTGCGAGAGCACGATCCCGCCCGGCCCGGTCGAGGCGCCGATCTCGAACGTTCCCTCGAGCTCGTCGGCCGCGTCCACGGCCACCTCGGCGACGACCTGCTCCTCGAGCGCCAGCAGCCGCTGTGCGCCGCGGTAGAGCCGCATCCCGGCCTCGGTCGGCTCGACCCGCCGGCCCGACCGGTCGAGCAGCTGCGTGCCGAGCCGCTTCTCGAGCGCCCGGATCTGGAGGCTCACGGCCGGCTGGGTGACCCCGAGCCGCTCGGCCGCCTGCGAGAAGCTCCGCCGCTCGACGACGGCGCAGAAGGCTGCGAGCTGACGCGTGTCCATTGCGCCGGTTCGGCGCTCAGCTGCCGGCGCCGGCCCGCCGGGGCAGCGGAAGGAAGCAACGCATGAGCAAAGCTTATAGACGTGTGCGGTCTCCCGAGGGCGCCGGTACCCACGCGGGCGGGCCGGAGGAGGGTGGTCGGGGTGCTGCCGCGCTTCCGCCCGGGCCTTCGACCGGGCCGCCGGGCCGTCTGCCTCATCCGGCGAGTCGTAGCTCGAGCCGGTTGCCGAACGGGTCGGCGACATAGAGGCGGTCGACGCCGGCGATCTTCGCGTCGTCCTCGTAGGCGAGCCCGGCCTCGCGGAACCGCGCCCGGACGGCGTCGAGGTCGGAGACGACGAGACCGGGGTGCGCCTTGCGGGCGGGGGCGAACGGATCCTCGACGCCGACGTGCAGCTCCTGTGCGCCGGCGCGGAACCAGCACCCGCCGCGGGCCCGGAGCCGCTCCGGCTTCGGGAGCTCCTCCATGCCGAGCAGCCGCCGTAGAACGCCCGGGCGTCGTCCTCGCAGCCTGCCGGTGCGGCGACCTGGACGTGGTCGATGCCGATGACCGTCATGGCCGAAGGAATACCATCGACTCGTGGCGGTGCAGCTCGAGGACACGCTGGTCGGCGGCTACCGGCGCCTCGCCGCGGAGACGCCGCGCCGCCGGATCGACGTCGAGCTCCGTGCGCTCGACCTCTGCTTCGCCGTGCTGTTCGGCGTGCTGCTCCTTCCGGTCGTCGCCGTGATCGCCCTCCTGCTGCTCGTCACGAGCGGGCGGCCGGTGCTCTACCGCGGCGAGCGGGTCGGGCGGGGCGCCCACTTCTTCACGATGCTGAAGTTCAGGACGCTCAGCGCCGACGCCGAGTCGCGCCTCGGGCCCTACCTGGGCGCGGAGCTCGTCCGGCTGACCGAGGCCGAGTACACGCGCGTCGGGCGCTGGCTGAAGGCCTCCCAGCTGGACGAGATCCCCCAGCTCTGGAACGTGCTTCGCGGCGACATGTCGTTCGTCGGCCCGCGCCCGATCCGGGCTCGCTTCTTCGCCGAGCTCGCGAACGAGCTTCCCGCGTACTGGCAGCGGCTCGTCGTGCGTCCCGGGCTGACGGGGTTCGCGCAGGTGCGGCGCGGCTACGAGACCTCGATGGCCGAGAAGCTCGCGCACGACCTCGAGTGGATCGCCGACCGTTCCGTTCGGCTCTACCTGCGGACGCTCGCGTCGACCGGGTGGCGCGTGCTCCGGCAGACGTTCGGCGGCTGAGAGGTTCGTCCGGATCCGCTCGAGCACCAGCGTGACGACGGCCCGCTGCTCGTCGTCGATGCCGGCCATCACGACACGCTCGAGCTCGATCGCCGCGGCGAGCAGGCGATCGTAGAGTGCTTCGCCCGCCTGGGTCAGCTCGGCACGGCGCACCCGCCGGTCGCCGGGATCGAGCTGCCGGCGAACGAGCCCCGCCGTCTCGAGGCGGTCGATGTGGTGGGTGATCGTCGCGCCCTCGAGGTGGACGTGCGCCGCGAGCGCGGTCTGGCTCACCGAGCCGACGTCGCGCAGCGCGCTGAGCACGATCCAGATGCCGAGCGAGCCGCCCGCCGAGGCGAGTGCGTGCTCGAACGCCTCGCGCATGGCCTTGGCCGTGAACACGATCTCCCTCGCCAGGGGCGGCGGGCCCCCGATCGTCTCGTCCCGGCCTCCGGCCATCTTCGTTAGATCATAAATGATTTGACATCTGATTACAAGAGATCTATCCTCCCTGTCGTGCTCGAGCGCCTCGCGCATCTGATCGTCCGCCGTCGCTGGATCGTGATCGGCGCCTGGGTCGCGCTGACCGTCTTCGGCGCCTACTCGGCCGGCGCGGTCTCGAAGCGCTGGCTGACCGAGTTCTCGATTCCGGGCTACTCGGCCTACGAGGCGAACCAGCGGACGCTGCACACCTTCGGGAGCGGCGAGCAGGCGCCCCTGATCGCGGTCTTCCACAGTGCCGGCAGCGTCACCGGCAACCGCGGGATCGCGCAGCGCGATCGACCGCGCCCAGGCCGTCAATCCGGGCTCGCGGGTCGGCTCCTACTTCGCAACGGGCAGCCGCGCCTACGTCTCCCGGGACGGCCACACGATGTTCGCCACGATCTACCCGGCGGGGATCCCGAAGTTCGGGCCGAGCGGCTTCATCGACAAGACGCGCGCCGCCCTGAAGGCGGCTGCGCCACCCGGCGTGACGGTGAGCCTGACCGGACGCGACCCGCTCGAGGCCGGCTCGGGCGGCGGCGGGCCGAGCGTGCTCACCGAGGCCCTGATCGGGGGGCTGGGCGCGCTCGTGATCCTGTTCTTCGTCTTCGGGACCGCTGCCGGCCGTCGCGATGCCGCTGACGGTCGCGGTCGCCTCGATCCTGAACACCTTCACGCTGATCTGGCTGCTCACCTACGTCACCCACGTCTCGGTCATCGTCGAGTTCCTGATCGCGCTCGTCGGGCTCGGCGTCGCGATCGACTACGCGCTGCTGATGATCTTCCGCTTCCGGGACGAGCTGCGCGAGGGCGAGGACGTCGAGACGGCGCTCGTCGAGACGATGACCCATGCGGGCCGCTCGGTGATCGTGTCGGGCTCGACCGTCGCCGTCGGGCTGCTGAGCATGATCATCCTGCCGCTGCCCTTCATCCGCTCGATCGGGATCGGCGGCATGCTGATCCCGGCCGTCTCCGTGCTGTGCGCGATCACGCTGCTGCCGGCGCTGCTCTCGGTCCTCGGCACGAGGATCAACAGCGTCCGGGTCCTGCCGAAGCGCTTCGTCGACCAGGGGCACCCCGAGGACGGGCTCTGGGGACGCTGGGCGAACACCGTCATGCGCCGGCCGTGGCCGATCGCCGGCGCCGGGCTCGCTCGTGGTCGCGGTCCTCGTCAGCTTCGGGGTGCAGCTGAACCCGAGCGAGGCGCAGGCCAAGGACCTGCCCGGGACGGGCGATGCGATCGCCGGTCGCGACGCGCTCGCTGCGGCCGGCTTCTCGGCCGGCGTGCTGAAGCCGTTCGTGATCCTCGTCGAGAACGACCCGACCCGCCGGAACGTGCCGCGGCTGGTCAGGATGGTGCGCGAGGCGCCCGGCGTCGTCGGCGCCGTGGCCCCGCCGGCCTGGCGCAGGGGCAGCACCTTCCTGATCGAGGCGTTCCCGGCGGCCGACGGGGCCGCTCCCGCGACCAAGGCGACGATCTCGAACCTGCAGCAGAACGTGCTGCCGAAGGTGCAGGACGCGGCGGGCGCCGGTGGCGCTCTCGCCTCGGCGCCGGTGCGGGTGACGCTCGGCGGCGTCGCCGCCGAGGATCGCGACTTCGTGAAGGCCGTCTACTCGAACTTCCCCTACGTGCTGGCGTTCGTGATCCTCTTCACCTACGTCCTGCTCGCGCGGGCGTTCCGCTCGCTCGTGCTCGCCGCGAAGGCGGTGATCCTGAACCTCGTCTCGCTCGGTGCCGCCTACGGGATCATCGTCTTCATCTTCCAGCAGGGGCACGGCTCGATGGCGATCTGGAACGTGCACGCGACGCAGTCGATCATCCCGTGGATCCCGCTGATGATCTTCGCGTTCCTGTTCGGGCTCTCGATGGACTACGAGGTGTTCATGCTGACGCGGATGCGCGAGGCCTACGACGAGACGGGCGACACGCGCCATGCGGTCTCGCTCGGGCTGGCCCGCACGGGGAAGCTCGTCACGAGCGCCGCCCTCGTCCTGATGTTCGCCTTCTTCGTGCTCTCGTCGAGCCCGGGCGTCGACATCAAGCAGTTCGGGATCGGCCTCGCGGCCGGGATCATCTTCGACGCCACCGTGATCCGCGCCCTGCTCGTGCCGGCCGTGATGCGGCTGCTCGGCAAGTGGAACTGGTACTTCCCGCCCTGGGCGGCGCGAATGCTGTTCGTGAGCCCGCGGGTGCCCGAGGCGGTCGCCGAGCCCGCTTCGGCCTGAGCCTGGATCCGCCGATCCGCGCGGGCGGCGATCACGCATCCCGGTCGATCCAGTCTGCCGACACTAGACTCGAGCCGTGTGCGGCATCTGCGGGATCGCGTCGTCGCGGGGCAAGGTCGACCGTCGGCGACTCGCCGCGATGTCGGCGACGCTCGTCCACCGCGGGCCCGACTCGGAGGGGACGTTCGTCGACGGCGGGGTCGGGCTGGCCGCACGCCGGCTCGCGATCATCGACCTGACCGGCGGAGACCAGCCGATCGCGAACGAGGATGGAACCTGCACCGTCGTGCAGAACGGCGAGATCTACAACTACGAGGCCCTGAGCCGCGAGCTCGAGCGCGCCGGCCACCGCCTCCGCACCCGCTGCGACACCGAGACGATCGTGCACGCCTACGAGCAGTGGGGCCTCGGCTTTGCGGAGCGGCTGCGAGGGATGTTCGCGATCGCGATCTGGGACGCGCCACGCCGGCGGCTCGTGCTCGCGCGCGACCGGTTCGGGATCAAGCCGCTCTACTTCCGCGCCGCCGGCGGCGAGCTGGCCTTTGCGTCCGAGCTCGACGCTCTCCCGAAGGGCGAGCTCGACCTCGACGCACTCGAGGCGTTCCTCGCGACGAACACCGTCCCGGGCTCGCTCTCCATCTTCCGCGAGATTCGCAAGCTCCCGCCGGGGCACACGCTCACCTGGGAGGACGGGCGCGTCACGATCGAGCGGTTCGCCCGGCCGGGGCCGCTGCCGGCACGCGCGGCCGAGGACGAGGCCGAGCTGGTCGAGGAGTGCCGGGCGCGGCTCCGGGACTCGGTGCGCGCCCACCTCGTCTCGGATGTGCCGGTCGGCGTCCTGCTCTCGGGCGGCGTCGACTCGGGGACGCTCACCGCGCTTGCCGCGGAGGAGACCTCGGAGCCGGTGCGCACCTTCTCGATCGGGTTCGAGGAGCAGTCGTTCGACGAGCTCGACAACGCTCGCGCCGTCGCAACCCGCTACGGCACCCGCCACCGCGAGCTGGTTCTCCGCCCCGACGCGGCGCTGCTCCTACCCGCGCTCGCCGCCGCCTTCGACGAGCCGTTCGCAGACTCGTCCTCGCTTCCGACCTACCTGGTCTCGCGGCTCGCGGCCGAGGACGTGAAGGTGACGCTCTCGGGCGAGGGTGGCGACGAGTGCTTCGGCGGCTACTACACCTACGTCGCCGACCTGCTTGCCGAGCGCGTGGGTGGGATCGCCTCGCTCGCCCGGCCGGCGATCGAGCGGCTTCCCTCGTCGTCGCGCCGCGTCAGCTTCGACTACCGGGCGAAGCGGTTCGCCCGGGCGGCGCACCTGCCGCCGCTCGAGCGGCACGAAGGCTGGAAGGAGATCTTCTCCGCCGACGCCCGCGCCGAGCTGACCGGCCGGCGGCACGGGTTCGACCCCGTCTCGCTCGACCGCGCCCGCTTCGCGGAGACCGCCGGCCACGAGCTGCTGACGCGCCTGCAGGACGTCGATCTCGGCGGGTACCTCGTCGACGACCTGCTCGTGAAGACCGACCGCGCGTCGATGGCCTGGTCGCTCGAGACCCGGGTGCCGTTCCTCGACACGGTGGTCACGAACTTCGCGTTCTCGCTCCCGGCGCGCCACAAGGTGCGCTGGCTGGACAAGAAGCGGCTGCTGCGAAAGGCGGTCGAGCCGCTGCTGCCGCACGGGGTCGTCCACGGGCGGAAGCGGGGCTTCTCGATCCCGGCCGCCGCGTGGCTGCGCGGCGAGCTCGAGCCGTTCGCGCGCGAGACGCTCTCGCCCGAGACGCTGCGCCGCCAGGGGTACCTCCGGCCGGAGGCGGTCGCACGCGTGCTCGACGATCACGTGAGCGGGCGCGAGGACCTCTCGCGCCAGCTCTGGGGGCTGCTCGCCTTCACGCTCTGGCACGAGTGTCACGTCGAGGGCGTGAAGCGCGATGTCGAGCTCGCCGGGGTGCTCGCGCGTTGAGGGCTCGCGCGCGGCGGCCGTCCGAGCTGTCCGTATCCGGGGCCCCACCTCCCGCCCCTGATGCCGTCGAGGCTACCGGGGAAACCGTCACGTGTCTGTGCCGGATGGCGCCCGGACGGGCCGGGGCCCGGGGCCGGCCGGCGGGCCGACCGGCGCGGGGGCGGGTCGCGGATCGCTGATGCGGGTCTGGATCGACATGACGGCGAGCGCCCATCCGCTCGTGTTCCGACCGCTCGTCGAGCTGATGGAGCGGCGGGGCGACACGGTCGAGATCACGGCGCGCGACTATGCCCAGACGCTTCAGCTGATCGAGCGGCACGGGATGAGCGCGACGCCGATCGGCCACCACGGTGGACGGTCGCGGGCGGGCAAGGCGCGCCAGATGTCCTCGCGGCTCGCCGGGCTGCGTCGCTGGGCGCGCGGCCGCGACTTCGACATAGCGCTCGCCCACGGCTCGCACGAGCTGACGATCACCGCCCGCCGGCTCGGCATCCCGAGCGCGACCACGTTCGACTACGAGTGGGCCTGGCTCCAGCACCAGCTCGGCTGCCGCGCCGCCACGAAGGTCGTCGTCCCGGACTCGATCCCGAGCGAGCGCCTCGCCCGCTACGGCGCCGCGCCGCCGAAGCTGCTCCAGTACCCGGGGCTGAAGGAGGAGTACTACCTGGCCGACTTCGAGCCGGACTCGGCCGTGCTCGAGGGGTGGAGGGTCGACCCGGCGCGGACGCTCGTCGTTCTTCGCCCTCCGCCCGACGTCTCTCTCTACCACCGGCACTCGAACCCGCTCTTTCCGCAGACGCTCCAGCATCTCGGCAGCCTCGAGACGGTGCATGCCGTGGTGCTGCCGCGCACCGAGGAGCAGCGTGACTACGTCCGCTCGCTCGCGCTTCCCTCCGTGATCGTCCCCGACCGTGCCGTCGACGCCCAGAGCATGATCGCGCTCGCCGATCTCGTCGTCTCGGCGGGAGGGACGATGAACCGGGAGGCCGCCGCGCTCGGCGTCCCGGTCTACACGACCTACGGCGGGCGGCTCGGGGGCGTGGACGAGGAGCTGATCCGGCAGGGGCGGCTACGCCCGCTGACCGACCCGCGGGCGCTCGAGCTCGACAAGCGCCGGCTCGGCGGCGAGGAGCGGGTCCGCCGCGATCCGGCCGCGCTGCTCGAGCTCCTGCTCTCGGCCCGGGGCGGCTGACTCGCCCCCCCCGTCAGGCGGCGGCGATCACGTCGAGCACCTCGTCGCCGTAGCGCTCGAGCTTCGTCGGGCCGACCCCCGCGATCCCGGCGAGCTCCTCGCGGGAGCGCGGCCGGGCGTCGGCGATCGCTGCCAGCACGCGGTTGTGGAAGACGTGGAACGGAGGGACCTCCTCGCTTCTCGATCGGTCGCGCCGCCAGGCGGTGAGGGCTTCGTAGAGCGGCGAGCCGGCCGGGCCCGGCGGAGGCGGGACCGGGGCGGGCGGTCGCCCCGCTCGCGGTGGAGGGGCAACCGCGGCTCCGGCGCCCGTGGCCGGCGAGAGCGCCTCCTCGACTGCCGCCCAGAGCTCGGTCCCGAACCGGCCGAGCCGGCCCGGCCCGAGGCCGTGGATCGCGGCGAGATCGTGCTCGCTCGAGGGCCTCCGTTCGAGGATCTCGTCGATCGTGCGATCCGGGAAGATGACGTACGCGGGGACGCCCTCCGAGAGCGCCCGCGCGCGACGCCACCGCCGCAGCGACTCGGCGGCGGGAGACTCGTCGCGGGGCCGCCGCTCCGTGCCCGGTGCCGCCGGTGCCGCCGGCCGGCGACCCTCGACTCCGAGCTCGGCGAGGAACGGGCTCGGCTTCCGCGACCAGGTGATCGACAGCGTGTGCCTGGCCCGGGTGATCCCGACGTAGAAGAGGCGACGTTCCTCGGCCTCCTCCTCGGCTGTTCGGGCGAAGCGAGACGGGAGCTCCTTCTCGTCGAGACGGGGCAGGAAGACGGCATCGAACTCGAGCCCCTTGGCACGGTGGTAGGTGAGCAGGTGGACGCCTCGCGCACCGTCGCCGCCGGGATCGAACCGCCGCTTCAGCTCGGCCACGAACCCGGCGCAGGTCAGCTCGGCGTCGTCGAGCTCGCCGGCGAGCCGGACCAGACGGGCGAGGTCGGCCTGGCGCGTGAGCTCGCGCTCGCCGAGCTTGTCCGGAAGGGTCTGCAGCATCCCGGCTTCCTCGGCGAGCGCACGCATGCGGGCCGCAACCCCGGTCGACGGCTCGCGCTCGAGGAATCGCAGCAGCCGCCGCGCCGCCTCGCGGTCGAGCAGCGACGAGCCCTGGAACGGCAGCCCCGCGTCGTGGAAGGCCTCCTCGAAGTCGGCCAGGCGCGCGTTCGTTCGGCAGAGGACGGCGATCTCCTCGAGCGCGACGCCCTCCCCGGCGAGCCGCCCGACCTCGCCGGCGATCCACGCATCCTCGGACTCCGGCGTCGCGAACGCCCGCGTCAGCGGCACCGGCCCCGCCTCGCGCGTCGCCCGCAGCACCTTCTCGGCGCCGCCGAGCCGCGGCACCAGCCGGTTCGCGAAGGCGAGCACCTGCGGCGAGGAGCGGTAGTTGTCCTCGAGCCGGACGATTTCCGCCGCGGGGAAGCGCTGCTCGACGCCGAGCAGCCAGCGCGGCGAGGCGCCGGTGAAGGCGTAGATCGACTGGTAGTCGTCGCCGACGACGCAGAGGTCGTCGCGCGGGCCGAGCCACTGCTCGAGCAGCGCCTGCTGGAGCAGGTTCACGTCCTGGTACTCGTCGACCGTGAAGGCGCGGTAGCGGTCGCGGAACGCGGCCCGCGCGCCCTCGTCGGCCGCGAAGAGCCCGACCGCGTGCTCGAGCAGGTCCTCGAAGTCGATCTGGCCCCGCTGCTCCTTGCGCCGCTCGTACTCGCGGAAGACCGTCTCCATCAGGTCGGCCGGGATCGGGGGCTGGTGGCCGCCGAGCGAGGCGCGGTAGCGGTCGGGCCGGATCCGCTGCGCCTTCGCCCACTCGATCTCCGTCGCGAGGTCGCCTGCCGGTCGAAAGCGGAACGGCGGCGGCAGCGTGTTGGCGATCTGCCGCAGGAGCAGCGCCTTCGCGGGCAGGATCCGCCCCACGGCGCCCGGCCGGAAGTGGTGGAGCTGGGCGAGCGCGGCGGAGTGGAAGGTCCGCGCGACGACGCCGGGCACGCCGAGCGCGGCGAGACGCGACCTCATCACCCCGGCGGCCTTGTCGGTGAAGGTGACGGCGAGGATCTGGCCGGGCGCGAACGCCCCCGTCGCCACCTGCTGCGCGATCCGCCGGGTGATCGTGGTGGTCTTTCCGGAGCCGGCCCCGGCCAGGATGCACACAGGCCCGCGGACCGCCTCGGCAGCGCGCCGCTGCGCCGAGTTCAGCCCGTCGAGAACGTCCACCGGGCCACCCTAACGGCGATCCCGGCCGGAAGAGGCGCGAATTCGCAACGAAAACGTGCCGCGAATGTGAAAAGAGTGGAACAGCTCGAGGCCGGCCGCCGCACGCTCCCGGGAGTGCCGGCCCGGGCGATCGAGGCGACGGCGCGGCGCGGCCGGCTGCGGCGGGACCGGCGGCCGTGGGCTAGTGCAGGGTGTCCTCGAGCACGACCGACCCGATCCGCTTCGGGGCGTCGACCATCTGCTTGAGCTTCGCCCTCACTCCGAGCTGGTCGTTCTCGGCCACCAGCCGCTCGAGCTCGGCGAGCTCGTCCTCGAGCCAGCTGCCGTCGATCGGCGGGCCCGTCGCCCGCATGATCTTCGGGTGCGAGGTCGGGCCCCATTCCTCGCCGTCGTTCCAGAGCTCCTCGTGCATCTTCTCGCCCGCCCGGGAGCCGACGTACTCGATCCTGATCTCGTCCTCGGTACGGCCCGAGAGCTCGATCATCTGCCGGGCGAGGTCGAGGATCTTCACCGGCTCGCCCATGTCGAGGACGTAGACCTGGCCGCGGCCGCCGATCGCGCCGGCCTGGATGACGAGCGAGGCCGCCTCGGGGATCGTCATGAAGTACCGCGTCATCTCGGGGTTGGTCACCGTCACGGGGCCGCCTCGCTCGATCTGGCGGCGGAAGATCGGGATCACCGACCCCGACGAGCCGAGCACGTTTCCGAAGCGCACGGCGACGAACCGGGTCGCGACGTCGTCGCGGCTCGCGAACGACTCGACGATCCACTCGCAGACCGCCTTCGACTGGCCGAGCAGGTTCTTCGGGTTGGCGGCCTTGTCGGTCGAGATGAACACGAACCGCTCGACCCCGAACTCGACCGCCACCCGGACGATCACGCGCGTCGCGAGGACGTTGTTCGTGACGGCCTGGATCGGGTTCGTCTCGAGCATCGGCACGTGCTTGTAGGCGGCCGCGTGGAAGACGACGTCCGGCGAGTAGCGCTCGAAGACGTCGCGCATGTTCGACACGTCGCCGCAGTCGGCGAGCACGGCGAGCACGGCGGTGAAGTGCCGCTCGTCGACGAGCTCGCGCTGCATCTCGTAGAGCGACGACTCCGCCTTGTCGACGAGGACGAGCTTCGCCGCGCCGAGGCGGACGACCTGACGGCAGAGCTCCGAGCCGATCGACCCGCCGCCGCCGGTGACGAGCACCGTCCGGTCGCGGATGTACTCGGCGATCGCCTCGAGGTCGACGTCGACCTGCTCGCGCCCGAGCACGTCCTCGACCTGCACCGGACGGATCTGGCCGGCGAGGTTGACGTCGCCGGAGATCAGCTCGTGCAGGCCGGGCAGCGTCTTGACCGGGATCCCCTCGGCGCGGGTCACCTCGACGATCTTGCGGCGCAGGTCGCCAGGCGCCGACGGCATCGCGATCAGGACCTCGTCCGGCCGGTTGTCGCGCAGCAGGTGCGCGAGCTCGTCGGTCGTCCCGAGCACCCGGACGCCGTGGATCCGGAGGTCCTTCTTGCGCGGGTCGTCGTCGACGAAGCCGACCGGGGTCGAGGCGAGGGTGCGGTTGCGCTGCATCTCGCGGACGAGCAGCTGCCCGGCGTTGCCGGCGCCGGCGATCAGCACCTCCTTCCCGCGCGCGACGATCCCGCCCGTCGGGTGCTCGATCAGCGACCGCGCGAGCAGGCGGGTCCCGGCGACGAAGGCGAGCAGGAGGAGGTAGTCGAGCGCGACGATCGATCGCGGCAGGTGGCGAGGTGTGGGCCGGGGGGAACGCGTAGAGCGCGAGATCGGCGAGCAGGCAGGCGACCGTGACGCCGCGCACGGCGCCCCACATGTCGCGCGTCGAGACGTACCGCCACCAGCGGTTGTAGAAGCCGAAGAGGACGAAGACGGCGAGCTGGATCAGGACGACGACCGCGAACACCCGCCACGAGAGCAGGTCGCGGTAGTACCGCGGCAGCGGCTGGTCGAAGCGGAGGTAGAACGCGAGCCGCCACGCGGCGACGATCAGCACCGCGTCGGCGAGGAACTGCCAGAGCCGGTGCCGGTTGATCGGGAAGGTGATCACTGCGGGCGGGCCGCCCGGCGGCGGCCGCGGCAGGGTGTGGAGCTGGCGCCGCTCACGTCGTCACGAGGCTGGACGCTCGCCTGAGCACGTCGACGACGGTCGTCTGCTGCTCCTCGCTGATCCCGGCCCACATCGGCAGGCAGAGATTCTCACGTGCGGCCCGTTCCGTCTCGGGGAAGTCGCCCTCCGAGTAGCCGAGGTACCGCAGCGCCGGCTGGAGGTGCAAGGGCGGCTCGTAGTAGGAGGCGAAGCCGATCCCGGCCTCCGCGAGCGCCGCGGCGAGCCGGTCGCGCTCGAACGAGCGGACGCAGTACATGTGGTAGACGTGGCCCGGCTCGTCCGGCGGCAGGTCGGCGACCTCGGCGAGCCCGAGCTCGGCGTAGAGCGCGGCCGCCTCGCGCCGGGCGGCGTTCCAGCCGTCGAGCTGCGGCAGGAAGATCCGCAGCATCGCCGCCTGCACCGCGTCGAGGCGCGAGTTGTAGCCGATGTACTCGAACTCCTTCTTGGCCTTCGAGCCGTGGAAGCGCAGCATCCGGATCCGGTCGGCCAGCTCGGCGTCGTTGGCGGCGATCAGGCCGCCGTCGCCGAGCGCGAACAGGTTCTTGGTCGGGAAGAAGCTGAACGTCGAGGCGACGCTCGTCGCGATCCCGGGCGGCGCCGAAGGCCTGGGCGGCGTCCTCGATCATCGGCAGGCCGAAGCGCCGAAGCTCCGTCGACCGGGGCCGGCCGGCCGAACAGGTGCACCGGCATGATCGCCTTCGTGCGCGGCGTGATCCGCCGCTCGACATCGTCGGGGTCGAGGTTCAGCGTCACGGGGTCGATCTCGGCGAACACGGGCGTCGCGCCTGCCCGGGCGATCGCCTCGGCGGTCGCGTAGAAGGTGAACGACGGGCAGACGACCTCGTCGCCGGCGCCGATCTCGAGCGCGTCCAGGACGAGCACGATCGCGTCGGTGCCGTTCGCGACTCCGATCGTCTCGTCGGCGCCGAGGTATTCGGCTGCCTCGCGCTCGAAGCCCTCGACCTCCGGGCCGAAGATGAAGCGGCCGCTCTCGAGCGTCCGCGCGAACGCGGCCGTCAGCTCGGGGATCAGCGGCGCGTACTGCGCCTTGACGTCAACGTGAGGAATCGGAGGCACTACGGGCAATCGTAATCGAGCGGCGGCGTCGTAGCGCCAGATACGCCCCGAAGAGGAGGATTCCGGCGACGATCGCCACCTCGACGTACTGGAGGTAGTGGTGGGCCGCATGCCAGCTCGCGCCGGCCGCCCAGCCGATTCCGGCGAGCGCGGCGCAGAAGACGACGATGCCGGCGGCCGCCGAGGGCAGGAAGCGGCGGAACGCGACCTCGAACATCCCGGCCGGGATCGCGACGAACGATCGGATCAACGGCGTGGCGAAGCCGAGCGGGACGGCGATGCCTTCGAAGCGGTCGAACCAGCGCTCCGCGCGCTCGATCCGCTTGCCGGGTGATGTGCACGTAGCGGCCGTAGCGCTCGAGGAGGGGATGGCCGCCGCGGGCCCCGATCTGCCAGCCGCCGGCGGCGCCGAGCGTGTTTCCCAGGACGCCGGCGACGACGACCGCGAGGTAGGCGGGGAGCCCCGAGCTGAACTCGTGGCCGAAGAGCGCGACCCCGCCGCCGACGGCGCCGGAGGCGAGCGCGCCGCCGTAGAGCATCGTCACCTCGCTCGCTGCCGGAAGGACGGCAGCGACCATCATCAGCAGGAAGATCGCGAGCAGGCCGTGGTTTCCGATCAGCGAGGTGATCGCCGGAGGCTAGCGAGTCGCGGGCACCTTGGCGCGCTCGGCCGGCTCCCTCACGCCGTGCTGCAGCTTCCCGGTCATGAAGAAGCTCGGCGCCGCGACGGGCCCGACGCCGAGCGGGGCGGCCCGGCGCGTGTGCCCGTAGCCGCTACCGGGGCACCGTGAACGGTGCGCTGAGCCCGGCCTTGCCAATCGAGCTCACCTCGTTCACCTGCGCGACGTACGAGCCGGGCGGCGCGGCCAGGCCGCCGGTCGTCGTCCCGTCCCAGGAGATCGACTGGGCGCCGGCGCCGAGCTGGACCGGGGGGACCGTGGCGACGGCGGTGCCGTTGGCGGCGGCGATCTGGAGCGTCACGGCCGCCGGGCGGGAGAGCGTGAAGCCGACGGTCAGCCCCGCCGTCCTGGAGGCCGCCCTCGGCACGGCCAGGCCCGAGAGGGTCAGGTCGTACTGGAAGGGCTGGTCGGCGGTCGACTGGCGGCCGAGGTCGTCGGTCGCCTGGACGTTCCAGTGCCAGGTGCCCTCGACGTCCGAGCTCGGCCAGGTGAAGGAGTAGCTCCCCGGCTGCCTGCTCCCCGAGTCGAGCGGGTGAGCGCACCCCGTCCGGGCCGATCACGCTCGCGGTCACGGTCGACGGGCGCACGATCCGGTAGGAGAGCTGCTCGCCGGCGGCGGCGTTTTCGGTGTCGAGCACCGGCGCCGACGGCGGGGGTGCATAGACGCCCTGAGTACTGCACGAGCAGCGCCTCCTTCACGGGCCGCTCGCCGGCGGGGTCGCTCGGCCGGCTCAGGAGGTGCCCGTCGAAGGCGGCGGTCACGAACTTCCCGAACTCGAGCCCGGCGGCGGTGACGGCGCCCAGGCGGGCCATCGTCTGCGCGAGCTCGTAGGTGGTCATGCCGACGCTGTAGCCCGGGATGGCCGCCGTCGACCGCGACCAGGATCATGCTGCCGTCGGCGAGCTGGCCGACCGCGGCGCGGGCGTCGTGGCTGACCAGCTGGCCCGAGAGGAAGTTCTCGCCCGTCGCGAACACCGGCTTGCCGCCGCTTGACGAGCAGCGGGCCGCCGCCGAGCGCCGAGACGACGGTGCTCCAGGCAGTCCGGGAGGATCAGGCGGACCGTCACGGTGCCGGCCGCCGGCGCCTCCGCCTGGAGCTTGGCGGCCTGGCGTCCCGGTGGCGACCAGGACCGCGCCGTCGGCAGGGATCGGCGTCGCGCCGCTCGGCACGGCGGACACGGTCGCGGTCAGGTCGGTGTCGATCGTCGCGGCGGGAAACGGCTCGAGCAGGACCTCGCCGCGTTCGGGAGATCGGGCGTCGTCGCTCCCCAGGCCGGGGTGAAGAGCACGGTCTGGTTTGCCCCGCGGCTGCTGGTTGATCCCCGAGAGCGGCCGCCGCTGGCCGCTGCCCTGCCAGGTGCCGGCGAACGAGATCCGGCCGACGTGCATCGTGCCGTTCGCGTCGAAGCCGATCGAGGAGCGCGCCGGCGTCGGCCCGTGCTCGAGCTGACCGCCGACCATCACGATCCCGTTCGGGCTGCTGTTCGACGGGTTGAAGAAGTCGCCGTTCACCCCGGCGACGACGGCGCTCGACGAGGCATCCTGCTCGAGCTGGGTCAACGGCTCGCGGGCGCCGGTGATCGTGCCGCCGCGCGAGCACGGGCCCGACGTGATCAGGCCGGTCGGGGCCGGCGCCGTGATCACCGTGTACGCGACGGGCCCGTGCGGCGTGAGCTCGACCTGCTGCTGGTCGGTGACGCCGGGCATCAGCGCCTCCGTACGCTGGACGATCATGGGCGGTTGCGCCGAGGCGGCGGCGCAGAGCAGCAGAGCGACGGCGGCGGGAACGCCGGCGAGACGGACGGAGAGGCGACGCATGACCCCTTTCGAGGCTACCCGAGCCGTGTGACGCTTCTGTTAGCTGCGTCGCCCTCGTCGATGCCGGCGGCCCGGGCTCAGTTCCAGACCCGGACCTCGCGGTAGAGCGTGTCGCGCTGCACCGGGATCTTGCCGAGCCCCTTGATCGTGCGCACGAAGTCGTCGGTCGAGGCGCGGTAGGTGGTGCCGGCCGCCGAGACGACGTTCTCCTCGATCATGATCGAGCCGAGGTCGTCGGCGCCGAACTCGAGCGCGACCTGGCCGATCTTCATCCCCTGGGTGACCCAGCTCGACTGGATGTGGTCGACGTTGTCGAGGTAGATCCGCGAGACGGCCTGGGTGAGCAGGTAGTCGAACGAGGTCGGCATCGTCTCGCGCGGCGACCTGCGCGCCGAGCCGGTTGCCGTCGTCCTGGAACGTCCAGGAGATGAAGGCGCGGAAGCCGCGAGTCTCGTCCTGGAGGTCGCGGATCCGGCGCATGTGCTCGACGCGCTCGGCGACGCGTCTCGACGTGGCCGTACATCATCGTCGCGGTCGTCGACATCCCGAGCCGGTGGGCGTGCCGCATCACGTTCAGCCACTCGGCCGTCTTCGTCTTCTTCGGCGCGATGATCTCGCGCACGCGGTCGACGAGGATCTCGCCGCCGCCGCCGGGGATCGAGTCGAGGCCGGCGTCGCGCAGCCGCGTCAGGGCATCGGGGATCGAGAGCCGCGAGCGGCGCGCGATGTGCTGGACCTCGGGCGGCGAGAGCGCGTGCAGGTGGATCGGGTAGCGCTCCTTGATCGAGCGGAAGAGATCCTCGTAGTAGTCGATCCCGAGATCCGGGTGGTGGCCGCCCTGCATCAGCAGCCCGGTGCCGCCGAGCTCGAGCGTCTCCTCGATCTTCTTGAAGATCACCGGCTTCGGCAGCAGGTAGCCCTCGCGCCGGTCGCCCGGGCGGCGGTAGAAGGCGCAGAAGTCGCAGTCGGTGACGCAGACGTTCGTGTAGTTGACGTTGCGGTCGACGATGAACGTGATCCGGTCCGGATCGGTGCGGCGGGCGCGCAGCTCGTTGGCGGCCCGTCCGACCGCGACGAGGTCGCGCGACTCGAGCAGCGCCAGCGCCTCGGCGTCGCTGATCCGCTCCCCGGCCAGCGCCTTGTCGAGCACGGCCCGGGTGCCGGGCTCCAGTCCGGCCCGGCCGCCGGCCGTCCGATCCGCTCGCCGTCGCCAGCTAGACCGCCGCCCCCGCCGTCACGAACCGGAGCTCGGGCACCTCGTCGAGCTCGCCGACGTCGCGCGCGAGCTCGAGGAAGGTGTAGAGGCCGGCGCGCTCGCGCGGCCCGAAGCGGTAGCGGAGCTTCTCGAAGTAGCGGGCGAGGAAGCCGGCCGGGTAGCCGTAGCGCTCGGCCGCCTCGAAGGCGAGCGTCTCCGGCTCGGCGTTCGCGGCGCGCACCGAGGCGACGAGCGCGTCCTCGAGCTCGAGCAGGCCCGGGTGCGGCGGCTCCGGCGCGGCCCAGACGGCGAACACCATCGGCAGCCCCGTCCGCTCGAGCCAGAGCCGGCCGAGGTCGTGGTGCGGCGTCGGGTCCTCGAACGCGGACTTGAGCGCCGCGTCGCCGATCAGCAGCTTCGCGTCGGCCGTCCTCGCCGAGCGGGACGTGGCGCGGCCTCCGGCAGGAGCACCTTCGTCAGGACGACCGACGTCGCCGACTCGGGCGTGACGGCGACCGTGCGGATCCGGTCGAGCGGCAGCTTCGAGATCAGCTGGATCGAGTCGACCGCGCCCTCCGACGAGACGCAGAGCCGCGGCAGGAGCAGGAGCGGAGTCGGCATGCGCGCGCGTACTCGATCGAGGAGATCGGAGCGGCGTCGATCTCGCCGGCGACGAGCCGCCGGTTGAGATCGGTCGGCACGCCGGTGACCTCCTCGTACTCGGCCTCGACCCGGAAGAAGACCGGCGCCATGTTCGCGTACGCGATGCGGCCGAGGCGGATCATCGAGCCGTCTCCGGCCCCCGGGCCCGAACCCCGACCCGACCCGCGGGCCTCCGAGGCGGCTGCAGCTCGGGTACCCACCTCCCGCCCCGATGCCGTCGAGGCTAGCGCCGGAAAGCGCGACGTGTGTGTGACGAGACGTGACGAATGTGTGGAAGATCGCGCATCGGGGTCAGTCCCAGCGCCGCAGCTCGTTGTAGAGCGTGTCGCGCTGCACCGGGATCCGGCCGGCGGCGCGGACGGTGCGGACGAGCTCCTCGAGCTTCTGCTCGGTGCCCGCGGTCGAGCCGGCGGCGTGGAAGATCTCCTCGCGCACGAGCGTCCCCTGGACGTCGTTCGCGCCGAAGTGGAGCGCGACCTGCGCGACCGGCAGCGTCAGCGAGATCCAGTAGGCCTTGATGTTCGGGATGTTGTCGAGCATGAGGCGCGAGACGGCGAGCATCTTCAGGTCGGCGGCGCCGGTCTGGAAGGTGAAGCCGCGCCGCTCGAAGACGGTGTTCTGCGGGTGGAACGCGAGCGGGATGAAGGCGAGGAAGCCGCCCGTCTGCGGTCCTGCTGGTCGCGGAGCCGGAGCAGGTGCTCGATCCGCTCCTCGTAGGTCTCGACGTGGCCGTAGAGCAAGCGTGCAGTGCGTCGGCATCCCGAGCCGGTGCGCCGTGTCGTGCACGTGGAACCAGATGTCCGGATGCTCCTTGCCGGGCGCGACGAGCCGCCGCACGCGGTCGGCGAAGACCTCGGCGCCGCCGCCGGTCAGCGCGCCGAGCCCGACGGCCTGCAGCTCGCGCAGCACCTGCTCGTGCGAGAGCCCGGAGAGCGTCGTCATGTGGTGGATCTCGGAGGCCGTGTAGCACTTGAGGAACACGTCGGGCAGCGCCTCGTGGAGCTCGCGGATCGTGTCGAGGTAGAAGTCGAAGTCGACGTGCGGGTTCTCGCCGTTGACCATGTGGATCTCGGTGAAGGCGGTCGACTCGCGCTGCCGCGAGCGATGCCGGCGACGAACTCGTCGGGCGCCTTCGTGTAGGCCTGCTCCTGCTTCTGGGTGGCGGCGAAGGCGCAGAACTTGCACTTCACGCGGCAGACGTTCGTCTGGTAGACGTAGAGGTTCTGGACGAAGTAGACGCGGTCGTCGCCGCCGCGGACGCGGCGGGCGAGGTCGGCGAGCTCGCCGATCGCGAGCAGGTCGTCGGACTCGAGCAGCGCGAGGCCGTCCTCGAGGTCGAGCCGCTCGCCCGCCTCCACCTTCTCGCGGATCAGCTCGAGGGTGGTGTCGACTGCGACGGTCATCACGAGGCGCGGTCCACGACGGCGTAGGTCAAGGCTTCGAGCTCCTCGCCGGTGCCGGGCGGCGCCGACGAAGGATCGGGCCTTGGCAGCGTAGTCGAGCGCGGCCTCGCGGGAGCGCGTGAGCGCGTCGGTGGCGGCGACGCGCACGAGCGCGCCGTCGAGCGGCCCGCCGGCGAGCGCCTGCCGGACGACCTCGTCCTGCTGGGCGGCGAGCAGGAGCGGCATCGTCGGCGTCCCCTCCCGCAGGTCGGTGCCGGGGATCTTTCCCGTCTCCTGGGTCTGGCCGGCGCAGTCGAGGATGTCGTCGGCGATCTGGAACGCGATGCCGAGCGCGAGGCCGTAGGCGCCGAGGTCCGCGTCGCCGCCCGAGCCGAGCCGGCAGGCCGCCTCGAACAGCTTCCCGGTCTTGAGGGCGCAGCGCTCGAGGTAGTCGTCGATCGTCGTCTCCGGCTCCCGGGTCTGGCTCCGCTGCATCGCCTCGCCGCGGGCCAGCGCGAGGCAGGCGTCGGCGAGGGTCGCGACGGCCGCCGAGTCCTCGGTCGCCGCCAGCTCGGCGAAGGCGCAGGCGAAGAGGTAGTCGCCGGCCGAGAGCGCGGCACCGGCGCCGAACACCGACCAGGCGGAGGGAGCCCCGCGCCGCATCCGCGCGCCGTCGACGAGGTCGTCGTGGACGAGCGTCGCCATGTGGACGAGCTCGGTCGCGACGCCCGCGGCGAGCGGCGGCTCGCTCTGGCCGCTCGGCGTCGAGAGGAAGCAGAGCAGCGGACGCAGGCGCTTGCCGCCCGCCGCGAGCGCCTCGCCGGCGACGGAGGCGGCGAAACCCTCGCGCCGCTCGACCGCCTGCGCGAGGCGCGCCTCGAGCTCGGCCATGTAGGCGGCGAGCCCCGGCGTCGCGTCGACGGCGGCGAGCGCGTTCATCGGCCGCCTTCCGCCGACCGGCGGGCACGCGGCTTCAGGCAGGCCGCGAGCAGGCCGAGCACGCGAGGCGTGTTCAGGCTGCCGTCCCCGTGTGCAGGGCGACGATCGACCCGGCGAGCAGGCGGAAGCGCACGTCTGCGAACCCCGCCCGCTCGAGCATCGCGGCGAGCTCCTCGGCGCGCGGGAAGCGCGCCACCGACGCCGGGAGGTAGGAGTAGGCGGCTCCGCCGGGAACGAGCCGCCCGAGCCGGGGGACGAGCCGGTCGAACCAGAGCGCGAAGAAGGGGCGGAGAGCCCCGCGCGGCCGCGTGATCTCGAGGATCGCGAGCCGGCCGCCGGGTCGGAGCACGCGCCGGAGCTCGCGCAGCCCGAGCTCGAGATCGGCGACGTTGCGGATCCCGAAGCCGATCGTGGCCGAGTCGAAGGCGCCGTCCTCGAACGGGAGCGCGAGCAGGTCGCCCTCGACCCAGTCGATCGAGCCCGCCTTGCGGGCGGCCCGCTCGAGCATTCGCGGCGAGAAGTCGAGGCCGATCACCGAGCCCGCGCCGGCGCGGAGGTCGGCGAGCGCGAGGTCGCCCGTGCCGCAGGCGGCGTCGAGCACGCGATCGCCCGGCCGGACCGCTGCAGCGGCGGTCAGCCGGCGCCAGCGCAGGTCGAGGCCCCCCGTCATCACCCGGTTCATCACGTCGTAGACGGGCGCGATCCGGTCGAACATCGTGCGGACCGCGTCAGGCGCAAGTGTCACAGCACCTCAGCCTAGACGGTCGGCGGCGCGGCGTCGCAGCGGCCGGGTTGCGGTCCCGGTCGCCCCGGGCCGCGGCGGCAGCTCCGAGGCGGCGCTAGCTCCCGCCCTTCGAGGCCTCGAGGAACGTTGCGAGCGCAAGCAGGTTCTTGGCGCCCTGGCTCGCGAACGACGGCATCGGGCTGCCCGCGTGCACGCACGAGGGGCACTTGAGGTGCGCGAGCTGGAAGGCGATGCCCCTGTGTCTCGCGCCCTCGGCCGTCAGGTCGGGCGCGCCGAGGTTGTGGTTTCCGTCCCCGTTGTAGGTATGGCAGTTCAGGCAGCCGGCGACCGCGAACACCTTCGCGCCGGCGACGGCCTTCGGATTGTTGGCGAACCCCTCCTTTGCCGCCCACACCGGAACGCGGCTGATCAGCTCGGCCCCGAGAGCCTCCTTCGCGGTTGCGCCCTTGTAGGTGAGGACGCCCATCGAGATGATCACGAGGATCGACGCGACGAGCGCGACCGGCCGCCTCAGGGGTCGTCGCTCGGCGCGGACGTCGATGAACGGCATCGAGATCAGCAGGAGCAGGAGGATGGTCGGGATCCCGACCGTCCCGAGGACCACCGACGCCGGCCACTTGAAGATCCGCAGCAGGTAGAAGAGGAAGTAGAAGTACCAGTCCGGGCGCGGCACGAAGCTGAACGTCCCGGGGTCGGCGGGCTGGTCGTAGAGCTTCCCGAGCCAGCCCGAGGCGGTGCTCGTGTGGTTCCCGGGGATGGTCCACTTCCAGACGACCGCCAGCCCGATGATCACGAGCACGACGACGAGCGACATGATCGTGTCGTGGAGCATCGCGTAGGGGAAGAAGGGCTTCCCCCGCTGCTTGACGTCCTCCTTGTACTGCTTGAAGACCTTCTGGCGCTCGGCGATCCGGTCTCTAGCCACCGACGCCTCCCGTGACGGCGCCGGCGGGCCGGGTCGGGCCCTCGGCAGGATCGGGCTGGTCGGTCAGCGGCCCGCTGCCCGCCGCCTCCTTCGACCAGGGCGGCGAGGTGACGCCGAGTCGGATGACGAGGTACAGGTGCAGGCCGATCAGGCCCGCGATCGCCGCGGGCAGGACGAGCATGTGGATCGCGTAGAAGCGGCTGAGCGTCGTCCCGTTGATGTACGTCCCGCCCTGCAGGAACTGGGCGATGAACGGCCCCAGGAAGGGGGCCGTCCCGTTCAGGTTGATCCCGACGGTCGTCGCCCAGTAGGAGGTCTGGTCCCACGGCAGCAGGTAGCCGGTGAAGCCCTCTGCGAGGCCGAGCGCGAGCAGCAGCACCCCGATCACCCAGTTCAGCTCGCGCGGGTACTTGTAGGCGCCGAACAGGAAGACCCGCCCCATGTGCATGAACATCAGGATGATGAAGACCGACGCGCCCCACTTGTGCATGCCGCGCACGAGCCAGCCCGCCCAGAGGTCGTTCGTGATGTGCTGGATCGACGCGTAGGAGGTGGTCGGGCCGGGCTGGTAGTACATGGCGAGCGTCACCCCTGTCACCGCCTGCACGATGAAGGCGGTCAGCGTCGCCGACCCGAGCGTCTCGAACCAGTTGATGTCGGCCGGGACGTTCCTGAACAGGAAGTAGCGGATCGCGCCGACGAGGCCCGAGCGCTCTTCGAGCCAGTCCATCGGGTAGAGGATCCGCTCCTGGCGTGACGGCCGGGGGGCTGCCATCAGTGCGGAGGCTGGATCGGGTAGAGCCAGGACTCGAGCCCGTCGACGTGCTCGCCGGGGAACGCGAAGTCGGCCTTGTGGATCTGCGCGCTCGCTCCCGAGCCCTCGACGTAGGCGACCGAGAACGGGGCGCCGATGAAGAGATGCCCGTTCACGATCGAGAAGGAGTAGCGATTGAGCGCCCGGACGGCGGGGCCGGAGGTGCGGTTGCCCTCGTCGTCGTACTGGCCGTCATGGCAGGGGCAGCCGAAGCCCGACGGCATGACCGGAGTTAGGCTGACGTCCTTGTAGCGCGACTCCTCCTTGGTCTGGATCACGCCGTTCGGCTCGACGGGGCAGCCGAGATGCGCGCACACGTTCGAGATGATCGTGAAGCTCGGCTCCTTGCCGAGGATGCCGTTGTTGCGGATGAAGGCGGTGCGGCGCGAGACGACCCCCTCCTTGGGCTCCGAGAGGAAGGTGGTGATCAGGAACTGCCCCTCGGGGAAGTTCTCGAGCGGTCCGAGATCCTGCGGCTTGACGCCCTGCTTGAGGAACGCCGGGCCGATCATGAACCCGAGCACCGGCAGGGTGACGAGGCCGCCGATCACGGCGCCGAGGCCGAGCGTCGAGATCTCGAGGAAGACCGAGCGGGAGTAGCGGTCGTGCGGCCGGACCTCCGCGAGCGCAGGCCGCGGGGTCGCGACGGGCGGAGCGGGGCGCGGGAGGCGCCGCTCGGGCTCGACCTCGTGCGCCTCGGTCAGGCCGCTCTCGCGCACCACGTCGCGGATCCAGAGGGCCGCGAAGACGAGGGCGATCAGCGCGCCGATCGCGACGATCGGCCACGAGACGACGATCCCGACGAGCAGCACGACGATGCCCATGGCGAAGCCCACCGGCCAGAGGCTCGGCCCCGGGGCATGTGGATGTCCACGGCTCGGCTCCAAGGCGCCTTACGACAACCCTCGCATGCCTCCCGCCGGTCGGCGTGTCGGCGGCGAGGCTCCTGAACTATGCCCAACCCGCAGGCGACGTGTCACGAGAGCCGTCCGCTCTGGATCCCGTATTCGGGCCAGCGGCGATCGACGAGCTCGCGGATCTCCGCGCTCATCTCGATCTCGGGCGGCCAGTCGCGGGCGTCCTCCCCGGGCCACTTCGCCGTCGCGTCGATTCCCAGCTTGCCGCCGGAGAACTGCCTGACCGTCGCATGGTCCAGGTGGTCGGCCGGACCGGAGGCGAGCTCGAGGTCGCGCGCCGGATCGACGTTCGCGCCGACGTAGAACGCGACCGCGGCGTAGTCGTGAGGGTCGACGTGGGCATCGACGACCACGACGGTCTTCGTCAGCGAGAGCAGCCCGAGACCCCAGATCGCGTGCATCACCTTGCGGGCGTGCGCCGGGTAGGCCTTGCGGATCGAGACGATCGCGCAGTTGTGGAACGCGCCCGCGACGGGCAGGTCGTAGTCGACGATCTCGGGGACCGAGGCCCGGACCGCGGGCAGGAAGATCCGCTCGGTCGCCTTCCCGAGCCACGCGTCCTCCTGCGGCGGCTTGCCGACCACGATCGAGGGGTAGATCGCCTCCCGCCGCATCGTCATCGCCGTGAGGTGGAAGACGGGGAAGGGCTCGGCGGCCGTGTAGAAGCCGGTGTGGTCTCCGAACGGCCCCTCCTCGACGAGATCGCCGTGCTCGACGTAGCCCTCGAGCACGATCTCGGCGTTCGCGGGCACCTCGAGGTCGACCGTGACGCACTTGACGAGGTCGACCGCCTCGCCGCGGAGGAACCCGGCGAACATCAGCTCGTCGATGTGCTTCGGGAGCGGGGCGCTTGCGCTGTAGGCGGTCACGGGATCGAGGCCGAGCGCGACCGCGACCTCGAGTCGGCCGTCCGCGAACAGGTAGTCGGCCCGGCCGTCCTTGTGCAGCTGCCAGTGCATCGCAGTCGAGCGCGGGCCGAGCACCTGCAGGCGGTACATGCCGACGTTGCGCCCGCCCGTGCGCGGGTCGGCCGTGATCACCGCCGGGAGCGTGATGAACGGGGCTGCGTCGCCCGGCCAGCACGTCTGCACCGGCAGCAGCCCGAGGTCGACCTCGTCGCCGCGGAGGACGACCTCCTGGCAGGCGCCCCGCCGGACCGTGTTCGGGCGCGAGTCGGCGATCGACTTCAGCTGCCTGAGCCCGCGCAGCTTGTCGGCGAGCCCCTCGGGCGGCTGCATCTCGAGCACGTCGGCGAGCCGGCCCGCGACGTCGTCGAGCCGCTCGACGCCGAAGGCGAGGCACATCCGCCGCTCGGTGCCGAACTGGTTCACGAGCAGCGCGTGGTCGCTTCCCCGGGGCCGCTCGAAGAGGAGCGCCGGCCCGCCGGCCTTGACCGTGCGGTCGACGATCTCGGTCACCTCGAGGTGCGGGTCGACCTCGGCCTCGACCCGGACGAGCTCGCCCTCCCGCTCGAGCAGCGCGATCCACTGGCGCAGGTCGGCCGGGGGCGCCATGCCCGCGGCTCTCAGTAGGAGCGGGGCCGGCGGGCCTTGCGCCGGTGGCCGGCGGCGCGCACGCCCTCGCCGATGCCGATCACCGACAGGAAGACCAGTCCGACGATCAGCATGCCCGTGATGATGTGCAGTCCGTCGGTGGCGGCGTCGAGGAGCACGGCGGGATCGTAGCGGCTATTTCCCCCGGAAAATAGTTGGTCGGCAGGCCGGAGCCGCCCTGCGGGGGAAATAGCTCGAGTTTGATCTTGTCTTTGGAACTTGTGTGTCCATGCGGGCTCGCTGTGCTCCACAGGACGAATCCAAATCGCGGCTACTTCCCTCGCAGAGCGAATCCGAGCTTCCGTGGACGTTATCCGGGGGGAAGTACCGGCTAGTCCATGCGGGCCGAATGGCTGCGCATCGCGGCTGCGATCTCGTCGCCCGAGGGGTCGCCGCCGAGCGAGCGGGTCGCCTCGACCCACGCGTCGCCGTCGCCGCGCTCGCCGGCTGCCCGCAGCGCCGCGCAGCGGGAGATCAGCTCCGCCATGGTCGCGACCGCGTCGACGCCGCCCGCCTCGGCGATCCGGACGAGCCCGTGCGCGTAGAGGTAGTCGCCGAGGAGGACGCGCTCGCTCTCCTCGCCGGGCGAGAAGAGGCGCGACCGTCCGTAGTGGACGAGGTAGGCCTCGTAGACGGTCTCGAGCCCGAGCGCGAATCGATCCGGGGCAAGCGGCGAGAAGACGGGGACCGGCTCGCGCCGCCGGGCCGAGAGCGCGGCCGCCGCCCAGAGGGCGCTCTCCGCGCGCGCGGCGTCGACGATCTCCTCCGACCAGTCCACCTAGGCGCTCCCGGTCGCGGAAAACGCCGAGACGGCGGCGATCGTCTCGTCGATCTCGGCGTCGCCGTGGGCGAGCGAGGGGAAGAGGCACTCGTACTGGCTCGGCGCGACGTAGATCCCACGTGCGAGCAGGTGTCGGAAGAGCTCGGCGTAGCGCTCGGTGTCGAGCTGCTGCATGCCGGTGACCTCCCTCAAGGGGTCGGACCCCTTCACGAAGAGGGTGAGCATCGCGCCGACCCGCTGGACGAGCCCGAACGGCGCGAGGCCCGCCTCGAGGCGGGCCGCCTGCCGCTCGAGCTCCTCGTAGACGGCCTCGTCGCGCAGGCGGCGGAGGACGGAAAGGCCGGCAGCGGTCGCGAGCGGGTTTCCCGACAGCGTCCCCGCCTGGTAGACGTCGCCGGCGGGGGCGAGCCGCGACATCATCTCGGCGCGGCCGCCGAAGGCCGCGAGCGGCAGGCCGCCGCCGACGATCTTGCCGAGGATCGTCAGGTCGGGCAGGACGCCGAAGCGCTCCTGGGCGCCGCCGCGGGCGACGCGGAAGCCGGTGATCACCTCGTCGAAGACGAGCAGCGCGCCCGAGGCGTCGCAGAGCGCCCGCAGCGCCTCGAGGAAGCCGGGCAGCGGCGGGACGCAGCCCATGTTCCCGGCCACCGGCTCGACGAAGATCGCGGCGAGCTCCTCGCTGTGGCGCTCGACCGCCGCCGCGACGAGCTCGACGTCGTTGTAGGCGACCACGATCGTGTCGTCGACGACCGCGCGGGGCACGCCCGGCGAGCCGGGTATGCCGAGCGTGGCGAGACCGGAGCCCGCGTCGGCGAGGAACGGGTCGGCGTGGCCGTGGTAGCCGCCGGCGAACTTGATCACCCGCGTCCGGTGCGTGAAGGCGCGCGCGAGCCGGAGCGCCGACATCGCCGCCTCGGTCCCCGAGGAGACGAGCCGCACCTGCTCGACCGACGGGACCGCGTCGACGATCTCGGCGGCGAGCTCGACCTCGCCCTCGGTCGGCGCCCCGAAGGTCGTGCCGTCGAGCGCCGCCGCCCGCACGGCCTCGACCGTCTCCGGGTCGGCGTGGCCGAAGATCAGCGGGCCCCACGACTGCACCCAGTCGAGCAGCCGCCGCCCGTCGGCGGTCTCGACGTAGGCGCCCTCGCCGCGCGTGACGAAGAACGGCTCGTCGAGCCCGACCGACCGCATCGCCCGGACCGGCGAGTTGACGCCGCCGGGGATCAGCTTCTGCGCGCGGTACCAGAGCTCGGATCGGGTCAGCGCGTGCACTACAGCCAGGCGGCGAGCTCCTTCGCCCAGTACGTGATCACGATGTCGGCGCCGGCGCGGCGGATCGCGGTCAGCGACTCGAGCGCCGCGGTCCGCTCGTCGAGGTCGCCCGCGGCCGCCGCCGCCTTCACCATCGCGTACTCGCCGGAGACGTTGTAGGCGGCGAGCGGCAGGTCGAAGCGCTCGCGCACGGCCCGGATCACGTCCAGGTAGGGAAGCGCCGGCTTGACGAGCAGCACGTCGGCGCCCTCGGCGACGTCGAGCTCGCACTCGCGGAGCGCCTCGCGGACGTTGCCGGGATCCATCTGGTAGCCGCGCCGGTCGCCGAACGAGGGGGCCGATCCGGCCGCCTCGCGGAACGGCCCGTAGAAGGCCGAGGCGTACTTGGCGGCGTAGGAGACGATCGGCGTCTCGGGCAGCTCGGCCCGGATCGCCCCGACCCGTCCGTCCATCATGTCGCTCGGGCAGACGACGTCGGCGCCGGCCTCGACGTGCGAGACGGCCGTCCGGGCGAGCAGCTCGAGCGAGGCGTCGTTGTCGACCTCGCCGCCGCGCAGAACGCCGCAGTGGCCGTGCGAGGTGTACTCGCAGAGGCAGACGTCGGTGAGCAGGAGCAGCTCCGGAAAGCGCGGCCGCAGCGCGCGCAGCGCCTGCTGGACGATCCCGTCGGCGATCCAGGCGCCGGAGCCCTCGTCGTCCTTCTCCTCGGGGATCCCGAACAGGAGCACGGCCTTGACGCCTGCCCGCAGCAGCTCCTCGCACTCGCGTACGACCCCGTCGACGGTGAGGCGCGAGAGCGCGGGCAGACGCTCGTTCGGGAGCGCCTCCGGCGCGACGAAGAGCGGCAGCACGAGGTCGTCGAGCGAGAGCGTCGTCTCGCGCACGAGGTCGCGCAGGGCGCCGCTGCGGCGCAGGCGGCGCAGCCGGGTGGTCGGAAACGCGCTCACGGCACTAGGGTACGGCAGGACCGCGCCGGTGCGCCTCCCGTCCGGGCGGTCACGGCTCGCCGTCGTCGGCGACGCCCGGCGTGACCGGCTCGATCTCGACCGGGATCGTGCCGCCGCCGGTCCACGGCTCGATCACGACGCGCTCGGAGAAGAACTCCCAGGTCGCCCGGCCGACCGCGAGCAGCGGCAGGGCGAGCAGCGCGCCGACGAGCCCGTCGATGTTCGTCCCGGCGAGCAGACCGAAGATCACGAGCAGCGGGTTGAGGCGGAGCGCGCTGCCCATCACCTTCGGCACGACGACGTGACCCTCGATCTGGTGGATGACGAGGAAGAGGATCACGACCCAGACGACCGAGAACGGGTGGACGACGAGCGCGTAGATCGCCGGCGGGATCGCCCCGAGCCAGGGGCCGAGGTAGGGCAGCACCTCGGTCAGGGCGACCCAGGCGCCGAAGACCAGCGCGTAGGCGTCGGCGTTCGGTAAGAGGCCGGTGACGCCGAGGACCCAGATGCCGATTCCGGCCGTGGTCCCGATGATCAGGCTGAGCGCGATCTGCCCGCGCACGTAGGAGACCAGTGCGTGCTCGATCCGCGCGATCAGCGGCCTGCCGCCGTGAGGCGGGAAGCGGCGGTCGATTCGAGCAGCCAGCCGCTGCATGTCGAGCAGCATGTAGATCGAGATCACGACGACGAGCACCGCGTCGAAGAGCCCCTTGCCGATCGAGATCGCCGCGCCCTCGACGAAGGTGACGATCTTGTGCGTGTAGCGGCCGACGTCGCGGCGGCGGATCTTGTTGACGAGCGAGTGCCCGCTCCGCTCGATCTTGATGTTCCGCAGGTGGTGCGTGTCGAGCCAGTGCTGCAGCCGGTTGACGTCGCGGTCGGCCGAGGTCAGGTGGGTCTGTCCGTGCGGGACGGTGAAATACTCGTTGAACCGGTTCGCAGCCGTCTTCGTCTGCCCCACCACCACGGTCGCGAGCGCAACGATGATCACGCAGAGCGTCGCCGCAAAGGTCAGGTACACGAGCGCCACCGAGAGCCCGCGGCGTATCTTCAGTGCGCCGAGCGTCAGCACCAGCGGATCGAGCAGGAGCGCGATCAGCGAGGCGACCAGGAAGAGGAGCACCGTGTGAGCCGCCGTCGTGGCGAGCACCCATCCGAAGAACACGAGCAGGGGGAGGCCGACGAGCTGAACCCAGCGCGGGATCTGGATTCGCGGCGGCGGGCCGGCCGGGGCGCTCACAGCGTCGATCGTACAACCGGCCCCGGTCCCCGCCCGGCGCGGCCGCCGGGCTGGGACTGGTCGCTCGCCGAGGACGGCGCGGCCGCGCTCGATTTCGAGCTGCTCTGGGACGGGCCGGGCGGCCTGCCCAGGCACGGATCGAGAGCGGGAGGCCGGTTGAACGCCAACCGGGGGTCCGCTACGGTCCACGCCATGCCGGCGCCGTCGGCCCCAGGTCGCGCCGCCAACCGCCGGCGTCATCGCACCGATGCCAGACGGCGGCGTCTAGCCGTCCTGACGGCGCTCGCCGTTCTCGCGCTCGGGATCCTGCTCGTCACCGCATTCGGCGGCAGCGACCATCCCACGGCGACCGTCGGCGCGCCCGCGAGCGCTGCCCGGCTGCTGCCCGTCGGCCCGCCGTCGCTCCAGGCGATCGCCCGCCTCGGCGCCCTGACCGTCGAGCTGCCGATCAACCAGAGCCGCGTCACCGCGATCGGGTACTACGGAGCCGCGGACGGAGCGCTCGGCCTGACCCCGATCGGGGCGCAGGCGAACCAGGGCCTCCTCAAGCGGCTCCTGCACGCGATCGTCGGCGGAGGCTCGGGCTCGCCCCGCTGGTACCTGCTTCCCGGCGGCCAGGGCCCGTCGACCTCGGCTCTCGACGTCGGCGCGGCGCCGGGCACGGACGTCTACTCCCCGGTCGACGGAACGATCGTCGGGATCGGGAACGTCGTCATCAACGGCAAGACGTTCGGCCAGCGAATCGACATCCAGCCGACCGTCGCCCCGTCGTTGATCGTCTCGGTGTCCGACCTGACCGCCGATCCCTCGCTGGTCGTCGGCGGGTTGCTGACCGCGGGCCGTTCCAAGCTCGGCATCCTCGAGAACCTCTCCAGGGTCGAGACCCAGGTGCTCGCGCGGTACACGAACGACGCCGGCAACCACGTGCTGATCGAGGTTCACCCGGCCGCGACGCTCGACATCCGTTGATCGGCCGCCACGAGCTCGTGCGCCGGGGAGGCGGCACGGGGTGAAGATCCTCTTCGTCGCGGACGTCTTCGGCGCTCCGGGAAGGCGGGCGCTCGAGTCCCGGCTCGGCTCGCTGCGCGAGGAGCTCGAGGTGGGGTTCTGCATCGTCAACGGCGAGAACGCCGCCGACGGGCGCGGGATCACGGCGAAGATCGCCGAGCGCCTGCTCGCTGCGGGCGCCGACGTGATCACGCTCGGGAACTGGACGTGGGGCCAGAAGGGGTTCGCGCCGTACCTGAGCGGCACCGACCGGGTCCTGCGGCCCGCCAACCTCTCGCCGGTGTCGCCGGGTGTCGGAATCGCGGTGCACGACGGCGTCGCGGTGATCAACCTGCTCGGCCAGATGACGCTCACCCCGTTCGAGAGCCCGTTCGTCGCCGCCGAGCGGCTGGTGGCGCAGGCGGCGCTCGAGACGCCGGTCATCGTCGTCGACTTCCACGCCGAGGCGACGAGCGAGAAGGTGGCGCTTGCCCATCATCTGGCGGGTCGGGTGACCGCGGTGCTCGGGACGCACACGCACGTGCAGACGAACGATGCGCGGGTGCTGGCCGGCGGGACGGCCGCGATCACCGACGCCGGGATGACCGGCCCGCACGACTCGGTGATCGGCAGCGTGCCCGAGGGGGCGATCCGCCGCTTCACGACGGGGCTCCCGGTCCGGCTCGAGGTAGCCGAGGGGGACGTCCGGATCGAGGGCGCGCTGGTCGAGTGCGGCGGCGACGGCCGGGCCACCGCCTGTACCGCCGTCCGGGTGCCGGTCGGCTGACCCTCGTCAGGACGGGGCGAGCGCGCCGGGCAGCGGCGCCTCCGCGACGGCGGCGACGGGCTCCTCGGCCGTGCGTGGAGCGATCAGGGCGAAGGCGACGAACGGGAAGAACCACGGCAGGTAGAGCCACGACCAGTGGGTCAGCACCATCTCGAAGCCGACGAGCAGGGCGCCCGTGAAGGCTGCGATCCGCAGCGGTGAGCGCCGCCGCGGCCAGCGGTAGAGCGCGATCGCGCCCGCCACGAGCAGCGCCTGGAGAACGTGCTGGGGCCAGTGCAGGTCGGGGAGCCCGCGGGCGTGGTACTGCCGCCAGTCCCAGAGCGAGAACGGCGACGAGCGGCCGAACTGGTACCCGAAGGTGTGGTGGAAGAACACGACCGCGTTGTGCAGCGGCGAGGGCTCGAACAGCAGCACCGAGAACGCCGCTGCGCTCGCGACCAGCGCGCCGAGGACGAAGGCGAGCCGGGAGCGGCCGCCCCGCGCGTCCGGGTAGCCGGACCAGAGGGGGAGCACGATCAGCGAGGCGAACTTCGTCAGCGCCGAGAGAGCGCCGAACACGCCCCGCAGGACGGGCGAGGTCAGGAAGAAGAAGCCCCAGACGAGCAGCGCGGGCTGGATCATGTCGTTCGTGTTCGAGCTCGACGCGTACTGCGAGAACGGCCAGGCCGTCCACGCGAACGCCAGCGCGGCCCCGAGCTGCGCCCCGCCGAACCGGCGCCCGACGAACCACAGCCCGACGATGCAGATCAGGTCCCAGAGGATCGACGTCGCGTGCACGGCCGGCAGCGAGTCCCACTTGCCGCTCCAGCCGAAGACGAGGTAGCCGGGGAGATACGCCTCGTAGGCGACCGGGCCGTAGGTGTCGCCCTGGGCGTCTGCCGCCTCGCAGCGGCCGTTCGTCTGGATCCGGTCGCGGATCTCGCCCGAGGCGTCGGCCGGCCCGCAGGCGGGGCGGTTGCCCTCGATCGGGAAGTTGCCGTACGGGCTCTGTGCGTGCGCGATCCGATCGGCGCCGATCACCCCGGACAGGCCGACGTCGATCACGTTGCCGTCCTCCACGTTCAGCCCGACGCGGAAGCCGATCAGGAACACGGTCGCGCCGATGAGCAGCCAAGCCGGCCAGACGACCGACCCGCGCGGCGCCCGGTCCCGCCAGCCGGTCCACAGGCACCGCCCGAGCAGCCAGACGAGGCCCGGGTAGACGAGCGGCATCGCCGCGAAGATGTTCCCGTGGTTGAAGAACCAGAGCGAGACCGAGAACGAGAGCATCATCAGCAGGTCGAGGTTGCGGAGAGAGAGCGGCCGGCGCCAGTCGAGCAGCCCGATCAGGAAGGCCGCGCAGAACGCGAGCCAGACCGAGATGGAGTTGATTCGCGTCCCGCCGAACGCGCCGGGGCTGCCCCGCGCCATCCCCCAGGCGACCTGCGGCCCGGTCCACGCCGTGAGGACGGCGCCGGTGACGTCGTCCACGGTGCCGGTCGCGATCTCGCCGGCGGCGCCAGAGAAGACGTTCACCGTCCACTGCCCCTTCGCGTAGGTGGCGTCGGTGACCGGCTTCGGGGGGTAGCGGCCGAGCCAGCTTTTCACCTTCGGGTGGGCAAGGAAGATCTTCGTCGCCTCGGCGGCGCTGAGCCGCGCCTGCACGGCGGTCGTGGTGGTCGCCGGCACCGGCGCCGGCACGGTGAAGCCGTGGCTGGTCGGCTTTGTGGTTCCGGCGTGGGCGGCCGCCGGCAGGAGCGCGGCCGCGAGCGCCAGCGCCGTTGCGGCCCTCAGCCTGGATCCAGCGATCCGAGCGGGGGGTTCGCTCGTCCGGGCTCCTTCCCGCTCCGAGTCACGGCGTCGTCGAACCGGCCCCGGCCCGCCCGACGCCGCCGCGCCACGTCCTGACGGCCCGGCCGGGCGCCCCGCGGTCCTGCGCCTCCGTGGGTCCAGGCTCAGCGGCGAAAAGACCAGAGCTTGTTCCCCAGGAAGTTGAGCGGGGTCACGAGCACGATCGCGATCGCCTGGGAGACGATCTTGCCCCAGCCGAGCCAGTCGATGAAGACGAGCAGCCAGAGCTGGTTGACGGCGAGCGCGGCGAGCGACACGATGAAGAAGCGCATGCCCTGGTAGGTGAAGTTCCCCTTCGAGTCGGCGAAGGTCCAGTGGCGGTTCCACCAGTAGTTGTTCGCGGCGGCGACGACGAAGGAGATGGCAGCCGCGACATGCGCCCCGAACCCGAGCAGCAGGATGTACACGCCGAGGTTGATGACGTAGCCGCTTGCGCCGATGACCCCGAACTTCGCGAGCTGGACCCAGTTGGCGGGACTCCTAAGTGCCTGAACGGCGCGGTTCTCGAGCACGGCCACGGCTGCAGCGAGGCTAGCAGCGGCGCTCGTGGTGCGACCCCGTCAGCCGCGGACGAGTGGGACGAAGCGTGCGGGCACGGAGGCGACGAGGCGCGAGCCGCCGGGCGTTCGCTGGAGGACACAAAGCCGCTGGGCCTGGCCGCCAAGCTCGATCGGGAGGGCGATCCGGCCTTCCTCGTCGAGCTGGGCCCAGAGCGCGGCAGGCACCTCGCGGGTCGCGGCGGCAACGGAGATCGCCCCGAACGGCGCGTACTCCGGGAGCCCGAGCGCGCCGTCGCCGACGTGGGAGTGGACGCGCTCGTACCCTGCCGCGAGCAGGGCCGCCCGGGCCGACTCCGCCAGCTCCGGGATGCGTTCGACCGTGTGAACTTCGTCCGCGAGCTCTGCGAGCACGGCGGCCGCATAGCCGGACCCGGTGCCGACGTCGAGCACCCGCTCGCTGCCCCGCAGGCCGAGCGCCTCGCACATCATCGCGACCATGTACGGCTGCGAGACGGTCTGTCCGAACGGCAGCGGCACGGGGCAGTCCTCGTAGGCGGCCGCGGCGTACTCGGCCGGGACGAAGAGCTCGCGCGGCACGCGCGCCATCGCCTGCAGCACGCGCTCGTCCCGGATGCCGCGTCTCCGTAGCTGGCGGTCGATCCAGGTGGGAGAGCCCACTGCCGGGCGACCTATGCCGCCTGCGCGATCGGGACGCCGAAGTGGTCGAGCACGATCCCCTTGATTCCGGTGATCGAGGCCGGGGGCGCCTCGAGGCCGACGGTGAGCATCGGCACCTCGGAGTCATCTGCGGCGAGCGCGCCGTGGCTGCCGCCGCCCGCGTGGTGGCGGCCCGCGAGATCGACGAACTCCCAGCCTGCGGCGGCCGACACGATCACCTCGCCGGCGTTCGGGTTGCGCAGGGCGGCCTCCGCTCGGGCACGGCCGTCGGGGTAGTCGTCGAGGATCGACGGATCCTCGTCGCCGTTGCGCCGAGCCACCACGACGCCGTCCTCGAGGAAGAGCGCCAGGTCGACGGAGGGCTCGCCGTCGAGTGCCTGCGCGAGCCGGCGCGGCGCGGCGCCGTAGAGCATGGCCGCGCGGTTGGAGGCGGTCACGAGCGCGCCGTCGACTGCGAGGCGGGTTGCCTGCTCGACCGGCGCCTGGCCGTGATCGGAGCACAGAATGACGGCGTAGCGGTCGAGGAAGACCTCGCGGCCGCCGGCCGCGTCGAACAGCGCGGCGACCGAGGCGTCGGCACGTCCGAGCGCCTCGTGGGCGGCGTCCGGCCCGACCGTGTGCGAGGCGTAGTCGTAGTCGGGCAGGTAGTAGACGAGCAGGTCGAACCCGTCGCGCGTGACGAGCCAGCGCCCGATCGTGGCCGCATAGCCGTCGATCGAGCCGAGTGAGCGGTTGAGCCAGGCGATCGGCGCGCCCGTCCTGTCGGACTCGTAGACGCTGTAGAAGAAGAATCGCTTCGGTCCGTACACGGGCGGGAAGCCCGGGATCGGCGAGAGGTGGCGGTGCCGGCCGCGGTAGGTGGTGATGTTGATCGCCGCCGTCGTCAGCCCTGTCGCCTCGAGCGCCTCGAACACCGTTTCTGCGCTGCGTGACAGGTGACGGCCGTTCAGGTTGACGACCGTGTCGCGGACCCCCTGGACCAGCCCGGATGCCCGGAGCGCGGCGAACGACGAGCCGTACTCGACGATGCGCCGCTCCTCGCGGTTCCACCACACGAGGTGCGGGATGCCGTGCACGTCGGGGTGCGCACCGGTCGCGATCGAGGCGAGGCAGACCGGCGTCAGCGAGGGGAACGTCGACGCCGCACGCCGGTAGCTGCCGTGGTCGAGCAGGAACCGGAGCGCCGGTGCGTCGGTCGCCTCGAGCATCGACGGAGTCAGCCCGTCGATCACGATCAGGACGAGCGGCTTGACCGCGCGGGTGACCTGCAGCTCAGTCACGTGCGAGGGTGCGAAGCCCGGCGTGCCGCTCGGGCGTCTTCGAGCGCAGCCTCAGCGCGAGCGCGGGAAGGGCGACCGCCTCGAGGAACCCGACCACCGGCACGAAGGCGAGCGCCCCGGTCACGAGGGCCCCGAGCCCGACGATCGTTGCAAGCCCGCCCCGGGTGCCTCCGCGCCTGAGCGCGCCCTTCACGATCGGCGTCGCGCCCAGTCCGCCGGCCACCCCGCCGATCGCGCCGCCCACCGCATCGGGCCAGCCGAAGACCACCATCCCGATCACGGCGGCGACGATCGCGGCCGCAGCCGCGGCCACCACCCGCCGCGGCGCGATTCCGGCGGCGAGGACGCCCAGCGCGACCCCGATGCCGGTGAGCACGCCGATCCAGTACCAGGCTGCCATCGTCCGCCGAGTGTACTCCGACCGGTTTGCCCGGGAACCGGCCGGAACGGACGCTGTGGACGGATCGTCACGCAATTGTTCCACTGGACATCTTGCGGCCGGGGCCCCGCGCGGGTGACCATGAAGGTGGGTGGCGGGTGGCGCTACTCCCCACCCAGGGTGGGGAGTACGGGTTGCAAAGGGGCGAATCGCGAGTTGCCGGAGGCCAATCGCGATGCGGTGGCCGGGGCGGGGCGGGTCGACAGGCCGGGGCACCGCGAGTGGCTCGCGGCACCAGGGCCGGGCCGCGCCCGTTGCCGGGCGCTCGCGGCAGCCCGGTAAGGGAGGGTGGAACCGGCCGCCCGGGCTCCGAGTCGACGGCGGCGACGAGACCGGAGCGGCGGGTCGGGGCGCGACCCCGGGGGCGGGCGAGCCGGCTGGGCCGGGTCGCGCCGGGCTGCGGGTGCCGATCGGTGATGATCCGGGGGATGCGTGCCTTCACGGCTCTCCGGCGCCTACCGCGGTACCCGCTCGAGGTGTTCCTCTGGACCCGCCTGGCGATCTGGGCCGCGACGCTGCTCGCCTACCTGGTCTTCGAGGCCCAGTACGCCCAGCCGCTCCACACGGGCGGCGCCGAGGACGTCGTCGAGCACGACGTCGGCTGGGGCGTCGACGTCTGGGGGCGCTGGGACAGCGGCTGGTTCCTCGCGATCGCCCACCACGGCTACGCCGACCCCGGGCACTCGAGCGCCTTCTTCCCCGCCTACCCGCTGCTCGTCAAGGTCGTCGGCGCCGCCCTGCTCGGGCACGACCTGCTTGCCGGCGTGATCCTGTCGCTGGCCGCCTCCGCAGCCGCCTTCGTGCTGCTCTGGCAGCTGGGAAGCGAGTTGATCGGCGTCGAGAGCAGCCGGCGCGCGCTGCTCTACCTGGCGCTGTTCCCGACGACCCTCTTCCTGTTCGCCGTCTACAGCGAGTCGCTCTACCTCCTGCTCTCGGTTGCCGCCTTCCTGTTCGCCGCCCGCGGGCAGTGGACGCGGGCCGGCGTCGCCGTCGGGCTCGCCGCGCTGACGCGGGTCTCCGGGGTGATGCTCCTTCCCGCGCTCGCCGTTCTCGCCTGGCGGGCCTCCGACCGCCGTGGGGCACTGCTGCGCCTCGCCCTCTCGCTGCCGATCATGGCCCTCTGGCCGCTCTACCTCGAGCTGAAGTACCGGCGCCCGTTCGTCTTCCTCGGCGCCCAGCGGGCAGGCTGGGACAGGCGGCTTTCGGGGGTCGGGCCGCTCGGCGGCGCGTGGGACGGGTTGGTCGACGGCTGGCGCGGCGTTCGCCAGCTCGTGGCCGGGTCGGGCCACGACTACTTCCCGAGCTCGGAGCACGGTGCGATGTACGGCGCCGGCCTCAACCTCGAGCAGCTCGGGTATGCGGTGCTGCTGGTCGCGCTCGGCATCTACGCCTGGCGGCGGCTCGGCGCCGCCTATGGAATCTTCGTGCTCGCAAGCCTCGCGCTGCCGCTCTCCGACCCGGTGCCGAGCTCTCCGCTGCTCTCGGTGCCGCGCTTCGCGCTCGGCGTCTTCCCGGTCTTCCTCGCGCTCGGAACGCTCGGTCGGCGGTCGCGCGTCGACATCGGCCTCGTCTCCGTGTTCGCGATCCTGCTCGGGATAAACCTCGCACGCTGGGTGCTCTGGCTCTGGGTCGCCTGAGGCGGCGCGGCGGGACGACCCTCACCGGAGGCTTGCTCGCGGAAGCCCCGGGGCGCCTCAGAGCAGGACGGTCAGCGCGTCGCGCTCCGACTCGAAGTGAGCCTCGGTGACGTCCCCGAGGTCCTCGCCGTCGGCCTGGAGCGGGAGAGGGCGGTCGCAGCGCACGTGAAAGGAGTCGAGGTCGTGGCCCGTCAGGACGCGGGGGTCATTCCCGAGCCGGCCGCGAAACATGCGCACCGCCAGGCGGGGCACGGCGGCCGGGGCGATCTCGCGCGGGGCGACGAAGTCGAGGCCTGCGGCGAAGTCGGCGGCACCCGCGATCGTCACCGGCACCGGCCCGGCGTAGGTGTAGGGCCGCCCGTTCGCGACGAGCACGAACGCGGCGCGCCCGAAGCTCTCGATCTCGAGCTGGGGCGCCATCCGGAAGTGGTTCTCGAACATCAGGCCGATCACCGTTCCGATGAAGGCGATGTTGCTCGCCCGGCGGCCGTCGCGATCGCGCCCACGGCCGTCCACGCGCCGCACCGCCTCGGCGTCGAAGCCGATTCCCGCGGAGAAGCAGAAGAGCCGCCCGTTGACGCGCCCGAGCCCGATCGAAGCGGTCCGCCCGGCCGACAGCGCCTCCGTCACGCGGATGGCGGCCGCGACGGGATCCCGGGGCAGTCCGAGCGCGCGCGGGAAGACGCTCGCGCCCCCGCCGGGCAGGAACCCGAAGGGCAGCCGCCCCGCCGCCCCGTTGATCGCCTCGTTGTAGGTCCCGTCGCCGGAGTACACGACCACGGCGTCGGCGCTCCCGGCCGCCTCGGCGGCGAGCTCGCCGGCATGGCCCCTACGCTCCGTCTGGCGGACGTCGACCTCGGCGCGGCGCTCGAGGGCGGCGGTCACGTCGGCGACGAGCGCGCGCGTCACTCCGGTCGAGTACGGGTTCACGATCAGGACCACTCTGGGCATCACTCCATCGTATGGCCCACCGGGTGCGGGCGTCCGCGCGCAGGGCAGGACGCTCCGAGACGGAGCCGGGCTTCGGCCGCACCTCGACGGTGCGCTTTTATGCCTTCAGGTCGGTCTGCGTCAGTGGTGGGAGTGCGAGGCCTCGCCGACCAGGCCGTTCGTGTCGGAGGTCATCGCAAGCCAGACCAGGATGAAGATGTCGACCACGATCGCGGCAATCGCCAGGCCGAGCCAGAACTCCTGGCCCGTCCCGAACACGGCGCCGACGAAGAGTGCCGAGATCAGCGCCGGGATCCCGAACCAGGTCATCCAGCGCTTCTGCTCCGCTGCCTGGATCTCGTTGATCGACGGTCCGACAGCCTCGACTGCGCTCGGCGCAGGGAGGGCAACGCTCGCGGGCAGGGCATCGACGGGTGCGACTGCGCTCATCTTCTCTCCTCGGAAATTGGGGCGCAGCCTTGCGCCGGTTTTTAGTCCGCCCATTCTTAGCACAAATACTCTCGTAACAGATATTGCAAACAGAAATGCGTAACGAATCGCACGAGAGATTTATCGTGACAAAGAGCACGAGACGAGGTGCCTCGAACGCTCGGCGCGCCCGCGAGGCCCGGGTGGCGACCGGTGCGGAGGGAGTGGTGGGCGTAGGTCTGCACGCTGATCGCCGGCGACGATCCGACCGACCGGTCGGCAATCCGGCCGGGTGACCGCCGGATCGGGCGCGCCGAATACAGTAGGACGCCTCGCGCTCGATCTTGTCGTCGTCCATCAGGAGGGTCTTCCGCATGTCCGGCAATCCGATCCACATCGAGGCTCGGTCGTGGACCGCGTCGCGGTTCTCCCGGCTCGCCTCGTTCGCGCTCGGCGGCGCGGGCGGGAACGGCCGCGACGCCCAGGCGGCCGCATCGTGACCGGGCTGGCGGTCGCGTTGACGGTCATCGCCGGCCTGGCCGGCTCGGTGCAGGTGGCCGTCATGGGGCGCTTCGGCGGCCGGATCGGGATCGTGGAGGCGCTCACGTTCGCCACCGCCGTCCAGCTGCTGCTGGCGGTCGTCGTCCTGCTGGCCGTCCGCCAGGGAACGGGCGCGATCGCGGGGGCCTTCAGGGCGCCGCCCTGGATGTGGGCAGGCGGGCTGATGGGGCTGATCGTGGTGTTCACGATCACGTTCGCCCAGCCGCGGATCGGCGCGACTGCGACGATCGGGATCCTGATCGCCGGCCAGCTCGCGATGGGTGCCGTGATCGACCGCTTCGGGCTGTTCGGCGTCGACCAGATCGCGATCTCGTGGCCGCGCGCTCTCGGGATCGTTCTACTCGGCGCCGGCGCTGCGCTTTCGCTCGCGCGGTGAGTCAGAGGGCGAGGATGTGGTCGGCCCTCTGGGTCGTCTACATCATCTGGGGGTCGACGTATCTCGGGATCGCGGTGGCCGGCGAGACGATCCCGCCGATGCTGGCGGTCTCGACGCGCTTCATCGCCGCTGGGGGGATCATGTCCTTCGTCGTCTGGCGGCGCGGCGGCACGATGCGGGTGTCTCGCCGGGCGCTCGTGTCGGTCGCCCTGATCGGGTGCCTGCTTCCGGGGGCGAACGCGGTGCTCTTCTTCGCCGAGCGCCAGGTCCCGACGGGCCTTGCGTCGCTGCTGATCGCATCCGTTCCCCTCCTCGTCGTCGTGCTGCGGCTGATCCTCCGCGAGCGGCTGCCGACCGCGGCGCTCGCCGGGGTCGGCGTCGGCTTCGTCGGGGTCGCCGTCCTCGCCCATCCCTCCGGCGGCGCAACCGGGGTCGGGATCGCACTCTGCGTCCTCTCGGCCGTGATGTGGGCGATCGGATCGGTGGCCTCCGCGCGCGTGACCATGCCGGACGATCCCTTCGCCGCGACCGCGTGGGAGATGCTCATCGGCGGGTTCGTGATGCTCCCCTTCGGGCTCGCCGCCGCCGGCTCGTTCTCGCCCTCGACCTCGTCGATCCTCGCGTGGCTCTACCTCGTCACCTTCGGCTCGGTGATCGGCTACACGTCGTACGTGTGGCTGCTCGCGAACGCCCCGCTCGGGACGGTCTCGACGTACGCCTACGTCAATCCGGTGGTGGCGATCGTCCTCGGCGTCCTCTTCCGCAACGAGCAGCTGACGACGCGGATCCTGATCGGCGCTGCGATCGTCGTCTCCGCAGTCGCCGTCGTCGTGCGGTCGGAGCCGCCGTCGGCGACTCAGCCCGAGGAGGGGGTGCGCTAGCCGAGGCCGGGCGGGCCCGCGCCGTCCGCGTCGCCGGGTGGCGAAAGCTCGGCCAGCCGCTCCTCGACCTGCCTCAGGCGCTCGTCGAGCTCCTTCACGGCCTCGATCAGCGGCGCGATCAGGCCCGGATAGTGGACGGTCTTGAACCCCCGCGCGTCGACCTGGACGAGCTCGGGGAACGCCGACTCGACGTCCTGGGCGACCACGCCCATGCCGGGCCTCGCCTTCACGTCCTCGGGAACGTCGTCGCGCCACCGCCATCTGACGCCGCGCAAGCTCCGGATCCGGCGAACCGCGTCCTGCATTTCCCTCCCTGCGGTACGGGGCGCGGCCTGGACGCCCCGCCCGGTCACTCGGGGTGCTCCACCGTCCCGATCGCGCCGAGCCGCTCCAGCGGCCGGTCGATTCGCTTCAGCTCGCGCTTGAGAACCTCGTCCGAAGGCTCGCTCGTGATCGCGATTGCTGCGTCGGCGAGCAGCTCCTCGATCGAATAGGTGGCAATCAGGCGAGGCTGACCGTAACTCTCTAAGGTCCCGCTCCCTTCCCGTTCGACGCCGTGGCGATACAAGCCGTGCCAGTCTACTTCAGCTCCGAGCGTGTGTCGGTCGACCGACTGGAGGCAGGCGACGACCGCTCCGTGGGGCGGGCAACGCCGTCCCGTACCGCCGGCCGGCGAATGCATCGGAGCGGTTCGACGACTCCTCTGCGGCCCGGATCAGGGCGGGACCAGGCCGGGTACTGCGCCCGGGCTGCCCCGGGCCGCTACCGGGGCTGGTCGCCCGTCCGGATCGCGCCGAGCCGTTCCAGCGGCCGGTCGACCCGCTCGATCTCGTCCTTGAGCAGCTGATCGGATTCCTCCTGGGACTGCGCGAGCGCCGCGTCGGCTAGCAGCTCCTCGATCGAGTAGGTGGCAATCAGGTGCGGCTGACCGTAGCTCTCCACTCTCACTCCCTTCGTCTCGACATGGCCCGGATGCGACCCGCGACAGTGTACTTCCGCCGTGCGAACGTCTCAGCGAGCTGTCCCTCGAGGCAGGCCGACGATCGCGTCGAGCCCGACCGGGGCGCGGGGAAGCTCCCGGCCCGTGGCGTCGCGCAGGGCGGCCACGATCGCCGCCGTCGAGACGACGGTCGGCGGCTCGCCCACCCCCTTGACCCCGTACGGGGCGTTCGGGTCGGGGTCCTCGATCAGGACTGCCTCGACCGGCGGCATGTCGAGCGCGGTCGGGATCAGGTAGTCGGTGAAGCTCGCGTTCGTGATCAGGCCGTCCCGCGTCTGGATCTCCTCCATCAGCGCGAGGCCGAGCCCCTGCGCGATCCCGCCCTCGATCTGGCCCTCGACAGCCTGCGGGTCGACCGCCCGGCCGACCTCCTGGGCTGCGCCGATCCAGACGATCCGGGTCAGGCCAAGGTCGACGTCGACCTCGGCCACGACGCGCATCGCCGCGACAGCGAGCGAGACATGCGCCCGCTCGCCGGTGATCTGGCCCGTCGCGGGATCGAGCGGCGTCGTCGGCACGTGCCGGTAGACGCGCTCGACGTCGACCTCGCCGCCGCCGCGGGCCTCGCGCTCGGCGAGCGCCGCGCGGCAGGCCTCGCGGACGGCGCCGGAGACCATCCAGGTCTGGCGCGAGGCCGAGGTCGACCCGGCCGAGCCGACGGTCGCGGTCGAATGGGGTGCGAGTCGGACGTTGTCGCTGCCGAGCTCGGTGCGCGCGACCTGGAGCATGACCTGCGAGACGCCCTGGCCCAGCTCGGCGGCGGCGCAGAGCACCTCGGCCGAGCCGTCCTCGAACAGGCGCACGCGGGCGGCGCACGAGTCGTCGAACCCCTCGGAGAAGCAGATGTTCTTGAAGCCAACCGCAAACCCGGTCCCGCGCCGGATCCCCTCGCCCCGCGTGGTGTTCCCGGCTCCACCGGGAAGCCGCAGCGGGTCGCGAGGCAGCTGCTCGGCCGGCGGCGGCTCGAGCGCAGCCGCCCGCCTGATCACCTCCGCCGTCGGCAGCGAGCAGTCGATTCGCTGGCCGGTCGGCAGGACGTCTCCGGGCGCGAGGGCGTTCTGCAGTCGCAGCTCGATCGGGTCGATCGCGAGCGCCGCCGCCAGCTTGTCCATCTGAGCCTCGCCGGCGAAACAGGTCTGGACCGCTCCGAACCCCCTCATCGCCCCGCAGGGCGGGTTGTTGGTGTAGACGGCCGTCGCCTCGAGGTCGGCGTTCGGGACGGCATACGGCCCGCACGCGAAGGCGGCGGCATTCGAGCACACGGCGGCCGAGCTCGAGGCGTAGGCGCCGCCGTCGAGCAGGATCCGCATCTTCACGCTGACCAGCCGCCCGTCCCGCGTCGCCGTGTGCCTCGCCCAGACCCGCGAGGGGTGGCGGTGGACGTGGCCGGTGAACGACTCCTCGCGGCTGTAGACGATCTTGACCGCCCTGCCGGTGTGCAGCGCGAGCAGCGCCGCGTGGATCTGCATCGAGACGTCCTCGCGCCCGCCGAAGGCGCCGCCGACACCCGCCAGGTGGACGCGCACCTGCTCGGGCGGTAGGCCGAGACATGGCGCGATCTGGGCCCGGTCGACGTGGAGCCACTGCGTCGCCACGTGAATGTCGATCCCACCCTCGCCGTCGGGGACCGCGAGCCCCGACTCGGGCCCCAGAAACGCCTGATCCTGGATCCCCGTCTCGTAGACGCCCTCGACCGAGACCTCACCCTCGGCCTCCGGGTCGCCGTGGCGGATCACGATCGAGCGAACGACGTTCGGCCGGGGGTCGTCACGGTAGCCGTGCCCCTGCGTCGGCCGGTCGGGATGAAGCTCGGGCTGCCCGGTCGCGCGTTCCATCTCGGTCACCGGCTCGAGCGGCTCGTACTCGATTCCGATCCTCTCGGCCGCCCGGCGTGCCTGCTCCGGATGCTCGGCGGCGACGAGTGCGACCGCCTCGCCGAAGTAGCGCACCCGGTCGACCGCCAGCACCGGCTGGTCGCGGAACTCGAGCCCGTAGCGGTTCTCGCCCGGGATGTCGGCGTGCGTGAGGACGGCGTGCACGCCCGGCATCGCGACGGCCTCGGCGACGTTGATCGCCAGCACCCGGGCATGGGCGTGGGGGCTGCGCACCGTGTGCCCCCAGAGCATCCCGGGCGCCGACAGGTCGCTCGAGTACGCGAACTGCCCGGTCACCTTCGGCCGTCCGTCGGCCCGCGCGAGGCGCTCTCCGATTCGCCCGACCTCGGCCCGGCGCGGCGCCGCCGTGGTGGTGGTCACGCTCGCCTCCGCCGTCACCGCCGACCTCCCCCGAGCAGGAGCCCGCGGCAACGGCCCGAGCGCAGCCGGCTCGCGGCGCGCACCCGCCGGCGCCCCACCCTGGGTGGGGAGTAAAGCCACCCGCCACCCACCTTCATGCTCGCCCGCGGCCGGGCTGCGCGCAAGGTGGCCGCTTCAACAATTCCGTGACGATTCATCCCCGGCCGTCCTTTCCCGACGCGGCCAGCCGCACGGCGGCGAAAATCTTCTCGTACCCGGTGCAGCGGCAGAGGTTGCCCGACAACGCCTCCCGGATCTCGTCGTCCGACGGGTCGGGGGAGCGCCGGAGCAGATCGACCGCGGCAACCACCAGCCCCGGCGTGCAGAAGCCGCACTGCACCGCGCCGGCCTGCACGAAGGCGTCCTGCACCGGATGCAGGCGCTCGCCGTCGGCGAGGCCCTCGACGGTCGTCACCTCGTGCCCGTCAGCCTGGGCGGCAAGCACCAGGCAGGCGCAGACGAGTACGCCGTCGAGCAGCACCGAGCAGGAACCGCATTCGCCCTGCTCGCAGGCGTTCTTGGAGCCGGTGAAGCCGAGCTTCTCCCGCAGGGCGAAGAGGAGCGACTCACCCTCCCAGCAGTCGGCCTTGAGATCGGCTCCGTTGACCCGCAGCTGGACCCTCATGCCGCCAGCGTCCTCTCGAGGGCCCGTGCCGCGAGGACACGGAGCGCGTGGTTCCGGTAGGCGGCGGAGCCGCGGACGTCGTCGATCGGGGAGGCCGCCTCGGCGACCTGCTCGGCAAAGGTGCCCGCCTCCTCGCGGGGCGCGGTGACGACCACCGGGCGCGGGCCCGCGGAGCCGAAGGAGGCGCGGAGCTCGTCGCCGGCGGAGAGCGCGAGCGAGACGACGGCGATCACCATCGCGTTCCTCGGCCCGACCTTCATGAACGTCTGCGGCAGCCGCGACGGCGTCAGCCGGACGGCGGCGATCAGCTCGTCCGGCTCGAGCGCGTTCCGCTTCACGCCGGTCACGAACCGGGCGAGCGGGACGAGCCGGGAGCCGCGCACGGAAACGCACTCCACCTCGGCAGCCTCGATCAGGAGCGGTGGCAGGGCATCGCCGGCGGGGGACGAGGTCGCGAGGTTCCCGCCGATCGTGCCGCGGTTCCGGATCTGCGGCGAGCCGACCGTGCGGGCGGCCTCGGCGAGGGCCGGTACCAGGCCGGCGAGCTCGCCCTGCATCGCCTCGGCGTAGGTCAGGCCGGCGCCCAGACGGAGGACGCCGTCCTCGAGCGACCAGCCGCGCAGCTCCGACACCTCGTTCAGGTTGAGGAGCGCCGGCGGGCGCGAGCGATCGAAGTTCAACGCCACCATCAGGTCGGTGCCGCCCTGAACCGACACGAGGCCGGGGTTCTCGGCCATCAGACCGAGAGCCTCCTCCAGCGAGTGCGGCGAGAAGACATCCACGCGACGAACTGTACGGTTCCCGCAGTGCCGGCCAAGTCCCCTTCGCTCCCTCTGGCGCCGTGATCCTCGCGAACGCCTGGCTGGTGACGATGGACGATGCCGCCAGTGAGCACGAGGTCGGCTGGCTGCAGATCGAGCACGGCCTGATCGCCGCCCTGGGCGGCGGCGCCCCTCCCGGGCCGGCCGAGGATCTCGCCGGCGCGGTGGTCACGCCCGGCCTCGTCAACACCCACCATCACCTCTACCAGACCCTGACGCGCGCCAGGGCGCAGGACGCCGAGCTCTTCACCTGGCTGCGCACCCTCTACCCGGTGTGGGCGCGCATCGACGAGGAGATGATGTACGCCGCGGCGCGCACCGGCCTCGCCGAGCTCGCGCTTGCCGGCTGCACGACCGTCTTCGACCACCACTACGTCTTTCCGCGGGGCGTCTCCGGCCTGATCGAGGCCGAGCTCCGCGCGGCCGGCGAGCTCGGCGTCAGGATCGTCGCCTCCCGCGGCTCGATGGACCTGGGCGTCTCCGACGGCGGCCTGCCGCCCGACAACCTCGTCGAGCAGGTCGACCACGTGCTCGCCGACACGGAGCGCCTCGCCGGTCTCGCCGACGGGGCGCTCGTCCAGATCGCGGTCGCGCCCTGCTCGCCGTTCTCGGTCACGACGCGGCTGATGGAGGAGTCGGCATCCCTCGCACGCCGGCTCGGCCTCGTCCTGCACACCCACCTGGCGGAGACGGCCGACGAGGACGCCTACTGCCGCGAGATCTACGGCTGCTCGCCGGTCGACTACCTCGAGCGCGTCGGCTGGCTCGCCGGCGACGTCTGGTGCGCGCACTGCATCCACCTCTCCCCACCCGAGATCGACCGCTTCGCGGCAGGCGGGGTCGGCGTCGCCCACTGCCCGACCTCGAACCTCCGCCTCGGGGCGGGGATCGCTCCCGTGCGCGAGCTGATCGACGCGGGCGTGCAGGTCGCGCTCGGAGTCGACGGATCCGCGTCGAACGAGCGGAGCGATCTCTTCTTCGAGGTCAAGCAGGCGCTGCTGATGGCGCGTGGCCGGGGCGGCGGCTCGGCGATGAGCGCCCGCGAGGCGCTTCGCCTCGCGACGCGGGGCGGCGCTGCCGTCCTGCGCCGCGACGACATCGGCTCGCTCGAGCCCGGCAAGCGGGCCGACCTCGCGATCTGGCGCACCGACGGGCTCGAGCTCGGCGGCGCCGCCGACCCGGTCGGCGGCCTCGTCCTCTCCGGCCCGCACCGCGTCGACCGGCTGCTCGTCGGCGGCGCCGACGTCGTTCGCGCCGGGCGGCTCGTCAACGCCGCCGAGGAGGAGATCGCCCGGGAGCAGCGCATCCAGGCGGCGAGGCTCTGGAAGTGACCGTCTCCACCCACGTCCTCGACACCGAGCAAGGCGCTCCCGCCGCCGGCGTTCGCGTCGAGCTCTGGCACGGCGACGAGCTCGTCGGCTCCGGCGAGACGGACGCAGACGGCAGGATCAGGGAGCTCGCCGAGGGCGGCCGCGGAACCTACCGGATCGTCTTCCACCCACCCTCGCCGTTCTTCCGTCGCGTCGAGCTCCAGGTCGAGCTCGGCGACGGCCACCACCACATCCCGCTGCTCGTCTCGTCCTACGCGTGCGCGACCTACCGCGGCAGCTGACCGTCGCCGAGCTGGCCGAGCTCTTCGAGGGCCGCACCCGCTTCGTCGAGCGGCTCGCCGGGCTCGACGACCCGCTCGGGCAGGCGCGACGGGTCGCGGCGAGCCTGAGCGACGAGGAGAAGAAGGAGGTGCTCGACGCGCATCCGGCGATCGGCGCGAAGACGCTCTCGGCCCGGTCGGCGGCCGAGCAGGGGACAGACGAGGCGCCCGCGCTCGCCGGGCTGAACCGCGCCTACGAGGAGCGCTTCGGCTTCCGCTTCGTCGTCTTCGTCGACGGGCGGCCGAAGAGCGAGCTCGTGCCGATCCTCCGCCGCCGGCTCGAGCGGACACGCGAGGAAGAGCTCGCGACGGCGCTCGACGAGCTCGTCTCGATTGCCGAGGACCGGTGGCGGCGCTCCTAGCGCCGAGCGACTACTGGTGGAGCTGGGGCGACCTGGCGTTCCGCTGGCTGCACGTGATCGCCGGGATCGCCTGGATCGGCTCGTCGTTCTACTTCATCGCCCTCGACAACCACCTCGAGCCGCCGGCGGAGGAGCGCGACGCCGCCCGCGGCGTCGCCGGCGAGGTCTGGGAGATCCACGGCGGCGGCTTCTACCGGATCGAGAAGTTCCGGGTCGCGCCGCACACGCTGCCGGAGAAGCTCTACTGGTTCAAGTGGGAGGCCTACACGACGTGGCTCTCGGGGTTCGCGCTCCTGATCGTCGTCTACTTCGCCCACGCCTCGACGTTCCTCGTCGACAGGTCGGTCGCCGATCTCGCGACCTGGCAGGCGATCGCCATCGCCGTCGGCGGGCTCGCGCTCGCCTGGATCGTCTACGACGGGCTCTGCCGGCTGCTCGGCGGCCACGACGGAGCGCTCGCGGTCGCGGTCTTCGCCTTCGTCGTCCTCGCCGCCTGGGGCGCCTCGCAGCTCCTTGCGCCGCGTGCGGCGTACATCGAGGTCGGCGCGATGCTCGGCACCGTGATGGCCGCGAACGTCTTCTTCGTGATCATCCCGGCCCACCGCGAGCTCATCCGCGCCAGGGAGGCGGGCCGCGAGCCCGACCCGCGCTGGAACGCCCGCGCCAAGCAGCGATCGGTGCACAACAACTACCTGACGCTGCCCGTCGTGTTCGCGATGCTCTCGAACCACTTCCCGTTCACGTACGGCTCGAGCCACGCCTGGCTCGTCCTCGTCGCCCTGATGGCGCTCGGCGCCTGGATCCGCCACTACTTCAACCTCCGCCATCGCGGTCGGAACGCCTGGTGGATCCCGGTCAGCGCCGCGGCGGGGCTGATCGCGGTCGCCGTGCTGATCCGGCCCGCGACGACCACCCCGAGCTCGGTCGGGCCGCCGCCGTCCTTCGCGACCGTCCAGGCGATCGTCGCCAACCGCTGCGCGCCCTGCCATTCGCCGACCCCGACCCAGCCCGGCTATTCCTCGCCGCCGGCCGGGATCGTCCTCGACACGCCCGCCCAGATCGAGGACGCCGCGGCGCTGATCGGCTCGGTCGCCGTCGACTCGCAGGCGATGCCGCTCGGCAACGCGACCGGGATGACCCGGCCGAGCGCGACACGCTCGCCCGCTGGCTCGCCTCGCGGTAGCGTGCAGCCACCGATGCTCGAGATCGTCGCTGCCGGCTTCGCCTTCCGCGCCCGCTTCGAGGAGGCGGCGGCGCCCGGGACCGTCGCCGCGTTCCGCGCGATCCTGCCCTTCGAGGACCGTCTCATCCACTGCCGCTGGAGCGGCGAGTCCAACTGGATCCCGTGGGGCGATCGCGAGCTCGGCCTCGGCCCGGAGAACGCGACCTGCTACCCGGCCCCCGGCCAGCTCCTGCTGTATCCCGGCGGCGTCAGCGAGACCGAGCTGCTCTTCCCGTACGGCCACTGCGCGTTCGCCTCGAAGGCGGGAGCCCTTGCGGGCAACCACTTCGCGACGGTCGTGGAGGGCGGCGAGCGCTTCGCCGAGCTCGGCCGGCTGACGCTCTGGGAGGGCGCCCAGCCGATCTCCTTCCGCGAGGCGTAGCCGCCCCGCTCCTAGACGGCCGGCTCGCCGCCGCCCGCCATCAGCAGGCCGATCTCCTCGACCTTCGCGCCGGCGGCCGCCGTCTCGCCGACGATCGCCCCCTCGTACATGACCACGATCCGGTCGGCGACCTCGAGGCTCTCGTCGAGGTCTTCGCTGAAGAGCAGGACGGCCGCGCCGTCTGCGGCGGCGTCGTGGAGGTAGGCCCGGACGGTCTCGGTCGCTCCCACGTCGAGGCCCTGCGTGGGCGAGGCCGCGACGACGACGCGAGGGTTGCCCGAGAACTCGCGCGCGACGACCACCTTCTGGATGTTCCCGCCGGAGAGCACGCGCGCGGGGACGGCCGGGCCGGGCGCCGCGATCCGGTACCGGGCGATCAGCTCCACCGCGCGCTCCCGGATCCGGCCGAGGCGGAGCAGCGGCCCGCGCGACACGGAAGGCTCCCGGTAGGAGCGGAGGACGAGGTTCGACGCGATGCTCAGGCCCGGTGCGACGCCGGTCGACATCCGATCCTCCGGCACGAACGCGATTCCGGCGTTGCGGGCCGCCCGCGGATTCCCGCCGCGCACGCGCACGCCGTCGACGCGAACCGATCCTCGCTCCGCGGAGCCGATGCCCGCGATCGTCTCGGCGAGCTCGCGCTGGCCGTTGCCGGCGACGCCGGCGACGGCGACGATCTCGCCCCCTCCCACGGCCAGCGTGACTCCCCTGACCGCGGCGGCGCCCCCGCTACCGCCCGCCCAGATGTCGTCGAGCTCGAGCACGGGCGCACCCGCGGGCGGCGCCTCGTGCCGTTCGGCCCGGTCGAGGTCGCGGCCGACCATCAGCCGAGCGAGTGAGCGCGCCGTCGAGCGGGCCGTCTGAACCGTCTCGATCGAGCGGCCCCCGCGCAGCACCGTGACGCGGTCGGAGACCGCGGTCACCTCGTTCAGCTTGTGCGAGATGAAGATCACCGTCCGCCCCTCGGCCGCCATCTCGCGCAGGGTCACGAACAGCACCTCGGCCTCCTGCGGGGTGAGCACCGCGGTCGGCTCGTCGAGGATCAGGATCCGCGCCTCGCGGTAGAGCGCCTTCAGGATCTCGACCCGCTGCTGCTCGCCGAGCGACAGCTGCCAGATGCGCGCGCGGGGGTCGACCGCGAGGCCGTAGCGCTCGGAGAGCTCTGCTACACGCCGCTCGATCCTGCGCGGCTCGATCCTGAACGACCGACCCACGTCCCGGTGATCTCCGAGGACGATGTTCTCGGCGACCGTGAACGGCTGGACGAGGCGGAAGTGCTGGTGCACCATCCCGATCCCCGCCTCGAGCGCGTCACGCGGGGTCTCGAACTGCACCGGCTCGCCGTAGAGCATGATCTCGCCCTCGTCCGGCCGGTAGAGCCCCGTGAGGATGTTCGAGAGCGTGCTCTTGCCCGCGCCGTTCTCGCCCAGGAGTGCGTGCACCTCGCCGACCGCCGCCTCGAAGTCGACGCCGTCGTTCGCGACGACTCCCGGGAAGCGCTTGCTGATCCCGCGCATCGCCACTGCCGCCCCCGCTGGGGCGGCAGCGGCCGGTGCGCTGCTGCGTTGGCTCTCGGGCATGTGCCGCCTGGCGGAGAGGCGCGTGCGGTTAGCCTTTGGGGCTGCCGATGATGCCTTTGGCGAGCCAGTTGACCGAGTAGAGCTGTTTGACGGTCAGGCTTTTGCCTTTGGGGACGACGAGTTTGCCGGTCTGGTCGTAGATCGGGCCTGTGAACTCGTAGTAGGTGCCGTTCTCGATCTGCTTTTTCTTGGTTGCGATCAGCGCCTTGGTCTTGGCTGTGACGCCGGGGCCGTAGGGGGCGAGGCCGGTGAAGCCGTCCTTGATCGAGCCGTAGTAGAAGGTCGGTTTCCAGGTGCCGGCCATCGCGGCCTTGACGCGCTTGAGGTAGTAGGGGCCCCAGTTGTAGACCGACGCGGTCAGCCACGACTTGGGCGCGAAGCTGGACGAGTTCGAGTCGTAGCCGACCCAGGGGATCCCCTTCGACTCGGCGTACTGGCCGGTCGCGGGCGAGTCGACGTTCTGGCCGAGCACGTCGGCGCCGGCCGAGACGAGGCTCTGCGCGGCCTTCTTCTCCTTGGCCGGGTCATACCAGGAGTTCGTCCAGACCAGCCTGACCGTCGCGCCCGGATGGGTCAGCTGCGCGCCGAGCGCGAACGCGTCGGCGTGACGGAGCACCTCCGGGATCGGGTAGGCGACGACATAGCCGATGTTGCCCGACTTCGAGGCCGCCCCCGCCGCCATCCCCGACAGGAACACCGAGTCCTCGGCCGCCCCGAAATACTCGGCCAGGTTCGGCGCCAGATCCGTCCCCGTCGCCTGCTCGAACAACACATTCGGGTACTTCGCCACAAACGCCTTGTCCAGATACCCATACGAGGTCGCGAAGATCATCTTGTACCCCTGCGCAACCAGACCCGCGACCGTCTGCGCGAACTGCGACCCGACCGCGATGTTCTCCTTGTAGGTCGTCTGAACCCTGCTCCCCAGCATCTTCTGCACATACAACCGCCCCGCCTCATGCGCCTGCGACCAACCACCATCGTTATGCGGCCCCACATAGATCCAGGCCACCTTGAACGGCGTCGCACTCTGCCTTGCCGAGCCGACGCTCACAACCATCAGCGCCACCGCCAGTACCGACAATGCGGCCGCGGCGAAGGCAAGTCTCCTCCTCGTCATCGTGCTCCTTCCTGGAAACCGTCGGGACTGTCAGGGGGCAGCCCCGACTATAGGAGATCGGCGGCGGCCGGACTAGACGCTTTCGAGCAGCGCGGTCCCGGTCGGCCGTTCGCCGCCTCGCGTCGTTCGGCACGGACTGCGCCCCTGCCAGCCGGAGCTCCCTCCGGGCACCGCCCGGGGAGCCGTGCCGGCGGGCGCGGTTCGCGAGCCGTTCGCCTCCTGCGCCGGGACGCTCGTAAGCTTTCGAGATGAAGTGGATCCGGTCGCGGGGGTCGGGGATCGCGGGCCGGGCCGGCCCCGATCGGCGCGGGCGCCATGCGTTCGGTCCGCCGCCCGGGGGCAGGAGCGCGTGCAGGCTCGCAGGTCGCTCGTCCCAGGGTGGTGGGCGGCCGGTGAGGCTCGCCTTCCTTCGCCTGGCCGCGCCGCTCTTCCTGGGTCTCGCACCGATCGCCGTCCTGCTGGGGTCCCTCGATGTCTACGCGAACGAGCACGCGCCGCTGGATGCGATCGCGCCGGATTTCCGCTACGGCCTGTACCACCAGGCGACGGAGCTCCTCCACACCGGCGTCGCGTTCGATCCGCCCGCTGCGAGCGTCACCGGCGAGAACCGGATCTACACGGTGCTGACGACCCTGCTCGCGACGCCGCTCACGGTCGTTCCGGTCGGCGCCGTCGCGGTGATCGTCACCGTCCTCCTGATCGCCTCGGCAGCCGCGACGCTCCGGGTGCTCGGCGTGCGCGACTGGCGCGCCTACGGGGCCGTCTTCCTCTGGGCGCCGGTGATCTCCGCGGTCGAGACCGGCAACCTGACCCTCGTGCTCGGGCTCGTCGCCGCGCTCGCGTGGCGCTTTCGCGACCGGCCCGTGGCGGCCGGCGCGCTCGTCGGGCTCGCCGCCGCGCTCAAGGTCTTCATGTGGCCGCTGTTCTTCTGGCTCCTCGCGACCCGGCGATTCGCGAGCGCCTGGACGGCGGCGGCGGTCGGGCTGGCCTCGATCCTGCTCGTGCTCCCGTTCGGGAGCCCGATCGCGTTCTTCCAGATCACGCAGAAGGTCGCCGCCGTGTACGACAAGCAGTCGTATTCGCTCTACGTGCTCCTGGGTCAGACCGCCGTGGCTCGAGCCGTCTGGCTCAGCGCGGCCGTCCTGGTGCTCTCGGCCGCGTTCTTCGTCGCCGATGAGGCGGCCTTCGGGCTCGCCATGGTCGCCTGCATCCTCTTCTCGCCGATCGTCTGGATCCACTACTTCGCGCTCCTGCTCGTTCCGATCGCAGTCGTCCGACCGCGGTTCGGGCCGCTCTGGCTCGTCCCGCTCCTCTACTGGGCCGGGCCGTTCGGCGACCCGACGGAGTGGCAGATCGTGCTGGCGCTCGGGGCCCTGCTCTGCGTCGCGCTCGAGACCAGGTCGGGCGCGACGCGCGCGAGCGCGACCGCCGAGACCGATCTGCTCGACGCGCGACCCGCCTGATCCGGGTCGCCGACCGCTCGTGGGAGGGCGTGCTGCCGCGCGAGGGGTCTGACCCCTGGGCCTAGCCGACCAGCGCGGCCGTCACCGGGGCCTCCGCGCTCCAGGGGAAGTCGATCCAGCGGTCGGTTCGCCGCCAGGCGTACTCGCAGCGAACCGTCGAGCGGGGCTTCTCGTAGAGGACGGCGCAGCGGACCTCGGCCACCTTGCCCTCGCAGAACTCCTTCACGAGCGCGAGGGTCGCGCCGGTGTCGGCAACGTCGTCGGCGATCAGCACCCGCGTCGCGGCGAAGTCGACGAGATCGGGGACCGGCGGCAGGAGCATCGGCATCGCGAGCCGCTCGTCGATCCCGGTGTAGAACTCGACGTTCATGGTGAACGTGTTCTTGACGCCGAGGGCGTAGGAGAGGGCGCCGGCGACGAGCAAGCCGCCACGGGCGATCGCCAGCACCATGTCCGGCCGGTACCCGTCGCGGTGCACTGCCTCCGCGAGCTCGCGGGAGCCCCGGCCGAGATCGTCCCAGGTCATGATCTCGCGCTCCTCACCCATGGGGCGCGATCCTATCGAGTGTCGCCGCGAGCGCCGCGATGCCGAGCTCGACGTCCGCCTCGCTCGACAGCTCGTCCGGAGAATGGCTGACGCCGCCGTTCAGGCTGCGCACGAAGAGCATCCCGGTCGAGACGCCCGCCGCCGCCAGGATGGCGGAGTCGTGACCGGCGCCCGAGACGAGCTCCGGCGCGCCGGGGAGCACCGCCCGCAGCGCCGCGAGCGCCGGGCCGCCCAGCGCGACCGGCTCGGTGCGCCTGCTCGGCTCGAAGCCGATCGCCGCCACGAGCGCGTCGAGCTCCGCGACGGTCGCCGCGCGGGCGTCGACGGAAGCGGTCACGCGCGCCGGAACGACGTTGGCGGCGCCGGGCTCGACGACGAGGCGGCCCACGGTGGCGACCAGCCCGGGCCCGGCCGCCGCGCGGACACGGAGGACGAAGGCCGCCGCCTCGACGAGCGCGTCGGCACGCCGGTCGATCGGCGTCGTCCCGGCATGGTCGGCACGCCCCTCGAAGACCACCTCGCCCTGAGCCTGACCCATGATCGCGCTGACGATCCCGAGCGGCGCAGCCAGCTCCTCGAGCGTCGGGCCCTGCTCGATGTGCAGCTCGAGGAAGGCCCGGGGCAGCCGGCCGGCCGCGACGCAGGCCAGGCTGCCCGAGAACGCGCGCTCCTCGTCCCGGAACGCGACGATCGCGAGCGGCGCGCGGGAGCGCTCGGCGGCCTCGATCGCGGCGACGACCCCGAGCGCGCCGTCGAACCGGCCGCCGTTCGGGACGGTGTCGAGATGCGAGCCGACCCAGGTGGTGGCCTCCCCCCGCCGCCCGAAGGTGTTCCCGGCAGCGTCGACCTCGACCTCGAGCCCCGCCTCCACGAGCCAGTCCGCCGCGAGGGCATGCGCGGCGTCCTCCTCGGGCGAGCCGCCGACCCTGGTGTCGCCGATCGCGTACAGCTCGTCGAGGCGCTGAAGGGCTCGGGTCACGGCTCCATTCTCGCCCAGGTCACGCGGGAGCGTCGCCGGCGGCGCCCTCCCCCGAGTGGGTCGGCGGCGCGGGCCCGGGCCACTACGGCAGGGGCTCGCCGCGCCTCGGCCGCCGGACGAGCTCGCCGCCGCAGTTCGGGCAGATCCCCTCGAGCTCGTCGGCGCACTCGATGCAGAACGTGCATTCGTAGGAGCAGATGTAGGCCACCCCGCCGGGCGGGGTCGCCGCCTGACAGCGCTCGCAGGCCGCGCGCAGCTCGAGCGCCACTAGGCGTACTCCGCGAGGACGCCGGAGCCCGAACGCAGCAGCAGCTCCTCGACCGCGCGCCGGCCGACATCGCCGTAGTCGCAGGTCAGCTCGTTGACGTACATCGCGACGAAGCGGTCGGCGGTCTCGCGGTCGATCCCGCGCCCGAACCGCTCCGCGTAGGCGAGCGCCTCGCCGCGGTTCTCGAGGCCGACCCGGATCGCCTCGCCGAGCACCGTCGAGACGTCGTCGAGCCGTTCGCCCAGGTCGCGCCGGGCGACGTTCACCCCGAGCGGCAGCGGCAGGCCGGTCTCCCCCTGCCACCAGGCGCCGAGATCGAGCGCCTTGTGCAGGCCGGAGGCGCCGTAGGTGAGCTGCCCCTCGTGGATCAGCAGCCCGGCGTCGGCCCGCCCCGAGGCGACTTCGGCCAGGATCTCGTCGAACGGGAGCTCGCGGACCGCGACCTCGGCGCCGAGCGCGAGCCGCAGCACGAGGTAGGCGGTGGTGAGCCGGCCGGGGATGACGATCTCGAGCTCGGCCACCGCGCCCGGGTCGAGCTCCTCCCTCGTCACGACCACCGGGCCGTAGCCGACCCCCATCGAGGCGCCGTGCGGAAGCAGCACGTACTGCGCCGCGACGCTCGGATAGGCGCCCATCGAGATCGCCGTCACCTCGAGGCGGCCTTCGATCGCCCACTCGTTCAGCGTCTGGATGTCCGACACGACCTGCTCGAACTCGAGCCCGCGCGGCTCGACGCGCCCGGCTTCGAGCGCCCAGAACATGAACGCGTCGTCAGGATCCGCACTGTGTCCGACTCGAATACGCACCGCGCGTCACGCTAGCAACGGAGTAGGCTCGGAACGTGACCCGAGCGCCGCTCTCCGAGGCGATCCAGGACTACCTGAAGGGGATCTACAAGCTCCAGATGGCAGGCGGTCGGGCGACGGTCACCGCGCTCGCCCGCGACCAGGGCGTCTCGCCGGCGTCGGCGTCGGTGATGCTGAAGAAGCTCGCGGCCCTCGACCTGCTCGAGCACGAGCCGTACCGGGGCGCCCGGCTGACACCCGCCGGCGAGCAGGTCGCGCTCGAGGTGATCCGCCACCATCGGCTGCTCGAGCTGTACCTCGCCCAGACCCTCGGCCTGGACGTCGAGGCCGTCCACGAGGAGGCCGACCGGCTCGAGCACGTGATCTCCGAGGAGCTCGAGGAGCGAATCGACCGGGCCCTCGGCTACCCGACCCACGATCCCCACGGCGACCCGATCCCCGACGCGAACCTGAACTGGCCGGCGGCCGAGCCGCCTTCCCGCCGCTACTAGGCGGATCGGCGGAGCAGGCCGCTCGACGCTGGGCCCGATCGGACATGCCCCTTGCAGACGGCGCCGATCAGGGCCGGTCGATCCCCTGCAGCTGCCCCGGGTCGGCGGGCAGGACGATCCCCGGTCTCGGCTTCCCGAGGGCGCTGTCTCTTACCCGGAGGCAGCCCGGGGCAACCAACTAGAATCGAGGGCATGGGCAGGGTCGCCGACATCCTTCGCACGCCGTTCGGCTTCCTGACCTCCAGGTCGCAGAAGGAGGAGCTCGTCGCGGAGTACGTGATCCGGGAGCACCACGCGGGAAGGTCGCTCGACGAGATCCTCAAGGATGCCTACGTCACGAACCGGCTCTCCGCCGACCAGGTGCCGCGGTTGCTCGACCGCCCCGACATCCTCCACGCCGTCGGCGAGGACATGGTCGCAGCGCACCGCCCCCCCGCCCCCGCGTAGACGGCGGTCAGATCCAGGTCCCGGCGCCCCGCTCGCGTGCGAGCTCGACGACGTGCGCCGCCGCGGCGAGGTCCCAGGCGGCGATGCCGTTCGACTTGAAGACCACCAGGTCCGACTCGGACGTGCGGCCCTGCACCTCGCCGGAGACGACCTCCTGCAGCTCGTGCACCTCGAGCCAGTCGAGGACGCCCCGCTCGACCGGCTCGATCAGGTCGCCCGACTCGAGCACCGACTGCTCGCGGGAGTCGCAGCAGACGAAGGTCGCGCGCTCGAGCACGGCGTTGTCGAGCTCGCGGCGGGAGGGATCGTTGGCGCCGACCGCGCACACGAGCGCACCCTCGGGCAGCCACTCGCCGCGTAGCACGGGGTCCTTCGAGGTCGTGACCGTGACGACGACGTCGTGCTCGGCCGCCTCCCGGCTCGACGCCGCCGGCTCGCAGCGGTTCGCGCGGCAGAACTCGGCGAGCCGCTGCTCGTTGCGGCAGTAGGCGACGACCCGCTCGATCGAGGGCAGCGCCGCCCGGATGCAGGCGATCTGGGAGGCGGCCTGCCAACCGCACCCGATCACCCCGAGGCTCGCGGCCCCCTTCCGCGCCAGGTGGCGCGAGGCGACGCCCGAGGCCCCGCCGGTTCGCAGCTGCCCGAGCTTGTCCGCCTCGATCACCGCGGCGAGGCTTGCTTCGTCCAGCGAGAAGAGCAGCACGACGAACGGTGTCCCGGTCGTCGTCCAGGCATACGACTTCAGCCCCGCGTAGCCGAGCTCACGATCCACGCACGCCATGACAGCGAACTGGCCGTCGTCGAGCTGCAGGCGCTCGCGGGGCCGATTCTCGACGACCCCGCGGGCGAGCCGGCGAAGCGACTGCTCGACTGCCTCGACGGCGTCGGCCGGCGTCAGGAGCTCCTGCACGTCGGCCTCGCGCAGGTAGAGCGTCGTCACGACCCGGTCCCTCCCGTCTCGATCACCGCTTCGAAGTGACTCTATGCGCTCGCCGCCGACGGCTGTCCGGCTTCGCAGCCCAGCGCAGGCAGGAGCGCCGCCCGACCCCGCGCCGACCGGTTCGCGAACGCCACGGGCCCGGGCGGCCGGAGCTCGTCCCACCGGCGAGCCCGATGCGCTCCTACGGCTGGCCGCAGTCGCCGAGCCCTGCGTTCGAGAAGGCGACGTTGAGCGGCTTGGCGAGCGGCTCGACCCTGACGATCTCCGCGGTGAACCCGTTCATGTCGTACCTGCCCAGGTCCGCCTGCGCGGTGCGCATGATGCCGTCGGACCGGCGGATGATCCTCAGGACGGGAGCCATGCTCCCGCGCATCGCCACCGGGACGGAGATCTTCTCGAGGGTCCTGTTCTCGTCGAGAGCGACCTTGATCCCCGCGGTCATCGCCTCGTACCAGGCGCCCCAGTCGTTCGCCTCGTGCGCCTGCGCAGCCCGCGCGTCGACCGCCGCGAGCCTGGGCTGGAAGTCGATGCAGAGCGCGTTCAGGTGGTCACGATAGGCCGACGGGGAAAGAGGCGCTGCGGCTGCGGCCGGCGCGAGCAGGCAGGCGACGAACACGAGCAAGACGGCGTGGCTCGGGAGACGCACGATTTACCGATCGGACAACGAGGCGTTCGCCTTTAGCCCCGATCGGGTGGTCTGCCGGGCGGGTGGGCGCGCTCGAGCGCCCTGTCGAGCGGTTCGGGCGGCGGGGCGAGCTTCGCGGCGTCCCCGAGCCTGCTCGCGATCTCCCGCCTCGCGATCGCTTCGGAGCGAGGCCCGGCCGTCACACCTCGAACGGAGCCAGAGGTGGCCTCGTCAGGAACATGCGCCCGGCAAGATTCGAACTTGCGGCCTCTGCCTCCGCAGGGCAGCGCTCTATCCCCTGAGCTACGGGCGCGGGGCTGCTCAGTGTATCCGTGCCGGGCGGCCCGCCACCTCGACCTCTGCGCCGGCCGGCACCTCGACGCGGACGTAGGCGAGGGCGAGGCCCGGGACGGCGCTCGTGACGCGGCCGACCACGCGATCGCCGTGGTGTACCTCGCAGGCCGGATCGGCGGCATCGCCGGCGAGCTCGAGGACGCGGAGCGTGCGGTTCACGTGGCCGCGATTGTGGAGGCGTGCGATCGGCTCCTGCCCCGGGTAGCAGCCCTTCGTGAAGGAGACGGCGCGCTCGTCGAGCCCGGCCTCGGCCGGCAGGATGTCCGGGTCGATCTCGCGGCCCCAGCGTGGGGTGCGCGCGAGGATGCGCAGCCGCTCGAGCTCCTCGTCCGCGGGCTCTCCGTCGACGTCCCCGTCGAGCACCTCGACCGCCGGGACACCGTAGTCGAGGGTCGGGATCCCGTCCGCGCCGCCGATGACGACCGTCGAGACGTGCTCCTCCGGCTCGATCTCGCACCTGGCGGCGAAGCGCATCCGCCGGAGCTGGGCGCGGACAGGCTCCCCGAGCTCGGGCTCGGTCAGGAGCAGGAAGTCGTCCTCGCCGCGCCGCCAGACGACGAGCGGGGCGATCACGCGTCCGCGGGGAGTAAGGAGCAGAGCCTCGCACACCGGGCCGGCGAGGACGTCGTTGGAGACGATCCGTTGCAGCAGGTCGGCGGCATCGGGCCCCTGGACGCGGACGTAGGCACGCGGCCTGATGTAGGCCCTGGTCGCGATCGACCCCATTGGACGTCTAGTGTAGGTCGCGTGTTCAGGTCGAGCGACGAGAGAAAGATGCGCGCGGCCGGGCTCGACCCGGCCCGGCTGCCGCCCGGACAGCACCTGACCGAGAAGTGGCCCGTGCTCCACGCGGGCGGCGTCCCGCGCGTCGACCTCGCGACGTGGCGGTTCCGGGTGAGCGGCGAGGTCGAGCGGGAGCTCGAGCTGACCTGGGAGGAGCTCGACGAGCTCCCACGCTCGGGCAACGTGCAGGACATCCACTGCGTCACCCGCTGGAGCCGCTTCGACGTCGCGTTCGAAGGCCTCCACTGGCGCGAGCTGGCGAAGCTCTGCCGTCCCCGCCCCACGGCGCGATTCGCGATCGCCCAGGCCGAGCACGACTACACGACGAACATCCCGATCGCCGCGCTGGAGGACGACGACGCCCTGCTCGCGACCCACGCCGACGGCGCTCCTCTGACCCCCGAGCACGGCGCCCCGCTCCGGCTCGTCGTTCCCCACAGGTACTTCTGGAAGAGCGCCAAGTGGCTGAAGGGAATCGACCTCTCGGCCGTCGACCGGCCGGGCTTCTGGGAGCGCTACGGCTACCACAACGACGCCGACCCCTGGCAGGAGCAGCGCTACAGCTTCTGAGCCGCCGGGCCCGGCACGGCGGGGTCGCCGGCCCGGTCGTGAAATATCCCCCGATCGAGGGACTCATGTCTTCCGCGACTGCGGCCGATGACACCTTCGACGCAACCCAACCCGTCCGTTTGACCAGGAGAGCCGGCCACATATTCGCCGGCTCTTCTGCTGCGTGGCGGACGATCTTCGGATCCGGCTCCGCCGTCAGGCGGAGGTGAGCACCAGCGCCACCGTGTTCTTCGAGAGCGCCTGGTACTGGAAGCTGTACTGCATCGGCAGCGTCAGCCTGTCGATCCGGGCCGCCTCCGTCGGGTCGGGGGCTCCGGGGAGCGGCGGCGTCGCGAGCGGGAGCGTCTTCGTGAGCGGCTCCGAGAGCTGGGTCGGGAACGCGCTGCGCTCGAGGAAGAGCAGCGTCGAGGGGAGACGCCCGGGTGGAGGCGGCATGTAGGCGATCAGCGAGTTGATCTGCGGCAGGTACTTGAACGTGTAGAGCGCGATCTCGAGCGCTTCGCGGCGGATGAGCCGGTCGCGGCTGATGCTCGGCGTGCCGCCCTTGATCGAGCAGTAGCTGCCGAGCCCGCAGAACTGGTCCTGGTAGGCGGTCGTCCCGCTGACCAGGCGGAAGTTCTGGCTCGACGCCGTCGACCGGATAGCGATCGTCGAGACGGTGCTGACCTTCGAGTACCGGGTCAGCTCCGGGGTGCCCGGGAGCACCTCGACGAGCGGCGCGCCCGCGGCGTCCATCCGGTACTCCGGCGCGACGTGGTCGACGATCTGCTGGGTCGCCTTGGCGACGTTGCTCGAGGTGGGCCGCCAGCTCGACCACGCCGCCGGCTGGCGGGGGCCGGGCTGGAGGGCGATGACGACGACTCCGACGATCGCTCCCGCCAGGATCAGGCCGAGCGCGACGTAGATGACGGTGAAGCGGGCGGTGTAGCGATGGGGCGGGCCGGTGACGGGCAGCATGGGCGCGGCGGGAGGCACGGCCGGCGCGGGTGCGATCCCGGGCCCCTCCGGCGGCGCAGGCCCGACCGGCGGCTCCGCCTCGCCCTGACGGAAGCTCACGCGGCTTCGCCCCCGGTCGGGGTGGACGATGTCTGGGCGGTCTGCAAGGTCGGCATGTTCGGATCTTTCGGGGCGACGGAGAAACGCTCCTCCAACCTATAGCTGAACGTCGGCGCTAGCCGATGTTCTAGCGCCTCGACGGCAGCTGCCGCGGCGACGCTGCCCGGGACGGGAACCGCCGACAGCCGCGAGAGCGGAAGCTGCCGCTCGCCGGAGGGCTTCGGCTGCCGGCGACGTAGTCTCAGGGCGTGAAGCTGCTCGTCCTGGGGGGCACGGCATTCGTGGGCCGCCACCTCGTCGAGGCCGGCCTCGAGCGCGGCCACGAGATGACCCTCTTCACGCGCGGCCGGACGAACCCGGGCCTCTTTTCCGAGGCCGAGCACGTGACCGGCGACCGGAAGTCGGATCTCGCGCGGCTCGACGGCCGCGAGTTCGACGCCGTGCTCGACACCTCGGGGTACGTTCCGCGCGTGGTTCGCGGCTCGGCGGAGCGGCTCGCGGAACGCGTCGAGCGGTACGTCTTCGTCTCGTCGCTCTCCGTCTACGCGGACGCCGAACGCCTTGACGAGAAGAGCGCCACCCAGCCCGCGGACGATCCCGAGAGTGAGGACGTGACGGCGGCCTACGGGCCGCTGAAGGCGTTGTGCGAGCAGGCGGTCGAGGCGGCGCTCCCCGGGCGCACGCTCGTGATCCGTCCCGGGCTCGTGGTCGGCCGCCACGACTACACCGGCCGCTTCGGCTACTGGCCCCGGCGCGTGGCGCAGGGCGGCGAGGTGCTCGCTCCGGGCAGGCCGGACTGCCGCATCTGGCTGATCGACGCTCGCGATCTCGCCGGGTGGACGATTCGCCTGGTCGAGGCGAAGGCGACCGGGATCTACAACGCCGCCGGCCCCGGCACAGCACTCTCGATGGGCGACCTGCTCGACGAGTGCAAGAAGATCACCGGCAGCGACGCCGCCTTCACCTGGGTCGACGACGCCTTCCTGCTCGGCCACGGCGTCGTTCCCTACAGCGAGCTGCCGCTCTGGGTCCCCGAGCTCGACGGCGGCTATCCGTTCGTCGATGCGAGCAAGGCGGAGGCGGCGGGCCTGACCTTTCGACCGATCGGCGAGACGATCGGCGACGTGCTCGACCTGGACGGCGGCTTCGACGCGGCGGCGGCCCGCGCCGGGGGGCTCGTCAGGCCCCAGGCCGGACTCTCGCCCGAGCGCGAGCGGACGCTACTTGCGGACTGGCACGACGAGCGCGCCCCTGCTCGGGTGCCCCTGGACGGCCCGTCGGGCTGAGGAGGTCAGCGCCCTCCCCGTAGCCAGTCCGAGAACCGGCTCCCGAGCGAGCGCCTGGGAAGGCGAAGCGGAGCCTCGGGCGGCGGCGCCTCGTAGCGGTCGAGCCCGCCGAACTCCGCCGCCGAGATCCGGAGCCTCACCTCGCCCGGGAAGATCGCCGCCACCTGCTCGCCGGGCACGTAGCGGATCGGATCCGTCTCGCCGGCGCCGACGGCGAGACCGTCGAAGATGTCGGCCTGCTTGTCTCCCGTGACCGTCCGGACGGCGCCGAGGATCGCGCCGTCGGATCCGGCGACGCTCCAGCCAGGCTCGATCTGCAACCACGAGACGGGGTCGGTCATGCCGGGCGGAGGTTGACGGGCACGCGCGACCACGCTAGCAGGCCGGCCGAGCACCCAGTTGCGGCGCGGGCGCTGCTATAGGCGCGGGCGCTGCTATATACAGAGAGCCTTCCAACGTATCGACACGGGGGGACGATGATCGGGCAGGCGATGACCTTCGAGAACCCGGCAGGCAAGGCTCCGATCGGGCCCGGGGTCGGACCGGCCGCGCCGGCGGCGGCTGCCGGCGAGGGAATCCGGCCCGGGCGGGGCTGGTCGGGATGAGCCACCGACCCTGGAAGGCGCCGGCGAGAATCGCAGTCGCCCTTGCGCTGCTGGCGGCTGCCGTCGGCGGCTCGGCGCCGCCGTCTGGGGCCCGCCTGGGCGGCGGGATCCTCTGGGCCGACCGGGGCTTGCACGTCGTCGGCGGCCCGGTGGCGGCAGGCGGCCGGGTCGTGGTCGTCGTGTCCGCGAAGAACAAGGCGCTCTGGCTCGAGGGAATCGATCCCGCCAGCGGCAAGCTCGCCTGGAAGGTGCCGTACTCCTACTCGGCGATCACGGCGGGCGTCGCGAGCGATCCGGTCGTCGTCGGCGGCATCGCGCTTGCGTTGCTGCCCGAGGCGGCCTTCGGCGGCGGCGGGGTCGACTTCGCCGGCGTCGACGTGGCGACCGGCACGAAGCTCTGGCGCAGCGTTCACCCGGTCCTGGTCACCGACCAGCCGACGAAGTGCCCCGAGCCGCTCCTCGGCACGGCCTTCTGCGTCACGATCGCCGCCGCGACGAACTCGTTCGGCCTGGTCGCGATCTCTCCCTCGACCGGCAAGGCGCTGGCCGCCGTCAACGGCATCGAGCGGCTGATCTCGACTCCGCCCGGTCTCTACCAGATCGCCGCCGTCCACCCGACGTTCTCGCAGCTGCAGACGCCGGGCGGGATTCGCTGGTCGAAGCGCGTGGCGGCGCTCTTCGGCAGCGCGAGCTACAGCCCCGACAACGGCTGGGACGTCGACCGGTACGGCCCGCTCGACGTCGGGAGCGTCGGCGCCGCCCCGTCGAACAAGGTGCTGAGCCTCGCGAAGACGCTGACGGTCGCGTTCGAGGCGAAGACCGGGAAGGTCGTGTGGCGCGACCCGGGCGAGTTCCAGTGCGGGAGCGGCCTGCTCGACGTCCGTTTCATCTGCCTGATGACCGGCACGGCGACATTCGCGCACGGGACGATCCTGACCTCCCGGGGCGCGACGCTCACGCTCGAGGGCTTCGACCGGGCGACGGGCAAGATCACGTGGCGTCTGCGCGTGACCGACTTCGCCGGGCTCCTGCTCGGCGAGGCGCCGATCCGGGACTCGACCCACCTCGCCGTCACCATCCCGTCGGGAAAGAAGCGCGTGCTCGACCTGACGAACGGCACGACGGCTGCCGTGGCGCCCGGGACCGTGTTCTGGTGCCAGAAGGAGAACGAGTTCGCGGTCAAGCCGGCGAGCGGACAGTCACCCGGCCGGATCGGCGTCTACCGCTACGCGACCTGCGACGCGCGCGGGAATCCGGTGGGCGGGGTGGGCGCGGCCTCCTCGGCGGTCGGCGCGAACGTCGGCACGGCGTTCGTCTGGGCGAGCCCCGCCGGGCTTCAGGCGACCGGCACGACCGGCATCGCCTAGGCCGCGGCTAGTCGACGAACTCGTCGGCGACCGCGAGCGCGTCGTCGAGCAGCGAGATCCCCTCGTCCAGCTCCTCACGGGTGATCGTCAGCGGCGGGCAGACCATGACCACGTTCCAGTGCGCCATCAGGTAGAGGCCCTTGGCGAGCGCGTGCCGGACCATCGCCGAGACCGGCTTCGCGGCCTCGCCGCCCCCGTTGAACGGGACGAGGGGCTCGCGGGTCTCGCGGCTCCTGACGAGCTCGAGGCCCCAGAAGCAGCCGAGGCCCCGCACCTCGCCGATCGACGGGTGCACGGCGGCGAGCCTCGCCAGCTCGCCGCGGAACACCTCGCCCATCGCGGCCGCGTTCTCGACGATTCCCTCCTCCCGGAAAGCCTCGATCGAGGCGACCGCCGACGCGCACGCGAGTGGATGACCGGAGTAGGTCAGGCCGCCGGCGAAGAAGCGGGGCCGCACCCAGTCTGCGATCTCCTGCCGGACGACCATCGCGCCCAGGGGCACGTAGCCCGAGTTGATCCCCTTGGCCACCGTGACGATGTCGGGGACGACGTCCCAGTGGTCGACCGCGAACCACCTGCCGGTGCGTCCGAAGCCGGCCATCACCTCGTCGGCGATCAGCAGGATCCCGTGCCGGTCGCAGACCTCCCGGATCGACCGGAGGTAGCCGTCCGGCGGGACGATGATCCCGTTCGTCCCGGTCACGGTCTCGAGGATCACGGCCGCAACGGTCTCGGGGCCCTCGTACATCAGGATCTCCTCGAGATGCGGCGCGCCGCTGCACACCGGGCAGGGGTCGGGATGGCCCGCCGGGCAGCGATAGGTGTAGGGGTCGAGCATGCGGACGACGCCGGGGATGCCGGGCTCGGCCGGCCAGCGGCGCGGGTCGCCGGTGAGCGTGATCGCTCCACCGGTGGCGCCGTGGTAGCTGCGGTAGCGGGCGATCACCTTGTGGCGGCCCGTGTACCAGCGCGCGAGCTTGATCGCGTTCTCGTTGGCCTCCGCGCCGCCGTTCGTGAAGAACGACAGCGAGAGGTCGCCCGGCGTGACCTCGGCGAGCAGCTTCCCGAGCCGCGAGCGGGACTCGGTCGCCATCGGCGGCCCGATCGTCGCGAGCGACTCGGCCTGCTCCTTGATCGCGGCCACGACCTTCGGGTGGCCGTAGCCGATCGAGACGTTGACGAGCTGCGAGGCGAAGTCGAGGTAGCGCTTGCCGTCGTAGTCCCAGAAGTGGCGGCCCTCGGCGCCGGCGACCGCGATCGGGTTGATCGCGTCCTGCACAGACCACGAGTAGAGGACGTAGCGCCTGGCGTCCTCGACGATCTGCTGTCCGAGCCTGGCGTTCTCCTCGACAGTGGCCACCAGGCGATCTTATAGCCGGTCGGTCAGGAGCCGGACCCGTCCGATCGGCTCGAAGCCGAGCCGGGCGAGGATCGGCGCCGACATCGCTCCGGCGGAGACGGCGATCCGCGGCGTTCCCCGCTCGACCGCCTCGTCCCAGCGTGCGTGCACGAGCGCCGTGTAGACGCCGCGGCCGCGGGCCGACGGGAGCGTGGCGCCGCCGAGCAGGATCGCCGCGTGCGGCGTGAACACGGCCCGGCCGAAGCCCGCAGGCCGGCCCTCGAGGAGGGCCAGGTAGTGGCCGGTGCGGCCGTCGGCCACGAGCAGGCGCCAGTGCTCGCGTGCGCGGGCGCGCCGCTCCTCGCGCGCCTCGGCGGGGAGGTTCCAGACCTCCCACTCGAGCTCGACCGCGCGCACGTAGTCGGGGAACGTGCTCACGCGCCGCACCTCGACCGCGGGCCCGCCCGCCGGCCTGCGGTCGATCGTCAGGGAGGTCAGCTCGGGGGTGTCGTCGTCCGGGATGAGGCCGAGCTCGAGCAGCTGCCCGGCGAGCCCGGGCGGCGTCGAGCGCTCCCCGACCCACCAGGTCACCTCGTCGATCGCGCGTTCCCGAGCCAGCGCCCTTGCCTGCGCGAGCGCGCCCGGCACGTCGCCGAGCCTGATCCGCTCGACCGTCGCGCGCCGGCCCCAGCTGACGAGGCAGTAGCCGTCGCCGAGGATCGTCTCGTCGGCCGGATCGGGGACGATCCAGAGGCCGGGCTCTTCCGCCAGCTCGAGCAGGGTTTCCCTCACTCGCGCGACGCTACCTCGCGGTACGCTCCGAGTGACGATCTCGAGGAGGCGGAGATGACGGAACTGGCGGACGCACCGACTGCGGTGAAGACGATCGACCACTGGATCGGCGGCCGGCGCCACGGGGGCGGCTCGGGCCGGACGGGCCCGGTCTTCGACCCGGCGACCGGCGTCCAGACGGGCGTTGTCGGCTTCGCGGGCCCGGAGGAGGTCGATCTCGCAGTTCAGGCGGCGAAGGCTGCGTTTCCGGGCTGGCGCGCGTTCTCGCTCGGCCGCCGGGCCGAGCTCTTCTTCCGGATTCGCGAGCTCTTCAACCAGCATCGCGAGGAGCTGGCGCGGCTGCTGACCGCAGAGCACGGGAAGGTCCTGAGCGACGCGCTGGGCGAGGTGGCGCGCGGGCTCGAGGTGATCGAGTTCTGCTGCGGGATTCCGGCCCTGCTCAAGGGCGGCTTCTCGGAGCAGGCCTCGACCGGGATCGACGTCTACTCGATTCGCCAGCCGCTCGGCGTCGTCGCCGGGATCACCCCGTTCAACTTCCCCGCCATGGTCCCGATGTGGATGTGGGCGCCGGCGCTGTCCTGCGGGAACACGTTCGTCCTCAAGCCGTCGGAGAAGGACCCGTCGGCCTCGGCGTTGACGGCCGAGCTGCTCGCCGAGGCGGGGCTTCCGGAGGGTGTCTTCAATGTCGTCCACGGCGACAGGGTGGCTGTGGACGCGCTGCTCGAGCATCCGGACGTCTCGGCGGTCTCGTTCGTCGGCTCGACCCCGATCGCCCAGTACGTGTACGGGAATGCGACGGCGCGGGGCAAGCGCTGCCAGGCGCTCGGCGGGGCGAAGAACCACATGATCGTGCTTCCGGACGCCGACGTCGCGATGGCCGCGGACGCGGCGGTCTCCGCCGGCTACGGCTCCGCCGGAGAGCGCTGCATGGCGGTCTCGATGGTCGTCGCCGTGGCCGGGATCGGCGACGAGCTGGTCGAGGCGATCAAGGAGCGGATCCCGAAGGTGAAGGTCGGAGGCGGGCTCGAGCCCGACTCCGAGATGGGCCCGCTCGTCACGCGCGAGCATCGCGACCGGGTCGCCTCCTACGTCGAGCGGGCGCCCGGGGAGGGGGCGACGATCGTCGTCGACGGCCGCGAGTCGGCGCCGCCCGGCGACGGCTTCTTCCTCGGCCCGTCCCTGATCGACAACGTCGAGCCCGGCATGGACAACTACCGCGACGAGATCTTCGGGCCGGTGCTCGGGATCACCCGCGTCGACACCTACGACGACGCGATCCGGCTCGTCAACGAGAGCCCCTACGGCAACGGGACTGCCATCTTCACCCGCGACGGCGGCGTCGCCCGCCAGTTCCAGTTCGACGTCCAGGCGGGGATGGTCGGGATCAACGTCCCGATCCCGGTCCCCGTCGCGTACTACTCGTTCGGGGGCTGGAAGAACAGCCTCTTCGGCGACCGTCACATCTACGGCCCGGAGGGGATCGATTTCTACACGCGCTCGAAGGTCGTCACCTCGCGCTGGCCCGACCCGGCCACCTCGAAGGTCGATCTCGGGTTCCCGCAGACCCGCTGATCCGCTCGCTCACAGCGGCCGCCGTCGCCAGCGCCGTTCTCGCAGCCGGCGCAGCGGCCGCATCGCCGCCCGCCTGGAAGACGGTCACCAGCGAGCGCCACGCCGGGCCCGTCAGCGCCGCGCTCAGCATCCAGCGACGGCCGACGAAGTTCGGTGGGTACGACTACCGCAACCTCGAGCTGGTGGTCAAGAACGGCGGCCGGACGGTGTTCTCGCGTTCGCTCTGCACTCCCGAGCGCTGCAGCCCGGGCAGCCGGCACACCCTGAAGCTCGAGAACGTCTGGGGCGGCAGCCTCGCCGAGGCGCTCGTCGAGCTCTTCAGCGGCGGCGCTCATTGCTGCTTCCAGAGCCTCGTCGTCCTGGTGGACGGCGCTCATCCCGGTCGCCTGCTGTTCCACGACTGGGGTGACCCCGGCTACCGCGGCGAGCGGCACGACGGGACGTTCTCGTTCGTCAGCGCGGACGACCGCTTCGCCTACGCGTTCACCTCCTTCGCCGGCTCGGGGCTCCCGGTCCAGGTCTGGACGATCGACCCCGCCGGACGGTTCGCCGACGTGACCTCGTCGAGGCTCGACCTCGTCGGCTCCGACGCGAAGCTGTGGTGGCGCGTCTACCTCGGCCAGCGCGGAAAGCCGGACGCCGACGTCCGCGGCGTGATCGCCGCCTGGTGCGCCGACGAGTACCGCCTCGGCCTCGCCTCGGCGTGCGACGGCGAGCTCGCGACCGCCCTCAAGGCCGGCTACCTGGACGGCCCCGCCCTCTGGCCGAAGAACCAGAAGTTCGTGGCGGCGTTGAAGCGTTCGCTCGCGAAGTGGGGCTACTGAGCGGGAAGGCGGTCCGGGGCACGCTCGGCCATTTGCTTCAATCACTCGAGCGAGTCTGGAGGGCGGTAGCCGGGATGGGGGGCACGAGGCAGTGAAGGTGATCGTCGCGGGCGGCTTCGGCTACGTCGGCAGGAGGCTGACCGCGTCGCTTCTCGCGGACGGGCACGACGCCGTCGTCGTCTCGAGGAAGCCCGCGGCCGCGGCCAGGTCGGTCGGCTGGGACAGGGTTGCGGCGGAGGTCGAGGGCGCCGACGCGATCGTCAACCTCGCCGGCGTCTCGATCGGAGGACCGCGCTGGACGACCCGCCGCAAGGAGGCGATCCGCTCGAGTCGCGTCGACACGACGCGTGCCCTCGTCGAGGCGATCGACGCCGCCGCGCGGCGGCCGTCGGTGCTCGTCACGGCCTCCGGGATCGACTTCTACGGCGACTCCGGGGACGAGCTCGTCGACGAGTCCTCTCCGGCCGGGCGCTCGTTCCTGGCCGGTCTCTGTGTGGCCTGGGAAGCCGCCGCCGCCGCCGCCCCGGTGCGCCATGTCGCCGTCCGCACCTCGCTCGTCGTCGGGCCCGGCGCTCAGGCGCTCCGCTTGATGGCGCTGCCGTTCCGCCTCTTCGCGGGTGGGCCGCTCGGCAGCGGCAGGCAGCCCTTCCCGTGGATCCACCTCGACGACATCGTCGGCATCTACCGCCGGGCAATCGACGACGAGGCGCTGTCCGGCCCGGTCAACGCCGTTGCGCCCCAGCAGCTTCGCCAGCGGGAGGCCGCGAAGGCCTTCGGCGCGGTGCTGCATCGCCCCGCGCTGCTGCCCGCGCCGGTGTTCGCCCTCAGGCTCGCCCTCGGCGAGCAGGCCGATCTGCTCCTGCACGGCCAGTGCGCCGTCTCCGGCAGGCTCGGCGACTTCGAGTTCCGCTACCGGGCGCTGCGCGCGGCGCTCGAGGACGCGCTCGGCTGACGGGCCCGCGCGGGGGTCACGCGGTCACGGGATCGTTCGCGCCGGTGAGCTCGTGGCCGAACTTCGCCCGGGGGACGAAGCGGCCGATGCCGGGCGAGGCGACGAGCTCGTCGTTCTCGACCAGGACGTTCCCGCGGAGGAGCACGATCTCGGGCGAGCCGATCACCTCGGTTCCCTCGTAGAGGTTGTAGTCGACCCGCGAGTGGTGCGTCGCGGCCGAGATCGTGACCCGCTTCTCCGGGTCGAAGACGACGATGTCGGCGTCGGAGCCGACCGCCAGCGTTCCCTTGCGCGGATAGAGCCCGAAGAGCTTCGCCGGGTTCGTGGCGAGCAGCTCGACCATCCGGTTCAGCGAGATCCGGCCCTCGCGGACGCCGAACTGGTGGATCATCTGGAGCCGGTTCTCGAGCCCCGGGCCGCCGTTCGGGATCTTCGAGAAGTCGTCGCGGCCGAGCGTCTTCTGGTCCGTCCCAGTTGAACACGGCGTGGTCGGTCGAGATCGCCGAGAGGACGTCCGTCGCGCACGGCGTGCCAGAGCACGTCCTGGTTCGACTTGTCGCGCGGCGGCGGCGTGTAGACGTACTTGGCGCCCTCGAAGTTCGGCCGCTCGAGGAAGGTGTAGTCGACGAAGAAGTACTGCGTGCAGGTCTCGCCCCAGACGTCCCAGCCCTTCGCGCGGGCGGCGGCGATCGGCTCGACGGCCTCCTTGCAGGAGACGTGCACGACGTAGAGCGGCGCGCCGGCGACGTGCGCGAGCTGGATCGCGCGGTTCGTCGCCTCGCCCTCGATCTCGGGCGGCCGCGTGAGCGCGTGCCAGTGCGGCTCGGTGTGCCCGGCGGCGAGCGCCTTCCTGACGAGGACGTCGATCACGTCGCCGTTCTCGGCGTGGACCATCACGAGCGCGCCGGTCGCGGGCGGCGACCTCCATCGTCTGGAAGAGCGTCTCGTCGTCGACCATCAGCGCGCCCTTGTAGGCCATGAAGAGCTTGTACGAGGTGACGCCCTGCTCGGGCAGCGTCGCGAGCTCCTCGAGCGAGCCGCGGGGCGGTGAGGTCGGTGACGGCGATGTGGTAGCCCATGTCGATCAGCTGCTTGCCGTCCGCCTTGGCGTGCCAGTCGGCGAGCGCCTCGGCGAAGGTCTGGCCCTGCGCCCTGGATGCAGAAGTCGACGTGGCAGGTCGTGCCGCCGAAGGCGGCGGCGATCTGGCCCGACTCGACGTCGTCGATCGTGATCGTGCCGCCGAAGGGCATGTCCAGGTGCGTGTGCGGGTCGACGCAGCCCGGCAGGACGTACTTGCCCGCGCGCGTCGATCGTCCGGTCGGCCTCCAGGTCGAGCGACTCGCCGATCAGCGTCACGCGCTCGCCGTCGACGAAGACGTCGGCGACGTAGTCGTCGGCCGCGGTGACGACCCGGCCACCCTTGATCAGAACCGACACGGCTCCTCCTTTCGCTCGACGCCGCGATCTTAGAGCGGAGGGCCGCAGCTCCGCGGCCCTCCGCCGTCAGACGCCCTGCCCCTCCTTCGCTACTTCCCGCCGGCCGTCAGCATCACCATCGCGGGCTTCCAGCTCTTGCCGTACACGTCGACGCCGGCCGCCTTCAGCTGGGCGACCGCCTTGGCGGCGAGGTCGGTGCGGTAGGCGCCCGACGGCGCCTTCGAGATCACGCCGAACTGCTTCGCGATCGTCGCCGTCCGGGCGTAGTCGGCCTTGCTCATGATCCCGATCCCGGCCGCGTTCGGCCAGATCAGCTTGTTGATCTCGTTCATCATGCCAGGTCTGGTGGCCCTTCGGCAGGGTCGGCCCGTACTGCGAGCGTGATCGCTGACGCAGGTCGCCTGCGTGGTCGCGGCAGTAGATCCAGCCCTCGAGCGAGGCCTTGATGAACTTGACCGCGATCGCCTGGTTGGCCGGGCTCTTCAGCCACGAGCCGGTCGAGAAGAGCCCGTCCTCGAGCATCCCGGTGCCGACGTTCTGCATCTTGATCACGTTCAGGTCGGCCAGCGTGTAGAGCTTGCCCGTCTTCGGGTTCTTCGACTCGAGCACCTGGGCGAGCTCGTTGTAGGTCATCGCCGAGGCCGAGTCGACCTGCTGCTTCAGGAACAGGTTCATGTCGAACGGCTGCTGGACGATCGTCACGCCCTGGTTCTTGTCCGGGTTCATGCCGTTCTTGACCAGGGCGGCGAACAGCTCGTACTGGTTGCCGCCGAGCCAGTTCGCGACCTTCTTGCCCTTCATGTCGGCGATCGTCGTGATCCCCGAGCTCTTCCAGGTGAGCTGCGTCATGCCGGAGCGCGCGAAGACCTGCGCGACGTTGACGAGGTCGGTGCCCTTGTCGCGCGCCGCCAGCAGGCTCGGCAGCCAGTCGACGCCGAACTGCGCCTGGCCGCTCGCGACGACCTGCTCGGGGATGATGTCGGGCCCGCCGTTCTTGAGCGTGACGTTCAGGCCCTCCTTCGCGTAGAAGCCCTGCTTCACCGCGGCGTAGTAGCCGGCGAACTGCGCCTGCGGCACCCACTTCAGCTGCAGGGTGATGTTCGTCGCCTGCGCGTGGCGCGTCGTGGCGGTCGCGGCGCCGGCGCCGATCGTCAGCGCCGCCGCGAGCGCGCCGCCGGCGAGCCACAGAACCCAACGTTTCTTCATCCTGCTCTCCTTCTCCTCGGGGTGAGACATCGCGGGGATTCTGACCGGTTCGGCGCGCGAACTCAACGGCGCCCGTTGCGGCAGCGCCGGCGGGCTAGGCGTGGCGGAACTCGGGCGCCCAGCGGACGAGCGAGCCGCTCGGCGACCGACGACCGCGAGGTAGAGCGCGATCCCGAGCAGCGAGGCGACGACGATCCCGGCCCACGCGGTCGTGAAGTCGAGGATCTGCGCGTCCGAGCGGATCAGCACGCCGAGCGCGTCGAAGGAGCCGCCGAAGTACTCGCCGACGATCGCGCCGATCATCGCGAGCACGCTCGCGACCTTGAGCGCGGTGAAGACGTACGGCAGCGCGGTCGGCACGCGCACGCGCCGGAAGATCTCGAGCTCGCTCGCCGCGTAGCTCCGCATCAGCTCGACCTGCTGGGGGCGGACGCTCGTCAGGCCCGCGCAGCGTGTTGACCATCACCGGGAAGAAGCAGAGCACGCCGGCGATCGCCATCTTCGAGTGGGGCGAGAGCGGGTTGAACCAGGCGTCGAAGATCGGCGCGAAGGCGATGATCGGCACGGCGTTGGCGGCGATCGCGATCGGCATCAGCGCCGCTCCGACGCGCCCGGAAGCGCGCGACGAAGGTCGCGAAGAGCGATCCCGAGCAGCGAGCCGACGACGAAGCCGCCGAGCGCCTCCTTGAACGTGTACCAGCCGGCCGGCCAGAGCGTGCTGCCAGTCGTCGCCAGAGGGCCCGTGCGATCTCGGTCGGCTTCGGCAGCAGGAACTGCTGCACGTGGAAGGCGGCGATCGCGCCCTGCCAGACGGCGAGCGCGGCGACGAGGATCAGCGCCGCCGGCAGCCACTCGCCGACCTGCCGGGCGGCGCGGCGGCCGTGGCTCGCGGTTGCGGTCACGGGCCGCCTCCGAGTGCCGCCTCCTCCTCGGGCAGCAGCTGCTCGCCGCCGCTGCGCAGGAGCTCGCGCACCTGCGGTGACGAGCTCGAAGAAGCGCGGGTCCTCGCGCGTCTCGACGGTGCGCGGGTAGGGCAGGTCGATCGGCGACGATCCCGGCGATCCGGCCCGGGCCGCGGGCTCATCACGACGACGCGCGTCGAGAGGAACACCGCCTCGGAGATCGAGTGGGTCACGAACACGACGGTCGAGCCGAGCTGCTGCCAGATCGAGAGCAGCTCGAGGTTGAGCCGCTCGCGGGTCATCTCGTCGAGCGCGCCGAACGGCTCGTCCATCAGGAGCAGCGCGGGCTCGAAGGCGAGCGCCCGGGCGATCGAGACGCGCTGCTGCATGCCGCCCGAGAGCTGCCACGGATGGTGGTCGCCGAACCCGGTCAGCTCGACCAGCTCGAGCATCTCCTCGACGCGCTCCTTGCGCTTCGTGCGGTCCCAGCCGAGCATCTCGAGCGGCAGCGCGATGTTCTTCGCGACCGTGCGCCAGTCGAACAGCACGGCGTCCTGGAAGACGATCCCGTAGTCGCGGTCGAGCGCGGGCCTGGTGCGCGGGCTTGCCGTTGACGCGTCACCGTGCCCGCGGTCGGCTCGACAGGTCGCCGATCACGCGCAGCAGCGTCGACTTGCCGCAGCCCGACGGGCCGATCAGGGAGACGAACTCGCCGGCGTCGACGCTGGAGGTCGATCTCCTGCAGCGCGGTGACGTTCCCGCGCGGGAAGGTCTTCGTCAGCTGCTCGATCGCGACGACCGGGTGCTCGGCGACGCTCATCCGACGTGCTCCGGCGCGCGCCGCACGACGAGCTTCTCGGCGACGACGACGGCGACGAAGAAGACGATCCCGAGCAGCGCGGCGACGATGTTCGTCGCCCACAGCTCCTGCGGCTCGAGCGAGTAGTACTGGTTGAAGTTGAGGATCGCGCCGCCGAGGCCGGACTGGAGGCCGGACGGCAGCTCGCCGATGATCGCGCCGACGACGCTGGCCGTGGCGGCGATCTTGAAGCGCCGAGAAGACGTACGGCAGCGACGGCGGGCACGCGCACCTTCCAGAGCACCGCCCAGCGGCCGGCCGCGTAGGAGCGCATCAGCTCGAGCGCGCGCGGGTCGGCCGACTGGAGGCCGCGGAGCGTGTTGATCGCGACCGGGAAGAAGGTGAGGTAGGCGGCGATCACCGCGACGGCGCCCCAGCCCTGGAGCCCGCCCGGGAGCTTCGGGTTGACCCAGATCACGACCATCGGCGCGATCGCGAGGATCGGGATCGTCTGGCTCGCGACGATGTAGGGCAGGAAGCCCGCGCTGGGCGAGCCGCGAGTGGGCGAGCACGACCGCCGAGCGCGAAGCCGACGATCGCGCCGAGCGCGAAGCCGGCGGCCGCCTCCTTGGCGGTGAAGAGCGTCTTGTGGAAGAGGATCGTGGGCGAGCGGCGGCTGGTTCACCTGCGCCGGCTGGCCGAACGCCTTCAGGATCGTCCAGACGTGCGGCATCGAGGTCGAGTCGACGACGAACGGCCACGTCCAGCCGGTCGAGGTCCAGATCAGCGGTAGAGCTCCCAGAGCGCCGACGAGCACGAGCCAGGACGGCGACGACCGGTGGCGATGCGCCGGCCGCCGTCCGGCGCGACCGAGGCCCGCTGCGCCGGCCGGACGTGCAGCTGCGACGCGGCGGCCACGCTCGATTCTTACACGGTGTGCGTCGCTAGGATCGGCGCCGATGCCGCTCGATCCCGCCCGCACGGTCGCCGAGCTCGAGGAGCTCCGCGAGCTGACCGGCGACGAGGACGGCGCCCAGCGGGTCGCCTGGACGGAGACCGTGGGAGCGGGCGCGCGAGTGGCTGCGCGGCAAGCTCGCGGACACCGGCGCGCGTCGAGGAGATCGACGCGGCGGGGAACCAGTGGTTCACGCTCGGCGCCGACGGCGAGCCGGGCGCTCCTGATCGGCGGCCACCTCGACTCGGTGCCGAACGGCGGCTGGCTCGACGGCTCCCTCAACGTGCTGGCCGGGGTCGAGGTGCTGCGGCGGATCGCCGAGGAGGGCACGCCGCCGGTGCCGGTGCGCCTCGTCAACTGGGCCGACGAGGAGGGTGCGCGCTTCGGCCGCTCGCTCTTCGGCTCCTCGGCCGCGGCCGGCTCGATGCGCGACCAGGACGAGCTGCGCAAGCTGACCGACCGGGACGGGATCGCGCTGCCCGACGCGCTGCGCGAGCACGGCGTCGACCTCGACCGGGCGCTCGAGGCGCGCTCGCAGCTCGAGGGCGCCGGCGCCTACCTCGAGCTGCACATCGAGCAGGGGCCGGTGCTCGAGTCGCTCGGATCTGCCGCTCGGCGTCGTGCTCGGCACGTTCGGCGTCGAGCGCTCGCGGATCACCTGGCGCGGCCAGGCCGCGCACGCCGGCTCGACGCCGATGGACCAGCGGCGCGACGCGCTCGCCGGCGCGGCGAAGCTCGCGCTCGAGATCCGCGAGATCGCCGCGCGAGGCCGGCGAGCGGCGCGGTCTGCACCTCGGGCGGCGTCGTCTGCAGGCCGGGGATCGTCACCTCGGTCGTCGAGACCGCCGAGCAGCTGCTCGACCAGCGCCACCTCGACGCGGCCGACGCTCGCCCAGATGCTCGCGGCGGCGAAGGCGGCGTCGGAGCGGTTCGCCGCCGAGGAGAACATCGAGGTCGAGCTGGGAGCGGATCTGGAACATCGAGCCGATCCTGTTCGACGAGACGCTGATCGAGCTTCGCCGACGAGGCGGTCCGCGAGGTCGCCGGCACGCTCGCACCGGCTGCCGTCGGGCCCGCTCCACGACGCCGCCGAGGTCTCGCGCGCCGGCGTGCCGACGGTGATGCTCTTCGTCCAGAGCCTGCGCGGCCTCTCGCACACGAAGCTCGAGGACACGAAGCCCGAGCACCTCGAGCTCTCCGTGCGGGCGCTCGACCGGCTCGCGTCGAAGACGCTCGCCTGGCTCGCGCTCGGCTGACCGGCCCGTCACGGCACACGACGGAGGGGGTCGGCCGCGAACAGCCGGGCACGGCGCCTACTTCGTGAACTTGATCGAGCCGGCCGAGGCCGCGAAGCTCGGACGCTCCGACGCGGCCTGCGACTGCGACGTGAAGTACGTGAAGTGGTAGGTCACGTTGTTGTGGAGCAGCGCATAGATGTAGATCGCGAGCGGCGCGCCGTGCGTGAGCGTCACCGTCGTCAGCACGGCGGGCCCCGAAGGGAGGGTGACGACGTGCGACCTGACGGATGCCTTCGGGTCCTCGGCCCGGTAGTGCGCCCGGGCGGCGATCTTCTCCGTCTTGGCGAAGTACTGGAACGGCGCCGGGAACGGGCCGGTCGTCACGTTGAGATGCAAGGCGCCGGATGCCGCATCGAAGCGGCTGCCCGGGATGAGCGACGTCGCGACCCAGCCGGCCGGCAGGCCGACGCTCAACGGCAGGTGCTTCGGATGGACCGTGACGAGACCGGTCGCGCCCCGGGAGGCCGCGGCGGCGAGGGCCGCGACGCCACGGCGGCCAGACAGAGGAAGACCCGGGAAGAACGCATGTAGCGGCTCATCTGCCGGCAAGTAGGCAGGAAGCGCCCGAACAGGGTGACTCCGAGCCGGCGTCGCTCCGTCGATTGCTGACGGGCAGGCGGTCGCGCGCGGCGATGGTCTAGTCTCTCGCGGGTGGGGATCAGCTTCGGAGTGACGGTCCTTCCGGACCCGCCGTTCACGCGGTTCCTCGAGCTGCTCGGACTTGCCGAGCAGGAGGGTTTCGAGTACGGCTGGACCTACGACTCGCACATCCTCTGGCAGGAGTCGATCCCGCTGCTCGCGCTCGCCGCCGACCAGACGACCACGATGAAGCTCGGGCATTTCGTGACGAACCCGGGCACCCGCGAGCCGACCGTGCTCGCGAGCGCCTACGCGACGCTCCACGACATCTCCGGCGGCCGGATGGTGATGGGGATCGGCCGCGGCGACTCCGCGCGCCGCGTGATCGGGCTGCAGCCGGTGAAGGTGGCCGAGTTCGAGTCGGCCTGCAAGATGATCAAGGCGCTGATGAACGGCGCACGAGCGTCGTCTGGAACGACAAGGAGCCTCGAGCTGACGTGGGCCCGCAAGGAGCCGCGCGATTCCGCTCTACATCGCCGGCTACGGGCCGAAGGCGCTCGCGGTCGCTGGCCGTGTCTCGGACGGCGTGATCATCCAGCTCGCCGACCCCGTGATCGTCGAGTGGATCATGGACACAGCTCGCAAGGCAGCCGAGAAGGCGGGTCGCGACCCGGCCGCGCTCAAGTGCATCGTCGGCGCGCCCTCGAAGGTCTCCGACGACCTCGCCGCCTGCTGCGAGGAGGTGCGCTGGTTCCCGGCGATGGTCTCGAACCACGTCATGGACCTGATCGAGCGCTACGGCTGGAACTCGGACATCCCGTCCGAGCTGACCGACTTCGTCAAGGCGCGGAAGTTCTACGACTACAAGGACCACTCGCGTGTCGGCGCCGCCCACGGCGAGTTCGTCACCGACGAGATCTGCGACCGGTTCTCCGTGATCGGCTCGGCCGAGCAGTGCGTCGAGAAGCTGCGCGCGCTCGAGGCCGTCGGGGTCGACCAGTTCAACATCTACCTGATGACGAACGCATCAGGAAGAGACGCTCGTCGCCTACGGCCGCCACATCATCCCCGAGTTCGCGGGCGCCGCCGCCACGTAGGCGGCCGGCTGCCCGGCCCGGGCGGTGCTCCCGCCGGGAGGGCGCCTCGGCCCGGCACCGACCGGGCGGTCGGGCCCGTCTCCTGAGACCGCCGGAGCCGCGGACCGCGCCAGACCCACCCACAAACCGAGCCACCCCCGCCCGGGTGGGGCGTCACCCGCCGCCCTTCTAAGCTCGATCCTAGCCCCGAAAGGCGCACGCCTTCGTGCCGACTTCGCGACGTTTGCGGGGATTCTCGTCCCCAGCCGTCCCCGCCGGACTGGGCCTCCGCGGCGCCGATCGGGCTGGTGGGGCCGGGTGCGCCGCGGCGGGGCGCGGCGAGAGCCCGGGTCGGGTGCGCACCGACGCTCCGCGACCCGGTTCGGCCGGTAGTCTCGGGAGGGCATGAGCTCTGCAGTCCCGGTCGTCAGCGCGCAGGATCTCACCCGGCGGTACGGGGCGGGGGAGACGGCGGTCGACGCGCTCCGCGGCGTCTCGCTCGAGGTCGAGCCCGGGAAGCTGACCGCGGTCATGGGCCCCTCGGGCTCGGGCAAGTCGACGCTGATGCACATCCTCGCGGGCCTGGACAAGCCGACCAGCGGTTCGGTCACCGTCGCGGGCGAGGAGATCACGACGATGGACGACAACCACCTGACCCAGCTGCGGCGCGCCCACATCGGCTTCGTCTTCCAGTTCTACAACCTGCTTCCGATGCTCACCGCCGAGGAGAACGTCAAGCTGCCGCTCTCGGTCGCCGGGACGAAGGTGGACACCGGCTGGTTCAGGGAGCTCGTGACGAAGGTGGGGCTCACCGAACGGCTCGGGCACCGTCCATCCGAGCTCTCGGGCGGGCAGCAGCAGCGCGTGGCGGTCGCCCGCTCGCTCGTCTCGAAGCCGACCGTCGTCTTCGCCGACGAGCCCACGGGCAACCTCGACTCGAGGTCGGGTCAGGAGATCCTCGCCCTCCTGCGCGACTCGTGCGACGCCTACGGGCAGTCGATCGTGATGGTCACCCACGACCCCCATGCAGCCGCGATCGCCGACCGGATCCTCTATCTCGAACGACGGGCTGATCGTGCTCGACCAGCAGGGCGCGAGCGCCGCCGAGGTGCGCGAGACGATGAACGAGCTGGACGCTATCGCGCCGCCCGAGTGAAACGGGCCCAGTGATCCGGATCGCCCTCAAGGACCTGCTCGGCCGCAAGCTGCGACTCGTCCTCACCTCGCTCGCGATCGTGATGGGGGTCGCGATGGTCAGCGGCACCTTCGTCCTCACCGACACGATCAACGCGGGGTTCAGCTCGATCTTCTCGACCGCCTACGCAGGCTCCGACGCCGTCGTCACCGGGAAGCAGGCGTTCGGGGGCTCGCAGAACGCGCCCTCGTTCCCCGCAGTCGACGCTGGCCAGGATCCGCGGCCTGCCCGACGTGGCCGACGCCGAGGGCGGGATCGGCGACCAGGCGCAGTTCGTCGGCTCGAACGGCAAGGTCGTCGGCGCGAACGGCGGCGCGCCGGGGCTCGCGTTCAGCACGAACGGCTCGACGCAGTTCAACCCGCTCACCCTGACCGCCGGGGACTGGCCGTCCGGGCCGCACGAGGTCGGGATCGACGAGGGCACGGCGTCGGCCCAGCACTACAAGATCGGCCAGACCGTCTCGGTCATCCCGCGAGCCGGTCGAGAGCAGAAGTTCCGGCTGAGCGCGATCGTCCGCTTCGGCAGCGCATCCTCGCTGGGCGGCGCGACGCTCGCCATCTTCGACCTGCCGACCGCCCAGGCGCTCTTCCACAAGCAGGGCAAGCTCGACCAGATCGACGTCGCGGCCAGGGCGGGCGTTTCGAGCTCCGCGCTGCTCGCCGAGATCCAGAAGGTGCTGCCGCCCAATACCCAGGTCCGTACGGGCGAGCAGCAGGCGAAGCAGAGCACGAAGGAGACGAGCGACCAGCTCTCGTTCCTGCGCTACTTCCTGCTCGCGTTCGGCGGGATCGCGCTCTTCGTCGGCGCGTTCGTGATCGCCAACACGCTCTCGATCACCGTCGCCCAGCGGACGCGCGAGTTCGCGACGCTGCGGACGGTCGGGCGCCAACCGGCAGGCAGGTGCTCTGGGTCGTCACGCTCGAGGGGCTGACGACGGGCCTGCTCGCCTCGGTCGTCGGCGCTGTTCCTCGGCCTCGGCATCGCCAAGGGGCTCGACCAGCTGTTCAAGGTGCTTCGGCGCCGACCTGCCCCAGACGGGGCTCGTGTTCGCGAGCCGGACGGTGATCGTCTCGCTCGCTCTCGGCACGATCGTCACCCTGCTCGCGAGCCTGCGCCCGGCGCTGCGCGCGACCCGCGTGCCGCCGATCGCGGCCGTCCGCGAGGGGTCGGTGCTGCCGCCGTCGCGGTTCGCCCGCTTCGGGCCGGTCGTCGCGGTCGCCGTCTGCGCGGTCGCGCTGGCCGTGGTCGCCTACGCCGCGTTCGGCCACGGGATGACCACCGGCAACCGGCTGCTGCTGCTCGCCGTCGGCGTGCTCGGGCTGTTCATCGGCGTCGCGATGGTGGCGCCGAGCCTCGCGCGGCCGCTCGCGTCGGTCCTCGGCCGGCCCGCGACGCTCGTCGGAGGCGTGGCCGGCGACCTCGCGCGCTCGAACTCGATGCGCAACCCGAGCCGAACCGCCTCGACCGCGGCCGCGCTGATGATCGGCCTCGCGCTCGTGACCGTCGTCGCCGTGCTCGCCCAGGGCCTGAAGTCGCAGTTCGAGAGCGCGGTCAGCAGCGAGTTCCACGCCGACTACGCGCTCACCTCGCAGAACGGGTTCACTGCCGACCGGCGTCGACTCGGCGAACGCGCTGCGCAGGTCGGGAGTCGCGACCGTCGTCGCCGGCGTCCGCGCCGGCGACGGCCGGGCGTTCGGGAAGACGATCCAGGTGACCGGCGTCGAGCCGGGGCTCTCCCAGATGATCCGGATCGGCTGGGCAGGCCGGGTCGAACGCCTCGCTCGAGGGCCTCGGCGCGCACGGCGCGATCGTCGACAAGAGCTACGCCTCGAACCACCACCTCGTCGTCGGCTCGCCGATCCGGCTCGAGACCCCCGGGGGCAAGTTCCTCGACCTGCGCGTGAAGGCGATCGTCGCTCCGCCGCGCGGCGGCTCGCCGTTCGGCTCGGTCACGATCTCGTCGGGGGCCTTCGACTCGGTCTACCCGAACCCGCAGAACGTCTACACGTTCGTGAACATGCCGGGCGGCGTCACCCCGGCGAACACGCGCGAAGCTGAACGCCGTGCTGCGCCCCTATCCCGACGCGAAGATCCAGACCGAAGGATCAGTTCGTCTCGAACCAGGAGCAGGGGCTGAACCAGTTCCTGCTCCTGCTCTACATCCTGCTCGGGCTCTCGATCATCGTCAGCCTCTTCGGGATCGTGAACACGCTGATCCTGACGGTCTTCGAGCGCACGCGCGAGATCGGGATGCTGCGCGCGGTCGGGATGACCCGCCGCCAGACGCGGCGGATGATCCGGCACGAGGCCGTGATCACGGCGCTGCTCGGCGCGGCGCTCGGGATCCCGGTCGGGCTCGGGCTCGGGCTCGTCTTCGACCGGGCGCTCCGCGACATCCCGTTCGAGGTGCCGTGGGGCACGATCGTCGTCTTCGTGATCGCCGCGATCATCGTCGGCCTGCTCGCGGCGATCTTCCCGGCCCGGCGTGCCTCGCGGCTGAACGTGCTCGAAGCGCTCCAGTACGAGTGACGCGCGACGAGCCTGGTCGCGCTGCTCGCCGGGCACGATCCGGCCGACGCCGAGGAGGCGGCCGACCTCGAGCGGATGCGCGGCTGGGCGGGGACGCTCGAGCAGCCGTTCTCGCGCGACCAGCCCGAGGCGCACTTCACGGCCTCGGCGATCGTCGTCGACGAGGCCCGGCCGGCGGACGCTCCTCGTCCACCATCGCAAGAGCGGCTCGTGGTTCCAGCCCGGCGGCCACTTCGAGCCGGGCGACCGCTCGGCGGGCGACGCCGCGCTCCGCGAGGCCCGCGAGGAGACCGGGCTCGAGGTCAGGCTGGGGCTTCCCGGCTGCTCGACGTCGACGTCCACTGGGTGCCGTGGGACGGGCACCACCACCTCGACCTGCGCTTCCTCGTCGTCGCCGGCGGTGCGCTCGCGCCCGACCCGGCCGAGGTCCACGCGGCCGAGTGGCTCACCTGGGACGAGGCGCTCGGGCGGATCGGCGAGCCCGCGCTCCGGCGGGCGCTCGCGAAGGCCCGCGGGTCAGCCTGCCCGGCGGAAGCCGGTTGAGTCCGGCCGGGGATCGAGCGGGCTCACCGGCAGGCCGGCGAGCGGCGCCGCGGCGTTGTAGCCGCCCGGGGCGACGTCGTTCGGGCCGTCGGCGTGGAACAGCGCGGCAAGCAGCTGGATCTGGCCGCGGCCGAGCCCGAGCTCGAACTGGCCGCCGCCGTAGAGCGCGATCCCGTGCTCGGCGCAGCGGTCGTAGAACTCGAACAGCCGCTCGACGGTCCCGAACCGGGACGGCTTGCAGTTGAGGCAGCGGGGCGGGAACGGGAGGGCCTCGACGTCCGCCCACGAGTGGATCGGCGCGTCCCAGGTGATCCGGTCGCGATGCGGCTCGAGCAGCGCGTCGGTCTCGGGAGTCAGCTCGGGGTCCTCGATCCACGCAGCCGGGAACCCCTCCGCGACCCGGCGGTAGAGCTCGGCGTCGGCCGGGTTGTCGACGGCGGTGCCGTGGTACTGGCCCTTCAGGTCGACGACGTCGACGTCGCCGCGGGCGGCCAGGGTCGCGACGACCTCGTCCGTCCAGTCCGGGGTCGGGTCGAGCTTGAAGCGCAGCCCGGGGTAGAGCTCGAGCCAGCCCTCGAGTGACGTGGCCCTGGTCGAGGAGACGAACGTGACCGGCCGCGCCTCCCGCCCGACGGCTTCGCCGAGCGACCGGCCCGCCTGGCGAAGCGCGAGGTCGAGCGCGGCCGACTCGAACGCCCAGCGGCGGTAGCCGCGATAGGCGGCCTGGGCCGGCTCGCCGGCGGGGAAGAGATCCTCGCCCTCGAGGCGCTTCGAGAGCGATTCGATCGTCCAGCTGCCGGCCAGCTCGAGCCGCGGCAGGCGGCCGGGCTCGTGCTCGCCGCCGTCGTAGGTGACGTCCTCGCCGGCTCCCGCGAGCCCGCCGCCGCGCAGCTCGACCGTCGCCGTCCGGCGCGTGAACTCCGGCGAGAGCTCGAGCGAGTCGATCTCGAAGCCGAGCTCCTCGATCTCGAGCGGCAGGTTGCGGACGAGGTCGTAGAGCCCCATCGCTCAGCGGGAGGCCCAGGGGCCGAAGCCGCCGACGCGGTCGATTGCGATCCGGAGCTTGTAGCCCGGCGGGGGGTCGGGCATCGGCGGGAAGACCGCGTCGGGCCCGACGTAGGTGTGCGCGAGGTGCTGGAGCCATTCGGGCGCTCCGCCGGGGGTGATCCGGGCGCGCCCGTGGACGACGAGGTAGTGGCGCATCCCGATCTCGTTCGCCGTCCCGGCCTCCAGGGAGAGCGCCACCCGCGGGTCGCGCGCGACGTTCTTCAGCTTCTGCTGGCCGCCGCTCAGGTGGGCACAGACGATCTCGTCGTCGTCGAGGCCGACCCAGACGCAGCTGACCTGCGGCGCTCCGTCCGCGCCCAGCGTGACGAGGTGCGCGAGCGCGCCGGACTCGATCACGGCCCGGGCGCTGTCCGGAAGCGAGGTCACGACCCGAGCCTAGCGGGCCTCCCCGCTAGGCGCCGCGGTCGAGGTGCCGGCGGAGCGCGTCGAGCCTGTCGTCCCAGTCGGCTCCCGCCCTGGTCAGGCGGTAGCGGGTCTCCCGGCCCGCCCGCTCGCCCTCGACGAGCCCCGCTCCGCTGAGAGTCGCGAGGTGCTTGGCGACGGCCTGCCGCGTCATCGGCAGCTCGCCGGTCAGCTCGGTTGCGGTCGCCGTCCCGTGGTCTGCGAGGTAGCCGAGGAGATGCCTGCGGCTCGGGTCGGCGAGGGCGGAGAAGACCTGGTTCAGCTCGTCAGGCATACGCCAGGGCCGTCGCGTGCAGATCGAGCGCGGTCGACCAGGCAGGTGAGGTCTCGACCACCGTCAGGCGCGTCCCGTCGGCGTCGTCGGCGAGCGTGAACTCGACCTCGCCCTCGTCCTCCCAGGCGAAGGCGAGGCGCTCGCCGGGCTCGACCTCCGTGACGGTGGCGCGGCGGGACTCGCCGTTCCGCCAGCGAAACCTCGCCTCGCCGCCGGGGCGAAGGTCGAGCTCGACGTCGTTCGCGAACCAGCTCTCGAGCTCGCTCGGGTCGGTGAGTGCGGCCCACACCTCCTCGCGGCCGGCCGGCAGGACGATCTCCCTCTGAATCATCTGCAACCTCCTGGTTGCGCTATTGTGTGAGCAACCCAACGGTTGCACATTACAGGAGGTACACGTGGTCGTCGGTCAGGTCATCCCCATGGTGCTCGAGTCGGACGGTCGAGGCGAGCGCTCGTTCGACATCTACTCGCGGCTTCTGCGGGAGCGCATCGTCTTCCTCGGCCAGGAGGTCGACGACGGTGTCGCGAACCTGGTCGCTGCGCAGCTGCTCTTCCTCGAGGCCGAGGATCCGCAGAAGGACATCTGGCTGTACGTCAACTCGCCGGGCGGCTCGGCCTACGCCGGGATGGCGATCTACGACGCGATGCAGTACGTCAAGCCCGACGTGGCGACGGTGTGCCTCGGGATGGGCATGTCGGCGGCGGCGATGATCCTCTGCGGCGGCGCGGCCGGGAAGCGGTATGCGCTCCCGAACGCGAAGATCATGATCCACCAGGGCTCGGGCGGCTTCCGCGGGACGCCGGCCGACATCCAGATCGCGGCCCGCGAGATCCTCTCGCTCACTCGCCGCATGGCGGAGATCATCTCGCTGCACTCGAGCCGGGACGTCGAGCAGGTGCTGCGCGACATCGACCGCGATCGGTTCATGACGCCGGAGGAGGCGCTCGACTACGGCCTGGTCGACGGGATCATGGCGCAGCGCGGCGCTCCCGCCGCCGAGGTCGCGTGAGCCGGACGGCGAGGCGTCCCAGGAGCACGAAGAGCCCGATCATGACCAGGGCGACGCCGAGGAACGCCGCCTCCTCCCCGCCGGGCGACCGGCCGAGGACGAGGGCGCGCAGGACGACGCCCGCGGTCACTCCCCCCGCCCACGTGGCGAGCAGGCGGCGAAGCCGGCGGTCGGCGTAGGGACGGAAGACGAGGGCGGCGCCGAACCAGCCCGCGAGGAGCGGCAGCGCGTCGCGCGCGTACCCCCTCGCGCTCAGACCCTTGTCGTGGGAGAGGAGCCCGACCGTGACGAAGACGAGGATCGCCGCGGCATCGGTCAGGGCGAGGAGCAGCCCCGATGCGGCTCGCCGCTCCACCGCGCAAGGCTAGTACACGGGCCGCGCCTCATCCGCGGCCTGCGGCGCCGGTCTCGGTGCCTCACCCGAAAGCGCCCGCGGCCGGAAGGGGCCGTGGGCGCCCGGCTTGCGGGCGCCCACGGTGAGAGAGCGTGCCGGCTAGGACAGGGCTCGGATCAGGCGTCGGCCGGCGAGTCCGTCGACGGGGGCGGCGCGTCGGTCGAGCTGGGAGCGGCGGGCGGGCCGCCGGCGCTGGTGCCGCCGCCGCCTGTCGAGCCGGTGCTCTTGGGCAACTGCGGCATCGTCACGCCTTCGTCCTTTGCCCGCTTGAGTGCGAAGACCGCGATCACGATCGAGAGGATGAGCCCGATCCAGGCGGGCCAGTGGCGCGCGGTACCGTGGGTCAGGAAGGTGAGCACGGTGAACACGAGCAGAGCGATGGCGAGCCCCGCCGAGGCATGTCCGGGCGTGATCGTCTCGCCCAGCGGAACCTTCACCTCGAACGCCCGGGTGAGCTCGTAGGCGAGCAGGACGATGGCGAGCAGGGCGGCGATGATGCCGAGCCCGGTCCATTCGCTTCGGCCGTAGGTGATTCCGAAGTCGGAGACCTGTTGCCAGTCGAAGAACGAGAAGATCACGTAGAGAACCGCACAGCCGAGAATGACTTGCATCTCGCGGGAGAGCTTCATCAGCGCATCCATGTTGTCCAAACGCCCTTTCGGTGTCGTTGCCAGCAAGACCCCGTCTGTTGCGCGGGTACCACGAGCATAAACCGAAACCCGGCTGAAGTCCCGACAATCTGCGAGCGCCGCTCCGGCGAATCGGCCCTTGACGCGCCCGGGCTTCGCGATCCGGTCGAGATCGGCCGCGGGCCTCAGGTCCTGATGTGGAACGGGAACGCCCGCCAGGCCTCCCAGCGCCAGTACCAGCGCGGCGGGATCCTGGGCGCGGCGGGGCGGGGGCCGGCCTTCCCGCCCTGCTGCCAGGCGAAGAGCCGCCAGGCCCAGGCGGGGAGGGCTTTCGGGAGCCCCGCCGGGCGCTTCGTCGGCAGGACCACGATCGGCTTCGACGGTGCGCTCGTGTTGCCGGCGGCATCGGTCGCGACGACCCGGTAGACGCTCGGCGCGGCGGGGTGGAACGCGTGCAGCGCCGCGACCGTCTGGCCGCTGACCGAGAGCAGCGGCCGGTTCGTGAGCGTGACCTGATACGAGGCGGCGGTGCCCGTCTCGTCGCTCGACTTCGGCCACTGCAGGACGAGTGCGCCGTGGGAGAAGTGTCCGGTGAGCTCGGCCGGGGCCGGTGGGCTCGTCGTGTCGGGCAGGAGCGCGAAGTAGCCGGCGGCCGTCGTCTGGATGTCGAACGAGCCGTTCTGGTTGCGGGCGTAGCCGGCCTTCGCGCCCTGCGGCAGCACGCCTCCGACGAGCTCGGCGAGCGGCTTCCAGTTGACGCCGTCCGGGGAGGTCAGCGGCGCGAGGCTGCCCGGCTGCGGGTCGATGTGGATCGTCAGCGGGGCGGCGAAGGTCGCCTTCAGGAGCGAGGTCGCCGTCTGCTGCACCTGGAGCTGGATGCCGTAGCCGCCGCTGCCGAAGCCGGGGACGGGCGCGGTCGGGATCGACGGGGCGAGTGAGACCACGACCGACTGCCGGAAGGCGCCGGCCGGCCAGCTCACCGTGGCCTGGCCGTCGTCGGAGGTGACCGAGCCGGCAGCCGAAGGCGAGGTGCTCGCGGGGAGGATCGGCGCCGGGACGGGCGGCGCGGCGCCGCTCGTGTTCGCGACCGCTCCGTCCACGTAGCTGCTGTCGACGTCGATCGTGATCCCTCCCCAGGTCTCCTCGTGGGCTCCCCGGTACTGGTGCAGCCGCTGGTGGCTCGTCCAGAGACTGTCGGAGAGATACGGGTCGCCGAACACGCTCTGCTCGCCGTCCCAGTCGGCGATCCAGACGTCGTCCGGGGAGGCGGCGGTGGCGGCCAGCGGCTGGAGGTCCCTGATCGTCGAGCCGGCGCTGCCGTAGACGCCTGCGACCTCGCCGTGCGCATGGAGCTCCGTCACCCAGCCCGAGACGAACGTCTGGACGGCCTGAGTGCAGGCCGGGTCGTCGAGCGCATAGGCCTCCAGGTCGAGGTAGATCGGGCTGCCGGCGGGCAGCCCCAGGGCGGCGGCGTCGGTGAGGGCGTCGTCGGCGGCGGCGGCCCCCTGGGTCGAGGCGGAGGCAACGTCGAACTTCGCCAGGCCGGGCTTCGAGGAGCATGGCGCCTGGAGGCCGACGTAGAGCGGGATCAGGCTCCAGCCGATCGACTCGGCCGTCGAGACCCAGGCCGCCGAGAGCTGGCTGTTCGCGCAGGCCCGGTTCTCGCCGCCGATGTAGATCCCGAGCGCGCGGTAGGGGGAGGCGAGCCAGCTCTGAAGGGTCGTCGTCTTGGGGGCGTTGCACGCGTCGAACGCATAGCCGGTGAACGCGGCGGCGCCGCGTTGCGCGGCGGCCGCTCCGCCCCCGGCCACGGCCAGGCCGAGCACCGCCGCGAGCACGGCGCCGCCGAGCCGTCTCCGTTGCCGCTCCCCGCTCACCCCCGAAGCCTCGAGCGCGCTGCCGTCGAACCAGCGCATCGCGCCGTCTTCGCCGCGCGGCCCCGTGCTCCTCGCCGGTGCGACCGCCATCCTGGATCGTAGGCGCCGCTCTCCGAGGGCGAGGTTCGCACCCGGTTCGGAAAGTGTGAGCTACCGGACGACGCGGCCGAAGCCGTCGACCTCGGCCAGCGTGCGCTCCCGGCGCAGCACGGCACCGCCGTTCGAGTCGACGCCGATCGCCGTGTTTCCCTCGATCGCCGTGAACCCGTCCGCGCGAGCCGACTCGACGATGCCGATGTGGTCCGGCGGGCCACCGTCCCAGTTGTAGATCGCGAGGTCGCCCGGGCTGGGCGTGCTGCGGCCGACCCACATCCCGCTCGCCCGCAGCCACGCCTCGGTGGTCGGGACGTAGGCGCAGCCACGGGCCGTGCAGCCGGCGCCCGCGAAGCCCGCGGCGAGCGTGTAGCCGGCCCCGACCGCGAAGCAGTAGCTGACGAAGATGTTGCACCAGGGGACGCCGTCGACCCCGAACCAGGCGCCGAACGGCGTCCGGTTCGACGACGGCGGGCTCTCGGTCGTGCCGATCCAGGTGCGCGCCTCGGCGAGTGCCCTGCGCCCGATCGCGCTCCCGCCTCGCCGAGGAGGGGTCGGGGTGGCCCGTGCGAGCGCCGCGCGCGTCTCGGGGCAGACGATCCCGTCGACCTCGATTCCGGCGGCCGCCTGGAAGGCACGCACGGCGGCCGCGGTCGCCGGTCCGTACTCGCCGTCGCACGGCCCGGGGTCGAAGCCGAGCCTGCTCAGCCGCCGCTGGACGGCGAGCACGTCGGGGCCGCTCAGGAGGGGGCTCGTCACATGGAGCAGTCGCTCGGCCATCGCGATCGGGCGAGTATGGCAGAGCTGATGTCAAATGGCAACAGCGCGACGCCCGATCGTTGCCTACGTCCCCGGGCGCAGCCCACCGGGCATGCGTGAGGAGGGGCCGGCCCCCTGGCCCCTCCTCTGCCCCGCAACCGGGGGACGAACTCCCTGTCGCCCGGATCTGCCACGTGTGAGGTACAGGACGAGTGTGCTCCCGGGACGGTGCGGCGGCAAGAGGTGTTCACCGCCCTGTTTCGCCCTGTCGGCCACCTTGTGGCGGTGTCCCCGCGATGTCGCAGCGCCGCGTTGCGTTTCGCAGCGGAGGGTGTTTAGATGCGCCATCCACTTGCACCGGTCAGGCACGTCGGGGGGCTGGTGAGGCCAATCGACGAGGGAGGCGAGCATGAGCAGTGAAGCACCTGCTGCGAGCGGCGGTGCCCACATAACGGACGACGAGAGGATCCTCCACAAGCTCGGGTACGCGCAGGAGCTGTTCCGGGCGATGGGAGGGTTCCAGAACTTCGCGATCTCGTTCACGATCATCTCGATCCTCGCGGGCTGCCTGACCTCGTACTACATCGCCTTCGAGAGCGGCGGCCCGATCGCCGTCACGTGGGGCTGGCTGCTGGTCGGGCTGTTCGCCACGCTGATCGCCCTCGCGATGGCGGAGATCGCCTCCTCGTTCCCGACGGCCGGGGGGCTCTACTACTGGGCCTCGAAGCTCGGCAGCCCGGGCTGGGGCTGGGCGACCGGCTGGTTCAACCTGATCGGCCAGATCGCGGTCACGGCCGCGATCGGCTACGGCCTCTCCACCTTCGCGACGGCCCTATTCGACGACCTGTTCTCGTTCGAGAAGCACACGAGCGACTGGTTCGGCTGGAACTACAACGAGACGGTCTTCGCGCTCTACGCGCTCTTCATGCTCGCCTCGTGCCTGATCAACGTCTTCGACGTTCGCATCACCTCGCTCCTGAACACGGTCTCCGCCTACTGGCACATGATCGGCGTCGCGGTGATCGTGATCGTGCTGATCGTCGTGCCGAGCCATCATCAGTCGTTCTCGTACGTCTTCGGCGGGCAGGTGAACGCGACCGGCTACGGCCACAACGCCACCGGCTTCCACCACGCGGCATTCTGGCTGGTCTTCGGGCTCGGCCTCCTGATGGCCCAGTACACGATGACCGGCTACGACGCCTCCGCGCACATGGCGGAGGAGACGCACCAGGCATCGCGGATGGCCGCGGTCGGGATGTACATGTCGGTGGTCGTGTCGGCGATCTTCGGCTTCGTCCTGCTCGTCGCGGTGACCTTCGCGATCCCCAGCACGAGCGGGGCGCTCACGAACATCGGGGCAGTGGTGCCGTGGATCTGGAGGACGTCGATGAGCCAGAACTGGTCGGATGCGCTCCTCGCCGTCTGCGTCGTCGCCCAGTTCTTCTGCCTGACCGCCTCGACCACCTCCGCGTCGCGGATGATGTTCGCGTTCTCCCGTGACGGCGCCGTCCCGGGGCATCAGCTCTGGCGTCGGGTCTCCAGGCACCGCGTGCCCGTCCATGCCGTGTTCGCGATCGGCGTCCTCGCGGCCCTCCTGATGGTCCCGGCGATCTGGAACTACCTGGTCGGCTACGCGGCGGGAACGGCGATCGCGGTGATCGGCCTCTACATTGCGTTCATCCTGCCCGTGTTCCTCCGGCTCCGGCTCGGTGACCGGTTCGAGCACGGCGCGTGGAGCCTCGGCCGCCATTACAAGTGGATCGACACCGTCGCCATCCTCTGGGTGGGCCTGATCACGGTCCTGTTCTGCCTGCCGCTCTTCGAGGCAGGGCTCCCCTGGTCGGCGGACTTCTCCTGGTCGCTGACGAACTACACGATCCTCTGGTTCGTCGGCATCGGCCTCTGCTTCGGCGGCTGGTGGGTGCTGTCGGCGCGGAAGTGGTTCAAGGGCCCGGTGCGGATGGGCACGGAGGACGAACTGGCGAGCCTCGAGGCGCGCCAGGAGGGCGAGTTCCTCCTCCCGGCCGACACCGAGTTCGGAAGCGCCTAGGAGGGGCGTCCCCGGGCGCCCCTCGCGGGTCCTCGCGGCATAGACTCCGCGGGGTCTGGCACCGGAGGAGCCGGCCTGACGGGACGGGCCTCCGTGGAGAGGAGGGGACGTGCTGACGGAGGAGGAGCTCGCCGCCAAGGTCGCAGCCGGAACGATCGACACGGTCGTCTGCGCGTTCACGGACATGCAGGGCCGGCTGCTCGGCAAGCGCGAGGAGGCGGGGTACTTCCTGGAGGAGACCGTCGGCCACGGGCTCGAGGGCTGCAACTACCTGCTCGCGCTTGACATGGAGATGGATCCGCAGCCCGGCTACGCGATGGCGAGCTGGGAGCGGGGCTACGGCGACTTCCACCTCCGCCCGGACCTGGCGACGCTGCGGCAGGTGCCGTGGCTCGAGGGGACGGCACTCGTCCTCTGCGACGTCGCCTGGGAGGACGGATCTCCGGTCGTCGCCTCACCGCGGCAGGTGCTCGCCCGGCAGGTCGAGCGCGCCCGGGCGATGGGGTTCGAGCCGATGATCGGCTCCGAGCTCGAGTTCTACCTCCTCAAGGAAAGCTATGCCGAGGCGTGGGCCAAGCACTACCGCGACCTGACCCCGTCGGTGCCCTACATCCTCGACTACCACCTGCTCGCGACCACCTACGACGAGGGGCTGATCCGCCAGATCCGCAAGGGGATGCAGGGTGCCGGGATCCCGGTCGAGAGCTCGAAGGGGGAGGCCTGGCCGGGCCAGCACGAGATCAACTTCCGCTTTGCGGACGCTATGCGGATGGCCGACAACCACGTCGTCTACAAGAACGGCGCCAAGGAGATCGCCCACGCGAACGGGTGCTCGATCACGTTCATGGCGAAGCCCGACCACACCTGGATCGGCAATTCCTGCCACATCCACGCCAGCCTCTGGCGCGATGGGAAGAACGCCTTCGCCGGCGACAGCCCGGTCTTCCGGCACTTCCTCGCCGGCTGGATCGCCTGTGCGAGGGAGCTGGCGCTCTTCCTCGCGCCGAACGTCAACTCCTACAAGCGCTACGCGGCCGGGAGCTGGGCGCCGACGACCCTCGCCTGGGGCCACGACAACCGCACCTGCGGCTTCCGGATCGTCGGCCACGGCTCCTCTCAGCGGGTCGAGACGCGAATCCCCGGCGGCGACGTCAACCCGTACCTCGCCTTCGCCGCCCTGATCGCGGCGGGCCTGCTCGGGATCGACCACGGGCTCGAGCTGCCGCCGGCGCTCGAGGGGAACGCGTACACCTCGGATGCCCCGCGCTTCCCCTCGACGCTTCGCGAGGCGATCGCCGCTCTCGAGACCGGGACGATGGCGCGGGCGGCGCTCGGCGACGAGGTCGTCGACCACTACCTCAACCACGGGCGGACCGAGCAGCGGCTGTTCGACGAGGTCGTCACCTGCTGGGAGCGAGAACGGCTCTTCGAACGTGGCTAGACCGATCGTCGGCATCACCACCTACGTGACGCCGGCGTCGTTCGGGGCCTGGCGGCTCGAGGCTGCGCTGATCCCGTTCGACTACGTCCTCGGGGTCGAACGGGCGGGCGGCCGGCCGCTGCTCGTGCCGCCCTCCGAGGACGGCGCCGAGGAGACGCTCGACGTGCTCGACGCGCTGATCTTCTCCGGAGGCTCCGATCTCGACCCGGAGCTCTACGGCCAGGAGCCGCATCCCGAGACGACCGGCATCGTCCCCGAGCGCGACAGCGCCGAGCTGCGGCTGCTCAAGGCAGCCCTGGAGCGGGACCTGCCGGTGCTCGCGATCTGCCGCGGCTCGCAGGTCCTGAACATCGCGCTCGGCGGCGACCTCCACCAGCACCTGCCCGAGCTGGTCGGCCACGAGCGGCACAAGGAGACGCCGGGCACCTTCGCCGACCACGAGGTCGAGATCGAGCCCGGCTCGCGGCTCGCGGGGCTGCTCGGCGACCGGGCGGCGGTCAAGTCGCACCACCACCAGGGCTTCAACCGCCTCGGGGCGGGGCTGCGCCCGGTCGCCCGCGACGAGGACGGCACGGTCGAGGCGCTCGAGGACCCCTCCCGCCGCTTCGCCCTCGGCGTCCTCTGGCACCCGGAGGCCGGCGAGGACGCCCGACTCTTCGAGGCGCTCGTCGAGGAAGCCGCGACCTACCGGGCCGGCCACGGGCACCGCCGCTGACCCCGGTGGTCGGGAGCGGTCTCGAAGACCCGACGTCGGGGAGCGGCGCGGGCTCACGCCGCCGGCGCGACCTCGGCGGTGCAGAAGGCACAGCGGTGGGCCTCCAGCGGGATCTCGCTCAGGCACTCCGGGCAGTTCCTCGTGCTCGGGTCGGCGGGCGGCTCGGTGCGCGAGCGCGCCACCAGCGCGTTCACCGGCTTGATCACGAAGAAGAAGAGCACCGCGGCGACCAGCAGGAAGGCGAGCACGGCGTTGATGAACGCTCCGTAGAGGAAGCGGCTGTTGTTGATGGTGAACGAGAGCGTCGAGAAGTCCGGGTTGCCGCCGATCGCCGCGATCAGCGGCGTGACGAGATCGGCGACGAGGGCCGTGACGACCGCGGCGAAGGCGAGGCCGATCACGACGCCGACGGCCATGTCGACCAGGTTGCCGCGGAGCAGAAAAGCCTTGAAGTCCTTCATCGGGTCTCCTTTCGGGGCGCCGCGCGCGCGGCGGGTCGAATGGTGTTGAATCATCGCCGTGGAGCTGACGGTTCTCAACCCGGCGACGGAGGAGCCGATCGCGGAGCTGCAGCAGGCGGGCCGCGAGGAGACCGATGCCGCCGTCGCCCGCGCGAAGGCTGCGCTGCCGGCCTGGCGGGCCGTTGCGCCGGGCGACCGCGCGCGCCTGCTTCGCCGGCTCGCGACGCTCGTCGAGGAGCACGCCGAGGAGCTGGCGCGGATCGAGTCGCAGAACGTCGGCAAGCCGATCAGCGGAGCCCGCGGCGAGGTCGGCATGGTCGCCCAGGTCTTCCACTTCTACGCCGGCGCCGTCGACAAGCACTACGGCGAGACGATCCCCGTCGCGGGCGGGATGGACGCGACCTTCCGCGAGCCGCTCGGGGTCGTCGGCCTGATCGTCCCCTGGAACTTCCCGCTCAACATCGCGAGCTGGAAGCTCGGGCCCGCGCTCGCGTGCGGCAACACGGTCGTGCTCAAGCCCGCCGGGCTGACCCCGCTCTCCGCACTTCGCCTGGCCGAGCTCGCGCTCGACGCCGGGATCCCGGACGGGGTGCTGAACGTGCTCGTCGGCTCCGGCTCGGTCGTCGGCAGCCGGCTCGTCGAGCACCCCGACATCGCCAAGGTCGGTTTCACGGGCTCGACCGAGGTGGGCCGCCAGGTGATGAGAGAGGCAGCCGGCACGATCAAGCGGGTGACGCTCGAGCTCGGCGGCAAGTCCGCCAACGTGGTCTTCGCCGATGCCGACCTCGAGCGCGCCGCAGCCGCCGCCCCCTACGCCGTCTTCGACAACGCCGGGCAGGACTGCTGCGCGCGTTCCCGCATCCTCGTCCAGGAGTCGGCGTACTACCGCTTCCTCGACCTGCTGATCGCCGCTACCGGGAAGGTGAAGGTCGGCGACCCCTCGCTCGAGGAGACGGAGATGGGCCCGCTGATCACGGCCGCCCACCGCGACTCCGTCGCCTCCTTCGTCGAAGGCGAGCCGCTGTTTCGCGGCGAGACGCCGGACGGCCCCGGCTTCTGGTACCCGTGCACGCTCGTCGAGGCCTCGACCGAGGACCGCGTCGCGCGCGAGGAGGTCTTCGGGCCCGTCGCCGCGGTGATCCCGTTCGCCGACGAGGCGGAGGCGATCCGGATCGCGAACGACACCCCGTACGGCCTCTCCGGCTCGATCTGGACGCGCGACGGCGCCCGCGCGATCCGCGTCGCCCGCGCGCTCGAGACCGGCGTCCTCTCCGTCAACTCGAACAGCTCGGTGCGCGTCTCGACGCCGTTCGGCGGCTTCCGGCAGTCCGGTTTCGGCCGCGAGCTCGGGATGCAGGCGATGGAGGGATACTCCGAGGTCAAGAACGTCTTCTTCTCGACGGAGGGCTAGATGGGACGCTTGCAGGGCAAGGTCTGCGTGATCACCGGTGCCGGCGGCGGGATGGGCCGCGAGGCCGCGATCCTCTTCAGCGCGGAGGGCGCGCAGGTCTGCGCCGCAGACGTGGACGTCGCCGCCGCCGAGGAGACGGTGACGCTCTGCCCGGGGGAGGCCTTCGCGATCCCGGTCGACGTCTCGGACGAGGGTCGGGTCGCCGCGATGATGGCGGCGACCGCCGAGCGCTTCGGCGGCATCGACGTGCTCTACAACAACGCCGGCATCTCGCCCGACGACGACGCGTCGATCCTCGACACCTCGGTCGAGGCCTGGCAGCGCGTGCAGGACGTGAACACCAAGGGCGTGTTCCTCTGCTGCAAGCACGGCATCCCCCATCTGCAGCGCCGCGGCGGCGGCTCGGTGATCAACGTCGCCTCGTTCGTGGCGATCCTCGGGGCCGCGACCTCGCAGATCTCCTACACCGCCTCGAAAGGCGCCGTGCTCGCGCTGAGCCGGGAGCTCGCGGTCCAGTTCGCGCGCGAGGGGATCCGCGTCAACGCGCTCTGCCCGGGGCCGGTCGAGACGCCGCTGCTGCTGAACATCTTCGGCGACGACCCGGCCGCGCTCGAGCGCCGGCGGATCCACTGGCCGACCGGACGGCTCGGGAAGCCGCGCGAGATCGTCAACGGCGCGCTCTTCCTGGCCAGCGACGAGTCGTCGTACGTCACCGGCTCGACGTTCGTGGTCGACGGCGGCCTGACCGCCGCCTACGTCACGCCCGAGTGACCCCTTCCTGAGAACCGCTATCATCATGAGCGGATGGCGGTCACGACGGGACATCCGGACTGGGCGGCCGCGACGCTCGCGGCTCTGCAGCGGAAGGGATTGCGGAACGGCGGCGCCCGGCGCGCGGTGATCGTCCTGCTCGCCGCGCAGGATTGCTGCCTGACCGCCCAGGAGATCTTCGACCGGCTGCGAGCCTCCGGCCGTCAGGTCGGGATCGCCAGCGTCTACCGCGTGCTCGAGCTGTTGACCTCGGAGGGCTACGTGCAGCGGATCGACCTCGGCTCCGGGATCTCGCGCTTCGAGCCGATCCACACCGGAGGCGACCACCATCACCATCTCGTCTGCGACAGCTGCGGCAAGGTGGAGGCGTTCGAGGATCGTGCGCTCGAGCGGGCGATCCACCGGCTCGAGGAGACGTCGGGCTACGCGGTGGCCGCCCACGACGTCGTGCTGCACGGCTCCTGCGGCGACTGCCGCTAGCCGGTTCGCCGGATCGCCGGGCCGCCGAGGAAGAATGCCGTCGCGTAGATCGCAACCGCGACGCCGATGATCGCCGTGCTCGGCGGCAGCGACGATACGTAGTAGGCGAGGGCGACGCCGAGCCAGACCGAGGCGAGCGCGAACAGGGTCGCGAGCAGGAGGCCGCGCACCGGGCTCGCGGTCAGGCGGACCGCGGCGCCGGCCGGTGCGGCGAGCAGGCCGAGCAGCAGGAGCGCCCCGACCGCCTGGGTCGCCTCGGCGACGTCGATTCCGAGCAGGACGAGGAAGGCGGCGCCGAGCAGCCCGACGGGGACGCCGCGCGCGGCCGCCGACTGGGGCGCGATCGTCGCGTAGAGCAACGGCCTGCCGATCGCGGCGACCCCGGCGACGACGCCGGCGGCGACCAGCCCCGCGACCGCCGCCTGGCCGGCGCCGAGGCTGAAGATCGAGCCGAACAGCGTGCGCGAGGCGATCACGCCGTTGCTTCCCCCCTGGCCGCGGTTGAAGAGATCGAGGAAGAGGGCTCCCAGCCCGAGCACCCAGGCGAAGACGACGCCGATCGCGACGTCGTCCGCCCGCAGCCGGTCGCCGAGCCCGGCGAACAGGAGGGCGACCGCGACGGTCGCGGCGAACAGGCCGACCCGGAGGTCGATGCCGGCGAGGGCGGCGGCGAGCACGCCGGTGAACGCGACGTGGCTGAGGGCGTCGCCGGCGAAGACCTGGGTGCGAAGCACGACGAAGTAGCCGACGGCGCCCGAGGCGATCGCGATCGCGGAGCCGGCGATCAGGGCGTTCCGGACGAACTCCTGCGCGAGCATCAGGCCGCAGGTGCAGGGACGGCCCGCACTCGCGGGCGAGCTCTGCCCGCGAGCCATCGCCAGCCGCAGGCGGCGGCGTAGATCCCGAACGCGAGCGTCGTCACGAAGAACCCGGCCGAGTAGTCGGTGAAGTAGGCGAGCCCGAGCCCGACCCACGTCACGCCGAGCGCGATCACGACGGTGAGCGCGAGGCCGAGCGTGATCCGCGCAGTCAGCTGCTGCGCGGCCGCCGCCGGAGCGACGAGGAGCGCGAAGACGAGCAGGACGCCCGTGATCTGCGCGGTCGCGGCGACCGACAGCCCGAGGACGAGCAGGAACGCGACGTGGAGGAGCCGTACGGGAACGCCGCGGGCCCGGGCGACGGCCTCGTCGATCGAGGTGCTGAAGAGCGGGCGCCCGGCGATCGCGAAGAAGAGGAGCGTGAATGCCCCGACCCCGAGCAGCGTCTCGACCTGGCCGCGCGTGATGCCCAGGAACGAGCCGAAGAGCAGGCTCTCGAGGCTCTCGAGGATGCCGTTGTAGAGGCTGAGGAAGAGGAAGCCGAGCGCGAAGCCCGCCACCTGGACGGTCCCGATCAGGGCCGACTCCTGCCGCCGGCTGCGGCCGCCGTCGTCGTGCGAGCCGGCGGCGATCACGATCCCGGCGATGGCGCAGGAGGTGAAGTACCCGGCCGCGAGCGGGAGCCCCGCGAGGGCGGCGGCGGCCGCGCCCGGGAAGGACATGACCGCGAGCGTGTGGCCGGCGAAGCTCTCGCGCCGCAGCACCATGAACCAGCCGGCGATCGACGCGGTCACGGCGACGATCGTCCCCGCCTCGAGCGCGTTGACCATGAACGGGTAGACGAGCAGCTCCCTCACGTCGCCCACGAGGTTGAGGGAGAGCTGCGGGCTCATCAGTGGGCGTGCCGGTCGCTGTGGTGGGCGGGCGCCTCGGGCTGGCCGACGACGACGAGGCGGCCGTCGGAGGTGCGGAGCACCTCGACCGGCACGCCGTAGAGCGCGCTCAGGGTCTCGCTCGAGACCACCTCCTCGGGCGGGCCCGCGAGGATCCGCCCGCCGGCGACGTAGAGGACGCGATCGAGATGCGGCAGGAGGGGGTTCACGTCGTGGGCGACGAGCAGGATCGCGACGTTCTGCGAGCGGCAGATGCGGCCGAGCAGGGCGGAGACCGCGGCCTGGTTCGGCAGGTCGAGGCTGTCGAGCGGCTCGTCGAGGAACAGCATCTCGGGCCGCCCGACCAGCGCCTGGGCGATCAGGAGCCGCTGCTGCTCTCCGCCCGAGCACTCGCCGATCGCGCGACGCGCGTAGGAGGTCGCTCCGACGAGCCCGATCGCCTCGTCGACCCGCGCCCGGGCAGCTCCCCGGCCCGGGAGGGGCAGCCCCCAGCGGTCGCCGTCGAGGCCGAGGCGCACGAGGTCGACGCCGCGGATGCGCGTTGACGAGTCGAACGCGTGGCGCTGCGGCAGGTAGCCGATCGCCCGGTTGCGAGCCCCCGGTTGGGCTCCGAGCACCGAAGCCGAGCCGGCGCTGAGCGGCAGCAGGCCGAGCAGCACGCGCAGCAGGGTCGACTTTCCGGCACCGTTCGGGCCGAGGACGGCGACGAACTCGCCGGGCTCGATCCTGAGCGAGACCTCGCTCCAGACCGTGGCGCGGCCGACCTCGACGGACGCGTCCCTCAGCTCGACGGCCGGCTCCGGCACGGTCGGGAGGGTCGGGGGCACGCCGGGGATCGTCGCGCCGATCATCTACCGTCCGGTCGCGCGATGGAGCGCCGCCAGCAGCCGCCGGAGCTGGGCGACCTGCCACTGCTCGAAGTTCAGGCCGGCCGGCGAGAGGGTCTCGGTGACGGTCACGACCGGGATGTGGCTCGCCTTCGCGATCGCGTTCACCTGCTGCACCTCGGGGGTCGTGTTCTGGCTGTTGTAGACCCACACCTCGATCAGGCGCTCGCGGGCCTGGCGGTCGGCGGTCTGCTTGTCGGCGGCGCTGACCTCGGCGCCTTCGGCGACGGCCTTCGCGAAGCCGTACGGGGTGAGCAGCTTCAGGCCGAGGCTCGCTCCGAGCGGCTGGAAGATGCTCTCGCTGTAGCCGACCGGGACGCCCGCGAACCGCCTCCGGATCTCGCTGCGGAGGAGGTCGTACTTGGCGAGCGACCTGGTCAGGAAGCGGTGCTCCCGCGCCGCGAAGTAGTGCGCGGCGGCCGGGTCGAGGGAGTCGTACCCGGCGACGATCGCGGCGATCACCTTCCGCACCGAGGAGGGCGAGTACCACTGGTGCGGGTTGTCGCCGTCCTTCAGCCCGAGCACGTCGCCCACGTCGACCACGACCCGGCCGCCCGAGCCGTCGGCGGCCAGGAGCTGGGAGGCCCACGAGTCGTAGCCGATGCCGTTCACGATCGCGAGTCGGGAGCCGGCCATCGTCCGGGCATCCGAGGCGGTCGGCTGGTAGTCGTGCGGGTCGGTGGCGGGGTTCACGATGATGCTCTGCACCGATGCCCGGTCGCCGGCGAGCTGAGCGGCGATGCTGCCCCAGAAGCTCTCGGCCGCGACGACGTCGATCCGGGCAGGCGCCGCGTGCTTCGCTCCGGCAACCGGGGCCGCGGCCAGCGCCGCGACGAGAAGCGCCGCGAGGCCGATGCGGGACAGCCGCCGCCCTCCCCCGGTTGCGCCGATGCCTGTCACCACCCGACTCTAGCAGATAGTGAGACTAAATCTCACTATCATGGGAAGTGCCGGTCCGACCGCCTCGCCCGGTCAGCCATACTTCGCGGCCGTGAGAGTCGAACTGCTCCCCTTCCTTGCGATCGCGGTCCTGCTGATCGTGATCCCGGGCCCCGACACCGCGATGGTGACGAAGAACGCGCTCACCGGCGGCCGCAGGACGGGCGTCTTCGCGGCGATCGGAGTCGCGGCCGGGTTGACGATCTGGACGGTTGCGGCGGCGCTCGGTATCGCGGCCGTCCTGCGCGCCTCCGCCGTGGCGTTCTTCGTGCTGAAGGTAGCGGGCGCCCTCTACCTGACCTGGATCGGGATCCAGATGCTCCGCGCCCGCGACTACCTGACTGCCGCGGCCGCTCCGGGAGCGCGTCCGACGAGCGGTGCGCGCGCGCTCCGGCAGGGGCTCCTGAGCGATCTCGGCAATCCGAAGATCGCCGTGTTCTTCACGAGCCTGCTGCCGCAGTTCGTCCGGGGCACCGGCACGGCGTTCCCGTCGCTGCTCTTCCTCGGCGGCGTCTTCGCCGTGCTGACGCTGCTCTGGCTCGCGGCGTACGCGGTGGCGGTCGGCCACGCGTCGGAGTGGCTGCGGCGACCGTCGGTGCGCAAGGCGCTCGACCGGTTCACCGGGGTCGTGCTGATCGGCTTCGGGGTCAGGCTCGCCTTCGAGCGCCGGTAACCCTTTCGGGCCTTGACTTTCCCGCGACCGGCGTCTACAAGTGGACCGTGGCCGGCAGGCGGACAGCGCTCGCGATCCTCCTGCTCGGGTCGGCGGTCGGCCTGGCCGGATGCGGGTTCTCGAAGACGATCGATCCGGTCGCCGCGGCCGCGACGAAGACCGAGCAGGCGGGCGGCTACAAGGTCGCGATGACGGTGACGGCGAACACGGCCGGGCAGTCGTTCACGATCGACGCCGCCGGGACGTTCGACCAGGACCAGGGCGAGCTGACGATGGACCTGTCGGGCCTTCCCGGGTCGGCGGGGCTGCTGCCGGGAAGCGGACAGATCAAGGTGCTCTACCTGAAGGAGAACGGCGACCCCGTCATGTACATGGACTTCCCGTTCCTCGCGAGCCGGCTCCCGGGCGGCAAGGCGTGGATCCGGCTCGACCTCGAGAAGGCGGGCAAGAGCCTCGGGGTGGACTTCAACCAGCTCCTCAACCAGTCGAGCCAGAACCCCGGACAGGTCCTCGACATGCTGAAGGCGAGCGGCGACGTCCAGGCCGTCGGGCCGGACACGGTCGACGGCGTCGCGACGACCGAGTACAAGGGAACGATCGATCTGACCAAGGCGGTGAAGCTCGGCGGCGTGACGCAGGCGGAGCTGCAGCAGCTGATCGACCGGGGAGTGCCGACCACGTTGCCGGTCGAGGTGTGGATCGGCGACGACGGCCTCGTCCGCAAGCTCGACCTGAGCGAGGACCTGACGGTCGGCGGGCAGTCCGCCTCGATGGACACGATCCTCGAGATCAGCGACTTCGGGACGGCGGTCGCGGTGAGCGCGCCTCCGGCCGACCAGGTCCTCGACCTGACCGATCTGGCGGCGCAGGCGGCCCAGTCCGCCGCGAACGCGGCCACGCCGTCGCCGACCGCCTGACCTCCTGCTCAGCCCGAGAAACGCTCGAACCTGGCGGCGAGCTGCTCGCGATCGGGGCGCCAGGCGCGTCGCGCTGGAGTCCGTCCGGCACGAGGCTCCGAGCCGGCGTCGCCGCCTCGTCCTATTGACCATCGCGTCGTGGCGGCTCATGCTCCTTCTGGTCCGATCCCGATCAGGAGGTAGGCAGAGATGTTTGCGCGTGTTGCGTCGTTCGAAGGTGGAGACGAGGAGAGGCTCGCCGCGCTGAACCGCGAGGCGGTGGCGGCCGGGACGATCGACCTGCCGGAGGGAATCGCGGGGGCGATGGTTCTCGGCTCGAACGCCGACGGCAAGCGGCTCTTCATCACGATGTTCGACAGCCGCGAGTCGATGGAGGCGGCCGAGGAGCGATTCGAGTCGATGGGCGACGAGATTCCCGAGAATGTTCGCGGCCGGCGGAGGTCGGTCGACCACTTCGAGGTCATCTGGCAACAGGACCTGTGAGGCCAGCCGGCTCGCAGGTCCGGTGATGACGAGCTTCGGCGGCCGTGGTCGGCCGCGTGCCGGCGACCCGCTCGGCGTGCTCGTAAAGATCCGCGTCGCCCGGGCGCCCCTCGCGGCCAGCCGCGCGGCGGCAGGCCGCGAGGGGCGCCTAGCCGCAGCCGGTCGACGTGCCGCAGTCGCGGCAGGTGTAGCACGTGCCCGCCCGGACCATCCGGCCCCCGCAGCGGGCGCACTCGACGGCGTCCTCGTGCGAGTTGAAGAGGGCGGTCTGCCCCGGCGTCGGGTGCTCGAGCGCCGGCGCCTCCGGGGCGCCCGCGGCATAGGCCTGCGCGAGGCGCGCCCGCACCTCCGGCGAGAGGATGCCCACCTCTTCCTGCTGGTCGACGGTGAGGAACTTCTTGCCCATCCAGCGGAAGACGTAGTCGACGATCGACTTTGCGTTGCGGATGTCCGGGTCGTTCGTCGCACCCGACGGCTCGAAGCGCATGTGGGAGAACTTGGAGACGTAGACCTCGAGCGGGACGCCGTACTGGAGGCCGAGCGAGACGGAGATCATGAACGAGTTCATCAGGCCGGCGAGGGTCGTGCCCTCCTTGGCGATGTCGAGGAAGATGTCGCCGGGGGTGCCGTCGTCGAACAGGCCGACGTGGATGTAGCCCTCGTACTCGCCGACGCGGAACTTGCGGCCGATCTCGGTGCGGTCGTCCGGCAGGCGCCGGCGCCGCGGCGCGGAGAGCGTCCCGACCGGGCCGCCGGCCGGCGAGAGCGTCGCCTGCCCCTTCTCGGCCTTGCCCGAGAGGGGCTGGGCGACCTTGCAGTTGTCGCGGTAGATCGCGATCGCCTTCACGCCGAGCTTCCAGGCGTCGCGGTAGACGTCGGCGACCTCCTCGACCGAAGCGCTCTCGGGGAGGTTGACCGTCTTCGAGATCGCGCCCGAGATGAACGGCTGGATCGCGCCCATCATCTTCACGTGGCCGCCGTAGTGGACGGCCCGCTCGCCGATCGCGCAGTCGAAGACCGGGTAGTGCTCGGTCTTGACGTACGGGGCGCCGATGACGGTGTTGCGCTCGTCGATGTAGGCGACGATCTCGTCGATCTCCGCGGGCGCGTAGCCGAGCTTCTCGAGGCCGAGCGGCACCGTCTTGTTGACGATCGTGATCTCGCCGCCGCCGACGAGCTTCTTCGACTTGACGAGCGAGAAGTCGGGCTCGACGCCCGTCGTGTCGCAGTCCATCATGAAGCTGATCGTTCCGGTCGGTGCGAGCACCGTCGCCTGCGCGTTCCGGTAGCCGTGCACCTCGCCGAGGTTCAGCGCGGCATCCCAGGCCTTGCGGGCGGCGCCGAGCAGGTCGGCGGGAACCGTCTGCTGCTCCGCGATGTTGCCGACGGCCGCGCGATGCTTCGCGATCACTCCGATCATCGCGGCTGCGTTCGGGCGGTAGCCGGCAAACGGCCCCATCCGGCCCGCGATCTCTGCCGACTTGCGGTAGGCCCGGCCGGTCATCAGCGCGGTGATCGCGGCGGCGTAGGCGCGTCCCTCGTCGGAGTCGTACGGGAGGCCGCGCGCCATCAGCAGCGCCCCGAGGTTCGCGTAGCCGAGGCCGAGCTGACGGTAGGCCTTCGCGTTCCGCTCGATCTCCGGCGTCGGGTAGGACGAGTTCCCGACCAGGATCTCCTGGGCGAGGAAGACCACGTCGCAGGCGTGCTCGAACGCCTCGACGTCGAGCTCCCCGTCGTCGCGCCGGAACTTCATCAGGTTGAGCGAGGCGAGGTTGCAGGCCGAGTCGTCGATCGACATGTACTCGCTGCACGGGTTCGAGGCGTTGATCCGCCCGGAGTTCGGGAGCGTGTGCCACGAGTTGATCGTCGTGTCGTACTGGACGCCCGGGTCGGCGCAGCGCCAGGCGGCGTCGGCGATCTGACGGAGGAGCTCACGTGCCTTGATCGTCTCGACGACCGAGCCGTCGACGCGGGCGGTCAGGTTCCAGTCGGCGTCGGCCTCGACGGCCGCCATGAAGGCGTCGGAGACGCGCACCGAGTTGTTCGCGTTCTGGTACTGGATCGACGACCAGTCGGGCGAGTCGAGCGACATGTCGTAGCCCGCCTGCTCGAGCACGCGGGCCTTCTCCTCCTCGCGTGCCTTGCACCAGACGAACTCGAGGATGTCGGGATGGTCGACGTCGAGGACGACCATCTTCGCCGCCCGGCGTGTCTTGCCGCCCGACTTGATCGTGCCAGCCGAGGCGTCCGCGCCGCGCATGAACGAGACCGGGCCGGATGCGTAGCCGCCCTTCGAGAGCTGCTCCTTCGACGAGCGAAGCCGCGAGAGGTTGATTCCCGAGCCGGAGCCGCCGCGGAAGATGATGCCCTCGCGCCGGATCCAGTCCAGGATCGAGTCCATCGAGTCGTCGATCGAGAGGATGAAGCAGGCCGAGCACTGGGGTCGCTCCTCGAAGCCGACGTTGAACCAGACCGGCGAGTTGAACGCGGCGCGCTGGCTGACGAGGATCGCCTTCAACTCGTCCTCGAAGGTCTGCGCCTCGTCGTCGCCGGCGAAGTAGCCGCCTGCGCGCCCCCAGGTGCCGATCGTCGTCACGACGCGGTTGATCATCTGGCGCACGGAGGTCTCGCGCTCGGGAGAGCTCATGCGGCCGCGGAAGTACTTCTGGGCGACGATGTTCGTCGCCGTCTGCGACCAGAACTTGGGGAACTCGACCCCCTTCTGGTCGAACGCCGGCTTGTCCTTCCCGGGGATGAAGGCGTCGCGCTTCTCCCATTCGATCTCGTCGAAGGGGTCGCGGCCCGGGATCGTGAAGTACCGGCGAACGGCAAGGCTGGCGTCGTCTCGGGCGACGGCGTTCACGAGCTCGTCGGGGCGAATCTGGACCTTGCTCTCCTGTCCTACGGACGCGTTCTCCTGCTCTACGGACGCCATCTGTCTTCCTTTCCCTCCGTCGGTCGACACGATCCGCTACGCCAGCCGACCGACGAGGGTGCGGCGTTGACGAGCGGACCGAGGAGCGTAGGCCGCGCATCGGACGGAAGCAGAAACAACCTGCAAATAGCGCATTTCCAGCGGCCTCATCGAGACAGGGATTCTACCCCGCCGCGGCAGGCCGCCGGAGCCGCTCAGCCGGCGTCGCCGTCGCGCGGGTTGTTGCGCTGCCAGAGCATCCCGACCCCGCCCGCGACCAGGAGCAGGATCGCGAGCGCCCCGAGCACGAGGAGCGGCAGCGGGAACGACTGCGGGTCGCCCGGCGTGATGTCCGCCAGGACGCCGCTGATCCCCTTCTTCTTCTTGGGTGCGCTCACGTCGGGCGTCGTCGTCGTTGTCGGCGTCGTTGTCGTTGTCGTTGTCGTCGTCGTCGTTCCCGCCGGCCCGGACGAGCCCGTTGCGCCGGTCGTCCCCGTCGCGCCGGTCGTCCCGGTCGTCTCGGTCGGCCCGGTGTCCCCGGTCGTCCCGGTCGGGCCCGTGCTCCCGGAGGTGCCGGACGGGCTACTCGCCCCGGTCGTCCCGGGCGGCGAGCTCTCCTGCGGGGCGTGCTGGTGGTTCGCCGCCGCCTGCTCGGCCGCCAGGATGTCGTCCTTGGCGCTCGAGTAGGCCTCGACATCGGCCGGGAGGTGGTTGATCGCCTGCCGGTAGCAGGGAAGCGGATAGATGTTGTTGATCGTCCCGTCATACCAGTCGTTCAGCAGCCTCTTCCAGCACGGGATCGGCGCCTTTGCCGCCGCCGTCGCAGAGGGGACGACCGTGATCGCGAGCAGCGCGCTGCAGAGCAGCACGGCGCGAAAGAGGTGCTTCGATGCGGGGCTCACGGAGATGACGCGGGGCGGCTTTGTGCGGGGGATGATGACGAGTGTTCCGGACGAGCATATGCATCCGGTTGTGGCCGTGTAAGGCGAGTGTTATTCCCGCCGAGCACAGTCAGGTGCGGATGGTAGCGTCGAACAGGATGCGGCTGACACGGGAACTACGGTCGCCGCTTCTCCCCGCTCTCGCACTCGTCGCCGCGGCCCTGTTCCTCGGCGGCGGCCTCGGCGACGGGTCGCTGCCGTGGCTCGGCGGCGCCGCAGCTCTGCTCGCGCTCGTCCTCTTCGCCACGCAGAGCCCGCCGAACGGCCTGCTCGCGCTGATCCCGCTCGGCGCGCTCGCCCTCTGGTGCGCGGTCTCGATCGCCTGGTCGATCGAGCCCGATCGAAGCTGGAGCTACGCGAACCGCGCGTTCGTCTACCTCGCCTTCGCACTCGTGGGCGCGTTCCTCGGCGCGGAGCCGAGGCGACTCCTGTACGGCTTCTCGGCGCTTCTCGGCGCGGTCTGCGTCTGGTCGCTCGCAGGGAAGGTCCTGCCCTGGCTGTACGAGGACTACGGGCGGATCGCGCGCCTGCGCGGGCCCGTCGGCTACTGGAACAGCCTCGCGCTGCTCGGGGACGTCGCACTGCCGCTCGGGCTCTGCCTCGCGACCAGGATGCGCGTGCCGGGGACGCTTCTCGTCTACGGCTGGCTGGTGGTGATCGGGCTCACCTACTCGCGCGGCGGGGTGCTCGTCGCGGTGGTCGTCGTCGCCCTCTGGATGATCCTCTCGCGCGCGTGGATCGAGGCGCTGTCGACGCTGATCGCGGCCGCGCTGCCCGCAGCCGCCGCCCTCGCGGTCGCCTTCTCGCTCTCGGGGGTGACGAGCGACGGCCAGACACACGCCGTGCGGGTTCGCGACGGCCTCGTCTTCGGCGCGGTCCTGCTCGCCGACGGTGCGATCGCCGCCGCGCTGACCCGCTACCCCGTGCCTCACGCCCTGGCGCCGCAACTACGCCGCGCCGGCATCGGGCTGGCGGCACTGTGCGTGGTGGCGGCGATCGCGGTCGGCGCGCTCCACGGCCGCTCGTGGTGGCACTCGTTCACGAGCTCGACCGGGGCCGAGCTGACGAACTCCCCGGGTCACCTCGTCACCTCGGGCTCGAACTTCCGCTGGGCCTGGTGGACGCAGGCCTGGGACGGGTGGAAGGTCACACCGCTGATGGGGACGGGCGCCGGCTCGTTTGCATTCACGAACGCGCGCTACCGGGCCTCGTACCTCGACCAGACGGTCGAGCCCCACGACCTGCCGGTGCAGTTCCTGAGCGAGACGGGGATCGTCGGCCTGCTCCTGTTTGCCGGTTCGGTCGCCTGGCTCGTCGTCTCGGGGCGGCGCCGGCCGGGGCCGCAGCTCGCGCTCGCGCTCGCGCTGCCGGCGTACTTCCTGCACGGGCTGCTCGACATCGACTGGGATTTCGTCGCCGTCTCCGCGCCGGTGTTCCTGATCGCGGGTGCGCTGGTTGTGCGGCCGTCGGGGCGGCCGAGGCCCCGCGCGTTCACGGTGGTGACCGCGACCGGGGCCGTGCTGGCGCTCGTCTTCTCGCTGTTTGCGGTCTGGTTCGGGAACCGCTGGACCGACCAGGCGAATGCGGCCCTCGGCACCGCCAACACCCACGCGATCCAGCTTGCGAAGCGCGCGCGGTCGGTCGACCCGCTTTCGATCGAGCCGCTCCTCACGGCCGCAACCGCCGAGGTCAACCTCGCCGCGCCGCTTCGCCGCAAGGACGTGGCCGCCTACAAGCAAGCGAACGCGCAGGCGCTCGGCTACTACCTGAAGGCGACGCAGGTTCAGCCCGACAACGCATTCGCCTGGTATTCGCTCGGCTACTACGACTACTGGAACCGCCACTGCGCCCGCGCGGCCTACGCGGCGTTCAACCGCGCGACCGTGCTCGACGGCAGGAACCCGGACTACATCTACTACTACGGGCTGACCCTGAAGGCGGTGAACTCGGGCAGGCCGAAGTGCTAGCTAGTTGTCCTACCCACGGACGTTGTGAACGCGGCTGATCGGGGGCTGGTTTCCGAGTGAGCTGTGTGGCCTCTGCCGGTTGTAGTGGTCGACCCAGTGTGGCAGGGCCTGGTTGCGTTGGTGGTGTGAGCGGTATGCGAGTCCGTATGCCCACTCGCGGCCCATCGTCTGGTGGAAGCGTTCGACCTTGCCGTTGGTGCGGGGCCGGTATGGCTCGGTGGTCAAGTGGCGGATGCCCCGACGGCCGAGCAGCTCGCGGAGCGAGCGGTTCTTGACGTAGCTGAAGCCGTTGTCGGTCATCAGGCGCTTGGCGATGATCCCGTGCTCGGCGAAGAACGCGAGTGCACGTTCGACGAAGCCGGTGACTGTCGCGGCGCGTTCGTCGTCGTGGAGCTCGACGTAGGCGAGCCGCGAATGGTCGTCGACGATCGCGTGTGCGAAGTCGTAGCCGACCCGTGTTTCGGGGCGCATCCAGTTGCGTGAGTGCTGGGAGCGGTCGCCCGTGACCGCGTGGCCGGGACGCAAGAAGCGCGCGTAGCGGCTCGTGTCCATGTGGAGCAGGTCGCCGGGACATGGCCACTCGTACCTGTTGGCCGGCTCCTTGACCGCTCGCGGCGGCCGCGAGATCCCCGCCCGCTTCAGGACCTTCCAGACCGTCGAGTGAGCGAACCCTGTCGCGCCGGCGACCAGGCGAGGCCCCCAGCCAGTCGCGCGTCGGCAAGCGCAGATCGACTCCTCGAGCTCGGGCGCGAGCTGACGAGGTGACCGGTGCGGCCGGCTGGATCGATCAAACAGGCATGAGAGCGTCTGGCGGGCCTCCTCGCCCGCCTCCAACCAGCGGTGCCACCAGCGGTGCGCCGTCGCAGGCGACACGTTGAAAGCAGCCGCAGCCTCCTTCAACGACGCGCCCTCCTCGACCGCGCGGACCAACGCGAACCGGCCAGCCAATCCGAGCTTGGCATTAGCGTGCAGCAACATCCGTCCCCTCCTTTGAGCGCGAGTCCGGGAAGACCCACAGCCTCAAAGGAGGGCCGGATAGAACCGTCAGCCGTTCACAACCTCTGTAGGCAGGACAGCTAGTGCCCGATCACGACGGCGAGCTCGCCGCCGCCGAGAGCGTCCGGGCGGATCCCGTCGAGGGGCCCGACGACCGTGACGTGGAGGTCGCGGGCGAGGCGCATCCCCTCGGCCCTGAAGCCGGGCCTGTACATGACGACCGTCGTCGCGTAGTCCTGGCGGCGGGCGTTCGCGGTGCCTGCGATCTTGTAGCCGAGGCCGTGGAGCCGGCTCGCCGCCGTGCCGGCCGCGCCGGCCTGGCCGTTCCCGTTGAAGACCATGATCTTCACCCGGTCACGCGGGCGGGCCTTGCCGGGCGGCGCCGCCTGGCGCCTGATCGCCTGCTCGACCCGCTTCGGCGGCGCGCTCGCCGTCGCCTTGGCGGGCGCCGCGGCGGCGGACGCGGCGGAGGTCCGCGCCTGCTGGCTGATCATGTGCGAGAGGGGCTTCGCGACCAGGAAGAGGGCGGCCCCCACGAGCAGCACGAGCTCGAGTGCGGCGATGCCGCTTGCGACGAGCGTCGCCCGGCGCCACGGCCGGATCAGGTCGTGGGAGGTGGCAAGCGGTGCATCCACAGGGCTCCCCAGTTCGCCGGGTGCCCGTCGACTCCTTCGCCTATCCGGACGCCCGCTCCCAGGTGCGCGCGAGGCCCTCGGCGAGCGGCGTCCGGGCCCGCCAGCCGAGCTCTGCCGCCGCGCGCGAGACGTCGAGCACCGAGCGGCCGACGTCGCCGAGGCGCGGAGGCTCGAGGCGCGGTTCGGCGCTCCGGCCGGCGACGGCGGCACACGTCTCGAGCAGCGAGAGGACGCTCGTCTCCTCGCCCGTCCCGACGTTGAAGACGCCGCCCGCATGGCCGACTGCGGCGAGCAGAGCCTCGACGACGTCGCCGACGTAGACGAAGTCGCGGGTCTGGCGCCCGTCGCCGAAGATCACCGTCTCCTCGCCGCGCGCGAGCCGGTCGAGGAAGATCGAGACGACCCCGCCCTCGAGGCTCGCCGCCTGGCGGGGCCCGTAAACGTTCGCGAGCCGGGCGACCACGTGCCGCGTTCCGTGGATCCGGTTCCAGCCGGCGAGATACTGCTCGGCGCAGAGCTTCGCGATCCCGTACGGGGAGAGCGGCTCGAGCGGGCTCGTCTCGGGAGCCGGGCCGTCGCACTCGCCGTAGATCGCGCCGCCGGTCGAGGTGAAAACGACCTGGGCTCCCGCCTCGAACGCCGCCTGCAGCACCTTGACGGTGCCGACGACGTTGACGAGCGCGTCGTGGTCGGGCCGCCCGACGGACGTCTGCACGTCGGTCTGGGCGGCGAGGTGGAAGACGACCTCGATGCCGGCGAGATCGAGCCCGTCGCGGATGTCCCGCTCGACGAGCGTCGCCGCGGGATCGACCTGCTCCCGCTTCCCGAACGAGAGATCGTCGACGACGACGACCTCGTCGCCCCGCTCGATCAGCGCGTCGACGAGGTTCGACCCGATGAACCCCGCACCACCGGTGACGGCCGCGTGCACACTCCGTATCGTAGGGGCGCGATGTTCATCACGTTCGAGGGACCGGACGGATCGGGGAAGACGACCCAGGCTGCGCTGCTCGCGGAATGGCTGGGCGCGGAGGGCCGCGAGGTCGTCGCGACCCGCGAGCCGGGCGGCACGCCCCTCGGCGAGGCGATCCGCGACCTCGTCCTGCACGGGCTCGAGATGGGCGCCTGGGCGGAGGCGACGCTCTTCGCGTCCGCGCGGGCCGAGCACGTCGAGAGCGTGATCCGGCCGGCGCTCGAGCGGGGCGACTGGGTCGTCTGCGACCGGTACGTCGATTCCTCGCTCGCCTACCAGGGGATCGCCCGCGGCCTGGGGGTCGAGCGGGTCCTCGAGCTGAACCGGGCGGTCACCGGCGGCCTGATGCCCGCGCGGACGTTCGCGCTCCTGCTCGAGCCCGCCGCCGCCCGCAACCGGCAGGGCGCCTACCTCGACCGGATCGAGCGCGAGGACGCCTCGTTCCAGGCGTCCGTCGCCGTCGCCTACCGCGAGCTGGCGGGACTCTTCCCGGCCCGGATCGTGGCTCTGGACGCCGGTCGCCCGCCCGGCGAGATCGCGGAAGAGGTTCGTGAGCACCTTCGCGCGCGTTAGGGAGCAGCAGGAGGCGAAGCGACTGCTCGAGGCCGCGCTGGTCGAGGGGCCGGTGCACGCCTACCTCTTCCACGGGCCGGCCGGGGTCGGCAAGCGCGAGCTCGCACGGGCGTTCGCGCACGAGCTGATCGGGAGCTCCCGCGCGGTGCACCCGGATCTCTACGAGCTCGACGCGCTGGGAGAGATGATCCGGATCGACGCGATCCGCGACCTTCGCCGCGACCTGCACATGCGGCCGTTCGAGGCCGACCGCCGGGTCTACCTCCTGCTCAGCGCGCACCTGATGAACGAGGACGCGGCCGACGCCCTGCTGAAGGATCTCGAGGAGCCACCGTCGTACGCGGTGATCGTGCTCGTCGCGGACGAGCTCGGGCCGATCCCGGAGACGATCCGCTCGCGCTGCCAGCTCGTCCCGTTCACCCGCCTTTCCGGGCGCGCGATCCGGGAGGCGGTCGACGCCCGGGCGCCGGGCCTGCCCGAGGCCGAGCGGGCCGCCCTGGCACGGGTCGCCGCGGGCCGCCTCGATCGGCTTGCGCGCCTGCTCGATCCGAAGGCGGCGGGTCGCCGAGGCACGCTGCTCTCCCAGGCGCGCGCGGTCTATCGCGAGCCCTCGTTCGAGCCGGCGGATGCGGCCGCGGCGCTCGTCGACTGCTCCCGCGACCGCGGCGCGGATGCGAAGGAGCTCGAGGAGGTGCGCGTGCGCGGGCTCGAGCTGCCCGCACGGGAGGCCGAGCAGCGCGTCCGGCGCGCCCAGCGCGGCGCCGAGCGGGAGGAGCTGCTCGCCCAGCTCGAGGAGCTCGAGGGGTGGTACCGCGACCTGGTCGTCGTCGGGGTCGGCGCCGAGCGGGCGGCGATGCACGTCGACCGGATCGAGGAGCTCCGGTCTGACGCCACCCGGGAGCGGCTGCTCGGAGCCGAGCGGGCGGCGGAGGCGGTGCGCGCATCCTGGCGGCGGCTCGAGGAGTTCAACCTGGCGCCCCAGCTCGCCCTCGAGGCGCTCTTCGTCGAGCTCGCGCGCGAGCTCGGCTGACCGCCACTGGCAGCTGCGTCCCGGACGGCCGGTAGCCTGCAAGGGGTGACGATCCTCTTGCCGCGCTCGAGGTTCACCCCGCGGGCCGGGGCCGCTTCCATGCCGGGTCTCGCCGCGCGATGAGCGACGTCGTCTTCGTCGAGATTCCGGGCGGATCGCGGAACAAGTACGAGTGGGACGAAGAGGTCGGCGGGATCGTCCTCGACCGCCGCCTGTTCACCTCGATGAGCTACCCCTCGGACTACGGCTACGTCGAGGGGACGCTCGCCGAGGACGGCGACCCGCTCGATGCGCTCGTCCTGGTCAGCGACCCCACCTTTCCCGGCTGCCGGATCCGTGTCCGCCCGATCGGCGTCTTCCACATGTCGGACGAGAAGGGCCCCGACGAGAAGGTGATCTGCGTTCCGCTCAAGGACCCGACCTGGGGCCGCCTCGCCGACATCCACGACGTGCCCTCGGAGCTCCGCGACGAGATCGAGCACTTCTTCCAGGTCTACAAGGACCTCGACCACTCGGGCTCCGTCGTGACGCGCGGGTTCGGGAACCGGGCCGAGGCCGAGCAGGTCATCTCGACCGCCCGCACCCGCGCGAGGTAGCTCAGGGCTCGCCGGCGGCGACGGCGGGTCGTCGGGCGGCGCTCGGGGCGCTGCTCCGCGTCGCCAGCACCGAGCCGACCAGGACGAGCGCGAAGCCGATCGCCATCCCCGGCGTGAACGCCTCCCCGAGCACGGCCACGCCGAGGACAGCAGCGACGGCGGGGTTGACGTAGGTGATCACCGTCGCCCTCACGGGGCCGACCTCGCCGATCAGCTCGAAGAAGAGGACGAACGCGATCGCGGTGCAGAGCACCGCGAGGCCGGCGACCGAGGCGAGCACCCGGCCGGGCGGAACCGATCGGGGAAGCTCGGTCGCGGCGAACGGCGCCCAGGCGATCGCGCAGACCGCGAGCGACGCGGCGATCACGCCGAGGGTCGGCAGATCGCTGAGGCGGCGAGCGAGGATGATCGGCCCGACCGCGTACCCGATCGCAACGACGCCGATCTCGGCGAGCGCGACGGGGCTCGTGCCGTGGACGTCGAGCCCGACCAGGGCCGCGACCCCGGCGAGCCCGACGAGCAGCCCGGCGAGCCTCCGCCCGCCGAGCCGCTCGTCGCCGCCGCTGAGGACGACGACGAGGGCCCCGATCAGCGGCACCGCGGCGATCAGCAGCCCGGTCAGCGAGCTCGTCAGCTGCTTCTCGGCGGTCGCGAGCAGGAGCCAGGGGAGGGCGATCTCGATCGCCGCGAAGGCGAGCAGGGGGCGCCAGTGCGGCAGCAGCCCCCGCAGCTCCCTCCGCCTGGCGGCGAGCGGCAGGAGCAGCAGCGCCGCCAGGCCGGTCCGCGCACACACGAGCGTCGCCGGCGTCAGGTCGCGCACTGCGACGCGGATCATCAGGTACGGGACGCCCCAGATCACGCTCATGGCTCCGAAGAGCACCCATCCCCGCCTGCTCACGCGACCGGTCTAGCACGGGCCGGCGCGCCGCTCGCAGGAGAAGTTCTCGCTCGTTGCGCATTTCCCGCGCCGGCGACCCTTGCCGGGCAGGCCGGGAGGACGTAGGTTGCCGCTCGCACCGAGTACGGAGCGCGAGTAAGTCGAAGCCGCTTCCGAGGACTGGTACGCGGAAGGCCGCAAGGCCGGAGGGCGGAAAGTCAGCGGAGGAGGGGGATGAAAGCGCCACCGGCTCGGTGAACCTATTTAACGGTACGCGTGTTGAACGGTACGCGCTCCCGACGCCTAAACGGACTGACCGGTTCGCTTCTGCTACTGTAAGCGGATCGCACAGTTCGTTTAGGAAAGGGGGGTGCGAGTGAGCGCTCGGCCCGTGAATCGTTGGTTCATCCTCGTCCTGGTCTGCGTCGCGCAGTTCATGGTCGTCCTCGACGCGACGATCGTGAACGTCGCGCTGCCCTCGATCCAGCAGGGCCTCGGCTTCTCGCCGACGAGCCTGCAGTGGGTCGTCAACGTCTACACGCTGATGTTCGGCGGCTTCCTGCTGCTCGGCGGCCGGGCGGGCGACCTCTTCGGGCGCCAGCGCGTGTTCATGGCCGGGATCGCGCTCTTCACGATCGCCTCGCTGGTGAACGGCCTCGCGACCTCGGCGGGGATGCTGATCGCCGGCCGGGCCGCACAGGGCCTGGGCGCGGCGCTCGTCTCCCCGGCGGCGCTCTCGATCGTCACCACCACTTTCGCCGAGGGTCGCGAGCGCACCAAGGCGCTCGGGATCTGGAGCGCGATCGCGGCCGGCGGCGGCGCGGTCGGGCTGATGCTCGGCGGCCTCCTGACCGACACGCTCTCGTGGCGCTGGGTGTTCTTCATCAACCTGCCGATCGGCATCGTCGCCTTCGTGCTGGCGGCTCGCTACGTCCCGAACACCCGGGCCGAGCGCCGGCCGGAGACGATCGACATCGCGGGCGCGGCGGCGGTCACCGCTGGGCTGCTCGTGCTCGTCTACGACATCGTCAAGGCGCAGGTCGTACGGCTGGACGTCCGCCCGCACCCTCGGGCTGTTCGCCCTCGCCGTGGCGCTCCTCGGCGCGTTCGTCGTGATCGAGCTGCGCTCGAAGGCGCCGCTGATGCGGCTCGGGATCTTCAAGGTGCGCTCGCTGCTGAGCGCGAACGTGGCGATGCTGTTCGTGATCTCGGGGCTGTTCGGGATGTTCTACTTCGCCTCGATCTACGTCCAGGAGGTCCTCGGGTACAGCCCGCTCAAGGCGGGCTTCGCGTTCGTCCCGGTGACGGTCGGGATCGTGATCGGGGCCGGGGTCGCGCAGCCGCTGATCCGCCGGGTCGGGCCGCGCGCGGTGCCGGTGATCGGGATCGCGCTCGCCGCGCTCGGGCTGATCCTGCTCAGCCGGATCCCGACCCACGGGACCTACCTGGCCGACCTGTTCCCGGGCCTCGTCGTGATGTCGATCGGGATGGGCCTCACGTTCGTGCCGGTGACGCTGATCGCGACGACGAACATCGAGTCGTCGGACGCGGGGCTCGCCTCGGGCCTCTTCAACACCTCCCAGCAGGTCGGCGGCGCCCTCGGCCTGGCGGTGCTCTCGTCGCTTGCGGCGAGCCGGACGGCGAGCATCCACGGATCGACGCACTCCGCCGCGCTCGTTCAGGGATTCCAGCTCGCGTTCCTCGTCGGCGCGGGGCTGATGCTGGGCGGGATGATCGTGCTCGTCGCGCTGATCCGCCCCCACCACGTCGCCTCGATCGGGGCAGAGGAGGCTGCGGCGGTGCCGGTCTGATGGTCGTCGAGGCTCCCCATCTCCGCGCGGATGCGCAGCGGAACCTCGAGCGGATCCTCGAGGCTGCCCGCGCGGTCTTCGCCGAGCAGGGCCGCGAGGCGAGCGTCGCCGACGTCGCCGCGCGCGCCGGGGTCGGGACGGCGACCATCTTCCGCCGGTTCCCGACGAAGGACGATCTCGTGGCGGCAGTCCTCGAGCGGGAGCTCGAGGCGATTAACGCGAAGGCGACGACCGCCGCCGAGGCCGACGATCCGGCGGCCGCGATCGGCGTGTTCGTCGAGTGGGCGATCGGGACGTTCATCGACGACCGCTGCCTCTGCGAGGCGACCGGCGGCGAGCTCTTCACCCGCCCGCGCTTCGTCGAACTGGTCGCGGAGGTGACCGGCTCGATCGAGCTCCTCCTGCGCCGCGCCCAGGACGCCGGGGCCATCCGCGCCGATGTCGTCGCAGAGGACATCGCCTTCCTCGTCAACGCGGTCGGCCACGCGGGCCTCGCCCTCGAGCGCACCGCCCCGGGCGCCTGGCGCCGCTACCTGGGCATCCTGCTCGACGGCCTCCGCCCCGACGGCGCCCGGCCGCTCCTCACCGCTGCGCCCACCCCGCAGCAGCTCCACCAGTCGAAGGCCCGGCAGGCCGGTCGCCGCGCCTGACGGCCCCCGCTAGCCTGACGGCCCCCGCTAGACTGAGCATCGGCGCGCCGACGTAGCTCAGTTGGTAGAGCACTTCACTCGTAATGAAGGGGTCCGCGGTTCGAATCCGCGCGTCGGCTTCCTTTACTGATGCGGCATCGGGGCTCTCGGCCTCTTCATCGCTTTCTGCCTCCGCGTACTCTCCGCGTACATCGAACTCCGCTCGCGCTGCCTCGATCGACTCCAACGCGCTCAGCCGCTCGGCTGGATCGAACTCCTCGAACACATGGGCGTAGACGTTCAGAGTGACCTCGGGAGCGTTGCCGAGCTGCCGTGCGACCTCCACGACCGACACGCCTTCGTGGATCAGCAGTGACGCGAACGAATGCCTTAGGTCGTACGGCCGAGCAGCGGTCAGGCCCAGGGCCTCGGCCGTGGGCTTGAACACTCGCTTGCGCCAGTTCCGGTAGTCGAAGTCTGTCCAGACCGTCCCTCGCGACGTCGGGAAGACCAGCTCACCGCCGACAGTCGAAGCCAGCTGCCAGGCCCGTAGATCATCCGCCAGCGGTTCCAGGAGCCTCACTGTGCGAATCTCGCCCGTCTTGGTCGACTTGATCCCCGACCCCGCGGCGGCGCGCTCGACGTACAGCGCCCGCTTGCCTACGTCCGACCATCGGAGCGCCCGAGCCTCCTCCGGCCGGAGGCCCGCGTAAGCCAGCACGGAGACGAACGCGGCATCCCGGACCATCTCGCGCGTCAGGAGACTCGCGCGCATCGCCTCGACGTATTGAGGGGCGATCGGCCGAACGTGCCGGGTCCGCTTCACATTCGGCGCCTTGACCTCGAGGAACGGATTTCGGTCGATCCGATCCCAGGTGACCGCGCACCGCATCATGCAAGACAGGAGCGCCCAACCCTTACGGATGGTCGGCGCACCAACCTTGGCCGCGAGCAGCTCCGACTTCAGCCCGTCCGCAACGGCAGGGGTGACGTCCCGGAGCCGATACCCGCCGACGCGGCGCCGAAGGTGTTTCTCCCAGACTCGCGCGTACCCGTCGCGCGTGTTCTTCTCCAGCCGGGTCAGCGCGTAGTCGCGCCACCACCGCTCCATGAACTCCGACGCCGTCTCCTTGCCGCGGTCAACGTCGAGGAGATCGCCCGTTTCCCGAGCCCGCTCCACCTTCGCAGCAAACCGCTTCGCGTCTTTCTCGAACGTGAACGACCGAGACCGATGCCGCCCGTTCTCGCGCCAGCGAACCTCCCACTTGCCGGTGTCCTCCCGGTAGCGGATCATGCGGCCTCGATCCTCCGCAGCGCTTCCAACGAGCCAACCTCAACCGGAGCCGCCGGAGGCACCGCATACACCACATCCGCCGCGGGGACGTAGCGCCGAGCTTCCACCCACGAGTCGAAGTCCGCGTGTCGGACACGCCAGCGCCCACCGAGCTTCGACGCAACCAGGTCGCCCGCCTTGATCGCCCGGCAGAGCGTTTTCGTCGAGAGCCGAGCCTTAGCAGCGGCCTCAGCGAGCGTAAGCAGTGAGCAAGTCTGTGCCACTTTCAGCACACTACCGCACACGTCCGCGCCCCGCAAGGCTACGTTCCGATCGCCCCCGGCAAGTCACCCATCGGGACTGCGACCGGCTCGGAAAACAGCCTCGCGATATGCGTAGCGTTCATCGTCTGTTTCCGTCGCTTGAAGTCCGCAATCAGCGTGTCAGCGATCGGATCCGGAGTCTCATACGCCACGAGCCCCCACACCTCCCGGAACTCCTCGTAGCGCCGGTACATCGTCCTTCGTGGCTCGTTCCACGCCTTCGCCAGCTCATCGATCGTGACAGCACCAACCTGATACTTCGTAATCGTCCACATCGCGATGAACTCCGCCACCCTCGTCGCCTTCGGCATGCACTTGACACCCAGGCGACCCTGTTCCCAGAGCGAGAGCTTCTTACCCGCCGCCTTCTGCTCCTCGCTCAGAAGCGACCCGAGGGTAAGCAGCACGTTGACCTCAAGGAGCGTTCTTGGCTTGCGCGGCCGTGCCACTACTCGCACACTAGCTCATCGGCACGCTGACTGGTGTTGTGCGCCCGTCTGGCGTGACGCCCCTGGCCCAGTCGAGGCTTATCGCCCCTGGGAAGGCAAACTGCCTCCATGACTCGCTTCATTCGCATCCTTCTGGCAGTGACGATTCTGGCTTCAGTGAGCGCGTCGAGCGGCTTCGGAGAGGACGCTTCGCCGCTCCCGGCGCTTGGCGGATGCACGGGGAACGCGCTCGTGCGCCCATCTTCGCTTGACTTCTGTGGCGACGGGGCCTTCTACATCAGACGGTTGCGATGGTCGAGCTGGACAACGACGGGCGCTGCGGCAGTTGGACAAGCCCACCAGGACGATTGCTCACCGTCCTGCGCAGCGGGGCACTATCACGTCTATCCCGTGTTCGTTGTCTTGTCGCGACCCAAACTCTGCTCCAACGGCCGCCATGAGTTCACCCGTTTGACGTATCGGTTCGTCGCCAACAAGCCGCCATACATCTCCGCCGGGCCCCACGCCGTGACCGCTCCGCTCGGCGTGTACGGGCCTCGATGCTCGTAGCGCGCCGACAGGATCGATCAGGGTGTATTCCGACACACTGGGGCAGGGCAGCTCGACTACGCCCGCCGCCCGGCGTGGGGCCGGACACTCAGACGGGCAGACTTGGCGGCGCGATATCTTGGCATCTGATGGGCGTCTCGCGAAGCGCAAACTCTGTGAGGAGAGCTTGTGCCGCGTTGCTCATCGTTCTCGGGACGATGGCCGTGGTCACCACGGGATCGCGCGCTTCAACCGGGCAGAGAAGCCCGAAGGCGATACTCCATGCCCTGCTCACCAGTTCGATCAAGGCCGACGAGATCCCACACGGCCTATCCAAACCTCGGCCGTCAGGCTTTGCGAATACGCGGCACACCAGCGAGCATCACGCCTTGGGAGGTGTTCAGATCTTCTTTGCGGGCGGCGCATACGCGTCGATCATCTACGTTGTCTTTCCGAGTCGAGCCGACGCCGTGGCTGACTTCGAGACCATTCCTGGAGGTCCCGGCGACGTGCAGTCGCCCGCACCGTTCTTTCTGCCAAAGCCGTCGAAGAGGATCGACAGCGCATCGGTTGGCGTCACCGGGGTGGAGTATGTGGATGGCAACGTGTTGGTGCTGGCGGATGCTCAGTCGCAAGCAGCGGGCCACGGCGACTCAGCAACAGCGATCGCACTCGCCCGGCTTGCCGCGACACATCTCGCGGCGACTCGCGCCGGATAGTCGCGGGCGCAACCGGTTCGGTCAGCCGTCTGTCAGGCATTCTCGCGCACGCGAGCGACGAGCCTGTCGCGACTCCGGCGCTACGCGCCGTCCTCGTCTATTACCACTCGATGTTGGATTCGAAACACTTGGCGTCGTAACATCTCTGATTCCCTACGATTCGACCATCGCGAATGCCCTCACGAATCCCTGTGAGCAGTCGGACGTACCGAGGCTGCGACCACTCCCTCTCAGGGGGATGTCGCTGATCCTCATAGGCCTCTTCGTCGTGGCCTTCGTTGTCCTTTCGGGCGCCATCTGGGCCGTGATCCTGACCCGACGGGAGTTCCAGTACGTGATCGACACGAACAGCCTTCCGGCGGATCATCAGTCGATCCACGACCGGAACAACCTGTTCAAGTGGTTGCAGACAGGCGCGTTTCTGGCCGCGGCCGCGACGTTCATCCTTTGGTTTCACCGTGCCTACTCGAACCTCCCGCGAATCGGGATCTCACGCCTCCGTTGGGGTTCGGCCTGGGCTGTCGGTGCCTGGTTCGTCCCCTTCCTCAACCTCGTTCGTCCCGCCGCCCTCGCAAACGACATCTGGCTTGGAAGCGACCCAGACCTCCCGTACGAAAGCCCGCTGCCATCGGGACGGATGACCTGGCTTCTCTGGTCATGGTGGCTCGCGTTCGTCGTCAGCTTCTACGGCTCCAGGACGTGCAACGCTCTCACTCACGTGGTGGACTCGCTTCAGGCGCAGAGAGCTTTCCAGACCGGAGTAATCGCGTTCGACGTCGTCGGTCTCGCAGCCACAGTCCTCGGAATCGTCGTCGTCTACAAGATCTGGCAGCGAGAAGAGATCCGGTCGGCCACCCGCGCCGACACCGGGGCCCCCCAACGCTCGCACCGCTGGCAGGAGGCGCCCGAGGCTTCTAGCTCGCCCTCGGCACCAGGTTCCCGCCAGGCGTCATAGCGAAATTCGAGGTTTCTGAACCCTTCACGGAACAGCGTCGCTGCCTCATCCGTGACACAGCTTTGGGTGACGACCAGCAACGATGCCAATCTGGTACACCACTCCTTTGTCGAACGTGAACAGGATCGTGTTCTTCTTCGCAAACGCGATGAGCGTCCTGCCGGGAACCACGGGCGCCCCGTTGCAATTACTCGTTGGGCTCCGTCCGACAATGTGGTAGCGGCTTACGACTTGGCGAGTCGGAGAGCCAAGCCGGATGCCGCGAAGGGTGACAGCGTCGTGACTCTCAACGCTTCGTGGGTACCCGATCGCCCCCAAATCTATCTCAACCACGGGCCCCGTCACGTTCGGCGCATAGCACGCAGCACCGGCGGTGTCGATATCGATTCCACAGCTCGACCAAATTCCTAGGTAGACGGGGCCACCGCATCTATTCCCGGCCGGATGACTACAGTACTCGAGCGATTCTCCTGGAGCGAAGTCACCCCAGTAATTGGACGACGGCATCACTTTGCGCGCCTGCGCCAGCGACATTCCGAGACGAAGCCGCCCGAAGCGACCTGCGTTCTCATCGAGCAGGAGCGTTCCGGAGTGAGTGCGAGCGCCGGACAGCTTTGAGAGCAAACCACCCTTAGCAACACCGCGATTCGGGGCGGTCGAGGACCCACACGCCGCTAAGGTCAATAGGCAGCTTATGGCTATCAGCGCGAGCACGAACCCTGAAGGCGTCCTTCTCCCCCGAGGCAACCATCTCGTGCTTGAGAACCGTCGCGCAACGCTTCGCTGGAAACGAGACGGCCACAGAGACTTGGCGCTCACAGCGGGTGCTGCGGCGGCTGCCCGAGCGGGATGCTACCTGCAGCCCGCGTCCTAACACTGAGAAAGACCGCGAGCCCGCCATGCTCGGCAGCCGCCGCCGCGATCAACGCGTCGGGCAGCGGCACCCCGTGGTAGCCGTCGCTGCGCTCCGCCAGCTCGGCGATCGCGCCCATCGCCGCATCGGCGACGGCGCGATCGTTGCGCAGGATTCGCAACGCATCCAACTCCAACTCGAGCGCGACGAACTCAGCGCTTGTTCGCGCCGAGTACAGGACCTCCATCCGCACGATCGGCCTGATCCAGAACCGGTCGTCGCAGACAGCATGCTGCAGCCGCGACCCGATCGAACCTGGCAGCCTGGCGGCACGCGACCATGCCGAGGTGTCCGCGACGAACGGCGCATCGCCGCGCAACAGTTCGTCGGCGTTCACTCCGACTGGTTAGTGCTCGTCGCCGCTCAGCTGCTCGATCCGCTCGAGCGTGCCGCGATCGAGCCCGTCCTCGCTCACCAGCCGCTCGGCAAGCCGCTGCAGCCACTCCTGTCGCTGCTTGTCACTCAACTCAGGCCTCTCGGCCGTCGGAGTCGCGCTCACCACTTGGACGGTTCACAACCCAAGCCTAGCGCGCGAGACCGCACGACGACCGAAAGCGCCACGGAAATGCGACCCTGATGGGTAGCCGGAGTGACCTGCTCCCCGCCTGAGTTGACAGGCTAGGCCGCTTGTTTTTGGTGTTCGGGTAGATCCTCCCATGTCCGGGCGACCTCATGGGGCGTCCGGTAGTTCAGCCCTGAGTGCGGGCGGTGGTGGTAGCGGTCGACGTAGCCGCTGATCCCTCGGCGGGCGTCGTCGAGGGTCTCGTACTCGTTCAGCCACACCTCCCGCTCTTTCAGCTTTCCGAACCAGGACTCGATGAAGGCCTGGCTCTCGGGGTCGCGGTAGCCGCCGCGGCGATGCTTGATCCCGAGCGCGGCGAGCGTCGCCCTGAACTTGCGGGCGGTGAAGGCGGAGCCGTTGTGGCTGCCGAGCACGAGAGGCTACGCAGCCAGCGCGAGTGCCGGCAGCTCGCCGGGCCAGCTAGCAGCCGACCAGGCTTCGTATCGGCCCCAGTCCCGCGGGACGACACTTCGCGGCACTTTGTCCCGGCCTCGGATCGCCACGCGGCGCCAGTAGTAGACCCAGGCGGACTGTATGCCGTCCTTGAACGTCGGCAGCGTTTCGCGGTATCCCTCCGCGAAGGCCCACACGGAGCGCACGAGCCGCGATACCGTCATCGTCGCGCCCGAGCGCTTCGTGAGAACCGGCAGACACCCACACGGTCTGCCGTGGGAGCAGTGAGGCCTCGAACACCGATTCCCGTCGAGAGTGCTCGTCGTAGCCGTCCTTGGTGACGTACTTGGAGAGGTACGACGCATGCGCGTAGCCTCCCCGCGCCGCGTACCCCTTGTCATGGATCGTCCCGAACCCATGCAGCGGCGCGAGCTCGAACAGCGCCTCCACGAACCGCTCGCCCGCAGCGTTGACGATTGTGACCATGTGACAGTGAGGCGCCCCACGGTCCTGAGCCTCCCACGCCCGAGCGCACACAACCGGCTCGCTGATCCGGCCCCGCTTCCGTGCTGCCGCGCACAGCCGGTGGAAGCGCTGCTCGAGGTCGATCGCCCACGCATTCGCCGCTTCAACTTCGATGCGGCACCCGAGCGGCCCCGAGTGTTTGTGCGGCCCCATCCACGCGCAATGCTCCTCATCCCACGGCAGCACATCCGCGCCGGGAGCCGTCAGCGTCACCAGGCGAGTCATCCCCTGCACCATCGAAAGATTCTCCCTCAGCACCCACGACCACTGACCGCGACCAAGACGCACGACACGCCCCGCACTTCCGCGGCCGACGACACGGCTTCCCCATCCAGCCCTTATCGCACGAGAGCACTTAGACGCCCTCGTCGAGCCGGTTTCCAACTCGCGGTAGTAGATCAAGAGAGGCAACGTCGCCCGGGGCGTCTACACCCCTTGCGCGGACAGTCGCCCCTGTCAACCCCTGCGGGGTCGCTCGCTGCGCTCGCTTGACAGGCGCGCCCGCTCCGCGCAGAGCCCTCAGGTATCCGGGGGCGTTGCCCCCGAGCCCCCTCAGCATGACGACCGCCCCTCAGGGTCGGAGCGATGCTCGTCGCCAGCGTCCGCGGACTTGCCGGGCTCCCGGGGAGCGCGGGGGCCGCCCCTGCCGGGGCGGGCCCGCCGCGCACCCCCGGGGGAACCCTCGGCTAGGGCCGAAGGGTCGCCAGCGAGGGCGCCACGCTCAGAGCCCGCGTACTCTCCGCGTACATCAGCGCTGTTTTCGCGGGTCCTCGTCCGGGTCGAGGAGTCCACCGCAATGCGGGCAGCGAGCAGGACTTTCGTGCCCTAATCGACCCTCAGCAGGACTGTCGTCCCCCTCCTCGCGATCCCTCGTAATGAAGGGGTCCGCGGTTCGAATCCGCGCGTCGGCTCTAGGATTCAAGCCGTTTTTGGCCGCCCAGACTCCCGATGTGGGGCCGATTGGTGAGTGAATTGGTGAGTGCTCGCGCGGATCGCGCCGCTCACGTCCGCCGGTAGCCCTCGAACGATCGGCCACACGGCCTGAACATCGCCACACTCTTGTCGGGTAGACGCTCGAGGGGCGTCGTGTCAGGCCAGGCGGCCCCGGTTTGGGGTTCGGGCCCGGAGGCGCACACGGGGCCGGACGTGGCCACGCGGGGCGCTTGCCTTCGTGCCGTGTCAGAGCGAAGGTGTGCTGTCTCGAACCCGAGCCAAGGAGGAGCCGTGACCACCAGCGAACACAAGCCCTTGACGGCAAGGCAGGCAGCGGTCGAGGTGCTCCGCAGCGCGGGTGAGCCGCTGAAGTCGGCCGAGCACGCCCGCCGCGTCCTCGAGGTGGAGGGGGTGCGGCTCGCGGGCAAGACTCCGGCTGCGACGGTCGCGGCGATGCTCGCGGTCGAGAACAAGAAGCCCGACGGGCTCTTCGTCCGCACGGCACCGGGTACGTACGCCTTGCGCGAAGGAACCGAGCAGTGACGGCCGCCACGCGCGCGATCGGGTACGTGCGGGTCAGCACCGGCGAGCAGGGCGAGTCCGGGCTCGGGCTGAAAGCACAGATCGCTGCGGTCGGGGCGGCGTGCGAGCAGCGCGGCTGGGAGCTGGTCGCGATTCGGGAGGAGGTGAAGTCGGGCAGCCGGGCCGACAACCGCCCGGTGCTGGCTGAGGTCATGTCAGCGCTCCATCGCGGCGAGGCCGAGGTGGTGGTAGTCGCGAAGCTTGATCGGCTCAGTCGCTCCGTCGTCGACGCCGGCAAGCTGCTCGAAGAGGCGCGGAAACGCGGGTTCAACATCGTTGCCTTGGACCTCGGCCTCGACCTCTCCACTCCGACCGGGGAACTGGTCGCGAACGTGCTCGCCGCGGTCGCGCAGTGGGAGCGGCGGATGATCGGGGTGCGGACGAGCGAGGCGCTCCAGGTCAAGATCGCGGGGGGTTGGAGATCGCCGTCGTGGGAGGAGCGGGTGCCGGCGGCTGTGCGGTGTCGGATCGTCCGGATGGCGAAGGCTGGGAAGTCTCAGCGGGACATCGCGAACCAGCTGAACCACGACAAGGTGCCCGCGGTGGGTCGAAGTTGGCATCGCGGGACGGTGATCCGCGTGCTGCGCCAACACGATGCCGCAATCGTGTCGAGCTGAATCAGCCGGGCAGCGAGCTTCACGGAATCGACGGCGGCAACCCGGCCCCGAGGTTGCTTGGCGATGTGTGCTCTCAAGGCGCCAAGGTGGTCGCCTCCCGGCCCGCTGGCCGAGGCGAGATCCGCGAGGCGTACACGAGGGCACACGTCGTGTTATCGGGGCGCATGAAGGGAGAAGCCGCTTTAGCGTTCTTGCGCCAAGTTCTCCTCAAGGGCAGCAGCGTGTGCAAGGTGCTCCCATGCGAGTGGGGCTGCCTCGTGGCTCTCGCTGAGCACGTCATCCCAAATCATGCGGTCGGCGAGCTCCGCGAGTTGTGCTCGCAGTTCCATGCGCTGGCTTGGGCCAGAGAACAGAAGCAGCGCCACAACGTCACGTTCGTGGGCGAGCTCAACAATCTGCCTCACACCGGGAACGAGATGAAGTGCTCGGATGAGCTCACCTTGTGAGCGACCTTCGCCCGGGAATCGAACATAGGCGCGCTCGAGCCGTAGCGCGTCCTCGTCGATGAGCAGCCAGTCTCGGTATCCATTCCCTCGCCTCGGCGTGGTCTCAGCGCCCCGCCGACCGCGCCTCGCCTGTTCGCTCGAATCCTGACGCCAAGCGAGAGCGGCTCGCTGCGCCCCATCGCGTCTGACCGCGAGACCGAGCGCCGAGAAGAAGACGTCGAAGCGCGTCACCGGTACACCTCGGAGTCGCGCCGCGAAGTAGGCATAGAGAGCTGTACGACTCTCGCTCTGCCGGCAGGCGCCAAGGGGTGTCCGGGCCATTGGGCAGAATATCCCAATTAATTGGGATAACCTGAACTCTGCCAGCCACGCTCTTCTTTGGCGGCAGAAGCAAAGGGGGAGTAGAGTGCGACGCCTTGGCCCGCCCAGACTCAAGCTCGTGGTGACCGACGCTCGCTCCAAACGGAGTGATTTCGACACGCTCGTCGCGCTGGCATCTGACGTAGAACGGGCGGCGGATTCTCTGTCCGCCAAGGAACGAGAAGCTTATGAGGACGCCCAACGTTCCGTCGTTGATGCTCGGCGTAGCGCCGAGGTCCACGAAGGGTTGCTGCAGGTTAACTAGGACGATGAGAGATGGACGGTTCGGGCTGGGTCGACCCCAATACTCACGGCTGGATCGTCCGGCCGCGTACTGATCAGGACTGGGCTGCCCTCGCAGAGGAGTACGGTGGATGTCTCGGCACGCCTCTGATCCGCTGCCTCGACACGGTTCGGGCCAACGGTTGTACGACCGTGGTGGTCGAGAACCGCTATGTCGATAGCGACTACCGAAGCGAGTTCGTTGCGTTCTGGTCCCAACGGTTCGACGGCATGCCAGCGTTCACCAGGCGGCTTCATTTCTTTGCGAACGACGTGGCAGAGGCCAGTCTGCACCGCATCGAGGCGGGCTCGGGCTATCTCGGCTACGCCGTCATGCGGCCAGTGAAATACGGCCCTGTGGGGCGCACAATGCTCAAGCCTCCCCCCGCCCTGCGGGATTGGACATTCGCGGTCGCGCGTGACCACGTTACCCTGTTTGGCAACAAGTTGGAGGTTGAGGCCGCTCCGTTCTGCCAGCAAGACGGAGAGTTTTTGTAAGCGTTCAGCCTTTTGCGCGCTTCAGCTGAGGCTGGGTATTGGGTCGCCGCGGGCGTGGGCGGTGATGACCTGGGTGAGGTAGGCGAAGAGGGATTGGTCGCGGAGCCGGCAGGTGATCGAGGCGGAGAGGAGCCGTTCGAGGCTGCGCTCGCCGCGTTCGGACTGGGTGCCGAGCGAGAGCTTGCGGTGGATGACTGCGCCGCGGAGGCCGCGCTCGGCGTGGTTGTTGGTCGGTTCGACGCCGTCGGTGTGGGTGAAGGTCCAGAGGGCGGGCCAGCGTTTGAGGAGGTTGCGGGCGAACCGGCGGTGGTACTTCGTGCGCGCGCTCTTGCGGGAGGCGTGATCGAGCTGTTGCCGGAGTTTGTCCTGGAGCGGTGTGATCCGGCGGCGGAGCTTGGCCCGGTTGCCGTCGTGCTGGAACTGCTGCCAGGCCTTGAACAGCTCGTTGGCGACAACCAGTCCGGCGGCTCCGAACTGTGCTTGCTCGCCCATTCCTTCGCTGTGGGCGGTGAAGTCGCGGAGCAGGTGCGCCCAGCAGAGCTGACGGCGGGTCGGGTCGAGGTAGTCGTAGCCGGCGTAGCGGTCGGAGCAGACGATCCCGCCGTAGCGCTCGCCGAGCATGAGCTGCGCCTCGCACGCATGCCGGCCTGAGGCAATCCGGAAGAGCGCGGTCTGAGCGGTGAGCGCTCCCCAGAGGGTGCGCCGCTCGCCCTTGGTCTTCCAGCCGGTCTCGTCGATGTTGACGACCGCGGATTGCTTGATCTCCTGCTCCAGCCGGGTGTGCGGCGCGGCCAGCGCCTCGCCGGCGCGGTGGACGATCGCGTCGACCGTCCCGGTCGCCAGCTCGACCCCGAACAGCTCGCGGGCGAGCTCGCTGGTCTGGCGGCGCGAGATCCGGTTGCGCACTGCCAGGGTCACGATCGCCGCCTGCAACCTGGGCCCGAACGCCGACCGCGACTCGGCGGGCAGCACCGTTGTGATTGCCGCGCAGGCGGGGCAGGAGACCCAGTGCAGCCGATGCTCGCTCACCCTGACCGCGATCGGCGGCAGCTCGGCCAGCTGATGCCGCGACGGCTCCTCCGCGTCGACGAGCTCGCTCTCGCTGAACTCCCGCATACATGACTGGCAACGATCGGGCCAGTGCTCGACGATCTCGTCGACCAGCTCAGGCGCAAGCAGCCGCCGGTAGCGGCCCTCGTGCCCCGGCTGCCCGCCCTGTTTGCGGCCCGAGCCCTTCCCGCGCGGCCGCGGCGGCGCCGACGGCGGATCCTGCGACGGCGGCAGCGACGAGTTCCGAGAACTCCGACTCAGACGGCGCTCAAGCTCGGCCACCCGAGCCTCGAGCCGCTCGTTCGCCTCGACCAACCGCTCATTCGCGGCCACCAAGTCATCGAGCCGAAACAACAGACCGATAGCCGCTTCGCGATCACCATCCAGAATCGCCTCCGCCTCGGCCCGCTCCACACACACACGTTCGCCACCCGGACCCAGGTCCCTCCACCACCTGAACGCTTACGAGTTTTTGCGTTGCGCCCATGCGGCCGCCTGGATGTGTCATTACTCCGCTGTCCGCCGTTCACTGGTCTCCCGTCAACCGACAGCCTCATTTGTCGAAGCAACTCCAAAGATGCTCTCAGTTGAACGCGCGCTTCCTTCGAAGGGACTCTCGCTCCATCAGCTACAGGCAGTCTTCGGCTCTTTTAGCCAACCAGCCCTCTTCTATGGACTTACGACCATGCCCCGTGTCGCGGGGGTCGACGACCCTGAGCCGGTGCTCGATGACTCGGGCGTTCCGCTGCCACCGGGTCGCTGGGACACACGGATCTTCAGTGTCGTTTGCCGGTACCTGAACTCGGGCTACCCCGTGTTCATCGCCACGGAAGATCACGCCTTCGTGCTCGTTGGTTGGTTCCGTGAGGGCGAATGGATTCGGTTCATTGCCAACGACGACCAACGAGGCCCCTACCAGGTCATCCAGTCTCCCTTCCAGGATGAGCGCGGTATTTGGCAAGCGATCATGGTGCCATTACCTCCGCGCGTCTTCTTGAGTGGCGAATCCGCCGAGAGCAGCGCACACCACACCCTCCGCGCGCTCGGAAGTGCAGCTGAAGCATCGCCTGAATGGGCAAGCCTGGCGGCCAGCGTCGCTGACAAGACCACGAGCTTGAGGACAACCCCGCGTAACTCGAGCGAGTACAAGGCGGAACTAGATGCCCGCGGGCTTCCTGAGGAGGTCATTCAGCTTGTCCGGCTCGCGCGTCTACCGCACTACGTGTGGGTGGTAGAGGCGCATGACCGAACGGCCCGGTCCGACGGACGGCCCTGCGTCATCGCGGAATGCGTCCTCGACTCGACCTCAAACGATTACGAACCACGGCTCGATGCCCTCCTGATGCCCGGTCTGACGATCTGCTACCCACCGGACGCTGGCATGCCGGTCGCGGCACTCGGCGCGATGGTTTGAAGTGGCCCCACTGTGATGGCTTGAACTGGCGCCACCTCCGTCCGATCGGCGGCCGACGGTTCGGTGCTCATCGAGCTCGAGCGGGAGGCGCCAGTGGGGATGTGGTCGAGGATGGAGCAGTTCGAGCAGATCAGGCGGGATCGGGATCGGGAGGGGTTGTCGATCAGGGCGTTGGCGGAGCGGCATGGGGTTCATCGGCGGGCGGTGAGGCAGGCGCTCGCGTCGCCGTTGCCGCCGGCGAAGCGGGCGGCTGTGGGTCGGCCGGCGCCGAGGTTGGGGCCGTTTCGGGCGCTGATCGACGCGTGGCTTGAGGCCGATCGGGAGGCGCCGCGCAAGGAGCGTCACACCGCGAGGCGGATCTGGCGGAGGCTCGTCGACGAGCACGGCGCCGAGGTCGCGGAGGCGACCGTGCGCGAGTACGTGCGTGGGCGGAGACGGGCGATGGGCTGGCCGGTCGGGGAGGTGTTCGTGCCGCAGGTGCACGACCCGGGCGTGGGCGCGGAGGTCGACTGGGGAGAGGCCGAGGTCGACCTGGCGGGGGTGCGCACGACGATCCATCTGTTCTTTATGCGCGCGTCGTTCTCGGGCGCGGCGTTCTGTCAGGCCTCGCTGGTCGAGACGCAGCAGGCGTTCCTCGAGCTGCACGTCGAGGCGTTCGACTGGTTCGGCGGCGTGTTCGCGCAGGTCCGCTACGACAACCTGACCTCGGCGGTGAAGCGTGTGCTGAGGGGCCGTCGGCGGGTCGAGAGCGACCGCTTCGTCGCGCTCCGCTCCCATTACCTGTACGCCTCGGCGTTCACGAGGCCGGGGATCGAGGGGGCGCACGAGAAGGGCGGCGTCGAGGGAGAGGTCGGTCGCTTCCGCCGCAACCATCTCGTCCCCGTGCCGGCGTTCGCGTCGATGGCCGAGCTGAACGCGTTCGTCCTCGCCGGCTGCGAAGCCGACCTGGGTCGGCGGATCGTCGGGCGTGCGGTCACGGTCGGGGAGGCGTGGGCGCAGGAGCGGCCGCTGCTTGCTGCGCTGCCCGGTGAGCGGTTCGATGCCGCGGAGACGGCGTCGCCGAGGGTCGACGCGAAGTCGTTGGTGACGGTGCGGCAGAACCGCTACTCGGTCCCGGTGGGCCTGGCCGGGCTGCGGGTGAGCGTCCGGATCGGCGCCCGCGAGATCACGGTCAGCCACGGCGGCGAGCTGGTCGCCTGCCACGAGCGGCTGCAAGGACGGTACGGCACGAGCGCAACGCTCGACCACTACCTCGAGCTGCTCGAGCGCAAGCCGGGCGGGCTCCGGCACTCATTGGCGCTGCGCCAGGAACGCGAACGCGGCGGCTGGCCGGGCTGCTTCGACGAGCTGTGGGCCGCGCTCACCGTCCGCTATGGCGGCTCGGAAGCCGCCCGGCAGATGGTCGACGTGCTCTTGCTGATCCGCGAGCACGACCCCGGGCGGGTCGAGCTCGCCGTCCAGGGCGCGCTCGCTGCTGGCGCCCACGACGGCCGCGCCGTCGCGGTGCTCGCCCGCCGAGCCGACGCGACCGGCCAGCCGACGCCGACGCCGCTCGAGCTCGAGCCGCGGCTCGCCGCCCACGCCCGGCCGGCGCCCGACCTCGCCGCCTACGACCAACTGATCGGAGGATCCAGATGACCGCCGCGACGAACGCGAAGACCGCCGCCCTGGAGGCGCTGATCGAGGCGCACGCGGTCGAGCTCAAGCTCCCGACCGTCCGCCGCCGCTTCCGCCCACTGGCCGCAGAGGCAACACGGGAGCAGCAGACCCCGGTCGCCTACCTCGGCGCGCTGCTGGAGGCCGAGATCAACGAGCGCGCCGAACGGCGCGAACGCCGTCGCCTGCTCGACGCCCGCTTCCCCCAGATCAAACGGCTCGACGACTTCCGCTTCCAAGACAACCCGAACGTGCCGCAGGCCACGATCGCCGCGCTCGCCGAAGGCTCCTGGATCGACGACCACGAATCGGTGATCCTGATCGGCGACAGCGGCACCGGCAAAACCCACCTCGCCACAGCGCTCGCGGTCTGCGCCTGCCAAGCCGGCCGGCGCGTCCGCTTCACCACCCTCGCCGGCCTCGCCAACGAACTCCAAGAAGCCGAAAGCCGCCGCGAACTCGCCCGCGTCGTCGCCCGCTACGCCCGCACCGAACTCGTCCTCCTCGACGAACTCGGCTACCTCGCCCTCCCCGACGGAGCCGCCGAGCTCGTCTTCCAGGTCCTCTCCGAACGCCACGAACGCGGATCACTGATCGTGACCACCAACCTCCCCTTCGGCGAATGGACCAGGGTCTTCCCCGACCCCAGACTCGCCAAAGCCGTCGTCGACCGGGTCACCCACCGAGCCCACATCATCGACACCGGCAGCGAATCCTGGCGCTTCCACCACGGCCTCACCCAGAACAAACGACGCCGCCCAAGCTCACCCACATGACCCGGACCGCGCCGCGCTACCGCCCCTCCGCTCGCCTACGGCTCGCTCCGGAACGGCAGCGCGGCGCACCATCAGCTATCAATCGAAAGACAGAAAACCCGACGGCAGGTGGGGCCACTTCAGACCATCACGCCGGGGCCACTGCAAGCCATCACGGCGATTCGCGGCGGCCGATCGCCTCGTGGGCGACGACGAGTGAGCAGACGGTTCCGACGAGGGCGAGCGCTGCCAGCGCTGGGATCACTAGGGCGACCGGGGTGAGGGCGAGGAGAAGCGGGAGGAGGAAGAGATCGGCCCATGGTGACAGCCGGATCTAGCATGAACTCGTGCAGTACCTTTGGCTGACCATCATCGCCGTGAGCCTCGTGCCGGTCGCGATCTTGGGCTTCATGCTCAATCCGCTCGTGTTCTGGGCGCTCGGTCCGGAGGCTTGGCGAGACCGGCTAGGACGCTTCCATCCGTACCGTTGGTGGTTCGGCTTTTTCCTTGCCGCCTTCGGCACGGCAATGACGGTGTACATGGTCAGGTACGGGTAGCAAACGTCACCACGCTCGACTGGGCGAGCGTGCTCCAATGCCACCTGAGAAAAACCTGTCCGCGTGCTCGGGCGGGCATACTTGGTGCGCATGAGCGAATCTCTGACGATGACTGCGGTGTTCACGCCCGACGAGAATGGGTGGATGATGGCGCAGCTCGCCGAATGGCCAGCGGTCGTCACCTGTGGCCGCACCGTTGAAGAAGCGCGGGAGATGTTGCTCGATGCCGCCCGGGAGATGATCGCCTCGTACCGCGATGAGGGCCGTGAGCCGCCGATCGGCGGCGGGCACGCCGAGCAGGTCACGATCGATCTCGCGGCCGCGTGAGGCGCCAGCAGCTCGAACGTCATCTCATAGACCACGGGTGCGAAGTCCTGCGCGAGGGAGCCAGTCACACGATCTGGCGTCACCTGACGCTCGATACACGCGCACCCGTTCCCCGCCACCGCGAGATTCCGATCGGAACGGCCCGAGCGATCTGCCGCCAGCTGTCGGTTCCACCGCCACCCGGCCCACGCTGACAGGTGCAATTACAGCGGCCTGCGCGACAGTTCAGGAATGTCACCCGACCGGACCTGCGCGAGGGGGCCGTCACATTGTTTGCTTGCCCTGCCGCGACCGGAAACGCCGTGCTGCCCGCTGGGCACCGCTACTCCCAGTTCGCCTACGTCGGCAGGAAGAAGATCACCGCGCCCTGGTGCTTCCTGAAGGGCGGTTCCGGACCCTAGGGCCTATCCCGGTGGGGCGTGAGCGAGTCGGGCTGCGTGGGCTTTCTTGAACGCGATCAGGCCGCAGGCGAGTTGGAGAGCGTCCCTGGTTGAATCGAGCCGAGCCGGAGTCTCGGCACGAGGTCGCTTGGGAGGCAGGCCGCGCTCTTCGAGTACTCCGTCGCCAACAGGCGACCTGCTGCTCGGACTCGCATCTGCGCTGAATCCCATCTGAGATAGGGGCTGACCCCGATGGCTGCCGCTCCCGGCGGCGCTAGACCTGAAACTGGACATAGATGGTGTTCGGACGTTGCTGTCGGGTGACGGCGAGCACAGGCAGATAGGAGGCTAGAGTCATGAGGTCGAAACGTTCACGAGGAGTCGTCACGGCATGCTTGCTCCTCTTCGCCTGTACTTCCGCGCTCGCGCTTGCAGTGGTCGGCGGTGCTGCGAGGCCCTCGCACTACCCGCTCGATCTGAACGTTGCGATCGGCAACGCCTACAGCGGCAAGCTCACCGGCATCCAGCGCAGTTGCACCGTGTGGCTCGACAACGGCCGAGACGAGTACGCCCTCGCCGCTGTCTCGCTTCGCGGCGGCCGCCACGACGTCGCCGGCTTCCAGTTCATCAACACGGCAGGCTGGTTCAACATGTGGCGCTACCACGCGGCGACCGCGGGGGTTCCCGCCTCGCAGCGGGGGACCGTGGCACGTCTCGTCCGGCAGGTGGCGGCGACGTGCACCGCCCGCTGGACACCTTGAGCCGGGGCGCTGAATCGAGACAACGCAAGGGGTCGGCCGCTGAGTGCATTCCCAGAGACAGCCCCCGCGTACCCCGTGGTCGGTCGTTGGCCCAGGGTAGACGACCCTCCCTTGGGCGAGCGTTGCGGAATGACACCAGAACAGCGGCGTGGTCACGCGCGACGTGATCTGGTTGGATACCGAGGATGCACGATCATGGGATGCGGGCGCCGATCCCTGTCCTCCGCATGTACGACATCGCCGCACCCAAGCGCTTCTACGTCGACTATCTCGGCTTCAAGCTCGACTGGCAGGACGGCGAAGGTGACCGCCCCGTCTACATGCAGGTGTCGCGCGGGCAAGCCGCGCCTCACCTCTCCTCGCACGCCGGGGATGGAACCCCGGGAACGGCGATCGTGATCCAGGTCGATGACGTCGCAGCCGTGCACCGCGAGCTGCACGGTAGGGACTACCCGTTCATGAACCCGGGGATCGAGCCGAGAGGTATTGGAAAGGAAGTGACCGTGCTCGATCCCGCTTCGAACCAGATTCGCTTCTTTGAGGCAGGAGATACTGGAGCGGACGCTGAGGCCGAGCGGTAGTGGTCTCGACTGCGCCAGCGTTCGCGAAGACACTCCGACCGATCAGCGTTTGAGGCTGTAAAGGATGCGGCCACCTTTGGTCGCGGGCGCCGTGATGATCACCCTTGTTTGCGTGAACCAGAATGCGAGTTCGCGGTAAGGCTGGGCGTCGGACGAGCAAGCAACCCCGGTCGTCTTGAAGCGGCCGCCTCGTCCAGCGGGCTCGTTGACGCAAAGGAGGGGTCTGCCCAGACTCTGATTGACAGTGGTTTTGACCTTTAGGCTGCTTCGAGGTGCATGTTGTGGAGGGCGAGTTCGTACTCGACGGGGGTGAGCTTGCCGAGGGCGCGTTGGCGGCGTCGGCGGTTGTAGGTGTGTTCGATCCAGACGGTGATCGCGAGACGCAGCTGGTCTCTGGTCTGCCAGGCGCGCCGGTCGAGGACGTTCTTCTGCAGGAGGGCGTAGAACGATTCCATGGCGGCGTTGTCGCCGGCGGCGGCGACGCGGCCCATCGAGCCGCGCAGCCGGTTCACGGCGAGCACCGCCCGGAAGGGCCGTGATCGAAATTGCGACCCCCTGTCGGAGTGAACGATCAGGGTTCCCTGCGGACGCCGCCTGGCGATCGCGGTGCGAAGGCCGGTGACGGCGAGCTCGGCGGTCATCCGTTCGCCCATGGCGTAGCCGACGATCCGGCGGGAGCAGGCGTCTTTGAACGCGCAGAGGTAGAGCTTCCCCTCCGCGGTCGGGTGCTCGGTGATGTCGGCGAGCCATTTCTGGTTGGGCCGGGCGGCGCTGAAGTCGCGCTGGACGAGGTCGTCGTGAACGGCGGGGCCGGGCAGCTTCCCCGTGCCGCGACGGCCTTTGCGGGTCGTCGCAGACCAGACCCGGTGCTCGCGGCAGAGCCGGTGCACCCGGTTCTCGCTCGCGGCGTGGCCGGCCCGGGCGAGCTCGTCGGCGATCAGCCGGTAGCCGAACTCGGGGTCGTCGGCGTGGACGTCTCGGATCGCGTCGACGAGCTGGGCGTCGCCCCACTCTCGATCCGACCACGGCCGGCGACGCCAGGCGTAGTAGGCCTGCCGGGAGAAGCCCAGCGTCTCGCAGGCCACCGCCACGGGGATCCCGTCGGCGGCAAGGTCACGGACCAGCGAGAACCTCATTTCGGGAGTGACTCCGCAGCGAAGAACGCCGCCGCGCGGCGCAGGATCTCGTTCTCCTGCTCCAACCGCCGGTTGCGCCTGCGCAGCGCCACCAGCTCGTTCTGCTCGGCGCCGGTCAGGCCGTCCTTGACACCGTCATCGACGTCAGCCTGGCGCAGCCACCGCTTCAGCGTCGACTCCGCGATCCCGAAATCCGCGGCGATCTCCGCCCTCGGCAACCCGCCTCTGCGGGCGACCGCAACAACGTCACGCTTGAACTCAACAGGGAATCTCTTCGGCATAACGACATCCTTCCCGCGAGGCACCGCCCCGCACAAGAGATGTCAACCGAAGTCTGGGCAGACCCGAGATCGTTCACAGCGAAGTGAACGCTTGCACCCACGGGCGCCTGAAGGGATTGCGAAGCCGTCTTCGTTCGGGCTAGGCCGGTCGCTGAGATAACGAGGAAGGTCGCCGCACTTGTCAGGACGCAGGCAAAAGCGATGCGGAACATCAAGTCCTCCTTGAAGACGAGCGCAAAGCGTACGCCGCCAGGCGTGGCGGCGCCCCGCTGCCCCAGTGTTCACTGATGACGCCTGAGTAGCTACTTGAACCGCTCCGGGAAAGTTGCAGGCTCCACTCCTTGAGAGGATGGGGTCATGTCAAGTACGTCGAAGAGGTATTCGCCGGAGGTTCGTGAGCGTGCGGTGCGGCTGGTGTTCGAATATCAGCACGAGCACGATTCGCAGTGGGCCGCGATCGTCTCGGTCGCGGCGAAGATCGGGTGCACGGCGGAGACGTTGCGGATCTGGGTGCGCCGATCCGAGGTCGACGAGGGCCGCCGGCCTGGAGTGAGCTCGGACGAGCGGGTGCGTCTGAAGGAGCTCGAGCGTGAGAACAGGGAGCTCCGACGCGCGAACGAGATCTTGAAGTCGGCGTCGCTTTTCTTCGCGACCGAGCTCGACGGTCGAACCAGGAAGTGATCGCCTACATCGACAAGCACCGCGACCGCTTCGGGGTCGAGCCGATCTGCAGCGTGCTGCAGTTCGCCCCACGCACCTACTACGCGGCGAAGGCCAGGCCGCCCTCAAGGCGGGCTCTGCGTGACGCCGAGCTGAAGCCTTTGATCGCGCGAGTCCATCGGGAGAACTTCGGCGTCTACGGCGTCGACAAGGTCTGGGCCCAGCTGAACCGCGAAGGCGTCGAGGTGGCTCGCTGCACCGTGGCCCGCCTGATGCGTGAGCTCGGGCTTCGTGGCGTCGTTCGTGGGAAGCCGAAGTTCACGACGATGCCGGCTGATGCGGCGGATCGGCCGCGTGATCTCGTCGATCGCCGCTTCGTTGCTGGCGCTCCGAACCGGCTCTGGGTGGCCGACCTGACCTACGTCCGCACCTGGTCGGGGTTCGTCTATGTCGCGTTCATTACCGATGTCTTCTCGCGGATGATCGTCGGCTGGCAGGCCTCCCGCTCGCTCCGCTCAGACCTCGCGCTGGACGCCTTGGAGCAGGCGATCTGGGCCCGCTCGGAACGCGGCCTCCGCCTCGACGAGCTGGTCCACCACTCCGATAGGGGCGTGCAAGGCGGATTCAAGTGGTCGTCGCAACACCTCGATCGTGGAGGTGTGGGATGGGGACGATGCGGGAGCGGCAGCGGGAGGTCCAGCTGTATCGGGGTCAGGTACCTTCGCCAGGCCGACCGACGGTCGCGTGGCGTGCCGACCGGGTGCGGTTCTGGGCGGCGGTCGCCGCTGGGCTGAAGACGGAGGATGCGGCGCGCGAGGCGGGCGTGTCGGCGCCGGTTGCGTTCCGATGGTTTCGCCACGCTGGCGGCGTGAATCCCTCTCTTCATCCAACGGTGTCGGGCCGTTACCTGTCGTTCGGCGAGCGGGAGGAGATCGCGCTCCTGCGCGCTCAGGGTCATGGCGTGCGGGAGATCGCGTGGCGGCTGGGTCGCAGTCCGTCGACGATCTCGCGGGAGCTTCGCCGGAACGCTTCGACGCGGACGTGGCGGCTCGACTACAAGGCGTCGATCGCGCAGTGGCACGCTGAGCGCCGCGCCCGCCGGCCGAAGGTCGCCAAGCTGGCCACGACGAGCGGCTCCGTGCGTATGTCCAGGAACGACTGTCAGGTCGAGTGCGCGGTGTCGACGGTAAAGCTGTTGGGCCGCCCGGGCCGAAATGGAACGGCAAGAACAAGCCGCGTCGCGGTGATCGCCGCTGGGTGCAGGGATGGAGCCCAGAACAAATCGCGAGCCGGCTGCAGGTCGACTTCCCCGATGATCCGTCGATGCGGATCAGCCACGAAGCGATCTACCAGGCGCTCTACGTGCAGGGCCGCGGGGCGCTGAAACGCGAGCTGGTCGCGTGTCTACGCACGGGTCGTGCGCTCAGGGTGCCTCGCGCGCGGGCGCGTCAGAAGGCGTGGGCGCACGTCACCCCTGAGGTGATGATCAGCGAACGGCCTGCCGAGGTGGTCGATCGGGCGGTCCCCGGCCACTGGGAAGGCGACCTGCTGATCGGGCTCGAGCGCTCGGCGATCGGGACGCTGGTCGAGCGCACCACCCGATTCACGATCCTGATCCATCTTCCACGCGAGGCGGGCTTCGGTGCGATCCCGCGCACCAAGAACGGTCCTCCGCTCGCCGGCTACGGCGCCATCACGATGAAGAACGCGTTAGCGTCGACGATGACGACCCTGCCCGAGCAGCTCCGCCGCTCGCTGACCTGGGACCGCGGCAAAGAACTCTCGCAACACGCCGCGTTCAAGGTCGAGACCGGCATCCCGGTCTACTTCGCCGATCCCCAGAGCCCCTGGCAGCGCGGCACGAACGAGAACACGAACGGGCTGCTCCGCCAGTACTTCCCCAAAGGGACCGACCTCTCCCGCTGGAGCGCCGAGGAGATCGAGGCCGTGGCCGCCGCTCTGAACAGCCGACCCCGCAAGACCCTCGGCTGGCGAACGCCTGCGGAAGAGCTCGATCGATATATACAGTCAAGTCAACAAACCGGTGTTGCGACGACCGGTTGAGCCCGAGCAATATCTCGCAGTTCGCTACACCGAGCGCCTCGCCGAGACCGGCGCCGTCAACTCGGTCGGGTCGATGGGCGACTCCTACGACAACGCCCTCGCGGAGACGATGATCGGGCTGTACAAGGCCGAGCTCGTCCGCAACCGCGGCCCCTGGCGCGGCCTCGAAGACCTCGAGTACGCCACGCTCGAATGGGTCGACTGGTTCAACCACCGCCGGCTCTTCGAAGCCCACGGCCAGATCCCACCGGCCGAGTTCGAAGAGCTTCACTATCGTCAGAAAGGCTCAGGCCAGCAGGCCGAGACTCAAACCAAACAGCCTGCATGAAACCCGGAGCGGTTCAGTTCGAGATCGTTTGGGGCCTGCTGCTCGGCGTTGGCTTCGCGAGCGTCTGGCCGATCACACTCGCCATTTACGCGATCCACACGCGCGGAATAGCCGTGCTCGGAAGCCGCTTTCTTCTCCCGCCTGAGCATGTCAGGCTTGAACAGGAGGCGCGGCGGGCGGAGGAGCACGAGCGCCGGATCGCCGAACTCGAACGGCAAACGGAGATTGGCAGCCAGGACGCGCTGCCTGGCGCCTCAGATGCGACGACGCGCGATTGACGTTGGTGTGCGCGACGGAAGTGCTAGGCGGGCAATTCGATGCACGCGTGACATACGTTCCGCGAATCCGACCCGCGCGCCGACTTGCGCGTGCGGCCGGCGCTCTCTGGGTGCGCTCGGGATCGCTCGCGAACTCGCGCCGCTCTCGCTTGCTGATGCCCGTCCTTCGTGCTGCCGAGCGGTCAGCCGTGCGACATCTGGTCGATGCAGACAGTACAAGCGAGGATGAGTGCGTCGTCCTGCCCGGGCGCGACCTCGACGCCGTAGGTGTCGCGAACCCGGAACCATCGCTTCGAGACCTCGGCCACTTTGTCGCCGTCCCGCTTGAATTCGAACTCGTGGTCGACGATGTTGCCCTTGGCCTCCATGTCCTTGCCATCCTCGACCTCGATCGAGTAGCGGTCGCGAAGCGGATTGACGAGTGCCTTCTTGATCGTCGCCACCGTTCTACCGTCGTGCTCGATCTCCATCTTGTCGCGCACGCTCAGCTTCTTCTCCTGGATCGTGAAAAGCTCTTCACCCGACGGGCTCTCCAGCACCAGCGTGTCGCGCACACGCAGTGCCTTCCCGTTCACCTTGAACGCTCGCTCGCCGTCTTTCTCGATCCAAAAGTCGTCGCCGATCGCGAACATCTTCTCCCGCATCTGGTAATGCGTGCCCTCTGGCCCTCTGTCACGAAGAAGTCCCATTCTTCTCCCCTCGCTCACTGCTGCGCCACCTCGACGCCGCAGTGTAACGGGGCCGAGGCGTATGGCTGCAGGCCCTACTCCGTGCGCCTACGGGGTCGCCGCTCTCCTGTCTCAGTCGGTGCGGGTTGTCCGCCGAGGCAAACAGCTACGAATCACCGCCGAAGCACGAGTGAGAAGAGGCGCGTGCAGGCTACCGTCCAGAGCGACGGGCGCAGGGGAAGTCCATCCGCGGGATTGAACAGTGAGGGTTCGCAGGTTTAGTCTCCGCATCCCCTACATCGGTGTGCCTAGTGAAGTAACACCGGGGGCCTTAAAGAGGCGCGTGTCTCACGAGAGATCAGACAGCGCGCTCGACCTCGCCGGTCACTTGACACCGCCGTCTCTCGCGCTGTGCGTAATAGGTCGCGAAACGAGAACGACGTGCTCGTCGAAAGCCGGAGTTCCGCGAGCGATCGTGCCCGTACCTTCGGTGGGATTGGTGAGTTTTGGTGAGTAGCGCAGGAGACACCGCGGGAAACGCCGCATGACGAGCACCGCGGATTGCGCTCAACCATGCCCTCATGTGCCCTCGATTCCCCAGCCGCTCCCAGCTCGAAATAAAGGGGTCCGCGGTTCGAATCCGCGCGTCGGCTTCCTTATTTGCAGGGATTTATACTCGTTGTGATGTCATAATCGGCAACGCGCCCGAACACGGCCCGAACACATCCGGACACGTCTCGCCTGTACATGAAGGGGTCCGACTCGCCGGGCGACCGCCGCACGCGATCTGACCGGTCGAAATCAACGTGTCAAGACGCGAGGTCGGGGTGGCGTAGCTGGGCGCGGGATTCGCGTCGGCCGATTGCTTCGTAGGCAACGACGAGGGAACAGACGGCGCCGACGAGGGCGAGCGCCGCGAGCGCCGGGATCAGGAGAGCGATCGGGATGAGGGCGATCAGGACGAGGGCGCCGAGTGTTCGCCGCCGGAAGATCCGGCCGATCGCTCGGCGGAGGTATGCGACTTGGGCGAGGAGGTAGAGCGCTGCTCCGCCGCAGAGCGCAACGGCGGTGACGGTGTCGAGTGAGTCGCCGATGTCGTGGAGGGTGGTCCGGAGTCCGAGGGCGAAGAGGACGATGCCGGCGATCATCGGTAGGTGGAGGTAGCTGTAGGCGTCACGGGCGAGCCGGGCTCGCTCCAGTCCGATCGTCTGCTCGAGCCGCCGGCGGACGAAGAGCGCGGCGACGTCGAAGTAGAGCCACCAGAGCGCCGAGACGACCACCATTCCGAGCGCGGCCGTTGCGAGGACGCCTGTGCCGAGGTGGAGTTCGGCGCCGACGCCGATCGCGATCGACTCGCCGAGCGCGATCAGGACGATCAGCTCATGTCGCTCCGCGAAGTGCGCGGGCGCGACGTGCCAGCCACGGCCGATGCCGATCACGATCGGCCCCAGGTAGTCGATCGCAAGCGCAACCAGCCAGAAAGCGATGCGTGCTCGTCCGTCGAGGAAGCCGGCCAGCAGGATCAGCGACGCGCCGACGAACGCGGTCGGCGCGAACCGAATCAGCACGCCACGCCGAACCGGGTCTTCCCGGGCCACGAGCCACAACAGGGCGAAATGCAGGAGACGGACAATCAGATACGCGACGCCGAAGAGCCGGGCGTCCGTACCGAACGCGCCGGGCACGGCGAGGGCGACGCCGAGCATCGCCGTGGTCGCCGCCAGCATCGTCAGGCGGACGCCGCCCTCGTCGACGTCGATCGTGCTCGTCAGCCAGGCATACAGCGTCCATGCCCACCACACGGCGGCGAGGACGAGCATCCCGCGGAGGACCCCGCCCCAGGTCGGGTGATGAACGAGCAGGCTCGTGACCTGGGTGATCGCGAACACGAAGACGAGGTCGAAGAACAACTCAAGCGGGGTGACCTGATGCTCGTCTCCGTGTACGGGCTCCCCCTGGGGCTCGGGCATCGCCCGTTGGTCAGCGGTCGGTGGCGTGGGACGGTTCAGGCTGGTCAGGCGTTGCGCTCCAGCTCGCGAGCAGGTTCAGCGCCTCTTCGGACCTTGACCCCGGCTCGGCGGTGTAGACGGCGATCGTCAGTCCCGGGTTTGCGGTGAGCTCCATTGCCTCGTAGGTCAGGGTGAGCTCGCCGACGAGCGGATGGTGCACGCGCTTGACGCCGCTGTCGTGGACGTGGACGTCGTGCATCGCCCACAGCTTCCGGAATATCTCGCTCCGGGTCGCGAGCTCGCCGACCAGGGCGGTCAGGTCGCGTTCGGTCGGGTCGCGGCCGGCTTCGGCATGCAGCGCACCGACGACATCGCCGGCGACGTGATCCCAGTCGGGGAAGAAAGCCGGGGCGCGCGGATCCAAGAAGACGAATCGCGCTGTGTTGACCGGCCGAGCCGGATCGGCATACCACTCCGAGAAGAGCGCCTCCCCGAGCCGGTTCGCGGCGAGGATGTCGCCGCGGCCGTTGCGCACGTACGCCGGGGCGGCGCTCATCGCGTCGAGGACACGCTGGACGCTCGGACGCACCTGCTGCCTCGCCCGCCGGCGGCGCTTCTGCGGCGACGTCCGCTGCGCGCGGGCGAGATCGAACAGATGCGCCCGCTCGACCTCGTCGAGTTGGAGCGCACGCGCGAGCGACTCGAGCACCGTCTCGGAGACGCCCGAGGTGTCGCCGCGCTCGAGCCTTGTGTAGTACGCGACGCTGACACCGGCAAGCAGCGCGACCTCCTCCCGTCGCAGACCGGGAACGCGGCGCGGCCCGGTCCCGTAGGTGCGCAGACCAGCCTCTTCCGGCGTAACCCGAGCGCGCCTCGAAGTCAGAAACTCGCGAATTTCGCTCCGCGCGTCCACACCGGCACCGTAGCTCCGCCCCCATCCCGATGAGGGGTACTGCCAGTAGCAGGATCAACTGGGTCGGTCACCAGCCCCCGCGCGCTGCTTCAGTACCGGCATGCGAGCCACGCTCATGTACGGCGCTGGCGACGTGCGCGTCGAGAACGTCCCGGACGCGCACCTGATCGAATCGACCGACGCGCTCGTTCGCGTGACCCGGGCCGCGATCTGCGGTAGCGACCTCTGGCCCTACAAGTCGATGGACCCGACCGACACGGGCCGCCGGATGGGGCACGAGTTCATCGGCATCGTCGAAGCCATCGGCGCCGAGGTGCGGACGATCAAGCACGGTGATCTCGTCGTCTCGCCGTTCCTCTGGTCAGACGGCACCTGCGTCTTCTGCCGCGAGGGCCTGCAGAGCGCCTGTCTGCACGGCGGCAGGTACGGCTCCGACGACGTCGACGGCGGCCAGGGCGAGGCCGTGCGCATCCCGCAGGCAGACGGCACCCTCGTCGTCCTGCCCGTCGGCGAAGACGATGCGCTGATGGCCTCGCTGCTGACGCTGTCCGACGTGATGGGAACCGGCCACCACGCCGCTGTCACGGCCAACGTGCGACCCGGCACATCGGTCGCGGTCGTCGGTGACGGCGCCGTCGGCCTCTGCGGCGTGATCGCAGCGAAGCGGCTCGGCGCCGAGCAGATCATCCTGCTCGGCAACAACCCCGAGCGCATTGCGCTCGGGCAGGAGTTTGGCGCCACCGACGTCGTCCGCGAGCGCGGCGACGAGGCAGTCGAACGGGTCCGCGAACTCACCGGCGGCCTCGGCGCCCACTCGGTGCTCGAGTGCGTCGGGCTCGACCAGGCGGTCGTCACCGCGCTCGAGATCGCACGACCCGGCGGCGCGGTCGGCCGTGTCGGCGTCCCCGAACACGACACCACACCGATCAGCATCGCCTTCTGGAAGAACGCCAGCATGGCCGGCGGCCCTGCCCCGGTCCGCGCCTACATCGACGAACTGCTCCCGGACGTGCTCGAAGGCCGAATCGAGCCCGGCCGCGTCTTCGACCGGACCGGGACACTCGACGAGGTGCCGAACGGCTACCGGCTGATGAACGAGCGCGAAACCCTCAAGTTCCAGATCGCCTTCTGAGGGAGAGACCGATGACCTGGACGAGCGACGAACTCGACGCGATCGGAACCGCGGAGGAGCTGACCCTGGCGTCCGTACGGCGGGACGGGGCGCTGCGGCGGCCGGTGACGATGTGGGTCGTTCGCGACGGCGAGGACGTCTACGTCCGCTCCGTCAACGGTCGCGGCTCGGTTTGGTTCCGCGGAGCGCAGGCCCGCCACGAAGCACACATTCGCGCCGGGGGCATCGAGAAGGACGTCGAGCTCATCGAGACCGACGAGCGGCCCGACGCGGTCGACGACGCCTACCGCGAGAAGTACGGCCGCCGCTACCCGACGATCGTCCCCTCGATCGTCACGCCGCAGGCGCGTGCCGCAACCCTGAGGCTCGCGCCTCGCTAAAAGAAGGAGAAGCAATGCAGAAAAGAACGCTGGGCGGCAGCCTCGAGGTCTCTGCGATCGGCCTCGGCTGCATGGGCATGAGCACCGCCTTTCCGCCCTTCCCCGACCGCGGCAGCATGATCGAGCTGATCCGCAAGGCCGTCGGCGAGGGCGTCAGCTTCTTCGACACCGCCCAGGTTTACGGGCCATTCACCAACGAGGAGCTCGTCGGCGAAGCGCTCGAGCCCGTGCGCGACCAGGCCGTAATCGCGACCAAGTTCGGGTTCAACCTCGACAGCGGCATGGCGGGCGGCGTCGACAGCCGCCCCGAGACGATCCGTTCAAGCGTCGAGCGCTCACTGCAACGGCTGCGCACCGAGACGATCGACCTGCTCTACCAGCACCGCGTCGACCCGAACATCCCGATCGAGGACGTCGCCGGCACGGTCAAGGAGCTGATCGCGGAAGGCAAGGTCAGACACTTCGGCCTCTCCGAGGCCGGCGTCGAGACGATCCGCCGCGCCCACGCCGTCCAGCACGTCACGGCACTGCAAAGCGAGTACTCGCTCTGGTGGCGCGAACCAGAAGACGCGATCCTGCCCACACTCGAGGAGCTCGGCATCGGCTTCGTCCCCTTCAGCCCGCTCGGCAAGGGCTTCCTCACCGGCGCAATCGACGAGAACACCCAGTTCGAGGACTCCGACTTCCGCGCCAACAACCCGCGCTTCCAAGAGGACGCCCGGAAAGCAAACCGCGCCTTCGTCGACCTCCTGGGCGCGATCGCGCAACGTGAGAACGCGACCCCGGCGCAGATCGCACTCGCCTGGCTCCTCGCGCAAAGACCGTGGATCGTGCCCATCCCCGGCACGACCAAGCTGCACCGGCTCGAAGAGAACATCGCCGCCGCCCAGGTCGAACTCACCGAGAACGACCTGGAAGAGATCGAGCACGCCCAACTCGAGGCGCAGGGCCACCGCTACCTGCCCCAGCAGCAGGCGATGATCGACCGATGAAAATCACCCGCAACGTCAACGAGACCGGCCGCGGCCCGGCCGACTGGTTCACGGGCGACGTCTACATCGACACGATCGCGACACCCTCCGGCGCCTCACCGATCGGCGCGGCCAGCGTCCACTTCACCCCCGGCGCGCGCACCGCCTGGCACACCCACCCGCACGGCCAGACGATCTCGGTCACCTACGGCATCGGACTCTGCCAACGCGAAGGCGGCCCGATCGAGGTCATCCGCCCCGGCGACCGCGTCTCCTTCGAACCCGGTGAGAACCACTGGCACGGCGCCGCCCCCACCCGCCTCATGACCCACACCGCGATCCAGCAGGCCGACGAGAACGGCAGCCCCGTCACCTGGGGTCGACACGTCAGCGACGACGAGTACGCACAGGCGCCCCCGCTCGAGGCAGACGAACGCTGATGCGCACGCGAACCGAGCACAGGAGGAATCGATGAGCAACGTCATCGTCGTTGTCGGCCCCGGCCTGATCGGCCAAGCGATCGCTCGGCGGGTCGGCGTGGGCAAGCACGTCCTGCTCGCCGACCTGCGCGAGGACAACGCGAGTGCCGGGGCGGAGGTCATGGGCGACGCGGGGTACGAGGTGAGCGTCGCGGCGGTCGACGCGTCCTCTCGCGAGGCCGTCCATGCACTCGTCGAGACGGCCACCGGGCTCGGCGAGGTCACCGGACTGATCCACGCGGCCGGCGTCTCCCCATCGCAGGCGTCACCGTCGACGATCCTCAAAGTCGACCTGTACGGCACAGCGCTGGGAGTCACCGCGTTTGGCTCGGAAGCAGGGCCCGGAGGGACTGGAGTGAACTGCGCGCCACCCTCGGTCGACTCTCGTAATGAAGAGGTCCGCGGTTCGAATCCGCGCGTCGGCTCTAGCATCTATGGCGTTCTCGGGACGAAGGAGATCCATGAGCTGGCCAATTGGTGAGTACAGTTCGCGGGCTGCTGATGTGCGGGGCCAGGTCTTGACGCCTTCCCAGTGATTACGCAGGACACCGACCGTCACGGACGTCCACGTAGGCGGCGCAACCCGGTTGGGGAGTCCGGACTTCAGGGAGCTGGTTCCGGATTCCTCCCCGCGAGCCGAGCAGATCGCAGCGTGCGGCGCGGAGTGCCGGGAGGGCTCGGTTGTAGATTTCCGCGCATGGCGTTCTGGGGCCTTGAAGTCGAGTGGCACGAGCGCGATGTAGTCGTACCGGCCTTCCGACAGTGGCTTGAGGCTCAAGGATGGGAAACGGAAACCGAGACAGAGTTCGTGGACGTGGCGGCCCACCGAGGCACCGAAACCATCTACGCCGAGGTCAAGGGCCGAACGAACAGCCGCCCCGGGGCGGGTCTGGACACGCTCTACGGCCAGTTATTGAGGCGAATGCCTCCGAGGAAGTCGGAAACCCAAACACAGATTGCGGTCGTGATCCCGACCGGTGCAGAAGCGGCCGCCCTCCGTGTCCCGAGGCGGGTCCGGGACATTCTGCGGATCGACGTCTACGCAGTTCTGCAACCGGAGGACACCGGGATGTCATGCTTCTCCTACGCTCACCCGAAGCGGCGCAGTGGATAGTTCGAAGGCCTCAGGCGATACAGTGGATAGATCACTCAACCGCGCGAACACGCATGGTTGAGCCAAAACGCCCCCGTAGCTCAGTGGATAGAGCAGCGGTTTCCTAAACCGCGTGCACAAGTTCGATTCTTGTCGGGGGCATACCGCCTGATAGCGCCAAATCTTAGAGTTCATGCGGCATAGAGCTGCACCTGGCGCACTTCGCGGTATCGCCTCTCGTCGCCTCTCGTCGTCCGTTTTCGGGTAGCGACTGGCCCGCACTCTGGCCCGCACCACCCTGTTTTAGAACGGCGCCGTCATAAAATTCTGGCCGCAGATGGCCACAGCCGTTCACGAACCGCGTCTCGTGTCGCTCCGTCAGGCGGCGCTCGAGCTCGACGTCCACCCCGAAACGCTGCGGCGGGCGATCGTCGCCGGCAGGCTCCACGCGGTCCGGCTTGGCCCGCGGGGCTGGCTGAAGGTGCGTCGTGAAGACGTGGAGCGGCTTATCGCCGGCCAGGAGGCCGAGCAGGCGTTCGTCGACGAGCTCGTCGAGACCTTCGACGCCACCGTCGTCGAGGAGCAGGCGGCATGATCGAGAACGAGTTCGAGTTCCGCCAGGGGATGTGCCTGGAGCTGCTGCACCAGCTCGAGCGCGCCGCCGGCGGCAGCCCCGAGCTCCTCGCGCAAGTCTCTAGCCTCGCGCTCGTCGCCGGGAACAAGGCGGCCGCGGCCGGCGCCTGCCCACCCGACGAGTGGACGGAGGCTTTGGAGACGCTCGGCGCCGCGATCGTCGAAAGCCTGGGCCGCTGGCGCAACCAGACCATCGACGAGGTGCTCGAGCACATGGCCGAGTGGATCGCGGACAAGACCGCGCTCGAGGACGAGGCCGACGACGAGCGCGAAGAGCGCATCCGCGACGAGGCCGACATGAAGGCGTTCGAGTTGAGCGTAGGCCGTGACCTGATTCAGCTGCCCGTGGTGCCCGAGTGAACGCCTCCCTTCACCCGGCCGAGTGTGAGTGCACCCGGTGTCGCGGCTTCGAGGCCGGGAACCTGGTTGCGCTCCGCTCTGGGGCTACCAGCGAGCGCCAGATCCGGCCTGTAGCTCGGGCCCATCGGAGGCGGTTTCTGCGCCAGACGGGGCTGCGTGCGAGCGACCTGGATCCGATCGGCCGCGCGCACCTGGAGCTGTGTGTGCGGTCGACGGCGAAGCTCGCACTGATCGACGCCTACATCGACGAGCACGGCCTGATTCGGGAGGACGGGTCGCTGCAGCCTTGCGTGCGGATCTACCCGACCCTGTTGAACTCGGCGAGGTCGTCGCTGCGGGCGCTCTCCGAGCATCTCAGGAGGGCCGATCCCGAGTTCGACTTCACCGCGGCACTGAACGCGCTCGGAGGTGGCCAGTGACCGCTACCTCCGAGGTGCATGTCCCGACGCTTCTCGAGGCCTGTGACGACCCGCGCATCTTCGGTGTCGAGTTGACACCGAAGCAGCGGTCGATCATGGCGACGATCGAGGAGGGTTCGCTCCTGCACGTCCTGGCGTTGGGGCGCCGCTCCGGCAAGACGCTGATCGGGGCGCTCCTGGCCCTGTGGACGTGCACGCTCCGGCCCGAGCTTCGGCAGCATGTCCGACGTCGCGAACGGATCTACGCCGTCTCGGTCGCCACGAACCTGCGCCAGGCGAAGATCTTCGTCGATCAGGCCAAGAGCATCGTCGAGGGCTCCCCGTTCCTGACGAGCATCGTCGAGAACATGACCGACGACCGGATCAACTTCAAGCTCGGCTCGGCCCTGGCGGCGTTCGCCTGCACGAGTCGTGGCGGCCGCGGCTGGCCAATCGCGCTCCTCCTGCTCGACGAGGCCGCCCATCAGCTGGACACAGAGGGCAATCAGGCGGCGGAGCCGATCTTCCGGGCGCTCGTCCCGTCGACCGCGCAGTTCGGCCAGGACGCCAGGGTGGTCGTCGCTTCCTCGCCGTTCGGCGTCGACGGCTTTTTCCATGACCTGTTCAGGCAGGTCGAGTCGGGTGAGCTCGGGGACGCGCGCTGCCTGCAGGCGAGCACCGTCGAGATGCGGCCGAACATCAGCCTGGAGGCGCTCGAGCTCGAGAAGAGACGCGATCCGGAGGGCTACCGCTCCGAGTACCTGGCCGAGTTCGTGCCGGCCGGCGGCGCGTTCATGGACGCATCGCGGATCGGCGAAGCCGTCACCCGCCGAAACGAGCTCGCGCCGGGGGAACTGCTCGACCCGCAGGCCGCAACCGACCTGGCGTTCGAGTCGGACAGCTCGGGTCTGGTGATCATCGGCCGCGACCGCAACGACCCCAGCAAGCTCCGGCTCGGTGTTGCTCGCTCGTGGGTGCCGAAGCCGGGCGCGCCACTCTCGTTCACTGCTGTCCTCGACGAGATCGCGGACATCTGCCACGAGTACGGCGTCAGCAGTATCGCGACGGATCAGTTCAATGCCGCGTCGGCGAGGGAGCATTTGGAGCGGCGCCGGCTGCATCCGACTGTCGTGCCGACGACGCCGCACTCGAAGTCCGCGATGTTCGCGGATCTGCGCCAGCGGATCTACGAGAACAAGCTCGAGCTGTTCGACCATCCCGAGCTGCTCGCGGAGCTCCGCCGGATCGAGACCGTCACGACGCCCGGCTCGGCGAACATCCGCATCCGCAGGCTCGGCTCCTCCCACGGCGACCTCGCGACTGCGCTCGCGCTCGGCTGCAGCCGCTTCCGCGACGACGTCGGGCCGGGATACAAGCGCGGCGACGGTTTCGCACGGCGGGCGCCCGGGGATGTGCGGCCCGGTTCTCAGTTCGCCCGGAGCACGCGGGTCCGCCTCGACCAGAGCCGGGGAGGGTTGCCGTTCTGAGCGCGACCGAGGAGAAGACCGGCACTCGCCCGATCGTGTACGCGACCAGGCGGGCGATCGCACAGGCCGAAGGGTTGAACAAGAGCGGCCGCGCGCTCGAGAACGTCGTCGCCGACGCGATCCTCGCGGCGCAGCTCGGCTTCCGAGGGCCGCCCGGGCACGCGATCATCCTCTGCGACGAGTCGGGCTTCAGGGCGAAGGTCGCGAAGAGCCGGCGCGAGACCACCGGCAGGAAGATCTGGACCATCGTCAGCGTCCATCCGGCAGGGAGCTGGGTGAGATGACCGGCCTGACGCTGCAGCAGCTCGTCGAGCGGACCTACTTCCCGGAGGTGCTGCTCGAGCCGGTACTCGCCGAGGAAGTCGAGCTCGGCCGGATCGAGCAGCTGCCGGACGACACGTTCGCGATCACCGAGAGCGGCATGAACGAGGTCGGTCGGCACCTGACCGGCGCAATCCAGGAGGCAGCCGTATGACCGCGCCTAAGCCGCAGGGGCCGCCCACGAGCGCGACCCAACCGCAGGACGGTATGCAGGCCGACCTGGCCGAGAACAGCGACACGCGGCCGGAGAGCACAGAGCCCGCGCAGTCGGTCGAATCTATCGAGAAGGAGAAGAAGAAGATGGCGACACTCACGAAGCCCCGCAGACGCGGCAAGCCCGGCCTCGACCTGGGCCAGCGCGGGCAGATCCGCAGGTGGCTCGACAAGGAGCTCGGGATCAGGATCGACTTCGCTCATCTGAGCGACGACGAGGCCGTCGAGCTGCACCAGCTCTGCGGCAAGGCCGAGAGCACGACGGGCATGCTCGCGTTGGCGCAGCTCTCGCGGGAAGAGAACCTCAGGTTCGAGGAGCTCGCCGAAAAGGGGACCGGCAACGAGCCGGGCACGATCGAGCGGGGCCGCGCGGCGGCGGCGATGCGGTCGAAGTTCGACGAACTCAAGGCCTACGGAAAGCGGCGCGACCAGATGTCGCAGCGGCAGCAGCACGACCTCCTCGCGATCTGGGGCGAGATGCTCGCCGCCCGGGTGATCAACGCGGAGGCGCTCGGGGTGCTCGTCGTGGTCATGAGCGCCCTGGCAAGCGGGAAGAGCCTCGGCCACAAGGTCGAGATCGTCGGATCCGGCAGGGACGCAAAGCTTCGGTTCGATCGTGGCTGGGGCCTGGTCGGTGGGTACGCGCAGCTTCGCTGGGAGCGGCACCTGAAGTTCCTTGTCGCGTCGCGTTGGCTCGATCAGAGCAGCGCCGGCCCGATGATCGAGGTATCGCCCGGGCCGATGTGGCTCGCAGCTGTTGAGAAGAGCAGCACGGCGATGAAGGAGCTACGGAAGAACCTGGCGCAGGCCGAGAAGATCCGCGCGCTGACGCCCCGGAAGGCCGCATGAGCCCCTCGTTCTTCACCGACCGCGAGTCCCGCGACTTCTACCCGCCCGGGAGCTCGCTCAGGACCTTCGTGCCGCCGCCGACCGAGCCGGCACGGCCAAGCAAGGCCCGGCGTGGGAAGTCGAACGAGGCGAAGAAGCGTCCGCCTGTGAAGTCGCTCGCCGAGCGGGCCACACTCAGAAAGTTCAGGGAGCTCAAGGCCCAAGCCGACCAGCCATTCAGGCAGAAGCTCGAGCAGCTCCGCGTCGATCACGAGATGGAGGCGCTGCTCAAGCTCGCCGGCACGCCGCTCGATGTCGAGGATGCCGCGAGGGAGCTCGCGACGGCGAAGAGGAAGCGGCCGCGGCTATCGGCCCTGGGCCCGCGCGGCAAGAAGAGACGGGCAGGCCGGCTCACGAAGCTGAAGTCCCGGCAGCCGTCGCAGACCGCTGTGACGCGGCTTCGCGATATGTCACCCAGCTCGCTCCTCGCGAGCGGTCACCTCGTCGCGCAGCTCCCGGACGGCGTGTACGAGCGGGGCGCGGGAAAGCTCCATATCCAGAGGGCGAAGGCCGCGCGAGCGATCGGGCAGGCTCGGCAGACGGAGCGCGCCCTGCTCGCATCCGCGAGTCGGCAGCGGACACGCTCGTTGATCGCGTCAGCCTCGACGACGCCGAGGCCACCTGTCCCTGGCGGCGATCCGATCGTCGGCCTGGTCGACTTGCTCGCAGAAGCAGCTCGTCGTCGAGGGAGGTGAACCATGACCAGTCCACGTGCAAGGGCCGCTGAGAGGCGCGCGCCGAAGGCCAAGCCGGCGGCACGACAGAGTAGGCACGAGCCTAAACCGTCGTCGTCCGTGCCGAAGAAGCCTGGTCCGAAGCTGATCTATGCCGAGGACAGACTCAGGAAGCACGCGGCCAGGCTCGACACGGTGCAGGACGTCGCCGATGCGCTCGGGATCACCGAGCCGTCCGAGGCGACCGTGGCCGCGATCGCGCACCTCCTCAGACGCGCGTCGATGAAGCGGGCGACCGTGAACGACCTGATCGCCGGGCAGGAGTTCGCCTTGAGGCGGCGCCCGGCTCCGAGGAGCCTCGCCGATCTCTCGGCGGCCTGATTCATACCCAACCGGGCGCCGGCCGTCGAAGGAGGTGAGCTTCTACACCTGCGGCCGGCGCTCATCACCTTTCGAAGGAGAGCGATGGCGACGGAGAAGTGGTACCAGGGCCAGATCGATCGGCCGAGTGTGTGGACGGCCATTGGCGACCTCAGAGCGCAGGCGAAGGCCTCGTCGGTGCAGATGGGCCGGTGGATTTATGTCCTGAATCCGGACAGCCCTGGGAGCGAGTGGGAGCCCGGGATCAAGCCGGCCGACTGGCCGGAGACGGGCGTCGATCCGCTGTCGCCTCCGTGGCAGAACGGCTGGCTCAATCCCGATGGCGCGGTGCCGTTCGCGTTCAGGATGTTCCCGGCGACGAAAGTGAAGATGCGTGGTGCGTTCTACGGCGGCACCATTCCCTCGATCCTCTTCCGATTGCCGGGCCTGAACTACCCGCCGGTGCCGATGGGTCAACCGGAGAACACCGTGAACTTCTGGCCGCCGGCGGATCTGCCCTTCCTCTTCACGAGCACCGATGGCGGCACGATCTACTCCGGCAAGGTCACGGCGGACGGCTACGTGTGGATCCTGAAGCAGTTCTGAGCGTGGGGCTAGTCGGGCCCGTCGAAATCGGGTAGTGACTACCTGATTATTTCAATAGCCCCAGCCGGGTTCGAACCGGTCAGCGCGCGTAGATCGCGACTCGGACCGTGCCAGTACCGGTCGCGAGGTCGGCGTCGAGGTCGGCCGAGCAGCCCGGCGCGCTCGCGAAGGTTTTCGTGAACGAGCCCGTGACCGTGCTCCCACCGCCGCGATGGTTGTTGCCGCAGTCGAGGTCCCACGAGATCTCGACCTTCATGGCCGGCGTCGAGGTAGCCGTGATCCTGATCGCGTGATGGTTCGCCGGCGACTCGATACCTGGGACGGAGGCTTCGGCGATCGCCAGCTTGCCGGTGCTGTTGCCGGACGCGACGAGCTGCCAGCTGCCGGCCGCGCTCGCACGGGTGAGCTGAACGGCCACGAGAACTATGGCCGCGGATAGCGCGAGGAGAGCTCGAGGGTTCACGGTCGCATCATGAACGTGAGCCGGCACGGCGCCGCAATAGGCTTGCCTCTCACGTGGGAAGCTTGCGACTGCGGCGACTGAGCCGGGCCGCGAGCCCCAAGCGAGGGACAGGCTGATGGTCGTTTGGCACCGTGGCCGGCGCCCGCACCTGCGCGCTGGCCTGTGCGGTATGAGCGGCTTCCCATTGGGCGCGCGCATCAGCCTGGGCCGCGAGCCGTCTTCGGTGAGCTCGAGTCGTCCGGAACCCGGCGCCGATGCTGAAGAAGGCAACCACGACGGCGTCGGCGATTCGCTGAGACGTCGACTTGTAGACGAAGACGGCAAACACGACGCCGAACAGCCCGAAGAGGCCGACGTAGTAGAAGGTGTAAAACACGCCGAGCGGCATGGATAAGCGCCTGCGGGCGGGCATCGTGAGTCCCTGGGCGGCGAGCTGCGCCCGGTAGACCTTCGCGAGCTTGCGCGGGCCCGACCAGACGGTTGCTTGTCCGCCGGCGTCGATCGTCCGGGCGAGAGCCATGCCCTTCTCGAGGTCGACACCTGGGAGGGTCTGGGCAAGCGCGGCCGCGACCGCGTCGAAGGTGTTGTGGTCGTCGTTCATGACGATCACGCTGCGGATGCCGCGGCCGCGCTGCTTCATAGACGCATCATGGTTCGGAGACGCCCTCGTGTCGAGCCCCCGGGGTACTTCGAGCCCGATGTAGCGGCGACCGCCGAGTGCGGTGCTACCGTCGGCACCCGTCGCGTCCTAGCGGCTCTCACGAAGTACCGAACGCGCAGCTGACTCCTGCGCGTTCGCCTTTTCTGGGACGTCTCGTCCGGGGCGTCCTATAGAGATCCGGCTGTGAGAGTCAGCAGAGTCGAGTTCAAGGAACGCGCCGCGTGGCACCAGATGCGCTGAAAGGCTTCGACGACGCGGTAGCCGCGTTCAAGACGAGCGTTCGCCTGTCCTGGTCGCAAGGCCGGGTGCCTCCCGCACGGTGCCTACGAGAGGTCAGGAACTCGATCGCGACCGTCGCGGCGGCGACCACCGACGCCGAGGTCGAGTGGGAGATGGTCTCGGTGCTCGAGCAGGTCGAGTTCGTCACCAGATACGCGCTGCTCGGCCCGCCACCCCCACCTTCCCGCATGGGAACGCCCGAGTACGAGGCGGGCTGGTCTGCTTGGCGGTGGCGACCGCTCTCGATGCCGTCGGCCTGTCGCAGGGTGCCAGTCGGTTCAGGCCGGGTTCGGGTCCGTACTCGCCGATGCCGGGCGGCCAGATCTTCTCGCGCCGGCCCCACCCGACCACGAGATGCCGTCGCCGGAGACGGCGATGATGAGCACGACGATGTAGCAGTTCGCCGGGGGCCGGCATGACCGGCGCCCCGAAGAAGCGGGGCCGTGGAAGGCCGCCCACTGATCACGCGCTTGTCCAGGCGCGAGTCGATGCGATGAGGGCGATCGAGCCGGAGATCTCGGTTCGCTCACTCGCTCGCTCTCTTCGCGTAGGCCGTCTCGCGGTACGGCAGGCGCTCGAGCGTCGCCAAGACGCTTACGGGTGGGCCCAAAAATCGGAGAGCGGCCTTGACCGGAGTTGGTCGTGAGCGCGCAACCGAGCCTCGGCTATCTCTTCGCTCCGCCTCCGCTCTGGATCTTCGATCGGTTCGAGAGCGGCGAGCTCTCGCAGCAGCGGTTCGTGATCCTCGCGTGCCTGTTCCGTCTCGCCGATCGGCGGCGGCTGATGTGGAAGCGGCCTACCCCGAAGGTGTCGCTTGACGAGGTGAGGAACGCGACGCGGTACCCCGGCAAGCCTGACTCGCTGCGGCGCGAGCTCGGCAGGATGCGCGATGAAAGCCTGCTCGACTACAACGTGACCGGCAACCCGACCGCCGGTTATGTGTACTCGTTCAGGCTCGTTCGGGAGGACCCGTTCTTGTCCGACCAACGTCCGCCCTCTGAATCTGGCTCAGATAGCCAAGATCAGGCGGTCGGTGACGACCCGGATTCGGGTGCTCGTCCGCCCTCTCGGTCTGCTCGTCCGCTCTCTCCTGAGCCTGCAATCCCGCTCGTAGACGGCGATCGAGATGACGCGGCCGAGTCGGCTCGTCCGGGCTCCTTAGATGTTGGAGAAGAATCAAACCCCTCTCGTAAGACTCCCGTTAACCAAAGGGTCCCTTCACGCGTGCGTGCGGGCGAGATGCCCCAGGTTGACAAGCAGGAGATCGTCGCCGGCCTCCGCGCCTCGCTCGCAGGGATCGAGAACGAGAGCGAGCGGGCCTTCGTCCAGAGCACGATCGCCGGGCTCGAATTCGACTCCGTTCACGCCGGCGTGAGTCGCGAGTACCAGGAGAGGGGCTCGTGACCGACGTCGCCGCGACCACCGGGACGAGTCGGAAGCGAGTCCTGAACCTCGAGCCGGTCCCTCGCATCACCCTGACGCCGACCGAAGCCGCCGCCGCGCTCGGAGTCGGACGCGCCTTCTTCGACGGGCACATCGCCCCCGAGCTCCGCGTCATCCGACGCGGGAAGCTCGTCCTCATCCCGATCGCCGACCTCGAACGGTGGGTAAAGCAGGAGGCAGCACTTACGCTTCAGGCCAAGCGATGATGTGCCGAGGCATGTCGGAGAACTCGTCCAACGCCCGCGAAATGCCGTATCGTCAGCCTGGAGGCTCCATGGCACTTCTCTACGACTCGTTTGGCATAAGGAGTGTCGAAGTCAACGTCAACATCTGGCCTGACTTCGACGGCTTCGCCGCGGGCGAGCTTTCTCAGCTGTATGGGCACCTGAACAAAGAGGACATCTTCTCGGCCTGTGATCTCAGGTCGAACTTCGGCGCGAGGTTCGACGGAGAGCACTGGATGCTCGACATCGATTCGTCGTCGGTCACGATCCGATGCTCGTCGTTTGCCACTCCCGAAGAACTCCGGAGTCGAACCAAGGAGTTGCTCGGTGAGACGAGGAAGTTCTTCGCGAACACCCCTTCGCGACACCGTATCGCCTACTTTCTTGGTGAGGTCCGGATGGCCGGTCTCGTACCTGACGACAAGAGCCGCAATGTTGGTGAGCTGCTTCGTAAGCGGCTAATTCGGGGTATGAACGCTGAGAAGCTTGACCTCTTGACCGGACTCCAAGGTGCAGGGCTTCGCCTCATCGGCGATACCCCAGATTTCCATTGGCATGCGTCGATCGAGCCTCCGCATGGAGCGTACGAAGGCCTTCTGGGTATGAGCATTCAGCTCTTTTACCCGCCCCCACCAGATCCACCAACGCACACAAACGACCTCGTCAAGGTCGACGCGGCTGTCTCCGAGAGTTACGCGTTCATCACCGAGAACATCAAGTCGTTCGCGAACGCATTGGTCCACTGAAGGGAGTGTGAGATACGTGGGATCCAGCCTGTCTGCTCGGCAACGCGAGCAACACGAGAAGCACGAACTAGCACGCCGGAAGGAACGATGGAGCTTCAGAGGAGGGCGGCGCGAGCACACCTGGCCCGAGTCCACCCTCGCCCGTGAGCTTCAGGAGAATGCGGAACTCGCCGCCAAGCTGCAGCGCCGCCGCAAAGAAGCCCGAGAAGGGAACCTGATCTGGCCAGACGAAGACGAAATCAGGAGGAAGACCGGCAATACGGGCTAGCCATTCATCCCGAAGCCTACGAAGACCTGGACCGGATCGACCAACGAGCTCGAACAATCGCTCAAGAGGCGTGGCGTCTCATGGCCAGCCTCCGCGAGAACCGCTTCCCGCCTGGCGTCGAACCGCTCACCGGAGAATGGGAAGGTTGCTACTCCGTTCACTTCGCGAATGACCGCTACCGCCTGATCTGGGAGTTCGACGAGGAAATCGCGACCATCAAGGTCATCGCCGTCGAGCGCAAGCAAGTCACACGCGCAGAGAGCATCTATGACCGCCCGCGGCCGACCTGGCAATGACTCCACCTCCTGACCGCGCGGGCTTGCCGGCTTGAGAATGTCCCTTCCCGAAAACGCCGCGCGCGAGCCTGTGTGCAGCGGTAACGGTAACCGCGTCGCGCTTGAAAAGTCCTGCTAATCGGAGGATGCGGGCCAGCCGCGGGCCCCTCTTGATTGCTGGGCTAGCAGGAACGATGATTCGACCATGAGTAGGTGGTTGAGAGTGCTGGTACCGGTCGCGGCGTGCCTGGCGATCGCGCCTGTGGCCGTAGCGACGAAGCCTCAACCCAAGGTGCTCGCCCTGCAGCTGTGGAGTCTCCCAACCTCCTGGGTGAGCGCGTTCAGCGAGAACGTCAATCAGCCGCTCGGGACAAATGGCTGGGAGACCGGCTATCAAGCGAAGGGGAGCACGGGCCCGGTCGTAATCGTGTCGACCGTCGTCCTCTACCCATCCCCAGCGCAGGCTGAGGCCGGGTTCCGGGCCGCGACTGTGCCGGGCTCGAAGCTGGTTTCGAAGGCCGGCGGGCTCCCGACCGCCGACAGCCGCATCTACGACGACCTTCGCGGTGGCCGCGACGAGTGGACCGTCGTCTGGCGCACGACTCGAGTGGTGGCGACGGTCTCGTTCGACGCGGCCTACGTCGGGAAGCTCGCGAACTTCCAGAACGCGGGTGCGCTTTCGACTCGCGAGCAGAAGTGGCTCGTGGCCGGCGGGATGTAACCCGCTACGTCGGCTTCTCCCGATCCGTGACCTGATCGAACGTCTCGAGGAGCGCCTCGATCTCGAGGAGCGCCGCCTCGCCTTGGCCTTCGGCGTTCAGTTCGTCGGACTTCTCTGCCGTCGTGCGGGAGAGCAGCTCCGCACTGCCGAAGTCGTTGACGGGGTGGCCGGAAAGCGAGATCGCGACCTTGAGACGGGAGATCGCGACGTTGAACTGCGACTCCTCGATCGCGTTGCCCCGTGGGTTCGCCGCGGCTACGCTGCGGACCGCTCGAAGGACGATCGCCGCGTCTCGGACCTCCTGGACGGCGCCGGCGACGCGTTCGATCTTTGCTCGCTGCGCTGCTCGGCTCCTCGCCCACTGATCCTGAGCGGCGAGGCGGGCCAGGCGCAGGGTGCCGCTCGTCTCGGCGCTGGTCAGGACGACGAGGCGCCAGGTGGCCAGGGCGAGGGCGAGTGTGCCGTAGGCGGTTGCGGTAGCAGCGGCGGCGTCCCAGTCGAAGTGGCCGTGGCCGCCACCGGCAAGGTGGCCGATGAGCCAGAAGAAGAACACGAGGCCGCCGAGCACGGCGATGACGGTTGGCGTGTGCTCGTTCGAGAGGAGCGACCGCTTGCCGCGTGTCGCTAGCGGTTGCGGTTCGATCGGTACGAGTTGGTTGGCTGGCTCGCTCATCGTTCTTCGAGCTGCCCGACTCGGCTGGCGGTGTCGGCGCGGGCGAGGTACTCGTCGAGGGTGCGGGCGGCTTCGGCTTCGTGGCCGGCGAGGAGGTGGCGGTAGCGGTCGGTCATGTAGGCGGAGCTGTGCCCGACGTAGTCGCCGATCCGCTCGAGGCTGAGCCCGGCATCGTGCATGAGGCTGACGAACGTGTGGCGCAGCTCGTGGAGTCCGATCGGGACGAGCAGGTGCGGCTTGTCGCCGGTCTTCTTCGCCTTCTTCGTCCGCTCGGCGTTCGCGGTCTTCCAGGCGGCGAGAGCACGGCGGCGGATGTAGGAGGGCGTGAACGGGGTGGTGGCGGTCTGGCCAAACACGAAGTCCGTGCCGTCGCGGCCTTCGCGGGCCTTGTGCTCGGTGAGGTGGTCGCGGAGGGTTGCGGTGATCGGAACGGTGCGCTTGCCCTTCGCGGACTTCGGTTCGATCTCGCCGGCCCTCTCGTCCCAGGAACGGGTGACGCGGATGATCCCGTTCGCGAGGTCGATCTGTTCCCAGCGGGCGCCCATGAGCTCGCCGCGTCGGAGGCCGGCGTAGCAGGCTGTGGCGTAGAGGGCCCGGAGGTCGGCGGGGAGGGCGGCGATGAGCTCGGCGGCTTCGGTGGCGTCGGCGGCGCGCTCGCGGGGCTGGCTGCCCTTCGGCAGCTTCAGGTTCGTGGTCGGGTTCACGCCGACCTGGTCGCGCTCGAGCGCGTGCCGGTAGATCACCTGCAGCGGGATGATCGTGTTCCTGACCTTCGAGCCGGAGAGGCCTTCGCCGAGCATCCGGTCGATGAGGGCTTGGAGGTCGCTTCGGCGAACGTCGCTGAGCCGGTGGGCGCCGAGGTCTTCGAGGATGTGGTTCTTGAGGTCTTGCTCGTAGCCGCGCAGGGCGCTCGGCTTGTAGGGGCGGCCGGACCGGTTCAGGATCGTCGGCGGCTCGCCCTTGGCGCCTTCCAGCCACGCGTCGGCGGCCTCCCGGAGGGTCATGGCGCTCGGCCCGATCCGCTTGCCGGCGTTCATCTGCGAGGTGGCGTCGGCCCTCCACCGCTTCGCGGCCGCGAGCGCGCCTTTCCCGGTGAACGTCTTCCGGATCTTCGCTCCGTCGCGGCGGTCGTAGACGAACGCGCGCACGCTCGGGGTGCAGTTGCAGGCGCCTCCGGCCTGGGTGCGGCAGCTCCGGGAGTGCCGCTCCGAGATCCCGGTCGGGAGCCTCTTCGGGTTACGCTGGGCTTGCATCAGGACTCAACCTCCTGTTGCCAGGGGCGGGGCCGTTCACGCGGCGCTCGCCCATTTACGTTGACGGGGCCCACCATATACGAGGTGACTGGCCCGCATCGTGGCCCGCGGTAGGCTTTTCACGCTAACTGAGCCAAAAACCAGCGCGTTCCTAAACCGCGTGCACAAGTTCGATTCTTGTCGGGGGCACTCACGGTAGCGCCGGAGTTCGCCCCGCCTTGCTTCGGCTGACTGTGACTGCCGTTCGCTCGCGCGTTGTGACCAGAGCCTCCGCCCTGCGCGCGGAGGCTTGGCAATCGCGGCGAGGTCGACGTTTGCGGGTCTCCGTCGCCAAGTGAGCCGACAAGCATCTTCTGGGCGGGCAAGCTGAACGGCTTTGCGGCCGGCGCCCGTGTCGTGCACGATACGCGGCATGCGGAGGCCGCTCCCTGCGCGACAGGCCGGACGGCGGCCATGCCGTGCCCATCTGAGCCTTCTGCCCCAATGAAGCGACGCCGCTTCGCGCAGGCGGGCGCATCCCTCGCCCTCGGAAGCGCCGCGGCGATCGTCCTCGCCGGATCCTCGGTCGCGTATGGCGGCTCGACCGCCCCACTGGGCCCGGCGCCGCCCGCGTGCACGATCAACTACTACCCGGGCTCGAACTGCCTGGTCCAGACGCGGCTCGGTACCTTCCACCTCTCGACGACGGTCGCTCGACCCGGCCAGCTTGTGACGGGCACCATCTCGCCCGGCTGCGTGATCGGCTACGGCAACAACGCGCCCTGCCCGGTGAGCTGGACAGTCGACGGCTTGACCACGCTCGGCAGGGTCGTATCGGGCTGCAAGACGCACGACTACACCTGCAGCGTTCGCGTCCCCGAGAACGCGCGCGGAACCAAGGGCTACGTCGTCGTCTTCGTCGGCATCACAAATGCCCAGGGGACCGGCTACTCGAGCGACTACACCGCCGTGATCGGCAAGGGCCCGGCGGTGATCGAGGGCCGCCTCCTCGACAAGCAGGATGTGGGCCTCTCCGGCGTCAGGGTCGACCTGCAGGGGAGCAGCGGCGACTACGTCACCCAGACGAGCGCCGGCGGGAGCTACGCCGTCGAGGTGAAGCCCGGCAGCTACCGCGTCACCCCGAGGCTGAGCAACCCCAGGCCGTCGAAGTTCGCGCCCCAGAGCGCAGAGCGATCGGTTGAAGCGGGCGGGACGGCGCACGCAGACTTCAGCGCCGACCTGCCGGCGCTCTCCGTGGCCGACGTCTCGGCCGGGAGCGCCCCGCTGGCGGTCGACGTCCAAGTTGCGTTCGATGATGTCGCAACCGACGCGTCGGGCTGCGATCCGAACGCCTCCTACAGCTTCAGGGACGCGGCGCTCGCCTCGGCGGTGAGCCTCGGCCGCTGCCACTACCGGCTGACGTTCGCCGCGCCAGGCTCTGGCATCTACCACGTCGTCTTGACCGCGACCTCCCAGGCTGGTGAGCAGGTCACCGCGTCGACCGACCAGTCCGGCAACACGATCGACGGTCAGTTCCCGGTGATCATCGACAGCTGCTCGCGGCCGACCCAGGCGATCCCCGACGTGGCCGCCCTCAACAACGCGAACGATCCCTCCTGTGATGTCGCGGTCGGAAGCTGGGACGCCGACGCCCCCGACCTTGCACAACAGGTCTTGAGCGACTCCTTGCGGGTTCCGAGCCTCGAGCTCACTCCCACCGCGGTCGAGATGGTCGATCCCACCGATTGGTCGAAGCGCGACCTGATCATCGTTGCCAGGCCGGACACGGGCTGGCTCCCGACGGGGGACAACGAACCGACGGGCGACCTCCCGACCGGGAACGGCGACGCCGTCGCGCTTGCCCATCGGGTCTACCCGGTACAGAGCCTCCCCAAGGACTGGGACGGGGAGGACTCGAAGCTGACCGCTGCCGAGCTGCAGGCGGCCCCTCCGGCCACGGTCATCTCCGCGCACGGAGCCTGGTACACGCCCAACGGCCTCATCCGTGTGCCGACGGGAGACGAGATCACGATGTTCGTTCCGATCGGGGCGACGATGGGCGGACAGCTCGGCGTGCACGTCGACACCGGCCATATCGTCGGGACCGACAACATGTACATGCACACCTACACTGCCGGCCAGCTGATGCCGAACTTCACGTTCATCCACTACGGAGGGGCGGACGAGCCACAGGGCGCCCACGTCGTCAGCCCCGCCAATCCGACCACGCTCGAAGCCGTTGTCAGGCCGGGTGAGGGGGCGGTCTGGCTCGGGTCATGCGCGAGCGTCTTCGCGCCGGCCGGGCAGAGCGCGGCGCAGGCGCTCACCGACCTGCCGATCCACGCACCGGGCACCGGCACCGTCACCGGCTCGGCCGCGGCGAGTATCGACGCCCACGGCGTGCTCCACGCCGGCTAGCTCCTAGCCGCTCGGCGCCTCGGACCGACGGTCAGGGCTGTCCGACGGGCGCCGGCGCGGCTTGCCCTACGGCGCGGCGTAGAAGCAGATGTGGCAGCCTCCCGTCAGGCCGCCGTGGCGTCATCTCCGCGCGAATAACGGGCGGGCCACCGCTGCGAATTGCGAAGCAGTCGCGTCGTGCGTTAGGGTCAGTGGCCGAAGGGTGAGAGACCGGCAGGATCTTCCGCGGCGGTTCCGGGCTCTGCACGGGCCCGACCTCGGACCGTCGTCGTGAGAGCGTCCTCTCTTGCGATCGTGGCGGCTGCGCTTCTGAGCCTCGCCGGATCGTCCACCGCTGAGCCGGCCGCGGGCGCCGGGCAGCAGGCGCCGCTCGTCGTGACCTACAGCGGCAGCGAGAATGCGTCGAACTCATCGGTTGGCGGAAGCATGAAGTTCAGCTGGACGGAGCGTCAGGTTCTACGACCGGGGTCGGGTGGGTTCGGATCTGCAGGCACCACCTCGACCACGTTGACGATCTCGGGTGGAATCGCCTACACCGAGAACGAGGGCGACGGCACACCCTGCCACGGGACATTCTCTGCCGCCGACTCGCACACCGCGCCGGTCACGACGCTTGCGACGCCCCTGTCCACGACGGTCACGGTCGAGGTGCCGGACTCCAGCCAGTACGTCCACAGCACCGGAGCCGACCCGTGCAGCTACCCGTTCGCGGGTGTGGGCGGGTTCTCGCTGCTGCCGCCGGCGTCGTGGAAGAACCCGGGCGCCGGAGTCTCAGTGACGAAGAGCCTCAAGGCGCTCCCGTTCTCGCACACCTACAAGGGCAGCTACAGCTCGGGCGTCGCCTCGTACAGCTTGCAGTCGAGGCTCACGGTCTCCGCCGGGGCGACCTGCGATACGCGTGGTGCGCCGCCGGCCGACGCGTGCTACGTGGCGCTCGGCGACTCCTACGCGGCGGGGCTGGTCGACGGCACGCCACCTTGCAGACGCTCTCCCGACGGCTACCCGTACGTCTACGACCACGAAGTGCAGTTCTGGGCCTGCTCGGGCGCGATGATCGCGACCGTCGAGCAGACGCAGCTCGCCCACCTCCGCCCGACGACCAGGCTCGTGACGATCACGGTCGGCGGCAACGACACGGGCATCATCGGCGGAATCGAGCTTTGCATCGCGCATTTTCCGAGGCTCACCGGCCATTTCCCGAACCTAGACATCCGCGGGCCGATCTGCGCACCGACGGCTGACGACCCCGAGTACAGCCCGGCGACGTTCGCAAAGCTCCGCCTCCGCCTCGCCGACCTCTACTCTGCGATCCACGCCCGAGCGCCGCAAGCCCGGATCTTCGTCCTCGGATACCCGAACCCGCTACCCGCCGCCGCACCGGCCAACGGGTGCCCCGCGCTCGCCCCGCTCGGCGTCACGAGCTTCAAGTACTTCAGCCTGCTGCCCGAGATCATTCCCTACTGGGCCAAGCTCCTCGAGAGGCTCAACGCAACCATCAGATTCGCCGCCGCCGACTCCCGCGTGGCCGCCTACATCTCGCCCGACGAGGCCTTCGCCGGCCATGACGTCTGCGGTAGCCAGCCGCTCTTCTTCCGTATCAGCATCCTCCCCTCGTCGACCGTGATGTCGCTGCACCCGGATGTCGCGGGCCAGATAGTCCTCGCACAGCTTCTACGTAAGGCAGCCGGCCCGGCGCCCGGGGAGTAGCGTTATCCGAGCGAACCCCGACGGCGGCTACCGCGCACCCGCATACCGCCCCGCGGAGGTCCGATGCTGCGCTTCCGGCTCGACGGGAACCTCTACGCAGTGGGAACATCGGTCCGCCGCAGGCTGAGCAAATGATCAGCGACCTCGACCGGATCCCATGCTGACGGACGAGAAGTCGCCGACGTCCGCCAGCGCGCGGCGGCTGTTCTCGCAGACGCGGGATCGCGCTGACGCCGGCCGTCAGAGGCCGCCGTTCGAGCCAGGACACGAGCTGAGCTTGAAGCACGGCGCGCACGCGCCCGTCCATCTCGCGTCGTGGGCGTGAGAGGTCGCTCGTCTCCAGAAGGGAGACGGCCTCGACCTGGTCGACCGCGAGGATCTCGAGGACGCTCGCGGGTAGGCCAATGTCGCGCTCCGCAACTTCGAGAACCTGTAGGCGACGATCCTCGTTCCCGAGAACGCGTCGAGAAGCTCCTGGTCGGCCTAGCGACAGGGTCGTTGTCGCATTTGACGACGACTCACCTTTCGCTGCGTAGTTCGATAGCCCGGGAATTCGTAAAGGAGAGCATTATGGACAACGCCGCACGCCTGACCGCCAAGGGCCAGGTCACGATCCCCAAGTCGGTTCGTGATGCGCTCAACCTGACCGAGGGCGATCAGGTCCTCTTCCGCGTGATCGAAGGGGGAAGGGCCGTCCTCGCACGAACGCCAGATCTGCTCGAGTTCGCCGGAACCGTCCCGGTGCCACCGGAGGTCCGCGGGCTTCGGTGGGACGAGATCCGCAGGCGTGCGTGGGCAGGCCAGCTTTGCGGTTGAGCGCGTTCGTCGATTCGAACGTCCTCGTCCGTCATCTGACCGGCGATCCGCCCGACCAGGCGAGACGCTCGACCGAGTTCTTGCGCAACGGCGAGACCCTCATCCTCACTGACCTGGTCGTGGCGGAGGTCGTCTATGTCCCCGAGTCTGTCTACGAGGTCGAGCGGGTGGGCGTTGCGGATCTGGCGCGGGCCGTCGTCGGCTTTCCGGCGGTGCTCGTCGCCGACGAAGCCCTCGTCCTACGGACCCTCGAGATCTACGAGCAGCGCCGGATCCACTTCGCGGAGTCCTACCTGGCGGCGAGCGCTGAACTGTCCGGGTTCGGGGTGGTCGCCTCGTTCGACCCAGCCAAACGGGCCGATATACCCCCAACGGGATTCGAACCCGTGCTGCCGGCGTGAAAGGCCGGAGTCCTAGGCCGCTAGACGATGGGGGCCCGCTCGGCAGAGTAGCGATGGCCCGCCACTTTCAGCGCGGGCGGGCGGGCGGCGCGCGCCGTGGCGGGCTCGCGCCGGTCGCGGCGCGGCGTCCCCTCGACGAGGCGTATCGTGCGTCGGACAGGGCGCGACGCGCCGGCGGCGCGCGACGACTGGGTCAGGTGGATGAGAGGCGATTCCGAGTTCGATCCGAGCGTCCGGCTGCCGTCCGACGGCGACGCGGCGCTCCGCGGCCGGGAGCGGCAGGAGGCGGCGTGGGCATAGAGCCGGCGAGCCGGGCAGCCAGGGTCAGCCTGTTGCGCTGGCTGCGCCGTCAGCTGCGCCAGCCGGAGCCGCTCCGCGAGCGGCTCGAGGCGGCGATCCGAAACGACGACCCGGCCGAGGCGCGGCGGATCGTCGCCCACTTCGAGTTCTCCGCCGCCCAGAGCAGGCACGTCGGCCGGCTGCTCGACGAGTGGGAGAGCGACCTAGGCCTGCCGGCGCACAACCTGAATCCCCCAGGCTCTGCCTGAGGCGAACAGCTCGTCCGGATCGACCTCGCCGACCCAGCCGACGAAGTGCCGCTCCGGCTCGTCGTCGGTGCTCGCGTACACGGCGGCCCGCCCCGAGTCGATCCGCGCCGTCACGTCGTCGCCGCGCTCGAGCGCCGCGAGCCGCTCCTCGACCGCCGATCCTTCCGCGTACCCTTTTCCCATACCGGAAGTATCGCCGGCCGGCCGGCCTCAGGCGAGCGCCTCTGCGACGGCGGCGAACGCGCGGTGGTGATCGCGCGTGACGACCGGGTCGAGGGCGTTCGGCAGGCTCGAGAGCTTCACGATCACCACGCACGAGCCGGCCGAAACGCGCGAGATCGCGCAGCGAGACGGAGATCCCGCCGTTCGCGAACGCGAACCCCGCCTGGTCGACCGTGATGAAGGCATCGTGCTCCGCGCCGACCCGCGACCCGAGCGCCTCGCCGAGCAGCGCCGGATAGCGGCGACCGGTCGCACGCTCGAGCACCGAGGCGAGGACGTCGGTCGTCGCCGGCGGGCCTCCGACTCACAGATCAGCCGAGGAAGGGCGGCGAGCGACCGGGTGATCCGGCGAAGCGGAAGGTCGACGCCCTCTCCGGAGCACAGCCCCACGTCCGCCTCCTCGACAGGAGACCCTTCCGCGTACCCTGTGCCCATAGCCGAGAGTCGCGGGCCGGTAGCTCAGTCGGTAGAGCAGGGGACTTTTAATCCCAAGGTCGCAGGTTCGATCCCTGCCCGGCCCATCATGGCCCGTCTGTTTAGGCCAGAACGGCTTAGATAGGCGGGTCAGGCGTGCCGGCGACGCCGCGGATGCTCGTGTGGTGCATACCTCGGTGCAACCCGCGGTGGCAGCAACTCTCGCGCGCATGAATCCGAACCCCTACGTTCACGGTTGGATCGATATCCGACCCGGGGACGGGCCCCCGCGCTTCACTCGTAGCAGCCGGTCGGGCTCTGGACCGAGGCGTATTGGCGTGCAGACCGTATTCGCCCCGGTTAGGCGGTCGCTCCCCTGCCATCCAGTCTGCTGCGGGCCGCCTGCTGGGCGGAAGACAGTGCGGGGTGGCCCTGGGAGGTCAGACGGTTCCTCTCGGGGTCGGAGGTCGACGTTGAGAGGCGGCACACGCCCATTTGGTGCGCCTGCGCATCCGCGTTGAGTCGTCGTGCGTGGTCAGCGAAAGGTTTCGAGCAGTGCTTTCCCGTTCTGCTTGAGACGATTAGCCAACCGAGGTTGCCACGCGCGTGGCTCGGTGCTTCTCAGGAAGGACGCCAGGCGGCGCGCCTCGACTTCATCGATCGAGACCGCGGCCTCGATCTCGCCCACGTCCCAGATGCTAAAGCGAACGTGACCCGGCGAGGTCAGGTATCGGGAAACGCGAAGTCCCTTCGCCTGATCGGTGTCCATCACCGGAAACGCGCTGAAGTACTCAACGATCTTCAAGCGTTGTCGGGCACCACACCAAGGGCAGTATCGGAAACGCTCCTCGAACGCAGAACCGCAACTTCTGCGCTCCCGCATCCTGCCCTCCTCGTTTGCGCAGTCTGACTCTACGCCCTAGCAAACAAGCCGACAAGGTCCAGGCGCCCGTACGGAAACCACCACACACAGGCGATCACCGCGCCCACGACGTAGCCCGCTATGGCGAGCACGAACCAGGCGTTAATCGTCCACGCGAGGCCGATGATGAGCTTGGCCTCCATCGGCCTCACCGCACCATATCATGATGCATTGGAGGTGCCCCCTTGGCTTCTACTCCCCCGGCGACAGCCAGCCCGTACCGGGCGGCGCTGATCGCCCGGATGGCGCGTGCGCGCGGCCTCGACCCCGCCGCGGTGCTCAGCATCGCCTCGGTCGAGGGCGGCTTCAACGGGCCATCGGTGACGGGGGTACGTCGTTCGGTCCGTTCCCTATGCACATGGGCGGCATCGTGAAGAAGCCCGATCAGCGAAGCGACGACGGCCTGGCGACCGCGTGTGCCCTTCGGGCGCCAAGTTCGGCGCGGTTCCGGTCCGCTGGCCTGAGTGGCGCCGTGACGCGCATACCGGGGCACACGCCGCGTCGTGGAAGCGCGTCAGATCGGCGCCGGACACGTCGACGCTCCTCGACGTGTCCAGCCCCACCTATCGCCCGAGCAGAATCCCCGCTCGTTGCGTCATTCTCACGCAGGACCGACCTTGTCGAGCGCCGCTGCTATGCGTAGGCTGCGGCTCTCACCGAGCGCGGAGCGCGAGTAAGTCGAGCCCGCCCCCAGAGACCGAACGCGGACGGCCGCAAGGCCCAGGACGAACGGCCACTCGGGGACGGAGGATGAAAGCGCCACCAGCTCGGTGTTCCTTTCTGGAGCATCAGACGTAAGGGGCCGTCGCCCAGGCGAGCGGGCTATCGCCGGACGAGGCTCCGTCTAGAAACGCGGAGCCCCTCGACCACAGTTGTTCGGCCCAGGCCGGCCTCAGTCGATGGGCCGATCGGACAAGGGGCGCGCCGCCTCCTCAAGCGGTTCTACGGCACCAGCCATGAGCTTCCCGAGCACTACGACCTCGTCATCAACACCGACCACCTCACCGGTGAAGACGCGCCGGCCCTCCTACTTGCGGCCGCCTCCGCGCTCGTGCCCATCGAGCCGTAGTGGCTCGCCGATGGGTGGCCCAGCGGCGTCGCGCAATACTCAGCCGTGGTTCGGATCGAGCAGTTCTCTGACGCGTAGCTGGCGAAGGTCTTCGCGCTTGATGCCTTCTTTATCGGGTGTACTAGGGTGCTGAGCGAGGTTCACGGGAATCGGCCCGTGGGTTGTGGTTCGAGAAAGGGTGGGCCAGTTGAATCGGGGGTCTGGAACATCGCCGTCCGGTGAGCCGGGACGGGTGGAGCCAGGGTCGTGGGCGGGCGGGGAGCTTGAGCATCGACTGGAGCTTCGCATCCTCGGGAGATTCGAGGCTCGTGTCGACGGGGCGGTGCTCGAGCTGGCGCCGATGCCCGAGCGGCTCCTCGCGGTGCTCACGCTCCGTGCGGGGGAGACGCTCTCTGCGGAGTCGCTGATCGATTCGATCTGGGGCAGCGGGGCGCCCGCGTCCGCGCGGAGTGTCCTCCGGGTCTATGTCACGCAGCTCCGGCGTGCGCTCCCGGCCGGGCGGCTCGTCGGCGGTCGGGCCGGCTACAGGTTCGCCGTGGCGGCGGGCGAGCTCGATGCTGAGCGCTTCGAGCACCTGCTCGCTGACGGCCGGCTGGCGCTCGCGGAGGCAAGCGATCGCCTTGCCGAGTCGCTCTTCTCGCGTGCGCTTGGTCTCTGGCGGGGTGAAGCGCTTGCCGGATTGAGCGGCGAGCCGTTCGCGCGCGTGGAGACTTTGCGGCTGGACGAGTTGCGGCTCCAGTGCGTCGAGTCGCGTTTCGAGGCCGGGTTGCGGCTCGGCAGGCACGAGGAGGTTGTCGCGGACCTGGAGCGGCTCGTTGTCGAGCATCCGCTCCGTGAGCGTCTGCGGGCCCTACTCATGACGGCGCTCTATCGGTCGGGCAGGCAGGCGGAGGCGCTTGCCTGTTACCGCGACGGGCGCGCGTACCTCGACGCCGAACTCGGGCTCGAGCCTGGAGTCGAGCTCCGGGAGCTCGAGCGGAGGATCCTGGGCCACGACCCGTTGCTCGACGCGCCGAGCTCTGCCCGGGTCACCGCTCGACGCGTGCTTGCGCCGCCGACCCGGACGATCGGGCGTGACCGCGAGCTTGACGCGCTTCGCGAGCTTCTGCTCGATCCTCGGACGCGGCTCGTTTCGCTGGTCGGGCCAGGCGGAATCGGCAAGACCCGGCTTGCGATCGAGGTCGCCAGCGACCTCGGCGAGCAACTCGCGGATGGCGCGCTGATCGTCGATCTCGCACCTCTCTCGGGACCCGAGCAGGTCGTTCCCGCGTTGGCGAGGGCACTCGGCCTGCGCGAGGGCATGTCCGCAAGCTGGGGGGAGTCGATCGGCGCGGAGCTGGCCGGCAGCGAGCTGCTCGTCGTGCTCGACAACTTCGAGCATGTCGTGGAGGCGGCCGCCGAACTGACGCCGATCCTCGGGGCTGCGCCACGGTTGACGCTGCTTGTGACGAGCAGGAGCGTGCTTCGGCTCTCGTCCGAGCAGGTCTTCGACGTGCGTCCGCTCGGGATGGGCGCCGCGCGTGAGCTGCTTGCCAGCAGGGCCGCCGCTTCGGGGGTCGAGGTCGATCCGGAATCGCCTGTCTTCGGCCAGGTGTGCGAACGGCTCGACGGGATCCCGCTTGCGATTGAGCTTGCCGCGCCGTGGTTTCGCTCGCGGCCGCAGGTGGAGCTCGTCCGGCTTCTCGACTCGCGACTCGACGTGCTTCCCGAAGGTGCCCGGGACGCTCCGGAGCGCCATCGCACGATGCGCGCCGCGATCGGCTGGAGCTTCGAGCTGCTCGATCCGTCAGCCCAGCATCTCTTCGGCCGGGTGGCGATCTTCCGGAACAGGTTCACGCTCGAGGCGGCGAACGCGGTAGGCGGGCTCGAGGACGGCGGTGCTGCGCTCGACGCGCTGGTGACCGCGAGCGTCGTGCGCCGCTTCGGCTCGAGGTACGGCCTGCTCGAGGTCGTCCGCGCGTACGGGCTCGAGCTTCCCTCAGCTGATGCTCAGGGACACGACCTGCACGCCCGGTACTTCTTGGGCTGGGCGGAGCGTGCGGAAACCGAGCTCAGCGGCCCCGAGCAGGGAGGCTGGCTCGAGCGTCTCGAAGGCCTTCACGACGACCTCCGCAGTGCCCTCGACTGGCTCGGGGAGCACGCTGAGCCGGGGCCGCGGCTTCGCCTGGCGGCAGCGCTGGGACGCTTCTGGTACATCCGCGGCTATCTGAGCGAGGGACTGCAACGGCTGGCGCAGGCGGTCGAGGGGGCGCCGGCTGCCGACCCAGCCCTGATCGCGAAGGCGCTGCGGACGGCGTCCGCGCTCGCCGTGCTCCAGGGCAACTACCCCCGGGCCCGGACACTGGCCGACGGCGCGCTCACGCTCTACCGTGAGCTCGGCGACGAGACGGGGGTCGTCCGTTCGCTGAGCAATCTCGGGGCAATCCTGCTCGGCCTGGGGGAGCTCACACGCGCCGCCGAGACGTTGGACGAGTGTATCGAGGCTGCCGAGGCGATCGGCGAGTCTCGGCTGATCGCGCTCGCCCGGAACAACCGTGGTGACGTCGCTCTCTCGCAGGGGCAGCTCGAGATCGCGGCGGATCAGTTCGAGCAGAGCCTTGCGCTGCTTCGCGAGGCGAACGACGTGGCAAACATCGCGCGCTCGCTGTACAACCTCGGGGCGGTCGAGATCGAGCGCGGCCGGATCGAGCAGGCCCAGCCGTTGCTGCTCGAGGCGCTTGAGCTTTCTGCAGGCGTTAGCGACAAGGAGGACATGGCCTGGTGCCTGATCGCGCTCGCAGCGGTCGGGGCCCGGGCCGGGAAAGCAGAGGACGCGACCGTCGTCCTCGGATTCACGGACGCGTTCCTTCACCGGATCGGCGCCGCGATCAAGCCGGCAGAGCAACTCCTCTACGACCGGACGGTCGCCAGGCTCCGAACCGCACTCGACGGTCCGGAGCTCGATGCGCTCCTGGCCGCCGGGCGGGTGATGGGGGACGCCGAAGCACTTGCCCTGGCGGGTTCGCTCTGACCGGTATCCCCCCGCGGCCTGGTGGCTCAACTAAGGACCAGCGAGATGTCGTCGGCGCCGGCCAGGTTGTAGTTCGCGTGGTCGGTAAACGTGATCGTCACGGTCACGCCGGTGGCTCCCGGCGGAACAGTGCCCGTGCGTGTGCGGAGCCCCATGTCTCCGCCGCCGAGCGTCGAGTCCGGCCCGATCCGGATTGCTGTCAGCGTCTTGCCCGACGCGTCGGTGAACGTCGCGCGGACGCTGGCGGTGTTCGCGCCGTAGTTCCCGAGCCAGCCGCTCAGCGTCGCCTTGTGTCTCGCGGCGCTCGCCGGGAGCTTGATCGTCTGGCTGCCGATGCTCGCCTTCGCCGACGTGGCAGCCGTCGTCGTGCCGCCGAAGAAGTAGTTCTTGCCCTTGTCCGCGGGCCCCTTCGAGCTCGCCGAGAACCAGCCGACGCCGAACCCCGTATAGGCGGCCGCGCCGAACTGCCCTTCGGTGCTCGTCCAGTGCGGCACAGCCCCGTTCGTTCCTGTCGCGGTGAGGCCTTTGCCGGACTCGGCACCCGGGTTGAGCACAAGGTTCTTGCCGCAGAACGAGCAAGCGGCAGCCGACGCCGCCGAACCCGCCGCCACGACCACAAGAGCCGCAAGAACCGTCGAAGCGGCGAGTAGCGCCGACCCACGGACGACCTCTCGCCGGCCCCGCCACCCGTTCAACATGAAGCGATCCATCGTTACCTCCTTCGAATGTCGGCGTCGACCAAATCGTGTCCCGCTCGCTATCGCGCCCACTCTCGCCAACGGCCGCATAGACCGCGCATAAGACTTCTTCAGGCTTGTTGCTGGACCCGCGGGAGTGTGCCCAGCGGTTTGGAGGTGGTTGATGGTGTGACCTGATCCGAACATTTGCCGTCGTTGCCTGCGGGTGTGCGTCCCGTCCGGGTAGCTGCCAGGAGGCCCGGTAGCAGGCTGGCGGCTCGGTCTGGTAACGGGCCGGGTCGGAGCCCTGCGTCGGAAACCCTATAGGGGGAGCGACTGAGCGGTCCGTGGCGTCAAGCGAAGCCTGCCGCGTCGTTAGTGTGCCCGCCTTCGGGTGGGTCGAGGAGGAGCCGAGCCCCGTCCTTCAGGGTGAAGGCCATGGAAGGGGGTGAAGAGCCTGGATGTGCAGCCCCGAGGAACCTCTCTCGGCGTAGAGGGCGCGGAACGTTCAGAAGGTGGTGGCGGGAACTGGGGAGGCCCTACCCGGCCCGGCGGCTGCGGAAAGACGTCGGAGCGTCGCGCCTTATAGCCGGTTCTGAGCCGGGAAGTGGGTGGCGAGCCGGGAGGGCGTCGGAGGCGGCCGTAGTACCGCTCGAGCCGGCCGGACAACAGAACCGGCGGCGATGGGAAGGGCCGCTGCTTCGTCTGCGCGTCGCGTGTAGGGAAAGGCCGGTGAGTGCCCTCGTGGCTAGTCCCACCGAGCAAGACAGGGTCCGAGAACTGGAACGCTGTACCGGGCGGCCAAGGCCGATCCCCGGGCGACGCTTCCACGCGCTCTACGACAAGCTCCTCCGCAGGGACGTCTTGGAGCGGGCGTGGGGGCAGGTGCGCGCCAATCGTGGCGCGGCCGGCATCGACCGTGTCACCCTCGCCGCTGTCGAGCAGTACGGAATAGCGCGGCTGCTCGACCAGCTGGCCGCGGACTTGACGGAGGGGAGCTACCGTCCGCTTCCCGAGCGCCGGGTCTTCATCCGAAGACCGGTTCGCAGGAGCGACGGCCGCTCTCGATCCCGACGGTACGCGACCGGATCGTGCAGGCGGCCACGAAGACGGTGATCGAGCCGATCTTCGAGGCCGACTTCGAGCCGTGCTCCTTTGGCTTTCGCCCGAAGCGGTCGGCGCACGATGCCCTGCAGCTGATCCTTGATGAGTGCTTCCGGGGCCGGCGTTGGGTGATCGAGACGGACATTGCCAACTGCTTCGAGGCGATCCCGCACGACCGGTTGATGGCGGCGGTAGAGGAACGAATCGTCGACCGCCACCTGCTCAAACTCCTGCGCGGCTTGCAGACGCGCGGCTGCGGTGTGCTCATTCGCTACGCCGACGATCTGGTCGTGATGTGCAGCACGGAATCGGAGGCCCGGCGTGCCCTCAAGGTGCTCCAGGCTGCACTGTCCGAGCTCGGGCTTGAGCTGAAGCAGGCCAAGACGCGGATCATGCATCTGGCGGAAGGAGCCGAAGGGCTTCGACTTCCTCGGCTTGCACCACCGCTACGTGCGCGGACGCACCCGCCGCTCCCGCCACATCACCTTCCTCGCCCGCTGGCCCTCGCGTCAGGCGATGCAGCACGCCCGCGACCGCATCCGTGAACTCACGGCGCGTGAGCGGCTGCTGCTCCTGGTCGAAGACGTCGTGCAGGACATCAACAGCTTCCTGCGCGGCTGGGTCGGGTACTTCAGGTACGGCAACTCGGCCCGCCCCTTCGACAAGATCGACCGCTACGCGATCACGCGGTTCTCGCTCTTCGTAGCGAAACGGCACCGAGCACCCACCCGCTACGGCTGGAAGCTCGTCGCATACGAGTCGCCCAACCGCATGGGCATGATCAACCTCAACGGACGCGTCATCGCACCACGACCAAACCGGCCGTGGCGGGAAAAGCCGAATGCCGGCGGTGAAAGACGTCGGTGAGCCGGACCGTGACCCTTGTCCGCCACAGGGTCTCAGGTATGACCCCTGAGCAATACGACCAGTCCGCGCCTCCGCTGATCGAGAAGTTGAAGACGGCGCCGGGTTCCTCGCGTCAGCGTGTCGCAAAGCCACCTGACGGTGAGCCCGTCCACGGCGACGGCGCCAGGGCGACCATGGTTCCTCGGCACACCGAGATCGGTCCCGGACTTGTGCCTGCCATCTGCCGGCAACTCGACATTCCGGCGCCGCAGCGAAGGCCACAGGCGTAGCAGCCATCGACTGGGCCACTGTTAGCGAATGGGGCCTGAACCCGGCATACGGGCTAGGGCTACGTCGTTGAGAGATTTGTCTCTTCCCTCCATCACTCCGGAAGGAGCTTCAACTGGCTCTCGACCCAGATTCCGCAGCCCCGGCAAGCGAACTGGAGCGTCTGATCAGCGATCTATCTGCATCGGGCGAGCTGGTGTTCGTCTTCGGCGTCGGATGGTACACGACACACCTTGTCGGCACGACCCATCCTGTGTTTAGCGGCCCTCCCGAACGGCGGTGGTGGCACGTCGAGATTGGCGACGAGCAGGCCAAGTGGGTCATGAGCATCCGGGTGGACGAGATCGCTTCGGTGCAATTCGTCCGGGAGCCGAACCCATTCCCTCACTTTCCCGGCCAGGAGTCGCTGACCGTCCGCTTCGTCGGGCTGCATGATGGCAGCGTGCTTTACTGCTACCTCGGCGATCTGTACGACGGGCAGACGCTTCGGCGCGACACGGTGACTGCCTGGGAGACGCTGCGCCAGAGGTACGGGAATCGTGGCGAATCGGTGGTTCAGGACGGTTCTTTGCGTCCGCTCGCCGCGGCTGCCTGACACACAGGCGAGGAGAAGATCGCTTGGGCGAGCGTCCTTCACGCCTGGCAGAGTTGAACGCCTCGACGCAACGGCCAAGTGGAGACGCGTTTTCCGACTATGTTGCCTTCGAAGGCAATCTGGGCGTGTAAGAACGCGCGTAAACGTTGGTCTCCGCACACGTCATTTTCCTTCAGTTCGTTGAAGTTCCGCGTTCAGCCTGTTGGGGCTGTCAGCTGAGGGCGGGGATGGGGTCGCCGCGGGCGTGGGCGGTGATGACTTCGGTGAGGTAGGCGAAGAGCGATTGCTTGCGGAGTCGGCAGGTGATCGAGGCGGAGAGGAGCCGTTCGAGGCTGCGTTCGCCGCGTTCGGATTGGGTGCCGAGCGAGAGCTTGCGGTGGATGACGGCGCCGCGGAGGCCGCGTTCGGCGTGGTTGTTGGTCGGCTCGACGCCGTCGGTGTGGCTGAAGGTCCAGAGGGCGGGCCAGCGTTTGAGGAGGTTGCGGGCGAACTGGCGGTGGTACTTGGTGCGTGGTGCTCTTGCGGGCGGCGTGCTCGAGCTCGGCGCGGAGCTTGGCCTGGAGCGGCGTGATCCGGCGGCGGAGCTTGGCGCGGTCGCCGTCGTGCTGGAACTGCTGCCAGGCCTTGAAGAGGTCGTTGGCGACGACGAGGCCGGCGGCTCCGAACTGTGCTTGTTCGCCCATCCCTTCGCTGTGGGCGGTGAAGTCGCGGAGCAGGTGCGCCCAGCAGAGCTGACGGCGGGTCGGGTCGAGGTAGTCGTAGCCGCGCGTAGCGGTCGGAGCAGACGATCCCGTCGTAGCGTTCGCCGAGCATGAGTCTGCGCCTCGGACGGCGTGCCGGCCGGCCGCGATCCGGAAGAGCGCGGTCGTGGCGGGTGAGCGCGCCCCAGAGCGTGCGGCGCTCGCCCCGGTCTTCCAGCCGGTCTCGTCGATGTTGACGACCGCGCGAGTGCTTGATCTCCTGCTCCAGCCGGGTGTGCGGCGCGGCGAGCGCGTCGCCGGCGCGCTGGACGATCGCGTCGACCGTCCCGGTCGAGAGCTCGACCCCGAACAGCTCGCGGGCGAGCTCGGTGGTGGCGCGGCGCGAGACGCGGTTGCGCACCGCCAGCGTGACGATCGCGGCCTGCAGCCTGCGGCCCGAACGCCCACCGCGACGCGGCCGGCGGCTCGGCCGTCGTGACTGCCGCGCAGGCCGGGCAGCAGACCCGGTGCAGCCGGTGCTCGCTCACCCTGACCGCGATCGGCGGCAGCTCGGCCACCTGACGCCGCGACGGCTCCGCCGCGTCGACGCGCTCGCTCTCGGCGAACTCGTGCGCACATGACCGGCACCGCTCGGGCCAGTGCTCGACGATCTCGTCGACCTGCTCGGGCGGAAGCAGCCGCCGGTAGCGGCCCTCGTGCCCCTGCTGCCCGCCCCGCTTCCGGCCCGACCCCTTCCCGCGCGGCCGCGGCGGCGCCGACGGCGGATCCTGCGACGGCGGCAGCGACGAGTTCCGCGAACTCCGATTCAGACGACGCTCAAGCTCGGCCACCCGAGCCTCGAGCCGCTCGTTCGCCTCGACCAGCCGCTCGTTCGCCGCCACCAGCTCATCGAGCCGAAGCAACAGACCGATAGCCGTCTCGCGATCACCATCAAGAATCGCCTCCGCCTCGGCCCGCTCCACACAGACATGTTCGCCACCCGGACCCAGGTCCCTTCACCACCTGAACGCTTACATTCGCCGGAGTTGCAGCACGTTTCCGTTTGCCGCGGTTCGTCGCGGCTCGTGTGGCCGGACTCTTGATCCCGAGGTCGCGGGTTCGATCCCTGCCCGGCCCATAGCCTGGTAACCACCACCCACCAGGCGCTCGAGCGCCCCTGGAGCTATCCGGCGCTCTCGGAGAGCTCGACGAGCCGGCGCTCGAGGAAGCGCCGCTCCGGGCCCGGTTGGGTCAGCTCGAGGGCGCGCGCGTAGGCGGCGCGCGCCTCCTCGTCTCGGTCGAGGCGTCGCAGCAGGTCGGCGCGGGTCGAGTGGTAGTAGCGGTACCCGTCGAGCTCGAGGCGGTCGAGCAGGGCGAGTGCCGCCTCCGGGCCTGCGAGCTCGGCGACGGCGACCGCGCGGTTCATCGTCACGACCGGCGAGCAGGTGATCTGCTCGAGCCTCTGGTAGAGGAGCGCGATCTCCTCCCAGTCGCGCGGCTCCCGGAGATGGAGATCGGCGATCGCCGCCTGGATGACGTATGGCCCGCCCCCGTGGAGGGTGAGCGCCCGCTCGAGCAGGTCCCGGCCCTCCTCGATCTGGTGCCGGTCCCAGACCGACCGATCCTGCTCGTCGAGCAGGACGAGCTCGCCGTCGGGGAAGCGTGCGGAGCTGCGCGCGTGGTTGATCAGCAAGAGCGCGAGCAGCGCGTGCGCTTCGGCTTCGTCCGGCATCAACTCGACCAGCGAGCGGCCGAGGCGGATCGCCTCGGCCGAGAGGTCGACGCGGCCGCCGCCCCAGCCCTCGTTGAAGATCAGGTAGACGACCGCGAGCACGGCGTCGAGCCGCTCCGGCAGCAGGTGGTCGGGCGGGACGGCAAACGGGATGCCGGCGTCGCGGATCTTGTGCTTGGCGCGTGTCAGACGCTTGCTCATCGTCTCGAACGGGACGAGGAAGGCGCGGGCGATCTCCTCGGTCGACGTCCTGGAGTCGCAGCCAGCCGGTCACGTTCGGGCGCTCCAGAACCCGGGCTATCCCGGCGTTGATCCGGCGTCGTTCCTCTTCCGAGGTTCGATCGCGGGCCTCGATGTTGCCGTAGATCAAGAACGCGTATCTCACGACGTCTCCTTCCTGCGTCGACCCGGGCTCCTTCGCCTCGTTGACGAATGGCACGGCCGGAGACGGACACCCTGCCTGTTTTCCCGCCCGGGTGTCCGTCCGGCGTCTCTCCGCTCGTCACCAGGGCAGAACCGGCCGCCGGAGCCGGACACGACTCAAGGAGGAGAGATGACGGACACACAGGGAACGAGTCGGCGCCTCGGCTGGGTGGTCGGGCTGACCTCGGCCGCCTACTTCATGGTCGTCCTCGATGCGCTGGTCGTGATCACGGCGCTGCCACGCATGCAGCGCGACCTGCACGTCGGCCTGTCCTCGCTGCAGTGGACGGTCAACGCCTACGGCATCGCCTTCGCCGCCGGCATCGTCGTTGCCGCCGCGCTGGGCGACCGCTTCGGACGCCGCCTGGTCTTCACGAGCGGCCTGGCGCTGTTCACGCTCGCCTCGGCGGTGTGCGCGCTCGCCCCGGATGTGGCCGAGCTGATCGCCGCCCGCACGCTGCAGGGGCTCGGCGCCCGCCGTGGTGCTGCCGCTCAGCCTCACGATCCTGACGACGGCCTTCCCGGCCGAGAAGCGCGGGATGATCGTCGGCGTCTACGGCGGCCTCGCGGGCCTCGCGGTCGCGCTCGGCCCGATCGTCGGCGGCGCGCTCACGGAGGGGATCGACTGGCACTGGATCTTCTGGGTCAACGTGCCGATCGGGCTCGCGGCCGTCGCCCTCGGCACCCGGCTGCTGCCGGAGAGTCAGGGGGCGCCGGAGCGGCTCGACCTCGCCGGCGTCGCGCTCGCGATCGCGAGCGCCGTCTTCTCCGCCCACGGCCGTGTCGGCGGCCCCGCAACCGTCACCGCCGGCTTCCGGCCGGCGCTCTGGACCTGCGCCGCCTTCGCGGTGCTCGCGGCGCTGACCGCCCTCGGCATCTCCCCACGCCGGGCAGCAGGAGCCGCCTCCGTCGAGGCCGTCGACCTGCCGGTCGCCGCGTAGGGCCCACGAACGACCCGGATCAAGGCAAACGAGAGAAAAGGAGAACGAGGTGGCCAACATCCTTCACCGCCTGACGGTCGACGCCCCGATCGAGCGCGTCGCAGAGCTCGCGGCCGGCAAGCAAGGCATCGAGCAGTGGTGGACCGCCCGGCCGGTCGCCGGTGACGACACGATCGGCGGGCAGCTGTCGGTCTCTTTCACCGACCGCGCCGAGCCCGCTGCGACCTTCGAGGTCGTCGAACGCAGCCCGGAGCAGATCGCCTGGCGCTGCGTCGAGGGCCCCGACGACTGGATCGGCACGCTGATCACGTTCGCGCTGAAGCCCCGCGCGGACGGCGGCACGACGCTGCTCTTCAGCCACCGAGGCTGGAAGCAGGAGAACGAGTTCATGAACGGCTGCTCGACGAACTGGGCCGCCTACCTCATGAGTCTCAAGTCCGGAGCCGAAGGGCGCGGCTTCAACCCCTACCCGGGCGGCGAGATCAGCCGCTGGGGCTGAAGCACCGGGCGCCGGCGACCCGGCCGGGCTCGCGCGTGCGTGGCCCGGCCGCGTTCTGGCGCGGATCGCCGCGGCCCGGGCGTTCGGGCAGGCCGAGGGCCCCGATCGGGGCCCTCGGCTCACGTTCGGCCATCGGCGGCGATCACATGTGCGTGCTCGCGGGCGCCGCGGTCGTCGTCGTCGGCGGCAAGGGCGCCGGGTGGACGTCGGTGGCGACCGCTCGCTCGTGCACCCAGCCGCCCGGCGGCGTGTTGGAGACCCAGCCGCGATCGAGGATCGTGCCGGGCCGGTCGGGCACGACCACGATCGTGATCGTGGCCGAGCCCCCGGGGGCGAGAGAGCCGAGGTCGCAGCTCAGGGTCGGGTTGCCTGAGCACGTGCCCTGGCTCGGCGTGACCGAGACGAGGTTCGTACCCGAGGCGAGCAGGTCCTGGAAGCCCGCGTCGGCGGCGGCGGCGCTGCCCATATCGGCGACGGTCGCGGTATAGGTGACCTGCTGGCCCACGGACACCGCCCCGGGCGATCCCGCCAGCCGGAGCGCCAGTCGCGGGCTCGCGTTCCGGACCCAGGTGCGAACGGTGCGCTCGCGCTGCCACTTCCCCGGCGAGTTGGCGGAGATCCAGGCATGGTCGATCATCCAGCCCGGCTGGTTCGCGGTGACGACGACCGTGACGGTCGCCGAGGCGCCCGCGCTCAGCGAGCCCAGGCTGCACACGAGCACCGGGTTGCCGCCACAGCTCCCCTGGCTTGCAGCCGTCGAGACGAGCGACGCCTTGCCGGGAAGCAGGTCCTGGAAGGCGACCGACGGCGCCGCCGCGTTCCCGTCGTTGCTGACCGTCGCGGTGTAGGTCGCCTGCTGGCCCGTGTCGAGGTTCCCGGGCGACTCGCTCAGCTTCAGATCGACGTTCGAGCTCGTGCCCTGAACCATCGTGGAGACGGCGTGCCGGTGCCGCCAGCGACCGGGCGGGTCGGTGGAGACCCAGGCGTAGTCGGTCATCCGCCCGGGCCGACCGGCCGTGACGACGATCGTGACGGTTGCCGACGCGCCGCGCGCGAGCGGCCCGAGGCTGCACAGGATCACCGGGCCGGCGCCGCAACTCCCCTGGCTCTCGCTCGTCGAGACGAGCGAGGCCCCCGCGGGAACCAGGTCCCGGAGGCCCGCGTGGTCATCCCTGCGCCCACCGACGTTCACGACTGTCGCGGTGTAGGTCACCTGCGCCCCGACGGTCACCGGTCCCGTCGACCCCGACAGGCGCAGCGCCAGGTTGGCCGGGCGGCGACGAAGCGGGCGGTGTCTCGGTGGAGGGCGATGGTGGACGTGCCGCCCCGGATGGGCGGCGGCGATCGGCGACGCCACGGCGATCGCCACCAGCGCGAGCAGCGCGCTTGCTGCGGCCGAAAAGGCCTTGTTCGATCCCGGACTCATGTGCCATTCCCCCTTTTGCCGACTGGCATCTCGTTCCCGGCTCCCTGTTTAGCCCAGCCTCGTCAGCCGACGGTCATGCGGCGGTAAGCGTTCCGACCGAGGTAGGTAAAACCTCGGTAAAAGCCAGCCAGAGGAACGGCTGGGCGGCGGACCTCAGCGGTGCCGGAGCTGCGTCGCCACGGCGGCCTGCAGGTGGCCGGCGAGGTCGTCTGCGTTGACCGCGTTCACCCCGACCGGCCGCTCGAACGCGTCGACCATCTGCTCGAACGCCGGATCGTGAATCGACTTCAGCTCCTCGTCCGACCGCAGCACCGGATTGAGGACATCGAGCACGTGCCGGGAGATCCCGCCCTGGCGGCCCGGCGCCGCGTTAGCCTGACGGCTCCGATCAGCGCCGTGCACCTCGCCCCGGAAGGGCGCAGGGGCCCCGAACGCGAGGGCGGCGATGAGTTTCTGCTCGCTTCGCCGTCCAAGGAACAAATCCAGACGATCCAGGAGGCTCGAAATGTCGAAATCTGCCTTGGCTTCCAAGTTGAATCTCTCGCAGGTCGGCCGCGTCTGCATCACCGTCGCCGACACCGACCGGGCAATCGACTTCTACGTCGAGACGCTCGGATTCGAGAAGGTGGTCGACACTCCGATGGGCGAGGGGATGCGCTGGGTCGAGGTCGCGCTGCCCGGCACGGCGACCACGATCGCTCTCGCTCCGCCGCCGCAGGGCCAGGAGGCCGGCGCCGGCCAGACGGGAATCTGCCTCGACACCTCGGACGTCGATGCCGACCACGCCGCGCTCAAGGCCGCCGGCGTCGACGTCGACGAGGAGGTCACCCGCTGGGGCGGCCCGGTGCCGCCGATGTTCTGGCTGCGCGACCCGGACGGCAACGCGCTGATCGTCGTCCAGCCGGCGAGCTAGTTCCGAGATGCCGAGGTGCGACCGGCGGCGCTGCCCGCCGCCGGTCGCGCGAACGCCGGAGATCGCCCGCGCGCACCCGGGGCCGGAGCTCGTCGTCCGGTCAACGTCGCGCCCGCCGGCTGCGGCCTCCGGCGCCTTCTGCGGAACAGGGGACGGGGCGCCGTCGTGCTCAGACGCCCGTGTACTCGGGACCGGAGCCGCCCTCGGGCGGGGTGAGGCGGCCCCCTCTGGCCGAGATCGCCCCGCACTGGACGCAGTTCGAGGGTGTCACCTGAACCGTCACGGTCTCGCCGCCCTCCCCGTCCACCACCTCGTACACCTGGGCCGGGCACATGTGGGCCCACAGCTCGGCGATCTCCCGGGGCACCTCCGTCTCGACGCGGAGGTGGCTCGGCTGGTCGTCGCGCGTCTTGTTGCCCGAGGCGAAGACCGACGAGAGCTTGTCGAAGGTGAGCTTCCCGTCCGGGGCCGGGTAGCTCCTCGCCCGATCGGTGACGAAGATCTCCTGGTCGGCGTCGCGCTCGCTCGACACCGGCCAGGCGGGGAACCGCCCGCGCGTGACCGTCAGCGCGGACGCGAGCGCGCCGCCGAGGTAGAAGCCCTTGCTGAAGACCTGGCGCATGCTCCGGACGCGCTTCAGGTCGGTCCAGACGTAGCTCGCGCGCACCGCGGCGTCGTAGCCCGCGAGCGCCGCGAGCGCGGCCGGCTCGGTGTCGCGCCGGACGGCCTCGAACGCGGCCTCGGCGGCGAGCCGCCCCGTCTCGATCGCGTAGTGGATGCCCTTGAGCGTGGGCACGTTGACGAATCCGGCCGCCTCGCCGGCGAGCAGCAGCCCGGGGGCGTGCAGCCTGGAGGGCAGGGCGTCGAACCCGCCGCTCGAGATCGTCTTCGCGCCCCACTCGATCCGCTCCCCGCCGGCGAGCAGCTTCGAGATCGTCGGGTGCGTCTTCAGCTCCTGGAGCAGGTCGTGGACCGAGACGGCGGCGTCACGGTGGTCGAGCCCGACGACCAGGCCGATCGTGAGCAGGTCGTCGCCCATCGGGTAGACGAACGAGCCCCCGAACTCCCGGTACCTCGCGCCGGGACGCAGCGGCCAGCCCATCGTGTGGACGATCGCGTCGAGGCCTCCGGGCACCCGCCAGACCTCCTTGACCCCGAGCTCCCAGGTCTGCGGTGCCCGGCCGCGGAGATCGAACCGGTCGAGCGCAGCCTCGGTCAGGTATCCCTGCACTCCCTCGGCCAGCACCGTCACCTTTGCGGCCAGGTCGGCGCCGGCCTCGAAGTTGCGAAGCTCCTCGCCGTCCCTGCCGCGGCCCTTGTCGCCCGTCCGGATCCCCCGCACCGCGCCGTCGGCGACGAGCAGCGCCGTCGCCGAGGTCTCGGGGAGGATCATCGCCCCCGCCTCCTCTGCCCGGGCGGCGAGCCAGCGCCCGAGCTGCGAGAGCGAGACGACCGAGTTGCCGTGGTTGCGCATGGTCGGCGGCGGCGGGATCCGCAGCGAGCCCCGCCTGGTCAGCAGGTAGACGCGCTCCTTCTCGACGGGCCTGCCGAGCGGCAGCCCCTGCGGCGCCGCGCGGCCGGCGAAGAGCGTCTCGAGCGCCCCCGTCTTGACGACGGCGCCGGAGAGCAGGTGCGAGCCGGGCTGCTTCCCCTTCTCGATCACCGCGACCGGAACCTCGCCCAGCCGCTCGAGCACCTCCGGGCTCCCCTCGAGGAGCTGGCCGAGCCGGATGGCGCAGGCAAGGCCCGCGGGGCCCGCGCCGACGATCGCGATCCCGACCTCGATCCGCTCGTCCTCGGGATCGGTCGGGGCCGCGATCGCCTCCTGCGGCGACCAGGGCGGCGGGAAGTCCGACGGCCTAGCCACCGCCGACGCCCGCCCGTCCCTCGCCGGCCGGGCCCGCCGCGCCCGGCCGATGCTGAGATCCCGGCCCGGTCATCCGCCCTCGGCGAAGCGAGCCGGGCGTTTCTCGATGAACGCGCCGAGCCCCTCGCGGGCCTCCTCCCCGGTGAGCGCGTCCGCGAGCGCCCGGGCCTCGGCCTCGAGGCTTGCGTCGTGGTCGCCCTGCAGCGCCCGGTTCAGCAGCGCCTTCGCCGCCGCGAGCGCCTCGGGGCCCTTGCCGGTCACGAGCCGGGCCGCCTCGTAGGCCCTCTCGAGCACCGGGTCGTGGATCCCGTCGACGAGCCCGCGCCGGTAGGCCTCCTGCGCGTCGACCAGTCGACCCGTGAGGACGAGCTCCTTGGCGAAGCCGATGGTGGTCGTCCGCGCGAGCCGCTGCGTGCCGCCCCAGCCGGGAACGAGGCCGTAGTTGACCTCGGGCTGGCCGAGCCTCGCCTGCCCGGAGGCGTAGCGGATGTCGCAGGCGAGCGCCAGCTCGCAGCCGCCGCCGAGGGCGTAGCCGTTGATCGCCGCGATCGTCGGCTTCGGCATCGTCTCGAGCAGGCGGCCGGCCTCCTGCCCGAGCTCGGCGAACTCGTAGGCCTGCCCGGCATCGACCTGCGCCATGTACTTGATGTCCGCACCGCCGATGAAGGAGCGGTCGCCCGCGCCGGTGAGGATCACGCAGCGCACGCGGTCGTCTGCCGCCAGCCCGGCCAGCCGATCCCGGAGGGCCCTGACCGACGCGAGGTCGAGCGCGTTCATCGCCTCCTGGCGATCGATCGTGACGAGCGCGATCGCCTCGCCGATCGAGACCTCGACCGCCACTAGCCCGTACACCTCTCCCGCAGGAAGTCGACGATGCCGGCCGTGGGCGCGCCGGGCGTGAAGACCTGCGCGACGCCGAGCTCGATCAGCTCGGCGGCGTCCTCGGCGGGGATCGTCCCGCCGACGACGACGAGCACGTCGCCGGCGCCCCGGTCGCGCAGCCCGTCGACGATCCGGGGCACGAGCGTCATGTGCGCGCCCGAGAGGATCGAGATCCCGACGGCATCGGCGTCCTCCTGGATCGCCGTCTCGACGATCTGCTCCGCCGTCTGGTGAAGGCCGGTGTAGACGACCTCCATGCCGGCGTCGCGCAGCGCGCGGGCGATCACCTTCGCGCCGCGGTCGTGCCCGTCGAGACCGGCCTTGGCGATCACGACGCGGATCACGTGGCGGCGCTCTCCCGGCCGGAGCGGCCGGCCCGCTCGAAGCAGGCTCCGCCTGCCGCTGTCTCCTGAACTGGGAACGCCCTGGTCATCGTCGACCGGCCTCCTTCGTCGCCTGGCCGTGCTCGGGTTGTCGATCAGAAGGTCGGAGTCTCCCGCCAGGTCCCCCAGACCTCACGGAGAGCGTCGCACATCTCGCCCATCGTCACCTGGGCCCTCGCCGCCTCGACGATCGGCGGCATCAGGTTGACGCCCTCCCGCGCGGCACCGCGCTTGAGCTCGGCGAGGGCCGTCTCGGCGGCCGCGGCGTCGCGGCGGGCCCTGAGCGCCTGGACGCGGGCGACCTGGCGCGCCTCGAGGGCCGGGTCGATCTTCAGGATCGCCGGCGCGGGGTCGTCCTCGAGCTCGTAGCGATTCACGCCCACGACGATCCGCTCGCCGGCCTCGACCTCGCCCTGGTACCGGAACGAGGCGTCGGCGATCTCCCGCTGGAAGAAGTTCTGCTTGATCGCCTCGACCACGCCGCCGAGCCGCTCGATCCGCTCGAAGTACTCGTAGGCCCGGCGCTCCAGCTCGCCCGTCAGGTGCTCGAGGTAGTACGAGCCCCCGAGCGGGTCGATCTGGCTGCTCACGCCGGTCTCGTGCGCGATCACCTGCTGCGTCCGCAGCGCGATCCGGACCGCGTCCTCGGTCGGCAGCGCGAGCGCCTCGTCGAAGCTGTTCGTATGCAGCGACTGCGTCCCGCCGAGGACGGCCGCGAGCGCCTCGATCGCCGTCCGCACGATGTTCAGCTCCGGCTGCTGCGCCGTCAGCGACACGCCCGCCGTCTGCGTGTGGAAGCGCATGCGCAGCGATCTCGGGTCGCGGGCCCCGTAGCGCTCCCTCAGCTCGCGCGCCCAGATCCGGCGCGCGGCGCGGTACTTGGCGATCTCCTCGAAGAAGTCGAGGTGGGCGTTGAAGAAGAACGACAGGCGCGGCGCGAAATCGTCGATCGCGAGGCCGCGCTCGATTCCCCACTCGACGTACGTGAACCCGTCGGCCAGCGTGAACGCGAGCTCCTGCGCGGCGGTCGAGCCCGCTTCGCGGATGTGGTAGCCGGAGATCGAGATCGGATGCCAGAGCGGCATCTCGCTCGAGCACCATTCGATCATGTCGGTGACGAGCCGCAGCGAGGGCTCGGGCGGGAAGATGTACTCCTTCTGCGCGATGTACTCCTTGAGGATGTCGGCCTGGATCGTGCCGCGAAGCCGATTCCGCGGCACGCCCTGGCGCTCGCCGACGCACGCGTAGAACGCGAGCAGGATCGCCGCGGGCGAGTTGATCGTCATCGATGTCGAGACCTCGTCGAGCGGGATGCCGTCGAACAGGGCCTGCATGTCCTCGAGCGAGTCGACGGCGACGCCTTCACGGCCGACCTCCCCGAGCGAGCGGGGATGGTCGCTGTCGTAGCCCATCAGCGTGGGCATGTCGAAGGCGGTCGAGAGACCCGTCTGACCGTGCTGCAGCAGGTAGCGGAAGCGCTCGTTGGTCTCCTCGGCGGTGCCGAAGCCGGCGAACTGGCGCATCGTCCAGAGCCGGCCGCGGTACATCGAGGGATAGACGCCGCGGGTGTAGGGGTACGACCCCGGGTAGCCGAGGTCGCGGTCGTAGTCGACCTCGACCGACTGCGGCGTCGTGAGCGGCTCGCTCTCGATCCCCGAGATCGTGGAGGCGAGCTCTCCGCCCCGCTCCGGCGAGGCGGCGTAGGCCCTGCGCCACCCCTCGAGCGTCTGCTGCCCGTCCGCGGCCTCACGGAGACCCATCGCGGCAGCGTATCTGCGGGACGGCTGTCGCCCGCACCGCCCCGACGCCGGTCGTGCGGGCCCGGTCGGTGGTTTACTCACGCCGTGGCAGCCGTTCCTCCGCCGACCGATCCCGGCTGGAGCGCCCGCTGACGAGACGGCCGCCCGAGCCGCTCTGGACGCCGTCGCCCGGGCAGGTCGAGCGCGCCAACCTCACGCACTACACGCGCTGGCTCGAGGCCGAGCGCGGCCTCTCGTTCGACGGCTACCACCGGCTCTGGGACTGGTCGGTCGCCGACCTGGACGCGTTCTGGGCCTCCCTCTGGGACTACTTCGACGTGCAGGCCTCGCAGCGCTACGAGCGCGTGCTCGGCCGGCGGGACCTGATCGGAGCCGAATGGTTCCCGGGTGCCGAGCTGAGCTACGCCGAGCACGTCTTCCGCGGCAAGCCCGACGGCCGGGTCGCGATCGTCCACGCATCCGAGCTGCGGCCGCAGGCCGAGCTGACCTGGGGCGAGCTGCGGGCCGCCACGGCACGGGTCGCGGCTGGGCTGCGCGGGCTCGGCGTCGACCGCGGCGACCGCGTCGCCGCCTACCTGCCGAACGTCCCGGAGGCCGCGATCGCGTTCCTCGCCTGCGCCTCGATCGGCGCGACCTGGTCGAGCTGCTCCCCCGACTTCGGGGTGCGCGGCGCGGTCGACCGGTTCGCCCAGATCGAGCCGAAGGTGCTGGTCGCAGTCGACGGGTACCGCTACGGCGGGCGCGACTTCGACCGCCTCGACGCGGTCGAGGAGATCCAGCGGGCGATCGGAAGCCTCGAGCGAACCGTCGTCCTGCCCTACCTCGACCCGACACCCGACCTCGGGCGGCTCGGCGGCGCCGTCACCTGGGACGACCTCGGCCGCGCGGGGGAGGGCGCCGCGCTCGAGTTCACGCAGCTGCCGTTCGACCACCCGATCTGGGTGCTCTACTCCTCCGGCACCACGGGGCTGCCGAAGGGAATCGTCCACGGGCAGGGCGGGATCCTGCTCGAGCACCTGAAGCAGCTTCGCCTGCTGACCGACGCGCAGGACGGCGACCGGATCTTCTGGTTCTCGACCACCGGCTGGATGATGTGGAACTACCTGCTCGGAGCGCTCCTGACCGACGCCGCCGTCGTCCTCTACGACGGGCATCCGCTGGCACCGGACCCCGCCGTCCTCTGGCAGCTTGCCGCGTCGGCCCGCGTGAGCTGCTTCGGGACGAGCGCCTCCTACCTCTCCGCCTGCCGCAAGAACCGGATCGAGCCCGCCCGCGGGCGCGACCTGAGCTCGCTGCGCAGCATCGGCTCGACCGGCTCGCCGCTCTCGCCCGAGAGCTTCCGCTGGGTCTACGAGCAGCTCGCAGCCGAGACGTGGCTCTTCTCGATGAGCGGCGGCACCGACGTGGCCACCGCATTCGTCGGCGGAGTGCCGACGCTACCCGTCTACGAGGGCGAGCTGCAGGCGCGGGCTCTCGGCGCCAAGGTCGAGGCCTTCGACGAGCACGGGCGATCGCTGATCGACGAGGTCGGCGAGCTCGTGCTCACCGAGCCGCTGCCGTCGATGCCGCTCTACCTCTGGAACGACCCCGACGGCGCGCGCCTGCGCGAGAGCTACTTCTCCTTCTACCCGGGGGTGTGGCGTCACGGCGACTGGATCGAGATCACCTCGCGCGGGACGGCGATCATCTTCGGCCGCTCCGACTCGACGATCAACAGGGGCGGCGTACGGATCGGGACGAGCGAGATCTACCGCGCGGTGCTGGAGGTCGACGAGGTGGTCGACGCGCTCGTGGTCGACCTGCCCCTGCCGGGGACGGACGGCTGGATCACCCTGTTCGCGGTGCTCCGAGCCGGCGTGACCCTCGACGAGCCGCTCGCCGGCAAGATCCGGGCGAGGATCCGGGAAGACTGCTCTCCCCGTCACGTTCCCGACGAGATCCGCGCCCTCGCCGAGATCCCGCGCACGCTGTCGGGGAAGGTCGTCGAGGTGCCCGTGAAGCGGATCCTGATGGGCGCCGCCCCCGAAGCGGTCGTGAGCCGCGGGTCGCTCGCGAACCCGGGGGCGCTCGAGCCGTTCGTCGAACTCGCCGGGGAGCTCGGAGCTCGACGCGCCGAGCCTGGCGGGTGACGGTGAAGGTCCGCGTCCCGAGCGGGCCGGGCTCGCCGTCGACCCGGATCGGCCCCGACGTCGCGGCAGCCGGGCTCCCGCACCCGGCCGGGGGAGAGGCGCCCCCGGGCGGCTCCCGGGCTAGATCGAGATCGCGATCTTGCCGCGCTTTCCCTGGTTGAACCGCTCGACGGCGGCGGGGGCCTGCTCGAGCGGGAAGACGGCGTCGATCGTGACGGCGAGCTCGCCCGCGTCGGCCAGACTCGCCAGACGGGCGAGCAGCGCCGGGTCCGGCTTCGCCATCACGTTGGCCGCGACGACGCCGCGGGCGGCGAGCGCCTCGACGTCCGCCGCTCCGAGCACGGAGGCCGCGCGTCCGCCGTCCTTCACGAGCGCGGCCAGGGGCGCGAAGCCATCCGCCTGGCTCACCGCGTCGATGAGCGCGTCGATCCCGCCCGGATGTGCCGCACGCACCGCCTCGGCCACGTCCACCGTCGAGTAGTCGACCGTCTCGGCGGCGCCGAGCTCGGCCAGCCGGGAGGCGTCGCCGGGCTTCGCGGTCGCGATCACGGTCGCGCCGGCGAGAGCCGCGAGCTGGACCGCGTAGGAGCCGACGCCCCCGCTCGCTCCGGCCACGAGGACGACGGAGCCGGCAGAGAGATCGGCCGCCTCGACCGCCGCGAGTGCCGTGATCCCGGCCAGCGGGAGCGCAGCCGCATGGACGAAGTCGAGGCTCCCGGGCTTCGGGGCGACGAAGGTGTCCTCCGGCGTGACCAGGTACTCCGCCCAGGCGCCGGCGTGCAGCGTCGGCCAGCCCAGGAACCCGTACACCTCGTCGCCCGCGGCGAAGCGGGTCACCGCAGCTCCGGCCCGCTCGACGACGCCGGCGAAGTCCCGTCCCGGGACGACCGGGAACTCGTGCTCCATCATCCCCCTGAGCCAGCCGGCCGCCACGAGCGCGTCGATGCGGTTGATCGACGAGGCCCGAACGCGAACGAGGAGCTCGTTCGCAGCCGGGTCGGGGGCCGGCAGCTCCTGCAGCGCGAGGCCGCTGTCGTAATCCGTCATCGCGATCGCGCGCATCCCCCAGGCCCTCCCACGTTGTTGTGTGCTCAACATATCAGCGTCTCGCCCGCTCCCGGAGGCGGTCCGGCAGGGCGTTGACGGGTGGTGTCGGACCGGAGACGGTCCCACGAGCGACCCTATCGCCGCGCCGCGGAAACGCTGATGCTTTCCCCGCCATGCGCAGCACCTTCACCGTGGTCGCCAACCGCGCCACACCCACGAACACGCAGCTCGGCGAGGTCCTCTCGCCGGCGCAGGCGGTCGCGCGCCTTCATCCCGGCGACGTGGCGCTCGGCCGGATCGACGTCGACTCGTCGCTCCAGGGGGTCGAGCCCGGGCTGTGGGCGCTCGACGCGCTCGCGCTGCGCGGGGTCACCGTCCTCAACCGCCGGCCGGCGCTGGTCGCCTCCCACGACAAGCTCGCGACCGCCGAGGCGCTGACGCGCGCCGGCCTCCCGCATCCGGAGACGGAGCCCATCGCCCGGGGCCTGCCGGCCCCGCGACTCGAGCCGCCGCTCGTCCTGAAACCGCGCTTCGGCAGCTGGGGCCGAGACGTCGTCCTCTGCTCGACCGAGGACGAGCTGACCGCAGCGGCAGTGAGGGCGCGCCTGCGGGTCTGGTTCAACACCTCCGGCGGCGTCGTGCAGCGGCTCGTGCCTCCGCGGGGCTTCGACCTCCGCGTCGTCGTCGCCGGCGGGCAGGTGATCGGCGCGGTCAAGCGGGTCGCCGCCCCTGGGGAGTGGCGCACGAACGTCGCTCTCGGCGCTCGCCGGATCCCGGCGATCCCGCCGCAGGCAGCCTGCGCGCTCGCGCTCGCGGCGGCGGAGGCGGTCGGCGGCGACCTCGTCGGCGTCGACCTCCTGCCGACCGGCACCGACGACTGGACGATCCTCGAGATCAACGGCGCCGTTGACTTCACGAACGCCTACGCCCCCGCCGGCGACGTGTTCGCAGCGGCCCGCGCCGCCCTGCTCGGCGAGGGAGTCTGGCCGTCGCGTCGCGCTCAGAGCCGCCGCGTCGCGGTCGTGTGAACGTCGAGGGACGAGCCGGTGACCTCCACTCGCGCCCGGGCGGGCGACTGGTAGGAGGAGGGCTCGGACGTTCGGTCGGCTCGTCGTTCCCAGGGCTGCAATCGCCCCGAACCTCGGAGGTCTGCGCGACGTCGGCGCGGTCCGCCAGCGGGCTAGGCGCGCGCCCTCGAGTCGCTCAGTTGGTCGCCCGGAGCCGCTCGCGGATCGTTCTGTGAGCAAGCACCGGAACGAAATCGTCGAAGCGGGCGCCGGCGATCAAGCGTCGCACGACCTCCTCGACGTCGTGCTCGATCGCGGCCAGCGGCACCGCCGGAAACTCGGCCTTGAGATCGTGTGGAAGCCGCTCGATCCGAATCGCAGCTGCCGTCGTCAACCTCACGCCGTCACCTCCTTTGCAGTTTCGGTCCAAGAGAACCGGATCGGGAAGCGGTTGTCATCCGGACCCTCCCGCAGGCGCGTAGTGAAAAGCCCGCAGGAATCGGGATGATCCGGGCAATCGTCGTCGGGGGCGGCGTGATCGGGAGCATGCATGCCCTCACGGCGCCGGCGCGCTGCCACGAGCTCGCCCAGCTCGAGCGCGAGCTCGACGCGCGGGTCCAGCGGCCCTATACGCTGTCGCCGGAAGAAACTGCGTCAGGAGGTTTGCATGGCCGGTCTGATGAGTCGCACCTCGGCGATCGCCCAGGCGAAGTTCTCGAAGCTGCTCGACCGCGCCGAGGACCCGGCCGAGACGCTCGACTACTCCTACGAGCAGCAGCTCGTGCAGCTGCAGAACGTGAAGCGCGGGATCGCCGACGTGGCGACGGCGAAGAAGCGGCTCGAGCTCGAGGACTCCTCGACCCAGCAGCAGCTCGCGAAGCTCGACGACCAGGCCCGTCAGGCCCTCCAGGCCGGCCGCGAGGACCTCGCCCGGGAGGCCCTGTCGCGCAAGGCGGTGTTGCAGTCCCAGGTCGACTCGCTCAAGCAGCAGGAGCAGCAGCTCGCCGATCAGGAGCAGAAGCTGATCACGGGCGAGCAGGCGCTGCAGGCGAAGATCGAGGCGTTCCGGTCGCAGAAGGAAGTGATCAAGGCGCAGTACTCGGCCGCCGAGGCCCAGGTCAAGATCGGCGAGGCCGCGACCGGGATCGGGGAGCACATGGCCGACATCGGGCTCGCCGTCCAGCGCGCCCAGGACAAGACCGAGCAGATGCAGGCGAGAGCGGCCGCGGTCGACGAGCTGACGGCGGCCGGGGCCCTCGACGACGTGAGCGCCCAGGGAGACGACCTCGATCGCCAGCTCTCCCAGATCTCGCAGGGAAACCAGGTCGACGACGAGCTTGCGAAGATGAAGGCGGAGCTCGGGCAGGGCGGCGCGCCGCCGGCCGAGCTCGGGCAGGGCGACCCGGCGCCGGCGACCGGAGGCGGACAGTGATCGTCCGGCTGATGGGCGAGGGCCAGTGGCGCGTCGACGACGGGCTCCGGAGCACGCTCGAGGAGCTCGACGAGGCGACCGGGGCCGCCGTCGCGGCGGGCGACGAGGCGGCGCTGCGATCCTCGCTCGAGGCACTCGCGAACGCCGTCCGCTCGGCCGGCGAGCGGCTCGACGACGCGAGCCTCACGGTGTCCGATCTGGTCGTGCCGCCCGTCGATCTCACGCTCGACGAGGCCCGGGAGCTCCTGCACGGCGAAGGGCTGATCCCCGACCTGCCCTGACGGCGTGGACGAGGCCGCCGGCCGGCTGGCGCAGGAGGCGGCGGAGCTCGACGCTCGGGCCGCCGGTCTCGGGCTGGGCGAGGACTCGCCGGGAGGGCGCGAGCTCCGCTCGCGCGCCGCTGAGCTGCGGGTGCGCGCGCTCGGGGCGAGGGTCTACCCCGTCCTGGTCTGCGGCTCCTGCTTCCGGCTCACCGGCTGGACCGACGGAGCGGGGTGCTGCGACGACTGCGTCCGCCGGGAGCAGCTCCGCGCCGCCTACGCCGACCCGCACGGCGGCTTCGTCAACCTCGCCGGTCCGACTCCCGAAGCCCCGAGGGTGGCCGCCCGGCCGCTGCGGGCGCGCCTCGGCGCCCGTCTTCACAGGGACGAGGCCGCGGCGAGGGAATGGCTGATGCTCGTCGACCCGGACGAGACGGGCCCCGTCTCGCCGGAGGCCGGATACGAGGTCGAGGTGGCAAGGCGCCGGGAGGTGGCCGCCGCCGACGGCAGCGACACGATCGTGATCCGCTTCTCGACGGCGACCTGCCGCTTCGACGGAAGCGGCTGGGAGCACCTCTCGACCACGCGCATCGCGCACTCGCTCATCCTCGTTCCGGCCGAGTTCTCGGCCGCGCTGCCGATCGAGCAGCTCGCCGAGGCGTGGGGCGACTACGGCATCGCCGTCGAGACGTTCAACCGCGAGGCCTGGCAGCGCGAGTCCGGCAGCCGCGAGCGGGCGCGGCAGGCCGAGCAGGCACGGCAGGACGCGATCGAGAGCCAGCGGAACGCCGTCGAGCTCCTGCGCGAGAAGGGCTCGCCCCGGCAACCGCCTCCGTGATCCGACGGGAGTGCGCAACCGACGTTCCGCCGCCGCGTCTCCGGCCGAGCCCAGCTCCGTAGTTCACCGCGCCCGCACTGCGGGAGAGCCCGCTGCCCGACGAGCGCCGAAGAGCCGTTACTGAGCCAATGATCGTCTCTCCCCCCACGACACACCCGCTGAGGACGGCTCGCGCGCTCCTCTGGTGGTTCCTGACCGGCCGCCACCCCTGACTCGCCGGCTCGCGTTCCCCGGGGTCAGACCCCTCAACACGCGTCCGCGCGCCGGAGCCGCCTCTCCGGTAGCCGGCTTCTGCGGAGGGGGTCTGACCCCTCTCCGGTTCGAGGGGTCTGACCCCTCCCCGGTTAGAGCGGCGCCAGCTGCCAGTCGATGTTGAGCGAGTCGCAGACGCGGGCGAGCTCGTCCCGCAGCGTCTGAATCGCCGTGCCGACCGGCACCGCGATCACCAGGTCGATCGCGAACACGGGCGCCGCCGTGACGGGCGCGGGCTCGAGCTTCGTGTCCATGCTCTCGATGTTCACGTCGAGGCTCCGGAGCAGCGCCGCCACCTGGTGCACCAGCCCGGCCTGGTCGAGCGCCCGCCCGGTCAGCCGGTACGGAAGCCGCGGCGCCGCCTCTCGACCCGTCGCGAGCGCCGGCGTCAGTTGAGCCCGGATCCCCGTCCGGGAGCTGAGGGCGCCGAGGTCGGCCGTCACCCGGGCGATCGCCTCCTGCGTCCCCCCGATCAGCATCACGATCGCGAACTGCCCCTGCAGGTTCGCCATCCGACTGTCCTCGATGCTCCCGCCACGCGCGAAGACGAACTCGGAGACCTCCTCCACGAGCCCGGGCCGGTCTGCTCCGATCGCCGTCAAGACCGTGTGCCGCGACATGTCCCAACGCTAGCTGCTTCCCGCCCGGGGTAGCCGTCCCGCGCCGCGACGGCATCCGCGGACGTCTCGGGCGGGTCGACTGCTCGGAAGCTCAGAGCCCGAGACCGGGATGTGCCTCGGCAAGGACCGCCCGCGCCCCCCGCGCCCAGGAGTAGGCCGGCTCGGCGATCCGGACGCTGCCGGCGATCAGCTCGCTCCAGGCCCCTGCCGCTTGCCAGAAGTCGGGCCTCGAGAGGCCGAGCAGGTCGTCGTCGCCGTTCGTCTCGAACAGGAAGAGAGCCTCGTCGTCGAGCACGAACGCCTCGTGGAGCACGAGCGCGGTGCTCGACGGGTCGAACGGCGGCCCGGATTCGAGGAGGCGGCGGGCCTCGGCGCCGCGGCCCGGCCTGAGCCTCGCGCGAACGAGCACCCGGTGGCGGTCGTGGTGCGTTCCGAGCCGGTGGGCGAAGAACGCCGCGACGAGGTCGCTGAGGATCCAGCGGCTCACGTTGCTCGCGAGCTCGATCTCGCCGCCGTCGGCGAGCGCCAGCGTGAGCCCGGTGGAACCGTCGCCGGAAGGCTCGAGGTCGACGCCGGCGATCTCCTCGAACAGCACCAAGCGCGGCTCCTGGCCCTCGAGCGGCTCGAGACGCACGCCCTCCGGCACGAGCCGGAGCCGGGCGAGCGTCTCGAGCCCGTCGGATTCGCGCCAGGTCACCTGATAGGCGACATCCATTGCGTCTCCTTCCGTCTCGTCTGCTGCGTCAGTCCGGGTCGTGAGGGGTGTTCTCCAGGTGGGGGCTCGAGAAACGGCGCTTCCCGGTCTGGTCGCGGTACGGGTTGCCGCGATGCGGAAGCGGCGTGCTCTCGTAGAGCGCATACCCGACGACCGCCAGCACGCCGATCACGAACACGAACACGAGGATTGTCAGGAAGATCGTCATGTCTCAGCTCCTTTCTCGGTGAGCATGGTCCGCGGCGCGCCGCCGTGCATCAGGGCCGACCCCGAGAGCCTCTCCGCAGAAACCCTGATCAGCCGGTCCGCCGGGAGCGCATCTGCCTGCGCGCTCAGACGGGCTGAGGGTGCGGCTCGAGCGCCAGCTCGCCGGACTCGAGCGCGTAGCGCACGATCTCGGCGCGGGTCGCGAGGCCGAGCTTCTGCATGATCCGCGCCCGGTGAGTCTCGGCCGTCCGGACCGAGATGAAGAGCATCCCGGCGATCTCCTGGTTGGTATGACCGAGAGCCAGCAGGCGCAGGACCTCGTGCTCGCGAGCCGAGAGCGTCTCGGCCCCCGGATCGGGAGTCGCCTCGCCGGCGGCAAGACGGGCGCCGAGCGACGGGTGCACGTAGCGATGGCCGCCGGCCACCTCGTGGATCGCCTGGACGAGATCGGAGTCGGCGGCGTCCTTGAGCAGGTACCCGTTGGCACCGGCCTCGAACGCCCGCCGGACGTAGCTCGGGTCGTCCTGCATCGAGAGGATCAGGATGCGGGTCGCCCGCGAGGCGGCCTGCAGGTCGGGGAGCGCCTCGAGGCCGCTGCGCCCCGGCATCACGATGTCGAGGAGCAGGACGTCCGGCCGCAGCCTGCGCACCTCCTGGACGGCCTCCTCGGCGTCGGCGGCCTCGCCGACGACCGTGAGGTCGTCCTCGCACTCGAGCAGGCGGCGCAGCCCGGAGCGGACGAGCGCATGGTCGTCGCACAGAACCACCCGGACCGATGCCTCCATGCCCCAAGGTTGCCCAACCGGTACGCGCGAATCGCGCAATTCGCCCGCAGGCTTGCTGCGGGTTTCTACGGGTTTCCGGCCGGCCGCCGGACTTCCTGCGGCAGGTCGATCAGGAGGGTCGTCCCGTTGCGCGGCGCCGACTCGACCTCGAACCTCCCGCCGAGGAGCGAGACCCGCTCACGCATCCCCACGAGCCCGAGCGCGCCGTCGCGGACCTCGTCGACGGTGAACCCGACGCCGTCGTCCTCGATCACCGTTCGCACGGTGCTGCCCGACGCGGTCACGACGATGCTGATCGAGGTCGCGTTCGCGTGCTTGACGGCGTTCGTGAGCGCCTCCTGGACGATCCGGTAGATCGCCGTCTCCTGATCGGGAGCGAGAGCGTGCTCGGGAACAGCGACGTTCAGCTGGACGTCGAGTCCGCTCCGATCGGCGACTTGCCGCACCAGGCGCTCGAGCGCGGGCTTCAGCCCGAAGTCGTCGAGAGCGGGCGGACGCAGCTCGGTGGTCAATCGGCGCACGTCGTCGAGTGCCGAGGCGACCAGGTTGCGGACGAGCGCGAGCGGCTCCTCCCCAACCTGCTGCTCGAGCGCCTTCAGCCCGAGCAGGATCGAGGCGAGGGCCTGGCCGGTCTCGTCGTGCAGCTCGCGGGCGAGCCGCGTCCGCTCGATCTCCTGCCCGTTGAGCAGCGCCCGCACCGCCTCGCGCCCGACCCGCTCGGAGAGATCGAGCGCGATCGCAGCCCGGTTCGCGAACGCCTGCGCGATCCGCATGTCCGCGTCCAGGAAGCGCGGATCGAGCCCCCGCTTGTCGTAGGCGACGATCACTCCCGCTGCCCGGTCGCGCACGATCAACGGCACGTACAGCGCCGAGGTCGCATCGACCAGCCGGGGCGCCGCCTGGTCGACCTCGGGGTCGTCGATCAGGGAGTCGATTCGCTCGCTGCGCTTGCGGATCAGCGTCCGGCCGCTCTTCGAGCGCTCGCGCTCGAGCCTGAGACCGAGCAGCTGCTCCGCGTGGTCGCCGTCTGCGGCCTCGACCTCGAGCGAGAGGCCGTCGGAGGTCGGCAGCTGGATCATCACGGCCCGCGCGTCGAGCAGCTCGCGCAGTCGGGTGACCGCGAGCTGGAGCAAGTGCGAGAGGTCGGCCTCCGTCGCCAGCGCCTCGGAGACCTCGTTCAGCGATTCGAGCTGCCGCGACCACAGCCTGGTGGACTCGTAGAGGCGCGTGTTCTCGATCGCAACCGCCGCCTGGGCGGCGAGCAGGCGAACGATCTCCTCGTCCTCGTCGGTGAACTCCCCGGCGCCTTCCTTCTCGGTCAGGTAGAGGTTCCCGAACGCCGTGCCGCGCAGCATCACCGGCACACCGAGGAACGACCCCATCGGCGGGTGGCCCGGCGGGAAGCCGACCGAGCGTGGATCGTCGGCGAGCGTGCGCAGCCGGAGGGGCCGCCGGTCGCGGATCAGGACGCCGAGGATCCCCCGCCCCCGCGGAAGCTCTCCGATCGTCGCCACCAGATCGGGGCTCATCCCGACGGTGATGAACTGGTCGAGCCCGGTGCCGGTTCGATCGATCACGCCCATTGCGCCGTAACGCGCGCCGGTCAGCGCCACGGCCATCTCGATCAGCTTCTGCAGCAGCGACTCGAGCGTCAGCTCGGAACTGAGCGAGATCCCGGTCTCGACGAGCGAGCGCAGCCGCTCGTGCCGGGAGAGGCTCGCCTCGGAGTGGGCCGCATCACGCTCGGTCATGCCGTCCGTTGCACCCAGGGCTTTCCTCTTCTCCTTCCGCCGAGAAACGGGTCTCCGGTTTCGCGCGGCGACTGAAGCGTAGCTCGTTCCGGGAACGCAGCCGCCGCCGTGGGCAGGCCAGGCGGATCAGTCGCCCGCGGGCAGGACCGCGACGGGGCAGGATGCGTGGTGGGCGCACTGCTGGCTCACCGATCCGAGCAGCAGCCCGCGGAACCCGCCGAGCCCACGTGAGCCGACGACCAGCAAATCGGCGCCCTCCGCCTCTTCGATCAGGACGGCGGCGGGCTGACCCTCGCGGACGACCGGGACGATCTCGACCCCCGAGCCGGCCGCATCCGCCTCCTCGAGGCTCCTGGCGAGCGCCGACCTGCCGATCTCCTCGAAGGTGCCGAAGTCGAGCGGCGCCGGTGCCCAGCCCGCTTCGTAGGCGAGCGGCGGCACGTGCCAGGCGTGGACGGCCTTGACTGCACAGCCCCGGATCCGCGCCTCCTCGATCGCAAACCGGAGCGCGCGAATCGAGTTCTCGGAGCCGTCGACGCCGACGACGATCCCGCTCACGAGCCGCTCCTCCGCCGCGATGGAGAAGCACCGATGCCGACAATCGCACGCTGCATGCAGTCAGCTTGCCGGGGCTTTCGCCCGGAAGCATCCGCGCGCGCGCCGATCCCGGCTTCGGCGAACTACTCAGCGGGTGCCGCAGTTGACCGAGGACGGGCCCGCCCCCGCCGTTTCCGTCATGCTCGAGCGATGAACGCGATCGAGGCCCGCACCCTCTGCAAGCGGTACGGGCCGACGCTCGCCCTCGACCGGCTCGACCTGGCCGTCGCTCCTGGAGAGGTCTACGGCTTCCTCGGCCCGAACGGCTCCGGCAAGACGACGACGATCCGGCTGGTGCTCGGACTTCACCGGCCGACCTCGGGAACGGCGACCGTGTTCGGGATCGACGCCTGGCGCGAGCCGGTCGCCGCGCACCGGCGCCTCGCCTACGTGGCGGGCGAGCCGTTCCTCTGGCCCCAGCTGACCGCGGAGGAGACGCTCGCCTTCCTCGGCCGGATGCACGGCTCCGTCGACACCGCCTACCGGTCGGTGCTGGTCGAGCGCTTCCAGCTCGAGCAGGCCAAGAAGGTCCGCGCCCTCTCGAAGGGAAACCGCCAGAAGGTGCAGCTCGTCGCCGCCCTCGCGACGCGCGCCGACCTGCTCGTGCTCGACGAGCCGACGAGCGGGCTCGACCCGCTGATGGAGGCCGTCTTCCGGGAGACGGTGGCCGAGGCGAAGGAGCGCGGGCAGACGGTCTTCCTCTCCTCGCACATCCTGAGCGAGGTCGAGGCTCTCTGCGACCGGGTCGGGATCCTCCGCAAGGGCCGCCTCGTCGACGAGGGGACGCTGGACGAGCTCCGGCACCTCAGCGCCCAGACGATCGAGGCGACCTTCGCCGGCCCGCCGCCCGTGCTTGCCCCGCTCCCGGGGATCGCGATCGAGCGGGCGGGCGCGAACGCCCTCCGCTTCGAGGTGACCGGGAGCGTCGCCCCGCTGCTCGCGGCCCTGGCCGGTTACGAGGTTGTCGGCCTGACCGGCCGCGAGCCCTCGCTCGAGGAGATCTTCCTGTACCACTACGGCCCCGACGGGGATGCACCCGGCTAGCGGGCCGCCCGGCAGCGCTCATCCGGCGCCGGACCCGGTCGCCGGCCAGCGGACGGCGCTGGCGCGACGCACCCTCGCGGACGCGCGCGTCCGCACGGCCAGCTTCGCACTCCTGTTCGCGGCCGTCGCGGTCGCCAACGTCGCGGGATACCTCAAGACCTACCCGACGCTGGCCGACCGGCTGCGACTCGCCGGCGGCTTCGGCGAGAACAAGGCGCTGCGCCTCTTCTACGGCACGCCGCACGACCTCGAGACGGTCGGCGGCTACGCGAGCTGGCGCATCGGCGGCACCCTGGCGCTGTTCGCGGCCTTCTTCGGCCTCATGTCGGCCGTCCGGGCCCTCCGGGGCGAAGAGGAGTCGGGGCGGCAGGAGCTCGCGGCGGCAGGAGCGATCACCCGCGGCGGAGCCTTCGCCGCCAGGATCGGCGCGCTCGGCCTCACCGTGATCGTGCTCTGGCTCGCGGAGATCGCAGGGCTGGCAGGCGGCGGCCTCCAGCTCGCCGGATCCGCCTATCTCGCGCTCGCAACGGCAAGCGTGGCGGCCGTCTACCTCGGGGTCGGAGCGGTCGCGAGCCAGCTCATGCCGACCCGCCGGAGCGCGCTCGAGCTGGCTGGAGCTGTGCTCGCGGTCGACTTCCTGATCCGGGTCGCGGCCGACACGGCGGGCATCCGCGCCCTCCACTGGGCAACGCCGCTCGGCTGGGCCGAGGAGCTGAGGCCGTTCGTCGGCGCCCGCCCGGCCGTCCTGCTGCTGCCGGCGGCGGCCACCGCCGGCCTGCTCGCAGCGGCGTCGACTGTCGAGCGGCGCCGCGACCTCGGCGGGGCCACCTTCGCGCCCCACGACGAGGCACAGCCGAGGCTCGCCCTGCTCTCATCGCCCTGGCTGCTCGCCCTGCGCTCGGAGCGCCTCGGCCTGGTCGTCTGGACGGTGGCCAGCGGCGGCTTCGCGCTGGTGATCGGCTCTCTCTCGAAGAGCGTCGCCTCCGCCTTCTCGAGCACCCTCCGGCAGGAGCTGAAGAAGCTCGGGCAGCTCCAGGTCGCGACCCCGGCCGGATACATCGGCCTGACCTTCCTCTTCTTCGTCTTCGCGATCTCGCTCTTCTGCTGCGGCCAGCTCGCCGCGGTCCGCAACGAGGAGGCGGACGGGCGGCTCGAGACCCTCTTCGCCCTGCCTTACGGCCGCTCGCGCTGGCTCGCCGGACGCCTCGTCCTCGCCGCCGCCGGGGCGACCCTCCTCTCGCTTGCAGTCGGGCTCGGGGCGGCGGCGGGCGCAAGGCTCGTCGGCGCGCACGTGTCGCTCGCGCGCCTGCTCGAGGCCGGCCTCAACTGCCTGCCGGCAAGCATGCTCTTCCTCGGCCTCGGAGCTGCGTGCGTCGCCCTCGTGCCGCGGCTCGGCGTCGGCCTTGCCTACGGGCTCGTCAGCGCGGCGTTCGTCTGGGAGCTGTTCGGCGCCGTGCTGGCCGCCCCGCCCTGGCTGCTCGGCGTGTCGCCGTTCCACCACATCGGGCTCATCCCCGCCCAGCCCTTCCGGCCGGCCGCGGCCGCGGTGATGGCGGGGGCCGGCCTCGCGAGCGCGCTGGCCGCGGGCGCGATCTTCCGCAGGCGAGATCTCGCCGGAGCCTGAGCGGGAAACTCCGGAGCGTGGATCCGGGTTCCTACCGATGATCGCCGGCGCGGGGCGAGCGACGCTGTCGTCATGATCGTAACCGGAATCCACCTGACGGGCGTCATCGCCGCCACCCTCGTCGCCGGCGTCCTGATGATGTGGACCGGAACGCAGAAGCGGGTGCTCAGGTGGAAGCCCGCCGACCGTCGCTGCGCGACCTGCGGCCGCCGCAGGTCCGCCGGCTGCGCCTGCAGGCGCTGACCTCGTCTCGCCGCGGTGCCGGCGTCCGGTGACCGCCCTCGGGCATCAGGGCATCGACTGAGTGCAAACGGGGGCTTTCCCGCAAAGCAAATGGGAAGTAGACCGGACGCGAGCCAGGCCGCTCCGCGCGACCATGCGCTCATGACCTACGCAGTCCGCTGGAACGAGAACGACGGGCCCGACCACGTGGGCGGGCTGACCGTCGGGCCCGGATCGCTCGTCCTCTCCGACGCGGGCGAGAGCTTCGACACGCCGAGCCTCCGGCTCGAGAGCGACGATCTGGCCGACATCTACCTCGAGCGGCGTACGGGCGGCACGTGGTCGGGACGGCCGAATCTCGTGGTCGTGACCCACGGCGGCACGCGGCTCCAGATCGCCTCCCTCGAGGGGCTCGGTGCGCTCCACGAGCTCGCGGAGCAGCTCACGCTCGCCCGCGGGAAAACCGCAGTCTGAATCCGGCCCGGCCCCGATGCCCATCGCGAGGCGAGGCGAGAACGTTCGGCGCGATGCGGCGGTCACCCGACCTGAGCGAACGAACGGGACGGCCGGGCCCGGCCCGTCGCGGTCGCCCGACGCGATTCGCCGGCATCCGAGCTGCATGACCGGCGCCGACGACAGCCGCTTTCGCTCGCTCTTCGACGCGGGCCTCGCGCTGACCTCGGAGCTCTCGCTCGACGGCGTGCTCACCCGGCTGGTCGAGGCGGCGGCGATGCTGACCGGAGCCCGCTATGCGGCGATCGGCGTCGCCGACCCCGCCGGCCCTCGGCTGGAGCGCTTCCTCACCCTGGGCCTCGACGACGGCGAGCGAGCCGCGATCGGTCCGGAGCCCGCAGGGCACGGAATCCTCGGCGTGCTCCTCCGCGAAGGGAGGCCGCTGCGGCTCGCGGACCTGACCGCCGACCCGAGGTCGTACGGCTTCCCGGCGAACCACCCGGAGATGCGCTCGTTCCTCGGCGTCCCGATCCTCCTCCGAGGAGTCGTGTACGGCAGCCTCTACCTGACGGAGAAGGCCGGAGGCGGCGAGTTCGACGAGTCGGACGAGGGCTTCGTAACGCTGCTCGCCTCCCAGGCGGCGATCGCGATCGAGAACGCGCGGCTCTACGAGGCGGCGACGCGCTGGTCGGCGACGCTCGAATCGCTGAACGAGGTGGGCAACGCCCTCGTCACGGAGACCGACCTCGACCGCCTGCTCGAGCTCGTCTCGACGCGCCTGCGCGAGCTCGTCGACGCGCGGTTCGTCGCGGTGCTGCTTCCGGACGGCGCCGACAAGCTCCGCTTCGCAGCCTGGACCGGCGACAGCGAGGTCGAGCTCGCAGGCACGACCGTCAGCCGCGGCGCCTCGATCAGCGGGCGGGTGCTCGAGAGCGGCCGCAGCGAGCGGATCGACTCGCTGATCGACGATCCCGACGCCGACCCCGCCGTGACCCGGCGCTTGCGGCTCCGCACCGGCCTTCTCGTCCCGCTGCTCGCCCACGGCCGGGCGATCGGCGTCCTCGCGGCCCACGACAAGGTGGGCGCTCCCGACGGCCGCTTCGGCGACGACGACCTGCGCCTCGCCGAGACCTTCGCGACCCGCGCCGCGGCCGCGGTCGACCTCTCCGCGCGCGTCGCCCGCGAGTCCCTGCGCCGCGTCGTCGCCGCCCAGGAGCGGGAGCGGCGCCGCCTGGCGCGCGAGCTGCACGACGAGACCGGGCAGGCGCTTGCCTCGATCCTGCTCGGGCTGCGCTCGCTCGAGAGGACCCTCGACGGCAACGCGGCGGCGCTGGCGGGAGTCGCCGACCTGCGGGAGCTGGCGGTCGGGACGCTCCGCGACGTCCGGCTGCTCGCGGTCGAGCTGCGGCCGAAGGCGCTCGACGACTTCGGGCTCGTCGCCGCGCTCGAGCGGCTGACCGAGAGCTTCGGCGCCCAGAGCGGGATGGCGGTCACCTTCGTCTCCAGGGTCGGCGACGAGCACTTCGCAGACGAGATCGCGGTCTCGCTCTACCGGTTCGTGCAGGAGGCGCTGACGAACATCGTCAAGCACGCCCAGGCACGCAGCGTCAGCATCCTGCTCACCCGGAAGGACGAGAGGATCGCCGTCGTGATCGAGGACGACGGCCGCGGGTTCGACCCCAGGGCGGCAAGCGAGGGCTTCGGCCTCGAGGGGATGCGCGAGCGCGCCGCCCTGGTCGGCGGCTCACTACGGATCGAATCGCGCGAGGGCGCCGGAACGACGCTCGTCGCGGAGGTGCCGCTGTCGTGAGCATCCGCATCCTGATCGTCGACGACCACGCGGTCGTCCGGGCCGGGCTCCGGCTCCTGCTCAACGCCGAGAGCGACCTGGATGCGGTCGGCGAGGCCGGCAACGTGCGGGACGCGATCTTCGAGGTCAGGGCGGTGAAGCCGGACGTCGTCCTGATGGACGTCGTGCTGCCCGGCGAGTCCGGGCTCGCGGGCATCCCGGCGGTGCTCCACGAGCTTCCCGGCGCGAAGGTCCTGATGCTCTCGATGCAGGACGACCCGCGCTACGTCCGCGAGGCCTTCGCCGCGGGCGCGAGCGGCTACGTGCTGAAGGAGGCCGCCGACGCGGAGCTCGTCTCGGCGATCCGCGAGGTCGCCGCGGGAGGGCGGTACGTCAACCCGGAGCTCGGCGCCCGCCTCGTGGCCGCCGAGGCCGAGGCCGAGCGGATCGCCGACGCCGATCCGCTCTCCGACCGCGAGCGGGAGGTCCTCCGCCTGCTCGCGCTCGGCTACACGAACCAGGAGATCGCGAGGCAGCTCTTCATCTCGGTCCGGACGGCCGAGACCCACCGAGGCAACGTGATGCACAAGCTCGGCCTCGCAAGCCGGGCGGAGCTGGTCGGCTACGCGCTCAGGCGCGGGCTGCTCGGCGACGGCTCCGCCGGGGCGTAGACGACGGGGCGCGCTCGGCGCGGATCGAACGAGCTGCGTGGTCGGGGGCGGCCGCGCGGTGGCGGATCCGCGCTCAGCCCTCTTTGAGGACCGAGTACCAGACGCGCTCGGCGACGCTGACGAGCTCGTCGCTCGTGCGCGAGAGCCGCCGGTAGAGCTCCCGCCGCGCGGCGATCTCGCGGAGGTCGGAGCTCTCGATCAGCGCGGACATCGCCTCGCGGTAGACGTGCTCCAGCTTGCGCTGGCTCTTGACCGCGGCGTCGGCCTCGTGTGTTGCGAGCGCGCGGTCCTTCTCCGCCAGGGCCGAGAGCGCCCCGGCGAGGCGGCAGGCGCCGTCAGCGAGCTCCCTCGCCATCTCGGCGATCGCGCGGTCGGGAGCGGTGCGCATCACCTCCGCCTCGCGAACCGTGTTCTTGGCGCCGTTCAGGATGTCGTCCAGGCCGAGCGAGAGCTGGAAGATGTCCTCGGGAGCAAGCGGCGTCGTGAACGAGGCGGTGAGCGCCTCGCGCAGCTCCCGCTTGCGGCCGTCCGCCTCGTGCTCGGCGGCCCGGAGCACGGCCGCCGCCGCGTCGTCGCCTCCGGCCCAGGCCACGAGCGCGTCGAGCCCCTCGACGGTGACGGCCATTTGCCGGCCGAGGATCCCGAGCACGTCGGGGGTCTCCGGCAGGAACCAGTGTCCCCGTCTCACGCGGCCGCCCTCCAGACGACGACGGCGACCGCCCCGAGCAGCGCCGTCATCGGCAGGGTCAGGAGCCACGCGAACCCGATCGAGCGCACCACCGTCCAGCGTACGTGCCGCCAGCGGCGGCGCCCACCGCCGACGCCGACGACGGAGGAGGCGACGACGTGGGTCGTCGAGACGGGGGCGCCGAGCAGGGAGGCCGAGAGGATGACGGCGACCGACCCGGTCTGGCTGGCGAGCGCGTCGACGGGGGCGAGGCGGAAGATGCGCCGCCCGATCGTGCGCACGATCCGCCAGCCTCCCATCGCCGTTCCGGCCGTGAGCGCCAGGCCGCAGCCGAGGGTCACCCAGACCGGCACCGAGAACCCGTTCAGGTGCCCGCTCGCGACCAGGAGCGCCGCGATCACCCCCATCGACTTCTGGGAGTCGTTGGCCCCGTGGCTGAAGGCCAGCGAGGCGGACATCGCCCACTCGCCGCGGCGGATCGGGGCGTCGACCGCCCTCGTCGCACGACGGAGCAGGCGATGGTCGAGCCGTGCCAGCGCGAGCCCGCAGAGGAACCCGACCGCCGGCGACACGGCGAGCGCGGTCAGGACGCCGAGGACGCCGACGGGCCGCCATCCGTCCAGGCCGCCCCAGTTCACCGCGTCGACGCCGCCGTCGGCCAGGGCTGCGCCGACGAGCCCTCCGACCAGGGCGTGGCCCGAGCTCGACGGAAGTCCCCGCGACCAGGTGACGACGTTCCAGACCACGGCCGCCAGGACGCCCGACCCGATCACGGCGATCGCCTGGTCCGGCGGCACGTCCACGATGCCGGCGACCGTGGCCGCGACGGCCGTCCCGAGGACGAGGGCGCCGAGCACGTTGAACACCGCAGCCAGGGCGAGCGCCTGGCCCGGCCGGGCAGCCCGTGTCGCGACGAGGGTCGCGATCGCGTTGGCGGCGTCGTTGAACCCGTTGGTGAGGGCGAAGACGAACGCGAGCCCGACGGCGAGCCAGAGTCCCATCGGTGTCAATCATCCCCCTTGCCCGTCCGGCGCCCACGGGCCCGCACCGCCAGAGCCGGGCACGATCGCCGGGGTGCCCGTTCGAGCCTGGCGGGACGGGACGGGTTCGTTCGCTGGACCAGGGGCTGGGGGCTCGGCGCAGACTGCCTCCGAGCCGTGACCGCTCGCTAGGGAGCGTGCGCCGTCTTCGCGCGGGCGACCCGGTAGTAGTCGCGCCAGATCAGGCGGTAGAGCGGGACCCAGCGCGGGATCGAGCGCACCCCCGGGATGAACGGGATGCAGACGAACGCGACCGAGAGCAGTGCCATGATCGCCCAGACCTGGGCATCCGCGTTGTCGGAGGTCGAGAACGGCGGGATCTGGTACCAGAACGTGTAGAGCCACAACCACGCCTGCCCCGGGTAGTTGCCGGTCTCGTTCATCATCCCCCACTGGCTCCCGAGCAGGTTCTGCTGCGAGGCCAGGTCCTCGAGGTAGGAGCCGTCGGCCAGGAAGAGGAGCGCCTTGGTGAAGTTCGTCTGGTAGAAGCGGTCGGTCGAGATCAGCGCGCCGTCGAGAGCGCCGCTCTGCGCCATCGCGAGCAGCCCCGCCATCATCACCGGCACCGGCCCGTAGCGCCCGGGCGACTTCTGGACGAGGGCGTCGACGTTCCCCTTGGCGACCGCGTCGGAGTAGGCCTGCGTCCACTTCGCCCGCTGGGCCGGCGCTGCATTCCGGTAGGTCGCAAGCGCCGTCGCGAGCTGCGGGTCGGTCGTAGCGGGAATCGAGAGCGGGTCGAGGACGAAGGCCTTCGCCGTGTCGATCGGGATCTGCACCCCGAGCAGGCGCTGGATCGAGAGCCCGCCGACGATGTTCTGCCCGGCCCCGGCGACGTGCGTATACGGCGGCCCGTAGGTCGCGAGCCCGCTCGTCCCGTCGAGCTCCGAGACGGCGGTGGCCAGGAAATCGGTCGGAGCCTTGCTCGCCCACTCCGACACCGTGACCGGCTTGACGTCCGGCGAGGAGAAGAGAAACGCGAGCAGGATCGTCAGCAATGCGACCGCGACGATCGCGATCACCGCCTCCTTGACCAGGTCGTAGCGGCGCTTGGCGCCCGTCCACTCGACCGCCGGATCGGGCGCGAGCGGGTAGCCGGGAACGCTCATTCCTCGTCGTCCTCGATCGGCAGCGGTGGGACGACGCCGCGGCGGCGGACGAGGAGGACGTGGCCGCCGATCAGCAGGCCGACCACCAGCGGCAGCAGGAGGACGTGCCAGAGCAGCATCTGGCCGTAGTTGAGGACGTTGAAGAACGCGCCCGCGCCCGAGGAGTTCAGGCCGTCCTTCGCCTGGGTGCCGATCCACTGCGAGTCGAAGTTCTGCTGGCTCAGGTAGCCGGTGAACGCGGTCGCGATCGAGACCAGGAAGGCGACGGCGCCCGTGATCCAGGTGAGCGCCCGCCTCCCGCGCCACGCGGCCATGAAGAACTTGGCCCAGAGGTGCACGACCATGAAGAAGAAGAACAGCTCCGTGCTCCAGAGATGGGTGCTGTTGACGTAGTGGCCGAGCGAGGAGCTGTGCCACCAGGCGGGGCCGGCGATCGCGATCACGGCTCCCGACACGAGCACCACGACGAAGGCCGCCAGGGTGAGGACACCGAAGACGTAGACCCAGGAGGCGACGTAGGCGGGCTGGGTGTCCGGAAGCAGGCGCTCGGGCGGCAGCGTCGCGACGGCCGCCTGCCGGACCTTCCCGGTCCAGGTCGGCGTCTCCTCGGACGAGCTCACTGCTCCTTCTTCCGGCCGTGCGGGAACGGCAGCGCGATCGCGAGCGCGAACACCGCGATCATCAGCAGGATGATGATCAGGTTCGGCACCGAGATCAGGAACCAGCCGGTGTGCAGGTAGTGAGGGCGCCCGTCGAGATTGAAGACGGAGCCCACGACGCTGGCCACTATCTGGGTGAGCTCGGGCATGCGGGCAAGCTTCAAGCTACGGACGGGCCCGGACATCAGGGAGGAACCGGATCCCGATCGCGGGTTTCCCGCAACCGGTGGGCTCAGCGGCGTCGGTCGCGGAGCACCTGGGCGGCCTCCCTGAGCCGCTCCCGGTTCTCCGGCGCTGCCGCCGCTTTGCCGGCGCGGCTTGCCGCCCCGGCGGCCTGCCGGATCAGCCTGCGGCCGTCGGGGCTGACGGCGGCCCGGCGTGCCTGCGCCAGCATCCTCCGGCCCTCCTCGCTCTGGGCGAGCACGATCGCCAGGCGGATCGCCCTGCGGCCCTTCGGGCTGGCGGCCAGGCCGACGCCCTTCATGAACGGGCTGAACACGCGCCCACTGTACCGCCGCGTCGCCGCCCCCTGCGCGGCCGTTGCCGCCCGAGGACCGGGCCGATCAGGCGCGCCGCGCCGGGAAGCGCGGGAGCCCGTCGTCGGGCAGCGTGTCCCAGACGGGTGCGTCGTCGACGAACTGGTGGTAGCTCGGCCGGATCCCCGGGTCGCCGTCGAAGGCGCCGAGGCGGACGCTGATCACGGCGGGGTCGTCGGGATCCTGGCTCCAGAGGCTCGAGCCGCACGCGGAGCAGAAGACCTTCGCGAACCCGTCCGGCGGCTCGTAGGCGCGCAGCAGCTCCTCTCCGGCGAGCACTCTCAGCGACCCGGGCGCGATCCTCGCTTGCGGGGAGCCGGACGCGCCGGTCCGCCGCCGGCAGCGGGTACAGTGGCACCAGCCGGCGAGGACGAGCGGCACGGTCACCTCGAAGCGCACGCCGCCGCAGAGGCAGCCCCCGCTGAGCGGCAGGCTCGTCACGGCGCGCCGTCAGCTCCGGAGGGGCCAGAGGGAACGGCCGTGCAGCGATGCGTCGAGCAGCTCCACCGGATGCGCGGCGGGCAGCGGGCGCCCCGCCCGCCTGAGCGCGGCCGACACCTGGAGCAGGCAGCCGGGATTGGCGCTGACGTAGACGTCGGGGCCGGTGGCGAGCACCGCGGCCGCCTTCCGGTCGCCGAGCGCGCGCGCCGCCTCGGGCTGGACGAGGTTGTAGATACCGGCGCTGCCGCAGCAGAGCGCCTGCTCGTCCGGCTCGACCAGCTCGAGGCCCGGGATCGACCGCAGCAGCGCACGCGGCTGCTCCCGCACGCGCTGGGCGTGCCCGAGGTGGCACGACTCCTGGAAGGCGACCCGAAGCGCGAGCGGCTGCAGCTCCGGGGCGTTCCCGAGAGCCAGCGCCTCGGAGATGTCGACCACCGGCAGGTCGAGGTGGGCGTCCTTCAGGTGCGAGCCGCACCCGGCGGCGTTCGTGACGATCATCTCCGCCCCGGCGGCCGCGAACGCCCCGGCCGTCCGGCGGGCGAGCTCCAGCCCCTGCTCGCGCCGGCCCGCGTGCAGGGCGAGCGCTCCGCAGCAGCCGGAGTAGGGGGCCGTCACCTCGTACCCGTGGGCGGCGAGCACCCTGGCGGAGGCTCGGTTGACCTCGCCGAAGAGCACCGACTGCACGCAGCCCGTGAGCAGGCCGACGCGCGCGAGGCGCTCGCCCTGGGCCCGGGTCTCCCGCGGCGGCGAGACCGGCTCGCGCCAGGCAGGGGCGAGCTCCCTGAGCGGCCTGAGCGGCCCCGGCGCCGGCAGGGAGACGAACCGGAGCGCGTGCCGGAGGCGGCGCGGATAGGGGAAGACGGCGAAGACGAGCGAGCGCAGCAGCCGCTCGCGCATTGGGCGCGGCACCTCCTGCTCGACGCGCTCGCGGGCGAGCTCGATCAGGCGGTCGTACTGGACGCCCGACGGGCAGGAGGTCAGGCAGGCCATGCAACCGAGACAGCGGTCGAAATGCTCGGCGACCGTCCGGTTCAGCTCGACCGTGCCGTCGAGCGTCGCCCGCATGAGCCAGATGCGGCCACGGGGCGAGTCCATCTCCTCGTGCCAGAGCTCGTAGGTCGGGCAGGTCGGCAGGCAGAAGCCGCAGTGCACGCAATCGTCGATCAGCTCGCGGTCCATCAGCAGAGAATGCCCTCGGGGTCGAACGCGGCGCGGACGCGCTCGGCGAGCGGCGACCAGGCCGCCGTTCCCGGCGCGGTCACGTAGGCGATCCCGGCGCCCGGGCGCGCCAGCCTGCACTCCTGCCAGGCGAACGGCTCGCGGCCCGCGGCCTCGCTCTGGCGGGACGCGCTCTCCTCCCAGATCGACGCTCCTGCAACCTCTCCCGGGCACGCGGCGGCCTGCGCCTCGACCGCCGCGGCGGCACCCTCGAACAGCAACGCGAGCCGTCCGGGCGGCAGGAAGTCGACCGCGCTCGGCTCGAGCCGGAGCCCGCGGAGCTCCTGCCAGAGCGCGCGCGGGTCGTCGCTCCCGGCGACGACGGTCGCCTCCGCGGCGGGGCGCGGGTGCAGTCGCAGCGCGACCCGGGCGATCAGCCCCAGCCGGCCGCGGGAGCCCGAGAAGAGCTTGCCGAGGTCGTAGCCGGCGACGTTCTTGACCACCTTCCCGCCCGAGCTCGCGATCGTGCCGTCGGCGAGGACGAGGGTGACGCCGAGCACGAGGTCGCGCATCGCCCCGTAGCGGTGCCTGCGCGGGCCGGAGAGGTCGGCGGCGAGGCAGGCGCCGATCGTCGGGTCGCCAGGCGGGTCGAGCGCCAGCATCTGCCCCGCCCCGGCGAGCTGCGCCTGCAGCTCCGAGAGTCGCAGCCCCGCCTCGACGATCGCCGTCAGGTCACCCGGCTCGTGCTCGAGCACGCGGTTGAGCGCGCTGGTCGAGAGCACGACCTCTCCGCCCTCGCGCTCGATCGAGACCCGCTGCCCGCAGGTGAGCACCTCGGCGGCCGCCTCGAGCGAGCGCGGCTCAGAAACGCTCGGCAAGCCCGGCCCGCTCGAGCGGGTGCGTTCGGTAGGGGCCGGGCACCTCGCCGCAGAGCCGGGGGGTCGGGAAGACCTTCCCCGGGTTGGCGAGCCCCTCGGGGTCGAACCCGGCACGGAGCCGCTGCATCGCCTCGAGGTCGCGCTCGCTGAACAGCTTCGGCATCGAGCATGCCTTGTCGACACCGACGCCGTGCTCCCCGGTCAGCGAGCCGCCGGCGTCGATGCAGAGGTCGAGGATGGCGCTCGCGAGCCGCTCGGCCAGCTCCGGCTCACCCTCGACGTTCTCGTCGTAGAGGACGAGCGGATGGAGGTTGCCGTCGCCGGCGTGGAAGACGCTCGCCACCCGCAGGCCGTACTCGGCGCTCAGCTCGGCCGTCCGGCGGAGCACGTCCGGCAGGCGGGTTCGCGGAACGACCCCGTCCTGGACGTAGTAGCTCGACGAGATCCGCCCCATGGCCGCGAACGACGACTTGCGCCCGAGCCAGATGCGAGCGCGCTCCTCGGCCGTCTCGGCGGCGTGCAGCTCGAAGGCGCCGGCCTGGCGGCAGAGCCGCTCCACCTCGGCGGAATCCCCGGCCACCTGGAGTGCGGGGCCGTCGAGCTCGACGATCAGGACGGCGCCCGCGCCGGCCGGGTAGCCCGGGGCGACCGCCGCCTCGACCGCCTCGATCGTCAGCGCGTCCATCATCTCGATCGCCGCGGGCAGGATCCCGGCCGCGATCACGTGCGAGACGGCGTCGCCGGCGGCGTCGGTCGTCGCGAACCCGGCAAGCAGCGTCCGCACGGTCTCGGGGGTGCGCAGGACCCTGACCGTGATCCGGACGGCGATCCCGAGTGTCCCCTCGGAGCCGACGAAGACGCCGAGCAGGTCCGGGCCCGCGTCGTCACGGGAGAGCGTGACGAGCTCCCCGTCGGGGAGGATCACGTCGGCCGCGAGCACGTGGTTGACGGTGAAGCCGTACTTGAGGCAGTGGGCACCGCCGGAGTTCTCGGCGAGGTTGCCGCCGATCGTGCAGACCTGCTGGCTGGACGGGTCCGGGGCATAGAAGTAGCCCTGACCGGCGACGGCCTTCGTGATCTCGAGGTTCGTCACCCCGGGCTCGACGACGACCCGAGCCTGCTCGAGGTCGATCTCGAGCACCCGGTTCAGGCGGGCAAGCGAGATCACGACGCCGCCGGCGACGGGGAGCGCGCCGCCGGAGAGGCCGGTCCCGGCGCCCCGGGCGACGAAGGGGACGCGGTGGGCGTGGCAGAGGCGAACGACCTCCTGGACCTCGGCGGCGGAGCCGGGAAGGACGACCAGCTCGGGCATCGCCCGATGGCCGGTGAGCGCGTCGCATTCGTAGGTCCGGAGCCGCTCGGGCTCGCCGATCACGGCGTCCTGCGGGAGCGCGCCGACGACGGCGGCGCGAAACGCGGCTGGAAGAAGCACGGAGCGGACGATACTCGGCGCGGATCGCCTGCTCCGGCTGGATCCTCCGGGATGCGTGTTCCCCGGGGCGCGGGGGCGGGCCGTGAGCGGCTCGGCGATCCGGACGCGAGCCGCCCGGGGCTCGGTGGGTCGGGGGTCAGGGCGAGGGTGCGGCGCGCAGCGCGTTGGCTGCGGTCTCGACGCCGGTCTGGCCGTCGCTGAGCGGCCCGCTCGCTTCGCTGAGATCGGCGCCGAAGCCCTGCTCGATCCGCTTCACGGCCACCTCGATCAGCGACTCGCCCAGCTGGAGGCTCTTGCACGCCTCCAGGGCGTAACGGCGCGCCGGAGCGAGGCCCTCGGGCTCCCTCCCGAGGCGCTCGACCGTCGTCGCGCACGACGCGAGCGTCCGCTCGAACCCCGCCAGGGCCTTGCCCGCCCTCGTCTGCCCGCTGGCCAGCTCGGCAAGCGACCTGTCGGTCGAGAAGAGCACCGAGACCCCGTAGAGCGCGTGGAGCATCTGCCGGTGCCACTGGGTGAGCCCGATCCGCCAGTGGGTCGCGGCCCGCGCCTGTGCCGCGGCCGCCTGCTTGCTCCGCGCGCCGCCGCCGCAGGCCGTGAAGCCCAGCGCGAACGCCAGGAGCAGGAACGTGCACGCGGTGACGCGTCGCGTTCTCATCTCTAGGGAGCGGCGCAGGAGTCGAACCCGCGACGCCTGGCGATGCACGGCCCGGCCGCTGCGGGCCTGGGCCACCCGGCCCGGCCGTCTTGCCACGAGCGTAGCTCGCCGCGGGCGGTCCCGCCTACTCCGCCCGGAAGAGAGGCCGCTTAAACGTCAAGTCCCGCGAACCCGAGGGCCCACAGGACTTGACGGGACGAGCCTCTCACACCGCCTCTGCGCTGTCAAGGGGGTACCGTCACCCGCCCGTGGCGGAGAAGTGCTGGTAGTCCGGCGAGGCCGTCCAGCGGCCTCCCCACTGCCAGCCGGCCGCGGCGAACGCGGCGACGAGCTCGCCGCCCGGCACGGCCATCCCCGGACGCACGACCCCCCGATCCGCGTACCGCCGGCCGGCCGGCGGAAGCAGCCGCCCGGCCTCGAGGTAGGGGTTCTCGACCGGATCGACGTCGATCGCCTCGCCGTAGGCGTGCACCGACCACCGCTTCGGCCCGGTCGCGACGGCGTAGCGGCAGTTGAACGCCGAGGTGTTGTCGGCGGCCATCGAGCGGTCGTCGCTTCCCTCGTACGCGGCGATCGGGATCATCCGCCGGATCGGGAAGTGCTCGCGGTACAGCCGCGCGAACACGCGCATGACGGCGGGCACGACGGCTGCGTTGACGACGAGCGAGCCTCGATGCGCGCGGCCGTCGAAGCCCCAGTAGGACAGCCGGAGCAGCCGGAGCAGGTCCGGGCCGACCGGGCATCCGGGACGGTAGGAGAGGCCCAGCGTCGCCGCCGTGACGGGCGACACGGAGCCGCGAAACGGCGGCTGCCTCGCCGCCGCCGCCCCGGGCGCGCCTGCCAGGATTGCCGCCGCCATCGCCGCCGAGAGCGCACGCTCCATATCGTTCGAGGGTACTCATGCCGCGCCCAGCACGCCTCCTGATCTGCCTGACCGCCCTGGCGGCCCTGTCCGTGCCGCCCCCGGCCACGAGCGAGGGGGCGCGTGCGGCGTGCAGGCCGAGCCTGGCCGGCCGGCTGGCCGCGACCGGAGCGGCGGCCCAGCTCGTGACGGTGGTGGCCGCGCAGGCGTCTTCCAGCTCGGGCTCGCTCCGCCTCTGGGAGCGGCGCGGCGGCTGCTGGCTTCCGGTCGCGGGGCCCTGGCGGGCCGAGCTCGGGCTTGCCGGTGTCTCCGACCACCACGCCGAGGGCGACGGGACGACCCCCGCCGGCGCCTTCGGCATCGCGCCGGTGATGTACGGCGCGGCCCCCGATCCGGGCGTTCGCTACCACTACCACCGGCTCGGGTGCGGGGACTGGTGGGACGAGGACCCGGCCTCGCCCGCGTACAACACATTCGCGCACCTGCCCTGCGGCGCGCGGCCGTCCTTCGGCGGGAACAGCGAGGCGCTCTGGAGGTCGCCGCAGGCCTACGCGCACTTCGCGCTCGTCGAGTACAACACGCACCCGGCCGTTCCCGGCCGCGGCTCGGCGATCTTCATCCACGACAGCCTCGGCCATCCGACGACCGGCTGCATCGCCGTCCCGCCTGCCGAGCTGCTCCGGCTGCTCCGCTGGCTCCGGCCGGGCCTCTCGCCGCTGGTCGTGGTCGGCACCGCCGCCGAGATCGCCGGCTTCTGAGCGCCGGCGCCCGGGAGGGGTCAGACCCCCGCCCCGAGCAGCCTCCCTTCTGCGACGATGCAGGCGTGAGCCAGCATCCGTCGGCCTCGTTCAGCGCGACCCTGCGGGTCCATCTGGACGACCGTCCCGGCGCGTTCGCCGAGGTCGCGCGGGGGATCGCGGATGCCGGGGGCAGCCTGGGCGCGATCGACCTCGTCCGCGTCGAGCAGGGCAAGAAGGTCCGCGACGTCACCGTCGACGCGACGAGCGCCGATCACATCGAGTCGATCGTCGCCGCCGTCCACGCGCTTCCGGGCGTCGAGGTGGAGCACGTCTCCGACCGCACCTTCCTGCTCCACCTGGGCGGCAAGATCGAGATGGTCTCGAAGTCGCCGCTGAAGACGCGCGACGACCTCTCGATGGCCTACACGCCGGGCGTCGCGCGCGTCTGCACCGCGATCGCCGAGGACGTGAACAAGGTCTGGAACCTGACGATCAAGCAGAACACCGTCGCGGTCGTGAGCGACGGCACCGCCGTGCTCGGGCTCGGCGACATCGGCCCGGAGGCGGCGATGCCCGTGATGGAGGGCAAGGCGATGCTGTTCAAGGAGTTCGGCGGGGTCGACGCGTGGCCGATCTGCCTCTCGACGACCGACCCCGACGAGATCGTGGCCGCGGTCACCGCGATCGCACCCGGGTTCGGCGGGATCAACCTGGAGGACATCTCGGCGCCGCGCTGCTTCGAGATCGAGAGCCGGCTGAACGAGACCCTCGACATCCCGGTCTTCCACGACGACCAGCACGGAACGGCCATCGTCGTCACGGCGGCGTTCCTGAACGCGCTCGAGGTCGTCGGCAAGCGGCCCGAGGAGGTCCGCATCGTGCTCACGGGCGTGGGCGCGGCCGGGATCGCGACGACCGACATGCTGCTCACCACCGGCGCTCGCACGATCATCGGCTGCGACCGGCACGGCGCTCTCCACGACGGCCGCGACGACCTCGGGCCGTGGAAGGCGGCCTACGCCGCCCGGACGAACCCGGAGCGCTTCGCGGGCACCGCCGACGAGGCGCTGGCCGGCGCCGACGTCTTCATCGGGCTCTCCGGCCCGGGCGCGATCACGCGCGACGGGGTCGCCTCGATGGCCGCGGGCGCGATCGTGTTCGCGATGGCCAACCCGACACCCGAGATCGCCCCGGAGGAGATCGAAGGCCTCGCGGCCGTCGTCGCGACCGGGCGATCCGACTACCCGAATCAGATCAACAACGTGCTCGCCTTCCCGGGGGTCTTCCGCGGGGCGCTCGACGTGCGCGCCTCGACGATCAACGAGGAGATGAAGCTCGCCGCGGCCCAGGCGATCGCGTCGGTCGTCAAGCCGGACGAGCTCGGCCCCGAGTACATCGTGCCGAGCGTGTTCAACCGCGACGTGGCGCCGGCCGTCGCGGTCGCCGTCGCGGCCGCCGCCGAGCAGACGGGCGCCGCGCGCCGCCGCCGCGTCACGGCGTAGGGGGCCTCACCGGCCGATCAACGGCGCGAGGCCGGGCGCCGGCCGGGCCTCGCGCGCTGCATGCCGCTCCGAGGCGGCCGGGTGAGCAGGCTAATGCCTCCGGGCGAACGTCTTCAGGCTCGCGTCGCGGTTCAGGCTCTTCTCGATCGAGCCGAACCGGCCGGCTCTCCCGGTGCCGTTGACGAGGTTCGTGAGCGCGGTCGTCATCTTGCCCAGGATCGCGGTCTCCTGATCCGACGTGATCGTCTTGGCGGTGACCGCCGCGTCGAGCTTCGCCTTCGCCGGCCCTTCGAGGGCGGTCACGAGACCGTCGACCGTCGTCGCCGGCGGATTGACGAGGCTTGCGAGCGTCTTCCCCGACTTCAGATCCGACTGGAGGTCCGAGACCGACAGTCCGAGATAGGTCGCCGCAGGCTGGAGCAGGCCGCCCGCCGCAGGCGTCGGCGCGCTCGGCGGGACCGGCGGGCCGGCGTCGACGAGGCGCTTGACCTGAGCCGTGAAGGCGGCGACGAGCGCCGTCTCCTGATCGGCGGTGATCCAGCCGGCCGCCTTCTCGTCGTCGAACACCGCGGTCTGGGCCTTGACGATCGCGGTCACGAGCTCGTCGGCCGTGTTACAGCTCGACGGCCCCTTGCCGGTTGCTTCCTCGGCGAGCGTCTTGCCCCCGTTCAGGGCGCCGGCGAGCGACTGCACGTCGAGGCCGAGGCAGGCCGCCGCGGGCGTCAGGACGTCCGCGCCGAAAGCGGCGCCGCCCAGGCCGAAGGGGCCGCGCCCGAAGGCGAACCCGCCCGGCTTGCCGCCGCCGAGCGGACCGGCACCGAGCCCGAAGCCGTTTCCGCCGCCGAGGAACCCTCCGGGCCGGCCGAGAAAGCCGCCCGAACGGAAGCCCTGAACGGCGCCGATCCGGCCGTGCGCCGCAAGCGCTGCACCGCCGACCGCGGCCGCGACGAGCAGGGCCGCGGTTCCGACCGACAGCCGGCGAGTGAGATTCCGCCGCATGTCCACCCCTTTCGAGTTGTCCGGTGCCTTCACGTTGGCCGACAGAGCGTAGGAGAAAATCCTAAGAGCGGCTTGAGATTTCGCTGAGAGCGGCGAAGATCCCCCTGACGGGGGACCTATGCGTATCCGAGCTCGCGCAGCAGCGGCCCGGCCTCACGCTCGACGTCGGCGAGCTCCTCGCGGGTCAGGTCGCGGCGATGGCGGCCGATCGAGAGGTCGTGGAAGCGGCGGAGGTTGCCGGCGAGCGGCGCGGGGTCGGCGGCGAGGTGGCGCGCGATCGTCGCGGCGGCCCCGTCGGGGTCGGCGGCGATCGACTCGTAGCGCACCTCGAGCGCCTGGGGCCCGGCTGCGCTCCGCGCCGCCGAGACGTAGGCGCGCCAGGCCCAGGCCGCGCGGGTCGCATCGCTGGCCGCCTCGAACTCCGCCCTGCGGGCCGGCTCGACCCAGAAGCGGGCAAGCGACCCGTAGGCGAGCCTGGCGTCGTCGCCGCCCGCCCGGCCCGCGCTCAGCCAGCCCCGCTCGAGCAGCGAGCAGACGACGTCGCGGCCGTCGCGGACGATGTGGACGGCGCGGGCGAGCGGGTAGGCGCGCAGCGCCGCCGCGAGCACGAACGCCGTCTCGGGCGTCTGCTCGACGCTGCGCCACCCCCGGACGAGCGCGAGCATGCGCATGCGGTCGAGCACCCGCCTGATCCGGGCGGCCGCCTCGGGCTCGGGAAGCGACACGAGCTCGGGAATCAGCGCCTTGTGCGGGCTGACCTCGCTCAGGTCGACGAAGCCGGGGACGGCCCCGATCGCCCCGGCGAGGAAGGTCGTGCCGGAGCGAGGCGAGCCCACCACGAAGACGAGGCGCTCGTCGGAGCTCCGGAGCCGCTCCGGGAGCTCGCGCAGGCCCCTTTCCCTGAGCACGCGCCGCGCCGAGGCAGCGTAGAGCGGCACCGGGCCGAGCGCCCGCCGCACGGCCTCCGCCGGAGCCGCGCTCACGCCGGCAGGCTGCGGGTCGCTCTGGGATCTGCGAGAGCCCGTCCGACCTGCTCCAGGATCGTCTCGAGCAGCCGGAACGAGGCGAGCACGTGCTCGCGGGCGAGCGCGCGGGCGCCCTCGGGGCTGCCGGCCGCGAGCGCGGCGCGGATCGAGGCGTGCTGGCGCTCGTTCGCGAGGTAGAGGCTGTCGATCGTCTCGTCGCCCGGAGCCCATACGGCGGGCCCCGCGAAGGTGCGCCTCGCGCTCTTTGCCACCTGCTCGATGTAGGGCAGGTCGGCGACCCGGTAGATGACGTCGTGGAAGCCGTGGTTCGCATGCATCCAGTCGACCGTCAGCGAGCGTCGGTCGGCGCCCGGCTCGCGCGCCCGTAGCGCCCGGGTCAAACCCGAGAACCGCTGCTCGGCCGACTCGAGCTCGGCCAGGTCGGCTTCGGTCATCTTCCCGGCGGCGACTCCGGTGACGAGGCTCTCGAGCTCGGCGCGGAGCAGGAAGGCCTCCCACATCTCGCTCCGCGAGAGCGTGCGGACGCGGAAGCCCCGGTTCGCCTCGAACGAGACGAGGCCGAGAGCGGCGAGCCGCCGCAGCGCCTCCCGCACCGGGGTCCGGCTGACGGCGTACTGCGCCGAGACCTGCTCCTGCCGCAGGACCGAACCCGGCGCGAGCTCGCCCGAGACGATCGCCTCCTCGAGCGCGAGTGCGATCTCGTCGGCCTTCGTGCCTGCGTCCACGCAGGGAGTGTAGGGCGCGGCTCCTGCCGCCGGCCGGCCTCAGTCGACGCCGAGCGCCTGCGGAACGGCCGGGGCGGCCGGCAGGCCGCGCACCCACGAGTACCCGCAGGTGCAGCGCACGCGAATACCGCCGAGCGAGTCGACGAGCTGGATCGTCGAGAGGTTCGTGCCGCTGCAGCCGCAGGCGGGGCAGGCGGGCCGGCGGCACGAGGACGCCGTGCCGTCGATCCCGACGGTGCAGCCCGGGTCCTCGCAGCGCTCGAACCCGAAGGCGGGGGCGGCGCCCGTCACCTTCAGGTGAGGCGGGGACTCTAGGCTCGGGAGCGTGTGCTGGTCGAAGGCGGCAGTCATCGATGTATTCAGAGTCTCATTTCCTGGATCCGATACAGACGTCTCGACGCCTGTACGTCGCACATTACCAGAGAACTGGATCCGAGATCTGAATGCTGGATCCAGTTCCGGCGGGCTCGGAACCTCGAACTGACCGCAACGGGCCGCGACCTCAGTCCGTCAGAGCCGCTCGCCGGCCGCCGTCGGCTACGGGCAGCTCGGGTCCAGCTTCGCGGATGTGGGCGCTGCGCGCCGTCGAGCGCTCGCCTGCCCAGGCGTGACCCCGGGGGACGCTGAGGGCCGCCAGGGCCCAGAGCGCGGCGACGATCGCAAACCCGATCCGGCCGTTCCCGGGCAGCGAGAACGACAGGCCGACGAGCGGAGTCACGACGAGGATGGTCACCGCGGCGGTCATGTTCACGAGCCCGACCGCGGCGCCCGGCGCGTCGGGGCGAAGCCTCGCCGCGCCCGCGAAGGCCGGCGCGAACGGCATGCCGGCCGCAAGTCCGACGAGCGCCGCGGCGGCGATCATCAGGCCGAGCGGCGAGGCGGCTGCGAGCAGCGCGGTGGCCGCGCCGCCGAGGAGGAAGCTCGCCCGCAGCAGCCGCTCGTGGCCGTAGAGGCGGCCGCCGAGCGGCCGCGTGACGATCCCGAGCAGGAGCGTCAGCGCGCCTGCGAGCCCGGCGATCCGGCCCGAGTCGCCGCCGGCCCGCTCGAGCAGCGTCACGACCCAGTTTCCGATCACGACCGACAGGCCGAAGGAGGCACTGTGCATCGCGGAGAGCCGGAGCAGCCGCCGGTCGGACAGGCGCGGCAGCGCCGGCGCCAACGGGGGTCGGGGGCCTTCCGCCGGTGCGAGCGCGAGCAGCACCGCCCCGGCCCCGGCGACGATCGCCGCGGAGGCGAACGGGGCGAACCAGCTTCCCCACGTCGGGATCAGGGCGAGGGCGAGGCCGCCGCCCGCCATGCTGCCCGCCCCGTAGACGCCCTGCGCGAGCGCCGAGCCCGAGGTGGTGCGGAAGTAGTCGCTCCCCGACACGAACGAGAGGCCCGTCCCCACGCCGGCGATCGCCCGCATCGCGATCGCGAACGCCGCCTCGCGCCAGGCGAGAGCGGCCAGCGAGGCGAGCGCGGTGATCGTGAGCCCGACGGTGCCGACGCGACGGGCTCCGAAGCGGTCGCAGAGCCGGCCGGCGGGCACCTGCAGCGCCGCGTGGGTGATGAAGAGCGCGGTCGTGAAGAGGCCGATCACCGCCAGCGAGACGCCGTAGGCGTGGGAGAGGCCGACGGCGAGGGCGCCCGTGTTGGCGATGTTCCAGCCTGCCGAGAACGCCGGCGAGAGCCCGCCGGCAGCGGCGCGCCAACGCATGGGGTGACTTTAATCGAATTCGGTCGGGAGGCACTCCCGGCGCTCGACCGCGTCAGCTCTCTGCGCGGATCTCCCCGACGGTCTCGCGGCGGCTGTTCAAGAGCTCGCGGCCGGCGAGCCCGGGGAGGCCGAGCAGCAGGCCGGCCGCCGGCAGGAGCGCCCGGCCGTTTCCGTCCTCGACCTTCAGCGCGTATCCGACGCCGCCGGGCTCGACGATGCAGAGGAGGCCCTCGGCGCCGCGCTTGGCCAGCAGGCCCGGCACCTCCCGCATCAGCTCGGTGTCCTCGCTGCCCTCGCCGCCGACGAGCTCGGGGCGCGCGCGCATGGCCGTGGCGATCCGCTCCGGAACGCGCGCCGTCAACGCCGCCTGCTCGCTCAGCCGCATCGCGTAGGTCGGCAGGCCGCAGCCGTCGAGCGCGGTCTCCCTGCCGCCGACCAGATCGTGGATCCGCCGCTGCAGAGGATGGTCGGGCAGCCGGTAGCCGGCGAGCTGCCAGCCGTTGGCGCTGCAGGCGGCGAGCATCCCGGCGTGCTTGCCGGAGCAGTTGTGCGCGAGCCTTCCCCCGGGCCTTCCCTCCTGCGGGCCGTTCTCGAGGTCGTCCTCGGTCGCGCCCGCCCGTGCCAGCACCAGCCGGACCGCGGCGAGCTGGGCCGGGGTCGCCTGGTGGGAGGCGCAGGCAATCGCGATCTCCTCGTCTGCGAGGTCGTCGTAGGCCTCGACGAACGGGATCGCCTGGAACGGCTTCGCCGCCGAGCGCAGGAAGCAGGCGAGGTCGTCGCCCCGCCGGAGGCCGCCGGTCGAGGCGACGTGGACGCGATGGACGGACTCGACCACGTTGCCCCGCCGCACGGTTACCCTGAGGGGCCCCACTCCGACGGAGCGTAGTCAACCGCCCATGCCCGAATTGCCCGAGGTCGAAGCCTGGCGGCGAAGCCTCGACGAGGACGTCAAGCGCTCCTCGATCGAGCAGGCCGGCCCGGCCCACATCGCCACGCTGAAGACGTTCGATCCGCCGCTCGAGGCGCTGCACGGCGCAGCCTTCTCGGGTGCGCGCCGCCGGGCCAAGCGGCTGCTCTTCCCGACCGTCCACGGCGAGCTCGTGCTGATGGTGCACCTGATGAGCGCCGGGCGCATCCGCCACCTCGACGCCGGCGAGAGGGGGCCGAGGACGCCGGTCTTCCGGCTCCGCTTCGAGGGCGGCGCCGAGCTCGTGCTGACCGAGGCGGGCAGGAAGAAGCGCGCCGGCGTCTGGCTGCTGCGCCCGGACGCGCTCGCCGCGGAGCTCGCACACCTCGGCCCCGAGGCCGACGAGCTCGACGCCGAGTCGCTCGCGCCGATCCTCGTCTCCGACTCGCGCCGCCTCCACTCGCTCCTCCGCGACCAGCGGCTGATCGCCGGGATCGGCCGCGCCTGGGCGAACGAGATCCTGAACGCCGCCCGTCTCTCGCCCTACCGGCTCTCGACCCAGCTGAGCGGCGAGGAGACGGAGCGGCTGGCCGCCGCGATTCACGGCGAGCTCGCCCGCGGCCTCGAGCTCCGGCTGCGCGGAGCCTCGAACGAGGCGACCTACCGCGTCCACGACCGGCTCGGCGAGCCCTGCCCGAACTGCCGCACGCCGATCGCCCGCGTCGACTTCGAAGAGCACACGATCTACTACTGCCCCGCCTGCCAGACCGACGGCCGCGTGCTCAAGGACCGCCGGATGTCGAGGCTCCTCAGATGAGGATCGAGCAGGTCGAGGAGGCAACCGAGGAGCTCGTCGAGGCGATCCGCCGGCTGCTGCCGCAGCTGACCGAGGCACGCACCCCGCCGACCCTCGAGCAGCTCGCCGAGACGGTCGGCCGGCAGACGGTGCTGGTCGCCCGCGACGACGGGGACGGGTCGATCGTGGGCACCGCGACTCTCGTCATGTACCGCGTCCCCTCCGGGCTCAAGGGCCGGCTGGAGGACGTGATCGTCGACGAGTCCGCCCGCGGCCGCGGAGTCGGAGAGGCGCTCACGCGCGAGGTGATGGCCCGCGCGAACGAGGCCCGGGTGCTGATGCTCGAGCTGAACTCGATGCCCTACCGCGAGAGCGCCAACCGCCTCTACAAGCGCCTCGGCTTCGTCCGCAAGCCGACGAACGTGTACGTCTGGTGGCCCCGGTAGATCGTGGGGGGGCACCCCCGGTTCTCCCCCACGGGCCCCCACTCCGACACGTGGCAACTCGGACGGTCGACGACCGGCACGCGCACTTGCAGTTCGCGCGTTTCGTGGGTCGACAAGGGTTCCTGGTTCGAGAGGTCGCAGTCGGCGAAGGGGTGACCTATCGGGGACGCCGGCGAAGCCGGCACCCCCGCCGAAGAGTCGAGCTCACGAGCTGTGGGTACGTCTGGTCGGCTCGTTAGGGTCTCGCACCGTGATCCGGATTCAGCCCCGTCGCGGCGGGTGGCTCGAGGTCGTTTGCGGGCCGATGTTCAGCGGCAAGAGCGAGGAGCTGATCCGACGGCTGCGGCGGGCCGAGATCGCCGGGCAGAAGGCCCTGATCGTGAAGCCGCTCGTCGACCACCGCTACGACGTCGGGCACGTCGTCTCGCACGCGGGCGCCAGGATGCACGCGGTCACCGCGACGACGAGCGCGGAGGTGCTCAGGCTCGCCGGCGGCTACGACGCGGTCGGCATCGACGAGGTGCAGTTCTTCGACGAGGGGATCGTGGCGATGATCGACACGCTCGTCGGTCGCGGCGTCCGGGTCGTCGCCGCGGGCCTCGCGCAGGACTTCCGCGCCCAGCCGTTCGGTCCGATGCCGACGCTCCTCTGCGTCGCCGAGTTCGTCGACAAGCTCGAGGCCGTCTGCCACCGCTGCGGCGGTCCCGCGACCCTCACCCAGCGGCTGCTCGACGGCCGCCCGGCCCCTTTCGAGGGAGCCACCGTCCAGATCGGCGCCCTCGACTCCTACGAGGCCCGCTGCCGCGCCTGCTACGCAGGAAGCGGAGAGGACGAGGCGGGGTACTCGATCCGCATCGCAGGGTAAGTACCCCGATCCCGGTCGGGGGACTGCAACGTCTCACCCGGAGCTCGCGTCGGTGAGGCCACGCGTTCGACGACCCCTGTCGAGCTCGCCCGACCCGAGTGGATTCACCCTCGATCGCCGCGACGCGGCGCAAGTGCGGCCTCCAGCCCCGGCGGTTGCGCTGCAACGTTCCGGGAGGCCGCACTAGAGGACGACGTGCAGCGTCTCGCCCTCGACGCCGAGGGTGCCGCCGAGATGCTCGATCACGGTGCGGGCGACGAGCGAGCCGAGGTCGCGCGGCGACTCGCCGCTGACGACCAGGGCCGCGTCCGCCGTCAGCGGCGCGAGCACCAGTTCGCGGGCGGCCACCGTCCAGGTCGCCGAGGTGGCGGGCCCGAACCGCATCGCCGCGAGCGCGAGCGACTCGAGCGACGCGCGAACGGCATCGACGTCGGTCTGGACGGCGGCGCCCTGCCCGACCGCTCCGATCCGCTCGTCGCCGGACGTCGCGAGCTCGAGGGTGTCGGCCTGGAGCGCAGCCGGCTCGTACCGTCCGGCGGCGATCCGCGCCGCGAGGCCCAACTGCTCGAGCAGGCCGCTCATCTCCCCGGCTGCCTCGTCAATCATCGCGAGGAACCGCGCCTCCCGGTCGCCGAGCGCGTCCGCCCGGATCAGCGTCTTGGCGATCCCGTTGACCGTCGCGAGCGGCGTCCGGAGGTCGTGGCAGGCGAGCAGGACGAGAGGGGCGAGCGCTTCGTCGGGCATGCTGCCGAACCCCCGTTCACGTGACGCCGGCGGGCCGGCGGTAGTGGAACCGGTTCTCGGTGCCTGCCCGCAGCCGGCGAAGGTTCGACCGGTGCAGGAAGACGACCGCCGCCGCGGCGCACAACGTGAACAGGATCACCGGGAGCGGGTAGCCGAGCACGGCCGCGACGACCGGAAGAGCGACCGCGGACACGATCGCCGCCAGGGACGTGTAGCGCGAGAGCGCGAACGTCAGCAGCCAGACGCCGCCGGCGACGAGCGCCACGAGCGGCGCAACCGCGAACAGGACGCCGCCGCCGGTCGCAACCATCTTCCCGCCCTTCTCGAACCTCAGGTAGAGCGGTCGGGCGTGGCCGAGCATCGCGGCGGCGCCGGCAAGGATCCCGCAGAGATGGGAGACCAGGAGCACCCCGAGCAGCGCCGGCACGAACCCCTTCAGGATGTCCAGCACGACGACCGGGAGGCCGAGCCGGCGGCCGTACAACCGCCACACGTTCGACGCCCCGATGCCGCCGCTGCCGCGGCGGCGCACGTCCTCGCCGCGGAAGATCCTGACGAGCCAGTAACCCCACGGGCAGGAGCCGAGCAGATAGCCGAACGCGACGATGGCGGCGAACGTCAAGCGTGAATGCCGTGAGCCTCGACCGGGCCGGCGACGGCGCGGTGGTCGAGGTTGTTGAACGCGAGCGCCAAGCTGCATCTCCTCACTACGGCTGGAAGCCCGAGGAGCATATCCTCCCACCGACGCCCACCAGGAGGAGAAACGATGGCATTCGAGCTTCCCCCGCTTCCGTACGACTTCGACGCTCTCGAGCCGACGATCGACGCGAAGACGATGGAGATCCACCATGACAAGCACCACCAGGCCTACGTCACGAACCTCAACGCAGCGCTCGAAGGCACGGAGTGGGCCGACCGCTCGATCGAGGACGTGATCCAGAACCTCGCCGCGATCCCCGAGGCGAAGCGCGCCGCGGTGCGCAACAACGGCGGCGGGCATGCGAACCACTCCCTCTTCTGGCTGCTCATGCAGCCGCGGGGAGGCGGCGACCCCTCCGGCGCGCTCGCGGCCGCGATCGAGGACGCCTTCGGCGACCCCGACCAGCTCAAGGCGCAGATCAACGACGCGGGCGTGAAGCGCTTCGGCTCGGGCTGGACGTGGCTCGTGGTCGACGGCGACGGCCTCGCGGTCATGTCGACGCCCAATCAGGACAATCCGCTGATGGACGGCAAGACCCCGATCCTCGGGATCGACGTCTGGGAGCACGCCTACTACCTCAAGTACCAGAACCGCCGCCCCGACTACCTCGCAGCGTGGTGGGACGTCGTCAACTGGGACGAGGCGGGCAGGCGGTTCGACGCCGCTGGCGGCTAGACCGGCCGGCCTCCGGCGCGCACGCCTCCCTCGAGCCGGAGCTCTGCTCCTGCCCGGTCGACTTCAGGCGCTCGGGCCGCCCGGCAGGAAACGCCGCGCGGCCCGAGGCCGCGCAGCGTTTCCGTGCCGTCAAGCGGCGTCTGCGATCGCCTCGTCTGCGGCGAGCCGACGTAGCGCGTCGGCCTCGATCTGCCGGACCCGCTCGCGGGTGATCCCGAGCTGCTTGCCGATCTGCTCGAGCGAGTTGGGGCCGTCGCCGACGAGCCCGAAACGAAGCGAGATCACGTCCCGCTGGCGCTCCGGCAGCTTCGCGACGGCCCGGCGAACCGCGTCGCCGCGGATTGTCGCGTCGACCTCGTCCTCGGTCGTCGGCCCGGCGGCCGCGAACAGCTCGCCGAAGCTCGTGTCGCCGTCGGCGCCGATCGGCGCGTCGGTCGAGGCGACCGCGCGGGCGGCCTCGTGGACCTCGCGCACCTGCACGAGCGGCAGCTTGGCGTGCTTCGCGATCTCCTCGTCGGTCGGGGCCCGGCCCAGCTTCGCCGAGAGCTCGCGCTCGGTGCGCGACACCTTCTGCTCGCGCTCGACGACGTGAACCGGGATCCGGATCGTGCGCGCCTTGTTGGCGACGCCGCGCTGAACCGCCTGGCGGATCCACCAGGTCGCGTAGGTCGAGAACTTGAACCCCTTGCGCCAGTCGAACTTCTCGGTCGCCCGGATCAGCCCGATCACGCCCTCCTGGATCAGGTCGCCGAGCGTGATCCCCTGGGTCTGGTAGCGGCGCGCGATCGAGACGACCAGCCGCAGGTTCGACGTGATCATCCGCTCCTTGGCGGCAAGGTCGCCGCGCTCGATCCGCTTCGCAAGCTCGACCTCCTCGGCCGCGGTGAGCAGCGGATACCGGCCGGCCTCGTTCAGGAACTGCTGCAGCGAATCGGTCGTCAGGGGCGCCTCCGCGCTCAGGTCGAGCTCGAGATCGTCGCCGTCGACCGCGTCGAGGTCGGCATCGATCTCGTCGAGAACGTACTCGGGCGCAGCCGCCTCGCTGAACGCGTTCGGCTCCGCCGAGGCGAGCAGCTCGTCTGCGGCCTGCTGGACGTGCATGGTCAGGATGTCTTCGGTCAATGTGCTCCTCTATTCGCAAATTCACGGTCGCGCGGTTTTTTGTGAATGACGCGCGTCTGTTCCGTCACTCTCTTAAACGTCGGATCACCCCCCCTATTCCGGTCCAATCCCTGAAATTCTTAGGGGTTTCTTACGGAATCCGAACACACGGGCCAGGCCCGTGATCGGCGGGAGCGGTCCGAATTCGAGGCGCGCGGGCCCGTCCGGGCCGCTCGGGAAGAGCTAGGGGGCCACGCGGCCGTTCGCCACGAAGGCGGCGTAGGTCAGCGGCATCCGCTCGGCGAGGAACGACTCGACCGCCTCGCCGTAGCGGCGGATCTCGAGCTGCGCGAACTCCGAGTTCCGCAGCGAGACGAAATTCATCAGCGAGCGCGCGTTGACCGTCCAGTAGAACTGGGTATAGGCGCCGACCGGGAGCACCGAACGGGCGAGCTCGCGGGCGACCCCGGCCGAGACGAGGCCCTCGTAGGTCGCATACGCCTGCTCGTAGACGGCCCTCAGCTGGTCGCGCGTGTGCTCGGCGAGCTCCGGCTCGACCGGCTCGAACGAGTAGGCGCCCGGCTTCCCGACCTGCGTCCTGACGTCCTCGGCCTCGGGCACGTAGAAGTCGTCGGTCGCCTTCGCATAGCGAAGGCTGAACTCGTTGAAGCTGCCGACCCGGTGCCTGAACCATTCGCGCGCGACGAAGATCGGGCAGCGGATGTGGAAGCGGAACGCGTTGTGCTCGAACGGCGAGCCGTGGCGGTCACGCATCAGGAAGCGGATCAGCGCCTCGTCGGACTCGTCCAGCTCGGTCTTGCGGCGGGCGAACGAGACCCGGGCGCCGTTCACCACCGAGAGGTCGTCGGCCATCGCCTCGTCGAGCCGGACGAAGCCGTGGTCGAGGATCTCGATGCTGTTCTCTGCGGTCATGTGGGCGGTCGCGGCGATGGAGACGCAACCTAGCCTCGCCCCCGGACGTACGGTACTGCCGTGAGCATCCTCGTCGGCACGTCCGGCTGGTCGTACCCGTCGTGGCGGCCGGGCTTCTACCCGGACGGGACGAACCCCGCCGGGTTCCTCGCCTTCTATGCGGCGCGGTTCGACACGGTCGAGCTGAACACGACCGGCTACCGGCTCCCGGCGGAGGACCAGTTCAAGCGCTGGGCCGGGGCGGTGCCGGACGGCTTCCTCTTTGCTCCGAAGCTCGCGCTGCAGCGGCTCGACCGCGTCGTCCTGTTCGCCGAGCGGGTGGCCGCGCTCGGCGACCGGCTGGGCCCGATCCGGATCACCGTCCAGAGCGCCCGCGACGAGGGGATGCTCGCGTATGTCCTCGGCGCGGTCGACCCGGCGATCCGGCTCGCGTTCGACTTCCGCCACGACTCCTGGGCCGGCGTCGAGGGCCTCGTCGCCGTGAACGACCTGGCGGCCGAGCCGTTCCGTTACGTACGGCTCCGCGAGCCGCCCTACTCGGACCGCGACCTGCTCGAGCTGTCCGCGAAGCTGCGTCCGCCCGCCTTCGTCTACTTCCGTCACGAAGACGAGCCGACCGCGCCCGCCTATGCGAGCCGCCTGCGGGAGCTGATCAGCGCCTCGCCGCGGCCTGCGTGACCGGCGCGAGCCCAGGGCGGGGCGGCGGCTTCGAGTCGACCAGCACGGCCGCCGCGAGCAGGACGGCGACTCCGAGCAGGCTCTCGCCGGCGAGGCTGCGGCCGAGGCGCGTCATGAACCCGGCACTCGCTCCCGCAAGCCTCGGGCGAACGAGGAAGTGGTGGACGGCGCCCCAGCCGACGGCGGCCGCAACGAGGCAGATCTTCGCAAGCAGCACCTCGCCGTAGCCCTGCGTCCAGAGATCGCGGAGGTGCGGCACCCGCACGATCGCGAGGTAGGTCCCGGCCACGAGCACGATCCCGACGAGCACGGTGGCGAAGCGCGAGAAGCGGACGAACGCCTGCCGCCGGAGCGCCGGGGCGACCGGCCAGACGCAGACGGCGAGCGACCCGAGCCCGCCGAGCCAGAGCGAGGCCGCGGAGAGGTGCGCCCAGTCGGCGATCTCGGTCTTCGCCGTGGAGCCCGGATCGACCGCATCGTGGCCCGAGAGCGAGAGGCCCGAGACCAGCGCGAGCGAGATCACGAGCGCCGGCACGAGCAGCCGGTCGCGCTCGAGCAGCCAGGCGAGGAAGAGCAGCGCCGAGACGATCGCGAAGCCGAGCGTCATCACGATGAACGCCTTCCCGAAGCGGGTGCCGTCGGCCATCGGGGTCAGATCGCCGTACAGGTACGTCCCGAACGGCAGCTGGAGCACATCCTCGCAGCGCAGGCAGAACGCGACGATCCCCACCTCGATCGCGCCGACGACGCCGATCGCCGAGACGAGGGTCAGGCGCTTCTCGACCGCCGGCGGGAGGGCGAGGCCCCGCAGGCAGACGAGGCGGAGCCCCAGCGAGCCGATCAGCGCGGCGAACGAGAGGAAGTAGAGCCAGCGGACGGCATGCTCGGTCCTGGTCGGACCGCTCGCGCCGTAGGCCTGCGTCGGCGGCAGCGCCCTGACCCGCACGCCGAACGTCCAGACCCCCGAGACGACGTGCCCGTCGGCCGAGAGCGCATGCCAGCGCACCGTGTAGTCGCCGCGCGGCAGCCGCCGGACCGGCGCCACCACGTTCAGCCCCTTGGCAACGGCCTGGCCCGCGTAGTTCCGCCCGGCCGTGTCGAAGACCTCAATCACGGGGAACTGCACGAACTGGTCGAAGTGCAGCTCCACCCTCGCCGGCGAGACCGCGAGCTCCTGCGCGAAGCCGGGGGACTCGGCCTTCAGGGTCGCGTGCGCCCAGGCGGCCGCCGGGACGACCAGCGCCACGGCGGCGAGCCAGAGGGCGAGACGCCTCACCGGTGGGGCACCCCCGCGAGCGGCGACAGGTGCCCGAAGATCGGCGCGATGTCGCGGTCGCAGTAGAGCATTACGGCGAGCGCGAGCACGAAGACGCCGAACCCCGAGCGGAACGCGACCGACCGGGGGCGGAAGAGCAGCCCGAGCGGGAACAGGGCCGCGGCGACCAGCGTCCAGCCGATCAGGTGGTGGAGGAACGCAGACCGCGAGAAGAGCCACGGATTCTGCTCGTGGACGAGAAAGGCGACGCCGGAGACGGCGATCCCCACCGGCGCCGCGAGCTTCCACCAGCGGCTCTTCAGCTTCCCCCTGGCGAGCCCGAGCTCGGCCGCTCCCATCACCATCAGCGCCTGCGCCCAGGTGCCGTGGGCGATCATGTGGATCGCCGAGTTGGTGAAGAACGCCATCACGGGCCACATCAGCACCCCGAGGACGAACACCAGCCCCGGCCAGAGATAGACGCGCCAGGTGCGCATCCCCCAGACGTCCTTCCCGACGATCGTCTCGGCGACCATGATCAGGCCGAGCACGAGCACTCCGGTCGCGAAGAACCAGTGAACGAACTCAGCGCGCGGTTCCATTGCGCTTCTCGAGATCGGATACGAGCGGCCGGGCGACGGCGACGGCAAAGAAGACGCCGGCTGCGGCGGCGAGCAGCGGCGGCTCGGCGACGAGCCCCCAGAAGCCCACGTGAGCTGGATGGAGCAGGGTCAGGCGGTACGGCTGGACGAGCGCCCAGCCGAGCGCGGCGAGCACGGTGAGCGGCCCGAGCAGCGAGATCGCCCGTGCGCGCGGACTGCGGTAGGCAAGGCCGGCCGTGAGGCTTGTGTCGAGTTGGCTTTCCACTTCTCTCCTCCGAGACGTCGAGTGACACGACGGCCCGCGGAGCGAGCTGCGCCGCGGGTCAGGCGGCGAGCGGGGGCGGGCGCGACTCGAACGCGAGCCCGAACAGGCGGCGCGGCTCCCGGTCGTCGGCCGGCCGGTGAGCGGGCACGGCGGCGGCGACCTCGCGCAGGACGTGGCAGACGCGTGCGAGCGACGCGACGGCGCAGTGCTCGACGTCGGAGAGCCAGTCCCTGATCAGGCTCCAGCCGAGCGCCGGCAGGACGGCCAGGACCGCGAACACCGGCAGCGCATAGGTGTGCAGCCAGGGGCCGAGCAGCGGCCAGCGTCCCTGCGACAGCCGCTCGGCGTCGTTCTGGACGAGGAACCAGAGGGCGGTCGCTCCGAACGACAGCAGCCAGAGCCGCGGCGTCAACCTGAACCGCAGCCTGGGGGCTCTGGCGTGGGTCTGACCGGCGGCCCGCAGCAACAGCTCGCCTGCCGCGGCGGTGACGTGGGCGCGCAGGAGCCGCCACGCGACCGCGGCGAGAACGGTCGCCGCCAGGATGCGAACGCCGGCGAGCACGAAGGGGTAGTAGGGCGTCGTCGGCGTGGCGAGCGGCACCACGTGGAACGCGCGATCGAGCCGGGTGGTGAGGCTCCTGCCGGTCAGCTCGGTCACGAGAGCGAGCAGCGCGAAGCACGCCGCCCTGCTCAACCGCCGGCGCCCTCCTGGCATGCGGCGATTCTACTCCCATGAGCGCTCCGGCGCACCTTTCCGCAACCGACTGCGAACGGCCGCACGGAACGCCCCGAGGGCGCGGAATCCCACCCGGACGGCGGGCGGGCGGGCAGTCGCCTTCGACTGCACGCGGTGAGCGGAAGCAGGGGCCCGGCGGCGGCGGCGGCGCCTCGGCCGGGCCTCCCGGCCCGCGATCAGGTATGAGTCCGTCGCACATGGCCGGGGACAGCGTCGCCATCCTCACCGCCCAGCCGCCGCCGGACGCCGACGCGCGGCACGTCTACGGCGCGGCGCCGCTGCAGTACGGCGACCTGCGCCTGCCGCAGGGGCCCGGCCCGCATCCGCTCGTCGTCGTCGTCCACGGCGGCTACTGGCAGGCGATCTACAACCTGATCCACGCCGGCCATCTCTGCGTCGACCTGGCCGAGCACGGAATCGCGACCTGGAACGTCGAGTACCGGCGCCTGGGCGACCCGGGCGGCGGCTGGCCGGGAACGCTCGACGACGTCTCCGCGGCGCTCGCCCACGTCGCCGAGCTGTCACGGCATCATCCGATCGACCTCGACCGGGTCGCGCTCTTCGGCCACTCGGCCGGCGGGCATCTGGCCCTGCTCGCCGGCGAGCGGAGCGACCTCCGCCTGCGCGGCGTCCTCTCGGCCGCGGGAGTTGTCGACCTGCACGCGACCCACCGGCGCGGCGACGACACGGGGCTGATCGTGCGGTTCCTCGGCGGTGGGCCCGGCGAGGTACCGGACCGCTGGCGGGACGCCTCCCCGCTGCAGCGGCTGCCGCTCGGGCTGCGGCAGATCCTCGCCGTCGGCACCGCGGACGTCCACCTCGAGCCCAACGAGGGCTACGCGGAGGCCGCGCTCGCGGCCGGCGACGAGGTCGAGCTCGTGACGTTCGAGGGCGCCGGGCACTTCGAGCTCGTCGACCCGGCCGCCGCCGAGTGGCGGGACCTTCGCGCCCGGCTGGCGGAGCTGCTCCGCCCGGAGGCCTGAGGTGCGGGCGCTCGACCGGCACAGCGTCGAGTGGCGCGGGTACATCCCCGCCGTCACGACTCCGTTCGCCGCGGACGGCACGCTCGACCTGGAGGGATGGCGGGTGCTGCTCGACTGGATGCTCGCCGAGGGGATGCACGGCGTCGCTGTCGCCGGCACGAGCGGGGAGTGGTTCAGCCTGAGCCCGGCGGAGCGCTGCGACCTCTTTCGCGTCGCCGCGGAGCGCCTGGCCGGCCGGATCACGGTGCTCGCCGGCTGCAGCTCCTTCACTCCACAGGAATCGATCGGCTACGCGCGCGCGGCGAGCGAGGCCGGCTGCGACGGCATCCTGCTCACCGCCCCGCCCTACGTCGTCCCGAACGACCGCGAGATCGTCGCCTTCTACCGGGCGGTCTCCGCCGCGGTCGAGATCCCGATCTGCGTCTACAACTGGCCGCGCGGAACCGGGGTCGACATGGCGCCCGGCCTCCTCGCCGAGCTCGCCGCGATCGAGAACGTCGTCGCGATCAAGAACTCGACGGGCAACCAGGGCGCCGTGCTGGCGACGTTGTTCGCGCTCCGCGACCGGGTGCGGATCTTCGGCGTCCCGGCAAACGAGCTCGGAGCGATGCTCGTCGAACATGCCGGCGCCGACGGAACGATCGGAGCAGGCGCCGTCCTCGGCTCCGACCACCCGGCGTTCTTCGAGCACGTGTGGGCCGGCCGCCGCGACGAGGCGCTGCTCTGCGGCGCGCGGGACAGGCAGTTCTTCGAGAGCTGCTGGAACCCGGACTTCAGCCCGCGCTTCGGGTCGCAGTTCGCGATCCTCAAGGCCGCCCTCGACCTGCGCGGCCTCCCGGGCGGGCACGTGCGGCCGCCGCTGCTGCCGCTCACCGACAAGGAGCACGACCGCGTCAGGCTGGTGCTCGAGGGGCTCGGCATCCCGGTCGTCTCGACCCGGGAATGAAGCACGCCGACGTGATCGTGGTCGGCGGCGGGTTGCTCGGCTGCGCCGCCGCCTACTACCTCACGCGGGGCGGCGCCCGGGTCGTCCTGCTCGAGCGGGGAGAGCTGAACCGGGAGGCCTCCGGCCAGAACGCGGGCAGCCTCCACTTCCAGCTCGAGTTCCGGATGATCGCCGAGGGGGACGAGATCGCGGAGCAGTTCGCGCTCTCGCTGCCGCTCTGCCTCGAGGCGCAGGAGCGCTGGTCGACGCTCGAGGAGGAGCTCGGCGAGCCGGTCGGCGCGCACCTCGAGGGCGGGCTGATGGTCGCCGAGACCGACGAGGAGATCGAGGCGCTGCGGCGGAAGAGCGCGCTCGAGAACCGGAATGGGCTCGCGACCGTGATCCTCGACGGCGACGAGGCGCGGGCGATCGCGCCCTACCTCTCGTCCACGGTGCTCGCCGCCTGCTGGTGCCGGACGGAGGGCCACGCGAACCCACGGCTCGTGGGCCCTGCGTTCGCAGCCGCCGCGGCCCGGCGCGGCGCGGCCATCCGGGTGCGCACGGAGGTGACCGGCCTCGCCCCGGCGGGTGAGGGTTGGCGGGTCGAGCTCGCGAGCGGCGAGAGGCTCGAGTGCGGCGCCGTCCTCGTCGCGGCCGGGGTCTGGTCGGGCGAGGTGACCGCGCTCGCCGGCGCGCCCCTCCCGCTCGTTCCGCACCCGCTGACGATCTTCGCCACGGCGCGGACGGCGCCGCTGATCGGCCACCTCGTCCAGCATGCGGGACAGCGGCTCTCGCTGAAGCAGACCGCCGAGGGCAACGTGCTCGTCGGCGGCGGCTGGCGGTCCCGCCTGCTCGGGCCGGACGGCGACGACCTCTCGCAGCGACCGGCACTCCGCCTCGGCTCGATCGCGGGCAGCGCCGCGATCGCGGCCCGGGTCGCGCCGGCCGTCGCGGGGCTTCCGGCGATCCGCGTCTGGACGGGCGTCGCCGGCGTCACCGGCGACAACGTGCCCCTGCTCGGGGAGCTCGCCGGCCTGCCCGGCCTGTTCGTCGCCTCAGGCGGCCCGGGCTTCACGCTCGGCCCGACACTGGCGCAGCTGACCGCCGACCTCGTCCTCGAGGGGGCGACGGCCTTCCCGCTCGATACCTTCAGCCCCGGCCGCTTCGCGGAAGCGACGTGCTCCTGATGGGCGGCGAGAGCCGGCGGCTGACCCGGGGGGTGCTGCGGCCCGAGCCGGTCCGGATCGAGCTCGACGGCGATGCGATCGAGGCCTACCCGGGCGAGTCGCTCGCCGCGGCGCTCCTGGCCGCGGGCCGGCGGGCGTTCCGGCTGACGAGCTCGGGAGCTCCCCGCGGGCCGCTCTGCAACATGGGCGTCTGCTTCGACTGCCTCGTCACGGTCGACGGCGTGACGCAGGTGCGGGCGTGCATGACGGCGGTGAAGGAAGGGATGAGCGTCAGGACGGGAGACGGCGATGGACGACGTTGACGCGGCTGTCGTCGGGGCGGGCCCCGCCGGGCTGGCCGCGGCGCTCACGCTCGCCGAGCACGGCGCGAAGGTCGTCGTCGTCGACGAGCGCCCGCGGCCGGGCGGGCAGATCTACCGGCAGCCGCCGGCGACGTCCGCCGGAGCCGGGCTGCCGCACGGCCGCGCCTACGACGCCGGGCGCAGGCTGCTCGCGGCCGCCGCGGCGGCGCCCGGCATCGGCTGGCGGGCCGGGACGCTCGCCTGGGGGCTCTTCGAGCCGCGGGACGCGGGCCTCGACCCGCCGGCCGGGTCGGCGGCCTGGGTGCTCGCGCTCGCCGGCGAGGGCGGCCTGGACGGCGTCGCCGCCCGCCACGTGGTCGTCGCGGCGGGCGCCTACGATCTCCCGGTCGCGTTCCCGGGCTGGACGCTCCCCGGCGTGATGACCGCCGGCGGCGTGCAGGCGTTCGTGAAGGGCGAGCGGCTCCTTCCGGGCAGCCGGTTCGTCCTCGCCGGCGCGCATCCCCTCCTGTTCGTGGTGGCCGATCAGCTGCTCGGCGCCGGGGCGGAGCTCGCGGCCGTCGTCCTCGCGCAGCCGCGGCCGGGGATCTCCGACGCGGCGGCGGTCGCCGCGCGCCTACGCGGCCGGATCGGCCCGATCGCCGCGATCGCGGGGCCGCTGGCCCGCCTCCGCCGGACGCGCGTCCCGCTGCTCTTCTCGCACCTCGTCGCCGGGGCCGAGGGCGAGGAGCAGCTCGAGGCGGTCGCCGTCGTCGAGGTCGACCGCGGGTGGCGGCCGGCCGGCGGGGTCACCCGCTTCGAGTGCGACACGCTTGCGATCGGCTACGGCTTCGTGCCCTCGACGGAGCTGGCGCGGCTGGCGGGCTGCGCCCACCGCTGGGCGCCGGCTGCCGGAGGCTGGGTGATCGAGCACGACCGCTGGATGCGCTCCAGCCGCCCCGGGATCTCGGTCGCCGGCGAGACGACCGGGGTGGCCGGTGCCGAGCAGGCCGCCGAGGAGGGACGGCTCGCGGCGATCGGGATCCTGCTCGAGCTGGGCCGGATCGACGGCGCGCAGGCCGAGCGCCTCGCGGCGCCGACCCGGCGGCGACTCGGACGCCTGCGCCGCTTCAGCGAGCTCACCCGGGAGCGGTTCGCGCCTCGCTACGAGGCGCTCGCACGGCTCGCCGGCGACGACACGGTCGTCTGCCGCTGCGAGGAGGTGACCGCGGGAAGCCTGCGCTCGGCACTCGCGACGCACCCCCATCTCGGGGACGCCGACGCGGTCAAGCTCCTCACCCGGGCCGGGATGGGGCCGTGCCAGGGCCGTTTCTGCATGCTCACCGTCGCGTCGATCCTCGCCGAGGCGACCGGTCGCTCGCCGGAGCAGATCGGCGCGTTCACCGCACGCCCACCTGCCAAGCCGCTGCCCGTCTCGCAGCTCGCCGACGCCGGACGGGGCGAGCTCTAGGATCCCGGGACGTGGAGCAGCCGACGTGACCGAGCCCGAGTTCCTCGTCCCCGCGGGCTACGGCGAGCTCATGCACGCTCGGCGCCACTACTCGCAGGGCGTCCGGATCGGGTCGTACGTGCTCGTCGCCGGCCAGGGAGGCTGGAATGACGAGCTCTTGGTGCCCGACGATCCCGGCGAGGAGCTGCGTCTCGCGTTCGGCAACGTCGGCACCGTCCTCGCAGCCGCCGGCGCGGCCTGGAGCGACGTGATCGAGCTCACCACCTACCACGTCGACCTCGACGCCGGAGCGCTCGACGCGACCGCCGTGCTCCTGCGCGAGCACTGCCCGCGGCACGAGCCGCTCTGGACGGTGCTCGGGGTGGCCCGGCTCGCGAGACCCGAGATGCGGATCGAGATCAGCGCACGCGCCGTGACGCAGCCGGGTTGACGGCGGACAGCGGGGGTGTCAGACTCGGCGCTCCGGAGAATGGTGACGGGGCAGCGAGGGACGACGGCCGCAACGGCGGCAGGCGATAGGCGGTCCCTGCTGGGGAACGTTCTCCAGAGCTCGATCAACCACCCAGTTCGCACAAGGAGGCACGTATGCGTGGACGCCACCGGCTCTTAGCCCTCGCCCTCGCCCTGCTCGGGATCGTCGCCGTCGCCACGGGGGCCTCGGCCTCCACCCGGAAGACGTCGTCCCGGGCGGCAACACCCTCGTTCCAGCTACGGATCGGGGCGATCCTGCCCTTCACGGGCGACCTCGCCGCCGTCGGGCCGTCGATCAACGCCTCGACCCAGCTCGCGGTCGACACGATCAACCAGACGCTGGCGAAGATGGGGCTCGCCAACAGCATCTCCGTCAGCCTCGTCGACTCGCAGGACGACCAGACCTCGACCCAGCCGGCGATCGAGGCGGCCACCAAGGAGGTCAAGGTCGACAAGGTCGACGTGATCATCGGGACGATGTCGAGCACCTCGACGATCGCGATGGCCCAGGCGGTGACGATCCCGAACAACGTGATCGTGATCTCGCCGACGGCGTCGGCCCCGCAGATCACCGATCTGAAGGACAACAACACGGTCTGGCGGATCCTGCCCTCGGACGACTTCCAGGGCAAGGCGCTCGCGGCGGCCGCCGCGACGGCGTTCGGCCCGCACGCGACGATCAACGTCGGGGCCAGGAACGACGACTTCGGCAGCGCGCTGCAGTCGATCTTCGTCAAGACCTGGAAGGCCGCCGGCGGCAAGATCGGCCAGGTCGTCAGCTGGGATCCGAACGCTGCGACGTTCGACACCGAGGCCCAGAAGCTCGTCTCGGGCAGCCCGAACGGCTGGGTGATCATCGACTACCCGGCGACCTTCGCGAAGGTCGGGCCGGCGCTGATCCGCACCGGCCAGTGGTCGCCGGCGAAGACCCTGATGACCGACGTGATGTCGATCCCCGCCTCCCTCAAGCAGGTGGGCCAGCAGGCCACCGTCGGGCTCCGCGGCACCGCACCGACGTCGCTCTCGGCGAGCGTCGCGCAGGTGGGGGCGTTCGCGAAGCTGTTCAAGGCCAAGGAGAGCAAGTTCCCGGTGACCGGTTACGAGGGGACGTCGTTCGACGCGGTGATGCTCGCCTTCCTGGCCGCGCTCCAGGGCCATTCGGCGAGCCCGAACGCGATCAAGGCGAATCTCCGCTCGATCTCCGGGCCGCCCGGGGTCAAGGTCACCTACCTCCAGCTCGCGAAGGCGATCAGGCTCGTCCTGGCCGGCAAGCCGATCGACTACCAGGGCGTCTTCGGCCCGGTCGACTACGACAGCCACGGCGACGTGGGCGCGGCGCTCTTCAAGATCTGGAAGTACAACGGCAAGACGGTCTCGACCATCAAGACGTTCACCTACGGCTCGTAGGTCGGGCACCGGCAGCACCGAAGTGATCGAGAGGTACCGTGACGGCGGCGGCGCCCAGAGCGCCGCCGCCTACTCTCGGGCTGTCCGCTGCGGCGCGATCGTCGCGGTCAGCGGCACCGCGGCCACGGGCGCCGACGGCCGCGCCCTTCATTCCGGCGACACCTACGCGCAGACGCGCGAATGCTTCGAGCGGGCGCTGGCGGGGCTGACGGCGCTCGGCGGCGCGATCGACGACGTGATCCGCACGAGGATCCTGCTCGCCCCCGACGCCGACCCGCACGGCGCGATCCTGGTGCACAGGGAGCTGTTCGAGGGCCGCGAGCCCGCGAACACCACGTTCTACGTCGCGGGCTTCATCCCCGAAGGCGTCCTCGTCGAGGTCGAGCTCGACGCGGTCGTCGCGGAGGACGCGTGAGGGAGGTCGAGGTCGCGATCGTCGGCGCCGGCGTGACGGGCCTGTCGATCGCCTATCACCTGCGGGAGCGCGGCATCGGGCCGGTGGCGGTCTTCGACCGGGCCGGGATCGGCGCGGGCGCCTCCGGCGTCCAGCCGGGGGGCGTCCGCCGTCAATGGAGCTCGCGCCCGCACTGCCTGCTGGCCGACGAGTCGTACGCGTTCTACGGCGACATCGCGGCCCGCCTCGAGCCCGCCACGAGGCCCGTGCTCGAGCCCTGCGGATACCTGTTCGTGGCGCACTCGGAACCGGCCCTCGCGCAGCTCCGGGCAAACGTCACGCTCCAGAACGGGCTCGGCATCCCGTCCGAGATCGTCTCCCCGGAACGGGTCGCCGAGATCGTCGCGGGCCTCGACGCGTCGTCCCTCGCCGGTGCCGCCTGGTGCGGGACCGACGGCTACTTCGACCAGCCGCAGGCGGTGGTCGAGGCCTTCGGCGAGGCCGCGTGGCGTCGCGGGGCGCAGCTCGAGATCGCCGAGGTGCGAAGGATCGCACCGGACGGCGAGGGCTGGCGGGTCGACCTCCCCGACGGCGGGCTCCACGCCCGGCACGTCGTGCTCGCCGCCGGCTACGACACCCCGCCGCTCGTCGCCCCGCTCGGGATCGAGCTGCCGATCGTCAAGGAGCAGCGCTTCCTGTTCCTCAGCCGGCCGGTGCGGGAGCGGCTCCTCGAGCCGCTCCTCGTCTCCTCCGAGCGCCGCTTTGCCGCGAAGCAGCTCGCGAACGGCCGCGTCCTCGCAAGCGACCTGACCGCGAACGGCGATCCGGAGCGCGAGCGCGAGACATGGCGGCGGACGGTGCGGCTCGGGATCGAGGAGCTGACGCCGATGCTGTCCTATGTCGACTTCGACCTGCTGATCGACGGCTTCTACGACACGACGCCCGACCACACCGAGATCCTCGGCCCGGTCGGCGGCTTTCCGGGGCTGTGGGTCGCGGCCGGCTTCAGCGGCCACGGCTTCATGCTCGCCCCCGCGGCCGGGCGAGCGCTCGCCGCCTGGGTCGGAGGCGGCGATCCGGGCGAGCCCGCCCGGGCCTTCATGCTGGACCGGTTCGACGGCGGCCGCCTCGAGCCCGAGACGCAAGTGGTCTAGATGACCGAGCTCCTGCAGTTGATGGTCAACGGGCTCGTCGAGGGCTCGATCTATGCCCTGGGCGCGGCCGGGATCTCGCTCGTCTTCGGGCCGCTCCGGATCGTGAACTTCGCGCAGGGGGACTACCTGACCTTCGGCGCCTTCGCGGCGGCGCTGGCCAATCTCAGCTGGGGCGCCGACATGGTCTTCTCCACCCTGTTCGCGCTCGCGGCGACGGCGGCGCTCGCCCTGGCGATCGAGTTCGTGCTCTGGCGGCCGATGCGGCGGCGAGGGGCGAAGACGATGAGCCTGTTCATCACCTCGATCGGGCTCGCCTTCATCCTGCGCTCGTCGATCCTGTTCGTGGCCGGAAGCGGCGAGCGCGAGTACCACGTCAACGTCTTCCAGTCCTACTCGATCGGCGGGATCCGCGTCTCCGAGCCGCAGCTGATCGCGGTCGCCGTGGCGCTGGCCGCGATCGTCGCGACCGCGCTCCTGCTCGCGCGGACGAGCTTCGGCCGGGCGATTCGCGGGCTTGCCGACAGCGTCGAGCTGGCCTCGGTCGCAGGGGTCGACGTCGACCGGATGGTGGTCTACATCTGGATCCTCGTCGGCGTTCTCGCCGGGCTCTGCGGGGTGCTCGCAGGGTTGATCCAGAGCTCCTTCGACGCGAACCTCGGCTTCAACCTCCTGCTCCCGCTCTTCGCCGCGGTGATCATCGGCGGGGTCGGGAGCCCTTACGGCGCGCTCCTCGGCGGCCTCGCGCTCGGCCAGGTGCAGGAGCTCTGCACGTGGAGCGGCTTCCTCGGCGGCGTCAACCCGGTCTGGAAGCCGGCGGTCGCGTTCGCGGTGCTGATCGGCGTGCTGCTCTGGCGGCCGCAGGGGCTGCTGGGAAGGGCGCGGACGCTGTGAGCCAGCTGCTCAGCCTCGACTTCTGGTCGCTCGTCGGCGCGGTGAGCGGCATCTACGCCATCTTCGCGCTCGGCCTGCAGCTCCAGTTCGGGCACACGGGCCTAATGAACTTCGGGCACGTCGCCTCGATGGCGATCGGCGCCTACACGATGGCGATCCTCGTCGTCCGGGAGCACGTGCCGCTCTGGGGGGCCTCGCTGGCGGCGATCGGGGCCGGGATGCTGTTCGGGGCCGTGCTCTCGATCCCGACGCTCCGCCTGCGGACCGACTACTTCGCGATCACCACGATCGCGATCAGCGAGATCGTGCGCTACTTCGCGCTCAACGAGCAGTCCCTGACCGGCGGCGCGCTGGGGACGATCAACCTGCTCGGGCCGAGCCAGGTGACCGAGTACAACGGCGACTGGGTCTCCTTCCAGGCAAGCGTGCAGCGCTGGCTCCACGACCTGATCGGCAGCTACTCGGAATCGGACTTCGCGATGCTCGTGATCGTCTGGACGGTCGTGCTCCTCTGCCTGCTCGTCCTCACGCCGATGACCCGCTCGCCGTGGGGACGTGTCCTGCGGGCGATTCGCGAGGACGAGGACGCGGCGGCGGCCCTCGGCAAGCCGGTCGCCTGGTACAAGCTCCAGGCGCTCGCGATCGGAGCCGGCTTCGGGGCGATCGCCGGGCTGCTCTACGCGTTCGAGTTCCAGCTCTTCAGCCCCGACGACTTCGACCCCCTGATCACCTTCTACGCCTGGCTGATCGTGCTGATCGCGGGCGCTGCGCGGATCTGGGCGGTGCCGATCGGGGCGCTGATCTTCGGCCTGATCTTCTCCGGCACCCGCTTCTTCAACTTCAAGCCGTTCACCTACCTCGACGCCGCCCAGCTCGGCTACCTCCGCATGATGATCATCGGCGCGATCCTGATCGCGCTGATGGCCTGGCGCCCGCAGGGGCTGTTCGGGAAGCGCGAGGAGATGATGCTCGAGTGACCGCGCTGCTCGAGGTGCGCGAGGTCGTCAAGCACTACGGCGGGATCGCGGCGGTGAACGGGGCCTCGCTCGACGTCGAGGAGAGCTCGATCACCGGCCTGATCGGGCCGAACGGAGCGGGGAAGACGACGCTCTTCAACATCGTCTCGGGCTTCCGCCATCCCGAGGAGGGGACGGTCAGCTTCGCCGGGGCGCGGATCGACGGCCGCTCGCCGGACCGGGTCGCCCGGGCGGGGCTCGTGCGCACGTTCCAGCACACGAAGGCGCTGACCCGGATGACGGTGCTCGACAACATGATGCTGGCGGCCCCGGCGCAGCCGGGCGAGCATCTTCCCGGCGTCTTCCTGCGGCCGCGGCGGGCCCGCCGGCGCGAGCACGAGGTCGAGGCGAAGGCCCGTGAGCTGCTCGCGGTGATCCGGCTCGAGAGCCACGTCGACGCGTACGCCGGCACGCTCTCGGGCGGCCAGCGGAAGCTGCTGGAGTTCGGGCGGGCGCTGATGGCCGAGCCCCGGATGGTGATGCTCGACGAGCCGATGGCCGGCGTCAACCCGACGCTCGGCCTCGAGCTGCTCGACCGCGTGCAGGAGCTGCGCGCCTCGCGCGGCATGACCTTCCTGCTGATCGAGCACGACCTCGAGGTCGTGATGGCGGTCAGCGACCTGATCCACGTGATGAGCAACGGCGCGGTGATCGCGTCGGGCCCGCCCGCCGTCGTTCGGGCGAACCCCGAGGTGATCGACGCCTACCTCGGCAAGCACGGCGCGCCGGCGACCGCGCCCGCTCCGGACGGCCCCCGGTGACCGCGCCCGTCCTCACCGTGCGCGGCCTCAGGGCGGGCTACGGCGAGCAGGACATCCTGCACGAGGTGTCGCTCGACGTCCCGGCGGGCGCCTTCGTCTCGGTGATCGGGCCGAACGGCGCAGGCAAGTCGACCCTGCTCAAGGCGATCTACGGTCTCGTCAGGCCGCGGGCCGGAACCGTCGTCTTCCACTCCGAGCAGGGCGAGCGCCAGATCGCGGGCCTGAAGCCGTACCGGCTCACGAGCCTCGGCCTTAACTACGTGCCCCAGCTCGCGAACGTCTTCCCGAACATGACGGTGCTCGAGAACCTCGAGCTGAGCGCGCGCGTCACCGGCGGCGGCTCCGGGGCGCGGGTCGCGCGGATGATCGAGCTGTTCCCGCTCCTCGGCGAGCGGCGGCGGGCCCGCGCCGGGACGCTCTCGGGCGGGCAGCGCCAGATGCTCGCGCTCGCTCGCGCGCTCGTCACCGATCCCCGGGTGATCCTCCTCGACGAGCCGTCGGCGGGCCTGGCCGCGACCGTGGTCGACGAGCTGTTCGAGCGCCTGGCCGAGATCAACCGCGCCGGCACGGCGATCCTGCTCGTCGAGCAGAACGCCAGGCGCTCGCTCGCCATGTCCGACTACGGCTACGTGCTCGACATGGGCCGCAACCGCTTCGAGGGGATCGGCACGGAGCTCGTCGACGACCCGAAGATCGCCGACCTCTACCTCGGCGGCAGCGGCCGGCTCGCGGCAGCCCGGGCGGCGGCCGCGGCCGAAGGGGACGAGGAGTAGCGGCTCAGGTCAGGTCGCCGGTCGTCATCGTCCGCAGCCCGAGGCGCTCGATCCGCATGATCACGCGCTCGTCCGGGTCGGGACACGCGACGAGCGAGTCCTGCTCCAGCCAGTCCGAGTCGGGCAGCCGGCGCTGCTTCGCGGGCAGGAGCGGCAGCACGGCCTGGAGCGCGTAGAGGCAGAAGTGGCGGCCCTCGGGGATGCGCACCCTGCTCGACTCGGTGAGCTCGAAGTAGTCGCCGACCGAGAGGCCGCAGACCGAGCGGCCCTCGATCCGCTCGACGGTCACCCGCAGGTCGTACAGGGTCATCTCCTCGGCGCTCATCCCCCACCCCGCAGCAACGGGAGCACGCGGTCGCAGAGGAGCTCTACGCCGCGGGCGGTCGTCAGCCCCTGCGGCGTGCCGAACTCGACGCGCTTGGCGCCGGCCTCGAACAGCCGTTGCACCTTCGCAGCGACCTCCTCGGGCGTGCCGGCGAGCACGAACTTCTCGAGCGGGACCGGCCCCGGCGCGATCGTCGGATCGAGGGCGCCGACGACCTCGAGGTACATCTCGACCTCCTCGGCGGCACGCGCCCGCGCCGCGTCCCCGTCCTCGTCGACGACGGTGACGGCGCCGGCGACGATCCCGACCTCGTCGTTCCCGATCCAGGTGCGCATCAGGCGGACCATGTCAGGGTTCGCGGAGCCGCCGATCTTCAGCTCGTCGGCGGTCTCGCCGGCGAGCGCCGCCATCCGCGGCTTCCAGGTGCCGATCATCAGCGGCACGTGCGGCCGGAACGTCTCGTACTCGAAACCCGTCCCGGGAGCGAGGGCGAAGATCGTCCCGGCGAAGCCGCTGCGGTCGCCCGCCTGGAGCCGTCGCACGATCTCGACCGCCTCGCGCATGCGCTGCACGGGCCGGCTCTCGTCGAGCCCGAGCCGGTCGAGCCAGGCTCCTGCGGCGATCCCGAGGTAGGCCCGGCCCCCCGAGGCGAGGTCGAGCGCCGCCGCCTGGCCTGCGAGCTCGACGGGGTGGAGCGTCGCCGGGTTGAGCGCCGCCGGGCCGATCCGGACGCGCTCGGTCGCCTGGGCGATCACGAGCAAGGGGTAGAGCGCCGGCTGGTAGAGGAGGTCGTGGAAGACCGAGATGACGTCGAAGCCCGCCGCCTCGGCGCGCCGCGCGATCGCCACGTACTCGTCCGCGCGCTTGTCCGACTGGAGCCCGAGGCCGAGCTCCCTCACCTCACGATCCGTCCGGCCGCCATCGCGCGGAGCATAACCCGGCCTCGCGTACGCTTGGCCGCCATGCGCCGAGCGTCCCGCCCGCCGCTGCACGACGCCGTCATCGTCGGGAGCGGGATCAACTCGCTGGTCTGCGCGGCACTGCTCGCGCGGGCGGGCTGGAGCGTCCGAGTCCTCGAGCGCAACGACTATCCCGGCGGAGCGGTGAAGACCGCCGAGCTCTCGGCGCCGGGATACCTGCACGACGTCTTCAGCTGCTGGCACTCGGCCTGGCTGGCCGGCAGGGCGCACGCCGAGCTCGGCGCCGAGCTCGCAGCGCACGGCCTCGAGTACCTGAACACCCTGCTCCCGACGGCGACCGTCTTCCCGGACGGCGCCGCGGTCTGCCTGCTGCGCACGACCGAGGAGACAGCCGCCGAGCTCGAGCGTCACGGGCCTGGCGACGGTGCGGCCTGGGCTGCGTTCGTCGAGGCCCGCTCGCGCGCCGGGGCGTTCGCGCGGGCGGTGACCCAGGGCGAGCCGGCCGGGACGGCGGCCGTCGCGATCGCCGCCCGCGCCCGGCGGCGGCTCGGAAGCGCCGGGCTGCTCGAGCTGTCGGCGGGGATGGTCGAGACGTCCCGCGACTGGCTGGGCCGGACGTTCGCCTCCGAGCACGTGCGCGGAGCGCTTGCTCCGTGGGCCCTCCACGCCGGGCTCGGGCCCGACGCGGCCGGGTCGGCCTTCGTGACGCAGCTCCTGACCCTCGGCAAGCAGCGGGTCGGCTCGCCGATCCCGAGAGGCGGCGGATCGCGCCTGGTCGACGCGCTGGCCGGCGTGATCGCCGACCACGGCGGGACGGTCGAGGTCGGCCGGGACGTGGAGCGGGTCGTCGTCCACGGGTCGCGGGCCCGCGGCGTGCGGCTCCTCGACGGCGAGCTCGCAATCGCGCGGCGCGCGGTGATCTGCAACGTGACGCCGACGCAGCTCTACGGCCGCCTGCTCGCCGAGCCGCCCGCCGCGGCCGCGGCCGCCGCACGCCGCTGGCGGTACGGCCCGGCGGGCATGCAGATCCACTACGCGCTCGCGGAGCCTGCACGCTGGGCCGGCGACGAGCGCCTCGACGGCACGGCGGTGATCCACGTGACCGGCGGCGTCGACGGGATCTCGAAGGCGGTGAACGAGGGTCGCCGGGGGCTGCTGCCGGCGGAGCCGACCCTCGGCGTCGGCCAGCCGCTCACCGTCGACCCGTCCCGCGCCCCGGCAGGGGCGGGGATGCTGTGGGTCCAGCTGACGGAGCTGCCCTGGCGCGTTCGGGGCGACGCGGCAGGCTCGCTCGACCCCGGGGACGGCACGTGGACGGAGGCCCTGCGCGAGCGCTTCGCCGAGCGTATCCACGAGCGGCTCCGGAAGCACATCCCGAACCTCGACTCGGCGACGCTCGCCCGGACGGTGCTCTCGCCGGCCGACCTCCAGGCCGCAAACGTCAACCTCGTCGACGGCGATCCCTACTCGGGTGCGCTGTCGGTCGACCAGAGCCTGCTCTGGCGCCCGTCGGCGGCGACGGGCGGGCACCGCACCGCGGTCGACCGGCTCTGGCACATCGGGGCGAGCAGCCATCCCGGGCCCGGCGTGACGGGGGCATCGGGGTTTCTCGTCGCCCGCACGCTGACCGGCGGCAGGCTCTCGCCGCGCCGCCTGGCCGGCCGCCTGGCCTGACGGCCCGGAGAGCGGGTTAGCATGGGCGCACTCGACCATCCCGACCCGAGGGAGCACCCACGTTGACCGCGAAGATCGATCTGGAGTCACATTTCTTCACCCCCGAGTACATGCGGTTCCTCGAGTCGAGGACGGTGCCGCCCCGCTTCGAGGTGACCGAGACGGACGTCCGGGTCTGGCTCGAGCCGTCGCGCCCCGACGTGACGCTCCAGCACAGCCACCACCTCCGCGACACGCTGCTCGACCTGAGCGCGGCCCGGATCGAGGTTCTCGACCGGGCCGGGATCGCGATCCAGTTCCTGAGCGTCTCCAGCCCCGGATTCGAGCAGTTCGAGCCGGAGCACCAGGTCGAGCAGGCGCGCGCGGCGAACGACGTGCTCGCGGGCTTCATCGCCGAGTTCCCGGATCGCTTCGCCGGGCTCGCCAGCCTGCCGGTCTTCCGGCCGGAGGAGGCCGCCGACGAGCTCGAGCGCTGCATCGTCGAGCTCGGCTTCAAGGGCGGGAACATCCATTCGCACATCGGCAACACCTACCTCGACGACCCGCGCTACTTCCCGATCCTCGAGCGGGCGGCCCGCCTGCGCGCCCCGATCAACCTCCATCCGACGCTGCCGCACGGGAACATGCTCGAGCCGTACCTCGGCCACGGCTGGGCGCTTCCCGGCCCCGGGCTCGGCTTCGGCCACGAGACCGCCGTCCACGCGATGCGGATCATCCTCGCGGGCACCTTCGACCGTCTGCCCGAGCTCGAGATCATCCTCGGCCACTTCGGCGAGGGGCTGATGCACTGGCTCTACCGGGTCGACTTCGACTTCAACAAGCCGTGGATGAAGCTCCACCGCCCGCCGATCGAGCAGAAGCCGAGCGACTACCTGCGCACGAACTTCTGGTACACGACCAGCGGGAACTGGCTCGACTCGGCGCTGATCGCGACCATCTCCGAGGTCGGGGCCGACCGGATCATGTTCGCAAGCGACTACCCGTGGGAGCAGATCGAGGACGGCGCCGCGTTCATCGAGGCGGCGCCGATCGACGAGGCGACGCGCGAGGCGATCTGCCACGGTAACGCCGAGCGCCTGTTCGGGCTCTCGGTGTAGCTACCCGGCGGCGCGGCCGGCGGCCGTGAGCAGCGCCCGCCGGCCGACGACCGTCGCGAGCTCCGTCCGGTAGGCGGCGCTGCCGTGGATGTCGGAGCCCGGGTCGACGTGCGCGCGCGCCAGCTCGGCCGCCGCGGCCGCCTCGGCCTCGCCCACCCCAGCGCCGAGGAGCGCCCCGGCGACGGGCACCGCGATCGGCGTCGCTCCCACGCCGATCAGCACGAGCGCCGCGCCGGTGCAGACGCCGCCGTCGAGCGTGACGGTGGCGGCGGCTCCCGCGAGCGCGAAGTCGCCGTGCCGGCGGCTCACCTCGACGAACGCCGAACCGGTTCCCGGTGCGGCCGCGGGGACGCGGATCTCCGTCAGCACCTCGCCGGGCTCGAGGACCGTCGTGAACACGGAGACGAAGAACTCTCCGGCCGGGATCGTGCGCTCGCCGTGCGGGCCGCGGACGGTCAGGAGCGCGTCCGAGGCCAGCGCGACCGCGGGCAGCTCGGCGGCGGGGTCGGCGTGCGCGATGCTGCCGCCGACCGTGCCGCGGTTGCGGATCTGGCGGTGGCCGATGTGCGGGGCAGCGGCGCGGGCGAGCGGCCAGCGACCGGCGACGAGCGGGGAGACCTCGAGCTCGTGCGTGCGCGTCATCGCGCCGATCGCGAGCCCGCCGCCCTCGAGCTCGCGCACGTACGACAGCCCGGGGATCCGGTTCAGGTCGACGAGCAGGCCCGGCCGCGCGAGGCGGAAGGCGAGCACCGGGACGAGGCTCTGCCCGCCGGCGAGCACCTTCGCCTCGCCCTCCGCCCCGGCGAGCACGGCGACGGCCTCGTCGAGCGAGGCGGGAGCGACGTAGTCGAAGGGGGCGGCTTTCAAGCGGACGCTCCTTCGCCCGCGGCGCGCCGGATCGCGCGGACGATGTTCACGTACCCGGTGCAGCGGCAGAGGTTGCCGGCGATCGCCTCGCGGATCTCCTGCTCGGACGGGTCGGGGTTCTCCGCGAGGAGCTCGATCGCGCTGATCAGGAAGCCGGGCGTGCAGAAGCCGCACTGGAGGGCGTGCTCGTCCCAGAAGGCCTGCTGGACCGGGTGCAGCCCTTCGCCGGCGAGCCCCTCGACGGTCACGACCTCGGCGCCGGCCGCCTGGACCGCGAGCACGAGGCACGACCGCACCGAGCTCCCGTCGAGCAGCACGGTGCACGCCCCGCAGATCCCGTGCTCGCAGCCGAGGTGCGTGCCCGTCAGCCCGAGGTCCTCGCGCAGGAAGTCGGCCAGCGTCCGGCGCGGCTCGGCCTCGCCGCTGCGCTCCGTCCCGTTGACCGTCAGCGTGATCGGGAGCCGGGTCATCGCTCGGAGGGATGGAGCCAGCCGAAGACGCGCTCGGGCGTGAACGGAAGCGTGACCACCTCGGGATCGAGGTCTGCGAGCGCATCGGCGATCGCGTTCCCGATCGCGGCCCCGGCGCTCGACGGGCCCACCTCGCCCACGGCCTTCACGCCGAGCGGGTTGCTCGGGGAGGGCGCGTCCTCGCTGACGACGACGGTCTGCGTGCGCGCCATCTCCAGCGAGGTCGGGAGCAGGTAGTCCATGAAGCTCGTCGCGAGCGGCTGGCCGGTCTCGTCGTGGACGAAGTGCTCGAGCAGCGCCCCGCCGATCCCCTGCGCGAGACCGCCGTGGATCTGCCCCTCGACGATGCCGGGGTTGAGCGCACGGCCCACCTCGTAGGCGATCGCCTGGCGGAGCAGGGTGACGATCCCGGTGTCGGGGTCGACCTCGACCGCAACGGCATGCGCCCCGGGCGAGTACGTCATCCGGGGCTGGGTGTGGGTGCAGCTCGCCTCGACCGGCAGCGGCTCCCCCGCGTCGCGCCTCAGCCTCGCCTCCCGGGCTGCGAGCAGCGTGGCATTGCCGGCCAGGATCGCGCCGCGGCTCGCCCAGGTCCCGCCGCCGGACTCGACCGCGTCGGTGTCCCCGTGGACGACGCTCACCTGCTCGAACGCGAGCCCGAGCCCGTCGGCGCAGACCTGGGCGAGCATCGTCTTGAAGCCCTGCCCCATGTCGGTGACGCCGCTGAAGACGGTCGCGCTGCCGCCGGCGTGGATCACCACGCGCGCGAACTCGCCCGGGGTCGTCCCGAGCCCGCCCAGGCCCCCGTCCTCCATGAAGGCGGCGATCCCGATCCCCAGCCGGCGCCCGCCCCGGGCCTGCTCGGCCCGCAGCTCGTCGTATCCGAGCGCGTCGAGTGCCAGCCGGAGCATCCCGGGCGGATCGCCGCTCTCGTAGACGATCGGCTCGCCCCAGTCCCGCGGTCCGGGCTCGCAGGGCAGCTCGTCGGCCCGGTAGAGGTTCCGGCGGCGGATCTCGGCCGGGTCGAGGCCGAGGCGCCGCGCGGCCATGTCGATCAGGCGCTCGCGCACGAAGTTCGTCTCGAAGCGGCCCGGGCCGCGGTAGGTCCCGGCCGGCGTCTTGTTCGTCACGACCTGGCTGACGTGCCCCCGGTAGGCCGGGATCCGGTACGGGCCGACCATCGACTTCGCGGAGATCTCCCCGACCCGGATGCCGTGGGTGCGGACGTAGGCGCCGGTGTCGAGCAGGAAGCGCGTCCGCAGGCCGAGGATCGTCCCGTCGCGGTCGAGCGCGAGCTCGGCCTCGTGATGCTGCTCGCGGGAGTGGTTGGCCGCCACGAGATGCTCGGCCCGGTCCTCGATCCACTTGATCGGGCGGCCGAGGCGCAGCGCGAGCAGCGGGACGAGCAGGTCCTCCGGGTAGACCTCCCCGCGGACGCCGAAGCCGCCGCCGACGGCGGGCTCGACCAGCCGGATCCGCTCGAGCGGGAGGTCGAGGAGCTGCGAGAGCGTCCGCCGGTTCCCGTGCAGCACCTTCGTCGGCCCCCAAACGGTCAGGACGCCGTCGGCGAACGAGGCGACGAGGCCGCGGGTCTCGATCGGCGAGCCGCTGTGGCGGTTCGTGCGGAAGCTGCCCGAGACGACGAGGCTCGCCGCGGCGAAGGCGGCGTCGAGGTCGCCGTACTCGACGACGTAGTCCATCGTCACGTTGCTGCCGGCCGCCTCGAACAGCAGCGGGGCGCCGGGCCCGGCCGCCTCGGTCGTGTCGACCGCGGCGGCGAGCGGCTCGTAGTCGACCGCGACGAGCTCGGCGGCGTCCTCCGCGGCGTAGCGGTCGGCCGCGACCACGACGGCGACGATCTCGCCGGCATACCGCACCTTGTCGCGGGGGAGCGCGCTCTGCAGGAACGGCTCGAGCCGTGGATCGGGGTGGAGGCGAACCGGGATCGGCCCGGGGACGTCTGCGAGGTCGGCGGCCGAGAGCGCTTCGACCACGCCGGGAAAGGCCCGGGCCGCCGAGCAGTCGACGCCGAGCAGGCGCGCGTGCCCGTAGGGGCTGCGCACGAACGCGACGTGCACCGTGCCCGGCGGCGAGATGTCGGCGACGAAGCTCGCCTCTCCGCGAAGCAGCGGCAGCTCCTCCGGCCGCCGGACCGACGTCCCGACGACCCCCGTCATTCGACCCGCTCCCAGGTCTCGGGATCGACGCCGTAGACGGCGAGCGCGGCCCCGGCGGAGACGAACCCGTCGAGCACGTCCTCCCGGACGCGCTCCGGCTCACGCAGGCGGGGGTCGCCGCGGCCGCCGCCGCCGGCGGAGAGGACGCGGAAGCGGTCTCCCGGCTCCACCGGGACCCGCTTCGTGCTCACGCGCCGCTCGCGCGGCGTGTCGGGGTAGGCGATCAGCGTGTTCGGCTCCGGCTCGTGCCCGCCGTCGAGGGCCCACGGCCGCGAGGTCGTCTTCTTCGAGACGGTGACCACCTCGCCCGCCCCGAGGAAGGCCAGGTCGCGGCGCATGCCGGTGCCGCCGCGCCAGCGACCCGCGCCGCCCGAGTCGGTCACGACCTCGGCCCGCTCGCAGAAGATCGTCGTCCGCGCCTCCATCACCTCGATCGGCGGTGCATCCGGCGCCGGGCGACGACCTCGAAGAACTCCATCGAGCGTCGGAGTCTACAGCGGGCCGGCCGCGACTCAGCCGTTGACGACGAGATCGGGCGGGTAGGTGTTGAGCATCCGGCCGCCTCCCTGCTCGCACACGACGATGTCCTCGATCCGGACGCTGTAGCGGCCCGGGATGTTGATCGAGGGCTCGTCGGTGAAGGTCATGCCGGCCTCGAGCGGCGTCCCGTCCTCGGTCGAGATGAACGGGCGCTCGTGGACGTTCATGCCGATGCCGTGGCCCATCCGGTGGCGGAAGTACGCGCCGAGCCCCGCCTCCTCGATCGGGCGGCGGCAGGCGGCGTTCACCTCGCGGGCCGGCGTGCCGGCGGCGAGCGCGCGGCGCCCCTCCTCCTGCGCCGCGAGCAGCACCTCGTAGGTCTCGCGGTAGTCCGGGGGCGGCTCGCCGCAGAAGACGGTGCGCCCGAAGTCGGAGCTGTAGCCGTCGACGACGCCGCCGAAGTCGAACATGACCGAGGTGCCGTCCGGGATCGGCTTGCGGCCGGACGGCTCGCCGGAGTCGAAGTCGTCCTCGCCGAACCCGGTCAGGATGTGGGTGGGGAAGGACGGGCAGCGGGAGCCGGCCCTGAGCAGCTCGTGGTCGACCTGCTCGGCGAGCTCGAGCAGCGAGACGCCGGGGAGGACGAGGGGCGCCACCGCGGCCATGGCCGTCTCGACCGTCGCGATCGCCCGGGTCATCGCCTCGAGCTCCTCGCCGGTCTTGACCCGCCGCAGCTCGTTGACGAGCTGCGAGCCGGTCCTCAGCCGTTCGGGCCCGACGATCCGGCCGAGGTTCAGGACCGTCTCCGCCCAGACGCGATCGCCCACGGCGACCACGCCGGCCCCCGCCAGCTGCCGGGCGACCCGCTCGAAGACCGCGAAGCCGTCGTCGGTCTCCGAGACGACGATCAGCTCGCCCTCGGGCGGGACCCGCAGGTCGAAGGTCGCGAACATGCGCGGCACGACGAAGACGGGGTCGGCGCCCGGCCGGAAGAACGCGCCGATCACCCAGCCGTGCGCGTACGAGACCTCGCCGAAGCTCGGGAGCTGGCGCTCGACTCCGGTCAGGTACTCGAGATCGGCGGAGGGCCCGAGAAACAGCGCGTCCACGCCCTCGGCCAGCATCCGCTCGGCGAGCCTTCCCCGGCGCCCTGCGTAGTCGAACACGCGGCGAGTCTACTGCCGGGCCGCCGGGGCGCCTGCCCGCACCCGGTCGTGCCGCACGATCCGGCCGCCCTTGACGACCAGGCGCATGTTCCGGAGGGCCGAGATGTCGACGGTCGGGTCGCCGTCGACACCGACCAGGTCGGCCAGCTTCCCGGGCGCGAGCGTTCCCCGGTCGTCGTCGCAGCCGAGCAGCTCGGCGGCGCGCACGGTGGCCGCCTGGAGCGCGGCGAGCGGGGCCATCCCGGCCCGTACGTAGTACTCGAGCTCGCTGATCGTCGCCACCGTGCCCTCGATCGGCTCGGCGGGAAGCATGTCGGTGCCGGTCGCGATCTGCACCCCGGCGGCGATCGCCAGCTCGAGGCTGCGCCAGTGGCTCTCCGAGGTGGTCAGCATGCGCTCCTTCATCCAGTCGGGGACGCCGAGCCCGTCGAGGTGCGCGACCGAACGGGTGACGCTGATCGTCGGCACGTACCAGACGCCGCGCTCGACCATCCGCTCGACGACCTCCCCGGTCAGGTCGTAGCCGTGCTCGACGCAGTCGAGCCCCGCCTCGATCGCCAGCGCGACCGCGGTCGCCGAGCCGGCATGGGCGGTCGCCTTGCGACCCCAGGAGTGCGCCACCTCGATCGCCGCCCTGAGCTCGTCTTCGGCGAGCTGGGGCGTGTCGACCTGCTCGTGCTCGCCGGCGAGGCCGCCCGTGAGCATGATCTTGATCCAGTCGGCGCCGAGCTTGATCTGCGAGCGGGCGGCGCGCCGGAAGCCGGCGGGGCCGTCGGCCTCGGCGATGCTCCCGCTCGCCCAGCCGTGGCCGCCGGTGCAGCCGATCGCGTTCCCGGCGGTGAAGATCCGCGGCCCGGGAACCCGCCCCGCCTCGACGGCGGAGCGGAGGGCGAAGTCGACCCCGGACCGCTCGCCGAGCAGCCGTACGGTGGTGACGCCGGCCTCGAGCGCGGCGCGCGCGTTCCCCGCCATGCGGAGGGCGAGCTCGGGAAGGGTCTCGTTCGCGAACTCGCGGCCCGAGGCTCCCGGCAGGGTCAGGCCGAGGTGCACGTGCAGGTTGCAGAGGCCCGGGACGAGTGTCGCACCCTCGAGATCGAGCACCTCTGCCCCCGCGGCGAGCCCGGCGATCTCGAGCGGCGGGCCGATCGCCGCGATGCGCTCGCCCTCGATCAGGACGGCAGCACCGGGGCGGGGAGCGGCGCCGGAGCAATCGACCACCGTGCAGTTCGTCAGGACCGTCGGCACGACTCGACGATTCTAGTGCCGCTCCCCGGAACGTCCGACCTGAAGCCCGGAACGTCCGACCTGAAGCCCCGCAGCCGGAAGCTGAGCTCGACGGCCGCGCCGCGATCCGGATCTCGGGCCCGGGACGCCGGTGAAAGGAATACTGGAGGCGGGACATCCAGCGGCGACGACCGGCGGGGGAGGGAGTACGGGATGGCCAGGGAGCACACGAGGTTCGACGGCCTGCTGATCGCGAGCAACCGGCTTCCGGTCGTCGTCGCGACCGAGGCCGGCCGCGTCGACCTCGCGCCGAGCAGCGGCGGGCTGGTCGCGGCGCTCCGGGCCACCTCGGAGCCGCGGCTCTGGGTCGGCTGGCCCGGCGCCGTCGTCCCCGAGGACCTCGAGGACGCCGTGGCCGACGCACTCGCCGCCGAGAGCTGCCGGCCCGTCTTCCTGAGCGCAGACGAGGAGCAGGGCTTCTACGAGCTGATGTGCAACAACGCGCTCTGGCCCCTGTTTCACTACTTCGTCGACCGCTTCCGGTTCACGAGCCAGGCGTGGCAGAGCTACGTGGAGGTCAACGAGCGGTTCGCCGACACGATCGCCGAGACGTCGGCGCCCGGCTCGCAGGTGTGGGTGCACGACTTCCATCTGGCGCTCCTGCCCGAGGCGCTGCGGCGCCGGAGGCCCGACCTTGCGATCGGCTTCTTCCTGCACGTTCCGTTCCCCTCGTCGGAGATCTACCGGCTGTTGCCCCCGCGAAGCGAGCTTCTGCGGGGGATCCTCGGAGCCGACTACATCGGCTTCCACACCGGCGACTACGTGCGCCACTTCCGCTCGTCGTGCCTCCGCGTCCTCGGGACCGACTCGGAGCCCGACACGATCGAGCACGACGGGCGGCTGATCGGGATCGGCGCCCACCCGATCGGCGTCGACGTCCAGAGCTTCCGCGAGACGCTCCGCGACCCGGAGACCTCGGTCTCGCACGCGGACCTCGAGGAGCGGTACCGGGGCAGGCGGCTCGTGCTCGGCGTCGAGCGCCTCGACTACACCAAGGGAATCCCCCAGAAGCTCGAGGCATTCGAGCGGTTCCTCGAAGAGGACCCGGAGCGCGCCGAATCGACGACGATGCTGCAGGTCCTCGTCCCTTCGCGGCTGCAGAGCGCGGCCTACCGGGCGCAGCGCGACGAGATCGAGGGTCGCATCGCGCACGTGAACGGCCGCTTCGGCCAGCCGGGGCGGACGCCGATCGAGTACCTCCATCGCAGCGTCTCTCCGACGGAGCTGGCGCTCTTCTACCGGCGTGCAGACGTGATGATGGTGACGCCGCTGCGCGACGGCATGAACCTCGTCGCCCAGGAGTTCGTCCTCTGCCAGGCGGCCGAGCCAACCCTGCCCGGTCGCTGGCACGGCGTCCTGCTGCTGAGCGAGCTCGCGGGAGCCGCGCACGTGCTTCCGGGCGCGCTCCTCGTCAACCCGTGGGACGCCGACGACATGGTCGCGCGGCTCGTCGAGGCGCTGGCGCTCGACCCGGCCGAGCGGCGCCGGCGGCTGGACCTGATGGCCGATCGCGTCGAGCAGCTCGACTCGATCCACTGGGCGCACTCGTTCCTGCAGCGGCTCGAGCGGTTCGCCCACCGCACCAGGGCCGGCAGGCTGACCCAGCTCGACGGGAGCGCGCGGGCCCGGATCGAGCGGAAGTTCGCAAGCGCGCGACGGAGGACGCTCCTGCTCGACTACGACGGCACGCTGCGGGAGCTGACGAGCCACCCCGATCTCGCGGTTCCGACTCCCGAGATCAGGTCCCTGCTCTCCACCCTGGCCGCGCTTCCGGCCACGACCGTCCACCTCGTCAGCGGCCGCAAGCGCCAGACGCTCGCGTCCTGGTTCGGCGACCTGCCGATCTTCCTCTGCGCCGAGCACGGCTACCTCGTACGGGCGCCGGGCAGCCGCTGGCAGGTGGCACTGGACGTCGACCTCTCGTGGCTCCCGCGCGTCGAACGCGTCCTGCGGCGCGTCGCCCGGGACGTGCCGGGCACCCTCGTCGAGCGAAAGACCTGCAGCGTCGCCTGGCACTACCGCCAGGCGGAACCGGAGTACGGCACCTGGAGGGCGCGCGAGCTGCTCGACAGCCTCGACCAGCTCCTGCAGGGGATCCCCGCCGAGGTGCTCCAGGGGCATCGGGTGATCGAGGTGCGGGCCCGCGGGGTCGACAAGGGCACGTACGTTCGCGGGCTCTTCCCGGCCGGGAAGGCACCCTCGCATGCCGTGCTCGCGGCCGGCGACGACGTGACCGACCTCGACCTCTACCGGGCGCTGCCGCCCGGCTCGATCGCGATCCACGTGGGCCGTGCACGACCTCAGGCCCGCGGGCCGGGGCTGCGCGACGCCTACGTCGTCGGAACGCCGCAGGCGCTCCGCGACCTCCTCCACTCGCTGGCAGCCGCCGGGTCGGGTTGACGCTGCCCGGCGGCGCTCAGCCGGACGGCGCCGACGCCGCGTGGTGGTGGAGGCCCGCTTCTGCGCCGAGGAGCAGAGCCGTCTCGACCAGCGAGAGGTGGGTGAAGGCCTGCGGGAAGTTGCCGAGCTGCCGGAGGGCGACCGGGTCGTACTCCTCGGAGAGGAGCCCGACGTCGTTGCGCAGGTCGAGCAGGCGCTCGAAGAGCTCGCGAGCCTCGTCGCGGCGGCCCTGCAGCGCGAGCACCCCCGCGAGCCAGAACGAGCAGGCGAGGAAGACGCCCTCGCCGCCGGGCAGCCCGTCGACGCCCTCCTGCGGCCGGTAGCGCAGGACGAGCCCCTCCACCGTCAGCTCGCGCCTGATCGCTTCGACGGTCGAGCGGACGCGCTCGTCGCCGGCGGGCAGAAAGCCGACGAGGGGCATCAGCAGGACGCTCGCGTCGAGCTCGTCGGAGCCGTACGACTGCGCGAACGCCTGCCTGTCCGCGCTCCAGGAGCGGGCGAGCACCTCACCCTTGATCTCGTCGCGAATCGACCGCCACCGCTCGACCGGGCCGTCCTCCCCGAACTCCTCGTGGAAGCGCACCGCGCGATCGAAGGCGACCCAGGCCATGACCTTCGAGTGGGTGAAATGGCGGGCGGGGCCGCGAACCTCCCAGATCCCGGCGTCCTCGCGCCGCCACCCCTGCTCGAGCCAGTCGAGCAGCTTCCGGGTCAGCGACCAGACGTTGGCATCGGCAGGCGCGCCGTGGACGCGGGCCTGATAGAGCGCGTCGAGCACCTCCCCGTACACGTCGAGCTGGAGCTGGGACGAGGCGGCGTTGCCGACCCGCACCGGCTGGGAGCCCTCGTAGCCGGGCAGCCAGTCGAGCTCGAACTCGTCGAGCCGCCGCTCTCCGGCGATCCCGTACATGATCTGGACGTCCGCCGGGTCGCCGGCGACGGCACGGCGGAGCCACTGGCGCCACGCGGCCGCCTCTTCGCGGTACCCCGACCTCAGCATCGCGAGCAGCGCGAGCGTCGCGTCGCGGAGCCAGCAGAAGCGGTAGTCCCAGTTCCGGCTCCCTCCGATCGCCTCTGGCAGCGACGTCGTCGGCGCCGCGACCAGGCCGCCGGTCGGGGCGTAGGTGAGGGCCTTGAGGACGAGCAGGGACTGGTGAACCTCCTCGTGGTAGACCCCGACGTGGTCGCACTGCCCGGCCCAGGAGTGCCAGAAGGCCTCGGTGTCGGCGAGGGCCTGCTCCGGATCGCTCCTCCCGGGTCGCTGCTCGTGCGAGGGAAACCACGTCAGCACGAACGGGACCCGCTCGCCGGAGGAGACGGCGAACGTCGAGACCGTCGTCATCTCCTCGCCGTGCGCGCCGACCGGCGTCCAGTAGCGGAGCCCGTCGGGGCCGGCGATCGCGACCTGGTCGTCGTCGAGGCGCTGCATCCACGGGACGATGCTGCCGAAGTCGAACCGGATCGCGAGCTCGGAGCGGAGCTCGATCTCGCCGGTCAGCCCCTCGACGATCCGAACGACCTCCGAGGCCCGCTCGCCGGGCGGCATGAAGTCGATCACCCGGGCGCTGCCGGCGGCCGTCTCGAAGACCGTCTCAAGGATCAGCGTGTCGTGCCGGTAGCGGCGGCTCGAATGCTCGACCGGCGCGCTCGGCGCGAGCAGCCAGCGCCCGTGCTCCGCCGTGCCGAGGAGCGCGGCGAAGCAGGCCCGCGAGTCGAACCGCGGGAAGCAGCACCAGTCGATCGACCCTTCGCGGCTCACGAGCGCAGCCGTCTGGAGGTTGCCGAGCAAGGCGTAGTCCTCGATCGCCGGCATGCGCCAACCCTACGCGCGGCCGGGGTCGGCGGCTGCGCGTAAGCTTCGGTGCGTCGGGCGGTCCCGACCGGCACGTGGAGGCGACGATCGACGAACGGCCTGTTCTCGCGGTCGATGTGGGCGGATCGCACGTCAAGGTGCTCGCCAGCGGCGAGACCGCGAGCCGGCGCGCCCCGTCGGGCCCGGAACTGACACCCGCGGGGATGGTGGCGGCCGCCGTCGCGGCCGCCGACGGCTGGCGGTGGGAGCTCGTGACGGTCGGGGTGCCCGCCCCCGTGCACCGGGGCCGCGTCGTGACGGAGCCGTTCAATCTCGGTCGGGGCTGGGTCGCATTCGACTTCGAGGCGGCGTTCGGAGCGCCGACCAGGGTGATCAACGATGCCGCCATGCAGGCCCTCGGGAGCTACGAGGGCGGGTCGATGCTCTTTCTCGGCCTCGGCACGGGGCTCGGCTCGGCCCTGGTCGTCGACGGAGTCGTCGAGCCGATGGAGCTCGCCCACCTGCCGTTCAGGAAACGGACGTTCGAGGACTATCTCGGCGAGCGAGGCCGCAAGCGGCTGGGGAAGAAGCGCTGGGAGGAGGTGGTCGCAGACGCGGTCGAGGACCTGCGCCGGGCGCTCGAGCCGGACACGATCGTCCTCGGCGGCGGGAACGCGGCGCGGCTCAGCGCGCTCCCGCCGGACACGCGACTCGGCAGCAACGAGAACGCGTTCAGGGGCGGCTTCCGGCTCTGGCAGGACGGCGAGCGGCCCGCCATGCCCCCGTGTAGCTCGTGAGGACGGCCGGCGAGACCCCGGCGCGGGCTATCAGGGCTCGGCGCTCGTGACGACCTTCTCCACGTACGAGCTGCGGCCGTCGTAGGAGTACGACGCACACCCGCCCGGCAGGCCCGAGCCCTTGCCGCAGGTCGGCCAGCTGTAGTGGTTGACGTGGGCGTAGAGGTAGACGTAGCGGAAGCTCCCGAACTTCTTCGAGAACGTGTACGAGCCGTCCTTGCCGGTGACGGCGACGCCGAGATCGGCCCAGTTGACCGCGTCGGCCGACCTGGCCGCATAGACGTGGACGTTGATCCCGACGCGCGGCTTGCCGTTCGCAACCAGCTTCCCGGTGGCGACCAGGGTCTTCGTCGGTGCGTGGAACACGGGCACGAGGCTCAGCAGCTGCGGCAGCAGCTCGTACCCGCGAACCTCGTAGGCCGCCCCCGTGTCGGCCGTGCCGCCGGGGCCGTACGGCGTCACGCTCGCGTCGAAGAGGTACGAACCGGGCGTGCCCGGGTTCCGGAAGATGCCGTTCGTCTCGAAGTACACCTCGGACACCTCGCGCGAGAGCGCGTGGACGGCGGCGAGGCACATCGTCAACCGGTAGCCGCCGCCCGCCCTGTCGACCGCGATCGGGATGGTCAGAAGCCCGTGGGCGACGTTGCTGACGCTGAGGCTCCAGGTCGCCGCGTGCGGGCCGGGGTCGCAGGCCTGGGCGTTCGCGTCGGCGGCGTAGGCGGCCGGGTCGAGCACGAGCAGCGAGCCCTGGTAGTCGGTGATCTTGCCGCCGGAGCCCGTGACGACCCCCACCTCGGCGTCGCCGATCCTCGTCCCGACCGCGTGGACGATCGAGGCGCCGAAGCCAGCGGGGGTCTCGAGCGCGATCCCCTCCGTGTCGCCGCCGGCGTCGAGGTTGTAGAGGTCGACCGTGAGGTCGTTCTCGGTCCGGAGCAGGTGGCTGTCGCCGCCGATCTCGAGAATCGGGAAGAGCGAATCGGCCGGCGCAGGCGCCGCCGCCAGAGCAAGCGCCACGATCGCCGCTAGGCCGAGCAGCGACCACCGGCGACCCGCGACAGCTCCGTGCCACACGCGAGACACAGTAGTGGGATCCGGCGGGAAGTCAACGACGGCCGCTCCGGATGGCGGCGACGAGCTGCCGGCCGCGCTTCCCGGATGCACTAGTGCCCGGGCAGCGACAAGTGCCGGTGCGCCCTCGGCTTCGCCCCGCGACCGGGCGCGAGCGAGGGCAGCCACTCGAGGCGGCGGGGCATGTACCAGTTCCACTCGCCGAGGAGCTTCATCGTGGCCGGCAGGAGGACGCCGCGGATGACCGTCGCGTCGATCAGCACGGCCAGCGCGAGTCCGACCCCGAGCTGCTTCATCATGATCAGCTGGAGCGTCCCGAAGATCGCGAACACGGCGACCATGATGATCGCGGCGCTCGTGACCGTCCCCGCCGTTCGCCTGATCCCCTGCGAGACGGCCTCCGTGGTCGACATCCCGCCGTCGTGGAGCTCCCTGATCCGGCTGACGATGAAGACGTGGTAGTCCATCGAGAGCCCGAAGAGGACGACGAACAGGAACATCGGCAGCCACGAGGTGATCGCGAAGTTCGAGGTGAAGCCGAGGATCCCCTCCGCCCACGTGTGCTGGAAGATCAGCACCAGCAGGCCGTAGGCGGCGCCGACGGAGAGCAGGTTGAGCACGATCGCCGTCACCGGGATCACGACGGAGCGGAAGGTCAGCAGCAGGAGCGTGAACGAGAGCCCGAGCACGAACGCCATCACCCACGGCATGCGCGACTTCATCTGCTCGTTCCAGTCGTGGGTGCCCGCGGTCTCGCCGGCGACGGCGTACTGGACCCCCTGGAGCTTGCCGATCGTCCGGGGCAGGACGGTGTTCCGCAGCGCGGCGAGCGCCGCCAGCGAGGCGGCGTTGTCGCCGTTGCCGGCGACCGGAATCTGGATGTCGGCGGTGGTGTCGTCGGGGCTGACCACGACGAGGAAGGGCGGGAACATCTGCCCGCTGGCGGTCGCCGCCTGCTCGAGGCTCTGGATCGCCGCCGCGACCGCCGGGTCGCGGACGGTCTTCGCGCGGATGACGACGCTGGCCGGCGTCGGGGCGCCCGGGAACGCCGCGATCACCGCCTTGTAGGTCTTCACGATCGGCATGTCGCCCGGCATGTCGGTGAAGCTCGGCAGCTTGGTGTGCATGCCGAGCGTGGGCGACGCCGCGACCAGGAGCAGCCCGCCGGCGAGCACGACCGAGAGGACGGGCCGGCGGAGCACGCGGTCGAGCACGAACGCCCAGATGCGCGACTCGCCTGCGGAGTGCTTCCTGCGGCCGAAGTAGGGGACGCGGCCTCGATCGACGCGGTCGCCGAGCTTCCCGAGGACGGCAGGCAGCACCGTGACCGATCCGATCACGGCGCAGAGGACGACGAGCATGGTGCCGATCGCGAACGAGGTGAAGATCCTGTTCCCGGCGATGAACATCCCCGCCATCGCGATCAGGACCGTTCCGCCCGAGATCAGGACGGCCTGCCCCGAGGTCGAGGCGGCTCTCAGCAGCGCCGCCCGGGGCTCCTGCCCGGCCGCGCGCTCCTCGCGCTCCCGGCGCAGGTAGAAGAGCGAGTAGTCGACTCCGACCGCCATCCCGATCAGGAGGATGACCGACGAGGTCGACTGGTAGTCGCCGCTGTAGGCGTGCGTCACCAGCGCGAAGAGCCCGAGCGACGCGAGCACGGCGGAGAAGGCGAGCAGTACCGGCACTCCGGCGGCGACGACCGCGCCGAAGGCGACGAGCAGGATGATCAGGGTGATCGGGATCGTCAGCCGCTCGGCGTTGGCAAAATCCTTGCTGAAGCGCTGGTTCAGCTCGTAGCTCGCGCTGGCGTTACCGACCTCCTGCACCGAGAGCCCCGGGTTCGCCGCCTGCACGCCCGCGATCGCCTCGAGGATCGGCTCGACGCGGTCCTTCGCCGTGTTGGGGTCGCCCGTGATCGTGAACTGGACGAGCGCCGAGTGGCCGTCCCGCGAGATCTGCCCGCCGCTCGCGTCCGCTACGAGCGGGTTCTGGATGTTCGCGACGTCCTGCTGGTCGCTCAGGGTCTGCACGACACCCGCCATCGCCGAGAGAAATGCCGCGTCGCGCACCGTCTGAGTCCGGCTCTGGATCAGCACGCTCTCGGTTGCCGGCTGCTTGAGGCCCGCCCGCTCGAGCAGCCGCAGCGCCGTGGCCGTCTCGCCTGCCGCCGCCTTCGAGTCCGCCATCTGGATGTGGCCGACGGTGTTGCCGATCACCATGGCGGCAACCGCGAACACGAGCCACCCGAACAGTGCCTTCTTCCAGTTCTCGGCGCTCCACCTGCCGGCGCGCCCAGCCAGATTGAGCTTCGCCATCCCTGCCGCCTCGATCGCTTCTCCGCCATGACCGTTGCAGAACCGCCCCGGACCCGCATCCGCGGAAACGCCGATCCCGCCGCGGCAAGGCCGCAGACCCCGGCGCGTGCTGCCGAAGGGTCTACGGTCCCGCCGGCCCGCCCCGCGGAGGCTGGGCCTCCGACACGGCGGCCAGAAGCCGGGCCGCCCGCTCGTACGCCGTCGCGGCGTCGTAGTCGGACGCGACCGTCCGCCTGCCCTGCTCGGCCAGCGCGTCCGCGAGCTCCGGCGTCTCCAGCAGCCGCCTGACGGCCGCCGCGAGCGCCTCCGCGTCGTCGGGCTCGACCAGCAGCCCGGTCTCGCCGTCGACGACGATCTCGGGAATCCCGGACACGGCGGTTGCGACCACCGGCGATCCGCAGGCGAGTGCCTCCATCAGCACCACGGGGATGCCGTCGTCGCCTTCCTGCTCCGACCGGACGGAGGCGAGCACGACGAGCGAGGCCCGCCCGAGGAGCTCGTAGATCTCGGCTCGCGACAGCCGGCCGCGAAGCCTCACCCTCCCGGTCAGGCCGAGCTCGGCGATCCGCCGCTCGAGGTCCGCCTGCATCCAGCCCTCTCCGGCGATCTCGCACCTGAACTCGATCCCGGCGGCGGCCAGGATCCCGCACGACTCGAGCAGCACGTGATGGCCCTTCTTCTCCATCAGGCTGCCCACCGAGGCGATCAGGCCCGGCTCCCGCGCACCCGGGCCGGGCGGGATCCGGACGCCGAGGCGCGAGACGACGACGTTGGCCCCCGGCCCTGCCGCGACGAGCAGCTCCCGGTCGTGCTCGGAGATCGCCAGGACGATCGCCGCCCGGGCGAGCTTGGTTGGCAGCAGCTGCGGGTTCGGGGCGGTGTGGCTCCGGAAGCTGAACCGTCGACCCGAGAGGAGCGCGGCGACGAGCGCCGTCGTGGCGGTCTCGTTGGCGAACTGCGCGTGGTAGAGCTCGATCCCGGGCTCGAGCGCGAGCCAGGCGCCGCGCGGCAGGGAGGCGAGGGCGGTCAGGCGCTCGCGCCAGGTCGGCCGGCGCGGAAACCGTCCCAGCAGCGTCCAGCGGAGCGCGAGCACGACCCCGCCCGGGCTCCGCAGGGCGCAGCGGCCGAGGGCCGCCAGGTACGGGCCGGGGCGCCGTGGCAGCCGCCGGAGCTCGAACCCCTCGACCGGCCAGTCGAGCTCGTCACCCGCGCGGAAGCTGTAGATCCGCACGGGCAGCCCGGCTGCGGCCAGCCCGGCGACCTCGTCGTAGGTGAACGTCTCGGTGTACTTCGGAAAGCGGTGGCTGAGGTACGCGATCATGCCCGCCCGCCGCGAAGCGTCTCGCCCGGGCCCGCGGCGCGCGGGTCGGGATCACCCGCGACACGAACGCCGGCCGCGGGCGATCCGGGCCGGCTCGCGGGAGTCGGGACGATCATGCCGGGCGGCCGTTCCGGCAGGTGCCGGGTGGGGTCGCGGCAATCGCATTCGCCGTGTGTATCTCGAGTTCGAGCTGCACAGTGCCGAGCGGCGACAATAGACGCTCGACGTACGCGCCGCCTCTCGCCTCGAGCCCGCGCCGTCGCAGCCGGCAGGTCCCGGGACTAATCTCCCGGTCGGATGGGAGAGCAGGGCCCCGATCACGCTCTGCCGAAGCTCGGCAAGCGACCCTATCTGGAGGAGCTCGAGCGCCTGCAGCTCGAGCTCGCGCTGATGCAGGAGTGGCTGCGCCTGACGGGCGCCCGCATCGCGGTCATCTTCGAGGGCCGCGACGCCGCCGGCAAGGGCGGCGCGATCAAACGGATCCTCGAGCATCTCAACCCGCGCTGGGCGCGCATCGTCGCCCTGCCCGCGCCGAGCACGCGTGAGCGCTCGCAGTGGTACTTCCAGCGCTACATCGCGCACCTACCGGCAGCCGGGGAGATCGCGCTCTTCGACCGCAGCTGGTACAACCGCGCCGGCGTCGAGAAGGTGATGGGCTTCTGCACCCCCGAGGAGCATCGCCGCTTCCTCCGCCAGTGCCCGGTGTTCGAGCAGATGCTGGTCGAGGACGGGATCGTCCTGCTCAAGTACTGGTTCTCGGTCAGCGACGAGGAGCAGGAGCGACGGTTTCGCGCCCGCATCGACGACCCGACCAGACGCTGGAAGCTGAGCGAGATGGACCTCGCCTCTCGCAGCCACTTCGTCGACTACTCGCGCGCGAAGGACGAGATGTTCGTCCACACCGACACGGCCGCCGCGCCGTGGTACGTCGTCGAGGCCGACTCCAAGCGCAGGGCGCGGCTGAACTGCATCGCGCACCTGCTGTCGCAGATCCCGTACCAGGTGCACGAGCCGCCGAGGCTGACGCTGCCCTCGCGCCAGGGCGACGAGGGATATGTGCGCCCCGACCGCTCGACGATGACCTACGTCCCCGACCACGTGACCGCGTTCCTCGGCGGACGTGGCGACCGCGGGAGCTGAGCCGGCTGTGCGTCCGTCGCGCCGGTCGCGCCTCGTGTCGTTCCGGGCCGGCCGGTCGAGGCCGACCAGCTCGAGGCCCTCCGGGGCTCCGCGCTCTCAGGCGGCGCGGAAGACCCGGAAGTCGCCGCTCACCGTCCTGCTGCGCACGACGAGCGTCGGCCCGGCCTCGCCGCCGGGCGCGCCCGAGAGCGGCACCTCCGAGCTGAGCTCGCCGGAGGCCGACACGGCGTCGACGTCGACGTTCGTGCCGGGCGCGACACCGAGCTCGACGTCGCCCGAGACGCTCTGAACGGTCACCGTGCCCTGCCGCAGGGAGCCGACGCGAACGTCGCCCGAGACGGACTTCACCGAGACGGAGCCGTCGACCGCCTCGGCGCCGACGTCGCCCGAGACCGTCTGCACGGTCAGGTCGCCTCCGACGCGGGGGAGGCGCACGTCCCCGCTCACGGTCTTCACGTTCGCGTCGCCTTCCAGCTCACCCGTGAGCCGGACGTCGCCGGAGGCGGAGCTCATCTCGAGCCGGCCGAACGCGCCGTCGAGGGTCGCCGCGCCCAGCGCCACGATCTCTACGCTGCTGCCGTGAGGGACCCGGGCATGGACGTGGAGCGACCCGTCGAAGAAGCCGAAGAACGCCTTCCGCTGCAGCGCGACCACGAGCCGATCCCCGACGAGCTCGACCTTCGTCGCCTCGACGAGCTTCTGCGACCCCTCGAGCCTCACCGTCGACTCGCCGCCCTCGACGGTGGCGACCTCGACGTCGCCGATGGAGAGCTTGACCTCGAGCCGGACGGGCCGCGGCGTGGAAAAACGCTGCTCGGCCATCGTCAGGCTCCCCTTTCCGGCAGACCGGCGAAACCGGCGTGCGCCGTCTCGGAGGTTGCGGCACGGGATGCAGGCATACGGGCTCCTTTCAGCTCCGGCCGAAGCCGGTGAGCCGGTAGCGGCTGCCACCGGCGGATGGGCGCGGCTCGAGCGCTCGGCTGAGCGCCTGCACGAGCCAGGTGTTGACCGAGACGCCGCCGGCGGAGGCGGCGGCCTCGAGCCGGGCCTTCAGGCTCTCGGGCAGGCGAAGGGTGATCCGGGCGCCGAGGGTCTCGCCCGTCGCTTCGACCGGCGGCGACTCCGCGTCGCCGACGTAGACGAGCTCCGGGTCGCGGCCGGCGATCCGCACCTCGACGCTCCCGTGGTCGAGCTGAGCCGAGAGCTCGAGCGCCGACTCGGCGAGCGCCTCCTGGAGTCGCCGGCCGAGAGACGACTCGAGCGCGAGCCCAAGCAGCTCGGCTGCGCGGGCGATCGACTCGTCGCCGACCGCTGCGACTCGGATGAGGTCCTCGCGGAGCGCCTGGACATAGCCGTCGAGCTGCATGAAGTCATAATAACATCTTAATGATGTGATTGACAAGTCACAGTGATGTCACACGCGCCTCGCGGCGCCGCGACATTGCCTCAGGCGGCCCGCTTCCGGATCGGGTTCGGGGTCTCCTTCTTCGCGAGGTCCGGCTGCTCTCGGCGCGCGTTAGCTGTCCTACCCACGGACGTTGTGAACGCGGCTGATCGGGGGCTGGTTTCCGAGTGAGCTGTGTGGCCTCTGCCGGTTGTAGTGGTCGACCCAGTGTGGCAGGGCCTGGTTGCGTTGGTGGTGTGAGCGGTATGCGAGTCAGTATGCCCACTCGCGGCCCATCGTCTGGTGGAAGCGTTCGACCTTGCCGTTGGTGCGGGGCCGGTATGGCTCGGTGGTCAAGTGGCGGATGCCCCGACGGCCGAGCAGCTCGCGGAGCGAGCGGTTCTTGACGTAGCTGAAGCCGTTGTCGGTCATCAGGCGCTTGGCGATGATCCCGTGCTCGGCGAAGAACGCGAGTGCACGTTCGACGAAGCCGGTGACTGTCGCGGCGCGTTCGTCGTCGTGGAGCTCGACGTAGGCGAGCCGCGAATGGTCGTCGACGATCGCGTGTGCGAAGTCGTAGCCGACCCGTGTTTCGGGGCGCATCCAGTTGCGTGAGTGCTGGGAGCGGTCGCCCGTGACCGCGTGGCCGGGACGCAAGAAGCGCGCGTAGCGGCTCGTGTCCATGTGGAGCAGGTCGCCGGGACATGGCCACTCGTACCTGTTGGCCGGCTCCTTGACCGCTCGCGGCGGCCGCGAGATCCCCGCCCGCTTCAGGACCTTCCAGACCGTCGAGTGAGCGAACCCTGTCGCGCCGGCGACCAGGCGAGGCCCCCAGCCAGTCGCGCGTCGGCAAGCGCAGATCGACTCCTCGAGCTCGGGCGCGAGCTGACGAGGTGACCGGTGCGGCTGGATCGATCAAACAGGCATGAGAGCGTCTGGCGGGCCTCCTCGCCCGCCTCCAACCAGCGGTGCCACCAGCGGTGCGCCGTCGCAGGCGACACGTTGAAAGCAGCCGCAGCCTCCTTCAACGACGCGCCCTCCTCGACCGCGCGGACCAACGCGAACCGGCCAGCCAATCCGAGCTTGGCATTAGCGTGCAGCAACATCCGTCCCCTCCTTTGAGCGCGAGTCCGGGAAGACCCACAGCCTCAAAGGAGGGCCGGATAGAACCGTCAGCCGTTCACATGGAATTCCCCCGCTTCCGTGGACGGGTTTTGGTTAGGCGACTTGCTCTTGTGCGATAGCGGGTAGGCGGAGTCTCTCGTAGTCGGCGGGGGAGCGCTGGCCGAGGGTGCTGTGGCGTCTCTCGCGGTTGTAGAAGACCTCGATGTAGTCGAAGACCTCGGTGCGGAGTTCGGCCTTGGTGGGCCAGGAGCGGCGGTTGATCAGCTCCTTCTTCAGCGTCGCGAAGAAGCTCTCGGCGACGGCGTTATCGAAGCAGTCGCCCTTGCTGCCCATCGACTGCGCGATCCCGGCGGCGCGGGCCTGCTGGCCGAAGGCGAGGCTGACGAATTGGCTGCCCTGATCGGAATGCCAGATCAGCCCGCGGGCGGGTCGGCGGTGGGCGAGCGCCATCTGCAGGGCGTCGGTGACGAGCTCGGCCCGCATGTGGTCGGCCATCGCCCAGCCGACGATCCGGCGGCTGTACAAGTCTTGCACCGCCACGAGGTAGAGCCAGCCCTCCCAGGTGCGCAGGTAGGTGATGTCGGCGACCCAGCAGCGGTTCGGGGCGCTGGCGGCGAAGTTGCGGTCGAGCAGATCGTCCGCGACCCTGACGCCCGGCACGCGGATCGTCGTTGCCTTCCACTTCTTGGTGACCAGGCCGGAGAGGCCGGCCTGGCGCATCAGCCGCTCGACGCGCTTGCGGCCGATCCGTTCGCCGTCGTCGACGACCAGGTCGGACCAGATCCGCGGCGAGCCGTAGACGCCGCGGCGCTTCTTGTGCAGCTCCCGGATCCGCTCGGTCAGGCGGGCATCCTCGACCGCACGCGGCCCCAGAGGCCGTTTCGTCCAGGCGTGGTACCCGGATCGGCTGACCTCGAGCACACGGCACATCAGGGTGATCGAATGCGAAGCCTTCTCCGTGGCGATGAACCGGAAGACGCTCACCGGGTCCCGCCCTCCCTGGCGAAGAAGGCCGCGGCTTTTTTTAGGATCTCCCGCTCCTCGGTCAGGATCCGGTTCTCCCGGCGGAGCCTGCGGAGCTCCTCACGCTCGCTCGAGCTCAACCCCTCGGCCTTGCCCTGATCGACGTCGAGCTGGGTCGACCAGTTCCGCAACGACTGCGGCGAGACCCCCAGCTCACGAGCGAGCTGCGGGATCGGACGATCGCTGCTCCGCAACAGCCTCACAGCCTCCAAGCGGAACTCCAACGAGTACGGCGGGATCTTCGGCATGACAGACATCCTTCCCGACCAAGACGCGCTCAGTCAGATGATGTCCACCAAAGCGGGGGAATTCCAACAACCTCTGTAGGCAGGACAGTTAGCTACCGACAAGACGACTGGACGCAGCGCCCTGCAAACAGCTCCCGCGTGCCGTACCGCAGTGCTCGAACGGCGGGGATAGCGCTGAACGCATCGCGTCGATCGGGAGTCGAGCAAGGTGGCCTTCCGGCCTAGGCACGCTCGACACGGTGAGGATCGCCCGGCGAACGGATACGTCATTGAGCGGGCAGATCCTGCTCGGAGTGTGTTCGCGTTGTAAACCTTGATCCCCCGCCCGGGGGAACTTGGTGAAAACACTTCAGAACCCGCTATACGCGGTCGAAAACGCCCGATAAAGGCTGTCGTCAACCCACGGGGGTCGGAAGATGTCGAATCGTCAGGTCCTGGTCGTCGACGACGACGCGGAGCTCTGCGGTCTGGTTCGCGCCGTGCTCGAGCTGGAAGGGCTCGACGTGAGGGAAGCCGGCCACGTGATCGAGGCCGAGCGCATGATCATCGAACGCGTCCCCGACGCGATCGTGATCGACATCGGGCTGCCGGGGATCGACGGCCTGTTCTACTGCGAGCGGCTCCGCGAGAGCCCGCGGACGCGGTCGATGCCGATCGTCGTGATCAGCGGCTCGAGCCAGGCTGCCGCAAGCGCCAAAGCGGCGGGCGCGACGGCGTACCTGCGCAAGCCCTTTGACCCGCTGGAGCTTCTGGCGCTCCTGCAGCGCTCACTGGGAGTGACGCCGCTCGGGCATGTCGCCGCCGAGTCGGGAGAGCTGCGGAGCCTGCTCGAGCTCGGCCGTCGCCGGCAGGAGAAGCTCGACGAGGCACACCGGCAGACGCTCGTCGCGCTCATCACCGCATTCGACTCCCGCGATTTCGGCTCGAACGATCACTCCGTGCGGGTCACGGCATACGGAGTCCGACTCGCAGTCGAGATCATGCCCGCGCTCATGGACGATCCGAGCCTCGAGTGGGGCTTTCTTCTCCACGACGTCGGCAAGATCGGCATCCCGGACCGGATCCTGCTCAAGCCGGGCTTGCTTGATCTCGAGGAGCGGCGCGAGATGGAGAAGCATTCCGTCCTCGGGGAGCAGTTGCTCGCCTCGCTGCCGTTGCTCCACGAGGAGGGGCTGCGCGTTGTCCGCTCCCATCACGAGCGCTGGGACGGCACCGGCTACCCGGACGGCTTGGCGGGAGGGGACATCCCGGTTGGCGCCCGGATCTTCGCCGTGGCCGACGCACTCGACGCGATGACCGACGACCGCCCCTACCGGCGGGCGGTCTCGTGGGCCGAGGCGGTCGCGGAGATCCGGCGGGGCTCCGGGACGCAATTCGACCCTGACGTCGTCGACGGTTTTGAGGCCTGCGAGCCTGACCTGCTCGCGATTCGCAACCCGCTGCTCGCACCCGAGCGGGCCCTCGCGGCTGGCCGCGGAAGCGAGGTCTTGTGAGGTTGGGCCTTGCCCTGGCACTGGCCGCGGCGGGGGGCGCCGCAGCCGTGCTCGCCGTCGCTGCTCCGGCGCTCGGCGCCGGGACGTTGAGCACCCCCGGCACGATCAAGGTCACGGACCGCCTGGTCAAGCACATCCACGTCCGCGGGCCGGGGCAGAAGACGCACGCGGGCGATCTCGACTTCTACCGGCAGCAGCTCTACAACAAGGGGATTACGCCCAGGCCGATCGGCCACTCGGACATCACCTGCATCGACACGGGCACCGGCTCCTCGAACTGCAGCGGCACCTTCTTCCTGCCGAAGGGGAAGATCATGGTCGGCGGGGTGATCGCCTCGCGGCTCTTCTACGAGCTCGCGGTGCTTGGCGGCACCGGGCTCTACGACAACGTGCGGGGCACCCTGACCGTCACGTACCTCGCCGGCTACCCGGCCAAGGAGTTTCTCCTCTTCCGGCTGGGGATCTGAGCCGGGGGTGGACAGCCCATCGATCCTCATCTGTGATGACGAGCCGAGCTTGCGTGAGCTCATCCGGATCTCGCTCGACCCCGGGTACTCGTTCACGGAGGCGTCGGATGGGGCCGAGGCGATCGAGCTCCTGCGCCGAGTGAGACCCGACCTCGTCCTGCTCGACGTGATGATGCCTCGTACCGGTGGGCTCGCGGTGCTCGACCACCTTCGCAACGATCCCGAGCTCGCGGGGACGCCGGTCGTCGTCGTCTCGGCGTTGTCGGGCCCGGCCGAACGACGCGCTGCGCTCGCCGCGGGGACGACGCGGTTCGTAAAGAAGCCATTCGACCCGGAGGAGCTCCGATCGCTCGTCGAGGAGCTCCTCCCCGCAGCCGGCTGAGATGAGGCCACGGGGTCTGGCCGCGATCCGTTCCCTCGGCGGCGGCGCCGGTCGGGCGCGGCGCTGGACGACCTCGCTGCCGCTCGGCCGGCGGGCGGCGGCCGGAAGCATCGTGCTCGCCGCGCTCGTGGCGGCGACCTTCGGCGTCCTCTTCGTCGCGATCTCCCACCTGCGGAGCTCGACCGATGTCCAGGCGCGCTCGAGAGACGTGACGGGCGCGACGCTCGGCGTCGAGTCGCTGGTCGACGAGCTCGAGACGAGCCTGCGTGCGTTCGTCGTCAGCGGCAACGACCGCTTCCTCGTCTCGTTCCGGCGGGCGCGTACCGAACTGCCGCCGGCCTACGCGAAGGTCACCCGGCTGCTCGCCGGCCAGCCCGCCGAGAGCTGGCAGGCCACGCAGCTCTCGCAGCTGACGAGCGCCTACATCTCCGAGTACGGCGTGCCGCTGATCGCCATCGCCCGCGTCAGCGCAGCGGCGGCGAGAGCACCCGTCGCAACGCGCGAAGGGGTATTCCGGATCGACGCGATCAGATCGAGGCTCGACCGCCTGCTCACCAGCGAGTCTGCGCTCGCCTCCGCCGACGAGGCCTCGGCGAACAGCCAGGCCGGCGCCGCCGTGCACGCCGGCATCGTCGCCCTGGTCGGCGCCGCCGTGCTGCTCGCCGCCTTCGGCGTCTTCCTCGTGCGCGGCATCGTCGAGCCGGCGCGCGCGGTCGCGGCGGGCGCGAGCCGTGTCGCGGCGGGCGACCTCTCGACCCGGCTGCCCGAGCAGGGGGCCGCCGAGATCCACGCGCTGACGCGGGCCTTCAACGTGATGGCCCGCTCGCTCGAGCGGGGGAAGCGCGAGCTCGAGATCCAGAACGAGGAGCTGCGCCAGAGCGAGCGCCTGAAGTCGCAGCTCGTCAGCATCGTCTCGCACGAGCTGCGGACACCGCTCACGAGCATCCTGGGCTACGCCCGCCTGCTGCGAAGCCGCACCTTCGAGCCGGCCCAGGTCGACCGATACCTCGCGGTGATCCTCCAGCAGGGCGAGCGGCTGACCTCGCTGATCGACCAGTTCCTCGACGGGGAGAGCGTCGACACCGGCCGGATCGAGCTCGCCGACAGGCCGTTCGACCTCCGACCGGTGCTCGTCCACGAGACACGGCTCGCTGCCGACAAGACGGCGGCGCACCGGGTCGCGCTCGCCGACGGAGGGCCGCTGCCCGTACGCGGAGACCGCGACCGGGTCGCCCAGGTCGTCGCGAACCTGCTCGACAACGCCGTCAAGTACTCGCCGGACGGGGGCCTCGTCGAGGTGGCGGGCGAGATCACGGGCGAGGTGGTCCGCGTGCACGTGAGCGACCAGGGCATGGGCGTGCCGGAGGAGCACCGCGCCCGGATCTTCACGAAGTTCTTCCGCGGGAACGCGCCCGACAGCGGCATCGCCGGAACGGGCCTTGGCCTCGCCGTCTCCCGCGAGATCGTGGAGGCTCACGGCGGCCTGATGGGCTTCACGAGCCGTTACGGCGAAGGCGCCGACTTCTGGTTCGAGCTCCCGCTCGCGGCCGAGCCGGCCTCGAGCGACGCCGCCCTGGCAAGCGGCGCGCCGGGCCGCGGCCGGCAGCCGGCCGGGCGCCGCTGAGGGCACGGCCGCGCGGGGCAGCGGCCCCAGCCCGAGCGTCAGCGGCACGAACCGGAAGTGATTAGAGCGACGTCGTCGCGAACTGCGCCCGGGCCAGATCGCCCGCGGTGGAGGCAAGCAGCCTCAGACAGCCACCGGCGGGGCGAGGGTGGCGACTCGCGCCTCGCGTCCGATCTCGAGCGCGCGCAGGAAGCGGAGCAGGGCGAAAGCGAGCGAGCTCACAGCCCCGCTGGGATGGGACGGCCTTCCGGCCGGGTCGGGACGCCGGTTCTCGAGCGTCCTGGAGACGGTGCGTCGAGTTGTCGTGCCCATGGCCGCTCGTGCGGCAGCAGGCCGCGGGATCGGCAGCGTGCCACGGTCGATCCTCCGGTCGATCCTCCGGTCGCTCACCCATTCGTCCCCTCCGGCGTCGTGCGCGTGGCCTCGAGGCTGTCCGCCAGCTGGTTCGCGAAGGCCCGCGCCTGCTCGCCGAAGTCCGGCTTGAGGTTGGTCGGCGGGATCTTGATCCCGAACGAGCGCTCGCGCATCTCGCCCTTGCCGAAGTAGCTGAGCAGCGAGAGGAGCGAGCGGATCTGCCCGCCCTGATAGCTGAAGCGGATGCCGTCGAGGTACCTGCCCCCCTGCGCGGTCCCGCGCTTCCTGATAGCGCGGATCGGTGAACTCGATCGAGGCCTGCGTCACGTCGCAGCCGCGTTCGCGCAGCACCTCGGTCATCGCCTCGCACACCCTCCGAGCCTGCTGGGTGTGCGTGTAGTACACGAACAGTACTGACGGCTTGGTCGGAGATTCCATTGTCGGCCTGCTGGGGTTTCGAGTCGCCGTGCGAGTCAGCGGCGGCGACCCTCCCGACGCCGAACTCCGGCGAGCGAGACGGGATAGAGCGGCCGGCCGAAGGTGTCGATGAAGAGCGAGCAGTGCCCTGCCCGGGCGGGAATCGCGCCCTCGAAGAGGCTGACCTCGTACCTGATCGAGTCGTTGGCAGCGCCGATCCCGGTCGCGCTCCGCAGGAAAAGCGCGTCGATCTCCTCCGGGCGCCGCCCGCTGTTCTCGCTCATGCTGTGGCTCCGTCGATCGCTGGCTGGGCCGCCGATCCTAGTGCGGCAGAGATGCCGCGTCGTCATGCGAATGGGGTGAGTCAGGCATCACCTCCGTCCCTGCGGCGGTTAGCGACGGCACGTGGTCTTCGAGGTTCGTCGCTTCTCACGGCGGCAACCTGCCTCGACGCGCGAATGCTGCTCCGGCGGACGGGCACGGGCGTCTCCCGAAACGGGACGAACGACTCGGAAGCCGCGCCGCGCATGCGAACTTCTTGGCGTACAGTTCCGACGAGGATGGCCCGATCGCATACGCAGGTCCTGCGTCGATCGCGGTTCGCGGGCTCGACCGGCGCGGCGGAGCACCTGGAGCGTTCGCAGCACGCGGCAATGCTCGATCTGCAGCGAAGCGCGGGCAACCGCGCGGTCAGCAGCCTCGTTCGATCGGGCAGGGACCAGCCTCGCTCACTCCTCCGAGACCAGCCGTCCGGTGGCCCCGGGCCCCCGGGGCCACCACCGATGAAGGTCGTGAAGCGCGGGTTCGAGATCGTCAGCGAGGGGTCCCTCGCGGCGACACTCGGGCTGCCGCCGGACACGATACCGCCCGGGGCCGAGAAGAACCCTGAGTTCGTCGAGTCGCTGTTCCAGCCCGGCGCCTCGCTCCAGCAGCTCGTCGAGACGAACGAGGTCCCGGAAGCTCTGGCCGAGGAGATGCCCGAGGGCGAGATCGTCGAGATGCCGACTCTCAAGGACGTGCTCGCGACCGGCGAGGGCATGGAGCACGCGATCGGTCACATGGCCCACGGGGGCAACGAGGCCGCGGAGGCGCTCGAGCACAACCGGTACTTCAAGACCGGCGGCAAGGTCTTCAAGGTCGTCTCGGTCGCCTACGCCGTGTACCGGATCTACGAGGCGCCGCACGACGAGAAGGCCGCCGTCGCGGGGGAGGAGGTCGGGCGTCTCGGCGGGGAGTACGGGGGCGCGCGGGCCGGAACCAGCGCGTGCCTCGTTCTGGCACCCGAGACCGAAGGCGCCTCGCTGATCGTCTGCGGGATCGTCGGCTCGATGTTCGGCGAGGAGGCCGGCGAGAAGGTCGGCGAGAAGGTCCTCACGCCGATCTTCGACGTGATCATGAACATCCTCGACGCGCCCGAGACGATCGCCCACGCGATGGACATGGTCGCCGGAGCGCTCAACGACCTCGCCGACGGCCTCCATCACCTGAACGAGGCGGAACGGCGGCTGATCGGCTCCGGCCTGATGAGCCTGCACGAGAAGATGCAGGTCGACAACTGGGACCTTCGCGACGTGCCGCCGGCTCTGCAGGCGGATGTTCGCGCCGTCGGCGGTGCGCTGTGGCGCCGGTTCGCGGACCTCCAGCCCACACCCTTCCTGCTGGGGCTCGACCGGCCGCTGGCCGATCTCGGCGTGCCCGGCGACGCCGTGGCCCGCATCGCCGCAGCGCTTGCGGGCCTGCAGACCGGTCCCGGGTACACCGCGGAGACGCTGCTGGCGATGAAGCCGCTCGACTTCGTCCGGGCGATGCAGGGGCTCGGGCTCGCGTTCGTGCAGGACCCGAACTACACGGCGGGCTTCTGGGGCCGCTGGGGCGACGAGGCGCAGCTGAACGTCCGCCTCGAACCGCTCCTGCGCTCCCGCGCCACGGTCAACACGGGCAACTGGAACCTCAGCCACGCGAAGGCGGTGAACTTCGACGACGGCCGCGACGTCGACCTCGGGCCTGCGGTCAAGGAGGCCGGCGACGTCGCCTGGAGCCAGCTCGAGCCGATGCGCGAGCTGCAGCTCGACGAGGCCCTGGGGAAGACGATGGCCGACTTCGGCCTCGCGCCGCAGGCGGCCGCGGACATCGCCGAGGGAGTGAACGGGACAACCACGAATTTTACGCAGCTCGACGCGGACGCCCTCCTCCAGAGCACGCCCGAGAGCTTCGTGGGGCTGCTGACCTCCTACGGCCTCCCGCTCACGTTCGCGAGGGAGCCAGGCGAGGTCGCCCAGCTCGGGCTTGCCTGGGTCCGTGCCGGCTTCGAGCCGTGGTAGCCGCCCGGCGGATTGCTCGCGTCGGGGTCGGCCGTGGAGTCGGCCGCAGCGAACGCGTTCCACGACCCACGACGTCCTCGTTCGCGTGGCCTTCGGGGAGGGAGCCGGGCGTCACGGGCGACGACCGAGACAGCCGGCCCTCCTTCCCGCCCTGCGATCCCTATGATCTCTGTGTGCGCTCGCGCGACCACGCGTCGGATCGGGCCAAGCCGGGTACGGTCAGGCCACGGGTTGAGCGCCTTGCCGTGCAGGAGCGCATCCTCGGCCTTCAGCGGGCCTACGGGAATGCCGCCGTCGCGAGGGTCGTCCAGCGGGCGCCGCGGGACCGTCCGGCCACGACCGACGCTCCCGGCGCGCACCACGACGCGGGCCACCACGGCAAGGAAGGGCCGAAGAAGCCCGTCGCCGACATCCATGCACGCGTCCTCAAGGTCGACATCGACGAGGGGAAGACGCGGATCACGATCGGCAGCGGCTCCGACCAGGGCGTCCAGGTGGGAATGGAGGGGTCGCTCATCGAGGAGAACGGCAAGGAGTACGTGGACTTCACGGTCGAATCGGTGCAGGGCGGCATCTGTCGGGCCCATGTGGAGGCGATCCCCGATCAGATCAACCGGGGGCCGAACGCGATCATCAAGGCGTCGAAGTTCGTTCCGCCCGAAAGTCAGGCGGGCAAGGAGTTCTAGTCCGGGCCCGGACGCCGACGCGACGAGCCGTGCCGGCCGTGGCGTTGGTGCTCGCCGGGCTCGACCGTCGCCGGTAGCGTCTTCGCGAGCGATGCGCACTCTGGCAACCCGACGGTGACCGTGCCGGAAACGGACACTCTGCTGCGAGGGCGCCCCCTCCGGATGGTGTTCGCGGCGCTGATGCTCGGCATGTTCCTGGCCGCGCTCGACCAGACGATCGTCTCGACCGCGCTCCCGACGATCGTCGGCGACCTCGGAGGGCTCAACCATCTCTCCTGGGTGGTCACCTCGTACCTGCTGGCCTCGACGATCTCGACGCCGATCTACGGCAAGCTCGGCGACATGCGCGGACGCAAGCCCGTCTTCCTCGCCGCGATCCTGATCTTCCTCGCCGGATCGATGCTGTCGGGGCTCAGCCAGACGATGGGCGAGCTGATCGGCTTCCGCGCCCTCCAAGGGATCGGGGCCGGCGGGCTGATGGTCGGCGCGCAGGCGATCATCGCCGACATCGTCCCGCCACGGGAGCGCGGCCGCTACATGGGGCTGATCGGCTCCGTGTTCGCCGTCGCCTCGGTGGCGGGCCCGCTGCTCGGCGGGTTCCTGGTGGACAACCTCTCCTGGCGCTGGGTCTTCTACGTCAACATGCCGATCGGCGCGCTCGCCATCCTGATCGTCGTCACCCGGCTGCACCTGCACACGCCGACAACCCGGCATCGGATCGACTACGCCGGAACGGCGCTCCTCGCGGCCGGTGTCAGCGCCCTGATCCTGCTCACGACCTGGGGCGGCGACGAGTACGCCTGGGGCTCGGCGACGATCGTCGGCCTCGGGCTCGCCGGCGTCGCGCTGCTCGCCGCCTTCATCTGGTGGGAGGGCAGGGCCGCCGAGCCGATCCTGCCGCTCACTCTCTTCCGCTCGCGCGTCTTCAACGTCGCCAGCGGGATGGGCTTCGCGATCGGGATGGCGATGTTCGGCGCGATCATCTTCATCCCGCTCTTCCTGCAGCTCGTCTACGGCTACACGCCGACCCAGGCGGGACTGCGGCTGCTGCCGCTGATGGCTGGACTGCTCGTCGCAGCGATCGCCTCAGGTCGCACGATCAGCCGCATCGGCAGGTACAGGCCCTTCCCGATCGCCGGCACCGCGATCCTGATCGTCGGGATGTACCTGCTCTCGCGGCTCGGGGTCGGCACGGCGCCCTGGCTCGCCTCGATCTACATGCTCGTCGTCGGGATCGGCATCGGTCTCGTCATGCAGGTACTCGTGCTCGTCGTCCAGAACGACGCACGACCCCAGGACATCGGAGTCGCGACCTCGACGGCCACCTTCTTCCGTTCCGTCGGCGGCGCCTTCGGCGTCGCGATCTTCGGCGCGATCTTCGCCTCGCGGCTCAGCAGCCACCTGGCCGCGCTCCCGCACGCCGTCACCGCCCGCCTCGGAAGCGGCGTGCACCTCAATCCGGAGCAGGCGAGGCACCTGCCGCCGCGCGTGCACGAGGCATTCCTGAACGCCTTCTCGCACTCGCTCCACGGGGTCTTCCTCTGGGGGATGGCGATCGCCGTGATCCCCTTCGGGCTCTCGTGGCTCCTGGAAGAGGTGCCGCTGCGAACCACGGTCGGACATGCTCCCGAGCCGGCCGCCGACCGGGCGACGGTGGGTGCGGCCCCGGCCGAGCACCCGAGCCCGGCCCCGACCGGGACGGCGGGCCCGCGTCCGTAGAGGATCCGACGCGCGGATTCGATCCGCCGCAGCTCCTCGAGGGGGCTCGGGCAGGTCGTGACGGCCCCGGGGTCTGACCCCTTAAGGTGTGAAGGGGTCTGACCCCTCCCGCCCGTAGAGCTCGAGACGGGCGAGAAGATAGGCTTGTCGAGGTGGGTCGGCAAGCACGGCACATCCCCGCTACGTGATCGGTCTCGGGCGATAGGCGACGATGTTCCTGGAAGCGCGGGAGCTCGCGGACGGTGCGGTGAGGCCCGATGTGTGCGTCATCGGCGGCGGGGCTGCCGGGATCGCGCTCGCGGTCGAGCTCGCCGGCGCCTCGCTCCGGGTCGTGCTCCTCGAGAGCGGCGGGCTCACGCCGGCGTCCGCCGGCCAGAACGCCTCCTGCGTCGTGCCTGGCAGAACGCCGAGGCTCGCCACCGACGCCGACAGGCCGTGCTACCTGGGCGGGAACACGAACCACTGGTACGGGAACTGCCGTCACCTGGACGACGCGGACTTCGACCTTCGCGACTGGGTCCCGTACAGCGGTTGGCCGATCGCGCGGGCCGAGTTGCTGCCCTTCTACGCTCGCGCCCAGCACATCTCCGGCCTGGGTGACTTTCGCTGGTACGAGCCCGAGACATGCCGCCGGCACCTCGAACATCAACCCCTGAACCACGGCGGAGCCGTCCTGGAGACGAGGATGATCCAGACCTGCCCCGTGCTCAGCTTCCTCGAGCTCCACCGGCAACGACTTGCGGCGTCGGAGAACGTTCGGATCATGCTGCAAACCGACATCGTGCGCCTGAAGGCGAACGCCAGGGGCGACGGCGTCTCGGCCGTCGAGACGGTCGGGCCGCACGGGCGCCGGGCGACGATCGAAGCCGACGCGGTGATCATCGCCTGCGGTGGTGTCGAAAGCGCCCGGCTTCTGCTCGCCTCGAACGAGGCGGCTCCGGCAGGGCTCGGCAACGACCACGATCTGGTGGGCCGTTTCTTCATGGAGCACTGGTACGTCGACCTCGAGCTCGAAGGCTGGGACCCGGGTCACCTTCGCCTCTACGAGGGGTCGGCGATCAGGGAGGGAGGGTTCGAGACGATGCAAAGGGCGGGCGCCGCCAGCGTCTGGGCTCAGCTCGTCCTCTCGGGAGAGCTGATGAGGGCGGAGCGCCTGCCGGGGCTCGGCCTGTGGTTCGTGCGCTCGTCACGCGATCCCGCGGGCGTGGCGGCGGCCAGGCGGATCGCGCGGTCGCTGCGCGAAGGAGCACTGCCCGAGCAGCCGCTTTCCGACATCCGGCTCATGCTGACCGATCAGCGCAACGTCTCCAGGGCGCTGGGAAGGAAGCTCGGGCGGCGCGGCGGGCCGCCGTCGGACGACGAGGTCTACACGCTGCGCGTGCAGATCGAGCAGACGCCGGATCCGGAGAACCGGATCGGGTTGTCGCCGAGAAGGGAGCGGCTCGGGCGCCCGACACCCGAGCTTGCGCTCCGGCTCGGCGAGAAGGAGCGGCAGGACCATCTCCGGGCTCTCACGATCGCGGCAGACGAGCTCGGGCTCGATGGATCGACGCTCGCGAGGCGGATGGGGGCCATGTTCGCCGCCGTGAGGTTCGGCTTCTTCTTCCACCACCTGGGCGCGACGCGGATGAGCGACGATCCCGCACACGGAGTGGTCGACGGTAACTGCCGCGTCCACGGTATCGCGAATCTCTTCATCGCGGGATCGTCCGTCTTCCCCACCGGCGGAAGCGCGCCGCCGACGCTGACGGCCGTGGCGCTGGCCGTGCGGCTCGCCGACCACCTCCTGCAGCGCCCCGGGCCCACCGATGCCGGGGCGTTCGCGGGGCCCGGTAGCCGCCGACCGGTTTCGGGCGCCCCCTGACGCGGCCCTGAGAGGAGCGTCGGCTCACGTCCGTCACGAGCCAGTCCCCGCATCCTCCCCGGCCGGACGTTCAGCAACGAGCTCACCGACCACTCAGCGCAGCTGGGCCTCGGTTGCAGGCACGGCGTCCACGAGCTTGCCGTTCTTCGCCAGGTCAGGGTCGGTGCAGGCTGCGAGATCGAAACAGCAAGGCCGCCGCTTGCCCGATCGCAGCTTCGAGACGGCCACCGCGACCCGTCGCATGCGAGTCCCGGGATTCCTGGTCGCACTGATCCAGCGCACCCATTCCCAGCGCGCCATCGGCGTGATCTCGCGCCACAGGTCGGAGATGTCGGGTGCGCCGGCCAGAGCAGCCTTGAAGTCTCCGGGGATGACGGGCTCCGGCCACTCCTTGCTCGGCTCGACCTCGAGCGCAACGGTCTCGCCGTCGCTCACTGCGAGGGCGCGCCGCAGCTTCTCGTCGACCTTGAGCCAATGACCCCGCCGACCGTCCGGCTCGAGAACCGCTCGAAATCCCACTCGGTTGACGAGCCCCTCGACCGCCACCTGGCCGCGGGACGGTAGCTTCGCGCTCGCATCGTCGGGCAAGCTCAGGACGGTCCAGGGGCCGAGCCTGCGCATCTGCGCTTCGAAGCGGATCGCGTTCGCTCTGGGGGCTCGCTCGGCCATCGCACGGTTCCCGGATGCCGATCAGGTTATCCGCCGAGCTGGGGCGGGCCCGTGGTGACAATCGCGGACAAGCCCTCCGAAAGAGCTCGGCCGCGACCTCTACGGCGAGGTGCTTCAGGAGCAGAGCGGCTCATTCGCGAGGTGCTCGCGGCGCACAGGGCGAGGAGATCGACACGCAGGGGGACGCGTTCTTCGCCGCGTTTCGGAGCGCGAGATCCGCGGCGCCCGTGAGCTTGCTCATCGTTTCGAGTCGACGCCGAGACCGGCCAGCAAAGCGCCGACGACGTCCTGGGCGAAGCGGTCGTTGAGGGGGGCGTGGCCGTGCAGGAGTCGGTGGTAGAGCGGGCCGTAGACGAGGTCGAGTGCGAGCTCGAGGTCGATGTCCGGGGGGAGCTCGCCGCGATCGATCGCGCGTAGGAGGAGCGCGCGGGCCGGCTCGCGACGCGGCGTGACGAACCGCGCGCGGTAGATCGCCGCGAACTCGGGGTCGGTCTGGGCTTCGGCGACGAGCTCCGCGACCACGCGCCCGTTGGGCCGTGCGCGGTTGCGCCGGATCCAGGGTCGAAGGAGCGCGAGCAGGTCGCTTCGGAGCGAGCCTGTGTCGGGCGGCCGGGTCGAATCGGTGTCCCACTCGTGATAGAGCGCATCGAGGGCGAGCGTCTCCTTGCTCGGCCACCAGCGGTAGATCGTGGCCTTGCTCACGCCGGCGCGTTCGGCGACCTCGTCCATGCTTACCGACTCCAGACCGCGCTCCAGCAACAGCTCCGTGGCGGCCTCGAGGATCGCCGTGTGCGCCTTTTCGCTGCGCGGCCGGCCGCGCCGCTTCTGCTCGCTGCCGACGGCCTCGCTCATTGCGCCGGAACGTTTCCGAGCGTCCAGTAGAGCGCTGCGATGTCGCGCCGCCGGTAGCCGAGCCGCTCGGCCTGCGAAAGCGCCCCGTCCGCGGCCTCGGCCGACGGCAGCTCGAGGTCGAGCTCTCGCGCCTCCGCCAGCGCCAGCGTGATGTCCTTGTGCATCAGGCCGACGTCGAACCACGCTTCGTCGGGGAGGTCGAGAACGAGCGGGGCGCGCGCCTTCAGCATCGGCGAGCCGATCGGGCTCTCGCTCATCACCCGGGTCGCGACCGTGGGGTCGACTCCGGAGCGGGTCGCCAGGAGCAGGCCTTCGGAGTAGGCGAGCATCTGCACGGCGAGGCTGATGTTGATCGCGAGCTTGAGGGCGAGTCCCTGCCCGTTCTCGCCCACGTGCGTCGGCGTGCCGAGCTCGCGCAGGACCGGCTCGACGCGGCGGTAGGCATCCTCGCCGCCGCCGACCATGATCGTCAGCGTTCCCGACTGCACCTGCGGGACGCTCCCGGAGACCGGCGCATCGAGCAGCGCCGCGCCGCGCTCGCCTGCCCGCGCGGCCAGCTCCCGACTCACGCGCGGGCTGACGGTACTGACGTCAATCCACACCTTGCCGGCGGCGAGCCCGGCCAGGATCCCGTCGGGGCCGGAGGCGGCCGACTCCAGGGCCTCGTCGTCGGGAAGCGAGCTGAGGACGATCCCGGCGGCCTCGGCCACCTCACGTGGCGTGTCACGCCAGCGCAGACCGGCCTCCTCGAGAGCGCGCGCGTGCTCGCGCACGCGCTCGTTACCGTAGACCTCATAGCCGGCGGAGATGAGGCGGGCCGCCATGTTGCCGCCCATGTGACCGAGACCGACGAAACCAACAGTCGTCATCGATTGCCCTCCCTCTTCCAGAGCCCACCTGTGCCCGGCAGTCGCCGTCCGATCGCCCGTAACGGCGGCCGTCGCCGTGAAGTCCCGCGCGGGCCGGCCGGGCGCGCGGGGCAGCCGGATGCTTCCCGGACGGCCGCCTCGATCTCGCGCTCGGACCTGCCCATCCGTTGCATCCGCTCGATCAGCACGCGCAGGTTGTAGTCGCCGCCGCCGAAGTGGTCGGTCATCGCTGATTCTCTCTCGAGTCGTTGCCCGTGAGGTGCCACGGTCGGGAGCTGTTCCATCGCTATCCCCTCCCTTCGATCGTTGCGATGTCGTCGTCGTCGAGCGCGATCGTCGCGGCCGCGACGATCGAGTCGACCTGGTCGGGGCGGCGGAAGCCGACGATCGCGCCGGTCACCGCCGGGTGGCGGAGCGTCCAGGCGACCGCGACCGCCCCCGCGGTGGCGCCGTGCCGCTCGGCGACGGCTTCGAGCCGCTCGACGAGTGCGAGATGGCTGGACAGCTCCGGCTCCCGGAAACGTGGATCGTGTTTGCGCCAATCGTCCTCGGGCAGGCTCTCGATCCGCTCCCGCGTCATCGCCCCGCTCAGCAGCCCGGAGCCCATCGGCGAGTAGACGATCACGCCGATCCCCTCACGCTCCGCGAACGGCAGAAGCTCGTCCTCGGCCTCACGCGCGACGAGCGAGTACTGCGGCTGCAGCGTCTCGACCGGCGCGATCGACCGGATCCGGCGGAGCTGGGCCGCGTCGAAGTTCGACACGCCGATATGACGCACGAGACCCTGCTCCTTCAACTCCGCGAAGGCGCCCCAACCCTCCTCGAGCTGATCCTCGGGAAGCGGCCAGTGGATCTGGTACAGGTCGATCGCCTCGACGCCCAGCCGCTCGAGACTCGCGTGCGCCTCGCGCAGGATCGAGTCGCGCTTCAGGCTATGCACGACCCGACGCCCCGGCCCTTCCAGCAGCGAGGCCTTCGTGAACACGTACGGCCGCTCGTCCAGCCCCTCGAGCGCTCGCCCGACGACCTCCTCGGAGCGGCCGAACCCGTACGCGGCCGCGGTGTCGATCCAGTTGACCCCGAGCTCGAGCGCACGCTCGATCGCCTCGATCGACTCCACGTCGCGCTGGGGCCCCCAGCCGAACTCCCAGCCGCCGCCCCCGATCGCCCAGGCGCCGAACCCCACGCGCGTGACCTCGAGGCCCGTGCTCCCAAGCCGAGCCGTCTCGAGTCGTGTCCTCCGCATCACTCCTCCTTTTCAAAACTGAACTGACGGTTTCTTATATCATCACCACTCGCTGAGCGCAAGACCCGGTTGCCCATTGACGCGGTCGAGACCACGAAGCTCGGAAGTTAGAGCCGTTTCACAAACGTCTGCTTTGCTCGAGGCGATGCTCGAGCGCGCCGCACTCGTCGGTTTCGCCGCCGCAGTTGTGGCGGTGTCGCTACTTGCCGGCTGCGGCGGCAAGTCGAGCCCGTCGGTCGCGAGCCTCGGAACGACGACAGGTCGCGCCTCGAGCGAGACGGCGACGGGCGGCAGCGCCTCCGGTGACCTGGGGCCGACGGCGAGTGCGGGCAGCGGCTCTGGCGGCGTCCGCTCGCTGAACGCGGGGGGCGGCACCGTCGAGCAACGGACGCAGTACGCCGCGTGTATGCGCAAGAACGGCGTCCCGAACTTCCCTGACCCCGACGCCCAGGGCCACTTCTCGATCTCGCCCGCAAGCGGGCTCGACCCCAGATCGTCGGCGTTCCGGCAGGCCCAGCAAACCTGCCAGAAGCTCCTTCCTGACGCCGGCCAGCCGAGCCCGGCGCAACAGGCGCAAGAGCGGACCGAGCTGCTCACCCTCGGGCAGTGCATACGCAGGCACGGCTATCCGAACTTCCCGGACCCGGACAGCCACGGAGCATTCGACCTCACGAGCGCCTCGGGCGTCGACACCGGCTCGCCCCAGTTCCGCTCGGCGATGAGCGCGTGCCACCCGGAAAACGGCAAGGTTCCGTTCTCGATCGGCGTCAAGGCGACCTCCCCGCCGCCCGGGGGGAAGCCCTAGCCGACTCGCCGAAGTCCGTCTATCACCAGGGCCGACGCGCGCCCAGCCCGCAAGGCCGCCCGGCCCCTGGTCCGAGAGGAAGTTCGCGTGGCTCTCCCTGAAATCGACGGAAGCCGTGGCGGGATCGGGGGCGCCGGCCCGCCGCAACAACCAGTAGTAGAGGCTTCGCCAGACGCGGGCGTTGAAACTCGCGGCGAGCTCGAGACGCGAGCATCCAGAGGGCAGCGAGGCCTGGTCGTCCGGCATCGTCGGCGGGGTCAGGTCAGCTGGCGGAAGAGCGACGCCATGTCGGAGCAGATCCACTCTTCGGCGATCAGGCCGTCTGCGACTCGGTAGAACTCGTGGCTGACGTAGCTGATCGTGCGGCCGGTGGCCGGGATGCCCTGGAACTCGCCCTCGTGGGTGCCGCCGAGGGTGAGACGGAGGGCGACCTTGTCGCCGGCGGCGACGAGGTCGTCGACGCGGATCTCGAGGTCAGGGAAGGCGCGCTTGACCAGCTCGTATCCCTGCTGCCAGGTGTCGCGTCCCCGGAGCGGCTCGGGCAGCTCCGCGTAGTGGATGATGATGTCCGGCGTGGCGACCGCGAGCAGCTTCGCGGTGTCGCCGGTGTTGAAGGCCTCGACCGAGTCGCGTATGAGGGTCGTGTTCGCTTCGGTCGATCCAGCCTCGAAAGTCATCGCTCTCTCCTTCTGTCGCTCGTCGTCGACGTCTGCTTGCGCCGTCCGCTCATATAGTTACCATGATTCACTATCACCAAGCTACAGCAATATGAGGATCTCCTCGATCGCGTCCTCGAGCTGGTGGTCGTGCTGGACGACGACGTGGCGCAGGCAAATGCCGCGCGCGGTCTTACTCCGGCTCGCACTCACCTGCTCTGGGAGTTGGGACAACGCGGCCCGGTGCCCCAGCGCGTGCTCGCGGAAGCGCTGAAGGTGACGGCGCGGGCCGTGACCGGCCTCGTCGATGCACTCGTTGCGCAGAGGCTCGTGACGCGCGAGGCGCACCCGACCGACCGGCGAGCGACGCTCGTGACCCTCACACCCCGAGGCGAGACGCTCGTCGCCCAGCTCGAGCGCGACCACGGGAAACTCGCGCGGGCGCTCTTCGCTTCGATGTCGCAGGGCGAGTTCGAATCGTTCGCGCAAGGTCTTGCCGGCGTGATCGACCGGTTACGCGCGCACCTCGCCACCACCGGCCGCCCGTCGTAAAACCACGGAGACGTAGCGGGGGTTCGGCCGGTCTTCGGGCGGCCGTGCCTCGAGCGGGGTGGCCGGAAGCCGGCCACCCCGCGCTCCGTCTTCTAGAGATCGAGCGTTCCGGTGACGAGTGTCCTCGTGCTGCTCAGGTCGGTGCCGGTGGTCGTGCCACGGACGTTTGCGTAGATGCCGGATCCGCCGGTGACGGCGAAGGTCGAGTGATGGGAGCGGATCGGGTTCGATCCGGTGAGCACGAGCTCTCCGCCGGGCAGGTGGGCGGCGACGATGCACTCGAGGTGGGAGCTCGAGACGAGGGTGCAGACGATCTCGGCGGTGCCGACGCGGGCGCCGGTCGGCTTGCCGAACTGCGGGGCGTGGTTGTAGAGCACGTCCTGGAAGAACATCCGCCCGCCGATCTGTGGTGGTGATTTCTTGTTGATCGGGGGTACGGGAACGAAGCTCGTCTGCACGGACATCAGGCTGAGGGGGGTCGTTGCGGGTGGTGCCGCGGAGCTGCCGATCGCGGTCGCGAGGGCCGCGACGGCGACTGCTGCGGCGACGGAGTGGAAACGGAGCTTGGTCACGGTTCGTGCCTCCAATGGTTCGAGTTCGTTGACCCGTCGAAGGTACGGCCGCGGGAAGCGAAAGTCGTCGGCCGGCGCGCCCATCTTGGCCTCGTCCGCGCGGCTGATCTTCGGAACCGGGAGGATCGTCCGCGCGGCCGATGCCGGACAGCGGCATCTGCTCTACCTTTGACGCATGCGAGAGCGGCTCCTCCGCTTCCGGCCCGATCCGGTGAGGTTCGACCGGCTGCTGGCGGCGATCCTGACGGTGGCGCTGCTGCTGGAGACCTGGCTCGGCGGAAATGCCGAAGGGCATCGGGTCGCGGTGTCGATCGGCGGCGTCGCGACGACCGTTGCGGTCGCGTTCCGGCGCAGATACCCGGCTGTCGTCGGCATCGGCTCGGCCCTCTCTGCGGTCGTGCTGCAGACGTTCTGGCCCTCGGCCGAGGTGTCATACGGGATCGCGTGGATCTGCAACATGTACGCGTTCGCGGTATGGACGCGAACGCGCGTATTCGCGATCGGCGTCGCGGTCTACGCGGGCTCGGCGCTCACGCTCGCGGTGCTCCCGCTCGGCCCGAATGGCGGCGGCGAGCACGGCCTGAAGCAGAGCGTGCCTTTCGTCGTGGTCTCGTCCGTGGTGATGCTGGTCGTCCGCCGCGTGGTCGGCGACCGCGACCGCCGGGCTCGCATGGCGGAGCGCGAGCGGGACCTCGCCGCGCGCGAGGCAGTCGTCGAGGAACGGGCGCGGATCGCACGCGAGCTCCACGATGTGATCGCCCACAACGTCTCGATGATGGTCGTCCAGGCGGGCGCCGAGCGGCGGGTTCTGGACGACGGGCAGGCCTCGACGCGCGAGGTGCTCGAGACGGTCGAGCAGATCGGCCGCGGGGCTCTCACCGAGATGCGCCGGCTCGTCGGGATGCTCCGTACAGAGGCGCCTGACTCGCTGTCCCCGCAGCCCGGTCTCGACGACGTGGCCGGGCTTGTGGCCCAGATTCGCGAGGCCGGACTCCCGGTCGAGCTTTCCGTCGAGGGCGAGCGCCGCGGACTCCCGGCCGGGATCGAGCTCTCGGCATACCGGATCGTCCAGGAAGCATTGACGAATACGCTGACCGGCGGCGCTCGCGCCGAGGTTCACGTCCGCTACGGAGCCGACTCCCTCGAGCTGGAGATCGTCGACGACGGCGACGGCGCGCCTGCACGCGCCCTGGGCGGCGGCCACGGTCTGGTTGGCATGCGGGAGCGGGTCGCGCTCTACGGCGGACGCCTCGACGTCGGCCGGCGTGCCGACGGCGGCTTCTCCGTCCACGTCCTCCTGCCGGTGCGATGACGAGCGTCCTGATCGCCGACGACCAGGCGCTCGTGCGGGTCGGCTTGCGCAAGATCCTCGAGAGCGAGCCCGAGCTCGAGGTCGTCGGTGAGGCGGGTGACGGCGAGGACGCGATCGCGGGGGCCCGGCGCCTGCGGCCCGACCTCGTGCTGATGGACATACGGATGCCGGTGCTGGACGGGATCGAGGCAACCAGACAGATCGTGGCGGCGCAGCCCGCGACGCGCGTCCTGATCCTGACCACCTTCGGCCTCGACGGCTACGTGTACGACGCGCTTCGGGCCGGGGCGAGCGGGTTCATGCTCAAGGATGCGCCACCCGAGGAAATCGCCGGCGCAGTGCGCATCGTCGCGAGCGGCGAGGCGCTGCTCGCGCCGGCGATCACGCGCTCGGTGATCGAGGAGTTTGCGCGGCAGCGCCCGGCCGTGCCGCTCGAGCCGCCGGGGGCCATCGCCGAGTTGACCCCGCGCGAGCGTGAGGTCTTCGACCTCCTCGCACGAGGGCTCTCGAACCCCGAGATCTGCGAGCGCCTTGTGATCAGCGAGGCGACGACGAAGACGCACGTCGCCCACATCCTGCAGAAGCTTTCGGTCCGGGACCGGGTGCAGGCCGTCATCTACGCCTACGAGACAGGCCTCGTCTCGCCTGGGTCAAGAGACGACTTGAGCGAACCGACGATGCGGCCTTGACTGGCCTTGAGCTTTCACCGCTGAACGGCTTGGTTCCTGGATGCTTGATTGGCGGGGCCTGGGGAGGTGTTCAGGATCGGCGACGGGATCAGTCGTAGCCCCAGGACGAGATGAGGTCACGGCCGAGGTAATCGCCGAACGCGACGACCTCGCGTCGGAAGCGCGCCCGGAGCTCGGCCATCAGCGTCTCGTCCGGCGGCGCCGGCGCTCCGTAGACGACGGAATGCCGGACGCGGCCCAGAGCCCTTTGCATCCGCTCGGGAACGACGGCCTTCGCGCCGCGCCTCATCCGGGCCGAGAGCGGGCCGCGTCCGTCATACACATGGCCGACCACGTCGTCCAGCCGGAAGGATCGAAGCCGAACCGCCGTGTTCACCTCGTGAGCTACGAAGGGAACGCCGTCGTCGACATCGAGGAACCGAAGAACGTCTCTGAACGTGCCCTCGTTGTCGCGACGGAACTCCTCGTAGATCAGGACGAGGATCTGTTTCTCGGGAAAGACGACGTGAAACCGCAGCAGTTGCTCGGTGTACCTGACGAGGTCCGAGTACTTGCGCGTCATCACCCCGACGCGAACCTGCTCCTCGGTCGCGAGGGCCGTCCGCAGGTCCCTCTCGGGCTCGATGTGGTGCTTCTGAAGGTGAAGGTGAAACGCGCGCACAAACTCGCGGGCTCTCTGAAGATGGCGATGCAGCGCGCATCCGGGTTTGCCGCGGCGATGTCCCTCGCAGCCGTTTCCGATCGGAGGTACGACGGGGTGGCCTCACCCGCGATCTGCCGCGGCGACGCGGGAGCGAAGAGCGCCGTGGGCCGCGTCCCGTCAAGTGGTGTACGAGGTTGACCGTGTCATCCTCGCGTGATGGTTATGCGGCGATGGCGATCACCTCCTCGGGTTCGTCGGTGGGGTCGGTGAGTGCTTTGGCGATCGATTCGGCGCTCATGTAGCGGCGGGCGACGGCCCACTCGTCATTCTGTTCGGCCAAGACAGCGCCGACGAGGCGAGCGATCGAGGGTCGGTCGGGGAAGATGCCGACGACGTCGGTGCGGCGGCGGATCTCCTTGTTCAGCCGCTCGAGCGAGTTGTTCGACCAGAGCTGCCGCCAGTGCTCTTTCGGGAAGGGGGTGAAGGCGAGCAGGTCGGGTCCGGCCTCGTCCAAGAGCGCGGCGGCTTCGGGGAAGCGATCCTCGAGCTGGGCGACGATGCGGGCGTGCTGCTCGTGCACGGTCTGGGCGTCGGGCTGCGCGAAGATCGTCCGCACCATCGTTGCGACGAATCCCTGGGCGCTCTTGGGTACGCGGGTGAGCAGGTTGCGCATGAAGTGGGTGCGGCAGCGCTGCCAGGCCGCCCCGGTCAGCGTTGCCGCGATCGCGTCGACGAGGCCGGGATGGGCGTCCGAGCTGACCAGCTTGACGCCGCTGAGACCGCGAGCGACCAGGCCGCGGACGTAGGCGAGCCAGGCGGCGCCGTCCTCAGCGGTGACGACGTCGAGGCCGAGCGACTCGCGGAAGCCTTCGGCGTTCACGCCGACGGCGTGGACGACGCAGACGTTGACCGTGCGGCCGCCCTCGCGGCACTTCACCTGGAGCGCGTCCAAAGTGACATAGGCGTACGGCGCGCCGTCAAGCGGGCGGGTGCGGAACTCCTCGACGATCTGGTCGAGGCTCCTCGCCAAGCGCGAGACCTGGCTCTTGCTCATCCGCTCGACCCCGAGCTGCTGCACGAGCTTCTCCACGCGTCGGGTCGAGACGCCGGCGAGATAGGCGTCAGCGATCACCGACACGAACGCCTGCTCCGCCCTGCGGCGCGGCTGCAGCAGCCAGTCCGGGAAGTAGGAGCCCTCGCGCAGCTTCGGCACGGCGAGCTCGATCGAGCCGACCCGGGTGTCCCAGTCACGCTCGCGGTAGCCGTTTCGGCGGTTGACCCGCTCCGGCGACCGCTCGCCGTAGCCAGCGCCGCAGACCGCGTCAGCGTCCGCGCTCATCAACGCTTCGGCGAAATCTTTGACCATCACCCGCAACAGATCCGGGCTCGTCTCCTCGAGTTGCTTGCGCAGCCAGCTCGAAACGTCCATCGTGCGCTCGACCACCGTGTTCCTCCTCTGCAATGTCTTTGACGGGACATCGCGAGGATGACGCGGTGGTCAGCTATCACCCGGACCCCGCCGCAGTTGCTCCGCGCTCGCCTACGGCTCGCGCTCCACAACCGCGGCGGACAAGACCTCAACTGGCTCGTACACCACGAGCGGGGACGCTACTCTGTCGGCCTCGGCCTGCCGCACCCAGTGCCGCAGCGACTCCTTGTGAATGCCCAGGTCCCGGGCGACATGCGCGATCGGACGCTTCGACTCGAACACCAGCCGGACAGCCCGCTCACGCAGCTCATCGGGGTACTTCCTCGGTCTCGACATCGCAGGAGCATCTCCTTCCGCCAGGACGGAGCCTGGCATCGGAGCCTCCAACTTTCCCAGGGTCCTTCAGAGTGAGTGCTCGGCCCGTGATTGTCGTGGCTGTGCTGGCGGCCTTGAGCTTCCTGGTAACAGCCTGCGGGCGCGGGCCGACGCACCCCGGCGTCGCCAGCCTTAGCAGCGGCACGACCTCGACCTCGACCACCGGGTCGAGCGCTCCGACCGGCTCGAGCTCCTCTGGCCAGTCAGGACCGACGCAAGCGCAGTTGCTGGCGTATGCAGAGTGCATGCGCTCCCACGGGATTCCCGACTTCCCGGACCCGGTCCCTGCGCCGGATGGCGGATACAGCTTTCATGTCCACATCAGCCCGGGTAGCGACCTCGACCCCCGTTCACCGCGGTACCAGTCCGCTGACAAGGCCTGCCAGAAGGACGTCCCGCCGAGCATCGCCAACCTGACACCTGCTCAGATGGCGGCCAACGCGCTCAAGTGGAGCAAGTGCATGCGCTCCCACGGTGAGCCCGACTTCCCCGAACCCGACGGGCAGGGACTCATCAAGATCACCAACCAGACCGGGATCATGGACCCGAACTCACCCCAGTTCCAACGAGCGGAGAAGGCCTGCCGGAACGCGAACAACGGCGGCTTCGACATACAGTCGGCCGTCCCCTTATGATCAAACTGAAACTTGGAGGCTCGTAGAGCTTCTCAGGGTGTCTCATCGGGCGCCCCAGACGATCAACCCGGGAGCGGTACCCCGATGTGAGCGGCGACGGGAGTGTCCGATGATCTGTGTAGGCATGGATCGAAAGGAGATCCATGTCAACGACAACCCAAGCAGGTTGGACGAGTCGACGGATCCTTCCGGCGCCTTCGCCGGCGCGGAGCGGAGTGAGCCCGGAGGGCGAGCGAAGCGAGGCGGTGGCGGCGGGCGCCGGGTCGGGAGGCCTGAACCTGAGCTCGCTGCTGAGCTGAGGGCGCTTTTGCCGGACGAGTTGCTCGACGAGCTGCTCGCGGGTGCCAGGACGGAGGAGGAGATCACCGGTCCGGGCGGTTTGTTGTCGCAGTTGACCAAGCGGCTGGTGGAGCGGGGCTGGAGGTTGAGCTGACCGATCATCTCGGGTACGAGCCGCACCTGGAGCCGCCTGGTGGGGCCGGCAATACCCGGAACGGGTCGACGCCGAAGACGTTGATCACCGAGCAGGGCGAGGTGCGGATCGAGACGCCCAGGGACAGGAAGGGGACGTTCGAGCCACGGAATCGTGAGGAAGCGGCAGCGCCGCTTCGAGGGGTTCGACGACAAGATCCTCGCCCTCTACAGCCGTGGCCTCTCGACCCGCGACATCGAGGCGCACCTGGAAGAGATCTACGGGGTCAAGGTCGGCCGCGACTTGATCAGCTCGGCGCGACGGTTTGAAGTGGCCCCACTGCGACGGCTTCAACTGGCCCCACCTCCGTCCGATCGGCGGCCAAGCGTTCGTGGCTCATCGAGCTCGAGCGGGAGGCGCCAGTGGGGATGTGGTCGAGGATGGAGCAGTTCGAGCAGATCAGGCGGGACCGGGATCGGGAGGGGTTGTCGATCCGGGCGTTGGCAGAGCGGCATGGGGTTCATCGGCGGGCGGTGAGGCAGGCGCTCGCGTCGCCGTTGCCGGCGGCGAAGCGGTCGCCCGCGGTTCGGCCGGCGCCGAGGTTGGGGCCGTACCGGCTGTTGATCGACGGGTGGCTTGAGGCTGATCGCGAGGCGCCGCGGAAGCAGCGCCACACGGCGAAGCGGGTCTGGCAGCGGCTGGTCGACGAGCACGGGGCCGAGGTCGCCGAGACGACGGTGCGTGACTACGTGCGTGGGCGGAAGCGCGCGATGGGCTGGCCGGTCGGGGAGGTGTTCGTGCCGCAGGTGCACGATCCGGGCGTGGGCGCGGAGGTCGACTGGGGCGAGGCCGAGGTCGACCTGGCCGGGGTGCGCACGACGATCCATCTGTTCTTCATGCGCCCGTCGTTTTCGGGGGCGGCGTTCTGTCAGGCCTCGCTGGTTGAGACGCAGCAGGCGTTCCTCGAGCTGCACGTCGAGGCGTTCGAGTGGTTCGGCGGCGTGTTCGAGCAGATCCGTTACGACAACCTGACCTCGGCCGTGAAGCAGGTGTTGAAGGGCCGCCGCCGGGTCGAGAGCGACCGCTTCGTCGCGCTCCGCTCCCACTACCTGTACGCCGCGGCGTTCACGAGGCCAGGGATCGAAGGGGCACACGAGAAGGGCGGTGTCGAAGGGGAGGTGGGCCGCTTCCGCCGCAACCATCTCGTCCCGGTGCCGGCCGTCGGGTCGCTCGCCGAGCTGAACGTGCTCCTGCTTGAGGGCTGCGAGCGCGACCTGGCGCGGCGGATCGTTGGGCGTGCGGTGACGGTCGGGGAGGCGTGGGCCGCGGAGCGGCCGCTGCTCCGTCGGCTGCCGACCGACGCGTTCGACGCCGCCGAGACAGCCACGCCACGGGTGGATGCGAAGTCGCTGGTCACGGTGCGCCAGAACCGCTACTCGGTGCCGGTGCGCCTGGCCGGGCTGCGGGTCAGCGTCCGGATCGGCGCCCGCGAGATCACGGTCACACATGGCGGCGAGCTCGTCGCCCGCCACGAGCGGCTGCAGGGACGGTACGGCACGAGCGCGACGCTCGATCACTACCTCGAGTTGCTCGAGCGCAAGCCGGGCGGGCTGCAGCACTCATTGGCGCTGCGGCAGGAACGCGAACGCGGCGGCTGGCCGGGCTGCTTCGACGAGCTCTGGGCCGCGCTGGCTGTCCGCTACGGCAGCTCCGAGGCCGCCCGGCAGATGGTCGACGTGCTCCTGCTCAGCCGCGAGCACGACCCCGGCCGGGTCGAGCTCGCCGTCCAGGGCGCGCTCGCCGCCGGCGCCCACGACGGCCGCGCCGTCGCGGTGCTCGCCCGCCGAGCCGACGCGACCGGGCAGCACACGCCGGCACCGCTCGAGCAGCTCGAGCCGCGGCTGGCTGCCCACGCCCGGCCGGCACCAGGGATCGCCGAGTACAACGAGCTGATCGGAGGATCCAGGTGACCGCAAACGCGAAGGCCGCGGCGTTGGAGGCGCTGATCGAGGCGCACGCGGTCGAGCTCAAGCTCCCGACCGTCCGCCGACGCTTCCGCCCACTGGCCGCAGAGGCAACACGCGAGCAGCAGACGCCCGTCGCCTACCTCGGCGCGCTCCTGGAAGCCGAGATGAGCGAGCGCGCCGAGCGGCGCGAGCGGCGCCGCCTCAACGAGGCCCGCTTCCCCCAGATCAAACGGCTCGACGACTTCCGCTACCAAGACAACCCTAACGTCCCCCAAGCCACGATCGCCGCGCTCGCCGAGGGATCCTGGATCGACGACCGCGAGTCGGTGATCCTGATCGGCGACAGTGGCACCGGCAAGACCCACCTCGCCACAGCGCTCGCGGTCAGCGCCTGCCAGGCCGGACGGCGCGTCCGCTTCACCACCCTCGCCGGCCTCGCCAACGAACTCCAAGAAGCCGAGAGCCGCCGCGAGCTCGCCCGCGTCGTCGCCCGCTACGCCCGCACCGAACTCGTCGTCCTCGACGAGCTGGGCTACCTCGCCCTGCCCGACGGAGCCGCCGAGCTCGTCTTCCAGGTCCTCTCCGAACGCCACGAACGCGGATCACTGATCGTGACCACCAACCTCCCCTTCGGCGAATGGACCAGGGTCTTCCCCGACCCCCGCCTCGCCAAAGCCGTCGTCGACCGGCTCACCCACCGCGCCCACATCATCGACACCGGCAGCGAATCCTGGCGCTTCCACCACGGCCTCACCCAGACCAAACGCCGCCGCGCAACACCAGCCGCATGACCCGGACCGCGCCGCGCTACCGCCCCTCCGCTCGCCTACGGCTCGCTCCGGAACGGCAGCGCGGCGCACCATCAGCTATCAATCGAAAGACAGAAAACCCGACGGCGGGTGGGGCCACTTCAAGCCGTCGCGGTGGGGCCAGTGCAAGCCGTCGCGGCGAATCAGCCGCGTGACCGACGCGGTGATGGAGGACGCACGGGCCTGGCAGACACGGCCACTGGACGACGTCTACCCGGTGGTGTTCCTCGATGCGCTGGTGCTGAAGGTCCGTGACGGTGGCTCGGTGCAGCGCAAGGCCTGCTACCTCGCCCTCGCGATCACGATCGACGGCGAGCGCGAGGTGCTCGGCATCTGGTTCCAAGACACAGAGGGCGCGAAGTTCTGGATGCAGGTGCTGACCGACCTCAAAACCCGAGGTGGGAGCGTCCGAAAGTCTGTGTACGCGGGTTAACTGTGTCGTGTGAGTCGGTCTTGGAAGTGGGCGTGGAAGGCGGCGAGGCATTCGTACCAGCCGGCCATGGGGCGTTTCCAGTTGCTCTCGTGGTTTCTGATTGCGAGGTAGACGAGCTTACGAGCTGATTCGTCGTCGGGGAAGTGGCCGCGGATCGTGATCGCTTTGCACACGACGCTGTTGAGGCTCTCGATCTGGTTGGTCGTGTACACCGCCCGGCGCAGCGCCTGCGGGAACGCGAAGTAAGGGATCACGCGCTCCCAGGCGTCACGCCAGGATTGGCTGATCTGAGGGGTAGCGGCTGTCCCAGATCCCGGCGAACATCTCGAGGCCGGCCTGGGCGGCCTCCTCGGTCGCGGCGGTGTAGATCATCCGCAGGTCCTTGACCACCTGCTTGCGGTCCTTGTAGCTGGTGAACCTGAGCGAGTTGCGGATCATGTGGACGATGCAGGTCTGCACGACCGCGTCGGGGTAGACGGCTTCGATCGCTTCGGGGAAGCCTTTGAGGCCGTCGACGGAGAAGACGAGGATGCCCTCAACACCGCGGGCTTTGAGCTCGCTGATCACCCGCAGCCAGAACTTGGCGCCCTCGTTGACCTCGAGCCAGATCCCCAGGGTCTCCTTCATCCCGTCGATCCCGACCCCGATCGCGAGATAGGCGTGCTTGTTGCGCACCGAGCCCTGGTCGCGGATCTTGAGCACGATCGCGTCGAGCCAGACGACCAGGTAGAGCTTCTCGAGCGGGCGGGCCTGCCACTCCTTGACGTCGTCCAGGACGGCGTCGGTGACGCGGCTGATCGTGTCGCGGCCAACCTCGACCCCGTAGATCTCCTCCAGATGCTCGAGATCTCCCTGGTCGACATCCCGCGCGCGTACATCGAGATGATCTTGTCGTCGAAGCCAGCGAACCGCCGCTGATGCTTGGGCACGATCTGCGGCTCGAACGAGCCCTCACGATCACGCGGCAAATCGACCTCGACAGGGCCGTGATCGGTAATCAACGTCTTGGCCGCCGACCCGTTGCGCCGGTTCGACTGCCCCTCAGGCGGCTCACCCGCGAGCTCGTACCCGAGATGCTCAGTCAGCTCCGCTGAGGCCGCACGCTCGACCACGCGCTTGGTCAACTGCTTCAACAACCCATCAGGGCCCGTAATCGCCTCCGGCCCCTCACGGCCGGCAAGCAACTGATCGATCAACTCGTCCGGGATCTCTTTCGGTTGCATGACGCTCCTTTTCGATCATGCAATACACAGAATCCCGGACGCTCCCCCTGAGGTGTCCAGGACATCCTGATCTGCTGCGTCGACGGGCTGAAGGGCTTCCCGGAGGCCATCGAGGCCGTCTACCCAGCCACGACGGTGCAGACCTGCATCGTGCACCTGATCCGTCACAGCCTCCGCTACGTCCCGCGCCGCAGCTACGACCAGGTCGGCAAAGACCTCCGCCCGATCTACACGGCCATCGACGCGGACGCCGCCCTGGCCGCGCTCGAGGCGTTCGAGGAGAAATGGGATGAGAAGCTGCCGGTGATCGGCCAGGCCTGGCGCAACAGCCGGGAGTACATCACCCCGTTCCTCAGCTTCGAGCCGGAAGTGCGTCGCGTGATCTACACGACAAACGCGATCGAGGCCTTGAACCGCCAGCTCCGCAAGACCATCAAGACCAAGGGCAGCGTCCCCAGCGAGGACGCCGCCCGCAAGCTCGTCTACCTCTCAATCCAGAACGCCGTGCCGCAATGGACGCAGACACGCGGCTGGACGAAGGCGCTACTCGCGTTCAAGATCCAGTTCGGAGACCGACTGCCCGACTAGACCATCAACCACGCCTACACAGAAAGTCGGACGCCCTCGCGGCGACAAGGATTGATCGCCAGATCACGATTTCAGCTTATCGCCACGGGGTGAAGCGTTCTGGCGTCTGCGAGACACGCTGGCACAGGCGAGGCTCCCCTATCCTGGCGGGCTCCCCCGTCCGGGGTTCGGGCCGTAACGGATTCGGGACGGTGGGAGTCTAGGCTTGGCGGTGCCGTGACGAGCTCATCTGGGAGGCGGAGGCGCGCTTTGCTGCGGAGAAGATGATCGGGCGAGCTCGGCTTGCGTCGCAGTCGGTCGTGGTGATCCTGGGCGGCTTGACGCTGCTGTTGTTCGTTGCGGTCGTGCCACTGTCGGTGGTTGCTCATCAGTTCACGGCCGGAGACGTCCTGTCGGTACTGGTGACGGTTCCGTTCGCGGCCGTGGGTGTGGTGGTCGCCTACCGCCAGCCCGGTAATCCGATCGGGTGGATTCTGTTTTTGCTCGCCCTGGTCGTGGCGGCGGGGGGTGACGCCGGCTTCTATTCCCTGCGGGCCTATCGCGTCGAGGGTCATTCCCTGCCGCTCTCACGGCTCGCGGTCGCGCTGGCACCGGGCTGGATCGCGCTGATCGTGCTCCTGCCGTTGCCGATCTTGTTGTTCCCCGACGGCCGCCTGCCGGAACGTTTCTGGGGGTGGACGCTGTATGCCTACGGCGCGGTCATAGCCACCTTCGTCGTCGCTGTAGGCGCAAAGGACGCGGCCGTGTTCACCGATCGGCGGATCCGCGTGGATTCCACCGGGGAGCTCACGAGTCTCGGAAACAGCACCTCGCCGGGGCCCGTTGCGGCCGCCGCCGAGAAGGTTCTCTTCCTGGCCTATGCCGTGATCGGCCTGTCTTGGGTGGCTCGCCAACTCTTGCGCTACCGGCGCTCGACGGGCAATGATCGCCAACAGCTGAAGTGGCTGATCAGCGGCGGCGCGATCGGCATCGTCGGTTTCGCCTCTGCCCTGGCGCTCGGCGATGCTCGCTCGCCACTCTGGCAAGCCGTTTCCATCGTGGGCTACATGGCCGTTGCGGCACTCCCACTCGCCATCGGAATTGGAATCCTCAAGTACCGTCTCTACGAGATCGACCGGCTGATCAGCCGCACGATTTCCTACACGATCCTGACCGCGATGCTGGCCGGCGTCTTCGTCGGCATCGTCGTTCTAATGACCGACGTCCTGCCTCTGTCGTCTCCGGTCGCGGTCGCCGCTTCGACGCTTGCCGCGGCCGCGCTCTTCGCGCCCCTGCGCAGACGGACGCAGCGGTTGATCGATCGGAGGTTCAACCGCACGCGTTACGACGCGCAGGCGACCGTCGCCGCATTCTCCGGGCGTCTCAGAGACTCGATCGACTCGGACGCGATCAGCGGCGAGCTCCTTCGGGTCATCGAGAAGACGATCGCGCCGACCCACGCCTCGGTCTGGATCACCCCATCCTCATCCAAACCGCCCGGCCTCGGATCGGAGCCATAGGCAACTACGGCACCGCGATCAGGGAACATTCCCGAACGCTCGCGCAGCGTGCCGTCTGCCCCCCGGGGGATGATCTACGTCGTGGAGCCGGTCGCCGACTTGCCGTGGCGAGACCCCAACCGCAGCTTCTAAGACGATCAGCCGGCCTTCGTGCCCGAAGCCGAGATGAAGTAGCCGTTCGCCGTCGTGCACACGGTCAGCGACCATCCGACAGCCGCGACCTCGCGCTCAAGGTCCGCCGGCTTCCACAAGCGCTCGACGAGCTCGAACTCACGACCATCCGAGAGGCGACGGCGGGCGACCTCGCCGGCCGAGCTAACCATGTAGCGAGCGAGGCCAAGCCGAGCGTTGTCAACGAGGAACACACGGCCCTCCGGCTTCAACGCCCGACCCACGAGCTGCCAGAATGCGTCGAAGAGCCGACTGGGAACGTGCGAGTGCCAGAAACTAAAGAAGCAGACGTCGAACTCACGCAGCGGCTGCCACTCAAACACATCGGCGAGGACATACTCGGCCACACCGCCCGTCCGCGCGCGGTTCAGCTCGAGCACCTCGGCAACTGCGTCGACGGCGGTCACACGATCCGTAAAGCGAAGGAGCTGCTGGGTCCACACCCCGGTCCCAGCGGCGAGCTCGAGGACGTCACCCCGCGGTCCGAACGCCTCGAGCGCAGCCTCAAGCTCTCGCACGTCGGCGAACCACCGCGCTTCGGTCTCAGGGTCTAGCGCGTAGGCATCGCGGCGGAACCACCAGTCGTCGTACTCGGGCGCCCGCTCGCGGTAGTACCGCTTCTGTTCGGCCAACACGCGCTCGACCGTGGCCTCATCCACACCATCAGGCTATCCGGCGAGCCGCTGACAGGTCAGTTTGTCGTCAGGCGTACTTTCTGAGCACTGGCGCAGCCGGACTTTGTCACGCCTGACGTAGTCTCCCCACGTGGGAGAGTTCGACGCGTTGTTAGCCCGCATTGTCGAGATCGCGACCGACGTAGCGCAGGAACGTCGAGCCCCATATGACGGCGCGAAGGAACTTTGGCACCTGTCGACGGATATGTGGGAGCTGCCCGAGGCGTTGCTCCCATTTGCCGGATTTGCCTCGGAATGGGAGGACGATCCCAAGCACAGGGCCGAGTACGACCGCGACATGACTTTGGCGAAGGAGCGAATCCGCCGGCGCTACACCCGCAGCGACCCCGCTCAGGGTGCATAGCCGCACACTCGCGCTAGGCGACGCTCCTGACGCCTCCGGTTATGGGTGGCGCAACCAAGTGCGGAGGCGCGGTTGGCGCCCCACCAGTCGGCGTCGATCGAGCGGGCGACCCGGATCGCCAGGGCCTCGCGGGTGTGCTCGTCGACGACGTGGAGCAGCTTCAGGGTGCGGCCGTCGGTGGTGGTGTCGAACTGAAAGTCCAAGGCCCAGACGTGGTTTGGCCGTTCGGCCCGCAGCCGCTTCGCCGGCACTGTCGAGTCGCCGAGACGGAGGCGCTTGCGCTTCCGCTGCGGCACGCGCAGGCCCTCCTCGCGCCACAAGCGCTGGATCTTCTTGCGGTTCACGGCCCAGCCCTCGTCCCGGACAGCGCCCCAGGCAAGCCGGTAGCCCCAGCGCGGGTGCTCGGCCGAAAGCTTCCGCAGCCGCACCCGCAACGCGTCGTCGCGGCCGCCGCCCCGCACGGGCTGGTGGCGCTGGGTCGAGCGGTGCTGCCCGGTGATCTGGCACGCCCGCCGCTCAGACAGTCCGAACCGTTCGACGATCATCCGAACGGCGTCGCGTCTGCGGGGCGGGCTCAGAAGCTTCCCTTCGCGATCTCCTTCAGCGCCTGGTTCTCGAGCAGCTGATCGGCGACGATCCGCTTCAGCCGGCTGTTCTCCTTCTCGAGCTCCTTCAGTCGTTTCGCGTCGTCGGCCTTCAGGCCGCCGTACTGCAGCCGCCAGCGGTGCAGCGTCTGCTCCGACACCTCGAGCTGCTTCGCGACCGCCGCGACCTCCTGGCCCTCGCCCAGCAGCCGGTCGGCCTCGCGCAGCTTCCTGATGATCTGCTCCGGCGTGTGCCGGCGTCTCGCACGTCCCATCGCTCTGATTGTCCTCCTTGCCCAACCACGGGCAGTAAGACTCTCAATGCGACCGGACCGACCTCAGGGGGTCACGCCACCTTGACACCGCCGACCCGCCCGGGCGCTGGAAGATCGAAGCCGTCTAGGCTTCGCCGCTCGAAGGCCCCCGAATAGGAACCCTAACTACGCTTCATTCGGCCACTCGCCGGCCTGATCGACGGCTCGAACCGTCAGCTGGGCCCGTCGCTCGGGTCGAGCTACCCGGAGGCTTCCTCACCGACGGTCTCGCCAATGCCGCGCCATTCCCGAGATTCGCCGATCTCACGGTCGGCGCCGCTGATTGAGAGGTAGCCGACGAGGACGACGATCAGCGCGCCGAGGACGACCGCGACCAGGCCGTCGCCGAGGCCGAGCCCGCCCGCGTGACGCGACTTCCCCAGCCAATCGGCGAACGAGGCACCGAGCGGGCGCGTCAACACGTACGCAAACCAGAACGCGAAGATCGCGTTCAGGTTGAAGAAGCGATAGCCGACCCCGGGAATCACGAACACGACCGCGAACAGCAGACCCGCAGAAAGGAAGCCGAGACGCGCCGTGTAGGCCGCGAGGTCGCCCGCAGCAGTACCCATCGCAAATGTCGCGAGCACCGCCGACCAGTAGAAGACCTCCCGTCTGGTCGGGAGGATCAGGACCTCGTTCTGCCCGTTCGCCATCTCGCACTCATCGTCGCCCGTTGTCACGCGCGGCGTGCTCACGTTCGGCTGCGCCAGTGCGCGGGAATGACCTCCGATGACGGCTACCGTTTGGAGGCCCCGACAAGTGCCGACCAGAGCGGTGTGAGCATCTAACCGCGGGTGTTAGGAGCGGATGGCGGGGCGTCCGCATGCCTGCCGCGCGCTCGGCGGCTCCGAGTCGCCCGCGGACTCCGGGCATCGGGGCGGTCGGCTGCCCCAGCACTAACCAATGACGCCGCTTCAAGCACTAACCCAAGCTGAGGTTCACCGGTCCGGTCACGCAGGCGCGGGAGCCTGGGTTCAACGTGAACTCGATCGTCCCGGACGTGCGCGTCGCGTTGAACCGGCCGGTGGCGACCACAGATCCGCGCGCTTGACCAGAACCGAACGCCTGCGTGCCGGTGAAGGTTCCGTTCGGGGCGATCCTTACGGAGGGGACAGGTTGTCCTTGCGCTGGCTTCTTGTAGGGTCCGAGAATCGCTTCCCCACCGCCGCCGTTGCATCTCCACATGCCGACCACGTTGTGTCCGGCGACGAACGTCATGGTCCCTCCGTTCGCGCTCACCCGGAAGAGAAACGCGCACGTGTACCCGGGCTGGGACTTGCAACCTGGTTCTGTGCCCTTGTAGACCGCATCGGCCTTGGGCTGAACAGCGAACGCCACCGAGGCACCGATCAGCGCCAACACCACCGAAACCAGGGCGACGGTTCTCTTGACCACAGGGAGCGACGACTTACGCCTCGGCTCCGCCATGCCGGCACCCTATACCAGTTCGCGTCGAGGAGCCCAACTCGAGACCGCTCACGGAGGAGTGTCACGTTCGACCGAACGTTACGGACGCCTGATTTCGAATGCGCTAGGCAGCCTGGCGCGCCTCGGTCACGCCACATGGGGTGCTCGATATCCGCGGATCACCCGGCGGCATTAAGCGGCGTTGAGCGCACGGAACGGCTAGCGTGTCGCGCGGCGAGTTTTGAGCGATCAGGAGGTGTCGGTGGTAGACCTCATCGGTTCGGGCCCCTCGAATGTGGGAGCAGGCGTGGCGCGGCGAAGGATCTTCGCGGGCACGGTACGAATGGTCGTAGTTGCCTCGTTTGTTGGGGTATTTTCGCTGTTCGGAGTCGCGAGTTCGTGGGGCGCGACCGCGCCCTTCAAGGCACGTGGCCTCTGGATCTGCTGCGGTCCGGTCGTTGCCGGCACGCTCTTCGTGATCAAGTCAGGGACAAACAGCAACTTCAGCGGCACCGACGAAGGAACCAACGGTAGCGTTCTCGGAACGATCACCGGCCACGTGACCGGAAACACGATGACGGTCGTCTGGACCTACAAGAAAAGTCCGTATGCGGGAGAGATCACCACCTTCGTCGCTTCGATTTCGAAAGACGGGAATCATCTCGTCGGAACGTACTCAGACGTTGTGCCCCCCAGCACCACCAGCAGCCCCAAACAGAAATTCTCGGCCGTTCGCGGCACCCCCGCGAACTGTGTTCCGGACGGCGGCTCGATCGCGTGCGCAGAGCTCCTCTCACCAGCACTATGTGTCAAGGAGTACAACGCGACTGCCTGCAAAGCAGCTCGCCCATGGTAACCAACCGGGATCCAGGCGACTAGACCGTCGCCTGCGCGACCGGGCTTACGCCTGAGGGCGCGGCCGGCAGCGCCCGCATGGCTTTCGCACCGTATTTCATCCCTATCAGTGGGCACGTTTGCGTCGCTTCGAGGTGCCCGCCCCCGCGGGTGGCCGAGCAGCTTCCCCCGAAAAGACACCAGCGCAAGACCCATAGCGGGAAGCGGATTGGGTTGCAGCACGACCTGTGGACAGGCGCCTTTGTGCCGCCTCGGGGTGCCCTGTCTCTTAACCCAGGCGGCTCCTTACGGGATAGGTGGGCGGGCGGCCGGATCCGCGACATTCGTGGCCGCCGCCGGAATCGTCATCATGGGTCGAGGTGGCGAGAATGGACGGCGGACCCATTGAACGCGAACTTCTGAGGGCGGCGATGCTGGACTCATTGCGCCAGCAGGCGCCCAACCAGTACACGACGTTCCAGCACAACGTGGCCGATGTGCTGACACGACGGGGGTTGCCGGTCGAAAGCGGCGCTCACGGAGGACCGTCCGGACTGCGCCGTGTCGATGAACGCCGCTTCCGCGAGCTCACGTGGCAGCTGATTAACCAGGGCATCCTCGTCCAGGGCCTTGACTCCAACAACGCGCAGTGGCCGTGGCTCAGCTTGACGGAGTGGGGCGCGGAGTATGCGACGGCCGCGGGCGCCGACGTGTACGACCCTGACGGCTACCTCCGAGATCTAGAGTCCGATCGTCCGCTCGACGAGATCGAGAAGGCGACGATCTCTGCGATCAGACGGATCCACTGCCACCGCCCGACCACCCTGTCCATCATCAGACGGCTTGTATCACTTGGAGATAACGCCGGGGGGTGTGTTGCAGGCCCACGATGATCGCCGAGGCTGTAATAGTGGCCGGCCGCCTGGCCGCTCTCGGCGGCGCCCATCACGATCAGGCGCTACCTGGTCCTGCGGGACATGGGCCGAAGGGCGACTAGCCCGAGCGTTCGACACGGCGTAGCGTGAGGTCACCGGGACGATTGGGCGGAAGCGCTTCGACCGGCCGGCGAGAGTTCGACCGCCCCGCCGGCCCGTCGTAAGAGAGACGCGAGGCTCGTCTCGGATTCAGGACTTCAGATTGCGCCCCAGCAGCCGCGCGAAGTTGACGTCCCAGCCCCAGCCGTACGTCTTGGGCGTGAACAAGCGCGGATCGTTCGGGTTCCACCAGCGCGACTTGGCTCGAGCGACCGTCGGGCGCCGCCAGTCGTAAGGGACACCGAGGAACTTCCCGGTTCTCGGCTCCTTGCTCATCGCGCCGCGCGCCAGCCCCGAACCATTCCACGGCCGAGCTTCCAGGCGACGACCGTTCCGAGCGCGACCTCAACCCAGACCATGTAGATGATCACGACCATCACCACCGTGTAGACGAGCAGACCGGTAAGGAGCAGGAGCCAGCGTGGTGAGCGGCGCAGGATCTCGACCACGCCGAGCACGGTCGCGACTGTCAGCGCACGCTCGGCCTTCCGCGTCAGGCGATCAGATCGACCGGCAGCGAGTGTCGTCATTCGTTTGTGCCTCCTTCGCCCCGGAGCCTACTGCGTGGCGACGGACATCGGCTGGGATTCCGAGCCCACGGACGTCGCCTGGTTTTCGACGACCTGTGGGATGAGGTTCATGTCCCGGCACACCGCGTACCGCCACTCCCCGTGCCGCCCGTCGGCGTTCACCGCCGCCACCCACCGCTGCCGCGGCCTGCGCCTTCACGTCCGCCTTCTCGTCCCGTCCGCCCTTCGTCTCGAGGATCAGCGTCACGCCGTTCGTCGAGCCGCACGAGGAAGTCCGGGATGTACTCGTGCTCGCCGTCCGCCGTGGAGGTACGGGATCGCGAACCCGAGGCCCTGGTTCTTCACGAACGCCGTCGACCCGCGGATGCTTGTCGAGGTGGTACGCGGCCGAGTTCTCCCACTTCGAGTCCGACACGACGTAGTTCAGGTGCGACTTCTCGACGTCCTTCACCGGCTTCGTCGTCCAGAAGTCGACGTCCGCCGTCGACCCGCTCCGCGCGCGACTGACTCGTAGCGCGGCACCTCCGGCGCCTCGCCCTGCGAGCGCGTCCGGATGGATCGCCTCGACAAGCCGCTCGATCGCATAGCCCGAAGTACGGTCGAGGTAAACACGTCGATCCGCTTCTCGTGCGACGCCACCGACACCTTCTCGCGAACGAACCGCTGCACGATCTCGAGCAACTGCGGGAACAGGACCTGCGGCGGCGCTTCGCAGGTGTCCTGCTCGCAGTAGTCGCTTCGTCAGCGCCGCGGCCATCTCGAACTCCTCCTGCTGGAGCCGCGTCCGCGCCCGCCACGCTTCGAGGCTCGACGCGTCGTCGCTGTCCCGGGCTCCGAGCAGCGACGGCCGGCCTGATTCGCCAGCAGCGTCCCCTTCAGCAGCACCTCGTCCGGCACCTTCATCGGATCGATCACCACCGGGGCGATCGTGTCCCAATCGACCGTGACCCGGTTTCGGACCGCCTGCTGGTAGCCCTCGACGCGCGGGAACCTGATCTCGAACTCGCGCCCTGTCGCGGCACCGCCTGGACGTGCCGCTGCTCCGCCAGCTTCCGCGCCTTCGGCCCGACACGGCGCTTGAACGGGATCACCTCGAACGGGACGCCGAGGATCTGCGCCGATCTCCTCGTAGAACTTGCCCGTCCTCGGTCGAGCTCGTAGCTCGCGCGCCGCAGCCCGCGGCCGACGACCTGCTCGCACAGGAGCTGCGACATGAACGGCCGCAGCCCGACGATGTGCGTCACCGTGTTGCAGTCCCAGCCCTCGGTGAGCATCCCGACGCTGACGATGCAGCGGACGTCGCGGCCCGGCGGATGCAGCGGCCGCTCGAGCTTCTTCGCCAGCTCCTCGAAGCCCTCCGGGTAGACGGCGCGGCCCTGCGTGATCCCGCGGCCAGTCGAGCTTGCCGACCGTGTCGAGCGTGAACCGCATCCAGCGCGTCTCGTCGCTCTTCGACGCCTTCGACCTCGGTCTCGCCGATCACCTTCGAGTCGACCCGGATCGTGTACTGCCGTGCCGTCCTCGTTCCGGACCGAGGCGAGGTTCGACCGGCGGGATCCCCGACGGCGGCTCGCCCTCGGCGAGCCACTCGTAGATCACCGAGGCGAGCTTCGTGTTCTTGCAGACGAGGATGAACACCGGCGGCCGCTCCTCGTCCGTTCCCTCCCACGCCTTGCGCAGCTCGTCCCACGCGAACGCGAGCAGCTCGGATCGGCGTCTCCGCCTCGCGCAGCACCGCCTCGGGCTTCGGGTTCGCGCGCTTGCCGCCGCGCTCGCGCGGCCGAGAGCCGGCTCATGATCCAGCGCCAGATGTTGAAGTACGTCGCCTCCGCCTCGCCCGACGGGTCGGAGATGCGCGAGCTGCGGAATCTTCACGAGCCCCGACTCGATCGCGTCGGTCAGCCCGAAGTCGCTGACGACCCAAGGGAAGATCTGGTTCGTGTCCTCGCCGGCGCGCGCGAGGAAGTACGGCGTCGCGGAGAGGTCGACGCAGAAGTTGATCCGGCGGTTCTTGTGGATCCGGTCGAGGCCGTCCATCCAGATCGTCGACTCGTACGCGTAGCTCCTCCTCGAGCTCCTCGTTCAGCGCCTCCGCGTCCTCGCTCGGCGCGTGCCGCGTCGGCGGCCTTGCCGCGGATCCGGTAGGCGTGATGCGCCTCGTCGTTGAGGACGAGGATGTTCTGCTTGCCGCCGACCTCGCTCCCGAGCAGTCGCTGCATCAGCTTCGCGTCGCTCTCGACGTACCGCGTCTCCTCGACTACGACCTCGGGCTTGCCGGGCCGGCGGTCCTCGCAGGATCTTCATCCCGTGCGAGCGCGCGCGCCTCGAGCGCGCTCTCGGTCATGTAGCGGCCGCCGCGGCCCGAGGTCGTCTTCGGGCCGATCTTGATCGTCGCCTTGACCAGCTCGGGCACGCCCGGCCTTCTGCACCTTCGAGCCGGCGCTCATCCCCTTGCGCTCGAACTCGTGCCAGTTCTTCACGAGCACGCGCCCGCGCCGCAGCGTCGGCATCAGGTGCGGCGGCACCAGGTCGCGCGTCCGGTAGACCGACGCCTCGCCGCGCGTCGGGTCGAGCTCGCCGAGCCGGCCCTTGATCGTCAGGTTCGGGCAGACGACGAGCACGACGTCGGAGAAGCGCGCGTCGCCGCGCGCGGCGACCTTGTTGAGGATCGCTCCAGGCGCAGAGCATCCCCATCACCGTCGTCTTGCCTGCGCCGGTCGCCATCTTGCAGGCGTAGCGCCGGAACGCCTCGACGCCCTCGAGGCACGACCTCGGGCGGAACGTCGACGCCCTGGAGCAGGTCCGAGCGGGCTTCGTGGAGGAAGATGATCGTCTCGGCCGCCTCGATCTGCGCGAAGAAGAGCGGCTGCTGCCGCCCCTCGCGCCGCCAGTGCCGGAGCAGGTCGAGCGTCGTCCGCGTCGCGCCCGGATAGCCGGCCTCGCGCCACGTGCGCGAGCCGCTCGCGGATCAGGTTGACGAGCTCGAGCTCCTGCCAGTCGCCCGCGCGCGGCCTGCGCCCGGCTCCGGCTCGGGGCCGCCTTCGGGTCGCGGTAGAAGTAGCCGGCCGGCCGGCGCCCGGCCGCGCGCTTCGGCGGCTCGCCCCTCCTCGATCTGCCAGTACTCGGCCGGCTCGTGCGAACGGCGAGTTGAGGATCGGCTGTCTCGACCTCGAAGGAGCTCATTCGGCCTCGTCGAGCGACTCGGACGACGAGCAGTTCGTTGCCGCGGTCGTCGATCACCTTCACCGCGATCTGCGCGTGCTCGCCCGCCGTGAACGGCGCGCTCGCCGTGCCGGCGAGGTGATCCCAGACCGAGTCCTCGAACTCGCCCTTGAGCGCGCGGCTTGCAGGTTGTCCCACGCGCTCGTGCGCGGGAAGAACGCCTGCGAGACGTGGAACGAGAGCGTCGTTCCAGGCGGTGTCGAGGAACCACGCCGGCACGTCGTCGCCCGACGCGGTGGACTGCGTCTCGAACGTCGACGGGTCGAAGACGTCGAGGCCGCGCAGCTCGACCTCGTACCGTTGAGGCCCGCCCTTCTCCTCGGGCTCGACCTTCCGGATCGCGACGTCCGGCAGGCCGGCGACCGAGAAGAGCTGGCTCGACCGCATCGTCTTCAGCAGGTCGCCCATCACGAGGTCGGGCGTCGCCTGGACGTAGGTCGACCGGGATGCCGACCATCTGCCTCGACCTTGTCGACGAACTCGCGCGCGTTCGGCTCGATCGCGAAGCCGATCACGAGCAGCTGCTCGTAGCTGCTGCATGTGCGCCTCGCGTCGCGGCCTCGTAGATCGAGCTTCTCGCTGACCGCGCCGTTCTCGGGGCCGAAGACGATCGCGACCGGCTGGCCGTCCGGGTCGAGCGCCGCCTCGGCCGAGAGGTAGAGCGACGCGCGCCGGCGGCCGGACGTTCGCGGAGCTCGAGCGTCGTGTTGCCGCCGAGCTGGAGGACGGGATTGCGCCGCAGCGCCTCGAGCATCCGGTCGAGGTAGCCCGCGTCCTCCGGCACGCCGGAGTCCTCGATGCCGTCGCCGTCGAGTCGACCGGCGTCGGGATCGTCGCCTCGAACGACGAACGGCCCGGTGACCCGCGTGATCTTCGAGTCGACCTCCGGCCGGTCGACGAGCACCTCCTCGGCGGGCGGCTCGTCGTTCGCGATCGACTTGAGCGTGACGTGCGGGACGATCCCGCCGACCTCCTCGCCCTTCGAGTTCTGCCGCCGCTTGTAGACGAAGCCGGCGGCCGGGCCGCGGCTGCGAGTCCTGGAGCTCGTAGTACGGGAACGTCGCGGTGAGAAGCCGCTGCCGCGCGAGCGCGAGCGGGACGCGCGACGTGTCGATCGTGATCCAGCGCCGACCCCACTGCTCGGCGACATACGCCGTCGTGCCGGAGCCGCAGGTCGGATCGAGCACGAGGTCGCCAGGATCGGTGGTCATCAGGACGCAGCGTGCGATGATGGCCTTAGGGGTCTGGACAACGTATGCCTTGTCCGCGTCGGCACCGATGTCTTGCCAAACCGAGTTGATCATCATCACCGGGAAGTCATCCCAGTAGCGCTTGTACGAAAGCGTCTTGCCCGTCACAGCAACTCTGCCGAGTTCGGCGAGCCGCTTCATGCCAGTCGCGGTCGTCTTCCAATGTGACGTCTTCCCCGGTGAGAACTGCATGCCGCCGAACTCGAAACTCTGCGAAAGCGGCTCCGAGTAGCCCTGCGAGATGAGCGTGTCGTATCGAACAACGCGACTTCCCGAAGGCAACGAATCGGGTTCGGCGATTTCCGACCCCGTGATGCGGCGAACCGTCCCCGAGGCTTCTTCTACGAGCCGATAGTGATCGCCTCCGTCGCCAGTTAGTGCCTTCAGCTTGTAGAGCTGGCGATATTTCACCGCTTGAACATCGCGCGCATACCAAGGCCGCGTCCCGTCAAGTGGTGTACGAGGTTGACCGTGTCATCCTCGCGTGATGGTTATGCGGCGATGGCGATCACCTCCTCGGGTTCGTCGGTGGGGTCGGTGAGTGCTTTGGCGATCGATTCGGCGCTCATGTAGCGGCGGGCGACGGCCCACTCGTCATTCTGTTCGGCCAAGACAGCGCCGACGAGGCGAGCGATCGAGGGTCGGTCGGGGAAGATGCCGACGACGTCGGTGCGGCGGCGGATCTCCTTGTTCAGCCGCTCGAGCGAGTTGTTCGACCAGAGCTGCCGCCAGTGCTCTTTCGGGAAGGGGGTGAAGGCGAGCAGGTCGGGTCCGGCCTCGTCCAAGAGCGCGGCGGCTTCGGGGAAGCGATCCTCGAGCTGGGCGACGATGCGGGCGTGCTGCTCGTGCACGGTCTGGGCGTCGGGCTGCGCGAAGATCGTCCGCACCATCGTTGCGACGAATCCCTGGGCGCTCTTGGGTACGCGGGTGAGCAGGTTGCGCATGAAGTGGGTGCGGCAGCGCTGCCAGGCCGCCCCGGTCAGCGTTGCCGCGATCGCGTCGACGAGGCCGGGATGGGCGTCCGAGCTGACCAGCTTGACGCCGCTGAGACCGCGAGCGACCAGGCCGCGGACGTAGGCGAGCCAGGCGGCGCCGTCCTCAGCGGTGACGACGTCGAGGCCGAGCGACTCGCGGAAGCCTTCGGCGTTCACGCCGACGGCGTGGACGACGCAGACGTTGACCGTGCGGCCGCCCTCGCGGCACTTCACCTGGAGCGCGTCCAAAGTGACATAGGCGTACGGCGCGCCGTCAAGCGGGCGGGTGCGGAACTCCTCGACGATCTGGTCGAGGCTCCTCGCCAAGCGCGAGACCTGGCTCTTGCTCATCCGCTCGACCCCGAGCTGCTGCACGAGCTTCTCCACGCGTCGGGTCGAGACGCCGGCGAGATAGGCGTCAGCGATCACCGACACGAACGCCTGCTCCGCCCTGCGGCGCGGCTGCAGCAGCCAGTCCGGGAAGTAGGAGCCCTCGCGCAGCTTCGGCACGGCGAGCTCGATCGAGCCGACCCGGGTGTCCCAGTCACGCTCGCGGTAGCCGTTTCGGCGGTTGACCCGCTCCGGCGACCGCTCGCCGTAGCCAGCGCCGCAGACCGCGTCAGCGTCCGCGCTCATCAACGCTTCGGCGAAATCTTTGACCATCACCCGCAACAGATCCGGGCTCGTCTCCTCGAGTTGCTTGCGCAGCCAGCTCGAAACGTCCATCGTGCGCTCGACCACCGTGTTCCTCCTCTGCAATGTCTTTGACGGGACATCGCGAGGATGACGCGGTGGTCAGCTATCACCCGGACCCCGCCGCAGTTGCTCCGCGCTCGCCTACGGCTCGCGCTCCACAACCGCGGCGGACAAGACCTCAACTGGCTCGTACACCACGAGCGGGGACGCTACTCATACCAAAGCAGGAAGTCCGCGCTCGCCGGCACAACGTTGACCTTCGCGAGAGGACTATTCAACGCGCTTGTCTTGCGCACGACAAGCACCGAGCAGAAATTGTCTTCGCCTAGCACGTCGTCCATCAACTCGCGGACGTGGTGCAGGTTGTCGTCCGAGATCTGGACAAAAACACTCCCTGACGGCGTCAGCAGGTCACGGGCGACAAGCAACCGGTCACGTAGGTACGTCAGGTACGAGTGCAGCCCGAGCTCCCAGGTGTCGCGGTAAGCCTTGACCATCTCGGGCTCGCGGGTCATGTCGGCGTCGTCGTTGTCCTTGACTTCGCGGCGGCGGACGAACGGCTGAAAGTTGGAGCCGAACTTCACGCCGTAGGGCGGGTCGATGTAGATCATCTGCACCTGGCCGCCGAGGCCCTCGTACTCAAGCAGCGAGTTCATGACGACGAGCGAGTCACCGAGGATCATCCGGTTGACCCAGTCGCCATGGTGCTCGTAGGCCTCGAGCTGCTGGTGGAGGGGGAGCTGCGGGTCGGCGAAAAGCTGGAGCTCCACCTGCCGGTCGCGCTCGTGCCCGGCGAGGGTCTGGAGGATCGCCTTGGTCGAGAGCCGCTCGTGGACGAACAGCGGCAGCGTCGGCACGTCGAACGAGAGCCGCTCGGCCTTCCCGCTCCAGTCGAGAAACGGCCGCGAGAGCGCCTTCAACCGCTCGACCGCGTCCGCGAGCCCACCGACCTCGACATCCCCGAACCGCCGCGTCTCCCCGAACAGATGCGGCGGATCGAGCCGCGAGGCCTCATCGAGCTGTTCGATCAACCACTCCCCCAACTCCCGCGCCGAGTTCTGCCCGTCCCAGTCGAGCGCTGGCGAGAGCGACGAGTCGTATCGATATGCCTTCGGCGGCTTTTTCTTCCGGAATTGCGCCTGTGTCCCGATATCGGGCCGCAGCAGAGCCTCATCTTCGTGCTGGTACGTCTCAGCCTTCCTGGCTGCCTTGGACGGTGGTCTGCGAGTCATGACCTCTCGAGGCTACTGCCGCAGGGACCTGAGGTAAAGCCTGCGGGCTGTGCCCAAGGTGCGCGGCCTCGATCAGCGCTGGCCAGTGCCGCGGGTGCGGGATCTTCAGACCGCGCCGGATCTGTGACACATACGGGAGCGAGAGCCCGGTCGCTCGCATCAGTTCGGACAGCGGCGCGCTTCGGATCAAGGGCAGGATCTCCCGCTCGAACACAACCGGAGCGACCGACGCGTCGCCGTTGGCGGTGTTCCACTCGCGCAGCTCGCGTCGCCGCTTGGCGGTTGTCTCGCCGCGACGCGCTGCCACGTCCCCGCCGTGTGACGGGTCGTTTCCTTCCCGCCGCTGTGCGGCCATGGCAGCCACGCCTGCACCGGCGAACTCGGCGTACTGATCGCGCTGGTACTCGGGCAGGCAGTCGTCGCAGTAGACACGGTCTCGGTGCGGCAACTCACCGCCGCAGCGTTTGCATCGCCGTTCCGGCCGTGGCGCCCTCGCCTTGACGGGCCGAGGCTCGATGGCGTAGCGTCGGGCGCGGTCGGCGCGGCGGTTCGCCTCGGTCAGCGGCGTGGGCAGCCGCTCCACCTTCGCGTCGCTCTTGAGGAGCAGCGAGGCGACCTGCTCGGCAACCGGGGCGATCAGCCGACGCCACGCGGGCAGCGTCTCAGCGAGTTCGTGCGTCAGGGGGGAGAGCAGGCGGCAGTTGCCGCGGCCGGTCTCGAAGAAGTCGCTCGCGCGGAAGACGCGGTCGCGGAGGAACGCGAGCAGGTAACGGTCGACGCTCGGGCGGACGGATTCCATCAGGTCGAGCGGGAGCGAGTCTCGCCCGCGGGTGTCGGCGTGCACGATCGCGAGCGCCGGGTCGAGCCCGATGGTCAGGCAGGCGAGGCGGGCTTCGGCTTCGACGAGGGCGTAGAGGTAGTTGAGGATCGCCCCGGCCGGGTTGACCGCCATCCGCGGCCCGCCACCGATCGGAGAGGTGCGAGCGCCGAACCGTCGCCACCCCTCCGGGATGCGACGTTGGTCGGCGGGCTGGAAGCGCACCTCGACGTCGCCCCAGGCGCCCCAGTAGGCGGCTGCTGCTTCCGCCTCGGCCGCTACGGCACCCGGGACCGACGTCGCGGCTTCGACTGACGCAAGGCTCCGTTCGAGCACGCGCCGCGGATGCGGGTCGTCCACGTCGAGCCGGTCGAGCAGCTGCCGCTGCCCGTCGAGCTTCGCGCCGAGCAGTTCGCGCGCGATCGTGAGGCCGCTGTCGGTGTAGGGGGCGAGCGCCTGCGCCCGGCGGAGTTTCGCCTCGGCCTTGCTCGGCGCGGAGGTGACCATGAGGGTGCCGTCGCGGTCGATGCAGACGAGCGCGGCGCCGACGCTCGCGAGCCAGCGGATCGCCTCCAGGCTGAGCGTGCCTGTCCCTCCGAGCACGACCAGCCTGGACAGGTCGGCGGTCGCGCGGCCGAAGCGGCGCTCCTTACGCGTGCTGCCTGCACCGTCGATGATCGAGAGCTGGCCGCGGTCGACGCGGATGGTGACGCCGAACCCGTCGACGATCACGACCTCGCCCCTTTTGCGCATCGGCGTGCGTGGCTGGCCCCATTCGCGTGCCCGCTCCGCGCGGCGGGCCGGTGACATGGCGGCCATCAGAACGGCACCTCCTCCCACTCCTGATAGGTGTCCGCCAGCTGGCGGAGCCGCAGGTTGCGCAGTCGCCGCTCGGCGCGCTCAGCGATGCGAGGGTCAGTGTCGAGTGCGTCTCGCTCAAGGCGGGTGTAGTTGCGGCAGGCATGCGAGCAATACGCGGCGCGGGATGGCGCCTCGATTGGTGCACCGCATTGCGCGCAGGGATGCCACGCCTTGTGCGGGATTCCACGGGTTTCCAGCCACAGCCACCGTGCGCCTCGTGCGAGCAGTACGAGAAGCAGGACGCTGAGCATGCGACCCCGCCTGCGGCTGCGCTTCCATTCAATGCCAGCCATGGCGAGCAGCAACGGCGTAGCTGCCGCAAGCAGCACCATGGCGCCGAGTAGTCCGGCGGCGAGGGTCAGTTGGTAGCGGTGTGCCCGTAGCCAGCGGGATAGGGCGATAACGTGGGGGTGCATGGGAAGCATCTCCTTCCTGTGCCATGCCCCCGGCCGTTCCAAGCGGCGCGGGGGCTTGATGTGTTGTCAGCTTGATTCGTGCTCTTGGCGTTCCCGGTATTTGAGGTAGATGCCGAGGACTGTGAGCAGGTCGACGCAGGCTCGGTTCATGACCTTCTCGAGGGTCGTGTCGGGTAGGACGACGCCGCCCTCTGTGGTGGTGAAGAAGATGCGCGCTGCTTCGGGGTCAGCGGCGATCTGATCGACGACGTATTGCTCGTATTCGCGGCGGCTGGTGAGGTATTCGCCTCGTGCCCAGCGGTAAGCGTCGTCATCGAGTTGGTGGTCGCGGAGTGCGGCGACGGCCGAGATTCGCGCCTCGGTGATCCAGACGTAGTGCTCGGGTGTGAATGCGGCGGCGGCAGGGCCGACGGTCCGGCCCTGGTTCGCTGGGTCGAACACTTCGCGGAAGGCGCCGAGGATTTCGATGCCGTTGAACGGTTTCCCGTAGGCGGCTTGGGCGACGAGTTCGATCAGGCGCTCGCGCGCTGCCTTGGTGGCTTGCGGGTGGGCGAAGTCGTCCGCGAGTTGTCGTCCTGTGCCGAGCGCCGCCCGCCATGAGGTGGCGCGCGCCCGCCCGTTCGCCCAAGTTGTGAGTGCGCGCCTCGCTTGGCGGATTGGGACGTACTGCTCACCCCAGTAGAGCCAGACACCGACAGGCACGTTGCAGAGTGGGGGGATGAGCTTCGTCTCGCGCTTCTTGTTGAGGAGCACGAGGAAGAGTTGGAGCTGCTGGTCGGGCCAGGTTGCGGTCGTGCCCCTGCCCTTGCCGAGGCCGCGCTTGGTTGGTTGGTCGAGCAAACCGAGACCAACCCAGTCGGCGATTAGGCGAGCGGAGGGTGAGAAGCCCTTCTCGCGGGCCGCCTCAAGCAGTTCGACCTTCGTGTAGTGCCGTTGTCTGTCCTGCCCGTCCACCACGTTTTACATCGTACACCACAGCGGTCTCCATGAGCGAGAGCAGACCGAGCGGCCGGTTGCTACCGTCGAAGACATGTCCAAGCCCGATTCTCGGCGGCGCCGGCCGCTCACCCACGTCTCTGCTCGTCTATCAGAAACCGAGCGCAGCCAACTAGGGGAGGTTGCCGCCGCAACCGACCGCACAGCATCGGCGGTCGTCCGTCGCGCCTTGCGGATCTACATGAACCACTTTGCGGAGGCTGAGAAGTTACTCGTGGGAAGCTCGCCCGCGTCGGCTCCTCCCAGCGGGCCCATCCGCAGCGAGGCAGCTTGAGCCCGAGCGAGCCCAACCTGCTCCCACCGCTCTCGGACGACGAGTACCTGGCGCTCAAGGCCGACATCGCCCGCCGCGGTGTGCTCGTACCGATCGAGATCGACGCGCAAACGGGCGCCGTCCTCGACGGGGCACACCGGCTCCGTGCCTGTCGTGAGTTGGGGCTGGCCGAGCCGCCGCAGATCGTTCGCGAGCTTGGCTCGCAGCGGGAGCGAGACGAGCACGCGCTGATTCTGAACCTGCTCAGGCGCCAGCTCGGGCCGATCGCCTGGGCGCACGCGTTCGAGCAGTTGCTCACAACGCGCGGGATCGAACGCGGCAGCGGAGCGCGCAACGACCTCGCGACCAGTGCCAACGTGGCACAGGTCGCCGCAGAGCTCGGCGTCAGTTCGCGTACCGCGTTCCGCCGCCTGGCACTCGCCGACCAACTCGCCGACCACCCCGATCTTGCCCGGCGTGTCGACCACGGGGAACTGCACCACGCGGCGGCAATCGACCAAGCCCACCTTCGCGCCAACCAGCGGGCGCGCTCCCTTGCCGACGAGCAAGAAGCCGCCGCTTCCCGTTTGCCGGTTGACGCCGTCTTCGTCTGCGCCTCGTTCCAGGACGCCATCGAGTCGCTGCCAGAGGGCTCGGTCGACCTGCTCCTCACCGACCCGCCCTACGGGATCGACTACCGCCAGAGCCGCCGCAGGGCAACCGTCATCCCGCCGCCGATCGCGGGTGACCGCTCGCCCGGCGAGGCGGCCAAGCTGCTCAGCGACGCGCTCGCGTTGCTCACCAGCAAGCTGGCCCCGGACGCGCACGCGCTCGTCTTCTGCAGCTGGCGCGTCGAGCCCGCCTTCCGAGACATCCTCGCTGAGGCCGGGATGGCCGTCCGCTCCTCGCTGGTCTGGGCGAAAGAGAAGCACGGCGTCGGCGACACCCGCCGGGCGTTCGCGCCGATGCATGAACGCATTCTCCACGCGACCCGCGGTGACGCGCTCCTGCACCGACGCGAGCCCGACGTGGTCAGCGTCGCGCGTGTTCGCTCCCCGCAACATCGCGCCGAGAAGCCCGTCGAGCTGCTCACCCGCTTGATCCGAGCAACCACCGCCCCTGGCGCACTTGTCGCCGACCCGTTCGCGGGTGTCGCCTCGACGCTCGTCGCCGCTCTACGAACCGGCCGGCGCGCCTGGGGCTGCGAGATCGACCACGAACACCACCGAGTCGGAACCGTGCGACTCCGCGACGAGAGCCGGGAGCGCGAGGTGGCTTGATGCCCAGAAACGAACGGCGCCCTTGCAGAGGCGCCGTCCAAGTCGATCTGACGCCTCCGACGATAGCTCTCCGGGATGACGCGGATGTCGGTGCCTGTCGCGCGTTGTCCGGGCGTGTGTCGCCGGGAGCGCGCTTGGGTTTGGTGGAAGCGGGGACGCTGGGCTGATGGCGCGACACACGCCCCGACGTGGCGTTTTCGCCGGGCAGGAGTTCGGCTCTTACCGGCAGTACCGGAACGCATTGGCGCGCAGGCTCGGCTACCGCTCCTGGGCAGACCAGCAACGCGCCCCGCGGACGGTCAGCAACACCGCTGGGCTTGCCCGGCTGCACCCGGCCGAGCGCGAGGCACGCCGCGCCGCCCTGGATGCGCTCTCGCTGATGCGGCGCGAGGGGCTGTCGCTTCGCCATGCGGCCGAGCGCGCCGGGACGACCGAGGCCGCGGTCCTCCGCCACGCCCGCCCGGCGCTCGAGCTGGAGCACGGCCGCTACCGGCCCAGGGCGGGTGACCGGCTGCTGCGGGTGATGACCGTGCTTGGTCCGGACGGGGTGCAGCACGAGGTCGAGGTGCGCGGCTCGCATGCCGCCTCGCTGGTCGGGGAGCACTGGTCGGCGATCGGCCATTACCTCGAGACCGGAGACGCGGGCCGGCTGGAGGCGCTGGAGGGGAAGAACGTGGCGGGAATCCCGTTGGAGACCGACCCGTACGTGGTCGAGGAGTGGGAGCGCCGCGGCGAGCTTGAGATTGACGACATATACGACCTGACCAGCTGACGGCTGGAGAAGGGACCCACGATGGCTCAGCCTGATCCGATCCGTACCGACCGCCGCCGTACCCGGCAGCGAGCGAAGCTGCCGCCCGATGCCGCCTGCGTGTGCTGCGGTCAGACGACCCCGGAGGTGCTGCTGATGGTCGAGCGCAGCCTGCTCGAGGCCCACCATCCGCTCGGCGAGGCGTTCGCGCCGGAGCTGACGGTGCCCCTCTGCCGCAACTGCCACGGGGAGGCGACCGAGGGGCAGCTGCGGGTCGGGGTTGATCTGCGGGGTAGGGCGGGGAGCTTGCCGGAGGTGTTGGTGTCGGTGTTGCGGGCGCTCGGGGTGTTTTTCCAGCAGCTCGGCATCCGGCTGGTGGCATGGGCAGAACGGCTGGCCCGGCTCGTGGCTGCTCTTGACCGGGAATGTCCAGGCTGGCGGGAACTGCCGGAGGCGGCCGTATGAACGCCGATCCGCGAGCCGGTACAGCCCCACCCGCCCCCCAGCCCGCACCCTCCCTGCCGCCACCCAGCCGACGACCAGCCACAGCCGCCGGGGTGGGAGGTGTGGCCGCCGACCTGCTGGCGGTGGCTGTTCGCGCTCATGCCGTGCCCGCCGCTGCCAGCAACCCGCCCGCCAGCCGGCGTCGGGCGGCTGCCCGGCCGCGGCGGCTGGTGGATCCGGCCCGGCGGCCGGCCGGGACCCTGGTGTTCGACTGCGAGACGACCACCGGCCCCGAACAGGCGCTGCTGTTTGGCTGCTACCGCTACTACCGGCTCGGCTGGTGCGCGGGCGGCCCGGTGCCGGTGTGTGTCAGCGAGGGGCTGTTCTACGGCGACGACCTGCCCGAACGCGACCCGGCAGCGTTCGCGACGCTCACCTCCTACGCACAGTCGCGACCGGCCGCTGTCACCGGGAGCGACGTCGATGTGGTGCGGTCGCTGCGGCTCTGCCCGCGGGCAGCGTTCGCCCGGGAGGTGCTGTTGCCCGCACTGTCGGGCCAAGCGACGGTTGTCACGTTCAACGCCCCGTTCGACCTGAGTCGGGTCGCGGCCAGCTGGTCACTCGCCCGCGGCGGAGGGTTCAACGGTGGCTTCTCGTTCACGCTCAACCACTGGACCGACAAGCAGGGCAACGTCCGCGAGGATCGCTTCCAGCCGCGCCTGCGCTGGCGGGCGCTCGACTCCAAGCGCGCCCGGATCGGCCTCGCCCGTGTCCCGCGAGGCGCCGACCCCGACAGCGAGACCCGCGACCGCGGCAACTTCCTCGACCTCCGCACCCTCGCCTACGCGCTCACGAGCAGCCCGCACTCGCTCGAGTCCGCCTGCAGCGCGCTCGGGGTCGACTACCTCAAGCGGCCGGTCGAGCACGGTCGCGTCACACCCACGAACGTCGACTACTGCCGCGAGGACGTCGAGGCGACCGCCAGCCTCTACCAGGCGCTCGCCCGGGAGTACGAGCGGCACGGTCTCCTGCGGGCGCCGACCCGTATCTACTCGCCCGCGAGCCTCGCCAAGGCATACCTCCGCGAGGCGGGCATCCGGCCGCCGCTCAGCCGCCAGCCTGACTTCCCCAGGGAAATCCTCGGGTACGCGATGACGGCCTACTACGGCGGCCGGGCCGAGTGCCGCATCCGCCGCGTCCCGGTCCCGATCAGCTACCTCGACTTCGCCTCGATGTACCCCACCATCTGCGCGCTGCTCGGCCTCTGGCGCTTCCACACCTGCAAGAAGGTCAAGCCGACCGAGGACGACCCGGCCGCTGTCGAGCGCTGGCTCGCCAAGCTCGCGCTCGACGACGCGTTAGACCCCGACACTTGGAAGCAGCTCTGCGGGCTGGTGCTGATCGAGCCGCGAGGCGACGTTCTGCCCGCCCGTGCGCGCTACTCGCGTGGAGGCTCCTACGGGATCGGCGTCAACCCGCTCACCAGCAGCGAGCCGCTCTGGTACACGCTCCCCGACGCCGTCGCAGCAACGCTGCTCACGGGACGCCCGCCGAAGATCCTGCGTGCGATCCGATTCACGCCCGCCGGCCGGGCAGAGCAGCTGCGACCACTCCGAATCCGCGGCTCCCGGCCGATCGACCCCATCACCGAGGATGTGTTCGTCGCACTCGTCGAGGAGCGCCGCCGGCTCGAACAGACCGGACACAACGACACCGCGGCGGCGCTGAAGACGGTCGACAACTCCGCCGGCTACGGGATCAGCGTCGAGCTCAGCCGCGAAGAACCTCACACCGACAAAACCCGGGTCGACGTCTACGGCCTCACCAGCTTCTTCGCCACCGTGACGGCGGTCGAGGAGCCGGGCGAGTTCTTCTTCCCACCACTCGGCGCACTCGTCACCGGGGGTGCCCGGCTGATGCTCGCCCTGCTCGAACGGCTCGTCACCGACGCCGGAGGCAGCTACGCCTTCTGCGACACCGACTCGATGGCGATCCTCGCCACCCGCCACGGCGGCCTCCGCCGATGCTCGGGCGGCCTGCACCGCGACGCAGCCGGCAACGAGTGTGTCCGAGCCCTCTCATGGGAGCAGCTCGACCGGATCATCAAACACTTCGACTCCCTTAACCCCTACGACAGCCGGCTCGTCCCGTCGATCCTCGAACTCGAAGACGAGAACCTCGACCCGGACACCGGCGAGCGGCTCGAGCTCAGCTGCTACGCGATCAGCGCCAAACGCTACTGCCTCTACACCCTCGACGAACAAGGCGAGCCGCAGCTTGTGAAACGGTCAGAGCACGCGCTCGGCGGCTTCTACCTCAACCCGCTCAATCCCGCCGACAGCGACGCCCGAGACTGGGTGGCCGAAGCCTGGGAATGGATCCTCCGGTGTGAGCTGGGCCTCCCCACCCCGGAGCCCGAGTGGCTCGACCGGCCGGCGCTCACCCGCTTCACCGCCAGCCACCCACGACTGCTCAAACCCTTCACCGCCATCAACACCGGCAAGCCCTACAGCGAGCAGGTCAAGCCCGGCAACTTCCTCCTCGTCGCCCACATCACGACCGGCGGCCACCCCCGAAGCGCCGACCCGAAACGCTTCGCACTCATCGCACCCTACGAATCAGACCCGCGCCACTGGCAGCGGCTCCCATGGCGTAACGTCTACGACCCCGCCGGACCCACCTACCAGCTGACCACCGGCACGATCTTCGACCGACACGGCTACGCACTCCCGCCCGGAGTCGTCGCCGTCAAGACCTACCGCGACGTGCTCGCCGGCTACAGGGTCAATCGAGAGGCCAAGAGCCTGGCGCCCAACGGCAGCCCGTGCTCACGGCACACGACGGGGCTGCTGGCGCGCCGGTCTGTCGAGGCGGTCTCGATCGCGCACATCGGCAAGGAAGCGAACCTACTCGAAGAGATCGCTGCTGGCCTCATTAGTGCCGAAGCCGACACGCTCACCACCTACGGCTCTCAGGCACCGGCTCAAGGGCCCCGGTACTGCGAGGGGTGTGGCGGAACCTTGAGATCGAAGGCGCAACTTACGTGAAGCGTCTCGAGTACCCGCGAGCCAGGTGAAGGCGACATGGTAGTCGGTCCAGCCGCCGGCCACGGATATGGAGATTTCGTCCTCGTCGTCACGGTCGAAGGACCAATCATTCGTGGCGGCCAGTTGTTCGACCACGTTGACCGGATGTTGCAAGCGATCTGTTTCTGTTTTGAGCTGCGATCAGCATGAGCTAACCTTTGTTGATTATCCCGGGAACGCGGCGACATACAAACGGCGTTGCGACGCCTGCGGCTAAATCTCAAGCACGAACGAGACACCCCGCGACTTCGAGTCGATTTTATCACCGCTTGGAACTATAACTCTATCCTACTGAATCCGACGGCCTTTCCGATGTTGCAAATTGGCCGGCGCGGCTTACCGCGATTGGCGGCGACAGTGAAAGATTTGTGGAGCCCGGTCTAAGAGTCGCATTGCGGCCATCCACAGCGAAGAGTTCCTGGCCGGCGGCAAAAAGCTTGGGATAACCAATGCGCGAACGGTTGTCGTCGGCCGATTTTTGCCCGACGCGGCCAGAACGCGCGCATCGATGCAATACGAAAAAGGCGGCGGCTTATGAACAAAGCCGCGCCCAGGGTCAATTACGAAACGCGAGCGCCACGTCTCGTTACGGGACCATCATGACCGGCGAGCCGACGCTGACGCGGTTGTAAAGATCGGCTACGTCTTCGTTCAATATTGGCACTGAACCGCATAGGAGGCTCGCCGAGCCGACGGAAGGGGCTCACTTTGGCCGTGGTGCCGTGGATCGCCACCTGATAGCGGTCGAGCGTCAGCGCGCGCACGCCCATCGGATTATGCGGCGAACCGCCGTGAATGAAGTTGGCAATCGGGGTGGTCTTGCTTGACGATCGGCGGCGGCGACCAGTCCGGGGATCAACATATTTGCCGTTGACGGCGGCGTAGCCCGACCATTCCTTGCCGGATTTCGGCACGGCGACGGGATAGCTGATCGCCACCCCCTGCCCGACGACCAGAAAAAGTTTGCGCTGCCGCGCGCTGATGACGATGGTGCCAGGCCGCACCGATGGAGAAAACGAAACCATGTTGCGCGCGGCCGCGGCTTGCGGCAAAGGCGGTCGCGCCAAAACAAAGAACGGCTCCGGCGGCCAATAGATTTAATATGCGCCCGCCGACGGCGCGCTGAAACGGAAACGACTTGCCCATTGGCTTCACCCTTACGCTTTATCCTGATAGGCCAAATAGAACGTAGATAAATATTATTCTAGCTTCCGCCATAATTTTGTCGAAGACTTACCACTTGTTCGGTTAGTAAATATCGCTAAGGTTTGGTAAAGCGTCTGCTATTCTACGCGCAGATGTCGCCGCTCGGACACAACCGCTCGGCCTCGCCGTGAAGCAAGGCGCGTCAGGGTTCATGCATGGCTCATGGCCTCCTAGCGTTGATCTTCGGACCGTCCTCTCTCGCGCGCGCGCCTCGCCAGGGCTATCGCGCGCGGCGCGTCCGGATTTTCTGATGCAGCGCGCCGCCGAGGATCTCAAAGACCGCCTCGCCGCGATCCGCCGCGATTTTCCGCGCGCGCTTGATCTCGCGAACTCCGACCTAGCATTTCGTGAAGATTCTGGCCGCTGGCGGACGCCCCAACACCTTGCGCGCCGCGGCGCTCAATGCCGGCCGGCGAGACCGGCGCGAAGATCGTCGTCGACGAGGAGGCCCTGCCCTTCGCGCCCGGAAGTTTCGATTTGATCGTGTCGGGCATGGCGCTGCATTGGGTCAACGATCTTCCCGGTGTTTTCGCGCAAGCGCGGCGCTGCCTCGCACCCGACGGGCTGTTTCTCGCCTGCATGGCCGGCGGCGCAAGCCTGAGCGAACTGCGCGGCGCGCTAGCGCGGGCCGAGGACGAAATCTTGGGCCTCGCCAGTTGACGTTAGTTGCATTCGTTGATGTGCGCGATCTCGGCGGATTGTTGCAGCGCGCGGGCTTCGCCCTGCCGGTGACCGACGCCGACGCCTTCACGCTACGTTATGATTTAATGTTCGCGCCGCGCCACGATAAAGGTGCGATGGGCGCGTCAAATGCGCTCACCGCGCGCTCGCGCAAACCGCTGCGCCGCTCGGTGTTCTTGCGCGCGGCGGAAATCTACGCCGAGAACTTTCTGACCCCTACGGGCGCGTGGGCGCGAGCTTCGAGATCGTTTGGGCTTTTTGGCTGGGGTCGCATTAGAGCCAGCAAACACCGCTAAAGCCGGGCTCGGCGCAAATGCGGCTGGCGGATGCGCTGAAGGCGGGCCGCGGC
>CAWCME010000005.1:0-3767 GCA_963796625.1 uncultured Actinomycetes bacterium
GAAGTCCCGAGGCGGTAACCGGGTACACGCGCGGTCAATCGTGAGCACGTTTGTCCTGCAAATCGGTCGTTCGTGATGTGTCGGCAGTGCCCGCGCGTGACCGCTCGTGCTCGATCTCGCGTACCCGTCTCGTACCCGCGGCTTGTTGTCTGTTTCTCGAACCGCCAACGTTCGGCGCGGTCTCAGGGAACCAGGTCGAAGGCGGCGATGTGGCTTGGACGTACGACGGTGAAGTGGCGGCGGTCGAGCGTCGCGATCCTCGTGACGTTGAGGCGCTCCGCGAGCACGACGAGGCTTGCGTCAGTTCCTCCCAGCCCGAGGTCGGCGTAGGTCTCGATCAGGTCGGCGATCCGTCGCGTGTCTGCGGGCGTGACCGGCTCCACCTGGATCTCGCCGGCCGCTACCGCGCGGAAGAAGCCGGCTTCCGCGGCGGCTCCGAGCTGTCGGCCGATGAGGTAGGCGGTCTCGGCGACGACGAGGGTGGTCGTAACCAGCGGGCCGGCGTCCTGGATCGCGCGGATGCAGGGGTCGTGGTCGGGGTCGGCGTTGTCGGCGGCGGCGAGCAGAACGCTCGTATCGACGACGAGCAAGCGTCAGTCTCGGCCGAAGCCGTCGGCGAGGAGCTCGTCCGTATCACGGGCGTAGCGCCCGGAGGTTGACGAGCCGAGCCCGACAAACGAGAAAGTCCGCGGCCCGGCCGAGCTCTCCGCGGGAAGGGCTTCGGCCAGCTCCGCGATCACCACGTCGATGCTGACACCGCGCCGCTTCGCCTCGGCCTCGAGCCGGGCAAGCGCATCCTCGGGAAGATCGATCGTGACGGTCATGCAGCCAGTATAGGAACGGTGAGCTGCGCCGAGGGCTCGGCCGGATGCCCGCGAGTGAATCCCAGGGTCTTGTAGGTGGCGAGGCGGCGCATGTGCATCGCACGCAGGACGGGGAGGCGGACGTCGGCGTAGTCGTAGACGCGGACGTCCGTCTTGTGCTCCTGGGCGCGCATCAGCCGCCCCGTGTACTGGACGAGGCGCCCCTTGAAGGAGACGGGGAAGGCGAGGAAGAGGGTGTCGAGCTGGGGGCAGTCGAAGCCCTCGCCGAGGTACTGGCCGGTGGCCACGACGACGAGTGGCTCGTCGCGGGGAGTGCTTTCGATCCGGTCGAGGAGGACAGAGCGTGCGCGCTTGCCGAGACCGCCCTCGAGCACGATCGGTTCCACACCGTTGCTGCGCAACCTGTCGGCGAGGAGGGCGCAGTGCTCCTTCCACTGGCTGAGCACGAGGCAGCGTCGGCGCTCGGCGAGCGACTCGATCACGTCGTCGCAGACGAGCCCGATGCGTTCTTGGTCTTGAACGAGCAGCCGGAACAGCTCCTGGATCGGCATCTCGGCGGCGCCGGCCGGCGCGAACGTCGTCTCGCGTACACGGAGCTCGAGGTCGATCTCGCCCGCCGGGCCTTCGCGTGTCGCGATCTGGTGGCGGATCGGGCCGCACTGCATGGTGACGATCTCCTGCAGACCGTCGCGGCGGTAGGGGGTGGCGGTGAGGCCGAGGAAGTGCCTGACCGGCGCCCGCCGGATGGCTGACTCGAACGAGAACGCGGGCAGATGGTGGCATTCGTCGACCACGACGAGCCCGTAGCCGCTGAAGAACGCTTCGAGGTCGTCGACTGCCTTGAGGCTCTGGATCATCGCCAGGTCGACGATCCCGGTGCGCTTGCGCCTGCCGCCGCCACGCTGGCCGATCTGCTTCGAGGGCAGGCCGAGCAGCGTCTGAAGCTGTGCTCCGCCACTGCTCGAGCAGCGGCTTGCTGTGGGCGAGGATCAGCGTCGGCAGCTTGCGTTCCGCGATCAGCGCGCAGGCGATCACCGTCTTGCCGGCTCCGGGCGGGGCGACGAGCACGCCGTCGTCGCCAGTGAGCATCGTCGTGACTGCCTGCTGCTGTTGCGGCGTCAGCTCGCCGTGGAACTCGAGCGGCAGCCGTTCGGGTGCCGGCCGCCGATCCTCGATCACGAGCCGGCTACCGGCGCCTGCAACCGCCTCCTCGGCCTGGGCGTACAGGCCGCGCGGAAGGTGGAGGTGGGTCAGGTCTTCCTCGTAGCAGCGGATCAGCCGCGGCGTCTGGTGGGTGGAGAGGCGTAGGCGTTGCCGCTCGTAGAAGAGCGGGTTGTGCAGCGACGCGAGGTGTTTGAGCCTGGCAAGCAGCGACGGCGGTAGCGCGGCTCGCGGGAGTGCGAGGTCGGCATGGACCGTGCAGGGCACCTGCGCCGGCACCCGCTCGTCGCGCCTTGTCGGCTCGCTCGTCGCGAGCGCCGCCGGCCCGACGGCGACCTCCTCATGCTCGGAGAGCAACTGCTCGAGCCGCTCGGGCGCGAGCCGCTCGAGCGAGTCGAGGAACGCCCACTGGTCCGGCCAGGGCTCCAGCGTTTCCGGGTCGAGGAAGACGCTCGTGCCGGCGGCGCGGCAGCGGCCCTGGAGCGGCAGCGCGATCAGGTTGCCGAATCCCTTCGCCGGTAAGAAGTCCTGGTTCGGGAAGAGCCGGTCGTAGCTCGCGAGGTCGAGCTCGGCTCGGCGGTCGATCGTCTCGCGCAGCAGCAGTGCTCCCAGCCGCCGCGCCGAACCGGCCGCAACCGGCGCGGAGAAGAAGATCCAGACGTGGCCCCCGTCGCCGGAGCGGCTGCGCTCCAGCGCGGCCGGCACCCCGCGCTCTGCGCACGCCTCCAGCAGGGCGAGCGCGTCGAGCTGCCACGTTCTGCCGTCGAAGTCGCAGGCGAGAAACCGGCACGTGTCGTCCGTGAGCAGCGGATAGACGCCGATCGACTCCCGCCCGCGCAGATGCTGCTCGATCGCCTCGTCGCTCAAGGGCAGATAGGTCTTCGGGCCCTGACGGCTCCAGCCGCCGACGACCGCGGGCACGTAGCCGCTCTTGCCCGTGCGGACGTTCTCCCAACGCAGCGCGTACACGTCGTCGCGACCGCGGAAGAGGCGCCGGACGAGCGCAATCTTCTCGTCCGCCGAAGCTGGTGGGTCCGTGCCCGCCGGTGGCGGCTCCGGGGCGCCTCGAGTGAGGATCGTCTGCGTCTGCTGGCTGAGCGAGAGGAGTGTTCGCAGTTGCTCGTTCTCTGCGCGAAGCCGCTCGACCTCGCGCAGAGCTCGATCGAGCCGGTGTTGAGGGTCACTTCCGGACATGTCTGCGCCGGCCGACTGTACCGAGCCGGTCCGCCGGTGCCCGGGCGGGTTGTCCGCCCCCGCTCCTACGGTTCGGATGATGGCGAAATCGGCTCGTAACGCTCCATGCCCGTGCGGCAGCGGCCATAAGTACAAGCACTGCTGCCAGGTCGAAGAAGAGCGGTGGGAGCGGCAGGCACGCGACGAGGATCGGGTGGGCCGGTCGATCTCCGACTGGTCCGGCTATCTCGACCTGCACAACTTCCGCAACCGCAACTGGAAGCCCGCCCAGGCAGCGGTCGGGATCGAGCCGTTCCGACGGATCTACGATCTGAGGCACACGTTCGCGACCTTCGCTCTTCGTGCCGGCATCTCAACCTTCGAGTTCTCCCGCTACATGGGCGCCAGCCTGACCATGATCGACCGCCACTACGGCCACCTCGCCCGCGACGGCCGCGAGCATGCGATCCGGCTCCTCGACGACCTCAACGCGTCCGCCGTGGACGCTCGTGGACGCCCGGTGGACAGCGAATCAACGGGTTTCGGCGAAGCAGACAACCGAAACCGCCGCTAAAGCAGGTAATAACCCGAAGCCCTCTGACGGACTCG
>CAWCME010000006.1:0-211003 GCA_963796625.1 uncultured Actinomycetes bacterium
CTCCAAGTTTCCCAGGGTCCTTCAGACCACGGCCACCCTCGACATCCAGCTTCGCTGACAACAAACCCTCTGGCGTGGCGGGGCGGGCACGCTACGCCAGAGGTCGAAGCCCTCACGAACGCCCGAGTCGCCATCCACACCGCTCGCGTCGCCGGGCAGAAGGTCGCAAGCAGCCTGCACATCGCCGCCACCCGCTCGGGACCTCGCCGCGCAGGTGTACCGCGGCGCCGTCGGGACCGTCGTCCGCCGGGTCCCGTCCTAGGCGCGCGCCGCGCGCGGTGCACCCGACCGAGTCGAGCTCGACGAGCTCCTGTCGGTCAGGGCCGTCTCGAGTCCCGGCCCGGACACGAACTCGAGCTCGTCCGGCGCCACGGCCGAACCGTCCTCGGCGAGGATGCGGACCGAGACGGCCGACCGATCACTGCGTCGGCGGGCGATCGCCGGCGGCTTCTCCGAAAGGTGGCGGTCGCCCCACTGCATCAGCGCCAACAGCGCGACGCTGAGTTCGAGACCTTTCTCGGTGAGGTGGTATTCGAAGCGCTCGGGCCGTTCGCCATAGCGCACGCGGTCGAGCACACCGGCGTTGACGAGTCGGTTCAAGCGGTCGGTCAGCACGTTGCTCGCGATCCCGAGCCTCTTGAGCAACTGATCGAAGCGATGGTGTCCGACTCCGACGTCGCGAATCACCAGGAGCGTCCAGCGGTCGCCGACCACCTCGAGTGCGCGAGCGATCGAGCAGGTCTGGCCTTCGTAGTCGCGCTTCAGCATGTGACCAAGAATAACACCTTTGACTTGCGTGAAGCAAGTTAGTGATGGTATGGTCACTTGCATCATGCAATCAATGTTCCAGGGAGGTCTCCGATGAACCCAACAAAGCCTGTGGCGCTCGTGACTGGTGCTTCCTCCGGTATCGGAAAGGCCGCCGCGCTCGCACTCCTCGAGGCCGGTTTCGAGGTGGTGGGCACGAGCCGGAACACCTCCGCAATCAGCGATCGCGGCGGCGTGACGTTCCTCGATCTCGACGTAACGAGCGACGAGTCGGTCAGCACGCTGGTCCGGCGCGTGGTCGAGCAGTTCGGGCGGATCGACGTCCTGGTCAACAATGCCGGCACCGGTGCCGCGGGTGCCGCCGAGGAAAGCTCCGTAACGCAGGACCAGCGCATCTTCGACATCAACTTCTTCGGGCTCATCCGCATGACGAAAGCCGTCCTGCCGCACATGCGCGCCTACGGGGCTGGACGCATCATCAACATCTCGTCTGTGCTCGGGTTCGTACCCGGGCCGTACATGGCCAGCTACGTGGCGACGAAGCATGCGGTCGAGGGGTATTCGGAGTCGCTCGACCACGAGGTGCGGGAGCACGGCGTTCGCGTGCTCCTCGTCGAGCCCGCCTACACGAAGACCGGTTTCGACGCCAACGCCCTGCGGCCCGACGAACCGCTGACGGTCTACGCGAAGCAGCGGCAAGTCTTCGACGGTGTGATGGCCACCGCGATGGCCGCCGGCGACGATCCGGCCACGGTCGCGAAGGCTATCGTCGCGGCGGCGACCGACCCCAGGCCCAAGCTGCGCTACACGGCCGGCTCGACCGCCCGACGCGTCAGCACGCTGCGCCGCTTCGTTCCCGCCCGAGCCTTCGACAAGCAGATCCGAAAGCTAAATCATCTGGCCGCATGAGACTCCGGCGAGCACCGGCAGGAACGTGCCGAAGAGCTCCGGGAACAGCCGCCGAGGACTGGGCCGCGAAAGCGGAACGACCTGAGCGCTCACGGCGCGTCCACGAGCGGCCGGGGCGTAATGGATGCTGACACCTCTGCATCGAGGTTCCCTGCCGGCGGAACCCTCACCGACGGCGAGCGCCCCGGCGGTCTCTCGCAGCGGTACGTCCCGGAGCAGCCAGCTGAGGCCGAATGCCACGACCATCACGCCGGCGGCGGTGAGGAAGACAGGGTGGAGCGCAGCGCATACGGCCTCGACGTACAGCGCGTGGATGGCGGGCGGGAGCTGGTGGAGCACGGAGAGGCTCGCGCTTGCCGGCACATGCACGCCGGGTGGGACGTGCTGGGCGAGCTCGTGGCCGAGCCGGTTCGTGAAGATCGCCCCGAAGACGGAGACGCCGATGCTGCCGCCGATCTGACGGGCGAGCGACGCCCCGGACGTCGCGACGCCGAGCTGGCTGTAGTCGACCGAGTTCTGGGCGGCGAGCACGAGCACCTGCATCACCAGGCCGAGCCCGAGCCCGAGAACGAGCAGGTACAGCGATGCCTTCGAGATGGGCGTCGAGACGCCGAGCCGCGAGAGCAGGTACAGCGCGACGGTCGACACGGCCGTGCCGACGATCGGGAACGGGCGGTAGCGGCCGTAGCGGGAGATCAGGAAGCCGCTCGCGATTCCCGTCACGAGCAGGCCGAGCATCATCGGCGTCATCAGGAGCCCCGACTCGGTCGGGGTGTGGCCCTTGACGACCTGCAGGTAGAGGGGAACGAACGTCACCGACCCGAAGAGTGCGAACCCGAGGACGAAGCCGATCGCGCTCGCCGTGCGGAAGACCTGGTTGCGGAAGAGCGAGGGCGGCAGGATCGGCTCGGCCGCGCGCGACTCGACGAGCGGGAACAGCGCGAGCAGCGCGACGCCGCCCACGATCGCCGCGAGCATGCCCGGCGCGTCCCAGGCATACGTCGTCCCTCCGAGGCTGGTGTAGAGGATCACGCCCGAGAGCCCGGCGGCCAGGACGGCCGTGCCGAGGTAGTCGATCCGGTGCCGCTCGGTCGTCTGCGGGGAGGTGAAGGCGCTCGAGATCACGGCCAGTGCGACGAGGCCCAGCGGGAGGTTGATGTAGAAGATCCAGCGCCAGGAGAGGTTGTCGACGAAGAAGCCGCCGAGCAGCGGCCCTGCGACTACCGCGACGCCGAAGACGGCGCCGAAGAGGCCCTGGTAGCGGCCTCGCTCGCGCGGCGAGACGAGGTCGCCGACGACGGCCATTGCGAGCACGAGCAGCCCGCCGCCGCCGAGGCCCTGCACGGCGCGGAAGGCGATCAGCTGCGGCATGCTCTGCGCGAGGCCGCAGAGGGCCGAGCCGGCGAGGAAGATCACGAGCGCGACCTGAAGCACTCGCTTGCGTCCGTAGAGGTCGCCGAGCTTCCCGTACAGCGGGCCGACGACCGTCGACGCGAGCAGGTAGGCCGTCACGACCCACGAGAGGTGTTGCAGGCCGCCCAGGTCGCCGACGATGGTCGGCAGGGCCGTCGAGACGATCGTCTGGTCGAGCGAGGCGATGAACAGCACGAGGAGCAGCGCCCCGAAGACGAGGTTCCGGGACTTCATCTCGACCCGATCCTTTCGAGCGCCGCGCGGCCGAAGACCTGCTGCTCGGTGATGGCGCGCTCGGCGCGGCCGCGGCCGAGGAACGCGATCGTCCAGTGGGCGAGCACGAGGACGCGGTTCTTGAAGCCCGTCAGCCAGAGGAGATGGACGGCGAGCCAGAGGAGCCAGGCCGGGAATCCGGCGAGCCGGATGCGGCCGACGCTGCCGATGGCGCGGAAGCGGGAGATCGTCGCGAGCGTGCCGCGCTCGCGGTAGACGAAGGCCCGGGCGCTCGAGTCGCCGTCGAGACGGCGCGTGATCGTGTGGGCGGCGTGGCGGCCCGACTGGATCGCGGCCTGCGCGACACCTGGAACTCCGTCGAGGCTCATCAGGTCTCCGACCACGAAGACCTCGGGGTGCCCGGGCAGCGTGAGGTCGCGCTCGACCTTCACGCGCCCTGCGCGATCGACCTCGGCGCGCGGCCGCATCCGCCAGGACGCGACCGAGCGGCGAGGCCTCGACGCCTGCGGCCCAGATCTTCGTCGCGGCCTCGATGCGCCGCACGGTGCGGGTCGTCCGAGTCGGTCTCGATCCCGTCTGCATCGACCCCCGTGACCCTCGCGCCGGTGTGGATCTCGACACCCATTCCACGCAGGTCCTCCGCGGCACGTTGCCGAAGCGACGCCGGGAAGGCCGGGAGGATCGCCGGTGCTGCGTCGAGCAGGATCACCCGTGCGTCGGCCGGGTCGATCCGGCGGAAGTTGCCGCGCAGCGAGTGGCGCGAGAGCTCCGCGAGCTGCCCGGCGAGCTCGACGCCGGTCGGTCCCGCTCCGACGACGACGAAGGTCGTGAGGCGGGCCCGTGTCTCCGGGTCCTCCTCCTGCTCGGCGAGCTCGAGGGCGCCGAAGATCCTTCCGCGCAGCTCGAGCGCGTGGTCGATCGTCTTCATCCCCGGCGCGTCGGCGGCGAACTCGGAATGCCCGAAGTACGACTGGGCGGCGCCCGCGGCGACGATCAGGCTGTCGTACGCGACGTCGCTGCGGTGGCCGAGCGTCTCGACGGTAAGGCGGCGGGCGTCGAGGTCGACGCCCACCACCTCGCCGAGCACGACCTCGGTGTTCCTCTGCCGGCGCAGGACGTCGCGGAGCGGCGGCGCGACCGAGCCTTCCGAGAGGATCCCGGTCGCCACCTGGTACAGCAGCGGCTGGAACAGATGGTGGTTCGTGCGATCGATCAACGTCACGTCGACGTCCTCACGGCCGAGCGCCTTTGCGGCGAAGAGCCCGCCGAAGCCGCCGCCGACGATCGCCACGCGGTGCGCAGCCATGTGCTCAGGCCGCCAGGTCGACGGTTGCGCCGACTGCGGTCACGCGTGCCCTGACGTGCAGGGTCGCCGGTGTGCGGATCATCCCGAGAAGGCCGGTGCTCATACCGAGCCGGCGCTGGTCGACCGTCGTCGTCGCCGCGAGCTCGAAGCCGTCGTCGACCGGCTGTACGGTGGCGTCGAACTCGAGCGGCACGACGTGCCCGGCCGCCTCGAGCCGGCCCTCGACGTGCAGGATGCCGTCGCCGGCGTCACCGACGCGTGTCGAGGTGAAGCGCACCTGCGGGTGCTCGCCAACGCGGAAGAAGGCGGCGGAGCGAAGATGCTTGTCACGCGTCCGGTTTCCGGTGTCGAGGCTGTCCGGCGTCGATCGTCAGCTCGATTTTCGGCCCCTCCGGGCCGAGCTCGAACGACCCGTCGAAGCGGTCGAAGCGGCCCTGAACCGTGGCCAGGCCCCAGAACGTCTTGACGGTGAAGCCGACGGAAGCGTCCTCGACCTGGACGATCCAGCGTGTCGGCTTCCGCTCTGTCTGTGTGATGCTCATCGCAACTCCTTTCGTTGTCTGCGACAACGGTCGCGGAGCGCGATGCCAGGCCACTGCCGCCGCCCTGTGGCCCGGCTGCCAAGAGCGGCCCGCTACAGGGAGTGCGGCCGGCAGTGGACCGGCCACCTGGCAGCGCGAATGCGACCGCGACGACGGAGCCGCTGCCCGGGAAGGCGAGACGGCGGCCGGGGCGGCCGCCGTCGCAGAGCTGAGAGCCCTCTCAGCCCTTCAGCTCGACCTTGCGATGCCGTGTGGCTGCCGACCTCGGCGCCGTCACTCGGAGAACACCGTTCTCGAGCTCGGCCTCGACATCCGCCGCGTCGACCGGCTCCGGGAGGGCGATCGCGAAGGCAAAGGCTGCTCCCGCATCCTTGCCGCTGACCATGATCTCGTTTCCCATCAGCTCGATGTCGACGTCGCTGGCCTCGGTTTCCGCGAGATCGGCCGCGAAGACGTACTTCTCCTCGGTCTCCTGGATCTCGACGGGCGGCCACCAGATGAAGCCGTAGCGAACCCCGGGGGTGCGCGGGAAGGCCTCGGGCGGAGGCCCAGGGGGCGCGACGAGCCGGCGCTTCGTCGACCGGCCGGGATGCTTCTTCACGGGCAGGGTGTGCTTCATGGTCTCTCTCTCCTCTCGCTTCTGCCGGGTTTCACCGGACGTCGTCTGCAAACGGGTCCGGCGCGCCAGCGCAAGCGGCGCTTCCCGAGCCCGACCTGCACCATCAGCACCGAGGCGCAGAGGGCGAGGAGGGTCGTCGCGAAGGGCGAGCCGATCCCGGTCAGGAAGGGCAGCCTCCTCACCTCCTCGGCGGAAGATCGAGCAGGCGGTCGGGGTTCCCGCCTGCGAACGTTCCCTGGATCACCGCGTCCATGTGGCTCACCGCGTGTTCCCCCACGCGTGAGCCGCAGCGTGCGGCTTGGCGAGCGGGCGGACGTGGCGCTCGAGCTCGCCGGCAGCGCTCCGCAGCTCCAGCGCGAAGGCGATCTGCGTCACGCCGCTCACGACCGCGAACGCGCCGATCAGGGCCAGGAGCGCGACCGCGCCTGCGCCGGGGTGGCCGAACATGATCACGCCGAACACGACCGAGAGGAGGCCGCCCAGCAGGAGCAGGAGCCGACGGCCCCCGCCGACCGGGACGACGAACGCGAAGCTCATCTCGAGGATCCCGATCGCGATCGCCCACGCAGCGACTGCGTCCAGCAGCCCCAGGGCCGAGAGAGCGGGCCAGACGAAGACGACGACTCCGACGCCGATTCCGAGGAGCCCATCGATCACGAGCCAGGCCTGGTCACCGCCCTTCATGTGGACGCTGAACGCGCCGACGATCGTCGTGACGCCGGACACGAGTGCGAACGCCCCGAACATGGCGATCAGCGCCGTCAGGCCGATGCTCGGCCAGACGAGGATGACGACGGCGAAGGCGATCGCCAGGATGCCGCGCAGCGCCGTGAACTTCCAGATCTGAGCAAGGTCTTCTCGCCCTCCTCCAGCTGTGCTTCCAGGTTCATCTCTCCAACTCCTTTCATCGCAACTTCGCCGACAGCTCGTCGGCCTTCTCTTCCAGCTCGTCGCGGGCCGCGGAGACCCGCTCCCTGCGCTTCTGCAACTCGTCGCCGGCCGCTTCACGGGCCTCCGCGAGGCGCTCGTCGACCGCGATCCGGCGGGTACGGACCGTTCCGACCGCCGCCTCGGCCTGCTCGCGTGCCTTCCACGCCCTCGACGCGGCACTCGTCTGCAGCCGCTCGAGGTACGTGTCCCAGCTGCGAAGCTCGGCCTCGACCGCGCCGGCGAAGGTCGCCCAGTCGCGGGAGGAGTCCGCCGCGAGCGCGTGCTCGGCGACGTCGAGCCGTGTCTTCAGCCGCCCGAGCCGCTCCTCGACCTCGTCGGGAGCGCCGCGCGCCGCGGCACGAAGCGATTCCTCCTCCCGGTGCAGTGCGTCGAGGTGCCGCTCGACGCGCGACCGTTCCGCGCGACCGTCGGCGTGCAGGCGGATGCGAAGCGACGCGACACGCTGTCTGAGCTTCGCCAGCTGCTCCTCGATCGTGGTTGTGCTCATCTCGAGCCCTCCTGGTTCGTTTGCTGCAACGAGGCCATGGTCGCCGCCGCCCCTGCCAGGCCACTGCCAGGCGGCCGGGGTGGTTCTGCCCTCGAGGACCGGGGCTACGTGAGCGCGAGGCCGGCGCGCCCGCGAAGCTCGTCGGCTGTCGCGGTGTCGCCTCTCGTCTCGGCCAGCTCGGCAAGCCCGAGGAGCGCAGGCGTCACAGGGCTTCCCGCGAGCGCGACGAACAGGGCCTCGCGGGCCTGATGCGGCCGCTCGGCCTGCGACCAGTCGATGACTTCCCGGTAGAGGCTCTCCGCGGCATCGGCGTCGCCGGTCGCCGCAGCACAACGGGCGAGCTGTACGCGTGCCAGGGCGGCAGGCCAGAGCGCTTCCACCGCCTCGGCCGTCGAGAGCGCCCGTCGAGCAAGCCCCTCTGCGCCGACCACGTCACCACCGGCGAACGCGAGCGACGCCTCGCACGCAAGAGCGAACGCGGCGTGATCGCGGAACCCGACGCGGTCGGCGAGCTCGCCCGCTCTGCGGTACGCCTCCGCGGCCGCAGGCTCCTGCCGCCGTTCCGAGAGCCATGCCTCCAGGAGAAGCGCAGGAGCCAGGAACGCGTCGTACCCGATGGCATCCACGTGCTGATGCACGATCGCCGCCATCTCCGAGACCATTGCGAGATCACCGTTCGGCGCTGCGGCGAACGCCCGGATGAGCGCGGCGGCCGCGATCCCCCAGTCGTCCTCGGCCGCCTCGAGGGTGGCCAGAGCAGCTCGCGCCAGAGCGTCGGCACGCTTGGTGTCCCCCGCGTACGCGAGCGGCGTTCGCCAGCGTCAGCTGCGCCAATCCGAGCTCGCGCGGCACACCCGCCGTCGAAGCAAGCTCGAGCGCTCGTTCGCCCGTCTCCAGCGCGGTGTCGAGATCGAACTCCTCGGTTGCGAGGTAGCACAGAGCGGCAAGCAACTCGACCCGCAGCCCGGGCGGCTCGTCGCCGGTCGTGGCCAGAACCAGCTCGAGGAAGCGCCGCCCCTCGGAGACCCGCTCGTCCAGCGTGAAGTACCAGCCGAGCGTCCCTAGCCGGGCCGCAACGCCCGAATCGTGCTCCTCCGCCGCATACGCGAGGGCGGCCCAGAGGTTGTCGTTGTTCCTGTTCAGACGGACCAGCCATCTCCGCCACTCCACGCCACGCAGCCCGACGCGCGCCTCCTCGGCCAGCCGTGCGAAGTACTCGGCGTGAGAGCCGCGGACGGCTCCGAGAGACCCGTCTTCGGCGAGACGGGCGAGGACGTACTCGCGAACGCTGTCCAGCATGTCGTACCGCGCGGCCTCGCCGGAGAAGGAGACGGTCACGATCGACTTGTCGACCAGCGCCGCGAGGAGATAGTTGACTGTCGCCTCGTTGAGGCCCCGGGTCGCCGCAACCGCGACGAGCGAGTCGCGCGAGGCGCCGCCGCGGTGGACCGCGAGCTGGTGCAGCAACGCCTTCTCGTCGCCGTGCAGGAGGTCGTAGCTCCAGTCGACGAGCCCCTTCAGCGCGGCGCGCGCCGGATCGGACTCCGGGGTGTCGCGCAGGAGCTCTGCCCGGCGCTCGAGGATCGAGACGAGCTCGCCCAGGCCGAGCACGTTGACGCGCGCGGCGGCGAGCTCGAGCGCGAGCGGAAGCCCATCGACACGACGGGCGATCTCGGCGGCGAGGGCGACGGCCTCGCCGTCCACCTCGAAGCCGGGCCGCGCTGCACGCGCACGCTCGAGGAAGAGCTCCGCGGCCGCCGAGGGTCCTTCCGCTCCAGGAGCCGTCAGCGAGAGCGGCGCGACCGCCACCCGCGCCTCGCCGGGCAGGTGAAGCGGTTCGCGACTCGTCGCCAGGATTCGCAGCCGCGCCGACTCCGAGAGCAGCGTCGGTGGCTGATGCGTGCCGCCTCGGCGAGGACGTGCTCGCATGCGTCGAGGACGATGAGCGCGCCGGCGTGGCGAAGGCGTGAGGCGACGCGTGCGAGCGGGTCGGCGTCGCGAACCTCGAGGACGTCGGCCAGGAGCCGGACGGCATCCCCCTCCTCGCCGCCTGCCCGCCCGAAGTCGACCACCCAGATCCCGTCGGGGAACTCCGGCTCGACCGAGCGCGGCGACCTCGACCCCGAGCCGGCTCTTGCCCACGCCCGGTGGGCCGGTGAGCGTCACGAGGCGGTGTTCTTGCAGCAGTGCCGCGACCCGGGCCAGCTCGTCGTCGCGGCCCACGAAGGAGCTCGCAGGCGCCGGGAGGTTGCCACGGCGCCTGCGGCCGGCCGGGAACGCCGCGATCGCAGCATCCTGGGCGAGGATCGCCTCCTGAAGTCGCCTGAGCTCGGGCCCCGGCTCGAGCCCGAGCTCGTCCGAGAGCGCGCGCCGAGCCTCCTGGAAGGCCTCGAGCGCGTCCGCCTGGCGTCCACTGCGGTAGAGCGCCAGCATCAGCTGCCCCCAGAGGCGCTCGCGGAACGGGTTGTCGGCCAGGGCCGAGCGCAGTTCAGGCACGAGCTCGCGGTGCTCGCCGAGCGCGAGCGCGACCTCGAAGTGCTCCTCGAGCGCATCCACGTGCAGCGACTCGAGGCGCCGCGCCTCCGCGTCGAACCACGCCGTCCCGGTCAGCCCCTGCAGCGCCGGGCCGCGCCACAGCCCCGCCGCCGCCGCGACGGAGTCGGCCGCAGCGGAGACATCCCCGTCGCGCAGCGCCGCCCGCGTGTCGGCGAGCAGCTTCTCGAAGTCGACCGCGTCGATGCGCGAATCCGCGAGCGCGTAGCCGTCGGCCGAGCCGAGGATGGCGTCTTCTCCGAGCGCGGCTCGGAGCCGGGCGACGTGATGATGCAGGGCATTCCGCGGTGCGGAGGGAAGCTCCGCCCCCCAGAGGCCGTCGATGAGAGCGTCGACCGCGACCACGCGTCCGCGCCTGAGGGCGAGCATCGCCAGCAGGCCCTGGCGCTTCGCGCCGCCCACGTCCGCCTGTGTCTCGCCCACGAGCACCTCGAACGGGCCGAGAACACGAATCTCCAGTGGCTCCTGCACGAGCTGTTGTCTCCGGGCCGAAGTCTCTCACACATTCGCGTGCGCGCCACGGCATGGCAGCAGCCGGGCGCGAACGCGGCACCGGCGTGGCAGCGCCGGGGCGGAGTCTTCCCACCATGAACACATCAGACGACAGGGCCCGCGCAGCAAGGCCCCCGGAGCAGACGGACGGGCGGAACAGCGGCTCGCCGCAGCGCGGCGGCGTCGGCTGGCGCTCGATCCTGTTGTTCGTCGCGCTCTTCATCCTCAACTACACACTCGCGGCTGCCTTCTTCGGCGTAGCGAGGCCGCGCGTGACGATTCCCTACAGCCCCAACTTCATCACTCAGGTGCGGGCCGGCAACGTCGCCACGGTGACCGCCCGTGGAGCCGACATCGAGGGCACGTTGAAGCACGCCGTCACCTACGCCGCGCCGGGCTCGAAAGCCGTCAGCTCGACGGATTTCGCCACGCGGATCCCGGCGTTCGCCGACACAGGCACCCTCGACCGCATGCTGGGGCTCAATGACGTCGTCGTGACGGCCAAGGCGCCGCTCGGCACCCCGTGGTGGGAGACGCTGCTCGTCGGCTTCGGCCCGACCCTCCTCTTCATCGGCCTCTGGGTCTGGCTGCTCAATCGCAACGGCGGAGGCGGGCTCGGCGGCATGTTCTCGTTCGGCAGCTCGAAGGCGAAGAAGTACGAGCCGACGAAGGAGAAGGTCACGTTCGTCGACGTCGCCGGGATCGACGCGATCGGCCGCTCCCGCAGCTCCGGCGCCTACAGCGGCGCCAACGACGAGCGCGAGCAGACGCTCAACCAGATCCTGACGGAGATGGACGGCTTCGAGGCGGGCACGGGCGTGATCGTTCTCGCCGCGACCAACCGGCCCGACGTGCTCGACTCGGCGCTGCTCCGCCCGGGACGCTTCGACCGGCGCGTGCCGGTTCAGGCGCCCGACAAGGGGGGACGGGCGCAGATCCCGCGCGTCCACACACGCGAGGTGCCGTTGGCGCCCGACGTCGACATCGAGGCCCTGGCCGCCACCACCGCCGGAATGGTGGGCGCCGACCTCGCCAACCTCGCCAACGAGGCCGCGCTGCTCGCGGCGAGGCGCCAACACGAGCAGGTGACGATGAGCGACTTCAGCGACGCGCTCGAGAAGATCGAGCTCGGGACGGCTCGCAAGCTCCTGCTGACCGAAGCCGACAAGCGGCGCACCGCCTACCACGAGGCCGGGCACGCGCTGAGCGGGATGCTGACGCCGGGCGCGGACCCGGTGCGGAAGATCTCGATCATCCCGCGCACGATGAGCCTCGGCGTCACCGTGTCGGCGCCCGACGCCGACCGCTTCAACTACGACAAGGAGGGCCTGCTCGCCCGGATCAGGGTCGCGACCGGCGGCCGCGCCGCCGAGGAAGTCGTCTACGGCAACGAGACCACCGGCGCCGAGTCCGACATCCGCCAGGCAACCTCGCTCGCGCGCAACATGGTCGGACGCTTCGGGATGAGCGAAGAGATCGGCTTCCTGTCCGTCCTCGCGCCGGAAGCCGACGGGACACCGGCGTACCCCGAGGTCTCGGAGAGGACGCGGCAGCGGATCGACGACGAGATGCGCCGCATCGTCGGCGAGGCCCACGAGGAGACGGTGCAGCTGCTGAGCGAGAACCGCGACCGGCTCGAGTCACTCGCCACGGCCCTGTTCGAGACGGAGACGCTCGAAGGGCCGGAGGCATACGCGGCGGCGGGACTGCACGGCCCGGCCGCCGCGCTTCCGGCAGAGCCCGCAACGCTCGCGGCGGGCAGGTAGGAGCCGGCCATGCTGCCTCTTTCGGACGGACTCCACCCGAGGCGGTTCCCGATCGTCAACGTCGCGCTGATCGCGTCCAACTTCGCGGTGTGGATCCTCTACGAGCTCCCACACCTGAACGCGGCCGTCTTCCACGGCTCGTTCTACCCCTGCACCGTCGACAACGCCTGCCAGGGCCCCGAGCCGTGGACGGTGAGCTGGTTCACGGCGATGTTCATGCACGGGAGCTGGAGCCACCTCCTCGGCAACATGCTCTTCCTCGCGATCTTCGGGAAGAACGTCGAGGACGCGTTCGGCCACCTGCGCTACCTCGCCTTCTACGTCGCCGGCGGCTTCGCGGCGATGATGACGCAGACCGCCGTCACCCTGCTCTTCGGGACGGCGTCCGCGGCGCGTGTCCCGAACCTCGGCGCGAGCGGCGCGATCGCGGCGGTGCTCGGCGCCTTCTTCATCCTCTACCCGACGGCGCAGATCCGGACGCTGGTGCTCGTCTTCTTCGTCCAGATCCCGGCCTGGGTGTACCTGGGCGGGTGGTTCCTCTACCAGGTCGTCGAGGGGCACGCCGGCCTCACCTCCGCGGCGGCGAACGGTGGGGGCGTGGCCTTCTTCGCGCACGTCGGCGGCTTTGCCTTCGGTGCGCTCCTGACGCTGGCCCTCTCCAGCAGCGGGCGTGTCGTGCCGCAGAGCACCTCACGGCGCTCCGCCCTGGTGCCGGTCTGATGATCGCCACGGAGACGCCGACCGAACGCCCCGGCACGTCGGGCGACCGCGACTCGACCATTCGCGCTGCCAAGGCAACCGCCGCCGCGCTCGCAGTCGCCGCGCTCGCCTTCGGCCTCTGGCAGGTGCGGAGCGTCCTCATCCTCCTGCTCCTGGCGATCACGCTCGCAGCTGCGGTTCGCCCCGGCGTGGAGTGGCTCCGCCGGCACCACGTCCCGGAGCCCATCGCGATCCTGCTTCACTTCGTCGTCCTGGGCGGAGCGGTCGGGGTGCTGCTCTGGCTTGCGGTGCCGCCCGCACTCCACCAGATCGCGCACGCGCTCGACCCGAGCGTGATCGCCGGCGCGCACGCCCGCCAGGGCGCAGGAGTTCGAGATCGCCTCCTCGTCTGGCTCCAGCAGCACCTGCGGCAACTGCCCACCGGGACAGAGCTCATCCATCCCGTCGCGACCTACGGGCACAAGGCGGGCGAGGTATTCGTGGCGATCTTCTTCACGCTCGCCGCGACCTGGTACTGCGTCTCGGAGCGCGAGGCGATCCTCAGGCTCCTCACCGCGCTCGCACCCGAGTCGAAGCGCGAGACGGCCCGGGAGACCTACCTCGCGATCGACCGGCGACTCGGCGCCTACACGCGGCTTCGCCTGCTGATGGTCTTCGCGGTCGGAGGCGTGCTCTCGGCCGGCTTCTACGTCATCGGGCTCAACTTCTGGCTGCTCGTCGGGGCGTTCGTCGGCCTGATCGAGATCGTCCCGATCATCGGGCCGCTGATCGGCTCGCTCCTCGTGCTCGCCGTCGGCCTTCCGCAGTCACCGCACGTCGCAGTGCTCGCGCTGCTCTGGCTGGTCGTCGTCCGCGAGTTCCAGAACTACGTCGTCAACCCCCATATCGGACATACCGTCGGGCTCTCACCGCTCGTCACGCTTCTCTCCGTCGCGGTTGTCGGCGTCCTGTTCGGCGGACTCGCCGTCGTCCTCGCCGTTCCGTTCACCTCGGCGGTGGCGACGCTCGTCGACGTCCTCGTGCTCGGGCACGACCCGCCGGCCGCGCAGCCGCGGCGCACGCTCCGGCCCGGTCGCTGAGACACTCTTCCCTTGCCCCCGCCTGACCTGCCCACCGATCCACTGCGGCAGCCCGTCCTCTTCGTCAACCCGAAGTCAGGCGGCGGGAAGGCGGCCCGCGCCGGCCTCGCCGAGCTGGCGCGCGAGCGCGGCATCGACGCGATCGTCCTGCGCCCCGGCGACGACCTCGGAACACTGGTCTCCGAGGCCGTCGCGCGGGGAGCCGACGCGCTCGGTGCCGCCGGCGGCGACGGCTCGCTGGCCGTCGTCGCGGCCGCCGCACTCGCGCACGGGCTCCCGTTCGTCTGCGTCCCCGCCGGCACGCGCAACCATTTCGCACTGGACGTCGGCATCGATCGCCACGATCTGGTCGGCTCGCTCGAGGCGTTCACAGGCGGCGTCGAGCGCCTGATCGACGTGGCGGAGGTGAACGGCCGCCCCTTCCTCAACAACGTCTCGCTCGGGATCTACGGCGACGCCGTCCGGCAGCCAAGCTACCGCAGCGCCAAGGCGCGCACCCTGCTGGAGACGGCCATGCAGGTTCTCGGACCCAGCGCCGCCGGTCGTCGGGCTCGAGCTCGTGGACGACCAGGGTCGCAGGCATCTCGACCCCGCCGTCGTGCTCGTGTCGAACAACCCCTACTCGCTCGAGCCCCCGCATGCACCAGGCACGCGACCGAGGCTCGACGGCGGAGAGCTCGGGATCATCGTCCTCGACACGCCGCGAGCACGGCCGCGGCCCGGGAAGGGCCTGGACCGCATCACGACTCGAGGTGAACGCGCCCTCGGCGATCCACGCCGGAATCGACGGCGAAGCGGTCGAGCTGACCCCACCGCTCGAGTTCGTCATCCGGCCCGGAGCGCTCCGCGTCAGGATCCTCTAGCAGCGTCCGCTTCACGGCGGGAGCAACGCGGGAGAACGTGAACCGCGAGACGCGCAGCCGCCCGCGGCGGATCGGAAGGAGCTCGGGGACCCGCCCAGCAACACCGGCTCCCGAAACGCCAGGAGCCCGCCGGCCTTGCGGCCGGCGGGCTTCCGTGGGAAGAAGATGCGTGCGTCAGGACACGTGGAGCTTCTCCTTCATCGCTCCGACGTGCTCCTCGACGTTCGCGTGGAGCTCGGCCTTGCGCTTCTCGCGCACGACCCGCCGCGCCTCGCGCGCCGCGGCCTCCGCTGCCTCCTCGACCGCGTCGAGCTCGACCATGACCTCGTCGAGCGGACGGCGCGTCACCTCGCCGCCGAGACCGTACATCTCGGCGTCGATCACCTCGATTGCCGGCTCCTCGACACTCGCCATCAGAGCGGTGGATCCCGGCGGAATCGACCGGCCGAGGACGGTGAGCGCTTCCTCGGAGGTCTCTACGCGGTCGATGTCGACCGCACTACCCACCAGGGCGCCCGTGCCCAACCCGAGAAGCATGCCGACCGGGCCGCCGAGAACGCCTACGAGCATTCCGATCACCGAGCCGCCGATGGTGCCGACGTAGTCGACGTCGTCGTCCTTCTCCGACACCACGAGGCCGCCCGCAGCGGTCCGTTCCACGACCGCCGCGACCTCGAGGTCGATGCGACCCTCGGCGTCGCACTGCTTCAGCACGCTCAGCCCCTGGTAGGCCTTGCTCGGCTCGTCGAACCGAACGACCACCACGTTCGCCTCACCCATTTCACTCCTCCTTCAACTCGAATCTCCTGACGATCCCAGCCTGACCCTGGTCGATGCCAGAGCGATGCCGCGGCGCACGGTGCCGCTGCCACGCCCCCGGCAGCACAGGCTCAGGGGCGCGGCAGCCGACTGGCACCGGCACCGGCGACTCTCGAACCGGAGAAGATGACGAGCACGGCCTCCCGGCAAGAACGCGTGAACGACGAGTTTCTCGAGCATCCGGCTCAGGGTGTCTGGCTGGGCGCCGCAATGCTCGGGCTCGTCGTGCTCCTGGCCGTTCTCGTACCGCCAGGACCGCTTCCCCTCGACCGCAGCTGGTCCGGGGCGATGCGGCACCTCGAGACGCCGCTGCTCACTCACCTCGCCCTCGTCTTCAACTGGCTCGGGCGCGGGGTCGGCCGCGCCGTCTCGCTCACGATCATCGGGCTGCTCCTCCTCCGCCGCCGCCGATGGGTCGCCCTCGCCGCGTTCGCCGCTGCCGAAACGCTGGCGCCCCTGGTCTCCGGGCTCCTCAAGTCACTCGTGGATCGCCCTCGCCCGCCGGATGGGCTCGTTCACGCCCTCGGCGCCTCGTTCCCGTCGGGCCATGCCACCTACGCCGGCGCGACCTGTGTTGCCCTCGTCCTTCTCTTCACCACACCCGGTGCACGCCGCCGATGGTGGTGGCTGCTCGCCGGCCTGGGCATCGTCGGAATGGCCTGGAGCCGCACCTACCTGCACGTCCACTGGCTCACGGATGTTGTCGCCGGCGCCCTCCTCGGCAGCGGCATCTCGCTCCTCGTCTTCGCCGTCGCAGAGCGGCAGGCGGCGAGAAGCCGTCGCGGCACGCGTCGGCTCGCGCAGGGCAGCTCGACGCGCCCGACGTAGTCGCGACGCTGGCGCCCGCTGCTTCGCCGTTCCTGCGTGAGGGCCGCGAACACGACGGCACCGGGAACTGCGATCCACAACTGCCGGATTCCGGCCTCGCGAAGCTCAAGGCCCTCGAATCCTCCCCGATGACGAACGGAGATCCGCTCGCGTCGGCGTCCTACGTCTCGTCGCGAACGCGCCTCAGCGTCTTCATCACGTCGTCGCCGCCGCGGCCGAAGAGATCGTGGAGCCGCACATACTCCGCATAGAGCGCGTCATACCGTGCCGGCTCCGGTCGTCCGGGAGGTACGTCTCGGTGGAAGGCGCCGCCATCTGCTCCGACGCCTCCCCGATCGAGCGGTAGGCGCCGCCGGCGACGGCGCCGAACATTGCCGCGCCGAGCGCGGGGGCGTTCTGCGATGAGGGCACGCCGATCGGACGCCCGAGCACATCGGCGTATATCTGCATCAGCAGCCGATTGCGATGGGGCAGGCCCCCACAGGCAACGATCCGGTCGACGGGCAGGCCCGCGCTCTCGAAGGCGTCGACGATGACCCTCGTGCCGAAGGCGGTCGCCTCGAGTAGCGCGCGGTAGACCTCGTGCGGACGCGTCGACAGCGAGAACCCGACGACGAGCCCCGCGAGATCGGCGTCGACGAGCACGGAGCGATTGCCGTTCCACCAGTCCAGCGCGAGCAGGCCGCTCTCGCCCGCCGCGAGCGCCGCCGCCTGCTCTTCGAGAAGGTCGTGCACGTCCACGCCACGCTCCTGCGCGAGCTCGTAGACCTGCGGTGGCACGGAATGCTCGACGAACCAGGCGAAGATGTCGCCGACGGCCGACTGGCCCTGCCTCGTAGCCGAAGAGGCCCGGCAGGACGCCGTCCTCGACGACGCCGCACATCCCCTCGACCGAGACGAGACGGTCGCCGAGGAGGATATGGCAGTTGCTCGTCCCCATGATCACGACGAGCTCGCCCGGCGAGATGCAGCCGACGGCGGGAGCGGACACGTGCGCGTCGACGTTCGCGACCGCGACCGGCGTGCCGGGGACGAGCCCCATCCACCCTGCCGCACGATCGCCGAGGCCACCTGCACGCCCGCCGACGGCGACGATGCGAGGCGACATCTTCTCGTCCACGACGTTCGCGAACTGCGGGTCGAGCGCCGCAAAGTAGTCCCGCGACGGGAAGCCGTCGGCTTTCGACCAGATCGCCTTGTAGCCGGCGGTGGTGGCGTTGCGCGTCTCGACTCCCGTGAGCTGCCACACGATCCAGTCGGCAGCCTCGATCAGGCGCTCGGCGCGCGCGTACACCTCGGGATCCTCGTGGAGGATCTGCAGCGCCTTGGGGAAGAACCACTCGGACGAGATCTTGCCCCCGTACCGCGAGAGCCACGCCTCGCCTCTACCCCTCGCGACGGCGTTGACCTCGTCCGCCTCCGGCTGTGCGGCATGGTGCTTCCAGAGCTTCACCCACGCGTGCGGCCGGAGGCGGAGATCGGGCAGCTCGCACAGCGGCGTCCCGTCCGCCGTGGTCGGAAGCATCGTGCACGAGGTGAAGTCGATGCCCACCCCGACGACCTCCTCCGGCCGGATTCCGCCCAGGACCTCGGGCACGGCGTGCTTCAGAGTGCGGACGTAGTCGGCGGGGTCTTGCAAAGCCCACTCCGGCTCGAGCTCGACATGACCATGCGGTGCCGGCAGGCGCTCGCTGATGACGCCGTGTGTGTACTCGCTGACAGCGGTCGCGACCTCACGGCCGTCGGCGACGTCGACGAGGACGGCGCGGCCGGACTCGGTCCCGAAGTCGATCCCGAGTGCGTACCGGCCGCTCAGGGCTCGATCACGACCTTCAGGCCGCGGCGCTCGCGCAGCGCCGCGAAGGCGTCCGACCACTCTTCGAGGGCGTGACGGGCGGTGACGAGCACCGTCAGATCCACGCGCCCCTCCGCCGCGAACCGGAGCGCGCGCGGGAGGTCGGTCGCCCTCATCCGTCGCGACAGGAGCAGCGTCAGGCCCTTCCTCCTCGCGGCGGACGCACGAAAGGAGGTGCGGTCCTCGTCGGGGATGCCGACGAGGACGAGGCGTCCACCCGGGCGGAGCGAGGCGACGGCGGCGTCGACGGCGCCGTCGTCGCCCGCCACCTCGAAAGCGACCTCGAGGCCCTCAGCGGAGCACAGGCTCACCGGCGAGAGCCGCGTGCGTCGCTCCGAGCTCCTCTGCTGCCGCGACGCGGTGGGCGAGCAGGTCGACCGCGACGATCGGCGACGCGCCGGCAACGTGCAGGAGCTGCACGAGGAGAAGGCCGAGCGGCCCGCAGCCGAAGACGCCGGCGCCGACGCCGGGACGAACATGCCCGAGATCGAACGCGTGCAGGGCCACGCCGAGCGGCTCCGCGAGCGCGGCCTCGACCTCGGTGAGCGTCTCGGGCACCGGATGCAGGAGGTGCTCGGGCCACGGGAGCAGCGTCCGCAGGGCTCCGTCGGTCGAGCCGTGGCCGGCGAAGCGCACAGCCGGGCAGAGGTGCCCGAGCCCGGCCGTGCAGAGATCGCACACGCGGCACGGAACGGCAGGATCGACGGCGACGCGTTCGCCCTCACGCCGCCCCGAGGCGACGACGCCCGCGAACTCGTGCCCGAGCACGAGCGGATGCTCGAGCCGGGCATCGCCGATGCCGCCCTCGAGCAGCCAGTGCCGGTCCGAGCCGCAGAGACCGACGGTTGAGACGCGCACGAGCACCTCCCCCGGGGCAGGCGACGGGTCCGGCTCGTCGTGCAGCCGCAGCTCGTTCGGCCCGTGCAGCCGGAGCGCCCTCAACGAGCCTGCCCGTAGTAGGCATCCGGCCCGTGCTTGCGGCGGAAGTGCCGCCGGCGGAGGTCATCGCCGATCGGAGGGGCATCGGCTCGCAACCTGTCTGGTGTGCAGCGCCCTGGCCGCCACCTCCTCGAGCGCGATCGCGTTCTCGACTGCCTCCTCCACCGAGGCACCCCACGCGAACGGGCCGTGAGAGGCGACGAGAACGGCCGGCCGGTCGAGCGGCTCGTGCTCGAGTCGGACGAACGTCTCCAGGATCACCTCCCCCGTCGCCCGCTCGTACTCGCCCTCGATCTCCGCAGCGGTGAGTGGGCGCGTGACGGGGACGGCTCCGTCGAAGTGATCCGCGTGCGTCGTCCCGTAGCAGGGGATCTCCTCGCCCGCCTGCGCCCAGGCGGTGGCGAACGACGAGTGCGTGTGAACGACGCCCCCGACCTCGGGCCAGGCACGGTAGAGGACGAGGTGGGTGGGCGTGTCCGAGGAGGGCCGCGTCCGGCCGTCCACCACTGCGCCGCTCTCGATGTCGACGACGGAGATCGCAGCGGGGGTCAGCAGGCCGTAGGCGACGCCGCTCGGCTTGATCGCGACCACGCTCGCGTCGCGGTCGACTGCGCTCGCGTTCCCGAAGGTGAGGACGACGAGCCCTGCACGGCCAAGTGCCATGTTCGCCTCGAGGACGCGCTCGCGCAGCTCCGTGTGCTGCACTAGAGCCCTCCGGCGAGCCGGTAGTACGCCTGGTTCCAGCGGAGCTCGTTGGCGACGTCGCGGATCCGGGTCGTGTCGTCGATCACGAGCAGCTCGATCCCGGCGATCTCGGCGAGGTCGGCGAACGCCTCGCTGCCGATTGCCCGGCACAGGACGCTGTGGTGCGGGCCGCCGGCGCGAAGCCACGCCTCGGCGGCGGTGGTGAAGTCGGGCTTCGGCTTCCACAACGCCCGCGCCACCGGCAGGCGGGGGAGAGCCTGCTCCGGCTCCACCAGCTCGATCTCGTTCAGCACGAGCCGGAAGCGGTCGCCGAGGTCGAGCATCGCAGCGACGACCGCCGGGCCGGGCGCCGCCGTGAAGACGAGCCGTACCGGATCGGCCTTGCCGCCGATCGAGAGCGGGTGGATCTCGCACGAGGGCCGTTCCGCGGCGATCGAGGGGCAGACCTCGAGCATGTGCGCGCCGAGCACCTTCGGGCCGGACGGCTCCAGGTGGTAGGTGTAGTCCTCCATGAACGAGGTGCCGCCGTCGAGGCCGGCGCTCATCACCTTCGCGATGCGGACGAGCGCGGCCGTCTTCCAGTCTCCTTCGGCGCCGAACCCGTAACCGTCTGCCATCAGCCGCTGAACGGCGATCCCGGGAAGCTGCTTCAGCCCATGGAGGTCCTCGAACGTGTCGGTGAACGCACGGGCGCCGAGGCGCTCGAGGATCCCCCGCAACCCGGCCTCGATCCGCGCCGCGTCGCGGAGGGACTCGCGCCGCTCCCCGCCGGCCCGAAGCTCGGGCACGAGGTCGTAGTCCGCCTCGTATGCCGCGACCAGCCGGTCGACCTCGCCGTCGGAGACCGCGTTCACCGACTCGACCAGGTCGCCGATGCCATAACCCGTCACGGTCACGCCGAGCCGGAGCTGCGCCTCGACCTTGTCGCCCTCCGTGACCGCGACCTGGCGCATGTTGTCCCCGAACCGCGCGACCGTGAGCTGGTGCGCCTCGCGCCAGCCCGCCGCTGCCCTGGTCCAGACGCCGATCCGCTCGCGCACGCCCGGCTCGCTCCAGTGGCCGGCAACGGTCTTCCGCACGAGGCCCATCCGGGTCTCCATGAACGCGAACTCCCGGTCGCCGTGCGCGGACTGGTTCAGGTTCATGAAGTCCATGTCGATCTCCCCCCAGGGCAGATCGCGGTTGTACTGCGTGTGCAGGTGCAGGAAGGGCCGCTGAAGGGCCGTGAGCCCCGAGATCCACATCTTCGCCGGCGAGAAGGTGTGCATCCATGCGATCACGCCGACGCAGCTCGGGTCGGCGTTGGCCTCGACGAGCACGGCCCGGATCGACTCCGGTGTCGTCGCGACCGGCTTGCCGACAACCCGAACAGGGATCTCGGGCGCGGCGTCGAGCGCGGCGGCGATCTCGGCCGCGTGCGCCTCGACGCTGCGAAGCTGCTCGGCGCCATACATGTGCTGGCTCCCGCAGACGAACCAGACCTCGAGGTGCCCGAGCGCGTCAGGCGCCATCGTCCTAGGCCTCCTCGAGCTGGCTGCGGAAGCTCGCGACCATCAGCTCGGTCAGCTCCTCGAGCGACGTCTCGTGCACCGGCTGGTCCTTCGTGATGCGGCCGCCCTGCATGACGTTGATGCGGTCGCAGAGCTCGAAGAGGTGGGCGTAGTTGTGGTCGATCACGATGATCGACACGCGACCGCTCGCGGCGAGATCCTTGACGAGGTCGATGATGAGGCGCGACTCACGCGCGCCCATGGCGGCGAGCGGCTCGTCGAGCAGAAGGATCTTCGGCGCCGCCCGTACGGCTCTCGCGACTGCGACCGCCTGCCGCTGGCCGCCGGAGAGCTGCTCGGCCTCGGCCTCGACACTCGGCACGCGCACGCGGATGTCGTCGAGGTACTGGCGGGAGAGCCTTCGCATCCCTCGCTTGTCGAGGAAGCGGAGCGGGCCCAGCTTCGTCAGCTCGTGGCCGAGGAACAGGTTGAGATAGACCGGGAGCTGCGGGATCAGCGCGAGGTCCTGGTAGACGGTCTCGATCCCCTGCCGGCGGGCGGCCTCGACCGAGTGGAAGCGGATGCGCTCGCCGCCGACCAGCACATCGCCCCCGTCCTGCTGGTGGAACCCGCTCAGGATCTTGACGAGCGTGCTCTTGCCGGCTCCGTTGTCGCCCACGAGGCCGAGCACCTCGCCCTGGCGCAGGACGAGGTCGATGCCGCGGAGCACGATGACCGCGCCGAACCGCTTGGTGACGCCGCGGACCTCGAGCGCGATCTCGCGTGACTCGGCCGGTGTCGGCTGTGCGCTCATGCCGCCCTCGAGCGGGCGATGAGCCGGTCGAACTGCACGTTCAGGGCCATCGCGAAGATGATCACGACGCCGACCCAGACGTAGAAGTCGTTCGTGCTGACCCCGACCAGCGTGAGGCCGTCCTCGAGGATGCCGATCAGGATCGCGCCGATGAAGGCGCCGATCACCGTCCCGCGCCCACCGGTGAGCGCGGTGCCGCCGATCACGCAGGCGCCGACGGCGTAGAGGATGTAGTCGACGCCGAAGTTGCCCGGGTCGAGGCTCCCGTACTTGACCGCGTCGACCATCCCGACGAGGCCGGCGAGAGAGGAGCAGATCACGAAGCACCACACCTTCACGCGCCGGGTCGGCACGCCCGCTTCGGCTGCGCCGAGCAGATTCCCGCCCGTGGCGACGATCCGCACGCCGAAGCGTGTGCGCGTGAGCATCACGTGGACGACGATCGTGATTGCGACCACCCAGAGGATCTCCGACCACAGCCAGACTCCCATCAGCTGGCTCGCGAAACCGGTCCCGGCCGACAGCGGGATCGGCGTCGCCTGCGTCTGGTCGGAGTAGATGAGCACGAGCCCGAAGAGGATGAAGTTCATCGCCAGAGTCGTGACGAAGGACGGGACGTTCAGGCGGACCGTGATCAGCCCGTTGATCGCGCCGACGCCCGCGCACACCGCGAGCGCAAGCAGAATCGCCAACCAGACCGGCAATCCGAGGTTGTGCAGCCAGTACTCGACCCACGCCCCGAACAGGAACACCTGGCCGGCCGACAGGTCGATCTCGGCGAGCATGAGCAGTAGCACCTCACCGACGGCGATGGCGGCGACCGGCCCCGCATAGCCCGCCGCCGAGCTGAGACTGAGCGAGTCGGTGAAGGTCGACCCCGCCCTGATCCAGAAGTAGCCGAACAGCCCGATCGTGATCAGGACCGGCGTCAGCTCGCGCTGATAGAGGAAGAGGTGCAGGAGCCGACGCGGGATCGTCAAGCCCTCACGCTGCTGCCCCGGCGAATCGCCCACCGGGGCAGCACTATGCGTCTCGGCGTCGGACGGCACGCTCGCAGCGATTAATGCGGGATCTTCGCCGGCGGCATCAGGGTCTGCTGCTTCGAGCTCGTGCCCTCGAACCTGTTCTTCGCAAGGTACGGTCCGACGGTCCCCTTGACGACGATTCCGAGCCCCGTGTCGGTGTTGGTCGGCTTCATCAGCCCGCCCGAGACGTTGAACAGGTAGAGCTGCATGATCGTGTCGAAGCCCTGCAGGTAGGCCTGCTGGTCGATCGTGAAGGTCAGGTTGCCGGCCTGGACGCCCTGCACGACCGGCGTCCCGACGTCCCACCCGGCCCCGCCGACCTTCCCCTTCAGGTTGTTCTTCTGGATGAACTGCGCGATGGCGTCGCTGTCGCCGCTGTCCACGCCGAACATGAACTTCACGTCCTTGTTGCCGGCGTACCAGGCGGCGATCTTGTTGTACTCGGGGGCCCCCTCGGTCGCCGACGTCCCGACCTCCACGAACTTGACTCCGGCCTTGGTCAGGACCGGCTTCGCCCCGTCGATCCGCGGCTGGATGTTCCCCGTTCCCGGCGTCGCGATGATCCCGGCAACCTTGTCGCCGCTCTTGATGCCGGTCCGGAGGACCTGGTTCGCCACCGCCGCCCCGGCGGTCAGGTTGTTCTGGCCGACGTAGGCCTGGCGGTTGTTCGGGACGCCCGCCGAGACGTCGGCGTTGTAGGCGATCACGGGGATGCCGTGGTCGAGCGCCGTGTCGACCGGCTTGTTGAAGGCGGTGTTGTCGATGAGGCAGCACCCGATGCCGTTCGCCTTGCCGGCGATCGCGGTGTTGAAGGCCGCGACCATCTGATTGACGATGGACGTCGCCGAACCGGTCCACTGATACGAACAGCCGGTCAGGGCGCATGCATCCTGAATTCCGTAGATCGTCGCCGTGAAGAACGAGTTCGTCGTCACGTGGTTGACCATCACGAACTTGTACTTCGGGTGGCTGGCGAAGATCGCGTTGTCGCTGTTGCGCGTGTAGGTTGCCGCGTTCGCTCCCTGCTCGGTCAGGATCTCGGCCAGGCCGCCGTAGAGCGGGATAGCCGCAGCCGCCAGGCCTGCGCGGCGGAGGAAGCGACGCCGCGAGAACTCACGTTGTTCCTTGCTGACCTCGTCATGTCCATCTACTGCCATCTCTCCTCCTTCTCCTTGCGTCGCTCTTGCCCCGATCGAACCAGCGTGCTGTCCCCGGAGAGACGGCCCTCTGTCGGCACTTTCTAGATCACCAGTTCGACATTCGTATATAACAGGTCTCGATAGTTTTCACAAGCGTGATGAGCGAAGCTCCGTTGATCCTGGCACCCGGCCGCGTCAACCTCATCGGGGAACACACTGATTACTCCGGCGGGCTTGTACTGCCGGTCGCCGTCGATCGCGGCGTGACGGTGCGATGGCGGCCCGACGCGCATGCCATCCGGCTCCGGTCGGCCGCGTTCCCGGGGACGGTGGTGGAGCTCGCGCCCGACGGGGCGCAGCCGCCCGGGCTCGCCGGCTGGGGCCGGTACGCGGCCGCGGTCGCCGCGCTGCTGGCCGAGCGCGGGCGGCCGGCGATCGGCCTCGACGGACGGGTGTCGTCGACGTTGCCGATCGGCGCCGGGCTGTCGTCCTCGGCGGCGCTGACGGTGGCGGTCGGGCTCGCCCTCTGCCGGGCGGCGGACTTCGAGCTTTCGCGTCTCCAGCTTGCCCACGTGGCGCGCGAAGCGGAGTTCCGGGCGGTCGGGGTGCCGGTCGGTCTCATGGATCCCGCGGTGTGCCTGCTCGCTCGTCGCGGCAGCGCGCTCTTTCTCGACTGCGCCACCGAGGAGCACCGGCTCATCCCCCTGCCCGGGGAGATCGCCGTCGTCGTACTCGACTCGGGGGTCCGTCACCGGCTCGAGCATTCCGGCTACGCGACGCGCCGCGCCGAGCTGGAGCGCGCGCTCCCGGCCCTCGGGGGGGCACGCCCGTCGCAGGTCACGGTGGAGGAGGCGGAGAACGCGGCGCGCGCGGCGGGCGTCGACGAGATCGCGCTCTGCCGGCTGCGTCACGTCGTCTCCGAGAACGAGCGCGTGCGGGCATGCGTGGGCATGCTCGAGTCGCCGGGGGGGCTCGACCGACGCGCGCTCGGCTCGCTGTTCCGAGACGGCCACGCGAGCCTTCGCGACGATTTCGAGGTCTCGACCCCCGAGATCGACCTGCTGGTCGATCTGGCCTATGACCACGGCGCGCTCGCCGCGCGCATGACGGGCGGCGGCTTCGGCGGGTCGGTGGTCGCACTCGCCGAAGCCGGCGACGCGGAGGCGTTCACGGCGGAGGTGACGGAGGCGTACGTCGCCCGCACCGGCCGTGACGGCACGGGCTACGTCTGCGAGACGGCCGACGGCGCCGGCTGAGCGTGCGAGCGAAGGTTGGCGTCATGAGAGCCGTCTCGACGGAGCCGTCGATGGACGTCCGCGATCGCGTCGTGCGTCGCCGGCCGGCTCCGAAGCCGATCTCCGAGACCCGGTATCCCTTCTTTCCGAGCCGTCTCGTCCTCACCGGGGGTCGCCCGTGCGCTTGTCGGACCTTTCCATTATCGTCGAAGGCGACGATACTACGCTCGATTCCGAAGCCATGAGACCACTGCCAAAGCATGCGCTCGTCCATTCCGACGGGAGACGGCTGCTCGTCTTCGGGGAGCTGCGCGGGTCCCTCGAAGAGGAGGGACCAGGCCCGGCCGGCGACGGCGCCGAGATCCACAAGCGCCTCGACGTGTTCACGGAGGCGTGGGTCGGGATCGCACCGGCGCGGAACACGCGGCCGCTCGACTCGCCGGCGAAGAGCGCCGGCCGTTGCCCCTTCTGCCCGGGCGGAATCGAGGTTCCGTTCTCGTACGACGCGGCCGTCTTCGACAACCGGTTCCCGTCGTTCCGTCCCCACCCGCCGCCGGCGCCGCTCCTCGACGGCCCGACCGGACCGGCTCAGGGCCGCTGCGAGGTCGTTCTCTACACGGACAGACACGACGCCTCCTTCGGCGAGCTGTCGCCGACCGAGCTCGCCCGCGTCGTCGCGATCTGGATCGACCGCGGACGTGAGCTCTGGGCGGATCCCGCGCACGCATACGTCTGCGTCTTCGAGAACCGGGGCGCCGAGGTCGGCGCCACGATCGCGCACCCGCACGGCCAGATCTACGCGCTCGATCACGTCCCGCCGGTCACGGCGGCGAAGTCCGAGGCCCACCGCCGCCACCGCCGACGCGAGGGACGCTGCCTCTCGTGCGCGGCGACGCAGGCCGACGACCGCTCCGGCCGTGTCGTCTCCGCGAACGGGAGCTTCGTCGTAGCGGTCCCCTTCGCCGCGAGGTGGCCCTTCGAGGTGGCGGTCCGGGCGCGCCGCCACGGGCTGGGGCGCCTGGCCGACCTCCTCCCCGAGGAACAGCGCGACCTTGCCGTTGCCCTGCGCGACGTCGCGCGCCGGTACGACGCGCTCTTCGACTTCCCGCTGCCGTACATGATGGTCGCCCAGGAGGCGCCGCGCGATCAGCCCGACTGGCACCTCGCGTTCGAGCTGTACCCGGTGCATCGCGCGCCCGGAGCGACGAAGATCCGGGCCAGCGTGGAGACGGGACTCGGACTCTTCCTCAACGACGTCGCGCCGGAGGACGCGGCGCGGCAGCTCGGCGGCCTCGATGTTCCCGCCGAGCCGATCGCGCTCGATTCGCTCTTCGCGGTCACCCAACCGGATGCGGCGCTGCTCTCGTGAGCGCGGAGGCGACAGAGCCGCCCGTCCCCGCCTCGCTGCGCCGCGAGCGCATGCTCGCAGAGATCAAGGAACGCGAGTTCGTGCGCGTCGGCGAGCTGAGCAGCCGTTTTGGCGTCTCGGAGGTGACGGTGCGCGGGGACCTGGACTCTCTCGCCGCCAGGGGAAAGGTGCACCGCGTCCGCGGTGGTGCGATCCCGCGGTCGATACCCCGCCAGGAGCAGCCGTTCGAGGACAGCATCTCGAGCTTCGCGGCGGAGAAGGTGGCGATCGCCCAGGCTGCAGCCGCATTGCTGGAGGACGGCGAGACGGTGCTCGTCGACGTCGGGACGACCGCGGCAGCAACGGCGCGTGCGATCGCTGCGCGAGCGGAGCTCAGCGACGTGGTCGTCTTCACGAACGGGCTGAAGACCGCGCTCGAGCTCGAGCCGGCGACACCGCGGATCACCGTCGTGGTGCTGGGCGGGACGCTGCGGCCGCTTCAGCATTCGCTCGTCGATCCCTTCGCGACGCTCATTCTCGACCGGATCTCGGTCAAGACGGTCTTGCTCGGCTGCAACGGCGTTGATCCGGTCGGAGGCGTCACGAACATCAACCTGCCCGAGGCGGCGCTGAAGCAGCGGATGCTGGCCGTGGCCACGCGCAGGGTCGTGCTCGCGGACGGGAGCAAGCTCGGCCGCGTCGAGCTGGCACGGCTGTGCGGCGTTGCGGAGATCGACCTGGTGATCACCGGCCGTTCGGCCGACCCGGCGGTGGTCGAGGCGCTGCGCGAACGTGACTGCGAAGTTCGCGTCGTGGGCTAGACCACGCGCGTTCCGAACGACGATGCTCCTCCCGACGTGCCGACGACGATCCCCGCGCCGAGCCTCTTCGCGAGCCGGCGAACGACCGGCTCCGCCTCCTCGCGCCCGATGACGACGACAGTGCCCCCGCTGCCGCCGCCGCTCACCCGCGCGCCGATGAGACCCCGCTCCCAACCCGCGGCCCGTACCGCATCGACGATGCGGTCGGTCGCCGGCGTTCCGAGCCCGCAGCGCGAGTAGCCGGCGTGCGACGCCGCCATCAGGTCGCCGAGGACGCGGGCGCGGCGTCTCGTGACGGGCTCCTGGAGGACCTGCAGGAACGTCTCGACGCGCAGCTGCTCCTCGACCGGGTGGAGCGTCGCAGCCCGGACCGGGTACTCGACCGCAGACTCGATTGCGCTCATCTCGTCCTCGACACCGTCGCGGAGACGCAGGAACTCGGCGCCCGTCATCCGCTCGGGAAGCCGCTCGGCCTCCACGTCCTCGGGGCGCAGCGCGGTCAGGTAGTCGGCGTCGACGGCGAGCAGGGCCTTCCCCATGAACGTGGCGCAGCGCGCCCGCCGGTAGGGCGAGTCGCGGACGGCGTGCCGCGCACCGGAGTCGATCCCCCAGACGGCGAGCCCGGCGGGCATCGCGAAGGAGCCGACGATCTCGGCCGGACGGCAGCTCAACGCCAGGATGTGCGCTTCCTCGCCGTAGGTTGCCGTCATCTGGTCCATCGATCCGCACGGCGCGCGAGCGACGAGCTGCTCGGCGCGATGTCCGATCAGCGCCAGGCGGCGCGGCTCGAGCGGGTGGCCGAACGCACCGGCCGTCGCCTGCGCGACGGCGATCTCGACTGCGGCCGAGGAACCGAGGCCCTTGCCCTCCGGCACCGACGATGACACGAGGAGCCGCAGCCCGGTGACCGCGAGGCGCTCCTCCCTGGCCAGCAGCGCGACCGGTCCCAGCACATACGCGGCCCACGAATCCGTTCCGGCAAAGCGGTCGGCGAGCTCGTCGAGCGGCGCCTCGACGAGGTCGGCCGCGGGGACATCGATGCGCCGGCGCCCGCTGAGTGCGATGACCCGGCCGTCGGCGGCAACCTGTGCGGCCGCCAGCACGGCCTGCCCGATCGGGAAGCCGACGACGAGCCCACCGGCATAGTCGGCGATGCCGCCGAGGACGTCGAAGCGTCCCGGCGCCCGGGCGACGACCACCGCCTCCTCGGCCACGAACTGCGGGTGACCTCGCGCACCGACGCAGAACGTGTCGGCGTCCGGGTACCCCTCGCCGGAGGTGGCACGCCGCAGGGCCGCACCCGTCGTGGGGACGATCATTCCGGGCGAGTATCGCACTCGGCGCGTTCGGTCGGAGGCACGGGCAATCACCGCCGACCTCGACCTCGGCCGATGCGATCTGCGAGATTGCGCTCCGTCACTGCCTCTCTCGCCAACCCGCAACGCTCGCCCGACAGCGCCGGGTCGTCAACATCCACCGACGGATTGCCCAACCACGCCGACAACCCGCTTCCATCTTCGAGAGAACTGTTCGGAACCACTCCAGACGGTAAGGCCGTCGAACGCGTCACGCTGGGGACCGGCCGCGGAATTCGGCTCTCCGCCATCAGCTACGGAGCAGCCATCCAGAAGCTGTGGGCACCGGACCGGGACGGCCGGCACGCGAACATCGTGCTCGGATTCGCCGATATCGACGGTTATACGAGCGACCCGAACCACTACTTCGGCGCAATCGTCGGGCGTTTCGCCAACCGCATCGGCGGCGGCCGCTTCACGCTCGACGGGCTGACTTACGAGCTCCCACGAAACGACGGCGGGAACTCTCTTCACGGCGGGCCGCTCGGCTTCGACAAGCAGGTGTGGAGGATCGTCGCAGCGTCGGCCGGCCGCGTCGTCTTCCGCCATACCAGCACTGACGGAGAGATGGGCTATCCGGGAACGCTGGAGGTCGAGGTCGCCTACACGCTCAGCGACTGCTCGGTTCGAATCGACCTCACCGCCACCACCGATAAGCCAACGATCGTCAACCTGACGGCTCACCCGCTCTGGAACCTTGCCGGAGAGGGAGAAGGAACGATCGACGATCACCTCGTGACCCTGCGCGCCCGACGCTACACCCCGATCGACGAGGCACTCCTTCCGACCGGCGAAGCTGCCCTCGTGACAGGGACGCCCTTCGATTTCACCTCCCCGACTGCCCTCGGCGCGCGAATCGACGACGACTTCGACCAACTCCGTGTCGCCCGAGGCTACGACCACAACTTCGTCGTCGAGCGCAAGGACATGCGCTCGATCATTCCGGTCGCCTGGGTCGAGGAACGGCGATCCGGCAGAACGCTCGAAATCCAGACCACGGAGCCCGGGCTCCAGCTCTACAGCGGCAACTTCCTCGACGGCAGCCTGGTCGGCACGAGCGGCCGCTCCTACCGTCGACGTGCGGGCCTCGCCGTCGAGACACAGCATTTTCCTGATTCGCCACATCACGAGAGCTTCCCGACCACCGTGCTCCGCCCCGGTCGCACCTTCAGATCGACCACCATCTACCGCCTCACCGTCAATCGGGGAGAGCGCTGATCTCCGACTGCGCCGGTGTGCTCGCAGAAGCCGGGCGCGAGTGAGATCGACGAGCTCGCGCCTGCGACTCTCGGGGCAGACGGAGCGTGCCCGAGAACGGCGGATCGGATGTTGCAGTGCGATCGGACGGCCGGGGCAACGCTTGTGCTGGCTGCGTGCACCTGTGCTGAGGCTGGTTTGGCTCGCGTTCGGCCCGGGCATACAGGCGGGAGGAGATGTCCAATGCCAGCGAGCGAGGCGCACTGACCCGTGCGGAATTCCTGCGCCGTACCGAGGTTGCGGGCGCGGGGCTCGTTCTTGCCGAGACCGGCCTCCTCGAACGGCTCGCGGATGCGTCGGTCGAGCCCGGGAATCGGCACTTCGTCTCGCGCCCCGATCTACGGCCCCCGATGATCGATGTGCTCCATCCGGTGAGGGCGGCGCGCACGATGAACGGTTCCACGACCACGATCGCTTGCTGACCGTGTTCGACGACGGAGCCGCACCGAAGGCAGAGCCGCAGTCGCGCGAACGCCGAGCCGGCTCCGGCACGGCTGTTCACACGACCAGCTCCAGGCTAGAAGATGAACGGCACAAACATCTTGGTCAAACGCTTGTACACCGGTAGACGTCTTGGGAACCGGCCGGCCCTCGACCGGCGCGTGGAGAGGAAGTAGACGCCTGCCGGCACCACCGCGGCCAGCCACCACCAGCCCAACCCCACCGCGGTGCCGACGCCCGCAACCAGGATGCCCGAGTAGATCGGGCGGCGGGCGCGACACGAGCGGCGGCAGCGCGGTTACGCCGCAGCGGGCGTTGGCAGCGGCAGGTTGGAGTCGGCGGTGGTCGGTGGTTCGTGTCCGCCCAGGTCGAGTCGGAACGGCGGGTAGGCGTCGGTCATCAGCGTCGCGTAGGCGGCGACGCGGAAGGCCCAGCGGTTCATCCCCAGCACGAAGTCGAAGAGGGGCTTCGGGTAGCGGCCCGCGAAGAGGAGCATGATCCCGGCGAAGAGGACGAGCAGGCCGATGAGGCCGCCGCCGCCATAGAGGCGATCGATGCCGGCCCCTGCCCATGCGCCGCCGACGAACACCGCGATGACGAGGTACTGCGGGATTGCGAGCAGCCACCACTTGATGAGCACGAGTCCGCGCGAGAGCGACTCGGGGTATGCGATCTCGAGCCGGGCCGGGTAGTCGGGGATGTCCTTGAGCGTGAAGGGCGGGTACTTGTCGGTGCCGAGTGCGCCGTAGCTGTAGAAGCCGACGCGCCAGGTCCAGCGGAGCACGCCGACGTTGAAGTCGAACAGCGCCCGCGGGTAGCGGCCGGTGAAGAGGATGGCGAAGAACGCGATCACGCCGATCACGGCGAACGCGATCCAGAGGAAGGCGAGGACGACGAAGTGCGGGATCGCGAGCAGCCACTTGACGAGCCAGAGGCCGCGGCTGAGCTGCGGAGAGAGCTCGCCTGTCAGCTGGAGCGGATATGTCGGTGTGTTGGTTTCCATCACGGAACCTCTCTGTCGTCCGAGCTAGACGACGGGTACGGTTGGGGTGGCAGGGACGTCATGGTGCGGCTTCGGCTGCGGGACGCGGAGAACGATCCCCGTCCACTTCGGCATCCACCAGTTCGCCTCGCCGAGGAGCTTCATCAGCGACGGGACGAGGAGGGCGCGGATGACGGTAGCGTCGAAGACGATCCCGGCAGCGAGGCCGATCGCGAGCGATTTCACCTCGTAGCCCGGGCTCGACGAGAGCACGAGGAAGGCGAACATGAGGATCAGGGCGGCGCTCGTCACGAGCTTGCCCGTGCGTGCGAGGCCGAGCTCGATGGCCTTATCGGTCGAGCCGGTCTCGTCGTAGGCCTCCCGCATGCGCGAGAGCATGAAGACCTCGTAATCCATCGAGAGCCCGTAGAGGAAGGCGAAGATCATGACCGGGATGTAGGCGGTGATGGACTGGGTCGCCGGGAGGTTCCAGAGCGAGGAGCCGTGGCCCTCCTGGAAGATGAAGACGATGATCCCGAACGAGGCGGCGAGAGACAGGAGATTCAGCAGCACTGCCTTGACTGCGAGGACGATCGAGCGGAACGCCCGCGTGAGCAGGACCAGGGTCAGCAGCAGGACGAGGGTGAGCGCATAGGGGAAGCTGCCGAAGAGGGCGTGCAGGAAGTCACGGTCGACGGCGGCGATTCCCGTGAGCGTGCCACCGGTTCCCTCGAGGCTGGCGTCGACGCGGTCGATCGTCGCCTGGATGCCCGGGGCCGCCCCGTCGACCGTGGCGAACGCCTCGACGAACGAGGTCTGGCCGCGATGCCATTCCGGCGGCGCCGACGCGCCGGCAATTCCGGGCACGTCGCGCAGCTTCGCCGCGATCTTCCGGGCGTTGCCGCCGTGCTCGACGAGGACGTCGAGCGGCTTGATCACGCCGGGGGTGATCCCGGCTGCGGCGAGCTGGGCGCGGCCTGCGATCGCCGTGCCGGTGCCCGGGAAGTACTTCATCTGCGCCTCGCTCGGGTTCAGCTGCGTTCCGAGGCCCGCGAACACGGCAACGATCACCACGCCGACCGCCGCGACCGCAGCGGGACGGCGGAGCACGAATCGCGCCCAGCGGCCCCAGGCGCCGTCTTCGGGATGGCCGCCGTCGACGAGCCGGCGCGGCATCACACGGACACGGTTCACCTTCTGTCCGAGCACGGCGAGCATCGCCGGCAGCAAGGTGAGCGAGGCGAGCACGGAGACAACCGGGATCAACATCCCGCCAATGCCCATGCCGCGAAGCAACGGCAGCGGCAGGACGATCATCGAGAGGAGCCCAACGGCGACCGTCGTGCCGGAGACGATCACCGAGTGGCCCGCATGGGTCATCGTCTCGACCAGCGCCGACTCGACGTCGTTCCCTTCCCGGAGCTCGTCGCGGAACCGGAAGACCATCAGCAGGGCGTAGTCGATCGCGACGCCCAGCCCGACCAGAACGATCAGGAACTGCACGATGATCGAGACGTCGGTGACATAGGTCAGCGCCCAGACGAGCGTGAACGTGTTGAGGATCGCCGCGACCGCCACGACCAGCGGCATCAGCACCGCCGGCAACGTCCCGAAGACGAAGAGCAGGATGATCAGCGCGCCAAGCCCACCGATCAGACCCTCCAACAGGACGCTCGAGCCGTCGCTCGAACCGAGCTTCGTCGCCTCCTCGATCGGCTGGTACCCCGTCACGTTGACGGTTATCCCGGCGGGAAGCCCGTGTGCGGCTTCGGCGTGCATCTTCGCCGCACCGCTCCTGACGTTGAGCGCATTCGCCCCGGGCGGGTAGACCTCCAGGAAGGTGGTGTGACGATCGCGCGAGATGTACATCGCGTTGCCTGTCGAGAAGTACGAGCTCGTCAGCGCGCCGGGGCTTGCCTTCACGACCCGCGCCATCGCACCCCGCACGGCCCGGCTCTTCGTGAGATCGAGGCCCGGCGAGTGGAAGACGACGATGTTCGGCGGCCGCTGGCCCGCTCCGAGCTCCTTCAGCGCCCGCAGGCTCCCCTCGTAGGCCGACTTGCCGGGAACCGCAGTGCTCTGATACCAGCGCGTCGAGAGCTTCCCGGCGGAAAACCCGCCGACGAGCGTCAAGACGATCCACGCGGCGATCACCGGCCAGCGGTAGCGCCGGGTGAAATGCGCGAGACGGCCCAGGGAGCCGAGCTTGTTCATGATGTCTCCTCCGTGGAATTGAGATGGCGAACGTCGGGGGCGGATGCCTTCGGCCCGTCAGACCCGGTGCGGGTGACTGAAAGCAGGGGCAGACCGAGGTCGTGGAGCTTGCGCAGGAGTCCGTGGAGCGCGGCCTGGTCGGCCACGTGACCCCGGACGACGGTGGTGCCGTCGCTTTCGTCCGTGACGGTCAGCCCGTCGAACCAGCCGGCCCACCGCGAGTGCAAGTGACCCGAGAAGCGGATCTCGTACCGTCCGCAGGGCGGCTTCTGCCCGGTCGGTGTGTCGCTCATGGCGCTCCTCCTCATCCGCTTGCTCTCCTGGGCCTCCACCGGAGGCTCCGGTGTGACTGGAAGCTAGGAGGCGACCTGGGGAGCTGTAATCACCACACCTGGTGATTGACGCGGTGATCTTGCGAGGCAGCCGAGATCTCGGCGCAGCGGCGTCAGAGCCGCGGGAGCAGCTTCAGCTCGTCGCCACGGCGGACGGCCGCGCGGCGGCTGTTCACGCCAAGCTTGGTGTAGATGTGCTTCTGGTGGGTGCGCACGGTGTTCAGCGACACCACGAGCTCCCGGGCGATCTCCGGGCCGCTCAGGTCAGAGCCGAGAAGCCGGAGCACGTCCAGCTCACGCTCGCTCAACGGATCGCGCAACGGCTGCTTCACCGGAGGGTCATGGCCGGTCGCGCTGGAGCTCGCCAGGATCCGGCCGGCGTAGCTCCCCCCAGGGGCCTGGCCTGCAGACGCTCGCAAGAGCGAATCCAGCGGGGCGCCCTCATCGAGAAAGACCCGGACGTAGGCTTCGGGCTCCGCGAGCCCGAGCGCACGCTCGAGGGACGCAAGCGCAGAGGACATCTCGCCAAGCGCGTGGTGCGCGAGCGCCCGCAGGACTAGGACCTCGATGACCGTTCCGTTCCGGCCCCCGGCCTCCGCCTCCGCCAGGAGCCGGTCCAACAGTCGGGCCGCGTCCTGCAGCGAGGGCTCGGAGCGCTCCGCCCGGTGCACCGCGAGGAGGATCCTCGCCAACGTGACGTGCTCGAACTCGTGCAGGTAACTGAGATCGTCCTGCGCGGAAAGACCGCGCTCCCGCGCCCACGCGAGTGCTGCGCCCAACTCGCCGAGCAGGAGGGATGAACGTGCCCGCACTGCGGCGACCGGCCGGACATCCGGGAAGAAATCACCCACGTAGACCCGCTCGGCTTCGTCAAGAAGAACCACCGCGGCCGCCACGTCACCTTCGGCCTCTCGGATGCGGGCCGTCGCGACCAGGGAGCGGTAGCGGTTCTGCGGCATCCCGACGTGCTCGCCGAGCTCCTGGCTTCGCACGAGGAGCTCCGTCGCGGTCTCGAGGTCGTTGCGTTCGCGGTGGAGCTCGCTCATCCCGACGTACATGTCGGCGGTGCCACGAATGACGGGACCGCCCTGGTCGTCTGCGAGTTGCAACGCGCGCTCGTAGATGCGCATCGCATCGCGAAGCCGGCCCTGCGTGCGCCGGATGTCGGCCAATGCGATCGAGCAGCCGAAGATGTCGGCGATGTGCCCGACCCGCCGCAACCCGTCGACGCATTCGGCATACGCCTCGAATCCCGCCTCGAGGTCGCCGCTCGCCCAGTACGCGAGGCCCAGCACTCCCGCCGCTGCGGCGCGGATGAGGTGGTCCTCCGCAGGCGATAGCTCGAGCGCGCGGCGGGCGTGGGCCATGGCGCCGACCAGATCCCCGCGAATCAGTGCCAGCGCCGACCGGTACGCATCGATCGTGCCGGGCAGGCTGCGAAATCCCGCCTCGTCGGCGACGAGCATCCCCGCCCGCCGTGCGTCGTCCTCGGTCATCTCCAGCCAGTGCTCGGCATCTTGCAGCCGCTCCTCGACGCCGTCGAACTCGCCGGCGAGCAAGAGCGCCCCGGCAAAGCCGACGGTCAACACAGGCCGGACGCGAATCACCTCGGCGGGAAGCACCTTCAGCCAGCCACGCATCGTCGCCTCCTGCCGAGCCCGAGCCATCGGCCGAATCGACAGCTCGGCCAGGTTCGCCGCTCGGTCGAAATCGCCGGCGGCGAGCGCATGACGGATCGCTTCGGCCGGTTCCCCGCTTCGCTCGAACCAGCCGCTCGCCCGGCCGTGCAAGGCTGGGACTTCGTCGTCGTGCTCGTCCAGCAGATGCGCCTGCAGCACGTCGGCGAAGAGATGGTGATAGCGATAGAAGCGCCGGCGGTCGTCCAGCGGTACCAGGAACAGGTTCGCCCGCTCGAGCGTCACGAGCGTGGCCGCGCCGTTCGCCTGGCCGGTGACCGCATCGCACAAGGGCCCGCTCAGACGATCGAGAATCGAGCTCCGCAGCAGAAACTGACGAACGTCCTCGGACTGGCGCTGCAGGACTTCGTCGACGAGGTAGTCCACGACGTACCGATCGTCGCCCGCGAACCCCTCGATGAACGCGGAGAGATCGTCGCGTCCCTGCATCGACAACGCCGCCAGCTGGAGCGCAGCGATCCATCCTTCCGTTCGCTGATCCAGCGTCGCAACATCCTGCGGCGTCAGGACGCCTCCGACGGCGCCGTCGAGGTATGCCGCTGATTCCTCGGGCGTGAAGCGGAGGTCGGCGGCCCGGATCTCCGTGAGCTCCCCCTCTCCCCGCCATCTCGCCAGAGAGAACGGCGGGTCGGCACGTGTGGCGACGATCACCTGCAGTCGCGGCGGGAGGTGCTCCAGCAGGAACACGACCCCGTCGTGCACCTCGCGCGCCTCGATCACGTGATAGTCGTCGAGCACCAGGATCACGTCGCCCGAGAGGCCGCAGAGGTCGTTGATCAGCGTCGTGAGCATCGCGTCGATCGGAGCCTGCGAAGACTCGAGAAGCGAGAGCGCGCCCGCACCGACCTCCCCGCCCGCGACCGACCGCAGCGCCGCCACCACGTATTTCCAGAACAGCGAGGGGTCGTTGTCGGCCTCGTCGAGCGAGAGCCACGCCACCGAGGGCCCGTCCGGCGGAACGGAGGCCAACCAATCGGTGAGCAGCGTCGTCTTCCCGAAGCCCGCCGGAGCCGAGATGAGCATCAGCGCCGACCCGGCCCCCGCACCCAGGCGCTCGCGTAGTCGTTCGCGCGGCACCAGGCCACGTGCCCCCCTGGGGACGTGAAGCTTCGTCTCGAGCAGAGGATCGCGGACCTGCGTCATCCGCGCGACGATAGCCCCCGCGGGACGCCGCCGCCCTCCCGGCCCGCCCCGCGAGCGACCAGGTTGCGCTTTCAGGTGCTTGGCATCGCCGCAAGAGAGTCACGTCCGCGACACGCTGCGGCAAGCGCATTCACGGGCGTCACCCGAACGACTCCGGGGCGTTCTGTCCCACCAGGCGTCCGCAGTGCGAACGCATGCAGGCCGCGAAGGCGAGCAGCCCGCTCTGTTGCGTCGCCGCCGAGGACGAGGGGCCGCTCGTGGTAGCGCTCGAGCCGAGGGGCACCGTTGTCGGGGGGGCGCTCATGGCACACCGAGCGCCTGCTGCGCCTGCTTCTCGCAAGCCGTCTCGGTCGCCTGGAACTGCGGTGCATTCGTGTCGATCCCGGGAGGAAGCGACTGTGATCCGAGGCCGGTCGGGTCGGGGAAGTTCGGGTAGCCGTGCGCGCGCAGGCACTGCGCCACCTTCACGCCGAACTCGATCTTCTGCCGGCGCTGCTCCGGGGTCGCGCTGCTGCCGCTCGAGAGCAGATGCTTGCAAGCCTGCTGCGCCGTCAGCGACGCCTGCTTGGAGACACCGAGCGCCTGCTGCGTCAACGGGGGAAAGTTCCCCTGGCTGTCGGGGTCGGGGAAGTTCTGCACACCGTGCGCACGCATGCAGCGCGCAAAGGCGAGCGTCCGATGCAGCTGTGTCGAGCTCCCGGACGACGCCGAGTTGTCGGCCGTGGTCGTGGAGGTCGCCGAGGTTGTGGCCGTGCCGACCGCCGCGACTCCGGGACTCGACGAGCCGCCGCAGCCCGACACGAGCATGGCGAGGGAGAACACCCCGGCGAGCGCGAATGCCACGAGAAACTGACGCGAGCAACGATGGCCGCGGCAATCCAGGAGCCCCGGCGACCGAAACGCGCGGGCCAGCGGCGACGGGCGCGTCATCGAGGTCGGGATGCTGGCGAGCTTCACAAGCCTCCTATCGGATCGTTCAAAGACGGTTCGGGTTTGCGGTCTTCAGCAGCGAGTCGCAATCGGGCAGCTTGCTCCTGATCTGCGGCGAATCCGGGTCGATGGGCGACTGCGGGGCAACAGGCTGGATGCGGAACGCCCGCAGCGGCGACCGCGGCCGCGATCCGAGCAGCCTGCGGCGAACGCCGCGCACTCTCTGTCGTCGAGCGCCACTCCCCCGGCACGAGCGACGGCCTCAAGGCCCGCCTCTGCCCGCCGGGCCTGGGGGCGGAGGCACCCCGTACCTGTGCACGCAGAAGTTGAGGGCGGCCAGGTACGCCGGCGAGCTCTCCATCGAGTGCGGGATGACGATCGCGCCGTTGCTTTCGGGATCGGGAAAGCTCGTGGCGCCGCGGGCGCGCATGCACCGCGAGAACTGGAGCGCCTGCGCCAGGACGCGCGGCTGCGGGGTGGTCGAGTAGGTCGGCGCCAGCGACCTGCAGGCTCGCTGCGCCGCCGCGATCTGCGAGCTGCCGGCCCCGAGTTGGTGCGGCGTCAGCTTCGACTTGTCGAAGGCTCCGCTGCTCTCGGGGTCGGGCCAGAGCGGCACGCCGTGGGAGCGAATGCAGCGGGCGTAGGCGAGCGCCTGCTCGTGCGTCGAGCCGCCGCTCGCGGAGGGCGTTGTGGTCGTGGCGAGCCGGGCCACGCGACTGCCCGGCGAGCCTCCGCACGCGGCCGCCAGCAGGGAGAGGCCCACCGCGGCGGTGACCGCGGCCGCGGTGCGCCCCACGCGCAACGGACGCCGTGGAAGGTCTCCGATCGAAGCGCCCACCCCCTCGGCGCGGGTGCGCCTTTCAGGCGCCGGCATTCGCCGTTCGGGGTCATGACCAGCGACGAGTGGCCGAACTGCCTGCCGATGCGCGCCGGAACGAACGAAGGCGCTCACGCTCTCGATCATCGCTCGGCCCGATGACAGCCACAGGAGACGACGATGAAAAGCTCATGAAACAGGCGTCGCACGACTCTCGACAGGCCGGATTTGGGCGACACTCCACCGCATGAGCAGCGGTGCGGGCACGGGCGCCTCGATCCTGGTCGTCGAGGACGACGAGCAGATCGCAGAGCTGATGCGCGACTTCCTGGAGGCGGAGGGCTTCCAGGTGCGGCACGCCGGGAGCGGGCTCGAGACCAGCGAGCAGCTCGCGCGCGGCTGCCCGGACCTGGTGCTCCTGGACGTGATGCTGCCAGACGAGTCGGGCTTCGAGATCTGCCGGCGCCTGCGCCGCGACTCGAGCGTCCCGGTGCTCTTTCTGAGTGCACGCGACAGCGACGCCGACAAGATCCGCGGGCTCGGTCTCGGCGGCGACGACTACATCGTCAAGTCAGCCACTCCGGCCGAGGTGGTCGCCCGCGTCAAGGCCGTCCTGCGGCGCACGGCTCCGGGCCGTGGAATGCAGCGGCTTCGCTTCGGCGAGCTCGAGATCGACCTGGCCGCGCACGAGGTCAGCCGCAACGGCCGGCCGATCGAGCTGACCGCACGCGAGTTCGAACTGCTCCGCGTGCTCGTCGAGCACCCGCGGCAGGTGTTCAGCCGCGACCAGCTGTTCGAGCTCGTCTGGGGCTCCTTCGGCGACCGCAGCGCGGTCGCCGTCTACATCGGACGCCTGCGACAGAAGCTCGAGCCCGACCCGGCCAAGCCGCGGTACATCATCACCGTCTGGGGCGCCGGCTACCGCCTCGACCCGGGCGGCAGATGACCCGGGCGCCGATCCGCATCCGAACGTTCATCCTCGGCACCGTCCTCGTCCTGCTGCTCGCGCCGGCCCTGGCCGGCGGAGCAGCCTGGCTGGTCGAGCGCGACCACCAGCAGGCCGGTATCCAGCACCGGCTGAACACCGCCGTCGCCTACCTCGCCTCCCATCGCGCCGAGGAGAAGGCGTCGATCCCGGGATTCGCGAACCTGGTCGATCGGCTCGATCTGCTCGCACAGGTCGTCGTCGCGGCGCCGCACACCAAGAGCCTGCTCTACGTCAGCCCCGCCCTCAACCCCGGCCTGCAAAAGCAGGAGGCGGCCCGCCAGGGCTTCGTCGGCAAGCCGGGGGCAACGCCCGCGACCGGACCGGCTCAGCCGAGCGGGAGCTGGGTCGACGACCAGCGGCGGCTTGCGGTCGGGGCCCGGAAAGCCCGGGGCTTTCTCGCCGCCGACCTCTACTACCAACCGGCCTCCCGGGCCACCCCGGCGCTGGTCGGACTCCTCACCGGAGTCCTCGTCCTGCTTGCCGGGCTCGCGGTCGCGGTCTGGCTCGCCGGGCGCTGGATGGTCACCCCGCTCACCCGGCTGAGCGCGGAGGTCGACAAGGTCGCCGGGGGCGACCTCGCGATCGCGGTCCCACGGAGCCGCATCGGCGAGGTCGCCAACGTCGCACAGGCGGTCGAAGGCATGACCGCGGCCCTCGGCGAGGCCGCCGAGAAGCGTGCCGAAGCAGACGAGGCAAGAAGGTTCCTCGTCACCAGCATCGCCCACGACCTGCGCACCCCGCTGTTCGCGCTACGCGGGCACCTGCAGGCGATCCGCTCCGGACTCGGCAACCCGGCCGTCCACCTGCAGCGGGCCGAAGCGAGAGCAGACGCGCTCGAACGACTGATCGGCAACCTCTTCGCCTACACCCGCGACGACTACACCCAACCCACCCCCCACCTCGAGACGGTTCACGTCGACGACCTGCTCCACGAGGTCACAGCCAGCCTCGAGCACACCGCCCGCCTCGGCGACAACGCGTTCGAGCTCGAGGGCGACCAGACCCTCGCCGTCAGCGTCGACCGCGAGCGCGCCAAGCGCGCCCTCACCAACATCCTCGAGAACGCCCTCCGCTACAGCCCCATCGGCGGCCCCGTCCATCTCAGCTGGGCTGCGGTGTCCGAGGCGAGGGTCGAGATCACCGTCCAGGACCACGGGCCCGGGATCGACGCCGACCTGCTCCCGCACGTCTTCGAACCCGGCATCCGCGGAGCCCCGGCGGCCGCCGGCGAAGACAGCGGAGCCGGGCTCGGCCTCACCATCGCCAAACGCCTGCTCGAACACCAGCACGCCACGATCAGCGCCTGCAACCACGCGAACGGGGGCGCAGCGATCAGCCTCACGCTCCGGCGAGCACGACCCGCCGACCCATCCCTGGCCTCGGCACAGGCGCCAGATCGTGGAGCACCTGTCGAGCAGTGAGAGCCACCGGGGATCTTCCGTCCGCGAAACGCGTGCCGACGGTTCGGGAAGCCCTCTGGCAGGCGCGGCGTTGTTGGATCCGTGGAGATCGTGTGGTACACGGCGATGTCGATGGACGGGCGGATCGCCTCCGCCGAGGATGACCTTGGATTCCTCGAGACGGTTCCCGGCTCGGATGCCGACGACTTCGCGTCGTTCATCGCCGGTGTCGACGCCGTGCTCGTGGGAGCGACGACGCTGCGGTGGCTGATTGCTCAGGGTCACGGTTGGCCACACGATGACCTGCCGACGTGGCTCGTCTCGCGCGACGAGGCACTGGCGGAGTCGGTGCGTCCCACGCGAGCGCCGCTGGTGCGCGTGGCGGGCGACCTGATGCCGGCGATCGATTCGATGGAACGGGCCGACCATCGCCGAGTTTGGCTCGCTGGAGGAGGGTCGGTCGCGGCTCAGCTGCTCACGCTCGACCGGCTCGACGAGGTGATCGCAACCGTCGCGCCGACAGCCCTTGGCTCCGGACCGGCGCTCTTCGACGGCGACGCGCTTCCGCGGCGCACGTTCGATCTCGTCGAATGCCGCCCGGTGGGCGCGGCGGCACGACTTCGGTGGGTGCGCGCGAGCAGCAGCTGAGCCCTGACGGCCTGTCACCCGAGAGCAGGGACAGGGTCGGGTCGGTCAGGCGTGCTTGAAGACCGTTGCGAAGGCCTCCTTGTCAGTCGCCGAGTAGGTGGTCACGATCTGGCGAGGACCGGTCGAGCTCGTGGCCAGGTCGACGGCCTGGAGCCCGGTGCCGGCGGAGCCGAACGGGTATCCGTTGATCAGCGCTGCGGTGAAGGGGAGGGTGCCGAAATTCGGCACCGCGGACGTCGTCGAGCCCGAAACCGCCGGGTAGTCGCCGGCTGTGATGCCCTGGCCCGTGCCGCTGCCCGTGCCGTTCTGGGTGACGGTGAACTTGTGGGTCTCGTCGCTGACCGAGTCCGTCACCTGCGAGTCGCTCTGGGACACCGAGAACTGAATCGTGTCGCCGGCGTGGGCCGTATCGCTCGCAAAGTCCTTGACGGTGCCGTTGACCACGAGCGAGGGGTAGGAGCGCGCCACCCCCTTGGGCGTGCAGGCGAGGTAGAGCCGGGCGTACGAGTTCACCGACTGGATACCGACGCCGACGTACACCGCGGTCCCGGCGCTCGTCGTGCCGCTGCAGTTGAGCCTGGGCACGACGAGGACTGCGCTCACAGCCCCCGGCACCCCGATGTAGCCGGTGAACGAGAGCCCGGCCTGCGTGGTGCTCGGCGTGTTGGCGGCCCGGGTGGTGGCTGCTCGCTGCGTCGAAGCGGGCGCCGGCTGCACGAGCCCGAGCGTTGCGATCAGCCCCGCGGCGATCGGTACTGCCTTGCGCATCATGCCCCCTCTCGGGACTGGAACCCTTGTCGGCTTCATGGCAGCTTCACCCTCACGGGCACATCGCTCGCCGCGAAGCTTCCGTCGCCGAGCTGGCCGAAGTTGTTGCCGCCCCAGGCGAGCACCGCATGCGTCGAGGTCATCGCCAGGCTGCTCATCTGGCCTGCGGCGACGGCGGTCACCTTCCCGGCCGCGGGCATCTTCACCTTCACCGGCACCTTGCTCGTCTTCGTGCTGCCGTTGCCGAGCTCGCCGTCCGTGTTGTAACCCCAGGCGAACACCGCTCCGCTCGAGCTGACCGCCAGGCTGTGGCCGGGGCCGGCGGCGGTCGAGCCCACGCCTTCGAGGGGGCCTCCGGCGGCGATCGCCGCCGCCTTCCCCGGCAGCTTCACCTTCACCGGCACCTTGCTGTCTGCCGTGGCGCCGTCGCCGAGCTCTCCGTCCGCGTTGTAGCCCCAGGCGAGCACCGCACCGGTCGAGGTCAGCGCCAGGCTGTAGTAGCCGCCGGCAGCGACCGCGATCACCTTCGTGCCCGAGGGCAGCTTCACCTTCACCGGCACGTTGCTGTTCGTCTTGCTGCCGTCTCCGAGCTCGCCGTCGCCGTTATACCCCCAGGCGAGCACCCCGCCGGTCGAGGTCACCGCCAGGCTGTGCAACGCCCCGGCGGCGACCGCGGTCACCTTGATGCCCGTGGGCAGGCTCACGGGCACCGGCGTACCGCTGGATCCGGTGCCGCCGTTTCCGAGCTGGCCGTCGGCGCCGTAGCCCCAGGCGAGCACCGCGCCGGTCAAGGTCACCGCCAGGTTGTGCTCCCCGCCGGCGGCGACCGCGGTCACCTTCGTGCCCGCGGGTAGGTGCACCGTCACCGGGACGCTGCTGTCTGTCGTGCTCCCGTTGCCGAGGTCGCCGTTGTAGTTCTTGCCCCAGGCGAGCACCGCGCCGGTCGAGGTCAGCGCCACGCTGTGAGCGAAGCCGGCGGCGGCCGCGGTCACCTTCGCGCCGCGGGGCAGCCTCACCTTCACCGGGACAGAGCTGCCGTTGGTGCTCCCGTTGCCGAGCTGGCCGACGATGTTCCATCCCCAGGCAAAGAGCGCGCCGGACGAGGTCACCGCCAGGCCGTGGTACAAGCCGCCTGCGACCGGCACCTTTCCGGGCACCGACCTCGAACCGGTGCTTCCCGCCCCGGACGCCGGTGCCACCGCAACGCCCAGCAACAGCAGGGCGAGCGCCGGCACCCGCCCCGTGACGTGTCGTCTTATCCCACGACGGCCTGTCATTCCAACCCTCCTGTTCGATTGCGCCACCCAGCATCCCCGAGGACCGGCACACGAACGTCACACGGGGCGTGAAAGACTGTTCGGCGGCGATGAGGCTTCGCCGGAGAGACGTATGAGCCGTTTGCCGTCGCACCACGTGCCGCGTCCGCGACTGACGGATGCGTGCCGCGACGCGCAGGTCGTCGTCGTGGAGGCAGCCGCCGGATACGGCAAGTCCGTGCTCGGGGCGGAGCTCGTCGAGGTCTGGGGCGCGGTTCCCGTGACGGCCGTACTCGAGGAGGGGGCCGAGACGTCGGAGCTGCTGGTCGGGCGGCTGCGCGCAGCGGTGGCCGGGGCCGGCTTCGTGGATGCCGCGGAGGCGATGCAGGCAAGCGGAGAGGACTACACCGGCGCGGTCGATGCGATGCTCGCCGCGCTCGCCGGCGAGACGTGTGCGCTCGTCGTCGACGACGCTCATCACGCCGCTCGAGACGCCGGATTGCTGCTCGACCGGATCGCCGGCCGGCTGGCGCCGCCGCAGCGACTGGTGGTGCTGGCCCGCGGGCTTCCGCCGGGGACCGAGCGGCTGCGCCGCGCAGAGGCGGTCTGGCTCGGCGCCCGCGACCTCGCGCTTCGTCCGGAGGAGACCCTCGAGCTCTGCCGATCGGGCTTCGGCCTCGAGGTTTCGGCCGACGAGGCCCGGCTCCTGGACGATGCGACCGGAGGGTGGACTGCAGCGGCCGTGCTGGCGGCGTCCCGGGCGAAGCGCACCGCGAAGCCGCTCCGCGAGCTCGCCGGTCTCGGCGGGGAGGCCGGCCAGCTCTCGCAGTCGGTAGGGCTGATCCTGGATGAGCTGCTCGTCGGGCTCGGCAACGATCGCCGTCTGCTCGGTCAGATCGCCCCGCTACCGCTCGTCGACCGCGAGCTCCTCGAAGCCGTGACCGGCGAGCCCGGGTTCTTCGAGCGCGCGACCGGGCTGGGACTGCCCGCCACGTCGGTCGGGAACGGCTGGTGGGAGCTGCCGGGGCCGGTACGCGACCACCTGGCGACGCTGGCGGAGCCCGACCCCGCCACGCTCGTGACGGCGGCGAGCCACTACGAGCGGCGCGGGCAGTTCGGCACGGCACTGCACATGCTGCTCCGAGCGGGCGAAGCCGAGTCGGCGGCGCGGCTGCTGGCCGGAGCGAACGCGCGGGAGATCGAGACGCTCGACGCGCTCGAGCTGCTCGCGGTGCTGGGGCAAATCCCCGGGGAGGCGCTCGAACGCCACCCACGGGCTGTCTTCCAGGTTGCCCGCGCCTGCGGAGTCGCCGCTCTGCTCGAGCCGCGCTCGAGGCTGCTCGGACAGCTGGCTGCCGGCGTGCCCGACGGGCACGATCCGGCGCTCCGCCGGGCGATCGAGGCCGAGCGCGCGATCGACGTTCTCAACGGCGGCAGCCCTGCCGAGGCAGAAGCGCTCGGGCGCCGGGTGCTCGAGTCCGTGACGACCCGCGAGGAGTTGACCCGAGCGCGAGCCCTGACGGTCGTGGGCTTCGCCCTCTGCTGGCGCCGCGACGAGAACGGAGTCCTGCCCGAGGCGTCGCTCCGCGCCGCCGGCCGCTTCCTCGAGGAGGCGGCGGCGCTGTACGTGGCTCTCGGCTATCGGGAATGGACGACCGGAGCCGTCGCTCCGCGGGCGATCTGGACCGAGCTCGGGATCGGCCGGCCACTGGCCGCGCTGGAGGTGATCGACAGCGGCCTGGCGGACTGTGCGGGCCGGCCGCGACGCGTTGGCCGCCTCCTCTACCACCGCGCCGAGGTGTTGACCGAGCTCGGCCGATTCGACGAGGCCGAAGCGAACCTCGAGGAGGCCGAACGGATCGGCCGCCGCCATGGCGACCACCTCGTGCTCGCGTACTCGCACTGGGGCCGGATGACGCTCGCCTCGTTGCGCGGCGACGGTGAGCGCACTCTCCACCACGCCGACCAGGCGGAGTCGGGTCGAGGCGAGTGGTGGCAGGTCCTGGGTGCAGAGCTGCTCGCCGAGACGGCCGACTGCCTCGACCGCGTCGGGTTCACGGCGCTCGCCGCGGAGCGGCTCGCACGCGCACAGGAGGCTCCCGAGCGGGCCGAGCCGTGGATCGCGATGAGCGAGTGCGCCCTCCTGGCCCGGCATGGCGACCCTGAGCTGGCCGAGAAGCGGCTGCGTACCGTGCACCGGCACGGGATCTTCCCGCGCGAATACTGGCGCGTGACCCTGCTCCGCGCCTACGCCGCATGGCGTCGAGGCGAGAGCATCGCCGGGGCGCTTGCAGCGCGCGCGTTCGGGGAGGCACGGCGGCTCGGACAGCCGCAACTGCCGCTGATCCGCGAACGCGAGTTGACCGAGGCGCTGCTGGGGCTCGCGCTGGAGATCGGGTCGCCGGCCGCCCGCGAGCTGCAGACGGCATCCAGTCCGCTGGCGCTGTCGCTGCTCGGACGCTTCGAGCTGACCGAGGGAGGGCGAACGGTTGCGCTGCCTGCCGGCCAGCCCGAGCAGCTCGTGAAGCTGGTCGCGGTGAACGGAGGCCGCATGCCTGCCGAGCAGGCGATCGAAGCGCTCTGGCCGGACACGAGCCCCGCCACCGGACGCAACCGCTTGCGGACGGTGCTGAGCCGGCTGCGAGAGGCAGCGCCCGACATCGTCGACAGGCACGGAGAGCTGCTGGTGCTCTCACCGAAGTTGCGCGTCGACCTCGCGGACTTCCAGCGGGAGGCGCGCGAGGCGCAGGCGCTCTCCGCCGAGGCCGGGGCTGCGGTCGCGCTCGCCGCCGGTGCGATCGCGCGCTACCGGGGCGACCTGCTCCCGCACGATCTGTACGAAGAGTGGGCCGACGGTCCGCGGGAGTCGGCGCGGCGGACGATGGTCGAGCTGCTCGACCTCTGCGCGAGGGCAGCGGCGAAGCGCGGGGATCTCGACGAAGCCCGCCGGATGGTCGAGCGGACGATCGAGCTGGCGCCGTACGACGACGACCGTTACCTGCGGGTGGCCTCCATCCTCCGCGAGCAGGGTCGCGAGGGTGCCGCGATCAGCGTGCTTCGACGGGCACGCTCGACGCTGGCCGAGCTCGGCGTGCCGCTGCCGGAGCGGCTGCGCGAGCTGGAGGAACCGCTCGCGGAGCTGCCCTGAAGTCGGTGTGCCGTTCGTTTGACGCCGGGCAGGCAACCTTCCCCCGTGGGGCGGAGCGCCTCTCACTTCAAAGCCGAGAGAGGAGAAGAGCGATGTGGAGAAGGACGGCGGGCTTCACAACCGGTGCCGCGGTGGCCCTTGCCACCCTGGTCGCTCCGGCGGGAGCCGCGCACACCGGCGGCATCCGGGTCGCCCGCAACGGCCAGGGCGCCTACATCGGGAATCACTTCGGAACCTACGTCGTCGCGCTGTTGGCCGAAAGCCCGAGCTTGCTGCAGATCAACGTCCACCCGTGGACGAGCTGCTATCCGTCCTACGAGACGGTGAACGGTCATCGGGTCGCGCTCTCACCCGCCCAGCAGAAGAGCTTTGCGTCTGCAAGCGGCCTGAACATCCCCATCCCGAACGTTCATCTGAGCCCGAACGGCTCGTTCCACGCGAAGGAGACATTGCCGGGACCGAATGGCAGCTCTCCCACGATTTCGGGACAGATCTCCGGCAACCGCGCGTCCGGCACCTTCTCGGCCAAAGGGATTCGCAACGGGGGCAACCGATGCGACGACGTCAGCCTCACCTGGACCGCGACCTTCGACTCGACCGCGGAGCCGGACCCCTCGATCTTCCGCCGCTGATCACGGCGTACGGAGTCAGACGAGTTCCTGCTCGCGCGTCGCTTCCTGTTCCGCTGCGAAGCTTTCGACCGTCGGTGTCTCCGGTTCGGCGCGGATCAGCTGATAGGTGAGCGCGGCGAGCGTGGCGCCGGCGACCGGGGCGAGGATGTAGAGCCAGAGCGCGTGCAGGTCGCCGCTGACGACTGCCGGGCCGATCGAGCGGGCGGGGTTCATCGAGGCGCCCGAGATCGGGCCGCCGAACATGGCATCGAGCCCCACGGTGCCGCCGACCGCGATCGCCGCGGCCTCGCCGACCGCACGGGTGTCGGTCGCGACGGCCATGATCACGAACATCAGGAAGAAGCTGAGCACCAGCTCCCAGAGAAAGGACTGGGCCTGCGAACCGGACGGGAGGGTCGCACCGACATGTGCGATGTTCCCGAGCGAGCCGCGCAGGATCGCCGCCGCGGTGAGCGCGCCGAGGATCTGCGCGCCCCAGTAGACGAACGCGCGCGGCCAGGGGAAGTGACGGCTGACCGCGAACGAGAAGGTCACAGCCGGGTTGAAGTGAGCGCCGGAGATGTGCCCGGTCGCGTAGATCATCGCCATGATCACGAGCCCGAAGGTGATCGCGACGCCGATATGGCCGAGCTGGTGCGTCTTGGCGTCGACCATGATCGCGCCGCAGCCGGCGAACACGAGCGTGAACGTGCCGATGAACTCGGCCGCAAGCCGACGCGCAAGCGCTCGATTCACGTCTGTCCTTCTGCTCAGCTTGCAGCCGGAGCCGCGGCGTCGTCGGGCAGCAGCTCGGAGACCAGGCCGCGAACTCGCCGATCGAGCTCGTCGCGGATGCCGCGGACCGTCTCGAGGTCCTGCCCGGCCGGATCGTCGAGCTCCCAGTCGGCGTACTTCTTGCCGGGGTAGATCGGGCAGGCATCGCCGCAGCCCATCGTGATCACGACGTCGGCGGCCTGCACGAACTCGTCGGTCAGCGGCTTGGGGAACTCCTGGCTCATGTCGACGCCGAGCTCGTTCATCGCCTCGATCACCGCCGGGTTGATCTCGCTCCCGGGCGCGCTCCCCGCGGAACGAACGTGGATCCGCCCCGCGGAGCGAAGCTTGACCAGACCCGCCGCCATCTGGCTGCGGCCGGCGTTGTGCACGCAGACGAACAGCACCTCGGGCTGCTCTTTCGCGATCAGCTGGCCGGCCTGCGCGAGCGCCTTCAGCCGCTCGCGGGCGAAGCGGTGCGCGAGAACCGGCACGAACACGTTGATCTTCGAGCCCCCGAGCTGGTCGAGCGAGTCGCCGATGTAGCGCTCGATCGTCTCCTCCGAGAAGATGCCCGCGAACTCGGCCCTCAGCTGCCGCGCCGCCTGGCGAACGTGATTCGCGGTGACGGGGTCCATGATCTCTGTCATCTCCGGGCTCCTTGATATCGACGACGATCGATGCCAGGCAATGATGACTAGCGCATCGATCTCTGTCAATATGGATCGGGTGAAGACGATCTCGACGATCGCGGCCTCCTGCTCGCCGCTCTTCCAGGAGCCGCTTGCCGCCGAGGAGGCCGATCAGCTCGCCGCCGCGCTGAAGGTGATCGCCGATCCTGCCCGCCTGCGGCTGCTCAGCCTGATCCAGGCCCAACCCGGCCACGAGGCCTGCGTCTGCCACCTGACCGAGCCGCTCGGCCTGAGCCAGCCGACGGTCAGCCACCACCTGAAGGTGCTCCTGAACGCCGGGCTCGTCGAGCGGGAGCAACGAGGCAGCTGGGCGTACTTCCGCGTCCGCGAGGAGCCCCTCGCGGCGCTGCGCGAACTGCTCGCCTGATCGGGCCCTTCTCTCGGCGACCGCCGCCGGCGAGTCGAGGTCTCAGGTTGGGCGGTCGTCGCGTAGCCAGAGCGAGACGTGCGCGGGCTCGACCGCCTGCTCGGCCGTTTCGAGCAGGCCGCGGCGAACCGTCTCGAGGTCGACGGCGTTGCGAAGCCGGGCGGCGAACGCCGCAACCAGCGCCTCACCGTCGTACCGGCCGCGGTGGAAGCGGCCGTCCACGAGGCGTTGGAGCCGTCTGCGCAGGGGCCTGAACATTGCCGCCACGGCCAGGGTCGAAGCGGCCACGCCCACGGGCGACGAGAACGGCAGCACCTTCGTCGTCAGCAATACGAGCCCGGCGAAGACCGCGAGCAGCGCGCCGGTCAGAAGCGTGTAGGAGACCGTGCGGCTGATCAACCGGTCGATCTCGTAGAGCCGGTACTTCGTGACACCGACTCCGATCGCGACCGGGATGCCGAGCAGGCCGGCGATGGCGACCTCGCCCACGAAGCCGAGGACGCCGGACTGGCTGGAGAGGACGACGCTGAGCACGACCCCGACGCAGGCGACCGACCCGCCGCAGATCAGCCACTTCAGCTGCTGCCGCCGCTCGCCGGTCGCCGCGCGGTAGGCGGGTATGCGGCTGACGAGCCAGAGCAGCACGACGGCCAGGAACCCGATGAAGAAGATGATCTGGTCGACCGACCACCACGCCCATCCGCTCGTCGGGTGGTCGATGCGGTAGAGGTCGCCGCTCGGCTCGATCCTCACCTGGTTCAGCGCGATCGTCTCGGCCGCGATCGCGAATGCGCCGATCATCCACGCCGCGCCGACCGCCACGAGCGCCCCGACAGCCCAGCGCCAGCGGCCCGACGGCAGAACACCGTCGGGAAAGAGCATCATCGCCATCGCGAACAAGAAGATCGCCGGGGCCCAGCTCGGCTGGATGAGAACCGCCACCGGAGCCAGCGGAAGCTGGTGATGGAGACGGTAGGAGTCCACCGCGTAGGGGCCACCGATGGCTGTCAGCCCCCCGAAGAACGCAGCTGCGAGCATCGTCCAGCCGATCGGGTTGCGCGGCCGTGTCCTCGCGAGGATCACACCGACGGCGAGAAACGAGAGGGTGACCAGCAAGAAGAACACGCCGACGGTGCTCGACATGCCGGCGGCGTCGGCGAGCGGCCCGGTGGCGACGAGCATCAGGACCGTGAGCGCCGCCAGCGCGATCGGCAACCACCGCACGACGCGGGTGACGTGGCGGGCGGGAAGCCGGGCGGCGTCCACGAACCGCAGCTTAGACAGGCGCTCGTCTGGAAAACGTTACGGCGCAGCAAGTCGTATTCGCGAACGGCTGTCGCGACCGCGACGCAGTCGGAAGGAGGCTTGGCGCTCGAGCCCGGACGTCAAGGTGGGCCGGGTCGCTCTTCCCCGCCCATCCCGCCTGGCCCCGAGCCCGGCGACCGCAGCCCGTCTCGGACTTGACAGGCCCGGGTAAAGGTTTATTATGTATATATCTAGATGGCTAGTGAATTGGCCACGAGACGGTGATCGAGTTCCACCTGGACGGCAGGTCGGGGGTGCCCGCGTACCTGCAGCTCGTGCAACAGGTGCGCCAGTCGATCCGGCTCGGGATCCTGCAGCCGGGGGACCAGCTACCGACCGTGAAGGAGGTCGTCACGCACCTGACGATCAACCCGAACACCGTCTTGCACGCCTACAGGCAGCTCGATCTGGAGGGCTTGATCGAGGGCCGGCGCGGCGTCGGCACCTTCGTGTCCGCAGGTCCGGCTCCGCCGCCCCCGGACGACCTGAAAGGGCTTCGCTCGGGAATCGAGCGCTGGGTCAGCCGCGCGCGCGCCGCCGGCCTGGACAACGAGGGGATCGCGGCACTGCTGGCCGAGGCGGTACGTCCGCCGGCGGTCTCGAGGGTGGCATGAGCGAGACGGTCGCGATTCGCACGTCCGGCCTCGGCAAACGGTACGGATCACGCTGGGCGCTGCGAGAGTGCACGCTCGAGATCCCGTCGGGATCGGTGACCGCGTTCGTGGGGCCGAACGGCGCCGGCAAGACGACGCTCCTGCACATGGTGATCGGGCTCGTCGAGCCGACGAGCGGCGTCGTCGAGGTGTTCGGGCACTCACCGAGGCGGGATGCGAAGGAGGTGCTGCCGCAGCTCGGCTTCGTCGCGCAGGACCATCCGCTGCACCGGAATCTGACGATCGCCGAGACGCTCAGATACGGGCGCAAGCTCAACCCGGGCTGGAACCAGCAGCTTGCCGCCTCGCGGATCGAGCGTCTCGGCCTTTCCAGCGAGCAGAAGGTCGGTCGGCTCTCCGGCGGCCAGCAGGCGCAGGTCGCGTTGACCCTCGCGCTCGCCAAGCAGCCACGGCTGCTGGTGCTCGACGAGCCGGTGGCATCGCTCGACCCGCTCGCCCGCCGCGAGTTCCTGAACGCGGTGCTCGAGGTCGTCGTCGACGAAGGGCTCACGGTCGTTCTCTCTTCCCACATCCTCGCCGAGCTCGAGCGCGTCTGCGATCACCTGGTCACGCTCGCGCAGGGCGCCACGCAGCTGAACGGGTCGATCGCGGAGATCGTCGCAAGCCACCGGTTGCTGACCGGTCCACGCAGCGACGCCGCGAGCGTTGCACGCGTTCACGACGTCATCCGTGAGAGCCACACCGCACGGCAGACGACGCTGCTCGTGCGCGCGAACGGGCACGTCTACGACAGCTGCTGGGAGCAGCACGAGGTCGACCTCGAGGAGATCGTCCTCGCCTACCTCGGCTACCAGCCCGGCAACGGTGCGTCCCCGACGTCGGCCCTCGAGACGGTGCAGCCGTGACCTGGGTCAGCTGGCGCCTGCAGCGAACCGAGACGCTGATCGCGGTCGGGATCCTCGCACTGCTGGCCGGGCTTCTCGTCCCGACCGGGATCCAGATGGCGGACGCCTACCACCGGGACGGGCTCGCAGCGTGCCTCTCCATCAACCCCGGACCGGTCTGCGGGCAGAAGCTCGACGGTTTCCAGCAGCGCTTCCAGGGGCTCACGACGCTCGCGAACTGGTTCACGCTGATCCCCGGCCTGATCGGTGTCCTGCTCGCCGCACCGTTCATCTTCGACCTCGAGAACGGCACCTACCGGCTCGCCTGGACGCAGAGCATCACCCGCGGCCGCTGGCTGCTCGGCAAGCTCGGGCTGCCGGTCGTCACGGCACTCGCCGCCGCCGGCGCACTGATCCTGCTCTTCACCTGGTGGCGCGCTCCCGACCTCCACATCAACGGACGCCTCGACACCGGCAACTACGACACCACCGGCACCGTCGTCATCGGCTACACGCTCTTTGCGCTCGCCCTCGCGGTCGCTCTCGGCGCCATCTGGCGACGCGCCGCAGCCTCGCTCACCGTCGCCTTCGTCGGCTACTTCGCAGTGCGCGTCTTCGTCGACATCTGGCTGCGCGACCGGCTCGTCGCACCGTTGAAGGCGACCTACACCGGCGCCCGACAGCCGAACTTCCTGCACAACGCGCACGTCCTGAGCATGGACGGCTCGGTGAACGGCCATCAGTTCAGCGCCGCCGGCGGCGGCGGCTTCATCGGCGGCCATGCGCAATCCGCGGCACCCGGAATCGGGCACGCTCTCTTCCACGTCGTCTACCAGCCGGCAAGCCACTTCTGGCCGCTCCAGCTGACCGAAACGGGCCTCTTCGCCGGGGCCGCCGCGCTGCTCATCCTCTTCGCCGCCTGGTGGACACGCCGGCGCACTGCCTGAGCACGGCGGGCTCGAGCGCTGCGAATCGCGCGCGGAATGTGCGGCGCGGGCCCGTTCATGACCTGCAGCCGCGGCGGAGGCACGGGACGGATGTCAAGGGATGATCGCCGTGAGGCACTCCGGGCGGTGCGACCGGGAGACGGCGGCACCGTCGCGCGGCGCAGTCGCCAGGAGGAAGCCGACCTCGAGTCGGAGGCCGCCGCCGGATCGCGCGTGTGCGTTGATGCGTGCGCCGTGTGCGTCGGCGATCGCCTTGACGACGGCGAGCCCGAGCCCCAGCCCCGCGTGAGGACGTGACGGGTGGATCTGCTCGAACGGCTCGAACAGCCGGGCGAGCTCGTCCGCGGGAATCGGAGTGCCGGTGTTCTCGACCGTGACGACCGCTCGTCTTGCCCTGGCGCCGGCGGTGATTGCGATCCGGCCGCCGGTGTCGCCGTGGCGGACCGCGTTCGCGAGGAGGTTGTCGAGGAGGCGCTGGATCAGGACTGGATCGCCGGCCGTCGGCGCCGGTTCGAGGCTCACGGTCGCGTGATGCCCTTGCAGATCGGTGGATTGCGGGAGCTCGGCGATGATCGGCGCGAGGTCGACGGTCTCGCAGCGGCCGGGCTCGGCCTCGCCTCGGCCGAGCGTGAGGCAGGCCGTCAGCACTCGTTCTTGCTGCTTGCAGGCAGCGAGCACGTCATGTCCGACGTCGCGCCAGGCGGCGATGTCTGCGTCGGGGTCGGTCAGTGCGAGCTCGAGGAGCGCACGCTGGGTTGCAAGCGCGGTGCGGAGCTCGTGGGCGATGTAGGAGGTGATCGGCGCGGACCGGGCGTGGGCTTCCTCCGCGTTCGCGGCCACGTCGTTCGCGAGTCCGAGCTCGAGCGTTCCCTCGTTCACGGCGTGGCCGGGTCAGCCGCCGGTCCGGTACGATTGCGTGTCTGCACTGCGGTCGCCTGCTCGGCACCGGACCGACGGCACCGCCGGTGGCGGCTGTGGTCGCCAAGACGACCGTTGCGTCCTTCCGCATCACCGGTTCCCCTGCACGCCGGCCGCGGAGGCGTACCGGCTGCAGTTCTGCATCGCGGCGTTGAGAGCGCTCAGACCACCCGTCGTTGCCGCGGATGGGATTCGATTCGTGTCGACGAGGGGCCCGTTCGGGGCGGGGTCGGGGAAGTCCGGTACGCCGTTGTCGCGCACGCACCGGGCGAACTCGAGGCGCGCCGTCCTCTGCTGGGGCGTCGCCCTGGTGCCCGTGAACCCCGGCGGCTCCAGGTCCTTGCACGCTGCGAGGGCATGCTCGAACGCCGGAGAGCTCGTGTCCAGCGACGAGCCGTTCGCGATCCCATCGATGGTCAACTCGCCCGACGCGTCCGGGTCCGGGAACGCGCTGACACCGTTGGCGCGCATGCACTCGGCGAACTTCACCGCCTTCTCACGAGTCGTGGCGAAGCTGCTGCCGCCGCTGCCGCTGCTGCCGCTGCCGGCAGGAGCGCCCGTGGGGTTCGTGGGGCCGCTGCTGCGGGCGCCGCCACAGCCCGCGCAGATCACGGCGATCGAAGCGACCACCGCCAGGGCGGCCGGCCGGAGTGCTCTCCTCATCGTTTCTCCCCTCGTGGGCCGAGTGCATCGACACCGGCTCTCCGCCGGGCGCGCGCCAGGGGCGGAGCTCCCGGCGCGGGGGTTGGTTGCGCCGGATCCGGCGCAGCCCTCCGACCGGCGATGCGGTTGACCATGGCGTCGGCGGCCGCGAGACCGGCCGCGGCCCCGGCGTAGCCGGGCTGGCCCAGCACGACCCCGTGATCGTCGTCTGCTGGCCGTCGATCCGGCGGACGGCCCGGAAGGCGAAGCAGCCGCCGGCCGCACTGTCCGAGCCGGTCTTGACGCCGACGAACCCGTCGTAGCCGAGCAATCTGTCGGTGTTGTGCACGGTGCCGGCGACCGGCAGCGTCGCGGTCGGCATCGCGACGATGCCCGCGAACACGGGCAGGCGCATTGCCCGATCGACGATGCGCACCTGGTCGGCGGCCGTCGACACGGTTGCGTCGTCGTAGCCGCTCGGATCGGTATAGCGGGTGTGTGTCATGCCCAGCGACCGTGCGGCGGCATTCATCCGGGCCACGAACCGGCTTGCCGAGCCGGCGTCCCAGTGCGCCAGAACGGCGGCGATGTTGTTCGCCGACGGCAGCAGCAGGGCCTGCAGCGCCTGCCGTTCCGTCAACTGCTCCCCGGCCTCGACGGGCACAACCGACTCGTCCTGTCCGACCCGCCGGTCGGTATCGGCGACATCGGCGTCGGTGAGCGTGATCGTCGGACCGTCCTGGCCGAGCCGTAGCGGGTGGTCGCCGAGCACGACGTAGGCCGTCATCACCTTCGCCACGCTGGCGATCGCGGCCTCGTGCTGGTTCGGCCCGGCCTGGATCCGTGACTGTCCTACCTGGACAGCGGCCTGGCCGTCGGCCGGCCACGCCGTGCCGGGCAGGGCTCTGCCGGCCGCGCCGCGCTGCTGACCGGGAACGACGTCGCTCAGCGACGCTGCCGTCGATGACGAGGCCGCCACCAACCGGTACCCGAGTGCGGCCGCGATCGCCGCAATCACGCCCAGCAGGCCGGCGGCAAGGACCCCGGAGGCACGGCCGGTCGTTGCTCGCGGTCGTTTGCCGTAGGTCATGCGCCCCAGTCTGGGCAGCGAGGTGTTGCCAGCACGTATGGGGTTTTCGATACGCCGACGATAGGCGCCGGCTCCTAGCATGGGAGGGTGCGGGTGTTGATCGTCGAGGACGAGGCCTACATGGCGGAAGCCATCCGCGACGGCCTACGCCTGGAAGCGATCGCGGCAGACATCGCGCGTGACGGCGAAACGGCCCTGGAGCTGCTGGGCGTCAACGCCTACGACATCGCCGTGCTCGACCGAGATGTCCCCGGCCCCTCCGGCGACGAGATCGCCGAACGCATCGTCGCCTCCGGCAGCGGCATGCCGATCCTCATGCTCACCGCCGCCGACCGGCTCGACGACAAGGCCACCGGGTTCGAGCTCGGCGCCGACGACTACCTCACGAAGCCGTTCGAGCTCAGAGAGCTCGTGCTCCGGCTCAGAGCACTCGACCGCAGGCGCGCCCACAACCGGCCGCCCGTGCGAGAGATCGCAGGTCTGCGGCTGGACCCGTTCCGCCGGGAGGTCTACCGCGACGGCCGCTACGTCGCGCTGACCAGGAAGCAGTTCGCGGTGCTCGAGGTCCTCGTCGCCGCCGAGGGCGGCGTCGTCAGCGCCGAAGAGCTCCTGGCCCGGGCGTGGGACGAGTTCGCAGACCCGTTCACCAACGCCCCTCGCATCACCGTCTCGGCACTGCGCAAGCGGCTCGGCGAGCCCTGGATCATCGCCACCGTCGCCGGCGTCGGCTACCGCATCGACACTGCCCCTGACACCGGGCGCGAGGGAGACGAGCGTGGATAGAGCCTCCGGGTTGAGCGCTCGCCTCAAGCTCACCCTCAGCTACGCCGGCTTCCTCATGCTCGCCGGCTCCTTGATGCTCGCGGCCGTCTGGGTGGTCGTCCTGCGCTACATACCCGACGGTGCGCTCTACCACATGCATCCCTCGTGGTGGTTCGTGGTCGACCGCTCCGACCCACTGCACGGCTTCGGCTCGATCGCGGCCATCGTGCTGGCGTTCCTGTTCGTGTTCGGTCTCGTGGGAGGGTGGCTTCTCGCCGGCCGGATGCTCGCCCCCCTGGCTCGCATCACCGACGCCACACGCAGGGCCGCGAACGGATCGCTCTCCCATCGGATCGAGCTGGAGGGCCGCGGAGACGAGTTCCGCGAGCTCGCCGACGCCTTCGACACCATGCTCGCCCGGCTCGAAGGACACATCGCAGAACAGCAGCGATTTGCAGCCAACGCCTCCCACGAGCTGCGCACGCCGCTGGCGATCACCCAGACACTGCTCGAGGTCGCCCGCAGCGATCCGAGCCCCGACACGGGCGAGCTCGTCGAGCGCCTCCACGCCGTCAACGCCCGGGCGATCGACCTCACCGAAGCACTGCTCCTGCTCAGCCGCGCCGACCGGCGGGCCTTCACCCCGGAACACGTCGACCTGTCGCTCCTGGCGGAAGAAGCAGCTGAAACGCTCCTCCCCCTCGCAGAGGAACGCGGGCTCACCGTCGAGGCCTCCGGCGACCCGGCCCCCACGATCGGCTCACACACACTCCTGCTGCAGCTGACCACGAACCTGGTGCACAACGCGATCGTCCACAACCTGCCGGAGCAGGGCGTCGTGTGGGTCACGACCAGCGTTCGCCCCGAGGGTGCGGCGCTCACCGTCGAGAACACCGGCGAGAAGCTCACCCCGCAGCTGGCTGCCACGCTTGCCGAGCCCTTTCTTCGCGGCACCAATCGCATCCGCACCGACCACACAGGTGTCGGCCTCGGTCTGGCAATCGTCAAGAGCATCACCGAAGCACACGACGGAACCCTCAGCCTCACCCCCCGCCCCGCCGGCGGGCTCCGCGTCACCGTTCGACTACCGCGGGGCGTTCGCCGGCAGGCGAACGGGTCGGCGACAGCTCCCGGGGGCGCGCACCGGGCCGCTCGGGGCCGCTCGGGGCAGCTCGAGGAACAGGTCGGCAGGAGCCCCGAAGGGACGCAGGCGATTGATTCCTGACGAGCGGCGCCTCTTGCCGTCGCGCGGCAGCGCCGCCTTTCGACACGGCCGGCGGAAGCGGCTCGCCCCTGGAGGGGGCGCCGCCCTCGTGCCGGCCCTTAGCCGTTCAGCTCCACCGCGCTTGCGATCAGCGCCGTCAATGACTTCTCGTCGATCGCTTCGCCCTCGTGAAAATCGATGGCTCGAACGGTCTTGCTGTCCAGACGGGCGTTGAAGAGCTTCTTGCGATCGGCGATCCGAGCTCCTTTCGGGAACGTCAAGCGGACGGCGTTCTTCAGCGTGTCGGCGACGCAGACGATTCCGTGTCGAGACCAGACCGGCACCCCTTCCGGGCGTGAGGGCTTCCGCCACTTGATCTCCTCGACAACTGCTGGATCGGCCCGTCTCACGATCGCGCGAAGCTCCGCCAACGTTTCCCCGCGCCAGTCGCCCGACTTCGCAATGATCGCATCTATCTGTTCCGACACAGGCAGATCGCTCATATCCAGCTCCCTTCGATTGGATCGTGTTCATGGCAAGACCCTCCAGAACGGCTCGCTGCCGGCGAGCGAGCGGCACGTCCTGCGCGACCGGCTTCCGGCTAGAAGACGAACGGAACGAGCATGCGGGTCGAACGCCTGTACACCGGGTAGGCATCCGGGAACTGCTCGATCATGAAGCGCTCCTCGACCGTCGCGCTGTAGAGGAAGTAGACGCCGGCCAGCACCACCGCGGTCAGCCACCACCAGCTCAACCCCACCGCGGTGCCGACGCCCGCAACCAGGATGCCCGAGTAGATCGGGTGGCGAACCAGGTGGTAGGGGCCGCTGGTCACCAGCTCCGGCTCGTCCTTCTGCGTCATCGGGGTGCCCCAGTTGCGCCCGATGTGCATGCGTGCCCAGATCGCGAACCCCAACCCGACAGCGAAGAGGACGAGGCCGAAACCGGCTCGCCACGGATCGGTGTCGAGGCCGTGGCCCCGAAACGCTCCCGAGCGAACCAAGACGATCACGACGACCACGATCACCCCCCTGATCCGCAGCTCGCGCGACCACGGCACGCGGCCCCTCTTCATCGAGAAGGCCGCGACGATCCAGTACAGCCAGAACGCCGCCCATCCGACGGCGAAGACGAGCTCGACCGCCCTCATCGACTCACCTCGGAGGGCGCGCTCGAGCTGTACGCAGAGATCATCGAGGCATCATCGGTCACGCAGCTGCAATTCTCCGCTCCCGACCCACGCTGGAAGGCGCCCTCGCACGATTTGCCAGCATGCCACCATATGCGGATCCGGCTGTTGCCGGCGGTCGAGGAGGCGGGGATGTCTCGTTGACGACATACTGGGTGCGGGCCTAGCTCGGCAGCCGAGGTGGGGCACCCTCGTTCGGGCCGGAGAACCAGTCGGAGGTGAGCGAGATGAGCAAGACGAAGAAGGAGCACAAGGCGAAACACGACGAGCATCGACATAACGTCGACGCCGCGGCGGCTGCATCCCCGGCACTCGACGAGGCCGAGGCGGGCGCCGTCAGGAAGATGGGGCGCAAGGAATACGAACACGCGATGAGAGGTCTCCAGGGTGAGCTCGTCGCCATGCAGGAGTGGGTCAAGACCACCGGTGCCAGGGTCTGCGTCGTGTTCGAGGGCGTCGACTCGGCGGGCAAGGGCGGCACGATCCGGCGGATCACCGAGCGGACGAGTCCTCGCGTGTTCAAGCACGTCGCTTTGCCCGCGCCGGATGCGCGGGTGAGGTCGCAGATGTACGTCCAGCGCTACGTCGCGCACTTCCCGTCGGCCGGGGAGGTCGTGATCTTCGACCGCAGCTGGTACAACCGCGCCGGCGTCGAGCCCGTGCTCGGCTACTGCACCCCGGAGGAGACAGAGCGGTTCCTCGCGATGGTGCCGCAGGTCGAGAAGGCGATGGTCGACGACGGGATCATCCTGATCAAGTACTTCCTGAACGTGAGCCTCGCGGAGCAGACCCGGCGGCTCGAGAGCCGGATCGACGACCCGCGCAAGTACTGGAAGCTCTCGCCCACCGACCTGAAGTCGTACAGGCGCCGGTACGACTACCTGCGGGCGCGGGATGCCATGTTCGCCGCCACCAACACGGAGTGGGCGCCGTGGCACGTCGTCGACAACGACGACAAGAAGCGCGGCCGGCTGAACATCATCACGCATCTGCTCGGCCAGGTCCCCTACACGGCGCTCGCGCCTCCTGCCGTGAAGATGCCCAATCCGCCGCGCCCCGACGGGTACTCCGAGCCGGAGTCCTCGCTGGGCAACATCCCGACTCCGTTCTAGGGAACGACGAGGACACGACGATGAGCGAGAACACCGACGTGCCGGGCGGGGACGACGCCCCGGCGGCCCACTGGTACGCCCTCGAGCCGGCCGAGGTTTCGAAGCGGCTCGACGTCGACCCCGCCAAGGGCCTCTCGGCGGCGAAGGCCGCCGAGCTGCTGAAGGCGAACGGCCCGAACGCGCTCCCCGCCGAGCCGGCGGTGCCGGGCTGGACGCGGTTCCTCGCCCAGTACAAGAGCTACATGCAGATCATCCTCGTCGCGGCCGCCGTCGCGTCGATGGCGATCGGCCAGATCGCCACGGGTGTTGCGGTCCTGTTGATCACGGCGCTGAACGCGCTGGGCGGGATGCGCCAGCAGGGCAAGGCGGAGAGCGCGATGAACGCCCTGCAGTCGATGCTCAAGACCTCTGCCCGCGTCCGCCGCGACGGGGCGGAGGTGAAGATCGGGGCCGACCAGGTGGTGGTCGGCGACGTCGTCCTGCTCACCGCGGGCGACGAGGTGTGCGCCGACGGGCGGATCATCGAGGCCGCGTCGCTGCAGATCGACGAGTCCGGCCTGACCGGTGAGAGCGTTCCCGCCTCGAAGAGCGCCGAGGCGATCACCGGCGAGCAGCCGGGCATCGGCGACCAGACGAACATGGCCTTCATGAACTCCCCGGTCACCCATGGGAGCGGCGTGATGATCGTGACCGGGACGGGGGTGGGCACCGAGGTGGGGCACATCTCCGGGATGCTGAAGTCGACGCCGACCCTGAAGACCCCGCTGACGGCACAGCTGGACACGCTGACGCTCTGGATCGCGGGGGCCGCCGGGCTGACGATCGCGATCATGTTCGCGCTCGGGATCCACCGTCACCAGTCGACGCAGGCCATCTTCACGACCGCGATCGCGCTCGCTCTGGCGGCGGTGCCGATGGCGATGCCGACGGTGCTGCAGGTGATCCTCTCGACCGGATCGACGACCCTCGCCAAGCACGGCGCGATCGTCAAGAACCTCGCCTCGGTCGAAACCCTCGGCTCGACCTCGGCGATCAACTCCGACAAGACCGGCACCCTGACCCTGAACCAGGTCACGGTCACCGAGGTGATCGACCCGACCGACCGCTACGCGATCACCGGGATGGGCTACGGCCTCGAGGGCGAGGTCGAGCACGCCGCCGGCAACACGAACACGATCGAGGACGCGATCCTGCCCTTCCTGGTGTGCAATGACGCCAAGCTCGTCGACGGGAAGGTCGTCGGCGACCCGACCGAGGGCGCGCTGCTCGTCCTCGGACACAAGGCCAAGCTGGACGTCGAAGGCACCCAGGCCGGCTACCCGCGTCTCGCGACGCTGCCGTTCGACCCGACCTACAAGCTGATGGCCGTCTTCGCGAACGCCAACGACTCCTCCGGAAAGCCCGTCGTCCGGGCCTTCGTCAAGGGCGCCGGCCCAGCCGTGATCGGGCGGGCTTCCTCGGCGCTCTCGGGCGGCACGAGCGTCCCCTGGGGAGATGAGCAGAACAAGAGGTCGAGCGAAGAGATGGATCGCCTCGGCGGCAAAGGCCTACGGATCATGGTTGCGGCCACGCGTGACCTCGACCCGACCACGTTCGACCCCGCCGGCGACCTACTCTCGCTGATGAACGACCTACAGATGACGGCGATGGTCGGGATGATCGACCCGCCCCGCGAAGAGTCGAAGGACGCGGTCAGGAACGCCCAGGCCGCCAACATCCGCGTACGGATGGTCACCGGCGACGACGTCGTCACCGGCGCCGCGATCGCCAAACAGCTCGGCATCCCCGGCGAGGCCATGCTCGGCGCGGACTTCGCAGCCCTGCCCGAGGACGAGCGGCTGGCCCGCATCGACGACATCGGCGTCGTCGGCCGCGTCGCACCCGAGCACAAGGTACTGATGGTCGACACCCTGCAGAAGAAGGGCGACGTCGTCGCGATGACCGGAGACGGCGTCAACGACGCCCCCGCGATCAAGGCCGCCGACATCGGAATCGCGATGGGAACCGGCACCGAGGTCGCCAAGAACGCCGGCAACATGATCCTCACCGACGACAACTTCGCCACGATCGTGCGAGCCGTCTCCGAGGGACGCAAGCTCTACGACAACATGCTCAAGTACATCCGCTTCATGCTGGTGGCACTCGTCACCTACGTCGTAACGTTCCTCGCCGCCAGCCTGTTCAACATCGCCGGCGGGCAGCCCTTCTCCGCCGTCCAGATCCTCTGGATCAACTTCCTGATCACGGCACCGATCGGCATCGCCCTCGGCCTCGACAAGGAAACCCCGGGGTTGATGAAGCGCCTGCCGCGCCCCCGCAAGGCCTCGATCATGTCCCGCCCCGTCATCGTGACGGTCGGGCTCGTCGGCCTCTTCATGTCGGCCGCGATCGACCTCGTGATCGTGTTCGGCAAGGACCACTACCACGCGGTCGAGATCGGCAGCACCATGGGGCTCGTAGCGTTCTCCCTGATGCTCGTGGTCGCAACCTTCGAATCCCGCGACGAGACCGCGTCGATCCTCCGCATGGAGACCTTCGACAACAACATCGTGAACGTCACCATCGCGGTCGAAGTCGCCCTAGCACTCCTGATTGCGCGGGGCGGCGAGCTGACGTCGCTGCTCGGCACCATCCAGCTCACCAGCAGGCAGTGGCTGATCGGAGCCGCTCCCGCCGTGCTGCTGCTCATCCTCTGGGAGCTCGGCAAGCTGATCGCACATCGCCGCGCGGAGCCCGTGCAGGCAGGGCCGCCCACGGAGGCGGCGCCCGCCGACGGCCCCGTGGCCTGAGGGCGGAGGGATCATCGCTACCGGTGAAACGGGCGCGCGGCCCGTGCACGGCGGAGGCGCCTCAGGAAGCCCGCGTGCGAGGCAGGGCAGCGGCGGCTCGCCCTCGCTGCCTCGAAGCTCGAACCGGCGGTTCCGTGCGGAAGCGTTAGGATCTCGGCCCTGACCGGAGGCATGCGTGGCCAGCAAGCTCAAGACCTGTCTGAAGCGCGACGTCGTGACGATCGCGGAGGGTCGGAGCCTCGGTAGGCCCGCCGACATCCTGATCGACCCGGAACGTCACACCGCCTCACTCGTGGTGCTGGCTCGCGGCAACGTACCGGAATCGACCCTGTTCGTCCCGGCCACGGCGGTACGCTCCTTCGACACCGATACGCTCGCGATCGACTCTCTGGCGTCGCTTCGGATTGCCGCCACCGACCGGGACGCGCTGGCGCTGCTCGAGAAGGGACTCCGCTTCCGCGGTCATCCCCTGATCGATTCGCAGGGCCGGAAGCTGGGCAAGGTCGTGCAGATCCGGCTCGACGAACGGGGCAAGGTGGTCGAGTACCGCGTACGGCGCGGCTTGCTCGGGTGGTTCACGCCGAGGGCGAAGATCGAGCCGCAACGGCTCGGCACCTCCGGAGGCGAGATGGGCGTCGTGAACGAGATCGCCGTCGACGATCCCCCGGCCCCCGAACTGCCCGCCGCCGAAGCCGAACCGGGAGCGCCGGAGGACGAAGGCTGACGGCTGCGGGTCGTCCGCGCCGCTGCTCAGGTCCCGTCGTCAGGGCGCGGCTGCCCGGCCGGACCGCTGCGAAGCTCAGGCCTGCTGCATCATCGCCCTGGCGTTGCGCTCCATCACGGCCGAGATCTTGTGCAGCTCGTCGGCCGGGCTGAACTGGACGTATTCGGTGCCGCCCACGACCTCCGGCGTATGCCCCGCCGGGACGTAGAAGGCATCGCCTTCGACGTACGTCTCGTCGTGGTCGGCGAAGTGGAACGTGATCCTGCCACCGGTCACATACCCCCAGTGCGGGCACGAGCAGCGGTCGTCGGGCAGCCCCTTCAGCAGCGGCGCCCCGTCGATGTCGACCTTGAAGGTCAGGAAGTTGACGCTGAGGTCGCCGAGATCCTCGTGGCTGTCGAGAACCGGCCCGTGGTCGTCGTGATGCGCGGCGGTCTGCCTGGAAACGCCTGGCATGGCTCCTCCTCGAGTTGACTGGATCCCAGGCTAGGCGAGGCCCACCGAAGCGTCATGAGGCATTCGCCTCATCTTTCGGGGCCGGCCGGGAGGAGCTCGTCGTCCCGCAGGAGCCTGTGCTGCATCGCGAAAAGTCCCGCTCCGGCGCGGTTCGACGCGCCCGTCTTCGCGTAGATGTGCTCGATGTGGTTGCCGACCGTCTTCGGCGCGATCACGAGCCTCGTCGCGATCTGCTTGTTCGAGAGCCCGCGGGCCAGCAGCCGCAGCACCTCGACCTCGCGCGGGGTGAGCCCGGCCGGCCCTTCACGGCGCCGGGCGACGCGATGTCCCGCGGCGCCGAGCACCGCCTCGACCGCATCCGCGTCGAGCCTGCCGGCCCTCACCTCGGCGCGGAGCTCGGCGGCGGCCTCGTCGGGCTCCCGTGCGGGGCGGTAGGGGCGCGGCTTGCGCATCGCCTGATAGGCGTCGGCGGCACCGAGAATCCGAGCCTGCCCGGAGATCGCCCCGCCGGCGAGCCCGCGCGGGTAACCGGAGCCGTCGAGGCGCTCGCGATGCTGAACGGCGATCGCAGCGAGCGGCGCCAGCGAGCTCGACAAGCGGAGCATGCGCTCGGTCAGGTAGGGATGCAAGCGGACACGCTCCCACTCACCGGCCCCGAGCGGCCCGGCCTTGTCCCAGATCGCATTCGACACCCCGAGGCGGCCCAGATCGTGGACGAGGCCCGCCCGACCCACTATCTCCTGCTCGTCGGCGCCGAGTCCGAGGACGCTGCTTGCGCCCGCGGCGAGCTCGGCGACCGCGGCTGCGTGGCCGAGCGTGTAGGGCGACTTGAGATCGACGAAGTTCGCGATCGCGACCAGCGCGCCGTCGATCTGCTCTCCGGTGAGCAGCACGGCCAGACTCGGCTCGGCGTCGATGACAGCTTCCCAGGCGCCCGCCGAGTCGAGCCCCGTCAACAACAACTCCCCCTCGCCGGCGACAAGATCGGCGAGCACTGGATCGAACTGGGTTCCGGAGCGGGAACGGGCGAGCGCCTCGGCCGCCTCGATGCCCCCCACCCGGTGCGCAACCTCCACGAACTCGGCGAGCTGCGCAAGCCTCGAGGCGACCGGAATCTCGTCGCCGGCGCGCCTCCCGGGCCACCCGCGCCCGTCCCACGTCTCGTAGGCGGAGGCGAGAGCGTCGAGCACCTCGCCGCGCAGGCCGAGCTGTTCGCCGAGCGACCTCGCCATCGCCGCGTGGTGGGCGATCATCCCCTCGAAGTCGCGGCGCCCCGAGACCGCGAACTCGAGCCCGAGGCGGAAGCGGAGCAGGGCCGGGTTCCCGGCACCGAGCTGCCTCACCGCGGCCACCGCGCCGCGCAAGCTCCTGAACTCGTAGTCGTACTTCGCCGACTTGAACCCGATGTCGTCACCGAACCACTTCGCCTGCTCGTGCGCGTCGGTGTGACAGCCGACGTTGACGAGCAGCGCCGTGTAGTACACGACGGCCCGCTCCTCCTCGCCCAGCCCCACCCGCTCGCCCAGACGCAGGGCGATCAGACATTGCCGCAGGACGTGCTCCATCGGCTGCCCGAACCCGAGATCGACCCCGAGCGAGAGGGCGGCGACCAGTTCGGCGAGCCGCACCCGCGGAGCTGTCGTCCCGGCTTCCACGGCGGGAAGCTACCCCGCCGTCACGAACAGGGCGAGCACCGGAGAATCCTCGAGCTCGCAAGGAAGCTCACGTCGATCTCGAGCCCGCCGTCGGTGCGGGCTCGCGCGCTGATCAGGGCTCCGTGCGTGTCGGCGATCGTCTGCACGATCGCGAGGCCGAGCCCGACACCCCCGTCGGCGCCGGGAGCTTCGGGTGCGAGCCGCTGGAAGGGCTGGAAGAGGCGCCGGAGCTCGCCAGCCGGGATCGGCGGGCCGGTGTTGGCGACGGTGAGGTGGGCGCGTCCGGACGTGGTGCCGGTCGCGACCTCGACCCGTCCGCCGGCGACGTTGTGCCCGATCGCATTCAGGACGAGGTTGGCGGCGAGACGCTCCAGCAGGTCCGGGTCGCCGGCCGTCTGCGCCGGCTCGAGCACGACGACGCTCCCGAGCCCGCGCAGGTCGTGAGCCCGCAGCGCCTCCGCCGCGATCGCAGCCAGGTCGACCGGCTCGCATCGCTGCGGCCCGCCGCCCCGGCTCCGGGCGAGGGCGAGACAGGCCTCGAGCACGCGTTCCTGCTGCCTGCAGGCGCCGAGGACGTCCTCGCCGATCTCCCGCCAGCCCGCCGCATCCGTCTCCGGGTCGCCGAGTGCGAGCTCGAGGAGGGCGCGCTGGGTCGCCAGGGGCGTACGCAGCTCGTGCGCCACGTACGCCGCGAAGCGCTCCCCACCCCCGAGCGGCGCGACCGCGGCCCGCCCGCCCGACGGCGGCACCCTGCGGCCCGCAGTGGCCCCCGTGGCGGCGATGGGCGCCTGTTGCTGCGCTGTCAGCTCGTGCCCCGCCGGCTCGCGAGGGCCGCTCACGATCGGCCGGAGCTGCTGTAGGGCAGGTCGGCCGGTATCAGCCTCGTGCAACGCGTCGCGGCGCTCTTGAACCCCGAGGAGTCCTGGTCGATGCGCGCCGGGATGTTGGTCTGGACGTCGCCGTTCTGGAACGTCGGGTCGGGGAAGGCGGGGAAGCCGTTCGTGCGGATGCAGGCGGCGGCGCGTAGGTAGTCGGCGCGATCGGCGGGGGTGATCGTCTGCGCCCGACCGCCGTTTTCGAAGGAGTAATTGCAGGAACGTTCCTCGATCGCCCGCACACGGGACTCGCTCACCCCGAGCTGCTGCAGCTTCGACTTGTCGAATCCGCCGTCGGCGGTGGGGTCGGGCCAGTTCGGCGCCCCGTGGGAGCGCATGCAGCGGGCGAAAGCGAGAGCCCCTGCGAGCGCGCCGTTCGGTACGGTCGTCGCCCCGGCCGGCGCGGTCGTCGTGGCGGCAGCCGTGGAGGCGGCGACGCTCGCGATCCCGGGAGAGCCGCCGCCGCCGCAACCGGCCGCGAGCAGCGCGAATGCGGCAACGGCGGCGACGGGGGCGAGGACGGGCAGCGGACGGCAGACCACGCTGTGAGGTTCCCTTCTGTCGGAAGCAAGGAAAGCTCAGCACCGCAAGCTGAACGGCGCGGCGCGGAGGCTGAGAGGTTGCTGAGAGCCTCCTTAGAGCTCGAAGCGGAGCGTCACGATCGCCCCGCCGCCGCCCGCGTTGGCGACGGCGACGCTGCCGCCGTGGTCGTCGACGGTCCGCCTGACGATCGCGAGCCCGAGCCCCGAGCCCGGCAGGGCGCGAGCAGCGGCGGCCCGGTAGAAGCGGTCGAAGACGTGCGGCAGGTCGTCCTCGGCGATGCCGGGCCCGTGGTCGCGCACGGTCAGCGTCCCGCCGAGGAGCCGGATCTCGATGTTGCCGCCGGGTGGGCTCCACTTGATCGCGTTGTCGAGAACGTTGTCGAGCGCGCGCTCCAGCCGCGCGCGGGCCCCGACCAGCCGGTGGGGCTCGAGCCGGCTCTCGAAGTGGAGCCCCGGCGCCCGCTGCCGCGCCCGCTCGACGGCCGCGGCCACGAGCCCGTCGAGCGCGAGCGGCTCGCGCGCGTCGACCGACCTGCCGTCGCGGGCGGCCTCGACGAGGTCGCCGACCAGCGCCGAGAGCTCCTCGATCGACCGGACGGCCGCACCGAGCACGCGCTGGCGCCGCTCGGCGGGCAGATCCGGTCGAGCGAGCAGCTCGATGTTCGCGCGGTGCGCCGTCAGCGGCGTCCGCAGCTCGTGCGAGGCGTCCGCGATCAACTGCTGCTGGGCGTGCTGCGACCCGTCGAGAGCTACCAGCATCGCGTTGAAGTCGGCTGCGAGGCTGGCCAGCTCGTCGCGGCCGCTCACCTTGATCCGCCGGTTGAGGTCACGCGTCGCGGTCACCTCGCGCACTGCTCCTGCGAGCACACGCACCGGTCGCAGCACCGCGTTTGCGGCCAGTCGTCCGAGCAGCCCCGCCGCGATTGCCCCGCCGAGCGTCAGGCCGAGCAGCAGCCAGCGGACGCGCGCGATCGTCGCGTTCGCCTCGGTCAACGCGCGCGCGGTCCGCACGAGCCCGTCGCTCGAAGAAGGCAGCCGCATCGTGTACAGCCGCATCGCCGCGCCCCCGTAGCGAATGTCCCTGAAGTACGGGGGCGAAAGGCCGCTCGCGACCGAGCGGTCGCGGTCGACCAGGAGCGCGAGCCCGGGCAGTCCTCCACTCTTCAGGGCGCCGAGGCTCGGCGCGACCTGGAAGAAGCCGGACGCGTCCTTGCCGAACACGAGGCCGGCCTTCTTCGGAGACGGAGGCGCGCCTTTCGCGCCCACCCACCTCGTGGCCGCGGCCTCGGCCGACCGGATCAGCGAGACGTCGACCTGGTCATGCAGCTTCGAGCGCACCTCGACGTAGATCACCAGGGATGCGAGCGCGAGCGCGACGAACACCGCGCCGCCGCCGGCGAGCGTCAGGCGCGTGCGCAGGCTCACGACGCTCGCAGCGCGTAACCGACACCGCGCACGGTATGAATCAGGCGCGGCTCCCCGCCCGCCTCGGTCTTTCGCCGCAGGTAGCTGATGTACACCTCGAGCGGATTCGACGTCGGCCCGAAGTCGTAGCTCCAGACCCGCTCCATGATCAGCTCCCGCGTCAGCACCTGCCGCGGGTTGCGCATGAACAGCTCGAGCAGCGCGTACTCCGTCCGCGTCAACTCGAACCTGCGCCCACCGCGCGAGGCCTCTCGCAGCTGCCGATCGAGCGAGAGCCCCGCAAACCAGAGCGGGGCGTCCTCCTCCGGCGGACGCGTCCGTCGCAGCAGCGCGCGCACGCGCGCCAGCAGCTCGCCGAGCGCGAACGGCTTCACCAGATAGTCGTCCGCGCCGAGGTCCAGCCCACGGATCGTGTCCTCCTCCGAGTCGCGCGCCGTCAGGATCAGGACCGGCGTCCGGTTCCCCGACGCACGCAGCCGCCGGCACACCTCGAAGCCGTCCAGGTTCGGCATCAGCACATCCAGCACCACTGCGTCGAACTCCGCCTGGCCCAGCCGCTGCAACGCCGCGAGACCGTCGGCCGCGGTCGCGACGCGGTGGCCGTCGAGCTCGAGCGCAGTCTCGACGGCGTCGCGGACGTCCGGATCGTCGTCCACGACCAGCACACGCCCGCCCCGAACCTCAGCCGCCTCCATCAGCCCCCGTCCATCTCCGCCTCCATCGCCCGGTGACCCGGAGGATCTACGAACGAGCCCCGTGCGGGCGCGAACATCCGTCGAGGCCGACCCGGATGAGGCGCCACGCCCCAAGTCGAGCACCGCAACCTGAGCAACCCGCACCCGAAGCTGAGAGCTTGCTTAGGGCTTCGTGAGAGGCCCGGCCGGCCGACTCGGCTCGCCCGGACCGTTGTGCTGGGCCCTCACGACGACGCGTTCGGCGCGGGCAGGATGGTCACGAGGGCGCCGATGTCGACGTCGCGCTGGATCGGGAGCCCGAGGGGCAGGTCGGTGCGAACCGAGTAGACGTTCCGCCGCCCCTCCCTCTTCCGGTCGATGTATCCGGCTCTGGCCAGGTCGGCGACGATCCGCTGCGTCGCGCGCTCGGTGACGTTCAGCAGACCGGCGATGTCGCGCATGCGAATCCGGGGATCGTGCGCGATCAGGAGCAGCGTCTTGCCGTGACTGGTCAGGAACGCGAACTCCGGCGCCGCCCGAGCGGTCTGTTCCGATGCGGGGTCAATAGGCGACATGTGGTTTCGCGACATATAATAACACGACTCCCTGGTTCGTGTGTTATGGTTGGCGTGTCGACTACCGGAACGAGGGCCAACCTGGCCCCGACGGTTTCGGCCTCACAGGGAGAAGAAGCGATGACGTACCTCACGAGCCTGATCGGACGCCTCGGCAAGACGCTCGGAATCGGGACGGTCTCGACGACGGTGCCGCCGGCATCCGACTCGACCCACGACTCCGGCCCCGCGGACGAGCCGGCCGGGCCGTCGTCGCCGGAGGAAACGCCCATCGCCTCGGCGATCGGGTCGGGCTAGACCGCGACCCGGACTGAAGCTTCGACGAGACGCCTCCGGCTTCGCCGCCGCAGGCACGTGCCGAACGGCCTCGGCTGGTGGTGGACGTTCGCCGCTGCGCTCGTCCTCGGCGGCGCCGTCATCGTCGCGATCGCCCAGAACAGCGACACCGTACGCATCCACTACATCGTCTGGCACTCGAGCGTGTCGCTCGTCGTGGTCGTGCTCACGACCGCGCTCGCCGCGATCCTGCTCGACGAGGCCGGCGGTCTGATCTGGCGCCGGCGGCGGCGCGCCAGGCTCGCTCGCCGGGACGAGCTCGCCGAGCTCCGAACCCGGCACCAGCTCACGGACGGAACCCGCGGCGCCGAAGCACCCGTGCTTCTCGCCCGGGCGGCGGCGCAAGCCGCGCCCTCCGTCGAGCCCGACGCCTGACTGCGGCCCCGGCTCCGAGATCGGCCCGGCGTTCTGCCTTCGGAACGACCGCCGGGCCCTGCTCCCGCCTGCAACGACTTTCCCAACCCCACGACAGAAACGACCGTCCCAACCCCAGAAGAGAGAGGCACTCGATGAGACGTATTCCGTTCTTGCTCTTCGCCGTGACCGGCTTCCTCGTGCTCGTATCGGGATCGGCGCTCGCGTCAGCCCGCCACACGGCTGCGAGCCCGGCCAACACCTCGGCGCCCACGATCGGCGGGACAGCCCGCTCCGGGCATACGCTGACCGCCACGAGCGGCTCCTGGACAGGCGGGCCGCCGATCACCTACGCCTACCAGTGGCGTCGCTGTAACTCCTCGGGGAGTAGCTGCGGCACGATCGCCGGCGCGACGAACCAGAACTACGTCGCCTCCAGCGGCGACGTCAACAGCACGATCCGCGTCCAGGTGACGGCTACGAACTCCGACGGGTCGAACCAGGCGCTCTCCGCCGCGACCGCGACGATCGCCGCGTCCGGCGCTGCTCCGGCAAGCACCAAGCAGCCGAATCCCACCGGCAAGGCGCAGGTCGGCCAGACGATCGGCGTCGACAACGGCGGCTGGTCCGGCCAGAAGCCGATCACGTTCAGCTACCAGTGGCAGAGCTGCAGCGCCGCTGGAGCCTGCACCGACATCGCCGGCGCGACCGGCTCGAGCTATCTCGTCGACGCGAGCCAGGTGGGCTCGACGTTGCGCGTGATGATCACCGCCACCAACTCGGCGGGGACGAGCACGACCTCCTCGAACCTGACGGCCGCCGTCAGCTCGAAGGCGAGCTCGCCCGTCAACACGAGCCTGCCGCTGATCTCCGGCTCGCTCTCCGTCGGGAACCGGCTGCAGGCGACGTCAGGGAGCTGGACGGGCCTGAGCACGAACGGCTTCGGCTACCAGTGGAGCCGCTGCAACACGAACGGGACGAGCTGCGCGATCATCTCCGGCGCGACCGGTCAGAGCTACGGCATCGGGCAGGTCGACCTCGGAAACGCACTCCGGGTGGGCGTCACCGCGACCAACTCGAACGGTGCGACCAGCGCGTTCTCAGCCGCTTCCGTGATCGCGGCGAGGGCCACCATGACCGTGCATTTCAACGCGGTGCTTCGCAAGAACCAGGAAGTCCTCGCCCCCTCCCGGACGTCGAGCCGCGCCGCGGGCCACTTCACCGCGAGGCTCACCGGCAAGACGCTCCACTGGACGTTGACGTTCGCGCACCTGAGCGGGCGGCCGACCGTCGCCGGCCTGAACAAGGGCCTGCGCAAGGCAAGCGGGAGAGCGTTCAAGACCCTCTGCCGCCGCTGTTACTCACCCCGCCACGGCACGCTGACCCTGACCGCTTCCCAGCGCGACGCGATGGTGCGCGGCCGGACCTACGTGAACCTCCATACGACCAGAAACAGGTACGGCGAGATCCGCGGCCAGATCAACCGCGTGAGCTGACCGCACGACCCGACAGCTCGCCGCGCGGCATCTCCCGACGGAGGTGCCGCGCGGGTCGGATCACCTTGCCCCCAGCAGGCTCCGCGTCGAACTCCGGCACACGACGCAGCCGAGCCCGCCTCCCTCCTCCGTCTCGCAGGCCTCCCGCCTGCGATCCCGGGGCCGGCGCCCACCGATCCGCCGACGCAGACGGCGACTGCCCGGGACGGGCCGGGACTCACGGCGTCTCTACGCCAGGATGTTGACCGCGCGCGCGGCCACGAGCAGGACGGTGACGGCGGCGAGCATCGATTCCGCCGCCATCAGCGCCTTGGCCGGACGGGTGAGCGGCATCGTGTCCGTCGGGCTGAACGCGATCGAGTTGGTCAGAGAGACGTAGAAGTAGTCCCAGAGGCGGGGCGCCCAGCCTTCTCCCGCGAGCTGCGGGTTCTCGTCCTGGGGGAACTGGAAGTCCGGCGTGCGCTGCGTGGTCGCGAACGCGCGAGCGACGGGGCCGCCGCAGTCCAGCTCCCAGAAGGCAAGACCGAACGCGACCGCATCGGTGAGCCAGACCGCGCCACCGCTGATCAGCAGCTGCCGTCCCGTGATCTGCACGCGCGAATGAGCAACAAGCGAGACGACGAGCACGGCGACACCGAGGACGTTGAGCGCCCAGACCAGAGTGAGGAGCGCGATCACGACCTCGCGCCGGCGATCGTGGCCGACGATCCGCCCGACGCCGAACAGCAGGGCCGCTGCGAGGAGCAGGTACGGCGCCGCGACGACCAGCCACAGCCACCAGAGCGAGTGCCCGAGCAAGGCCCAGTGAGCATGAAGGCTCGCGAGCGCCAGGAGGACGAGGATCACGGCCGCCACGAGCGCGAACGGGGCCGCGTCGTCCCGGGCCTCGCGCACCGCCGCCCTCAGACGATCCGGATCGGGCGGGGCGGCACCCTTCCCGGCCGGTGCGGGTTGCTCGGCCATCGCCTGCCAGCATGGACACGGCGGCGGACATCCGAAGCATCGGTCGAGACTGCAGCCTCGATCTCTGCCGAAGCTCTAGCCGACCGAGCCTTCCATCTGGATCTGGATCAGGCGGTTCATCTCGATCGCGTACTCGAGCGGTAGCTCCTTGACGATGGGCTCGATGAAGCCGGAGACGATCATCGCCGAGGCTTCGGCTTCCGACACTCCACGCGACATGAGGTAGAAGAGCTGCTCGTCGGCAATCTTCGACACGGTCGCCTCGTGCCCGATGTCGACCTCGTTCTCGTCGATGTCGATCGTCGGGTAGGTGTCCGACCGCGAGTGCTCGTCGAGGATCAATGCGTCGCAGACCACCCTGGACTTCGAGTTCGTCGCTCCCTTGGCGACCTGGAGCAGGCCGCGGTACCCGGCCCGACCTCCGTCCTTGGAGATCGACTTGGACGTGATCAGAGAGGTGGTGTCCGGGGCGGCGTGGACGATCTTGCCGCCCGCGTCCTGGTGCTGGCCGGCGCCCGCGAAGGCGATCGACAGCACCTCGCCGTGCGCGCGCGGCCCCATCAGCCAGATCGCCGGGTACTTCATCGTCAGCTTCGAGCCGAGGTTCCCGTCGACCCACTCCATCGTCGCGTCCTCGTAGGCGACGGCGCGCTTGGTGACCAGGTTGTAGACGTTGTTCGACCAGTTCTGGATCGTCGTGTAGCGGCAGCGGCCGCCCTTCTTGACCACGATCTCGACGACCGCCGAGTGAAGCGAGTCGCTCGAGTAGATCGGGGCCGTGCAGCCCTCGACGTAGTGCACGTACGCGCCCTCGTCGACCAGGATCATGCGTGCGCTCGAACTGGCCCATGTTCTCGGCGTTGATCCGGAAGTAGGCCTGGAGCGGCAGCTCGATCTTGACGCCCGGCGGCACGTAGATGAAGGAGCCGCCCGACCAGACGGCGCTGTTCAACGCCGCGAACTTGTTGTCATTCGAGGGAATGATCGTCCCGAAGTACTGCTTGACGAGCTCCTCGTGCTCGCGCAGCCCCGAGTCCATGTCCAGGAAGAGCACGCCCTGATCCGTCAGCTTCTCCTGCAGCTTGTGGTAGACGACCTCCGACTCGTACTGGGCGCCGACGCCGGCCAGGTACTTCTTCTCTGCCTCCGGGATGCCGAGCTTGTCCCAGGTGTCCTTGATGTCGGCCGGCAGGTCATCCCATGTCTCCGCCTGCTTCTCGGTCGGCTGGATGTAGTAGTAGATGTTGTCGAAATCGATCCCCGACAGATCGCCGCCCCAGCTCGGCAGCGGGCGCGCGAAGAAGTAGTCGAGGGCCTGATGGCGAACCTTCCGCATCCAGGCCGGCTCGTCCTTGTGCTCGGCAATCGCCTCCACCACCTCGTGAGAGATCCCGCGGCCCGACTTGAAGAAGTAGTTCTCCGGGGCGTCCGGGATATCGGAACCCGTACTTGTCGGCGTAGTCGGAACCGATCCCCTGAACGATCTCGGTCTCTGTCTGTGTCATCGAACGACCTCCACTTCCACTGGGCAAAGCATGATCGGGCCCGATCTCCGTCCACGGCAGGGCGTCGGCGCGAGCAGGGCACGCCCCTCCGTCTTCACACGGCCTCCGCAGCCCGGATCGGCCCGTCGCGGGTGGCTGCAAGCGACGCGAGCTCGAGGATCCGGGTCGCGGCTCCGAGGACGAACGAGGCACCCGCGAGATCGCGGAACATGCTGCGCTGCGCATCGTTTCTCAGCTGAACGACGGTAGGGCCGCTCCCCGCGGCGATGACCTCGTCGCAGTGGGTTCGCAGCTCGTCGCCTTCTCCCGCGAGGCCGAGGTCGTGGAGCAGATCGTCGAGGCTCGTCAGGTCCGCGCCGGCGGGCCGGGCACCGAGCCCGAAAGCGAGCAGCGAGACCGGGTCGGCGGCGAGGGGGAGGTCGGCGCCGACCCCGGCCCGCTCTGCGCAGAGCACTCTCACGACCTCGGCGACGAGCACCCGATCGTCGTGCTCGCTCGCCGAATCGTGACTCGCGGAGAGTCGCGAGGCAGTCTCGTAGCCGTCGGTCGTGATCAGCTGAAGCTCCCTGCCCCAGCGCCGCGCCCCACGCCTCAGTCCGGCGAGATGCCTCGCCTGGAGCAACGAGGCTCGGATCGGGCTCGTTGTCGCGGCCCTGCCCGCCGGGAGCAAGAGCGCAAACAAGCGGTCGAGGCCGCGCTCCAGCTCGCTGCCGGGGAAGCGACCCGGCGTCGGCCTCGAGTTCGCGACCAGCAGGAACCCGGCGGCTCCGAGCAAGAACGGGACGGCCAAGGCACCGAAGTTGCCGCGGGCCAGCGCCAGTGCCGTCAACCCTACGCCCGTGCCCAGCAGCCAGCTGCCGCCGAGCCGACCGGCGCTCACCGTGCGCCTCCCCCGGCCGCGATCTGGAAGATCCTCCGGCCCGTCTCGGGCTCTCTGTGTGACATCCAACGACCTCCATGTTCCCGGGCCCGGAAGCGCAGAGACTCGATCTCCGTCCGCGGCAGACGCGCGAGCGCGCCACCGTACGCCTTTCCAGCTCGAAAAGTGTCGGCCCTGCGAGCCGTGCTCTCTGTGCCTCGACCCCTCATCTCGCGAGCCATGCGGCGCGTCGATGTCGTTTGGGCCTCAGCGGGAGCACCGGCACGCAGAGCCAGTCCCGCCATCCTACTCCCCCGCGGGCGAGCTGGGACGGATCGCTCGCGCTCTCGCCGCGTTCCGATGCTGCCCCGCTCGCCGAACGCGGTCAATTCGGCCTGCCTGCACGCGACCAGCTCGCCCAGAGACGATCCCCGTGGACGCCGCGCCCCGGCCGGGCCTGTCGTAGAGTTGGGGCCTCCGAGCGCACGGGAGGTGCGATGCGTGGGCTGAGCGGCAAGAGCGCGGTCGTGACAGGCGGCGCGACCCTGATCGGAAGCGCGGTCGTGCGCGGGCTCCGCGACCGGGGCGTCGCCGTCGCCGTCGCCGACATCGACGTGGACGGAGGCGAGCGGCTCGCCGCCGAGCTCGGCGACGGCGTGCTGTTCGTGCCGACCGACATCCGCGACGATGCTGCGATCGAGCGGCTCGTCGCCGCGACGGTCGAGCGGTTCGAGGGCATCGACTTCCTGGTCAATCTCGCGACGACGTACGTCGACGAGGGCTACGCCTCGACGCGCGAGGACTGGCTCGAGTCCGCAAACGTCAACGTCGCGTCGGCGGCCATGATGGTGAAGGCCGTGCGTCCGCACCTCGTCGCGCGGGGCGGCGGCGCGATCGTCAACTTCACCTCGATCTCGTCGAAGGTCGCCCAGACCGGGCGCTGGCTCTACCCGGTCCACAAGGCGGCCCTGGTCCAGCTCACGCGCAACATGGCGATGGACCTCGCCGGCGACGGGATCCGGGTCAACTCCGTCTCTCCGGGGTGGACGTGGTCGAAGGTGATGGTCGAGCTGACGGGCGGCGACCGCGAGAAGACCGATCGGGTCGCGGCGCCGTTCCACCTGCTCGGGCGGGTCGGAGACCCCGAGGAGGTCGCGAACGTCGTCGCGTTCCTCTGCTCCGACGAGGCGTCGTTCGTGACCGGGGCCGACTGGGCAGTCGACGGCGGCTATTCCGCGCTGGGACCCGAGCAGGCGGTTCCCGCGATCCCCAAGCTGATGGAGTAGGAGGTAGTCGTGCGCAGGATCCTGATCGTCGGAGCAGGCCAGGCGGGTCTCCAGCTCGCAAACGGCCTCGCGCAAAGCGGATATGACGTCACCGTGGTCTCGAATCGCACGCCCGAGCAGATCCGCACCGGCCGGGTCCTCTCGAGCCAGTGCATGTTCGGGCGGTCGCTCCAGCACGAGCGCGATCTCGGGCTCGACTTCTGGGACGACGAGTGCCCGCCGGTCGAGGGGCTCTCCTTCTCGGTGCCGGCCCCCGACGGCAGCGGAAAGGCGATCTTCTTCGAGTCGCGCCTCGACCGGCCGGCCCGGTCGGTCGACCAGCGGGTGAAGATGCCGCGCTGGCTGGACGAGCTCGAGCGGCGCGGCGGGCGCAGCGAGCTGCGCGAGGCGACGACGGACGACCTCGAGCGCTACGCGCGCGAGAACGACCTCGTTGTCGTCGCCGCCGGCAAGGGCGAGATCGCCGGGCTGTTCGATCGGGACGCCGATCGGTCCACCTATGACCGGCCGATGCGCGCGCTCGCCCTGACCTACGTGACCGGGATGACCCCCCGGCCCGGGTTCTCGGCCGTGAACTTCAACCTCGTTCCCGGCGTCGGCGAGTACTTCGTCTTCCCCGCCCTCACCACCACCGGGCCGTGCGAGATCATGGTCTTCGAGGGCATCCCCGGCGGCCCGATGGACTGCTGGGGCGATGTCGAGACGCCGCAGGAGCACCTCGCCCGGTCGCTCGAGATCCTCGAGCAGTTCTTCCCCTGGGAGGCCGAGCGTAACCGGTCGGTCGAGCTCACCGACGACAACGGCATCCTCGCCGGACGCTTCCCGCCGACCGTCCGCAAGCCGGTCGGCGAGCTGCCGTCGGGCGCCCTCGTCCTCGGGATGGGCGACGTCGTCGTCCTCAACGACCCGATCACCGGCCAGGGCTCGAACAACGCCGCCAGGTGCGGCGCCGTGTACCTGCAGCGGATCCTCGAGCGGGGCGAGGAGCCGTTCGACCGCGAGTGGATGCAGCAGACCTTCGAGCGCTACTGGGACTACGCGCAGTACGTCGCCGGCTGGACGAACGCGCTGCTCGGGCCGCCGCCGCCGCACGTGCTCGAGCTCCTCGGCGCCGCCGGCCACAACCCGAAGATCGCCAAGCGGTTCGTCGAGGGCTTCGACGACCCGCGTGACTTCTTCGACTGGTTCATGACCCCGGACCGGGCGGAGGCATACCTCGCGGAGGCGTCGGCGGCCTCCCACTAGGCTGACGCGCCGTGCCCGGGGGATCGGGTGATCCGCACGTCGAGACGGGAGAGGAAGGAAGCTGCAGTGGTCGGGACCCGGGTCCGCTGGACGATCGCATTCCTGATCGGCCTCGCCACCGTGACCGCGGCGGCCCTCGGCTGGCGGGCCGCGCAGATCGGGAGCACTGCCTCCTACGACGATCGCCAGTCGATCAGCGAGACCGTCCGGGTCGAGCAGGGCCGGGTCGAGCGCGCCGTCACGGTCGCCGACGAGGCCCAGGCATACGGGCAGTACCGCGCGGACTACGCCGTCGCCGCCGCGCTCGACCGCGAGGCCGCCCGGCTCGCGAAGGGGGGAGCCGCCCGGCTGGCCGCCGTCTCGCGGGGCGAAGCCGCCGCACTGCGCGAGGGAGCGACGCGCCGCGCCGCCGCTGCGGGCGCCTTCGGACGCTTCACGATCGGCTCGGACCTCCTTCAGCCGGCCGCGACGCCGCGCCCGTTCGACTTCTCGACCCGGGAGCGAGCGCTCGCGGCCGAGCAGTCGGCATCGCTCGACTCGCCGGCGAACCTCGATCCGGGGCGCTGGGCCCGCGCGGCCGTCGAGATCCGGGTGCGCGTGAACGGGCTGATCCACTGGGGGTTCCTGATGCTGGTCGCCGTCCTCTTCTACACGCTCGCCGAGGTGTCCAACCGGAAACGGGTCGTCTACACGTTCCTGGCAGCCGGCCTCGCCGTCTACCTCGCCGGCATCGCGACCGCCCTCTCGACGGTGTTCTTCTGAGTCGTGGCCGGGCCGAGCGAGATAACCGTCGAGGACGGCGAAGAGGGCGCGGCGGCCGACGCGCGCCCGGAGGCCGAGGGTCGCCTCAGGCGGAGGATCGCCGTGTCGCTCGCGATCCTCGTCGTGCTCGGGGCCGGGCTCGCCATCCTCCAGACCGACGCGAGCATCAGGGAGTCGAACAGCGCCCGCGAGACGACCCGGGTCGCCGTGCGGGCGATGAGCGCGAACGTCGTCGCCGCGACCGTCGCGGGAACGACCTCCGATCTCCAGGCCGAGAGCGCCTTCCTGCCCTTCCGCCGCCCGCTCGACGCGGGCATTCCGAGCCTCGCCGCGGCCGCCGGCCTTCCGGCGCAGCCTGCCAGGACGGCGGCCGAGCTGCGGGCCGCCGAGCACGCCGTTCCCACCCTCGGCCTGCCGAAGCTGGTCACCGCGCTCCAGGTGACGGCCCAGCGCCTGACGCTCGCGCAGCAGGCCCTGGCGACCACGCGCATCACCTGGAACACCCGCTCCACGCAGTACACGACGGTGATCGCGGTGCTCGCGGCCGCGCTCTTCCTGGTCGGCTTCGGCCTGGTCGTGGAGGGCTCGATCCGGCGGGCCTCCTATGCGCTCGGCGTCGCGGTCGGCGCCTTCGCGGCGGTCTGGGCCGCCTGGATCTACCTGCTCCCGATCCCCTCGACGCCGCAAACGGCGATCGACGCGGCCGCACGCGGCGCCGTGCTCAGCGCCGGCGGGAGCTACGCCGCCGCGATCACGCAGTTCGACCGGGCGATCGGCGCCGACAGCGGCTACGCGACGGCGTACACCGGGCGGGCGCGGGCCAGGCTGCTGGCCGCCAACCCCGACTATCCGGTGACGAGGGCGTTCACCCACCCGACAGGCCGAGCTGCCGACGAGGCCGTGCTGGACGCCCAGCGCGCCCTCGACCTCAACGGCCACCGTGACCTCCTGACGGTCGGCATCCTCGCGCTCACCGACTTCTACCGCGGGGACTACGAGCAGGCGGTGAGCGCGACCGACGCGGCGCTGCGCATCAACGCCGGCGTGCCCGACGTCTGGCTGCTGAGGAGCGCCGGCCAGCTCGCGCTCGGCGACCGCGCGGCTGCGAGCGCCTCGCTCCAGCGCGCGCTCGCACCCTTGCGCGGGACGGTGCCCTCCGACCGCACGCGGCTTCTCTCCTCGACGTACCTGAGCTACCTCGCCTCGGTCGCCCACCGCGTTCCGGCCCAGGCCGCCGAGGCGCAGCGCCTCTCCGACCGGGTCGTGTCGCTCGAGACCGCATTCACCCTCGGGCACGCAGTCTCCGGGGCGCCGCCCGCCCGCGGGTCGGTCTCGGTCGACGGCCTGCGGTATGCCGACGGCAAGCTGATGCTGCGGCTGCGCTGGGCGAACCTGCCGCCGGGGACGGCGCTCAGCGGAGTCGCCTACGAGCGCCCGCTCGCCCGCGGAGCCTGGACGCAGCCCGCCGACCTCGCCCTCTTCGCCACCGTCGGGGGGAGCGGCAGCCGGGAGATCGCCGTCAGCCTCGTGCGGGTCTGCAAGCCGACCGAGGTGCGCGTCGACCTGTACCTGAACGGCGCGCGGAGCCTCACGCGTACCGGGCCCGGCGTCCGCGCGACCTGCTGAGGAGGCGCGCTCGCGCTGCCCGTCACCCTGCCCCTTCCGTCACAGCGATCGCTGCACCGGATTCGCATCACCGGCCGGGATGAACCACCGGCCGGATCGAACCCGGGCCTGCATCAGAGCAGGAGCGCGCCGTCGACGATCAGGGCGATACCGACCAGGGCGAGCGCGTAGACGGTCACGGCACGGCCGTAACGGCCCAGCCACTCGAGGGCCGCGTCGAGGCGGCGGCTCGCCCAGGTGCCGAACATCAGGTAGGCGAGCACGGGGAACCAGACGAGCGAGGTCGCGAGGAGCGCGTACCAGCCGACGAGGAACGCCTCGTTCGAGCCCGTCATGCCCGCGGCGGTGATCGAGGCCGAGGCGAGGGCGGTGAGCACCAGGCGCTTCGGGCCGCCGATGCCGAGCAGCAGCCCGACCGCCGCCGCCGTCGCGAGGTGCACGCGTCCCAGCCGGTCGAGCAGCGCCTGCGACCGCCCGCCGGTGGAGCGGGTCGCCAGCTCGGGGCGGCGATGAACGGCCACCGACAGGGTCACGAGCCCGAGCCCGAGCGCGAGCTCGAGCACCCCTTCGAAGGTCGGATAGGCCTTCGTCCGCTGCGGCGTCGTCGCGGCGCCGAGCGCGACGAGGGTGGTCAGGGCGGCGAACTGGCCGACGACGACCCCGACCCCGAAGCCGAGCGCCTTCAGCCGCCCCGTCCGCATCACGGTGATCGTGGCCGCGAAGCCCAGCGGGCTCAGCGCGGCGACGAGCGCGTACGGGATCAGGTGGAGTGCCGCGCTGACCACGGCGGCGCTGCGCGGGTCTCGCACCCCTTCCGGATGGGAGCCATGGCTGTCACAGCCCCGTTTGCACCGGGATCCGGCCGGAGTCGGCGGCCGACTTCAGCGCGGCGTAGTCGCGCTCGTTCTGGTCGGCGTAGGCCTCGGCGAAGGTCGCGAGCGCCCGGTCGAACGCGTCGCTCGCACCGAGGTAGCTCGAGATCGCGACCGCGTCGCCCGAACGGGCATGCGCGCGCGCGAGCGTCGGCCCGCAGAGCCTCGCGTAGGCCTCCATCGTCTTCGGCTCCATCACGTCGATCAGAGCCGAGCCCTTCGCGTCCCAGAGCTGGCGGAGGTAGAAGTCGCGCTCGACGCCGTCGATGCCCTTCGCGTGGATGAAGCCGAGCATCATGTCGCTCGCGGCCTGCATCAACCGCTGCCCCTCGACCACCCGCTGGCCGTGGTTGGAGAACGCGCTCTTGCCGAGGAACGGCTCGAGCACCGAGGCCTGCGCCTCCTTCATCTGCAGGAACAGCGGGTCCTCGTCGTCGCGGCCCGCGAAGAGCAGGATGAACGCCCGCGTTCCGACGCTGCCGACGCCGACGACCTTCCGCGCGGCATCGACGAACCGGAAGCGCTCGAGCAGGTGCCGGCGGTCGCCCTGCAGGGTCCGTCGGTACTGACGGATCACGAGCCGCTGCGCCTCGAGCGCCTGGTCGCCCGTGAAGAGCTCCGAGATCGGGACGATCAGCGGCGGGTCGCTGACGATCCGCGGCTCCCCGTCGACGACCCGCGTCAGCTTCTTGAACGCCGCGAGGCTGTCCTTGGTGCGTGCCTTCGCGACCGTGCGCTCGGCGCGCTCGACCGCCTTCGCGCTCACCTGCGAGGCCATGCGGCCGAAGACGTCGTCGACGTCGATGCGCGAGTACCAGAGATCGAGCGTCCGCATGCTCGCGAATCCCGCCATCGCCTCGCGATAGGAACGGCCGACCGCGAGATTGATCGTCTGCCGGCGCGCCTCGTCGAACCCCCGGTCCCGTCCGGCGACCGCGAAGCTGGCGACGAGCCGCTTGAGGTCCCACTCGAACGGCCCGGGCAACGTCTCGTCAAAGTCGTTCGTGTCGAACACGAGCCGGCGGTCCGGGGACGCGAACACGCCGAAGTTCGACAGGTGCGCATCGCCGCACAGCTGCACGTGCAGCCCCGTCCGGGGCATCCCCGCGAGATCGGCGGCCATGATGTACGCCGCCCCGCGATAGAAGGTGAACGGCGACACCAGCATCCGCCCGTACCTGATCGGCACGAGCTCCTCCACCCGCGTCTTCGCCTGCTCCTCGAGCAGCTCGACCGGGTCGAACCGGGCAGGCGAGGCCTCCCACGATGCATGGGACTTCCGCGGCACCTCGCTCCGGGCGGCCCTGCCTCGGGCTGCACGCTCGCCAACCGTGAAGTGCGGGACCGGCTCGGGCGTCGTCGACGCACCGCTCCCGGTCGAGACTCCGTTTTCCGTCTGCGTCGAGCTCATTGCCTCTCTCCCTCCGGTTCGGACCTGTCGGACCAGCATGCACAACCTAGACACGCCTCGCAGCACGTGTCGATCCGAGCCGTTCCCGCCCCGGACACGGGGAAGCGTCACCCGCCCGGGGAGCACCGCCATCCGAGTTTTCACCGAGCCTGGCTGCGGTCGACTACCGGGCCTCCGGCGCGCGCAGCCACCCGACCGCTACCTTGCCGTTCGCCTCCCGTGCCCCGCGCTCGAGCCGGCCCGCCGGGCGAGGTCGCACCCCCATGGGTGGAGCCGGCCATCGATGACCACCGACCTGCTCGATCGCGCACAGAGCCTGCTCGCGGCCAACACCCGGGAGGGGACGTTCCGCGGCCGGCGGTACGTGTTCACGGTGCCCTCCCCCACCGTCTATCCGTTCCAGTGGTTCTGGGACTCGTGCTTCCACGCAATCGTCTGGGCGAGGATCGACCTCGAGCGGAGCAAGGAGGAGCTGCGCAGCCTGTTCGCCCACCAGGCCGGAAGCGGCCTGATTCCGCAGATCGTGCTCTGGGACCGCGCGCTCGTCGACCGCCGTTCCTGGCACTACCTCGAGACACCCGGCCGGCTGGACTGGATCCTCGACAGCAAGCCGTGGGCGACCGCCCAGATCCAGCCGCCGTTGATCGCGCAGGCGGTCGAGGCGATCGTGGCCGCAGGCGGGGACGACTTCCTCCTCGAGGCGCTCCCGGCCCTCGAGCGCCACTACCGCTTCCTGGCGCGGGAGCGCGACCCCGACGCGGACGGCCTGATCTCGATCATCAGCCGCTACGAGAGCGGACTCGACTTCAACCCGGTCTACGACCCGCGGCCCGGTCGAGACGCCTCTCCGCGGCTGCCCGCGACCCGGGCCCGCTTCCATCAGCTTCCGAACAAGCTGCTCGGCTACGACCTGGGCTCGATCTTCAGGCTCACCCGCACCCACTGCGAGGACCTGGTCGTGAACGGCGCCTTCGTCGACGGCCTCCAGGCGCTGGCGCGGCTCTCGGCGCTCGCCGGCAGGCCCGAGCTCGAGCGGTGGGCCGCAGGCCGGGCGGAGATCGGGCTGGCCGCGCTCCTCGATCGCTGCTACGACGCGCGGCGCGGTCTCTTCTTCAACCTCGCCGGCCCGCAGGAGCGACGGGTCGACGGCGTCACGACGATCGTCTCCCTGATCCCGCTCCTGATCCCGGACCTCCCGGCCGAGGTCGCGTCGAGCCTCGTCGGGCATCTCGGCGACCCGCGCGAGTTCTGGACGGAGTACCCGGTTCCGTCGGTCGCCGCCGACGACCCGAGCTTCCGCCCCGACTCGCGCCTCGGCAGGCACAGGCGGATCTGGCGCGGGCCCTGCTCGATGAGCACCAACTGGCTGCTCCTCCAGGGGCTTCGCCGCCACGGCCGCGACGATCTCGCCGCCGAGCTCGCCGACCGCTGCCGCACGCTCGCCGCGCGCCGGGGGTTCAACGAGTTCTACAACCCGCTCGACGGCACGCCGGTCGGCACGCCCGGGTTCGGCTGGGCGACGCTCGCCGCCGTCATGTGAGCGCGCGCTATCCCGACGAGGCCCGCCGCCTGCGGCGGGGGTGGGTGCCGAAGACGACGTCCCACCAGGGAGCGCTGACGCCGAACCCGCGCTCGTGATCCTCGAAGTGGTGGCGCATGTGCAGCTCGCGGAGCCGGCGGCCGATCCGCCCCTTCGGGCGGGTGTGGTGAAGCGCGAAGTGCAGGCTGTCGTAGACCACGTAGCCCAGGTAGAAGCCGGCGGCGACCGACCACGACCAGGGTGTGCCGAGCGCGACCACGAACAGCCCCAGGAACGCCGCGCCGAGCGGGATCGAGAACGCCGGCGGCAGGACCAGGCGCCGCGGGTCGTTCGGGTGGTCGTGGTGGACTCCGTGGATCATCCAGTGCAGCCGCGCGCCGATCCCCTGCTCGGGCTCGAAGTGGAACACGATCCGGTGGGCCCAGTACTCGCAGAGCGTCCAGAGCAGGTAGCCGCCGGCGGCGCCGGCCAGCGCCTGCCAGGCACCCAGCCCTCGGACGGCGAGGAAGCCGAGCACCAGGACGGCCGGCAGGAACACGAGCGCCGGTGTCGCCGGGTGGGCCCTGGTCAGGCGGTCGAGCTTCGGCGAAGGGAAGATCGGCGGGGATGCCGCGAGCGGCTCGCCGCGGGCCGGGTCGCTCTCTCGGGTGGCGACGGTCACGATCCGGGGGCCCCGAGCGCGATTCCCGCCGGCGCGACGGCCGCGAAGGCTCGAAGAGGGATCCGACGCCGGAGAGCCGGAAGGCGAGAGCTGCGGGACATGGCTCTGCTTTTTACGGGCACGGCATGAGAATCCCGTGAACCTCGAGCCCGGCCCCGGCCCGCCCGAGGCGGAGAAAGGCGCGGCTCGCTCGACCGCCTCGGCGCCGAACCGGAGCTTCGAAAGGGTAGGCGAGCCGGGCGGGCCCCCGAGGCGATCTCGGAGGCCCGCCGTGCTTCCGCCGGTCGACGGTCGACGGTCGGAGGGCATCAATCAGGGCTCGATCTCGACGACCACCCAGCTCCGCTCGAGCGTGACGGGGTAGGTCTCGGCCCGAAACGGCCCCGGGACGAGGGCCGCCGGGCCGCCCGGGTCGCCGGCCTCGATCGACACGGGATAGCGGCGCACGCGTTGCCCCAGCGGGTCGAACCACGACTGCCCCGTCCTGATGTCGAACTCCCAGCCGTGCCAGGGGCACTGGAGCAGGCGGCGCGGGCCGTAGGCGTAGTCCCCGGGACGCGGCGACTCGACCACGCGCAGCAGCCGCCCGCTACAGAGCGGCCCGCCCTGATGCGGACAGCGGTGGCGCAGGGCGAAGTACTCCCCGTCGACGAAGTAGACGCCGATCTCCCGGCGGGCCACCGTGACCAGCTTGTGGCCGCCCGGCGGAATCTCCCCGACCTCGGCGACGACGTACTTCCGCGACTCGCTCACAGGCCGTAGAGGCTCGCGGCGGTCTCGAAGCGGATGCCGCGCTCCACCTCCGGCGGCAGCACGCCCGCGAAGGCCTCGTCGAACCCGCGCGCGTGCCCGTGGGGGTAGTCGCTCGAGAACATCAGGAACCCGTCGCCGCCGATCTGCTCGACGAGCCGGGCCAGCCCGGCCGGGCTCGCCGGGCCGTCGATCGGCTGGATGGCCGCGCGCAGGTGCTCGCGAATCGTCAGCGAGGGCGCGCGCTTGACCCAGGGGATCTCGCGCCGGAGGCCTTTCCATTCCTTGTCGAGGCGCCACATCAGCGGCGGGAGCCAGCCGAAGCCGCTCTCGAGCAGCACCACGCGCAGCTCGGGGAAGCGCTCGAACGCCCCCTCGGCGATCAGGCTCGTGACCTGGGCCTCGAAGATGTGCGCCATGCCGACGTACTCCTCGACGTAGTAGCTCGGCCAGCCGACGGGAGTCGGTGGGTTGCCGGAGGAGCCCCCGAAGTGCAGCGCGAGCGGGCGCCCGTGCTCGACCGCCGCAGCGAGCAGCGGCCAGTAGGCGCGGTTTCCGTAGGGCCGGTCGGCCCGGGCGGGAAGCAGGACGTGCACGAAGCGCGGGTCGCCCGCCAGGCGCTCGATCTCGGCGGCGGCGCCCGCCGGGTCGTCCGGCTTGACGATGATCGCGGCGCGCAGGCGCTCGTCGCGCGAGAGCCACTCGCCCGCGATCCAGTCGTTGACGGCCGAGGCGAACGCGTTCGCGAAGTCGAGGTTGCGGAGCGCCTCGACGCCCGAGAAGCAGTTGACGATCGCGACGGCCGCATTCTCGCCGCCGAGGTGCTCGAGGAGGCTCTCGATCGTCCAGTCGGCGCCCGCCCGCAGCGTGGTCGGGGCGCCCGGCGGGTAGACGGTCTGGATCGAGCTCGGCTCGCGGAAGCCGGCCTCGCGCGCGTAGTCGCGCCAGTAGTCGCCCAGGTACGGCGAGACGGCCTCGAGCGTCGGCGCCGGGGCGTGGACGTCGCAGTCGACGACGGCGGGAGCGGCGCTCACGTGCTCAGGCGGGACGGCGAAGGGCCGGATAGAGCGCCCGCGCGTTGCCCGCGAAGATCCGGGCCCTCAGCTCCGCGCCCAGCTCGCCCGGCAGCGACTGGTCGGGGGCGTCGAAGTCCCAGTGCGGGTAGTCGGTCGCGAAGAGCGCCCGGTCGTCCATGCCGAGGTCGTTCCAGACCTGCATGAAGTACTCGGGCTTCTCCGGCTCCTCGATCGGCTGGGTCGTGAACCAGAAGTGCTCTCGGATGATCTCGGACGGCTTCCGCTCGAGGTGGGCGACCTCCTCGGCGAGCAGCTCGCAGGCCATGTCGAGGCGCCACATCAGCCAGGGGAGCCACGCGAACCCGCCCTCCTGGAGGACGACCTTCAGCCCGGGGAACCGCTCGAACACGCCTTCGACGACCAGGCTGATCACCTGCGACTGGAAGGCCTGCGGATAGCCCGAGTGGTCCTCGAAGTAGTACGACGGCCAGCCCGCCCCGGTGATCGTGTTCCCGCCGTGGCCGCCGACGTGGATCGCGAGCGGCAGGCCGCGGGCGGCCGCGGCCTCGTACAGCGGCCAGTACTTCCGGTTGCCGAGCGGCTCACGCGTGCGGACGTTGACGAGCACCTGCAGGAAGCGGGGATGGTCTCCGAGGCGCTCGAGCTCGGCGACGGCGAGCGTCGCATCCTCGCAGGGAACGCAGATCGAGCCGTAGAGGCGCTCGTCCTGCTCGAGCCAGTCGGCGAGCGTCCAGTCGTTGAGCGCCCGCGTGAGCGCCGCGGCGAACTCGTTGAACTGCGCACCGCACGTCGTCTGGTTGATCGGGTTGAGGATCGCCGCCTCGATCGGCCAGGCGTCGAGGAGCTGCTCGCGCATGAAGTCGAGGTCGCCGCCGGGGACGCCGCCGTTCGGGGGCCAGGCATCCGTGCGGCAGGCGAACGCGCGCGGCCGGGTCGCGAAGTAGCCGATCGAGTCGGGGTAGCGCAGCCCGAAGCGCTCGTTGTAGCGCGCCCAGCGCCCGGGCAGGAAGCGGTTCAGGATCTCGTTCGAGGCGAGCATGTGGTGGACGTCGGCGTCGACGATCGCCGGCAGCCGCGGCTGGCGCCTCCTGTCCGCGCGCAGCTCCTCGGTGCCGACGGCCACGAGCCGCCCTCAGCCCCAGAGCCGCGGGCGCTCGTTCGACAGGCTGACGTTCACCGTCTTCGGGGCGCTGTACTCGAGCAGGGTCTCGGCGCAGAGCTCGCGGCCGAAGCCGCTCGCCTTGACGCCCCCCATCGGCGAGCCGGGCGGGGTGTCGAACCACCTGTTCACCCATACGACGCCGGCGTCGAGGCGCCGCGCCAGCCGGTGGGCGCGCGCCAGGTCGGACGTCCAGACGCCGGCCCCGAGGCCGTACTCGGTCGAGTTCGCGCGGGCGACGGCGTCGTCCTCGTCACGCCAGCGCTCGACGACGACGACCGGGCCGAACACCTCCTCCCGGGCAATCCGGCCGGTGCCCGCCGCGTCCTCGCAGATCGTCGGCGCGACGAAATTGCCGCCGGCGAGCTCGCCCGGGAGCTCGAGGGCCTCGCCTCCGAGCCGGAGCACGGCCCCGTCGGCCCTGGCGGCCTCGATGTGGCCGACGACCCGATCGCGATGGGCAGCGGTCACGAGCGGCCCGAGCTGCGTGTCTGGGTCGAGCGCGTGCCCGACGCGAATTCCGGCTGCCCCCGCGACGAAGCGCTCGAGGAAGGCGTCGTAGATCTGCTCGTGGACGAGCAGCCGCGACGAGGCGAAGCAGACCTCGCCGTTCGCGAGGAAGATCCCGAGCAGCGCATCCTCGACGCTCGCCTCCAGGTCGGCGTCCGGGCAGATCAGGAAGGCGCTCTTGCCGCCGAGCTCCATCAACGAAGGGGTCAGACCCTCCGCGGCGGCGGCCATGATGCGCCGCGCGGCGACACCGCCGCCGGTGAAGCTGATCTTCGCGATTCCGGGGTGGGAGACGAGCGCTGCTCCGACGTCGGGCCCGAAGCCGGTGAGCACATTGACGACGCCGGGCGGCAGGATCTCCCCCAGCATCAGCGCGAGCTCGACCACGCTCGGCGAGGCGAACTCGGACGGCTTCATGACGACCGTGTTCCCCGCAGCGAGCGCCGGTGCGAGCTTCTGGGCCGAGGTGATCAGCGGGGAGTTCCAGGGAATCAGCGCCGCGATCGTCCCGAGCGGCTCGCGGATCGTGTAGACGTGCGACGACGGGTCCTCGGTGGGCACCGTGATGCCCTTCGCGTCGCGGACGACCCCGGCGAAGTAGCGGAAGATGCCGGCCGCAGCCGGGATGTCGGCGATTGCGACCTCGCGCCGCGGGCGGCCGTTCTCGGTCGGAAGCAGCCGCTCCCAGCGGTCGGCCGCGGCCTCGATCGCGTCGGCGATCCGCAGCAGGAGCTCCTGTCGGAGCGCCGGGCCGGTGTCGCGCCAGGTCTCGAAGGCCCGCCGCGCCGCGGCGACCGCAGCCCCCACCTCGGCCTCGCCGGCCTGCGTGAGCCGCGCCCACTCGGTGCCGGTGCTTGGGTCGACGGCGGCGAAGTCGGCGCCGGTCGACACCTCCTCGCCGGCGATCACGAGCGGGTAGGGAAATCGGCCCGAATAGAGCTGGAACGACTGCGGGCTGGCTACGGCCATGGCGTGCGACTCCTTGTTGCTGGCTTCGGACCGGGAGGATACCGGCGCCTCCGCGGGCCCACCCGAGCGCGGCGGCCGCACGCTTCTCGGTGTCGGCGAAGGGCGGGACGCACCGCTCGAGCTCGACGTACCGCGTCTCGACGCTCCGGGCGGGCACGCAGCTGCACGTCTGCACGGCGAGGCGCGACGGACGACTCCTCGCCGACTCCCCGCGGCCCCGGCGCCGATGCCGGTCGGGAGCCGGGGAGCGCCGACGCCCGTCGCCGATCAGTCGCGGCCCGTCGTGGCGGGCGTGAGCGCCGGCTCCTCACAGGCGGCGTTCACGTAGCCGGAGCGGAACGGCTTCGCCTCGCCGGTCGCGTCGTCGTAGGTGTGGCGGAGGATGCAGCCCGTGTCGCTCGCGAGCAGGTGGATCGAGACCGAGGTCGTCTCCGAGGTCGTCCTGACCCGGTGGACGTCGTCGCGCGGCGGGATCAGCCGGTAGAGGTCGCCCGGCTCGAGCGGGCGCTGCCGGACGAGCTCGAGCCCGTCCGGGGTGGGACGGTAGAACTCCTCGTCCTGGTTGCCGCGGTAGAGGCCGATCAGCCCCCACGCGAGGTGGTCGTGCACGGGGGTCATCGACCCGGGCGGGACGACGAGGCTGAACAGGCAGAGCGAGCGGTCGGCCGAGCGGAAGAGCAGCCACTGGCCGATCCCGCCGCCCATCCCGCTCGCCGGCGCGTCGACCTGGTAGGCATGGGGGAGCCAGTCGCCGTCGGCCAGCAGCCGGCCGAAGAGGGGCTCGATCGCCCGGCAGGCCGCCTCGGGGGTGCCGGTGCCGTCGATCCGGGCCCTGACCTCGGCGACGAAGCCGCGCAGGAACGGCGTGTCGAGCAGGTATTCATCCGCCTCGAGGTGCGGCAGCGGGTGATCGTGGTGGAAGTCGCACATCTCAGGTCCTCTCTCGTCGTCGGTTGCGGCCCGCCCGGTGATCGTCGGCGATCCCGGGCCCGGCGGCCCTTCTCCTCCCGTACACCATGGCGACGAGCGGCACCGGGGCAGCGTATGGCCGGGGTCGCGCCGGCCGCAAGGCCCTACACTCGCCCGGTGGCGCTGCTCGGGATCGACGTCGGGGGGACGTTCACGGACGCGGTGCTGCTCGAGGACGGCCGCGTGACGACGGCCAAGGTGCCGACGGCCGCGCGGCAGGAGGACTCGGTCCTGGCGGCCGCGCAGGCGGTCGGCGCGGCGGGAGTCGAGCGCTTCACGCACGGGACGACGATCGCGACGAACGCCCTGCTCGAGCGGAAGGGCGCCCGCACGGCCTTCGTCGCGACCGCCGGCTTCGAGCACCTGCTCCACCTGCGCCGTCAGGCCCGGGCGCACCTCTACCGCCTCTGTGCCCCGCAGCCCGAGCCGCTGGTGCCGCTCGACCGCTGCCACGGGGTGAGCGAGCGGATCGGCCCCCGGGGCGTCGTCGTCCCGCTCGACCTGGCGACGCTGCCGGAGCTGGACGCCGAGGCGATCGCCGTGTGCCTGCTCTTCTCCTTTCGCGACGAGAGCCACGAGCGCGCCGTCGCCGAGGCCCTCCGCGAGCGCTACCCCGGCGCCCACGTCGTCGCCTCCCACGAGGTGGCGGCCGAGTTCCGCGAGTACGAGCGGGCGTCGACGACCGCGGCCGACGCCTACCTGGGGCCGCTGACCGCGCGCTACCTGCGCTCGCTCGGCGAGCGGTGCCGGGAGGCCGGCCTGCCCGAGCCGCTGGTCATGCGCTCCTCGGGCGGGGTGGCGACGCTCGAGGAGGCGGCGGCGCACGCCGCGCTGATCCTCGTCTCCGGGCCGGCGGGCGGCGCCGTCGGCGCAGCGCGGATCGCCGCCCTGGCGGGGATCGAGAACGCGATCTCCTTCGACATGGGCGGCACCTCGACCGACGTCTGCCTGATCGCGGACGGGAAGGTCGACCGCTCGAGCGAGCGCTCGGTGAACGGGCTCCCCGTCCGCCTGCCGATGGTCGACCTCCACACGGTCGGCGCGGGCGGCGGCTCCCTCGCCTGGCTCGACCGCGGCGGCGCGCTCCGGGTCGGGCCCCGGAGCGCCGGCGCCGACCCGGGCCCTGCCTGCTACGGGCGGGGAGGGACCGAGCCGACCGTCACCGATGCGAACCTGCTGCTCGGGCGGCTCCCCGAGCAGCTCGCCGGGGGGCTGACGGTCGACCGCGAGGCCGCGGCCGCAGCGATGGGCGGGATCGACCCCGCCGCTGTGGTCGAGATCGTCAACGCCGAGATGCTCCGGGCGCTCCGCGTCGTCTCGGTCGAGCGCGGACACGATCCGCGCGACTTCGCCCTCGTCGCCTTCGGCGGCGCGGGCCCCCTCCACGCCTGCGCGCTCGCGGAGGAGCTCGGCGTCACCAGGGTGCTCGTCCCCGAGCTCGCCGGCGTGCTCTCGGCGGTGGGGCTCGTCGCCAGCGAGGAGCGCCGCGACCGCGTCCGCTCGATCGTCGCGCCGCTCGAGGAGGCGGGCGAGCTGCCCGAGCAAGGCGAGGCCGACCTCCGTTACCGGGGCCAGTCGTTCGAGCTGACCGTGCCGCTCGGCCCCGGCCTCGCCGAGCGCTTCCACGCAGCCCACGACGACCGGTACGGCTACGCCGACCGCGAGCGGGCGATCGAGCTCGTCGCGGTACGGACCGCCGAGATCCGGCCCGGCCCCGAGCTCGACCTGAGGCGCACCGAGCCGCGCGACGTGACCGGGCCGTCCCTCGTCGACCTCCCCGGGGCGACCTGCTGGGTGCCGGACGGCTGGCGGGGCCGCACCGACGCGTACGGGACGCTCGTCCTGGAGCCGGCGTGAGGATCGAGCTGCAGGTGATCGGCAGCGGCCTGCGCGCCGTGGCCGAGGAGATGGGAGCGGCGCTCGTCCGCTCCGCATTCTCGCCGAACATCAAGGAGCGGCGCGACTGCTCGACCGCGCTCTTCGACGAGCGCGGGCGGATGATCGCGCAGGCCGAGCACATCCCGATCCACCTGGGGGCGATGCCCGGGTCGGTCGCCGCGGTGATGGAGCTCGAGCCCGGGCGCGACTCGCTCTACATCCTCAACGACCCGTTCACGGGCGGCTCGCACCTGCCGGACGTCACGCTGGTGTCCCGCACGCCCGTCGGCTTCGCAGTCAGCCGCGCCCACCACGCGGACATCGGCGGGATGGAGCCCGCGAGCCTGCCGGCACTCTCCCGCGAGATCTACCAGGAGGGCCTCGTCCTCCCGCCAGTCGAGCTCACCGACGACGTCCTCCGCATCTTCCTCGCGAACGCGCGGAACCGCGACGAGCGGCTCGGCGACCTGCGGGCCCAGATCGCGGCGCACCGGCTGGCCGAGCGGAGGCTGGGCGAGCTCGTCGAGCGTCGCGGGCTCGACCTCGTGCAGGCCGCGATGGACGAGCTCCACGACTACTCGGAACGGCTCGTCCGGGACGCGATCGCACGCCTGCCGGACGGGCGCCACGAGGCGGTCGACGTGCTCGAAGGGGTCGACGGCGAGCTCGAGCTGCGGGCAGCGGTCACGATCGCCGGCGACGGAATCGAGATCGACTTCGCCGGGACGGCTCCCCAGCACGAGGGGAACCTGAACTGCCCGATCTCGGTGACGCGGTCGGCGTGCTACTTCGCCGTGCGCTGCCTCACCGACCCCGACGTCCCCGCCTCCGGCGGCGCGTTCGCGCCGGTCACGGTCACGGCCCCGGCCGGCTGCCTCGTCAACGCGCAGGCGCCCGCCGCGGTCGTCGCCGGCAACGTCGAGACCTCCGGGCGGATCGTCGACCTCGTGTTCGCGGCCCTCGCGGGGGCGGCAGACGTTCCGGCGCAGGGCCAGGGGACGATCAACAACATGGCGTTCGGCAACCGCGGCTTCACCTACTACGAAACGGTCGGCGGCGGCCAGGGAGCCTGCCGGGAGGCGGACGGCCCGTCGGCGGTCCACGTGACGATCTCGAACACGCTGAACACGCCGATCGAGGCCCTCGAGCTCGCCTACCCCCTCCGCGTCGAGCGCTACGCGCTCAGGGTCGGCTCGGGCGGCGCGGGAGCACACCGGGGCGGCGACGGGATCGTCCGCTCCGTCCGTGCGCTCGAGGATTGCCGCTGCTCCCTCCTGACCGAGCGCCGCACCCGGGCCCCGCAGGGGGCTGCCGGAGGCGGGCCCGGGCTGACCGGGCGGAACCTCCGGAACGGCGAGCCCGTGCCGGCGAAGGCGACGCTCGCGCTCGAGGCCGGCGACGTGGTCACCGTAGAGACACCCGGCGGCGGGGGCTACGGCCCTCCGGGAGAGGGAGGCACGTGAGCTGGGCGAGGCCGGCGGCGGGCCGGGGCAGCGGGCGAGGGGCAGCCCGGGCCGGCGGTCGGTCTCCGGGCCGCCCGAGCACGCTCGGGCTCACAGGCTGTACCTTCCGGCTCGTGAGAGTCGCCCCGCACGGCTGGCGCGACGCATGCCTCGAGCGGGCGCCCGGGGTCGCGGCGTGAGGCTGTACGTGATCCCGCTCGGGACCGTCGAGGTCGACGTCGCCACCTTCATGCCCTGGGAGCCCGAGCGGGGCGAGCGCTACTCGGGCCCGGTCGCCGCCTTCCTGATCCAGCTCGACGACGGGACGAACGTCCTCGTCGACACCGGGCTCTCGCCCGACCACATCGCCGACCCGGAGGCCCGCATCCCCAGGCCCGCAGTGGTCGTCACGATGACGCCGGGGGACGACATCCGCCACCAGCTCGGCCTGATCGGGGTCGCCCCGTCCGACGTCGACTACGTCGTCGTCACCCACTTCGACTTCGACCACTGCGGCGGGAACCGCTTCTTCCCGGATGCGACCTTCGTCGTCCAGCGCGAGCAGTACGAGTACGCAAAGGCCACCCCCGAGCGCTGCTTCGCGCAGGACTGGGACCTCGACGAGCTCGACTACCGGCTGGTCGACGGCGACCAGGAGCTGCTGCCGGGGATCGAGCTCGTGACGACGCCCGGCCATGCCCCCGGCCACCAGTCGCTCGTCGTCCGCGGCCTCGAGAACACCGGCACGGTGATCCTCGCCTCCGACGCGGCCCACACCCACCTCGAGCTCGAGGAGGAGCGGGTCGACGGTACCCCGGATCCGGAGACGATCCTCGCGAGCATCCGCAAGCTGAAGGCGATCCGCGACGCCGAGCAGGCGACCATCCTCCTCAACCACGACGCCGACGCGTGGAGCACGAGCTACAGGCTCCTGCCGCTCTGGTACGACTGAGCCGCACCGCCTCGCGGGCCCGGTGCCAGCGTCCGGCGCGGGGAGGGCGTGACGTGCGACGCCCTGTGGAGGGCGAACCGGCGCGCGATCCCTCCGCCGAGGAGCTCCACGCCGCGCCCGACCACTGACCCGGTCGGGCAGGCCGCGCGGCGAGCCCACGCGGTCGCGAGCTTCACGGCCGAACGCCCGACCGCCACGACGACCGGTCGCCTGCGTGGCGCGCCGGCCGCTCAGGCCCGCGCGAGCCCGGCTTCGTCCTCGATCCGGACGCAGGCCTCGCAGTCCTCTGCGGCCTGGAGGCTCTGCGCCGGCCCGGCGCCGAGCCAGGAGTCGACGAGCTGCGGAACGAGCCCGGCGAGCGCGGTTCGGTGCCGCTGCGCCGGCACCGCGTCCAGGGCGACCTCCAGGGCGGAGCGCGCGCTCTCGATCACGGGCACCTCCGAGAAGCGCTCCTCGATCAGGGGCGCGGTCTTCGCCATGCACGTGCAGCCGAGGAGGACAGCCTCGGCCCCGTCCTCGGCGACCGAGCGGCGGCACTCCTCGACGAGCCGCTCGAGCACCGGCTCCTCGCGCCTGTCCATCCTGGCGATCACGCCGTCCTCGCTGCCGAGCAGCTCCAGCTCGCGATCGGGCGAGGCATACCGCGTCCCGACGCACCGGTCGCCTCCCGGCACCATGCTCAGCCGTTCGACGTACAGGAACGCGAGGGCCGGAGGCCACACGGTGACGATCGAGAACGGACGCCCTCCCGCCGAGGCCTCCGCGATGCCGACCTCGCCCGCGCCGACGACCGGAACGTCGACGGCGGCGCGGATCGCCTCGATCCCCCAGTCGCAGGTCGAGTCGATCAGGATCGCATCGACGCCGTCCGCGGCCGCGCGCTCGGCGGCGTCGACATGGGCGAGGTCGACGAGGAGCCGGTCGTAGGGCGTGTGCGGGAACGCAGCGACCCGCGGCGGATACATGACGAGCTCGACGCCGTCGGGCGCGTGCTCTTCCAGGTGCGTCTGGTCCATCAGCCCGAGCACGCCGATCTTCATGCCGGCAACCGTATCACCGCCCGGGCGAGCCCCCTCTGCGGGCGCGAGCGAGCTCGGGTTGCCGTTCCGCCGAGCGTGGCCCGGCCCTGCGCGCGAACGGGCGGCGGCTAACCGCCGCTGCGCACGCGTTCGAGGTGCTCGAGCGCGAACCGCCCGAGACCGAGGGCCCTGGCCAGAGCATCTCGGGGAAGGCGATTCTCGCCGGTGCTGAGGACGAAGGCGAACACCCTCACGTTCCCGTCGACGTACTCCACGCCGGTGTACCTCATGCCGCCGTTTGGCAACGACGAGCGCAGGACCCTGGCCGGCGTCGGAAACGACTTCGGCGCCCCCGCCCGACCTGCGACCGGCTCTGCCCGATAGTCGGCGATCGCCTCCTGACGGCTCGGGAAGACGACGTAGTAGGCGCCCGCGTCGTACTGGACGCCGCCGTCCTGACCGCCGTTCAGGAAGACGCGAACCACCCCCACCGAGCGGTGAAGCTTCGAGTTGGGCGAGGCGGCGTCCTTCTCCGCGCCCACCGGCGGCGAGAAGCCGGGGGGAAGGCTCGACGCGGGGATCGGCCTCGTCAGGAGCGCACGGTAGAGGGCAGCCGGGGTCAGGCGCCCGGCCGCTGCGGCCCCGACGAGCACCACGGCGGTCGAGAGCGCCAGCAGGTTCGGGCACCGCCTCATCGACCGGATCATCGCTCGCGCTCCCGCGGAAGGCAACGCCGCCGCGGGGCGGGCTCCGCCTTCCTGGAGCGCCGAGGGTCGACCCCGGTGCGCCATTCGCTACCGGGCGCCCGAGCGGGAAGGCGGTCACGCCGTTTGTTGAGGGGTCTGACCCCTCAATCTCACACCACGCTCGGCAAGGGCTCTGTGAGGGGGTCTGACCCCTCGATGTCCTCGCGGCCGGGGTGAGCTTGCGGCGCGGGCGTTTCGCGAGGGCCCGACCCCTCGGGCATACCCGCTCACTTCCGCTGGAACTCGGCGGCGACGGCACCCGCTGCCGTGCGCAGCTCCAGCTTGCTTCCTTCGATCCGGTAGGTCGCCGCCGTGGAGAGCGCTGCGAGGTACCGGAGCTCCTGGTCCATCACGCCCTTCGGCGTCGCGCATTCCTTCCTCGTCGAGGACACGCGCGTGATCGAGATCTTCGGGGCGGCGACGGCGTAGGTCGCGGCGTAGTCGTTGCAGCCGGCGAACCCGCTCAGGTTGCCGTCCTTCGCGAACACCGCGGTCAGCTTCGTCGCCGCCGACACGCTCTCGACACCCTGCTTCCCGTTGTTGTAGGCGAGGACGTTCCACGACGTTCCGGCCAGCTGCTGCGACTGCGCCCTGTAGGTCACGAGGGCCCGGCCGCCGGAGGCCTCGAGCGTCAGCTTCCCGCCGCCGAGGCTGTAGCTCCTGGCCGACGCGAGAGCGCCGAGGAAGAGGCGCTCCTGAGCCATGATCCTGGTCGGGCAGGCCATCTGCGTCGACGTGATCGCCGACACCCGGATCGAGGAGCCCGATTGCGTGAACCTCGCCCCGTAGTGGTTGCACCCGGCCGATCCGGACACGTTCCCGGAGGGCGTGAACTCGGAGCTGAGATCGGTTCCCTGCAGGGGGGCCTTGCCCAGCAGTCGCGTGACCTGCCAGACGGTGCCGGTGAGCCCGGCCGGTTCGGCCGCGGCGCTCCCCGAGACGGCGGCAGCAGCCAGCGAGGCCGTCACGAGCACGATCCGAGCGATCCGCATTCACCCACCCTATCCGGGTGACCCGCTCCGGTCGGAGACGAGCCCCGGACGGGCTCGCAGGCCGACGGCAACGCCGCCTCCGGCCCGGGCCCTTCCTCCCGGGCGCGCCGGGGTTCGGGTCAGGGCGACGCGGGAGGTTCGCCGTCGGCCTGCGGAGCGGCGGCGATCGCGCTCTGGTCGTCGAGCTCGGGGGCTCCGGCGATGCCGTCCAGGCCGCTCACCGAGGTCTTGAACTCGCGCATGCCGCTCCCGAGCGAGCGGCCGATCTCGGGCAGGCGCTTCGCACCGAACAGCAGCAGGCAGACGACGGCGAGGAACAGCAGGTGCGTGGGGCTGGCGAGGCTGGCTCCCATCTCGTATCACTCCTCAGGTGCGAGCTCGAAGCCGGCGGCTTCCGCAGCTCGCGTTCGCGGGCTCTTGTGACGGTCCCGGCGCCAGGTCCACTCGCGGCGCCGTCCTCACTCATTCGCGGCAGCGGTCGACTCGGTTCGGTCGCACCCGGCGGGGCGCTTTGTGAAGGGGTCTGACCCGGTAGTAACTGAGCCACTACCGTCTGACCCCTCTCGCCGGACGCCGGCTCAGACGACGGCCAGCTCGCGCGGGCTGCCGTTCAGGCGCTCGACGCCGGTCTCCGTGATCAGGTAGGTGTCTCCGATCAGGAGGCAGCCGCCGTCGGGATGCAGGACGACCGGGTGGATCTCGAACACCTGGCCCGGCTCGGCGGCGAACGCGGTGTTCCGGGTCAGCCACGTGACCGACTCGCCGAGCGTGCAGCCGAGATCGTGTCCGGTGTCGGTGGCCATCACCTGGAAGCCCGCCTGCTCGATCGTCGCCTCCATCTTGCCGAGCGGCCCGCCGAGGACGACGCCCGGCCGGAGGTCGGCGAGCGCCTCGTCCATCGCCGCCATCGTCACCCGGTGCATCTCGGCGAGGATCGGCGCCGGCTCGCCGAGCGAGACCACCCGGACGAGCTGCGTCCAGTAGCCGTCCACCTGGGGGGAGATCTCGAGCAGGGCGGCGCGGCCGCGTTCGAGCCGGCGCGCCGAGGCCGCCCAGGGCAGCTCGGCGAGCGACGAGGTCGCGTAGACGTTGAACAGGCGCTCGCAGCCTTGGAGGCGGCAGTAGTACTCGAGCTCGGCGTCGATCTCGAACTCGGTGATCCCCTCGCGCAGCTTCGGCAGCAGGTGCTCGTAGCTGCCGTCGGCGATCACGGCGGAGCGGCGGCAGACGGCGATCTCCTCCTCGCTCTTCACCCGCCGCAGCTGCGCGAGCTCCAGGCTCGCGTCGACCAGCCGCAGCCTCGGGGAAGCGGCCGCTCCAGGCGATGTACCAGGAGGCCGGAACCAGGGCGAGCTCGTCGATCGCGACGACCGCTCGCCCGAGCCCGCGCTCGGCGAGCTCGTCCGCGGCCGCGTCGCCGCAGCTCGAGGCGAAGCGGGAGTCGGCGACGAAGGAGAGCTTCCTCGCCGCCTGCTCGTGCACGCGATGCTCGACCCAGAGCACGGGCTCGCCGTCGAGCGGGAGCAGGAGCAGCGAGCGGCCCTTGACGGGCCGGAAGTCGGCCAGGTAGCGGAGGTTGCCGCCGCAGAGCCCGTCCTCGCCCGTGATCAGCATCGCCTCCCAGCCTCGCTCGGCCATCAGCGCGCGCGCCCGCTCCCAGCGCCTGTCTCGTTCCGCAGTGGTGAAGGCCATCCAGGATCCCCTGTCGTCGTCGGAGCGGGAGCGATCATAACCGGGAGGCGAAAACGGCCTCTCCACGGTGGTAGGGTCGCGTCGGCATGGACGCCGCGGTGCTCGACTACCTCGACCGGTCACGTGAACGGCACGTCGCGGAGCTGATCGAGCTGGCGCGGTTCGAGAGCGTCAGCGGCGTCGTCGAGAACGAGGAGAGGGTCGCCGCGTGCGCCGCGTGGCTTCGCGAGCACCTCGAGCGGATCGGCCTCGAGCACGCACAGCTCCTGCCCACGGGCGGCAACCCGATCGCCTACGGGGACTGGCTCCACGCCGAGGGCGCCCCGACCGTGCTCGTCTACGGCCACTACGACGTCCAGCCCTCGGCCCCGGACGAGCTCTGGCTGACCCCTCCCTTCGAGCCCACGATCCGGGACGGCCGCCTGATCGCCCGCGGCGTCTCCGACAACAAGGGGCAGTTCTTCGCCGCGCTCGCCGCGATCGAGGGGCTGCTCGCGGTCGACGGCCGGCTCCCCTGCAACGTGCGCGTGCTGATCGAGGGCGAGGAGGAGATGGGCTCCGACAACCTGACCGCCTTCCTCTCCGCCAACGCCGGCTCCGGCCTGCTGGCCGCCGACTTCGCGCTCGTCACCGACAGCTCGATCCTGGCCGAGGACCTCCCCGGCGTCGCGACCGCCCTGCGCGGGATGGTCGCCCTGCACCTGACCGTTCGCACCGCGGCCGCCGACCTCCACTCCGGGGTGTACGGCGGGGCGGTCCCGAACGCGCTGATCGCGCTCGCGGAGCTCCTGGCATCGCTGAAGGACACCGCGACCGGACGCATCCTGGTCGAGGGCTTCTACGACGCCGTCCGGCCGATCCCGGAGGGCGAGCGCGCTCGCCTGGGCCGGGCTTCCCTTCGACCCCGCCGCCCTCGCGCGTGAGCTCGGGGTGTCGGAGCTGCAGGGCGAGGAGGGCTTCACGAGCTACGAGCGGATGTGGGGCCGGCCGACCCTGGACGTCTGCGGCGCCTGGGGCGGCTACCAGGGCGAGGGCCTGCTGACCGTGATCCCGTGCCGGGCGGAGGCGACGATCTCGTGCCGGCTCGTCCCCGACCAGGACCCGAACGAGGTCGTCGAGCTGCTCGAGCGCCACCTCCGCGAACGGGCTCCGGCCGGAGCGTCGGTCTCGATCGACTGGCGGATGCCCGAGGCGTGGCCGATCGTCTTCCCGGCCGACGACCCCCGCGTGCGAGCGGCGCTCGCTGCGACCGCGGAGGGGTTCGGACGCGAGCCGACGGTGTTCCGCGCCGGCTTCTCGGTCCCGGTCGTCGCGCTCCTGCGGCGGTTCCTGGGGCTCGACTCCGTGCTCCTCGGCTTCATCCTTCCCGACGAGAACATGCACGCGCCGAACGAGTTCATCCGCCTCGACGTCTTCGCCCGCGGCATCCGCACCTATGCCGCGTTCCTCGGGAGCCAGGCACCCTGATGGGCGCGCCGATCGAGCCCAGCGGCGGCTGGGAGATCACCCTGCTCGAGTTCGGCCGCGCCCGGCACCCGGGCGACTGGGTCGGCCCGGACTTCCCCGACTGGATGTGGTCGCCGATGAACGGCCTGCTGCTCCGCCGCCCGGGCGAGACCGTCCTCGTCGACACCGGCTCCGGCGTCCTCACCTACCTCTGGCCCTTCGAGGGCATCAGCTCGGACGCGCCGCAGGCACTTGCCGGGGCAGGCGTCGAGCCCGGAGAGATCGACCTGGTCGTCCTCACCCATCTCGACGACGACCACCTGGGCGGACTCCTCCGGGGAAGCTGGCCGGACGAGCTCGAGCTCGCGTTCCCGAACGCCCGGATCGTGGCGCCGCGGGCCGGCCTGGTCGCGGTCGACGCGGGCGAGGGCCTGCCCTTCGGGACCGAGGAGCGGCGGCGGGTCGTCGACATCCTGCGGGCAACCGGCCGGCTGGACGAGGCCGGGCCGGGCGACGAGGTCGCCGACGGCGTCAGGCTCAGGGACGCCCCCGGCCACCGCGCAGGCCACTCCTGCGTCGAGGTCGGCGGCGAGCGCCCGCTCGTGCACACGGCCGACACGCTCCACCACGAGTCGCACGTCGCGCACCCCGAGTGGGACGGGCAGGCCGACGACGACCGCGCGCTCGCCCTGGCGACCCGCAGCGCGATCCTCGCCGAGCTCGCCGAGACCGGCGCGCGCGCCGTCGCCTCGCACCTCGGCGGCCCGGGCGCCTTCACGGTCTCGCCCGCTCCCGGCGGAGGCTTCGAGGCCCGGACGGCCGCGGGCTGACCGGCGATGAGCTTCCTGACCACGCCCGCGGGCGTCCGGCTCCGCTACACGGATCGCGGCTCGGGCGACCGCACGATCGTCCTCGTTCACGGCTGGAAGGGCTCCCACCGCCTCTGGGACCCGGCGGTATACCGCCTGACGCGGGAGTTCCGCGTGATCGCGTTCGACAACCGCGGCATGGGCGAGTCGGACAAGCCGGGCGGCCCCTACGACTTCGCCGTCCTCGCCGACGATCTCGCGTTCGTGCTCGACGAGCTCTCCGCGACCGGCGTCACGCTCGTCGGCTGGTCGATGGGCTGCACGATCTCGCTCGAGTACCTCGCCCGCGGCGGCGCGCACGCCGCGCGGCTCGTGCTGATGAACGGGCCCCTCAAGCTCACCCGGACAGCGGAGTTCCCCTGGACGATGAGCGAGGAGCAGCTCCGCGGCTACCTCGACGACCTGGCCGAGAACTGGCCCGACGCCGAGCGGACGTTCAGCCTCGGTGCGCTCCGCGACCCGACGACTGCCTACGCCGAGCTCTACTACCAGGTGGCCCTGCAGACGCCGCTCGAGCTGGCGAGCCGGATCGTCGACGAGCAGGTGAAGCTGAACCACATCCCCGTGCTCGCCGGGCTCGAGATCCCCGTGCTCGCCCTCTACGGCCGCCACGACCCCTACTACCCGGTCGCACTCGCGGAGTTCATCGCCGGCCACGCCCGCGACGGCAGCTACGCCGTCTTCGAGGAGAGCGCCCACGCCCCCCACTACGAGGAGCCCGACCGGTTCTGCGAGCTCGTCGGGGAGTTCGCCCGCCGCCCGTGACCGGCGGGCTCTTCCACGCGGCCAGCGCCGAGGTCGCCGTCCCGGCGGAGCTGGCGTTCGCGTACCTCGCCGACGGGCTGAAGCAGGGCGAGTGGGCTCTCGGGAGCTGGGAGCGGGAGCAGATCGGCGAGCGCCTCTACCGCGGCGTCTCCCTCTTCGACGGCAGGGAGGTGTTCGTCCGGATCACCGCCGACCCGGCCCAGCTCCTGGTCGACTACGAGGTCGGCCCGGCGCTCGACAGCATGCCGCGCGTCAACGGCGCCCGGGTCGTGCCGGGCCCGCTGCTCGGACGTCCCGAAGGGTCCTGCGTCGTCACGCTGATGAAGTGGCGGACGGCGGCGCAGGGCGACGACGAGTGGCGGCGCGCCTGCGTCACGTTCGACACCGAGATCCACATGATCAAGGGCCGCCTGGAGCTGGGGTTCTGACCCGTCGGCAACGCGGCGGCCGCTGTGGGAGAATCGTGGCGGTCAGCCAGGCAAAAAGGAGGAGTAGATGTCGATTCGCTTCGGGACGTACACCGAGTTCCAATGCCCCCCCGGCCGCGACCACGCCGAGCTGATCTGGGACGTGATCGAGGTCGGCGTCCAGGCCGACCAGCTCGGGTTCGGGACGTTCACCTGCCTCGAGCATCCCTGGTTCGAGCAGTTCGCGATCAACCCGTTCCCGCTCGGGGTCTTCTGCACGCTCGCCGAGCGGACGAGGAACATCCGCTTCCGCACGCTCTGCCACACGCTCCCCCTCCACAACCCGATGGTGCTCGCGAGCGAGATCGCCCAGGCCGACATCCTCCTCCGCGGCCGGCTGGACGTCGGCGTCGGGCGCGGGCATGCCTGGCTGAACGACCCGGCGAACATCGTCATGGAGGAGAACGTCGAGCGCTACCCCGAGTGCCTCGAGATCCTGCTCAAGGCCTGGACCGAGGACCGGTTCAGCTACGAGGGCAAGTACTACCAGTGCCACGACCTCCAGGTCGTCCCGAAGCCCTGGCAGCGCCCACACCCGCCGATCTGGCAGGTCGGCACCAGCGCCAAGTGGGTCCCGCGCGCCGTCCAGAACGGCTGGGGGATCTGCCTCGGCGGCCCGGCGCCGAACGTCGTCTTCGCCGAGCCGATCGCCCAGTACCACGAGGCCGTCGCCGCGGCGGGGACGAAGTCGAACTTCGGCTACAGCAAGGCGCTCTACCTCGACGAGGACGACGGCAAGGCGATCGAGGAGGGCCGCGAGCCGCTGACGAACTTCATCCACTTCAACGTCTCGCCGATGGACTCGCTCCCGCGCACCTCCCCGGAGGAGAAGCAGCGACTGACCGACGCGGGCTATGCGTTCTATGCCGGCGAGGACTTCCCGAACACGCGCAACCTCTCCTACGAGCAGCTGCTCGAGTACGAGATCGTCTACGCCGGCTCGCCGGAGAAGGTCGGACAGCAGCTCGTCGACCTCTGGGACCAGTTCCGCTTCGACGAGTTCCTGCTGATCGCCCACTACGGCGGGACGCACCGCTGGCAGGCGATGAAGACCCAGGAGCTGTTCGCGAAGAAGGTCAAGCCGATGCTGCGGGACGCCGTCGAGAAGAGCTCGCGGAAGAGTGCGGTCGCCGCGGCCTAGCAGTCGGCCGTGGCAAGGCTTGTCAGTGGTCTCGCGACCGTGGTACGGTCGCACCCCGCCTCGCCCCGTATCAGACAAGTCCGTGTCGTCGTCGTCTTAGAGGGTTCGTCAAACGTTTAGATGATGGGATGTCGAAGCCCCAGCGGCAGGAGCGTTCGGGTTGGAGCTGGCCTCTCGCATCTCGAGCCAGGAGGAGATCAATGAAGAAACGAATGATCACCATCGTCGCCGTCGCGGCGATCGTCGCCTTCGCGACGATGACCAGCGGGGGCGCCGCCAAGCCAAACGCGCAGTTCACGATCGGATTCATCCCGCCGGTGCTCGCAAATCCGGCGATCCAGGCGCTGAACGACGGCATCGCGAAGAAGGCCAAGGCGCTCGGCATGAACTTCGAGACGATCGGCGGGCAGTACAGCCCGCAGGCGCAGATCGTGGCGATGAACGCGGCGATCCAGAAGAAGGTCAACATGATCCTCATCTGGCCGCTCGACCCCAAGGGCATCCAGCCCTCGTTCCTGAAGGCGAAGGCGGCGGGCATCCCGATTCTCGCCATCTGGTCGCCGGGCGTGCCGAACATCAACGGGAACTTCATGTACAACGACGGGCCGATCGAGGCCCAGATGGCGATGATGGCAGCCGCGGAGCTGAAGAAGGAGGGGAAGCCCTGCGCGGTCGGAATCATCCAGGGGATCCCGGTCGTCAACATCCTCCAGGCGCGTAACGTCGGCATGGCGGCGGGCGCCAAGGCCGCGGGGTGCAAGATCCTCGAGCAGCAGGTCAACCAGACCGACAACAGCACCGGCGCCCTGCCGATCGTCCAGGCCTGGAAGACGAAGTACGGCTCGCAGATGACCGCGATCCTCGCCTACAACGACCCGAGTGCCGAGGCGGCGGTCGCCGCGCGCGGCGGCAGCTTCCAGCCGCTCGTCAACGGCATGAACGGCGACGCCCAGGGGATCGCCCTGGTCAAGGCCGGGGCGATGTTCGCAGACGGCGCAGCACCGAACGTCGAGGTGGGGGAGTCGATGGCCCAGGTCGCCTGGGACCTGCTGAACAAGAAGGCCTATCCGAAGTCGGTCTGGACCAAGTTCGAGATCCTCACGAAGGCCAACGTGAACTCCTATATCCCCTTCGCGACGCGTCTTGCCGGCCCGCCGATGAAGATCTCGTTCTACATGTCGGGCGGGAAGACCTACGCGAAGACGGTCCCGAACTACATCAAGTGACGAGCTTCAACCTTTTCGCTTGACGAGTAGGCGGCGCGGCGCCCCGCGTGGGCGCCGCGCCGCGGTCACCGCCAAGAGGCCTTGAGGTCGAAGGGAGAGGATCGTGCTCGAGGCACGCCAGGTATCGAAACAGTACGGCCACGTCCGCGCGCTGATCGACGTCGACTTCACCGTCGACGCAGGCGAGATCGTGGCGCTCGCCGGCGAGAACGGGTCGGGCAAGTCGACGCTCGCCAAGGTGCTCGCGGGCGTCATCTCGGCCGACAGCGGCCAGATCTCCATCGACGGTGCGCCCTGCAGCTTCACGCGGCCCCGGGACGCCCTCAACGCGGGCGTCGCGCTCGTCACGCAGGAGCCGACGGCCTGCCCGGCGCTGACCGTGGCCGAGAACCTCCTGCTCACGCGGCTGCCGAGGCCCTACTCCCTCTTCCAGCGCCGGCGCTACAACGACCTGGCGCGGCCGCTGCTCGACCTGATCGATGTCCACGTCGACCCGGGCGCGCGGTTCGACTCGCTGAAGGCCGGCGACCGCGAGCTCGTCGAGGTCGGGAAGGCGCTGGCGACCGAGCCTCGCTACCTGATCCTCGACGAGTCGACGAGCCGGCTCGGCGAGCGCGACGTCGAGCGGCTGTTCGGCGTGCTGCGCCGCCTGCGAGACAACGGCACGGCGATCATCCTGATCACGCACCGGCTGCCCGAGATCGTCGAGCTCGCCGACCGGGCGATCGTGCTCCGCGACGGTCGCAACGTCGGGGGTCTCCCGCGGGACGAGCTCGAGGAGGAACGGCTCGCCTCGATGATGGTCGGCCGCGAGCTGACGGACTACTTCCACAAGCGAGACGTCAAGGCCGGTGCGCCCGTCCTGCAGGTCGAGGGCCTCGTCGCCGACGGCGCGCAGGCGCCCGCCTCGTTCACGGTCCATGCGGGCGAGGTCGTCGGGCTCGCCGGGCTGGTCGGCGCCGGCAGGACGGAGCTGCTCGAGGCCATCTTCGGCGTGCGGGCGGTCCACGGCGGCCGCGTGCTCGTCGACGGCGCCGTCGTTCCGCCCCGCTCGCCGCGCGCGGCCCTCCAGAAGGGCATCGCGCTCGTTCCCGAGGAGCGTCACCGCCAGGGGCTCAACCTGGAGGGCACCGTGAAGTCGAACATCTCGATGGGCACCTGGCCGCTTCACTCGGCTCGACCGGGCCGCGAGCGGCTGCTCAGCCATCGCGCCGTCGCCCAGCTCCGCATCCGGACCGCAGGGATCGAGGCGTCGATCCGGAGCCTCTCCGGGGGCAACCAGCAGAAGGTGGTGATCGCGCGCTGCCTGACGCGCCAGCCCAGGGTCCTGCTTCTCGACGAGCCGACGCGCGGGATCGACGTCGGGGCGAAGGCCGAGGTGTTCGCGCTCCTCGGCGAGCTGGTCGAGAGCGGGCTCGCGATCGTCCTCGTCTCCTCCGACATGCTCGAGATCCTCGGCCTCTCGGACCGCGTCCTCGTGATGCACGAGCGCGCGATCGTCGGCGAGCTCTCGCGAGCCGAGGCGACCGAGGAGGAGATCGCCTTCCTGAGCGCCGGCGGGACGCGGAGGCGGCATGTCGCCTGAGCCCCCCGACGCGAACGACGCGGCAGCCGACGTCGACGCCGCCGCCGAGGCGTCCGTCCCGGAGCAGAAGCGGCTCGCGGGGGCGAGGGGCAGGTTCACCGAGGCGACCCTGCAGTACATCGGCGTCCTCACCGTCCTGCTCATCCTCGTCGCGATCTTCTCGTACCTGCAGCCGCAGTTCCACACCTGGACGAACTTCCTCAACATCCTGCAGACCAACGCGATCCTGCTCGTGCTGAGCGTCGGGCTGACCTTCGTGCTGCTCGTCGGAGGGTTCGACCTCTCGATCGCGGGGGTGCTCGCGCTCTCGGGAGTCTTCGTCGCCGAGCTGCTCAACCACGGCGTCGGCACCTACGCCGCGATGGTGATCGTGATCATCGTCGGGATCCTGATCGGCATCACCTTGAACGGGATCCCGATCGCCAAGTTCGGCGGCAACTTCTTCATGATCACGCTCGGAGTCTCGTACGCGACGAGCGGCATCGCGCTCGTGATCACGAGCGGGCAGTCGATCGGGCTCTTCAACTACACGACGCTCCGCAACATCGGCAACAACGGGATCGGCCAGGTCGGCTACCTGACGATCATCTCTCTCGCCGTCCTGCTGCTGGCGACGTTCGTGACCCGCTACACCGGCTACGGGCGGATGATCTACGCGGTCGGCGGCAACTCCGAGGCGGCACGCCTCGCCGGCATCAACATCGTCGTGATCCGCATCTCGGCCTACGCGATCTGCGCGGGCCTCGCCGCGTTCGCGGGCTTCCTCGCAGCCGGCCAGCTGGCGGCGGCCGCCCCCGACACCGACAGCGGGATCGAGTTCACGGCCGCGGCGGCGGTGCTGCTCGGCGGGACGAGCTTCGTCGGGGGCGTCGGCACGATGTTCGGCACGTTCCTCGGCGTCCTCTTCCTCGGGGTGCTGCAGAACGGGCTGATCATCTCGAGCATCAACATCTACTACCAGAACGTGATCACGGGGGCCGTGCTCGTGATCTCGGTGCTGATCGACCGCTTCCGCCGCAGGCGCGCCTCCCGGGGCTGACGCGGGCGACCGGGCTCTACCCGGCGGCCGGCCGGGCGTCGATCCGCGCGAGCACGTCGGCCGAGTCGGCCACCTCCGCCGTCCAGGCGGCGAGGATCTCGAAGTAGGTGTCGTGCTTCTCGTCGGCCTCCCACGGGGTCGCCCCGACGAGGTCGCGCACGACGAGCGCCGGCAGGTCGCGGGCGAACGCGTCGCGGGCGGTCGAGCTGATCGCGTTGTTGACGCTCACGCCGGTGAGCAGGAGGGCGTCGGCGCCGAGGCCCGAGAGCACCGCCGGGAGGTCGCTGCGGAAGAGCGCGCTCGGCCGGTTGTGGCGGACGGCGAGGTCGCCCTCGGCGCGCTCGATCCGCGGATCGAGCGCCGCGCCGGGCGCGGCTTCGCCGAAGTGCGCCGCCGCCGCGTTCCCGCTCAGCAGGCCTGCATCCGCCAGGTCGGCGCGGAGCAGGTAGCTGCTGAAGATCACCGGCACGGAACGGCTCCGGCAGGCGTCGAGGAACGGGTTCAGGCGCTCGATCAGCGCGCCGGCGTCGTTGCCGAACGCCCCCTCGGGCGACACGAACGCGAGCTGCATGTCGATCTCGAGCAGCGCAGGCGACGCCGTCGCGAGATCGAGGGCGATCACCTAGCGGGCGTGGTCGTGGTGCCGGCCGTGCTCGTGGTCGTGCTCGTGCTCGTCGTGCTGCTCGAGCAGCACGACCCGCTGCTCGATCTCCCCGGGCGTGAGCAGGCGGTCGTCGACGAGCAGGCGCTCGAGCGAGGCGAGCCAGCGCTCGTAGTAGCTCCAGCGGGCGCCCGGCTCGCCGCCGTGCCGGCGCTCCCAGGAGCCGATCTCCTCGATCAGGCGCTGCCGGAACGCCTCCCAGTCGGTCGTACGGGCCTCCGAGAGAGCGACGGCCATCCGAACGAGCGGCTCTCCCAGGGGGCTGCGAAGACGAGCTCCCCGTTCGAGCGCGGGGGCGCGGCCGGCGATCCCTCGGCCGCGGCCAGCTGCTCGGCGATCGTTGCCGCGGGGCCGCTCACCCCGGGACGCCCTTCGGGCTGCCCGTCCCGATCATCGAGTCGCGCGTGACGAGCGCCGCCAGCTCCTCCTCGCCCAGGCCCTCGCTCCCCGCCGGCCGCTCGGGAAGCACGAAGTAGCGCATGTCCGAGCTCGAGTCCCAGATCCTGATCTCGACGCCCTCGGCGAGCTGGAGCCCGAACTCGGCGAGCACCGCGCGCGGCTCGCGAACGATCCGGGCCCGGTACTCGGGGGACTTGTACCAGGTCGGCGGGAGCCCGAGCACCGCCCACGGGTAGCACGAGCAGAGAGTGCACGCGACCACGTTGTGAACGCCGGGCGAGTTCTCGACCGCCGTCACGTTCTCGCCGACGAAGCCGCCGATCCCGAGCTCGCGCGCGGCCCCGGATGCATCGGCGAGCAGCCGTTCCCTGAACCCCGGGTCGACCCAGGCCCGGGCGACGAGGCGGGCGCCGCGCAGCGGGCCGATGTCCTGCTCGTAGGCCGACACGACGTAGTCGACGGCCTCCTCGGTCAGGTAGCCCTTCTCGATCAGGAGCGACTCGATCGCGCGGGCTCGCAGCGCGGCATACGAGGAGGTCGGGGTGTCGGCGGTCTCGGTCACGGGCTTCTCCTCCTCGCGCCGTCAGGCGGGGTCGAGGTAGCTCTCCCAGAGGTCGACCAGCACGGTCGCGTGCTCGTCGCCGTCGGGCCAGAGGTCGCGGGCGGAAAAGCGCACCGCGTACACGTGCTCGGGGTTCTCGCCCTCGCCGGAGAGGTTCGTATCCGGGAAGACGAAGGCGTCGTGGACGAGGTGCACGACGCCGACCCGGCCCTGCGCGTAGCCCGGGATCCGCACGTGGCGCGCCCCCGGCAGCGTCCGGCCGCGGACGCGGTCGCCGACCCGGAACGCCGGCGGGCCCGCGACCTCGCGCGCGTTCGACGCGCCCTGCTCGATCAGCTCGCGGAGCTGCGCCGCGAGCCGCGGATCGTCGCGCTCCGGCAGGGGCGCGCCGGGACGCTCGGCGATCTCGGCGATCCGCGACTCGATCTCGTCGCCGGTGACGACACCCGCGTTCATGCAGTTGACCTCCAGCGTGTGCAGCCAGCGCCCGTAGTAGCCGACGCTCAGGTAGCTGAGCGGGTCGAGGTCGTCGATCCCGGCCCGGAACTGGTCGACGTTGTAGAGCCCGGCGACCATGGTCGCGAGGATGCCGGCGATCACCGGCCCCTCCCAGGGCGCGTGGAAGACGGGCTCGTCGGCCTCGATCGCAACGGGCCCGAATCCCTTCCGGCCGCCGAGGTCCTGAGGTCTGACGGTCACCCGGCGAAGTCTCGCAGATCCCGTTGCCGGCCCGGCCCGCGAGGCGTAGGCTCGCAGATCGCGCTTCCAGTCCGTCCCGCGAGAGAAAGGGCACCGATGGCCGAGGTCACCCGTTCGTTCGTCTCCGTTCCCGCCGGAACGATCCACGTCGCCCAGGCGGGCGCGGGTCGGCCGGTGCTCCTCCTCCACCAGACGCCGCGCTCGTGGGACGAGTACCGCGACGTCCTGCCCATCCTCGGCGAGCGCTTCCACGCGATCGCGATGGACACGATCGGGTTCGGCGACTCGTCCAAGCCCGGGGAGCCGGACACGATCGAGCTCTGGGCCGGGGTCGCCGTCAGCCTGCTCGACGCGCTCGGCGTCGACCGGGCCTCCGTCGTCGGCCACCACACGGGGGCCGTGATCGCCACCGAGATCGCCGCCGGGTTCCCCGAGCGCGTCGACAGGCTGGTCCTCTCCGCACCGGCCTACGTCGACGACGAGCACAGGCGGCTGTACGGCGACAAGCCGCCGGTCGACGAGGTCGAGCGCAAGCTCGACGGCTCCCACCTCGTCGAGCTGTGGGCGATGCGGGCGCCCTTCTACCCGCCCCGCATCGACCTGCTCGAGCGGTTCGTCGTCGACGCGCTCAAGGCAGGCGACCGCGCGGGCGGAGGCCACACGACCGTGGCCCGCTACGGGATGGAGCCGAGGCTGCCGCTCGTGGCGGCACCGACGCTGATCATCAGGCCGACCGAGGATCCGTTCGCGTGCGCGGAGGTCGAGAAGCTCGTCCCCCACCTGCCGCAGGCCCGGCTCGTCGACCTCCCCGGCGGGATGATCCCCGCGCCGGACCAGCTGCCGGAGGAGTTCGCGGCGCTCGTGACGGCGTTCCTCGAGGAGTAGAGGCCCGCGAGGGGAGCCCTCAGCCGCCCCGGGGAGCCGCTCCGCCGACGGGCCCGGGCGGGTTGGTCGCCGCCCAGTGGCGGGCGATCTCGGCCCGCGTCGCGACCCAGACCTCCGGGATGCCGGCGATGTGGTCGAGGAAGCGCGCGAGGCCGCGGGCGCGGCCCGGCCGGCCGACGATCCGCGCATGCAGGCCGATGTTCATCAGCTTCGGCGTCTCCGCGCCCTCCTCGTAGAGCTGGTCGAAGGTGTCGACGAGGTAGCGGAAGAAGTCCTCCCCGGTCACCCAGCCGTTGTTGAGCAGGAACTTGAAGTCGTTGCAGTCGAGGCTGTAGGGGACGACGAGGTGGGGGCGGCCCTCGACCTCGACCCAGTACGGCAGCTCGTCGGCCAGCGAGTCGGAGTCGTAAAGGAGGCCTCCCGCGGCGACGGCAAGCCGCCGGGTGTTCTCGCTCAGGCGGCCCGCGAACCACCCGACCGGCCGCCGGCCGCAGAGCCGCTCGATCGTCTCGTTCGTGCGCCGGATGTGCTCGCGCTCGACGTCCTCGGGCACGTCGCCGTAGTCGATCCAGCGCCACCCGTGGCCGATCACCTCCCAGCCGGCCTCGCCCATCGCGCGGGCCGCCTCTGGGTTCCGCTCGAGCGCCTGGCCGACGGCGAACACGGTCAACGGGAGGTCGCGCCCGGTGAAGAGGCGGTGGACCCGCCAGAAGCCCGCGCGGCTGCCGAACTCGTACATCGACTCGATGTGCAGCGTGCGGCGGCCCTCGGCGGCAGGCGCGCCGACGATCTCGTGCATGATCGGCTCCGTCGCGGAGTCGCCGTCGAGCGGGGAGTGCTCGCCGCCCTCCTCGTAGTTGAGGACGAAGCTGAGCGCGATGCGCGCACCGCCCGGCCAGCGCGCCTGCGGCGGCCGCTCGCCGTAGCCGACGAAGTCCCGCGCCGTGCCGGTCACTGGACGCCGGCGGGCTGCGGCGGCGGGCCGCCGGGGAGCTCCACGCCGGCGGCCTGCGCGTGCAGCGCCGCGACCACGCTGAAGTCGTGGCTGCCGTAGCCGGCGGCGATCGCGCGCTCGAACGTGGCCGCGGCGAGCTCGAGCGCCGGCACGGGCACCTCGAGCTCGCCCGCCAGGCCGGCGATCAGCCCCATGTCCTTCCCCATCAGGTCGAGCGAGAACCGCCGCTCGTAGTCGCCTCGGAAGGCGGTGTCTGGGATCCACTCGCGCAGGATCCAGCTCGAGCCGCTCCCGCCGGAGACGGCGTCGCAGACCCTGCCCACGTCGGCCCCGGCCTTCGCGGCGAGCGCGAGCCCCTCGGCGATCCCGACGACGATCACCGCCCCCATCAGGTTGTTGACGAGCTTCGCGATCTCGCCGTGCCCGGTCGGACCGACGTGGACGAGCTGGGACGAGAGCGCCTCGAGCACCGGCCGCCGGCTCTCGAAGACGCTCTGCGGGCCGCCGACCATGATCGCCAGCTCGCCGGCGGCGGCCTTCGCCGGGCCGCCGCTCACCGGCGCGTCGAGCACGTCCACCCCGCGCGGCGCGAGCCGCCGCTCGAGCTCGAGCGGCGTCCCGGGCGAGACGGTGCTGGTGACGACGAGGGTCGCGCCCCGGCGCAGCCCCTGCTCGAGGCCGCCGTCGAGCGCGGCGAGGATCTCGGGGGTGTCGGGCAGGGCGAGCAGCACGACGTCCGAGATCCGGGCGAGCTCGGCCGCCGAGCCCGCGGCGGACCCGCCGGCGGCCGCCGCGCGGGCGGCGGCGGCAGGATCGAGGTCGTAGACTGCGACGGGGAAGCCGGCGCGGGCGAGGCTCGCGACGAAGCCGCGGCCGATCGCTCCCGCGCCGACGACGCCGCAGGCGGTCACGGCGCTGCGCCCGAGACCAGCTCGGCCGCCAGCGCGCGGCCACGGTCGCCGGTGTGGAGGACGAACGAGCCGAACCGGTCGAGCAGCAGGTCGAAGCCGTCGAGCACGGCGATCGTCGTGTTGGCGAGCTCCACGATCGCCGGGCCGGCCAGGGACAGGCCCGGCCCGAGCGCGGGACCGTCGTAGACGGGCGTGTCGACGAGCCGGCGCCGGGACGGCGACCAGACCGGGCGCTCGCCGAGCCGCGCCTGCTCGGCGCCCCCCGGCCTCTCTGCGAGGTCGAGCTGAGCTGGCTTCGGCGTCAGCCCGACCGCCGTCACCCGGCAGGCCAGGATCTCGATCGGCATCTCGGGCGAGGAGTAGCCGAAGAGCAGGTCGTGCTCGGCATGGAAGGCGGCCGCGATCGCCGCGACCTCGAGCGCGCCCACTGGCATCGTCAGCTCGTGCCACTGCCCGACGTAGCGCAGGTCGAGCGCGTTCCGGACCTCGATCTGCCCGGGCTCGACGCGCTCGCGCTCGAGCACCGCCCGGCCCTGCCCCTCCATCTCGGCGAGCAGCCCGGCGATGTGGGCGAGGTCGGCTCCGTCGAGGGTGGTCTTGTAGGCCCGCACGAAGTCGTGCTTGAAGTCGGACATCAGCATCCCGGCGGCGCAGAAGATCGACGACTCGCGCGGCACGAGCAGCATCGGGATCCCCAGCTCCTGCGCGATCGCGGCCGCGTGCACGGGGCCGGCGCCGCCCGCGACGACGAGCGGGAAGTCGCGCGGGTCGAGCCCCCGGCGCACGCTCACCTCGCGGACGCCCGTCGCCATGGTCACGTTCACGAGGTCGTACATCCCCGCGGCGGCCTCGACGGCGTCGATCCCGAGCGGGCCGGCGATCCGCTCCTCGATCGCCCGCACGGCCGCGTCGCGGTCGAGCCTCAGCTCGCCGCCGAGGAAGCTCGCCTCGTCGAGGAAGCCGAGCACGAGGTCGGCGTCGGTGGTCGTCGGCTCGACGCCGCCGCGGCCGTAGCAGGCGGGCCCGGGCACGGCGCCGGCGCTCTGCGGCCCCACCTGGAGCAGCCCGCCGTCGTCGACCCGCGCGATCGAGCCGCCGCCGGCGCCGATCGTGTGGATGTCGATCGTCGGCAGCGCGAGCCGCCAGCGGTCGACCACGGCGTCGGTCATGACGAGCGGCTCCCCGTCCTTGACGAGGGCGGCGTCGAAGCTCGTTCCGCCCATGTCGATCGTGATGCAGTCGCGCTCGCCGTGCGGGGCGAGCTGCCAGAGTCCCGCGGTCGGGCCCGAGGCCGGCCCGGAGAGGAGCGACAGCGCCGCGCGCTCCGAGACCTCGGCGGGCGTCGCCACGCCGCCGTTCGACTGCATGACGAGCAGCACCCCGCCGAAGCGGAGCTCGTCGAGGCGGTGGGTGAGGGACTCGAGGTAGCGCGTGATGATCGGCCCCACGTAGGCGTTCAGCACCGTCGTCGAGGTGCGGTCGTAGTAGCGCACCTGCGAGAGCAGGTCGCTCGACGCGGTCGCGTACACACCCGGCAGCAGCTCCCGGCAGAGCTCGAGCGCGCGCCGCTCGTGGGCGGGGCCCGACGGCGAGTGGAGGAACGAGATCGCCACCGCCTCGACGCCGGCGGCGCGGAAGGCCTCGCACGCCGCCCGGACGTCCTCCCCGGCGAGCGGGGTCACCTCGTCCCCCTTGTAGTCCGTTCGTTCGCGCACGCCGAGCCGCAGGCGGCGCGGCACGAGCGGCTCGGGCGGCTGCAGCCGGTTGTCGTAGGGCGCCTCGCGCAGGCCGTTGCGCAGGGCGAGCGTGTCGCGGAAGCCGGCGGTCGCGAGCAGGCCGGTCGTGGCCCCGCGCCCGGTCAGGAGCGCGTTCGTGGCGACCGTCGTCCCGTGGACGATCAGCTCGACCCGGGCCAGCAGCTCCTCGATCGAGAGGTCGAGCCGGCGGCCGATCTCCTCCAGGCCGGTGACGAGGCCGAGCGACGGGTCGGCCGGAGTCGAGCTCGTCTTGTGGACGAGCCGCACGTCCCCGTCGCCGAGGACGAGGAAGTCGGTGAACGTGCCGCCGACGTCGATCCCGATCCGGAAGCTCACGCGCGCAGCCTCGCCGTCTCGGCCTCGTCGATGCCGCTCAGGTCGGCCAGCACGGCGACGCCGTAGCTCGCGCGGGCCTTCCCGGGCGAGAGCAGGCCGTCGCGCACCTCCTCGAAGACGAGGCGGGCGTCGCGGCGGTGGGGGTCGCCGTAGCCGCCGCCGCCGCCGTTGCGCGCCTCGCAGACCGTGCCGGGCGGGATGTCGTGCACGATCTCCTTCGAGCCCCACTCCTTGACCGTCCCGTCCGGGAAGTGGAGCTGAAGCTCGTTCAGCCCCGCCGGCTCGCCGCCGAAGAGGCCCGGGGCCGGGTCGGCGCCCTCCGCCGCGACGTCGTCGCCGATCGTCACGCCCAGCTCGCCGATCCCGTAGAAGCGCCAGCGGGAGATCGTCCCCAGCCCGCCCCGCCACTCGCCGGCGCCGGCCGAGTCGGGCAGGTACTCGTACTGCTCCATGAAGTGCGGCGAGGAGAGCTCGAACATCTCCATGTCCGGCGAGCGCATCGAGCCGGGCGTGCCGGAGAACCCGAGCGCGTCGAAGCCGTCGGCGCCGCTCATCGCCCCCGGCCCGCCGCGCATGAAGATCGAGAGCGAGACCGAGGGTGCGTCGGTGCGCGGGTCGATCCCGGCGAGCGTGGTGCAGAGGAGCTGGTTCCAGCCGGCCGTGACGCGGTCGGGGAGCGCCTCGGCGAGGGCGAGCATGATCGACTCGAGCACCTCGTCGCACATCTGGTTGCCGAAGATCGACGAGGCCGGGAAGCGCGGGTTCAGCAGCGACCCTTCCCGGAACACCGTCGTCACCGGCACGAACAGGCCCTCGTTCGTGGGCACGTCGATGCCGCCCGCGTTCATCAGCATCAGGAAGGCGATCCGGACGGCGCCCGTCGCCGAGGCCGGCGGCATGTTGGTGAAGCCGGGCGCCTGGTCGTCGGTGGCGGAGAAGTCGAAGCTGATCTCCGAGCCCGCGACCGTGACCTCGACCGCGATCCGGTAGCGCGCCGACGGATCGAGGCCGTCGGAGACCATCCAGCTCTCCCCGTGGTACACGCCGTCGGGCCAGCGCTCGATCTCGGCGCGCACGAGCCGCTCCGAGGCCTCGAGCACGAAGCTCCATGTGCTCGTCGAAGACCTCGACGCCGTAGCGGTCGAGCACCTCGAGCAGCCGCCGCTTGCCGATCGTGCAGGCGCCGATCATCGACTTCACGTCCTCGGTGACGATGTCGAGCCGGATGTTCGCGCGGACGAGCTCCCAGACGTCCCGGCGCAGCTCCCCGCGGTCGACGAGCTTGAGCGGCGGGATCCGGAAGGCCTCCTGCCAGACCTCGCGCGCGTTCGGGTCGTAGCCGCCGGCGGTCATGCCGCCGATGTCGGCGACGTGCCCCTTGCTCGCGAGCCAGGCAACCGGCTCGCCGCCGTGGAAGACCGGCATGTAGACGCCGACGTCGGCATTCTGGTTGCCCCCGGTGAAGACGTCGTTGTGGAGGATCACGTCGCCGTCGTGCAGGTCTCCCTCGAAGCGCTCGAGGATGTACGGCAGCGGCGGCCCGGCGCCGTTCGCGATGATCGAGGCGTACTCGGTCTGCGCGAGCGTACGGCCGCCGCGGTCGAAGATCACCGTCACGAGGTCGCCGATCTCGTTGAAGATCGGCGAGCGCGACGATCGCATCAGCACCGTGGCCATCTCCTGGGTGATCGCGTGCACGCGACGCTGGAGGACCGAGGCGAGGATCGGGTCGGCGGCGCTCACGGCAGGACGTAGAGGTCGAGGGGCTGCTGCGAGAGGGCCTCGCCGCCGCCCTCGGCGACGATATACGTGTCGGCCATGTACGCGATCCCCCGCTCGTCGAGGTCGACGACGTACGGGTGGTTGGAGAGCACCATCCCGGCCTCCAGCGTCCAGCTGGAGGGAGCGTCTCGATCCTGGACCACCTCGAGCCCGAGCCAGGGCTCCTCGATCACGTCCTGGCCGATCCCGTGGCCCGACCAGTACGTCGAGCGGGCGCCGTGCCGCTCGACCGCGTCGACGATCGCGCGCTGCACCTCGTCGGGGCGCTTCCCGGGCCTCATCTGCGCCTGCCCCGCCTCGAGGCCGGCCGTGACGGCCGCGTTCAGGCGCGACTGGAGCTCGCTCGGCTCGCCGAGCACGACCATCCGCGCGAACTCGACCCAGTAGCCGAGCGGCCCGATCAGCTCGAAGGAGAAGATGTGCTGGTCGCCGGGGCCGAGCACGCGGTCGCCGGGCGGGCCGAAGGTGCCTGTGACCTTGCCGGCGCCGGCCGGCTCCGGTGCCATCGAGAGGAACAGCGGGTCCTCGCCGCCGAGCGCGCAGCAGCGCTCGAGCATCGCCGCCCCGATCGCCCGCTCGGCGATCCCCGGTCTCGTGATCTCGAGCAGCCGCTCGAAGCAGGCGTCGGCGATCCGGGCGGACTCGCGGGCGCCCTCGAGCTCCTCGTCGCTCTTGCGGGCGCGCACGCGCTCGAAGGCATCCTGCGCGTCGACGAGCTCGGCGGCCGGGAACGCCGCCACGAGCGCGAGGTAGTCCTCGACCTTCATCGCCTGCGCGAGGCCGACGACGCCGATCCGGCGGATCGGGCCCAGCTCGCGCAGCCGCTCCGGGATGCCGGTGCGCAGGTCGCGGGCGAAGCGGGTCGGCACGTCCCAGCCGCCCCGCCGGGCCATCCCGAGGTTGAGCGGCAGGAGCAGCTCCGGCTCGCCGCCGGGCGGGACGACGGCGTAGCCGTACCGGTGCGCGAGGTTGTAGTCGGCCGCCCAGCGGAGCGTCCCCTTGTGCCCGCGGTAGTCGGCCCCGGCGAGCAGGAGCACGTCGAGCTCGAGCTCGCGGACGATCCCCTGGAGCGCCTCGGCGCGACGCTCGCGCTCGCGCTGCGACAGGCTCACAGGACCCCTCCCGCCCGCTCGATCGCCTCGAGTGCCAGCTGCTTCCCGGTCTCGACGTGGGCCCGGATCGCCGCTCCGACGCGTGCGAGGTCGGCGGCCTCGAACGCCTCGACGAGCTCGACGTGCTCGGCCGCGACGTCGCCGCCGCGCGCGTCCGGCCCGGCGAGGACCCGCTCCATCAGAGCGTTGACGCTCAGCTGCCGGTAGGTCTGGAGCAGCAGGTCGTTCGCCGCGAGCCCGACCTGATGGTCGTGGAAGGCCTGGTTGGTCGCGATGTAGCCGCGGCGATCGGCGAGGCGCCGGCCCTCGACCATCGAGAGCGTCCGCTCCATCAGGCGGCGCAGCTCCGCGAGCTGCTCCGCCGGGACGCGGCCGACGGTCTTCTCCGCCGCGTGCAGCTCGAGCGCCTCGCGCACGTCGTAGGCCTCGCGCACGACCGCCGGCGTGAGCGGCTTGACGTAGTGGCCGCGGTGCGGCTTGACGGCCACGAGCCCCTCGCTGACGAGCCGGGTGAGGGCGTGCTGGACGGGGCTCCTCGAGACGCCGAAGGCGGAGGCGAGCTCCTGCAGGCTGAGCTTCTCGCCCGGGGCGAGCCTGCGCGTCGCAAGCCGCTCCTTCAGGCTCGCGTACACCTGGTCGTTCAGGTCGGTGCGCTCGAGCATCGCCACGGCTCCCCGCATGGGTGACATGTAACATGTCAGTCGGGGAATTGCAAGCGCTGAGCGTCGCTCAAGCGACCGAGCGGTTCCCCGTGCGCGGAGGAAGCGCGCTGCGAGACGATGGCGGCATGGCCCTGCCGAGCCCCGTCCTGACCCAGCTCGCGGACACGTTCGTCCCGCGCGTCGACGGCGACGCCGCGGACGCCGCGGCACGCGCGTTCCTGCAGCGCTCGGCCTCGGACCTGGCCCGGCCCGCGTTGCTCGCCGCCAGCGCCGGGCCGCGCCACGAGCCGCTGCTCGCTGCGCTCGAGGCCCGCAACTTCTCCGGGCTCGACCTCGAGGGCCGGACGCGGCTCGTGCTCGAGCTCGGGTCTGCAGGCGGCGAGACGCGCGAGCTGCTCCGCGAGCTCAAGGGCACGGTGCTCTCGCTCTTCTACGCGCTCCCCGGCGCCGACGGCCGCAACCCGAACTGGGACGCCCTCGGCTACCCGGGGCCCGTGACGGAGCCGCCGCCGCCCGAGCGGGCGCCGAAGACGATCCCGCTCGAGCGGCTCGCGGGCCCGCGCGCGACGATCTCGGCCGACGTCTGCGTCGTCGGCTCCGGCGCGGGCGGATCGGTGATCGCCGCGGAGCTGCAGCGGGCCGGGCGCAGCGTGATCGTGCTCGAGCGGGGCGGCTACCGGAACGAGTCGGACTTCCGCCAGCTCGAGCTCGTCGGCGCGCAGGAGCTGTACCTCCGCGGCGGGCTCTTCGGCTCCGAGAGCGGCTCGATCGGGATCCTGGCCGGCGCAACGCTGGGCGGCGGCACGGTCGTCAACTCGATGGTCTGCCTGCGCCCGCCCGCCGAGATCCGCTCGGCGTGGGCGCGGCTCGGCCTCGACGGCCTGGACTCGCCCGCGTTCGATGCGCATCTCGACGCGGTGTCGGCGCGGATCAACGTCAACACGGCGGCGACCAGGCCGAACCGGACGAACGAGCTGATGGTCGAGGCGCTGACGGCGCGCGGGCTCTCGCACGAGCTCCTGGCGCGCAACGCTTCGCTCGACGACGACCCCCGTTACTGCGGCTACTGCAACGCGGGCTGCCAGCAGGGCTGCAAGCAGTCGACGCTCAAGACCTACCTGCAGGACGCGGCCGACGACGGGGCCCGGTTCGTGACCGGCTGCTCGGTCGAGCGGATCTCGGTTCGCGACGGGCGCGCCGCCGGCGTGGCCGCGCGCGTCCGGGGCGAGGACGGCTCGGAGCTCGAGCTCACCGTCGAGGCTCCGACGGTCGTCGTCGCCTGCGGCGGCATCGAGTCGCCGGCGCTCCTGCTGCGCAGCGGGATCGGCGGCCCGGCTGCCGGCAAGCATCTCCGCCTGCACCCGACCTACTTCGTGACCGGCCTCTACGACGAGGAGGTGAACGCGTGGAACGGGCAGTTCCAGGCGACCGTCTCGTTCGACTTCGCCCACGCGGTCGACGGCGCAGGCTTCCTCGTCGAGTCGGTCGGGCTGAGCCTGCCCTTCTGGGCCGCGTCGCTCCCGTTCACGAGCGGGGCCGCGCACAAGGAGCGGATGCTGCAGCTCCGCCGGGCCGCGACCTGGCACGCGGTCTCCCACGACAACGGGGAGGGCGAGGTGGTGCTCGGCCCGGGCGGCGAGGCGGTCGTCCGCTGGGAGCTCGACGACCCGGTCGATCGCCGCGTCGCCGCCCGCGCGCACGTCGAGCTCGCTCGGCTGCACCGCGCCCGCGGGGCCGGGGAGATCCTCACCTTCCACTGGGACGAGCTCGGCTGGCGGGAGGGCGACGACTTCGAGGCGTTCCTCGCCCGGCTCGAACGGGCACCGCACGACCGCACGGCCTTCTCGGCGCACCAGATGAGCTCGTGCCGGCTGGGCGTCGACCCGCTGGCCTCCGTCGCGGGCCCGTTCGGCGAGCTGCACGACGTCCCGGGCGTCTGGATCGGCGACGCCTCGGCGCTGCCGACGGCGCCGGGCGTCAATCCGATGCTGACGATCATGGCCCTCGCCCGCCGCACCGCGCACGCGATCCGCGCCGCGCCCTGAAGGACGCTGCGGCGGGCCGACCGGCCCGCCGGCCGATTCAGCCGAGCTCGGCCGTCAGGACGAGGCGGGAGGTGCGCTCGGCGCCGGGCGGCAGCTGCGGCAGGCGCCCTTCCGCCCGGTCGTGGGCGCGTCCAAGCACCGAGCAGTTGGCCGGCTCGAGCCCGAGGACGTAGACGCCAGGGTTCGGATCGACCCACTGCCAGAGGCGCGGCAGGTCGGACTCGACCGCCACCCGGAGGCCGAGGCGGTCGTTCGTGACGCTGGCCCGAGTTGCTCCGACGTGCTCCCAGACGCGCTCTGGCTTCTCGATCACCACCTCGGGGGCCGCTCGCCAGTCGTGCGTCGCGGCGTCGGCGTCGCGAGCCCTGACCTCGACAGCGTCCGTGTCGACGCGGCTACCCACGTCCCAGAGCGGCCAGCCGAGGTTGACGTGATAGAGGAGCGGCGCCTCGAGCTCCACCTCGGCGAGGTTCACCGTGCGATCCACGAGCTCCAGCCGTCCCTCGCCGACGCTCGTCCGAACCGTGCGCTCGACTCGTAGCCCGCGCGGGTCGTTGACCGTGGCGCGGCACACGATCGCGTCCCGGGTCCGCGACGTCTGCACCTCCTCCGCCCGGAGGAACATGTAGGTGCCGTGCAGGCCGATGCCCTCGGACGGCGCCCCGACGTTGTCGAGCCCGCAGGTGGTCACCAATCCTCCGCCCCAGGCGTCCCGCCAGGCGGGGGCGGCGGCGCCGCCCTCGCCGGCCGGCGCGATCCAGGCGAGCGGGGCGCCGCGGAACCAGGCTGCGCCGATATCGAGGCCCCGCCCGGGATGAAGCCGGAGATCGATGCCGCCGAGCACGCGGACGTCGACGGCATGCGGCCCTTGCGACGCGAGAGCCACCTGGTCGAGGTGGCCGATCTTCTGGGACGGGATCATCTCCGTTGCTTTCACGTCCGCTCGCGCGGAGCATTCGCCGGGCAAGCGCCCCGGGGATCTCCCCGGCCCTCGTCCCGCAACGGGCATACTCGCAGCTGCCGGCGGCCCGCGAGGGGTCAGACCCCTCGACCGTCCACGCCACGGTCCGGCATCGATGCTGGCCCGTTTCGTTCTGGTGGCAATCCGCGGTCGAGCCCGGGCCCACCGGCTCGATCTGGCAGCATCAGGGCGTTCCGACGACCCGACTACGAACCAGAAGGAGCTGCAATGGCAGACCAGGCCTCCGATTCACCCATCCTCGAACTCCTCTCCGCCATCAACCTGGCGGGAATCGAGGCATCGACCCTCGATGCCCAGTCGCTCATGCTCGTCAGGATGGCCGCACTCGTGGCGGTCGACGCGCCGCCCGTCTCCTACATGCTGAACCTGAAGATGGCCGGCGACGTCGACGTCGACGCCGCGCAGGTCGAGGGAATGCTCGCCGCGATCGCACCGATCGTCGGCTCTGCCCGGGTCGCTTCGGCGGCCGGCAAGATGGTCCGCGCGCTCGGGCTCGAGATGAGCCTCGCGGAGCTCGACGAAGGCTGAACCCCGGACGTCCCAGCGCCACCCCTCCCGTGCGCCAGGAGGGGCGGCGCTGCCGAGCCCGCTGGGCTCCCGAACCCGGGCGAGACCCGCCGGGCGGCGGTTGCGGCGGGCGGGCCTCCGCGCTCCCTGGCCGGGGGTGCACGAGCGACGGGCATAATCGTTCCATGCCCATTCCTCGCGGCAAGCGCCGGCGGGCTCTCGTGGTGGTCCTGCTCGCGAACGTGGCCGGCACGATCGTGGCGATGCTGCGCGGCTACCGCTTCGGCGCCAACGTCGTCGTCCGCTGCCGGCAAGGTCACCTGTTCACGACGGTCTGGATCCCCGGCGGCTCGCTGAAGGCGATCCGGCTCGGCTGGTGGAGGATCCAGCGCTGCCCCGTCGGCGGGCACTGGTCGGTCGTCGTGCCGGTGAAGGAAGCCGACCTCAGCGCGCGTGAGCGGCGCGCCGCCCGCAAGCGGCGAGACATCCCGATTCCCTGAGAGATCCGCGGCGGCGGTCGCCGGGCCTCCACGGTCACCGGGGCGGGAAGGGGCGGCAGCCCGCGAACGGGCACCCGGAAGCCCGGTGTCGTAACCTTGAGCTCCGATGCCCCTCCGGACGCGCCTGTGCACGATGCTCGGGATCGAGCTGCCGATCGTCGGCGCCGGCACGGGCTCGATCGCCGGCGCGCGCCTCGCCGCGGCGGTGACGAACGCAGGTGGTTTCGGGATGACCGGCGCGGCCGGCGACCCGCCGGACGAGGTGATCGCCCGGCTGCGCGAGATCCGCCGCCTCACCCCGGGGCCCGTCGGCGTGAACGTGATCCTGGAGCTCCAGCCGACGGAGGCGGTCGCCGCGATCCTCGAGGAGGGGATCGACGTGCTGGCGACCGGGTTCGGCGACCCCACGGCCTGCATCGAGCTCTGCCGTGCCGCCGGGACGAAGGTCTTCCACCGCTGCGAGACCCCGGCGGAGGCGCACGCCGCGGCGGCGGCCGGCGCCGACGCGGTGATCGCGCAGGGCTCCGACTCGGGCGGGCACACGGGCGCCGTGCCCACGTTCGCGCTCGTCCCCCAGGTCGTCGACGCCGCCGGCGCGACCCCGGTGCTCGCAGCCGGCGGGATCGCCGACGGGCGCGGGCTGGCCGCCGCGCTCGCCCTCGGGGCGGAGGGGGCGCTGCTCGGGACGAGGCTCGTCGCCTCGGAGGAGTCCGGCGCGCACGAGCTCTACAAGCGGGAGATCGTCGGAGCCTCGGCGGAGGATTCGATCCTCACGGACATCTTCGAGATCGGCTGGCCCGGGCGGCCCGAGCGCGTGCTCCGGAACGCGACGACAGACGCATGGGAGCTCGAGCCCGAGCCGCGTTCGCGGCCGTCCGACCGCCCGGCCGAGGTGATCGCCCGGCGCCCGCTCCCGGACGGCGAGCTCGAGATCCCCCGCTGGTTCGTCGACACCCCGAATGCCGGCGACGTCGGCGCGGTCGGCGAGATGGCGCTCTACGCCGGGCCGGGCGCAGGGCTCGTGCGTGAGGTCCTCCCCGCGGGCGAGATCGTCCGCCGGCTCGCGCTGGAGGCCGAGTCGGTGCTGGAGGCGCTCGGGGCGCGGCTGGTAGCTTCGCGCACGTGAGCGACGTGCCCGCCGGCGAGAGGACCCTCCCCGCCCTGCTCGAGCGGCAGGCGGCGGCGATCGGCGACCGGCGCTACCTGAAGGCCGGCGAGACGGTGCGCACGTACGCCGCGATGCGCGAGGCCGTGGCCCGCACCGCCGGCGCCTTTGCCGCCGCCGGCGTACAGGCCGGCGACCGGGTCGCGATCATGTCCGAGAACCGCTCCGAGGTCGTCGACGCGTGGTTTGCGAGCGCCTGGCTCGGCGCGATCCTCGTCCCGATCAACACGGCCGTCCGGGGGCCGCAGCTCCAGCACGTGTTGACGAACTCCGGTCCCCGCGTGCTCGCGATCGAGCCCGGGCTCGTCCAGCATCTCGACGTGCTCGAGGGCGTGCCGCCCGAGCTCGAGCGGATCTGGGAGCTCGGGGGCGAGGGCGGCCGCGACCGGCTCGGACGCCCGGTCGGCCCGTTTCCGCAGCCGGGGGACGCCGTTCCGGCGCATCCGGTCCGTCCCGGCGACACGGTCGCGATCCTCTACACCTCCGGGACGACGGGCCCCTCGAAGGGCGTGATGTGCCCGCAGGCCCAGTTCTACTGGTGGGCGCTCGGCACGGCGGCGATGCTCGGCGGGATCGACGAGAGCGACGTCCTCTACACGTGCCTGCCCCTCTTCCACACGAACGCGCTCAACGCGTGCATCCAGGCGCTGATCCACGGAGCGTCGATCGAGGTCGGGGCCCGCTTCTCGGCCTCGCGCTTCTGGTCGCGGCTCGTCGATGCGGACGCGACGGTCACGTACCTGCTCGGGGCGATGGTCACGATCCTCGCCAAGCAGCCGCCCTCTCCCGACGACCGGGCGCACCGGGTGCGCGTCGCCCTCGCCCCGGCGACCCAGGCCGAGCTGCACGAGCTCTTTCGCGAGCGCTACGGCGTCCTGCTCCGGGACGGCTTCGGGATGACCGAGACGAACGCGGTGATCGGAGCGCGGGACGGCAGCCAGCGGCCCGGGACGATGGGCCGCGCGATGCCGGGCTACCAGGCGAAGGTGGTCGACGGGGACGACGAGGAGGTGCCCGACGGCACTCCCGGCGAGCTCGTGCTGCGTGCGGACGAGCCGTTTGCATTCGCCACCGGCTACTGGCGGATGCCCGACCAGACGGTCGAGAGCTGGCGCAACCTCTGGTTCCACTCGGGCGACCGGGTCGTGCGCGAGCCCGACGGCTCGTTCCGCTTCCTCGACCGGATCAAGGACGCGATCCGCCGCCGCGGCGAGAACATCTCGGCGTGGGAGGTCGAGCAGGTGCTGATCGGCCACCCGGACGTCGCGGCCGCGGCAGTCGTCCCGGTGCCGTCCGAGCTCGGCGAGGACGACGTGCTCGCGTGCGTGGTGCTCCGCGACGGAGCCGTGCTCGCGCCGGAGGAGCTGATCCGCCACTGCGAGCCGCGGCTCGCCTACTTCGCCATCCCCCGGTACGTCGAGCTCGTCGACGCGCTGCCGCTGACCGAGAACGGCAAGATCCGGAAGTTCGTGCTCCGCGAGCGGGGGGTCACCGACGCCGCCTGGGACCGCGAGGCGGCCGGGTACGTCCTTCGCCGTGGCTGACGGGCCCGAGCCGCCGGCCGGCGAGTGGCTGCGCCGCCTCGCGGCGCGCGAGGTGTCCTCGCGCGAGCTCGCGGAGCGCTGCCTGCGCCTGCTGGAGGCGGCGGACGCCAGGCTGAACGCGGTCGCCGCGGTCGACGGCGACGCCGTCCTCGCGGCGGCGGGCGAGGCCGACTCGGCAAGGGCCGGAGGCGACCGGCGACCGCTGCTCGGCCTGCCGCTGACCGTCAAGGACACGCTCGCGGTCGCCGGCCTGCCCTTCAGGAGCGGCTCGGTCGCCCGCGAGCACAACGTCGCCGGCGAGGACGCGACGGTGGTGGCGCGGCTGCGCAGCGCCGGTGCGATCGTCCTCGCGAAGACGGCGGTTCCGGAGTACGCGTGGGCCTACGAGACCGAGAGCGCCCTGCAGGGCCGCACGGTCAGCCCGTTCGACCCGGCCAGGACGCCCGGCGGGTCGAGCGGCGGCGAGGGGGCGCTGATCGCCGCCGGGGCGTCGCCGGCGGGGATCGGGACCGACGCGGGCGGCTCGATCCGGGTCCCGAGCCACTACAACGGCATCGTCGGGCTCCGCCCGAGCGTCCGGCTCGTCCCGGAGACAGGCTGCTGGCCCTCGACGCGAGACACCGGCCTGCTCGACACGAGCTGCGTCGGGCCGATGGCCCGGACCGTCGACGACGTCGCCCTGCTGCTCGGGACGATCGCCGGCGGGGACGGGATCGACCCGTTCGTGTCCCCGGCGAGCGTCTCCGACCACCGCGGCGTCGATCCGGGCGAGCTGAGCGTCGGCTTCTACGCCCGCGACGGCGTCTCCTCGCCGAGCGCGGGGACGGAGGCCGCAGTCCTGCGCGCGGCGGAGGCGCTCGCGGAGCTCGGGGCCTCCGTCGAGCAGGTTGCGCCGCCGCCGCTCGAGGAGGTGACCGAGATCAACTTCGGCATGATGGCCGCCGACGGCGGCGCGCGGGCACGGGCCGACCTCGCCGCGGCGGGCGGCCGCCATTCCGAGGCGACGGCCAGGCTGCTCGAGGACGTCCGCAGGTTCGAGGTCTCCGCCGGGGCCTACTTCGCGCTGCTCCGGCGCTGGCTGGACGTGCGGGCGCAGCTGCAGGCCTTCGTCGGCGCGTTCGACGTCGTCGTCTCGCCCGTCACTCCCGGGCCTGCTCCGCCGCACGGCACGCAGTCGGGGGACGAGGGCGAGCTCGCGTCCTTCCGGCCGTGGGCGAACGTCCAGGCCTACAGCATCGCCGGGCTCCCGTGTGCAGTCGTCCCGGCCGGCGCCGAGCGCGGGCTGCCCCTCGGCGTCCAGATCGTCGCCGGCCCCCTCCGCGACCACGTGGCCCTGGCGGCGGCGGCGGCTGTCGAGGCGGCCCTCGGCGGGTACGCGACGATCACCCATCCCCTCCTTCCCGTGCAGCCGTGAGCTGGGAAGCGGTGATCGCGGGCGCGGCCGAGTCGCCCTACACGCGCCATCCCGACCCGGCGGTCACGACGACGGAGTCGCTGCTCGCCGATGCGTTCCTGCGCGTGCTCGCGCAGACGGGCATTCGCCGCGAAGAGGTCGACGGGCTCGGAGTCGCCTCGTTCACGCTCGCACCCGACCATGCGATCGACCTCGCGTGGCGACTCGGGATCCGCCCCCGCTGGCTGCTGGACGACGCGAACGGCGGGGCCTCCGGGATCTCGATGCTGCAGCACGCCCTGCGCGCGGTGGAGGCCGGCGACGCCGCGACGATCGTCCTCCTGGCCGGCGACCGGCTGCTGCCCGACGAGTTCACGGCGCTCGTCGACGGGTACAACCGCGCCACCCGCGACCATCTCGCGACGATCCCGGTCGACGGGCCGAACACCGTGTTCGCGCTCCTCACCCGTAGGCACATGGCCGCGACGGGCCTGGCACGGGAGGACTACGGCCGTCTCGCCGTCGCCCAGCGGCGCTGGGCGGGCGGGAATCCGCTCGCCGTCTACCGCGACCCGCTGTCGCTCGACGAGTACCTGGCGGCGCCGACGATCGCCGAGCCGCTGTGCCGCTACGACTGCGTCCCGGTGGTGAGCGGCGCCGACGCCCTCGTGGTCACCAGGCGCTCGCGCGCGCCGGCCGGGGCCCGGGTGCGCGCGCTGAGGGCGCTGCACAACCCGGACGGCCAGGAGGGCGACGGCCTCCGCACGGGCCTCGCGGAGATCGCCGGCGAGCTGTGGCGGGACGCGGCGCTCGATCCGGCCGAGGTCGACCTCGCCTGGGTGTACGACGACTATCCGGCGATAGTGCTCGTCCAGCTCGCCGACCTCGGCCTGATCCCCGCCGGCGATCACGCCCGCTTCCTGCGCGAGCGGGTCGAGCGTGACCGCTGGCCGCTGAACACCTCGGGGGGCCAGCTCTCGGCCGGCCAGGCGGGCGCCGCCGGCGGCCTGCACGGGCTCGTCGAGGCGGTGACGCAGCTCCGGGGCGAGGGAGGGGCGCGGCAGGTGGAACGGGCCCGCACCGCGGTCGTGACCGGCTACGGGATGGTGCTCTACCGCTACGGGAGCTGCGCGGCCGCGGCCGTCCTCGAGAGCGGAACGCCGTGAGCGGCGTGCCGCTTCAGGTCTGCGAGGCCTGCGGGCACGCGGTCTTCCCGGTGCGGGCGCTCTGTCCTGCCTGCGGGAGCCGCGACTGGCACACGGTGGCCGTGTCGAGCGGCGTCGTCGCGGAGGTCACCACGCACCGCCGCGGCGGCGAGATCGCGTCTGTCGCGACCGAGCTGGGGCCGGTCCTGATCGCGCGCTCGCCCGACGGGGCCGCGCCGGGGTCGCGCGTCGAGCTCGACCTCGACGGCGGCGCGCCGGTCGCCCGGCTCGCCGACTGAAGCGCCCGCCGGCGAGATCCGGCGTCGCGCCGGCGAGCCGAGCGGTCTGGTCGGCGGCCGGCGAGGCCGGTCATCCCGCCGTGGCGAGCTGCCCGGCCGCGAACTCCCGCACCGTCGTGAGCCGGATCCCCGACGTCGCCGCCAGCTCCCCCATCTCGGTGATCCCGCCGCGCGCGTTCGAGAGCAGGACGCCGGCCAGCGAGCGCTCGTTGGGGCCGGGCGCGTCCTCGTACTGCTGCTCGAGCTCGGCGAGCGGCACGTGCTTCGTGGCGAGCTGCCTACCGGTCAGCTCCTCGTAGACCGCGACCACGTCGAGCGCGGAGAGCGACTCGGGCCCGCCGAGCTCGAGGGTGGCGTTCCGCGCCGCCGCGGCGTCGCGCGCCCAGACGGCGAACTCGGCGACGTCGGCCGACGCGATCCAGGTCTGCAGGGCGGTGCCGTCGCCGTAGACGACGACCTCGCCGGCGGCGAGGTCGAAGCCGAGCATGGGGCTGAACCAGACCTCCATGAAGTTGCCGGGCCTCAGGATCGTGTACTCCAGCCCGGAGCCTGCCAGGTGGTCCTCGACGGCTGCCTTCGCCTCCCGGAACGGATAGGGTGGCACGACGGCGCGATTCGACGTGTAGACGAAGCGCCGGACACCCGCCGCCGCCGCGGCGTCGACGAGCGCGATGCTGCCCGACCGCTCGAGCCGCTCGATCGCGTCCGGTCGCGAATCCCGGGGAAACGAGCTCGCGGTCGTGATCACGAAGGCGGCGCCCTCGACCGCGGGCGGGAGGGTCTCGGGCCGCTCGAGGTCGCCCTCGACGAGCTCGGCTCCGAGCGCGTCGAGCCGCGCGAGCTTCGCGGGGTCGGACGTCGGCCGGACGAGCGCCCTGACGGGGTCGCCGTCCCGCGCCAGCGCCTCGCAGATCTGGAGCCCGAGCGAGCCCGTCGCCCCCGCCACCAGCGTCACCCGGCTGCCCGTCACCGCCCCAGCCCCGCCAGCTCCTCGCGGACGATCTGCAACCCGGTCGAGGCCCTCGGGTAGCCCGCATAGACGGCGAGCAGAGCGCCGAGCGCCTCCAGCTCGTCGCGGGTGGCGCCGTGCTCGACCGCCCAGCGCACGTGGCCGCGCAGCCGCTCGTCGGCCCCGCCCTGCGCGATCAGGGCCGCGACGACGAGCAGGCTGCGATCGCGCAGGCTGAGGCAGTCGTCGACCCAGGCGCCGCCGGCGGCGTTGATCGCCTCCTCGCCGAACCGCTCCCCGAACCGCTCGGCGAACCAGGCCGGCACCTCCTCGCCGGGGATGCCGAACTGGCTCGCGTAGGCGTCGATCCCACGCTGGTAGCGCTCGGTCACGCGTGCAGTCTACGGCGCGTTCCGGGATAATCGGCGGCGAGCGACCGCGACCCGGAGGGAGCGCCCGATCGCAGCCGAGCTGACACCCGCCTCACCGCCCGCACCGATCCTGCAGGGAGAGCCCGTCGAGATCGGCCGGGGCGTCTTCGTGATCCCCGACGGCCGCGTCCCGCTCGTCCCGAACGTCGGCATCGTCCTCGGCGAGCGGGACGCGCTCGTCGTCGACACCGCGATGGGGCCCGGGAACGGGGCCAGGGTGCTCGAGCACGCCAGGGCGCTCGCCGGCGGGCGCCGCCTGCTCGTGACGAGCACGCACTTCCATCCCGAGCACGCTTTCGGGATGCAGGCCTTCGTCGGTTCGGCGACGATCGTCTACAACCGCGTGCAGCTCGACGATCTGCACGCCAGGGGACAGGCCTACGTCGAGATGTTCCGCGGCTTCGGCGAGACGGTCGCCGCCCAGCTCGAGGGCGTCGAGCTCGTCGAGCCCCACATCGTCTACGAGGGCGGGGCCGACCTCGATCTCGGCGGTCGGCGCGTGCAGCTGCGGCCGACCGGTCTCGCCCACACCCGCGGAGACCAGGTCGTGTTCCTGCCCGAGGAACGGATCCTGTTCACGGGCGACCTGGTCGAGACGAGGGCCTTCCCGATCTTCCCCTACTTCCCGCCCGGCGACACCGACGTCAGCGGGCTGCGCTGGATCGCGGCGCTCGCCGGCCTCGAGGCGCTCGAGCCGGCGACCGTCGTCCCCGGCCACGGCGAGGTCGGCGACGCGAGCCTCGTCAGCGCGTATCGCGAGGAGCTGGAGCTCACCCGGGACGAGACCGCGCGCCTCGCCGCGGAGGGGCTCGACGACGACGACCTCGTCGCGGCGCTCGAAGCGGAGATCCGGGGCCGCTACCCGGACTGGGATGCCCCCGAGTGGATCGCGCTCGCCGGCCGCTGCCTGCTCGAAGAGCTCCGGCCGAGCCCGTGAGCGGCCTCGCGCACGTCGCGAGCGTCGAGATCGCCGTTCCCGCCGAGCAGGCGTTCGCGTATCTCGCCGACGGCATGAAGCAGGGCGAGTGGGCCCTCGGCAGCTGGAACCGGCGCCCGGTCGGCGGCGGGCTCTTCGCCGGCGACTCGCTCTTCGACGGCAGCGAGCTGCTGATCCGGCTCGACGCGACGCCGGAGCTGATGCTCGTCGAGTACCACGTCGGGCGCTCCGCCGACGCGCTGGCCCCGCTCGTCTGGGGCCGGGTCGTCCCCGGGCCGGTCGTCGGCCTGGACGGGGCGCATTGCGTGCTCACGCTCGTGATCTGGCGCTCCGCCGCCGACTCCGACGAGAACTGGGAGCTCCTCGGCCACACCTTCCCGACGGAGGTGCGGATGATCAAGGGGCGGCTCGAGCTGGGGTTCTGAGCGGCGGGCCGCTCAGCGGCGCGCGTCGGACAGCTCGGCGAGCGCAGCGCGGAGCGCGTCGGCGAGGAGGCCGAGATCGGAGCCCAGGATCACGACCTGGAAGCCCGCCCGGAGAGCGCTCGCAGCGCCTCCGGCGGTCGGGGCCCAGATGCCTGCGGGCCGGCCGGCCTCGCGGGCCGCGGCGAGGACCGAGGCGATCTGCCCGTCCAGCCGCTCGTCGCCGAACGGCACGCCGAGAGAAGCGGCGAGGTCCGCCGGTCCGACGAAGACGAAGTCGACCCCCTCGACGCGTGCGATCTCCCCCGCGGCCGCGACGGCCTCCCCGCTCTCGATCTGCACGCCGACGGCGATCTCGCCGTTGGCGCGCGCGACGTACTCCGGTACCGAGAGGCCGTAGCCGGAGGCGCGGCCCGGGCCGACCCCTCGCCTCCCCTCGGGCGGGTAGCGCGCGGCGCTCACGGCCGCGGCGGCCTCGGCCGCCGAGTCGACCCTCGGGACGATCACCCCCGCGGCGCCGGCGTCCAGCGCCGCCGCGATCTCCACCGGGTCGTTGGCGGCGACGCGCACCAGCGCCGGCGTTCCCGCGAGGGCCGACCCGGCGACGAGGCTCTGGACGGTCTCGCGCCCCAGCCCGGAATGCTCCCCCTCGACGCACACGAAGTCGACCCCGACGGCGCCGACCAGCTCGGCCGTGGCCGGGCTCGGCGTCTGGACGAAGGTGCCGACGAGCGACTCGCCGCCGTCGAGACGGGCGCGCACGCTACCGCGCCTCTCCGACCATGGCCGGCACGGCGTCGTCGGGCGAGCGGCAGCCGCAGAGCGCGAGGGCGTTGTCGAGCTCGTCGCCGAGCAGGCGCAGCACCCGCTCGACGCCGTCCTCGCCGCCCTCGGCGAGACCCCACATCGCCGGTCGCCCGATCAGCACGGCCCGCGCGCCGAGCGCCAGCGCGACGAGCACGTCCGTCCCGCGCCGGATCCCGCCGTCGAGCAGCACCTCGATCTCCCCGCCGACCGCCGCGACGACCTCCGGCAGGGCGGCGAGCGTCGCGGGGGACGCGTCCAGCTGGCGGCCGCCGTGGTTCGAGACGACGATCGCCGCCGCCCCGTGCGCGCAGGCGAGGCGGGCGTCCTCGCCGGTGAGGATCCCCTTGAGGACGAGCGGAAGGGCCGCCGCCGACGCGATCCACTCGAGATCGTCCCAGCTCAGCGAGGGGTCGAGCAGCCCGGCCAGGTCGGCCGCGGTCAGGGCCTCCCCGCGGGCCGACGCGCGGGCGGTGCTCCCGACCGGGAGCTCCGGGACGCGAAACCCCGCCTCGCTCGCCCGGTCACGGCGGGCGATCACCGGCCCGTCGACGGTGAGGACGATCGCCTCGAAGCCGGCCTCACCGGCCTGGCGGATCAGGTCGGCCGTCAGGTCGCGGTCGCGCAGGCAGTAGACCTGCAGCCAGAGCCGGGCGCCCGGAGCGCTCGCGGCGATCTCGGCCGGCGCCGCCTGCGAGATCATGGACACGCACATCACGGTCTCGCTGCGGGCCGCCGCCCGTGCGGTCGCGAGCTCCCCGTCGGCGTGGAGGAGGGTCTGGTAGCCGACCGGGGCGACGAGCACCGGCAGCGCGACCTCGCGACCGAGCACCGAGGTCCGCGTCGAGCGGCGGCTCACGTCGACGAGCACCCGGGGCCGGAGGGCGCGGCTCGCGAACGCGGCGCGATTCGCGGCGAGGGCGAGCTCGTCCCCGGCGCCGCCTGCGAAGAAGGCGTAGGTCGCCGGATCGAGTGCGTCCTTCGCGCGGCGCTCGGTCTCGGCGATGCTGATCGCGTCGGCGGCCACCGGGCGCAGGCCAGAGCTTCCTAGACGGACCCGTCGCGCTCGGGATCGTGGACGACGAGCACCGGGACGGTCGCGTGCTTGATCAGGTTGTGCGAGACGCTGCCGAGGACGCTGCCGGCAACCGTGCCCCGCCCTCTCGATCCCGTCACGATCATGAAGGCGCTCCTGCCGGCGGCGAGCCCGGCGATCTCGGTCGCGAGCCGGACGCTGCCGCCCTCGTCGGCGACGATCTCGAGCTCCGCCTCGACCCCCCTGCCGGCGGCCCTCCCGCCTGCCGCGGCCAGGACCGGGTCGCGGGCGGAGATCTCGCCGGCGGGCGGGACGTCGTCCGGGTAGTCGGCGAAGAGCTGCTCGGCGAGAGGCGAGGACGCATGGACGAACAGCACCCCCGCCTCCATCGCGGCGGCGATCTCGAGCGCAACCTCGACGGCCGCGTTCGACGCCGGCGACCCGTCGACTGCGACCAAGAGCCTTCTTCGATCCGTTGTCACGCTGGCGCTCCCGTGTGGACGGCCTCGGCGGCAACTCTAACCCCTTGGCAGCGGCGGGAGGTCGGCCAGGAGCGTCCGCTCAGGCGTCCCTGCCGGAGCGGGCGTCCGCGAGCGCCCGCTCGACGGCGGCGATCAGCGCGTCCTGGTGCGGCTGCAGCTCCTGGTAGGCGTAGCCCTGGAAGATCGGCAGGAACGGGTCCTCGACCCCGGTGCGGCTGCCCGACAGCTCCTCGAGCACGGCGAGCGCGCAGAACGGCGCGTAGGCCGGCGCGTAGCCGCCCTCGTGCACCACCACGAGCCGCCCGCCGGCGTGGCGATCGGCGAGCGCCACGAGGTCGGCCGTCAGCCGGCGGTAGTCCTCGCTGTGCAGCATCAGGCGGGCGTGCGCGTCCCAGGCGCACGAGTCGTATCCCGCCGCGATCACGACCAGCTCCGGGCGAAAGGCGGCGACCGCCGGGAGGACGACCCGCTCGAAGGCGGCCGCGTAGGCGCCGCTACCCGACCCCGGCGGGAGCGGCAGGTTGACGTTCGTCCCCGGCGCCGCCTCGCCGCCGAGCTCGTCGAGCCCGCCGGAGCCGGGCGGGAACGCGTTGTCCTGGTGGAGCGAGATCGTGAGGACGTCCGGGTCGTCCCAGAAGGCCGCCTGGGTTCCGTTGCCGTGGTGGGCGTCCCAGTCGACGATCGCGATCCGCCCGATCCCGCGGGCGCGGGCATGGAGCGCGGCGAGCGCCGTGTTGCCGAAGATGCAGCCGCCCATCCCGAGATCGCTGAGCGCATGGTGGCCGGGCGGGCGGACGAGCGCGTAGGCGTTGTCGGCCTCGCCGGCGAGGACGGCGTCGACGGCGGTCAGGCAGGCGCCGGCGGAGAGTGCTGCGATCTCGTAGCTCGACGGACCGACGGGGGAGTAGAAGCCGGCGTCGCCGTGGCCGGCCGCCGACAGCTCCCTGACGCGCCGCAGGTATTCCCCGGTGTGGAAGCGAAGGAGCTCGTCGTCGGCGGCCGGCCGCGGTCGCAGCTCGAGGAGGCGCTCGGCGAGGCCGCTCACCTCGACGAGCGACCTGATCCGGCGCACGCGCTCCGGGCTCTCGGCATGCGGCCCGGGCTCGACGAAGCCGCCCGCCGGGATGACCGAGGCGGCCGAGCCGGGGTCGTGCCAGAGCAGCCGCTCGTGGAAGACGAAGGCCGTCCTGGCCATCCCGCTCCCGGCTCAGCCGGCGCCGGGGCTTCCGCCCCACAGCCCGGGCCGCGAGGTGTCGAGGCTCATGCTGATCGCCTTCGGCGCGCTGTACTCGAGCAGCGTCTCTGCGCACATCTCGCGGCCGAAGCCGCTCCGCTTCACGCCGCCGAGCGGCTGCCCGGAGGGAACGGCGAACCACGTGTTGACCCAGACCGTTCCCGCCTCGAGCGCGGCGGCGATCCGGTGTGCCCGGGCGAGGTCGGAGGTCCAGACGCCGGCGGCGAGCCCGTAGTCGGTGTCGTTCGCCCGGCGGAGCACGTCGCCCTCGTCCTGCCAGGACTCGACCACCAGCACCGGCCCGAAGATCTCGTCGCGGGCCGCCGAGGTGCGGCCGCCCTCGTCGGCGAGGATGGTCGGCAGGACGTAGAAGCCCTCGTCGAGCTCCCCGTCGAGTGCCGCCCGCGCGCCGCCGGCGAGCAGCTCGGCCCCCTCCTCGAGCGCGGCGTCGATCCGCGCGCACACGCGGTCGCGGTGCCCGGCCGAGACGAGCGGGCCGACCTCCGTCGCGGGGTCGAGCGCGTCGCCGAGCCGGATCGCGCCCGCGATCTCGAGCAGCCGCTCGAGGAACGGCCCGCGGATCGCCTCGTGCAGGAAGACCCGCGAGGAAGCGACGCAGACCTCGCCGTTCTGGAAGTAGATGCCGGTGAGCACGTCTTGGACGGCCGCGTCGAGATCGGCGTCGGCGCAGATCACGAAGGCGCTCTTGCCGCCGAGCTCCATCACCGTCGGGGTCACGTTCTCGGCGGCCGCGCGGAGGATGTGGCGGGCGGTCTCGATCCCGCCGGTGAAGCTGATCTTCGCCACGTCCCGGTGCGCGACGAGCGCGGCGCCGACGCTGGGCCCGAAGCCGGTGACGACGTTCACGACGCCCGCCGGGACGAGGTCGGCGGTGCGCTTGACGAACTCGACCACGCTCGGCGCCGCGAACTCCGACGGCTTCAGCACGACGGTGTTCCCGGCCGCGAGCGCGGGTGCGAGCTTGAGCGCCGTCGAGATCAGGGGCGAGTTCCACGGGATCAGCGCGGCGATCGGGCCGAGCGGCTCCCGGACGGTGAAGATGTGGGCGGTTCCCCGCTGCGACTCGAGCTGCTCGCCGACGTGGTCGCGCACGAGCCCGGCGTAGTAGCGGAAGATGTCGATCGCGACGGGCACGTCCGCGACGACGGCCTCGCGGATCGGGCGGCCGTTCTCGAGCGCGAGCAGGCCCGGCCAGTCGCCGGCCTCCGCGATCCGGTCGGCGAGGCGCCAGAGGAGCTCCTGGCGCTCGGCCAGGACGCTGCCGCGCCACGAGCGGAACGCGGTGCGGGCGGCGGTCACGGCGGCGTCGACGTCCGCGGCCGAGGCCTGGCCGACCTGCGCCCACTCGGCGCCCGTGCTGGGGTCGACCGCGGCGAACATGGCCGCCGGCAGACGCTCCTCGCCGCCGATCACGAGCCCGTAGGCCTTCGGCAGCGCGAGCGCCGCGCGCCGGGCAGCGGGCGTCGCCGCGGCCGGGTCGAGCGCCCTAGTCGCCATCGCCGCTCCCGCCGTGGTGGCAATGGGCATCGTGGGCGTGCTCCGGCGGGGCGACGTCGAGCGCCGGGTTCTCGTCGAAGAAGCCGAACGGCTCGAGCATGAATCCGAGTGCGTGAACGGGCATCACGGGCCAGTCCTCCGGGCGCGGGAGATGGTGGAGGCCGAACGTGTACCAGAGAACGACGTCCTCGTCCTCGATCGGGCGCCGCTGCGCGACCCAGGCCGGCAGTCCGTCGCCCCCGGGGTGCTGGTTCGGGTACTCGCCGGCCGCGTACCGCTCGCGCGGGTGGTAGGGCGTCACCCAGACGTGCTTGTAGGCGAACCCGGCGCGGCGCCCGAAGGCGGAGTCGGGCTGGGAGAAGGCGGCGACGTTCTCGCCCGGGAAGAGCTTGTAGCCGACCGGCTCGCCGACGGCGTTGAGCGACCCCGGGTTGACGACGAGCCAGTACCGGCCCCGCAGGGGGTCGATCAGCGCGGGGGCGTCGGCCTCGTTCGCGAGCAGCGTCTTGACCGGATAGAAGCCGTTCCCGTGCGGGTTGCCGGGCCCCGGCGGCTCGGACTCGGTGTGCACCTCGTACACCGAGTTGCGCGTGCCGTCGAGGTCGAGGTCGAGCCGGACGTTGAAGAAGTGCTGGTGGATCATCCCGTTGACGCCCGCCGCCACGAGCTGGCCGTACTTCGGCGTCTCGCCCGGAGTCGTGGCGGCAGTCGCGATGATCCCGGTCGCCTTGACCTCGGACTCGATCGTCCCGCTCTCGTAGAGGTGCCAGAAGAAGCCGTAGTCGTAGTTGCCGATCGTCGAGATCGAGGAGATCGTGAGCCGCCGCGACCGGCGCACCTCGGTCTTCCCCGTGCGGAAGTCCCAGTGCTTCCAGAGCATTCCGTGGTCCTCCTCGTGCAGGCAGATCGCGTTCCGGATCACGACGGGCTCTCCTGCGCCGTTGCAGACGGTCGCGTCGAAGTAGCGGATCTCCCCGAGGCAGTCGCAGCCGAGCTCGAGCGAGTTCGCGAGCGTGCCGACGAGGTTCTCGCCGATGTCGAACGGCGCCTGGAGGTACCGGGTCGGGCTCGGATAGCCGTACGGGACGGCCATCTCGCAGTAGGAGGCGCGGTGGAGGATCGACCGGGCCCGGCCGCCGTCCCGGTAGGCGAGCTGGTGGAGGACGAGCCCCTCGCGGGCGCTGAACCCGACCCGGAACGACCACTTCTGCCACCGCACGAGGTTGCCCTCCACCTCGAAGCTCGGCCCGTCCGGCTGGGTGATCTCGATCGGCTTCAGGTCGCCTCGGATCGACTTCAGCCGCTCGGCGCGAAACTCGCCGGCGCCGGAGGGGATCGGCGTCGGGCCGTGGTCGACGACCTCGAGCACCTCGCCGCGGTTGAGGTCGACGAGACCGACCACGCCTTCGATCGGCCGAGCGTACGGGTTCGCATCCGGGAAGGCGCGAACCCAGGCGAGGGCTCGGCAGAGCCGGCGGCCGGCATACCCGTGGTCGCCCCAGGCTCCCGCGGGGATCGGGTCGACGCACACGAGCGAGAGGTCGGCGATGCCCCGCCGCTCGAGGGCGGCCAGGAAGTCGGGGTGGGCGAGCATCAGCCGCTCGAGCTCCGCGTACTCCTCCGGCACCATCGCCGGCTGCAGGCCGGGGAGCGTCTCGCAGCCCTCGAGAGCGCCCGCCTCCAGGCCGACGACGGCCTCGAACGCACGCTCCTCGTCGGGCTCGAGCGCGACGACCTCCGCGCGGCGCGCGATCGGCTGCCCGGGCCAGGCGAGCAGCTCGGCCTTCTCGGGCTCGAGCAGGGAGACGGTGACGAACCTGAGCCGTCCCGGCCTGGCGGCGCGGACGACGGCCACGGCCCGTTCGATCTCCGCTGGAGTCAGGGGATCGAGCGGGTGGGACTCGGGCGGGCTCGGATTCGGCGGCACGGCCCCGAGACTAGTCTCGAGCGCCCACGCGCGGGGAGGCCTCGAAGGTCGACGTGAGCAGTCTGAGCGCAGCCGCCAGCGAGACGCGATCGTCCCTGAGCGCTTCGAAGCCTCTCCGCAGGCGCTGCTCGCCCTCCCGCGTCGGGTGCACGAGCACCACCCTCCGGTCGAGCGTCGACTGGGTGCGGGTGACGAGCCCGGCCTCCTCACTGCGCTTCACCAGCTCCGTGACGGCGGTCTGGCGCATCTGGAGGTGGCGGCACAGCCCGTTGATCGTCGCCTCGCCCCCGGCGGCGGTGATCGCGAGCAGGAGGTCGTAGCGCTGCGGCGTCAGGCCCGCCTCCGTCGTCGCGATCTCGGTGCGGCTCAGGAAGTGCCGCAGGGCGGCGCGAAACGACGCTGCGCTCTGCAGCTCATCGTTCGACGAACCTTTTCCTGAAGGGGTCACTCTCGCCAGGCCTCGACCAATCGCTCACAACCACCGTCGACCGCGCCCGCGGCCGTGCTGCGCCGGCCCGAGCCCATCAGGCAATGATAGTTGCCGCGGCGAGCGCGGGGTCGAAGCTGCCGGCGGCGCCGAGCGCGAGGAGGACGCGCACCGGCACCGCGGCAACCCGGGCAACATTACATCAGTAGCTGGTATATCATAGGGGTGGATGCTTCGCACGTGAGCGGCGGAATCGGGGCGGGCGGCGGGATGTCTCGCTTCCCGTCCCCGCTCCGGCGCGCGCGAACCTGGCTTCGCATCAGCTCGGGCGGGCTCGTCACCCTGGCGCTCCTCGTCGGTGCGGGCGCGGGCGCCGGCGCGGTCGCCTTCCGGTACCTGATCCTCGCCCTCACCGAGGCCTTCAGCGGCCGGAGCGACTACAGCGCGGCCGGGCACGCCCCCTACAGCCTCGTCCCCGGGGTCGGCTTCTGGTTCATCCTGCTCGTGCCGGTGGTCGGCGGGTTGCTGTACGGGCCGGTGATCCACCTGTTCGCGCGCGAGGCGAGAGGCCACGGCGTGCCCGAGGTGATGCTGGCGGTGAGCGAGCGCGGCGGCCGGATCCGTCCGCGGGTCGCGGTCGTCAAGTCCCTGGCCTCGGCGCTCTGCATCGGGTCCGGCGGCTCGGTCGGCCGCGAGGGGCCGATCGTCCAGATCGGCTCGGCGCTCGGGTCGACGGTCGGGCAGCTGACCCGGATGCCCGAGTCGCGGTTGCGGATCCTCGTCGCCTGCGGGGCGGCGGGAGGCATCTCGGCGACCTTCAACGCACCGATCGCCGGCGTCTTCTTTGCCCTCGAGCTGATCCTGCGCGACTTCGAGGCGAACTCGTTCGGCGTCGTGGTGCTCTCGTCGCTCGTCGCCGACGTGATCGGGCGCGCCGCGTTCGGCTCGCACCCGTTCCTCTCGCTGCCGGCCTTCCAGCTGCGCTCCCCGATCGAGTACCCGCTCTACGCCGGCCTCGGGCTCGTCGCGGCGCTCGTCGGGGTCGCCTTCATCCGGGTGCTCTACGGCTCCGAGGACCTCGCCGACCGGATCTGGCGCGGCCCCGAGTGGCTTCGCCCGGCAGCCGGGGGCGTGCTGCTCGGCCTGCTGCTCCTCGCCCTACCCCAGCTCTACGGCGTCGGCTACCCACCGCTCGAGCAGGCGATCCGGGGCCACGACGCCGTCCTCTTGCTGCTCGCCCTGCTCTGCGGGAAGATCCTGGCGACGAGCCTGACGATCGGGATCGGCGGCTCGGGAGGCGTCTTCGCGCCCTCGCTCTTCATGGGAGCGATGCTCGGAAGCGCCTACGGAGCAGGCGTCCACCACCTGCTGCCGGGGTCGACCGCGGCCGCAGGCGCCTACGGCCTGGTCGGGATGGGCGCCGTGTTCGCGGCCGCCGCGCGCGCTCCGATCACGGCGGTGATCATCATCTTCGAGCTCACCGGGGACTACCGGATCGTCCTGCCGCTGATGTTCGCGATCGCCCTGGCGGCCGGCCTCTCGAGCCGCCTGAGCAGGGACACGATCTACACCCTCAAGCTGCGCAGGCGCGGGATCGACGTCATGCGCGGGCGCCGCGCGAACCCGATGCAGCTGCTCACGGTCGCCCAGGCGATGGAGCCCCTGCCCGAGGCGGTTCCCGTCGGGACGCCCCTGAACGAGGTGATCCGCCGGCTCTCGCACGCCGGCGTCGACGGGCTGCCCGTGATCGACGAGCAAGGCGCCTACCGGGGGACGGTCACCGCGCACGAGGTCGAGCAGGCCATGCGCGAGGACGACCGGGACGCGGTCGCCGACGATCTCGCCCGCGCGGGGCGGACGCTCGCTCCCGGCGAGAGCCTCGAGGACGCGCTCGGCGCGTTGCTCCAGCTGCGCTCGGGCGCACCCGTCGTCGACCCGGCGACGGGAGCCCCGGTCGGCTGGCTCACCCAGCTCGGCCTGCTGCGGGCCTACAACGCCCGCCTCGAGCACGGGATCGCGCAGGCGCAGGGCGGCCGGACCGGCCGGCCCCCGGGCCGACGGGTCCAGGAGGCGCTCGCCCGCCTCCGCGGGTACCGCATCGTCGAGCTCGAGCTCGCCGCGGTCGACGGGCCCGCCGGGCGCCGACTGGGCGAGCTGCCGTGGCCCGAGCGATCGCAAGTCCTGGCGGTTCGCCGCGACGGCGGCACGTTCGAGCCCGGCGGAGACGAGGTGCTCAGGCAGGGCGACCGGCTGACGGTGCTCGTCCCGGCCGCGGGCGCCGAGGCTCTCGCCGAGACCGTACGAGCGCCCGGAGGCGGCGGGTCGCCGCCGTCTCCATCGACCTGATCAACCATGTCGTCACCCATCGCGCCAACTACGCGATCCCGCCGCGCCGCGGAGCGCAGCTACCCGCTGCTCAGATCCTGAGCACGCAGCGTCCGGGCGCCGGCGGCGGGCGGGGGGCGCTCCACCCGTCGATCTCGCCGGATCGAGCACCGGCTCGAGCTCCTAGCGCCCGCGAGCGGTGGCATCCGCAGAGAGGTCGCTCAGCAGGACCACCTGGCCCGGCTCGACCGGGGCGAACCTGCGGGCCCGTGCGAGGCCCGGCCGACCCGGCCCGGTGAGCAGGAAGCTCGAACAGAGAGCGAGGGCTGCGAGCTGCTCGGACAGCATCACGAGCCCCGCCAGATGCTGGTCGGCGTACGGCGAGAGCCCGAACAGGGCCAGGCCCGACCGGGCGTAGTAGGGATAGAGCGGCCCGGCGATGAAGAGGATGCCGCCGAGCACGAGCGCGAAGGCGGCCATCGCGAGCGCGCAGGCAAGCCGCTGCGAGGGAAGCAGCGCGCGCCGGCGGGCGGGATCGATGACCTGCGCCCAGACGAGCAGGCCGGCGGCGACGAACGAGACGTGCTCGAGATCGTGTGCCGCCTGGTGGGTGAGCGCGTAGTCGTAGACGGCGGGAACGTGCCAGGCGGCGATCACGGCCGCCCAGAGACCGAGGCTCACGCGGGGGCGGAGCAGGAAGCCGAGGACCCGCCGGAGCGCGGAGGAGCGCGCGAACGGGCGCACCAACCCAACCGGCAGGGCGAAGAAGAGGAGCGGCCCGCGCAGCGCGAGCAGCGCGAGCGCGGGTGCGGCATCGCCGATCAGGACGTGCTGGAGCATGTGGGCGGAGAGCGAGGTCTGGGCCGCCGCGTCGAGCGGGGAGACGAGCGGCAGCACGGCGAGCGCGACGGCGAGCACGAAGAGGGCGGCGCGCCGGCCGCCGGCGTGGTCGCTCCGACCCCGGCGGCGGAGGCGGACGAAGGCGCGGGCGAACAGCATCAGCGCGACCACCGCCGGAACGACGACGAGCGGCGAGGGGTCCCAGGACGTCCAGGTCACGGGCCCGAGGCTGAGGGAGGTCGGTTCCATGCGCGCGCCGTGGCCCGCCTACGGCGATCCGCCGCCGGGGGTCATCTCGCCCGCCCGATCACGAACCCGATCGCGAGGCAGAGGCCCGCGAACGCGGCCGTGACTGCGAGCAGCGTCCGCGGGTTGCCGAGCCGGCCCGCGATCACCCCGGCGGCGATCTTCCCGACCGGCAGCGTGCTCTCCGCCGGCGCCGACGGGCGCGGCGCCGCCGGGGGCGGGCTCGCCGGGGCGGCGCCGGCAGCCGTGCCGACCTCGACCGGCGCCCCGGCCTCGCCCTCGCCGCCCGAGAGCAGCTCCGCGAGGTTCCCGGCGAAGGTCTCGATCAGCCTGGCCGAGACATCGGCGATCACGCTCTGGCCCATCGCGGCGACCTTGCCGCTCAGCTGCACCTCGGTCTCGATCGTCGCGCGGGTGCCGCCCTGCTCCTCGCTGAGGCTCATACGCGCGTGCGCGTCCGCGGTGCCCTGGCCGCGCGCCTCCTTCGCCTTCACGTGCATCGTCGCCTGCCGCTTGCGCTCGTCACGGTCGACGATCTCCACCTCTCCCCGGTAGGTCATCGACATCGGCCCCACCTTGACCTTCACCGCCACCCTGTAGGCGTCGTCCCCCACCCGCTCGGTCACCTGCGCGCCGGGGAGGCAGGGCGCGACGCGCTCGACGTCCAGCAGCGTGCGCCAGACCTCGTCGACGGGCGCGTTGACGGTGAAGGCGTTCTCGAACGTCATCGGTACCTCCTGTGGTGTCGTCGGCCGGCGGCGATCGCCTCCGTCACCGCCTCGAGCGCACGCAGGTTGTGGCCGCTGACGAAGGCGTCGCACGAGGGCAGCGCCGCGGCCATGCCCCCGGCGAGGGGAGCGTACTCGCGGCCGGCCTTGCGCGGGTTGACCCAGACGATCCGGTGCGCGAGGCGGCGGAGGCGCTGCATCTCGCGGGCGACCAGCTCGGGGTCGCCCCGCTCCCAGCCGTCCGAGAGGACGACGACGACCGCACCGCGGGCCATCCCTCGCCGGCCGTGCTCGTCGTTGAAGCGCCGGAGGGCCTCGCCGATCCTCGTTCCGCCGGACCAGTCCCTCGCCGCCGCGGCCGCCCGCTCGATCGCGAGGTCGGGCCGGCGGCCCGCGAGCGCCCGGGTCAGCCGGGTCAGACGCGTCGCGAACACGAACGCCTCGGCGTTCGCGCCCCCGACGCAGGCGTGCAGGAACTGCAGGAACGCGCGCGTGTACGGCTCCATCGAGCCCGAGATGTCGCAGAGCAGGACGACCCGGCGAGGGCGCTCGATCCGGCGACGCATGACCCGGCGCGAGGGGTCGCCGCCGGTCCGGCAGCTCGCGCGCAGCGTCGCCCGCACGTCGAGCCGGCGGCCCTGCGGGTCACGGCGCCGGCGGCGGGCGCGCCGGAGAGGCGGTGCCAGCGAGAGCTCGCGCATGAGCGCCCGCAGCGCGAGCAGCTCGTCGGCGTCCAGGTCGGCGAAGTCCCGGTCGGCGAGCCGCTCGTCGGCGCTTGCCGCGGCGAGCGGCGCCGTGCGCCCGGAGTCGTCCGAACCGTCCGCCTGCGGGCCTTCCGCCAGCCTCGCGGACGGAGCCGCGCCGCCCGCCGGAGGCTCGCCGAGCGGCCTTGCCGACGGCCGGGCCCGGCGCTTGCCGGCCTCGGCGCCCTGCAGCCGGGGCGCGCCGGGGTCGCCGCGGGAATCGGCGGGATCGGCGAGGCCGCCGAACACCGCCGCGAACACGCGGTCGAACTCGGGCTGCTGGTCGTGCGCCGAGACGAACACCGTGCGCGCCGTGCGGTAGAGCGCCCCGAGGGTCCGCGGCGGCGCGATCGAGAGCGCGTGGACGAAGCGGACGGAACGCTCCGGCGTGGTCGGGATCCCGGCCTCGTGGAGCGCGCGGCCGAATCCGCCCGCGAGCGCCGGCAGGTCGACGGGCTCAGTCACCGCCGACACCGGTGAGCGCCGTCAGCCCCAGCTCGCGCACGAGCTCCTGGTCCTCGCGGTACTTGAGGACGGCGCCGAGCGTCCGGTCGACCGCCCGGACGTCGAGGCGCTCGACGCCGAGCAGCCTGAGGGCCGCGACCCAGTCGATCGCCTCGGCGATCCCCGGCGGCTTCTGGACGTCGCTCGCGCGCAGCGAGCGCACGGCCGCCGCGACCTCGACCGCGAGCTGCTGCTCGGCCTCGGGAACACGGCGGCGAACGATCTCGACCTCTCGCTGCGCGTCCGGGTAGTCGATCCAGTGGTAGAGGCAGCGCCGCTTGAGCGCGTCGTGCAGGTCGCGGGTGCGGTTCGAGGTCAGGATGACCGCAGGCGGGTGGGTCGGATGGATCGTCCCGAGCTCCGGGATGCTCACGCTCCCCTCGGCGAGCAGCTCGAGCAGGAACGCCTCGAAGTCGTCGTCGGCCCGGTCGACCTCGTCGATCAGGAGCACGGCGGGCATCGGGCCCGGATGCTCGAGCGCCTCGAGCAAGGGGCGCCGGACGAGGTACTCGTCGGTGAACAGGCTCTCCTCCTGCAGCGGGGCGCCGGTCGTCTCGGCGACGCGGATCCGCAGGAGCTGCCGCGGGTAGTTCCACTCGTAGAGCGCCTCCGCCGCGTCGATCCCCTCGTAGCACTGGAGCCGGATCAGCCTCGTGTCGAGCACCTCGGCGAGCGCCTTGGCAGCCTCGGTCTTGCCGACGCCCGCCTCTCCCTCGAGCAGGAGCGGCTGGGGCAGGCGCAGGGCGAAGAAGAGCGCCGTGGCGAGCCCCTCGTCGGCGAGGTAGTCGACGTCGCCCAGCAGCCGCAGGAGCGTCTCGACGTCGGGCACCGCCTCCCGCACCGCGTCCCCCGCGCCGGGGTGGGCGGGCCGCGTCATGCCGCGTCCCCCTCGCCGAGGGCGCGGCGGTAGTCCTCCCAGGTGTCGACGTCGAGCGGCACCGGGCCCTCGATCACGACCTCCGCCACCTCGGCTGCGTGACGGTCGAGCAGCCTCCAGACGCCCCTGTCGCCGTGGAGCCCCTCGAGCTCGGCGAAGGCGGAGCGGGCGAAGGCGAGCGGATGGCCGCGCCCGTTCTCGTACCGGCAGACGGCGAGCGGAGCATCGCCGCGGCCGGCCAGCAGCGCGGCGACGGCCGCCGCCGTCACGCCCGGCTGGTCGCCGAGCAGGAGGACGAGCAGATCCGACCGGGGAGCGACCGCCCGGAGCGCGGCGGCGATCGACGAGGAGCAGCCCGCTTCGAAGTGCCGGTTCTCGACCACCTCGACCCCGTGCAGGTCGACGGTCTCCCTGATCGCGTCCGCGCCGCCGCCGACGACGCAGAGGAGCTGGTCGAACCCGCAGGCGCGCGCCGTGCCGAGCGTATGGCCGAGCAGCGTCGTCGACCCGTAGGGGAGGAGCTGCTTGGGCTGCCCGAGCCGGCGGGAGCCGCCGGCTGCGAGCACCAGCCCGGTGACGCGGTCAGCGCCCGGCGACATCGTCCGCGTGCCGTTCCACATAGGTCGAGCGGCACCCCTCGCAGGAGAAGCACACGAGCTTGCCGCCGACCTCGAGCCGGACGGCCACCGCCGCGAACGCGGCCCGCGCGCCGAGGAGCTCCTCGGCGCGCCGGGCCAGGTCGCCGCGGATCATTGCGGCGGCGCCGCCTTCCCCTGCATCGCGTCCCACACGCGGCTCGGCGTGCACGGCATGTCCATGTGCCTGACCCCGTAGGGCTGGAGCGCGTCGACGATCGCGTTGACGATCGTCGGGGGCGAGCCCACCGTCGCCGACTCGCCGATCCCCTTGGCCCCGATCGGGTGGTGCGGCGACGGGGTGACGGTGAAGTCCGTCTCCCAGTCGGGCACCTCGAGGGCGGTCGGGATCAGGTAGTCCATCAGCGAGCCGCCGAGGCAGTTCCCCTCCTCGTCGAAGGCGATCAGCTCCATCAGGGCCATGCCGACGCCGTCGGTGAGCCCGCCGTGGACCTGCCCCTCGATGATCATCGGGTTGATCCGCGTGCCGCAGTCGTCGACCGCCACGAACCGGCGCACCTTGACGACGGCCGTCCCCGGGTCGATGTCGACCACGCAGAGGTAGGCGCCGAACGGGAAGGTCAGGTTCGGCGGGTTGTAGACCGTCTCGGCGTCGAGCCCGCCCTCCACCCCCTCCGGAAGCTCGAGCGCCCCGTGGGCGGCCATCGAGATCTCCTGGATCGTCGCCCCCTTCTCCGGGTCGCCCTTGACGAACCAGCGGCCCTTCTCCCACTCGAGGTCGTCGGGCGAGACCTCGAGCATGGCCGAGGCGACGAGCCGTGCCCGCTCGCGGACCTTGCGGGCCACGAGTGCGGTCGCCGCGCCGCTGACCGGCGTCGAGCGCGACCCGTACGTCCCCAGGCCGTAGGGCGTCAGGTCGGTGTCGCCGTGCACGACCTCGATGTCCTCGGGGGGGATCCCGAGCTCCTCGGCGACGATCTGCGCGAAGGTCGTCTCGTGGCCCTGCCCCTGCGACTGGCAGCTGATCCCGAGCCGGGCCTTCCCCGTCGGGAGCACGCGCAGGTCGGCCCCGTCGGCCATGCCGAGGCCGAGGATGTCCATGTGCTTGCGCGGACCGGCGCCGACCGCCTCGGTGAAGAACCCGACCCCGATCCCCATCAGCTCGCCGCGCTCGCGCTTCTCCGCCTGCTCGCGGCGGAGCTCGTCGTAGCCGGCGATCTCGAGCGCCTTGCGCAGCGCGACCTCGTAGTTCCCGGAGTCGTACTCCCACCCCGTCTTCGACTGGTACGGGAACTGCTCCGGGCGGATCAGGTTCCGGAGCCGCAGCTCGGCGGGATCCATGCCGAGCTCGTGGGCGAGGCAGTCGACCATCCGCTCGACGAGGTAGACGGCCTCGGTCACGCGGAACGAGCAGGCGTAGGCGACGCCCCCCGGCGCCTTGTTCGTGTACACGCCCTTGACGTGGCAGTGCGCGGCCTCGATGTCGTACGAGCCCGTGAAGACGCTGAAGAACCCGGCCGGGTACTTGGTCGGCTGGGCGGTGGCGTTGAACGCGCCGTGGTCTGCGATCACGTCGACCCGGATCGCCTGGATCTTCCCCTCCCTGGTCGCGGCGATCCCGCCCTTCATCACGTAGTCGCGCGCGAATCCGGTCGACATCAGGTTCTCCGAGCGGTCCTCCATCCACTTGACCGGCTTGCCGGTGACGATCGACCCCACGATCGCGCACACGTACCCGGGGTACACGGGGACCTTGTTGCCGAAGCCGCCGCCGATGTCCGGCGAGATCACGCGGATCTTCTGCTCGGGGAGGCCGGCCACGAGCGCGTAGACCGTCCGGTGGGCGTGCGGGGCCTGGCTCGTGCACCAGAGCGTCAGCTTGCCGCTCACCCTGTCGAAGTCGGCCACGGCGCCGCAGGTCTCCATCGGGGCCGGATGCGAGCGCGGGTAGAGCATGTCCTCCTCGACCACGACCTCGGCCCGCGCGAAGACGGCGTCGGTCGCCTCGGCGTCGCCCGACTCCCAGTCGAAGATGTGGTTGTCGGTCTTCCCCTCCTTGTCGTCCCGGATCACGGGCGCGTCGGGATCGAGGGCCTTGCGGGCGTTGACGACGGCAGGCAGCGTGTCGTACTCGACGTCGATCAGCTCGAGCGCGTCGCGGGCCGAGTAGCGGTCCTCGGCGATCACGAAGGCGACCTCCTGCCCCTGGAAGCGCACCTTGTCGGTCGCGAGCACCGCCTGCGTGTCGTAGGAGAGCGTCGGCATCCAGGCGAGCCCCTGCGCCTCGAGGTCGCTGCCGGTGACGACCGCGATCACCCTGGGGTGCTGGAGCGCCGCCGACGTGTCGATCGAGACGATCCGGGCATGGGCGACCGGGCTGCGCAGGATCGCCCCGTGGAGCATCCCCGGCAGCTGGACGTCGTCGACGTAGTTCCCCTGCCCGCGAACGAAGCGCACGTCCTCCTTGCGCTTCAGCCGCCCGTAGCCGATCGGGCGCTCATCGACGGCCGCCATCAGCTCATCACCTCCTGGTTGGAGTGCTCGGCCGCCCAGCGGATCGAGCGGACGATGGTCGCGTACCCCGTGCAGCGGCAGATCTGGCCCGAGATCGCCTCGCGGATCTCGTCGCTGCTCGGGTCGGGGTTGCGGTCGAGCAGCGCCCGGGCCGTCAGCATCATCCCGGGGGTGCAGAAGCCGCACTGCAGGCCGTGCTCCTCCATGAAGCCCTGCTGAACCGGGTCGAGCACCCCGTCCACCTCGAGACCCTCGACCGTGCGGATCTCGTGGCCGGCCGCGGTCGCGGCCAGCAGGGTGCACGACTTGACCGGCTCGCCGTCCATCAGCACCACGCAGGTGCCGCAGTTCGAGGTGTCGCAGCCCCAGTGGGTGCCGGTCAGGCCGAGGGTGTCCCGCAGGAAGTGGACGAGCAGGAGCCGGGGCTCGACCTCGCGGGTGTGCTCCTCGCCGTTGACAGAGATCGCTACCTGCATCACGCCTCCCCTCGAAGCGCGCGCGCGGTCGCCCGGCGCAGCGCGCGATGTGCGAGCTCCTGCACGACATGCCGCTTGTACTCCGCCGAGCCGCGCTGGTCGCTCACGGGCCTGCTGCCCTCCGCGGCGGTGCGCGCGGCCTCGGCGAACAGCTCCTCCGAGGGCGCCCGGCCGGTCAGCACCGCCTCGGCGTCGGCCGAGGTCACCCCGGCCCCGACCGCGGTCAGGGCGATTCCCGCCCGCTCGACGATCCCGTTCGCGCAGCAGATCGACGCCGCCGCCGCCGCGACCGCCCAGTCGCCGACCCGCCGCTCGACCTTCTCGTACGCGCTCCCCGCGGACGGATGCAGCGCGATCCGCACCTCCGTCAGCATCTCGCCGTCGGAGACCGCCGTCTCGTAGGGGCCGCGGTGGAACTCGTGCATGTCGACGACCCGCTCTCCGGCCGGGCCGCGGATCACCAGGCGCGCGCCGACCGCGGCGCAGACCGCCGAGAGGTCCTCCGCCGGATCGGCCTGGCAGAGGGCGCCGCCGATCGTCCCGCGGTTGCGGACGACGGGGTCGGCGATCACGCGCTCGGCGTCGGCGAAGATCGGAAGCCGTTCGGCGAGGAGCCCCGACTCGAGCAGCTCGCGGTGACGCGTCATCGCACCGATGCGCACCTCACCGTCCTGCTCCTTGACGTAGCCGAGCTCGGCCGCCAGATCGTTGATGTCGACGATGTGCTCCGGAGCCGCCAGGCGGAGCTTCATCATCGGCAGCAGAGAGTGCCCGCCTGCGAGCAGGCGGGCCTCGGGGCCGAGGCGCTGCAGAAGCTCGAGCGCATGGTCGACGCTGGTGGCCCGCTCGTACTCGAATGGTGCTGGAACTTGCACGGCGTCCCTCCCTGTCGGTGGTCCTGGGAGGAGCCCGCCGCGCCGCGCGAGGCAGGCGCTCCCGGGACGCCACCTTGCCTCTGTTATGTTCGCGCTGTCAAACGGAGTTAAGCGTTCGCTTAGGAGTCCGGATGCCGTGACCCTCGCTCAGCTGCAATCGTTCGTGCTGGTCGCGCGGCTCGGGTCGGTCAAGGCGGCCGCCGCCGAGCTCGAGGTCACCGAGCCTGCGGTCTCCGTCGCCGTCGCCGCGCTGCGCAAAGAGCTCGGGGACGAGCTCTTCGTCCGGGACGGGCGCGGGATCGCTCTGACGGCCGGCGGCCGCCGGCTGGCCGTCCTGGCAGGCGAGATCCTCGGGCTCGCCGAGCAGGCCCGCCGCTCGGTGCACGACTCGCCCGGCCAGCCGCGCCGGATCCTGGTGGCGGCGACGGACGTCGTGGCCGAGCACGTCGGCCCGCTCGTCGAGGCGTTCGCCGGGCGCGACGGCGGGATCGAGATCGCGGTCGAGGCCGTGTCGGGCACGACGTTCGCCGACCTGCTCGAGCAGCGCCGCGCCGACATCGCCTTCGGCCCCCGCCCGGGGCCGGAGCGGGCCGCGACGATCGCGACGGTCCCGTTCCTCCGCTGCCGGCTCGTCGTCGTCGCCGCCCCCGGGCATCCGCTCGCGCTGGCGCACGACATCCCGCTGCCGGCGCTCGCCCGCGAGCGCTGGCTGATCGGACCGCCGGACGTCGATCGCTCCGAGGGGGTCGGGCTCTTCTTCGAGCGCAACCGGCTCGAGCCCGCCGAGACGGTCGCCTACACGAGCCACGCGGCGGCGCTGGCGGCGGCCGCGGCCGGCGACGGGATCGTGCTCACCCTCGCGCACTCGGTGGGGACCGAGCTGCGCCGGCGGGCGCTCGTCAGGCTCGACATCCGCGGCACGCCGCAGACCGAGCTGTGGCACGCGAGCACGCTCGGCCTCGGGCGGGCGCTCCCGGCGGCGCTCGCGCTGCAGCGGTTCGCGACGACGCCCGAGGCGACGCAGGCGATCTCGTCGGGCCGCGCAGGTGCGACCTCGACCCGCTCGCGCCGTGCGGTGCACGTGACCCTCTGGCGGTCGATCTCCGGCGGGCTCGAGGCGACGGGCAGGAGCTGAGCTCAGCTCCCGGCGACCGCCCGGCCCACCTCGCCGAGCAGCGCCACCATCTCGACGTCCTCGTGGACCAGGTGCTGGAGCATGACGCGGTCGACCCCGACCGAGGCGTAGTCGCGTAGCGCCTCGCTCACCTGCTCGACGGTCCCGGCGAGCTCGGGCGAGCCGTCCCGGCCGGTGACCGCCCGCCAGGCCCGGAGGCGCTCGCGGTAGTCGCGCTCGTCGGACCCGACCACGCAACCGGCCATGACCGAGAACGTCAACCTCCCGCGACCCGCCGCGCTCGCCGCCTCCTCGAGGATCCGGCAGCGCTCGCGCGACTCCTCGAGGGACGCCAGGGGCGTGTTGTACTCGTCCGCGAAGCGCACGGCGGCGCGCACGGTGCGGGGCCTCGCGCTTCCTCCGACGATGATCGGCGGCCTGGGCAGCTGGGCCGGCTTCGGCCACACCTCGTCCGCCTCGAGCCACTGCCGGGTGATCTCGGCGAGCTGACGGTCGAGCTCGTCGACCCGCTCGCGGGCGGTCAGGAACGGAAACCCGTACGCGAGGTGCTCGGACTCGAACCAGCCCGCTCCGATCCCGAGCTCGGCCCGCCCGCCCGAGATCCGGTCGACGGTCACGACCGACTTGGCGAGCACGGAGACGTGCCGGAAGGTGACCGGCGAGACGAGCGTGCCGAGGCGGATGCGCGTCGTGCACGCGGCGAGCGCGGCGAGCGTCGCCCAGGCATCGAGCGAGCCGGCGGGATCGCCGCGAACGATCGAGCGGTAGTGATCCGAGCGGAAGAGGCCGTCGAGCCCGGCCGCCTCGGCGGCGAGCGCGAGCGCGAGCCACTGCTCCCACTGGATTCCCTCCTGGCCCTCGAGCATCAGGCAGACGCGCATGGGCCTGATTCAACCGGATGCGCTCGCCTCGCGCGAGCCCTCGCCCGGGTCGCCGTGAGGCGGGGCCGGGCCCCGGAACGCCGCCGCGACCAGCTCGTAGGAGCGAAACCGGTCGGCTGGGTCGTGCACCATCGTCGTCAGCATCAGCTCGTCGGCGGCCGTCCGCTCCCGCAGCGCGCTCAGGCCTTCGCGGACCGTGTCGGGCGAGCCGACGACGTGCGAGGCGGTCCAGCTCTCGACCGCCTCGCGCGCCTCGGGCGAGAGCTCGTGGGCGGCGGCCTCCTCCGGCGAGGGGAACGTGGTCGGGTTCCCGCTTCGCAGGCGCAGGATCGACAGGCGCGCGGGCGCGTGCAGCCACCTTGCCTGCTCGTCGCTCTCGGCGCAGACGACGGCGACGCCGATCATCGCGTACGGCTCGGCGAGGGTCGCCGACGGCTGGAAGCTCCGCCGGTAGACGTCGAGCGCCGCCGAGGTGTTCTGCGGCATGAAGTGGTGGGCGAACGAGAAGGGCAGCCCGAGCCGGCCCGCGAGCCGGGCCCCGTAGTCGCTCGAGCCGAGCAGCCAGATCGCCGGCTCGTCGCCGCGACCCGGAACAGCCGTGATGCGCGGAAACGTCCCCCGGAAGAGCGCGAACAGCTCGCCCAGCTGCCTCGAGAGGTCGTCGTCGGCGGGGTCGAGCGTGCGCCGCAGCGCCCGGGCGGTGACCTGATCGGTGCCCGGCGCGCGCCCGATCCCCAGATCGATCCGCCCCGGATGGAGCGCCTCGAGCATCCCGAATTGCTCGGCGATCACGAGCGGCTGGTGGTTCGGCAGCATCACCCCGCCCGAGCCGACCCGCAGCGTCGTGGTCGCGCTCGCCAGGTGCGCGATCAGGACCGCCGGCGCCGAGCTGGCGATTCCCGGCATGTTGTGGTGCTCCGCCACCCAGTGGCGCAGGTACCCGAGCCGCTCCACGCGGCGGGCGAGCTCGACCGAGCTGCGCAGCGCCGCGCCGACCGTCGAGCCGGTCGCAACGGGAGCGAGGTCGAGCACCGAGAGCGGCGCGGGACCGACCGAGACCCTCGGGTGGGCCGTCACGGGCAGGCGGCGGCTAGACGCCCTGCGGGCGGTAGCGCAGCCCGTCGAGTGCCAGCTCGAGCAGCCGTTCCTTCTGCCCTGGGCCGGCGGTCGGGACGAGCGCGATCCCGGCGACCAGGCGGCCGATGTCCTCGAAGCTCGTGTCCTCGCGCACGGCGCCGGCGCGCTGTGCCCGCTCGACGAGAGCCGTGCCGGCGCCCGCGATCGCCGTCCGGCAGACGAGCAGCACGTCGGAGTCGGGAGCCGCCTCGAGGAGCGCCTCGTTCAGCGCGCGCTTGGTCGCCGCGAAGCCGACGTACTGGTGCAGCCACTGCGACAGCGCGTCCCAAGGCGGCAGCGCCGAGAGGTCGTCCGCCGCGCGCGCCATCGCCTCGACCTCGTCGACGTACACCGCCTCGAGGAGCGCCTGCCGGTCCGGGAAGTGCCGGTAGAGCGTCCCGATCCCGACCCCGGCCCGCTCGGCCACCTCCTCCAGCGGCGCCGAGGTGCCGTGCTCGGCGAAGACCGCGCGCGCGGCCGCCACGAGCCGGTCGTAGTTCCGGCGGGCGTCGGCCCGCATCGGGCGTCGAAGCTGGATCTCGGTCTCGCTCATCGGCTTGACAAACGGAGGTGCCCTCCGTATAGTAACCGGAGGTTACCTCCCCTTATTTCGGAGGTGCCCTCCATTTTAGCGCAAGCTCTGCCCGGAAGGAGGCCTGCTTTCGCATGCCGCTAGCTCATCGCACGTCCAGTCCGTCCCGCCTGCTGGCGATCGTCCTCGCCGGCTACCTGATGATCGTGCTCGACGTCTCGATCGTCATCACCGCCCTGCCCCGGATCCACCGCGCCCTCGGCTTCTCGGCCACCGGCCTCTCGTGGGTCCAGAACGCCTACACGCTCGCCTTCGGCGGCCTGCTCCTGCTCGGCGCGCGCGCAGGCGACATCCTCGGCCGCCGCCGTATGTTCGTGATCGGCATCGGCCTCTTCACCGGCGCCTCGCTCGCGGCCGGGCTGGCGCAGTCCGCCGCCTGGCTGCTCGCGGCGCGGGCGGCGCAGGGCGCCGGCGCCGCGATCGCCGCGCCGGCGACGCTCGCGCTCCTGATGACGGGCTTCCCCGAGGGGCCCGAACGAACTCGTGCGGTCGCCTACTACGGAGCCGTCGCGGGTGGCGGCGGAAGCGTCGGGCTCGTGCTCGGCGGCCTGCTCACCGGCTGGCTCTCGTGGCGCTGGGGGCTGTTCGTCAACGTGCCGATCGGGATCGCGCTGATCGTGGCCGCCAGGCGCTACCTGCCGGAGGGCGAGCGCCGGCCGGGTCGCCTCGACCTCGCGGGCGGCGCCACGTCGACCCTCGGGATGACCGCGATCGTCTTCGGGGTCGTCCGGGCGGCCGCGGCCGGGTGGACCGACCGGCTCAGCGTCGCTGCGCTGGTCGCAGGCGCCGGCCTGCTCGCGCTCTTCGTCGTCACCGAGCATCGGGCCGAGCAGCCGATCACGCCGCTGCGGCTCTTCGCGAGCCGGACGCGTGCCGGCGCCTACCTGACGCGCATCCTGTTCGTCGGCGCGCTCTTCGGCATGTTCTTCTTCCTGACCCAGTTCCTGCAGGTCGTGCGCGGCTACGGACCGCTCGAGGCCGGGCTGGCGTTCCTGCCGCTGACCGTCGTCATGTTCGCGACGGTGCTCGCGGTACCGCGGCTCGCCCGGCGGCTCGGAAACGCCCGCCTGCTCGCAGTCGGCATCACCCTCGCCCTGCTCGGCATGCTGTGGCTCAGCCACGTCTCCCCCGGCACCTCGTACGCGACGGGGATCGCGCTGCCGCTGGTCGTCCTCGGCATCGGTGCGGGCGCCGCGTTCACGCCGCTGACCGCGCTCGGGGTCGCCGGCGTCGCGCCCGAGGACGCGGGCGCCGCCTCCGGGCTCGTCAACGTCGCCCACCAGCTCGGCGGCTCGCTCGGCCTCGGCATCCTCGTGACGGTGTCCGCGACCGCGCCGTCGCGGGCGCTCGAGGCTCGCGATCTGCTCGCGCAGCGGATCACGACCTCGCTCACCGCCGGCGCGGCGATGCTCGCACTCGCGCTCGCCGTCGCGGTGGTCGCGCTGATCCGGCGGCCGCGGGTCGCCGGGCAGCTGCCAGACACCACGAGGCTCGAGCGCCTGCCGGCCGAGCACGACACGCGCTTCCCCGCTCAGGAGGAGGCGCTCGTGGAGACCGCCGCATGACCCGACCCGGCGCGGCCGGAGCCGGACGGGCCGGGATCATCCGATCGGGGTGATCCGGCGGGGGAGCGTCCCTGCGACGCTGTCCCGGCGAGGGTCGAGCTTGCCGGGCACCGGGTCGAGCCGGCTCCCGCGACACCCGAGCGCATGCGCGCCGGGAGAACCTGTCCAGGCCGCGGGCACCTGCTCGCCGGCCGAGCAAGAGCCGGAGAAGGAGGGCGAAGGAGATGGACGAGAAGCTGATCGAGGAGCTCGAAGCCGAGGAGTCGATGTTCGTGCAGACCGCGCAGGGCGCCACGAGCGGGAACGGAACGCTCACGCTCCAGGGGGTCACACCCTCGACGCTCTACTTCTCCGACCGGCCGCAGCGGATCGTCGGGCACATGGCGACCGAGGACTTCGTGGGCATGTGGGGCGAGGGCGAGAACAGCTTCGAGGAGGATCCGCCGAACGCGGTGCTCGCGTTCCTCGAGCCCGGCGACACCGCGCCCGAGGATGCGGTGGTCGTGATCAGCGAGCCACGGCTCGAGCAGGGCGGGCTCTCGTACTCGATCACGGTTCTCGAGGGCACCGTCCCCGAGCAGGCCGGGCCCGTGACGCTCTTCATCGACCCGTTCGGCCGTCCGCTCTCGCCCGTCTCCGTCTGCGGCGTGCGCAGACGGGAGCGGCGGCGGATGCGCCGGCGAATCTGAAGGCGGGCCGGAGGGCGACGTCTCCTGCGGCGTCACCCTCCGGCAGCCGGGCGGCCGGCCGGCCGTGGTGCGCGGCAGCGCCTACCGGGCGGCGGGCTCCCGGTTCACGCTCGACCGTCGCGAGGAGCCCGCCACCGGCTTCCTGCTCCGCTGAGCGAGAAGGGACGGAGGCGTTCGCCTCAAACGGCGGCCTCTGCCGGCCCGGGCTCGCCGACCGCCACCTGCTCGTCGAGGAAACGGCCGATCGCCGCCGCCGGGTGGGCCCCGACGAAGCCGGTGACGGCCTCGCCGTTCCTGAAGACGGCGACCGTCGGGATGCTCTGGATCCCGTAGCGGGCGGCGATCTGGGGCTCGGCGTCGACGTCGAGCTTCGCGAGCTCGATCAGGTCGGCGCGCTTTGCGACCTCGGCCTCGATCGCCGGGCCGAGCAGCCGGCACGGGCCGCACCAGGCGGCCCAGAAGTCGACGACGACGGGCAGCTCGTGCGAGCGCTCGATCACGTCGCGCTCGAAGGTCTCGGTGGTGACATCCATTTTGCGATCACTCCTTGCAGGTCGTCGGGTCAGTGCGGCAGCGGGCTGCGGCCGCGCGAGTCGAGGTGGAGCAGGGCATAGAGCGGGCAGTAGCCGGCGGCCGCGGTCGCCAGCATCACGCCGGCGAGCGCGTAGAGGACGATCGCCGCGACGGACGCCGGCCCGATCAGGATGCCCGCGACCAGCGCGAGCGGAGCGACGAGGAAGGCGCGGACGGCGCGATCGATGGTGCCGATGTTCTTGCTCATGTCGACCTCCTGGGGCCGCCGACGAGCAGCGCGAGCGTGTTGATGCGGTGCTCGAGCGAGCCGCAGACCTGCTCGCAGAGCCCGAGCACGGCGCCGTCGGCGATCCGGTAGTAGACGTGGTTGCCGTCCTTTCGCCGGGCGAGGATCCCCGCGTCGGTGAGGACGGAGAGGTGCTTCGAGACGTTCTGCTGCCCGGCGCCAAGGCTCGCCGCCAGCTCGTTCACCGTCTGCTCGCCGTCGCGGAGACGATCGAGCAGCCTGACGCGGCTCGGCTCGCCGATCACGCGGAACCGCTGCGCGATCAGCTCGGCGAGGTCGTCGGGAAGCGGGTGCGGAAGCGTCATCTCTGATACTCTACCACAATACAGTTGTGTAGATGCTCTATTGTCGCCCGGAAGGAGATCACCACCGATGGCAGCCTCGTCCGACACCACGTACACGCTGACCGGTACCACCTCGCTCTCGTTCGCCGACGCGGTCGCGCGGGTTCGCGAGCTGCTGAAGGAGGAGGGGTTCGGCATCCTGACCGAGATCGACGTGCGGGAGACCCTGCGCGAGAAGCTGGGCGAGGAGATCGAGCCGTACCTGATCCTCGGCGCCTGCAACCCGCCGTACGCACACCGCGTGCTCTCGCTCGAGCCCGAGCTCGGCACGCTCCTCCCCTGCAACGTCGTCGTCTACACCGGGCAGGACGGGCTCACCCGCGTCTCGGCGGTCGACCCGCTCGCGCTGATCGGCATCGTCGGGCGCGCCGAGCTCGAGCAGATCGTGGACGAGATCCAGGAGAAGCTCGAGCGAGCCCTCGCGCAGGTCTGGGAGGCGGAGCCCGCGGCCGCCGGCCGGGTCGCCTGATGGGCCTCCTCTCGTTCCTCTTCCCACCCTCGACCTCGGCCGAGGAGGCGCACGAGACGGTCAGGCGACGCGAGGCCGTCATCCTCGACGTCCGCGAGCGTCACGAGTGGCGAGCCGGCCACGCGCCCGGCTCGAAGAACATCCCGCTCTCGAGCCTCCGCACGCGCACGAGCGAGCTCGCCGCCGGCCGCCGCTACATCGCCGTCTGCCGGAGCGGCTCCCGTTCGCGCAGCGCGACCGCCCAGCTCCGTCGCAGCGGCCTCGACGCCGTCAACCTGAAAGGGGGCATGAACGGCTGGCGCCGCGCCGGGCTGCCGCTCGAGCCACGCAACGGCCGCATCGTCTGACGCGCCGCTTTGCCTGCTACCCGGGGCCGCGCGAATGGTGGCTGCGGCGGATGATCCCGATCATCTTCAGGTTGATCGCGACGAAGCGCCAGAGCTGCCAGGGAAGGAAGGTGCGGAGGAAGAGCGTCCGGTGCGTCGGCTTCGTCACGTAGCGGGTCTTGTCGTCGCTCACCTCGTCACTCCGGGATCAGGCGCCAGCCGGGGCGGAGGCGCGCCTTGTGGAGGAACAGGTGGTGGAGCAGGATCTTGATCCAGTGACCTGCGAGCCCGATCTCCCCGAACGTGCGGTCGAGGTCGCGGCCGTACTCGGGGTAGCGGTCGAAGTCGGGAACGACAGGGAAGACGGTCATCGACGCGGCCGTCCCGGTGAAGGGGTTCGCGCCCGCGGACGCGACGCAGGCGGCGCCCATCTCGGCCATCGAGGCGGTGCGGGTCGGCCCCTCGGCTCCACCGATCATGTCGACGATGCTGCGGGCGACCGCCTTTCCGATCATCGCCGAGGGCATCCCCGTCCGGGGCGGCGCGGGAGCGATCGGCGTCCCGCTCGGGCTCGCGTAGGGCCGGGAGATCGCGTGCGGGGGCGCGAACGCGATCCCCGCCGCGAAGACGTTCGGGAGCTCGGGCGACTGGTAGGTGCGCGGCCAGTCGGACGCCTTCCACTCCTCGTAGGGCTTCGGGGTGTAGTCGGCGTCGACGCGCATGAACTCGTTCGGCAGGAAGAGTCGGTCGGTGATGTCGCCGCCGCCGCGGTCGAACGCCTTCAGGCCGACCCCGGAAAACGGCGGCAGCAGCATCGCGAAGTCGAACTCCTGCTCGCCCTCGACCCCGTCGACCGTCTCGTAGAAGGCACGCCCGGGCTCGACCTTCCGGACGTGGGCGCGGGTGATCCAGTCGATCCCGCGCTCCGCGAAGAGCGAGGCGTTGAAGATGCTGCTCGGCGTGACGTAGCCGCCGCGCCTCAGGTGCATCCCGCCCATGCCGAAGTCGCCCAGCTCGTACTCGTTCGTGATCCAGACGATCTCGGCCCGATCGCGCACCTTGCGTGCGCGTAGCTCGAACTCGAGGTTGACGACGTACTCGAACGCCGCTCCCTCGCAGGTGCACGTGCCGTGGCCGACCCCGACCAGGAAGCGCCGGCGCTCGCCGCGACGCATCCGCTCGACCTCCTCGTCGAGCGCCGCCGAGGTGATCGCGGCATGCTCGGGCGTGCAGACCGAGTGGGTGTGCCCGTCCGGGCCGAGGCCCTCGGTCCGGTCGAACCGGAGTCGCGGTCCGGTCGCGTTGATCAGGAAGTCGTAGGGGACCTCGCCGGCGACCCACCGCCCGCGGGCGCGACCGCGACGTACGGGGTGGGGTCGCCCGGGTCGCCCTCGGGATGGATCGCCCGCGCCGAGGCCTGGACGAACTCGATCCCGTGGCGCTCGTACACCGGCGCCAGCGGGAAGACGACCTGCTCGGGCCGCATCAGGCCGACGCCGACCCAGATGTTCGAGGGAACCCAGTTGTAGTCCGGCCTCGGCGAGACCACCGTGACCGAGTCGTGCGGCCCGAGCCACCGGCGCGCGAACGCGGCGGCCGTATGGCCGGAGATCCCGGCGCCGAGCACGACGAACCGCGTCACGAGAGCTCCCGTGCACTGTGGAAGCCTCGCAGGCGCAGGCTGTTGCCGACGACGAAGATGCTGGAGGCGGCCATCGCCGCCGCCGCGACCATCGGGTTCAGCAGCCCGGCCACGGCCAGCGGGATGGCGGCGATGTTGTAGGCGAAGGCCCAGAAGAGGTTGCCCTTGATCGTCGCCAGGGTGCGCCGGGCGAGCCGGATCGCGTCGGCGGCGGCGCGGAGGTCGCCCGAGACGAGGGTCAGGTCGGAGGCCTCGATGGCGACGTCGGTGCCGGTGCCGATCGCGAGCCCGAGGTCTGCCTGCGCGAGCGCAGGCGCGTCGTTGACGCCGTCGCCGACCATCGCGACCGTCTCGCCCGCCTCCTGGAGGCCGCGGATCTCCGCGGCCTTGGCCGACGGGAGGACGCCGGCCTGGACGGTCTCGATCCCGACCTGCGCGGCGATCGCGCGCGCCGCCCGCTCGTTGTCGCCGGTGAGCAGCACGGGCGTCAGTCCGAGCGACTTCAGCTCGGCGACCGCCCGCGCCGAGCTCGGCTTGACCGTGTCCGCGAGCGCGAGCAGCCCGTGCAGCGCCCCGTTCCAGGCAACGGCGACGACCGTCTGCCCGGACGCCTCCGCCGCCGCCTCCCACGCGCGGGCCCGTTCGTCGAGCTCGACGGCCCGGGCGGTGAGGAAGGCCGGCCGGCCGACGAGGACGGCGTGCCCGTCGACGAGCGCCTCGATCCCGAGGCCTGCATGGCTGCGGAACTCTTCCACCGGCGGCCGCTCGGCGCCCGCGGCGGCGCTGCCGGCGATCGCCCGGGCGAGCGGGTGCTCGCTCGCCGACTCCGCCGCGCCGGCGATCCGCAGCAGCTCGTCGCGGCTCGTCCCGAGCGGGAGCACGCCGACCAGCGTCAGCCGGCCCTCCGTGATCGTGCCGGTCTTGTCGAGCACGATCGTCGAGATCCGCCGGGTCCGCTCCAGCACCTCCGGCCCCCTGATCAGGATGCCGAGCTGCGCGCCGCGGCCGGTGCCGACCATCAAGGCCGTCGGCGTCGCGAGGCCCATCGCGCACGGACAGGCGATGATCAGGACGGCGATCGCGGCCGTGAACGCGGCCGAGGCCGCCGCGCCTGCGGCGAGCCAGCCGAGGAGCGTCGCGAGCGCGATCGCGATCACGACCGGCACGAACACGGCCGAGACCCTGTCGGCGAGCCGCTGCACGGAGGCCTTCCCCGCCTGTGCCTCGCTCCACGAGCCGGGCGATCTGGGCAAGCGCGGTGTCGGCGCCGACCCGCGTGGCGCGGACGACGAGCCGGCCCGAGGTGTTGATCGTCGCCCCCGCGAGCGCGGCTCCGGGCGCGACCTCCACGGGGACCGGCTCGCCGGTCAGCATCGACCCGTCGACCGCGGATGTCCCCGCGACGACGATCCCGTCGGTCGCGATCTTCTCGCCCGGCCGGACGACGAACAGGTCGCCCACGGCGAGCTGCTCCACCGGGACGAGCACCTCGACGCCGTCGCGCAGGACCCGCGCCTGCTTCGCGCCGAGCTCGAGCAGCGCCCTGATCGCGGCTCCCGAGCGGCGCTTCGCCCGGGCCTCGAAGTAGCGGCCGAGCAGAATCAGGGCCGTGATCACCGCCGCGGCCTCGAAGTAGACGTCGGCGTCGACTCCCGCGACGAGCACGACCGTCGACCAGCCCCACGCCGCGAGCGTGCTCAGCGAGACGAGCGTGTCCATCGTCGCCGCGCGATGGCGGGCGCTCAGGAGCGCGACCCGGTGGAACCCGGCGCCGCTCCAGAAGACGACCGGGGTCGCGAGCAGGAACGAGACCCACTTCCAGCCGGCGAACTGGAGCTGCGGCACCATCGCGAGCAGGACGAGCGGCGCCGCGAGAGCGAGCGCGACGAGCAGCTGCAGGGGCGGCGCCGCGGGCGACGCCTCCTCGCGCTCGTTCGCGAGGGCAGCCGGCGTCGCGTGGTAGCCGATCGCCTCGATCGCCGCGGCGAGCTGCGGCGTCGCGACGACGGCGGGGTCGTAGCTGACGGCCGCCTTCTCGGTCGCGTAGTTGACGGTGGCCTCGACGCCCGGGAGCCCGTTCAGCGTGCGCTCGATCCGGGCCGCGCAGGAGGCGCAGGTCATCCCGGCGAGCGCGAGCGTCGCCTGCTCGCGGCCGGCGGCGGCGTGCCCCCCTTCGACGGCAGGCGGACCGGCGAGGATGAGCGGATCGTTCCTCGATCTCGGAGCGGGCGCGGCGATCGGCTTCTCGATCGTGCGGCTCATCGGCCGCTCCCCGTCATCTCCATCGCGGCCCGCTCTCTCGTCGGGGCGGCGCCCGCCTCCGGAGGGGCCGACGACCGCGTCGACCAGCACCTCCGAGATGTCCCGGAAGCGCAGCGAACCGTTCGCCGACTTCCGCAGGTTGACGAGGCAGATCGGGCACATCGTCACGCAGTCCGTGCCGGCCGCCCGCAGCTGCTCGACCCGCTTCGCGGCCACGGCCGCCGCCTTCGCGGGATAGAGCGCCTCTGCCGGGTCCGCCGCAGCACCAGGTCAGCTTGCCTGCATGGGGCGGCTCGGCGACGGCGAGGCCCGCGGCGGCGAGCAGCTCGCGCGGCTCCTCGACGACGTCCTCGTACCTGGCGTAGACGCACGAGTCGTGCAGCACCACCTCGCCCGAGAGCTGCGTCCGGACCGGCAACCCGCGCTCGGCGAGCACCTCGAGGTAGCTCCGGACGCGAACGTCGTAGCCCTCGACGAGCTTCGGGTAGACGCTCCGCAGCATCGTCGTCGTGTGCGGGTCGATCGTGATCACCTCCCGCACTCCGTGCTCGCGCAGGCGGGCGGCGACGCGGCGGGCGTGGGCGGCGACCGTCTCGTCCGCGCCGAGGTCGTGCGCGAGCGCGCCGGAGTAGAGGTCGTCCTCGTAGAGGTAGCCGAACTCGACGCCGGCCTCGCGGAGCAGCCGGGCGACGTTCGCCGGCACCCGGTCGTACTCGGCCCGCTCCCGCGCCGACGGGCGCGCGACGAGCGCCGCTCCGTTGACGAGCCGGTTCGCCCGGCGCGCGACGCCGCTGAAGCGTGCGAGCGGAGAGTCGCCGAGCCGCTGCTCGAGGCCGACGAGCCGCTCGATGTACGGGATCAGCTGGTACATCATCCCCGTGTAGAGCACGGTCTCGCCGCCGCGCGGCAGGTCGAGCTCGCGCGCCCAGTGGGTCGCCCGGCGGGCCGGAATCGGCAGCACGGAGCCGCGCAGGCGCAGGTTGTCGACCAGGATCCCGACCACGTCGCGCGTCGGCAGCGGCATCAGCGACCGTCCTCCAGCAGCCAGCGCGCGCAGGACGCGGACGTTCTCGGTGATGTGCACGCCGGCGGGGCAGCTCTCCTCGCAGGCGCGGCAGAGCAGGCAGGAGAAGACGGTCTCGCTCTCCTCGCGCACCCGCTCGCTCGAGCCCGAGCTCGACGTAGCGGAAGAGGCGCCGCGGGAGCAGGTCGATCGAGAGCGGGCAGACCGCCGTGCAGACGCCGCAGTTCATGCACTCCTCGGCGTCGTACTCGCCGAGCTCGCGGAGCTCGTCGGCAAGGCCGCGGTGCACGATCGCCGTCATGGCCGCCTCACGGCCGCGTAGCGGAAGTAGCCCTCGCCGCTCGCGCCCTTCTCCTCGGCGACGTACCCGTACTTGCGCAGGCCCATCGTCCACACCATCACCTCGTCCTCGGGCAGCCCGCCGGCCGCCGCCAGCTCGGGCACGGTGAGCGGGCCGTCCTGCAGCAGCTCGAGCAGGCGGCTGCGCATCAGCGGCTCGTCGCGGACGACCTCGCGGATGTCCCGGCTCATGCCGGCGCCCCCGCGAGCAGCCCGTCGATCATCGCGCGCACCTGCGCGTCGGTGTACCCCTGGAGGTCGATCGCGCTCTCCGGGCAGACCGGGGCGCAGGCGCCGCAGCCCTTGCAGCCGGCCGCGTCGATCGCCGCCAGCTCGCCGCCGTCGCGCGCGAGCAGCGAGATCGCACCGAACGGGCACGACTCGACGCACTCGCCGCAGCCGGTGCAGGCCGCGGCGTCGACGACGGCCACCTGGGGGTCGAGCTCGGCAGCCCCGCGCATCAGCACGGCGGCGGCCTGCGTGACGGCGGCGAGGCCGGAGGCGACGCTCTCCGCGGACGTCTTCGGCCCCTGGCAGGCGCCGGCGATCAGGACGCCGTCGACGACCGTCTCGACCGGGCGCAGCTTCGGGTGGATCTCGTTGAAGAAGCCGTCCCGTCCGACCGGCAGCTTCAGCGTTCCGATCAGCTGATCGTTGCGGCGGGGCACCATCCCCGTCACGAGCACGACGAGGTCGGCCGGGATCGACCAGCTCCTCGCCGCCGGTCAGCAGGTCGCGAACGGTCACGGTCAGGCCGTCGCCGTTCCGCGCCACCTCCGGCGGGTCGTCGTCGGCGAACCTGAGATAGAGCGAGCCGCGCTTCCTCGACTCGCCCAGCATCAGCTCGTTCTTCCCGTCCGTGCGCAGGTCGCGGTAGAGGTGGTACTGGCGGATGTTCGCGTCGCGCCCGGACGCGAGCAGGGCGGCATGGACGGCCGCGCTGCAGCAGAAGCGCGAGCAGTACGGGTGCTCGGCGTTGCGGCTGCCGACGCAGTAGACGTAGGCGACGCTCTCGACCGGCTTGCCGGCGTGGACGAGCGGCCCCTCGCCCGAGTCGAGCAGCCGCTTCCAGTCCGCCAGGGTGAGCACGCCGTCGATCCCGTAGCCGAGCTCGCCCGCCTGCGGCTCGTAGCTGTCGAAGCCCGTGGCGACGACGATCTGCCCGACCTCGAGCTGGATCGACTCTCCACCGGCGTGGACGATCGCCCGGTAGTTGCCGAAGGTGCCGGACTTGGCGGTCAGCTCGGCGCCCGTGAAGACGGTGATCTCCGGCCGTCGCCTGATCTCCTCGGCCAGGCGCGCGATCAGCGCCCGCCCGTCCTTGCCGTTCGGGAACAGCTCGCCGAAGCCGCCGACCCAGCCGCCGAGCTCCGGCGCGCGCTCCACGAGGAAGACCGCGAGCCCGACGTCGGCGAGGCCGATCGCCGCTCGCATGCCCGCGATCCCGCCGCCGATCACGAGCGCGCGCGGGGTCGTCTCGACCACGACAGGCTCGAGCGGCTCCGTGAGGCGCGTGCGGGCGATGCCGGCGCGCACGAGCGAGATCGCCTTGCTCGTCGCGCCTTCGGGGTCGTCGGTGTGCGTCCAGGAGCACTGCTCGCGGATGTTCACCTGCGTGTACTCGTACGGGTTCAGGCCGGCGCGCTGCGCAACCGCCCGGAACGTGAAGGTGTGCAGCTTCGGCGAGCACGATGCGACGACGAGCCCGTCGAGCCCTTCACGGCGGATGTCGTCGACGATCTCCTGCTGCGTCCCGTCCGAGCAGGTGAACATCGCCCGCCGCGCGACGACCACGCCGGGCTCGTCCTTGACCGCCTCGACGACCCGCTCGACGTCGACGTAGTCGGAGATGTTTCCGCCGCAGTTGCAGACGTACACGCCGAGACGCCGTTCGCTCATGCCGTCACCGCCGCCTTCGCCCTCGCGCGCTCGAGGTGGGCGGCCGCCTGGGCGACCGCGGCCCCCGCGTGCAGGATCGACTCGGGGATGTCCTTCGCGCCCGACGCGGCGCCCGCGACGAAGACGCCGGGGATGCTCGTCCGGCCCGGGTTCAGGTCCTCGTCGGTCTCGTCGACGTAGCCGTAGTCGTCGAGCCCGAGCTCCTCGACGGTGAACAGGCGTCCCGCGTCGCGGTTCGGCTGGACGCCGACCGCCAGCACGACGAGGTCGTACTCGGCCTCGGCGAGCACCCCGCCGTTCTCGATGTCCTCGTAGCGAAGGATCAGGTTGCCCTCGGGCGTCTCGGTGATGTCCGCGATGCGCCCCTTCACGAAGCTCGCGCCCATCGCCTTCGACTGCTCGAAGAACTCGTCGTAGCCCTTGCCGACGGCCCGGATGTCGATGTAGTGGACGGTGACGTCCGCGAGCGGCAGCGCGCCCATGATCAGCTGGTTCTGCTTGATCGAGTACATGCAGCAGAACCGGGAGCAGAGCGGGTTGCCGACCGTCTGATCACGCGAGCCGGTGCACATGACGTAGGCGATCCGCTCGGGCACCTTGCCGTCGCCCGGCCGCAGGACGGTGTTGTAGGGGCGGGTCGGCGCGAGCAGCCGCTCCATCTGCATGCCCGTGATCACGTTCTGGAACCTGCCGTAGCCGTACTGCGGCTTCAGGTCGGCGGGGAAGAGCTTGTAGCCCGTCGAGACGATCACCGCGCCGACCTCGAGCTCGACCTCGTGCTCGCGCAGGTCGAGGTCGATCGCGTCGGCGGGGCAGGCCGCGACGCACTCGTGGCATTCGGAGCAGACGCCGCAGTCGAGGCAGCGCCCGGCGGCGGCGCGCGCTTCGGCCTCGGTCAGCGGCGGCTCGAGCTCGGCGAAGTCGGCCGGAGCGGCGGCGAACGCCGCGCTCGCGGCGAGCGGCTCGCGCCGGCTGTGGGTGCGCTGCCGGGCGAGCACGTCGAGCCGGTCGACGACCGGCAGCGGCTCCGGGAAGCCCGTCAGCTCGAGCCCCCGGAGGAAGCGGTCGATCATGTGGGCGGCCTTTCGCCCCTGACCGACGGCGTCGGTGATCATCGAGGGCCCCGAGACGGCGTCGCCGGCCGCGAACACGCCGGGCACGGGGGTCAGCAGCGTCTCCGGGTCGGCCTGGATCGTCCGCGCACCGCCGGGTGCGAGGGCCGCGAACGTGGCCGTGTCGGCGCCCATCCCGATCGCCACGATCGCCGCGTCGCACGCGATCCGCCCGACGACGTGCTCGTCGTAGCGAGGGCTGAAGCGGTGGCTCTCGTCGAAGACCTCGACACAGCGCTTCAGCTCGACCGACTCGACGAGGCCGAGGCCGCCGAACCGTGCGATTCCCCACGAGTCGTGCAGCTCGACGCCTTCGGCGAGCGCCTCGTCGACCTCCCACTCGTAGGCGGGCATCTCGGCGCGCGACTCGAGGCAGACCAGGTGGACGGTCGCGGCGCCGAGGCGCCGCGCGCTGCGCGCGGCGTCGATCGCGACGTTGCCGCCGCCGATCACCGTGACCACCTTGCCGTTCAGGCCCGGGGGCCGGCCCAGCTTGATCTCCCGCAGGAACGCGAGCGCGCTCGAGACGCCGGCGAGCTCCTCTCCCGGCACGCGCAGCCCGGCCGCGTTCGGGGTGCCGGTGGCGACGAGAACCGCGTCGTACCCGGCCGCCTTCAGCTCCTCGAGGTCGTCGACCCGGGTGCCCGTCGCGATCTCGACGCCGGCGTCGGTGACGTTCGCGATGTCGCGCTCGACCACCTCGGCGGGGAGCCGGTAGGACGGGATGGCGAGCCGGAGCGCACCGCCCGGCACCGGCTCGGACTCGAAGATCTTGACCCCGTAGCCTCGCCGCGCGAGCAGCCAGGCGGCGGTCAGGCCCGCAGGCCCGGAGCCGACGACGGCGACCCGCTTGCCGTTCGGCTCCGGCAGGTCGGCCGGCTGCTCCCCGGGGCGCGCGTGGTGGGCGTCGGCGACGAAGCGCTTCAGCCGCCGGATCGGCAGCGGCCCCTCGAGGCTCCCCCGCGTGCACTCCGCCTCGCAGGGCGCGTAGCAGGCGCGGCCGAGGCTGCCGACGAGCGGCGTCGTCTCGAGCACCAGCTCGAATGCCTTCTCGTACTGGCCGCTGCGGACGAGCGAGACGTAGCCGTGCGCCTTGATCCCGGCGGGGCAGGAGAAGGTGCAGGGCGAGGTGCCGGCGCGCTCGACGAGCGCTTTCTGCGGCACGGCCTGCGGGAAGGCGATGTAGGCGGCGCGCCTGGAGACGAGCTCGCCGTTGAACTGATCGGGGACGGCGACCGTGCAGGCGAGCTCGCAGAGCCGGCAGCCCGTGCAGAGGGACTCGTCGACGAAGCGCGGCTTGCGGTGCACGGTGGCGTGGAACGTCCCGGCGCCGTCGCGGGCGATCTCGCCGACCTCCGAGCCGGTGAAGACGGTCACGTTCGGGTGGTGCACCGTCGCGGCCATCTTCGGCGTCGAGATGCAGCTCGCGCAGTCGAGCGTCGGGAAGACCTTGCTGAGCAGGATCATCTTGCCGCCGACGCTCGGCTCCTTCTCGACGACGAGCACGCTGTAGCCCATGTCGCCGAGCTTCAGCGCCGACTCCATCCCGCCGATACCGCTGCCGATCACGAGGACGTCGTAGTCCATCTAGCCCGCCCCCCCGGGCTCGAGCTCGGCGAGCGAGTCGCAGAACTCGCGCACGTGCTTCGTGAACGGGGCGGCGCAGACCGAGCAGATCGCGGCCAGCTTCAGCCGCCGCCCGTCGATCTCGTGCTCCGCCAGCAGCGCCTGCGCCTCGGCGACGATCCGCGACGACCGCGCGCTGCAGTCGGGCAGGTACGCGCACTCGTCGCCGTCGGAGGCGATGAAGACGCCGTCGAAGCCCTGCTCGAGCGCATGCAGGATCCAGGCCGGCCGGATCCCGCTCGTACAGGGCAGGCTGATCACCACGACCCCGGGCGCGTAGTGCATGTGCGAGCTGCCGGCCAGGTCGATCCCGGGGTCGGAGATCGTGTTCGTCGAGAAGACGAGCACGCGCGGCGCGGCCCCCCGCGGGGACGCGCGCTCGGGCGCGAGCGTCTCGGTCACTTCACCCGGCGGATGAAGACGCGCTCGTAGCCGTCCGCGGCGGCCACGCCGAGGAAGTCGTGCCCGACCTTTCCCGACCAGGCGCCGACGTCGTTCTTCGTCTGCGAGTCGCTCGACCAGAGCTCGAGCACCTCGCCGACGGGGACGCTCCCCATCGCCTTCTTGGCCTCGAGCAGCGGGCCCGGACAGGCGGCGCCGCGGGCGTCGACGATCTTCGCGGGGGTCAGGCCGGTGAGGTCGGTCTCGGTGAGTACGGCGGTCATGTCGGTCCCTTCCTAGTAGACGAGGCTGTTGGTCGCCGAGGTGACCTCCGCGACGAACCGCGCCGCAGCGACGATCTCGGCGCCCTCGACGAGGTCGTCCTCGGTCAGCCCGCGGCTCTTGACGCACGGCGAGCAGACGAGCAGCCGGCCGCCGAGCTCGTGGATCGTCTCGAGCAGGCCGCCGAGCGGCGCGAACTCCGGCGCCGCGACGGTCTCGGCGACGCCCTTCTTCACGAGCAGGCAGCCGTCGCCCTGGAATCCCATCACGACGTCGACGTCGGAGGCGACTGCGGCGCCCGCCATCGCGAACGGAATCGACGCGAGCTCCGGCTCCTCCGGCCCGTGGGTGACCATGATCACCAGCTTCTCCTGCGCGGCCATCTCCCTACGCCTCCTCTCCCTTGCGCACGGTGAAGACGATCCTGTCGCCCTCCTCGTGCCACTCGAGCAGCTCGTTGCCGGTGCTCCCCGCCCAGGCGGGGATGTCGGCGATCGAGCCGCGATCGGTTGCGATCAGCTGCAGGACCTGCCCCGGCGCCATGGCCCTGAACTCCTTGGCGAGCTTGACGACGGGCATCGGGCAGAGCAGCCCGGACACGTCGAGCACCTGGGTCGCCTGGATCTGGATCTCGGTCATCGCTCGTCTCCTAGATGAAGAGGGTCACGTGCGCCCGGCTCGCCTCGGCGAGGAACGCCGCCGCGCCGGCGAACTCGACGCCGTCGAGAAAGTCGTCCGGGCCGTAGCCGAAGACGTCCATCGTCATCTGGCAGGCGATCAGGCGGACGCCCAGATCCTGGGCCGACTCGAGCAGCTCGCGGATCGTGGCCACGTGCTTGCCGTCGAACTTCGCCTTCATCATCCGAGTCGCCATGGGCCCCATCCCCGGCAGCGCCAGCGCGATGTTCGGCATCGTCACCGGCATCGGCATCGCCGGGTTGCCGAGCGGCGAGACCTTGAGCAGGTGCTCGAAGTCCCGGTGGATGATGTTGAGGCCGTAGAACGTGAAGAAGATCGATGCGTCCATTCCGGACGCGGCGGCCGTCGTCGCGAGGATCAGCGGCGGGTAGGCCCAGTCGAGCGTTCCCTTCGAGGCGATCAGGGCCGCGGTCCGGGCCGAGGGGTCGCGCCTGCGGCCCTGCTCGAGCTCCTCCCGGACGATCCGGCGGACAGCCTCCTCGTCGAGCGCGGCGGGAACGGTCGCTTCCTGCACGTCGAGCATCTGGAAACCTCCTGTTCACCTCGGAGTCTTCAGCACCGGCGGCGCTCGCCGCCTCGGGACAACTACGCGACGAGCTGCGGGGAACCCCCGAAAGCCGGACGGCGAGCGCTCGGGAGCTCGGCCGGCGGCCCGTCGAGAACGGTCCGCAGCGCGTCGAGGCGCCCCTGGACGCCGTGCCCGGGCGCGGTCAGCGTCGCCGCCCCGGCACCGGAGCCGAAATCGTACGAGCCGCCGAGCCCGCTCAGCGGCGCGCGACGACCACGCCTGCGAGGCAGACCGCGCCGCCGGCGAGGGCGAGACCGGCTGGGCTCTCCCCCAGGAGCGCCCAGCCGAGCAGCACCGAGAGGGGCGGGACGAGGTACGTCGTCGAGGCGAGCCGGCCTGCGCTCGTCCGCGCGAGCGCGAACGCCCAGAGCACGAACCCGAGAGCGGTCGGGAACGTGCCGAGATAGAGCACCCAGGCGATCGTCGACCCGCTCGCCCGCCCCGCCTGGTCGAGGAGCGACGGTGCGGCCGGCAGGCAGACGACCACGCCGATCAGGCAGCAGAGGAACGTCGTCTGCAGCCCCGATATCCGCCTCACGACCGTCTTCTGGCCGACCACGCCCCCCGCGTAGGCGACCGCCGAGGCGAAGCAGAGGAGCGTTCCGGCCGTCGTCGCCCGGCCGCTCGACGTGGCCAGGGCGATCGTCGCGACGCCGCCGAAGGCGATGGCACAGCCGAGCAGGAGCATCCGCGGGAAGCCCTCGCCGAGCAGGAGCCCCGCGAGCACCGCGATCAGGACCGGGCCGACGTTGACGAGCATCGCGGCCGTGCCCGCGTCGACCCGCCGCTCGCCCGCGTTCAGCATCACGTTGTAGAGCCCGAACCAGAGGATCCCGGCGGCGAGGAGCCCGGGGGCGGCCGCCCGCAGCTCGGCCCGGCCCGGAAACGGCTCGCGGCGGGCGCAAACGAAGGCGCCGAGCACGGCCGTGCCGACGAGGAGCCGCCCCAGAGCGAGCGCCCCGGGAGAGAGCCCGTGCCGCAGCGAGCGGATCCCGACGAAGGCGGAGGCCCAGAAGCAGACGACCGCCGCCGCGGCCGCCACGGCGAGCAGCTGCTCGCGGCGCTCCGCGACCTCGGCGGGGCTCTTCGGGATGCGCGTGTCGCTCGCCTCGTCCACCGTTCCTTCAACTGCGAACGGCTGCGCGGCGTGAGATCGGGCTGCCCGACGAGCCCGATCCTCGGGGGAGGCTCCGGCCTAGGCGAGCCGCCCGCGGCAGGGCCGGCAGACGCCCTCGCTCTTCCCGAACGGGTCGCTATCGAGGATCGCCTCGCCACAGCGGCGGCACGAGCGGCCCGCCTCGAGGCCGACGAGCGCCCTCAGCACCTTGTACGTCACGGTCATGATTCCTCCGGTTCCGGTGTTGCTCGGTGTGTTATCGCTATCACAAAAGTATCCTGACCCAGCGGACGATGTCAATCCAGCGGCAGGAAGCTTCACAGAGAGACAACATTCGGAGCAGCAGCGGGGCAGGAACCTCGATATGTTACAGTAACATCAAATGGCTGCCACGCTCCGCGACGTCGCCCGCGCGGCCGGAGTCTCCGCGATGACCGTGTCGCGCGTGATCAACGACCAGCCGCGTGTGAAGGACGAGACCCGGCGGCGCGTCGAGGCTGCGATCGCCGCCCTCGGCTACGTCCCGAACCGGATCGCGCGCGGGCTCGTCCGGCGCGAGACGAAGACGATCGGCGTGATCGTGCCCGACATCGCGAACCCGTTCTTCACGCTCGTCGTCCGGGGCGCCGAGGACGTCGCCTGGCGAGCGGACTACCGCGTCGTCCTCGGGAACACCCAGACCGACCTCGAGCGCGAGCGCGGCCACATCGACGACATGCTCGCCTTCCAGGTCGAGGGTGTGCTGATCGCCCCCGTGAGCGACCGGTCCGCCCCGCAGCTGCGCGCCCTCGTCCGCGGGCAGACTCCGTTCGTCCTGATCGACCGCTCCCTGCCCGGCCTCCGCGCCGACCTCGTGCAGGGCGACAGCGTCGCCGGCGCCCGGCTCCTCGTCGACCACCTGATCGGCCTCGGGCACCGCCGCATCGCGATGATCACCGAGCCGAACGACGTCTCGACCGCCCGCGACCGGGTGCAGGGCTACCGGGAGGCGCTCGAGGCGGCCGGGATCGGCTTCCGTCCGGACTTCGTGGCGGAGTCGAGCGCGATCCACCCGCGCCTCGCGCGTGACGCGGCCCTGCACCTCCTCGATCTCCCCGAGCCGCCGACGGCGATCTTCGCCCTCAACAACATCGCCGCGAGCGGCGTCGCCGAGGCCGCCCGCGAGCGCGGGCTCGCGATCCCGGACGACCTCGGCCTCGTCTGCTTCGACGACATCGAGCTCGCCTCACGGCTCGACCCGTTCCTGACCGTGCTCGCCCAGCCGGCCGAGACCTTCGGGACGCTTGCGATGCAGCTCCTGCTCGACCGTCTCGCCGGCCGGGAGGCGGAGCGGGGACGCACCGTCGTCCTTCCCGGCGAGCTCGTCGTCCGCGCCTCGGCCGCGGCGACGCCGTAGCGGACGGGCTCAGCCGGAGACCGGAACCGGGTTCGGCGGCGCGAGGTAGCCGCGCTCGACGACCCGCCTGCCGATCTCCTCGTAGACGGCGGGGTCGGTCGGGGCCCAGGTCGCGAGACCGTCGACGTAGCGGTTGTACATGCAGAAGGCGGCCGCGATCAGCACCGTGTCGTGGATCTCCAGGTCGGTCGCACCGAGCTCGCGCGCCGCGGCGACATCCTCGGTCGTGACCGATCTTCCGCCCGCCTGCACCTTGGCGGCGATCGCGAGCAGGGCGCGGAGCTTGTCGCTGATCGGGGCCTGCTCGGGGTCGGCCTTGACCTGCTCGACGAGACCCATGCCGCCGTCGAGCTGCATGGCGGCGAAGGTGCCGTGGCAGGTCTGGCAGTAGGTGCAGTCGTTGAGGCTCGACACGTAGGCGGCGATCAGCTCGCGCTCCCCGCGGCTGAGCGTGTTGTCGGCGCGGAGCAGCGCCTCGGCCAGCTGATTGAGCGGCAGAGCGGTCTCGGGCCGGAAGTTCATCGCGCTGCGAATACCGGGAACTCCCTCCTGCAAAGCGATGTGAGGCATCTCTTCTCCTTCGCGACAGCTGGTTGGCTCGAGCCGGGGCGCGCTCAGTGCGTGGCTGCGATCTCCGAGTCGATCACGGCGCCCATCGGCACCGGGTTCGACGCGAGCTGGTTGCCGCGCAGATCGGCCTGGGACTGGAAGCTCGCGAGCACGCCGAAGCCGCGGCGGGTCGGGTTCCCGGAGGCGATGTCGGGCCGGGTGCCGACGACGGTGTTGTGCTCGATCATGCACATCGAGCGGTCGTTGCAGTAGATCCCGATCCCGAGGGCGCCGCTCACCACGCTGTCCATCACGGTGCCCATCGACATCTCGGTCACCGAGATCCCGCGCATCTGCGTGCCGCTGACCCGGTCGTGGACGATCGCCGTCATCGACGAGTGCGTCGTGATCCCCTCCATGCCGCCGACGACCGTGCAGCCCTCGACCATGCTCATCCCCATGTCCATGTTGTAGGAGATGTCGATCCCCTGTCCGAGCGCGTTGCCGTGCATGTCGACGGTGCAGTTCTTGATCACGATCCCGGCGAGCCGGACGTGGATGCCGTCGAGCTTCGCCCCCGACACCGACACGCCGTCGAGCACGGTGCCGTGGACTCCCTCGACCGTGATCCCGTTCTCGCCGCCGACGACGGCGACGTTCTTCACCGTGACGTCGTTCGCGCGGATGACGATGCCCCCGTGGACGACCGCCCCGGGCTCGCCGACGAGGATCTCCTGCCGCCTGATCACGAGCGGCCCCTTGTAGACGCCCGCGCCGAGGTGGACGACCGGAGCGCGGCCCGCGTAGGCGGCCGCCGCCGCCGCGGTCAGCGCGAACCCGACCGCGAGCGCCGAGGCGCCCCCGATCCGTCCGAGCTCGCCGCCGTCCTGGGCGTAGCCGAGCCGCAGCATCGGGAACCCGGCCTGGGCCGAGCAGCTGCGCCAGCAGCCAGCCGCCGGCGAAGAGCGCGAGCGCCTGCGGCAGCGGCGCGAGCACGCCGAGGACGCGCATCAGGAGGAGCAGGATGCCGAGCTCGAGCGCGCCGAGCGGGAAGGCGGCCCAGGCGGGCTGGTAGCGAAGCAGCCGGTGGTAGGCCTGGGCGTCGAGAGCCAGCCCCACGCCCGCCATCAGGGCGGCCGCCTGGACCGGCCACCAGCGGTGGAGGACCGCGGTGAGCACGCAGGCGGCGACCACGACCGGGAGCAGCGCCGCCAGCCGCGACTCGATGCGGCCTCTCAGCGTGTACGACATGCCGTCACCCTGCGCAGGAACCCGCGCCCGGCGTAGCGGGCCCCGGCGAGCGTGTCCGCCGCCGGGAAGGCCCACTGCGCGGACACGCCGGCAAGCGAGAGCGTCCGCGTCCCGTCGGTGAGCGCGGGCACCGTCCCGTCCGCGGCGACGGCGATCCAGCCGTCGACCGTCTCGAGCCCGTAGTCGTCGACCAGGCGGGCGAGCAGCGGGTCGTGCCGGAAGCCGTGCAGGAACCCGGTCGCGCAGATCACCTGCTCGCTCCCGTTCAGCGAGGCCTCGACGCGGAAGCGCCCCTCCGCCTCGGCCCGGGCGAGCGGCTCGTCCCAGGCATCGCCCGGCGGGTAGGAAGGGACGAGGAGGGCGCGCAGCCGCGCCGCCCGCTCGCCGGCACCGAGGCGGTGGAACGCGCCGAGGCCCCGCCGGGAGTAGTAGTCGCGCGGAACGTTGAGCACCCGCCGGACCGGCTCGCGGCGGCGCACCGACACGACCTCGGCGCCCGCCTCGAGCGCGTTCAGCCATTCGGTCGCGGCGGCGAGCCCGGCGCCGATCACGGTCACCGTCCGTGCGTACTCGTGCGGCTCGTAGGCGTGCACCGCCCGCGGGTCGGCGCGGAGCTCCTCCGGCACGTTCAGGCCGGGCTGCCCCGGCGCGAGCAGGACGTGCCGGAACGTCCCGCGCCCGTCGAGCTCGAAGCCGCCTTCGACCGCCCGCACCCGCCGGATCCGCCCGCCTTGCAGGCTGCGCTCCCACCCGCTTCGCTCCCGGACGCGCTCGACGTGGGCGAGGAACTCGTCGAGGGTGGGGTGGTAGCGGTCGAGTGCCGAGGCGAGGAGCGGGGCAGGCGAGCGGCGGCGCAGAGCCGACCGCACCGCGAGCCCCGGGAACGTGGCGGGAAGGCAGTGCCCGTCGCTCTCGGAGCGCATCAGGCGCTGCCGGATCGCGGCCGCCCGGCGCCTGAAGGCGGCGGCGGGATCGTCCTCGGGCCCGAAGACCGCGATCGCCTCCGGCGGGAGCCCGCCTTTGCGCAGCGTCTGGTAGGCCGTGAATCCGGCGAGGCCGGAGCCGACGATCGCGACGGCCACTACTTGACCGAGCCCGCCAGCAGCCCCTGCACGAAGTAGCGCTGGAAGGCGAAGAACACCATCAGCGGGATGACGAGCGAGATGAAGGCGGCCGGTGCGATCACGTCGATGCTCGTGCCGAACTCCCGGAGCTGCCCGAAGATCCAGACGGTGATCGGCTGCACGCCGAAGGTCAGCGAGACGATCAGGTCGTTCCACGTCCAGAGGAACTGGAAGATCGCGAGCGAGGCGATCGCCGGCAGCCCGAGCGGCAGCATCAGCCGCACGAAGATGCGAAGCTCGCTCGCGCCGTCGATGCGCGCGGACTCCATGATGTCCTTGGGGATGCCCGCGAAGAAGTTGCGGAGCAGGAAGATCGCGAACGGCAGCCCGAACGCGGTGTGGAAGAGGATGATGCTGGGCACCGTGCCGAAGATCCCGAGGATGTCGTAGAGCCTGAACATCGGGATCAGCGCCATCTGCAGCGGCACGACGAGCAGGCCGATGATCGCGACGAACACCCAGTCGCGCCCGGGGAACTCGAGCCAGGCGAGCGCGTAGCCGGCCATCGCGCCGAGCAGGACGACGAGCAGCGTGTTGCCGACCGCGATGTACGCGGTCGTCTTGAGCGCGCCGACGAGCCCGCTGTTGTGGAAGAGCGCGTCGTAGTTCGAGAAGGTGGCGAGGCTCGGCTTCGAGAAGATCTGCCACCAGCCCTTGGACGCGAGCGTCGACTGGGGGAGGATCGAGGTGATGAAGAGGCCGAACGTCGGCACGAGCCAGAGCAGGCCGAGGACGATCAGCACGATCTGGACCGGCGCCTTCGCGACCGTCCGCATGATCTTCGCGGCGGTGCGTTCGCGCGGCACCGGCACCTCGACCGCTGCGGCGGCGACGGTGGCCATCTACCCCTCCCTCCTGAAGCGGCGGACGTTCAGGGCGAGCACCGGGAGCACGAGCAGGAACAGGAAGACCGCGATCGCGGAGCCGGTTCCGAAGTCGTTCACCCCGCCGAACGCCGTCCGCCACATCGCGAGCGCGATCACGTTCGCGTTCGCCTGCGTCGACTCGGGCGCGAGCGAGATCACGAGGTCGAAGACCTTGAGGACGTTGATGACCATCGTGATCAGGACGACGGTCAGCACCGGTGCGAGCAGCGGCACGGTGACGCGGCGGAAGACCTGCCACTCGGTCGCCCCGTCGGTGCGGGCGGCCTCGAGCACGTCTCGAGGCATCGCGGCGAGCCCGGCGGCGATCACGACCATCGAGAAGCCGGCCCAGATCCAGATGTAGGCGATCATCAGCGCCGGCGTGATCAGCTTCGGCCCGAGCCACGCGAAGCCGCCGAACGGCTTCGCGAACGTCTGCGAGCCGATCGCCGCCCGGTAGCTGCCCGGAGACACGCCCGTGAAGGCGAAGGTCCCGTCCGCGCTCGACTTCGCGGACTTGACGACCTTGCCCGCCGCCGTGCGCAGCTGCACCGTCACCCCCGGCAGCCCGAGCTCGCCCTTGTCGACGGCGCCCGGCTTGCCGCCGCCCGGGGTGAAGTCGCGCCAGACGACGCCGACGACCTCGCCGGGCTTGGGGGCGGGCTGCACCGCCTGGACCGCGCCCTTGGGCACTGCGTCCGGGGCGATGCCGGTGAGCGGGAGCGCTGCGACGCCGCCCGGCCTGACCGGTGTCTTCAGCACGAGGCCGTTGGAGGACGTCTGCAGCGCCGGGGTCGACGGGAACGCCTGGGAGAGCACTCCGGCAGGGCTGACGATGCCCGACACGGTCTTGGAGAGCGCGTTGATCGCGCCGAGGCCCGGGTCCTGCTGGTACATGATCCGCCAGGTGACGCCCGTCGCGAAGGCGGAGATCGCCATCGGCAGGAAGACGGCCGTCTTGAAGGCGACCGACCAGCGCACGCGCTCGGTGAGCACCGCGAAGAGCAGGCCGATCGAGGTGACGAACGCCGGCACGACCGCGACCCAGATCGCGTTGTTCTTGATCGCGGTCGTCAGCGTCGAGGTCGTGAAGAGCCGCTTGTAGTTGTCGATCCCGACCCAGTGCCCGAGGAAGCCGGTCTGCCCGAAGAAGCTCCTGACGATCGTGTAGAGGGTCGGGAAGACGAGCCAGACGCCGAGCAGGAAGACGGCAGGCGCGAGGAAGAGCGCGCCCGTCACGTAGCGACCGAGGCTGCCGGGCCCCCGGGGAGCGGACGGAGCCGCCGCGACGACCGGCGGCTCCGCCGTGATCCCGCCTGCGCTCAACGCGCTACTTGCCCTTCTTGTAGGCGGCCGCCGCCGCTTTCTCGAGCTGCGAGGCGACGCCGTTGACGTTGCTCGGGTTCTTCAGGAAGGTCTGGAAGATCCCCCACTCGCCCTGACCGGTGGTCGAGCCGAACGAGGCGGGCTGCTCGTCCGACATGTCGAACACGACCGCCTTGGCCGAGCTGACCGCAACCTGGTTGGCGCGGTCGATCGGGTTCGGGTAGGCCTTCAGGTTGACGTACTTGTTCCCGGTCGCGAAGCCGCCCTGGGAGGCCCATGCGTTCGCCGCGGCCGGCGTGGCGAGGAACTTCACGAACGCCTCGATCGCCGGGTTGTCCCGGAAGGTGACGAACAGGTCACCGCTGATCTCGACCGCCGTCGAGTCGGCCCCGGGCGTGATCGCCGGGAACGGCGTCACGTTGAAGCCCGTGCCTGCCTTCGCCTTGGTCGAGGAGAGGATCACGCCCGAGACGAAGTCGGCCTCGAACACCATCGCCGCCTTCGGAGGCGACCCGAAGGCGTTCGTGACCGAGTCGTTGAAGCCGTACTGCAGCGCCCCGCTCGTGCCGCCCGCCAGGTTCGACGTGTCGCCGAGGATCTGCCCCATCGTCGTCAGCGCCTTCTTCACCGACGGATCGGTCCACTTGATCTGGTGCGCCGTCAGCTGGTCGTACTTCGCCTGCCCGAACGTCCGCAGGTAGATGTTCTCGAACAGATCGGTCAGCGTCCAGCCGTCCGAGCCGCCGATCGAGTAGGCGGGCGTCCCCGACGCCAGCAGCGTCTTCGCCGTCGCGAGCAGCTGCGCCCACGTCTTCGGAGGCTTCACTCCCGCCGCCTTGAACGCGGGCACGTTGTACCAGAGCTCGGACTTGTTCGACGCCTTGAAGACGAGCGCGTACAGCTTCTTGTTGAACGTCCCGATCGAGAGCCACGACGGGGCGAAGTTCTTCGCCATCACCGCCCTCGCGTAGGTGATCGGCTTCAGCTCCCCCTGCGCCACGAGCTGCTTCACGTATCCCGGCGCCGCGATGTCGGCCATGTCCGGCGGGTTTCCGCCCGTGATCGCCGTTCCGAGCACGGTCGTCAGGTTGTTCCCGAGCGGGTTGTACTTGATGTGCACGTTCGGATAGACCTTGTTGAACGCGGCGATCACCTTGCCGAAGCTGGTGGCCTCCGCCCCTGTCCAGATCCCGTCGAAGCTCACCGTGCCCGACACGCTCGTGTTCCGGGCCGAGGCGGTGCTCTTCGAGGCCCCGCCGGAAGCGGCGGCGGCCACGGCGAGCAGGACGATTGCCACGATGCCAGCGCTGAGCACGTAGCGGTTCTTCACGATACGACTCCTTTCGTCGGTGGTGCGTCGTAGATCCCAAGCCCCGATTCCGGGTCGAAGAAGTGCAGCGAGCGGGTGTCGACGGCGACCTCGATCGGGTCGCCCGCGCGCACCCGCGAACGGGCGCCGAACCGGCCGACGAGCGTCGCGGATTCGGCCGTTCCGATCTGGCTCGTCGCCCGGTCGTTGCCGACGTCCCGGGCGAGCTCCTTGACGTCCTCGGTCGAGGCGGGCCGGGCCGCGATCGAGAAGTGCACCATGATCTCGGAGCCGAGCGCCTCCGTCAGCTCGGTGCCCCCGCGCAGACGCCGGTCGGCGGGGGAGTCGGGCGAGAGCGCCACGTCCTCGAGGTCCTCGGGCCGGATCCCGAGCACGATCTCGCGCCCCGCGAAGCCGGCGAGGCCCGGCCTCGACTGCAGGGTCTCGGGCGGGATGCCGATCGCCTGGTCGCCGACCGTCGCCTCGTAGCCACCGTTCCGGCGCGTCAGCGTCGCTTCGACCATGTTCATCGCGGGGCTGCCGATGAACCCGCCGACGAAGAGGTTGACGGGGCGGTCGTAGAGGGTCTGCGGATCGGCCACCTGCTGCAGCTCCCCCTTGCGGATGACGCTGACGCGGTCGCCCATCGTCATCGCCTCGACCTGGTCGTGGGTGACGTAGATGGTGGTCACGCCGAGCTTCCGCTGGAGGGCCGCGATCTCGGCGCGCATCTGGACGCGGAGCTTCGCGTCCAGGTTCGAGAGGGGCTCGTCCATCAGGAACGCGGCCGGTTCGCGCACGATCGCCCGGCCCATCGCGACGCGCTGGCGCTGACCGCCGGAGAGGTTGCGCGGCTTCCGCGACAGCTGCTCCTCCAGCCCGAGGGTGCGGGCGGCGTCCTGGACGCGCCTGTCGATCTCCCCTTTGGGAAGCTTCTTCAGCCGGAGCCCGAAGGCGATGTTCTCGTAGACGCTCAGGTGCGGGTAGAGCGCGTAGCTCTGGAAGACCATCGCGATGTCCCGGTCGCGCGAGGGAACGTGGTTGACGGGGCGCTCGCCGATCCGGACGACGCCTTCGGAGATGTCCTCGAGACCCGCGACCATCCGGAGGGCCGTCGTCTTGCCGCACCCGGACGGGCCGACGAGCACCATGAACTCGCCGTCTTCGATCCCGAGGTCGAGCGCATCGACGGCCCTGGTGCCGTCGGGGTAGATCTTGCTCACCTTCTCCAACGTGACAGCCGCCATCAACCCCTCCGGGTTCGACGCTCACGCTTCGCTCTGGCTCCTACGGCTCCGGCTCTCGCCTGCGCCAACCCTATAGCGCCAGATCGTCACATGTCCAGTGCCGAGCGGCCCGCGGCGCCCGCCTCACCCACCCCGGCACCGGGCCCGCACCTGATATTCGTTGCGCCGAAGATGGCGCCGCCCGACAGCACGTCCCGCCTTCTCGGCAGCCCGTGAGCAGCCCGCTCGAGCCCGAGCAGGCGTCGAGCCCGGAGCCCGGGCACTGGTTCGAGCGCGACGAGCTCTGGTTCAAGCGGGCGGTCTTCTACGAGATCCATCTGCGCGGCTTCTTCGACGCCAACGACGACGGGTCGGGCGACTTTCGCGGCCTGACCGAGAAGCTGGACTACGTCCAGTGGCTCGGGGTCGACTGCATCTGGCTGCTGCCCATGTTCGTCTCGCCCCTCCGCGACGGCGGCTACGACATCTCGGACTTCTACGCCGTCCATCCCGACTACGGGACGATCGACGACGTCCGGGCGCTGGTCGAGGCCGCCCACCGGCGCGGAATCCGCGTGATCGCCGATCTCGTCATGAACCACACCTCCTCGGACCATCCCTGGTTCCAGGAGTCGCGGTCGAGCCCGGACTCGCCGAAGCGGGGCTGGTACGTCTGGTCCGACGACGACACACGTTACGCGGGCGCTCGGATCATCTTCGTCGACACGGAGAGCTCGAACTGGACGTGGGATCCGGTCGCCGGCGCCTACTACTGGCACCGCTTCTTCTCGCACCAGCCGGACCTCAACTACGACAACCCCGAGGTGCAGGAGGCGATGCTGGCGGTGCTCCGCTTCTGGCTCGACCTCGGCCTCGACGGCTTCCGCCTCGACGCGGTGCCCTACCTCTTCGAGCGCGAGGGCACGAACTGCGAGAACCTGCCCGAGACGCACGCCTTCCTCGCCCGGGTGCGCGCCGAGATCGACGCCGCCTACCCGGACCGGGTCCTGCTCGCCGAGGCCAACCAGTGGCCGGCCGACGTGGTCGAGTACTTCGGGGACGGGAACGAGGGGAACGAGTGCCACATGGCGTTCCACTTCCCGATCATGCCGCGCATGTTCATGGCGCTCCGCCGCGAGGACGCGACGCCGATCGTCGAGATCCTGCGCCAGACGCCGGCGATCCCGGACAACTGCCAGTGGGGGCTCTTCCTGCGCAACCACGACGAGCTGACGCTCGAGATGGTCACCGACGAGGAGCGGGACTACATGTACGCCGAGTACGCGAAGGACCCTCGCATGAAGCTGAACCAGGGCATCCGCCGCCGGCTCGCCCCGCTGCTCGACTACGGACGGCTCGAGATCGAGCTGATGACGGCGATCCTCTTCTCGCTGCAGGGGTCGCCGATCCTCTACTACGGCGACGAGATCGGCATGGGCGACAACGTCTACCTCGGCGACCGGGACGGCGTGCGCACGCCGATGCACTGGACGGCCGACCGCAACGCCGGCTTCTCGCGCGCCGACTTCGCCCAGCTCTACCTGCCGCCGCTGATGGATCCCGTCTCGGGCTTCCAGGCGGTGAACGTGGAGGCGCAGCTGCGGACGCCCACCTCGCTGCTCCTCTGGATGCGCCGTTTCATCGGGCTCCGGAAGGAGCATCCCGTCTTCGGCCTCGGCAGCTACGAGCCGATCGTCACCGGGAACCAGCGGATCTTCGCCCACATCCGCCGCTACGAGGAGGACGTCATCCTCTGCGTGCACAACCTCTCGCGGGCTGCACAGGCTGTCGAGCTCGACCTCTCGGCCTTCGAGGGCATGGTGCCGGTCGAGATGCTCGGGCAGTCCGCCTTCCCGCCCGTCGGGGATCTGCCGTATCTCCTTACACTAGGGCCACGAGGGTTCTTCTGGTTCGAGCTGAAGAGGGGGGATGGCTGACAGCCCGATCGACGCACTCGACGAGCAGGCACTGGTCGACTTCGTCACCGCGCAGCGATGGTACGGATCGAAGTCGCGTGAGATCGCCAGGGCGAGCATCGTCGAGACGGTGCCGTTGCGGACGGCCGATCCCCGCTGCTCGGTCGCGTTCGTCGACGTGCGCTTCCAGCCGGGCACCCACGAGACCTACCAGGTGCTGCTCGGGCAGCGCCCTGACGGGGAGCCCACTCCCGGCGGCGAGATCGGCAGGGCGGCCGGCTGGACGCTCTACGAGGGCCTCGCCGATCCGGTCCTGAACAGGCTCCTCGTCCAGCTGATCGAGACGGGTGCATCCGTCGCCGGAGTCGAGGGAACGATCGACTTCCGGCTCGTCGAGGGCCTGCCGGCACTCGAGCACGGGCCCCTCGAGGGCGTGGCGGTCGCGGCCGAGCAGTCGAACTCCTCGGTCGTCTTCGACGATGCGCTGATCCTCAAGGTCTACCGCCGGCTCGAGGCGGGAATCAACCCGGAGCTCGAGCTGCTGCGGTTCCTGACCGTCCACGGCTTCGCCAACATCGCGACCCTCCGCGGCTGGTGCGAGTACGCCGGCGGGCCGCTCGACGCGACCCTCGCCATCCTCCAGGACTACGTGGAGAGCCCGGACGACGGCTGGCAGGTCGCCCTCGACGCGCTCGCGTCCGGCCCGGACGAGTTCTTCACCTTCGCTCGCCGGCTGGGGGAGCTGACGGGAACGATGCACACCGTCCTGGCGTCCGATTCGAGCGACCCCAACTTCGCCCCCGAGGAGGCGAGCGTCGAGTCCCTCGGCCTGCTGGCGGCGTCGGTCGACGAGGAGATCGACCGCGTGTTCCTCAACCTGCCGGACGACGTCGACGCGTTGAAGCCGATCGTCGGCCGCGGCGAGGAGATCCGGGACCAGCTCCGTCTGCTCTCCCGCATCGGCTCGCTCGGGCGCACGATCAGGCACCACGGCGACTACCACCTCGGGCAGGTGCTGTGGACGGGCGAGGACTGGATCGTCGTCGACTTCGAGGGCGAGCCTGCCCGCCCCCTCACCGTGCGGCGCCAGAAGCGCTCGCCGCTCCGCGACGTCGCCGGCATGCTGCGCTCGTTCGCCTACGTCGCCTCGGCCGCCCCGGTCCTGCGCGGCCTCGAGCCGCCGCCGGGGTTCGAGCAGCAGCTGCGCGAGGGCTTCCTCGCCGGATACCTCGCCGAGGTCGACGCGAGCCTGCTCCCGTCGGGCGAGCGGGCGATCGAGCGCCTGCTCGCGTTGTTCGAGCTCGAGAAGGCGGTCTACGAGTTGCGCTACGAGCTCGACAACCGCCCGGACTGGATCGGGATCCCGGTCGCCGGCATCGAGCGGATGCTCGCCTCCAACGTTCCCTGACGGCCACGGGCTGCGCCAGCCTCCGGGCGGCGGCTTCGCGTCCGCAAGCCGGGAGGACGGCGCGCCCGATCGGCGTGCCGCTCCTCCCCGCTCGCGGTTCTCGTCAGGCCGGCTGGGGCACGATCCGGATGTACGGGCGGGGCTCCTCCCAGCCGTCCGGGTACGTCTCCCTGGCCTCGTCGTTCGAGACCGAGCCGGAGATGATCACCTTCTCGCCCTGCTGCCAGTTGACGGGCGTCGACACCTTGTGCCTGGCGGTGAGCTGGAGCGAGTCGATCACGCGCAGGACCTCGTCGAAGTTGCGGCCCGTGGTCATCGGGTAGACGAGCACGAGCTTCACCTTCTTGTCGGGCCCGATCACGAACACGTTGCGCACCGTCTGGTTGTCGGCCGCGGTCCGGTCGGCCGGATCGCCCGAGACATCGGCGCCGAGCATCCCGTAGGCCTTCGAGACGGCGAAGTCGGCGTCGCCGATCATCGGGTAGTTGGGGGCGGCGCCCTGCGTCTCCTCGATGTCCTTCGCCCAGTCGGCGTGCTTGGCGACCGGATCGACCGAGAGCCCGATGATCTGCACGCCACGGCGATCGAACTCCGGCTTGATCTTGGCCATGTACCCGAGCTCGGTCGTGCAGACCGGCGTGAAGTCCTTCGGGTGGGAGAAGAGCACGACCCACGAGTCGCCGATCCATTCGTGGAAGCGAATCGGCCCCTCGGTCGTCTCCGCCTCGAAATCCGGTGCGATGTCACCTATCTGCAAGGCCATCTACTCGTCCTCCTTCTCTCGGCGTGCCCTCGCGGGCACCTCCGACTGACGCATTATCGAGCCGCATAGTTGAGATTAGAACGCGTCAGCCTAGCGAATGATTCCTCGATCTTCGGCCGGCCGGGCGACGCTACTCCGAGGGGCGGAAGGCGAGCAGCTCGGCGCCGTGGTCTCGCAGCCAGTCGCGCTGGAGCCGCCAGCGGGGCCGCCGGGTCGCGACGAGCTGCCAGAAGCGCGGCGAGTGGTTCGGCTGGCGCAGGTGGCAGAGCTCGTGGACGACGACGTAGTCGAGCACCTCGAACGGCGCGAGCGCGAGCCGCCAGTTGAACGAGAGCGTGCCGCGCGAGGAGCACGAGCCCCAGCGCGTGCGCTGATCGCGGATCTGGACCCGGCGGTAGGAGACGCCGAGCGCGGGCGCCTCCTCGTCGAGGACCATCGTCACGAGCTCTCGCGCGGCGCGGCGCCCGTCCTCCCCGCTGACCGCGCTCGGATCGAGCCCGAGCCTGGGGACTTGCCGCGCCCGCTCGCGCGCCAGCCAGCCGCGGTGGGCCTCGACGACTCGCGCGATCTCGGCGCGCGACATCTCCCGCGGAACCGTCAGCCTGGCAGGCTCGCCCCAGCCCGCGGTCAGCCGCCAGCGCCGCGCCCGGGACGAGCGCCGGATCTCGACGGCCTCTTCCACGCCGACGAACCTAGCCGAGCGGCCGGAGAGCGCGCCCCCCGGGGCCGCTACGAGACGGGCTCCGCCGCGGCGGGCGCGATGACCGCCTCGCCGCGACCAGGAATAGGGTCATCGGTCCGGCGCGTTCCGGGTCGGTCGGCTCGCAGGGTAGACGCCCGGCCGGCCGTGAGCTCGGCGCAACCCGCGGCGATGAGTTCCGGGCTCCGGCGGGGTCTGATGCCTGGAGATGACCGCGCCGAGACCGAGCCCGATCGTCTGCGATGTGAGCTCCCTCGCGCCGGACGCAGTCTCCCTGGAGGCCCTGGCGCGCCTTCAGCTCGCGGCGCGGCGGCTGGGTGTGGAGATCCGCCTCGGCCGGGTCTCGCCCGGGCTCCGCGAGTTGATCGAGCTTGCCGGGTTGAGCGAGGCGCTAGGCGTCGAGGCGCTCGGGCAAGCCGAAGAGCGGGAACAGCGTTGCGGTGTCGAGGAAGAAGGTGAACTCGGCGATCCCGCCGGCTGAGACCTCGAGCACCTGCAGCGCCCAGGGGTCGTAGCCCGAGCCGGTGTCGCTCGGCTTGTACTGGCCGAACGCAGGCGAGCCGTTCGCCGGCGAGGCCGGGACGACGCGCGAGCCACGGCAGCCGATGCCGGGCCCGAACCACCAGGCGAGGACGTCGTCTCGCCCCCGCAGCCACATGTCGTACGGCGGCATCGACTGGGTCGCGTCCTCCTGGATCAGCGAGGTCAGTGCGTCGATGTCGTAGCGCTCGAACGCCTCGACATAGCGCGTGAGCAGAGCGCGGGCGGCCCCGTCGAGCGGGGGCGACACATCGGCGGCGCTCACGTCGCCGGCGGCGAGCGTCGCCCGGGCGCGCTGGAGCGCGCTGTTGACCGAGGCGACGCTCGTCTCGAGCAGATCCGCCGCCTCGGACGCCTGCCAGCGGAGCACCTCGCAGAGGATCAGAGCCGCTCGCTGGCGGGGCGGCAGGTGCTGCAGGGCGGCGACGAAGGCGAGCCGGATCGTCTCGCGGGCGACGGCGACGTCGGCCGGGTCTCCCTCGGGGCTCACGAGGCTGTCCGGGATCGGCTGGATCCAGGTCGTCTCGGGAAGCGTGCGCAGGTGAGCGGCATCCGGCTCGCGCGCCGGACCGAGGTCCATCGGGCGTGCGCGGCGTCCCCGGCCTTCGAGCATGTCGAGGCACACGTTCGTCGCGATGCGGTAGAGCCAGGAGCGCAGCGCCGAGCGGCCCTCGAAACGGTCGTGCCCGCGCCAGGCGCGGAGCAGCGTCTCCTGGACGGCATCCTCGGCTTCGAAGGGCGAGCCGAGCATCCGGTAGCAGTAGCCGGTCAGCTCCGACCGGCGCTCTGCGAGCTCCTGCTCGAGCGCGCCGTCCACCGGCCTCAGCGTGCGCGGTCCGTCGTGCACGGGGCTCATTCTAGGGCGCTGCCTCGTAGCCGCGCCCGCCTCGCGCGTGTCCGCCCGGGTCGCTGCAGTCATCTCGGTCTCCTTCCGTCGCCGGCTCCACGGTATTCAGACGGAGCGGCGTCCGGAAACTCATCGCGAATGCGGCGAGGGGGCCGCCGAAGCGGCCCCCTCTAACCCCCGCCGCCAATCTGGGCATCGGCAACGGGCGCGAGGAGCTTGAGCCGGGCGCCTGCCCCGGCCAGCCGGGTGTCTCCGGCGTTCCGCTTGCCTCGACCTGCGCGCCGCAGCCGGCCGACAGGGCGAAGAGGACGGACGGACAGACGATTCAGGAGCCGAGCAGCGACGTCATCGAACGACCCGGGCTCAGCGGACCGGCCGGCTCTTCTCATCTGCGACGTTCGCGTGCTGATTCGCCGCAACTGGAGCCGGGCTCACCACCTCTACAGCGAGGGTCGAGCGCAGCCCCGCCCGCGCGGGCCGAATGGTGACACACCCGTGGTGTTGGCGTCGAGACCGTTCGAACGCGTCGGTGTGACGGTGGACGAACGCCCAATCCTCGCCGTTAGGCGCGCTCGGCTTTCGCCGGACGGCGTCGGGGATCGCGGGTTTGCCGCCCTCCTGAAGCTCGGCGGCGAGCAGCAGCTGATTGAGTGGTCGCCGTCGGCGAGAGCCGTAGGCCGACGGTCGTAGAAGCTCGGCGATGCCCCGCATGTGCTCGCGCAGCCTCGGCTAGCGCTCGGAACGGCACGCATCAGCACCCCGTTGGACTCCCCCTGGCCCTGATGGATGCTGTGCTTCTTGGCGTAGAGCCGCTCGTCAGCGAGCCGCAGGGCCCTAGTCGGCTCGGTCGCCTCCCCGGCAGCACGACGGCGGCCTATTAAGGAGGTCGGTGCGAAAGACCACGATCAGGATCGCGCCGACCGCGCACGGCGAAAAGAACGGCAATGACCCGGTCCAGCTTGTGGCCGCGGTTGAAGGAGGAGAAGCGGGCGCGAACGAGAGGAGCCGAGCGCCGTCCACGCGCCGCGCTCCGCACGCGTCGAGGCGGCTCGGATCAGACAGCCGGCCGCGGCCGGCAGCTCGACCGCGTCGGAGACCCACTGGATGATGACGCCGTCGAGCGACAGGCTACCGCGGGGCCCAGCGCCAGGTGGGCGAGCACGTGCCCAAAGCCCACCGGTCGATGACGCACCAGACCCGCGTCACCAGTGAGTGCGCCCAGCGCAGGGGCGGCTGCTCGACGGTTTGAGTCATCGGGAAGTCACCGGCCCCGCAGCGATCACTCTCTAGGAGCTCGGCCGGCCGTACGGATCCGGTTGGCGCTTCGCGGCGCGGCAGGTCGAGTACGATCGCCCCGTGACCACGGCGACCCTCACCACCAACAGGGGCACGATAGAGCTCGAGCTGTTCGACGAAGATGCCCCCAGGACGGTCGCCAACTTCGTCAAGCTCTCGCGGGACGGCTTCTACGACGGCGTCATCTTCCACCGCGTGATCCAGGACTTCATGGTCCAGGGCGGCGACCCGACCGGCACGGGAACCGGCGGCCCGGGATACCAGTTCGAGGACGAGCCGAACCGGCATCGGGTCGAGCACGGCGCGATCGCGATGGCCAACGCGGGCCCGAACACGAACGGCTCCCAGTTCTTCATCGTCACCGCCGAGGCCTGCCCCTGGCTCGACGGCCTCCACACCGTCTTCGGCCGCGTCACCGCGGGCATGGACGTCGTCGACGAGATCCAGGCCGTCGACACCGACCAGCGGGACCGTCCGCTCGACGAGATCCGGATCGAGTCGGTCGCGATCGCCGCCGCCGGCGAGAGCGCCGGAGAGTAACTACTAGTCCAGCGGCGCGAGGCGGAGCTGCTCGGCGAGCCGCTCCATCGCCTTCTCGTGCTGGCCCGGGGTGAGCGGCGGATGCGGCAGCGGCGGCGCTGCGCAGGAGCGAAGCCCGTCGAGGGCCAGCGCGAGGTGACGCCGCCAGAACTCGGGCGCGACCTGGCGCGTCGCGTCGACCACGCGGCCGCTCGTCCAGAGCAGGACCGAGATGTCCTCGTAGACGACGTCGCCGCGTAGCGCCCCGGCGGCCTGGGAGCGCTCGATCAGCTGCACGAGCAGCGGCCGCACGCGGGCCCGGGCCTTCGCGAGCAGGTTCTCGTCGCGGAGGTGCACGGCGACGATCTCGCAGAACCCGCGGCTCTTCGCCTGCAGCGAAACCGCCTGCTCGAGGAACCCGCAGAGCCCCGCCCACGCATCCCCCTCCTCGAGCGCCTCGCTCGCGATGCGGGCGAGTTCCTCGAGCTGGTCCTCGAAGATCGCGTCGACGAGCGCCGCCTTGCTCGGGAACCGCCGGTAGAGCGTCCCGATCCCGACACCGGCCCGCGCCGCGATCTCCTCGACGGAGGCTTCGAGACCGTTCTCGGCGAACGCGGCAGCGGCGGCGCGGAGGATCCGCTCGCGATTCGCCTGCGCGTCGCGGCGAAGGCCCCGGCGGACGGCCGGCTGCGATGTGGAGGGCATGCTCCGCTTATGGTAGGCTCCCGGGCCGGATGGTGCAAGCCGCCGACCCGCAGACCGCGGAGCCCGTCATCGCCGAGCGGCCCGGGCTGATCCTGGGCGTGCTCGCGCTGGGCGGGGCGGCCTACGCGCTCCTCCAGTCGCTCGTCGTGCCGGCGCTCCCGGTCCTGCAGCAGGACCTCCATACGACGACCTCGGGCGTCACCTGGGTCTTCACGGCCTACCTGCTGGCCGCGTCGGTCGTCACCCCGATCGCGGGCCGCCTGGGCGACATGTTCGGGAAGAAGCGCGTGCTCGTGATCACGCTCGCCGGGCTCGCGCTCGGCACCCTGCTCGCGGGGCTCGTCCACACGCTGGCGCTGATGATCGTCGCCCGCACGATCCAGGGCCTCGGCGGCGCCATCTTCCCGCTCGCCTTCGGGATCGTCCGCGACGAGTTCCCCCGCGCGCGGGTCGCAGGGGCGATCGCGCTGATCTCCGGGATCCTCGGGATCGGCGGCGGGCTCGGGATCGTGCTCGCGGGCCCGATCCTCGAGAACCTGAGCTACCACTGGCTGTTCTGGATCCCGCTCGCCGCCACGATCGTCGCGATCGTCGCGGCGTTCTTCTTCATCCCCGAGTCGACGATCCGGGCGCCCGGGAACGTCCACTGGGTCGGGGCCGTCCTGCTCTCCGGCTGGCTGATCGCGCTGCTCGTCGCGGTCAGCGAGGCGCCGAGCTGGGGCTGGGGCTCGGCGAAGACGCTCGGGTTGCTTGCACTGTCGGCGGTGCTCGCAGCCGCCTGGGTCTGGGCCGAGAACAGGTCGACCCACCCGCTGGTCGACATGAAGATGATGCGGCTGCCCGGCGTCTGGACGACCAACCTCACCGCGCTGCTGGTCGGGTTCGGGATGTACAGCGCCTTCGTCCTGATCCCGCAGTTCGTGCAGACGCCGAGCTCGACCGGGTACGGATTCGGGGCGACCGTCACCGAGTCGGGCTTCTTCCTCGTCCCCTCGACGATCATGATGATGATCTTCAGCCCGCTCGGCGGCCGGCTCTCGGGAGTCGTCGGCTCGAAGGTGCCGCTGATCGCCGGCGCGGCCGTGACCTCGCTGGCGTTCGTCGTGCTCGCGCTGACGACCGAGCAGTGGGAGGTCTATCTCGCCTCCGCGCTGCTCGGGATCGGCGTCGGCTTCGCGTTCGCCTCGCTCGCCAACCTGATCGTCGAGGCCGTGCGGCCCGACCAGACCGGCGTCGCCTCCGGGATGAACACGATCGTGAGGACGATCGGCGGGGCGATCGGGGCGGAGGTCGCGGCGAGCGTCCTCGCCGCGAACGTGGTCGCCTCGGGCTACCCCGACAAGCACGGATACACGGTGACCTTCTGGCTCTGCGGCGCCGTCGTCGCCGGCGGCGCGCTCGCGGCGCTCGCGGTGCCGGGGCGCAAGGCCCACCTTGCCCATTCGACGACGATCGCCGAGCCGGCCCCGGCGGTCGAGTGAACAAGGAGGAGCACATGTCCGGAATCGTGGTCGGGATCGACGGCTCGCAGGCAGCGGATGCGGCACTCGCATTCGCCCTGGAGGAGGCAAAGCTCCGGAGCCTCCCGCTGCGGATCGTCTGCAGCTGGGAGATCCCCTCGCTGGAATACTCGGGCGCCGCGTTCATGGCCACCCCGGAGGTCAACATCGCAGCCGAGCACCATGCCGACGAGATCCTCGCCCGTGCGGCCGAGCAGGTCGGCCCCGACCCCGGCATCCACGTCGAGACGGTGTCCGAGCAGGGCCAACCCGCACACGTCCTGCTCGAGCAGGCGAAGGGAGCCACCCTCCTCGTCGTCGGCACCCGGGGCCGCGGCGGCGTCAAGAGCCTCGTTCTCGGCTCGACGAGCCAGGCAATCGCCCACCACCACCACGGCCCGGTGGCGATCGTCCCGGACCCCGCGGAACACACGTGACGGGGCAGACGGGCTCCAGCCCGCCGAGCCAACCCGCGCAGCAGGAGTAGCGAGAACGCCGTCCAGGCAGCGGACCGGGACCGCTCGCCAACCCGCCGCCACCTGCGCCCGTTACCGGGGCCGGCAAGGCCGGCCGACACCGCCTTCGGCTCGGCTAGAGCAAAAGCGAGGGCTCAGCGGGCGCCCGAACCACCCGACCGGCGAACGACCAGCTCCAAGCGGGAAAGGGACTCGTGGCGGAAAACCAGAGGTTCTCCGCCACGCTCCCTACTGGACGCAGTCCTTCAGCCCCTGCGCCTCGGGCAGCGACTCGAGCTTCTTCAGCGTGTTGTTCTCGATCTGGCGGATCCGCTCGCGGGTGACGCCGAAGGCCTTGCCGACCTCCTCGAGCGTGCACGGCTGGGAGCCGTCGAGCCCGTAGCGCAGCTCGATCACGCGCCGCTCGCGCTCCGGGAGCGAGGAGAGCGCGTTCTCGATGTCGGAGCGGCGGAGCGTGAGCGAGGCGGAGTCGAACGGCGACTCGGCCTGGTCGTCCTCGACGAAGTCGCCGAGCTCGGAGTCCTCCTCCTCGCCGATCGGCTTCTCGAGGGAGATCGGGTGCTGGGCCATGCGCAGGATCTCGCGCACCTCCTCGGTCGTCATCTCGAGCTCCTCGGCGATCTCCTCCGGCAGCGGCTCGCGGCCGAGGCGCTGCACGAGCTGGCGCTCGATGTGGACGACCTTGTTCAGCTTCTCGACCATGTGCACGGGGATCCGGATCGTGCGCGCCTTGTCGGCGATCGCGCGGGTGACCGCCTGCCGGATCCACCAGGTCGCGTAGGTGGAGAACTTGAAGCCCTTGCGGTAGTCGAACTTCTCGACCGCGCGGATCAGGCCGAGCGACCCCTCCTGGATCAGGTCGAGGAACGAGAGCCCGCGGCCGAGGTAGCCCTTCGCGATCGAGACGACGAGGCGCAGGTTCGCCTCGATCATCTGCGTCTTCGCGACCATGTCGCCGCGCTCGATCCGCTTGGCGAGATAGACCTCCTGGTCGGCGGTCAGCAGCGGCACCTTGCCGATCTCGCGCAGGTAGAGCCGCAGCGAGTCGAGCGACGGCTCGACGGTCAGGTCGAGCTTCGGCGAGCTCTTCTCCTCCTCGACGAGCGGCTGCTCGTGCGGGAGCGCCTTGTGCTGCTCGCCCTCGACGAGCTCGACGCCGTGGTCGATCAGGTAGGTGGTGAAGTCCTCGAGTTGCTCCTTGGTGAGCTCGACCTCCTCGACACCCGTGACGATCTCGTCATAGGTGAGAAAGCCCTTCTCCTTCCCCGTCTCGACGAGCTTGTGCAGCTCTTCGATCTCGGGAAGGGTGATGTCGACCGTGAGCAACTGACCCCACCTCCGGCTCGATTTTGACCGAATATGACGCCGAGCTCCGGCAACCCCACCCGACCACGACGCCCCTCTTCGAGCCGGTATCCCTTCCGGCTCACCCCTACGACGCGCGAGACTCTACATCACGTTTGCGCAAATTGGGGAACTTCTTCTTACACGATGGAAACGGAGATCAACGGGGTACGCGCGCTCGTCACCGGCGGGTGGTCATGGGCTGGATGGAAGGCCGCGTCATCCACGAGCGCTGACTGCGCGAACCGGCTCGAAAGATCGACGGCGACCCGTAGGTCGCCGTCGTAACCCCTGCCGCAGGAAGATGATTGCCGTCAGTTCCCAGGTCAGGGAGTCTCGGAAATCTCTGGCCGCCGACGTTATCGGCCGCGGTGCCTTTCGACTTGAGCACATCATCAACCCGATGCACTCACTTGATCCATCCCCGATTAGGTGGTTGACCGCTCCACTTGACTGGGCCCTGGGCCGGTGTCGCACGCACACGTGAGCGAAAAGATGAAGGGGCCGCAGGCTTCGACTAGCCTCAGAGCCGTGCCTGGCCGGTTCGAACGCGTCTTTCGGAAGGCCCGCCGATCGTCGCCGACGGCGGCATGGGCTCGCTGCTGACGGCGGCCGTGCCGCGGCTGCGCTCGCCCGAGGAGGCGAACCTGCGCGCCCCGGAGGCGGTCGTCTCGCTGCACGTGAGCTTCATCAACGCGGGCGCCGAGCTGATCGAGACGAACACCTTCGGCGCGAACCGCCGCAAGCTCGCGTCGCACTACCTCGAGGACGAGCTCGAGCGGATCAACTCGACCGGCGTCAAGCTCGCCCGCGAGGCCCGGGAGCTGACCGGCCGCGACGTCTTCATCGGCGGCGCGATCGGGCCGATCGGCGAGGCGGCGAGCTCGCAGAAGCGGCGCGAGCTCTTCTCGGAGCAGGCCGCGGTGCTCGAGGACCGGGGCGCGGACCTCTTCCTGCTCGAGACGTTCTTCGACCTCGACGAGCTCGTCGACGCGATCGCCGCGGTGCACGAGGTCTCGTCGCTGCCGGTCGTGGCGCTCCTCACCTTCGACGAGGACGCGGAGACGCTCGCCGGCGTCACCGCGCGGCGAGGCCGCCGAGCGGCTGGCCGGCCTCGACGTCGCGGCGATCGGCGCGAACCACGGCGCCGGGCTGCTCGCGGCGCTGACCGCGCTCGAGCAGATGCAGTCCGCGGGGCACCCGCTGGCGGCCCTGCCGAACATCGGCCTCGCGAGCCTGCTCGGCGGCCAGGTGATCTACCCGCACGCGACTCCCGAGTACTTCGCCGAGTTCGCCGCCCATGCCCGCGACCTCGGGGCGCGGGTGATCGGCGGCTGCTGCGGCACGACGCCGACCGAGATCGCCGCGATCCGGGCCGCGATCGACGAGGGCCGGCAGGCCCGCTCCCGGCTCGACGGGGGCGAGCGGGCGATCGCGGTCGCACTCGGCGAGGAGCAGCGCGAGACGGAGCTGGCGCGGGCGCTGCGCGAGGGCGAGTTCGTCGTCTCGGTGCAGCTCGACCCGCCGCTCGGCGGCTCGAGCCGCGGCCTGCTCGAGGTCGCGCGCGAGCTCGAGGGGTCGGGGCTCGTCCGCTTCGTCGACGTGAACGACAACGCGACCGCCCGCGCCGGGATCAGCTCGCTGATCGTCTCGGGCGCGATCGAGCGCGCGACGGGCCTCGAGACGATCCCGCACCTGACGACGCGCGACTCGACGGTGCTCGGGCTCGAGTCGCTGCTGCTCGGGATGCACTCGGAGGGTGTCCGGAACGTGCTCGCGATCACCGGCGACCCGCCCGAGGTCGGCGACTACCCCGGCTCCCGCGGCGTGTACGAGATCGACTCGGTCGGGCTGACGCGCCTGATCGCGGGCCTGAACCGCGGCGAGGACTTCAACGGCCGCCCGATCGACGCGCCGACCTCGTTCTTCGTCGGCGTCGCCGTCAACCCGACCGCCGACGACCTCGAGCTCGAGGCCGAGCGCTTCCGGCAGAAGGTCGAGGCGGGCGCGCGGTTCGCGATGACCCAGATCGTCTTCGACCTCGACGTCCTCGACCGCTTCGCCGAGGTGCTCGGAGGCTGGCCGGTGCCGGTGCTGGCGGGGATCTTCCCGCTGACGAGCTACCGGCTCGCCCTCCGCCTGCACAACGAGGTGCCGGGGATCGTCGTGCCGCAGCACCTCCAGGACGAGCTCGACGACGCCGGCCCGGCGGCCGCCGAGGTCGGGATGAGCGCACGCGAAGGAGCTGCTCGCCGGGGCCCGGGAGCGCTGCGAGGGCGTCTACGTCGTCGCGCCGTACCGCAGGCCGACCTCGGTGCTCGAGCTGCTCGACAGCTAACGCGCCAGTGTCGAGGCGACCGAGCCGATCTGCTCCTGGATCCGGAGCACGTCGTGCGGCGGCGCGATCCTGTCGAGGCGCTTGAGGATCCTCGACTGCCTCACGTCGCGGTGGATCCTCGAGTGCCCGTGGAGCTGGAGCGCCACCGCACCCGCGACCCAGACGATCGCGAACCCCCAGAGCACCCCCACGGCGAGCCCGCCGAGCGAGTCGAGCAGCCGCAGCGGCGGCAGCAGGTGCAGCCCGCCGCGGATGAACTTCGTCAGGAACGCGGCCACGAGCCCGAGCGCGATCACCCCCACGACCGCGCCGCCGAGCCCGACCAGCGCGGTGTACTGCGAGTGCGCCCCGCCGTCCAGGAAGCGCGGCGCAAGCCGGGCCCCGACGATCGCCCCGGCGACGAACCCGGCCAGCGCCAGCACGGTCCCGATCAATCCGCGCCGCCAGCCGGCGAGCGCGGTCAGCACCACGACGACGACGATGGCCCAGTCGAGCTTGCTCACCCCGCAGGATTCGCCGTCCGGCTACACTGCCCTCCGCTTGGGGGCGTAGTTCAGCTGGTTAGAACGCCGGCCTGTCACGCCGGAGGTCGCGGGTTCGAGTCCCGTCGCTCCCGCTCTCATAGTGCCTGCAAAACGGGATGTTCTGTTGCCGCAATAGGCTCGATTGCTGCGGCTGAGCGCGCTCGTTTGCTGCCCGAGCCTTCCAGGGACGCGTCAGAGGATCTCCTAAAGTGCCTGCGAACAGCCGCTTCTTGTGAGAGTGAGCGTCTGCAAACCGCGACGAGCCCGCAGGAAACCGGTCACGCGTGCGGCGGATGGGTCGCGCAGGCCAGCGTAGGCGGTGTCGGCGTCGGCCGGGTCGACGGCCAGGCAGTGAGCGCCGCTCCCGAGAGCGCTAGAGCCACCTTCCACGCTTCGCCCGCCTCGTCGAGCCGGGCGATGCCATCACCAGTAGCGGCGTAAAGGCGCGCCAGTAGAGACAGCCTACGACCTCGGCCGTTGGCTCCAGGGGATCTCCCTGTAGCGTGTTTGGCTGAGGGTCAGGCCCTGCGCGTCATCAGTTCTGAGCCTTGTAAGAGCTCGTGTGGAGCGCGGCCCGGCTGGGCAAGGGGTCTCGGTTAGACAGAGCAGAGTATCGTTCGTGCGTGGCGGATTCTCCGGCGGTCCGGATCGAGTTGCTCGGCGTATTTCGCGTCACGGTGGGGACGCACGCGGTTCCGGCGGAGGCGTGGCGGCGCAGCAAGGCGGCCGGTCTGCTCAAGTTGCTCGCCTTGGCGCCCGGGCATCGCATGCACCGTGACCAGGCGATGGACCGGCTCTGGCCCGAGCTTGCTCCGGCTGCCGCGGCGGCCAACCTCCGTAAGGCCGTGCACTACGCGCGGCGGGCGGTCGACACTGATGAGGGCACGAGCTCGATCGTGTCGGTTGGAGACGTTCTCTCCCTGCCGTCTGGGCACTTGTGGATCGACGTGGTCGCGTGGCGCGCGGCGGTCGCGCGGGCGCGGCGAGCCGGTGACTCGAAGCTCTACGAAGAGGCGGTCGAGCTCTACGGGAACGGGCTGCTACCGGACGATCGTTACGAGGAGTGGACGATCGCGTACCGTGACGAGCTCCACGCTGAGTTTGTCACTCTGCTCGAAGAGCTCGCCGGGCTGCTGGAAGCGCGCGGCGAGATCGAGGGGGCGATAGAGGCCGCGGGGCGGCTGGTTTCTGTCGAGCCGCTGCGGGAGGAAGGGCATCTGCTTTTCATCCGCCTGCATGCGCTCGCCGGCCGCCGCGGCGAGGCGCTGCGCCGCTACGAGCAGCTGCGCGAGCTACTCGAGGCAGAGCTTGGTGTCGAGCCGACGCCGGTGGCGCAACGCCTGTACGAGGAGGTGCGCTCCGGGCAGACGGCGGAGCCCGAGCTCGCCGCCGAGCTGTGGGAGCGCGTCGGCGAGCTGCGCGTCGTCGCCGGCGATACGAACGGCGCCGTGAAGGCCTTCTCGCTCGCGCTCGATGCTGCGGGTGCGCCGACTGTCGCGGGACGATTGCATCGACGGGCTGCGCAGGCGTTGTTGATGCAACACGACGCCGAGGAGGCCGATGCGCATCTACATGCCGCCGAGCAGCTGTCGGCGGATCCGGCCGAGCGGGCGCGCCTCGTCTGCGTGCGCGCGAACCAGGCGTGGGAGCGTGGCGACTTCGACCGGGCCCAGGCGCTTGCGGAGTGGGCGCGCGACCTCGCGCAGAGTGTCGGTGACCCGGACGATCTGGCTGCCGCGCAGGAGGCGCTCGCGATCGTCTCCCACCTGCGCGGCGACTGGCGACGAGGCCTCGAGCTCGAAATCGAGCGCAGCGAAGCCGAGGACGCGGGCGCTCCACCCGCGCGCGTGTTCGACATCCACCACTGCATCGGGCAGTACCACCTCTACGGCGACGGTCTCTTCGAGGGCGTCGAGGAGTACGCGAGGCGCATGCTGGCGCAGTCCGAGCGCAGCGACGCCGTACGCGCGCAGGCTTTCGCCTGGTGCCTGCTCGGCGAATCGCTCCTACTGCAGGCGCGCTGGGACGAGGCCGCCGGATGTCTCGAGCGGAGCTGCGACCTGCACGCGTCGCTGGGGACGAGGTCTGGCGCGCTTCCTTGGCAGCGGCTCGCCGAGCTCGCCGTCTGCCGCGGAGCTCCAGACGACGCCGACGGTCTGCTCCGAAAGGCCTCGGCGATCGCAACCGTGTCGCCGATGGCGAGGCACATGTGGGGCCGCATCTACGCGACCGCCGCGTTCGCCCAGATTGAGCGGGGTGATCCCGAGGCGGCCGCGCGCTCCGTTCGCGCCGCCGACGCAGCCGCCGCGCGCTATGGCGACTGCCCGAGTTGCAGCGCCCTTCTCAATCCCATCGCGGCCGAGGCTCTGACGAGGCTCGAGGACCGCGACGGCGCGCGCCCGTACGCCGACGCGGCGACGGGCGTGGCGGGCATGTTCGACAGCTCCGCGTGGCGGGCGATGGCGGAGTCGGCAGCAGCGAGCGTCGCCGCTGCCGACGGCGATTCCGCCCGCGCGCGGGAACGGTTCGAGGCCGCCGCCGGCTTGTACGAGCGCGCCGGGCAGCCGTACTGGTTGCAGCGCTCGCGCGAGCAGGCGGCGACCGCCTAGCTTCCGGGGAACGCTCGGGGAACGCGCGCCTCATAGCTTCCTCCTCGTCAACCGCAACACGAGGAGGAAGACATGAGCATTCGGCTCGGCGACACAGCCCCGGACTTCCAGGCGGAGAGCACGGAAGGCCCGATCAGCTTCCACGACTGGATCGGAGACTCGTGGGCGGTGCTGTTCTCGCACCCGAAGGACTTCACGCCCGTCTGCACCACCGAGCTCGGCTACATGGCGAAGATCAAGCCCGAGTTCGACAAGCGCAACACCAAGTTGGTCGGCCTCTCCGTCGATCCGGTCGACAAGCACGAGGCGTGGGCCGACGACATCGAGGAGACGCAGGGCGCGCGGCCCAACTACCCGATGATCGGCGACGCCGACTTCAACGTCTCGCAGCTCTACGGAATGCTCGGCGCCGACGTCTCCGGCGGCCCGGGCGACCGCACCGCGGCCGACAACCAGACGGTCCGCAACGTGTTTGTGATCGGCCCGGACAAGAAGGTCAAGCTGATCCTCGTCTACCCCATGACGACCGGTCGCAATTTCGACGAGGTCTTGCGTGTGATCGACTCGCTCCAGCTGACGGCGGAGCACAAGGTCTCGACGCCGGTCAACTGGCGGCAGGGCGAGGACGTGATCATTGCCGGCTCCGTCTCCAACGACGAGGCCAAGCAGCTCTTCGGCGAGTGGCGTGAGCCGAAGCCGTACATCCGGATCGTCCCGCAACCCGACCGTGAGCGGAGGGCGGCATGAGCACGATCTACACCTCAGGGACCTGGAAGCCGAACGCCGGCAGCGAGGACGCCTTCGTCGCCGCCTGGATGCAGTTCGCCGCCTGGGCGAGCAGCAGGCCGGGCGCCGGTCGGCTGCAGCTCGCCCGCGACCTCCGCGAGCCCGAGCAGTTCGTCAGCTTCGGCGATTGGGCGAACCTCGAGGAGGTCAGAGCTTGGAAGAGTTCGGCCGAGTTCCGCGAGCGGATGGCGCAGGTCCTGCAGTACGTCGACGAGTTCCAGCCGGCAGAGCTGACGCTGATCGCGTCGGCGAAGGACGGCACCACGAACGAAGAGGAGGAAGAAACGATGAGCGTGCACTACAGGAAGGAGGGAATCGCGACGTTCGACGCGACCCCGGACAAGCTCTTCCAGTACATGAGCGCCGGAGGACACCCGCACGTCGCGTTCAAGAGCCATCGCCTCGACGGCATCTCGGACGGCGTGGTCACCGTGAGCGCCGAGGTCTTCAACCCCGACGGCTCGACGTTCGAGACGACGATCGAGCACCGGCTCGACCCGCCGAACGGGATCGAAACGAGGATGAGCGGCGGGCCGTTCGACGGCGCCACGTTCGTCCACACCTACACGCCGCTCGGGGATCGGACGAAGGTCGATCTCGAGGGCGACTTCCCGTCTCTACCCGGGATGTCGGAGGCCGACGAGCTGGCGATGATCCATGGCTTCTTCAGCACCGTCTTCGACGAGGACACGGCGACGTTGCGGACCTGGACTCCTGAGTGAGCGGGCGGACACTCATCCTGGGCGGCGGCTTCGGCGGCATCGCGGCAGGCGTCGAGCTGCGGCGCCTGCAGCCCGACCACGAGGTGGTGCTTGTCGATCAGACGCCCGCGTTCGCGATGGGCTTGCGCAAGCTGTGGGAGCTCGTCGGATCAGGAACCGTCGCCCAGGGCAGCCGGCAACGCCGGCTGCTCGAGCGGCACGGAATCGAGTTCGTCCAGGCCGAGATCGCTTCGATCGACCCCGCGGAACGATCCGCCGAGACGAGTGCGGGCACCGTCTCGGCGGATCACCTGATCGTCGCGCTCGGCGCCATTTCACGTCCCGACGTCGTGCCCGGGCTCGTCGAGCACGGGCACGACGTCTGGGCGTTCGCCGGGATTGCCGCCGCCGCGCAGGCGCTCGCGGACTTCGACGGCGGCCGCATCGTCGTGCTCGTCGCGGGTGCGCCGTACCCGTGCCCGCCGGCGCCCTACGAGTGCGCACTTCACGTCGACGAGCACCTATGCAGTCGCGGCCTGCGCAAGCGCACCGATCTTTCCGTCGCGACCCTCCAGCCCATCCTGATGCCGAACGCCGGCCGCGCGGGCTCCGACTGGATGGCGGACCAACTCGCTTCGCGCGGGATCACGTCCCGCGTCGCAGCGAAGGTCGCTCGTGTCGAGGCCGGACTCATCGTGTTCGAGGACGGCAGCGACCAGCCCTTCGATCTCCTGATCGCGGTGCCGCCGCACCGCGCACCCGAAGTCGTTTCCGAAAGCGGCCTCACCGGCCCGCACGGCTGGATAGCCGTCGACTCCGGGACACTCGAGACATCGCATCCCCGCGTGTACGCGGTCGGCGACGCGACGCTCATCCCGCTTTCCAACCGACTTCCGCTGCCGAAAGCCGGGGTCATGGCGGAGCTGCAAGGACGCCGCGTGGCCCGCGCAATCGCCGCCGAGATTTCCGGAAGCGACCCTCCGGACCCGTTCGACGGCAAGGGCTACTGCCCGATCGAGCTCGGCACAGGCGCCGCGGCGCGCGTCGACGGCGACTGGTACGCGACGCCCGAGCCAATCGTCACCATCAACGGTCCCAGCGCCGAGCGCGCCGACGACAAGGCCGACTTCGAGCGCGAGCACCTCGAACACTGGTTCGGCGAATGAGCAACGTCACGAAACCAGACCCACAGTCGCCATGCGAACGTCGCGCGAACATCAGCCCGGCCACGCCCGTCCACGCGGGTCATGTCTGTTCGTCAGATCCCTCCGTCCTTTCGGGGCTTCGTGCCCGCGATGACATGCCCGTGCCCCGCGCTTCCCGGCTTGGTTCCAGGATGGTAAGGAGGAGGTCGACGAAGCGTCCGGTCGGCGACGGCTCGGGCAGCAGATGGGCAGCAAACGTCGGAAAGCGTTTCCGCTCAACCATGCGGAACGGACTCGGGCAGCAGGCTAAAAGCCGCATGAATAGACCGATTTGGCCACAATCGTTGTCTACAGCGCGATCCTCGAAGTAGCCTGTCACGCCGGAGGTCGCGGGTTCGAGTCCCGTCGCTCCCGCCTCTCATCGTCGGCACGCCATTATTGAGTTGGGCAGCAAACGGGCAGCATGTCCGCTACAGGGCTTTTGCGGGTGAAGTTCATGAATTCCCTGCAAATTGGTGCTTTCTGATAGCTCGGCTCTGTAACGAGGGACGTGCGCGCAGGGCGGCGCCTGTTCGGAATCCGACAGCCTGCCCGTAATTCGCCGCAGGCGCGATCAGAGTGCCCGCCGATGGCCGGCAGCCCTGCCGGAGCCACCCTGGCGGGATGAGCAGGATCGTGGTCGGGATCGACGGGTCGGAAGCGTCGAGGCGCGCGTTGCGCTGGGCCATACACGAGGCCAAGCTCCGGCAGGTCGACCTGCGTGTCGTCCACTCCTGGCCGTCGCCTTACGTGGTTCCCGGCCCCAACCCCCGGATGCGCGGATCGATCGACGTCGTCGAGGCAGAGCACCGGATCGCGGAGGAGTTGGTGGAACGCGAACTCGAAGCCGCCGGTGCCCGGCATGCCGCGGTCCACATCGAGTGCCGGGTCGTCGAAGGGCCGGCGGCAGAGACGCTGCTCGAGGCGGCGGAGGGTGCCGATCTGCTCGTCCTCGGCTCGAGCCGGCACGGGTCCCTGGCGGGCGTCGTCCTCGGCGCGGTCGGCCAGAAGTGCGTCGTGCACGCACCGTGTCCGCTCGTGATCGTCAGGGCGACCGGGAGCGACGGAACACCCTAGGCGACGCGAGCGCTTCAGGAGAGGCGCTCGGCCGCCCAGCGGGCTCGAGTGATGTCGGCGAGCTCGGCCTCGTCGAGGGCGAGCTGGAGCTTGCGGAGCGCCGCCTCGTGCTCGGGGATCCAGCGGTGCTCGATCGCGCGCAGACGCCTCACGGTTCTTCGCAGCTCGGCCTCGATCGCGTCGTGGGCGGCTTGGAAGGCACCCAAGGCGGCCGCCGAGGAGAGTGCCTCAGCATGTGCCTCCGCGGCCAGGCGCACGGCCGCGCCTCCCGGTGCGACGCCATTCTCGACGGTAGCCGATGCCGGAACGACGACGCCAAGGAGATTCCTCCAGCTGATCGTGATGCTCGCCGGTGCGGTATCGAGCGCAGCGAGCCGGAGCGCTCGCGGGCCCGCCGCCGCCGCCGCCCGCGCATTCCAGGCCGACGCGGCGGATGCCTTGCGTTGCCAGTCCGCGTCGGCCGCCGCGAGATCAGCCTCCAGGCGCAGGCGCTCGCGCAGGAGTGTGCTCCGCTTCTGTTCGAGCACCTCGGCGCCGCGCCGCGCTATTTCGAGCCGGCGCAGGAGCCAGAGCCGCCCGGCCCTACCCGGTGGGACCCTGATCGCCACGGTAGTAGAGGTCGAGACTCCGTTCGGAGAGCATGGTGAGTTCACGTCGGGGCAGGAGCGACACGACCTTCCAGCCGAGCTCGAGGGTGCGCTCGAGGGTCCGCGACTCGTCGCGCCGCTGGTTGACGAGCTCGGCCTCGAACAGGTCGGCGAAGCCGAGGAACAGCTGCTCGTCCGCGCTCAGCGCATCCTCGCCGACGACCTCCGCGAGGTCGGCGACCCGGCGTGCCCGGGCAAGGAGGGCATAGAGCTGGGCGGCAAGCTCGGGGTGGTCGGCACGCGTCTTCCCCTCACCCGTCCCCAGCCGCATCAGCCGCGAGAGTGAGCGGAGCGGGTCGAAAGGCGGATAGACGCCCTGAACGTGGAGCTCCTGGGACAGGAGAATCTGGCCCTCGGTGATGTAGCCGGTCAGATCGGGCACCGGATGCGTGATGTCCTGCCCGGGCATCGTCAGCACAGGCACCTGCGTCAGCGAACCGGGTCGCCCGCGGATCTGCCCGGCGCGCTCGTACAGGCTCGCGAGATCGCTGTACAGGTACCCGGGGTAGCCGCGCCGGCTCGGGATCTCGCCGCGTGCCGCCGCGACCTCGCGGACCGCCTCGCAGTAGCTCGTCATGTCCGCCATGACGACGAGAACATGTCGACCGCACTCGAATGCCAGATGCTCGGCCACGGTGAGCGCGAGCCGCGGGGTGGTGATTCGCTCGACGAGCGGGTCGTCGGCCGTGTTGAGGAAGAGCACGAGGTCGGACGAGCTCTCGCGCGCCTCGAGCCGTTCACGCACCGACGCGGCGTCTGCGTTGGTCAGGCCCATCGCCGCAAACACGACTGCGAAAGGCTCGCCGCTTGCGGTCGCCTGGGCCGCGATCTGCGCGGCGAGCTCGAGATGCGGCAGGCCTCCGATCGAGAAGATCGGGAGCTTCTGGCCCCGAACGAGTGTCGCCAGGCCGTCGACCACCGACACACCCGTCAGGATCGGCTCGCCGGGGGTCGACCGGGCGGCCGGGTTGATCGGGCTGCCGCCGATCTCCCGCAGGTCGCCGCCGATCACCGGTGGCCCTCCGTCCAGCGGCTCCCCGCGCCCGTCGCAGACGCGCCCGAGCCAGTCCTCGCCCACGGGGATCCGCATCGGTCCGCCGGCGAACGAGACCCGCAGCCCGGCGAGCGCGAGGCCGCTCGTGCCCTCGAAGACCTGTACGACCGCGAGCTCCCGGTCGATGTCGAGCACGACGCCGTGCCGCACCTCGCCGGAGTCGAGCCGGATCTCGACGAGCTCGTCCCAGCCGACGTCGCCCACGCCCTCGACCGAGAGCAACGGGCCGCGGATGGCGCTCACCGACCGGTACTCGACGGGCGCGCGCGTCATGCGAGCTCCTCGAGCCGGCCGAGAATCTGCTGCGCGATGGCGGCCACCGCATCCGCGCCGTCCGGCGCGGTGACGTCACGAGCGCGCGTCACGCTCGAGAAATCGATCTCCTCGATCCGCGCCGCACTGACTCCTCCGTCCGCGAGCGCGAGGCAGCGATCGTAGACGGCAAGGGCCAGCTCGAGCAGCGCCCGCTGCTTCGCGGGCGCGCAGTAGGCATCGTTGGCACTCAGGCTGCTCTGCTGGAGCACTGCCTCGCGCAGGATCCGCGCCGCAAGCAAGACCACCCTCTCACGGCCGGGAAGAGAGCCCGCCCCGACGAGCGAGGCCACCGCCTCGAGGTGCTCGGCCTCGGCGAGCATGCGGAGTGCACGCTCCCTCCGCTCGCCCCAGGTCGAGTCCCCTTCGATCAGGCTCCGCTCCGCCATCGAGTCGGCGTCCCGTGAGGATGAGTCGCTCCAGCTGATCGCCGGGTAGTGGCGCGCGTAGGCGAGGTCCGGGTCGAGCGACCAGACGCAGCGGACGAAACGGCGGGTGTGGGCCGAGACCGGCTCCGTCATGTCTCCCCCCGGCGGCGAGACGGCTCCGAGGATGGTCAGCGACGCTTCGTCCCCGCCGACCGTGCGCACACGACCGGCGCGCTCGTAGAACGCGGCGAGTGCCGAAGCGAGCCCCGCCGGATAGCCCTCTTCTGCAGGCGGTTCGCCTGTTCGCGAGGCGACCTCCCGCAGCGCTTCCGCCCAGCGTGAGGTCGAGTCGGCGATCAGGACGGCGTCGTAGCCCATGTCGCGATAGAACTCGGCGACCGTCGCCGCGGTGTAGATGCTCGCCTCCCGCGCGAGCACCGGCATGTTCGACGTGTTGACGATCAGCACCGTGCGGTCGCTCAGCGAGCTCCCGGTGCGGGGATCCTCGAGCTGCGAGAGCCCCTCGAGGACATCCGCGGCCTCGTTGCCGCGCTCACCGCACCCCACGTAGACAATCACGTCGGCGTCACACCACTTCGCGATCTGCTGCAGCAGGACGGTCTTCCCGGTGCCGAAGCCGCCCGGTACCGCCGCGCTCGAGCCGCGGGCGATCGGGAAGAGAAGGTCGAGCACCCGCTGCCCCGTGACCAGCGGGACATCTCCCCGTAGCCGCTCGCGCGCCGGACGCGGCCGGCGCACCGGCCAGTGCTGCGCGAGGGTGATCTCGTTGCCGCCGACCCGGGCGATCGGGTCGACGACCGTGTACCGGCCGGGTGGGGCGATCCATTCGAGGACGCCGGAGACGCCGTGAGGGACGAGGGCGTGGAAGAGGATCGCGCGGGTCTCCGGCACCCGGCCGAGGACGTCCCCGGGCCGGATGCTGTCCCCCTCGACGCAAGCAGGATCAAACCGCCAGCGGCGATACCTGTCGAGGGTCTCGCTCGACCGGCGGTCGTCCACGAACTCGCCGATGCCGGCGAGCGGCCGGAGCATCCCGTCGAAGACGCCTCCGAGCAGGCCCGGCCCGAGCTCCGCCCGCAGCGGAAAGCCGGTGGATACGACGGGATCGCCCGGTTTGAGCCCGCCGGTGTACGCGTACACCTGGACCGTCGCGACCGGCCCCTCGAGCCTGATCACCTCTCCGGGCAGCTGCTCGGATCCGACCTGGACGAGATCGAGCATCGCCGAGGCGAGCCCCTCGACCTCGAGCACCGGGCCGTTCACCCGCCGGACGACTCCCGAGGTCATCGCCACAGCCTCGCGACCTCTGCACCGAGCTCTTCGAGCGCCCGGTCGACGAGCACGAGGAGCGTGTAATCGACCGATTTGCTGCCGGAGCGGGCGAGGACGCCGCCCGCGCCCGGCGGATCGATCTCGATCTCTGCCCCGGTGCCGAGCTGGGCCCGTGCCGCCTCGGCCAGCCGGTCGAGCAGCGCCGCGTACCGCGGATCCGATCGAAGGTCGAGCGCCTCGGCGCGGGCCCTGGCACGAAGCTCCTGGTACAGCGCGCCCCTGGCGCCGAGACGAGCTTCACGGACGTGCCGGCGCGCGGCACCACGACGACGGGAACTCTCGTGCCCGGCCGCCAGCCGGCCGTCGAGCCTCCCTTGCTCGACGAGCGAGCTCGCTTCGGCCCGGGCTTCGGCGAGCTTCTGCTCGAACTCCGCTTCGACCTCGGCGCGTCGGCGCGCCGCAGCGGTCTCGGCTTGCTCGAGGAAGGCCTCCCGGATGGCCCCGAGGTTCATCCCGGCAGCACCACGCAGAGGAGATCCGGGCGGCCGCTTCGGTCGGGGACGGCGAGCGCCGCGACGGGCGTCAGGAGCACGAGGCCGACGCCATCTCCGAGACCTGCCCACGCCTGCCGTGCGGCATCGGGGTCGTCGGCCTCCAGGGCGGCCACGCCGGCGAGCGCGTATCCCGCGAGGTCGAGGCTGGAGCCGATGGCGACGACACGGCTCAAGCTTTTCCGATCAGGATGATCGAGACGACCAAGCCGTAGATGGCGATGCCCTCGGCCAAGCCGACAAAGACGAGCGAGCGGCCGAACAGCTCGGGCTTCTCGCTGACGGCCGCGAGCGCAGCGGCGCCCGTATACGCGACCGCGTAGCCGGCGCCGATCGTCGATCCGGCAACGGCGATCCCTGCTCCGAGAAACGCCGCCCAGGCGTTCGAGCTGGTCGAGCTGGAGCTCACAGCTGCGTTGGCCGGCTCGGCGATCCCGAGCAGGAGCAGGCTGAAGACGACGAGGCCGGCCAGCATCAGGAGCCCGTTCACGACGAGCAGCCGACGGTAGCCGCTCGCAGGAGCCCTCCGCAGCGCCGCAGTCGTGACCGCGAACACGAGCACGACCGCGGGGAGCGCCCACAGCATCGAGTCGATCATGATTCCTCCTCAAGAGAGACGACAGGAAGTCTCCAGGGGGTGAAGGCATGGCCTTCGCCCGCGAAGATCCGGGAGTAGAGCTCGTAGTACTCGAGACGCAGCGCTTGGACGCCGCTGATCAGAAGCTCGAGGGAGAACGTGAGCACATTGCCGAGGACGAACACGGCCACCGCCGCAACCGCACCGGCGGCGCCGCCCCAGAGAGCCGAGGCGGCCTCGAACACGACGGCGCCGAGCGCCGCGTGCATCAACCCGAATGCCGCCAGCCGGGTGAACGAGATCACGTTCGAGACGAGCCGCGTGACCGCGTCGATCGACTCGATGCCGGCCTGCGTCACGGCGGCGGCACCGCGGCCGGCGCGGAGGGCGAACCCGCTGGCGAGCAGGACGAATCCGGCCAATCCGATCAGGCCGCCGGCGATCTCGGCGGGGATGTTCCCGAGATAGAGGCCTGCGGCAAGGAGCAGGACCCCACTGAACGTGGCCAACCCTGCGATACCCGATTGATCGAGCACGGCCACCGCCGCTCCGCTCTCTCGCCAGCGGTTCGCGATGCCGAGGATGTAGCTCACAAGCAGGAGCGCTGCACCGACTGCGACCCCGAGTAGCAGGAGCGGGACGGGGTTGTCGATCGGGTCGAGCCAGAGCGTCGGCAGGATCTTGGTCGGGCCGAAGAGCTCGCCGTAGAGAACGCCGAAGAACGCAGCCACGAGACCGGCGGCGAAGGGGATGGCCCACAGGTGCCTGTAGGGCGCGAGGCGCCCGGTGCGCCTGCCGCGGAGCCATACTGCGAGGAACGCGAGCACGAGTCCGTGGCCGGCGTCGCCGAACATCATCCCGAACATGAGCACAAACGACACGGCCGTGAAGAGTGTCGGGTCGAGATCGCGGTAACGGGCCGTTCCATAGACCGATACGAGCGGACGGAACATTCGCTCGAGCGGCGCGGCACGCAGCAGCGTCGGCGGTTCGACCCACGAGGGGCGGGCGAGCTCGACCACGGCCGACTCCAGCGGGTGCAGCGCCTCGGCGAGCTCCGAAAGCGCGGTCGACGGCGCCCAGCCGACCCAGGCCGCAAAGCTGCCGTGCGGAACCGCAAGGCCGATACGGCGACGGAGCTCGGCTTCCCCGGCCAAGAGCTCCCGCCTCTCGGCACGCTCGAGCATCGCCACGTCGGGTGGCGAGTCGAGGAGCGCCGGAGCGAGCTGCCGAGCCGGCTCTCCGGAGCCCAGCCGCCGCAGTGCCTCTATCTCCTCGCCTTCGGGCGCCGGCAGCGCGCCGGCCAGCTCCACCACGCCCGCCCGGGCGAGCGCGACGAGAACGTCACGTGTCCGGGTGCTCGGCACGACCACTGCGACCCGGCTCATCCGGGCGGGAGCGACGAGCTCAGCGGAGGGCATCCAGCACGTCCAGAGCGGCCTGTGCACCACCCTGCGCCGCGGCCGCGAGGGCGGTGGCGACGCGCAGTGCATCGAGGCAGAGCAGGGCAACCGCCCCGACAACCGTTTCGCGGCCGAAACGCCGCGCCTGCACCATGGCGTCCGCATCCGCCTCCACTGCCAGCCACCAGGCCGGCCATGCGCGCCAGAGCTCGGCCCGCTGCTCGATTCCCGCGAGCGCCCAGCCGGCGCCTGCCGGGAGATGCTCACGGAGCTCGGCGACAGTGCCGGCGCCCTGCCAGCCCGAACCCAGTCCCGCTTGCTCCACCAGTCCCGGCTCCACGGCGTGGCCCAAGACGAGCAGCTCCTCCGCGAGCAGGATCGCCGTCGCACCCATCGCCCAGCCCCGAGCCTCCGGCAGCTCTGCCCGAACGCGCGCCGCCCATGCAAGCCGCATGGCGAGCGGAAGGCGCTGCGGATCGGCGACGCCCGCTGCGCCCCAGCTCGACGGCCCGAGCAGGCGCCGGAGCTCCTCCGGGGACTGCGCTGCTGCGACGGCGTCCCACGCCGTCTCCAGCGCCCCGAGCTCGTACGGCGGCTCGTGTCTTCCGCCGGCAAGGTACGCGAGCCTGTCCTCGATGTTGCAGAGCTCGAACCACGACGCGAGCGCCCGCAGCCCCGCGAGCTCGCCCGGCGGAAGCCACGCCGCGACCAGGCGCAACCGAAGGAGCGTGCACGCCGCGACCGCCCGTTGGGCATCTTCGAGGCTCGATGCCGCCGACGCGTCCGCGTACGAGGTCCCCGCCAACCTCGCGAGCGCGCCGGGAAGGGACGGGGCCCGCGCGAGGTCATACCCGGCGTCGACCCCCAGTCGGCGGCCGAGCACGAGCCTCGCCTTGACCGTCCCGGCAACCCACCGCGCGCTCATCGGGCGAGCTTTGGTTTCCCAACAGGTCTCCGCTCCGCCACTGGCGAAGCCGGCACCTCCACCGCTTGGTCGCGTCCGCCAATCGCGCGTCTCATGCCTCGGCCTCGAACACACGCGCGAGGACCTCCGCGACGAGCTTCGGGAGTCGCTCGTCACCCATTCGCCTTGCCGCCTCCGCCTCCACCCTTGCCTGGTCTCCCATCCGTGCGACGTCGGAGTCGGCACGCCGCAGAGTCGATCGGAGCTCGTCATCGCGCTCCGCGGCAGCCAGGCGTCGCGCCTCGGCGATGATGATTCCGGCCTGCTTCTCGGCCTCCTGCAAACGGGCCGCCGCCGATGCCTCCGATCGCGCTCGCAGCTCGGAAACCTCGACCGAGATCTCGTCGAGCGCCGCAAAGACCGGCACCAACTCGACCGAGAGCTCCTCACCAACGGCGGCAGGCACGCCGGCACTGCGGCGAAAACGCTCGAGCAGAGACCGGAGGGGCCCGATCTGCACCGGGCTCGCGATCACGGAGCGGGTTCCCGCTACAGCCATGTCGGCGTAAGCATCACAGGAACCGCACGAGATTGGCAGCCGAGACCCGCCGGAAACTCCGCCGGTTCACAGAGCCGCCTCGGCCGAACGGCACAGGCGGCCCCGCGCCGGGCCGACGACCACCTCGCCGGCCACCGGCTCCGGGTTCTCGATGCGCGTGACGATACCGTCCTCGAGCCAGACGATCCGATCGGCGATCGCGCGCAGCCGGTCGTCGTGGGACACGACGACCGCTCCGCAGTGCGCACTGCGGGCCAGAGTGCGCAGCAGGCTCATCACGTCGCGCCCGTGGGGTGTGTCGAGGTTCGCCGTGGGCTCGTCGGCGAGGATGAGAGGCGGATCGTTCGCCAGCGCCCGTGCGATCGCGACACGCTGCCGCTCGCCGGCCGAGAGGCCGTGGGCGGAAAGTCGAGTCGGTCCCCGAGCCCGACGTCGACCAGGAGCCGGTCCGCCCGCTCGCCGGCGGCGACGCCTTTGACGCCTCCGATGTTCAGCGCGACCTCGACGTTCTCCCGAGCCGTGAGCGCGTCCAGGAGGTTGAACGTCTGAAAGACGAACCCGACGAGCGTCCTGCGAATCCGTGGATGCTCCCGGGCCGGAAGCGCGGTCACGTCGACGCCGTCGATCACGACCCGGCCGGACGTGGGCCGTAGGAGGCAGCCGATCATCGTCAGCAGCGTCGTCTTCCCCGAGCCCGACGGCCCCATCACCAGCGTGATCTCGCCCCGGTCAGTCGTCAGGTCGACGCCTCCGACCGCGACGACCTCGGTATGGCCGGCACCGAACACCTTGGTCAGGCCCTCGACCCTGAGGAGCTCCGCCACGGCCGCGCTCATGCCCGGAACACCATCGCCGGGTCGATCCGGTTGAGCCGGCGGACGGGAACGAACGAGGCAGCGATCGACATCATGACTGCCAGCGCGAAGACGCCGAGCACGTCGAGGACGCGCAGGTCGGTGACGAACTCGGGCACCCAGCGGCTCACCTCTTGCGCCACGAGCGCCGACGCCCCGATCCCGAGCAACGATCCTGCGAGCCCGACCATGAGGCTCTGCCAGACGACGATCCGGTACAGAAACAAACCGGACGCGCCGACCGCCTTCAGCACGCCGTAGTCGCGGGCCTTCTCGACCGTCGCCGTGTACGTGGTGAGGGCGATCACGGCGCCACCGACGACGAAGCCAATCCCGACAAGGACCCCGACGACGTCCAGGAAGCCGCTGTTCACGAGCCGGGTGAACGCCCCTGCGAAGTCGGCGCTCGTGTGGGCTTCGGAGCGCGGGACGACCGCAGCCGCCGCCTTCCCGACAGCGGCTAGGTCGGCTCCGGGCTTCGTTTGGAGCAGGTAGTAGCTGACCTGGCCGGGCTCGCCGAGAAGCGCCCGCGCGTCGACAGGATTGAGGAACGCGAACTGGACGATCTTGTTGCCGCCGCCCATCAGGCCGTCGACCACCAGCGTGCGTCCGAGAACGTGGAGCTTCCCGCCCGGCGCCACCCCGGCTGCGTCCGCGAGGGCGCGCTCGACCACGATGTGCCCCGGTGCCGGGAAGAACGGCTTCAGATCGGGCGCCACTCGAAACGTCGGCGCCACGATCGCCATCGCGTACGCGTCGAGCCGCTTGCCGCCGCCTACCGGAAAGGCCAGGTGCCGGGCATACACGGGCATTGCGGCGACGACACCAGGCACCCGGCGGAGTGCCGAGGCCCGGCCCGCGGAAAGGAGAGAGGTCGAGTGGAACGGGTCGATCGTGCCCGTCTGGGCGATCCACACCTGCCCCGGGAGCTTCGTGTAGATCGAGCCCGCCCCGCTCCACCCGCGGTAGAGGCTCACGACGACGAGGATCAACAGGACGGCAAACGCGACACCGCCGACCGACACCACAAACCGGCCTCTTTCGGCAAACAAACTTCTCCGTGCTACCGGCACCATGCGGTGATCGTCGCCCGCGCAGAACTCGGGGACATCGGCGCAAACACTCACCGCCGCTTCGGAAAACCCGGCCCCGGTTCCTGGAACCGCAAGACTGCCCCGACACGGTCGGCGGCGTCGAGATCCTCGTCGTGATGGATGAGCCGCGCATTCCCGCCGTGAGCGGCCGCCCCCAGCGGAGCCGGTACATACGCGGGCCGTCGCGAGCTGCCCTTCCGGAGCAGGCCAAACGTCGAGCTCTGCACCCGACCGATGCGCGAGCCCCTCCGTGAAACAACTGACACCGCGTCTGGGGATCCGCTGATGCACATGAACGGGCGGGTCGCGATCATCCACTACATGTCGACGACAGCGGCGAGCGATATTCCGCTGACGCCCGACGTGGTTCGCGACTGGCGGCTACAGCAGCTCGAGGCCGCCGGGTATCCGCCGTTCCAGGCCGAGACGCTGAGCGAACGTCCGGATATCGACCTGCATCTCGCCTGCTCCCTCCTCGCAGCGGGCTGCCCGATCGCTACCGCGCTGCGCATCCTCCTGTAGCGCGTCGCTCGTGGATGCGCTGCTCATCATCGACTTCCCGTTCCGGGCGGCGCCCGCGCCGTCGACGGCGGCGACGGCGAGGGCCGCGCCGATCAGCCGTATGCTCGATCGCTTCGAGCTCGTGATCGCGACCCGAGACTGGCACCCCCCCGGACCACGGCTCGTTTCGAGGCATCGATGTGGACCCTGCCCGGTGGAAGGGAAGCGACCCGCCCGCGATCTGGCCCGTCCACTGCGTCCAGGGCACCACGGGTGCCGAACTGCACCGGACCCTCGACCGCGAGAAGATCGATCTTGTCGTCGACAAAGGCCAAGACCGCTGGAGCCAGGGCTACTCAGCCTTTCAGGACACCGGCCTCGCAGCCCGGCTCCGTGAACGAGGTGTCGATCGCCTCTACGTGGCGGGCCTTGCCACCGACTTCTGCGTCAAGCAGACCGTCCTCGACGCTCGCCGCGAGGGCTTCGACGTCGTCGTGGTCCCCGACGCGATTCGCGGCGTCGAGGCCGAGCCCGGCTCCACCTCCCGCGCAAACGACGAGATGATGCGAGCAGGAGCGTCGTTGCTGCGCTCCGACGAGATCGAACGGGCCCGCACCGGCGCCGGCTGAGCGGACGGTCGTCCTTCGTCCTCTCGCTGTCGCTCGTGCGAGCTGGAGCACATCAACCGGGCAGGAGCGGCAGCGAGCGGAGCCGTTTGCCGGTCGCGGCGTGGATCGCGTTCGCGATCGCTGGAGCGACGGCGATGACGGGCGTCTCACCGGCGCCGGCCGGAGGAATGTCGCGGCGGTCGACGAGCAGCACCTCGATCGAGGGCAGATCACCGAAGCGCGGGACGCGGTAGCCGCCGAGAGTTCCGTTCGATATGACTCCGCCGTCGTAGTGGAGCGCTTCGAACAGGGCGCCGCCGAGCGCCATTGCGGTGGCGCCCTCGACCTGGTTGCGCAGGTTGTCGGGGTCGACGATCGCGCCGCAGTCGAAGGCAGTGGCGATGCGACTCACCGCGGGCACTCCGTCG
>CAWCME010000007.1:0-201077 GCA_963796625.1 uncultured Actinomycetes bacterium
GGATTCTGTCTCGGGTGACCATCCCTCTAGGCGGTTACCCGGGCCCTGGGCGGGCAGCCTCGTGGCGGGCCCTGTTCACCTTGCACCGGACGGGGTTTGGCTAGCCGCCGCGTCGCCGCGGTCGCTGGTGGGCTCTTGCCCCACCGTTTCACCCTTACCGCCGGCGTCTCCGGAGAGACACGTACGCCGGTGGCGGTCTCCTTTCTGTTCCACTTTCCGTCGGCTTTCGCCGCCTGGCTTGCGCCAGCGTCCTGCCCTGCGGTGTCCGGACTTTCCTCGAGCCGTGCTCGCGCACGGCCCGCGGTCACCCGGCCTGCACGCCGAATTCTAGCGCGAGCGCCGCCGAGAGGGCGCTCTCCTCGCCGAGCTGGCTGCCGCACTCCGGGCAGAAGACGACACCGCCGCGGGCGTGCATGACGAACTCGCCACAGACCAGGCACTCGAGCGATGCGCCCCGCAGCAACGCCGCGAGCTCCTGCTCGAGGGAACGGGCGAAAGGTGCGATGTTCGTCCCCGCGCTCACAGCTCCCTGAACACCCCCACGACCCGGCCGAGCAGCTGGACGTGATCGGCATAGATCGGCTCGAGCGCGTCGTTCTCGGGCTGGAGACGGACCCGGCCGTTCTCGCGGTAGAAGGTCTTCACGGTTGCCTCGTCGGCCGACTCGTCCTGGCCGGCGAGCGCGACCACGATCTCGCCGTTGCGCGCGTCCTGGGCCCGCTGCACGATCACGAGGTCGCCGTCGAGGATCCCGGCTCCGATCATCGACTCCCCCCTGACCCGGAGCAGGAAGTCGCCCTTCGTCGAGCTCGGCATCGTCAGGTACTCCTGGATGTTCTGCTCGGCGAGGAGCGGCCCCCCGGCCGCGATCTCGCCGAGGAGAGGCAGGCTGACGGCGTCGAAGCCCTCTGCGGCCGCCGGCTCGGGCTCCCGGCGCTCGCGCCCGATCAGCTCGAGCGCGCGCGGCTTCGTCGGATCGCGCTTCAACAGCCCGGCCCGCTCGAGGTTCGCAAGGTGCGCGTGCACCGTCGACGGCGACGCCAGCCCGACCTCCTCGCCGATCTCGCGAACTGTCGGCGGGTAGCCGTGCCGGTCGACATATTCGACGAGGTAGTTCCAGATCTGCTGTTGCCTCTCGGTGAGCATCGAGCCTCCGTTGTCGGAACGGGTGGGGAGCGGGTGGGTTGTCGGAGCGGGTCGGGCGTCGCAGGCGGGCGGGCCTGTGGGAGTTCGGCGAGAGTCCGCCGACGAACGTGTGTTCGACGGAAGGGTAGACATTCCTCCGGACGGAGTCAATCCGCTTGCAGTCGGCAAGGGCGCGTACGATCGAGCCGTGCGACCGCGTCCCGATCGCCTCGAGCGGCTGCCGGAGCAGTATTTCGCCTCGCTGCTTCGGCGCGTGGCGGCTGCGGCTGCCGACGGCGGCCCGCCGGTGGTCGATCTCGGACGCGGGAACCCCGAGGTCGGCCCGCCCCCGCACGTCGTCGAGGCGCTCGCCTCGGCCGCTGCGCATCCCGACGCCCACGGCTATGCGCCGTTCCGGGGCCTGCCGCGGCTGCGGGAGGCGATCGCCGAGCGCTACCGCACGGTCTACGGCGTCGCCCTCGACCCGGACCGGGAGGTGGCCGTCGTCCCGGGGACGAAGACGGCGATCGTCGAGCTCGCCCTCTCGCTCGCCCAGGGCGGCGACACGATCCTGCTCCCCGACCCGCACTACCCCGACTACCCGTCAGGGACCGCGCTCGCCGGCGCCCGGATCGCCCTGGTGCCGCTCGACCCCGCCTCGGGCTGGCAGCCCGAGCCTCGACGAGACACCCGGCGCGGCGGCTCTCTTCCTCAACTTCCCCTCGAACCCGTGCGCCGTCTGCGCCGCGCCCGGGACGTTCGAGGCGGCGGTCGAGTTCGCGTCCCGCACCGGTACCGCGATCGTCCACGACGCCGCCTACAACGACCTCGTCTTCGACGGCAGGCGCCCCGAGAGCTTCCTCGCGACGGCGGGGGCGAGGGAAGCCGGAGTCGAGCTGTGGTCGATGTCGAAGACCTTCGGGATGGCCGGATGGCGGATCGGGTTCGTGCTCGGGAATGCCGAGCTCGTCGAGCGGGTCAACCTGCTCAACGACCACGCCCGGGTGGGGATCCTCGCGCCGCTCCAGGAGGCCGCGATCGCGGCGCTCGAGGGGCCCCAGCAAAGCGTCGAGGAGCGGCGCGCCACCTACGAGCGCCGCCGCGACCGGCTCGCGACGACCCTGCCCGAGCCGCCCGTCTGCGAAGGCACCTTCTACCTCTGGCTGCGGCTGCCCGAGGGCCTGACCCCGGAGCGGCTCCTGCTCGAGCACCGCGTCGCGCTCGCGCCGGGCGAAGGCTTCGGGCCGAGCGGAGCAGGCTGGGCCCGGGTCTCGCTGGCCGTCCCGGACGAGACCCTCGAGGCCGGGATCGAGCGTCTGGCGCCCGCCCTCGCGGCGGCCTACGCATGAAGATCGGGATCGTCGTCCCCTTCTCGTGGTCGTACTGGGGCGGTGTCGTCGAGCATTCCGAGAACCAGGCCGACGCCCTGCGGGCGCGCGGGCACGAGGTCAAGATCGTGATGGGCCACGACCCGCCCGGATACCTGACCCGGCTCCTGCATCCGCGCAGCGGCCGGCACGGGAACCTGCCCGAGGGCGTCATCTCCGTCGGCCGGTCGGTGGTCGTGCCGGCGAACGGCTCGCTCCCGAACATCGTCCTCTCGCCGCGCAGCCTCACGCGGGTCCGCGACGTGCTTCGCGAGGAGAGCTTCGACGTCATCCATGCTGCACGAGCCGATGACCCCGGCGATCTGCGTCGCCGCGCTCTCGTTCGCGCACTGCGCGATCGCCGCCACCTGGCACGCCGCCGGCGACCTGGGCTGGATGCGCGGCGGGGTGAAGACCTGGGGCTTCCTGATGGAGCGGATCGACGCCCGGATCGCCGTCTCGCGTCTGGCCGCCGAGTCGGCCGGGCGCTGGCTCGGCCCCGGTTTCGAGATCGTCCCGAACGGGGTCGTCGTCCCCGAGCGCTTCGATGCCGCCGGGCGCGACGACACCGTCGTCTTCATCGGCCGCCACGACGCGCGCAAGGGGCTGCCGGTGCTCCTGCGCGCGTGGCCGGAGATCCGCCGCCGCTCCGGGGCGCGGCTGCGGCTGATCGGCACCGATCCGCTCCAGTACCGCCTGCTCCAGTCGCGGCTGCGCTGCGACGAGGACGGCATCGACGTGCTCGGGATCGTCACCAACGAGGTGCGCGAGCGGGAGCTCTCGTCGGCGAAGCTGTGCGTCTCGCCCGCGCTCGGCGGCGAGAGCTTCGGGATGGTGCTGCTCGAGGCATTCGCCGTCGCGACGCCGGTGGTCGCGTCGAACATCCCCGGTTACGCAGACGTGGCCGAGCCGGGCGCGGCGGTGCTCGTGCCGCCCGGAGACGTGGCGGCGCTCGTCGAGGCGGTCACCTCGCTCCTCGCCGACGAGGGTCGGCGCGTCGCGATGGGGCTCGCGGGCCGGGCGCTCGTCGAGGATCGCTACGCCTGGCCGGACGTGGCGCGCCGGCTCGAGGCGATCTACGAGCGGGTCGTCGCGTGAAGGCCACGTACTGGCGGCTCCTCCCGCTGGTCGGCCTGCTCGCGGTCGCGGTGTCGCTGATCTGGTGGCGCGGGCCCGACTGGCATCTCGTCCGGGATTCTTTCACCGTCGTCCGCTGGCCGTGGGTGGTGACGGCGGTCGCCCTGAACCTGCTGTCGGTCGTCTTCCGCTCGGTCGCCTGGAACACCGTCATCCGCCAGGCGATCTCGCCGCCGCGCCCGGGCTTCCGGCTCGTCTTCTCGGCGTTCTGCGTCGGCCTGTTCGGCAACGCCGTGCTGCCGGGCCGCGTCGGCGAGCTTGCTCGGGTGGCCGTGCTGGCACGGCGGATGCCCGGCAGGCCTGGCATCTGGGCGACCCTGATCGGGACGGTATTCGCGCACCGGATGTTCGATCTCTTCCCGACGGTCGCGCTCGTGGCCTGGGTGGTGACCGACGCTGCGCTGCCGCACTGGGCGCTGATGACGCTGGTGGTCGTGCTCGCGATCGGCGTGACCCTGTTCGCGTTCGCGGTGATCACCGCCCGCCGCCACCAGAAGCGCGCGCTCGACGAGCTCGGGCCGGTACGGACGCTGCTCGCCCGCGCGCGCGCCGGGCTCGCCGTCATGCGCGAGCCCCTGCCGGCCGCGATCGCCACCTGGTTCCAGTTCCTCGGCTGGCTCTGCCAGCTCTTCGCGGTCTACGCCACGATGTACGCCTTCCGCATCTACGAGCCGCTCGTCGCGGCGGGGCTCGTGCTGCTGATGATGAACGTCGTCAACGTCTTTCCCTTCTGGCCGGGGAACGTCGGGCTCGTCCAGGCGGCGATCGCCGTCTCGCTCGCCCAGTACGGCGTCCCGTACGGGCGGGGCTTCGCGTTCGGGATCGGCCTGCAGGCGATCGAGTCGTCGGTCGGGATCGGGGTCGGAACGCTGTTCCTGGCCCGTGAGGGGCTCTCGTACGCCTCCCTGAAGGAGATGGACTCGGGCCAGGGCACCGAGGAGGAGCCGTTCGGGATCGGCGAGGCGGCACGCGACCCGGATCATGCTGGCGCTCGCCTGCCCCGCTAGCCTCAAGGGGGTCCTCTCGCCCCTCGACGCGGCGGCCGCGCTCGCCGACGGCGTCCGGCGCGTGCCGCGCTGGGAGGTCGAGGAGCTGCCCGTCGCCGACGGCGGCGAGGGCACCGCCGAGGTGCTCGCGCAGGTGCTCGGCGGCGAGTGGCGCGCCGCCCAGGCGAGCGACCCGCTCGGACGGCCCGTGACCGCGCGCTACCTGATCCTGCCGGACGGGACGGCGGTCGTCGACTCCGCGGAGGCGGCCGGCCTCGGGCTGCTCCGGGCCGGGGAGCGCGACCCGCTGCGGGCCTCGAGCGCCGGGGTCGGGCTGCTTCTGCGCGCCGTGCTCGCGGCCGCGCCGCGGGCGGTCCTCGTCGGCGTCGGCGGGACGGCGACGGTGGACGGCGGCGAAGGGCTGCTCTCGGTCCTCCCCGAGTGGCCGGGCGGCGTGCCGCTCCGGGTCGCCTGCGACGTGCGCAATCCGCTGCTCGGCCCGCGCGGGTCGGCGCGGGTCTACGGCCCGCAGAAGGGAGCCGGCCCCGAGGCGGTTGCGCTGCTCGAGCGGCGACTCGAGGCGCGCGACGAGCTGCGCCCGTTTCGCGACCTGCCCGGCGCCGGCGCGGGCGGCGGGCTCGGAGCCGCCCTCGCGGTGCTCGGCGGCGAGCTTCTCGAAGGGGCGGAGCTCGTCCTGGACACGATCGGCTTCGACGGGCGCGCCCGCCGGGCCGCGTTCGCAGTCACCGGCGAGGGCACAGTCGACGGGACGACGCTCGAAGGGAAGGCACCGGGAGCGGTCAGCCGCCGCTGCGAGCGACTCGGCCTGCCCTGCGTCCTCTTCGGCGGGATCGTTGCCGACGGTCACCCGGAGGCGCGGGCGCTGAGCGGAGACCCGGCGCAGGCAGCCGCCGACCTGACGGCGCTCGGAGAGGAGCTCGCACGGCGGCCGCCGGCGCGCTCGGCCCGGGCCCGGCAGGGCGGGTAGCGACGATCAGCCGCCGGGAATCACGAACTGGATCAGCGACCGTCTCGGCGAGGCCTCCCAGGTCATCTCGCCGCCGGGCTGAACGGCGATCCGGGTGCCGGCCGGCGCCTCGGCCTGCAGGCGCTTCGCGAGCGCATCGGCCTCGTCCTGGTTGCTCGCTCCGACGAGCAGGAACGTCCAGCGGCGCGTGGTCGGCAGGCCCTCGGACTCGAGCCGGTCGGCCAGATCGACCGCGTCGCGATGGCTCGGCAGGTCGAGCCTGACCTCCCACTCCGCGTAGCCGGTCGCCTGCGTGTCGGCCGTGTCCTGGGCCTCCAGGCGCTCGCGCTCTGCCTGCCGGTCCGCCTCGGTGACCGGAAGCGGCACGTCGGCCGGCTGCCACTCCTCGGCGACCGGGTGCCAGTGCTCGAGCGCGAAGGTCGCGGACTTCCTCTCGGCCTCGACCACCGAGGCGGCGATGCCCTGGGCCTCGACCGCCGCGGCCCGCGTGTCGGCGTAGAGGAAGACGTGCGTCTCGTCCGAGCTGATCGCGACCGGCCCGGCGAGAGCGGTCCGGGCCTGCTCCTCGAGCTCGTGCTCGTGCAGGAGGGAGGCGAGCTTCTCGCCCGACTCGTCCGCAAGCGTCACGGTGACTTTCCAGTCCTCGGCCATCCGCAGCCCGAAGATTACGTCGAACCGGGGCCGCCGGGCTCCTCCTGCCGCCCGGCGGCCTCGAGGGGCTCGCCGTCGAGCCTGCGCGCGAGCTCCTCGACCCGTCCCTGGGCGTCGGCGAGCTGGGCCGCGCAGCGGCGGTAGAGCTCCTCGCCGCGCTCCCAGAGCTGCGCGAGCTCCTCGAGCCCGACCTCGCCGCGCTCGAGCCGCTCGACGATCCGCTCCAGCTCGGCCTGCGTCTCCTCGAAGGTCGGCTCCGTCATCGCGCGCGCGCCCCGAAGCTGCCGCCGGCGACCTCGACGGCGAGCTCCGTCCCGCCCGGCGGCGGCTCGCGGACGAGGGTCTCTCCGGCTCGGACGATCGCGTAGCCGCGCTCGAGCGTGGCCCGCGGCGAGAGGGTGCGCAGCCGCCCGTGGGTCGCGTCGAGCCGGGCCCGGCGGCGCTCCAGCGCGAGTGAGGGTGCGCTGCGGAGCCGGACGTGGCTCTGCGCGAGCTGCTCGGCGTGGCGCTCGCAGATCCGGCGCGCGCTCCGCTCGAGGCCGGCATGGGCACGGTCCAGCCACGCGCGCAGCTCGGCCAGGTCGGGGACGACGAGCCGGCCGGCGACCGACGGGGTCGACGCGCGGACGTCGGCGGCCAGGTCGACGAGCGGGGTGTCCTGCTCGTGGCCGACCGCCGTGACGACGGGCACCGGGCAGGCGGCCACCGCGCGGACGAGTCGCTCGTCCGAGAAGGGGAGCAGATCCTCGAAGCTGCCGCCGCCGCGCGCGAGCACGAGCACGTCGACGCCGCGGGCGCAGAGCTCGACGATCGCGGTCTCGATCGCCGCCGCGGCGCGAGGGCCCTGCACGTAGGTCTCGGCGACGAGCACGTGGGCGGGCGGGAACCTGGCCGTGATCGCCGTCAGGACGTCTCGCTTCGCGGCCGCGTCGTTCCCGGTCACGAGCCCGATCAGGCGCGGGATCCTGGGCAGCCTCCGCTTCCGCTCCGCTGCGAAGAGGCCTTCGCCGGCCAGCTTCTGCTTCAGGCGCTCGAGCGTCGCGAGGTGAGCCCCGAGGCCGTAGCGCTCGATCGAGAGCGCACGCAGGTGGAAGTCGCCGCGCTGCTCGTAGAGCTCCGGCCGTCCGTAGACGTGGACGCGCTCCCCGTCCACGAGGCCGAGTCGGAGCGCGTCGAACTGACCGCGGGGCATCTGCACGGCGAGACACGCGCCGCTCTCGGGGTCCTTGAGGGTGAAGAAGACCGACGCCCAGCGCTCCTGCCGGCGCAGCTCGGTCACCTCCCCCTCGACCCAGACCGTCGGCAGCCGCCCGAGCCAGGAGGCGATTCCCTGGTTGAAGGCGCGTACGGAGAAGACCTTGCGCCCGTCGATCTCGGTTGAATCGACCTTCATCCGGTCGATGCTAACGCGGGCTCAGAGCAGGATCTCGGCCGCCGTCTCGTGCGTGCAGCCTGCGAGCACGAGCTCGACTGCGTGGTGCAGGTCGGCCTCCGAGTTCGCGATCTGTTTCGCGAGCTCGGCCGGATAGCCGGCCTCGATCAGCACGTGCAGGCGCCACGAGACGACTTTCTCGTGCTCTGACTGTGGGATCTCGGTCGTCTGTGCCATGTGTCGCGCCTGTTCGAGTCCTAATAGACGAACCCTGCCGTGGAAAGTTGGTAGCTCTTGTTTAACCGACTCTACCCCCGGATTGTCAAGTCCGGGCGGTGAGGGCGTCAAGGCGGCGCGCGAGCTCCTTCAGGCGGTTCTCGAGGTTTCGCAGCTCGGAGTCGACCCGCTCGTTGAGCACGCTCTCGGCCTCCCGGGCAAAACGGTCGACCGCGAGGTCGAGCTCGCGCCCGAGCCGGCGAGCAGACTCCTCGCGGGCGGCGCGGATCGTGTTGTCGAACTGCTGGGCGGCGGCCTCGGCGGCGTGCTGGGCATCGCGGGCGACGACGCGGCGAACCTGCTCGAGCTGGCGGCGCTCGACGTCTTGCAGCTGGACGGCGACGCGCTGGGTCGCCTCGCCCTGCTCCCGGTCGATCTGCTCCTGCAGCTCCCGCTCGCGGCGCCTCAGCCGCTCGGCGACCTCGTGCAGGGCGCGCCGGCGCTCGGCGGCGTGCGTCTCGAGGTCGGCGGCCGCCGCCTTTGCGACCTCCTGCGCGGCCCGCTCCAGATCCTCGCGGACTCTGGCCACGAGCCCGCGATGCTCGTCCAGCGCGACCTGGAGGCGCTCGGCCTCGGCTTCGAGCTTCGCCTCGATGCCCGCCGTGACCTGCTGCTGGCGCTGGCCGATCCGCTCGAGCTCGCCGGCGAGGCTCTGCTGCAGCTGGGTCAGGTCGGCACCCCAGTCGGCGAAACGCTGCTCCACCGATCGCTGTGCCTCGGTCAGCGCCGCCGCGAGCTTCGTGTTCGCGTCCCGCTCGCGCTCGGCGACGTCGCGTCGCCGTTCCTCGGTGATCCGGCGCTCCTCCTGGCCGAGCAGCGAGAGCGCCTCGGAGCGGGCGAGCGCCAGGGTCTGCGCAAGCTCGGCCGCCCGCAGCTCGGCCTCCTGCGCGACGACCTCGGCGAAGGTCGCCTTGCCCCGTTCGATCTCGCGCTCGAGGGTTCGCGTTCGCTTCCGCGCTCGGGAGAGCGCGACGAACGACGCCGCGGCGGCGGCGATGGCGGCGACCGCGGCGACGACGGCGACGATGGCGGCTGCGGTCATCGCCCTAGGTTAGGCGCGCGGTCACGACGGCGACGCCGAGAAGCACGTTCGCCCACGGAAGCACGCGAAGGGCGTACTCCATCGGCTCGACGCCCTCGATGCTCCCGAGCGTGCGTCGTGCGTGCCGTACGGGCGTCGAGAGTGCCCGCTGGACGAGGATCAGCGCCGTCCCGAAGCCGGCCGCGAGGATCGCATCGCGCGCGCAGGGTCTGGGCCTGCGCGAAGTACGCGGTCAGCACGGGGAAGCCGCCCCAGGCGAGCGCGAGCCACCAGGCGGTGTGGAAGCGGCCGCCGAACCACTCGAGGTTGTACGCGGGCACGATGAACGCGCCCGCCGCGACGAACGCGAGCAGGCCGTAGCCCCAGCTCACGGCCGCCCATGACGCCGATCGCGCACGCGCCGGCGAGCGCCCCGATCCCGAGCGCGACGAGGATCCCGGCCGGGATCTCGGTCCGGAGCGGGCGGCCGTTCAGCTCGTCCAGGACGTGCGCGGAGACGCCGAGTGCGAGCGCGAAGGCCGCCATCGTCCAGACCAGCCGGTCGGTGTGGAAATGCGGCGCGAGGGAGGCACCGAGCGCGACGTACGACAGGTTCCAGGCCGTGTACGGCAGGTGCAGGACCGTGACGTAGTCGCGCCAGCCGCCCCGTCCGAGCGCGTAGAACGCCGGCCTTACTTCTTCCGGCCCCACGTCACCACCCCGCCGCCGAGCGAGAGCCGCCTCGCCCGGGCCCCGGCGATTCCCGCCTCCTGCCAGGCAGCGAGCTGCCGCTGCAGCGGCCAGCGCCCGGCGTAGCCGCGGATCGACGGGCCGAGGAACGAGCCTGCCTCGCGCCAGCCGCTGCCGATCGCCGCGCCTGCCCCCGGGAGCACCAGGCGGACGTGAAGCTCCCAGAGCGGTCGCCAGAGGCCGGCGGGCAGACCGAACTCGAGGCCCGCCATCGTGCCTCCGGGCCGAACGACCCGGGCCAGCTCGCGCAGCGTCGCCTCCGGGTCGTCGACGTAGCGGAGCAGGTAGGTGAAGGTGAGCCCGTCGAACTCGCCGTCTGCGAACGGCAGGCTCTCGGCGCTCCCCTCGACGAGCTCCACCGACCCGTTCACGCGTCGGCGGGCCTCTCCGAGCATCTCCGCGCTCTGGTCGAGGCCGACCACAGAGCATCCCGTCTGCCGCAGGAGCTCGAGCGCGACCGCTCCGGTACCGGTGGCGACGTCGAGGACGCGGTCGCCCGGCCCCGCCTCGACCCGGGAGACGAGGAAGCGGCGCCAGCGCGGGTCCTGGCCGTAGGAGAGGAGCGCCGCATAGCGGTCGTACGTCGGGCCGAGCGGCGCGAACAGCGCTCTGGCCTGCTCGTTGCGGTCCACGGAGCGAGTCTAAGCTGGACCCGATGGCGGCGGGTCTCGGCGAGGAGCTCGAGCGGGCGGCGGCGGCCGCCGCCGCCTTCGGCGAGGTCACCGCGGTGCTCGCCGCCGAGCCGGCGCCGGGCCGGCGGGCCTACCTGCTCGCCCTCGGCGAGGACGAGGGCCGTGCCTGGCTCGTGCTCGACGGCGAGCTGGCCCCCGTCGGCGAGCCGGAGCGCATCCGGGAGGTCGCCTCGATCGTGGTGCTCTGCGAGCTCGCGGGCGAGCTGGCCGGCGGCGGGCGGCTCGATCAGCTGAGGGAGCAGCTCGCCGCCGTCCGGATGACCGAGCAGCCGGACGGGATCGAGGTCGCCGAGTCGGCGGCGCTCGAGCTCGAGCGGACGATCGGCGTGCCGCCGCGGGTGGCCTCGCCCGCGTATCTGGACGAGATCGGAGCCGCAACCCGCCGCCTCGAGCAGGCGCTCGGCGAGCACCAGTCCCCGTTCGCAAACGCGCTCGCGGCCTCGGCGAGCACCGTCGAGGCGTTCGTCGCCGAGGTCGAGGCCAACCCGGCCGGAGCCGCTCCGCCGAGCCCCGGGGCGGTGACACCGGCGTCACCCCGCTCGGATCATCTAGGGTGAACGCATGGAAGGAGGAGCGTTCGGCTTCCCGTTCGGCGGCGATCCCGAGGATCTGCTGCGGGGCCTGCGCGAGTTCGCCGAGCAGCAGGCGGAGTCGGTGCAGGAGGCCCAACGGGAGCAGTTCGCGACGCTGACGCTGAACACGGCGGTCGAGCTCACCTCCGCGGCGCTCTCGCAGGTGACGGTCGCCGGCACGGCGGACGAGCAGGCGGTCGCCCTTCGCGATGCGATGCGCGTCCTCTTCCCCGAGGCGGTCGCGCTCGTCAGCGCCGCGCGCCAGGGCTTCATGCGCGAGCATCCCTAGCCGCAACGCGGCGGAGACTCGTCGGCTGCAGCACGCGGTGGGATCGTGAGGGAAGCGTCTTGACACTCCTCGACCGAGCGATCACCCGGCTCCTGCCGAGCGTGCCGAAGCCGATCGTCCGGCGGTTCTCGACGCCGTACATCGCCGGATCGACGCTCGAGGACGCCGTGCGCGTGGTCAGGGAATTGAACGGTTCCGGGAAGCTTGCGACGATCGACGTCCTCGGCGAGGAGATCACGCACGCCGGCGAGGCGGCGGCGATCGCCGGCCAGTACCACCAGGTGCTGGCGCGGATCGAGGCGGAGGGCCTCGACGCGAACGTCTCGGTCAAGCTCAGCGGGCTCGGGCTCCAGCTCGACTACGAGCTCTGCCGCGAGAACCTCGAGGCGGTCGTGGAGGACGCGCGCGTCCGCGGCAACTTCGTCCGGATCGACATGGAGGACTCTTCGACGACCGACTCGGCGCTGCGCCTCTACCGCGAGCTCGCGGACGCGGGGAGGGACAATCTCGGCGTCGTGCTCCAGGCCCACCTCCGGCGGACGATCGACGACGTGCCGGGGCTCGCGAACGTCCGGCTCTGCAAGGGGATCTACGTCGAGCCGGCGGCGATCGCCTATCACGACCCGAACGCGATCCGGACGAGCTTCCTCGCGGCGCTCGACGAGCTGCTCGAGCAGGGAGCCTACGTCGCGATCGCGACCCACGACGAGCGCCTGATCGCCCCCGCGCTCGAGCGGATCGCAGAGTCGAACGTCGGGCGCGACCGGGTCGAGTTCCAGATGCTGCTCGGCGTGCGGCCCGAGCGCGGGGACGAGCTGGTGCGCGCGGGACACCGGCTCCGGGTCTACGTCCCGTTCGGGACGCACTGGTACGAGTACTCGATCCGGCGGCTGCAGGAGAACCCGAAGCTGGCCGGCTACGTGGCGGCCGACACGGTGCGGCGGCTCCGTCCGGGCGGGTAGCGCCTCCGTCCGGGCCCGCGCGTCAGGCGAGCAGCGTGAAGCCCCCGTCGACCACGAGGATGTGCCCGCGAATCATCGCCGCGTCGGGCGAGCAGAGGAAGGCGACCGCGCCGGCGACGTCGTCGGGCTCGACCAGCCGGCCGGCCGGGTTCGCGCGGCCGGCGGTGAGCATCTCCTCGCGGTTCGGGAAATGCTCGAGCGCTCCCGTCTCGACGACGCCCGCGGAGACGGCATTGACCCGGATGCCGCGCGGGGCGAGCTCGACTGCGAGGTAGCGGACGAGCGCCTCGAGCGCCGCCTTCGAGACGCCGATCAGCGTGTAGTTCTCGAGGACGCGCTGGGAGCCGAGCGAGGAGATGCCCACGATCGAGGCACCGGAGGGCATCTGAGGCGCGGCGGCGCCCGCGAGCGCGAGCAGGGCGCGGGCGTTGGCCCCGAGCGTCCAGTCCCAGTGCTTCTCCTCCGTCTCGAGCGCGGGACGGACGACGCCCGTGGCCGCGTTGTGGACGAGCACGTCCAGGGGGCCGAGGGCGGCAACCGCCTCGAGCACCCGGCTCGAGGTCACGTTTCCGCGAACGAGCACCGGCTCGGTTCCGGCGGCGCGGAGCTCGTCGGCGGTCTCCTCGGCGGCCCGGTCGTTGCGCAGGTAGCCGATCGCGACCCGGTCGGCGCCGTCGCGCGCGAAGCGGAGGGCGATCGCGCGCCCGATCCCGCGCGACCCGCCCGTGACGAGGACATTCATTAAGGGGTCCGACCCCTCGGGAGCGGGCGGTCGGCGGTCGCCGCGCTCGGGATCCCGGCCCAGCCGGGGCGGCTCGCCGCTTCGCGCGGGCCCTCCTCGGCCTTCGAGGAGGCATGGCCGAGCCGGTCGAGCAGCTCCATCTTCTCCTCCGCGTAGCGTCGCACCTCGTGCTCCGCGGGCAGGTCGGCGACGAGCTCGCGGAGGCGGGCGCGCAGCTGGTAGGCGAAATGCGGCGTCGCCGGCCCGACCAGGGCGTCGACGTCGGCGCGGGTCGGCTCGTGCGTCATCCGCCGCAAGCCTAACCAGCCGCCGCACCCGCCGCTCTCGAGCCGGTCGGTAGTGTCGGACGGGTGAGGAGGGGCGTGTCCGCGGTCGACCTGATGCTGCTCGGCACGGTCCTGCTCTGGGCGCTCAACATCACGGTCACGAGGTACGTCGTCAGCAACGGCTTCCAGCCGCTCGCCTACGCCACGACCCGCTACTTCACGGCGACCGCTCTCTTCTGGGGCTTCACCTGGCACCGGGAGCGCTCCTTCCGGATCGCCCTCTCGGACGTGAAGCTCGTCGCGCTCGCCGCGCTCCTGATCTTCGCCAATCAGGTCTGCTTCGTCACCTCCATCCACCTCACCTCGGCCTCGACAGTCGGGCTCGTCCTCGGAACGACGCCGATCTTCGTCGGGATCGTCGCCACCCTCGCCGGGCTCGAGCGGCTGAATCGCGCCTTCTGGGGCGCGGCGTTGATCTCGTTCGCGGGCGTCGGCCTGATCGCAGGGGGCGCCAGGGGCGGTGTTTCGGGGGATCTGCTCGGCGACGTGCTCGCAGTCATGACCGCCTTCACCTGGGCCGCCTACTCGGTCGCGATCGCGCCGCTGATGCGCCGGTACTCGCCCTTCCGGATCAGCGCGCTCGTGCTCGCGCTCGGCTGGGTGCCGCTCGCGCTCGTGAGCATCCCTCAGCTCTCCCAGCAGAGCCTCGCAGGCTTCGGCTGGAAAATGGGGCTCGCGTTCGCGTTCGCGGTGGTCGGGCCCCTCTTCCTGACCAACATCCTCTGGTTCACCGCGATCGCCCGCGTCGGGCCGTCACGGGCCTCGCTGTTTGCGAACCTGGAGCCGTTCTTCGCCGTCCTGTTCGCGATGCTCCTCCTCTCCGAGCGCCTGAACCGCTGGGAGGTTGCCGGCGGGGTCGCGATCGCAGCTGGGATCGCACTCGAGCGGTGGCGGCGGCCGGCGCCGGTCGGCGGACCCGTCACGGCGCTCGGAGAATGAGCACCCTGCGAGCGCGCCTGGCGCGCCGTCCGCCCGGCTACGACTTCACGATCGGCCGCGTGCTCGCGATCTACCTCGGGCTGATGATCGCGCTGATGCTGGCCGCGCTCGATCAGACGATCGTGGCGACCTCGCTGCCCCGGATCGTCTCGCAGCTCGGCGGGATCACCCAGTACTCGTGGGTGTTCACCGCCTACATGCTGACCTCGACGGTGACGGTGCCTCTGTACGGGCGGCTCGGGGACGTGTACGGGCGGCGGCCGCTGTTCCTCGTCGCGATCGTGATCTTCCTCGTCGGCTCGGCTCTCTGCGGCCTGGCCCAGTCGATGACCGAGCTCGTCCTCTTCCGCGGAGTCCAGGGTCTCGGAGCGGGAGGGCTGATGCCGCTGTCGCTCGCCGTGATCGGCGCGATCGTCCCGCCGCGCGAACGCGGCCGCTGGCAGGGGCTGATCGGCGCCGTGTTCGCCTCGGCGTCGATCCTCGGGCCGGCCCTCGGCGGATTCATCGTCGACAATGCGAGCTGGCGCTGGGTGTTCCTCGTCAACCTGCCGATCGGCGGGCTCGCCCTCGTCGTGATCTCGGTGACGATGCCGCGGAAGGCGTCTCGCGAAGAGCACTCGATCGACTGGCTGGGGGCCGGCGTGCTCGCACTCGGGACGGCGGCGCTGCTGATGGGGCTCGTCTGGACCGGGAGTCAGTACGCCTGGACGAGCAGCCATGTGCTCGGCGCCTTCACCGTGGCGGCCGTCTCGCTCGCTATCTTCGCGCTCGTCGAGCGGCGGGCGCGCGAGCCGATTCTCCCGTTCGAGGTGCTTCGCAACCCGATCGTCGCCGGCAGCGTCGCCTGCATCGCCCTGGTCGGGATGGCGATGTTCGGGACGATCTCGTTCGTGCCGCTGTTCGTCCAGGGCGTGATTGGCACCTCCGCGGTCTCCTCGGGCGTGGTGCTCACACCCCTGATGCTCGGTGCGGTGATCACGTCGTTCCTGTCGGGCCAGCTCGTCTCCCGTACCGGCCATTACCGCTGGAACGTGCTGATCGGGCCGCCGGTGCTCGCGATCGGGATGGCGCTGCTCTGGCGGATGAACGTGCATACGACGAACGCGCAGGCCGCGCGCGCGATGGTCGTGGCGGGAATCGGGATCGGCTCGATGATGCAGGTGTTCGTCCTCTCGGTCCAGAACACCGTTGCGCGCGGGCGGATCGGGTCGGCGACCGCGCTGACGCAGTTCGGGCGCCAGATGGGCGCGACGATAGGTGTCGCCGTGATGGGCGTGATCGTCAACGCCGGGCTCCCGGCCGCCGCGACGCACGGGGAGGGGGTCGCGATCCATCGGCTGTCCCCCCGGCTGCGGGTCGCCCTGGCGGACGCGCTGAAGCCGGCGTTCCTCGCGGCCACGGTGGTCGCGCTGATCGTCTGGGTCGTGGCGGCGATCTGGGTGAAGGAGGTGCCGCTGCGCCGCACGGTCGAGACGGTCGCAGCGGGCGAGCCGGCCGCGGCGACCCCGAGCCGGGGGAGCCGGGACTGAATCGAGCCCCGCGCCGCGACCGCACCCGACTTGTGCGTGCGCGGCAACGTGCGGTCGCTTCCCTTCGTCCCCACCCAGGGTGGGGGCCGACCCGCCGCCCTCTGAGAGCAATTCTACCGCTGCTGGAGCCGGGAATCGTGCCGGCTCCGTGTCAACTCCGTGACGTTTCTTCCCCGGCGGCTGTGGCTCCGCGTCGATTCGAGCCGGCTCGTGCTCGAAGCGCTCCGACCTGCCGGAGCTGCGGGCGAGGAGCGGCGGCGCGGATTGCGCGACAATCAGCCGATGAGCCGGCAGGGCTTCCTCGACACGGTCGCCCGGCAGGCGGGCCTGACCCGTGAGAGCTCGCATCGGCTCTGGCCGCTCCCCGAGGAGCCCTGGGCGCAGGCGCAGATCCGCCGGGACGTTCTCTTCGCCCACTGGCCGGTGCCGTTCGCGGAGCTCGCCCGGATGCTGCCGCCAGACCTTCCGCTCGACACCTTCGGCGGCGAGGCGTGGCTCGGGATCGTCGCCTTCCGGCTCACCCACCTGCGCCTCCGCGGTCTGCCGCCCGCACCGTGGCTCTCGTCCGCTCCCCAGCTCGAGATGCAGACCTACGTCACGCTCGACGGGAGGCCGGGGATCTGGCTCTGCTCGCTCGAGGTCGGAAAGCCCCTGCTCGTCGAGGCGGCGAAGCGCGCCCACCGCCTGCCCGCCCACCGCGCGCGCATCGCGACCGGGCGAGACGGCGGGAGCATCCGCTTCGTAGCCGAGCGAGACGGGCTTCGCTTCGACGCCCGCTACGCAGCCGCCGGCGAGCCCCACCCGGCCGAGCCGGGCACCCTCGCCCACTTCCTCTGCGAGCGGTACGCCCTTTACACCGCCGACGGCGGCCGCCTCTACCGCGCCGAGCTCCACCACGCTCGGTGGCAGCTGCGGCCGGCCGCCGCGACGATCGGGACGACCACCCTCGCCCCGGTCGAGCTCGACGGTGCGCCGCACCTCGGCTTCGCCGCCGAGCACGACGTCCTCGTCTGGCCGCTGGAGGAGCTGTGAGCCTGCAGCGCCGCGCCGCGCTCGTCTCCGTCATCGCCGCCGCCGGGCTCGTGGCGCTCAAGCTGCTCGTGGGGCTCGGCTCCCACAGCCTCGGGCTCATCTCCGAGGCGGTGCACTCCGGCACCGACCTGGTCGCGGCGCTTCTGACCTATCTCGCGATCGGGGTCGCCGGTCGCCCGGCGGACGTCCAGCACCAGTACGGCCACGGAAAGGCCGAGCACCTGGCCGCGCTCGCGGAAGCGACGTTCCTGTGCCTCGCGAGCGTCGCGATCGCGGTGCGTGCGCTCGAGCGGCTGCTCGGCTCCGGAACGAACACGGTGGAGACACCCTGGTACGTCTTCGCGACCGTTGCCGTCGTGATCGTGGTCGACGCCGCCCGGGCGACCGTGTCGTGGCGAACGGCCCGCCGCACATCCAGCGCCGCGCTGGCCTCGAACGCGCTCCATTTCGGCAGTGACCTCGTCGGGACGCTGGCGGTGCTCGTCGGGCTCCTGCTCGCCCGCGCGGGCCATCCGGATGGCGACTCGTACGCGGCGCTCTTCGTCGCCGCGCTTGTCCTGACGGCGGGCACGCGACTGATCCGCAGGAACATCGACGTCCTGATGGACCGGGCTCCGGCCGCAGCGGAGCTGGCCGCCCGCGCCGCGATCGAGGCGCTCGGCCCGGCGGTCGAGCTGCGCCGCCTCCGCATGCGCCAGGCGGGTGCGCGGCAGTTCGCGGACGTCGTGATCGGCGTCCCGGCCGCCTCGCCGGTCGGCCAGGCCCACGCCGCGGCGGACGAGGTCGAGGCGGCACTCGAGCGGGCGCTGCCCGGAAGCGACGTCGTCGTCCACGTCGAGCCGCGCGTCGACCGGGACCTGCGCGAGCGTGCGGCGGCCGCGGCCGCCGCCGTCCCGGGCGTGCGGGAGATCCACAACATCGTGCTCGTCGAGCTGGACGGCCGCCGGGAGCTCTCGCTCCACCTCAAGCTTCCCGGGAGCGTCACGCTCGACGCGGCCCACGAGACGGCCGAGCGGCTCGAGGCTGCCATCCGCGCCGCGGTGCCCGAGGTCGATGCCGTCCAGACGCATCTCGAGCCCCTGGCCGAGCCGACGCCCGGGCGGGAGGTCCCGGGCGACACCGCGGCGGTGGAGCGCGTCGTGCTCGAGGCGACCGGATCGCGTCCGCGTGCGTTGCGGTTCCTGCGCACCGACGCCGGGCTCGTCGCCTTCCTCACGCTCGGGCTCGACGGCCGTAGCACCCTCGACGCGGCGCATGCCCGCGCGAGCGAGATCGAGGAGCGGATCCGGATCGAGGCGCCCGAGATCGCTGAGGTGATCGTCCACACCGAGCCCTGAGCCGCCGGACTACCCTGCCGCCGTGAAGCTCTGCATGTTCAGCCCGAGGGGGATGGAGCTCGAACGCGGCTGGCCCGGGCGGATCGACGGTGACCGGGTCGTCCAGCTCGCCGCCCAGACCCTGCAGGCGTTCTTCACCGGTGGCGGCGGAGCCAGAGAGCACGCCGAATATCCGCTGGACGAGTGCGAGCTGCGCCCGCCTGTGCTCTACCCGCCCTGCGTGCGCGTGTTCTCGCCGTTCGAGCGGGGCGAGACGCCGTACTTCTCGTTCCGGAGCACCTTTCCGGTCACCGGGCCGGACGATCAGATCTCCTACCCGGAGGGCACGGAGGAGCTCGACTACGGGCTGGCCGTGGCGGCCGTGATCGGAGCCGAGGGCGCGATCGGCGGGTTCACCGTGGCGAACGACTGGACCGCCCGCGACCTCGACCGCGTCGAGCGCAGCTCGGGCTTCGGGCCGTCGAAGAGCAAGGACTTCGCCTTCTCGCTCGGCCCGGTGCTCGTCAGCGCCGACGAGTTCGAGGGCAACCTGCTCGTCGCCCGCGTCAACGGCGAGGAACGTTTCGGCGCCGACCTCCGCGAGCTCGTCCATCCGTGGCCGGAGCTCGCCGCCCACGCCGGACGCAACACGGTGCTTCGCCCGGGCGACGTCCTCGTCGCGGCCGCCGGTGGCGGCGCAGGACCGGCGCTGCGTCCCGGGGATGCCGTCGAGCTCGAAGTCGAGGGGATCGGCATCCTGCGGAACACCCTCGGGGCGCCGCGAGGCTCGGCGTAGGGCCCGGCCCTCCCCGAGGGGTCAGACCCCTTAACGAAGCCTCGGCCGGAGCCGGCCGACGGGCTCACGGGTTGATGTCGGCGAGCTCGCCGGAACCCGCGAGCTCGCGCGGCCCGGCCGGCGTCTCGCCGGGGGCGTCGTTCCCGGCACGGACTGCCCGGGCGACGCGGGCCCGCTCGAAGCTGAGCCGGAAGAGCTCGATCGTCTCCTCCACGTCCTGCTCGTTCCTGATCGGCTTCGAGACCCAGCCCGAGTCGGGGAGGATGCGGTGGGCCTCGGCGCGGCCCGTTTCGACGAGCATGTCACGGACGCGAGCTCCCCACCTCGGCCTCGATGCGGCGGCTAGGTTCCACGGGTGGCGTTGTACCGGCATCGCGGCGCGTGAAGCTCGTTCTCGACTGGGACGGGACCTGCACGGTCGCCGACTCCCTTGTCCAGGCGGTGCACGCCTTCGGCGACCCCGCCGTCTACCAGCGGCGCTTCGCGGGCCACGGGGAGTCGCTCGCGGCGGAGGTTGCGACGATCCGTGCCAGCGCCGAGGAGGTGTCGTCATGGGCCGTCGATCATGTTGAGGTCCGGCCGGGGTTCCATCTCCTCGTCGAGCGCTACCGGCCCGTGATCGTCTCGAGCGGGTTGCCGCAGCTGATCCTGCCGGTGCTCGAGCGCGAGCGCGTCGAGGCCGACCTCCGCTGCAACGACGCCGATCCGGATCCCGGCGGGTGGCGGCTTCGCTTCCGCGACGAGGGGCTCTGCCCGGTCTGCGGCGACCAGTGCAAGCGCCGCTCGCTCCCCGCGGCGCGCCCACTCGCCTATGCCGGGGACGGCGTCTCGGACGCCTGTGCGGCGCTCGTGGCAGACCGCGTCTTCGCCCGCGACTGGCTCGCGCACCACCTGGACGCCCGCGGGATCTCCTACGAGCGATTCGAGACCCTGAACGACGTTGCTGCTGCGCTTTCCTGAGCCGTACGACTTCGAGCTCTCGACCGAGCGCTTCCGGGCCTTCGGCAGCGACCTCGCGAATCTCTGGCACGACGGTGCGCTGCACCGGGTCGTCGCCGGCCGCGAGGTCAGGATCCAGGCGGCGCCGGGCGGGGTGGAGGTCGAACCGCTCGACGCCGAGACGCGCCCGGTGGTCGAGAAGCTCCTCGGCGCCGAGTTCGAGCTCGGCCTCTTCTCCACGTGGGCGGCGAACCAGCCCGTGCTCGCCGAGCTCGTCCCGCGGCTCGCCGGGTTCCGCCCGCCGCTCGCCCCCGACCCGTTCGAGGGCCTCGTGACGTCGATCACCGCCCAGCAGGTCTCGCTGGTGGCGGCCGCCGCGATCCGAAACCGGCTGATCGCAAGGTTCGGCGAGCGGAGTGCGCACGCCTACGCCTTCCCGGCCCGGGACCGGATCGCCGCCGCCTCGGAGAGCGAGCTGGTCGAGATCGGCTTCTCGCGGCGGAAAGCCGAGTACACGGTCGGGCTCGCACGGGCGGAGATCGACCTGGACGCCCTCTCAACCCTCGGCGACGACCAGATCCGCGCCCGGCTCACCGCGATCCGCGGGCTCGGCCCCTGGACGGCCGAGTGGTTTCTCGCCCGGCATCTCGCAAGGCCCCGCGCCTGGCCGGCCGGTGACCTCGTCCTGCGCAAGGCGGCCGATCTCTTCTACGGTTCCGATGTGCACTCACTCGGCCCACGGCTCGACCCGTTCCAGAACCTGTCCGCTCACTATCTGCTGACGGCGATGCGGATCCCATGAACATCCGCCGCGCCACCGAGGCCGACGAGGCGGCGATCCGGGAGCTCTGGGCCGAGTTCCAGGCCGAGGTACCCGAGCCGGACGGCTTCGCCCCCGACACCTGGGAGCAGGACTGGGCCGACATCTGCGAGAACTTCGCGACGGGCGTGGTCGTGCTTGCCGAGGACGAGCAGGGCCCCGCCGGGCTGGCCGAAGCCTCGGCGGAGGACCCGGGCCGCTGGCATGTCCAGACCGTTCACGTCCGCCCGCGCGTCCGGCGCCAGGGCGTTGCGACCGCTCTCCTGCGCGCGTGCGTCGCCGAGGCCCGCGGGCACGGGGCCGTCTACATCTCCCTCGATGTCCTCGCCTCGAACGAGCTCGCACGAACCGTCTACCGGAAGCTCGGGTTCGAGGAGGTCGAGCTCGTCCTCGGCCAGCCGCTCGACGCGCTCGAGCGGCGCCTCTCCGACCTGCCGATCGGAGCCTCGCGCGCCGCGACCCACGTGCAGACCGACGACCGTGCCTCGGTCGAACGGGCGCTGAGGCAGTTCCTGCCGAGGCTCGAGGGCCCCGAGATCAGGGCCGAGGCGAACGGCTGGATCAGGATCACCGACCCGCTCACCGACGCCGACCGCACCGCCCAGGGCAGCCTCGCGGGAGAGCTCTCCGAGCGCCTCGGAGCCGTCGCCGTCGCGCTCGCGATCGAGTCCGGCCTCGTGGTCAGGTTCAGGCTCTACGAGCGCGGGCTGATGGTCGACGAGTACCTCTCGGTCCCGACCTTCTACGGTGAGCTCTCGAAGGCCGACGAGCTCGCGCTGGCGGCGAACCCGACGCTGGTCGCCCGGCTCACCGGTGCCGACCGCGAGCAGGTGAGGCAGGTCGCCCGGATCGCGGCGACGCCGGCAGACCTGCCGCCGGCCGACGAGCTCTACGACCAGATCGCGCGGACGATGGGGCTCGAGGCATGAAGCTCTACGACGCTTCCCGCTGCCCGTACTGCGCCCGCGTTCGGATCGCGCTGGCCGAGAAGGAGCTGCCGTACGAGACGGTCGAGGTCGACCTCGGCGACCGCCCCGCCTGGCTGTTCGAGCTCAACCCCGCCGGCAAGGTGCCGGTGCTCGAGGACCAGCTCGTGCTGCCGGAGTCGGCCGTGATCATGGACTACCTCGACGAGCGGTTCCCGGATCGACCGCTGCTGCCGGCGGACCCCGCCGGGCGGGCGCGGGCGCGGCTCGCGGTCTGGCGCTTCGACGACGCTCTCGGCGACGACTACTACGCCTACCGCCGCGGCGACCGGAACGCGCTCGATCGGAGGCTCGCCGAGCTGCCCGTCGGCGAGAGCCTCTTCGCCGACTTCGCCTACGTCCCCTGGGTGATCCGGCTCCGCGAGTTGTACGGCGCAGTTCTGCCCGGGCGGGTCGAGAGCTGGCTGGAGGAGCTCTGCACGCGGCCGGCGGTGGCGCGCGAGCTGGAGCTCGTCCGGGCGCTATGACAGACATCGACCTCGAGGAGCTGTCGCGCCGCCTCGGCGAGGTGGCCCTGCTCGACGTTCGCGCAGCGGGGGAATACGACGGGTCGTTCGGATCGCCCTGCGATCCCCGTCAGGGGCACATACCGGGAGCGGCGCACCTGCACGTCGAGGAGATGCTGCTGCTCGGAGAGGCCGAGCTCCGCGAACGGCTCGGGCTGCCGGACGGCGCCGAGGTCGTCGCCTACTGCCACAGCGGCTCCCGCTCGGCACTGGCGGTCCAGATCCTGGGTCGGCTCGGCTACCGCGCACGGAACTACCGGGGCTCGTGGCACGAGTGGTCGCGAACCGAGCTGCCGCTCGAAGGGCCGCAGACGGGCTGACGCGAGTCAGGCCGCCGCGTCGAGAAAGGCGTGGCAGAGGGCCCGGCCGAGCAGGTGCCAGCCGTCGATCTTCGCCTCGACCTCCCGCTCGACCTCGGCGAGCGGTCGCGGCAGGTCGCGGCTCGGACTCGAACCAGCCCATCACCTGGACGCGACGCGCCTCGGGGTGGAACTGCACCGCCCACGCGCGCTCGCCGATCCGGAACGCCTGCGGCTGCGGAACCGAGGTCGCGAGCTCGACGGCGTCCGCGGGCACGTCGAACGCCGAAGGCGTTCCCGACGAGGGCCTCGAACCGGGCGGGCAGGACGCCGAGCACCGGGTCGCGCCGCCCCTCTTCGGTCAGCAGGACCTCGCGGAAGCCGGCCTGCTGCACGGGCAGCGGGCCGACCCGGCCGCCGAAGGCGTGCGCGAGCGTCTGCGCCCCGAGGCAGATACCGAAGAGCGGCGTCTCCGACTCGACCCAGCGCGCGGAGGAGGTCGTACTCCTCGAGCGAGCCACGGATGGTCGCGCTCCTCGCCGACGTTCATGTGCCCGCCGAGCACGAGCACCGCGTCGAACCCGCCCGGCGGCCGCGCCCCTGGTCGCGGATCTCCCACTCGACGAGCTCGTGCCCTGCCTCGAGGATCACCTCGCCGAAGAGCTCGGAGCGGACGAGCGGCCCGTGGTTGACCGAGAGCACCCTCACGACGCCAACGGTAGCCGGACTGCCGAGCCGCGACGGTGCTGCACGATTGGAGCGCCGCTCTGGCTAGGCGACGGGTACGTCCTGCTCCTCGAGCAGCCGGCGCAGGAGCTCGGCCCCGGCGGGCGCCTGGGCGACGCCGTGGGTCTGGTTGTTGTTGTTGAAGAACGCGTAGGCCTGCTCGGCTGCGCCGGCGAGCTCGCGCAGCGGCTCGACCCATTCGCGCGAGCTCGTCCTCGGCGTAGAGGTAGTCGAACCGCTGGGCGGCGCCGCCGCCGCGGGCGTTCCAGGTGGCCGCGTTGCGGCCGTGGAAGCGCACGTAGGCGATCGGGCCCGTGGCGGCGACGAGCGTCTGCGGGACGTTCGCGGCGTCGACCTTCGGCGCGTCGACCGTGACGTACGACATGCGGCGCTCCTCGAGCCAGCGCAGCAGCTCCGTTCGCCGGTCCTCCTCGAACCAGTCGCGGTGGCGGAACTCGACCAGCATCTCGTCGCCGCCGAGCTGGTCGCGCGCCCACTCGAGGTAGTCGAACGCTGCCGGCTTCGGGACGACGTACGGCGGGAGCTGGAAGAGGATCCCGCCGAGCTTGCCCGCCTGCCGGAGCGGCTCGAGGGCAGCGAGGAACGCGCGGAAGACGAGCGCGCGCAGCTCGCGCGGCGGCCGGTCGACCCGGCCCCGCGCGTCGACCGGCATCCCCTCGCGGAGCTCGGGCGGGAGCTGCTCGAGCCGGACCGGATGGCGCGTCATCAGGCCGAACGCCTTCACGTGCATGACGAAGCCGGGCGGCGTCCGGTCGGCCCAGCCCTGCACCATCTCCGTCGGCGGGACGCGGTAGAAGGTCGAGTCCACCTCGACCGTCGAGAAGCGCTCGGCGTACCAGGCGAGCCGCTCGCGAGCGGGCAGGCCGCGCGGGTACCAGTGCTTCGTCAGGGCCTCGTCGGCCCAGGAGCACGTCCCGATCCGGAGCGCGTCGGCCACCGGCTGAGCATAGGCCCCCGGCCCGGGCCGTAGAATCGGGGCATGGACGGGAGGCCGATCGGCGTCTTCGACTCCGGCGTCGGCGGGCTGACCGTCCTGCACGAGTGCCTCGTGACGATGCCGAACGAGGACTTCGTCTACCTCGGCGACCACGCCCGGCTCCCGTACGGGCCGCGGCCGCTTGCCGAGATCAGCCGCTTCGCACACGAGATCGCGCGGCTACCTGCAGAGCGCAGGGCGTGAAGCTGATCGTCGTCGCCTGCAACGCCGCCACCTCGGCCGCGCTGCCCGGCGCTCCAGGAGGCGCTCGACGGTGCCGGTCGTCGGCGTGATCGCGCCCGAGGCGGCAGCCGCCGTCCGCGCGACGCGCAACCGGCGGATCGGCCTGCTCGCGACGCAGGCGACCGTGACCGCCGGCCGCTACGAGACGCTCGTCCGCACGCTCGACGCCGGCGTCCGCTTCACCGCCGTCGCCTGCCCGGAGCTCGTGCCGCTGATCGAGGCCGGCGAGCAGACCGTCGACGCCGTCCGCGAGTACGCCGAGCCGCTCAAGGCAGGCAGGCTGCGACACGGTCATCCTCGGCTGCACCCACTACCCGCTGATCCGGCCGGTGCTGCAGCGCGTCTTCGGCCGCGAGGTGACGCTCGTCTTCTCGGCCGAGGAGACGGCGCGCGAGGTCGCCGAGACGCTCGCCCGCAAGGGCTGGGAGAACGACCGGGGCCGCGAGGGCGACTACCGCTTCCTGACCACCGGCGATCCCGGCGCTCTTCCGCTCGCTCGGCGAGCGCTTCCTGCAGCTGCCGCTCGGCGAGGTCGCCCGGGTCTCCGGTCGCCGAGCTCGAGCGGGCGGCCGCGCGGCGCCCGGTCCGCGAGGCGGACGCGGGGAACGTGGAGACCGTGGGGCTTCCCCAAACGTGTCGCATGAGCCGGGCCGACGGCCGCCGGGCCGACGAGCTGCGCCCGCTCGCCGCCGACCCGCTCTTCCTCGAGCAGCCGCACGGGATGGTGCTCTGGTCGCAGGGCAAGACGCGCGTCCTCTGCACCGCGAGCGTCGCCGAGGGCGTCCCGCGCTGGCTCTACCGCAGCGGCCGCGGCTGGGTGACCGCCGAGTACTCGCTGCTCCCCGCCTCGACCGGCGAGCGCACCGAGCGCGAGGCCGCCCGCGGCAAGCAGGGCGGGCGCACGGTCGAGATCCAGCGGCTGATCGGCCGCGCGGTCCGCGGCGTCGTCGACTTCGAGGCGCTCGGCGAGCGCACCGTCCACCTCGACTGCGACGTCCTCCAGGCCGACGGCGGCACGCGCTGCGCCGCGATCTGCGGCGCGCTACGTCGCGCTCGCCGCGCGCTCGACCGCTTCGGGCTCTCGCAAGGCGCTCACCGGCTCGGTCGCCGCCGTCTCGGTCGGCGTCGTCGACGGCGAGTCGCTGCTCGACCTCGACTACGCGGAGGACTCGAACGCCGACGTCGACCTCAACGTCGTCATGACCGGCGACGGCCGCCTCGTCGAGGTGCAGGCGACCGCCGAGCGCGTGCCGTTCGACCGCGCGCCGGCTCGACGAGCTGCTCGACCTCGCTGCGGGCGGGATCGACGAGCTCGCCGCGCTCCAGCGCGAGGCGATCGACGTCCCCCGTGACTGACGCGGGCGCTGCTCGCCTCGCAGAACCGCAACAAGCTCGACGAGCTGCGCGAGGCGCTGCCCGGCTGGGAGATCGAGCCGCTCGAGGCCGACGACTGGCCCGAGGAGACCGGCGAGACCTACTACGAGAACGCGCTGCTCAAGGCGCGCTTCGGCCGTGCACGTGCCGGCGCCGGCGAATGGGTGCTCGGCGAGGACTCCGGGATCGAGTGCGACGCGCTCGACGGCGCGCCCGGGCTGCACTCGGCCCGCTGGGCGCCGGGCCTCGACCAGGCCGACGCGCTGCTCGCCCGGCTCGCCGGCGAGCCCGAACCGTCGGGCCCGGATGGTCACCGAGCTCGTCGCGCTCTCCCCGGCCGGGGAGGAGCTGCGCGGACACGGCGTCCTCGAGGGGAGCTCGCGACCGAGCGCCGCGGCGCGGCGGGCTTCGGCTACGACCCGATCTTCATCCCGGACGGCTACGAGCCCGACGGTCGCCGAGATCGGCGACCATGGAAGCGCCGGAACTCGCACCGCGCGCGGCGGCGCACGCGCTCGCCGATGCGATCGGTCGCCGCTGAGCGCCGCGTACCGGAGGTGCCAGTTGACCTCCGCAGCCGAGCACGATCACGTTCGCCATCACGTAGAGCCAGACGAGCAGCACGGCCGGGCCCGAGAGCGTCTGCAGCACCGGGTTGTGCTTCGAGACGCGCACGAACAGCGGCAGCAGCCTGGAACGTCGCCTCGAGCAGCGACCGCGGCGACGAGCCGCGCCCGGAAGCACCTCCCGCCAGCGGAGCGCGTCGTTCGTGAGCACGACGTAGGCGGAGGCCAGGAAGACGAAGATCGCCGAGCAGCGAGACGCCGACCGACGAGCACGTAGGCGATCACGACGTTGTCGCTCAGGCCCGCGTAGCGCTTGAGGAGCTCGACCCCGAACGAACCGACCACGAGCGCGACGAAGAGGAAGAGCGAGCGAGAAGACCATCATCACCGTCGCCAGCGCCTTGCCGCGCAGGAACGGCCGGTTCGGGCGGTCGTAGACGATGTTGAACGCGCTCTCGAGCACGCTGAAGAGCGAGAGCGACGACCAGAGCAGGAACGCCGCCGCCGACGAGCCCGAGCGCGGTCGCGTTCGCCTGGATCGCCCGCACGGCGCTCAGGATCGAGTCGAGCGAGGTGCTCGGGAACGTGCGCTGGAGCTCGCGCACGAAGAACGAGTCCCGTGTCCGCCTGGTGGGCGGGGCCGAGCAGGGCGAGCGAGAGGAAGAGCAGCGGCACGAACGAGAGGAGCGCGAAGTAGGCGATCATCGCGGCGAGGTGCGTCCCGCGGTCGGCGAAGAACTTCCGCAGGATCGCCGCCATTGACGGCAGTATGCTCCGCGGCATGGATGCCGCTCAGGCACTCGCCGACCTGACCGAGATCTCCTCGCAGATCGTCCAGGTCGCGATCGTCGACGGGGACGGGTCGGTGCTCGCAACCACGATCCCGCGATCACGGGCGCGCCGAGCGCTTCGTCGGCGGCCGCGACCGGCTGCTCGACGAGGCCGAGCCGCTCGGCCTGGCGCGCGGGCTGCCCGGGCTCGAGCCAGCTCGAGGCCTCGACCCTCGACGGCAGCGTCTTCGCCGTCCGGCGCGACGGGCGCCTGATCGTCGCGACGACGATTCCGGACCCGACGGTCGGCCTCGTCTTCTACGACCTGAAGCACTGCCTCGGCAGCGTCGAGGGCCCGGTGCCTCCGGCCGACGAGCCTCCGGCGAGCGGCGGGGAGACCCCGCCCCGGCCGCCCCGGGCAACCCGGAAGAAGGCCGATGCGTCTGCGTAGCCCGGCGGCCGCCGCCGTGCTGCTCGCCGCCGTGCTCGCGGGGACGGCGCTCTACCGCCGCCGCTCGACGCGCAGGGCGGAGCGGGTCGAGCTCTACGCCGACGACGGCTCGATGGTCGCGCTCGCCGACGGCTCCGCGCGACGCCGACCGGCTGCTCTCGCTCGCCCGCGACCTGCTCGCGCTCGCGGGCTGATGACCGTGCCCGGCACCGCGGCGCTCGCGCAGGCGATCCGCGAGGCCGCGCTGCTCGAGGGCGACTTCCTCCTTCGCTCCGGCAAGCGCAGCTCGTACTACCTCGACAAGTACCGCTTCGGCACGCGGCCCGACCTGCTGCGCGCGCTCGGCGTCGCGATCGCGGCCGCGGTCCGCGAGCACGAGCCCGACGCCGTCCGGCTCGCGGCGCCCGAGCTCGGCGCCGTGCCGCTCGCCGCGGCCGCCTCGCTCGAGGCCGAGCTGCCGTTCGTGATCGTCCGCAAGGAGGCGAAGGAGTACGGCACCGGGAACCGGATCGAAGGGCGCGTTCGAGCCCGGCGAGCAGGTCTGCCTCGTCGAGGACGTCGTCACCTCGGGCGGGGCCGCGCTCGACGCGGTCGAGGCGCTGCGCGAGGCCGGCCTGCGCGTCTCCACCGCGATCTGCGTCGTCGACCGCGAGGAGGGCGGCGCCGACGCCCTCGCCCGGGCGGCCGTTCGGCTCCGCCCGCTCTTCCTCGCCTCGGAGGTCCGGACCGCCGGGTCGAGGGCGCATGGTTGAGCGATATCCGATCGCGTTGTTAGGGTTTCGCGCCAAGGTCTGACGACATGGCATCCCCAACCAGGAGGAAGGCTTTGACGAAGCAGGAGTTCATCCAGAAGGTCGCTCAGAAGAGCGGTCTGTCGAACCGCGATGCGGGCAAGGCCGTCGACGCCTTCATGGAGTCGGTGACCGAAGCGCTGAAGGGCGGCGACTCGGTCAACTTCACGGGCTTCGGCAAGTTCTCGGCCGCCGCACGCGCTGCCCGGCATGGGCGTCAACCCGCGCACCGGCGAGCGCGTGCAGATCGCCGCGACGACCGTGCCGAAGTTCAGCGCCGGTAGCCAGCTGAAGGCGGCTCTGAAGGGCTGAACGGACAGCCTCCCGGCATCTGACGAGGGCCGCGCACGCGGCCCTCTGTCGTGGTGCGTCGATAACCTCCCGGGTGATGGCCGTCGCGACGCTCACCTTCGGCGACCGGGTCGCCGCCGAGGTCGAGCGCAAGCGCAGCCAGCTCGTCGTCGGGCTCGATCCCGTGCCCGACCTGCTTCCGGTCGAGCTGCGCGGCGACGTCTCGCGCTTCTGCTGCGGGATCGTCGACGCCGTCGCGCCGCACGCGGTGGCGGTCAAGCCCCAGCTCGCGTTCTTCGAGGCGCTCGGTCCCGCGGGCATGTCCGCGTTCGTCGAGGTCTGTGCCTACGCCCGCCGGGCCGGGCTGCTCGTGATCGCCGACGGCAAGCGCGGCGACATCGGCTCGACCGCCCGCGCCTACGCCGCGGCGTACCTCGACGGCGAGGAGCCGCTCGCCGACGCGCTGACCGTCAATCCCTGGCTCGGCCGCGAGTCGGTCGAGCCGTACCTCGCCGCGGCGCGCCGCTACGGCGCGGGGATCTTCTGCGTCGTCAAGACGTCGAACGCCGGCGGCGACGTGCAGGACGTGACGCTCTCGGACGGCCGGCCCGATGTGGCAGCACGTCGCGGCGCTCGTCGCCGACTGGGGCGCGGATCTGTCGGCGAGCGCGGGCTCTCCTCGGTCGGCGCCGTGGTCGGGGCGACGCATCCGCGCGCGGTCAGCGAGGCGCGCAAGCTGATGCCGCAGGCGATCCTGCTCCTCCCCGGCGTGGGGGCGCAGGGGGCGAAGCCGGGCGATCTCGCGCGGGCCTTCACGAGCGGGCCGGCGAGCGCGCTCGTCAACGCCTCGCGCTCGGTCAACTACGCGTTCCGCGAGACCGGCGGCGACTTCCGCGCCGCCGCAGGCGCCGAGGCGGCGCGGCTTCGGCACGAGGTATGGACCGTCTCGGGCTGGTAGCGGCGCCGCGGCGTGCGTGGCGCGACTGGCGCGCCTACGCCGCCCCGGTCGCGCTCCTGCTCGCGATCACGGTCGCGGTCGCGATCTTCAGGGGCGATCTGCGCTCCCACCCGAGCGGCGGCGGCGCGCCCGCCCGCGTCGTCCGCAAGCCTGCGCCCGCGCGCAGGAAGCCGGCCGTCTACGTCGTGCGTGCGGGAGACACGGTCGACGCGATCGCGGCGAGGACCGGGCGTGCCCGCCGCGCGGCTGCTCCGCGCTGAACCCGGGCCTCGCTCCGACGGCGCTCTTCATCGGCGAGAAGATCCGCCTGAGATGAGGCTCAGGGCCGCGGCCCCGCTCGGGCTCGCCCTCGCGGCCTGCTGCCTGGCCGGCGCGGCAAGGGCCGCTCCGCCGGCCGTCGACGCCCGGGCCTGGCTCGTCGAGAACGAGCGTCACCGGCAGGTGCTGGCCGCGCACGACGACCGCTACCAGGTGCCGATCGCGTCGATCACGAAGCTGATGACCGTGATCGTCGCGCTCGAGCACCTGAAGCTCGAGCGACGTCGTCACCGTCGATCCGCGCGCCGCCGCTGTCGGGCAGGAGACGATCAACCTCGTCGCCGGCCAGCAGATCACCGTGCACGACCTCGTGAAGGCGGCCCTGATCCAGTCGGCGAACGACGCCGCCGACGCGCTCGCGCTCGCGGCCGCCCCGAGCTTCCCGGCCTTCGCCGACCTGATGAACGCCAAGGCGCAGCAGCTCGGGCTCACCGACTCCCACTTCGTCCGGCCGGACGGGCTCGACGCCCCCGGCGAGTACTCGAGCGCCCGCGACGTGACGCGGCTCGCCCTGGACGCGATGAGGATCCCGATCGTCAGGACGAGCGTCGACCAGCAGGACTACACGATCGAAGGCGACCTCGTCGCTGCACACCTGGAACGACCTGCTCGGCGTGTTCCCCGGCGTGTTCGGCGTCAAGACGGGCCACACGTCGGCGGCCGGCTGGGGGCAGGTCGCGGCGGCTCGGGGCGAGGGGACGACGATCTACGTCACCATCCTCGGCAGCCCCTCGCGCAGCCGGCGGAACGCCGACCTCGAACGGCTGCTCGCCTACGGGCTCGCCCAGTACCGGCTGGTGGATGCGGTCGCGAGCGGCCGCGACTACGCCGATGTGCAGCTTCCCTACGGGAAGGCGCCGCTCGCGCTGGTCGCCTCCGCGCGGCTCGAGACCTCGGTGCGGCTCGGCGACACGCTTCACCCAGCGGGTCGTCGCGCCCACGTTCGTGGCGCTCCCGGTGCGCGAGGGGCAGGTCCTCGGTCGCGTCCAGATCTGGTCGGGGACGCGGCTGGTCGGGGAGCGGGCGCTCGTCGCCTCCCGCTCGGTCCCGGCCCCCGGTCTCGCCGCCCGCGTCGGCTGGTACGCGCGGCGTACAGTTCACAACCTCGTCTCGCTGCTCTCGTGATCGTCACCGTCACACTCAACGCCGCGTTCGCCCGCACCATCACCGTGCCGAACTTCCAGCGCGGCCAGCGCCACCGGGCGAGCGCGGGCCTGCCGCTCGCGGGCGGCAAGGGGATCAACGTCGCGCGGGCCCTGAAGACGCTCGGCGTCCCGGTCGTGGCGACCGGGCTCGCCGGCGGCCAGGCGGGCCTGCGGATCGTCGAGCGCCTCACCGGCGAGGCGATCCTCAACGACTTCGTCCGGATCGAGGGCGAGTCGCGAACCTCGACCGCGGTCGTCGACCCGACCAGCAGCACCTACACCGAGATCAACGAGTGGGGGCCGCAGGTGAGCCCCGAGGAGCTCGGTGACCCTGCAGGAGAAGCTCGCCTACCTCTCGCAGGGCGCCGAGCTGGTCGTGTTCGCCGGCTCGCTCCCCCGTGACGTGGGAGACGACTTCTACGCCGACCTGATCCACGAGCTCGCGCGCCGGCAGATCCCGGCGGTGCTCGACTCCGAGGGCGAGCCGCTCCGCTACGGCGTCGAGGCCGAGCCGTTTCTCGTCGCGCCGAACCAGGCCGAGGCGGAGTCGCTCGTCGGGCAGGAGTTCCACGACGACGAGGACTTCCAGCTCGGGCTCGACGAGATCGCCGACCTCGGCGCCCGAAACGTCCTGATCACCTGCGAGCTGGGCTGCTTCGCGCTCTTCCGGGACGGCAAGGAGACCCGCAGGTTCCGGGCGGTCGCTCCGCGCGTCGACCCGGTCTCGACCGTCGGAGCCGGCGACACCCTGCTCGCAGGGTTCCTGGCCGCGCGCAGTGCGGGACGGTCGCTCGAGGACTCGCTCGCCCTCGCCGCCGCCGCGGGGGCCGCCTCGACCCTCGAGCTCGGAGCGGGCGTGTTCGACCCCCGCCAGGCCGCCCGCCTCCAGGCGGCCGTCGAGGTCTCGGAGCTCGCGGGCGTGAGCTGAGCGTGCAGCCCGGGCCGGCCGGTAAAGTCCACCGATGGACGTAGGCAGAATCGACCTCGAGCCGCCGCTTTCCGGCTCCGAGGCAGCGCTGCCGGCCAAGTTCGCGAAGGAGGGCCTGACCTTCGACGACGTCCTGCTCCTGCCGGCCGAGTCGGCGGTGCTCCCGAACGACGTCTCGACCGCGACCCGGCTGACGCGCACGATCGCGCTCGAGATCCCGGTCGTCTCGGCGGCGATGGACACCGTCACCGAGGCGCGGATGGCGATCGCGCTCGCCCGCGAGGGCGGGATCGGGATCGTCCACCGGAACCTCTCGATCGCCCAGCAGGTGGGCGAGGTGGACAAGGTCAAGCGCTCCGAGTCCGGGATGATCGTCGAGCCGCTGACGCTGCCTCCGACGGCGCTCGTCGCGGACGCACTCGAGCTGATCGAGCGGTACCACATCTCCGGCGTTCCGATCACCGACGACGACGGCCGCCTGGTCGGCATCCTCACCAACCGGGACCTGCGCTTCGAGAGGGACACCCGCCAGCCCGTCTCGGCGCTGATGACCTCCGAGGGCCTCGTTACGGCGCCGCTCGGGACGACGCTCCCCGATGCCGAGCGGCTGCTCCACCGCCACCGGATCGAGAAGCTCCCGGTCGTCGACTCCGACGGGATCCTCAAGGGCCTGATCACCGTCAAGGACATCCAGAAGCGGATCGAGTTCCCGCAGTCGACGAAGGACCCGCAGGGCCGCCTGCGCGTGGGCGCCGCGGTCGGCGTCGGGCCGGACGCCTTCGACCGTGCCCAGGCGCTCGTCGAGGCCGGAGCAGACGTGCTCGTCGTCGACACCGCCCACGGGCACTCGCGCGGCGTGGTCGAGATGGTCCGGCGCATCAAGAGCGTCTCCGGCGAGTTCGAGATCGTGGCCGGCAACATCGCGACCGGTGAGGCGGCCGAGGCGCTGATCGATGCCGGCGCCGACGCCGTCAAGGTGGGGATCGGCCCCGGATCGATCTGCACGACCCGCGTCGTCGCAGGCGTCGGCGTTCCGCAGATCACCGCGGTGCACGACATCGCGGAGGTCGCGGCCCAGCACGGCGTGCCGGTGATCTGCGACGGGGGGATGGTCTCCTCGGGCGACGTCGCGAAGGCGATCGGCGCGGGCGCCGACACGGTCATGCTCGGGTCGCTCCTCGCCGGGACCGACGAGTCGCCCGGCGACGTGGTCTACTCGCAGGGCGAGCGTTACAAGGAGTACCGTGGCATGGGCTCGATCGGCGCGATGAAGGCGCGCGGGTACTCCAAGGACCGGTACTTCCAGGGGGATGTCGAGGACGTCGAGAAGCTGATCCCCGAGGGGATCGAGGGCCGGGTCCAGTACAAGGGCCCGCTCGCCGGCGTCGTCCACCAGCTGGTCGGCGGGTTGCGGCAGGCGATGGGCTACTGCGGCGCCCCGACGGTCGAGGCGATGAAGGCGGCGCGGTTCGTCCGTATCTCCGGCGCGGGGCTGCGCGAGTCGCATCCGCACGACATCACGATCACGAAGGACGCCCCCAATTACCGGCGCGGCTGAGGTCGTCCCGCTCCGGCCCGAGCTGCTCCCGGAGGAGCATCCCGTCCTGGTGGTCGACCTCGGCGGGCAGTACTCGCAGCTGATCGCCCGCCGCGTCCGCGAGGCGCGCGTCTACTCGGAGCTCGTCTCCCATCGCGCCGGCGCCGAGGAGATCCGCCGGCGCAGCCCGAGCGCGCTCGTCCTCTCGGGCGGGCCGGCCTCGGTCTACGCCGAAGGCGCGCCCCAGGTCGACCCCGCGATCTTCGAGCTCGGAATCCCGGTGCTCGGCATCTGCTACGGGATGCAGCTGATGGCGCAGGCGCTCGGCGGGCGGGTCGACCGGACGGGCGCAGGCGAGTTCGGCAAGGCCGCCGTCCACTCGGCGCGCGGCAGGCTGTCCGCGGGCCTGCCCGCGGAGCAGACCGTCTGGATGAGCCACCGTGACTCTGTCGTCGCGCCGCCGGAGGGCGCGGAGGTGACCGCGTCGTCGGAGTCGACGCCGATCGCCGCCTTCGAGGCGCCGGCGCGCGGGCTCTACGGCGTCCAGTTCCACCCCGAGGTCGTCCACACGCCGCACGGGATGGCGATCCTGAAGAACTTCCTCTACGAGATCGCCGGCGCGGCGCCCTCATGGACGCCGGCCGCCGTGATCGAGGAGCAGGTGGCGCGGATCCGCGCGCGAGTCGGACGCGAGCGCGTGCTGTGCGGGCTCTCGGGCGGTGTCGACAGCGCCGTCGCGGCGCTCCTCGTCCACAAGGCCGTCGGCGACCAGCTCACGTGCGTCTTCGTCGACCACGGGTTCCTGCGCAGGGACGAGGCCGCGCAGGTGGTCGAGACCTTCGCCGGGCACTTCCACGTCCCGCTCGTCCACGTCGAGGCGCAGGAGCGCTTCCTCGCGAAGCTCGCGGGCGTCACCGACCCCGAGAAGAAGCGGATGCGGATCGGCGAGGAGTTCATCCGCGTCTTCGAGGAGGAGGCCCGCCGGCTGGGCGAGATCCGCTGGCTCGTCCAGGGAACCCTCTACTCCGACGTGATCGAGTCAGGCGGCACCGACGGCGTCGCCGAGTCGATCAAGAGCCACCACAACGTCGGCGGCCTGCCGGCCGACATGAAGCTGAAGCTCGTCGAGCCGCTCAGGCTGCTGTTCAAGGACGAGGTGCGAAAGGTCGGCGAGGAGCTCGGGATGCCGGAGCGGATGGTCTGGCGCCAGCCCTTCCCCGGGCCGGGGCTTGCGATCAGGATCATCGGTGAGGTGACCGCGGAGCGGCTCGAGACGCTCCGGGAGGCCGATGCGATCCTCCAGGAGGAGATCCGCCGGGCCGGCCTTTACCGCGACCTGTGGCAGTCGTTCGCGGTCCTGCCGGCGATCCGCTCGGTCGGCGTCCAGGGCGATTCGCGCACCTACGGCTATCCGATCGCGATCCGCGCCGTCACGTCCGACGACGCGATGACCGCCGACTGGGCCCGGCTTCCGTACGACCTGATCGAGCTCGTCGCCTCGCGGATCGTGAACGAGATCCCGGCGGTGAACCGGGTCGTCCTCGACGTGACGTCCAAGCCCCCCGCAACGATCGAGTGGGAGTGACCGAGCGATCCGCGCGGCGCTCGCGATCCTGACGGCTCTCGTCCTGGCGGCGGTCTCGACCGGTACCGCCGCGGCCCGTACGGTGACGATCCGGGTGATGTCGGTCACCGTCTCGCTCCACAGTCGCGACGTCGCCCCGAGGGGCTTCAGCAAGGGCGACACCGTCGTCGGGCGCGACCGCCTGCTGAACGCTGCGGCGCAGTTCGGGAAGAAGAAAGGGGCGGTGGTGGGCACCGACGATACGACGACCACCTTCACGAGCGCGCACACCGCCACGATCAAGGGCACCGTGCGGCTGCCGGGCGGGACCCTGACCATCGCGGGCGAGGTGATCGGGCTCAAGAACGGCGGCTTCGCCGTGCCGGTCGCCGGCGGGACCGGGAAGTTCGCCGACGCGCACGGCACTCTCACCGTCGCGGCCGGGGCGAACGACGTGCTCAACACCTACCTGATCGTCCTGCCCGCGGCGCTCGCGGCCTAGTGCACCGCTGGCGCGGTCGAGGAAGCCGGCGACCTCTTGCGCGAGCTCGGCCACCGACCGGCCGCCGTCGGTCAGAGTACGGATGATGACGGGTGGGTTCGTCGAGCGGGTCGTCGAGGCGCGGATCGGGTCGACCTTCAACTTCTATCGCGACGGCGAGCGGGCCGCCCTGCTCAGCGCGCGCCTGGCCGCGTACCTCGAGGAGCGCTCGGGGGCCCCGCTGCTGCTCGTCGGCGAGGCTCCCGGCTACCGCGGGACGCGCGTGTCCGGCATCCCGCTCACCTCCGAGCGTCAACTGACGGGTGCCGGACCCGTCGAGAGCACGGCGACCGTCGTCCACGGCGCCCTCGCCGAGCTCGGGCTCGAGCAGGCGGTGCTGCTCTGGAACGTCGTCCCAACCCATCCGGGCGACTCCGGCTCGAACCGCAGGCCGCTCCGCTCCGAGGTCGAGGCGGGGCTGCCGTTCGCCCGCGAGCTCGCCCGCGGCCGCCGCGTCGTCCCGCTCGGGCGGATCGCCAACGAGGCGCTCGGCGGGAGGTACCTGCGCCACCCGGCCCACGGCGGGGCAGCCGAGTTCAGGCGGGGGCTCGCGGAGCTGTTCCGGTGAGCGGACGTCGAGCTCCCGTCGGGAGGGCCGGCACCGGCCGTCGGCGGCACCGGCGGGATCGCGCATGACCCCGGCTCGCCGGAACGCCGTCCTGCTCGCCGCCGGGCTCGTGTGCCTCTCCGGGATGGTGCAGCTCGCAGTCGCGCTCGGAACGGTCACGCTCGTCGCCGTCACCGGCTACGAGGGGATCCTCGGCCTCGGGCCGGCGGTGTTCCTGATCGCGGGCGCGGTCGCGGTCGGGCCGGCGGGCCGGATCTCCGACCGGGTCGGCCGGATGCCGGTGATCCGCGCCGGCTTCGTGCTCGGCATCGTCGGCCCGGTCGTCACCTCGCTCGGCTGCTGGTCGAGCTCCGGCGAGCTCGTCTTCCTCGGGCTCGGGCTCTGCGGCGCGGCCCAGGCGGTCGTGCTGCTTTCGCGGGCGGCGGCGGCCGAGATGTTCCCTCCCGAGCGACGGGCGCGCGGGATGTCGTTCGTCCTCTTCGGGGCCGTCTCGGGTGCCGTGTTCGGCCCGCTCGTCTTCGGCCCGCTCTTCGCCGGTCGCCCCCTGACGCCGCAGGAGCTCGCCTGGCCGTGGCTCGGATCCTCGCTGTTCGCGGTCGGCGGGCTGCTGATCTCCTTCGCCGTGCGGCCGGATCCGAGAGAGCTCTCGAAGGCGTTCCGGACCCCGTCCGAGAACGACGTCTCGCCGGCGCCGCTCGCCGAGATCATCCGCCGGCCGGGCGTGCCGACGGCACTCGGGGCAGCCGTCGCGAGCTTCGCCGTGATGGTGGGGGTGATGAACCTCGCCGGCTATGTCGCCGTCGGCCACCACCACGACCACGGCAGCGTCTTCACGGTGATCAGCATCCATATCGTCGGCATGTACGGCCTGATCCTCTTCGTCGGCGACATCGTCGACCGGATCGGCCGCAGGCGCGCGATGGCGATCGGCCTGTCGGTGATGGCCGTGTCGAACGCCGGCCTGATCTGGCTGACCGGGATCCCCGGGATGTCGCTCTCGCTCTTCGGGCTCGGGCTCGGCTGGAGCCTCTCCTACATCGCCGCGACGACCGAGCTCGTCTCGCTCGCCGGGGCTTCCGAGCGCGGCAAGCTCGTCGGCTTCTCCGACCGGCTCTCGAGCTTCACCGGCGCGGCGCTCGCGCTCGGCGGCGGCCTGGTCTACACGGCCGGAGGCTTCGTGCCGCTCGCCCTCTTCGCCGCCTCGCTCGCCGCGCTTCCCGCCTGCTGGATCGTGCTGGTACCATCAAACGTCGGCGGGCGGCTGGTCCGCCGTTTTTCCGTTTGAACTCTCCGACATGAAGACCTACAGCGCCAAGCCTGGCGAAATTCAACGTGACTGGTACGTCGTCGACGCCGATGGGAAGACCCTCGGCCGGCTCGCGACCCAGATCGCCGACCGCCTGCGCGGCAAGGGCAAGCCGCAGTTCACGCCTCACGTGGACACGGGCGACTTCGTGATCGTCGTCAACGCCGAGAAGATCGCCGTCACCGGCAACAAGCTCGAGGACAAGCTGTACTACCGCCACTCCGGCTACCCCGGCGGCCTCAGGGTGCGCCCGCTGAAGGAGCAGCTCGAGCGCCGGCCGACCGAGGTGCTGCGAAAGGCCGTCAAGGGAATGCTCCCGCGCAACAAGCTCAGCCGCGCGCAGATCACCAAGCTGAAGATCTATGCTGGGCCCGACCATCCCCACGAGGCCCAGGCGCCGAAGCCCTTCTGATGTCGACCCAGGCTCCCATCGCCCAGTACTTCGGAACCGGCAAGCGCAAGACGTCGGTCGCCCGCGTTATCCTCCGCCCGGGCGACGGGAAGACGTGGATCAACGGCAAGACGATCGAGACGTACTTCCCGCGCCTCGTCCACCGCAAGGTGATCATGGCGCCGCTCGAATCGACCGAGCTCGCGGGCCAGTACGATCTGCGCGTGCGCGTGCACGGCGGCGGACCGTCGGGCCAGGCAGGCGCCGTGCGCCACGGCATCGCCCGCGCCCTCGTCGAGATCAACCCGGACTTCCGCGTCCTCCTCAAGCGCCAGGGCTTCCTGACGCGGGACGCCCGCCAGGTCGAGCGCAAGAAGGCCGGGCTGCACAAGGCGCGCAAGGCGCCCCAGTTTTCGAAGCGGTAAAGCTGCGCTTTACCGCTTGGATGGGCGTTGCGGTGGGCGGCTGCATGGGCGTGATTCATCGGTCGGCGGAGGCCGGCTGTCGCCGTGGCGGGAGCGCGGGCAGAGCTCGCACCCCCGTCTGAATCACCGTCTGGCCGAACGCGGACAGTCTCCGATCACTAACGTCCCGGCGATGGGCCGGAAGTACTTCGGGACCGACGGCGTTCGCGGGGTCGTCGGCGAGCTCGTGACCGACGAGCTGGTCGAGCGGCTCGGGCGGGCGGCGGTGCTCTGGAGCGGGGCGGAGCGGGTCTTCGTGGGACGAGACACGCGTGCGTCCGGGGTCGAGCTCGAGGCGGCGCTCGCGGTCGGGATCGCCTCGGCCGGGGCGACCGCGGTGCTCGGCGGGGTGCTGCCGACGCCGGCCGTCGCCCTCGGGGCACTCGACCTCGGCGCCGTGATCACCGCTTCCCACAACCCCCCAGAGTACAACGGCGTCAAGTTCTTCAACGCGGACGGAAGCAAGCTCTCCGACCTCGAGGAGGCCCGGCTCGAGGAGCTCCTCGATGCGCCTCCGGCTTCGCGCCGCGGCGGGATCGAGTCGGCCAGGGGCGCCGGAGCGCGCTACCTCGACCACGTGCTCGAGCACTTCGGCTCCGACCTCGGCGGGCTGCGCGTCGTGGTCGACTGCGCGAACGGCGCGTACTCGGCGCTTGCCCCGGGGGCCTTCGAGCGGCTCGGTGCGGACGTCCACGCCGTCGGAACCATCCCCGATGGCTCGAACATCAACGTCCGCTGCGGCGCCACCGACACGGCGCGGCTCCAGGAGACGGTCACCGCGCTCGGCGCCGACCTCGGCGTCGCCTTCGACGGCGACGGCGACCGTGTGCTGGCGGTCGACGAGCGGGGAGAGCTCGTCGACGGCGACGCGATCGTCGCCATTCTCGCCCTCGATCTCGGCGTCGACGTCGTCGCGGTCACGCAGATGACGAACCTCGGCTTCCACACTCTGATGGCCGAGCACGGGATCCGGGTGGTCACGACCGATGTCGGCGACCGCTACGTGCTCGAGGCGCTCGAGCGCGAGGGCGGCGTCCTCGGCGGCGAGCAGTCCGGCCACGTGATCTACCTCCGCGACCACGTCGCCGGCGACGGATTGGCCGCGGGGCTCCTCCTCTGCGCCGCGCTCCGCGGCCGGGCGCTCAGCGAGGCGGTGACCGCGCTCCCGCGTTACATCCAGCGCAAGGAGAACGTCCGCGTCACCTCGAAGGAGCTGACCCCGACGCTCCTCGCGGAGATCGAACGCGTCAACGCCCGGCTCGGCGGCGCCGGTCGCGTGCTCGTCCGCCCGTCCGGAACAGAGCCCCTGATCCGCGTCCTCGTCGAGGCTGAAAACGGCGATCTCGCCCGGGAAGCCTGTGCTAGCATCGTTTCGCTCGTCGAGAGGGAGCTCGGCTAATCCGCTTCGTGGTTCGCGCCTCGCGCGCGAGACGCGGAAATCGGTCTTTAGCCGGGCTTTCGTGCTTCCGGAGACGGTCGGCGAGCGGAGGGCGACCGATACCGCCGAGACCTGGCCCGGCGGCCGCCACGGCCTAGGAAAGGAGCGTCCAGCATGTGTGGGATCATCGGTTACGTCGGCAGCCGCCGCTCGAAGGAGATCCTGATCGCCGGGCTCGAGCGCCTCGAATTCCGCGGCTACGACTCGGCCGGGATCGCGCTCCTCGAGGACGGCGCCCTCGACTACGTGCGGGCCGTCGGCAACCTCGCGAACCTGAAGGAGGCGGCGGGGCCGAACGGCTCGGGGGCAACCACCGGGCTCGGTCACACGCGCTGGGCGACCCACGGCGGCGTCAACGAGCACAACGCCCACCCGTTGACCGGCTGCGACGAGGGCGAGCTGGCGATCGTCCTGAACGGGATCGTCGAGAACTACCGCGAGCTCAAGGCCGCGCTCGAGGCCGGCGGGCATGCCTTCAGCTCCGAGACCGACGCGGAGGTCGTCGCCCACCTGATCGAGGACGCCTACGACGGCGACCTGGTCGAGTCGGTGCGTGCCGTCTACGCAGCGCTCGAGGGCCACTTCACCTTCGTCGTCATCCACCGGGACGAGCCCGAGCGGCTGGTCGGCGTCCGCTGCCAGACGCCGCTCGTCGTCGGCGTCGGCGCCGGCGAGAACTTCCTCGCCTCGAACCTGGCCGCCTTCCTCGCCGACACCCGCCGCGTCATCTACCCCGATCACGGCGAGATCGTCGAGATCACGCCGGCGGGCGTGAGGGTCGTCCGGGCAGCCGACGGGGTCGAGGTCGAGCCCGAGATCCACCAGATCGACTGGGACGAGGAAGTAGCCCAGCGCGAAGGCTACGAGACCTTCATGCTGAAGGAGATCTACGAGCAGCCCGTCGGGTTCGAGGAGACGATCGGCGAGCGGGTACGCCACGGCACGCTCGTCCAGGACGGGCTCGGGCTGAGCGAGGACGACATGCGCGAGCTGCGCCGCATCGTCGTCGTCGCGTGCGGCACCGCCTACCATGCCGGGGTCGTCGGCCGATACGTGATCGAGGAGTGGGCGCGCGTCCCCGTCGAGCCGGATGTCGCGAGCGAGTGGATCTACCGCAACCCGGTGCTCGACCAGGACACGCTCGTGATCGGCATCTCGCAGTCGGGCGAGACCCGCGACACGATCCAGGCGATGCAGCTGGCCCGGTCGCTCGGAGCGAGGACGGTTGCGATCACGAACCAGATGGGCTCGCAGATCACGAGAGAGGTCGACTCGGTCCTCTACACGCGCACCGGTCTCGAGGTCGGCGTTGCCGCTTCCAAGACCTTCTCGGCCCAGGTCGGGTTGATGTACCTGATCGGGCTCGAGCTCGCCCGCCAGCGCGGCACGCTGCCGCCGGGCGAGATCGAGTTCATCCTCGACGCCGTCTGGAACCTGGGCGTGAAGATGCAGAAGTTCCTGGAGGCGAACCACCCGATCAACGAGATCGCGGAGCGCTTCTACCGAGAGCCGTTCTTCCTCTTCCTGGGCCGACACATCGGGCTGCCCGTGGCCCTCGAGGGCGCCCTGAAGCTGAAGGAGATCTCGTACATCCCGACCGAGGCCTACTCGGCCGGCGAGATGAAGCACGGGCCGATCGCGCTGCTCGAGGAGGGGACGCCCGTCGTCGTCGTCGCGACCCGGATGGACGTCGTCTACGACAAGGTCGTCTCGAACATCCAGGAATGCCGGGCCCGCGGCGCCCACGTGATCGCGATCGCGACCGAGGGCAACGAGGACATCCAGCACCACGCCGACGACGTCATCTACGTGCCCGATTCGCCCGCGTTCCTGCAGGCGGTGCTCGCGACGCTCCCGCTCCAGCTGCTCGCCTACCGGATCGCGCGCCTGCGCGGCCTGAACGTCGACCAGCCGCGCAACCTGGCGAAGACCGTCACCGTCGAGTAGGCGGCCTCTGGCCGAGCCTCGCCTCGTTCCATCGCGCCCGCGCGGCCCGCGCGCGTGCCGCTGTGCTTCGACGGCTCGGATCCCCCGATGCAAGTGCCTCCGGGGCCGTCGCCGTGGACGCCCAAATCGCTGACCGAAGGATCTTCGCCGACTGGTCGCTTGAGCACCTCGATACGTTCCCGCTCAACACGGTCACGGTCACGAAGCCGTTCCTCGAGCGGCCGCTCGACCGAGGCCCAGGTGCCGAAGCGCCGGACCGCTGCGCGAGGTCGGTCGCCCCGTAGGGCGGTCTACCGGGCCGCGAGCTGCGCGAGCGAGGCGCCGGTCTCGGCGCCGACTGCGAGGGCGGTTGCGACGAAGGCCCCGGCGGCCGGCGACCGGTAGCGGTCCCTGTGCCGGGCGATTCCGACCCGGCGGCGGGCGACCCTCGGCCCGAGGCCCGTGATCCGGACGGCGTCGTCGTTCGTGTCCACCGCGAGGCGGGGAAGCACCGCGACGCCGATGCCGGCGCCGGCGAGGCCCTGGACGACGCCGTTGTCGTCGGTGCGGAAGACGAAGCGCGGCTCGTGGCCCGTGGAGCGGAGCTGCTCGACCAGGATCTCGGTCGCCCGGCAGTTCCGGTACCCGATCAGCGGCTGGTCGACGACCTCGCGCAAGGACGGGGTGTGGCCGGGCGGCGGGAACGCCGAGTCCGTCGCGGTGACGAGGACGTAGTCGTCCTGGAGGACCTCGACCGTCTCGAGCCACGGATTGTCCAGCGGCAGCTGGACGAACGAGAGCTCGAGCTCGCCGCGTTCGACGAGGTCGGCCAGCTCCCGGTCGGCGTGGGATTCGCGCAGCTCGACGTCGACCAGCGGCCACGCGTGGGTGAAGCGGCGCATCACCTCGGGCAGGATCCTCGCGCCCACGCTCTGGAAGATGCCGACGTGCAGCGAGCCCGCCTCGCCGGCCGACAGCTGCGCCAGGTCGGCCTGGGCCGCCTGGAGCCGCGCCGTGATCGCGGTCGCATGGCGCAGGAGCATCCGGCCGGCCTCCGTGAGGGCCACCGGCCTCGGGCCGCCGGGCCGCTCGATCAGCTGCTCGCCGACGATGCGCTCGAGGGTCGCGATCTGCTGGCTGATCGCCGACTGCGTGTAGCCGAGCTTGAGCGCGGCGCGGCCGAACGAGCCCTCCGTCGCGACCGCCTCGAGCGCCGCCAGATGACGCAGCTCGACACCGAGCCAGTTATCACGTTGAGTAATGGACATCAATCAAGATCTGATTTGACCTAATGATAGTACTGGTCGATGATGAAGGCATGTTCGCACTCTTCCTCGGCGTCGGCTTCGTCGTCCTGGCAGTGCTCTCGCTCCTCTTCGGCGCCGATTCGCGCCACCACGAGCCGGAGCGCCACCACCCGAACCTGCCGTAGCTCAGTCGGCCCCGTTCGGCGGCCGACGCAGCCGCTTCACCTCTGCCTGGTGGCGCTTCAGCTCGAGGCGCCGTTCGCGGGACGTCGCGGTCGGCCGCGTGGGACGGCGCTCCCGCCGCGGGCGTGCAGCCCGGGCAACCTGCTCGACCACCCGCTCGGTGGCCAGCTCGCGATTGCGGAGCTGCGACCGTTCGTCCTGCGCGATCGCGCGCACGAGCGGCCCGAGCCGGTCGAGCACGCGCGCCCGCTCGCTCTCCCGGAGCCCGTCCGAGGCCTCGACGTCGAACAGCGCCTCGACGCGGGTCGAGCTCTTCTGCGCGTGCTGACCGCCGGGCCCGCTCGAGCGTGAGAAGCGGAACCTGACTTCCGAGCGAATACACTCGACGTCCATGGCCGCGATTCTGCTCGATGTCGATGGGGTGCTGCACGTCTCCGGCGAGCCGATCCCGGGGGCGTCCGATGCCGTCCGGCGCCTGCGGGCCGCCGGGCACCGGATCCGGTTCGTCACGAACTCGACCACGATGTCTCGCCGGCAGCTCGCGGAGATGCTCCGGGAGCTAGGCTTCGGGATCGAGGACGACGAGCTCCAGACGACCGGCGGCGTCGCGGCGCGCGTCCTCGCGGGTAAGCGCGTGCTCGCGCTGACCATGCCCGGGATCCTCGACGACCTCGAAGGGCTCCAGCTGATCGGGATGAACGCCGACGCGGTGCTCGTCGGCGGCGCGGACGAGAGCGAGGAGCCGGGGCGGATCTACTCGTACCTGAACCTGAACCGCGCGTTTCTCGAGCTGATGGCGGGGGCCGAGCTCTACTGCCTGCACCGCAACCGCTGGTGGCAGACGGCCGAGGGGCCGCGCCTCGACGCGGGCGCCATCGTCGCCGGGCTCGAGTACGCCGCCGGGCTCGAGGCGACCGTGCTCGGCAAGCCGAGCCCCGCGTACTTCGCCGCCGCGGTCGCGGCGCTCGACGCCGATCCCGAGCTGGCGTGGATGGTCGGCGACGACCTGGAGGGCGACATCGGCGGCGCACAGCTCTACGGGATGCGCACGGTGCTCGTACGCACCGGAAAGTTCCGGCCCGACGACCTCGAGCACACGAGCGCCCTGCCCGACGGGATCGTCTCCTCGATCGCCCAGCTTCCCGACTGGCTCGAGGAGAACTCCTGACTCCCTCGCCGCCGCGGGTGGGGGTCGACCTGATCGAGATCGATCGCATCCGCCGGGCGCTCGAGCGGCACGGCGACGGGTTCCGCGAGCGGTGCTTCACCGAGGCCGAGCGCGAGTACTGCGAGTCGAAGGCGAATCCCGCCCAGCACTATGCGGGCCGGTTCGCCGCGAAGGAGGCGGTCGGCAAGGCGCTCGGCTCGGGCATCCACTTCACCTGGCGCGAGATCGAGATTCGCGGGCGCCCGAAGCCCGGCGTCCACCTTAGCGGGCGCACCGCCCGCTTCGCCGAGAGGATCGGCGCGGGGCCGATCGAGCTCTCGATGACCCACTCGCGGGAGCTTGCGGCCGCGGTCGCGGTCCTGATCGCCGAAGGCGCTCGATCCGGCTCCGGGCGGCCGGCGTGACGCTCCTGCCGCTGCTCACCGCCGAGGAGACGCGCGCCGCCGAGGCGGCGCACGAGGGGCCGCTCGAGGAGCTGATGGAGCGGGCCGGGACGGCGGTCGCTGACCTCGTTGCGGAGCGCTTCCCCGGACGAGTCGCGGTCGTCTGCGGCGGCGGGAACAACGGCGGCGACGGGCGGGTGTGCGCCCGCGTCCTCCGCGGAGCGGGGCCGCGAGGTCGTGCTCGTCGACGGGTTCGGCGAGCTCGGCGATCCGGACGTGATCGTCGACGCGCTGCTCGGGATCGGGCTTCGGGACGCTCCCCGCGAGGACGTGGCCAGGATGATCGAGCGGATCAACACCGCCGGGAGGCCGGTCGTCTCGGTGGACGTCCCCTCCGGGGTGAACGCCTCGACGGGCGAGGTGCCGGGAGCGGCGATCCGGGCGACCGTCACCGTCACCTTCGGAGCCGCGAAGGTCGGGCTGGCGATCGCGCCGGGTTTCTTCCACGCCGGCTCGGTGCACGTCGTCCCGATCGGCCTGGCGGCCGGCGCCCACGAGCATGCGCTCGTGCCAGCCTCGCTGCTCGGCGAGCTACCCCGCAAGACGGCGGAAAGCACGAAGTACCGCGCCGGCTCGGTGCTCGTCGTCGGCGGCTCGCCGGGGCTGACGGGCGCGCCGATGCTGGCCGCGCTGGCTGCGTTCCGGGCCGATGCCGGGTACGTGACGGTCGCCGCGCCGGAGTCGGCGCTGCCGGTGATCGAGGGGCGGCTCCTCGAGGCGGTCAAGCGCCCGCTGCCGGAGGATGCCGCGGGCCGGCTGCTTCCCCGTTCGGCCGAAGCCGTCCTCGAGGCGGCCGAGCGGGCCGATGCCGTCGTCCTGGGTCCCGGGCTCGGGCGGAGCGACGGGACGCGCGACCTCGTGCGGATCCTGCTCGGGCAGCCTGCCGGTGCCGGTCGTGCTCGATGCCGACGCCCTCTGGGGTCTCGAGCCGTTCGAGCGGAGCGCCCCGACCGTTCTGACCCCGCACGTGGGCGAGCTGGCTCGGCTGCTCGCGATCGAGCCGGCGGAGATCGACCTGCGCCGGCTCGAGGCGGTGCGGCGGGCCGCCTCCCGGTTCGGCTCGGTCGTGCTGCTGAAGGGTGCGGATACGCTGGTCGCGGCCCCTCGCGAGGGGGTGCTCGTGGCGAGCTACGGCTTGCCCTCGCTCGCCACTGCCGGGACCGGGGACGTGCTCGCCGGCGTGATCGGTGCCTTCATCGCGAAGGGGGTCGAGCCGCGGCGGGCTGCCGCGGCGGGCGCCGTCGCACACGGGCTGGCATCAAGGCTCGTCGAGCTGCAGGCGGGCCTCGTGGCAAGCGACCTGCTGCCTGCTCTCCAGCGCGCCCTCGCGGGCGAGAGCTGGGACCGCGCGCCGCTTTCTTGAGGGGGTCTGACCCCCTGCCGGATCCCGCGCCGCTTTGTGAAGGGGTCTGACCCCTGCCTCACACGTCGCGCACGTCGAGCCGGGAGAGCACGCGGGAGAGGAGCCCCGGGACGAGGGCCTGCAGCCAGCCGGCCGGTCGGTACCAGCGCGGGACGACGATCTCGCGGCGGTCGTGCTCGAGCGCGCCCAGGATCCGGTCGGCGACGAGCTCCGGGCTCGCGACGAGCCGTCCGAGCCCGAGCGGGAACCTGTTTCCCTGCGGGAAGCCGGGCGTCTCGACGAACCCCGGCACGACGGTGAGGACCGAGACTCCGCGCCCGGCGAGCTCGACTGCGACCGAGCGCGAGAACGCGAGCTGGGCGTGCTTGGAGGCGGAGTACGGCCCGATCGCGAACTGCCCCGCCACCGAGACGACGTTCACGACCTGCGAGCCGGCCGCGAGCCCGGGCAGGAAGGCCCGCACGCACCACACCGAGCCGAGGTAGTTCGTCCGCATCACGTCCTCGATCCGCTCCGGGTCGAGTGTGAGGAACTCGCCCCGGGCGGGGATTCCCGCGTTGTTCACGAGCAGGTCGATCCAGGGGTGGCGCTCGAGCACCCGGGCTGCCGTCGCCTCGACCGCCGCCCGATCGGAGACGTCGCAGGCCTCGTGCTCGTCGGCCGCGGGCGCCGGGCTCCGCGAGAGCCCGACCACGTGGCTGCCGTTCGCCCGCAGCTCGCGGCAGAGCGCCGCGCCGATCCCGGACGACGCTCCGGTGACGACGGCGACACGCATCCCGACCGAATGTAGCCGAGCGACGGTAGAGTCGGCCCGATGTCCGACGGGCGGCGATTCCAGGGAAAGCGGGGACTCGTGCTCGGCGTCGCCAACAAGCGCTCGATCGCCTGGGCGATCGCCCAGCGGCTCGCGGCCGAGGGCGCCCAGCTCGCCTTCACCTTCCAGGGCGAGCGGATCGAGGGCAACGTGCGCGAGCTGGCCAAAACGGTGGGGAGCCCGCTCGTCACCTCCTGCGACGTCCGTTCGGACGAGGAGATCGCCCGCGTCTTCGCCGAGGTGGGCGAGGCCTTCGCCGGGGAGCTCGACCTGCTCGTCCACTCGGTCGCCTTCGCGGCGGCCGAGGACCTCGAGGGCCGCTTCACCGACACGCCCAGGGAGCGCTTCTGGATGGCGCTCGACGTGAGCGCCTACTCGCTCGTCGCCTGCTCCCGTGCCGCCGAGCCGCTGCTGGAGGCCGCCGGAGGCGGCGCGATCGTGACGATGACCTATCTCGGCGGCGAGCGCGCCGTGCCCCATTACAACGTGATGGGCGTCGCCAAGGCGACGCTCGACTCGAGCGTCAAGTACCTCGCCTGGGACCTCGGCCCGAAGGACATCCGCGTGAACGCTGTCTCGGCGGGCCCGGTCCGCACGCTCGCCGCCCGCTCGATCGCAGGCTTCCCGACGATGGAGGCGATCGTCGAGGAGCGGGCGCCGCTCCACCGCCACATCGGCGCCGCCGACGTCGCCGGCGCGGCCGCCTACCTGCTGTGCGACGACGCTCGCAACGTCACCGGAACGACTCTCTACGTCGACGCCGGCTACCACGCGATGGGCATGTAGAGCTGGCCAGAGCGTAGCTCGCTCGGCGGCGGCTCGTTCGGTGCCCGGGCCGAGCAAGCCCGGCGACGATGGACGCCGCCTGCCGCGCTCTTGCAACCGCAACCGGGTCCTGCCTGACGTCCGAGCAGTCAGGCCGCCCGGGAGGGCTCTCCACGTCAGATGAGCTTGGGCGGCGCGAAAGCAAGGACGATCGCGTGCCCCTGACTCGAGCGCCGTCTCCGTCCGCGTCTGCCGCGCCGACGGCATGGATATCCCGCCGGGCACCGGCCGTCCGCCGGCTCGAGAGCCGGGCTGCGCGAGCTTCGAGCCTGGTCGGCTGAGCCGGCCGCTACAGTGGGACGGTCGAGGTGCTGCGACGGCCGCGGAGCGAGGGGGTCACGTTGCGAGGGAGCACGGCCCGGGGCGCGGTCGTGGTTTTCATTCTCCTGGGCTGCGCGGCGGGCCGGGCCGATGCGCAGCCCGCGGGAGGCTGCCGCCCGGCGCGGGCGATCTTCTACGCGGCGAGCGGCTGGCTCCAGCTCGCCCAGGCGCTCGCCGCCGACGAGTCCCCGTGCGTGCAGTACTTCATCTCGGTGCCCCCGCTCGCCTCCGACAAGACGGCGATGCGCAGCGGCGTCGCAGCGCAGATCCGGGCGCTCGGGCCGAACTTCCACGCGCTCGCCGAGGTGAACCTGACCGCCTGGCAGGGCTGGGTCACGAGCACGAGCAGCTCCTGGTACCAGGCGGGCGTGGAGGCGCGTGCCCGGATGGCGGCGGCCGGCTTCGACGTGGGCGCGGGCGACTCGTGGGCGCTGAACGAGCTCTCGTCCGCGGTACGGGTCGGGACCGGGGCGAGCCGCCAGAACGCGCGCGACCTCGTTCACGGGCTCTACGACGGCTCGGGGCCGCCGGCAAAGGGCGTCGTCTTCGTGGAGGGGATCGCCCAGTCGACGTCCTCGCTCGACACGTACAAGGCGAGGCTCGAGTCGTGGCTGCAGGACGCGGGCTTCTGGGGTGACATGAGCTCCTACGTCGGCGACTTCCTCCAGGAGGACTACGGCGACATCCGCGAGTACGGCATCGCCGGGGCCGACGTCCCGACCCGGCTCGGCTACCTGAACGCCTACCTCGAGCACGAGCTGCAGCTCGCAAGGGTCGCGCCCTCGACCGGGGCGGCGGCGCTGGCCTACCTCGAGGCGAGCTCCGCCCCGCTCGCGAACGCCGCCTGGGCGTGGAGCTCGAGCTACGGCTACACCTCCGCCCCGTACGACCAGATGGAGGACTTCGATTCGGCGCAGATCGACGCAATGCGCTCCTACGAGGCGTCGATCGGCTGGAGCGCGGACCGGATCGGGTTCGCCTGGGCCCCGTCCAACTCGCTCGGCCTCTCGGCGACTGACTTCGCCGCGCAGACGGCCGCCCAGCTCGCCCGTCTCGCCGCCGCGATCGCAGCCTCCGGCGACCCTGCCGCGCCGGGCGCCGGCGCCTGCTCGCCGCCGTGGTGCACGGCCGCAGTCGCCGGCGCCGCGTTCACGCCCGCCTGGAGCACCTTCTCCGCCTGGACCCCGGCGAGCGCCGGCTTCGCCACGATGCCGCAGACCGTCACCGCCGGGACGGCGAGCGGACCGATCGGCGTGCAGCTGCAGATCGGAGATGTCGTCGCGGCCCTCCCGCTCGCCTCGGAGATTCAGATCTCGTCGAGTTCGCCCGGCGGATCGTTCTCGACCTCCTCCGGGGGGCCGTGGACGCCGACGCTCGACCTGACGATCGCAGCCGGCTCGACGGCCGCCACGTTCTACATGCTCGACTCGCAGGCCGGCACGCCCACGATCACGGCAGCCCTCGGCGCGGCGAGCTCGACCCAGCCCGAGGTCGTGACGGCTCCTGCCGCCCCGCTCGCGCTGGGCAGCGCCGGCGGCATGGTCGACTTCGCCGAGGGCGGCGCGCCGGTGGCGGTCGCGCCGTCGCTGTCGCTGTCCGACTCGCAGAGCCCGTCGATCGCCTCGGCGACCGCGACGATCGCGGCGGGAGCCCAGCCCGGCGACATGCTCGCCGCCACGACCTCGGGGACCACCGTCGCCGCCTCCTACTCGGCGGGGACGTTGACGCTCACCGGCGTCGACACCCTGGCCGACTATCAGGCGATCCTGCGGAGCATCACGTTCGGCGGTACCGCGACCGCCGCCGGGAGCCGCACTGTCGTCTTCACCGTGAACGATGGCATCACGAACGCATCGGCCGTGAGCACGGTCGACTACATCGTGCCGCCCGCCGCGCCGGACGGTGTGACGGCGACCGCCGGGGACGGGCAGGCCAGCGTGAGCTTTGCCGCTCCCGCCGCCGACGGCGGCGCTCCGATCAGCACCTACACCGTCACCTCGGCGCCAGGCGACGTCACCGCCACCGGTGCCGGCGCTCCGATCGTCGTCGGCGGGCTCACGAACGGAACCACCTACTCGTTCACGGTCATGGCGACGAACGCGGCCGGAACGAGCCTCGCCTCCGCCGTGTCGAACCCGGTCACCCCGGTCGGCAGCGGCGGTGGCAGCGGCGGCGGTGGCGGCGGCGGCGGCGGAGGAGGAGGCGGCGGCGGCGTGACGACCACCACGACCACGACGCCGACGACGGAGACGCCCGCGCCGCCCCCCGTGCCGGTCGTCACCCCGGCTCCTGCCGCCGGCGGGCGGTCCCCGGCTCCCACGAAGGCCGTCGCGCTGACCGTCTCCCACGTGCGCCGGGTCGTGCTCGGCACGGGGCATCCGAACCTGTCCCTGATCGTCCACCTCTCCCGGGCGACGACGGTCGTCCTGACGCTGCTCGACTCGAGGGGGCGCAGGCTCTGCACGTGGCGCAGGCACCTGGTCGCAGGCTCACACAGGCTCACGCTCCGTCTGCCGCAGCGGGCGCGCCGCAAGGGCAGGGACCGGCTTCGGCTCGCTCCTGCCGCCGGGTATGCGAAGACAGTCCCGGTCACCGTGCGGTTCGAGCGCCTCCGGCCTACTCGCCGGGTGAGCTCGGCTGCCGTGACCGGCGGGGTCCCGTTCCGAGGGCGGTCGGGCGTGGGTGGTGCGAGATGATCCCCGGGCTTTCACCGGCTCGTCTCGGGAGCTCGGATATCGTCCCGGCGTTGGTTCGCACCGGCTCGAACGAAGCTGCGGTGTCGCCCGTCGGCGACGCAACCGGCGGATGCCCGTGCGGCGGTGCCTGCCCGCGTGAGGCCCGCACGGGTCGGGGGCGGGGGTAGCGATGCTGGGCCTCGCCCGCTGGTGCATCGCACACCGCGGCCGGGTTGCGCTCACGTGGGTGGTCGTGGCGATCGCCCTCACGGTCGTCGTCCAGGCCGTCGGCCCGAGCTACGTCACCGTCTACAGCCTCCCCGGAACCGAGACCCAGCGGGCTCACGACCTGCTCACCCGGGAGTTCAAGACCCAGAGCGGCGATGCGGACACGATCGTGTTCCACGTCTCGCAGGGAACCATCGACTCGCCGGTCGTGCGAGCCGCGATGGCGCCGCTCCTGGCGAACGTCGCCAAGCTCCCGCACGTCGCGGGCGTCGTCAGCCCGTACAGCCCGCGCGGCGCCGTGCAGGTCTCGCGCGACCGGATGACGGCGTTTGCGACGATCAACTACGACAGGCCCGCGAACCAGCTCGCGTCGAGCACCGGCAAGCCGCTGCTCGACCTGGTGAAGGCCGTACGCGTGCCGGACCTTCAGGTGGCGGCCGGCGGGCAGGTCGTCGAGGCGGCCGAGGGGTTCAGCGTTGGCCCGGCCACCCAGGTCGGCGTGATCGCGGCGCTCTTCATCCTCCTGATCACCTTCGGCTCGCTCGCCGCGGCGGGGATGCCGCTGATCACGGCCGGCCTCGGCCTGATCACCGGCGTCGCCCTGATCGGGCTCGCTACCCACGTCGCCGACATGCCGACCGTCGCCCCCGACCTGGCGTTGATGATCGGCCTCGGCGTCGGGATCGACTACTCGCTGTTCATCGTCACGCGCTTCCGCGAGAACTATCTCGCGCTCGGCAACGTCGACCGCTCGGTCGTGGCGGCGATGGACACCTCGGGGCGAGCGATCCTGCTCGCAGGCGCGACGGTCGTGATCGCGCTGCTCGGGATGTTCGCGACCGGCGTCGCCTTCATGTACGGGCTCGCGATCGCGGCCGTGATCGCGGTGCTGCTCACCCTGGTGGCCTCGCTGACGCTGCTGCCCGCGCTCCTCTCGCGCTTCGGCACCCGGCTCGTGCGGCCCCGGGCCCGCCTGCTCGGCGGCCGCCGCGCCGGGGCCGCCGACGGTGGGCAGGGCCGCCTGTCGTGGCGCCGCTGGAGCGAGGTCGTGAAGGCCCGGCCCTGGCCGCTCGCGATCGGGTCGCTCCTCGTGATGGTCGTGTTGCTCCTCCCCGCGCTCGTGATGCGGCTCGACAGCAGCGACGCCGGCAACGATCCGGCGAGTGCGAGCTCGCGCCACGCCTTCGACCTGCTCGCGCAGGGGTTCGGCGCCGGGTTCAACGGCCCGCTGCTGCTCGTCGCCGAGCTGCCGGCCAAGGGCGGCATCGCCGCGCTTCCGGCGCTGGGCGCCCTCGCCGGCTCGACGCCGGGCGTCGTCGCCGTCACGCCGCCCCGGCTCGGGCCGTCGGGAACCCTCGCCGTCATCCGGGTGTATCCCGACTCGGCGCCGCAGGCGGTCGCCACCACGAACCTGGTCAACCACCTACGCCACGACGTGCTGCCGCCGTTCGAGCAGCGAACGGGCGTGACGGTGCTCGTCGGCGGTTTCACCGCCGGCTCGATCGACTTCTCCCATGTGCTCTCGAGCAAGCTGCCGCTGTTCTTCGGGCTCGTGATCCTGCTCTCGGCACTGCTCCTGTTCGTCATCTTCCGCTCGCTCGTGATCCCGGTGCAGGCGGCGATCATGAACCTGCTCACGATCGGCGCCTCGCTCGGCGTCACCGTCGCCGTCTTCCAGGAGGGCTGGTTCGCGAGCGTGCTCGGCGTGCAGAAGGGCCCGATCGAGGCCTGGGTGCCCGTGCTCATGTTCGCGGTCGTGTTCGGGCTCTCGATGGACTACGAGGTGTTCCTGATCTCACGCGTGCGCGAGGAGTGGCTGCGCGGCGGCGACGCGTCCGCTGCGGTGGGCGACGGGATCGCCCTGACCGGCCGGGTGATCAGCGCGGCCGCCGCGATCATGATCTGCGTGTTCCTCTCGTTCACGCTCGGCGACCAGCGCACGCTGAAGGAGTTCGGCTTCGGGCTCGCGGTCGCCGTGCTCCTCGACGCCCTCGTCGTCCGCTGCATGTTGCTGCCGGCCGTCCTCGAGCTGCTCGGCCCGGTCACCTGGCGCCTGCCCCGCTGGCTCGACTCCCCGCTGCCTCACATCAACATCGAGGGCAACGCCGTGCGCGGGCTGCCCGAGGTCGAGGCGGTCGCCGTCGACGACTGAGGGGGGCCTCCTGCCGGCCCGCCGGCCTCCGGTGTCTCACCAGCGCTGCCAGTGGACGAGGTCGCCGTCCGGGCGCCGTCGCTGCCGCAGCCGCGAGCCGGTCGGTGCGCCGTCGCCGGGCCTGCCGACGAGCGCGAGGCCGATCGGGACCACGTCCTCGGGCAGCCCGAGCAGCTCGTCGAAGATCCGGTTCTGGTCGGGATGGCCGATGAAGGCGCTCGCGAGCCCCTCGTCGATCGCCGCCATCAACACCAGCATCATCAGCGCGCCGGCGTCGACAAACCAGTACGGGACCGGCCAGGTGAGCTCGACGCCGCCGCTCGCCTTCAGCTTGTCGGCCTCGTTGTAGCGGGCGTGGTAGAGCGCCTCGTTCGCCGAGATCACGACGTGCACGGGCGCGTCGGCGACGAAGTTCCGGCCGTTGTGCGAGTAGTGCTCGTCGCCGAAGGCCCGCGCGATCTCGGCGCGCTTCTCGTCGTCGGTGACGACGACGATGCTGCCACCCTGGCTGAAGCCGCCGGAGGGCGCGCGGCGAATCACGCCCGCGATGCGCTCGATCTGCTCGACCGGGACCGGGTCGGGCAGGAACGCCCGGTGCATCCGCCGGCGCCGGAGGATCGCGCGGAACTCCATCCATGCACCGTACCGGGCCGGCGCACCCGGCCCGTCCCGGCCGACGCGCGTTCTGACCGACGTTCCGCACCGATCCGCCCCGCGACCGTCGGAGCGACGTAGTTCTCCGCAGGCGCGTCGAGGGGTTCTTCCCGATGGCCGGGCCGGTCGCCGCGGCGATGCTTTGCCCATGGCCGGCTCGACACGACCCGTCCAGGCCCCGCGGCAGCGCGGCGGAGGCCCGGCGAAGAGGCCCCCGGCCCCGGGCGCCCGGCGAGCCGCCTCGAGACGGCGGCTCTATCTCGGCGCACTCGGCGTGGCCGCGCTGTGCGCCGTCACGCTGATCGTCGCGAGCCTCGTCTCGGGCAACGGCGGCAAGGGCTCCGCGACGGGCGGCACCGTCACCGGCAAGCTCGCGACGGCCGCCCTGCTGAAGGGCATTCCGCAGCGCGGCACGACCCTCGGCTCCCCGACGGCGCCCTACAAGCTCGTCGAGTACGCCGACTTCCAGTGCCCCTACTGCGGCATCTGGGCCCGCGACGTCTTCCCCGCCGTTGTGCGCGACTACGTGCGGCCCGGCAACGTCCAGGTCGAGTTCCGGGGCCTCGTGATCGTCGGTCCCGACTCGGAGACGGCGCTGAAGACGGCGCTCGGCTCGGCCCCGCAGAACCGCTTCTGGAACGTCGACGACCTCCTCTACCGCAATCAGGGAACCGAGAACACGGGCTGGGTCACCGAGCCCTTGCTGGCCTCGATCCTCGGGTCGGTCCCGGGCCTCGACGTTGCTCGCGCCACCGCCGCGAGCAAGGGGCCGGCGGTTGCCGCCCGGATCGACACCTCGGCCCGGCTCGCCTCGCTCGACGGGGTCAGCGGAACGCCGACCTTCATGTTCGGGCCGGTCGGCGGCACCATGCAGCCTCTCGACGTCGGCTCGCTCGACGTCAGCTCGTTCCGAGCGGCGATCGACGCCGCGATGAACGGATGACGGAGACGAGAATCCGCGCCGCGATCGCGATCCTCGCGGTCGCCGGGGCGGGAGTCGCGGGCTACCTCCTCTACGAGCGATACAGCGGCGGCCGGATCCTCTGCACGAACAGCGGCTGCGAGACCGTCCAGCACTCCCGGTACGCGAAGATCGCAGGTGTCCCGGTTGCGCTGCTCGGCCTGATCGGGTACGCCGGGATCCTCGCGTCCGCGCTCGCGCAGGGCGAGACGGCGCGTGCCGCCGGCGTCGCGATCGCCCTCTCGGGCTTCGCCTTCAGCGCCTACCTGCTGGTCATGCAGCTCGCGGTGATCCACGCGGTGTGCATCTGGTGCCTCGCGAGCGACACGATCCTGACCGCGGTCGCGGTCCTGGCGCTGCTCCGGGTCCGGGCCGGCGGCCGCGACCCGGCGCTGCTCACCGCCTAGCTTCCCGCCCTTCGACGCTACGAGAAGGGCTTCGTCACCATGTCGACGACGACGAGCAGCAGGACGGCGATGTCGGCCCGCGCGATCAGCAGGAGCTTCGAGATCAGCGCCTTCACCTCCGGGGCATCGGTGCCGTGCTCCCGGATCGCCGCGTTGACCTTCTTCGACATCGGCGCCAGCACGCCGACCCCGATCACGAACGTCGAGGCGAAGCCGAGCAACCCGAAGACGATCCAGAAGTGGGCGAAGCCGAGGTGGCCGTCGACGACCATCGCGATGCCCATCGCGACGACCACGATTCCGGCCGGCGCGAAGAGCTTCTCGCCGGCGAAGGCGGCCTGCCTGGCGATCGCCGCCAACTCGGCGCCGTCGCTTCGCCGTTCGGCGAGGACGCCGAGGATGGTCAGCAGCGCACCGCCGCCGATCCAGATCACGACGAAGGTCACGTGGACGGCCAGGAACGCGCTGTACCAGCTGGACGACGCGGCGAAGACGACCGCCACGACGAGGAAGGCGACGCCGATCAGCGCCGTCGGGAGCAGCGAGGCGCGTGACTCGGCGGGAGTGGTGTCGGCAGCCGTTTCCATCAGGGTGACCTAACCGCATCCACGCGCCGATTTCAAGGGTCGGCGGCGGCCGCCTCGGTCGCGGCCGCGAGCTCCCGCACCACCTCGACGATGTCCCGGTTGGCGTTCCAGACGCGCAGCTGCTCCTCGGCGCCGTTGCCGCGGGCGAGGAGCTCCGTGATGCCGGCAAGCTCGCGCTCGGAGCCCAGCTCGCGCGCGTGCGGCTCGAGGTCGCGCAGGGTGCGGCGCACCAGCTGGGCGATCGGGACCCGGTTGCGGCGGCTCGTGACGAGGTCCATCACCGGCGCGCCCAGCCCGTAGCGGGCGGCGAGCCACTTGTTCTCGTTCGTCAGCATGCGGTGGAAGCTCGGCGGCGCGCCGCCCGACTCGACGTGCTCGCAGAGCATCTTCACGAGCGCCTGGAAGTACGCGGCCAGCGCGACGGCATCCTCGACGCGCGTGACCGCGTCGCAGATCCTCAGCTCGACCGTCCCGAGCCGCGGGTGGGGGCGGATGTCCCACCAGATGTGCGTGTAGTCGGCGATGCACCCCGTGCGCTCGAGCTGGCCGACGACCTCGGCGTACTCCGCGTAGTTCGAGAAGCGCGGCGGTATCCCCGAGCGCGGGAACGCGGAGAAGACCATCTGCCGCGACGAGGCCAGGCCGGTCGGCTCGCCGCGCCAGAAGGGCGAGCTGGCCGAGAGCGCGAGGAAGTCCGGCAGGTACACGAGCAGGCCGTTGACCACCTGGATTGCCTTGTCCGGCGCGTCGACCGCGGCGTGCACGTGCATGCCGAAGATCAGCTCGCGCCGTGCGATGTACTGGAGCTGGTCGACGAGCTTCCGGTAGCGATCGCTGGCGGTGATCCGCTGGCGCTCGAAGAGGCTGAAGGGGTGCGTCCCCGCAGAGGCGAAGCGGCAGCCCTCGCCGGCGGCGATCTCGGCCACGTAGCCGCGCAGGCGCCGCAGGTGCGTGCCGACCTCGGCCGGGTCGAGGCAGATCGGCGTCGTGATCTCGATCACCGACTGCATCAGCTCGGGATTGATGCGGGCCTCGAACTCGCCGTCGCGAACGGCGGCGAGCACGGACTCGATCCGCTGGACGAGATCCCACGTCTCCGGATCGAGGAGCATGTACTCCTCCTCGACGCCGAGCGTGTACTGGGGGCTCGAGCCGAAGCGGTGGTCGAGCACGCTTGCGGCGGCCGGCGCGGCTGTGCGGGCGGCCTCGCTCACGACCCGTGCCCGATCACGGCCTCGGCCTCGATCTCGACCAGCCAGCGCGGGTCGAGGAGCCCGGTCACGACCGCCGTCGTTGCCGGCCGCGCGACGGCGAACGCCTCGCGGTGGGCGCGGCCGACGGCCGCGATGTGCTCTGCAGCCGTTACGAAGATCCGCGTGCGGACGACGTCGTCGAGCCCGCCGCCTGCCTCGCCGAGCGCCCGGCCGACGATCTCCAGGCAGATCCGGGCCTGCTCGTAGGCGTCCGCCGGCGGGTCGGCGTCTCCGGGCATGATCGGCGCCGTCCCCGAGACCCACACATGACGGCCCGCGCGAACCGCGCGAGAGTAGCCGACCCGGTCCTCGAACGAGGCGCCCGAGGAGATTCGCTGGCGATCCACCCCGGTAGTGTCGTTACATGGACGCGCTGCGGCAAGTGGACGATTGGCCGTGCGAGCATGCGGCGGTCGCGCTGGTCTCCGCCGGGGGGATCGAGGCCTCCCACGGCGAGCTCGAGCGTCGCTTCCGCTGGGCGTCGGTGACGAAGCTCGCGACGGCGGTCGCCGTGCTCGTGGCCGCCGAGGAGGGGATCGTCGACCTCGACGAGCCCGCAGGCCCGGCCGGGTCGAGCGTCCGCCACCTGCTCGCCCACGCCTCCGGCCTGCCGTTCGAGGGTACGACGCCGCTCGCGCGCCCGGGGACGAGGCGCATCTACTCGAATGCCGGCTTCGAGCTGGTTGCCGGGCACGTCGCGGCGGCCGCCGAGATGCCCTTCGCCGAGTACTTCGAGCACGTCTGGGGATTCCCGCTGGCCGGCTCGCCCGCAGGCGGGGTGGAGGCGCCTCTCGCGCCGCTGGTCGCGCTCGCCCGCGAGCTGCTCGCGCCGTCGCGGCTTGCCCACGAGACGCTCGCCGAGGCGGCGACGGTGCAGTTTCCCGGGCTCGGCGGCATCCTGCCCGGCTTCGGGCGCTACGAGCCGAACGACTGGGGGCTCGGGCTCGAGCTCCGCGACGGGAAGCGACCCCACTGGACCGGGGAGCGAACCTCGGCGGCGACGTTCGGCCACTTCGGCCGCGGTGGCACGTTCCTCTGGGTCGACCCGGTCGCCGGCCTCGCGCTCGCCTGCCTCACCGACCTCGAGTTCGGCGACTGGGCGAAGGACGCCTGGCCGAGGCTGGCCGACGCGGTGCTCGCGGCGGCCTGAGCACCGCCCGGGCCGGCCGGGGTCGCAGCCCTCTCCTGCCGCCCGCTCGCCGGGCTCTCTATTCCTGCTCGCTCAGGCCGAGTGCCCGCTCGAGGGCGCCCTTCGGCATCATGCCGACCGCCTGCGCCCGTGGCTGCCCGTTCTCGAACAGCATCATCATCGGGATCGACGAGACGCCGTAGCGCTGCGCAAGGCCCTGCTCCTGGTCGACGTTGACCTTCACGATCTTCAGCTCGCGCTCGTCCGCGATCCGGTCGAGAACCGGCGCGACGGCGTGGCACGGGCTGCACCACTCCGCCCAGAAGTCCACGATCACCTTGCCCTCCGACCCGATCACCTCGGTCTCGAAGGTCGTCTCCGTTGCTTCGACAGCCATCTACGTCCTTTCGTTCGGTCTCCTCAGGGAAAACGTGCCGCCGGGCGGGATTCTTCCCGCTCCGTGAAGTCGAGCCGCCGGGAGCGGTGTCGCCCTCGCGAGGGAGCTCCGGCAGGGCGCGCCGGGGCATCGTGCCCGCCCTCGACCGCTAGTCTCGCCGGGTGTCCGCATCGATGCGTCCTGCCGGCCGGAAGACCTTCGGCCGCCACCGGCGCCGGAACCGCCGCCCGGGCGAAGCGAAGCTGCCCGCGGGCTCGTTGCCGGCGACCGGGGGCCCGAGCCGGCCGAGCAGGCGGCTGCCGGGTCCGCGGCCCGACGCCGTTGATCGAGCGCGAGTCTCGCCGCCGCTCGCTGGGCGCGGGCGGTCGGAGCATCGCCCGGGCCGTGCTGGACTGCGGTCAGGTCGCCGACACGCCCTTCCCGCGCCCGGTGCCGCGCCGCCGGGTCGATCGTGCCGTTCGCCTGGCGCAGATCTGGCAGGCCCGGGTGCGTCGCCGCTAGCCGGGGTACCCGCCGGAGTTCAGGCGGCTTGCGCGGGTGGCGGACCGATCGAGCGGCTCCGGGCCCGTCGGCGCCCTCTTCGCGATCCCGGCCGCTGATCTTCGGCGTCACCTCCGTCTACGACGAGGACGATGTCATCTGGGCGACTGTTCGCAACCTCTTTGTCCAGGGCGCCGACGAGGTGTTCGTCGACTACGTCAGGGCGAGGACGGCGAACCAGCTCGCGATCCTCGACCATCTCTACGACGACCGCTACGAGATCGTTCCGAACTACTTCTTCGCCGGCGAGGCGCGCAGAGGCGTCGTGCTCCGCGACTGGCGCGAGCTCGTCCCCGCAGCAGAGCGGGCGCTCCCCGATCTCGCCGCCGTCCCGGCGACCCTGACCGCCGCGACGCTCGGGTCACGCCCCTGCGAGAGCTGCGTGTCCGGCGCGACCAGCGAGGTCTCGAGCGGTTTGCCCGGTGCAGGACGAGCCCCTCCGTAGAATCGAAGCGTGTTCGATCCGCTTCCACAGCAGCCCGACTCCAACGCGCTCGAGCTCGCCGTCCTCGACTCCTGGGAGCGCGAGGGCACGTTCGAGCAGCTCCGGGAGCGCAATCGAGGCGGGCCGAAGTGGTCGTTCGTCGACGGCCCGGTGACCGCGAACAAGAAGCTCGCCGTCCACACGGCGTGGGGGAGGACGCTGAAGGACGTCTTCCAGCGCTACAAGGCGCTGCGCGGCTTCGACCAGCGCTACCAGAACGGCTTCGACTGCCAGGGCCTGTGGATCGAGGTCGGAGTCGAACGGGCACTCGGCTTCAACTCGAAGCGCGAGATCGAGGAGTACGGGCTCGAGGAGTTCGCCGCCCGCTGCCGCGAGGTCGTCGTCAAGTCGGCCGAGGAGCTGACGCGCGGCTGCATCCGGCTCGGTCAGTGGATGGACTGGGGCAACGACTACTTCACCTTCAGCGACACAAACATCGAGTACATCTGGCGGTTCCTGAAGATCGTCCACGAGCGCGGCTGGCTCTACGTCGGCCACCGGGCGACCGAATGGTGTCCGCGCTGCGGTACGTCGCTCTCCCAGCACGAGCTGACCCAGGCGGGCGTCTACCAGGAGAAGAGCGACCCGTCGCTGTACGTTCGCTTCCCCCTGCTCGAGCGCAAGGGCGAGTCGCTCGTCGTCTGGACGACGACGCCCTGGACGCTGCCGGCGAACGTCGCCGCGGCCGTCAATCCGGCGGGGGAGTACGGGCTCCGCGACACCGGTGAGTGGGTGCTCGCCGCCCGTTTCCCCGACGAGGCGTTCGTGAGCACGGCCCGTGGCGAGGAGCTCGCCGGCCTCCGCTACGAGGGCCCGTTCGACACGCTGGCGCCGGGCGCGGGCATCGAGCACCGGGTCGTCGCCTGGGACGACGTCTCGCTCGAGGAGGGCACGGGCATCGTCCACATCGCGACCGGCTGCGGCGGCGAGGACTTCGAGCTCGGCCGCTCGCTCGGCCTGCCGGTGCTGACGCCGGTCGACGAGGCGGGCCGTTTCTACGACGACTACGGCTGGCTGCACGGCCTCTCGACCGTCGAGGCGGCCGACCAGATCGTCGGCGACCTTGCGGAGCGCGGCTTCCTGGTCGAGTCGGGCAGCTACCTGCACAACTATCCGCACTGCTGGCGCTGCGACACGCCGTTGATCTTCCGTATCTCGGACGACTGGTTCATCGGCGTCGACGAGGTGCGGCCGCGCCTGCTCGAGGAGAACGCGAAGGTCGAGTGGGTTCCGGCCTACATGGGGAAGCGGATGGACGACTGGCTGCGCAACATGGGCGACTGGAACATCTCGCGCCGGCGCTACTACGGCCTGCCGCTGCCCTTCTACCCTTGCTCCTGCGGGCATCTGAACGTGATCGGGTCGAAGGACGAGCTGCGCGAGCGAGCGCTCGAAGGGCTCGACCAGCTCCAGGAGCTCCGCCGGCCGTGGATCGACCGCGTCCCGATCCGCTGCGAGGCCTGCGCCGGGCCCGTGACCCGCGTGGTCGAGGTGGGCGACGTCTGGCTCGACGCCGGGATCGTCCCCTTCTCGACGCTCGGCTGGCAGAACCCGGAATGGAAGCCGGAGGGCTACGCGACCGGCGCCGCGGCGGGGCTGACGAGGGCCGACCTGCCCGACCACGCCTACTGGGAGAAGTGGTTTCCCGCCGACTGGGTGACCGAGATGCGCGAGCAGATCCGGCTCTGGTTCTACTCCCAGTTCTTCATGTCGGTCGTGCTCGTCGACCGCTCGCCCTACGACCGCGTGCTCGGCTACGAGAAGATGCTCGACGAGCTCGGTCGCGAGATGCACGGCTCGTGGGGGAACATGATCGACGCGGAGGACGCGTTCGAGCGGATGGGGGCGGACGTGATGCGCTGGCAGTACTGCGCGCAACCGCCCGACCGCAACCTGCTCTTCGGATTCGGGCCGGCGCACGAGATCAAGCGCAGGCTCCTCACCTACTGGAACTGCGCCGCCGTCCTCGTCCAGTACGGGAACATCGAGCGTTTCGAGCCGACGCTCGCCGACCTCGAGACGGGACCCCCCGCCGAGCGGGCGCTCGACCGCTGGCTGGTCGCGCGCACGCACGAGCTGATCCGGGAGGCGACCGCCGCCTACGAGGCGACCCTGACCGTGAACGTGATCGGCGCCTTCGAGGAGTTCGTCGACGATCTCTCGAACTGGTACATCCGCCGCTCCCGGAAGCGCTTCTACGGCGACGACGCCGCCGCGTTCAGGACACTCTGGTACGCGCTCGTGCAGTCGCTGCGCGTGATCGCGCCGGTGATGCCGTTCCTCTCCGACCACCTGTGGCGGAACCTGGCCGGCGGCGGCGAGACCTCCGTCCACCTCGCGGGCTGGCCCTCGACGCGCGACCCCGACGACGCGCTGCTCGTCGAGATCGCCGCGGTGCGGCGCGTCGTCGAGCTCGGGCGGCAGGCACGCTCGAGCTCGGGCCTGAAGCTCCGCCAGCCGCTCCGGCGGATGGTCGTCGCCGGCGCACCCCTGGCGGAGGCCCACGCGGCCGAGATCGGCGACGAGCTGCGCCTCAAGGAGGTCGTGTTCGGAGAGGTCGAGGCCACCGAGCTGCGCGTCAAGCCGAACCTGCCGCTGCTCGGGCCGAGGCTCGGAGCGGCGCTCCGCCACGTCCGGGCGGCGCTCGCCGACGGGCGCTTCACGGAGCTCGAAGGCGGCCGGTTCCAGGTCGACGGCCACGTCCTCGAGCCGGAGGAGGTGCTCGTCGAGCGGCTCGGCAGGGAGGGCTGGGCGGTCGCGACCGACGGTGTCGTCACCGTCGCGATCGACGCGATCCTCGACGACGGGCTTCGCCTCGAGGCGCGCCTGAACGACCTGCTGCGAACGATCCAGGTGCTGCGCAAGGACTCGGGGCTCGAGCTCACCGATCGGATCCGGCTCTGGATTTCCGACGGGGAGCTGCTGCAGTTCGCCGACCGGATCGCCGAGGAGACACTCGCCCTTTCGGTCGAGATCGGCCCCGAGCTCCGGCTCGAGCGCGCGTGACCGGATCGTGGCGGGCGACCGCCGGGCGCTTCGTCCAGGCCGTGCTGAACAACGGCCAGGTCTACGACCCGCCCTTCCCGGGCACTGTGCCCAGGCGCAGGACGGACGCGGTCGTCCGCTCGGCCCAGATCTGGAATGCCCGGCTGCGGCGGCGGTACCCCGCGTACCCGCCCGAGTTCAAACGGCATGCACGCTCGTGGCGGTCAGAGCTGGCGGCTCCCGGCCCGTCCGGCCGATCGCCCAGAGCCCGACCGCCGATCTTCGGCTTGGTCGGGGTCTGGGAGGAGGAGGACGTCATCTGGGCGACCGTCCGCAATCTCTTCGTCCAGGGCGTCGACGGCGTGTTCGTGATGGACGACGAGAGCTCGGACGGCACGTGTGAGGAGGCCCGGGCGGCGGGCGCCACCGTGCTCCGGGAGTCGAACAGCACACGCTTCGAAGAGCCCCTGGACTTCCGGAACGAACGGATGAAGAGCGTGATCGCCGAGCAGACGGAGCTCCACGGTGGCGACGTGTGGTGGACCCTGGTCGACGCCGACGAGTTTCCCCGCGGGCCGGGCGGCGCCACGATCCGGTCTCTCGTCGGCGAGCTTCAGCCGTGGGTGGACGTCGTGGGCAGCCGGGTCCTGGAGCACGTGCCCGGCTCGACGAGCTCCTACCGGCCGAGAACCCACCCGGCTTCGTCGATCCCGCTTGCCCGCTGGTACAACGTCCCGTATTGCCCCCGAGGGCACTGGAAGCATCAGCTCTTCCGAGTGCGCGCGGCGGGCGACGTGTTCCCGATGCGCGGCTGTCACACGGTGGGCGCCGGAGACGGGCGGCGAGTTCGCGAGGCGGGCGTGAGCCTCCTGATGCACCACACACCGTTGCGGGACCGCGAGACGACGCGAGCCAAACTGGAGGGCGCCGTCGGCGGACGCTACGCGGCGACGAGCCCCCGGGTCAGGCGGCGGCTCGCGAATCGGCTCGCCGTTCTCGACGACCTCTACACCGATCGGTTCGACCGGGTCCCGAACCACCTCTTCCCGGGCGAGCCGCGCCGCGGGCTCGTTCTTCACGACTGGCGCGAGCTCGTCCCCGCCCCCGAGCGGACGCTGCCGAGCCTCGAGCCCGGCTCAGGCGTCTGATTCGGCCGCGAGCGCCAGCTCGCGCCGCAGCTCGACCGGGAGGCGGAACTCGATGTCCTCCTCGAGGAAGTGGTGCTCCTCGATGTCGGTCACGCCGCGGTCGCGGAACCACTCGCAGAGGCTCTGGACGAGCTTCTCGGGAGCGGAGGCGCCCGAGGTGATGCCGACGACCGTGACCCCCTCGAGCCAGTCCACGTCGATCTCGCTCGCGTCATCGATCAGGTGCGAGGCGACGCCGCCGGCGCGCGCAGTCTCCACCAGCCGGTTCGAGTTCGACGAGTTCCGCGAGCCGATCACGAGCAGGAGGTCGACGGCGGGTAGTAGCTCCTTCACCGCCCACTGGCGGTTCGAGGTCGCATAACAGATGTCCTCTCGCTGCGGCGCGCGGATCGACGGGAACCGCTCTCGCAGCGCCGTGATCACCTCGCCGGTTTCGTCGACGGAGAGCGTCGTCTGCGTCACGTACGCGAGCTTCGTCTCCGGCGGAAACTCGAGCTTCTGGACGTCCTCGCGCGACTCGACGAGCACGATCGCGTCCGGGATCTCGCCCATCGTGCCGACCACCTCCTCATGGCCCTCGTGCCCGATCAGGATCACCAGGTACCCGTCTGCCGCGTAGCGGCGCGCCTGGACGTGCACCTTTGTCACGAGCGGACAGGTCGCGTCGATCGTGCGCAGCTGCCGGGTCTCGGCGTTCTCGTACACCGAGGGCGCGACGCCGTGCGCCGAGAGCACCATCGTCTTCCCCTCGGGAACCTCGGCCTCGTCCTCGACGAAGATCGCGCCCCGCTCCTCGAGTTCGCGCACGACGTGGATGTTGTGGACGATCTGCTTGCGGACGTACACCGGCGCGCCGTACAGCTCGAGGGCCCGCTCGACGGTGTCGACCGCCCGCTCAACGCCGGCGCAGTAGCCTCGCGGCGAGGCGAGGAGGACTTTCTCGATCATCTGCAATGAGTCTAGCCCGGTGAGGTCGAGAGGGCCCGCCGCTCGGGGGGTCGGCGCGACGGGCTCTCTCACAACGCTCTCCGCCGCCGTGTCGAGCACGCCTTGCGGTTCGCATCGCCCAGTGCGCTCCAAACGCTAACGCGATCCTCCGCAGGTTCCAATGGGCCGTGCGGCCCATCTTTTCAAATCACAAAGCTCTCCCTTGCAGGAGGGACGTGTTCTCCGCCTCTCTGCCGCGAAGCCTCCGCCACCGGCCCCTCGCTCATCATGGCCAGACCGAACGGACTCGGCGAAACGCCCTACACTCTCCTCTCGACGGGACGTAGCTCAGCCTGGTTAGAGCGCCTGCTTTGGGAGCAGGAGGCCCCCGGTTCGAATCCGGGCGTCCCGACTATCGATTTGCAGGGATTTTGTGTTCATGGCTCAAGCACCAACTGCTCTCCATGCAACACCGATGCAACAACAGGATTGTTATGTCCGCCGAAAATCAGCGATTCCGTCGCGATTGCGGCCTGACGGCGAGCCCCTTTGTAGAGATGTCCGTAGCGCTGGAGGACGAGCGCGCCACCGTCGGCATGCCCCATCTGCTCGGCGATCGTCTTCACGTGGCAGCCCGCCGCGATCATCAGTGAGGCACCGGTGTGCCGAAGGTCGTGGAAGGTGAGCTCCGGAATCCCGGCCGCGCGGGCGGCTGGCTTGAAATAGCGGCCCATGAGGTGGTTCGGGTCGAGGGGGACGCCGGCGCGCGCGGGGAACAGCAGCCCCGCGTCGTTGGGCGCGCGGACCAGCTGCTGCTCCCGGATGAACCGGAGCGTCTGGGGGCCAACGTCAACGGTGCGCTGACCCGCTCTGGTCTTGGTTCGCGTTCGCTCGCCGTCCTGCGCCTGGCCGGCAACTGTGATCGCACCGGACACAAAGTCGACGTCCCGGTCGCGGAGGGCGATGATCTCTCCGCGACGAAGCATCGTCAGGATCGCGATCGGCACGATCCGGGAGACGAACTCGGGCAGCCAGGAGCGGACCTCGTCTGCCTCCTCCCAGGTGAGATAACGAGGCTCGCGATCGTCGGAACTCGCGACGCGTACCGCGAAGACCGCGTGGTCGACAATCTGCCCGCGCGCCTCGGCGGCCTTCAGGATTCGCTTGAGCAGGGCGAGGGTCATCTCGGCACGCCGGGGAGCACGGCGGGCCAGGTCCGCGACGACGTCTTCGACCTGGGGCCGATGGATGCGATCGATCGGCAAGTCAGACAGCGGTGCGAGTGTGACAAGGCCATCCCGAACGAGCGCGACCGATTTGGGCCGCGGCCGCACCCGGCCTGCCGCGCCCGCCGTGTAACGCTCGAGCCAAGCTTCAGCCGTGCGGCCGAACCGTTCAGTCTCGACGCGATAGAGGACTCCAGCCTGCCGGCGACGCTCGATGTCGACCTTGAATGCCTGGGCGTCGGCTCTGGCCGTGAAGGAGCGGGAGCGCTGTCGACCGCCTCCATCCCGGTACAGGACCCGGTAGCGCCGCTCGCCCTTCGACGTGCGGTACGGGTGTATCGATGCCATGTTGTTCTCCTTTCAGGCTTGCTCGGCACGCATCTCGGGCGCCCCGTCTCTTCGCGCTTGGAGCCAGCGCGCGACCTCGCTCTCGTCGAACAGGCGCCTCCCCTGAATCTTGTACGACGGGAGTTCGTGCGCCGCAGCGAGCCGGTAGACCTTCTCGGGCTGGCACCGCAGCACCGCGGCGAGTTCGTCGACGGTAATGAGAGTCGGCAGGAGATCCGCCGTCATACGACGAACCATATCAGATGCGCAACCACTATATGTAACGGAAGCCGGATATAATGCGACCATGACCGCAGGCAAGATCATCCGCGAGGCGCGCAAGGTGGCCGGCCTCTCGCAGCAAGAGCTCGCAGAGCGAGGCGGCGTCCCACGCCAATCGATCGCGAGATGGGAACAGGGAGCGGTCGAGCCGGGATTCGACACCGTCCGAAAGCTCCTGCGGAGCTGCGGCTATGACCTCTCCCTCACCCGCTACGAACCAGACGCAACCGTTGACGACCGGCTGAGCGGGAAGCGCGACCTCACTCCGCAGGAGCGCGTCCTTGCGCTCCTGGACGAGCCCGAACAGCCCCGCTGATGACGGAAGCTCGCTTCGATCCCTACGGCACGCTCGCCGCTCTCGAGCGCGAGCGGGTCAGCTACGTCGTGATCGGCGCCTTCGCACGCGTGATCGAGGGCACCGACGAGATCACCCATGGAATCGACATCACGCCGTCGATGAAGGAGGAGAACCTGCGCCGACTCGACGTAGCCCTCGACTCGATCAACGCTCATCGCACCGGCGGCAGCGCCGCAGCGATCCACACAACAGATTTCGACGCCGAGCAAGTCATCGAGCTATTCAGTGACTTCGGCGAGGTGAAGATCGTGTCGGTCCCGGCGGGGACGCGCGGATACGACGACCTACGCCGGGATGCCAGGCACGAGCCGCTCGGCCGCGGGCTGCGTCCACCGATCGCCTCGCTCGACGACCTCGCGCGCATGTTGAGCGCCCTCGATCGAGAGCAGGACATCACGCGCCTCGTCATGACGAGGCGGCTGATCGAACTCGAGCACGGACGCGAGCGCGGGCTTTCGATCGAGCGTTGACGAGCTGCTCTTTCGCTTCGTCGAAGGATGCGGGAGTGGACAGGCAGGGGGCATCGTCTACTCTAGGGCCGTACGCGCAGGCTGCCATGAAAAGCCGGAAAGACGTACTTGATGTTCCAAGAGGCGCCATCATGGCCAAGGTCGAGGGTGAGCGTTAGCGTCGCCGCTGTCGCTATGGATTGCGGCGATTCTGCGAACAAGATGACGACGACGGTGTTGCCAGTGATCCGTGGCGGCTCCACCTGCCGCAGCCTGAACCTCGTGATGAGGCTGTGAAAGGTCTTTGCACCCAGATAAACCGAGGCGCGGTTAACATCCCCGGGAGCCGCGAGATTGACTGTTGATGCCCAGCGTGAGCTGGAAGCGACCTCTACAAACCGCGTGGCCAGGCTCCGCCGAGCGGTTCCGCCTGCATCTGCTACGTGATAGTCAACGGCGAGAATAACAACCAAGGTTAGAGCCGCAACGACGTCGCGTATCACACGATCGTTGAGTCGTCGTCCCTCCCAACCCGCCCGTCGCATCACTCGAATGTCTCGCCAAACCATGCACACAATCACGGCCAGTAGTGCCAGAGAGGCGATCGGCCACCACGGGTAGTAGCCAAGCCAGGGAAGCACGATGACGACGTTGAGAACGGAGAACATCAGCACTCGCCGAGCCAAAAGTCGGAGCACCCCGTCACGTTCCAAGCCGGCTCGACGCGCGGCTGGAAGCGTAGTCGCGACGGTCGCAACGACGACCAAACCGGTTACCCACCAGAACACCCACATCTCAGACGAGTACCTTAGGACGCTCTCGTCGTTTGTAGAGACGTCCGTTCCTTGGCGGCATTCACGCCAATCCGCCTGGGGAGTGCTCGGACCTCAATCGCCCTGCGAAGTTGGCGACTATTCGGCGAGCGGACGTGATTGGCCGACGAGCACAGTGGGCAATCGGAGACCTAACACCGCCGTCGCAGCTGCGGTCAGCGCCGGAACCCAAACGTCCTCAGGCGGGAGCGTTTGATGCGGCCGAGCCTCCGGGAGGCCGGGTGCGTACGTAACCCTAAAAGTGATGCTGTACACCACCGTCATTTCAGTATCACTTGAAAACACCTGGCCTCCGAGCACAGGTGTGATTGGCACCGAAGTAGTCGCTGATGTGGTTTCGTCGATGTATGGAAATCCCTTATCGTCAACGCCGGGGGTCACCGTTAGCGTAATGCCCCCAACACTGACAGACACTGGCTTTCCGCTGATTGTCACCGACGGGGGGACGATCGAATCGTGAACCGTTTTTGACGCAGTGCCTCTTTCCATTGCCTGCTGCACGAGCGCCCCTGAATCCGGGCGCAGTTTCGTCGCCAACTGGGAAAGGGCCGAGTCTTGAAGCGTAATATTCCCACTATCCAACGTGACCGTGCCCACGCCGTTGTGCTCGGATGGCGGCGCATACGATACCTGCAGTGGCGGACGCAAAGCGCTCGGGATCATTAGCTGCGCAGATGCACTCGTGGTCAATTTTCCTACCACCAGAGTCCCCACAATTGGAATATAGCCAAGGGTATATTCCTTCGAACCCTGTGAGACTACTGTGTCAGCACCGAAGGTGAGCGTCGGGAGATTTCCGGGAGCCTCGTTAGGGCCCATCACAAGGTGTGGTGCGTGCGACATGCCGCCCGCACCAACGGCAGGTGCTCGGGGGCCCGGTACAGATACTCCGGCGTAACCTCCGGGCGAAGCTGCATCCGACGACGCTCGTCTGGCGACCTGCCCGGCACTTGGTGTCGGCGGCGCCTGCCTGGCCGGGGTTGGTTGGGTCGGGTTGGGGTAACCTGTCGTGTTCTTCGATACCTGGTCCCCGATGTCAAGGGTGGCTGTCTGCTCCGCCGGGGTTGGCTGGGTCGGGTTGGGGTAGCCCGTCGTGTTCTTCGCGACCTGAGCGGCGCTCGGAGGGACCGACTGCAACTGGGTCGAAGTGGCGACTGGACGTTCCTCGCTTAGAGCCGCCGCGGTCGTCTCCTTGGTCGCCTGCGTCGGCGTTGGCGTGCCGGCAGCGTAATACCCCTTGCCGCTGGTGAAGCCGAGCGTCTGCCCGGGTTGGAGGGGGACCTCGCCCTTCAGGGTGTAGTAGTCCGTCAACTCGTGGCTCCCGGCTCTCCAGAGCTAGGTCACGTTCCGAGGAAGGACGCTCATCCATCGATCTTTGAAAGTCGCATTAGCGCCGGCGCCGCTCTTGTACTTCGCGACGAGGGCCGTGGAGGCAGCCAGACCTGTCTTGAGGCGGTCGCGGCTGACGCTCCAGTACCACGTAGTATTGCTTCCCTGGTTCGCGATTATCTGATCGGCGTCGACCGCGCCGGTGCCGCCGATGTCGTAGCTCATGAAAGCGTTGTCGAGTCCGCCGGGATCGATTGCCGCGCCGATGCTGACGTAGTAGTCGCCTGCGCGAGGGACCGTGAACGACGGCCCTGCGGTTGTAAGGGCAACATATGTCGTACTCGTCGTGGCCTCGGCGGTTTGGACTTCGCTATAGGCGGGTGAACCGCCGATGAAGATCCACTTGCTCGCTGCCGCCGACCACTGAAAGAACCAGTTATATGTCGGGGCTGACGTCGAATCAGTCAGAATCGCCTGCTGGCCGTCCGAAGGCGAGCCCGGAAGCGTCGTCGCAGGAGTAGGCGCGATTCCTCCCGAGTAGGGCTTCCAGCCTGTACTGAGTGAGGGCCCGGTCGTTTTTGCGTAGAGGCTGTTATTGGCGGAGGAAGCATCGCGGCGCATGAATGCTGAGCCCTGCGTCGCAAATACGGAGCCCTCCGGGTTACCGTCACCGTGAAGGAGCTGCGGTACTCCCGTCACTCGCGGAAATACCGAAGGTTGATTGGTTACGGTGATCGATCCCGATGTGTAAAGCGCATTCACAACATCCGCGAATGCGTCGTTCGTCAGGTATAGCGATGCGTTGGTGGTCGTGTCGATCGTTACTGTCGCCGTACCTATCCCTCCCGCGAGCTGATAAGGACCAAACAGATACGTGTTATTTGTCTGATTGGTAATAATCATATCCGCCATTTAGCTCTCCCTATGTGTAATTTACAGCGCTAACATCCGCATCCACTATCGAGGACTAGTTCTCACAATTCATGTTGATTGGGTCGCCAAAATACATATTGCGACTATTACCAACTTAGCTTTTGAGGCGCCGCCTGAATGGCAGACCATCGATACCGACCACTGCAGCGAGGTCTGACCGCAGAAACATTCGCACTGGTAAGTTGGATTATTGATGCTAGAGACGCATCAAGCGTATGTCAAGAGCTCGACCAAAAAAAACCAGAAAAGGCGACAAAGTAGTCGCGACTCGACTTGCTCCCGACGCGCATTCTTGGCTTGGCGGTGTCCTCGGGCTCCGCCGAGACGACTTCGACGAGCGAACTGGCACCCCCAACATCCGCTCGCGGGTCGAACCGGTTCAGCGAATACAGCCTGCGAACACAGCCCTCGCCGAGCGCGCCAGCCTGTGGGCGCTTCCATCGAGGCGACGCAACTGAACATCAACCCGCCGTTCTGACCGCAGCTCGCGGCCGGCTCATCATCGACCCCCTCCGCCGGGGGACCCGCTGTGGTTGTCCTCGCGAGCTCGCGTGTCGATCGCGGTCGGGGAGATCGCCCGACTCTGAGCCTCGATGCGCGAACCGGTGAAAAGCGCGCCGACCAGCACCAGCGTAAGGGACTGCACCGCGGTCGCTCGTTCCCGGGCAGAACTCGAGTCCAACCGGACGTCCGGCGTTCAACCGAGGCCCGGGCCGCCTGCGCTCCTACCGACGTTCGGCTGGGCTGACTCCTCGACTATCACCCGGCGATTTTGCGGACCCGTACGGGGCGCTCCTGGGACTGAGGCAGCGCCTCAGACTTCCGCGCTGGTCGGCCATAAAGTGGTCACAAGCCGCTCGACATGTCCGGTGGCGTTGTAATCCCGCCCTTGCGATCGGTCTCGACAACATGATTGATCAGTTCGGCTAGTTCGCTGCCAGTCGCGGCCCACGTGAAGCGTCGTTGCACGCATAGGCGGAGTGCCTCGCCCAGGCGAGCGCGCTCGTCCGGGTCTAACGCAAGTCGCACGAGGGCTGCGGTGAGGGCCGCGGGGTCGGCAGGACGAAAGCCTACGTACTGGTCCGCTCCGCCCAGTTGTTCGTCGAGGCTTGCGCTTCTTGGCGCCACTACCGGGATTCCGGCGGCGCCGTACTCGACGAGCTTCACTGGCAACGCGTAGTCGAATACGGCGGGAATGACGCCGATATCCACCTCTGCGAGACGCTCAGGAACCGCCTCGTGGGCGACGATGCCTTCGAAGCGAAACCGATCCGTTAGCCCTTCGAATTGGACGCGAGTCTCGAGCCCCTCGATTCCGGGCCCTCCTCCGATTACGAGGAATCGGACCTGGGGAGCCTGCCGCAGCACCTCTGGGGCGACGTCGATCAGGAACCCGAGTGCTTCGAGGTGCCAGCGCATCAGGTGACCGACCCAGCCGATGACGACGACGTCTCGCGTGCTTCGCTCACGTAGGTTCTGTCGCACTCGTGTTGGCGAGACGCTATTTGGGATGACGACGAGCTTCCTCGACGGTGCTCCGATGTTCTCGAGTCTTCGCGCGAGACCCGGTGAGACGGTCACGATGGCGTCCGCGCGGCGATGCTTCAGTCGCTCGACTGCGGCCCCGAGTGGCTCGAGGGGCGATCGGTACATCGATTTGACGTCCTGAGCGAGCAGGCCGTTCACCTCGAGGATAAGTGGGATTCGCAGTTGCTTCGCGACCCGGACACCGCTCAGCCCGAGGTACTCACTTCGTGCGTAGACGACATCGGGCGAAAATGAGCTGGCAGCCGTCATCGCCCTCTTTGTGAAGGCTCGGTCGCTCCTGAGCGCCAGAAGGTCCTGCCGGAGCCCTCGCACCCATCCCGGCAAAACACGCCGCGCCACCGAACGGGACGAAGACGGTGCCGATTCACCGCTCGAGGCCTCGCCGATGATCGGCAAGACGTCGAAGTGGTCTCGCAATCCGGAAAGGTCGGCTGCGAGGTGCGCACCGCTGCCGTGCGGCGGAACTGTGCCATCAGGCAGCGCAACAGCCTCGGCGAGCAACAAGACCTTCATGGGTTGCCAGGGCGCCGCTTGGCCAACACAGTTGGTGAGCTTAGGTGACGAATCGCCCTTGCGTTATCCATGGCGACGACGAGACGACCTCACGTAATACCGAGGGTGTAGAGCATTCTCTGGAGCTTCTCGAGGTCGAGGTACATGTCCTCAAGGAGGACATCCTCTGCCGGGTCGATCCCGTCTCCGTACAGCATCCCGTGACGGAGGCCCCGCCGCGCGGCGATCGTCATGCAGCCAGTCTCGGCGCCGCGCGGATTCACGATCTCGACGACCGTTCCTCCCGGTCGGCAGTACACGTAGTTCGCGAGTCCTGATCCGTGCGGGGCAATAACGACCTCCGCCCCCGCGAACACTCGTGCTTGCTCAGCCAGGGCCATCTGCTCGGGCATGACGGCCTTGAAGCCGAGAGGCTCCAGCAGGGCAAGAATCTCATTCTCATTCACCATCCGTCGGTGCGCCGCGGCACGCCTGCTGACAAAGATGCGCGTCCGCGGTCCGCTGTCCGTCACGGACGGGGCGAACAGTGAGTTGAGAAAGTCGCACGAGAGGCTCGTGGCCTCGAAGATATCCAACAGCGGTGACGGAACAACGAGGAGGTCGGCGCAGACGTGCGGATGAGATCGACAGTCAACGATCTTCTCGCGTGGCACGCCGGCCGCCTCGAGCGAGGCGACCTCGTATGCAGTCTCCGGCGCTCGGAGGTACACGCCATCGATCTCCGCTGGGTCAAAGCCCGCTGATCGAAGCAGGACGACGCGGGGCAGCATCTCCATCATCCAGTGCCCGTAAAACGAGTCCCCTAGCGTTGCCAGGACGGCCAGCGTTCCGGCGAAACGGGTCGGTCGAGGTAGCCGGATCCTGGTTGTCATGTCGTGTCGTCCCGGGATCGCACGCATGCTCACGAACTCGGGCGAGATCGGAATCACAAGCTCGTCGTCACGGCTGACGACGGCGCCGTCACCACCGACGACGCGCCCCTGTGGCAGGGCCACGACAAATCTTCGCGGCGTCTCGTACGAGAATCGTCCATCGGGGCCAGCCCGAATCGTATGCACCAGCGGAACATGGATAGGCTCGACCGAGATCGGAGCCGGGAACTCAGCTCGTCCCGGCGGGGCGAGGGGAATATGGACAACATCAGGCGCTCTCCCGAGCCAGGCATCCATGTCGTGGACGACGTGGCTGGGCGGCCCCACGAAGGTGGACGGAAACGGCGCCCGGCGCAGCAAACCCGACGCGGCAAGCCTCGTGGCGCTCCGCGCCCGGGGCTCAACAGCACCAAACGCGTCCCAGCGCCGCGCGTACCGCACCGCCGGTCGCAGGAGGCGATCGATCATGGCGCGAAACTAATCATGCGGCACGACATCTCGAGAGCCCGCCTGGATCATCGGATGCAAAGGCGCTGCCTGTACCAGTCTCGCCGAATGTTCCCCGAGTGAAGGTCGGCGCGCCGGTGTTGCGTCAGGACGCCCGACGCGAGGCAACGTCAAGCTATCTGCGAGCGATCGCAGGATGGGTCGATCGGTGCCGCCCATTTGTTCGATCGCGCCGTCCCAGATGCACACCCCTGACCCTCGGCACCGTTGGCTATAGATGAAACGTACACGCTGCGGCGGAAGTCGAACGTGACTGTCAGGGCGTCAAGCTAGCCTCGTGCCATCAGCGCGACAGGACCGAAAGGGAACAGGCCGTAAGCGGGCTTACGATCGAGGCTGCCATTGCACAGTTCATGGCGGCCAGAGACACCGAGTCTCTCTCCATGCGCAGCTACAGGCGCTGTCTCGGCCAGCTTCAGGCTGCCTTCTGGGGCCTGTCACTCGACACGTTCGAACCGCCGGCCGGGCAGGCTGTCGTCCACGAGTTCCTCAAGAGGGTATGGGGACACAGGGCGCCGGCGACGTATCGGACCAACCTGTCGATGCTGCACACGTTCTTCGAATGGCACCGCGCCGTGGGAAACCTGATGGCGGATCCGACAGACGGACTGACCTACCCGTCCATCGTGAGGAAGACGAGAAGAACGATCACGCGAGCTCAGGCCAAAGCACTCCTGCACGCGAACCCCGATCCGCGGGATCAGGTGCCACTTCGGTTGGTGCTTACGCTCGGCCTGAAGATGAAGGGGCTTCAGAACCTACGCTTTCAGGACATAGACGCGTCGCAGCGGACGGTCACGTATTTGCGGGGGCGCGCGTTCCACAGCTCATCTATGGAGGACGATGACTTCTGGGCTGCTCTCCAGAGGTTGACAGAGATTAGGGATCCGGCTCCCATGGATTACGTGATGTGTTACGAGGACACTGGTGGTGGTCCGCCGCGCAAGGCGTCGGCTGCCGAACTTGAGGAGATGGCGCGCTTTGGGAAGCTGGAGAATGGGGACCATTTGCGGAAGAGTCCCTACGGCGGTCGGTGGCATCGGGTAAGGCTGTCGCCGACCGAGATGCGTGTCCAGAAAAGCGTCCACGACTGGTGGTATCGCTGTGCCGTTCACGCGGGTGTGGTCCCTCGCGGGACAAGGAGCGGCTTCGACATGAACGCCGCCCGATACACTGTTGGGCGGCGTCAGTGGAAGACAACGGGCAGCGTCAGCGACCTACAGCGACAGATGGGGCTCCGCTCGGGTGGCTCGGCGGCCGTTGTCTACCGAAACTTGGACGCCGATTCGCTGGACACGGTGATCCGTCGTGTTCGGCGTCGGCTGCGCCTGCGCACCGCAGATCCGAACGCAGTGGCCGTAGGTATCGACGGCAGCCGCCCCTACATTCGATGGTGGAAGGAGCCCGTTCGGGTCTTCGCCGAGTACGTCGAAGATGAGCGCGACCTGATTGAACTGAGCCGAGTGAGCGTCGAGATGCTTCGAACCGAGAGGGCAACGTCCAGGCAACTGCAAGACGCGTCCGACACTCTGACAAGGGCCGTACCCGCGACCAAACTTGTTGCACGTGCTCAGGCTGAGTCGCAGACAGACCACCCGCTGCTTCACGGCCACAGCCTTGTCGCAATCTGGAGCGCATTGGAGACGATGGTTGGCGATCTCATCGAAGCGTGGCTCCTGTCGTGGCCGTCCGCCCGAACGCATGTAGGGGCGTTGGTCGCCGTCTCCGGCCTCCACGGACTACCTCCTGACGAATGGGCCGCTGGCGCACGGCAAGCACTGGACCGTAGGTACCAGAAGCTCAACCAGAAGATTCGGTCGCCGCGTCGTCTGGACCACTACGAGTGGTTGCTCGCCGCGGTGGGACTCGTTGCGGCTGCCCAGGACGACGACGCACGAATGGCGCAGAACCTGTGGGAGATGCAGCAGATCCGAAACGCGTTCGCACACAAGCGAGGTAGTGCGGATGCTCGATTGGTCGCAAACTGCCCGCATCTGGGTTTCAAGGTCAAAGACCAGATACGGATTGATCGCCACGCTTGGGAAGACTTTCTCGTCACAACTGTTCTTTACGCCGACGTGATCGTGCGGCGGATGAAGCGGGAGCTTGGGCTGTCGGACTGGCTGCGTTCATCCGCCGCGCCTGCCATCCGGTACCCGCACCTGGGCGGGCTGCGACTCAGCCCACGGCTCTAACGAACAACCAGGCAGACCCCACGCTGCGTAGTACGCGTACCCCCGTCCCGGGTCGATTGCGATGCTAGCCGGTGGGGCTCGGGAAAGTACCGCTGGCCGCGCGAGCGATGCTTACGCTCGGGCGGTTTGACGAGTTGTTGCCGGGCTTCGCTGTAGAGGGGCTCAGGTGCCATGTCAAGGCCGTTGGGCCAGGTGATCGTGCCGGCTTCGGGGTCGACCTCGACGCGCGCGAAGTAGTCGGGGTCGCGAAGTGGTTCGAACACGCCGCGCCACTCGCGTTCTATGAAGTCGATGTTGCCGATTGTCCCGTCTGCGAAGGTCAGCCGGAGCCGGTATGGGCCGGTTACCTCGACGGCCATGATGTCGACGAGTTGTTCCATCGCTTTCATGTTAGGGGAGCGGGTCGATCGGGTCGATGCGTTCGTCTTGCCGGGCGTGTTCCCAATTGGCGGTGAGCTCGTCTTGGTGGAGGGCTGCCCCATTCGGCGACGAGCGCGAGTGCGCGCCGGGCAATGAGCGGCGATCAGCTGGCCGGTGAAGTCGATCGAGGCGGCGTGTTCGGCGTAGCGGGCGTGGAAGTGCGGTCGGGCGTGTGCGCCTTCGCTCCAGTACATCCAGATCGTGATCCCGTAGAAGAGCTGATCCTCGGCACCTCCGCAGCCTACGAGTCTCGCCTGACGGGCCGGCCGGCCTACCGCTCGAGCCCGAATCGATGTTTGTGCTCGATTGGCCCCAGCCTCTGCTCGAGCTCGCGGGGGCGGCTGCGTACGAGCTCTGAGCGCTCGCGGCTCGGAGCAGTCCTTCGTGGTCGGACCCGCGATAGTGACGGCGGTTCGGCGAGCTTTTCGTCTGCGAGTCGAAGCGCGGTCCGCTGGAAGGCGATCTCTGTCCGCAGCTCGGCGCGGTGGCCGCGACGGCCGCGCCATCCGAGCCGGTCGAGCTTCGCTTCGGCGTCTGCGAGTCGTTGCTCGGCTAGGGCTCGTTGTTGCTCGAGCTGGCGCCGGCCCACTGCGACGACACGCTCGGTTGCTCGCACGTCGCGGTCGGCTTGGTCGACCGCGAGCGGTTCGGAGGCGCTGGCGGTCAACGCGTGCACGACCCGCTCCGGGAGCCGGTCGCTATTCGGAGCGCGGTCGGGCAGATCGGGGTCGACTGGTGGAGCCGCGAGGTAGAGGCGTGTTTCTCTGCGGGCGCGTGAACAGGCGACGTAGCCCCACTCCTGCAGCGCTCCGTGGTCTTCGACGAGAACGAAGGCTCGATCGACTGTCGCTCCCTGGGCGGCGTGACCGGTGAGGGCGTAGCCGTGGTCGAGGTGCTTCGCCGCGTAGGCGACCGGCGTAGCTCGGAGCGCTCCCTGGTCGGTGCGCAGCATGAGCGTCGTTTGGTCGAGGCCGGCGATCGTGGCTCGGGTGCCGTTGCGGAGACCGAGTCGCAGGTCGTTTCGGCGGCAGAGGACGCGGTCACCGACGCGGAATTCGCGCTCGCCGAGTAGCAGCGCGTCGGGGCCGAGCCGCTTGGCGCGGAGCATGAGCGCGTGGGCGGCCTGGTTGAGGTCACGAATGTCGGCCCGTCGGTAGGCGATCATCACGGACCCGGGCGGATCGAGTGCGCCGGACTGCCACCAGTCCTCGAGCAGACGCTGCTTGGCGACCGTCGTGTCGTTGTCGACCTGGAGACGTCCGTGCGTGGCGGCGTGGGCAAGGTAGGGCTCAGGGTCACCGCGGCGGAGATGCGCCAGCGTCTGCCGCTCGGACAGCTCCTGCTGGCGGCGGTTCTCGGTCAGCTCGATCGCGCCGAGTTCCTCGCAGAGCGCCGGGTAGAGGCCTCCGGCGCCGACCGCGGGCAACTGGCACGGGTCACCCACAAGGATTGCTTTCCCCTCCGCACGCGCGACCTCACGGAGGAGTGGTGCGAGCACGCGCGTCTCGGCCATTCCTGCCTCGTCGACGACCAGCACACACCCGGTCGGCAAGCCACCCTCACGGTCAGCGTCGAGAAGGAGTCGGCGCAGGGTGCGGCTCGGGATCCCGGTCGCCGTTTGCAGCTCGTCGGCGGCTCGGCCGCTCGGCGCCGCACCGACTACCTGCATACCGCTTACGCGGTGGACATCGTGGAGCGTTCGAAGAGCAGACGTCTTGCCGGAACCGGCGACGCCGACCACGCACACGACGCGATCGCGGCTGAGCGCCGCCTCCCGCACCAACCGCTGCTGCTCGCGCGAGAGGTCGCTGTCAAGGAGGCCCCGAAGCACGGTTCGCCCATCTGCAGCCGGTGCGCCGATATCGCGACCTGAGGTCGCGAGCGCGAGCGCCTCATGTTCGACCTCGAGCAGTTCCCGCGTCGTGAACCGTGCCGGCCGGCCCGGTATCTCGCCGGGCTCCACCTGCTCAACGCCGGGGAAGCGAGCGAACTCGTCGGCGGCCGCGAGCACCTGTGCAACCTGCGCGCCGTCCTGGAGCAACCCGGCAACGGCGCGGACGAGCTCCGGCTGAGTGAACGTCGTCTGCGTCGCGGTCAGCCCATCCGCTGTAAGGAGAAGTCGGGCGAGCTCGTCCTGGTCTGGAATCGTCGACTCGATCCGGGGCTCGTGGACGAGCTGGCGTAGCTCGCGGTGCCCGAGACCATGCTCGGCGGCACGTGCGAGCCACTCCTCACGGAGCTTTGGCAGGTCGACCTGCTCTTTGGCCTCGCGGGTTGCGAGCGCGGCGACACGCGCGGCGGCGAACCCTTCTGTCCCGAGCGCCTCCATGTGCTCGAGCAGCGACTGCCGCCGGGTCGAGAACGCCCGCACCGCTTCCTCGGGTACCTGGGTGAGTTCGGCCATGCCCTTGACCGGCTCGGTCCATTCGACTCCGAGCCGCCGGGTCAGCTCGTGCCGAAGCTGTGCTTCGTAGAGGTAGCCGGCCGCGAGCCGGTACGTCCGCAGGATCGCCTCGCCGTCGAGCGCTCGCCACTCGCCGTCCTCGCTCCGCGCCATGTTGGCGACGATCACGTGCGTGTGCAGATGCGGATCCTGCGCGCGGCTCGTCCGATGACGGAACGCCGCGGCGACGAACCCTTCGCCGCGCTCGCGGCCGACGCCGCCATGGCCGCGACGGACGATGCACGCCTCGCTCTCGAGGTAGCCGAGCGCGGCCTGCCAGGCCGTCTCGTGCGCGTCGTCGATCTCGCGGCGTACCCGGTCGTCGTCGGTCAGCGCGTGGACGATGCTGACGCTCTTTGGGCACGAGAAGACGAGGTCGTATCCGGAGACCGGCGCCAGCCGCTTTGGCTCCTCGCGCCACTCCCCGCTCTCAAGGTCGAGCGTGCGGAGGGTGATCGTCCGCTCCCGTACCGGCGCGCGCAGTTCCGTCCCGGTTGCCGGGTCGACACCACGGAGAAGTGTCCCGAGCGCGCCGTCGTCGACGACTCGGACGAGTCCGAGTCCCTCGGCTCCGCTGCCGGTCCAGAGTCCAGGCGACTCGCCCCGGCCCGCGTAGTAGTCGTCGAGACCGCCCGCGACCTGCTGCTCGTAGTACGCCTCCTGCCCGAGCGTGAGCTTCGCAACGCTCAGCATCCCGACCCCGCCCCGGAAACCCATCGAGGCGAGACGCATATGCACCCGGAGGTGCGAAAGGGTTGCCCGTTCGATGAACGAGCAACAACGCCATACAACACTGATGCAACAGCAGACCCGCAGACACGGGCATTCGAGCGCGGAAGCGCGGCCTCTCGACGGCAGAGAAATACCTGCTCACGCCCATATTTCGCGGAGAATCGGTCAGTCGCACAGAAGCCTCGGAGCCGGTTTGGGAGCAGGAGGCCGGCGGTTCGAATCCGCCCGTCCCGATAGTGCTCTTGCAGGATCTTGTCATCGCGGGTCGAGCACCAGTTCGGACTCTAGTTCGGCACGCCTACCGAGGTCGAGTGCGATCATCAGGTCGCCCCAAGGATCGATAGCCATTCTGACTGCCGTCGGGGGTGCAAGCGCCGTCGAAGATCGGGCCGTCAGCGGTTCAGGCCGACATTAGAGTGGGTGTCTGAACCTGAAGTTGCCGGCGCGATCCAGGCCGCGAGGACCAGCCCGAGCTGTGAGGCTCGTCTTCTTCCCTCCGGCCCTGCCGGAGCACACCCAGTGCGGAAGACGGCGAGTCAACCGCCCGCGTCGCGACGATGACAGCGAAGCCGAGATGTAGGCGCTCGCCTGGGGTCGGTGTTGCTAAATGAAGACGCCCGAGCAGCCGCCGAGGACTAGTCGCGCTAGGGCCGCATGCGTGATCGAAGGGTCGAGAAGGCCTGCTCGTGGGGCGCGCTGCGCTTCGGCAGCGAGACTCGCCTTTCGAGGTGCTTCGAGACGATCGGTTGTGCAGTCGGGACACATCAACCCGCCTTCTTCTTGTGGTTCTTCTTCTGCGTAGTGGTTGTCACGGTCGTTGTCGGCGACGTGGTTGTCGTGGCGGGGCCGGCCGGGGTCGTGGTGGTGCTGATTGTGGCGCCGGAGAACGCGTTGGACGTCTTCTCGAGAGCTGACCTGAGATTCCCGCCGACGATCGCGAGCGCCATGACGCCCAACAGCACGACGGCCGAGAGGAGCAGTGCGTACTCGGCGAGTGTTTGACCATTCTCGATCCGGAGCATCGGCGATGAGCGAAGCGAAAGAAACAGGCCACGCCTGTCTGACCAGCGCAAAGAGCACCCCCTGTCCTAGTTACATCATGATCTGATGTGAAAGACATCGGACAAGACCTGGGTGCCTGGATCCCTGGATCCAGGGATGAGTTCACCCAACCACGTCGTACACCGCCCACTGGAACGCGCTTTAGTTGGGGCAGGCAGATGGCCGCGCACGCCAACTTTACGATCGACAGCGGCGTCCAGGTCTACTTCTGCGACCCCCTCGAGCCCGTGGCAGCGCGGCAGCAACGAGAACACCAACGCTCTGCTACGGCAGTACCTCAGAAAAGGCGACGACCTCGCGGCCTACAGCCAGCACGACCTCGACCAGGTCGCAGACGAGCTGACCGGACGACCTCGACAAACCCTCGAACGAATAGAACCAGTCAGAAGCCTCCGACCAGCTCATTGCGACGATCGCATGAGCCCACCCGCCGTTGATCTGACAGACCCGGTGGTTGGACGACACCCTGGGCACCGCAGCCAAGTCCCTGCTCGAGGCGGTCTTTCGGAGCGATTCCGTCGAGCGGACGAATTGGCCGAGCCCTTGATTGGGAGCATGTGGTAGCTGGTCGGTTCCGCCGTCCCGATTTCCCGCCGCTACAGGACCCAGTCGCCGTTCGCAAGGATCGGAACCTCCGCGCCCGAACGAGTTAGGCCTGAGACCGCGAGCTCGTCGCTGCCGATCATGAAGTCGGTGTGGAGCGAGGATGTGTTGACACCGCGGGCGCGGCGCTCGTCCTCGGACATGGCTGAGGCGCCGTCAACGCACTGGAGGATCGCGTTGCCGAGGGCGATGTGAGACGCTGCGTTCTCGTCGAACAGCGTGTCGCAGAAGACGAGGCCGGTCCTGCCGACGCGGGAGGTGCGGTCGACGAGAGCCACCTCGCCGAGCCGGGCTGCGCCCTCGTCGCTCGCGACGTGGGCTCGCATCAGGTCCTCGCCCTCGTCTGCGTGGATCTCGACCGCCCGCCCGCCCTCGAAGCGAACCGTCAGGCCGCGCACGATCGTGCCGTGCAGCTGAAGCGGGAAGGTCGCGCGCACGATGCCCTCGACCCGGCGTGCATCGGGCGACGTGAAGACCTCCTCGGTCGGCATGTTCGCGACGTGCTCGATCCCGCGCGAGACGTCGAGCGCCGCGACCCAGGAGGAGCCCGGCAGCAGCCCCACCTCGAGCTCGGTGCCGGGGCCGCGATAGCGGAGGGCGTCGAAGGCCAGCCCGGTGAGCGCGTCCGCCCGCCGGCCCAGGTTCGCCATGTGCTCCTTCCACGCGGCGACGGGATCGGGCTCGTCGAGTCGCACGGCCGTCGCGACCGCCTCCCAGAGCCGCTCGACGTCGGGCTCGCCGAAGACGGTGCGCGCCCAGCCCTCGTTCGGGTACGCGACGATCGACCAGTTGCAGAGGCCGTCGGTCAGCCTCAGCCCTGCCTCTGCGACCTCCCGCATCCGCGCCCGCGCGACCCGGCCGCCGTCGAGGTCCGCGAACAGCCGCGGCTCGGGGTTCCCGGTCACCGCGAGCAGCGCCCCGCCGTCCTCGCCGAGCGCGTTCAACCGCTGGACGAGCCACGGAGGCGACCAGCCGAGCATCTCGTCGGTCGCGTGCTGGATGTGCGAGCGCCGGACATGTTGGTCCGAGTAGAGGACGTCGACGATGCTCGCGCCCGCAGCATATGCCTCTGCCGCAACCGCCCTCGCGAGCGGTGCTTGCTCGGCGAGGCAGTTGATCGCGAGCGGCTGACCGGGCTGGAGGTTGATCCCGACCCGCACGGTGAGTCTCGCGTACTCCACGAGCATCTGATCGATCGTCTTCAACGAGTGCCAACCCTACGTCAACCACTTCCGCCGCCGACCTGACTACACTCACCGTCCTATGGCTCGCTTGGCGCTCGTCGGAGTGGCGGTGACCGTCCTCTTCGTCTCGGCGGCTTGCGGAGGCCAGACGACATACACGCCCGCGAAGACCGAGACCTGCCTCACCCAGCGGGGTGCGCAGATCGGCGGCAAGCTCGACTTCGTCGCCCAGACGGCGACGGGCGGGGCATTCGTGACGCAGCTGGGCGACAACCACGTCACGATCGCCTTCGGCCAATCTCTGGCCGACGGGAAGCAGCTCGAGCTCGCCTACCAGCGGTTCGCGTTCCCGAACGTCCGCTCGGGCCTGCCGAGCGTGCTCCGCCGCTACGACAACGCGGTCACGCTCTGGCATGTCGCCCCGAGCGACAGCGATCTGGCGCTGATCGTCGGCTGCCTCAGATAGCCCCCTCCTCCGCGAGAAACCGCCGGAACCAGTAGCCGAACACAACGAACAGGACGAGCGCCTGCTCGGCGGCCATCGTCACGCCGCCGAGCTCCTGGTCGGCGAGCGGGGACAGGCCCCAGACGCGCGGGGTCGCCGCGACGTAGTAGCCGTAGATCGGATGGGGGAGCAGAGCTAGCAGGAGCCCGAGCGGTGCTGCGAGCATGAAGGCCGCGAACGCGTACCCGGCCCGCAGAGAGCTCGGAAGCCGGCGCGGAACGTCCTGCACGAGCGGCCACCAGAAGAGGAAGCCGGTGCCGAAGTAACACGCGTGCTCGATGTGGATCAGCCAGGTCTGGCGCTCGAGCGCCGCGTCGTAGACGGCCGGGATGTGCCAGACGTAGTAGTTGCCGAGCCAGAGCGGGAGCGCGACCAGCGGGTGGGTGAGCAGCCGCCACGTCGCATGGCGCGACGCGGCCGCGGCCATCGCCGGCGAGATGCCGAGCACCGCGAGCAGCGGCGCCCATTCGGCGAGAATCACGTTCCCGAGCAGGTGGGCGCTGAGCAGGTAGTGCAGCCCGAGGTGGTGGATCGGGCTCCAGAACGCGAGGGCGAGCAGCGCCAGCGATCCGGCGAACGCGGCGGCACGGTCGCGCGTAGTCCCGTAGCGCCCGGCGAGGAACAGGTAGACGAGCGCGAGCGCCGGCACGACCAGCGTGGTGTCGAGGTCGGCCTGCCAGGTGTAGACGCTCTCCGCGAGCACGCACGGCTACCCTACGGGCCAGCTCCGCGGGTGTAGCTCAATGGTAGAGCTCCAGCCTTCCAAGCTGGCCATGCGGGTTCGATTCCCGCCACCCGCTCTCTCTCGCTTGCGCGCGTCGCCCGCGCGTCCGGTCACCCGCCAGAGCCGGAGCTACCCTTCGCCCTGCGCGCCCGTAGCTCAGAGGAAGAGCAGCGGCCTTCTAAGCCGACGGTCGGAGGTTCGAATCCTCCCGGGCGCATTTTTCGTCTCCCGGCCCCGTTCGACGGGTGCCGCGGCCGGGCGTGGATACGATGTCGGTGCGCGGTGGCGGTAGCTCAGTTGGTAGAGCCCCGGGTTGTGGTCCCGGTGGTCGCGGGTTCGAATCCCGTCCGCCACCCTGCACGAGGCCCCGTAGCTCAGCGGACAGAGCGGCAGCCTTCGAAGCTGCGAGCGGTGGTTCGACTCCACCCGGGGCCGCTCCTCTCACGACTCCAACCCGCGCAGCGGGTTGGGTGCCACTGATTCGTTTCAGCCGGCGAGGCGAGCCGTGCGCCCAGATCGGTCTCGGCGGCGTCCGGCGGTCGGCGCGCCGCCGCGTCGGCCTTCTACGCCACCGGCTCCACGCTCAGGTAGCCCGGCCCCCGGCGCGAGCAGGCCCCGAACGGGAACGGGACCAGCTTCGCGGAGGTCTGGTTCGGCGGGTAGACGCGCAGGCCGGCGGCGGCCACGCGACGGCAAATCGAGCCGGGGTAGTTCCCGACATCGGTGATGCGAAGCACCGCGACCGCGGTGGCGCCGTTGCGGAGCGTGACCGCGCGAGCCGGGTGGGCGCCGTTGCGTGATGCTGGGCTGCCGAGCCGGCGGCCGTGGAGGTCGACGCCGGAGACCCCCGGGTAGCCCTGGAGCCTGCAGGCATGACCCGAGAGGTTGGTGAACTTCAGGTCGTAGTAGAAGGCGCCCGCGGTGCCGCTCCCGGGCGGCGTCTGAAGCCAGACGACGAGACCGGAGGTCGCGCACCCCGGTGGGGCGGCCGTGGCGGAGAGCGGCAGCGCGAGGGCGCAGGCCAGCGCGGCTGCGCCGATCAGGCGGCGGGAGCTGGTGGCGCAACGGTTCATGAGGTGTCCCTTGCTCGGCGGTAGGTACCTGCCCGACGATGATGCCCGCGGGCGCAGGGGTCGTGCAGGCAAATCGGCGGGGCTCAGGCGTGCGCGGCGCCCGGCTTCCACACCATGAGCACGACGATCGCGAGCATCAGCAGCGCCGAGAGGTAGTTGAGCGCGAGCGAGAGCCGATCCTCGAGGAGAGCCCGCAGCTCCTGGTCGACGGGACGCCCCTCGGCGGCGAGCTTCGTCGCGAGCCGGCGGGCGCGCTTGGGCGTCTGGCCGCCGATCGCGCCGAGCGTCGTCGAGGCCACGAGCAGCGCGAGCGCCGTTTCGACCCACCCGGCGTCGTAGCCCCAGTGCCCGAGGCTGACGAGCCAGAGGCCGAACGGGACCACGAGCACCAGGCCGCTCCCGACGAGGACGGCGCCGATCCTGGCGAGCCCGAGCAGCACGGCGATCTCCACCGCCGACTCCCGGCGACGCCCCGCCTCGAACGCCGCGCCGGCAACGGCGGTTCCCGACACGAGCAGGAACGCGCCGAGCAGATGAGCGAAGAGCGCGACGTCCTCCATCCCCGCGGCGAGGGTACACCCGGGGCGCCGGAGCACCGGCTGCCGCCAGGCTACGAGGCGCTCCCTGGCAGCCGCCGCCAGCAGGCGAGGCCTGCCGGGCGGGCACGGCGATACGATCCGTCCAGAGCGCGGGTGTGGCGGAACTGGCAGACGCGCCGGGTTTAGGTCCCGGTGGGCTTCGGTCCTTGGAGGTTCGAGTCCTCTCGCCCGCATTCCCCAACCGAGCCCGGGGCGCGCCGAACGATCTCGCCGGGCGAGGCACGTCTCCGGTGACGGGTTGCACTAGGGAAGAAAGCGGACGTACTCGTCGACCGGCGCGCGCTCCTTCGGCGAGGGGACCGTTGCCGGGCGGCCGAGGTGGATCAGCGCGACGAACTCCTCGTCTTCCTCGAGCCCGACGGCGGCACGGCCGGCCGGCGACTCGAACAGGTCCGGGGTGCGCCAGTAGGAGGCGAGCCCGCGGGCGTGGGCGCCCAGCAGGACGATGTAGACCGCGCAGGCGGTCGCGAGGAGATCCTCTCGGTTCTGATGGTCGTCACCAGTGAGCCTGGCGCTGGCGACGACGAGCGTGGGCGCGCGGCCGAGCTTCTCGGCCTCGTTCGGCTTCCCGGCGGCGACGAGCCGCCCGAACGTCTCGGGGCCGACCACCCGGAAGCGCCAGGGCTCGGTCAGGTGGTGGTTCGGCGCCCAGCGGGCAAGCTCGAGCAGCTCCTCGACGGTCTCGCGGTCGACGGGCTCGCGCTCGTAGGCCTTGTGGGTCCGCCGGTTGCGGATCGCGGTCTCGACTTCCACGGCGAGGACGCTAGCGATCGGCGCGGGACGGCCGATTGCCTGGAGCTTCGCAGCGGCCGCCGCGACCGGCCGGAGCGGCTCGCTCCGACGAGCGGGCCGCACCATCACCCGCCCCCCGGGACAGGGTTGGACGGTGCGCGAGCCCGACTCCCTCTGATTCAATGGCTCGCCTATGGAGACGCAGGTCGAGCAGCTGGCGGACGACCGGGTTCGCCTGACGGTCGAGGTCCCTGCCGGAGAGGTTCACCACGCGGTCGAGCACGCAACCCACGACCTCGCCGATCGGGTCAAGATTCCGGGGTTCCGGGCGGGCAAGGTGCCGCCGCAGGTCCTGCTCTCGCGGATCGGCAAGGAACGCCTCTACTCCGAGGCGGTCGAGTCCCACATCAGCAGCTGGTTCTGGGCTGCCGCCCGCACGAGCCGCGTCCGGCCCGCCGACCAGCCCGACTTCAAGTACGAGCTGCCGCGGGCCGATGACGAGAGCTGGATGTTCACAGCCGAGTTCCCCGTGCAAGCCGCGGTCGAGCCCGCGGACTGGACCACGCTCGAGGTGCCGAGGGCCGAGGTGCAGGTCGACGACGAGGTCGTCGACGCGCAGCTCGAGGCCCTGCAAGGCATGATCGCCCCGCTCTCTCCCGTCGAGGGACGTCCCGCCGGCGGAGGCGACGTCGCCGTCGTCGACATCGTCTCCGACGAGGGCTTCGGCCAGCGCAACTACGTCGTCGAGCTCGGCTCTGACGGCCTCGCCGGCGAGATCGAGGACGAGATCCGCGGCCTCGTCCGGGGCGAGAGCCGGCAGGTCGCCTGGGAGGTCGGCGACGAGACGGAGCAGTCCGCGACGATCACCCTGAACGAGCTCTTCGAGAAGGTGCTGCCGCCGCGTGACGACGATTTCGCGCGCGCCGCCTCCGAGTTCGAGACGCTCGACGAGCTGCGCGCCTCGATCGGCGAGCGAATCCGGACGCTGCTCGAGCAGGATGCCGACAACCGTTTCCGCCGGGATGCGGTCGACGAGCTGATCAAGGCGTCCAAGGTCGAGCCTGCTGGCCTGGTCGTCGAGATGCGGACGCGCGAGCTGATCAATGCTTTCATCCGCCAGCTCGAGGCGCGCGGGGTCAGCCCGGCCGCCTACCTCCAGATGATGGGGATCAGCGGTGCCGACCTCGAGCAGACGCTGCGGGCCGAGGCGGCGCACTCGATCGCGCGCGAGCTCGTGCTCGAGGGCGTCGCCGACAAGCTCGGCCTCGAGGTCAGCGACGACGACATTCGCGGCGAGCTGCGCGACGACGGCGAGTCGGACGAGGAGATCGAGGAGTTCTTCGGCGCGGGCGGCGCCGACCGCATCCGCGACGACCTCCGTCTCAAGCACGCGGTCGATCGCATCGCCGCCGAGGTGAAGCCGATCTCGCCCGAGCTCGCGAACGTCCGCGAAAGTATCTGGACGCCCGACAAGGAAAAGGCACTGGCGCCCGAGAAGAAGTTGTGGACCCCCGGCAGCACGGATGAAGGAGTGGTGGAGCGATGAGCCCGTTGATCCCGATGGTGGTTGAGCAGACGTCGCGCGGCGAGCGCGCGTTCGACATCTACTCGCGCCTCCTCGCCGAGCGCATCGTCTTTCTCGGGACGCCCGTGGACGATCAGATCGCGAACCTCGTGATCGCCCAGCTCCTGCATCTCGAGTCGGACGATCCCGACAAGGACATCTTCCTCTACATCAACTCGCCCGGCGGCTCGGTCTACGCCGGTCTCGCGATCTACGACACGATGCAGTTCATCAAGCCGGACGTGCAGACGATCTGCGTCGGGATCGCGATGAGCATGGGCTCGCTGCTCCTCTCGGGCGGCGCGAAAGGAAAGCGGATGGCGCTGCCGAACTCGCGAATCCTGATCCATCAGGTGTCCGGAGGGTTCCAGGGGCAGGGCACGGACATCGAGATCCAGGCGCGCGAGGTGATCGGCCTCAAGCGGCGGCTGGAGGAGATCTACTCGCTGCACACCGGCAAGAGCATCGAGATCGTGTCCCGCGACATGGAACGAGACTTCTTCATGAGCCCGCAGGAAGCCACCGAGTACGGCATCATCGACAGCGTGATCACGCACCGCGACGTCGCGGCGCGCGCGGAGGCCGCAGCCTGAGCGCAGGTGCGCTGCGGGCGAGGCAGGAGGACACGGTATGGCACGCCCGAGCGACGGCAACGAGCAGCTCCTCTGCAGCTTCTGCGGCAAGTCGCAGCGGCAGGTCAAGAAGCTGATCGCCGGGCCCGGCGTCTACATCTGCGACGAGTGCATCGATCTCTGCAACGAGATCATCGACGAGGAGCTCACGACCCCGTCGACGCTCGACCTCGACAACCTGCCGCGCCCGAAGGAGATCTACGCCTCGCTGAACGACTACGTCGTCTCCCAGGAGGAGGCGAAGCGCACGCTCTCGGTCGCCGTCTACAACCACTACAAGCGCGTCCAGATGGGGACCGAGGAGGGCGACGTCGAGCTGCAGAAGTCGAACATCCTGCTGCTCGGGCCGACCGGGTGCGGGAAGACGCACCTGGCACAGACGCTCGCCCGGATCCTCAACGTCCCGTTCGCGATCGCCGACGCGACCGCGCTGACCGAGGCCGGCTACGTCGGCGAGGACGTCGAGAACATCCTGCTCAAGCTGATCCAGGCTGCCGACTTCGACATCAAGAAGGCGGAGACCGGGATCATCTACATCGACGAGGTCGACAAGATCGCCCGCAAGGCCGACAACCCGTCGATCACGCGGGACGTCTCGGGCGAGGGAGTCCAGCAGGCGCTGCTGAAGATCCTCGAGGGGACGGTCGCCTCGGTGCCGCCGCAGGGCGGGCGCAAGCATCCGCACCAGGAGTTCCTCTCGATCGACACGACGAACGTCCTCTTCATCTGCGGCGGCGCGTTCGCCGGGCTCGACAAGATCATCGCCAAGCGCATCGGCAAGAACGCGATCGGCTTCGGCCGCGACATCTCGTCGAAGCGGGACGCCGAGAGCGCCGAGCTGCTCGCCGAGGTGATGCCCGAGGATCTGCTCAACTTCGGGCTGATCCCGGAGTTCATCGGCCGCCTGCCGGTGCTCTCGGCCGTGCATCAGCTGAAGCGCGAGGACCTCGTCCAGATCCTCACCGAGCCGAAGAACGCGCTCGTCAAGCAGTACCAGCGCTTCTTCAACTACGACCACATCGATCTCCACTTCACCGAGGACGCGCTCTGGTCGGTCGCCGACAAGGCGCTTCTGCGCGAGACCGGGCGCGCGCGGCCTGCGCTCGATCATCGAGAACGCGCTGCTCGACGTGATGTTCGAGCTGCCGTCGCGCAAGGACGTCTCCAAGTGCGTGATCACGAAGGAGACGATCGAGAAGAGCCTCAAGCCGACGCTCGTCACCTCGGCCGGGGCGGATCTGGAAGGCCCCGACGAGCTCGCCGAAGAATCGGCCTAGCTCCCGCTTCAGTCCTCGAGCCTGATTCCCGGCCGCCGGGCCGCGACCGCTGCGTCCGGGCGTCGCCAGAGCCCGACGCTGAGCTCGAAGCCGTTGACCCGCGGGCGGGCCCCCGGCCGCCACGCACGATCGACGAGCCGGCGGATCAGCTCCGCCATCGACACTCCGGTCCGGTTCGCCTCGTCGTTCAGCGTGCCGTACTGCTCGTCGGTCAGCCAGATCTGCAAGCGGTGCGCCACAGACGTAGATGTACCTCTACGTCACCCCTCCATTCGTGACGAATTCGGAACAATTTCTCCACCGAGCTCGAGTCCTGCCGCTGGCAGCGCGAGCCGGTCGGAGAGCCGGGCAGTCCGCCGCCGGTGCCCGCGTAGGATGAGCGCTCCGAAAATGGACACCCGCTACGACCCGCACGGCGTCGAGAGACGCTGGCAGCAGACCTGGGAGGCCGAGGGCCTCTACCGCGCCGGGGCCGGTGCGCGCAGCGCCGATACCTTCGTCATCTGCGTGCCGCCGCCGAATGTCACGGGCGAGCTTCACATGGGCCACGCGCTCAACGGCTCGATGCAGGACTGCCTGATCCGCTGGCACCGGATGCGCGGCTTCGACACCCTCTGGCAGCCGGGCTACGACCACGCCGGGATCTCGACCCAGAACGTGGTCGAGAAGCAGCTGCTCGCCGAGGGCACCTCGCGGCAGGAGATCGGCCGCGAGGCGTTCCTCGAGCGGACCTGGGCGTGGCTCGAGAGCACCGGCCGCACGATCATGGGCCAGTTCCGGCAGCTCGGCTGCTCGCTCGACTACTCCCGCGAGCGCTTCACGATGGACGACGCGCTACGTCGAGGCCGTGATGACGTACTTCGTCCGGCTCTGGGACGCCGGCTGGATCTACCGGGCCAACCGGATCGTCAACTGGTGCCCGTACCACCAGACGGCGATCTCCGATCTCGAGGTCGAGCACGTCGAGATGGACGACGCGCTCACCTATGCGCGCTACCCGTTCGCCGACGGCTCCGGCTCGATCACGATCGCGACCGTGCGGCCGGCGACGATCCTCGCCGACGTCGCCGTCGCCGTCCATCCCGACGACCCGCGCTACCGGGAGGCGATCGGCAAGGAGGTGGTCGTTCCCGTCGTCGGCCGGCACGTGCCCGTGATCGCCGACGAGCGCGTCGAGCCCGAGTTCGGCTCGGGGGCGCTCAAGATCACCCCGGGGCACGACCCGACGGACTTCGAGATCGGCCGCGACCACGGGCTCGAGACGCTGACCGTGATCGGGCCCGACGGCCGCATGACCGCGGAGGGGTTCGAGGGGCTCGACCAGGAGGAGGCCGACCGGCGCGTCGTCGAGTGGCTGAAGGAGCACGACCAGCTCGAGAAGCGCGAGAGCTTCCGCCACTCGGTCGGCACCTGCGAGCGCTGCCACTCGCGGATCGAGCCGCTCGTCTCGCCGCAGTGGTGGTGCCGGATGGACGAGCTCGCCGCCCCTGCCGATCGAGGCGCTCGAGTCCGCGCCGGGTGCGCTACCACCCCGAGAGCCAGCACCGCTTCGCGATCGAGTCGCTCGAGCACGCCCCCGACTGGTGCGTCTCGCGGCAGCTCTGGTGGGGTCACCAGATCCCGATCTGGACGTGCCCGGACGGCCATCAGGTCTGCGCCTGGCCGCCGCCCGCCGCCTGCGCCGAGTGCGGCTCGGCCGAGCTCGAGCGCGAGACCGACGTGCTCGACACGTGGTTCTCCTCGGCCCTCTGGCCGTTCGCCACGCTCGGCTGGCCCGACGAGACGCCGGAGCTCGCCCGCTACTACCCGGGCAACGTCAACGTGACCGCCCGGGAGATCATCCGCCTCTGGGAGAACCGGATGATCTTCTCCGGGCTCTTCCTGCTCGGCGACATCCCGTTCACCGACGTGATCATCAACTCGACCGTCCTCGCGGTCGACGGCCGGCGGATGTCGAAGAGCCTCGGCACCGGCATCGATCCGCTCGAGGCGGTCGCAAAGCACGGCGCCGACGCTACCCGCTACGGGCTCCTGAAGATCTCCTCGACGCAGGACGTCCGCTTCAGCTGGGGCGCGATCGAGGAGGGCGGAAGCTCGCGAACAAGCTCTGGAACGTCGCCCGGCTGATCCTCCAGAACGCCGAGGGCATCGACCCGGAGCTGCAGGCCGACGCGCTCGAGGAGACGTGGATCGTCGCGCGGATCGACGAGACGCGGGCCGAGCTCGAGGAGCTGCTGCCGCGGTTCGACTTCGCACATGCCGTCGATTCGCTCTACCACCTGACCTTCGACGACTTCTGCGACTGGTACGCGGAGGCGATCAAGCCGCGCCTGCACGCAAACGACTCCCGCGCCGATCGTCGACCGCGCTCGCGGCGCTCGAGCGGCTGCTCGCGCTCCTGCATCCGGTGCTTCCGCACGTCACCGAGGAGATCTGGTCGCAGTTCCACGACACGCGCCTGATCCTCGGCCCCTGGCCCGAGCCGGCACCGCCCGCGCCGGCTGCTGCTGCTGCTGCTGCGATGACGCGGGTCCAGGGGGCCGCTGCGACGTTCCGGCGCAGCGGGGCCCTCGTCGGGCTCGAGGACCCGGAGGAGCAGCGGATCTTCGACGCCGTCGTCAAGCCGGACCGCCGGGCGGCGGCGTCCACGAACGCGGTCGAGGCCGAGCGCGCGCGGCTCGCCGGGAGATCGCCCGCTGCGAGGGCATGCTCGCGAACGAGCGGTTCGTCCAGAACGCCCCGCCCGACGTCGTCGCCGCCGAGCGCGAGAAGCTCGAGCGCTACCGGCGCGAGCTCGAGGCGCTCGGCGAGTAGGAGCGCCGCCCCACCGGCACACTTCGTGTCGATGGCCGGCCCGGACGACGTGCCTGCAGGGAACCTCGCGTGGGTCGAGAGCCTTTCGCCCTGGCCCGAGCACTTCGGGCTCGAGCGGATGCAGCGGCTCCTGGCCGACCTCGGCGACCCGCAGCGGCGGTTCCCGGCGATCCACGTCGTCGGCACGAACGGCAAGACCTCGACGACGCTCTTCGCCGCCGCGCTGCTCCGCTCGGACGGGCTGCGGGCCGGCGCGTACGTCTCGCCACACGTGCGCGGCTGGTCGGAGCGGGTCCAGGTCGACGGCCGGCCCGCCGACCTCGAGCGGGCCCTCGCGCGCATCCGGCCGCATGCAGCCGGAGCGACCCAGTTCGAGGTGCTGACCGCCGCCGCCTTCGCCGAGTTCGCCGCGGCCGGGGTCGACGTCGCGGTCGTCGAGGCGGGCCTCGGAGGTCGCCACGACGCCACGAACGTCCTCGCCGCCGGGGTCGTCGTGCTCACGAACGTCGCACTCGAGCACACCGAGGTGCTCGGCGAGACACGCGAGGCGATCGCGGCCGAGAAGCTCGCGGTCGTCCCGCCGGGCGCCCTCGTCGTGCTCGGCGAGCCCGAATGGGCCGAGCTCGCCCGCGCCGCAGGCGCCGGAACCGTCGAGCACGCCCCGGCCTCGAACCTGGCGCTCGCGGTGGCCGCGGCCGAGGGCTTCCTCGGCCGTGCCGTCGACCCCCGGGCGGCGGACGCACTACTCGTCCCGGGTCGCCTCGAGCGCCGCGGCGAGCGGCCGCTCGAGATCTGGGACGGCGCGCACAACCTCGCCGGGATCGGCTACCTGCTCGCGCGCCTCCCCGCCCGCCGGTACACGGTCGTCGCCTCGATCCTCGCCGACAAGCGGGCGGAAGCGATGCTGCGGGCGCTGACGGCTGTCGCCGACACGCTCGTCGCGACCCGGTCGGAGAACCCTCGGGCACTCGCCCCCGAGGAGCTCGCCCGACTCGCCGCACCGCACTTCCGGCACGTCGAGATCGAGCCCGTTCCGGCCGCCGCGGTCGCCCGCGCACGCTCGCTCGCGGGGCCGGATGGTGCCGTGCTCGTGACAGGATCGCTCTACTTGCTCTCCGAGCTATCGCGCGATGCCTAGAACCCGTACAATTTCCAGGGCTCGTGAACGCCTCAGCGTCTTCACCTTCGCGCTCGTGCTCCTCGTCCTCTTCGTCGGGCTCGCGTTTGCGGCCGGATGGGCGCTAGGGCGGATGCTGCTGTGAGCGCGAGCGTCTTCGGCGGGGTGCACAGCTTCCTCCACTCCGGAACCTGGGCCGGGGTCAGGATCGGCCTCGTCGCGTTCGTGATCCTGTTCTGGCTCGCGACCGTGGCCTGGGTCAGGAAGGACGCCCGCCGGCGGATAGCGGACTGGCGGCTCGTCCTGCTCGCGACGCTCGTCGGCGCGATCCCTCCCTTCCTCGGGCCGCTCATCTACATGCTCTTCCGACCGCCCGAGTACCTCGAGGACGTCCGCGAACGTGAGCTCGAGATCAAGGCGATCGAGAGCCGGCTCGGCGGCGCCGAGGTCAAGTGCCGCGTCTGCGGATGCGATCTCGAGCCCGACTTCCTCGTCTGCCCCGTGTGCACCACGAGGCTCCGGGCAGCGTGCAGCGAGTGCAGGCGCCCGCTCGAGCCGGCCTGGCAGGTCTGCCCGTACTGCGAGACGCCCGTGCCGGTCGACTCTCCGGTCGCCCTGGCCGACGTCAAGCGGACGCCGCGCCGGTCGAGCACCCGCAGCCCCGGGTGACGGGGTAAGCTCCGCGCCCGGAATGGCCGTCGAGCGCACCCTCATCCTGGCGAAGCCCGACGCGGTCGAGCGAAACCTCGCCGGCGAGATCGTCGCGCGGTTCGAGCGGCGCGGCCTGAAGCTGCGTGCGGCCCGCCTGCTCGTCGCCTCCCGCGAGCTCGGCGAGACGCACTACGCCGAGCACCGCGAGAAGCCCTTCTTCGGCGAGCTCGTCGACTTCATCACCTCCGGCCCGACGCTCGCGTTCGTGCTCGAAGGCGAAGGCGCGATCGCCACCGCACGGAAGACGATCGGCGCCACGAACCCCGCCGACGCCGACCCGGGATCGCTGCGCGGGACCTTCGCGCTCGCGATGCCGAACAACCTCGTGCACGGCTCGGACTCGCCGGAGTCGGCGGAGCGCGAGATCGGCCTCTGGTTTCCCGATGGGCTGGTCTAATCGTGGGGGAACCAACGAGGTTCCCCCACGAGCCCCCTCCTCCCGGCCAGGCGACAGCCGCGCCTAGCCGGGCCTCCCGCCGGGCGAAGCCCGGCTCCGGCCGCTTCTGGTCTGGATCCATCGCGGGAGACGACACGTGACGGGCTGGCTCGAAGACGCGGCGCGCAACCGGGAGACCTGGACGCAGACCAACGCCGACTACACCGCGGCGCGGGCGCCGGTCGAATGGGCACAGGAGGAGATCAGCTGGGGCCTCTGGGGGATCCCAGAGCACGAGGTCGGCGTGATCGGTGCTGTGAACGGCCTCGACGTCGTCGAGCTCGGATGCGGGACTGCCTACTTCTCCGCGTGGCTCGCTAGGAGGGGCGCCCGGCCGGTCGGGGTCGACGTGACGCCCGCGCAGCTCGAGACTGCGCGGGCCTGCATGCGCGAGACGGGCATCGAGTTCCCGCTCGTCGAGGCCGACGGAGGCGCGACCGGTCTGCCCGGCGAGTGCGCCGACCTCGTCATCTCCGAGTACGGCGTCTCGATCTGGGTCGACCCGTACCGGTGGGTCCCCGAGGCGTCGCGCCTGCTCCGCCCCGGCGGGCGGCTCGTCTTCATGTGCAACTCGACGATCTCGATCCTCTGCGCCCCCGACGGTGACGAGCCGGTGACGACGACGCTGCAGCGGCCCCAGCGCGGCATGCGCCGGTTCGACTGGGGCGACGAGGGTGTGGACTTCCAGGTCTCGCACGGAGAGCGGATCGACCTGCTTCGCGCCAACGGCTTCGAGCTCGAGCGCCTCCTCGAGCTCTACGCCCCCGACGGAGCGGCAACGCACGAGCACTACGGCTTCGTGACCGCCGAGTGGGCGCGCCGGTGGCCGGCCGAGGAGATCTGGGTCGCACGCAAGCGGTGAGCACGCCGATCGTCCTCGCCTCGACCTCGCCGCAGCGGTCGGCGATCCTCACCCAGCTCGGCGTCCCGTTCGAGGTCGTCGCGCCCGCCTACGAGGAGACGCCCGGCGGCGACCCGCTCGAGCACGCCGCGGGCAAGGCGCGCTCGGTCGACGGCGGCGATCGCCCGGTTCTCGGCGTCGACACGATCGTCCGCTGCGAGGCACGGCTGATCGGCAAGCCGGCGCGACGCCGGCCGACGCCGGGCAGATGCTCGAGCTGCTCTCCGGCCGCACCCACGAGGTCGTCTCGGGCCTCTGCCTGCGAACGGAGGCGTGGGAGGAGCTCCACGGCGAGACGACGCGGGTCACCTTCCGCGAGCTCGCGCCGCACGACATCGACCGCTACCTCGCGAGCGGCGAGTGGGAGGGACGCGCCGGCGCCTACGCGATCCAGGGGCTCGGCGCCGGCGCTCGTCGAGCGGATCGAGGGCGACTACCTGAACGTCGTCGGGCTGCCCGGGCGCGCTGCTCGTCCGCCTGCTCGCGGAGCGCTTCCCCGGCGCTCTACGGCTTCGGCTAGCCCCACGGGACGCCGGTAGAGTGGGGCCGCGCGGGGCGACCATGGGCATCTTCAACTACCTCACAGGGTTCGGCGGCCGGGACATGGCCGTCGACCTCGGCACGGCCAACACGCTCGTCTACGTGCGCGGGCGCGGGCATCGTCCTCAGCGAGCCGTCGGTCGTCGCGATCGACCAGACGACCGGGGACGTCCACGCGGTCGGCCTCGAGGCGAAGCGGATGCTCGGGCGCACCCCGGGGACGATCAGCGCGATCCGGCCGCTCAAGGACGGCGTCATCGCCGACTTCGACGTGACCGAGCAGATGCTGCGCCACTTCATCCAGAAGGTGCACCAGCACCGCTTCGCCCATCCGCGCGTCGTCGTCTGCGTCCCGTCGGGCGTGACCGGGGTCGAGAAGCGGGCCGTCGAGGAGGCGACGCTCTCGGCCGGCGCCCGCCAGGCCTACCTGATCGAGGAGCCGATGGCGGCCGCGATCGGCGCGGGCCTGCCCGTCGCCGAGCCGACCGGGAACATGATCGTCGACATCGGCGGCGGCACCACCGAGGTCGCCGTGATCTCGCTCGGCGGGATCGTCGTCTCGCAGTCGCTCCGCGTCGGCGGCGACGAGATGGACGAGGCGATCATCAACCACATCAAGCGCGAGTACAAGCTCCTGATCGGCCAGCAGACCGCCGAGGAGATCAAGCTCGAGGTCGGCTCCGCCCACCCGCTCAAGGAGGAGGTGCAGGCGGAGGTACGCGGCCGCGACATGCTCACCGGCCTGCCGAAGACGGTGATCCTCTCGAGCGAGGAGGTCCGGCACGCGCTCGAGGAGCCGATCGCGCAGATCATCGACGCGATCAAGTCGACGCTCGACAAGACCCCGCCCGAGCTCGCGGCCGACATCATGGACCGCGGGATCGTCCTCGCCGGCGGCGGCGCGCTCCTGCAGGGGCTCGACCAGCGGCTCCGCCAGGAGACGCACATGCCGACCCATCTCGCCGAGTCGCCGCTCACGTGCGTCGCGGTCGGCTCGGGCCGAAGCCTCGAGGAGTTCGAGGCGATGCGGAACAGCGCCCGCGCCAGGGCCCGCTCGCGCTCCCGCAACGGCCGCCGCTACTGAGAGATCTTCGCAGGCGTGGAAATCGTAGGATTTCCGCCCGCCTGCGTCTGAGCACGGCCGTCGTGGACGGGCACGGGCGGAGCCCCCGCCCGCGGCGCGAAACCAGACGGATCCGGGTCAGGGCCCGAGCGTCGCTAGACTTGTCAGGCTCGTGCCTCGCAACCGGAACGTCCGCGTTGCGGTCCTGGGCTCCTCCGTCCAGCGTGCCGCTGCATCCGGCCACTCCTCGACCCGCTCGAGCCCGCTCAAGCGCCGGTTCGTCGTGGTGGGCCTGGTGCTCGTCTCGCTGGTCCTGCTCACGGTCTCGTTCCGCTCGAGCGCGCTCGACCCGGTCGAAGGCTTCGCCGCCTCGGTGCTGCGGCCGTTCGAGATCGCCGCGAACCGGGTCGCGCGGCCGTTCCGCGACGCCGTCGAACTGGACGCACGGCCTCTTCAACGCCAAGGCCGAGAACGAGGCGCCTGCAGCGTGCGGAACGCGCAGCTCGAGCGGCGGAACGCCCAGCTGACGGGCGCCGAGCAGCAGAACGCCCAGCTCCACAAGCTGCTGCACTACGTCCGCTCGGCGACCTTCCCGAAGGACTACAACGAGGTCGCCGCCGCAGGTGCTCACGAGCCCGTCGGCCTTCGACCAGAGCGTGACGATCTCGGCCGGCGCCGACCAGGGGATCGTCACCCAGGACGTCGTCGTCACCAACCAGGGCCTCGTCGGCACCGTCTCGAAGGTGTTCGCGAACGAGTCGCGGGTGACGCTGATCACCGACCCGAGCAGCGCCGTCCGCGCCGTCGACGTGAAGAACCTGGCGGCGGTCGGGATCCTCGACCACGGCACCGGGAGCACCTCGCTCGTCCTCGACCGGATCGGCAAGGACAAGCAGGTCGACGAGCGCGACACGATCATCACCGCCGGCTCGCCCGCGGGCAGCAAGCTGCCGTCGCTCTTCCCGCGCAACATCCCGATCGGCATCGTCTCGAGCGTCGGCCAGACCGACACCGACATCTTCAAGAACATCCAGGTGCAGCCGTTCGTCGACTTCTCCTCGCTCGAGTCGGTGCTCGTCCTGATCCCGAAGCAGCGGGCCGCCGGCGGATGACCTTCGACGTCGCTGAAGGCGAGCGTCCTGCTCTTCGTCGCCGTGCTCGTCCAGGTGTCGGTGCTCTCGGCGTACACGCCGCTCGGCGGCACGCCCGACCTCGTGCTCGTGCTGCTGATCTCGATCGCGCTCCTGCGCGGCTCGATCTTCGGCGCGTTCGCCGGCTTCGGCGCGGGCCTGCTGATCGACACCGCCAACCTCGGCTCGCTCGGCTTCACCTCGCTCCTGCTCACGCTCGCCGGCTTCTGGACCGGCCGCTACGGCGAGACGACCGCCCGCGACCGCTTCCACGCGCCGTACACGTCGGTCGCCGTGATCACCGTCCTCTACGGCTTCGGCGAGCTCGCGCTCGCTTCTTCCTCGGCGAGCCCGCGCCGGCCGGCGCGTGCTCGCCGGGCTGCCCGGCGACGGTGCTTCTCAACCTGGTCCTGACCTGGCCCGTCTACGCGTTCGCGCGCCGGCTCTTCCCGCCCGTCGACGCGTTCGACCGCGTCCACGAGGTGCGGCTCCTTGGCTAGCGCGTCCGCCCGGATGCTGCGCCGGTTCCTGCCGGGCGACCCGCGGGTCGAGGAGCCCTACCGGCTGACGCCGCAGCTCGCGCTCCGCGTCGCGATCCTCGGCTTCGTCGCGCTCGCCGTCTTCGCCGTGCTCTTCCTGCGCCTCTGGGCGCTCCAGGTGCTCTCGGGCGGCAAGTACCGCGCCGAGGCGAACAACAACCGCGTGCGGAACGATCCCGATCGACGCGCCGCGCGGCACGATCGTCGACCGCAGGGGCAACGTGCTCGTCACGAACGTGCTCGGCACGAGCCTCGAGCTCTGGCCCGCCGACCTGCCGAAGACGCTGGCCCGCCGAGCGCAGCGGAGCTCCAGGCCCTCTCCGCCGGTCGCCGACATCCCCGTCAAGCAGATCCTCGCCGAGATGCGCCCGTACGCCAAGCGACCCGCTGACGCCGGTCGTGCTCCGCCGCGGCATCCACTCCGACCAGTACGACTACTTCGAGGAGCACCAGCTCGAGTTCCCCGGCGTCGAGCTCGCCGAGCAGCTACCTCCGCAGCTACCCGTACAAGTCGCTCGCCGCGCAGGTGCTCGGCTACGTCGGGCCGATCACCCCGACCGAGCTGAAGGCGGCAGAGCACGAGGGCTACCAGCCGCAGGACGTGATGGGCCAGGCCGGGATCGAGCAGAGCTACGACCGCTACCTGCGCGGCCAGGACGGCTCCGACCAGCTCACCGTCGACTCGCTCGGGCAGCCGACGAGCCCGATCCAGGCCGAAGACCCTGCCCCAGGGGGGCAACACGCTGCGGCTGACGATCGACATCGGCCTGCAGCGGGCCGCCGAGCGGGCGCTGCGCGACGGGATCAACGTCGCGCGCACCGACCGGCGAGCCCTACGCGGACGGCGGCGCGATCGTCGCGCTCGACCCGCAGAACGGCGCCGTGCTCGCGCTCGCCTCGAACCCGACCTACGAGCCGTCGGTCTACGTCAGCCGCGACCCGTCGAAGCTCGCGCCGCTCCAGAACACGAAGGTCGCCGCCGCCAAGAACTACCCCGGCCTCGACCGCGCGATCGACGGCCTTCTACCCGCCCGGCTCGGTCTGGAAGCCGGTGACCGCGCTCGCGGCGATGGAGGAGGGGATCCTCTCGCCGACCGAGACGCATCCACTGCACGCCGAGCTTCACTCTTCTTCCGGCAGATCTTCACCAACTGGGACCCCTACGTCGACCAGCCGATGGAGCTCACCCAGGCGCTCGCGGAGTCGTGCGACACCTACTTCTACCGCGTCGGCGCGAGCTTCTACAGCCTCGACTCCAACCGCGGCCCGACGCTCCAGCTCTGGGCCTCCCGCTTCGGCTTCGGCGAGAAGACGGGCATCGACATCGGCCCCGAGGCGCCGGGCCTCCTGCCGACGCCCGAGTGGCGGCGGAAGGCGTTCAGCGGCCCGAAGTACAGCGAGATCGACCGGACCTGGAAGCCGGGCTACTAGGTTCAGCTCGCGATCGGCCAGGGCGACCTCGAGGTGACGCCGATCCAGATGGCGCGGTTCTACGCGATGATCGCGAACGGCGGGCAGCTGGTCACGCCGCACGTCGCCGAGGACGTCGAGCAGCCGGCGACCGAGGCGAGCTCAGCCGCAGGTGCTGCGCGAGCTCGCCACCCAGCAGGCGACGCCGAGCGGCGTCGACCCGACCTACCTCCAGGCGGTCCAGCAGGGCCTCTACGACGGGACGCACTCGCCGCTCGGCACCTCCTACGGCGTCTTCGGCCAGTTCCCGGTCCCGATCGCGGGCAAGACGGGCACGGCTGAGAAGCTGGTCACGCTCCCCGGCTACCCGAACCCGGTCGAGCTGAACCAGTCCTGGTGGTGCGGCGTACGGGCCCGTCCGACGCGCCGACGATCGTCGTCTGCGCGGTGATCGAGAACGGCGGCCACGGCGGCACCGCGGCGGCCCCGGCCGCGCTGCAGGTCTTCGAGGCCTACTTCCACAAGCACGGGATCACGACCTCTCACCTCTCGGACTGATGCCGCGATGACGATCGAAGCCGTCGACCCCCGCGCCCGCGGCCTCCGCAGCCGGCCGCGCGACGAGGCGCTCGGCCTCGTCGGCCTGATCGCCCGGCTCGACTGGGTGCTGCTCGGGCGCGACGATCGCCACCGTCGCCTACGGCGTCTGGGCGATCGACGGGATCACGCGGCACGACCCGGGCGGCAGCGCCGCCTCCCGGCAGGCCCTCTACGCCGCCGTCGGCTTCGTGCTGCTCGCGATCGCGACCCTGATCGACCCGGCCTTCTACCGCCGGCTCTGGCGGGCGATCTACATCGCGCTCTGCGGGGTGATGGCGTTCGTGCTCGTCTTCGGCGCCGCGACCAGGGGCTCGCAAGCGCTGGATCGACATCGGCTTCTTCACCTTCCAGCCGTCGGAGTTCGGCAAGGTGCTGCTCGCGCTCTGCCTGGCGGCGTTCGTCGCCGCCCGCGCGAGGCAGATCGACACGCTCGCGGTGCCGTTGAAGACGATCGTGCTCGCCGCCGGGCCGGTGCTGCTCGTCTTCCTGCAGCCGGACGCCGGCACCGCGCTCGTCTACATCGCCGTTCTCGCCGCCGTCCTCTTCGTCTCGGGAGTCCGCTGGCTGCACCTGGCGCTGATCGGCGGCGCCGCGCTGACCGTCATCCTCGGCGTCCTCTGGTGGCTGCCCGCCGCCGGCGTGAACGTCCTCAAGCCCTACCAGGCCGCCAGGTTGACGAACTTCACGCAGCCCTCGAGCAACCCCGGCAACTCGACCTCCTACAACCTGCTCGAATCGAAGATCGCGGTCGGGTCGGGCGGGCTGCGCGGCCGCGGCGTCGCCGGCGCGACCCAGACCGCGCTCGACTACCTTCCGGCGCACGCCACCGACTTCGCCTTCGCCTCGCTCGCCGAGCAGCGCGGCTTCTTCGGCGCCTCGATCCTGCTCCTCCTCTACCTGCTCGTCGTCTGGCGGGGCCTGAAGATCGTCACCACCGCGCGAGACCTCTTCAGCGCGATCGTCGCCGCCGGAATCGTCTTCGCGTTCGTCTTCCAGGTCTTCGTCAACGTCGGGATGACGATCGGGATCGCGCCGATCACCGGCATCCCGCTGCCGTTCGTCTCGGTCGGCGGCTCGTCGATGATCAGCAACCTGGTCGGGGTCGGGATCCTGCAGGCGATCCACGTGCGCGGCGGTCGCCGCGGCCGATGAACAAGAAGCAGCTGGCCCCGCTCTCGCTGCTCAGGATCGCCCGCGAGGTCCGGGCGATCGCCGGCAGCGGCCGGCCGCTCGCGCTCGGCGGCGCCCGCGAGCTCGTTCCGCTCCTGGCGAAGGAGCTGCGTGAGGGCGGCGACGCCGCGGCCGTCGTCGAGCACGGCGACCCGACCCGAGCGGCCGCGCTCCTCTGGATCGGCCCGCCCGGCGAGGAGACGCTGCGCGCGGCCTCTCGTGCCCGGGTGCCGATCGTCGGCGTGACCGAGGGCGAGCGGCTGCCCTACGTCCTCGACACCCACCTCGTACGACTCGCGCCCGCCCAGGGCCTGCCCGTGGCGGCGATCGCGGCGAGGCTCGGCCGGGCCCTCGGCCCCGACGGGACCGGTCTCGCCGCGCGGCTGCCGGTCCTGCGGGAAGCCGTCGTCGACGAGCTGATCCGCGCGGCCGCACGCAGGAACGGGCTGATCGGCGCGGCCGTGTTCGTCCCGGGCGTCGACCTGCCGATCCTGACCCTGAACCAGGTTCGGCTCGTGTTCCGGATCGCGCTAGCGCACGGGCGAGAGGTCGACGCCGCCCTGATCCCGGAGCTGGTCGCCGTGGTCGGCGCCGGCTACGGATTCCGCACGGTCGCCCGTGAGCTGCTCGACCTGGCCCCGGTGAGCGGCTCGGCGGTCAAGGGCGGCGTCGCCTACGCCGGGACGAGGGCGATCGGCGAGGCCGCCCGGGCGCGCTTTCTTCGCGCAGGTCGTCCGTCCGACCCGGGTCCTACCCTCTTCGCAACCGGGAAGGAGGATCTCGATGGGCCTGATCTCGAACCAAGAAGCGCACGAGGTGCTGATGATCGAAGAAGCCGACGCCTGGTTCGAGTACGCCGACGCGACCAAGGACCAGAGCGGCGGGCGCTACGCGGAGATCGAGCCGTGGGCCTGGGCGCGACTGCAGCAGCGGCTGCGTGCGGTGCGCGCGCAGCGGGCGAGGCTCGCGCCGGCGATCGAAGCCGCCTAGCCCGGCCGCCGGCGCACGTCGATCAGCTCGAGCAGCGCCGCGCGCGATCTCGCCCGGCGTCGGCGGGCAGCCGGGGATGCGGAGGTCGACCGGGAGCAGGTCCTCGAGCGGGCCGGCGAGGTTCTCGCCGGTGCCGAGCAGGTCGCAGCCGAGCGCGCAGTCGCCGAGCGCGGCGACGCGGCGCGGCTCGGGCATCGCCTCGTAGGCGGTCGAGGAGCGGCTCGCGCATCCGGGTCGTGACGCGCCCGGTGACGAGCAGGACGTCGGCGTGGCGGGGCGAGGCGACGATTCCGAGGCCGAAGCGTTCGAGGTCGTAGTAGGGGCTCGAGGTGAGGGTGAGCTCGTGCTCGCAGCCGTTGCACGAGCCGGCGTCGACGTGGCGGATGGCGAGGCTGCGGCCGCGGCCGGGCGCCGGCAGGGCGAGCTCGTGGCGGAGGCGGCGGAGGTCGCGGAGGAGCGTCAGCATCAGCGGTCGGCGCAGGCGTAGCAGAGCTCGAAGCTCTTGTTGATCAGGGGGAAGTCGGGGAGCAGGTTGCCGGCCGCGGCGTGCGCGACGGAGGGCCAGTTCGCGTAGGAGCCGGTGCGCAGGCGCAGCCGCGCGACCCGGTCGCCCGCCCGCTCGACGACGCAGCTCGTCGCGCCGCGCGGGCTCTCGACGCGGCCGACCCGATCGGCGCTCGCGGGCCGGCCCGGCTCGGCGGCCGACGGGCTCGACGGGCCGGTCGAGCAGCCGCTCGAGCAGGTCGAACGACTGGTCGAGCTCGAGCGCGCGCTGCTCGAGGCGCGCCCGCACGTCGCCGTCGGCCGCTCCGGGGACGACGGCTCGAAGCCGTCGTAGGCGAGCCGCGGCGAGGTCGTGCGCGACGTCCTCCGGCGCGCCCGCTTGCCCGCGCGGCCGGCCCGACCGTGCCGAGCAGCGGCCGCGTCCGCCGCGCGTCACGATCGCCGATGTCCGGGCAGCCGGTCCTGGAACGAGGCGTTGAAGAGCAGCGCGCGCCAGCCGCTCGTCGAGCCTCGCGCGCGGATCGCGGCGAGCTCCTCGCGGGCCGCCCGGACCGTCGCCGCGGCCGAGCGTCGAGCGTCGCTGCCGCCGACGCGCGACGCTGCCGAACAGGAAGCGGTGGCCGGTGAGCTCGGCGTTCAGCCGGCGGGCCCGCTCGGTGAGGGCGGCGAAGTGCGCTGTTGCCGGCGGCGAGGCCGACGCCGGCGCAGACCGCGGCGATGTCGTTGAGGTGGCTCCAGGTTCGCTCGAGCTCGAGCAGGATCGTGCGGACGCGGGCGAGCTCGGGGGTCGGCTCGAGCCCGAGCGCCTCCTCGCAGGCGTGCGCGTAGGCGACGGCGTTGGCGACCGCGCAGGCGGCGCAGGCGCGGGCGGCGTAGCGCGAGCCCCTCGGCGAGCGTGGCGCCCTCGGCGGCCCGCTCGAGCCCGCGGTGCTTGTAGAAGAGCCGCGCGTCGAGGTGGAGGATCCGGTCGCCGACGACGTGGAAGCGGAAGTGGCCGGACTCGATCACGCCGGCGTGGATCGGGCCCGACCGCGACCTGGTAGGGGTCGTGGCCGCGGACCGGCACGGTCCAGCGCGCGAGGTCGAGGTCGTGGTCGACGAGCGGGCGCAGCGGCTCGTGCCCGGCGAAGCCGACGCCGTAGAGGTCGTGCGCCTCGCGCTCGTCCCAGCCGGCGGCGGGCGCGAGGTCGACGATCGATGGCCGTCCCGCCCTCCGCGGTCGCGACCGTCTCGAGGCGTGGCGGCGCCCGTCCGCGTCGACGAGCAGCGTCCGCACGAGCGCGCCGCCGTCGCTCGCGTGCAGGCCGGCGAAGCGCCAGCCCGCCGCGAGCGCTCCTCGACCCTGCTCCGGTAGGACGCGCCGGCAGCCGGCGGCGTCACGAGAGCCCCTTCACGAGCGCGGCGACGAGGCGCGATGCCGGGCAGCCAGAACGCAGCGACGGCGAGCGCCGCAGCATGCACGGCCGCGGACGGCCGTGAGCGACGCCGAGGCCGCGGAGGCCCGGGATCGCGCCCGGCGCGGCGCCGGTGCGCCTTGCCGGCGGTCGTCTCGATCAGCGAGTGGCAGGCCGAGGAAGCCGAGCGCGAGCAGCAGGACGCGCGGCTCGCCGCCGCCCACGGCGCGCCCGCCTTCGAAGCCGCCGGCGACGATCAGCACCTCGCTGAAGAAGAGCGGCGAGGGCGGCAGCCCGGCGAGCGTCCCGAGCGAGAGGCCCATCGCCGCGCCGAGCCCGCGGCTGGGTCCGGCCGATCCCCGTGACGCCGTGCCCGGCAGCCCGCGGCTCGTGGCCGAGCAGCGGGGTCGCCGCGTAGAAGCCGAGCGCCTTCGCGACCGCGTGGCCGGCGACGTGGATCGCGACGCCGGCGAGCGCGAGCGGTGTCGCGAAGCCGATCCCGAGCGCGATCACGCCCATGTGCTCGAGGCTCGAGTAGGCGAGCAGCCGCTTCCAGGCGAGCGACCGCCAGAGGAACGGCACCGCGACGGCGAGCGAGGCGAGCCCGAAGCCGATCAGGACGCTCCGGGCGGTGCGCGGCGCCGACGACCGGCGCGAGCGCCTGCTCGGAGCGCCAGGCGACGAGCAGCACCGCCGGCAGCAGCGCGGCCGAGAGCAGCGCCGAGACCGGCGCCGGCGCCTCGGAGTGGGCGTCGGGCAGCCAGTTGTGGACGGGCGCCCAGCCGATCTTGGCGGCGAGCCCGGCGAGCAGGAGCAGGTAGGCGACGAGCGCCGGTCTGCGGCTCCGACCGTGTAGGCCGGGAGCGCGTGCCAGGTGAGCCCGCCGCCGCCCCCGTGGGCGCCCGGCGGCGAGGATCACGATCCCGAGCAGCGCGACGCCGAGCCCGAGCGAGGTGAGGATGAGGTACTTCCAGCCCGCCTCGAGCGCCCGCGCCTTGCCGCTGAAGCCGACGAGCAGCGCCGACGGCGCGGTCGACGCCTCGACGAGCAGCCAGGCGACGCCGAGGTTGCCGGCCAGCGGGATCGCCAGCAGGATCGCCCAGAAGCGCGTAGAGCAGCAGGAAGTAGGTCCGCGCGCCGCCGCTCGGGGCGCACCAGCGAGCCGCGCATCGTCCCGAGGTACGCCGGCGAGACCAGCACGCTCGCGAGCCCGACGACGCGCGGTCACGCCGACGAGCAGGCCGCCGGCGGCGTCGATGGCGACCCCGTGTTCGGAGCGTCGGCGAGTCGCGCAGCGCCAGGATCGCGCGATGGCGAGCCCCACCACCGCGACGGCGGGCGCGCAGGTCAGGGCGACCCGCGAGACGAGCCGGCGCGGCGCGACGGCGACGAGCCCGGCCGAGAGCGCCGGCGCCGCGACCACGGCGACCGCGAGCAGCTCGCGGCTAGTCACGGAGGCTCCGCAGCACGAGCCGTGTCGCCGGCGCCGAACTCGGCGAAGATCCGGGCGTGGAAGGCGGCCGCGACGAGCGCGATCAGCGTCAGGTCGAAGGCGACGCCGAGCTCGATCACGATCGCGCCGGCGCCCGGCAGCTCGAGCGCGGCGAGCGCGAGCCCGTTCTCGACGAGCACGATCCCGAGGACCTGGAACAGCGTCGCCCGGCGCGTCGCCACCGCCGCGAGGCCGAAGGCGACCAGGGCGAGCGCCGCGCGCTCGGCGTTGCGGGACTCGAGCCCGAGCGACGGCACAGCCAGCGTCAGGGCGAGCGCGAGCCCGACCGCGAGGGCCGCGCGAACGAGCGGGTCGGCTCCGGCGCGGACGGGCCGCGACTCGCGGGTGCGCGCGGCGACGAGGAAGAACAGCGGTCCGAGAGCGAGCGCCCGAGCGACGAGCGCGAAGGCCGCCACGACCTCGCCGGTGCCCGTCGCCCGCTCGAGTGCGAGCGCCGACCAGGACGAGCGCCTGCAGCGGTCACGGCCGCGACCGCGAGCGAGCGCTGGCGGACGACCACGACGCGCCAGGCCGAGCGCGACGAGGAGCCAGAGCGCGAACGCGCTCACGGCGTTCCCGCCAGCCACGCGAGCGAGGCCGAGCAGCGCGATCGCCCCGCCGACGCCGAGCAGCCGCGGCACGAGCAGGATGCGCATCTTCGCGACGAGCGTCTCCAGCGAGCGCCAGCCCGCCGCAGAGAGCCGACGAGCACGGCCGGGAGCGCCGCGAGCTGCCACCAGGGGCTCGCCGGGTGGGGAAGCAAGACCTCGCGCGCGAGCACGAGCACGAGCCAGTGCCGGGCGGCGGCGGCCCACTGGAGGTAGGCGAGGTCGCGGCCGGCGTACTCGAGCAGCGGCCCCTCGTGGATCATCGTCAGCTCGAGGTGCGTGTCGGGGTTGTCGACCGGCTGGCGCCCGGTCTCGGCGACGACGACGACGGCGAAGCGCGACCGCCGCCAGCGCGAGCGCGGGGCTCGACCAGACGTGCGGGCCCGGCCGTCCCGGCGATCATCCCGCGCAGGTCGGTCGTGTCGCGCGATCAGCGCGGGCACCGCGACCGCGAGCACGAGCGTCGCCTCGACGAAGACCGAGATCGTCAGGTCGCGGCTCGCGCCCATCAGCGAGAAGCCGTTGCCGACGTCCCAGGCCGCGATCGCGACCGCGAAGCGCGCGAGGGCGAGCAGCCCGGCCAGCGCGAGCACGTCGTGGCCGACGCCGAGGCCCGGGCCTGCCTCGCCGACCGGGACGAGCAGGACGGCGGTCGCGAGCGCCCCCGCGGCGACGGCAGGGGCAAGGCGGTAGACGATGCCGACGCCCGTCGACGTCGACCGTGCTCTTGCCCCAGAGCCGCCGCAGCTCCCGGTAGGGCTGCAGCGGGGTCGGGCCGCGGCGGCCCTGCAGCCGCGCCTTCCAGTGCTGGACAAGCCCGGGCAGGAGCGGCGCGAGGGCGATCCCGCCGGCGACCTGCACGACCCCTGCCGCTGCGGTGGCGCCGCTCATCCGATCACGCCCGAGCCTGGCCGCGGCGAGCAGCACGAGCGACGAGGCGCGATCAGGTAGGCGACGTAGGCTCCGAGGCTCCCGCTCTGAAGGCGCCGTGCGCGTGCCGCGGCCGCCGAGCGAGGCTCGCACGACCGGCCGGTAGACGCGCTCGTCGATCAGGTGCGGCACGCGGCCGCTGTAGGAGACCTCCTGGACGACCCCGCCGCGCCCGGCGCACCGCGATCTCCCGCTCGGGGCGCAGGACCGCCTCGAGCACGAGCCGGAGCGGCTTGCGTGAACCCGGCGCTCGTCCAGTTCAGCGCCGGCTCGACGAGCTGCCCGCAGGCCCACGTCGGCGCAGGCTGCGGCTCGCCGCCTGCCGCGCAGGAGCGACGAGCGCGCCCGCGAAGCCGACCAGGGCGAGCGGCGATCCCGGCCGTCGGCAGCGAGCCCGTCCCGGGCAGCGGCAGCCCGACGTGCTCTGGCGCGCCGGCCGGCCACGGCGCGAGCCCGACGAGCGAGCCGAACAGCAGCCCGGGCGCGACCCCGAGCACGACGCAGGCGACGGCGAGGAAGACCAGCGCGCCGCGCATCGGCCACGGCGCCTCGATCGCCGCGGCCGCGTGCCTGCGTGCGCGGCGGGCCGAGCAGCGACGAGGCCGACGACCTTGACGAAGCAGAAGACCGCGAGACCCGCGGTCGCCGCGAGCGCCGCCAGCGCGACCGCCCCGCTCGCGCCGTCGCCGACGCGGTCCGTAGGCCGGCACGTGGAGCAGCGCCTGGAGGGTCAGCCACTCGGAGGCGAAGCCGTTCAGCGGCGGCAGGCCGGCGATCGCCATCGCCCCGACGAGGAACGCGCCGCCCGTCCACGGCATCCGCCGCAGCAGGCCGCCGAGCCGGTCGAGCTCGAGCGCGCCGACGGCCTTCTCGAACGCGCCCGCTCCGAGGAAGAGCAGCGCCTTGAAGACGGCGTGGTTCAGCGTGTGCAGGAGCGCGGCCGCGAGGGCGAACGCCGCCCATTCGTCCGCGCCGCGCGCGCGGAGGACGAGGCAGGCGCCGAGGCCGAGCACGATGATCCCGATGTTCTCGATCGAGTGCAGCGCGAGCAGCCGCTTCAGCTCGTGCTGGAAGAGCGCGTACACGACGCCGCCGACCGCCGAGACGCGCGCCGAGGGCGAGGACGAGCACGCCGAACCAGAGCGGGAGCACGCCGAGCCAGTCGACGAGCACGCGCACGAGCGCGTAGATCGCGACCTTGATCATCACCCCGCTCATCAGCGCCGAGACGGGCGCCGGCGCGATCGGGTGGGCGCGCGGCAGCCAGACGTGCAGCGGCACGAGCCCGGCCTTCGTGCCCATCCCGACGAGCGCCGCGAGCGCGATCGCGATCTGGAGCCCCGAGCCGGAGCCGATCGTCGAGGCGCCGCCGAGCGCGCCGGCGTGCGCGAGCAGCAGCACCGCGATCCACGTGCCCGCGCCGCCGAGGTGGGTGACCGCGAGGTAGACGAAGACCGTCCGCCGCGCCCGCCGGTCGGCGCCGACCTCGAGACGAGGATGACCGCGGCCGGAACGAGCGTCATCAGCTCCCAGCCGAGCAGGAACGTGAGCGGGTCGCGGGCGCAGAAGACCAGCGCGAGCGCGAGCACGAAGGCCGAACCGAGCGCTCCGACGGCGCGCCCGCGCCCGGTCGGCTCGAGGTAGCGGCTCGAGAAGACGAACGCCGGCGCGGCGACGAGCCCGAGCGTGCCGAGGAAGAACCCGCTCAGCCCGTCGACGCCGAGGCGGGGAGAGAAGGCGCTCGAGAAGCCCTCGCCGGCCACGCTGCCCGCGGCGAGGCCCGCGAACCCGACCGCCGCGACTGCCAGGGCCCCGATCCCCTGCAGCCAGGGCCCCGCCCGAAACGTCGCCCGCGGGGCGCAGAGGGCGCCGCCGAGCGCGAGCACGGCGAGGCCGCACGCGAGCACCGCTCCCGTCACGGGGTCTCGAGCTCGCGCAGGAGCGACTGCTGCTCGGCCAGCCGGCGGGTGATGATGTCGCGCCCGGCCGCGAGCAGGTCGAAGACCCGCTCGTCCTCGACGCGGTAGTAGACGCTCGTTCCTTCGCGGCGCGAGCGGACGACCCCGATCCGGCGCAGGGCCGCGAGGTGCTGCGAGGTTCCGCCGGAGTCGAGCGCGAGCTCGGCCTGAAGGGAGCCCACGGAGCGCTCGCCGGACTCGAGCAGCTCGAGGATCCGGACCCGCGCCGGATGGCCGAGCACCCGGAACAGGTTCGCCTTCGCTTCGTGGACGGGGCGCGCGTTGTGCGGCACGGGCTCGGGAATGATATCTCACAAGTTTCGAAGTATCGGAGATATGATCCGACGAGGTGCCGGGCCTCCGTCGCGACCGCCTCGCGAGGCCGGCCCCGGGTCGGTCCGCGCGACTCCGGAAGCTGGCCGATGCCGCGCCCGGCGAGCGCCTCCGGGCCGGCTCGACCCGGCTCCGACGCCCGGGGTCGAGCCGCGCCGCGCGGCGGGTCTCGCGGCAGTCCGGACGGCTCCCGGCCTCGCTGCTACCCTACGCGCAGGCTATGCCAAGCCTTTCACCACTCATCCGAGACGCGCGCCCGCTCGAGGCGAGGCTGCGCGCACCCATTCCGAAGGAGATTCTCTTTGCCACTTTCCTGGTTCCGACGCCCGAAGGCGAAGGAGGGGCAGGCGCCGTCCGCGGCCGCCGTTCCGACTGCCGAACCTGAACTGCAGACCGCCGTCGAGTCACCGGCCGAGACCGTGCCGGGCGCCGACGTACAACTCAGCCCAGCCAAGAAGCGCCGCCGCGGTAGCCGCGGCGGGCGCGGTCGTAAGAAGAAGCCGGCGGCTGCCGGCGCGGCAGGCGCCGCGACGGACGCGGCTGCGGAGCCCGCGGCCGCCGAGGCCGCTCCCACCCGGTCGCGCCGCGGCGGAGCCGCGAAGCCGGCCGCCGACGGTGAGAAGAAGCCGGCCGAGCGCAAGGCCCGCGAGCCGCGCACGCGCTCGCCCCGGCGAACCGCCCCGCGCCGTGCGCCGCTGCCGAAGGCGAAGCGAGAGCTGCTCGTCTCGGTCGACGCCGGCGAGAAGCGGGTCGCCGTGTTCGAGGACGGGGTCGTCGCCGAGGTCTACCTCGAGCGGCCCGAGCAGCGGTCGATCGCCGGCAACATCTATCTCGGCACGGTCGACAACGTCCTGCCCGGCATGGAGGCGGCGTTCGTCGAGATCGGCCTCGAGAAGAACGGCTTCCTCTACGTCGACGAGATCGTCGGCCCCGAGCTCGAGGGGCGCAAGGGGGCCCGCAAGATCCAGGACCTGATCCAGCGCGGCCAGACCGTCCTCGTCCAGGCGGTCAAGGACCCGATGAAGACCAAGGGCGCGCGGCTCACGACCGAGATCTCGCTCCCCGGCCGCTTCGTGGTCTACGTCCCGCACGGCGACGGGCTCGGCGTGTCGCGCCGGCTCGAGGACGAGGAGCGCAACCGGCTCAAGGCGATCGTCAAGGAGATCGCGCCCGAGCTCGGGGGAGTGATCGTCCGCACCGCCGCCGAGGGCGCGTCCGCCGAGGACGTCGCCCGCGACCTCGACTTCCTCTGCCGGCTCTGGGGGACGATCGAGGCGAGCGCGAAGAAGGCCACGGCGCCGTCCCTCATCTACCAGGAGGCCGAGCTGCCGCTGCGCGTCACGCGCGACCTGTTCACCGGCGACTTCGAGCGGCTGCTCGTCGACCACGACCGCACCTACAAGCGCATCGTCGGCTACCTGAAGAAGACCTCGCCGCACATGGTCGACCGCGTGACGCGCTACAAGGAGCGCGAGCCGCTGCTCGAGGCGTTCGGGGTCGAGCAGGAGATCCGCTCGACGCTCAACCGGCGGGTCGACTTGCCCTCCGGCGGCTACCTGATCTTCGACTACGCCGAGGCGTTCACGGTGATCGACGTGAACACCGGCCGGTTCGTCGGCTCCCGTTCGAAGCGCAACGGCCCGGGACGGCTCGAGGACACGATCACGAAGAACAACCTCGAGGCGGTCAAGGAGGTCGTCCGGCAGCTGCGGCTCCGCGACGTCGGCGGGATCATCGTCATCGACTTCATCGACATGGCGAACCCGAAGAACCGCCAGCAGGTCGAGGACGACCTCCGGCAGGAGCTCGAGCGCGACCGCACGAAGACCTACGTGGTCGAGATCTCGCCGCTCGGGCTGGTCGAGATGACCCGGCAGAACGTCACCGACGGCCCGCGCGAGGTGATGACGCGCAAGTGCCCGACCTGCGACGGCGACGGCATCGTCGTCTCCGAGGGGACGACCGCGGTCGAGGTCGAGCGGAAGCTTCGGGCCCTGGTCACGCCGGGCTCGCGCGCGAAGGCCTTCAAGGTCGAGCTGAACTCGCGGATCGCCGCGCTGCTCGTGGGGCCGGACGGCTCCCGGCTCCAGGAGCTGGAGGAGATCACGAAGCGGCGCTTCTTCTTCGTCGGAATCGACGACGTCCACCTCGACCACTGCAGGTGCTCGAGCAGGGGACGGTCGAGAAGCTGGCGCCGGCCGGCGCCGGTCGAGGTCGGGCAGGAGCTCGAGCTGAAGCTCGGCGAGGTCGGGCTGCACGACCCCCGTGCGGGCGCGGGCAAGCTGAAGGGGTTCGAGATCGTCGTCGCGGAGGCGGCAAAGCTCGTCGGCAAGAAGGTGCAGGTCAGGATCGTCGCCGTGATGGAGGGTGCCGCCTACGGCGTCCTCGTCGAAGGCGCCTCCAAGTCGGACCTGCCGATCACCGCCGAGGCCGAGGCCGAGCGGCCGACCCGCGCGCGGCGCCAGGTCAGGGCCGCGTCGGCAGATCTCTCCGACGACGCCGAGCTCGAGGGCGAGGAGGACGAGGAGCCGGAAGAGGCACCCGGCGAGGACGAGCCCGCAGCCGAGAGGCCGACCGCGCGCAGGACCGCGGCGCCGAAGCCGGCGGCCACGGCGAAGCCCGCCGCGCGGACGCGGGCCCGCAAGCCCGCCGGCGAGCCGGCCGCCGCGGTCGAGGGCGACGGTGAAGGCGAGGCGGCCGAGCAGCCGGCCCCGAAGCCGCGCCGGTCGCGCAGGACGGCCGCGCCGACCGAGCCGGTGGTCGCCGAGGCGGCCGCGGGCGAGGCCGAGGTCGAGGTCGACGCACGAGGAGGACGGCGAGGGCGAGCCGGAGGCGGCGCCGAAGAAGCGCACCAGGCGAGGGACACGCGGTGGCCGCAACCGCAAGCGCAAGCCGGTGGCGGCGGACGGCACGAGCGCGGGCTCCGAGGAGGCGCCCGCTGCCGCGGACGAGGTCGAAGCCGAGCCCGAGCCCGAGAACGAGCCGGATTCGGCACCGGCGCCGGTGATTCACGTTCCCGAGCGCGATCTGGGGCGAAACGGCAGCGAGCCGGGCGAAGACGGCGGCGAGGCGCCGGCCCCCGGTCAGGCACGCGTCGCGGCTCGCGAGGCGGCCGGAACCGGCGCCGCAAGCCGGCGGCCGGCACAGCCGGCGTCGAGACCGAGACGGCGGAGGGGCCGGAGCCGGCTGCCGTCGCGGAGACGGCGCCCGCGCCTGCGAGCGAGGGCCAGAACGGCTCGGACGGGTGGGAGTACACGCCGATGAGCGAGTGGGACCGGGACTGAGCAGGACGGGAGTCGCTACACTTGACCCGCCGCGGGCGCGCTCTGCCCGTGTATTCCCACGCTCATGGACTACGCGATCATCAAACTCGGCAACAAGCAGCACCGCGTCGGCACGGCGAGACGCTCGTCGTCGACCGCGTGCATACCGGCGAGGGCGAGAGCTTCGAGCCCGTCGTGCTGCTCGGCGACGCCAAGGTGACCGCGACCGTGATCGCGCACGAGCGCGGCCCGAAGATCGTGATCGGCAAGTACCGCAAGCGCACCGGCTACAAGCGCCACAACGGCTTCCGCGCCGCGACCTCGCGCGTCGAGATCGCGATCGGCTCGGCAGCGGGCGCGAAGCGTGCAGCGGCGAAGGCCGCCCCTGCTCCCGAGGCGGAGGCCGCGCCTGCAGCCGAGGCCGCCCCGGCGGTCGAGGCCGAAGCTGTCGAGGCCGTGGCGGTCGAGGTCGAGGCGCCGGAGGCTGCGGCCGTCGAGTCCGTGGCGGTCGAGGCCGCACCGGAGGCGCAGACAGCGGCGACGCTCCCGTCCGGGTACGAGGGGATGACCGTCGCGCAGGTGAGCGCAGGCTCGAAGGAGTGGAGCCACGACCAGCTTGAGGCCGCCCTCGCCTACGAGCAGGCGAACGCCGCCCGGAAGGGCGCCCTCGGCCGCACTCGAGTCGGCGCTCGCGAAGGAGGCGCGCTAGATGGCACACAAGAAGGGCCTCGGCTCGTCGAAGAACGGGCGCGACTCGAACCCGCAGTACCTCGGAGTCAAGATCTTCGGCGGCCAGGACGTCCGCGCCGGGCAGATCATCGTCCGCCAGCGCGGGACGAGGTTCCGGCCCGGCCCGGGCACCAAGCTGGGCCGCGACGACACGATCTTCGCCGTCCGTGACGGCAAGGCGGAGTTCCGCCGTAGCGGCGAGCACCGCTCGGTGGCGGTCGTCGACGCGGGCTAGAGCCTGCCGCGACGGCACGCCCGGAGCAGCATTCCGCCGCGATGTTCAGCGATCGTGCCCAGTTCCACGTCAGAGGCGGGCCGCGGCGGCGACGGCGGGCTCTCGTTCCGGCGCGAGAAGTACGTTCCCAAGGGCGGGCCGGACGGCGGCGACGGCGGCGACGGCGGCGACGTGGTGCTGGTCGCCGATCCGGCGCTGCGCGACCTCTCGGCGCTCCAGCGGCGCAAGCGGATCGCCGCCGAGAAGGGAGGCAACGGCCGGGGCGCGCGCAAGCACGGCGCCGACGGCGACGACGTCGAGGTGCGCGTCCCCGTCGGCACGCAGGTCTGCGACGGGCGACGAGCTGATCGCCGATCTGGCGCATCCGCAGGCGCGGGTCGTCCTGGCGCACGGCGGCCGCGGCGGGCGGGGCAACGCGCGCTTCGTCAGCTCGACCCGGCAGGTGCCGCGCTTCGCCGAGGTCGGCCTCCCGGGCGACGAGCGCGACGTCGAGCTGCAGCTCAAGCTGCTCGCCGACGCCGCGCTCGTCGGGCTTCCGAACGCCGGCAAGTCGTCGCTGCTCGCGCGGATCTCGAACGCGCGCCCGAAGGTCGCCGACTACCCGTTCACGACCCTGCAGCCGGTGCTCGGGACGGTCGAGGCGCCTGACGGGCGCCAGCTCGTCGTCGCGGACGTCCCGGGCCTGATCGAGGGGGCGAGCGAGGGCGTCGGGCTCGGCCACGAGTTCCTCGCCCACCTGGAGCGGGCCCGCACCCTGATCCACGTGATCGACGCGTCGAAGCCGGCCGAGGAGCAATGGCGGACGATCGACGCCGAGCTCGGCGCCTACGGGGCCGGGCTCGACGAGCTGCCGCAGATCGTCGTCCTGAACAAGGTCGACCTCGAGCCGGACCCGGCCTTCGAGCTCGCCGACCCCAGGATCGTCGCGGTGTTCCGGGTCTCCTGCGCGACCGGCGAGGGCATCGACGAGCTCCGCCGCAGCCTGTTCGCGATCGTCCCCGAGCCGGCGCCGGGCGCGCCGGAGGCGGAGGACGCGATCGCCGACTTCCTCGTCTACCGGCCCCAGCCGAAGGTCCGCCCCTGGAGCCTGCTGCGCACCGAGGACGGCTTTCGCGTCGTCGGAGCGCCGCCCGGCGAGGCGGAGCTCGAGCGCGCCCTGCGCGAGGCGGGAGCCCGGCGCGGCACCCCGGTCGTGGTCGGGGACGAGTCGTTCGAGTTCGTCCCGTGATCGGCCTCTTCGGCGGTGCGTTCGACCCGCCGCACAACGGGCATGTCGCGCTCGTGCAGGCGGCGAGGCAAGCGCTCGACCTGGACGAGGTGGTCGTGACCGTGGCCGCGTCCCCGGGCCACAAGGATGTGGACACGCCGGCCGAGGTGCGCCTCGAGCTGGCGCGCGCCGCGTTCCCCGCCGAGGCGGTCGTCCTCGACGAGCATCCGCGCACGATCGACACGATCCGCGCGCATCCGGACTGGGAAGGCGCGACGTTCCTGCTCGGGGCGGACGAGTTCGCGGGGTTCCTCGACTGGAAGGAGCCGCGAGGAGCTGCTGCGCCGCCTCCGGCTCGGCGTCGCGACGAGGCCCGGCTACCCGCGCCGGGGGCTCGAGGAGGTGCTCGGTCGGCTCGCGGCTCCGGAGCGCGTCCGCTTCTTCGACCTCGAGCCGCTCCCGATCGCCTCGCGCGAGCTGCGCGCCCGCCTCGAGCGCGGCGAGGACGTCCGCGACCTCGTCCCCGCCGCGGTCTGGGAGCTGATCGAGCGCGCCGGCCTCTACGGCCGCCGCTCCGCCGGGCGGGCGTGAACGACTACACTGGCGCAGCTTGACGTCGACCGAACAGGCACGCCGCATCGCGGCGCTCGCGCAGGAGAAGCTCGCACGCGACGTCGTCATCCTCGATATGCGGCCGGTGTGCAGCTACACCGACTACTTCGTGATCTGCACGGGCAACAACCCGCGCCAGACCAAGGCGATCTGGGACGAGGTCCACGCCCGGCTCAAGCAGGACGACGGCCTCCTGCCGCGCTCGTCCGCGGGCGAGGGCGAGGCGACCTGGATCGTCGCCGACTACCTCGACGTCGTGCTGCACGTCTTCACCCCCGAGGCACGCGACTTCTACGGCCTCGAGGACCTCTGGGGCGACGTTCCCCAGGAGTCGCCCGAGGCGGCGAGCGCCTGAAGATGTCGGTGGTGGCGCGGCGGTGCAGCTGTGCCTCGGCCCGAGTCGCAACAACCGACGTCGCGGAATCAACTGGACCGGGCACTTCGAGTTCGGAGCTACACTTACGGAGACTCCCGGGCCCATAGCTCAGCTGGGAGAGCGCTAGCATGGCATGCTAGAGGCCGTCGGTTCGAGCCCGACTGGGTCCATCCGTCGCTGGGGATTGCGAGGGTTCATCGCCGTGACCTCGGCGGTTGTTCCAGGTTCCTTTCGGCTACGAGGGAGGTTGTCAGTCCTGTGCCTGGTTCCTGAGGAGTGCGACTGCCCCCGTGCGGTCCGAGACGTCGAGTTTGCGCACGATCGCCGTGATGTGTGCCCGCACGGCGGAGGGTGAGATCAGGAGCCGGGCGGCGATCTCGTTGGTTGACTGGCCGCGCCGCAGCTCCTCGAGTATTTGCCACTCGCGGCTCGTCAGGCGTTGCAGGAGCTCGCGTGTGGAGACGAGCGCACGTCGGCGAGGGTCTCCGGAGCGGAACTCGGCGACGAGACGGGTGACGAGCTCTGGTGCGATTGCGGCTCTTCCCTCATGCACGTCGTGAAGCCGATCGGGCAGGAGGCGTGGATTGATGTTCTTGAGCAGATAGCCGTGGGCGCCGGAACGGAGCGCCGCGAAGAGGTCAGCATCGTCTTCTGACACGGTCAGCATCACGATTCTGGTCTCGGTGAGCCGCGAAGCGATCTCCCACAGGGCCACGAGGCCGCTGCCGGGCATGCGGATATCCAACAAGCAGAGGTCGGGCCGGTCTCGCAGCGCAGCGGCCACAGCCCCGGATGCGTCCGTGGCCTCTCCGCAGATCTCGAAGCGCGAGTCGCGTGTGAACGCTCGGCGGATGTCCTCGCGCGTGGGTTCGTGATCGTCGGCGACGAGTAGGCGCAACCGCGGTGAGGGCGGGCTGGTCACAGCGCGAGCCGGACTGTCGTCCCCCGACCCGGATGCGTGCGAATCGAGAACTCGGCGCCGATCGCCGCTGCACGCTGCCGCATCGAGATGAGCCCGAAATGATCCCCGGTGATCAGCGCCCGCTGATCGAAACCCCGCCCCTTGTCGGCGACCCGCAGGTGTGTGCGCCGGCCCCGCCGCTCGACGTCGACCAGCACGGACGCCACGCCGCTGTGGATGACGGCGTTGTTGACTGCCTCGCACGCAACGCGTAACAGTGCGTCGATGCGGATCGGGTCCAAGCTGATCCCAGGTGCTACACGGATCTCCACCTGGGCACCGTGCCGCGCCGCGGTCTCGCGGAGGACGCGGTCGAGCTGTTGCTCGAGCGGCTCGTCGCCCGGTTGGGCGAGCGCATCGATCACCTGCCGCGTCTCGCGATGGGCCCGCTCGGCCGCCGCCTGAAGCCGGTCGGACAGGTCGTGCTCGGCGTCGCCCTCCCGCAGCAGCGGCACGTTACGACGGATGAATGCGATCTCCTGAGCGAGACCGTCGTGCAGGTCGCGTGCAATCCGTTGTCGTTCTCCGAGCGCCGCGACGGTCGCGGAAGCCTGCCAGTAAGACGCAATCTCGCGGAGTGCGCCACAGAACAGCGCGACGAAGAAGGCGATCCGGAAGAGGTCGCCGACCGACACCCAGTCCGAGAAGAGAGAAGGGTAGAGGAAGTAGTTGACATGGGAGAAGCTCGCAAGCACGCAGGCGAGGGCCAGCCAGCGGGCCAACTCGTCGCGGTTGCGGCCGCCCCTCCGTTCGAAGGCCACTGCCGCAGCGCCGTAGAGCACTGCGGCCAACAGTTGCAGCGTGAGCAGGGTCGGGTCGCCGGCGAGATGCGGTCGCTGAGAAGGCGCCGGCGGGAGCCTGACCGAGATTCCCGAAGGCAATACGTGTCGGAACGCGGCTACACCCGCGCCGATCACCAGAAAGAGAGCGAGCGAGGCAAGAACGCTGATGGCCGCCCACCGTCGTGGTTGTCGCAGTGTTCGCAGCGGCGCGAAGGCGGCCGCCGCGATCAGCGCGCAGCCCACCGTTCGGCCGACCAGTGCGGCCCAGATCGCGGCCGTGCCGCGGGCCGCCGCCGTGCTGTCGAGGACAACACCGTAAGCGAAGTTGGTGGACACGAGAAGGCATAGGCCACACAGAAGGAGCGCCTCGTCGAGTCGGGCGTCGAGGCGCAGGCGGCCAAAGACCAGAAACGCCGCCAGGATGGCCACCAGCGAGCCGCTCGACTCGAGGGCGACGTGGAGAGTCTCTCGGTGATATGTGTAGTCCAGCCCTGGCAGAACCGCGACGGCAATCGTGATCAGCGCCGAAACGGCCACCAATGTCACAAATGGTGCGCCCATCCGCGTGTTCATGCGCACACGGTACGAAACTCGAGCCGGCACCACAAGCCCCGATCCACGCCGACAAGTCCGAACGCTCCGCCGCCGAGGCGTTGCCTTCCCGGACACCTCCTCAGAGGCGACTCGTACGCTCTCCGAGCTGGCCTGTGATCGTTCGTCGGCTGCCGGCCGCGCCGCAGGTAACCCTTCCGCCCAGCCGAACTCGCACGCCTGGCCGTGATCACGGCGATCGCTTGCCGTTGGCGGACAACACGGGTGGGAGCGCTTAGAAATCTGAGCGGCACGGGGATTGCGGCCGGGGGCCGCCCCGGCAACGATCACCGGCAGAAGCTGACCACGATTCGGTCCAGGACCCGACGGGAGGAAGCATTCATGTCCGTTGCAACAGCCGTAATGTTCAACGTCGCTCTCGACGTCTGCGTCGTCGCGGGGCTCGCGTCCATCTGCTGGATCCCCTTCCGGCGCGATCGTCACGCTGCCGCCGTTCAGCACAAGCCAGAACTGGAAGCCGCCTCGCACGCCGGTCATTCGGATCTTGCGGTAGCGACGGAGTAGCGCGCAGAGAGACGTCTTCCCCGCGCCGGGACACTCCCGCCCGTCGGGATCGGCGACGTAGCGGGCCAACCTCCGCTCTTTGGCTCGGGTTGGGCTCTCGCGGTGACGACCTGCCCGACCTGCGCTAGCGAGAATCGCGAGGGGCGCAGGTTGGCAGCGCAGGGCGAGACGGGCGACGCCGACGCGTTGCGAGTCGGAGCGCGCGAGACCTTCGCCCGCCTCGGCGCAGCACCCTGGCTCGACCGCGTCGATCGGGCGCGGGTCGGAGTCGGGGTCGGCGCCTGACCTGCACGAAGGGCCGGCAAGACAACGCACCCAGTAGGCTCCCGCCAGCGATGCACTGTCCCGGCTGCGGCATCGAGAACCCCGACGGCAAGAAGTTCTGCGGCGACTGCGGCAGCCCGCTCGCCCTGGATTGCCCAACGTGCGGGAGCCCGAACCCTCCCGGCAAGCGGTACTGCGGCGAATGCGGCGCCACGTTGGCAGGCGAAGGGCAGCCGAAGGCCCAACCGCCCGCCGCGCACGAGGCTGGAGCCGCCGAGCGCCGTCTGGTCTCCGTGCTGTTCGCCGACCTGGTCGGGTTCACCACTCTCTCGGAGTCGCGCGACGCGGAAGAGGTGCGCGAGCTGCTGTCGCGCTACTTCGAGACCTGCCGCAGGCTGATCTCGCTCTACGGGGGGACGGTCGAGAAGTTCATCGGCGACGCGGTGATGGCAGTCTGGGGGACGCCCGTCGCGACCGAGGACGACGCCGAGCGGGCGGTGCGGGCCGCACTCGAGCTCGTCGCCGCGGTCTCCGCTCTCGGTCAGGAGGTGGGTGCGGAGGGGTTGCGGGCGCGCGCCGGCGTGCTGACGGGGGAGGCGGCGGTGACCCTCGGCGCCGAGGGCCAGGGAATGGTTGCGGGCGACCTGGTCAACACGGCCTCCCGCGTCCAGTCCGCGGCTGAGCCGGGGAGCGTCTACGTCGGCGAGTCGACGCGCCGCGCCAGCGACCAGACGATCGCCTACGAGGACGCGGGCTCGTTCGAGCTCAAGGGCAAGGAGGGGCTGACCCCGCTCTGGAAGGCGCAGCGGGTGCTGTCGGGGCTGCGCGGCTCGCTCCGCTCGCACGGGCTCGAGGCGCCGTTCGTGGGCCGCGACCGCGAGCTGCGGCAGATCAAGGAGCTCTTTCACACCTGCGCCGACGAGCGGAAGGCGCACCTCGCTTCGCTGATCGGCATCGCGGGGATCGGCAAGTCGCGCCTCGTCTGGGAGTTCTACAAGTACTTCGACGGCCTGGCGGACACCATCTACTGGCATCGGGGACGCTGCCTCTCCTACGGCGAGGGGGTCACCTACTGGGCGCTCGCGGACATGGTCCGCATGCGCTGCCGCATCTCCGAGGACGAGGAGTCGGCTACTGCGCAGGCAAAGCTTCGCGCCACGCTCGAGGAGCACATCCTCGATCCCGGGGAACGGGGCTTTCTCGAGCCCCGCCTCGCCCACCTGCTCGGGCTGACCGAGTTCCAGGCACGCGATCAGCAGGAGCTCTTCGCGGCCTGGCGCCTCTTCTTCGAGCGCCTGGCCGAGAGCTACCCGACGGTGCTCGCCTTCGAGGACGTGCAATGGGCCGACGCGAGCCTGCTCGACTTCATCGAGCACCTGCTCGACTGGTCGCGCAACCACCCGATCCTCGTGCTCACGCTGGCCCGGCCGGAGCTGCACGAGCGGCGGCCGACCTGGGGTGCCGGCCAGCGGAGCTTTACCTCCCTCTACCTCGAGCCGCTCACCCGGCAGGCCATGGAGGAGCTGCTGGCCGGGCTCGTCCCGGGGCTCCCGGCGAGCGTGCGCGACCGCGTCCTCGAGCGCGCCGAGGGCATCCCCCTCTACGCGGTCGAGACCGTGCGGATGCTGCTCGACCGGGGGCTCGTCGTGCCCGAGGGCCGCGCCTACCGGGTGGCCGGCGAGATCGATGCGCTCGAGGTCCCGGAGACGCTCCATGCGCTGATCGCCGCACGGCTCGACGGGCTCTCCGTCGCCGAGCGGCGGCTCCTCCAGGACGGAGCGGTGCTCGGCAAGACCTTTGCGAAGAGCACGCTGGCCGAGCTTGCCGGCAGCGACCGCGAGCTCGACGCGCTGCTCGCCTCCCTCGTCCGCAAGGAAGTTCTCGGCCTGCAGGCCGACCCTCGCTCGCCCGAGCACGGCCAGTACGGCTTCCTGCAGGACCTCGTGCGGCATGTCGCCTACGAGACGCTTTCGAAGCGCGAGCGCCGGTCGAAGCACCTGGCGGCCGCGGAGGCCCTGAGCCGGTCGTTCGCCGCCGACGAGGACGAGGTGGTCGAGGTGATCGCCTCCCACTACCTTGCCGCTCATCAGGCCGCTCCCGACGCCGAGGGCTCGGATGAGATCAAGCACAAGGCGAAGGCGATGCTCGTCCGCGCCGGCGAGCGCGCCGGCTCGCTGGCCGCCGCAGCAGAGGCCCGGCGCTACTTCGAGCAGGCGGCCGGGCTCAGCGAGGAGCGGGCGGAGCGGGCCGAGCTGCTCGGCCGTGCAGGCGACATGTCCGTCGACTCGGGCGACCCGGACGGTGCGCGCAGGCTGTTCGAGGAGGCGATCGGCCTGCGCGAGGAGCTCGGCGACCTGCACGGCGCCGCCCGGATCCTGTTCAAGCTCGCGCGCGTCGATGCGTTCACGGGGCGTCGGGACGAGGGGCTCGCCCGGATGGAGCGGGCGTTCGAGGTCATCTCGGCCGACGAGCCCGACGAGGATCTTGCGCTGCTGGCGGTGGGCCTGGCGCTCGGATACTGGTACAGCGGCGACCTCGAGCGGGCCGCCGAGCGGGCCGAGCTGGCCCTCGACATCGCCGAGGCGCATGCCTACCCGGCGGTGCTCGCGGCCGCGCTGCACGCGAAGGCGGCCCTTGCGGTGAGCCGGGGCCACGCCGAGGAGGCCGACGCGCTCGAGAAGAAGGCGCTCCAGATCCGGCTCGACAACGACCTGATCGAGGCGACGAGCAGCTACTTCGTCCTCTCCGACCAGTGCTTCCGCCGCGACGAGTACCTGGAGGCGCTCGAGTACCTCGACCGGGCGCTTGCCCTGTCGCGCAAGCGCGGCAACCGCCCCAACGAGTGGGCCGTGCTGGCCGAGCGAACCTACCCCCTGCTCATGCTGGGCCGCTGGGACGAGGCGCAGGCCACGAGCTCGGAGTTCACGCCCGGCCAGATCGACGCCGGCGGAGTCGTGCTGAGCCTGCTCCAGTCCGCGGTCGAGATCCACATCCAGCGGGGCGAGCTGGAGGGCGCGCGGCGTGTCTTCTCGCTCTTCTCCCGCCTCGAGGAGTCGACCGACGTCCAGGAGCGCTCCTGCTACCTGGGCTCGCGCGCCGCCCTCCGCCGCGCCGAGGGGAGAGCGCACGACGCGCTGGCCGACGGCGAGGCGACGATCGAGGCCGGCCGCACGCTCGGACTGTCCGCGCAGATGGTCAAGCAGGGCATCGTCGAGGCTGCCGAGGCCGCATTCGCGCTCGGCGAGACGGCCAGGCTCGAGGAGCTGCTGGCCTCGATCGAGAACGTCCCGGCGGGCTCGCGTCCGCCGTACCTCGACGCCCAGGCCAGGCGTCTGCGGGCTCGCCTGGCAGGCGACGGCGCCGGGTACGAGGCCGCCGCCGAACGCTTCCGGGAGCTGGGCACGCCGTTCTGGCTCGCGGTCACATTGCTCGAGCACGGCGAGTCCCTCGCCCGGCAGAGCCGGCCCGGCGAGGCCGAGCCGCTGCTCGCGGAGGCGACCGAGCTCTTCGAGCACCTCCGGGCGACGCCCTGGCTCGAGCGAGTCGCGGTCGCCGCCCGCACCGAGCCACCCGTCCCCGCCTGAGTCGCCCCTTCGGGGGCCTGCACCCCAGGATCCCGGAACGGGTGCAGGCCCGGAACGTTGAGCTCAGCCCTCCTCGAACCCCGGCGAGGCGGACTTGACGACGGACGAATGGATCAACCAGGCGAGGACGGCGCCCGCAAGCGGGGCCGTGAGGTAGATCCAGACCCCGGTCCACTTGCCGCCGACGATGTCCGGGCCGAGCGTTCGCGCCGGGTTCACCGACGAGCCGCTGAACGGGATTGCGGCCAGGTGGACGGCGACGAGCGTGAGCGGGATCGAGATCAGCGCGCTCTTCGCATACCCGGCGCTGCTCGAGGCCTGCAGGATCACCCCGACGAAGATGGCGCTGAAGAGGAACTCGACGAACCAGGTCTTCCCGTCGCTCAGACCGGGATAGGTTCCTGTTTCCTTGACCGCGAACCTGCTCGTGAAGAGCGCGAGCGCCAGGCTCGCGAGTACGGCCCCGATCACCTGGAAGACCCAGTAGGCGAGGAGCGCGGGCGGCTCGAGGCGGCGGTCGAGGGCCATTGCGAGCGACACAGCCGGGTTGAAGTGGCCTCCGGAGACCTCGGCCATCCAGTAGAGGCCCGCCAGGAGCGAGAGGCCGAAGGCGAAGGCGACCATGACGTTGAACGATGCATTCTGCTGCGCCGTCTTCGCTGCGACGATCGCGGTCGTTCCGCCGAACACGAGCGTGAACGTTCCCAGCGCTTCGGCGATGTACTTGCGCGCGGTACCCATCTGTCGGCTGCCTCCCTGAGATTTGGTTGCGACGATCTGCGAAGCGCGAGGGACGAGGCCGGCTGCCTGACCGGCCCTCACCCGTTCCGGGGAAGCCTAGGACGGCCGCCGGACGGGTCGAGTCCGGCCGCGGTTCCGATCGGGGTGGTCTGGTAGGGTCGTCTCCGCCTCAGCCCGTCCGAGCGCTCGCCCCTGCCTGTTTACGAAGGGATTGCAATGGTTCTAGGCACGACGTTCCTCACGTTCCTGTGGTCGTTGATCGTGATCTTCTTCATGGTCATCTTCTTCCTGCTCCTGTTCCAGGTGATCGGAGATCTCTTCCGCCGCCACGACGCCTCGGGTGGGAAGAAGGTGCTCTGGCTCATCTTCCTGATCGTCTTCCCGTTTCTCGGCCTCTTCGTCTACTACCTGACGAACGCGGAGGGGATGGCCCGGCGCCACGCGCAGCAGCTCGAGAAGTCGCAGCAGCAGTTCGACGACTACGTGCGCACCGTCGCGGGCAGCCCGGCCGAGCAGATCGAGAAGGCACACAAGCTGCTCGAGTCAGGGGCGATCACCCAGGCCGAGTTCGACGCGCTCAAGGCCAAGGCGCTCAGCTAGTAGCCCGAGCTTCTCGACATGCGGATCGCCCGGCTCGTCGCCGCTCACGTCGTCGTCGGCCTGGTCACGGCCGCCCTCGCGCTCGGACTTGCGGACATCGTCCTCGACCGGATGACCATCTCGGCGCGCGCGTTCCCGTTCGTGGTCGTGCTCTTCACTGCGATCCGACTGGTCGTCCGCCTGATCATGCGGGCGACGATCGTCCTCGCGAGCCTGGCCGGGCTCGTGGCGTCGTTTGCGAGCTTGCTGATCACGGACATCGTCTCGTCGGGCTTCAGGATCAGCGGACTGACGACGTGGGTGGTAGCGACGCTGATCGTCTGGCTCGGCGGGCTCGTCGCGGAGCTGGTCGTCGGCGTCGGCCTGCGGCGGCGGCTGCGCGGGGCCTCGTGAGCCGGCGGTGCCGGCGCTCCCGACGCCGGCGCGGGACGGGTGGTCGGGCAAGGCTCAGGCCGCGTACGCCTCGAGCCGCTCCAGGTACCGCCGCCGCTCCGGCCCGTCCAGCCACGCGACGGCGAAGGCGTTCCGGGCGAGCTGGACGAGCTCCTCGCGCGTCAGTCCCAGGGCCGCCTGCACGGCCGCCAGGTTCTCGTTCATGTAGCCGGGGAAGTAGGCGGGGTCGTCCGAGTTGACGGTGACCCGCACGGCGGCGTCGAGCATCGCCTTGATCTCGGCCGCCTTCAGCCCGCCGGCGACGTAGCCGTTCGAGATCGGGCAGACCGTCAGTCCGACGCCCCTGCTTGCGATCTCCGCGATCAGGGCGTCGTCCTCGACCGCGTTGACCCCGTGGTCGATCCTCTCGACTCCGATCTCGTCGAGGCACTGGCGGATGTGAGCCAGCGAGTCTTGCTGATCCACGTCGCAGTGCATCGTGAGCCGGAAGCCCTCGTCGCGCGCACGGGCGAAGACGTCCCGGAACTTGACCGGCGGGTTGCCCTGCTCGTCCGAGTCGAGGCCCACCCCGACGATCCAGTCGCGGTACGGCAGCGACTCCTCGAGGGTCGTGAGCGCGGATTCCGCGGTCAGGTCGCGCAGGAAGCACATGATCAGCTGCGAGCGCAGCCCGAGTGACGCCTCCGCGTCGGCCTGGGCGCGCCTGAAGCCCTCGATGCACGTGGCGAAGGAGACGCCCCGCGCGGTGTGGGCCTGGGGGTCGAAGAAGACCTCCGCGTAGAGGACGTTCTGCGAGCGCGCCTTCCGGAAATAGGCGATCGCGAGATCGTAGAAGTCCTGCTCGGCGAGGAGCACGCTCATCCCCTCGTAGTAGACGGCGAGGAACGAGGGGAGGTCGTCGAAGGCGTAGGAGGCCCGCATCTCCTCGACGGAGCGATACGGGAGGTCGATGCCGTTGCGGGCGGCGAGCTCGAACTTCAGCTCCGGTTCCAGCGTGCCCTCGAGGTGCACGTGGAGCTCGGCCTTGGGCAGGCCGGCGATGAATGCCGTCAGGTCGTCCATCGGGATCCTCCTCGGGCTCGAGCGCCTGGAGCGGCGCGGCGTGAGCCTAATCGGCCGCCGCCGCCGGCGCTCGCGATCCCCCTCGCGTGGGCGACGTCTAGGATCCCGGAGGAATGAGAGGCCGACTCCGCTGATCCTCGAGCAGTACTACCTCGGTTGCCTCGCACACGCGTCCTACCTCGTCGCCGACGAGGAGAGTCGGGTGGCGGCGATCGTCGATCCGCAGCGCGACGTCGACGAGTACATCGAGGATGCCAGTCGCCTCGGGCTCCGGATCGAGCACGTCTTCCTGACCCACCTCCACGCCGACTTCGTCGCCGGCCATCTCGAGCTGCGCGACCGTGTGGGGGCCGAGATCCACCTCGGCGCCAGGGCGCAGGCCGAGTACGAGTTCACGCCGCTCGCCGACCGCGAGACGGTGCAGCTCGGGGAGCAGGTACGGCTCGAGGCCCTGGAGACGCCCGGCCACTCGCCCGAGTCGATCTCGATCCTCGTCTACGACCTGGCCGCTGACGGCGAGCGCCCGTACGCCGTCCTCAGCGGGGACACCCTCTTCATCGGCGACGTCGGCCGCCCCGACCTGCGGGCGTCGCTCGGCTGGAGCGCCGAGGAGCTCGGCGGCCTCCTCTACGACTCGGTCCACGAGCAGCTGCTGCCGCTCCCCGACGAGACGCTCGTCTACCCGGCGCACGGAGCGGGCTCGCTCTGCGGCAGGCAACTGAGCACGGAGACCGTCTCGACGATCGGCGTTCAGCGGCGTTACAACTACGCCCTCCAGCCGATGAGCCGGGACGAGTTCGTCCGGGTCGTAACCGCCGACCAGCCCGACACGCCCGCGTATTTCACCTACGACGCCGTGCTCAACTCGAAGAAGCGGCCGACGCTGTCCGAGGCGCTCGCGGAAGGCCTGACGCCGCTCTCGCTCGACCAGGTGCTGGAGCTGGTCGAGAGCGGGGCGCAGCTCCTCGACGCCCGCTCGAGCGCCGACTTCGCGGGTGCCCACCTCGCAGGCAGCGTCAACATCGGCCTCGACGGGAGCTATGCCACCTGGGCGGGGACCCTCTTCGACTACGACCGCCCGATCGTGATCGTCGTCGAGCCCGGGCGCGAGCAGGAGGCGGCGATGCGGCTCGGCAGGATCGGCTTCGACAACGTGGCCGGGTACCTCGAGGGTGGGATGCAGGCCCTTGCCGCTCGGCCCGAGCTCGTGGCCCGCCTGGATCGGATCACCGCGGCGGCACTGCTCGAGCAGCTGGCCGAGCCCGACCCTCCTCTGGTGATCGACGTCCGCGCAGAATCCGAGCGGGACGAGGCGAGCATCGAGGGGAGCGTGTGCATCCCGCTCGGGCGCCTGCCGGAGCGGCTCGGCGAGGTGCCCGTCGACCGGCCGGTCGTGGTGCTGTGCTCGACCGGCTACCGGTCCTCGGCCGCCGCCAGCATCCTGCGCCGGGAAGGGCTCGAGCGCGTCTCGGATCTGGTCGGCGGGATCGCGACCTGGCCCGCACTTGCCGGCCGCGCGTGAAGGGTAGGGCTCAGGAACCTTCGAGGCGCGCCGCCAGCTCGCGCAGCTCGAGCAGCGTGTTCCAGTTGCGGGCCGTGCCTTCGACCCCGAGTGTGCGCTCGAAGTAGGCGAGGGTGAGCTTCGTGCGGCCCGCGCCGGCCGGCAGCCGGAGGTAGACCTCGCGCTCGCCGACATGGAACTCGTCGCCCGGCGACCGGGTCGGATCGAGCCGTGCGATGCGGTCGGGCGCAGGCGGCTCGCGCAGGAAGACGACGTGCAGCCTCGAGAAGTCCGGGCCCCTGCCGAGGAACGGGTTGCCGGAGGCGATCGCGTCCAGCTCCGCACCGGTGCGGAGGAGGACGGTGACGTCGAGCCCGAAGGCCCCGGCGATCGCGCTCTCGATCCCGCGCGCCGTCTCGCTCGCCTCGCCGCCGGCGCTCCGGAAGACGGCGTTGCCGCTCTGGATGTAGGTGACGACGTCGTCGTACCCACCCGCGGTCAGCAGCGACCTGAGCTCGGCCATCGAGAGCTTCCTGGCGCCGCCCACGTTGATCCCGCGCAGCAACGCGGCGAACGTCTCCCGGCCGGCCGTCATCTAGGCCCGGACCCAGCTTGCCGCGTCCGCCAGGCGAGCGAGGGCGCCGCGCCGGCGCGGCGCCGCCGAGAGCTGCTTCGCGCGCAGCTCGAGCAGGGGCAGCAGATGGGCGGTCGGGCGGAACGGATCCGCGAGCGCGGCGCCGCACCCGAGCGGCAAGGCGGCAACGACCGCCCCGTCGACCTCCGCGACCACGAAGCGCCCGCTCGGCCCGGGCCGCCCCTCGAGTGCGGCCAGGCGCTCGAGGGCCGCATCGTCGTGGACGCAGCAGAGGCGCAGCACGACCGCCTCGGTCACGACCGGCGCCTGCCCTCCGCCCGCCCGGCGGAGGAAGGCCCGCTGCACGCTGCGCTCGAGGTTGCGCTCGCGATCGTTCAGAACCACCTGCATGAATTCCGGATGCATCGTCCCCTCCTCGGTCGCCATAACTCGTGTTACGATGATACAGGTTACGTAACCTCCAAAGCAAGTTAAAAGGTTAGGAGCGTTCGACGGATGGTCGACACGGAACTGATCCGCGACTTCGTGAACACGTACGAGATCCTCGACGGCGTGGACGAGCTGATCGCGCCGGAGGCGCTGGCGGACTGGTGCGTCGCGCGGGGGCTGCTCGGTGGCGAGGAGACGGCGACGCGGCGAGATCTCCGGCGGGCAGTCGAGCTTCGCGAGGCGCTCCGGCAGCTCCTCCTTGCGAACACCGGCCTCGAGATCGACACCGCGCCCCCGCTCGGGGTCCTCGACGGGGTCGCTCGGCGGGCGCGCGTCGAGCTCCGCTTCGGCGAGCATGCGGGACGGCTCGAGCCGGCGGCGGCGGGGATGACGGCAGCCCTCGGCCGGATCGTGATCGGAGTCCAGGCGGCGATGGCCGACGGCTCGTGGACGCGGCTGAAGGCATGCCGGGCCTCCGACTGCGAGTTCGCCTTCATCGACCACGCGAAGAACCATTCGCGCGCCTGGTGCTCGATGCGCGTCTGCGGGAATCGCGAGAAGGCTCGCAGCTTCCGCGAGCGTCAGCGCTCGGGCGAGGGGGGCAGCTCCAGCTCCAGGTAGCGCGTCCCCGGCACCGGGTTGTGGCGGTAGGGCTCGATCTCGCGGAAGCCGAGGCTGCGGTAGAGCTCGTGTGCCGCGGCCATCTCGGGCGTCGTGTCGAGCCTGAGGCGGCGGTAGCCGAGCTCGGCGGCCAGCGAGATTGCTTCCTCCACCAGCCGCCGGCCGATCCCGAGCCCGCGGGCGGACGGCCGGACGTAGAGGCGCTTGAGCTCGCCGACGCCGTCGTCGAGGGCGCGCAGCGCGGCGCAGCCGGCCGGCTCGACCCCCGCGCGGGCGACGAGGAGTGCGCCGCGGGGCGGTGCGTAGGGGCCCGGGAGGTCCGAGAGCTCGGTCTCGAAGCCCTGGAAGTCGAGGTCGAAGCTGAGCGACGCCGCGTACTCGGCGAAGAGCGGCCGAACCTCGCCGGCCGGCGGGTCGCGGACGATCAGGATCTCCACGGACGGATCGTCTCATGCCCAACTGGCCGAAAGAGCGACTGGTCGGCGCGGTCCGCTACCGGCACGATCGCACCTGTCGCACTTTCGTTGCACCCTCGGCACACACGCGTGACAGGTCTACCGCTATGTTGCTCGAACAGACAACAAGGAGGTGGAGATGTTCGACAAGCTGACCAGTGAGCTCCTCGACCTGACCGCAAGCGTCAAGGGTCGCCCGCGGGATGCGCTGTACGCGATGGTGCAGTACTGCAGCAGCTGCTGCTGCTCCTGCGGCTCTCATGACAACCGCTAGTGGCGTCCCGCGTCCCGATCCGGCCGCTCCTTGCTCCCTGGTACCGCCTCGTAGGGGACGGCGACCGGCTGCTGCTCGAGCATGCGCGGTCGGTCGTCGTGCTGGAGGGTGCCGCGACCCGGGCGTTCCTGCCTCGCCTGCTCCCGCTGCTCGACGGCACGCGCACCCTCGACGAGCTCGCGGATCGAATCGGTCCCGCCGTGCGTCCAGCCGTCGAAGGGGCGGTCGAGCTGCTCGCCGAGCACGATCTGCTCCTCGAAGGGCCGGATGCGCCCGAGGATCTGCGCTCGCCCGCGCACGCAGTCGCCGCGACCTTCGCCTTGACGCCGGCCGAGGCGGCCGAGCGGCTCGCCGCTGCGCGAGTGGGCGTCGTCGGGTCGGCCCCCGGCGGCGCCGAGGTGGCGCGGCTCCTCCATGCCGCCGGGGTCGCCGAGGTGAGGCGCCTCTCGTGGCGCGGAGGCAGGGAGGTCGATCTCGCGGTCGTCGCGCCTGGGCGTGAGGAGGTCGACGCCCTACCCGGGTGGAACCTGCTCGCGCTCGAGCGCGGCATCCGCTGGCTGCCGGTGCGGCCGTTCGACGGCCTGATCGCGGCGGTCGGGCCGCTCGTCGTGCCCGGCGAGTCGAGTTGTCACGAGTGCCTGCAGCGCCGGCTCGCGGCGAACCTCGAGTACGGGCCGGACCTGGCCGAGATCGAGGCGGCACCCGTCGCCGCTTCGCCCGACGCGGCGCTCGAGGCGCTCGCCGTGGCGGTGGCCGCGCATCTCGCCGTTCGCTGGGTCGCCGGCCGCGACACGACCCTCCCGGGCGTCCTGCACGTGCTCGAGGTGCGGCCCGAGCTCGCGCTCGGCACCCATCACGTCCTCCGCGTCCCCCGCTGTGCGGCGTGCTCGTCCGCGGAGAAGCTCGCGCCGCCCTTGCCCTGGCACGAGGCGGAGGCGGCGTGATCGCGGCCCTGCCATCCCGGCTCCGGCGGGCCGTATCGCCGTACGTCGGCCTCGTGCGCTCCGTCGAGGAGTGCCTCCACGCGACGGCCGAGCCGCCGCTCTTCGAAGCCGCCTGCCAGGTCGGCGAGGGCTCGGGGCTCGTCGGCTCCTCCCTCGCCCACCTCTCCGGTCTCGGCGGCGTCGGGCGCACCCGCGCCTCGGCGGCAGCCGCGGCGGTCGGCGAGGCGATCGAGCGCTACTCCGCCACGTACGTTCCGCCGGCCGGGCTGGTCGTCGCGACCGCCCGCGAGCTCGGCGACGCTGCAGTCTTGCCGGAGCGGTTCGGGCTCTTCTCGAGGCGCCAGCATGCCGGCGCGGGCTTTCCCTACCGGCGGTTCACCTCCGAGACGCGGGTCGCCTGGGTGCTCGGGCGGGAGCTTCCGGGAGGCCGCCCCGCCTTCCTGCCGGCCGAGCTCGTGTTCCTCGGCCGGGCACGGATCGCGACGGAGGCGCCGATCGGCTATGCGACGAGCAGCGGGCTGGCCTGCGGCGAGACGATCGAGGAGACCGTGGCCAGAGGGCTCTGCGAGCTGCTCGAGCGCGACGCGTTCATGATCGTGTGGGCGAACCGGCTCTCGCTTCCGTTGCTCGAGGTGCGTGCCGGCACGCCGATCGGCGCCCTCGACGGCGAGCTCTTCGCCCGGACGGGGCTGACGTACTCGACGGTCGACCTGTCGGCCTTCCACCGGGTCCCGAGCGTGCTCGGGGTCGTGCGGGCCCCCAGGCGCCGTCGGGGCCCTCGGGGTCGGGGCCGGCACTGCGGCGACGATCGAGCAGGCGTGGTGGAAGGCGCTGTCCGAGGCCTTCGGGGCGCGGGCGGCCGGGGCGAAGCTGGCGCTGCTCGAGTCTGCCCGCGACCTCGGCCGCGACGGCGCCGGCGTGACCACGTTCGAGGATCACGTCCGCTACCACGCCGACCCGGCGAGGGCTTCCGCCGCCCGCTTTCTCGACGCGAGCGAGGAGCGGATCGCAGCGGAGTCGGTGGCCGGGATCGAGGGCGGGACGCCCTCCGAACGCGTCGCCGCGATCTGCGGCCGGGTCGAGTCGGCCGGGGCCACCGCGTATGCCGTCGACGTCACGTCCCCGGATGTCGCCGAGCTCGGGCTGACGGTGACCAGGGCGATCGCGCCCGAGCTCTGCGCCCTCGATGTCTCGCACGCCGCTCGGTTCCTGGGTGGCCGCCGCCTCTACGAGGCGGCCGTCTCGCTCGGGCTCTCGAGCGACGGGCTGCACGAGGACGAGGTCAACCCCGAGCCGCATCCGTTCCCGTGAGCGGGGCCGTCCCGACAGCCCGGTTCGCGTCGCTGGTCTACGGGAGCCGGGGCGTGTCCGCCGACGACCCGGCGGAGGCGTTCCACGAGGCATCCCGGCTCTACCCGAACATCGCTCCGGCCCGGGCGGGAATGCTGCTCGAGCTTGCCCGGAACGGCGAGCTCCAGCGGACCGTCGCCCGGGCAGGTCGCACCCACGGCCACCGGCCCGGCGTCGACCTTCCGCGCGGGCGTTCGCTTCGCGACCCACTCGACGTCGTGGTCGGCCGCCGCCGCTCCGGCCGGGCGGAGGTCATGAGGCCGGTACGGCTGACCGAGCTCGCCGCGGTGCTGGCGACGAGCTACGCGGCAGCCGATCGCCCCGGCGCCCCGGGCCGACGGCCGGTGCCGTCGGGCGGCGCCCTCTATCCGCTCGAGCTCTACGCGATCGCTCTCGGCGTCGACGGGCTCGAGCGCGGTGTCTATCACTATGACCCGTTCAGGCGCCGGCTGGCCCGGCTCGGGCCGATCGCCTGGCGCGAGGCGCGCGAGGCGTTCGTCGACCCGGCAGCTCTCGACTCGGCCTCGGTCGCCCTCGTCGTTGCGGCGATGTTCTGGCGTTCGCGGTTCAAGTACGGCGCGCGCGGCTATCGCTTCGCCCTGATCGAGGCCGGGCACCTGGTCCAGAATGCCCTCCTGGCGGCGACCGCGCTCGACCTGCCGGCACTTCCGGTCGGCGGGTTCTACGACCGCCGCCTCGACGGCCTGATCGGTGCGGACAGCCTGGATCAGGCATCCGTCTACGCGCTCCTGCTCGGGGGAAGCCGGTGAATCCCGTCGCCGCGAGGTGGCTGGGGGTCGTGGCGTTGACCGCTCTGGCGACGACCCTGCTCGTTGCGCTGTCGCCGGACCGGCCGCCGGAGCGGGTGCCGTGGTTCCTGCAGCCGGCGGCGGGAGCCGTGGCCGGCCTCGTCCTCTTCCTGCTGATCGCGCGGCGCCGGCCGTCCGTTCTCGCAGCCGGCGGTCGGGCGCCGGCCCTCGCGGCGCGGCTCGGGCTCCTCGGGCTGCTCGCCGCCGACGAGGAGATCGTCTGGCGGAGGGTTCTGCTCGGCCTGCTCCTGTTCGGCGGTGCGGCGGCGGCGCTGCTCGCCAGCTCCCTTGCCTTCGCGCTTGCCCACCGGTCGAGGCCCGGCCTGCACCTCTTGACCGGGGCGACGTTCGGCGGTGTCTACCTCGCAACGGGTGCGCTCTCGGCGTGCGTCACCGCGCACTGGGGGTACAACCTGCTCGTCGGGGCGCTCGCACCCCGGCTCTCCGGGCCCGGCGGACAGCCACCGTGATCGCAGCCCGCCTCGACGAGGTCTCGAAGCGCTTCGGTCGCGTCCAGGCGCTGGCGGGCGCCTCCCTCGCGGTCGAAGAAGGCGACGTCGTCGCGTTGCTCGGCCCGAACGGAGCCGGCAAGTCGACCGCGCTCGCCGTGCTGCTCGGCCTGCGCCGCCCGGACGCCGGAGCCGCGTCCCTGTTCGGCTCCGACCCGCGACGCCCGATCTCCCGCCGCACGGTCGGCGTCGCCCCGCAGGAGACGGCGTTCCCGGCCACGCTCCGCGTTCGAGAGCTGATCGAGCTCGTCCGTTGTCACTACGAGCGACCGCTGCCGCCGGCCGAGCTCTGCCGGCGCTTCCAGGTGGAGCGGCTGCTTGCCCGCCAGGTTGGCGGGCTCTCAGGGGGTGAGCGCCGCCTGGTCGCCGTCGCCCTGGCGTTCGCCGGCGATCCGCGCCTCGTGGTGCTCGACGAGCCGACCACCGGCCTCGACCGCGAAGCACGACGCGCGGTGTGGGCCGCGGTCGGCGCCCACGCCGAGTTGGGCGGCACGATCCTGCTCACGACCCATCATCTGGAGGAGGCGGACGCGCTCGCCCGGCGCGTTGTCCTGATCGAGTCCGGCACGATCGTCGCCGCGGGGCCGGTGGAGGAGATCAAGGCGGCAGCCGGTTTCACCCGGATCAGGTTCCGTGCGCTTCCCGGGCTCGAGATCGAAGGAGCCGAACGAGACGGACAGTTCGTGCGCCTGCTGACCAGGGACGCCGGGAAGGCCGTCGAGGCACTCGCGCGGGCGGGCGTCGCGCTCGTCGACCTCGAGGTTCGGCCGCTCAGCCTCGAGGAGGCCCTCGCGGCCCGCCGCGAGCTGCGATGAGGCTCGTCCTCGTCCACGCGCGCGCGATGACGCTCGAGCTGGTCCGCTACCCGGCCTACATCGTGCCGACACTCAGCCTCCCGGCCGTCTTCTTCCTCTTCTTCGTCGCGCCGGGGGCGGACGAGGCCGCGGCGGCGCGCATGGCGACTTTCGCCGGCTTCGCCGTCATCGGCGTCGCGTTCTTCCAGTTCGGGGTCGGGATCGCCGTCGAGCGCGGCTCGCCGTGGGAGGGCTACCTGCGCACCCTGCCGATCGCCCTGCCGGTGCGGCTCGCGGCCCGGCTGCTCTCGGCCGCGGCGTTCGCGGCGGTCGCGGCGGCGATTCTCGTCGGCACGGCGGTCGTCGTCACCGGCGTGTCGCTGCCGGGAATCCGCTGGCTCGCCCTCGCCGCGGCCCTGCTCGCCGGAACGGTGCCGTTCGCGCTCCTCGGCATCGCGCTCGGTTACTGGGCTCCGCCCAGGGGCGCACTCCCGATCGCAAACCTGCTCTACCTCCTTCTCGCCTATGCCGGCGGGCTCTGGGTGCGCCCGGGCGGCCTTCCGCGGCCGGTCGCCGCCGTCTCGCCCTACCTGCCGACGCGGGCACTGTCGGATGCGCTCGTGGCTGCGGCAGCCGGGCCGTCGCCGGCCTGGCGCTCCTGGCTCTCCCTGGCCGTCTTCGCCGTCGTCTTCGGGGCGGCGGCGGCGCTCGGCTACCGGCGCGACGAAGGGCGACGGTTTGCCTGATGAAGCATCGGCCCCGATCGGGCGCCGGCTGCGCGCACGCCGTCGGCAGGCAGGCATCGGAGGGTCGTACGGGGTCGTTCCGGTCGCGGCTCTAGCCGGGCTGCGGGGCCCCGCTCGAGCTTTCCCACGCCTGCCGCTCCGTGCCGTAGACTTCGATGCCTTGAACGTCTGGGAGATCATCTTCGTGCTCGTCATCCTCAAGATCCCGGTTGCATACGTCGGCTGGATCGTCTGGTGGGCGATCAAGGCAGAGCCCGAGATCGGCGCCGAAGGCGGGACGGAAGGCGTCAACTGGACGCCGTGGCGGCGCCCGTCGCCGTCCGGTTCGCCGACGCGGCCCCGCCGGGGCGGCCCGCACGGGATCCCGGCCCGGGCGCAGGGCGGCCCGCGCCGGCCCGAGCGCGCCAGCGGAGCGAGTGCATGAGCGAGCGCCGCCCTGCGGACGGTGCTGCCGTCGTGCTCCTCGCCATCGGGTTGGTCTCGGCCGTCGTCGCGCTGTTCTACCGGCCGTTCGGAGTCGCGCCGATCGGGATCCTCGCGGTGCTCGCCGCGGCGGGACTGAGCGGACGGCACCGCCGCTTCAGCCGGCTCGCCGCCGGACTCGTCAGCCTCGGATTCCTGATCGGCGCCGCGATCGCGGTCTGGTACTCACGCCCGCTCTACTGGTAACTGCTCGTTCCCACGCTCTCGCGCGCCCGGCCGCGCGGCCCGATCGTCTTCGGGCGCGCAAGCTCGACTGCCGCCCGAGCGGGGCCCCGCAGGGCCCGTGCAGGGCCGACCCGGCTCTCCGCGGCGCACGACCCGCACCGACGGACGGGCGATCCGGCGCGGCCGGCCTGCCCGACGTCCGGCAGGAACCTCGTCCCTGGTACAAAAGAGAGGATTGCCATGCATGACGTCGACGGCGCAAATGCCGGGTACGCGCGTCTGCTGCTCGACGACTATCTGGAGAATCCCGAGTCCGTCTCGGCCGAGTGGCGTGCGCTGTTCGAGAGCGGCGACACCGTAGCCGTGCAGGAGCTGCCGGGCCTCGCCCGCCTGCTCGAGCGGGTTCCGCGCGAAGGAGCAGCCGGCAACGGGCACGCCGCAGCGGTCGAGACGCCTCCGCGGGGGCCGGTCGAGGTGGACTCCGAGCTGCTCGGTGGAGTCGCCGCCGCGATGGCGCTCGTCAAGGCACACCGGATGCACGGGCACCTCGCGGCGTGGCTCGACCCGCTCGGCCAGGCGCCGGTCGGCGACCCCGCGCTCGACCCGTCGCGCCTCGAGCCCCGGTTGACCCCCGAGCTGCAGGCGCGCGTGCCGGCGTCCGTGCTGCGTATCCACGTCGAGGGCGAGACGCTCGCCGAGGCGTTGCCCCGGCTGCAGGCGACCTACTGCGGCTCGATGGCCTACGAGATCGAGCACATCGGTGACCACGAGCAGCGCGTGTGGCTGCGCAAGGCGATCGAGTCCTGGCGCTTCCGCCGCCCGCTCGGCCCGGACGAGCAGCGCCGCCTCTACACCCGGCTCTGCGAGGTCGAAGGAATGGAGCGGTACCTTCGCCGTTCGTTCCTCGGCCAGAAGCAGTTTTCCCTCGAGGGGATGGACGTGCTGATCCCGATGCTCGACGAGTCGATCGGCCTCGCTGCGGCAACGGGTGCCCACGAAGTCGTGATCGGCATGGCGCACCGCGGCCGGCTGAACGTCCTTGCCCACACGATCGGCATGCCGTACGAGCAGATCCTGCGCGAGTTCGAAGGCGAGCGGGCGATCGAGGTCGTCGCCGCCGACGCCGAGGGCGGCAGCGGAGACGTCAAGTACCACCTCGGCGCGGAGGGCGTCCGCACGACGGAGGCCGGCAAGATCGCGGTCACCCTCGCTGCGAACCCGAGCCACCTCGAGGCGGTCGACCCGGTCGTCGAGGGTATGACGCGGGCGGTCCAGACCGACCGCAGCTCACGAGACGGGGCGCACGACCCGAAGGTCGCAATGCCGATCCTGCTCCACGGCGACGCGGCGTTCGCCGGCCAGGGGATCGTCGCCGAGACCCTGAACCTCTACGCGCTCGAGGGGTACTCGACCGGCGGCACGCTGCACGTGATCACGAACAACCAGATCGGGTTCACGACCGATCCCGCCCAGGGCCGTTCGACCCGCCACTCCTCGGACCTCGCGAAGGGCTTCGACACCCCGATCGTCCACGTCAACGCCGACGACCCCGAGGCGGCCATCTCCGCCGTCCGGCTCGCGCTCGCCTACCGGAGCCGGTTCGGGCACGACGTCGTCATCGACCTCGTCGGCTACCGGCGCTTCGGACACAACGAGCAGGACGAGGCGGCCTACACGCAGCCGCTGATGGTCTCCCAGATCGAGAGCCACCCGACCGTCCGCGAGCTCTACGGCGCCCGGCTCGTCGACGAGGGCGTTCTCGGCCCGGCGGAGGTCGAGGGGCTCGTCGAGGAGGCGGAGGGGCGGCTGAGGGAGGCCCACGAGCGGCTCCGCGCCTCGTTCGGGCAGGAGATCCCGCCCCGGACGCGCGACGAGGCGGTGCCGCGCGAAGGCGCCACCTCGGTCAAGACGCGGATCGGCCCCAAGCGGGCGCGGCGCCTGACGAAGCAGCTCCTGCGGGTCTCCGAAGGCTTCACCGTCAACCCGAAGCTCGCGCGCCAGCTCGAGCGGCGCCGCACGGCCCTCGAGGAGGGAGGGATCGACTGGGGCCAGGCCGAGTCGCTCGCGTTCGCCTCGCTGCTCCTCGACGGGATCCCCGTCAGGCTGACCGGGCAGGACAGCGAGCGCGGAACCTTCTCGCATCGCCACCTCGTGCTCCACGATGCCGTCACGGGCGAGATCGACATCCCGATGCAGAAGCTCGACGACGCGAAGGCGTCGTTCGAGGTCTACAACTCGCCTCTCTCGGAGTACGCCTGCGTCGGGTTCGAGTACGGCTACTCGACCGCGGCGCCCGAGGCGCTCGTCGTCTGGGAGGCCCAGTTCGGCGACTTCGCCAACGGCGCGCAGACGATCATCGACCAGTTCATCTCGAGCGGGCTCGCGAAGTGGCGCCAGACCTCGCGGCTGACCCTGCTCCTCCCGCACGGCTACGAGGGAAACGGCCCGGAGCATTCGAGCGCCAGGCTCGAGCGGTTCCTGCAGCTGACCGCCCAGGAGAACCTCCGGATCGTCAACTGCACCACCGCGGCGCAATACTTCCACCTGCTCCGCCGCCAGGCGCTCGACCCGAGCGCGCGCCCGCTCGTCGTGATGACGCCCAAGGGCCTCCTGCGCCTCAAGGACGCCTCCTCGGAGCTCGCCGAGCTCACCCACGGGTCGTTCCGGGCGATCCTCGACGCCGAGGTCGCCGACAAGGCGTCGGTCCGGCGGCTCGTCTTCTGCAGCGGAAAGGTCTACTACGACATCGTCGGTCACGAGGCTGCGCACGACGCCGGCAGCGTCGCGGTCGCCAGGATCGAGCAGCTCTATCCCTTCCCGGTCGAGACCGCACGCGAGCTCATCGCCTCGTATCCGGAGCTCGACGAGATCGTCTGGGCGCAGGAGGAACCGCAGAACATGGGGGCCTGGCGCACGATCCGCCATCGGCTTGAGGAGGCGTCGGCCGGCGTCCCCGTCCGCTACGTCGGCCGGCCGTGGCGGGCGAGCACCGCGGAGGGATACCCGACCGCGCACACGCTCGAGCAGGACAGGATCGCCCGGGCCGTGCTCAGCGCCTGAACGGCCGGCGCCCGACGCGACGCGAGCGATAGGCGTGCCGCGCGAGCCGCGGACCGTGCTTGCGGGCCTGCGCGATCAGGCGCTTCCGCTGTCGCGGCGGCAGCCGCCGCCAGATGTCCCAGAGCAGCAGCGCGAGCCCGATCGCCGGGCGGCGGCGCCTCCTGGGTCTCGGCGACCTGGGCATGACGTCTATTCTTACCGTGCCGAGGCGAGTTGTAAACGGAGTGCGACTCGTTAGACTTGCTCCGCGCCATGGCTATCGATCAGGAGGAAGGAATGCCCGTCGAGACCGCGTCGCTCTTTGCAGCCGTCATCCAGGAGCACCTCGAGCTGAGGCGCCGGAACGCGGCCCTCGAGCACGAGATGCCGCTCGAGAAGTACATGCCGGACGACCCGTTCGAGAACCACCCGCTCTTCAAGACCGAGGAGCAGGCCCGGGTCGAGGATACGCTCGACGGCATGCAGTCGATCGTCGACGAGCCGACCTCGCTCGACTGGCCGGTGGTCGAGGACACGTTCATCGACGAGCCCCAGAGCCCCGAGCCCGCCGTCGATGCCGCTTCCAGGCCCGAGGCCGAGGACGCCTCGGACGAAGGTCTCTGGTCGCGTTCACGCGACTTCGACTGGGGCGACTAGAGCGAAGACCGGGCCGCGGCGGCGAGCCGCGCGCGGTCCGGGTGGCGGCGATCGGCGACCCGGGCGAGCACGGGCGCTCGGGCGACCAGGCTCTCGATCTCTCCGCCGGGCTCGCCGTTTTCGGATCGGGGCGGTCGCGAAGCTGGGGAGGGATACGCTGGGAGGAATGCCGGCGCTGAAGACCTGGGATGCCTACTCGCCGACCGGCGACCAGCCGGCTGCGATCGAGACGCTCGCCGCGGGGCTCGAGGCCGGGGAGCGCTACCAGACGCTCCTCGGCGCGACCGGGACCGGGAAGACAGCGACGATGGCCTGGATCATCGAGAAGGTCGGCCGCCCGGCGCTCGTGATCGCCCACAACAAGACCCTCGCCGCCCAGCTCTGCAACGAGTTCCGGGAGTTCTTCCCGCAGAACGCGGTCGAGTACTTCGTCTCCTACTACGACTACTACCAGCCCGAGGCGTACGTCCCGCAGGCCGACCTCTACATCGAGAAGGACAGCTCGCGCAACGACGACATCGACCGCCTCCGGCACGCCGCCACCTCGAACCTGCTCTCCCGCCGGGACGTCGTGATCGTCGCGTCCGTCTCGTGCATCTACGGCCTCGGCTCGCCCGAGGAGTACGAGCAGCGCGTCGTCTTCCTGAACGTCGGCGAGGAGCAGGACCGCGACCTCGTCCTGCGCAAGCTCGTCGACATCCAGTACGCCCGCAACGACACGCTGCTCGGGCGCGGGCGCTTCCGCGTCAAGGGCGACGTGCTCGAGCTGCAGCCGGCCCACTCCGAGACCGCCTACCGCATTTCGTTCTTCGGCGACGAGGTCGAGGGGATCACGCACTTCGACCCGCTCACCGGCGAGGTGCTCTCGCGGCTCGACACGGTGACGGTGTTTCCGGCCACGCAGTACGTGACCTCGAAGCCGACGGTCGAGCGTGCCGTGGTCGAGCTCCGGCAGGAGCTGGCCGACCAGGTGAAGAGGTTCGAGTCCGAGGGCCGCATGCTCGAGGCGCACAGGATCCGGCAGCGCACCGAGTACGACCTCGAGATGATGCAGGAGCTCGGCTTCTGCAACGGGATCGAGAACTACTCGCGGATCCTCGACGGCCGCCCGCCTGGCTCCGCTCCGCACACGCTGCTCGACTACTTCCCCTCCGACTTCGTCGTCTTCGTCGACGAGTCCCACCAGACGATCCCCCAGATCGGCGGCATGTACGAGGGCGACCGCTCGCGGAAGCAGACGCTCGTCGACTTCGGCTTCCGACTCCCCTCGGCGCTCGACAACCGGCCGCTCCGGTTCGACGAGTTCCTGGCCAAGGTGCCCCAGCTCGTGCTGGTGTCCGCCACGCCGGGCGCCTGGGAGCTCCGGCACTCGACGCGGATCGCCGAGCAGCTGATCCGGCCGACCGGGATCGTCGACCCCGAGGTCGAGCTGCGGCCGACGCGCAACCAGATCGACGACCTGTTGAACGAGATCCGCCGCCGCGAGGAGAAGGGCGAGCGCACGCTCGTCACCACCCTGACCAAGAAGATGGCCGAGGACCTGACCGACTACCTGCTCGAGGCCGGCGTCAGGGCCCGCTACCTGCACTCCGAGATCGACACCCTCGAGCGGATCCAGATCATCCGAGACCTCCGGCTCGGCGAGTACGACGTGCTGGTCGGCGTCAACCTGCTCCGGGAGGGGCTCGACCTGCCCGAGGTGTCGCTCGTCGCGATTCTCGACGCCGACAAGGAGGGCTTCCTCCGCGGTCAGACGGCGCTGATCCAGACGATCGGCCGGGCGGCGCGGAACATCAACGGCAAGGTGCTGATGTACGCCGACAAGCACACCGAGGCGATCAAGTTCGCCCTCGACGAGACCGAGCGGCGCCGCGCAAAGCAGCTCGCCTACAACGAGGAGCACGGCATCACGCCCGAGTCGATCTCGAAGGGCGTCTCCGACATCGCCGAGTTCCTCAGCCTCGAGGCGCCCCACGTGCCGAGGCGGACGCGCCGGGGCGTCAAGGTCGAGGGGATGGACCGCGCCGAGCTCGAGAAGCTCGTGATCACGCTCGAGGAGGAGATGTACACCGCCGCCGAGGAGCTGCGCTTCGAGTACGCCGCCAAGCTCCGCGACGAGATCAAGGAGCTGCGTCGCGAGCTGCTCGCGGTCGCCGAAGCCTGAGCCTCGCACCTGCCTCCGGGTCGAGCCGCACGCACGATTGCCCTCGCCGCGGTGTGAGGCGGGAAGAGCTCGAGCGTTCCCGTCGGTCGACAGCCGACGGAGAGATGGATCGCCGGTCGTGAACGTCGGCAACGGCGGTGGTCGGTCGACTGCGTGGATCTTCCCCCTCGCGCGAGAGCGAAGGGACGGTAGGCTTTCGCGGCTCGGCTCGAGCGCGCATCCACACCGGCCAGGCCGAGTGTCGTTCGCGCGAGTTTGGCGGAAACCCCCCACGCGAAAGGAAACACGGATGACTCGTGGCGCTCTTCTCGGTGCTTGTGCAGTGGCAGCGCTCGTCCTGCTCGTGGTCCCGGCGGGCGCGGCTCCGACCGCGTCGTGTACCGACAGCTGGAAGGCCGCGACGAGCGGTGTCTGGGGGCTCGCGGCCAACTGGACGAGCGGGATCCCGACCAACACCGACTCGGTCTGCATCACGCTCCCGGGCAGCTATACCGTCACGCTCGAGCCGTGGAGCTTCGGGACCGCCGATCCGAACAACAACGGCTCCAACATCGTCTCGCTCACACTCGGCGCTGCGGGCGGGGCGGGTACGCAGACCCTCGACATCCTCGGCCGGGGAAGCACCTCGAACAGCAACGAGCAGGTCAGCACCACGTTCCTGAGCATCACGGGCCCGAGCACGATCGCCAAACACGGAGCGTTGATCCTCGACTCGACCGACGGTGGCAGCACCCTGCCCGGCAACCCGCAGGGCGGCTACGCCGCGCTCAGCGGCGGCGGTGCGATCACGAGCTACGGGCAGATCGAGACCGAAGTTCAGAACACCACCAACAAGACCGCGAACATCACGCAGATCGCGCCGATGCTGACGATCGAGCCGAGCGGCTCCCTGCACGACGTTTCGGGCGCGCTCTCCGTCGATGGCATCACGAACGACGGCTCGGTCATGTTGGGCTCGAAGGCCTCGCTGGTTCTCACGGGTATGCAGGGGTTCGGCTCGGGGGCGAGTTTCGCGAACGACGGCAAGGTCGTCAACGGCGGCTCGATCACGGCCGACCAGAACGGCGGTGGAATTACCTGGTCGCAGCTCGGCGGCTCGATCAGCGGCAATCCGGTCAAGCTCGAAGGCAACACCAAGCTGGTCGACAAGGCAGGGCCGGGCAAGTTCCTCGTCGACCTGATCGGGGCAACCCTGACAGGCACGGTGCCGCGTGGACAGACGATCACCGTCCTGGGAGCCTCGTACAACTCGGGCGGGAACGAGTACTACGGCACCACCCTCGGCCTCGACGGCGGCAGTGTCACGAACGACGGGACGATCGTCCTCGCCGCGGTCGGGAACAAGAACACGAGCGGGGGGCCGGCGACGATCAACAACGGCGCCCTCCGAAACAATGGCGCCCTCACCGCGAAAGTCCAGGATCCATCCTGGTCGGTCCAGCTCCAGGCCCCGCTGGCCAACGCTCACTCCGGAACGATCTCCGTGTTGGAAGGAAGCCTCGTCGACAGTGCCGGCGGCACGGCAACCAACGACGGCACGATCCGCGTCGCGCTGCGATCGCTGTTTGTCCTGAACAACGGCACCAACCTCACCAACAAGCGCGACGGCACCGTCGCCCTCGAGATCCACAACACGAAGAGCCTCGGCCAGCTCCAACTCAACTCGGGCACTTTCACCGCAGCCGGAACGCTCGCACCGATGCTCGCCGGTCACGCGGCCGCCAACACCGACTTCCACCTGTTCCAACTCGCCGGCGGCAGCTTCAAAGGCGTCTTCACCCGAGTCGGCGCCAACTTCACCGTCGACTACAAGCACGAGGCAGCCTCACCCGCCTACGTCGGAGCGGTCTACGAGGCGACCCGCAAGAACTAGCCCCGCAGCCACCGCGGTATCGGCGACCGGTCTGGCCGCAGGCCGAGCACGCTCCCCGGCCGGGCCGAGCCGAGGGTGCCCGCCACCCTGGTTGGATGATCGCGAGATCGATCGAATTGACCGTCGCCGGCCTGGTCCGGCTCGCTCGGGCGGCTCGTTCACCCGGGCCCGACACGATGCCGATCTGGCTGACGGCCGCGCTCGGCCTGGGCGCCTCGATCGTCGCCGGGATCCTGAACAGCGCCGCGAGCGTGCTGCCCGACAGCAGCTGGCTGAGCACCGCGGGCTGCAGCTGAAGCGCGAAGGCCAGTGCCGTGAGGCCGCCGAGGGCGCGGGCCGGGCCCGCGTTCGCGAGCCGGGTTCGCGGCGCCCTCCCGGCGAGCTTCCGGCAGCGGATGCCCGGTCGCCGTCGTATCCTCGCGAAGGATCGACGGCAATCGTTCCCGGATCGCTACGAGCCTGGCGGCACGTTGTCGGCTCGTCGGGCTCGAGGGAAGGCGCGAGTTCCCGTCGGCGTCCAATCCCCGGCGCGCCACACGTAGGTCTCGACGGTGATCCGGTGCTCGTCCGCCTGGTGCACGAGCACGCCGCGCGCCTCGTTACGGCGGTGAGCTCTCGGCCGGCCGAGGCCGGGCGCGGTGGCGAGCACGCAGACGTGCGGCTCGCCCGCGATCACCTCGAACTCGCTCCGCTCGGAGACCGCTCCCTGATGGATGTGCCCGCTCAGGATCAGCTCGGCGCCGGCTGCGGCAAGGCGGTCGAGGACGCGGCTCCGGTGCGCCAGCGGCAGCTTGGTCGTGCGCCACGGCGCGCCCGCGAGCTGATGGTGGAGCACGGCAACGCGAAGCGCCCCCGGCCGGCCCCGCCGGAGCCGATCCTCGGCCTGCGCCAGCTCCGCGCCGGCGACGCCGCCGCCCTGGTAGCCCCACGGCCTGACCGAGTTGAGGCCGGCGACCTCGAGCGCCGGCGATGAGTAGGCCGGCGTCGTCGTCGTCCACTGCCGCTCGAACTCGAGGAACGGCCTGGTCAGGCGGGCGGGGGGGAGCATCGGGATGTCGTGGTTTCCGGGGACGACGAGCAGGGGCGGTCCGAGGCCGCGGAGGTACCGGGCGGCTGCCTCGTGCTCGCTGCGCAGGCCGCCGTGGGTTAGGTCGCCGCTGGCGACCACGAGCTCGGGCTCGACCCGCGCCACGAGCTCGCCGAGGGCCCGTTCGAGCGCCGGTTCGTCGAGCCCGTTCCGCGCGCCGAAATGGAGGTCGGACACGTGGAGGATGCGTGATGACACCGTCGAAGCAGGCTACAGTGAGCACCGTGAGAAACGAGTCGGCCAACGAGATCTTCGACGATCTCTACCTCGGCGTCCGTGCGGGCGGCGCGCTCCGCAAGCAGCGCCGTGGCGAGCCCCTGACCGCCGAGGAGGCGGAGGCGCTCGGCCGCTGGCAGCGGCTCTCCGCCTGGCGCAAGGGCGTCGCGATCGGCGGCTTCGCCGTCGGCACCTTCGGGCTCGGCTTCACCCTCGGCGGCCTCGTCTTCGGCCGCTGGCGCAAGGCGTAGACGATTCGTCCGATCTGCGGAGGGCCGCCGTTTCCGGCCTCGATTTGCTCGGCCTTTCCGGGTCGACTGCGAGGTGGGGCACGAACGCCTGTTCGCCAGATACAATGGCCCACTCATGCCGGACGAGCTCGTAGTTCACGGCGCCCGGGAGCACAACCTCAAGGACATCACCGTCCGGCTCCCTCGGAACGCGCTGATCTGCATCACCGGGCTCTCGGGCTCCGGGAAGTCGAGCCTCGCCTTCGACACGATCTACGCCGAGGGTCAGCGCCGCTACGTCGAGTCGCTCTCGGCCTACGCGCGCCAGTTCCTGCAGATGATGGAGAAGCCCGACGTCGACTCGATCGACGGTCTCAGCCCGGCGATCTCGATCGACCAGAAGACGACCTCGCGCAACCCGCGCTCGACGGTCGGCACCGTCACGGAGATCTACGACTACCTGCGCCTCCTCTACGCCCGGGCCGGGCGGCCGCACTGCCCGGTCTGCGGGCGGCCGATCGCCGGTCAGTCGGTCGACTCGATCGTCGAGCAGATCCTCGCCCTGCCCGAGGGGACGCGTTTCACCGTCAACGCGCCGGTCGCGCGCGACCGCAAGGGCGAGTACCGCGAGCTGCTCGAGCAGCTTCGCAACGAGGGCTTCACGCGCGTCAAGATCGACGGCGAGCAGCACCTGCTCGAGGAGCCGCCCGCGCTCGACAAGAAGTTCAAACACACGATCGAGGTCGTCGTCGACCGGCTCGTGATCAAGGACGACCTGCGGCTGCGGCTGACGCAGTCCGTCGAGACCGCCGTCGCGCTCGCCGAGGGGCTCGTCACGATCGACCTGGTCGAGTCCGGCGAGAGCCGCACCTACTCGGAACGGTTCGCCTGCCCCGAGCACGGCGTCTCGCTCCCGGAGCTCCAGCCGCGGATCTTCTCCTTCAACGCCCCGCACGGCGCCTGCCCGCGCTGCACCGGCCTCGGCGCCCAGCAGGAGATCGACCCCGACCTGCTCGTCCCCGACCCGTCGCTCTCGATCGAGGACGGCGCGCTCGTCCCGTGGTCCGTCGGCAACTCGAGCTTCTACGAGTCGGTGATCCAGGCGATCGCCGAGCGGTACGAGATCCCCGCCGACCGGCCGTGGCAGGAGCTGACCGAGCAGCAGCAGGGCTACTTCCTGAACGGCACCGGCGGCGACAAGGTCTACGTCGCCTACCGGAACCGGATGGGACGCCGCCGCTCCTACATGATCGCCTTCGAGGGAATCGTCACCTCGCTCGAGCGGCGCTACCGCGACACCGACAGCTCGAGCCAGCGCGAGCGGATCGAGGAGTACATGTCGTTCCGCCCCTGCCCGACGTGCAAGGGCGCCCGGTTGAAGCCCGAGGTGCTCGCGGTCACCGTCGGCGGCAAGAACATCCACCAGTTCACGCAGCTCTCCGTCACGGCGGCGCTCGCCTTCCTCGACGGCCTCGAGCTGACCGCGACCGAGGAGCTGATCGGCGCCCGGATCGTCAAGGAGATCCGGGAGCGGCTCACGTTCCTCGACAACGTCGGCGTCGGCTACCTCGCGCTCGACCGGGCCTCGGCGACGCTCTCGGGCGGCGAGGCGCAGCGGCTCCGGCTCGCGACCCAGATCGGCTCGCAGCTCGTCGGCGTCCTCTACATCCTCGACGAGCCGTCGATCGGCCTCCACCAGCGCGACAACGACCGGCTGATCGGCACGCTCGAGCGGCTGCGCGACCTCGGCAACACGGTCGTCGTCGTCGAGCACGACGAGCAGATGATGCGCAACTCCGACTGGCTCGTCGACATGGGGCCCGGGGCGGGCGAGCACGGCGGCCACGTGGTCGCCGAGGGCCCCGCGGCGAAGGTCGAGCGAAACCGGAAGTCGGTGACCGGGCAGTTCCTCGCCGGGACGCGCGAGATCGCCGTCCCCGACCGGCGCGGCGCGCTGGGCGGCAGCGGCGACAACGGCTGGTTCGCCGTGCGAGGAGCCACCCAGCACAACCTGAAGGGGATCGACGTCGAGTTCCCGATCGGCCGCTTCGTCGCCGTCACCGGCGTCTCGGGCTCCGGCAAGTCGACGCTCGTGAACGAGATCGTCTACAAGTCGCTCGCGAACCGGCTCTCGAAGGTGCGCGTCAAGCCCGGCGAGCACGATTCCGTCGAGGGGATCGAGGCCTTCGACAAGGTGATCGAGATCGACCAGCGGCCGATCGGCCGCACGCCGCGCTCCAACCCGGCCACCTACACCGACCTCTTCACGCACATCCGCGAGCTCTACTCGCTCACCCCCGACGCGAAGGTGCGCGGCTACAAGCCGGGCCGCTTCTCGTTCAACGTCAAGGGCGGCCGCTGCGAGACCTGTAAGGGCGACGGACAGATCAAGATCGAGATGCACTTCCTGCCCGACGTCTACGTCCCCTGCGAGACGTGCAAGGGCCGCCGCTACAACCGCGAGACGCTCGAGGTGCGCTTCAAGGGCAAGACGATCGCCGACGTGCTCGAGCTGTCGGTCGAGGAGGCGCTCCGCTTCTTCGCGAAGATCCCGAAGATCCGCCGGCGCCTGCAGACGCTGCACGACGTCGGCCTCGACTACATGCGGCTCGGCCAGCCCGCGACGACCCTTTCGGGCGGAGAGGCCCAGCGGGTCAAGCTCGCCGCCGAGCTCTGCAAGGTCGCCACCGGCCGGACGCTCTACATCCTCGACGAGCCGACGACAGGGCTCCACTTCGCCGACATCGAGAAGCTGCTCGAGGTGCTGCAGCGGCTCGTCGACACTGGCAACACGGTGCTCGTGATCGAGCACAACCTCGACGTGATCAAGCAGGCCGACTGGCTCGTCGACCTCGGCCCCGAGGGCGGCGACGCGGGCGGCGAGGTGATCGCGGTCGGAACGCCGGAGGACGTCGCGGCCGTGCCGGAGTCCTACACCGGCCGCTTCCTGCAGCCGTTGCTGGCGCGGCACGCGGTCGCGGCTGCGTAGCCTTCCGGTGGTGACCGACGCGCTTCCACAGCCCCGCCCGACGCAGATGAGCGCGCGCGATCGTCGCCGCGTCCTGATCGGGTTGGCGGCGCTCGCCCTGCTCCTGTTCGTCGGCGGGGCGCTCGCCTACGTCGTCGACTTCCGGCACCAGCACGTCTGCCCGGGGGGCAAGCAGTGGATCGCGCAGGGGATGGACGGCATGGGCGCGCTGACGTACCTGTGCCCCGACGGGGTGACGGTCACGCAGGGGGTCGCTCCCTGACGCGAGAGCCGGCCGAGGCCCGTCGCGTGGGGCCCGAGAGCCCGGGCTGAGGCCGTGCGCGAGTGGTGGCTCCGGACGGCGCTCGTCCTCCAGTCGCCGCGGGCCGTCTTCGTCGCGTTGCGGCAGGACGATCCCGAGGACGTGGCGTCGCGGTCGGAGCCCGTGCTGCTGATCGTGCTGCTGGCCGGGATCGCGTTCGTCCTCTCGACGGGAACCGCCGCCCACCTGATGGACGATCACGACTTCGACGGGATCCTGGTCGCCGTCTGGGCGTTCCTCGCCGGCAGCCTCTACGGCGGCGTCGCCTACTGGGTCCTCGGCGGCGCCCTGCACTGGGCCGTCACGGCGCTCGGCTCGCAGGGCACGTTCGTCCGCAGCAGGCACATCCTCGCCTTCGCGGTCGTCCCGGTCGCGCTCTCCCTCGTCCTCTGGCCCGTGAAGCTCGCGCTCTGGGGCTCCGACCTGTTTCATCGCGGCGGTGCCGACGCCGGCGCAGGCGGGACCGTGCTCGCCGTCCTCTGGCTCGGGTTCGTCGCGTGGGCGGCCGTCCTGCTCGTGATCGGCGTCCGCTCGGTGCACGGCTGGACCTGGGCCAGGTCCTGCGTGGCCGCCGCCGTGCCGATCGCCGCGGGTGCCGCGATCCTCCTTGCCTGACCCGGCGGCCGGCTTCCGGCTGTCCATTTCCGGCAGCTCGCGCCGCCGCGTCAAACGGTGTCCGGAACCGGGACGTGGCCACCCACGGTGGCGGCTCGGCCTTGGCCGTTCCCGCCCGTTAGGCGCGGCGGCGTCGGGCGAGCTCGGACTCGAAGCGGGCGAGCTCGTCCGCCGGGATCGAGTAGGTGTGCTGCTCCTCGGGGAACGAGCCGTCCCGGACGTCGGCGACGTAGCTCTCGAGCGCGCCGCGGATCTCGTCGGCCAGCTCGGCGTAGCGCTTGACGAACCGCGGCGTCGGCCCGGCGTACAGCCCGAGCAGGTCGTGCCAGACGAGCACCTGCCCGTCGCAGCCGGCGCCGGCGCCGATGCCGATCGTGGGCACCTCGAGCGCCGCCGAGATCCGCTCGGCGACCTGGGCCGGAACCGCTTCGAGGACGAGCGCGAAGCAGCCGGCGTCCTGCAGCGCGAGCGCGTCGTCGAACAGCTTCAGCGCAGCCTGCGCCGTGCGGCCCTGCGCCCTGAAGCCTCCGAGCTTCGTCGCCGACTGGGGGGTCAGGCCGAGGTGGCCCATCACCCCGATGTTCGACTCCGCGATCGCCCGGACGCGGGAGACCATGCGCCCTGCGCCCTCGAGCTTGACCACGTCGGCGCCGCCCTCCTTGACCATCCGGATCGCGCTGCCGACCGCCTGCTCGTCCGAGATCTCGTACGTGCCGAAGGGAAGGTCGCCGACCACGAGCGGCCGGCGGGCGGCGCGGGTGACCGCCCGCGTGAGGAAGATCAGCTCGTCGAGGGTCACCGGCACGGTCGACTCGTGGCCGAGCATGACCATTGCAGCCGTGTCCCCGACCAGGATCAGCTCGACGCCCGCCTCGTCGGCGAGGAGCGCCGCCGGCGCGTCGTAGGCGGTGACCATCGAGATCCGGTCGCCGCGCCGCTTCATCTCGCCGAGCTCGGGCAGCGCGAGCTTCCCCGGAGCCGGGGTCGACGGGCCGGGCGCGCGCGGGCGCGTGCTCAGCGGGGATCCCCTTCCAGGAGGACGTTGTCGATCAGGCGTGTCCTCGCCGAGCCGGGCGGCGACCGCGAGCGTCGGGCCGTCGAGGTCGGCGACCGCGACGTACTCGGGCTCGACCCCGGCCTCCGCGAGGACGGCACGCGCCTGCGCCGGATCGTAGGTCGCGAGCGCCCGCGGGATCGCCAGCGCGCGGGCCCTCTCCTCGGGCGAGAGGAGAACGTTGCGAGACGAGAGCGCGAGGCCGTCGCCGTCGCGGACCGTGGGAACGACGCGGATCTCCAGCTCGAGGTTCAGGTCGTTGACGAGCTGCTTGACGACTGCGACCTGCTGCGCGTCCTTGCGCCCGAAGTAGGCGAGCCCGGGACGGACGATCGCGAACAGCTTCAGGCAGGCCGTGGCGACGCCGCGGAAGTGGCCCGGCCGCTGCTCGCCTTCGAGCCCCAGCGCGGCGCCCCCCGGATCGACCCAGGTCGCGAAGCCGGGCGGGTAGAACTCGTCCTCCGAGGGGGCGAAGACGAAGTCGACCCCCGCGGCGGCTGCCACGCGCTCGTCCCGGAGGAGGTCGCGGGGGTAGCCGGCGAGATCGCGCGCCTCGGAGAACTGCGCCGGGTTCACGAACACGCTCGCGACGACCACGCCGCACTCCTCGCGAGCGGCCTCGACGAGCGCCAGGTGGCCCCGATGCAGAGCGCCCATCGTCGGCACGAGGCCGATCGTCGAGCTCCCGCGAAGAGGGTCGAGCGCACGCCGCAGCGCGGCAACCGTTCTCACTGTCGTCATCTCGAGCTCCAGTTCCGTGGCGCAGATACCGGGCACCGCCAGGATACCGGCCGGCTCCGTCCGATGCGAGGCGCACGATGCGAGCGTCATGCGTCGTCGAAGCTCAACGGCCCTCGAGGCCGTTGCTAGTCTGAGTGCCGGATGCCGATCTACGAGTACGTCTGCATGAGCTGCGAGTCGCACTTCGAGGAGCTCGTCCGGAACGACGAGACCCCGCCGTGCCCCGACTGCGGGTCGAAGAAGGCGAAGAAGCAGTTCTCCGTGTTCGCGGCACACGGCACCGGCCAGCAGCCCAGCTTCGGCGGCGCCTCCGGGGCGGCTGTTGTGGCGGGAGCTGTGGCTGCGGCGGCCATTGAGGGCTCGAGCCGCGAGGCGGCGCTGGCCGCGTTCGCCGACGCCGTCGCCGGCTGCACGCGCTGCCCGCTTTCCCAGACGCGCACCCAGGTCGTGTTCGGCTCCGGCTCGCCCTCGGCCGACCTGATGTTCGTCGGCGAGGCGCCCGGCTTCCACGAGGACAAGCAGGGCATCCCCTTCGTCGGCGCCGCGGGCCAGCTGCTCGGGAAGCTGCTGGCGGGAATCGGGCTCACCCGTGACGAGGTCTTCGTCGCGAACGTCCTCAAGTGCCGCCCGCCCGGGAACCGCGACCCGCTCCCGGAGGAGATCGCCGCCTGCGAGAGCCATCTCTTCCGGCAGATCGAGCTGATCCAGCCGAAGGTCGTGGCGACGCTCGGCAACTTCGCGACCAAGCTCCTCTCGGGCAAGCCCGACGGGATCACCCGCGTCCACGGCCGCGAGCAGGAGGTCGTGCTCGGCGGATCCCGCGTGCTCCTGTTCCCGATCTTCCACCCGGCGGCCGCGCTCTACACCCCGCGCATGCTCGACGTGCTCCAGGCCGACTTCGAGCGCCTCCCCGAGCTGCTCGGGCGCGAGACGGCCGTCCAGCCGCCGGTCCCGGCGGCCGCCCTCGACCGGGCGCCCGAGCCGGCCGTCGCGGTCCAGCTCGGCCTCTTCTAGCCGTCGTCGCCGGCGCAACGTTGCCGCCGCGACCCGGCGAGGCTCGTGGCGTGCACCACGAAGGATGCTCGGCCCGGCGCGGCGGGCGGGGCTCGACGCCTATCGTGCGGAGGTGGCGGTGATCGAGGCGTTCACGACCGGGTCGGCGGCGGAGACGGAGGCGCTCGGCGCAGCGCTCGCGGCTCGGCTACGGCCCGGGGACGTCGTGGCGGTCGCCGGAGAGCTCGGGGCGGGGAAGACGACGTTCGTCCGCGGCGCCTGCCGGGCGCTCGGCGTCACCTCGCCGGTGACCAGCCCGACCTTCACGATCGGCCACCGCTACCCGGCGCCGGTGCCGGTCGCCCATCTCGACCTCTACCGCCTCGCCGGGCTCGGCGCCGGCGAGTGGGGCGATCTCGAGCCCTACTTCGATGGCACGATTGCGTTCGTCGAGTGGCCGGAGCACGGTGGCGACTGGCTGCCGCCGCTGCGCGCGACCGTGACCCTGGCCCACATCGACGAGCTCCACCGCAGCATCAGAGTCGACAGTGACGACGATCCTCGCCTTTGACACCGCCACGACGAGCGCCACCTGCGCGCTCGTCCGCGACGGCGTGCTCCTCGGGGAGCGCCTTGCCGAGGCGAAGTCGGTGCTGGCCGCCGCCGACGAGCTCGTCCGGGCGGCGGGCATCGCCCCCGAGGCGATCGACGCGCTCGTCGTCGGTACCGGCCCGGGCAGCTTCACCTCGATCCGGATCGGCCTCGCGACCGCGCGCGGCCTGGCGCTCGCCCTCGGCGTGCCGGCGGCCGGCGTCTCGACGCTGCAGGCCTTCGGCGGCGGCCTGCCGGTGATCGACGCCCGGCGCGGCGAGGTCTTCACCGACGGCCCCGCGGTTGCCTCGCCGTCCGAGCTGGACGTCGCCGGCCGCCTGCTCGTCGGCGACGGCGCGCTCCGCTACCGCGAGCTCTTCGAGGCGGCGGGCGCGGAGATCCCGCCGGATCGACGACCCCGCGCACCTTCCCGCCGCGCACCGCCTGGTCGAGCACGCCGGCTCCTTCGGCGACGCCGACGCGATCGAGCCGCTCTACCTCCGCGCCCCCGACGCGAGGCCGAGCCGGTGACCGCCGTCGCGATCGAGATCCGCCGCCTCGGCCTCGGCGACCTGAACGCGATCGACCCGATCGAGCAGCGCGCCTACCGGACGCCGTGGTCGCGCTCGATGTTCGCGTCCGAGCTCGGCAAGAGCAGCTCGATCTGCCTCGGCGCGTTCGAAGGCGACCGGCTGATCGGCTACGTCGTCAACTCCCGCTACGTCGACGCCTGGCACGTGATGAACGTCGCGGTCGACCCCGACTACCGGCGCCGCGGCATCGCGACGCGGCTGCTCCAGCATCTGTTCGAGCGACCCGCGACGACCAGCGCCGCGGCTACACGCTCGAGGTGCGCGTCTCGAACGGGGACGCGATCATCCTCTACGAGAAGCTCGGCTTCGAGCGCCACGGCATCCGCCGCGGCTACTACACGGACAACCGCGAGGACGCGCTGATCATGTGGCGCGACGCCGAAACCGGGGTCTGACCCCTCGGTGATCCTCGGGATCGAGACATCGTGCGACGAGACGGCGGCCGCGGTCGTCGACGGCGCCGGCGAGATCCGGTCGAGCGTCGTCGCCTCGCAGGCCGACCTCCACGCCGCCTTCGGCGGGGTCGTGCCGGAGATCGCCTCGCGGCGCCACCTGGAGCTGGTCACGCCGGTGATCCGGGAGGCGCTCGGCGCAGGCCGGCGCCTCGCTCGCCGACCTCGACGCGGTCGCGGTCACGGCGGGCCCCGGGCTGATCGGGGCGCTGCTCGTCGGGCTCGCGGCCGCGAAGGCGATCGCCTGGGCGCGAGGGCTGCCGCTCGTGCCGGTCAACCATCTGCACGGGCACGTCGCCTCGCTCTACCTGCAGCCGCTCGATCTCGAGCCGCCGTTCACCTGCCTGCTCGCAAGCGGCGGGCCACACGCTGCTGCTCGACGTCCGCGACCGCTCCTGGGCAGGGAGCCAGCGTGCTCGGGTCGACGCTCGACGACGCCGCCGGCGAGGCGTTCGACAAGGGCGCCCGCCTGCTCGGGCTGCCCTATCCGGGCGGGGCCGAGATCGACCGCCTCGCGCGCGACGGCGACCCTGACGCCTACGACTTCCCCGTCGCGCGGGTGCCCGGGCTCGACTTCTCGTTCTCGGGGCTGAAGACGGCGCTCCTCTACGCCGTCCGCGACCTCGGCGAGGCCGAGCTCGCGGCTCGCCGGGCCGACCTCGCCGCGAGCTACCAGCGCGCGATCGTGCGCGCGCTCGTCGAGCGGGTCGAGGCGGCCGGCGCCGAGCGGCTCGCGATCGTCGGCGGCGTCGCCGCGAACTCCGAGCTCCGCGCCTCGCTTCCCGGAGGCGGTCGCGGCGCCGCTCGCGCTCTGCACCGACAACGCCGCGATGATCGCCTCCGCCGGCCCGCTACACGGCCCCCGTCCTCGCGCCCGAGTACCTTGCGCTCGATGCGTTTGCTTCGGCGCCCTGAGCTCCGGCTCGCCCTCCTCGCCGCGATCGGCGCGGCGGCCGTGCTCACCGTCCGCTCCTCCCACACCCCGACCGGGGTCGCCCCGCCGCCGACGACCGTCGACCTGGCGCGGGCTCGTCGGCGACGTCCATCCGGCGGTCTCGCTCGGCAACCAGGCGATCGTCGTCCTGCGGACGCCGTCGGTCGCCCAGCGGCTCGCGGGCGGGAAGCTCGCGACCGAGCAGGACGAGCGGCGCTGGGCGGCGCGAGGCCTTCGCCGCCCAGCAGCAGGTGCTGACCCAGCTTGCCCGGCACGGCCTCGCCGTCCGGCCCGACTACAGCTATCGCCCGCGTGCTCGACGGCTTCTCGGCCCCGCTCGACCCCCGGGCGGTCGCAGCTGCTCGAGCACAACCCCGAGGTGGCCGGGCGTCTACCCGGTACGGGCCGCCTTCCCCGCCGCGATCTCCGCCTCGGCGCTCGGCGCCGGCGCCGGCGCGCAGTCGCCCGGAACCGGCGTCGGCGTGCCCGGGCTCGACGGCAGCGGCGTCTCGATCGCGCTGCTCGACACCGGCGTCGACCGCGCCCAGCCCTATCTCGGCGGCAGGGTCGAGCCGGGGATCGACATCGTCGGCGGGTCGGACACGGCCGCCGCGCAGCGCGAACCCGCAGGATCGCGCGGCAGGTCGAGCGTCACGGCACGGAGCTGGCCGGACGTGCTCGTCGGCGTCGGACGGCCCGGACGGCATCCACGGCGTCGCGCCCGGCGCGACCGTCCTGCCGATCCGCGTCGCCGGCTGGCAGCCCGCCGCGAGCGGCCGCGACGCCGTCTACGCCCGCAGCGACCAGCTGATCGCCGGGCTCGACCGGGCCGTCGACCCGAACGGGGACGGCGACACGCACGACGCCGTCGCGGGTCGCGCTGATCGGGGTCGCCGAGCCGTTCGCGGCGTTCGCCGACAGCCCGGAGGCGCAGGCCGTCAGCGGCGCGCTCGCCCTCGACGTGCTGGTCGTCGACGCCCGCCGGCAACACGGGCCCTGCCGGCCCGCTCTTCGGCTCGATCGCCGGGCCGGCCGGCTCGGCCGGGGCGCTCGCGGTCGGGGCGATCGACACCCGCCCGACGACCTCGACCGTCCGACGTCGTCCTCAGCCAGGGGCTCGCCGTCCTCTTCGACGGCACGCTGCCGCTGCTCGACAGCGCCGCCGCCGGAACGCGCGCTCGACCTGCCGGTCGCGCTCGCGCGGCCCGGGACGTCGCTTCGACGGGAAGCGCGGCGCTCGTCGCCGGCGGCAGGAACCCGGTCGCCGCGGTCTGCCGCCGCCGTCAAGGCGGGCGCCTCCGCCGTCCTCGTCTACGGCGCGCCAGCCGCCGCCCGGCGCGCTCGGCGACCTCGGCGTGCCGGTCGTCGGGGTCAGCCCGAAGGCCGCGCGCGTCGCCGCTCTCCACGATCGCGCGCCGGCTTCCAGGTCGTCCGCCGCCGCTCGGCGGTGCGGCGACCGGCGCCGAACGGCGAGCTCGGGCGCGTCGCGTCGTTCTCCTCGCGCGGCCTCTCCTTCGGCGGGGTGCTCGCGCCCCAGCTCACGGCTCCCGGGGTCGGGATCGAGACCTCCGACTCCTGGCTCCGACGGCCGACGGCGAGCCGGCCTTCACGACGGTGACCGGGACGAGCGTCTCGGCAGCCTCGGTCGCAGGCGCGGCCGCGCTGCTCTTCCAGGCGCGCCCCGGCCTGACCGCCGCCGACGCTGGCGAGCCTGCTCGTCGGCTCGGCCCGGTCCTCGGGCAGCTCGCCGACAGCCGGCGGGGCCGGGACCGTCGACGCCGGCGCGAGCGCGATCGGCGAGGTGGCCGCCTCCCAGACCTCGCTCGCCTTCGGGCTCTGGACAGGCGCCGCGCTGGCATGCCCGGCGCGTGCTGACCGTCCGGAACGTCTCGAGCCGGCCGCTGACGCTCGCGCCTCTCGTCGAGCTCGGCGCTCGTCAGCGTGGCAGCCCTCCGGCCTGATCCTGCGCCCGGGCCAGACGGCGCGGTGACGGTGACGGCGCGCCTCGCCACCCGGCCCGCCCTGGCGGTGCGTGACCGGGACGGTCACGGCCGCGCCTCGCGGGGGCGAGCGGCTGCGGATCCCGTGGGTGATCGTCTTCCGCCCGCCGTCGGGATCGCTGCTCGGCGCCGCGAGCATCGCCCCGCAGGCCTTCGCGCCGTCCGACCAGGCCCCGGCCGTGCTCCGGGTCGTCGCGGGCCGGGTCGCCGGCGCCGCCGCCGTCGAGATCGAGCCGGTCGCGCGCCTCGACGTGCTGCTCTACAGCTCGACCGGCGCCTTCCTCGGCGTGCTCGCTCGACCTCCGCGACCTGCTGCCCGGCACCTACCGCTTCGGGATCACCGGCCGCGGGCCGGACGGCGCGGTGCTCGCCCCCGGCAGCTACGAGATCCGGCTCGTCGCCTGGCCGGCGCTCGCGGGGAAGCCGAGCCGGGCGCAGGATCGCCTTCCGGATACAGTAGGCACAGCGGAGAAAACGGAGGCACACGGTGGCCGAGCACGGACTCACCCGACCGAGAACCCGTTCCGGATCGCGCAGCAGCAGCTCCGGAACGTCGCCGACGCCTTCGAGATCGACGACGACCTCGTCGGCATCCTCAGCGAGTGCAAGAAGGCGGTCGAGGTGACGATCCCGACCACGATGGACGACGGCTCGGTGCGAGGTCTTCACGGGCTGGCGCGTCACCCACAACGTCGCGCGCGGCCCCTCGAAGGGCGGCATCCGCTACCACCCCGGCGTCACGCTCGACGAGGTGAAGGCGCTCGCGATGTGGATGACGTGGAAGTGCGCGCTGATGAACCTGCCCGTTCGGCGGCGCCAAGGGCGGCGTGATCTGCGACCCGAAGGCGCTGTCGCTGGGCGAGCTCGAGCGGATGACCCGCCGCTACACGTCCGAGATCGTGAACGAGATCGGGCCCGAGAAGGACATCCCGGCTCCCGACGTCGGCACGACGCCCGGCGGTGATGGCGTGGATCTTCGACACCTTCTCGATGAACAAGGGCCACTCGGTGCTGAGCGTCGTCACCGGCAAGCCGCTCGCGGTCGGCGGCTCGCTCGGCCGCGAGGAGGCGACCGGCCGGGGCGTCTTCTTCTGCCTCCGCGACACCCTGCGGCGCCAGGGCCGCGAGATCGAGGGGCTGAAGGTCGCGATGCAGGGGTTCGGCAACGTCGGCTCGCTCTTCGCGAGGTTCGTCTCCGAGGCGGGCGCCATCGGTCGTCGCCGTCTCGGACTCGGGCGGCGGCCGCTACGACGAGGCCGGCCTCGACGTCGAGGCGGCGATCGCCCACAAGGCAGGCCGGCGGGCGGCTCGCCGAGCTCGACGCCGGCGACGGCGATCACGAACGAGGAGCTGCTCGCGCTTCCGTGCGACGTGCTCGCGCCGTGCGCGCTCGAGGTCGTCATCACCGCGGCGAACGCCGACCGCGTCCAGGCGGCGATCGTGCTCGAGGGCGCGAACGGGCCGACGACGCCCGACGCCGACGCGATCCTCGAGGGCGAACGGCGTGCTCGTGATCCCGGACGTCCTCGCGAACGCGGGCGGCGTCGTCGTCTCCTACTTCGAGTGGGTGCAGGGGCTCCAGGAGCTGTTCTGGAAGGAGGAGGAGGTGAACGAGCGGCTGAGCGAGATCGTCGGCGCGCGCGTTCGCCGAGACCTGGGAGCTGCACGAGTCGCGCGCGCATCCCGCTGCGGCTTGCCGCCTACGGCCTCGCCGTCCAGCGCGTCGCCGAGGCGAGCATCATCAGGGGGCTGTATCCCTGAGCCGCCGCCGGGGGATCGGTGACGCCGGCCCGGGCGGCGCCCGGCAGGGAACGAGGCTCGGATCGAAGACGGTCACCCTCTTGGTCGCGGCGACTGCCACCTCTGCGAGCGGGCGCGCGAGGAGCTCGAGGCGATGCGGGACGAGCTCGGGTTCGAGGTCGCCGAGGTGGACATCACCGGTGTGCCGGAGCTCGAGCGAGCGCTACCGCGAGTGGATCCCGGTGATCGAGGTCGACGGCGAGCGGGTGTCGCGTCTACCGGGTCGACGAGGTCGCGCTGCGGGGCGCGCTGGGCATCGCCGGGTGACACAAACTCCGCGCGGAGCGGCGAGTTTGTGACGAACCGATCCCTTTGTCCAAGCGTTCGGGCACAATGCTTCGTTCATGTTGCAAAGTCCTGATGGCCTACGGCCGCTCGAGAACCGGGTCGGCGTCGGGGTCGCCGCGCGGCTCTCGCGCTACCTCCAGGTCCTGACCCAGGCGAAGAAGATGGGCAAGGACCGGATCTCCTCGCAGGAGATCGCGGACTACACGAACATCAACGCGACCCAGATCCGCCGCGACCTCTCCAACTTCGGCAAGTTCGGCAAGCGCGGAGTCGGCTACTCGATCGACGGCCTCCTCGGCGAGATCCGCAAGATCCTGCGCACCCAGGGGCAGCACAACATCATGCTCGTCGGCGCCGGCCGGCTCGGCCAGGCGATCGCAGGCTCGCCGATCTTCGGCGAGCACGGGATCACGATCGCCGCCGTCCTCGACGTCGACGAGAAGATCGTCGGGCGGCCGATCGGGTCGGTCGAGGTCAGCCCGTACGCGCGGCTCGAGGACCTCGTCCACGAGAAGAACATCGTCGTCGGCGTGCTCGCGGTGCCGGCCTCGGCGGCCCAGCAGGCAGCCGACGACCTCGTCGACGCGGGCGTCCGGATCATCTTCAACTACACCGAGGCGCTGCTCGATCTGCCGCCGGAGGTCACCGTGCACACGTCGAACCCCGCCGTCGAGCTGCTCCACGCGCTCTACTTCCACCTCACGTGACGCGGGTGCGCCGGGCGCGCGGCACCCGGCACGGCGGGCGGGCCGCCTCCTGCTCCGGCTCGCGCACGACGTCCGGATGAGGATTCTCCTCTGGCACGGCTATCTGCTCGGCGGCACCGGCTCGAACGTCTACACGCGGTCGCTGGCGCGCGAGTGGAGCCTCGCAGGCCACGACGTCGCCGTCGTGTCGCAGGAGCGGACGCCGGAGGCCTACGACCTCGGAGGCGCGACGCCGGTGCGGCCCGAGCTGCCGGGCGGGCTGCTGCCCGTGTTCGTGCTCGACGACTACCCGGGGCTCGAGGCGCGGCTGCTCCAGGACTTCGGCGCCGGGGAGCGCCGCCGCTACGTCGAGGCGAACGTCGCCGCGCTCCGCGAGCTGCTCCCGGCCGATCTCGTCTTCACGAACCACGTGCTGATGGGCGGCGCCGTCGGCGCCGGCGCTCGGCGAGCGATTCCGGGTCAAGGCGCACGGGTCCGAGCTCGAGTACTCGATGCGCGGACGGCCGGAGCTCGAGCGCGTGGGGGCGGGAGTCGCTCGCCTCGGCCGAGGCGGTCTTCGTCGGCTCGCGGCACATCCGCGAGGTGCTCGACGAGGTCGTCGGCCACGTCGAGCGCGTCGTCGAGGTGCCGCCCGGGGTGGACGTGGACGAGTTCGTCGTCCAGGCCGCGGGCCGAGGCGCTCGCCGACCTGCTCGCCGAGGCCGCGCCAGGACCCGCCGAACGCCGGGAACGCGCAGGAACGGCTGCCCGACGAGGGCAACGCCGCCCGGCTCGCCGCGTTCCTCGCCGGCGAGCGCCCGACGGTCGTCTACTTCGGGAAGCTGATCGCCAACAAGGGCGTCCAGCTGCTGCTCGAGGCGCTCGGGCCGCTCGACGCGCGGGCGGTGATCGTCGGCTTCGGCGACTACCGCGGCGAGCTCGAGCGGCAGGCCGCGGCCCTCGAGCCCGGCCGGGTTCTCTTCACGGGGCCGCTCGAGCACCGGCACCTCGTCCACCTCCTGCCGCTCGCCGACGCCGCGGTCGTGCCGTCGATCTTCCCCGAGGCGTTCGGGATGGTCGCCGCCGAGGCGGCCGCGGCCGGCTGCCCGCCGCTCGTCGCCCGTCATTCCGGCCTCGCCGAGGTCGCAGCCGGGCTCGAGCAGGGATACCCCCCGCACCTGCGCCATCTCGCCTCGTTCGAGCCGGGCGACGCCGCCGACCTGGGCGCGAAGCTCGCCGAGCTGCTCGCCCTCGGCGGCGCCGATCGGGAGGCGCTGCGGGCCGCCGCCCGGCGGGCGGTCGAGGCGCGCTGGTCGTGGGCGGGCGTCGCCGCGCGCCTGCTCGCGCCCGTCGCGTAGCCTTCCGCGCGTGGGTGAGGAACAGCGCCTCTCGCCGGAAGAGCAGCTGGCCTCGGCGCGGGCCGCGTTCGAGGGCGGCACCGACTTCACCGTTGCCGTCGAGGAGGAGTTCGCGCTGCTCGACCCCGAGACGCTCGGGCTCGTCAACCGCTTCGAGGAGCTGCAGGCCGTCGCCCGCGGGACCGAGCTCGAGGAGCACCTGGTCGGCGAGCTGATCGCCTCCGAGGCGGAGGTGCGGACGGGCCGCTGCGCCGACTTCGCCGAGGCGAGCCGCGAAGGTGGCGCAGCGGCGCGGGCAGCTCCAGGCGCTCGCGCGCGAGCGCGGCGTCCAGCTCGGGGCCACGGGCACCCATCCGTGGAGCCGCTGGCAGGACCAGCGGATCATCGACACGCCTCATTACCGCCGCAACGACGAGCTGCTCCGCTACGTCGTCTGGCGCAACAACACCTTCGGCCTCCACGTGCACGTCGGGCATCCGCGGCGGTGACCGCGCGATCGCCGTCTGCAACGCGATGCGCCGCTTCCTGCCCGAGCTGCTCGCGCTCTCGGCGAGCTCGCCCTTCGTCGAGGAGGTGGACAGCGGGCTGCACTCGGCGCGCACGCAGATCTTCACGCGCATGTTCCCGCGCTGCGGCATCCCGGACGCCTACGACGGCTGGCGCGGCTTCGAGGAGTACGTCGCCTTCCTCTACCGCACCGGCTCGATCGGCGAGCACACCCAGCTCTGGTGGAGCGTCCGGCCGCACCTGGCCTACCCGACGGTGGAGATCCGGATCTGCGACGCACAGCCGGACCTCGCCGAGGCGCAGAGCCTGGCCGCGCTCGCCTACTCGCTGGCCGCCCGCAGCGCGCGTGCCTTCGACGAGGGGGAGCCGCTCGGCGGCGACCTGCCGAACCGGCTGCTCGAGGAGAACATGTGGCGCGCGATCCGCTGGGGCCTCTCCGGCGAGCTGCTCGACTTCGACCGCGGCGTTCCCGTGCCGGCGCGGGCCCGCCTCGAGCAGCTCGTCGAGTGGGTCCTGCCCGTCGCCGAGGAGACTGGGCGCTGCGCCCTTCCTGGCGGTGCCGGCGGCGAACGCGGCCGAGCGCCAGCGGGCGCGCTGGCAAGATGGGGCCACACTCGAGGAGATCTACGGAGAGCAGGTGAGGGCGGGTGAGCGGATTGGCTGACGACGACGAGCAGCACCAGCATTCCGAGGAGGGCGAGCCGGGCGCCGAGCAGGGCGCCGAGCAGGGCGAGCCGGGCGCCGAGCCGGGCGCCGAGCAGGGCGAGCCGGACGCCGAGGAGCAGGCGGTGCTGGACTCGCTCGAGCAGATGATGGAGTCGATCCGCCAGGCGAAGGTCGGGGCAGCTGCTCGTCTCGAGCGCCTCGACGTTCGCCTCGGTCGCCTACGGCAAGCTCGAGATTCCCGACCTGCCCGAGGCGAAGGTCGCGATCGACGCGATCGCGGCGCTGCTGCCGCTCTTCCCGGGGCAGGTCGACGAGGGCATCCGCCGCGACTTCGAGCAGGCCTTGACGAACCTGAAGCTCGCTTACGCCGACGCCGTCGCGCCGGCGCAGTAGAATCCCGCGCGCGCCGAAGTGACTCGGCGCATGACTTTCTGAGGGGAGCGAATCGGATGAACTGGTTCATGCATCACGCCGTGCTCGTCGGCCTCGTCGGCGCAGCGGTGGCGGTCGCCTACGGTCTCTGGCTGACTGCGTGGCTCCTCAAGCAGCCGAACGGCAACGAGCGCATGCGCGAGATCCAGCGCGCGGTGCAGGAGGGCGCCAGCGCGTACCTGCGGCGCCAGTACACGACGATCGCCGTGGTCGCGATCGTCCCCTTCCTGCTCCTCGGCTTCTACGACAAGCTCGGCTGGGGAGCCGCGTTCGGCTTCCTGATCGGCGCGATCCTCTCCGCCGCCGCCGGGTTCATCGGCATGAACGTCGCCGTGCGCTCGAATGCGCGCACCGCCGAGGCCGCGCGCGAAGGGCTCAAGCCGGCGCTGAACGTCGCCTTCCGCGCCGGGTCGGTGACCGGCCTGCTCGTGGTCGGCCTCGCCCTGCTGGGCGTCGCCGGCTACTACTGGTTCCTCACCGCCGGCCTCAACCACACGCCCACCTCGGCGATCCACGACCTCGTCGGGCTCGCCTTCGGCGGCTCGCTGATCTCGGTCTTCGCCCGTCTCGGCGGCGGCATCTTCACGAAGGCAGCCGACGTCGGCGCCGACCTGGTCGGGAAGATCGAGGCGGGGATCCCCGAGGACGACCCGCGGAACGCCGCCGTGATCGCCGACAACGTTGGCGACAACGTCGGCGACTGCGCCGGCATGGCGGCTGACCTGTTCGAGACCTACGCGGTCACGGCGGTCGCGGTCATGCTGCTCGGCACCGAGGTGGGGCTGCCGGCCACCAAGCTCTACCTGTACCCGCTCGCGCTCGGCGGCGTCTCGGCGATCTCGTCGGTGCTCGGCACCTTCTTCGCCCGGCTCGGGCGCGGCGACAACGCGGTCATCAACGCGCTCTACAAGTCGGTCATCGCCGCCACGCTGCTGTCCGCCGCCGGCTTCATCCCGGTCACGATGGCGTTCGACCAGGGCCGCTACGGCTTCAAGGACCTCTACAGCTCGGCGATCATCGGCCTCGTCGTGACGTTCCTGCTCGTCGCGATCACCGAGTACTACACCGGCACCCGCTGGGGGCCGGTGAAGCGGATCGCCAGGGCCTCGCAGACCGGCCATGCGACGAACATCATCGAGGGGCTCGCCGTCGGCATGCAGGCGACCGCCCCGCCCGTGATCGTCATCGCCGCCGGGATCCTGCTCGCGGATCACTTCGCCGGCCTCTACGGGATCGGCGTGGCCGTGATGGCCCAGCTCTCGATGACCGGACTGATCGTCGCCCTCGACGCGTTCGGCCCCGTCACCGACAACGCGGGCGGCATCGCCGAGATGGCCGACCTGCCCGAGTCCGTGCGCGGCATCACCGACCAGCTCGACGCGGTCGGCAACACGACCAAGGCGGTCACGAAGGGCTACGCGATCGGGTCGGCCGCCCTCGCCGCGCTCGTCCTCTTCGACTCCTACACGACGGGGCTGAAGGAGCACGGGCTGATCGTCACGTTCAGCATCTCCGATCCGTGGGTCGTCGCCGGGCTCTTCATCGGCGGCCTGATGCCGTTCCTGTTCGCCTCGCTCGCGATGGAGGCGGTCGGCCGCGTCGGCGGCGAGGTCGTCCAGGAGGTGCGGCGCCAGTTCCGCGAGCACCCGGGGATCATGGAGGGGACGGAGCGGCCCGAGTACGGCCGGGCGATCGACATCGTCACCGGCTCCGCGATCAAGGCGATGCTTCTGCCGGCGCTGATCCCGATCGGCTTCCCGATCGTCGTCGGGATCATCAACGCGCGCATGCTCGGTGGGCTGCTCGTCGGCACGATCGTCACCGGCCTCTTCCTCGCGATCTCGATGACCGCCGGCGGCGGTGCCTGGGACAACGCGAAGAAGACGATCGAGGACGGGCTCTACGGCGGCAAGGGCTCCGAGGCGCATGCCGCCTCCGTGACCGGCGACACGGTCGGCGATCCCTACAAGGACACCGCCGGCCCTGCCATCAACCCGATGATCAAGATCACGAACATCGTCGCGATCCTGATCATCCCGCTGGTCGTCTCGATTCACACCTAGCAGGCGTGGGGGAAGACGCAGCGGTCTTCCCCGGCACCTTTCCTTCCACGGCGGCCCGTGCCCTCGGCGGCGGCGGGCGACCCGCTCGGCCTGCGTCATGTGCGGCTCGTGTGCGGTCTCCGGAGTCGCGGCGGGTTGCGGAGGGGTGGACGAGGGGGCAAGATCAGCTCTCAGGTTCCATTTCGTCCTCGACTGTTCGCGTTGGGAGGTGACGTGACGCGGGTCAGGTTGTCGTTGGCCGTGGTCTTGGCGGCGGCGTTCGCGGCTGCGTTCGCGAACGGGGCGCTGGCGATGGGCGGCAGTTGCTCCGCCGGTCAGGTCGTGAAGACCGGGTCGTATGTGTTTGCGCTCCGGATCGGGCCCACCGAGCAGATGTACACGGCGGCCCAGGTCAAGGCCAAGCATCCCAAGACCGGGGAGGAGATGCTCTCCGGGAAGATGGCCATGAACGCGATGAGCAGGATGAACATGGGCTCGGGAAACCCCCGTCACCTCGAGGTCCACATCTGCAACACCCACGGCGCGGTCGTGATGGGCGCGCACCCGACGATCACCGTCGTCGATACGAGCACGAAGGCGATGACGATGGCGAGCGTCCCGATCGCGACGATGGAGGGAATCGGCATGGGCAGCCCCGACTACCACTACGGCAACAACGTCGAGCTGACTCCCGACCCCGCATCACCGTCGCGGTCAGGCTGAACGGCCAGCGTGCGGTCTTCCACACGATCGTGCCGAAGTCCGGGATGGCGATGAGCGGCTAGCGCACCCGTCCGCAATTTGCGGTGCGCCCCGGCGCGGCCGTCGATGCGCGAAGCCGCCGGGTTTCCCCACCGTATAGTCCAGCGGTGCCTCGTCGGCGGCGGCAGTCTCACAAGCTCGAGCGCGTGCTCGGGACCCCGGCGCTCTTTGCGACCGCATACGGGAACGTCGGCTCGTCGATCTACTACGCGCTCGGCGTCACCGCGGCGATCGCCCTCGGGCTGACGCCGCTCGTCTTCGTCATCTCCGGGCTGATCTTCGCGTGCACCGCCGCGACCTACGCCGAGGGGACGGTGCTACTTTCCCGAGGCGGGCGGCTCGTCGAGCTTCGCCCGGCATGCGTTCAACGAGCTCGTCTCGTTCGGGGCCGCCTGGGCGCAGATGCTCAACTACATCATCACCGTCGCCATCTCGGCGTTCTTCGTCCCGCACTATCTGTCGATCTTCTGGGCGCCGCTGCGCACGAACCCGTGGGACGTGATCGGCGGGATCATCGTCGTCGTCGTCCTCGTCGGGATCAACATCGTCGGGATCAAGGAGGCGGCGGCGCTCAACGTCGTGCTGGCCGTGGTCGACTTCGCGACGCAGCTGCTGCTCGTCATCCTCGGCTTCGTGCTCATCTTCAGCCCGCACGTCCTGCAGGCGAACATCCACTTCGGCGAGGCGCCGACCTGGGCCAACTTCGCGCTCGCGATCCCGGTCGCGATGATCGCCTACACCGGGATCGAGACGGTCTCCAACCTCGCCGAGGAGGCGCGCGACCCCCGTCGGACGATCCCGAGCTCGATCCGGCTCGTCGCGATCGCGGTCTTCGCGATCTACTTCACGCTGCCGCTCGTGGCGCTCTCTGCGCTCCCCGTCCACCTCGACGCGACGGGTCACTACGTCACCCGCCTCGGCCTGCCCCCGCCGCACGGCTTCGAGAACGACCCGGTGCTCGGGCTCGTCCAGAACCTCGACCTGCACGGAGCGGTCCTCTCCGGCGGCGAAGATCTACGTCGGCGTCCTCGCCGCGACGATCCTCTTCATCGCCACCAACGCCGGCGTGATCGGCGCCTCGCGGATCACCTACTCGATGTCGAGCCATCGGCAGCTGCCGGAGGTCTTCCGCCGGCTCCACCCGCGCTTCAAGACGCCCTGGCTCTCGCTGATCATCTTCGCCGGCCTGTTCTCGGTGCTGTTCATCCTCCCCGGCAACGTCGACTTCATCGGCCGCATGTACGCCTTCGGGGCGATGCTCTCGTTCACCATCGCGCACGCCGTCGCTGATCCAGCTGCGGCGCACGCCCGCCGAAGGTCGAGGAGCCCTACCGGGTCGGGCCGAACCTGAAGCTGTTCGGGGTGAGCTGGCCGGTGTTCGCCGTCGTCGGCGGGCTCGGCACCAGCCTCGCCTGGCTCGTCGTCGTCGACCAGGACGCGCCGACCCGCTACGCCGGGCTCGCCTGGCTCGCGGCCGGGTTCGTCTTCTACTACCTCTACCGCCGCCACCTCGGCCTGCCGCTCCGCGAGACGACGCTCGCGCCGCTCCAGTTCGGGCCGGCGGTCGCGCTCGAGTACCGGACGATCCTCGTCCCGATCGTCTCCGGGCCCGCGTCGCACGAGTCGATCGACCTCGCCGCCCGCCTCGCCGCCGAGCGGGGGGCGACGATCGTCGCGCTGCAGGGTGATCGTCGTTCCGCTCGACTGCCCGATCGACATCGACCTGCACGACGAGGAGGCCGAGGGCGACCGCCTCCTCGACGAGGCGCGCGTCGCCGCGTCGAGCTACGGCGTGCGCACGATCGACCGCCTCGTCCGGGCGCGGCACGCCGGCCGGGCGATCGTCGAGGAGGCGGCGCGCCGCCAGGCAGAGATCGTCGTCCTCGGCGCCCCGCGCGGCCGCCACGCGACATCTTCGGCAAGACGGTCGACTACGTGCTCAAGAACGCTCCCTGCCGGGTGATGGTCGCCGCCGGCAAGAAGGCTGCCTGAACCGCCGATGACGAGGACGCTGCTCGCCCTGCTCACCGCCGGCCTCGGGGTCGCGCTGATCGCGGTCACGCTCGCCCGGGGCGGCGGCGAGGTCGGGATCCTGCTCGGCGTCCTCTTCCTGGTCGCCGGCGGCGGCCGGCTCTACCTCGCGAGGCACCGTTAGTGCAGCGTCCTGCAACGCCTCACCCGGGACTGCTCCCGGCGTCTCCGGCGCAACGTCGCGGGGGGCCGCACTAGATGGCCCGCAAGCTCCCCGGCCTGCGCCGCGAGCTCGACGCCCGCTCGCTCTTCTCGGTCGCCTACGGCGAGATCGCCTCGTCGATCTACTTCGCGCTCGGCATCGTCGCCCTGCACGCGGTCGGCTTCACGCCGCTCGTGCTGCTCGGCGCCGGCCTGCTCTTCCTGGTCGTCGCGCTCTCCTACGCCGAGGCGACCTCGGCGCTGCCCGAGACCGGCGGCGCCGCGACCTTCGTGCGCCGCGCGACGAACGACCTCGCCGGCTTCATGACCGGCTGGGTGCTCTTCCTCGACTACCTGATCGTGATCGCGCTCTCGGCCCTGTTCTTCCCGCACTACCTGGCCGCGGCCCTCCAGGTGAGCGCGCTCGACCGGGGCCCGTGGGACGTCGTCGTCGGCGTCGAGCGTGATCCTGGTGGTCGCCGCCGTCCGGCTCCTCCGGCGCCCGTCTCTCTACGCGCTCGGATTCCTGATCCCGGCGCTCGACCTCCTGACCCAGGTCGTGCTGATCGCGTTCGGCTTCGCGGTCCTCTTCTCGCCCCACGCGCTGACGCAGGGAACGGAGCTCGGCGTCGCCCCGACGTGGCACTCGCTCGCGTTCGCCGTGCCGCTCGCGATGCTCGCGTTCACCGGCCTCGAGACGGTCGCCAACCTCGCCGAGGAGGCCCGCCGCCCGGGGGTCGACCTGCCCCGCTCGCTGTTCCTCGCGATCGGCACGGTCGTGACCACGTATGTGGCGATCGCGGTCGTGGCGCTCTCGGCCTTCCCCGGCCCGGTGACCGAGCTCGGCACGCGCTGGCTGCGCGCGCCGCTCGTCGGCGTCGCCGAGCAGATCCGCCTCCAGGTGCCGCTCGGGGTCGGCGACACGATCCGCTTCTTCGTCGGCGCCAGCGGAGCGCTGATCCTGGTCGCGTCGATCACGACCTCGATCTCGGGCTTCTCCCGGCTCGCCTACTCGCTCGGCGAGCACGGCCAGCTGCCGCGCGCGTTCGGCCGGCTGCACCGGCGAACGCGCGTCTCGCCCCAGTCGATCTTCAGCGTGGCGCTGATCTCGAGCGCGATCGTCGTCGCGACCTCGTTCTTCAAGGACGACGTCGCCTTCCTCGCCGGCGTGTTCTCGTTCGGCGTCCTGCTCGCGTTCACCGCCACCCAGGTGGCGGTGATCCGGCTGCGGATCGCCGAGCCCGATCTGCCGCGGCCCTACCGGACGCCGCTCAACGTCACGTTCCGTGGGGCCGAGATCCCCGTCCCGGCGGTGGTCGGGGCCGTGCTCACGTTCACGGTCTGGGTCGTCGCGCTCGTCACCCACGAGGCCGCCCGCTATGCGGGGATCGCCTGGCTCGCGGTCGGGCTCGTCGTCTACGTCGCGGTGCGCCGCTCGCACGGCGAGGGGCTGACCGAGCGCGTGAGCGCCCCGGACGAGCAGCGCTTCGACGACGTGCCGCGCTTCCGCCGGATCCTCGTGCCGATGAAGGTCGGCGTGATCGGCGAGGAGATGGCGGCGACCGCGGTCAAGCTCGCGGCCGAGCACGGCGCGGCCGTCGAGGCGCTTCACGTGGTCCTGGTCTCGCTCGACCACGGGCTCGACGCCCCGATGGCCGAGGCGGAGGCGCGCGCGCAGAGGTCGCTCGAGGAGGCGCACGCCCTCGGCGAGGAGCTCGGCGTCGAGCGTCGCCGCCACGACCGTCCGGGCGCGCGCGATCGGCCGCGCGATCGTCGACCACGCGCTCGCCACGGGCGCCGACCTGATCGTGCTCGGCTCGTCCCCGCGCTGGCGCCGCCAGTCGCGCTTCTTCTCGCCGACGGTCGACTTCGTGCTGCGCCACGCGCCCTGCGAGGTGCTGATCGTGGCGTTCCCCCAGCGGGTGCTCGACGAGGAGCTCGAGGCCGCCTCTTCCTGAACGCGGCGGCGGCCGGGAGCGCGCGGCGCGGAGGCAGGCCGGCGGCGCGAGTCGAGCCATGGGCGGCGTTTGCCCGGGGGAAGCAGCTACGCTGGCTCGCGTGAAGGTGCTCGTGATCGGGTGTGGGCGCGTCGGCAGCGCCGTCGCGCTGCAGCTCCGCAGCGTCGGCTGGGACGTGAGCGTCATCGACGAGCGCGAGGATGCGCTCGGCCGACTAGGCGACGACTGGACGGGCGAGTTCCACGTCGGTCACGGCATGGACATCTCGCTGCTCCGCACCGCGGGCATCGAGGACTCCGACGCCGTGGTCGTCACCACCGACGGCGACAACTCGAACATCGTCATCGGCCAGATGGCTCAGAAGCGGTTCGACGTCCGCCTGGTCGTGGTCCGCGTCCTCGATCCGGGCCGGGCCGAGTTCTTCAAGACGCGCGGCCTGAACGTCGTGTGCCCGACCCAGAGCGCGATCGAGACGCTCACCAACGCCGTGCGCGCCTTCGAAGGCGCGCTCTCCTAGTGGGCCGCCGATGTATCTCCTGATCGCCGGCGGGGGCAAGGTGGGGTCGAACCTCGCGCGCGGGCTGATCCGCACGGGCTACGAGGTGACGTTGATCGAGCAGCGCCCGGACCGCTTCGACACGCTCGAGGCCGAGTTCGAGCACCAGGTTCACCGGGGCGACGCGACCGAGCTGTTCGTGCTCGAGCGCGCCGGGATCCGGCGGCCGCCCGACGTCGTGGTGGCGGTGACCGGCGACGACGAGGACAACATCGTCATCTGCCAGCTCGCCCGCGACCACTACGGCGTCGAGACGACGATCGCCAGGGTCAACGACCCGCGCAACCAGCCGTACTTCGACCTGCTCGGGATCTCTCCGACCGTGTCGGCGACCGCCTCGATCATGGGCCTGATCGAGCACGAGGTTCCGGACCACGGGCTGATCCACCTGCTCGAGCTGCGCAAGGAGAATCTGGAGATCGTCGAGATCACGGTCGACAAGAATGCAGCCTGCGCGGGCAAGACGATTCGCGAGGTCGCCCTCCCGGAGGGGTCGCGGGTGATCTCGATCGTCCGGAACGGCAAGGCGGAGGCGCCCGACGGGGCGATGCAGCTCGAGGCGGGCGACTCGCTGCTCGCCATCCTCGAGCCCGGCAAGGAAGACGAGCTCCGCCGCGTGCTCGTTCGCGAGTAGCCGGATCGCGAGCGCCTCCTCTCCGACTACCCTGTGACGGTGCGGCGGATCACCTCACCCGTGGTCGTCGCCTGCGCCGCGGCTCTGCTTGCCCTGACGGGGTTCGTCTCCTCGCTGACGCCGGACGTGGCGGCGCGCAGCAGGTTCGTCACCGGCCTGCTGCCGGCGGGCTGGCCGTCCGCCGCGCGGACGCTGACGATCGCGATCAGCTTCGGGCTGCTCTGGCTCGCGCGCGGGCTCGCACGGCGCAAGCGGCGTGCGTGGCAGCTCGCCGTCGTGCTCGTCGTCGCGTCGGCCGTCACCCATCTCGCGAAGGGGCTCGACTTCGAGGAGGCGGGCGGCGCGCTCCTCGCCCTGCTCCTCCTGCTCAGGACGCGCCGCCAGTTCGTCGCGCCGGGAGATCCCGAGTCGGTCAGGCCACTGCTCCAGATCGCGTTCGCTGCCTCGATCGTCGGGGTGATCGCCGCCCTGCACCTCGAAGGGACGGTCGCGTACTCCGCGCGAGTCGACGATGCGCTCGCGCTCGCGGTCGGCGTCCTCGCGGCCCGGGCGCTGATCCTCTGGCTGCGCCCGGTCGCCGAGCGGGCGCGCCACATCCCCGCCGACCGCCGCCGGGTCGAGGCGCTCGTCCGCGAGTACGGCAACGACAGCCTGGCGTACTTCGCCCTCAGGCGCGACAAGTCGATCTTCTTCTCGGCCAGCCGGCGCTCGTTCCTGGCCTACCGGGTCGTGGCGGGGACGGCGATCGTCGCCGGAGACCCGATCGGCGACCCGGCCGAGCGCTCCGAGCTCGTGGCGGAGTTCCGGCGCGTCGCCCGGGCGAAGGCCTGGCGGGTCGCGATCGCGGGCGCGAGCGCCGCCGCGCTTCCCGACTACGCCGGGCTCGGCTTCCGCTCGCTCTACCTCGGCGACGAGGCGTTCGTCCGCCCCGAGCGCTTCTCGCTCGAGGGGCGCCCGATCCGCAAGGTGCGCCAGTCCGTGACGCGGCTCGAGAAGGCCGGGTACCGCGTGCAGCTCCTCGGCCCCGACGAGGTCGGCGACGAGCTGCGCGACGAGCTGCGCGCGGTCTCCGAGGAGTGGCGCGGACGCTGGCCCGAGCGCGGCTTCACGATGGCGATGGACGCGCTGTTCGCCTACCCGGACTCGATGCTCGCGCTCGCGCTCGCGCCCGACGGCACCGTCGGCGGCTTCCTCCAGCTCGTCCCGGCCCCTGCCTCCGGCGGCTACTCGCTCGCGTCGATGCGGCGGCGGCGCGAGACGCCGAACGGGTTGATGGAGTTCCTGATCGTCGGCACGACCGCCTGGGCGCGCGAGCAGGGCGTCAGCGAGCTCTCGCTCAACTTCTCCGTCTTCGCGGAGTACCTCGGCGGCGACCGGAGGTTCCTGCGGACGCTGCTCCTGAAGGGCGACCGGCTGTTCCAGCTCGAGCGCCTGCACACCTTCAACCGCAAGTTCTTCCCCGAGTGGCGGCGGCGCTACTTCTGCTTCGAGCGCTGGACCGACCTGCCGCTGGCCGGGCTCGCCTACCTCCATGCGGAGTCGCTGCTGACGCCTCCGGGCCCGTGGGCGTCGAAGACCCCCGACCTGACCGCCCGGTGACGGCCCGCGCGGCGGCGATCCCCGCAGCGCTCGTGACGGCGGCGCTGTTCCTGCTCGCCGGCTCCGCCGGAGCCTCGGCCGGCGGCAGCGACTGGACGAGGTTCGGCTTCGACGCGGCGCGCCACGACGTCGGGCCGGCGGTCACCGGGATCACCCCGGCCAACGTCGGCCGGCTTCGCCGCCGCCGGGTACAGCTCGGCGGCACCGTCGACTCCTCGCCGATCTACCTGCACGCGGTGAGCGTGAAGGGGAGGACGCGCGACGTCTTCTTCGTCACCACCACCTACGGGCGAACGGAGGCGATCGACGCCGCCACCGGCAAGGTGCTCTGGCGCTTCACGCCGCCGACCTACGCGAGCTACGCGGGCTCGGCGCAGATCACGACGATGACGCCGGTCGCCGATCCGAGCCGCACGGCGATCTACGCGGGCGCCCCGGACGGGGACGTGAGGAAGCTTTCGGTGGCGACCGGCGCCGTGCTCTGGACGACCTCGCTCACTCGCGACCCGACGCACGAGAAGCTCGCCTCGGCGCTCAACTTGGCGCACGGGCTCGTGCTGGCCGCGACCGACGGCTACTACGGCGACGCCCCGCCCTACCAGGGCCACGTCGTGACGCTGAGCGCCGCCACCGGGCGGATAGTCGGCGTCTGGAACTCGCTCTGCTCCGACCGGCGGGGGATCCTCCAGCCGTCGACCTGCCCGGAGAGCGACTCGGCGATCTGGGGTCGCTCGGCGCCCGTCGTCGACCCGGCGACCGGCGACCTGCTCGTCGCGACCGGCAACGGGAAGTTCGACGGGGCGACGGACTGGGGCGACAGCGTCCTCGTGCTCTCCCCCGACGGCACGCGGCTCCTGAAGCACTGGACGCCGGCGAACCAGGCCGATCTGAACGCGGGAGACCAGGATCTCGGCTCGACCGCACCGGCCCTGCTCGCGAACGGCTACTTCGTCCAGGGCGGCAAGGACGGTGAGCTCCGCCTGCTCTCGCTCTCGAGCCTCGCCGGTGTCGACGCGACGACCGGAGGTGAGCTGCAGACGGTGCCGGTGCCCGGGCCGACCGACCTCTTCTCCGAGCCGGCGACCTGGCTCGGGAGCTGGGTGTTCCTCGCAACCGCATCCGGGACGGCCGCCTGGCAACTCGGGAGCGGGAGGCTCCACGAGGTCTGGTCGAACACGACCGGCGGCACCAGCCCGGTCCTCGCGGGCGGCCTGCTCTACGTCGAGTGGAGCGGCGGGATCGCCGTCTACCTGCCCCGCAGCGGACGCGAGGTGGGCGTCCTGCCGCTCGGCGACGTCCACTGGCAGAGCCCGATCGTCGCCGACGGCCGCGTGGCGGCGGGCGAGGGCGACGCGAACGACCACGCGACGAGCGGCGTCCTCGACATCTACAGCCTCCCCTCCTAGAGGCTCGTCAGAGCTCCAGGTCGGCCGGCGTCCGGGCGACCCGCGTGCCGGGCCCGAGCCGCGCCAGCAGCCGCTCGAGCGCCCCGGGGCCGGCTTCGAGCGCCTCGATCCGCCGGGCTGCGCCGAGATGGGCGAGGGCCGTCCGTGCCAGCTCCTCGGGCGCGCCCGTGAAGACGCCGATCCGCACCCCTTCGGCCTGGAGCCGCCGCAGCGCGGCCGTGACGGGGGCGCTCGGGCGGAGGTAGACGGGGGCGTGGTCCTCGGCGAACCGCTCCAGCAGGGCCCGCCAGTTCGGGAGCTCCTCGTCGAGCCGGTCGCGGTCGACGTGGGCCCGGCGCGAGACGTCGACGAGCCAGGCCTCCCAGAGCGGTCCCGTGTCTCCCAGCACGCCGTCGAGGTCGATCGCCACGGCCATGCCGGCGATCCTAGACGCGCCGCACGGGGATCACCGCGAGCGATCCGCCCTCGGCGACGATGCGCACCTGGGCGCCGTAGTGCTCGGCGACGAGCTCCTCGGTCGCGATCTCGTCCGGCGGCCCCGCCGCGACGAGCCTCCCGTGCGAGAGGAGCAGCAGCCGGCCGGCGTACTGCGCCGCGAGCGTGAGGTCGTGCATCGCGCAGACGACGGTCAGCTCGGCGTGCTCGCGCAGGGCCGCGACGAGCTCGAGCGCCTGCTGCTGGCGGCCGATGTCGAGCGACGTCGTCGGCTCGTCGAGCAGGAGCAGCGGCGCCTCCTGGGCGAGCGCCCGGGCGAGCACGACCCGCTGCTGCTCGCCGCCGCTCAGGGTGGCGAGCCGCCGGCCGGCAAACGGCGCCAGGTCGAGCAGGTCGAGGGCGCGGGCGGCAGCGGCGTGGTCGCCGGCGCTCTCGTTCGCGAACGCCCCGACGTGCGGCGTCCGCCCGAGCAGGACGTACTCGCCGACCCGCATGCCCGGGGGCAGGAGCGGCGCCTGCGGCACGAACGCGAGCCGGCGGGCGACCGCCCGCCGGGCGAGGCCGGCGACCTCGGCGCCCGCGAGCGCGATCGAGCCCTCGTACGGAACGAGCCCGGCGATCGCGCGCAGCAGCGTGCTCTTCCCGGCCCCGTTCGGCCCGATCAGAGCGATCCACTCGCCCGGGGCGACCTCGGCGCAGACCCGGTCGAGCACCGGCGCGCCGCCGAGCGAGACCGAGACCGAGTCGACCGCGACCGCCGTCACGTGAAGCTCCGGCTCGTCCTGAGCACGATCGCGAAGAAGGGGGCGCCGAAGAACGCGGTGACGACGCCGATCGGCAGCTCGGCCGGGGAGATCACGGTCCGCGCGATCACGTCGGCGAGCACGAGGAAGCCGCCGCCGACGAGCAGCGAGAGCGGCAGGACGATCCGGTAGCTCGAGCCGATCGCGAGCCGGATCGCGTGCGGGACGATGATGCCGACGAAGGCGATCAGGCCGCTGACCGCGACCGCGGCCGCGGTCCCGATCGTCGCGAAGACGACGATCGTGAGCCGTACCCGCCGCACGTTCACTCCGAGTGTCGCCGCCTCCTCGTCGCCGACCGCGAGCACGTCGAGCAGCCGGCGGTGCATCAGGATCACCGCCGAGCTGACGACGACGTAGGGCGCGACGAGCAGGACGTCGTGCCAGCCTGCGGTGTCGAGCCGGCCGAGGATCCAGCTGTAGACCTGCTGGAGCGACTGCTGGTGCTGCTGCTGGATGAACGTCTGGATCGCGGTCAGGAACGCCACCACCGTCACACCGGCGAGCACGAGGGCGGCCGGGCTGCGGCCGCCGCCGGCGGAGGCTCCGAGGAGGTAGGCGAGGGCGACGCCGAGCGCGGCGCCGAGGAACGCGGCGAGCGGCAGCAGGTCGTAGGAGTCGACGGCCCCGGCGGCGTAGGCGATCGCGATCGTCGCCCCGAGCCCGGCGCCCGCCGCTACCCCGAGCAGGTACGGGTCGACGAGCGGGTTGCGGAAGACGCCCTGGTAGGAGCCGCCCGCGAGCGCGAGCATCCCGCCGACGAGCAGGCCGAGCACGACCCGCGGCGCGCGCAGCTGCCAGACGATCGCCGAGTCGGTGGCGGAGAGGTTGGAGTGCACCCCGAGCAGCGGCACGTGGGAGAGCGCCGAGCGCAGGATCGCGCCGATGCCGATGTCGACCGGCCCGACGAGGAGCCCGGTCAGGAGCGCGGCGACGACGAACGCGAGCGCGCCGGCGACCGGCCAGAGGGTGCGGGGCGTGGAGGGGGCGCGCCGGGCGCCCCCCTCCACGGCCAGCTCGCGGGCGGCGACGCTCACCGCGCCGCCACCTGCTTCAGCTTCGCTGCGACGGCACTCACGAAGTCGACGATCCGGGGCCCCCAGCGCGAGGCGATGTCGTCGTTCACCGCCAGCACGCCGCCGTCCTTCAGCGCCGAGATCGTCCCCCAGCCGGCACGCCGGTCGAGCTTCGCGACCGTCTGCCCGCAGCAGACGGTGTCCGCGAGGACGATCAGCTGCGGGTCGGCCGCGACCACGTACTCCTCCGACAGCTGCGGGTAGCCCGAGCCGGTCCTGTCGGCTGCGTCGGCGATGTCCTTCAGGCCGAGCAGGGTGAAGATCCGCCCGACGAACGTCTTCGAGGTCGGCGAGTAGAGATCCGGCTCGAGCTCGTCGTACACCGTGATCGGCCTGGCCGGACGCGGCACCGTGGCGACGATCGCGGCGATCCGGCTCTTCATCGTCGCGACGACGCCCGCCGCGCGGCCGACATGTCCGGTCGCCTTCCCGAGCTGCTCGAGCTGCCCGTAGGCCTGCGCGAGCGTCGCGGCCGTCGGCTCGACCAGGACCGGGATCCGGAGCTTGCCGAGCTCCTCGACGATGTGGCTCGCGTCGAACGAGACGACGACCAGGTCCGGCCTGTACGCCGCGATCGCCTCGGCATTCGGCGTGTAGCCGGAGAGCTTGCTGTGCGGGGCGCTCTTCGGATAGTCGGACTGGTTGTCGACCGCGACGACCTGCCTGCCGGCGCCGATCGCGAACAGATCCTCCGTCGCCGTCGGGGAGAGCGAGACGATCCTCGTCGGCGCCGCCGCGGCGGCCGACGCCGGGGCCGAGAGGGCGAGCGCCGCCAGGGCGACCGCCCCGGCGTACCTGCTTGTGACCATGAAAAACCTCCGCGTGAAGCGGAGGGAGGTGGCTCGGCGGCGGCGCCGCGCGAACCGCCCTTCCTCCGAGGGCTGAGTTCGTCGGCACGACCCAGGCGACCTGGCTCGTCCCCTGCCCTGCCGGAGCAAGGTGGGGCATCGCAGTTGCGGGACAGCGCCGGGTTCGCACCGGCTTCGCTGCGATCGCACCGGCCGGGGATATGTGCCCGGCCCGGCGAGAATAGCGCATCGCCGGACGGCTCAGCCGGCGTCCGCCCGCCGCCGCCAGAGCGTCGCGTTCAGGACGGCGGTCGCGACCAGGAGGCGGCTGATCAGGTACAGGCCGAGGAGCAAGGCGGCGGCGAGGCCGAGCGAGCCGTAGGTGCCCTGCTTCTTGTCCGCCTCCGGCGCGATGAAGTAGGCCGTCACGACGTGCAGCACCTCGATGCCGAGGCCGAAGAGGAGCGCGCCCGGGACGAGCGCGCGCCACGGCGCTCCGCGGTGCGGCAGCCGCGACGAGATCAGCAGCCAGAGAGCGGCGTACGGGATCGGGATCAGGAGCACCGCGACGAGGCCGCTGAGGCTCGACGAGGCTCTGATGGCGGCCGCGAGCGCCGCGACGGCGAAGTAGGCGACGATCGCCGCGAGCAGCTCGCAGGTTGCCCTGATCGTCGGCTTCGGCACCGTCGTGCGCGGCTCGGCCCAGACGAGCCGGTGGATGACGATCAGCGCCCGGAGGACGCTGCGGATGGTGAGCAGCACGATCGGGACGCCGATCAGGAGCGCATACCAGCGCTCGGAGCTCTTGGCGGCGCTTGCGACCGAGTTCGAGACGAGCCCGGCGAGCCCGATCGACTTCGCCGCCTGCTCCGGCGAGGTCGAGGAGGCGCCCGCGGCCAGGCCGAGGCCGGCGACCGCGACGAGCGCCAGCGGGAGCAGGCAGATGAACAACCGGTAGGCGAGCGCGCCCGCGAGGATCCCGCCACCGATCTCCGAGTCGTGATCGGCGATCTCGAACATCGCATCGACGCTGCGATGGCGGGCCCGCTCCGCGGTCGCCCGCTCGGAGGCGCGCTGGGCTCGGGCGCGTGCCGCGAGGGTGAGCGCGGCCACGCGCTCCCAGCGCGAGCGAGCCGCTCCCGGCTGGTCGTCCTGCGTTTCGTCCTCGAGCTCCACGTCCCCTTTCGACTGGTCCCGGATCGTAATCGGCTGCCGGGGTGCCGCGGGGATCCGCAGCGCGACCGGTAGGGTCCACGACGAGAGCGGCGCTGTCCACGGAGGAGATCTGACCGGTCTGCGGCTACCCCATCCCGACCCGCCGTTCGGCGGAGTGATCGCGCCGATCGCCACGGACTCCACCCCGTCGAAGCCGGAGATCCTCCGGCCGCCGGCAGCCGCTCCGAACGTCGTCGTCGTGATGCTCGACGACGTCGGCTTCGGCGCGCCGGGCACCTTCGGTGGGCCCGTTCCCACGCCGGCGCTCGACCGGGTTGCGGGGCAGGGCCTGCTCTACAACCGCTTCCACACGACCGCGCTCTGCTCGCCGAGCCGGGCCGCCCTGCTGACCGGACGGAACCACCACAGCGCCCACATGGGCGGGATCGGCGAGATCGCCTACGGCGGCGAGACGCTCGACGTCGGGGTCGACCCGTGCTCGCCCGTCGGACCGTACGCCGGCGAGTCGTCGTTCACCGGCCGGATCGACCGCGTCGAGATCGAGCTGCGCCCCCGCCTCGGCTACGATGACCGCCGGGCCTTCGAGGACGGCACGCTCCGCGGCGCCGCGGCCGGTCAGTGACCGACCGGCAGCTCCTCCGGCGCGATCCCGCATACTGGCAGCGATGATCGCGGCGCTGCTCACGATCGGAAACGAGGTCGTCTCCGGCGACGTGATGAACACGAACGCCGCCTGGCTCGGGCAGAGGCTCGAGGCGCTCGGCGTGCACGTCGCCGTCACGGCGGCCGTGCCCGACGAGATCGAGCCGATCGCGGACTTCGTCAACCGCGAGCGCGCCAGGGTCGACCACGTCATCGTCACCGGCGGGCTCGGGGGGACGCCCGACGACCTCACCCGCGAGGCCCTGGCCGCGACCTTCGGAGTGGCGCAGGAGGAGGTGCCCGAGCTCGCCGCCGACCTGCGGGCCCGCTTCGCCCGCCATCCCGACTACGCCGCCCGCTGGGCCCGGCTGCCGGCGGGGAGCAGGCCGCTGCGGAACCCGAAGGGCGGGGCACCCGGCTTCGTGCTCGAGAACGTCTGGGTGCTGCCGGGCCTGCCGTCCGAGATGGAGGCGATGTTCGAGGCCTATGCCGACGAGCTGCGCGGGGAGCATCCGATCGCCTCGTGGCGCCGCACCTACGCGACGCGCGAGAGCGACATCGTCCACCTGCTCACCGGCGCGACCGTCCGCTGGCCGCAGGTCGGCATCGGCTCCTACCCGCGCTTCGAGCCGGGCGGGCCGGAGGTGGAGGTCGTGCTCAAGTCGGCCGACGCGGGCGCGCTGGCCGAGGCGGTCGCCTGGCTCGAGCCGGAGCTGGCGGCGATCGCCTCCGGCTCCTAGACGCGCCGGGTGTCCCGGCGGTAGGCCCGGGCGGCGACGACGGCGCCGGCGACCGACCACGCCGCGACCACGAACCAGCCCGTCGCCGTCCAGCCGCGGCCGCCGAGCGCGACGTGGCCCGCCTGGACGAGCCAGTACGAGGGCAGCGCCTCGGCGATCTTCAGCATCACCCCGCCCGTGATCGGGAACCAGGTGCCGCCGAGCAGCGCGAGCAGCGCCGTCGTCCCGCCCATCACCGGGCCGATCGAGTCGGGCGTGAGCATGTGCCCGAAGACGATCCCGAGCGCGGCGAACGGGATCAGGCCGACGAGGATCAGCCCCGTCATCCGCAGCCACTCGCTCCCCGTCAGGCTGACGCCGAGGACGAGCCCGGCCGCGTAGAGCGCAACGAGCGTGATCGACGCCATCACGTAGCCGGTGACGACCTTGGCGCGGAAGTACGTGCGCGAGCTGAGCGGCGTGATCCGGAGCTGCCGGTTCCAGCCGACGGCCCGCTCGCCGGCGATCCGGGCGCCGGCGGAGAGCATCGCGTTCATCGTCCCGAACGCCGTCAGGCCGACCATGAAGTAGAGGGGCGCGGAGAGGCCGGTCCCGCCGAGGTCGAGCTTGTCCCGGTTCGGCCCGGCGATCAGGAAGTAGAGGATCAGCGGGAAGCCGAGCGAGAAGAAGAAGAACCGGCGGTTGCGGAACGTGCGCAGCAGCTCGTAGCGGAGGTAGGCGCGGTTCACGGGGCTGCGTCCTCCTCCTCGGAGCCGGTCAGCTCGAGGAATGCCTGCTCGAGCCCGGCACCGCCGATCTCGATGTCGCGCGCGGCGGGGAACCCCGCGAGCAGCGCCCGGATCGCCCCGTCGGAGTCGCTGCAGCTGAGCACGATCGCCTCGCCGCGCCGCTCGGCGTGGATCACGCCCGGAAGCGCCGCGAGGGCTGCTCGAGCTCGACGCCCGGGCAGCGTCGCCCGGATCGTCCTGGTGCCGACCATCGCCTTGATCTCGGTCGGCGGGCCGTCGGCGACGATCCTGCCGTCGCGCCATCAGCACGACCCGGTCGGCGTAGGCATCGGCCTCCTCGAGGTAGTGGGTCGCGAAGAGCACCGTCTTCCCGCGGCCGGCGAACTCGCGCATCGCGGTCCAGAACGCGTGCCGGCTCTCGACGTCCATCGCCACGGTCGGCTCGTCGAGGACGAGCAGGTCCGGGTTGCAGACGAGCGCGACCGCGAACCGGACGCGCTGGGTCTGGCCCCCGGAGAGCTTCTGCGTGCGCCGGCCGGCGAGGTCGGCGATCCCGGTCAGCTCGAGCACCTCGTCGACGGCGAGCGGGGCCGGGTAGAGCGCGGCCATCATCCCGATCAGCTCGCGCACCGAGAGGTCGCGGATCAGCGCTCCGGTCTGGAGCATCCCGCCGACCGAGCCCGCGTCGACCGCGGCCCGCGGCTGCGCCCCGAACACCGAGACCGTGCCGCCGTCGGGGTCGAGCAGCCCGAGCAGCATGTCGATCGTCGTCGACTTCCCGGCCCCGTTCGGCCCGAGCAGCGCCACCGTCTCGCCCGCCGCCACCGAGACGTCGATCCCGCGCACCGCGGGCACGACGCCCTCGCTCGTTCGATACGACTTGGTCAGTGCCGCCAGCTCGATTCCCGACGCCCCCACATCGGCAACTCTCTCAGGGACGGGTCCGCCCGGGACGGGGCGAACCGGCCGCTAACGTGGCGCAGTGTCTCTCGCGCAGCCCGAGGAGTACCTCGCCGACCTGAACGAGGCCCAGCGCGAGGCGGTGATCACGACCGAGGGGCCGCTGCTCGTGGTCGCCGGCGCCGGCTCCGGCAAGACGCGCGTCCTCACCTACCGGGTCGCCCACCTGCTCGCGGCCGCGGGCGTTCACCCGAACGAGATCCTGGCGATCACGTTCACGAACAAGGCCGCGGCCGAGATGCGCTCGCGGATCGAGGCCGCCGTCGGCCCGCGCGCCCGCGCGATCTGGATCCTCACCTTCCACGCCGCCTGCGGCCGCATCCTCCGCCGCGAGGCCGAGCGGCTCGGCTACCGGTCGAACTTCACGATCTACGACCAGTCCGACCAGGTCCGGCTCGTCCGGCAGTGCCTCGAGGAGCTCGAGCGCGACCCGAAGCGCTTCACCCCGCGCGGCATCCACGGCCAGATCTCGAACGCGAAGAACCAGCTGATCGGCCCCGACGAGTACGCCGCCCGCGTCGGCAGCTTCTACGACCAGACCGTCGCCGACGTCTACGGCCTCTACCAGCGGCAGCTGTTCGCGCTGAACGCGGTCGACTTCGACGACATGCTGATGCTCACGGTCGAGGTGCTGCAGCGCTTCCCGGAGGCGCAGCGAGCGCTGGGCGAAGGCGTTCCGCTACGTCCTCGTCGACGAGTACCAGGACACGAACCACGCGCAGTACGTGCTGCTCCAGCTGCTCGCGGCCGTCCACAGGAACCTGATGGTCGTCGGCGACCCGGATCAGTCGGTCTATGCGTTCCGCGGAGCCGACATCCGCAACATCCTCGAGTTCGAGCGGGACTTCCCCGGCACGCGAGTGATCCCGCTCGAGCAGAACTACCGCTCGACGAACGCGATCCTGAACGCCGCCAACGCGGTGATCGAGCACAACCGCGAGCGGAAGGAGAAGCGGCTCTGGTCGGAGCTCGGCGAGGGCGAGCCGGTGCGGGTGGTCGAGGTCGAGGACGAGCACGCCGAGGCGCGCTTCGTCGCCGCCGAGGTGGCGGGGCTCGTCGAGTACGGGACGAGCCTCGGCGAGATCGCGGTCGTCTACCGGACGAACGCCCAGAGCCGCGTGCTCGAGGACGTGCTCGTCCGGCAGGGCGTCGCCTACCAGGTGATCGGCGGGCCGCGCTTCTACGAGCGCGCCGAGATCAAGGACGCGATCGCCTACCTGCAGGCGATCGACAACCCCTACGACGCCGTCTCGCTGACTCGGATCGCGAACCGGCCGCGGCGCGGGGTGGGGGACACCTCGATCGCGCGCCTGCAGGCCCTCGCCGACGGCGAGGGGATCTCGCTCTGGGAGGCGGTCGGCCGCGCCGAGGAGGCCGGCCTCGCGACCGCGTCGCTCCGGGCCGTGCAGGGCGTGGCGCACGCTGCTCCAGTCGCTGATGGCCGAGGCGCAGGAGCTCTCGATCGCCGCGCTGCTCGAGCGGGTGATCGAGCGCACCGGGTACCCGGAGTTCCTGCTCTCGACGCTGCCGAAGTGGGAGGCCGAGGGGAAGATCGAGAACCTCGAGGAGCTCGTCGGCGTCGCCCGCGAGTACGAGGAGGCGGCGGACGAGCCGTCGCTCTCGTCGTTCCTGCAGGAGATCTCGCTCTACTCCGACCAGGACGCGCTGCGCGACGGCGAGGGCGGCGGCCAGGTGACGCTGATGACCCTCCACAACGCGAAGGGCCTCGAGTTCCGCGCCGTCTTCATGCTCGGGCTCGAGGAGGGGATCTTCCCGCACTCGCGCTCGCTCGAGGAGAACTCGCTCGAGGAGGAGCGCCGCCTCTGCTACGTCGGGATGACACGCGCCAAGGAGCGGCTGACGATGCTGCACGCGACGCGCCGCTCGCTGTACGGGCGCAGCGAGGCGAACCTGCCGTCGCGCTTCCTCGACGAGCTGCCGGGGGAGGGCGTCGAGCGAGAGCGGCTGCGTCCGGCCTCGTGGTCGGGCTACGGCGCGCCGCGGCACGCCGCGCGGTGCGCGCCGCGGGCCGAGATGCCGTCGCTCTCGACCGGCGACAACGTCCGGCACGAGACGCTCGGCACCGGCGATCGTCACGCGGATCGAGCCGGACGGCGTCGTCACCGTGCGCTTCGAGGACGGCTCGAGCGGCGGCTGATGCTCGAGTACGCGCCGCTCGAGCGGGTCGGCTAGGTCTGCGCCGCCTCGAGCGCGGCGAGGTCGGCCTTCAGCTGGGCGAGGTTGAAGCCGTCGGGGTTGTGGCCGCTCTTCAGGTCCTCGTTCGAGACGTAGCACCAGGCCTCGTCGCAGTACGCCGTCAGGAAGCGCTTCGTCATCTGCTGGAGCGCGCCCCAGGTGACGACCTCGATGTTGGTTCGCCTGGCGACCGCGCAGACGTAGTGGGCGCCGTCGATCGCCGCGTTCGGCACGACGTCCCAGGGCTTGCCGGCCGCGAACTGGGCCCAGGCCGTCTTCGGGAAGACGAACCCGATCCCGACCACCTGGAAGAGGTAGAGCGCCTGGAAGATCTCGGTCAGGTTCGTCTGGTCGAGGGCCAGGTAGGCCCCGATCTTGTGGCGCTTGCCGGCGCCGTCGAGGATGCCCGTCTTGCGGCGGTAGCTCATGGCGTCGCGCACCGCCGTGCCCTTGTCGGTCGGGTTGTGCCCGGGCGGGCCGGCGCTCGCCTTGAAGCCCGTCACCGCGGAGTAGTCGCTGAGCACGCTCGCGGTCGTGAACTGGGCCGGGTGGCCGCCTTCCTTCGTCAGCAGCATCGTCTCGTGCCCCGGCCCGGCCCAGGCGCAGTCGCCCCACTCGTCGTTGCCGAGCATGCCCCAGGCTCTCGGCGGGAACAGGTTCTCGTGCCCGAAATGCGCCGGCGGGGTGGGCAGGTTCGCGGGCTGGACGTAGTTCGCGAAGAGCAGGTCGCGGGCGTCGTGCGTCGCCGGGAGCTTGCCGAGCTTCAGCTCGGGCATCAGCCGGCCTCGCCGTACTCGGACTCGAGCACCTCGAACCGCCAGACCTCGCTCTCGCCCGAGACGGGCCCGCGCTCGGCGTGCTGGGCGTGCGCGGCGGAGAACTGGGAGGACTTCATCCACGCCCTGAAGTCGTCCTCGGAGGCCCAGCGCGTGTAGACGAGGTAGCGCCCGCCCTCGCTCGGCTGGAGCAGCTCGAACGCCTCGAAGCCGGCCGCCTTCGACACCTGCCCGGCCCGCGCCGCGAAGCGCTCCTCGAAGTCGGCCCGGCCGTCCTCGGCGACGGTCACGGCGTTGATCACGACGATCGACATCTCACACCTCTCGGTCGGCTGACCTGCACAGTAGACGTCGCCGGGCCGCTCCGGCCGGCGCATCCGGCGGGGGCGGTGGGCAGCGGGGCGGTCGCGGGGTGCCGGCTCCGGCCGGGGAGATTGACAAGCCCAGCGGCCTGGCGGTAGGTTCCGGAATCGATTCAAGGAACGATTGCAGCCCGCTACGAGAAGCGAGAAAGGGGGGAACTCCGTGAGGTTCCGCCAGATCGGTTTGATGTCCCTTGCCTGCGCAGCCCTCGTCGTCGCGACGGCGGGCGGGGCAGTCGGCGCCCGCTCGGGCAGCCCGGTGGGTGCGCCCTTCACGCCCCATCCGCCTGCCGGGATCAAGGGCGCGCTCCTGCCGAGCCAGATCCACCTCGTGAAGTACAACAAGGCGACCGGGATGTTCGTCGTCGTGCCGGGCAAGCCGCCGGCCGTGTATGTCCCGCACATCCGCAAGGCCGCAAAGCCCTACACGATCGCGTTCGCCGAGGGCTGGGCGGCAAACGCCTTCTCGGTGCCGATCCACCAGGGCGTCTACATGTACGCGAAGCAGGCGGGCGTGAAGGTCGTCTACTGCGACAACCAGTTCAAGACGGACGTCGCCGTGAGCTGCGCGCAGGAGCTCGTCTCCGAGCATCCGGACTTCGCGATCGAGTCCAACTGGCAGTCGGGCGTCGTGAACGTGCTCTCGAGCATCTGGACGAAGGCGAAGGTCCCGACCGTCAACGACGACGTCTGGCACCCGAACAGCATCTTCTTCGGGGCGAACAACTACGAGTCGGGAACGATCGCGGGGAAGGCCGCCGGCGAGTACGCCAAGAAGCAGTGGGGCTGCAAGAACCTCTGGGTCTTCCTCGGCGAGCACAAGGAGGAGGGAGCGGCCGCTGCGCTCCGCCTCTCCGGGTTCTCCGACGGCGTCCAGGAGGTCTGCGGGACGCTACCCTCGAGCCAGATCGACAGCGAGATCATGGCGGCGGGCACGACCGACCAGGCGATCACCGTCACGACCGACTGGCTGACCGCGCACCCGCAGGCCCAGCACATCGTCGCCACCTCGATCGACGACGAGCGCTCGACCGGGATCGCCAAGGCGTTCGTCGCGACGCACCGCGACGGTGTCGCGGTGGGCCAGGGGGCGGACACCGTCGGGATCGCGGCGGTGAAGGACGCGCCCGTCTCGAAGAACCACTACCTCGGGACCGTCGCGTTCTTCAACAACAAGTACGCGCTCTACATGATGTCGATCGCGCTCGACGTGCTTGCCGGCAAGCCGGTGCCCCAGGAGGTGCACGTCCAGCACGTCTTCATCGACCACAACACGGTGTCGAAGGTGGACGTCACGAGCATTCCCTGCCAGCACGGTTGCTAGTCACGAGCCGGCACAGCTGCTCGCTCTCGCAAGGCTGTTCGCTTGCTGCTTGAGCTCAAGGACATCGGGAAGCGCTTCGGCCCCGTCGAAGCGCTTCGCGATGTCGATCTGCAACTCGACGAGGCCGAGGCCCTCGGCCTGATCGGCGACAACGGGGCCGGGAAGTCGACCCTGGTCAAGATCCTCTCGGGCGTCTACGCACCGACGACCGGCTCGATCAAGCTGAACGGCAAGGAGGTCCAGTTCTCGAGCCCGCTCGAGGCGCGGGCCATGGGGATCGAGATGATCTACCAGGATCTGGCGCTCTGCGACGACCTCGACGTCAGCGCGAACATCTTCCTCGGCCGCGAGCTGCGCCGCCGCAGCGGCCCGTTCGTGGTGCTCGACCGGGGCAGGATGCGCAGCGAGAGCAAGCGGATCCTGGAGGAGCTCCGATCGTCGATCGACCCGAAGCGCGGGGTCTCGCTGCTCTCCGGCGGCGAGCGCCAGCTCGTGGCGGTCGCCAGGGCGCTCCAGTTCGCCCCCCGCATCTTCCTGCTCGACGAGCCCACGGCTGCCCTCTCGACGGACAAGATCAAGACCCTCCTCTCGCTCGTCGAGCAGCTCAAGGACCGGGGCGTCGCCGTCCTGCTGATCAGCCACCGCTTCAGCGACATCCTGCACGTCTGCGATCGCGTGATGGTGCTCCACCAGGGTGAGGTCGCGGCGACGGTCGACACCCACGCCCAGCCCGAGAACGAGACGATCACGCTGATGCACGGGCTGATGACCGGCGAAGTCGCGGGACCCGGGACGTGACGGGGAGCAGCGGCGCGGCGGCCGCGGGCGGCCGCCGCCACGCGATCGAGACGAGGCTACGAGGCTCGGTCGATGCGTTCGGCCTCGGCCTCGGCCTCTTCTTCATCAGCGAGTGCCTCTTCTTCACGCTCAGGTCGCCGTACTTCCTCACCAGGTCGAACTTCGCCAACATCGGCACCGCGAGCGCGATCGTCGGCATCGCAGCGGTGGGCGAGACGATCGTCGTCATCTCCGGCGGGTTCGACCTGTCGGTCGGCTCGACGATGGCGGTGGCGGGGATGATGTCGGGCTACCTCGTCAACCACGGCACGAACCTGTGGCTCTCCTTCGGCGCGGCACTGCTCGTCGGCCTGGCCGTCGGCGTCGCGAACGGGTGCCTCGTCTGCTACGCGCGCATCAACCCGCTGATCGCCACCCTGGCGACGCTCTCGGTCGTCCGGGGGCTCGGCTTCGTGATCAGCGGCGGGAACGACCTCGTGATCTCGAACCAGAGCTACCTGAACATCGGGACGAACTCCTACCTCGGCGTTCCCTGGGTCGTGTGGGTGCTGATCGTGACGTTCCTGATCTTCGGCGCGGTGATGCCGAGGTCGAAGTTCGGCCGCTACACCTATGCGATCGGCTCCAACCTCCGGGCCGCCAAGCTCGCAGGCGTCCCGATCAATCGCTGGCGGATGTCGTTCTATGCGACCTGCGCGATGCTGGCTGCGGTCGCCGGGCTGATCACCGTCGCCCGGACCGGCACGGCCTCGCCGAGCGCGAACACGGGTGTCGAGCTCGACGTCTTCACCGCCGTCTTCCTGGGCGGCGCCAGCCTGACGGGCGGGCGCGGCAGGCTCGGCGGGACGTTCCTCGGGCTGATCCTGCTCGGGACGTTGAACAACGGCCTGATCCTGATCAACGTGCCCGACTACTGGCAGCAGGTCGTGAAGGGGCTGATCCTGATCGCGGCGGTCTCGTGGGACGAGCTCCGCCGCACCCGCCGGGACGTCGAGTAGCCGCTCCGCTCCGGCGGCGGCTCGGCGTCAGGCGAACGCGTACTTCCGCACCGCGGCCTCGTCGACGTCGACGCCGAGACCCGGGGCGTCGCGCACCTCGACCTGGCCGTCGACCTGCTCGAACGGGTTCGTGACCAGCTCGTGCTGCATCGGCGACTCGTTGGGCTTGATCTCGAAGACGACCCCGTTCGGCGAGGTGGCGAAGACGTGGAGAGCGGCGGCGGTGTTGAGAGCGCTCGACCAGGAGTGCGGCACGATCCCGACGCCGGCCGCCTCTGCTTCGGCGGCGGCCCGCTTCATCCCGGAGATCCCCTCGATCCGGCCCGGATCGATCAGGACGATGTCGACCGCGCCCGACCGCACGAGCCGGCGGTAGTCGAACTGCGTCCACACGCGCTCCCCGGTCGCGAGCGGGATCTCGGTCGCCGCGCGCAGGCGCCGGTAGCCGTCGAGGTCCTCATGGTGGAGGGCGTCCTCGAGCCAGGCGAGCCGGTACTCCTCGAGGCGGCGGGCCATCCTGACCGCCCGGGGCGAGCTCCAGCGAGCGCGGGCCGAGACGTCGAGCGAGACGCTCGTCTCGGGCCCGACCGCCTCGCGCACCGTCCTCGCGATCGCGAGGTCGCGCGCCTCGTCCATCCCGAAGCCGGCGCTCGGCTCCTGACCCCAGCCCCCCTTGACCGCCGTGAAGCCGCGCGAGCGGTAGTCGGCGAACTCGGCGCCGAGCGCGTCGAGGTCGAGGGTGTTGAGGATCACCGACGCGCACGCCCGTACCCGGTCCTGCAGCTTTCCGCCCAGCAGTGCGTGCACCGGGAGGCTCGCCGCCTTGCCGGCGACGTCCCAGAGCGCGATGTCGACCGCCGAGATGGCGAACGAGACGATGCCGCCGTTGCCGTGCCAGTAGGCGTGGTTGCGCATCTGCTCCCAGCGGGCGCCGACGTTCGTCGCGTCCTCTCCCGCGAGCAGCGGCGCCAGGCCGCGCTCGATCACGACCTGCGTCGCAACGGCCGATTCGGGCCACTGCGAGATGCACTCGCCCCAGCCCACGATCCCGTCGTCGGTCTCGACGCGCGCCAGCGTGACGTAGCGGTCGCGCATGCTGTCATGAGGCTCGGGATACCGCAGCGGGAACGCGTCGAGTCGGCGGATCAAGGGCACCACGAGCCTCCTGGAGTCGTTTCCAGCGAGATTACCCGCGGGTGAGTTCTGCGGTCAACCTCCCTGCCCGGGAGCGGGGCCCGGGCGATCAGGCGTCCCGGCCCTCCTCGAACCGGGGGCCTCCGGGAGGCTCCTCGATCAGCTCGATCGAGATTCCGTCGGGGTCGCGCAGGTAGCAGGCGCGACCGCCGGCGTAGGGCCCCCACGGGATCTCGACCGGCTCGGGGTGCCGGAACCGGGCGTGGCCGCGAAGCCGCTCGAACTCCGACGCCAGGTCGTCGACGGCGAGGCAGAGGTGCGCGTTGCCGGCGTTGTAGGTCTCCATGTCGACGAGCCCGGGTGCCGGCTGACGGTACTCGAGCAGCTCGAGCACGGTGCCGCCCGGGAGCCGCCAGAGAGCGGCCTCGAGACGGGCGCCGACGTAGCCGACGATCCTGCCGAGGTACTCGAGCTCCCAGGTCTTGCGGAGCAGCGGCGGCTCCTCGAGGAAGAAGGTGTACCAGGCGACCGACCGGTCGAGATCGCTCACCGAGAATCCGACGTGGTCAAGCTGCGAGTAGCGCACGAATGTCTCCCTCCGGTCGTGGCTCGGCCGCCGCGTCCTGCTCGCAGACGTTGCGGCGGCGGGCGGCGCGCGGCAGGATAGCGCCTGGACCGGGACCTTTCCGCCCCGGGTCGGCGCCGCCGGGCGTCCGCTGCGAGGGAGCTTCCAGGCCAACCACGGGGGTGAGGGACGATGACAGTCGCTGCAGGCAGAAGGGCGCTCGTGACGGGCGGCGCCTCCGGCTTCGGGCTCGACGTCGCAAGGCGGCTCTCGGCGGCCGGGGCGGCGGTCGCGCTCGTCGACGTGAGCGAGGAGGCCCTCCGGGCCGCCGCGGAGAGCCTGCCGGGCTCGATTCCGCTCCGCGCCGACGTCCGCGTCGCGTCGGAGGTCGAGGCCGCAGTCGGGCAGGCCGTCGAGGCGCTCGGCGGCCTGGACACGCTGGTGGTCTCGGCGGGCGTGATCCACATCAAGCCTCTCGAGGAGGTCGGCGAGGACGAGTGGGACCTCACGATCGACGTCAACCTGAAGGGCGCCTTCCTCGTCGCGCAGGCGGCGGCGCCCGAGCTCGCACGGAGCGGGCGCGGCCGCGTGGTCACCATCTCCTCGGACGCCGGGCGGCGCGGGTTCGCGTGGCTCCAGGCCTACTGCGCATCGAAGTTCGGCCTGATCGGGCTCACCGAGTCGCTGGCCGTCGAGCTCTCCGCCGCCGGCACGACCGTCAACTGCGTCTGCCCCGTCGGCTGCCCGACGACCGGCATGGGCCAGGAGGTGCTCGACTGGAAGGTGCAGCGGGCCGGAGTGCGGCCCGAGGAGATCATGGCGGCCACCGCGCGCACGAACCCGCTCGGCCGCAACGCAGCCGAGAAGGACGTCTCGGACGCGGTCCTGTTCTTCATCTCGGAGGAGGCGTCGTTCCTGACGGGCGTCGCTCTCGACGTCGACGGCGGTGCGCACCTTGGCTTCGCGTTCCCGGGCGCCGGGTAGGGTCCGAGACGATGGCCGACGTCGCGCGGGTCGCCGTGATCGGCTGCGGGTGGTGGTCGACGTTCGCCCATCTCCCCGCCCTCGTCCGGAATCCGGACGCCGCCGTCGTCGCGGTCGCCGATCCAGACGACGCGAGACGCGCCGTGGCAGCGGAGACGTTCGACGTCCCGGCGCAGTTTCGCAGCGAGGAGGAGCTGCTCGACGGGGTCGAGATCGACGCCGCCGTCGTCGCGGTGCCTCACGCACACCATTACGCGTGCGCGCGGTTGGCGCTCGAGCGGGACGTGCACGTGCTGCTCGAGAAGCCGATGGTGCTCGAGGTCGAGCACGGGCGGAGGCTCGTCGCCCTCGCACGGCAGCGCGGCGTCGAGCTGGTGGTCGGGTACCCGTGGAACTACAACGTCCAGGTGCTCCGGCTCCGGGAGCAGATCGCGGCCGGCCGGATCGGCGAGATCGAGCATGTGGCCTGCCTGTTCGCCTCGATCGTCCGGGAGCTCTACCGCGGGAACCCCGAGCCCTACCGCGACGTGCTCGGGTACACGGTCAACGCCCCGGCCGCGGCGACCTACAGCGATCCCGCGATCTCGGGAGGCGGCCAGGCCCAGACTCAGGTGACGCATTCGGCGGCGCTGCTCCTCTGGCTCACCGGGCTCGAGGCCGAGTCGGTCGCCGCCTTCACGGAGCGGTTCGAGCTGGCCGTCGACCTCGCCGACGTCGCGGCGATCAGGTTCCGCGGCGGTGCGCTCGGCTCTCTCGGCTCGATCGGCTCGGTCACCCCGGGGCAGGAGGAGCTGCTCGACTACCGCGTGTTCGGCCGTGACGGCCACATCGCCTTCGACGTCAACCAGGGAACGGCGTCGATCTTCGCCGGGGGCACGGAGGCGCTGCCGCCGCTCGCCTCGGAGCAGCGCTATCCGCACTGGGCGCCCTCGGACAACCTCGTCCAGCTCGCGCTCGGCCGGGGAACGAACGGCTCGCCGCCCGAGCTCGGGTTCGCAGCCGTCGCCCTCGTCGAGGCGCTCTACCGCTCGGCCGCGGCCGGCGGCGGCGCCGTGACGGTGGAGCCGCTGTAGTGGAGAACGTCGGGCACATCTGGCGCGTCAAGCCGGGGGAGGCAGACGAGTACGTGCGCCGCCACGCGACGATCTGGCCGGAGCTCGAGCGAGTCCTCCGGGCCGCGGGGATCAAGCGCTACACCATCTACCTCCGGGGAGAGACCGTCTTCAGCCACATGGAGGTCGAGAGCTTCGACGAGCTCGTGGAGCGGTTCAACGGCGACCCGATCGCGCAGCGCTGGGAGGCCGAGTTCTCCGACCTGATCGAGTACCCGAACGCCGACCCGGCGACGGGCTGGCCGGAGCGCGTGCACGAGGTCTGGACGCTCTGACGACCGCCGCGCTCGCCGACCGGCCTTCGCCGGGAATGAGATCGCTAGTATTGCCTCCACTGCGCGGTCAGTCACGGGAGCGTCTAGCTCCAGAGACTGGTCGTTCGCAGAAAGAAGGGGCGGTTAGCTCAGTTGGGAGAGCACCAGCTCGACAAGCTGGGGGTCACTGGTTCGAGCCCAGTACCGCCCATAGCTCTTTTGCAGGGATTTTGTCACTTGGCGCCTCGACCCTCCGGGGCGTCATCCCACATACGCCCCACATCGGAATTTTTCAGGTCCGGCGAAAACGTGCGATTCCAGCGCGATGGCCGCCTGCCGGCGGGCGCCCTTGTAGAGGTGTCCGTAGCGCCGGAGGACGAGCACGCCGCCGTCGGCGTGGCCCATCTGCTCGGCGATCACCTTGACGTTGCAGCCGGCCGCGATCATCAGCGAGGCGCCCGTGTGTCGGAGGTCGTGGAAGGTCAGCTCGGGGATGCCGGCGGCGCGCGCAGCCGGCTTGAAGATGCGGCTCATGAAGTTGTGCGCCTCGTAAGCCACGCCCGTGCGGGTGGGGAAGAGGAGGCCGTCGGCGTTCGGGGCGCGCGCCAGCTGCTGCTCGCGGAGGAGGTTGACTGCGGCCGGGCCGAGGTCGATCGTGCGGCGTCCGGCGCTCGTCTTGGTTCGGGTGCGCTGACCACGTTGCGCCTGGCCGAGGACGGTGATCGCGCCGTGCTCGAAGTCGATGTCGGCGTCGCGGAGGCCGAGGAGCTCGCCGCGGCGGAGCATGGTCAGGATCGCGATCGGGACGGCGCGGCAGACGTGCTCGGGCATCCAAGAGCGCACCTCCTCGGCCTCGTCCCAGGTGAGGAAGCGCGGCTCTCGTTCCTCGGGTCGCGCGACGCGGACGTGGAAGACAGCGGGGTCGACGACCTGGCCGCGGGCCTCGGCGCTTCGAAGGATGCGCTTGAGCAGCGCGAGCGCCATCTCCGCTCGCCGCGGCGTCCTGCCGGCCAGCTCGGCCATCATGTCCTCTACGAGGGCCGCGCGGACGCGCTCAAGCGGGAGGTCGTTCAGCGGCGCGAGCTTCGCGAAGATCTCGCGCGTCATCGCGACGGTGCCGGGCCTCGGCCGTACACGGCCGGCCGCGCCTCGTTCAAACCGCGTGAGCCAGGCCTTGGAGTAGTCGCCGAAGCGCTCGGGTGCGGCCTGGTAGAGGAGGCCGGCTTGCTGCCTGCGCTCAATGTCGAGCTTGAAGGTCTGCGCGTCCTTGTGCGCGGAGAAGGCCCGGGAGCGCTGCCGCGTATCGCCGTCGCGATATCGAACCTCGTACCGGCGCTGTCCGTTGGGGGTGCGGTAGGAACGGATCGAGGCCATGACGTCTCCTCTCAGTGACTCAGGTCGGAGCGTAGTCCGTCGCGTTGTTGCTCGAGCCAGCGCACGATCTCGAGCTCGTTGAAGAGGCGGCGGCCCTCGACCTTGTAGGAGGGGAGTTTGCCGCGAGCGGCGAGCCGATAGACCTTCTCGGGCTGGCAGCGCAAGACGGCGGCGAGTTCGTCGACGGTGATCAGGATCGGTAGAGCATCCACTCGCATCGAGCGACGAACCATATCAGATGCAGAGACGCTGATACGGGTCTAACGACGGATATACTGCATCGATGACCGCTGGTCAGATCGTCCGCGAAGCTCGAAACCCTGGCGGGGCTCTCCCAGAACGATCTCGCTGACCGCGCCGGCGTCCCGCGCCAGTCGATTGCACGCTGGGAGGGAGGCGCAGTCGAGCCCGGCTTCGACACCGTGCGCAAGCTCCTTCGCAGCTGCGGCTTCGACGTGTCGCTTGTCCGGTACGAGCCGGATGAGGCCGTTGACGACCGCCTGAGGGAGAAGCGCGAGCTGACGCCGCAGGAGCGGGTGCTCGCGATGCTCGGAGACCCAGGCGGCACTACGTAGTGGCCGGGTCGCGTACCCAGCCGGGCTTCGATCCCTACGGGACCCTGACGGCGCTCGAGCATGAGCGCGTCACGTACATCGTGATCGGCGCGTTCGCCCGCGTGATCCACGGCACGGACGAGATCACCCGCGGCATCGACTTCACTCCGTCAACCAGAGAGGAGAACCTGCGCCGCTTCGACCTCGCTCTGGAGGCAATCAATGCGCGCCGTCCCGATGGCCAGGAGCCGGCGCTCCAAACGACCAACTTCGACAACGAGCCGGTGGTCGAGCTGTCGAGCGACTGCGGCGAGATCAAGATCGTGCCGGTTCCGGTAGGCACCCGCGGCTACGACGACCTTCGCCGGAGCGTGACCCGCGAGCCCATCGGGCAAGGCCTGCGTCCTGCTATCGCCTCGCCCGGTGACCTCGCCCGAATGCTCAGCGCCCTCGGCCGAGAGCAAGACATCCCGAACCTGATCATGATGCGCCGCGTGATCGAGCTCGACCACGGGCCCAGCCGTGGGCTCTCGATCGAGCGCTAGGTGGGTTCCCTCCGCAGTGACCCCGGCTAGAGGGTTCGAATCCCGTATGGGCCTTACCTTAAAAAGACCTGCATATGGCCATGTTTTTGGAGTTCGATTAGCACATGTTGGATTCGAACTCCTTGCAGAGCGCGATTCTCGGCGTCTGTTTGGTCAAACGAAAGAGGAAGGCCCTTCTTGGGCGCGGCAGCGTGTCCAATTGGTGACCACCACCACGCGTGAACCCGCCTCGACCCCCGAAGCTCCCGAGTGGGTCTGTCCGCTTCGCCTCAGCGGGTCGTTCGTTTCACGGCTCGCGCGTGACGGCGCGTCATGCCCGATGGATCCTGCGCAACGGCGTGCGAGGTTGATAGCCGGAGAAAGACAACGTCGCGGGGTGAATCGTGATCGCGTTCTCGGCAATCTAGCCGTCGAGGTCGGCAGGCACCTATACGCTTCTGGCTTCGATGGTTGTGCGAACGAGTGGCATCCATCAGCCGAGCATCTGGGCGAGCGTCGTTAGCGACGAAGCGTTGGTGTTGCGCGACTGGTTGGTCGGTCTCGGGTTCACTGAGGACATGATGATCCCTGGAGAGCAGGACGGGCAAGTCCATCATTGCCAGTTGGATTGGCCGGAAGGCGGTCGCGTGTTGTTGTCGAGCACCGGTGAGCGAAGCACGCCCTGTCGACCAGGCACGAGCTCGTTGCATGTGGTCAGCTCTGATCCAGACGCAGTGATGAAGCGGGCGCTCAAGGTTGGCGCGACCGTCGTCCATCCACTCGTCGACCAGACCGACTATCCGTCGCGAGATTTCACGGTGGCAGACCCGGATGGAAACCACTGGACCTTCGCGACGTTCGCAGGGTAGGAACACCGCTCGAGGCGCTGCGGCGCACGATCCTCGGATCGTCCCCGACGCAGAGCAGGTGATCTCGTACAAGGTGCCAGGGCCGGATCGTCGCCGGCTTCGCGGCCTTCAAAGACCATCTCAGCTACCTCCCTATCAGCGGCTCGGTGCTGACCAAGCTCCCCGGCGATCTCGAGGGATACACGATGACCAAGGGCGCATTGCGCTGTCCCGTCGACCGGCCACTGCCCAAAGCGCTGGTCCGGAAGCTGATCGCCGCACGTCGCGCCGAGGCGCCACGCCCGTAGCCCGTGACCAAGCAGACTGTTCGCCCTTCGTCGGCGCGAGCTGCCGGCGATGATTCCTCGCTTGACCACGCGTCTCGGCGTCTAAAAAAAGCGTACGGAGGCGAAGACGCTCGGCTGCGCGAGCGCTCAGTTCACTGAGGGCGGTCAGGGAATGCGGAGGTCGTGGTGCTCGGATGCAAACCGCCGTTCGCCGGGGGTGAGGTTTGCTGTACGGACGGGGGTGACGAGCGTCCAGTCGTTGCCGACTGGGCAGCGTTGCAGTCTCCACCAGCCGAACCGGAGGGAATTGAACGAACCGCTCGGAATCCAGAGCGTCGTGAAGAGGTGGCCTCGTCGGCAGCGCACGAGGGTGTCGAAATTCGTCCAGGATCCGCGGCGGTGCGCCACAACGACGGCCTCGGCCACGGCCAATACCGGTTACGGCGGCAAGCGCCGCGCGACGTAGGCGTCTCGACTTCATGTGCCTGTCGCAGTTTCACCTTCGCGCACTCGGCGTGGCCGTACGCGTCGGTAGAGGAGCAGCAACAGCAGCCATTCCTGGGAGGAGAGCGTCGCCCGGGTGAGCGCCTTGCGAAGGGGCAACCGCGCGCGCGGGCGTCATGGAAGACCCATCCTGCGGTGATCGAAACATCTGAGACTGCCGTCGCCGGTGAGCGGCGACCAGCTTGAGTCGGAGCGTCGGAAGGGCGCGCTATTGCTGCTGCGTCGGCTTGCGCCAGCGGTGCTCTCCGTACATGAACCAACCGATTAGGAACGTACCCATTCCGACTCCGAGCAGCACAGCCCAGGGCCACCACGTCGTCTTGGAGGTCGACGCGACGATGTAGGCGGCGGCGACAGAGAGGCTGAGGACGCGGCCGACAAGCGCCTGCACCTTCAGCCGCGCTTCGGCTTGGCGCTCGTCGAGATGGTGGCTGATCAGCGCGCCTGCATCGCTGTCGTGGCCACCCCACAGGTAGAGAGCGACGATCGCCACTATCGGGACAGGGAGGACGTCCGGGACGGTCTTCCAGCCGTGGACGGCGCCTCCGATCGCTAACGCTACGGCGGCTACGAACGCGAATAGCGCCGGTGCGCGAAATCGCGGGGGCAGATGAGTATTCACGCTTGGATCTCCTCGTTAGTTGGTTCGAATAGTTGCTCCAGTGGCACGCCGAACTGCCTTGCGATGCGGAACGCCAGCGCCAACGACGGCAGATAGCGTCCACTCTCGATCGAAATCACGGTCTGGCGCGAGACGCCCACGGTCACGGCGAGGTCTGCTTGCGTCATGCCCTGCTGGTTGCGGTGTTCTCGCACGTGGTTCCTCATGTAGTCAAGGTACCTTGACATCCGCGTTATGTCAAGGTACCTTGACCTCAGAACGGGATCGATCTCGACCTGAGTGCGTGCGAGAGTTGCTCCAAGCCGTCATGGCGGAATATCGGCAGCTCGAGGTTGTTGCGACGACGCTCAGGCAGGTGCGTAGCGCGACCGTCAACGACTGGAGCGGAATCTGCATGACCCGTGACGATGGCTTCCACGTCGGCCCGAGACTGGACCGCCTCGAAATCTTCGACCGTGTTGGTGAGGGGATTCGTTCGCGTCTGGGTTTTTCTACGGACTCTTGAGTGGGTGCAGCGTTGACGAGGCGCTCGCGTACGGCGTTGCGCATGGTGCGCTCGCGATGACGACCCCGGGCGACAACTCGATGGCAACGCTCGACGATTGTTCACCGGCCAGTGGGCCGATCTGCCGCTCGCGGAGCTCGCGTCAAAAGTGCGGAGCTCTCGGTTTCGACCGGCTTGAGCTCGCCTGTTGGGGGATCATTTCGAGGTCGACAAGGCGCTTGCCGACGTCGGCTACGTGAGGTCGCTGCGCGGGCTCCTTGAACCTTACGAGCTCGACGTTTGGGCAATCGGAGGGCATCTCGTCGGTCAGGCGGTGTGCGACCGGATCGACGGACGCCATCGGGCCATCCTGCCGCCCGACGTCTACGGTGACGGCGACCCGGAAGGCGTACGGCAACGCGCGGCGGAAAGGATGAAGGACACTGCCCCTGCCGCCGCCAGGCTCGGCATCACTCAGGTCAACGGCTTTACCGGATCGTCGATCTGGCATATGCTCTACTCGATCCCTCCGAATGACTTTGCTGAGATCGCGCGAGGTTACGAAGATTTCGCTGAGCGGTGGAATCCGATTCGCGATGTCTTCGACAAGGAGGGGGTCCATTTTCGGGCTCGAGGTTCACCCGACGGAAATCGCGTACGACTTCGTCACGACGCGACCCGCCCTTACCGCAGTCGACACCGTACCGCCTTCGGAGTCAATCTCGACCCGAGCCACTTCGCGCGCCAGAGCATGGACGCTGCGCAGTTCGCGCTCGAGTTCGGCAACCGGATCTATCACGTGCACGTCAAGGATTCGAAGAAGCGTCTTGACGGCAGGCGTTCGATTCTCGGCTCGCACTTGAACTTCGGCGACGAGGCGCGCGGCTGGGACTTCGTCACGCCCGGCCGCGGCGACGTCGACTTCGAGGTCTTCTTCGGCGCCTTGAATCGAATCGGCTACCAAGGCCCGCTCTCGATCGAATCGGAGGACAGTGGGATGGATCGAGACTCTGGGGCGCCGCGGACGCGCTCGCGTTCGTCCGCCGCACCGACTTCCCGGCATCGGAGATCGCCTTCGACGCGGCGATGCAGATGACTTGAACCGCCGCCGTCGACGAAGTGAATGCCCCTCGAGTTCTCGTCAGAGATGTTTGCGTCAGAGTCAGACGAGAGGGGGTCAGAGCTCGTGTCAGACGCGCCCGGATGAGTTCGAACGGTGATCTACCGGTGACCATGCCGGGCCAAAAAGTGGCTATTTGCAGGGCCGTTCGAGCCCCGTATGGGCCTAACCTTAAAAACCCCCGCAAATGGGGGTTTTTTTTGGTTCGATTTGTCCATGGAGGATTCGAACGGATGAGGGAACGGCTTTGAAAGCATGGTCTCTGCCTCGTTTGGAGGTTTCCCCGTGCGAGTGTGCTCACTCGGTGCTCACGCGACTTCGGACTGACCCCTGCTTGCCGCACTGGCAGCGCAGGCCACCGAGATTCGACGGCGCGCGCGGCGGCTAAGCAACGTTCGACACGATGCTGCCCGATGACTCTGGGTTCAAGATCTGCCTACCGGGCCCGAAGCTCATCCTGACACCGAGGCGCGAGATCCGCCGATTCGCAGATGAGCCGCTCGATGTTCCTCAGCCCAAAGGGCGGCTCCTTCCCGACTACGATCCAGTGCTCGTTGTCAACGATCACGACGTCGCCGAGCATCGTGACCGCACGAGTGTCGAAGCTGACCTTCTGCGACGTGGGCGACTCGCGCAACACGATCTCGTAAACGGGCATCCTGATCTTCCTCGTGCGACGATCTCCACGGCGTTCTCGCCTCGATCCTCTCACGAGCTGGGGGTTGATCGTTCGCCTGCCCGTGCGGGTTGTCAGGAGCGCAGCGAATCCCGCCGTGACCGATGTCGATGCGTCGAGGCGGGGCCACGTCACCCCGCGAAACCCGGTCCGGCTCACTGGGCGGCCCAGGGATCTGTCGGGAAGCTGACCTGGATATGAAGGCCGCCGCCCGCGCGTGGTTGTGCGGTGAGTGTTGCGTTGTGGGCTGTTGCGATTGCGTCGATGATGGAGAGGCCGAGCCCGACGCCTTTGTCGGAGTTTGTGCGTTGCTTGTCGAGGCGTTGGAAGGGTTGGAAGAGCCGGTTCAGGTCGTCCGGGGGAATGGCGGCGCCTGTGTTGGTGACCCTGAGGAGGGCGCAGCCTGGCTCGGTCCGTGTGGCGATCTCGATGCGGCCATGGGGTAGGTTGTGGCGAACGGCGTTGCCGAGCACGTTCGCGACGAGCCGTTCGACGAGGTCGGCGTCGCCTCTGATTTGTGCAGGCTCGAGTCTGGTCTCAATGGTGAGGTCGTGGAGGTCGAGCGTGTGCAGGATGTCTGCAGCGATAGCTGTGAGGTCGATTGGCTCCCTTCGGTCGAGGCCGCCCTGGCTGCGCGAGAGGGTGAGGAGGGCGTCGATCAACCGTTCTTGCCGTTTGCTGGCGTCGAGCAGGTCTTCGCCCATCTCTCGCAGCGTGTCGGTGTCGGCGTCGGGGTCGGCGAGTGCGACTTGGAGGAGGGTGCGCTGCAGGGTGAGCGGCGTGCGCAGTTCATGAGAAGCGTTGGCGACGAACCTTCGCTGGGCCTCGAAGGAGGCTTCGAGGCGTTCGAGGAGTTCGTCGAAGGTGTCCCCGAGGTGGCGGAGTTCGTCTCCGGGACCGTCAAGCGCGAGTCGCCGGTGCAGGTCTCGCGCGGAGATGTCTTCGGACAGCGTCGGTGATCGTCCGGAGGGGGCGTAGTACCCGGCCGGCGATAGCCGCGAGCCAGAGCGAGAGCAGGGCCATGATGGCCAATGCGATCGTCGAGAGCAAGATCACGAGCGAACCGAGGCCAATCCTGGACACCGTTTACTCCGACCCCGGACCGGAGCCGACTTGCTTGTGGACGGCGGTTCCGGTGAAGAGGCCGCCGTGGAACTGGTGAGCGATGAGCCCGTAGGTGATCGCGAGGAGGGCGACGCCCGAGAGCAGTACGAGGCCGCCATAGAGGAGCGTGAGGCGGAAACGGATGGTGGAGCGCGGCCGGAGAAGTTGGCGTGTCCCTTCGGCCTGCGGGTCAGCCTGCGGGGCGCTCACGGCTTGAGGCGGTAGCCGGCGTTGGGGACGGTTTCGATCACGGGTGGGTCGCCGAGCTTGCGCCGCAGCCGGCTGATCGTGACCTTGACGACGTCGCTGAAGCGACCGGTGTACTCGTCCCAGGCCCGCTCGCGGAGTTCGCGTGCCGAAACGGGTCGCTCCTCGGCGGCGAGCAACAACTCGAGCACGGCGAGCTCTTCCGGCCGAGCTCGAGCCGTCGACCGCCGCGGGTCGCGACCCGCTGCGTGGTGTCGAGGCGGATGTCGCCACTCGTCGAGGATCGGTGCCGGGCCGGACGGCTACGTCGCACGAGTGCGCGAATGCGAGCGACCAGCTCGGGAAGTCGAACGGTTTGGAGAGGTAGTCGTCGGCGCCGAGGCTCAAACCGTTGACCCTCTCGACACCGTCCGGAGCAGTCAGCATCAGTACGCGCGTCCGTTCACCGCCGCGCGACGATCGCGCGACAAACCTCGTCGCCATGAAGCTCAGGGAGGTCGCGGTCGAGCACGATGACGTCGTAGCTTTCCCGAGCGCGCGGTGCAACCCCATCGCGGCCGTCGAGGGCGAGTCGACTGCCATGCCTTCACGGCGCAGCCCCAGGGCGATCGTCTTCGCAAGCTCCCTCTCGTCTTCCACGACCAGCACCCGCATCGCCGCCCCCAGCCGTCGACTTCAACGCGTTATCGGCCTTCAAGCATGACGCACGCGGGGTTGCATGGAGGTGACACCAACTGACACCGCAGAGCGACCGCCATTCCGGTCTCGTTCCAGAGCAAGCCTGGCATGACACCACGAAGGAGCGCAGCCATGCACCGTCCTCCGATCGCAAGAATCCGTCGCCGACTCGCGTCCCAACCGGACAGCAGGCGCTCTCGCCGCAGCCAGCGGGCTCGCTGCGCTGGCGCTTCTCGCCGCTGGATGCGGCGGCTCGCGCGCTCCCGGCGTCGCCGGTGTTGGCGCGACTACCGGCACCGCCACCAGCCAACCATCACCGCAGGATCCGATGGCGCAAGCGGTCCGTTACGCGGACTGCATGCGCTCCCATGGTGTGATCGACTACCCCGACCCGCAGTCGATCTCGCAGGGAAGCCACCAGGGAATCAGGATCGAGACACCGGACCTCAGTTCACCCCAGGCCCGGACCGCAGCCCAGGCGTGCAGGAAGCTCGTTTCCGCGCGCGTCCGGCTCAAACGCGACCCCTGACCCACAGCAAGAGGCGCATCTCGTGGCCTTCGCTCGCTGCATGCGCGCACACGCGGTCTCGGACTTTCCCGACCCGGTGAGTACCGGTGGTTTCCCTTCGTCAGTTCGCTAGAACCGATCGGAATTCGTCCGTGTTCCGTTCCGCTATGAGCGCGTGCCTCCAGGCAGCCGACGGCGCGATCGGGTTCGGGCCTGGCGGCAACCCTGACTGGCCGGTGGCGCCGTGACGGCAGGGGAGGGTTCGTTGCTCCGTCACTCCCTTCCCATGACGCACAAGGGACGACTACGCGCGGCCCCACACACGCCGCTCGCTCAGGCTGAGAATGTGACGCGATCCCTCGACACGCGCCCGCTGCGCGAGAGCTTCGCAGCCTATGCCGCTCACGAGCTGCGCACGCCGCTCGCGACCCAGCGCGCCCTGCTTGAGCTGGCGCTCGCCGACTCGAATACGGACGCGGCCTCTTCTGGCGGGAGATCGGCGAGGACGTTCTTGCCGCCTGCCGGCAGCAAGAGCGGCTGCTTGCGGCGTGCCTCACCCTCGCGCGGAGTCAAAGCG
>CAWCME010000008.1:0-44829 GCA_963796625.1 uncultured Actinomycetes bacterium
ATCGCCGGCTCGGGCGACATCGACTCGATGATCGAGGTCGTTCACGCTCGCACCTCCGCGCGTCTATTGGTCGCCTCACGCATCCGCCCAGTCTGGGCGACCGCGAGACGGCTCATCTATGCCGAAGTCTCCGAGATCGGTCGAGAGGCGCTCGCGATGGACTCTCAGGAAGCCTTCGCGGTCCTCGGCCGGCGGCCGGACTTCCAGGAATTGCTAGCGCAGGCCCGGGGTTGGCCTGCAGTCTTGGCTCTGGCGTCAAAGCTTGGCCCAGCTCATCCGCCAGCTAACGCCGTACCGCAGACACTCCATCAATATGTGGCCGACGAGCTTCTTCAGTCGGCCACCGAGCTCGAGCGGGCTCAGCTCATCGAACTCGCCCTTCTCCCTGATCTCTCGCAACGCTCCCTTACGAATGCGTTCGGCAACGAGGGCCCGAGGGTTGCCGAGCGGGCTCGCGATCTCGGATTCATTACCGACCAGTCATCCGGCCTTCATCCGCTGCTGAGGGAGTTTCTGCTCGAGAAGCTGGGCGAAGATCCTCGTTCAGAAGACAAGATCCGGCGGGCGATCGACGCGTTAATCGCCCAGGAGTATTGGGATCAGGCGCTCGACCTTTCGCGCCGTTTCGGAATCTCTGACGTAGTCCAGCCGATACTCAGAGCGGCATATAAGCCGCTCGTGCGGAGCGGCCGTCTCGGCTCACTTGCGAGGTTCGGGTCGGAGCTTCGGGCGGAGACGGCTCTCCCTCCCGACGAAGTCGATCTCATCGACGCAGAGATTGCCTTGAGAGACGGTGCGTACACATTGGCATTTGAGCTATCGAATCGAGTGCAGGACCACCTCGGAACCGACAACCCGCTCCGTTCACGAGCGAGCGCCATCGCCGGTGGTGCGGCCTTTCAGCTCGCGGACTATGACCGATCAGAAAGCGCGTTTGAAGATGCGCTGAGCAAAGCCGTCGACGACGTCGACCTGAACGAGGCGCTTCACGGGTTAGCCATCGCAGCGACCTACGGAGAGCGTCCCAGCGTCGATTCGCGCATCGCCGCACTCGGAGAGCTTGCCGACCGTAGCCGGTCACCTCTGAACGTGGCCCGTCACGCAAGTTCGGTGATTGCCCGAATGCGGGTTGGTTCGGGATTCCGGGAGGGACCGCATTTCGATGACGCGCTGCGAGTGCTCGACCAGGTTTCCGATCCACGAGCCCGAACAAGCGTGCTCCTGAACCTCTCCTACGCCCTCGGACTGCAGTGCCAATACCTACGCGCCCTCGCCTTGGTCCAGCAGATGATGTCCGAGATAGACGCTTACAGCTTCGAATTCGCCCAGCCTCACGGCCGATGGAACCTGGCGTTTGTGAAGCTCGGCATGCGACGCTTTCGCGAGGCAGATTCCGTTCTCAAGTCCATCCAAGCGACCCTCGATGAACGTCCTCTTGGCCATCATGCGATGAACGTCGCAGTCCTGCGGGCGAGACTGCTTATGCAGTTGGCAAGGCGCGAGGAAGGTCTCGATCAGGTCAGGTTCGACGTCTCTCACGCGGCAGCGCCCGCAATGCACGGCGAATACCTCGCAACGCGCGCTATCGGTGAAGCGTTGCTCGGTCGCCAAGACGCAGCGCTCGAATCGGCCGACCGTGCGGTTTCACTTTCGATCTCCAGCGAGGTCCATGTCCTCGCCGAAGGAGCACGGGCCGTGGTTGCAGCCGACACCGGCGACGTCGAAGCAGCGAGCAGCTTGATTGATGAAGCGCAACGGCGAAACACCTGGGATCCTGTCGTTTGCTGCGTGCGTGCATCGCCGACCCTGGCGGCGTGCCTCGCTGAGCAGGATCACCTCAGGCCGGCGCTCGAACGCCTTTATCGACTCTCGAGCGACCGTGCTCTGGCTCGAAAGGCGGGCTTCAGGAGTCCGACGATAGGAGACCCCACCCAACTGTTCACGCCGAGGGAGGCGGAGGTGCTCGAACTCATGGCACAGGGATTCCGGAATAAGGAGATCGCCTCTGCGTTCGTCATTTCAGAGGCAACGGTGAAGATCCACGTTCGGCACGTATTGGAGAAGCTCGGCGTCCAAACAAGAACGCAGGCAGTCGCTCGCTACCAGGAGATGTCCTAGGCGATCGCCACGATCTTTGGCTCGGCAAGAGGTTCCGCCGAAACGCTCAACAACTCAAATTCTGGCCCGTGGGCGGTTCGGTAGTCCTCCGTAGCGGTCGCCAGGATCGCCTCAAACGCAGCTACCGCCGCGGTGTCGAACTGGGTCTCGACCGCCTGCGCCAGCCTAAGGCGCGCCACCCGACTGGGCATCGCGTCACGGTAGGGGCGATCAGAAGTCATGGCGTTGTACGCGTCTGCGACGGCAATGATGCGAGATAACATCGGAATTGAGCCCCCGATCAAGCCGTCCGGATAACCCTGGCCATCGATTCGTTCGTGATGCGCCCGAACGATCGACGCAATCTCCGAGTACGTGTCTACATTCGCCAGGATCCGCTCTCCGATCTCAGAGTGCTTCTGCATCTCCCGCCGCTCGTCGAGCGTAAGGGCACCGGTCTTTTCAAGCAGACCGGGCGGAAGACCGATCTTCCCAATGTCGTGGACGAGCCCGCAAAGGTGGGCGAGATCTTGCTGCTCCTCGTCAAGGGCCATGCGCCGGGCGATGTCGCGGGCATACGTGGCGACTGCGAGTGAGTGGCCCGCTGTATAGCGGTCACTCGCTTCGAGCGTCGCAATCAGTCCTTTGGCAAAGGAAAGGTTCGCAGCCTCGAGTTGCGCGTTGAGCGCCTGGAGATCGCTCGCAAGGCTTCGCTGCGCTTGGTAGAGCAGGAACCATTGCTGGGCTGCGAGTGCCGGGGCGAAGAACAGTGGCAGCGTCCATGGGGAAATGTCGCGGTACGCGAGCGCGAGGATCGCTACCGCTGGGGCATAGAGAGGCACCGAAGTCACGATCACGGGAAGGAGATCGCGAGCAGCATCGATCCAACGGCCATGTCCTCTGATCCGATAGGTGAGCGACGCGACAGTAACGTCCGCAACCTGCGCCGTCAGCGCGGCGACAGCAGATGCAACAACAAGCTCACCGGTCCCGGGCGACATAAGGCTCGCCACAACTGCGCTCGAGCCCGCTGCCACTGCCCCGGTGAGTGACCTGCTCCCGGCGTAAGCGAGCCGTCCTTGCCACGGAAACGACAGTCCGATCGCTGACGCCCCAAAGACGACCATCGCCGCCAACGGGCCGAACAGGACAGCCGCCAAGACTGCCGGCAGGAGCGAGATCGAGACGGTGAGGTTGCCGCCCCTGAGCGATATGTGGCCCGCGTATTCACCATATGCAGCGACGGCTGCAAGGCCGATCACCGCTGTCGGATTCCCGAGATCGAAGCCCCCTAGGATCAACGCGGTGAAGACGCCGCCAGCAAGGAAGAGCACGATGACCAGGTAGGCGGCCGACGCCGGTGTGAGTCCGTTCGCGACTCGCTTCAGGCCTGGGATAACTTGCATGTCCCCCATTTGGGTTATAAGCTTCCCTCTGCCGTCAGTCCCAATGAATGGGGGAACTCAAGTGCGCAAGATCGTTGCGTTTGTTCGCCGCGGCACCGTTGCCGGTGGCGCAGCCTCCTGGTAAAGCTCGCGTAGTTAACTGGGTCTTTCACGCCTAGGCGTCACCCGTTTAGGGGATTGTCCACAGGGGGTGGAAAACCTGCCCGGGCTGGTCAGTTGATGAGCCCACGCCGGAAGCCAACCGCTACGGCGTGGGCTCTGCTGCGCGCTTGAAGCTTCGCAAGCAGGTGTCTGACGTGGCTCTTGACCGTCTCCTCGGAGAGGAAGAGCCGAACGCCGATCTCGCGATTGACGAGACCGTCCGAGATCAACTGCAGCACCTCGATCTCGCGGGCCGTCGGCTCCTGCTCCAGCTCCGGTAGCGGAGTCTGGAACGGGATGACCTCGGCTACGTTCGCGTCTCGCCGCGCGGCAACCGAATCGAAGCGCGCGCGATGCTCCTCGTAGCGCGACAGGATCTCGTTGCGCTGGGCAGCGTCCACAGCTGGGCTATCGGCCTTTGTAAACGGCTTCTTTAGGGCGAATCGTCCCCGAAAGAGGGAGGATTGCTCACCCTTCGGGATGATCGACGGAGAAACGAACGCAGCGGCGGCGCCGTCCCTTCAGGAACGCGGGCTCTTCTTCCTCGACAACGCCGATTCCGCCGTCGCGCCCAGTCGAGTGGAGGATCCGCGCGTCTCCGAGCCAGAAGGCGATGTGATCGGCCGTCTCGTCACCGTAGGTGACGAGATCGCCGGGCTCGAGCTCCGCGACGGGCTCGCCCGCCTGCTCCTGCTGGCAGGCGTCGCGGGGGACGACGAGCCCCAGCCGCCGAAATGCCATGTGGACAAGTCCCGAGCAGTCGATGCCGGCCGCGGTCATGCCGCCCCAGAGGTACGGAGCGCCGAGGTAGAGCCGAGCGACGTCGACGGGCGCGCCCGACGCATCGGCGACCAGTGCACCCTCTCCCTCCTCGAGCACCTCGACGCGTACCCAGCCCGGATAGTCGTAGAACGTCCGCACGAGCGCCCATCCCTCCTCCGACCGCTCGACCCGAAGCGGCTCGCCGGCGAGCGCCTGGGTCACCTGCTCGGCGTCGTCCCGCGGCCCGGCGCGAACCGGGGCGACCGGGACGGCACACCTCAACCGGCGTGCCTCGCGATCTTTTCCTCGAGCATCGCGCGGACGCGGGGCCAGTCGTCGTCGATGATCGAATACCAGGCCGAGTCGCGAATCGAGTCGGGCAGCACCATGTGCTTGCGGAAGATCCCCTCGAAGGTGCCGCCGACTCCGAGGAGCGCCCCGCGCACGCGGAGATTGCGCGCGTCCGTCTTGAACTCGACCCGCTGCAGCTCACACCGGTCGAACGCGTTCCGGAGCAGCAGGTACTTCGTCTCGACGTTCGCGCCGGTGCCCCACTGCGCCCGCTCCAACCAGGTCCACCCGATCTCGGTACGGCGGTGGAAAGGCTCGATGTTGAGATACCTGGTCGAGCCGACGGGCCGGCCGTCCACGACCACGACGAACGGGATCTCCGACGTGGAGGCGACCGCGAGATCGAACCAGCGCTCGAATCCGAGCGTGTACATGTTCGTGTAGCGGTGAATCCGGGGATCCCGTTCGGCCGCCTCGCGCAGCCCGTCGCGATGAGACTCCGCGATCGGCTCGACCCGGACGATGCGCCCGACGAACGGGCCCTCCGGGCGCAGGTCGACTGCCACGCGTTCGCTCACTCGGACGAATCGGCCTCGCTTGCCTCACGCAGCGCCTTGGGGTCGTAGAGGTGGCACGCCACCTCCACCTCGTCGACGGCGCGCAGGTGCGGCTCGAGTGGCTTCTTCCACACGACATCCGCCTCGTTCCCGTCTGCACTCATCTGCCGGACGCCCGACCAGAAGGGCTCGTCGAGATCCTCGTTGCGCGCGCTCTCGAGCACCTTCAGGAGGTCCGAGCCCGTCTTGTCCTTCGCCGCCCGCAGCCGCACCGATGTCGCCGGCTTGTCGAGCGCCGCAAGGTCGGCGAACAGCCCGCGTTCCAGCTCGTAGCGCTCCTGGCCCGCGGCAGCCCACCGCGTCTCGAGCAGATCGCGCAGGTCGCGACTCTCCCAGCCGCAGACACCGAACGCCTCGCTGCAGCGCGGATGGAACGTGCACCCGAGCGGGGGCCGAGCCGCGTCGGGAACCTCGCCGCGCGGGATATCGCGCGGCACACCTCGGTTCGGATCGGGCTCCGGGATCGCACGCAGCAGCGCCTTCGTGTACGGATGCTTCGGATCCTCGTAGATCGCCTCCGACCGCCCGATCTCCACGATACGACCGAGATACATGATCGCGATGCGGTCGCAGAAGAACTTCGCCGTCGCCAGGTCATGCGTGATGTACAGGTACGTGAGGTCGAAGTCGCGCTTCAGCGTGAGCATCAACTCGAGGATCTTCGCCCGGACGCTCATGTCGAGCATCGAGACCGGCTCGTCGGCGACGAGCATGATCGGGTTGAGGATGATCGCCCGCGCGATCACCGCGCGCTGCTTCTGACCGCCTGAGAGATCGGAGGGGTACTTGTCCATGTACGCGTCGGCCGGCGCGAGCCCGACGTGCTCGAGCGCCTCGGCGACGCGAGCCCGTGCCTGATCCCGGTTCTTCGCGAGGCCGTGGATCTCGAGCGGATGGCCGACCGCCTGGCCGATCGTCATCGCCGGGTTCAGCGACGCGTGCGGGTCCTGGAAGACGACCTGCAGCCGCCGCCGGATCGCGCGCAGCTCGCGCTCCTTGAGCCGTGTGATCTCCTGCCCTTCGAACAGGACGCTCCCACCGGTTGCACGGACCAGCCCGAGCAGCGTGCGGCCGAGGGTCGTCTTGCCGCTGCCCGACTCGCCGACGAGGCCGAGCACCTCGCCGCGGCGTATCTCGAGGCTCACGCCGTCGACGGCCTTCACCACCCCGGCCTCGTGGCCGACGAGGCGCCCGGCGAAGCTGCCGCGCAGGCTGTAATACGTCTGAAGGTCACGGATCGAGACGAGCGGGTCCTCCTCGGATTCGACCACGTCGCCGGCCGCGTCGACCGCCTCAGGCCTCATCCGCCACCCCGATCGCCTCGCGCTCGAGCTTTGCCGTGCCCCCGCTCGGGATGCTCTGCTCCGGCCCGTGGAGCCAGCAGCTCACCCGGCGCGACTCGACCCGCTGCTCGATCGGCAGCCGCTCGGCGCACACACGCATCGCGCTCGGGCAGCGCGGATGGAACCGGCACCCGGGCGGCGGGTCGATCAGATTCGGCGGCGCACCGGGAATCGAGTGCAGCTCGTTCGTGTCGAGCGAGATGGTCGAGCGCAGCAGCTCGCGCGTGTACGGGTGCGACGGGTCGAAGAAGACCTCTTTCACCGGGCCTTCCTCGACGATCCTGCCCGCGTACATGACCGCCATGCGGTCGCACGACTCGGCCACGATGCCGAGGTTGTGCGTGATCAGGAGCAGCGCCGTGCCGAAGTTCTCCTTGAGATCGGCGAGCAGCCGGAGGATCTGCCCCTCGACGATCACGTCCAGCGACGTCGTCGGTTCGTCGGCGACGAGGATCTTCGGCCGCAGCACGAGCGCAAGCGCGATCATGATCCGCTGCCGCATCCCGCCCGAGAACTCGTGCGGGTACTGGCGGAACCGCGTCGGAGGGATTCCCATCCGACCCAGCGTCTCGAGCGAACGGTTCCGCACCTCACGATCGCTGAGGCCCGGCTCGTGTTGCTCGAGCGTCTCGCGGAAGTGATCCTCGATGCGCATCAACGGGTTCAACCGGGTCATCGGCTCCTGGAAGATCAGACCGAGCTCCGGGCCGCGCATCCGCCGGGCGGCCTTGGCCGGCAGGTTGACGAGGTTGCGCCCGCCGTACAGCACCTCGCCGTCTGCGCGCGCCCCGTAGGGCAGCAGGCCGAGGATCCCGCGGCCGAGCGTCGACTTCCCGCATCCCGACTCGCCGACGAGGCCCAGCACCTCGCCCTGGTCGATCTCGAACGAGACGCCGTCGACGGCACGGACGGGTGGGCCCGGGGTGCCGTAGTAGACCCGCAGGTTGCGGACCGAGAGGACGGGTGTGTCGCTCACGAGGCTTCGGCTTCGTGCTCGTCGGGCTCGAACTCGATGCGGCCGAAATGCCGCCGACGCAGCACCGGGTTGATCGTCTCGTTGAGACCCTCCCCGAGCAGCGTCAGGCCCGTGACGAGCAACACGATCGCGATCCCCGGGAAGAGCGCCGTCCACCAGATGCCGGAAGACGCGTCCGAGACGGCGCGGTTGATGTCGTAGCCCCACTCCGCTCCCTGGGTCGGCTGGATGCCGTAGCCGAGGAAGCCCAGAGCGGCGAGCAGGAGGATCGCGTCGGCCGCGTTCAGCGTCGCGATGGGCGGCACGTTCTGCACCACGTTGAAGAAGACGTACTTGCGGATCACGGTCCACGGGCGCGCACCGAGCGCACGCGCGGCGTCGACATAGGACTCTTCCCGGATGCTGATCACGTGGTTGCGCACGACTCTGAAGTAGAGCGGGATGTACGCCACGGTGATGGCGACCGCCGCGGTCAGGACACCGCCGCCGAACGAGTTCGTGAGCAGAAACGCGATCACGATCGCGATCAGGAGGTAAGGGAACGCGAGCAAGGCGTCCATGATCAGGACGAGTGCGCGGTCGAGGGGCCCGCCGAAGTAGCCGGAGATCAATCCGAGCGGCACGCCGATCACGAGCGACATCGCGAGGGCGATGATCACCACCTTCAGCTCGGTCTGCGCTCCCCAGATCACGCGCGACATGACGTCCGTCGACTGGACGGTCGTGCCCATCCAGTGCGCGCCCGACGGCGGCGCGAGCTGCTTGAAGCGAACCCCGTTCGATTCGTAGGCGTCGAACGCATACGGCGAGATCAGCGAGGCGAAGAGAGCAAGGACGATGAAGAAGAAGGTGATGAGGGCCCCGGCCCACAGCATCCCGCGGGGGATCCCGCGCGCCTCGGCGACGGGCTTGAGGGCACGTCCGGCCGAAGCGATCCGCTGCCGCGAGGACGCGCGAAGGCCGCCGGTCCGTGCGACGGTCGCCATCAGTAACGGATCCTCGGGTCGACGTACGCGTTGACGAAGTCGACGAGCAGGCTGATCGCCACCACGACGAGCGCGAACACGACGATGATCCCCTGCACCGCGGTGTAGTCGCGGTTCTCGAGATACGTCACCAGCGCGTGCCCGAGGCCGGGCCAGTTGAAGGTGGTCTCGGTGAGCACGGCCCCGCCCAGCAGCAGCGCCATGTTCAGGCCGATGACGGTGATCACCGGGACGAGCGCGTTCTTGAACGCGTGGTGGTACACGACGTCGCGTTCGCTGATCCCTCGCGCGCGCGCCGCTTCGATGTAGTCGTCGCGGAGCGTGCGGATCACGTTGATCCGGATCAGGCGGATGAAGATGCCCGCGGTGGCGAGCCCGAGCGTCACTGCGGGCAGGATCAGGTGGCGGAGGACGTCCTGCAGCGCCGACCAGTTGCCGTCGATGATCGAGTCGATGACGAACAGGTTCGTGTGCGTCTGCAACGTCGCCTGCGTGATCGGGCTCGCGCGGTCTGAGGTCGGCAGCCAGTTCAGCCAGACACCGAACACGAGCTGCGCCATCAGGCCGAGGAAGAAGACCGGTGTCGCGTAGATGATGATCCCGAACAGCCGACCGCTGACGTCGACCGGCGTGTCGCGGAAGCGGCCTGCGGCGAGCCCGACCAGGACACCCACGACGACCGCCACCATCATCGCGAAGAAGGTGAGCTCGAGCGTCGCGGCGCCGTTGACCAGAATGATGTTGCTGAGGGGCCGGTGATCGGTGATCGTCGTGCCGAAGTTCCCGCGCACGATGCCCCAGAGGTAGTTGACGTACTGCACCGAGAGCGGCTTGTCGAAGCCGAGCTGGTGCTTGATCTGGTTGACCACGGCAGGCGGGACGTGGCCGCCGAGCGAGGCCGAAATCGGGTCTCCGGGCGCCACCCGCATCAGCAGGAACACCATCGTGAGCAGGATCAGGACCATCGGGATCACCAGCAGGAGGCGCGTGATCAGGTAGGCGCGGAGCGAGGTTCCCGGCATCCCGGCGAGCTTAGTCACAGACGCAAGGAGGGGCGCCCGCCGGCGCCCCTCCTTCGCACAGTCTTAGTGCCCTGTCTTACGACTTCGACAGCTTCCAGAACCGCATGTAGAACGCCGCATCCAGGGTGCCCGAGACCCCCTGGATGTTGCTGTGGCTCACGGCGATCATGTTGCCCTGCCAGTACGGGATCGTGGGCAGGTCCTTCGCGGCGAGGGTCTGCATCTTGCCGAGGACGGCCAGACGAGCGGCCGTCGTCTTCGCGCCGCGCTCCTGCGCGATCAGCTTGGTCATCGCCGGGCTGCTGTAGCCGTTGTTGTAGAACGCGCCGGTCTGGTAGAAGGAGACCGTGTAGTCCTCGGCGTCCGGATAGTCCGGGAACCAGCCGAGCTGGAACGCGCCGTAGGTCTTCCCGAGCGCCGAGCTGTACTGGGCCCACTCGGCCGACTTCAGCGTCACCTTGAACAGACCGGACCCGTTGAACGCCCGCTGGATCTCTGCGTACTCGTCCGCCGAGACGTCACCGTAGTGCGACGGCGTGTACCAGATGGTGATCGGAAGCGGCGTCTTCACGCCGGCCTTCGCGAGCACGGCCTTCGCCTTGGCGACGCTGGGCGTCGCGCCGTACAGCGTCTTGTACGCGTCGTTGTGACCGGGCAGGCCGGCCGGCACCATCGAGTACAGCGGCTTGACGGTGTTGTGATAGACGCGGGTCGCGATGACCTGCCGCGGCATCAGGTACGCGAGCGCCTTGCGCACGGCGAGGTTGTTGAAGGGCGGCCGGGCGACGTTGAAGACGAGGTACCGGATCACGACGCCGTTCCCGGAGTGAACGACGATGCCCTTCTCCTTCGCGAGCGACGAGAGCTCGGTCGGGGTGAAGTCGCGGAACGCCATGTCGATCTCGCCCTTCTCCAGCGCGAGCTTCATGGTCGACGACTTCGTGTAGTAGTTGATGATGATGCCGCCGTTCTTCGGCTTCGGGCCCCAGTAGTTCGTGTTCGGCACGAACACGGCCTGCTGGCCGGGCGTGTACTTCGAGAGCTTGTAGGGGCCGGTGCCGTACTGCTGATCCGTGTTCGAGAGGATCTTGTTGAACGGGTACTTCGCCTTCTCGACGACGTACCCCGCGTTCGTCGAGAGGATGAACGGCCAGGTCGACTGGGGCGACTTCAGGTGGAAGACGACCGTGTACGCCCCCGACACCGTGGTGCTCTTCAGGTTCGTCAGCAGCGTGTAGATGCCCTGGTCACCCTTGATCTTCTGGACGCGGTCGAACGAGTACTTCACGTCGGCCGACGTCATCGGGTTGCCGTCCCAGAACTTCACGTTGTGCCGGAGCGCGCAGGTCCAGGTCTTCAGGTTCGACGACGCCTTGCAGCTCGTCGCCAGCACCGGCTGGAGCTTGGCACCGTTGGGGAAGCCGTACAGGCCCTGGAAGATCGGAAGGTCGACGGTGAACGAGCCGTAGTCGTACTGGTTGGCCGGATCGATGTTGACGACGGTGTCCGTCGTCCCGTCGACGATGATGCTCGACGAGCCGGCGGTCGTGCGGTGGTTCGCCGAGCTCGCGAGCGACGCCCCCGCCAGAACGGCGACGCCGGTGAGCCCCGCCAGGACGGCCGTAGCCAGCAGCACCCGGCGGCTCCTCCAATTCCAGTTCATGTCTGCCCTCTCAGGGTCGATGACAGTATTAGGGTCTGCGCCGGTGGCTGGGGCTAACCACCTGTGGGGTCCACCGCCCGCGGCGGAATCATACGCGCTGATCCGATGATCAGCCGGGGTTCGATCACGTTCTCGCATCCCCTCCTCGCCGGTGTGGAGCACCCGTGCTTCGAGGCCCAGGGAGCCACGGACGGCCCGCGGCTGACGATCCTCGGCGGCATTCACGGGTGCGAGTACTCGTCGATCGCGGCCGTGATCCGCGTGATGCGCGACCTCGATCCCGGAGCGCTGGCGGGCACCGTGGTCGGCGTGCCGGTCGTGAGCATGGAATCGTTTCGGCGCCGCTCGCCGTTCGTCGTCCCGGCCGACGGCAAGAACCTCAACCGCTGCTTTCCCGGCGATCCCGGCGGCACGTACGCGGAGGCGCTCGCCCACGCGATCTTCGAGGAGCTGATCGCACCGTCCGACTTCCTGATCGATCTCCACGGCGGCGACCTCGTCGAGGCACTCGAGCCGTTCGCGCTCTACGACGAGTCGGCGGTCGCGGACGAGGCCCGCGCGATGGCGATCGCGTTCGGCCTTCCCTACGTCGTCTGCGAGGCGCGCAGGCCGGGTGGGCTCACCGGCATGACCTCGACCGCGGCCGCCGCGAGCGGCATCCCGGCCGTGATCGCCGAGGCCGGCGGCCGCGGCCAGCTCGAGGAGACGGCGGTCGCGCTCCTCGCCGAAGGCGCGCGGAACGTGCTGCGCCGGCTCGAGATGCTCCCCGGCCCCGCTACACCACCGCCCGCCGGCATGCGGCACGTGGCCGGCAACGAGTGGCTGCGCTGCCGGACGCGGGGCTGGTGGGAGGCGGCGGTGCGTGCGGGCGACGAGGTCCGCGCCGGGGACGTCCTCGGGCGCGTGCTGGACCTCTGGGGCGACGAGCACGAGCTCATCAGCGCCCCGGCTGACGGCGTCGTCCTCTTCCTCACGACGAGCGCAGCCGTCGAGGCCGACGGGCTCCTGCTCGGGCTCGGAACGCGGTTGACCCCGGTCGAGGCGGACGCGTGAGGCGAGGCGTCCTCGCCGCAGTCCTGGTCGCGGCTGCGGCCGCAGCAGCGGCGAGCGCCGCGGCTCCGGTGCCGAGGCTCGCGGGCTGCGTGCCCGGCATGCCGGCGACCGTCAGGCCGAAGAAGATCATCGTCACCTGCGGCGACGCGAACTTCTACTTCACCAACCTCGCCTGGTCGTCCTGGAACGCGAAGCACGCGACCGCGAAGGGGATCGCCCGGGTCAACGACTGCAGGCCGACCTGCGCCGGCGGGCACTTCCACGCCTATCGAGCGACGCTGACCCTGACGAGGCCGCGCTCGTGCTCGGCCGGCCGGCGCGAGTTCACGCGCCTGGCCTGGCACCTGCACGTCACGGCCCCCGCCGGCACGAAGCCGACGGGCTCGCAGTCGCTCCCCTGCCGCTGACGATCACCGCCAATCGGCGACGAACACGCACTTCGCGCGGGTCGCGTGAATGGATGGTGCCTGGCACCCTGGTGCCAGGCACCAGGCCCATCGAGCCCCGAGGCGAACGAACGGTGCCTGGCACCCAGAGGTGCCAGGCACCAGACCTGTCTGTTCTAGGCGGCGAGCCCTGCGAGCTCGCGCAGCGCGGCGAGCCGCGAGAGCGCCTGGCCCTCGAGCTGCCGCACGCGCTCGCGCGTCAGGTCGAGCTCGTGGCCGATCGCCTCGAGCGTCCACGGCTCGCCCTCGAACCCGAACCGGAGCTCGAGGATGCGCCGCTCCCGCTCGGGAAGGGCGTCGAGGGCCTTGCGGATGTTCTGGCGGCGCAGCGACTCCTCCGCCTCGTCGAACGGGTCGGCGGCCTCGCGGTCGGCGAAGAGGTCGCCGAGCTCGCCCTCGTCGTCGGCGCCGACCGTCTGGTTCAGCGACACCGATGCGGACGCGGCGGAGAGTGCCTCCTCGACGTGCTGGATCGGCAGGCCGGTGGCCTCGGCGAGCTCCTCCTTCGTCGCCTCGCGACCCAGCTCGACCTCGAGCCGGCGCGCAGCCCGCGACAGCTTCTGCTGCCGCTCGACCACGTGAACCGGCACGCGAATCGTGCGCGCGTGGTTCGCCACCGCACGCTGCACGCTCTGGCGGATCCACCAGGTCGCGTAGGTCGAGAACTTGTAGCCCCGGCGCCAGTCGAACTTCTCGACCGCGCGGTTGAGGCCGAGCGTGCCTTCCTGGATCAGGTCGAGGAAGGGGACGCCCAGTCCCCGGTAGCCCTTCGCAATCGACACGACCAGGCGCAGGTTGGATTCGATCATCCGGCGCTTGGCGCGCCCGTCGCCGCGCTCGATCGCCTTGGCGAGCACGACCTCCTCGTGGGCGGTCAGCAGCTTGTGCTTGCCGACGTCGGCCAGGAAGAGCTGCAGGCTGTCCCCGGCGCCCGACGGCGAATCGGCCTCGTAGACGACCGGCTCGGCCTGGACCTTCGTGTTCTTCTCCTCGACGACCGGCTCGCGCACCTCGAGCCCGGTGCGCTCGAGCTCGCGCATGATCTCCTCGACCTCGGGCTCACCCAGGTCGTTCTCGACCGCGAACGCCTCGAGCTCTGCCGGCTCGATCCAGCCCCGCTCCTCTCCCGCCTCGATCAGCGCCCGCGCGCTCTCCGTCTCAAGCAGTTCCGTCAGCTGGTTCTGAGTCAAGTACTCGATGTCCTTTCGTTTCTTCTCCCGGCTCCCCAAACCTTCCCACCATACGGGCAGACGACGCCCGTTTCTAGCGGTACTTCAGCGACACTCCTCCTGGGGCTCGAAACGCGTGCAGCAGCCCAGGCATTCCACTCCCGTCCTGCTGAGTATGGACGGTAGCGCGTCTGGGATGTCGGTCGTAGGCGTATCGAGACCGTGAAAAACGCTCGTTGCCCACTAACTCTTCCGGCCGCGTGCCTTCCTCCGCTTCGCCGGCCCCCGCTCGCGGCGCTCCTGGAGCAGTTCGCGGGCTCGCTCGGGGGTGATCTCGTCGACCGAGTCGGCCGCCCGCAGGCTCGCGTTCGTCTCGCCGTCGGTCACGTAGGGACCGAACCGGCCGTCCTTGAGGACGATCGGCTTACCGGTGACCGGGTCGTCGCCGAGCTCCCTGAGGGGCGGCGCCGCGGCCCGGCGCCGGCTCGGCTTCGGGGCGGCGAGCAGGGCGAGGGCGTCGTCCAGCGACAGGGTGAAGAGCTGCTCCTCGGAGTCGAGCGACCGGGTCTCCGAGCCCCGCTTCACGTACGGGCCGTAGCGGCCGTTGGCGGCGACCACCGCCTCCCCGTCCGATTCGCCGAGCGTCCGGGGCAGCGTCAACAGCCGGACGGCGTCCGCCAGGGTCAGCGTCTCGGGGCTCATCGAGCGAAACAGTGACGCGGTGCGCGGCTTCTGGTCGCCGTCGACCACCTCGGTCACGTACGGGCCGTAGCGGCCGGCGCGGACGACGACCGTGTTGCCGGACTCGGGATCGACGCCGAGGTCGCGCTCCTGCCCGCCCTGGGCGAGCAGCTCCTCGGCCCGCGCCGGCGTCAGCTCGTCCGGTGCGATGTCGGGCGGCAGCGTCTGACGCCGTCCCTCCCGCTCCAGGTACGGGCCGTAGCGGCCGACGCGCACCACGATGTCGCTCCCCGGGATCGGGAGGGTGTTGATCTCGCGCGCATCGATGTCGCCGAGGTGCGCGACGAGCTCCTTCAGCCCCTCGTCGCCCTCGGCCCCGAAGTAGAAGCGCTGCAACCACTCGCTGCGCGCCTCTTCACCGGCCGCGATCTCGTCGAGGTCGTCCTCCATGCGGGCGGTGAACTCGTAGTCGACCAGGCGCGCGAAGTGGCGCTCGAGCAGGTTGACGACCGCGAAGGCGAGGAACTCGGGCACCAGCGCCTGGCCCTGGCGGCGCACGTAGCCGCGGTCCAAGATCGTCCCCATGATCGCGGCGTACGTGGACGGGCGCCCGATGCCGCGGTCCTCGAGCGCCTTGACCAGGGTCGCCTCGGTGTAGCGGGCAGGCGGCGAGGTCGAGTGCCCCTCCGGCTCGAGCTGCGTGGCGGTCAGGGCGTCGCCCTCGGCCAGCGGCGGGAGCCGCTTGTCCTCCGAGTCGTCGGCGGCCGGCTCGTCGCGGCCCTCCTCATAGGCGAGCAGGAAGCCGCGGAAGGTGATCGTCGTCCCCGCCGTCGCGAACTCGGCCTCGCGACCGTCCGCGGCGGTGGCGCCGATCCGCACCGAGACGGTCTGCCCTCGCGCGTCCGCCATCTGGGACGCCACCGTCCGCTTCCAGATCAGGTCGTAGAGGTTGAGCTCGTCGCCGGAGAGCTGCCGCCTCACCTCGTCGGGGGTGCGGAACGTGTCGCCCGCCGGGCGGATCGCCTCGTGCGCCTCCTGCGCGTTCTTCACGCGGCGCTCGTAGCGGCGGGGCTCGTCCGGGACGGACTCGGGCCCGTACAGCCGCCGCGCCTGGTCGCGGGCCGCGGTGAGCGCCGCCTCGGAGAGCGTGGTCGAGTCGGTGCGCATGTAGGTGATGAACCCGTTCTCGTACAGGCGCTGGGCGACCCGCATCGTCTGCTGCGACGAGAGACGCAGCTTGCGGCTCGCCTCCTGCTGCAGCGTCGACGTCATGAACGGCGCGGCCGGCCGGCGCCGGTACGGCTTCTCCTCGACCGACGTGACCGCGAACGGCACCCCCTCGAGAGCGGCGGCGAGGCCGCGCACGTCGTCTTCGAGGAGCTGCACGGCGTCTTCGGCCTTGAGGTGCCCGTCCGGGCCGAAGTCGCGGCCCTGGGCGACCCTGCGGCCGCCGACCGCCGACAGGCGGGCGGTGAACGCGCCCGGGTCGAAGGTGCCGGCGACGTCCCAGTAGCCCGCGGGCACGAAGGCGATCCGCTCGCGCTCGCGCTCGACGACGAGGCGCGTCGCGACCGACTGCACGCGGCCGGCGGACAGCCCCTGCATCACCTTCCGCCACAGGACCGGCGAGACCTCGTAGCCGTAGAGACGGTCGAGCACGCGCCTCGCCTCCTGGGCGTCGACCAGCGACTCGTCGATGTCGCGGGTCTCGAGGAGCGCACGCTCGATCGCCTGTCGCGTGATCTCGTGGAACACCATCCGCCGTACGGGCACCTTCGGCTTGAGCTCCTGCACCAGATGCCAGGCGATCGCCTCGCCCTCGCGATCCTCGTCGGTCGCGAGCAGGAGCTCGTCCGCCGACTTGAGCTTCGACTTGAGCTCCGCGACGACTTTCTTCTTCCGTGCGTCGACCACGTAGATCGGCGCGAAGTCGTCGTCGACGTTGACGCCGAGGCGGGCCCACGGCTCGTCCTTCACCCTGGCGGGGATCTCGGAGGCGCTCGTCGGCAGATCGCGGATGTGCCCGATCGACGACTCGACGACGTAGTCGCGCCCGAGGTAGCCGGCGATGGTCTTCGCCTTCGCCGGCGACTCGACGATCACGAGTTTCTTGCCGTTCGCGGCAGGCATTCGAGGCGGCCACCATAGCGCCGAGCCAGGATCCGCGATACTCGCCGCCGGTGACACGTCCTCCGCGCCCGAGCGCGTTCTACTTCTTCGCTGCGGCCGTTTCCTGGCCGATAGTGCACGGCCTGTACCGCTTCCGCGCCTACGGGACGGAGCTTCTCCCGACCGAGGGCGGGTACGTGCTCGCCGCCGGCCACGTCTCGAACTTCGACCCCTGGGCGCTCGGAATCGCGATCTGGCCCCGGCGTTTTCTGCGCTTCATGGCGAAGTCGGAGCTGTTCTGGTTCCCGCTCTCGGTGCTGCTGCGCGCCGGGGGCGCGTTCAAGGTGAACCGCGGCTCGTCCGACCGGGCCGCGATCGAGACCGCCGTCGAGCTCGCCCGCGCCGGGCACGTGATCGCGATGTTCCCGGAGGGCACGCGCCGCCGCAAGGGCCTCCGCAAGCGCCACGCCGCCCAGGCGCACAGCGGCGCCGCGCGGATCGCGCTCGAGGCGGGCGTGCCGCTCGTCCCCGCCGGGATCAGGGGCACGGACGGCCTGGCGCGGTTTCATCCGCTGCGCGTCCGCTACGGCCCGCCGGTCCCGCTCGACGACCTCGACCCCGGCGACCTGCGCGAGGCGTCCCGCCTGGCGACGGAGCGGCTGATGGCGGCGATCGGGGAGCTGGAGGCGAGCCTCGAGCGATGAGCGAGCCGACCCTGCTCGCGGTCGACGGAGACTCGCTCGCGCACCGCGCCTACCACGGGCTGCCGAAGCACCTGAAGGACGGCGCCGGACGGCCCGCGAACGCGTTGATCGGGTTCGCGAACTTCCTCCAGCGGCTCTGGGACGCCGAGGAGCCGGACGCGGTGCTCGTCGGCTGGGACACGCTCGAGACGCCCACGTACCGCCACGTCGCCCTGCCCGCGTACCAGTCGGGGCGCGAGTTCGAGGACTCGATCCTCGAGCAGCTCCACCGGCTGCCGGAGCTCGTCGTCTCCTTCGGCTTCCTGGTCGGGAAGGCCCCGGGTTACGAGGCCGACGACTTCCTCGCGGCGGCGGCCGCGCGCTGGCCCGGCCCGGTCGTGGTCGCGACCTCAGACCGCGACGCCTTCCAGCTCGTCTCCGACCGGGTCAGCATCCTGCAGCCGGTCAAGGGCGTGAGCGAGCTCGCCCGGATCGGGCCCGGCGAGGTCCGTGAGCGCTACGGCGTCGAGCCCGCCCAGGTCCCGGACTTCATCGCTCTCCGCGGCGACGCCTCCGATCGCATCCCCGGTGCGCCGGGCGTCGGCCCCAAGAAGGCCGCGGACGTCCTTCGCCACCACGGCTCGCTGGAGGCCGCGCTGGCGGACGGCCGCTTCCCGGCGATCGCCGACGAGCTGCGGCTCTACCTGCAGATCGCCCGGATGGACGCCTCCGCGCCGCTCCCGGAGCTCGTGCCGACGCCGCCCGACTGGGCGCAGGCGGCCCGCTACGCCGACGCGATCGGGCTCGGTGCGCTGGCCGGCCGGCTCGAGCAGCGGGCCGCCCGCAGTTGAGGCGTTAGCCGAAGCAGACTGCGTAGACCGTGCCCGTGTGGCCCGCACTCCCGTCGATGTTGTCGAGTGACGCCGTCCAGCCGTCGTCCGCCGCGGTCGGGCCGCTCTCGAACCCGAGCACACCGCCCAGCGGCCCCGTCTGGCCGTCGGTGAGATAGCCGCCGCCAACCGCCTTCTGCCCGCTCCCGCACGTCGCGGTGACGGTCGCCGAGTCACCGTCCGACCCGCTCTCGCTCAGGCTGAACGTCTGCGTGTGGACCGAGACCTGGGCGCTGCCCGCGGCGCCCTGCGGCCCGGTGGCCCCCGTCGGGCCGGCCGGCCCGCGCAGACCGCGCAGGCTGGTCTTGAGCTGCTTCGGCGTCTTGCCGCCGAGCTTCAAGGCGTTCGACGCCGTTCGGGCGGTGATGGCGTGCCGTGCGAGCGGCACGATGCCCGCAGCGACCGCTCCCTCGCCCAGTGCAACGAAGAGCGCGACGAGCGCCAGCACGAACGCCGGGCCGCCAAGGTTGCGTTTCATCTGAAGACCCCCCCTTCGCGATCGTTTCGAGGGACGATAGCCCCACCGACGCGGCGCGGAGGCCTCGGGGACCGCCCCGGGCCTCCGCACGGACGGCGTCCCTGCGGGCCCTACCCGAGGCAGACCGCGTAGGCGGTTCCGGAGTGGCCCGCGCTCTTGTCCTCGTTGGCGAGCAGGATGCTCCAACCGTCGTCCGCCGGGGTCGGCTTGAGATCGAGGTTGATCACGGCGGCGGCACTGTCGCTGTCGTACCCGCCGCTGATCGCCTTCTGGCCGGAGCCGCAGCTCACGACGAAGGTCCCGTTCGCGCCCGCGGCCAACGAGTAGGGGGCGGTGTGGACGCTGACGGCAGCGCTGGCGGGAGCGCCGGCGGGTCCGGCCGGGCCCGCCGGACCGGCCGGGCCTGCCGGCCCGGCGGCACCGCGGAGGCCCCGAAGGCCCCGAAGCCCGCGGGACCCGCGCAGCGTCTTCTTCAGCTGCGCCGGCGTCTTCCCACGGAGCCTGAGCGCGTTCGACGCCGTCCCGGCGGTGACGGCGTGCCGCGCCAGCGGCACGATCCCGGCCGCGACGGCGCCGCCGGAGAGCGCTACGAAGAGCGCGATCAGGGCCAGGAAAAAGGCCGGCCCACCCAGCTTGATCTTCATCGATGACCTCCTCGTTCAACGTTTGTCGAGCCGGCCCGACCGGATCCCCGGCGAGCGGAGCGCCGTCACGCTCCGATGCTGCGACCCGCTGACTTCGACGGCGCCGGTTTGCGAAGGTTGGTCGCAGATGCGACGCCCGTCCAGTAGCGCACGTTCTCCGGCGACCGTGAGGGCGCGATGGACTTCGTGAGCCACAGCGCGTTCTCACGTCTCCACCCTACGGGCGGACACCCCGAGTCGCAGCAGCGACTTGCGGTCCTGCAGCAGCACTTCGGGTTCGTCGAGTGCTCGACGGCGACGGTCGAGGACGTGCTTCGCTGCCACACGCCGGAGCTCGTCGAGCAGGTTCGCACCACGAACGGGCTGATCGACGCCGACACCGTCTGCACGCCGACGACCTTCGAGGCGGCGCTGCTCGCGGCGGGCGCGGCGATCGAGGCCACACGGAGGAGCGGCTTCGCGCTCGCCCGCCCGCCGGGCCACCACGCCGAGCGGCGGCAGGCGATGGGCTTCTGCCTCTTCGGTTCGGTGGCGATCGCGGCACGCTGGGCGCAGGCGAGCCTCGGCATCGAACGCGTGGCGATCGTCGACTGGGACGTGCACCACGGCAACGGCACGCAGGACGTCGTCGAGGACGATCCGTCGATCCTGTTCGTCTCGCTCCACCAGTGGCCGTTCTACCCCGGCACCGGCGGCCCCGACGACCAGCAGGAGACCGTGCTCAACATCCCGCTCCCGGCCGGGACCGGCGACGCCGACTACCTCGAGGCGTGGGCGCTCGTGGAGCGGGTGGTGCAGCGGTTCGCGCCCGGGCTGCTGCTCGTCTCCTGCGGCCTCGACGCCCACGTCGCCGACCCGCTCGCCGATCTCACGCTCTCGGCCGAGTGCTTCCGCGAGCTCGCCGCGCGCACGACGCAGCTCGCGCCGCGGGTCGCCGCCGTCCTCGAGGGCGGCTACAACCTCCGAACGCTGCCGTCGCTGGTCGAAGCCGTGCTCGAGGGCTTCGAGAGCTGATCAGAGACGGCGCGCGGTGGCGACGACGTCGAGCGCCTCCCGCCGCGACGACACGCCGAGCTTGGCCAGCACGCTCTTGACGTGCGACCGCACGGTGTGCTCCGAGATGTCGAGCTCCCGCGCGATCTCGTCCGTCGCGAGGTGCCGTTCCAGGAGGAGGAGCACCTCCGCCTCGCGGGCCGACAGGAGCCCGGCGATCGAGTCGGGCAGCCGCCGCGGCGCCTCTCCCTCGCGCACCTGCTCGAACAGCCGGCGCGCAACCGCACCGGAGAGCGGAACCTCGCCTTCGCCGACCCCGCGCAGATACGTGACGATGCGCTCCGGCGGCTCGCTCTTCAAGAGGTAGCCCGCTGCGCCCGCACGGATCGCCCCGAGCAGGTTCTGCTCGTCCTCGGACGCGGTGAGCACGACGACCGCGCAGCCGGGTGCGGCATCACGGATACGCGGCAGCGTCTCGAGGCCGTTCATGCCGGGCATCGTCAGGTCGAGCAGCGCGAGCTCCGGCTGCAGGTCGGCGGCCAGCCGCACGGCCTCCTCGCCGTTCGCGGCGGTGCCGCAGACGTCGAACCCGTTGTGCCCGAGAAGACCCGCGAGCGCGTCGCGTGTCAGCGGATGGTCGTCCACGACCAGGATCCTGTTGGCGGTCATCGCTGGGAGCGATTCTGCCGATACCTGCACCGGTGGACCACGAACGCTTCATCGGCCTGCTCTGGGGGCAGGTGATCCTGTTCGCGCTGTTCGGCGCCTCGCTCGCGCTGTTCCTCGCCTATCCGGGGCTCCGCGTCCCGCTCTACGTGCCGGAGCTGAAGCTGATGCTCGAGACGGTGTTCGTCCTCACGGGCGCTCTGGTCGCCGTCCTGAGCGCGACGCGGTTCTCGGTCGAGGGCCGCCGGTTCGACTTCCTCATCTTCGCCGGGTTCTTCGTCAGCTCGCTGTCGCTGCTCGTCTTCACGGTCGCCCCGACGGTCGGCGGCTTCGACGGCCACTCGACCTCGCTCTGGTCCGGCGTGGTGGGCGCCGCGGTCGGGTGGGCGCTCGTCGCGGCGGCGCCCTTCGCGCGCGGACACGTCGTCCAGCGCAGCGACCTCATCGTCCGCGCGATGACGCTCGGCGCCGCGAGTCTCGCCGTCGTCTGGATCGCCTTCCACTTCCTCGTCGAGTCGTTCACGGTGCTCGTCGTCGGCGGCAGTGCGGCGACGCTGACGTCCCTCACGTCGGCTCGCGCCACCCTCGCGCTCGTCCTGCTCGTCGCGGTGGCCGGCTTCACGTACCGGTTCCACGAGAACGGCGACAACTTCGACCTCTTGCTCGCGCTCGGGGCGACGCTGATGCTCTACGGCACGCTCGACTTCATGCTCGTGCCGGTGTCTCGCCCCGGCTCGGTGACGCTCGGCGACTACATCCAGCTACTCGCATACGGCGTGCTGCTCGTCGGCGCGTGGCGCGCGATCCGCGCCACCGAGTTCGGCCGGGCGGTCGCGGAAGAGCGCGCCCGGCTCGCGCGCGAGATCCACGACGGCCTCGCGCAGTACCTCTTCGCCGTCGCGACCCAGGCGACGCTGCTCGAGTCGGGCGCCGACCCGGCAACGACGCTCCCCCGGCTCAAGGAGGCGGCCCACGCGGCGCAGCAAGAGGCGCGCTACGCCTTCCTCGCGCTGTCGTCGGCGTCCGGGCGCTCGCCGTTCGACGCGGCGCTGCGACGGTATGTCGAGTTCCTGACGAGCGACGGCGAGCTGACCGTCGAGCTCCAGATCGACCCGAAGATCGTGCTGCGGCCGGACGAGCAGATCGAGGTCTTCCGCATCGTCCAGGAGGGCCTCGCGAACGCCCGCAAGCACGCCGGCGCGAGCACCGCGCTGGTCGAGATCGGCTCGCGCGCCGGATCGAGGTTCGTCGCGGTGCGCGACAACGGCGACGGCTTCGAGCCGACCGAGGGCGGCGCCGGCCAGGGGCTCGCCAACATGCGCGAGCGCGCCGCGGCGATCGGCGGCAGGCTCTCGCTCCGCTCGGTCCCGCGCGGGGGCACGTCCGTCGAGGTCGTCCTCCGCGCCTGAGCCGCGCGGTTCCGACATCCTCTCCGTGTGCCGAAGGTCTCGATACGCCTGCTCGGCAGCTTCTCGGCCGCGCTCGACGAGCAGCCGGTCGACCCTCGCGCGTGGCGCCTGAAGAAGGCCCGCGAGCTCGTCAAGCTGCTGGCGATCGCCCCGGGGCGCCGGCTGCACCGCGAGCAGGCGATGGATGCGCTGTGGCAGGAACGTGCACCCGGCGCAGCAGCGAACAACCTCTACCAGGCCGTCCACGCGGCGAGGCGCGCGCTCGGCCAGGACACGATCAGCGTCGGCGACGAGGTCGTCGCGCTCTCGGCCGGCGTCGACGTCGACGTCGACCGGTTCGAGCGCGCTGCCGCCGTCGCCCGGCGCGAACGGACCGCCTCGGCCTGCCGCGCTGCGCTCGCTCTGTACACCGGCGACCTGCTCCCCGAGAACCGCTACGACGACTGGGCGGAGGAGCGGCGCCGCGAGCTGAAGGTAGCTGCGCGACCTGCTCACCCGTGAGCTCGCGGAGCTGCCGGGCACCGGCGGGCCCGGCGGCCTGCCCGTCGAAGCGAGCTCGTTCGTCGGGCGGGGGCACGAGCTGGGCGAGCTGCGCAGCGTGCTCGGCCGCACGCGGCTCCTGACGCTGGCCGGCACGGGCGGCGCGGGCAAGACGCGGCTCGCGCTCGAGCTGGCCCGGGGCGAGCAGTCACGGTTCGCGGACGGCGCGGTGCTGGTCGAGCTGGCGCCGTTCTCCGATCCGAACACCGTGCTCGTGGCCGTTGCGGCGCTGCTCGACGTCCGCGCCCTGGCGGGCCAGGAGCTGCGCGATGCCGTGCTCGAGTTCCTCGCCGGCCGCTCATTGTTGCTCGTGCTCGACAACTGCGAGCACCTGATCGGCGCGAGCGCGGAGCTCGTCGACTCCGTTCTGCGCGCGACCTCCGCGATCGTCGTTCTGGCGACGAGCCGCGAGCCGCTTCGCGTGCCCGGCGAGGTGGTGTTCCGGGTCCCGTCGCTCGCCATCCCTGACCCCGAGCAGCAGCTCGCACCGGAGGCGGCGTTGCGCTACGAGGCGATTCGGCTCTTCGTCGACCGCGCCGAGGCGGCTGCACCGGGATTCGCGCTCGACGAACGGAACACGGCGGACGTCGCCCGCATCTGCTTCCGGCTCGACGGCCTCCCGCTCGCCGTCGAGCTGGCCGCGGGACGGCGTCGGCGCGCTCAGCCCGAGCTCGATCGCCGAGCGCCTCGACGACCGCTTCCGACTCCTTCAGGCCGGCAGCCGCACCGCGCCGACGCGTCAGCAGACGCTGCTCGCGACGCTCCAGTGGAGCCACGACCTGCTCGACGAGAGCGAGCGCGTGCTGTTTCGGCGACTCGCAGTCTTCTCGCGCGGCTTCGATCTCGAAGCGGCGGAGGTCGTCTGCGCGGACGGTCTGGTGGAGGCGCCGGACGTCGCGGACCTGCTCGCGCGACTCGTCGAGAAGTCGCTCGTGTCGGTGAGCGACGTGGACGGGGCGTGGCGCTACGGACTGCTCGAGACGGTCCGGGCATATGCGCAGGAACGGCTGGCGGATGCCGGCGAGGCGCCGGCGTTCGAGCTTCGGCACGCTGCCTGGGCCACCGATCTCGCCGAGCGCGAGCACGGCTCCGCCCGTCTCGACCGCGAGGCGCCGAACCTGCGTGCGGCGCTGTCGACGCTCCTCCGGCGCGACCCGCCGGAGGCGCTGCGCCTCTGCGTGGCGATCTGGCCGTTCTGGCTCCGCCGCATCGACATCGTGGAGGCACAGCGGCGGCTGGCGGCCGCGCTCGCCGGCGCGCCCGACCCGTCGGCGCTGCGGGTCCAGGCGCTCTTCGCCGCTTCGGCATTCGACATGCGGGGCGGAACGCTCGCGAGCGGAGTCGCACATGCCGAGGAGGCGCTCGCGGTCGCCTCCGGCCTCGGCGACCCACGCTCGGTCTTGGAGGCACACCAGTATCTCGGCGAGTTCGCGATCGCGTCGGACGCCGGGGTCGAGGCGGAGTCGTGGCTCGAGCGCGGGCTCGAGGTCGCCCGCCGGGAAGGCTTCGCAGGTGCCGAGGCGCTCTGCATCGCCACGCTCGGCATCGCCCGCTGGACGCTCGGGGATCTCGAAGGCGCCGACGCACTGCTCGCCGAGAGCTTCGACCGGTTCCTCGGCGTCGCAGATCCCGCCGCGACGGTCACCTCGCCCCTGAACGTCGCCGACCTGCGCGGCGGGCCGGGGGATCCCGCGAACCTGCGCGTCGTCTTCGAGGAGACGCTGCAGCCGTTCTTCAAGCTGTCGTGCCGCGCGGCCGCCGGTTACGTGCTCGCGAACCGCGCCAGCATCGCGCGGATGCGGAGCGACCCGACGGCGGCCGAAGCACTGCTCGCGGCGTGCGCCGAGCAGTTCGAAGCGCTCGACGACGAGCGCGGCACGGCCAGCGCGCTCGCCCGGCGCGGCTACCTCGCCCTCGCCGGCGGCTCGGTGGACGACGCGCGGGCGTTCCTGAATCGCGCGCTCGAGATCCGGAAGACGCTGAACGAGCGTCGCGGCGTCGGCCTGGTGCTGTCCGGGCTCGGGCTGGTCGAGACGGTCGCCGGCGACTTCCCGGCCGCCGAGGCATACCTCGCCGAAGCACGCGCGCTGTTCCGGCGCGCCGGCGATCCCTGGGGCCTCGCGAGCTCGCTGTGGCGGACCGCGGAGCTCTGGCGCGCGGAGGAGCGGCTCGACGACGCGTGGAGCGCGCTCGAGGAGGCACGCCAGGTGCTCGAGCCGACGAACCGCATCCGCTGGTTCGGCCACGCGGACGCCGCGCTCGCGGAGGTGGCGTCGCTCCGCGGTGACAGAGACCTCGCCGTCTCGCTCTTCGAATCGGCGCTCGACCACTACCGGCAATCGCACGAGACGCTCGGGGTCGACGCGGTCGAGCGGCAGCTTCGCAGCCTTGCCAAGACGCCGCAAAGCTCGCGCAAAGACGGGCGCGTTAGGACTTCGTCGACACGAACGAGGAAAGGAAGGACGAGATGACGGAGACACTCGCTCCCGTGCTCGGCGAGGCAACGGTGCAGGAGCTGCGGGACGCCACGAGAGGAGAGGTGCTGACGCCGACGGACGAGGGCTACGCCGAGGCGTGCGAGGTCTGGAACGGGACGCACGCCGGCCGGCGGCCGGCCGTGATCGTCCGCGCCAACGGCCCCGCGGACGTCATTGCCGCAGTCGGATTCGCTCGCTCGAACGACCTGACGATCGCCGTCCGGGGCGGCGGCCACAGCGTGGCCGGCTTCTCGACCGTCGACGGTGGCATGGTGATCGACCTCGGCAAGATGCGCAGCGTGCGCGTCGACCCCGCGGCGCGCGTCGCGCACGTCGGCGGCGGCGCGACCTGGGGCGACCTCGACCACGAGACGACCGTGCACAGCCTCGCCACCACCGGCGGGCTCATTTCGACGACCGGCGTCGGAGGCCTCACGCTCGGCGGCGGGATCGGCTGGCTGATGCGCCGCTACGGGCTCGCCTGCGACAACCTGATCGGTGCGGACGTCGTCACTGCCGACGGCCAGCTCGTGCACACCAGCAAGAGCCAGAATCCGGAGCTCCTGCGCGGCCTCCGCGGCGGCGGCGGCAACTTCGGGGTCGTCACGCAGCTCGAGCTCGAGCTGCATCCCGTCGGGCCGATCGTCTACGCCGGGCCGATCTTCTACCCGGCGGAGGCCGCCAAGCCGCTGCTCGAGCTGTTCCGCGAATGGGCGCCGGCCGCGAGCGACGACGTGACGACGCTGGTCGACCTGACGACCGCCCCGCCGTTGCCGGTGATCCCGGAGGCGTGGCACGGGAAGAAGGTCGTCGCGCTGATCGGGATGTCCGCCGGCGCCGTGGAGAGCAGCGCCGAGCTGATCGCGCCGTTCCGCGAGATCGCCGAGCCGGTCGCGGATCTGTTCGGCCCGATGCCGTACACGATGATGCAGTCGCTGATCGACCCGCTCTGGGCGAAGGGGATCCGCTCCTACTTCAAGGCGACGAACCTCGCGCAGGCTCGACGACGCGCTGATCGCCAAGCTCATCGAGCTGCATCTCGCCACACCGGGGCCGCAGTGCGAGATCCACGTCCATCAGATGGGTGGGGCCATGAGCCGTGTCCCCGCGAGCTTCTCGTCCTTCGGGGAGCGGTCGATGCCCTTCGTCCTGAACGCGGTGACGGGATGGCACGATCCGAGCGAGGACAAGGCGCACACGGAGTGGGCGCGCGCGGTGATCTCGGCGGCGTCCGGTGCCTCGACGGGGCGCGCGTACACGAACTTCCTCGGCGACGCAGACGCGGCGCGCTCGTCCTACGGAGACGACACGTACGCGCAGCTCGCCGAGCTGAAGGCGGAGTACGACCCGACGAACGTCTTCCGTCTCAACCAGAACATCGAGCCGGCTGCTTAGCCGCCAGGCTTAGCTCGGTGCCTGGCACCTTGGTGCCAGGCACCGAGGACTTCGTCGGTCTGGCATGGTCCTGGACGAGACCAGCTACGAGGAGGGAGTCATGCCCGGTCAGATCGTGCACCTGGAGATCCCGGCGGACGACACCGAGCAGAGCCGCGCATTCTGGGGCGGACTGTTCGGCTGGCAGTTCGAGGCCTATCCCGGCGGCCAGGGCGAGTACCACATGACGCGCATCAGCGAGCAGGGCGGTGCCGCGATCACGAACATGGAGCCCGGCAAGCGCGGAACGCGCCCGTATTTCGACGTCGACGACGTCAACGCCGGCGCGGCGCGGGTGAAAGAGCTCGGCGGCGAGGCGGACGAGCCGATGCCCGTCCCGAACATGGGCTGGTTCGTGACCTGTCGCGACCCGCACGGGAACGACTTCGGGCTCTGGCAGTCGGATCAGTCAGCGTCGATGTAAGCGGTCGAGGGGCAGGCGGCGAGCCGCAGCTCGTGCGGCCCGCCGCGCTGTCCGCTCATGCCGCCGGCCGTGGACGCGACCGCTCAGGCGGTGCAGCTTCGAGGCGGGCCTGGCGCCGGGCCTCGAGCTGGACGACCTTCGCAGGGCGAGGGCACGGCTCCGGCGGCGGAGCCTTCACCTGAACGAGGCGAAGATGCATCTCCCGCTCCTCTCTGTCGTCGGGCGCCGCAGCGCCCTCACCGTCAGAGAGCGCCGCGGGCGATGAGGGAGACGGCCGCCCGGCTTCCCGGCCGGCCACCGCCCTCCGTCCACCTCCGGCCGGGCCGGAGGTCGGCGCAGACGCGGCGGGCCGTCACGGCACCTCCGTCTCGAGCTCTGTCACGCACGCGCAGGGCGAACGCTCTTGTCCATGCCGCTCGCCCGCTCTTCGGCCCTGGATCGCCGGGTCTCGAGCCCATGCCGCTCGATGTTCCGGCGTCCGACGTGGAGGAGCTTTGGAGCCCGGCGCTCGTGGTTTCGAGGAAAAAGCGCAAGCTAAAGCCAGAGGCATTTGCAGCTCTCGTTTTTTCGGTGCCGAAACACGGAGGGCCTTTCTCTCTCGGGCGGGGCCTCATCTCCGGTCGATGCTTCTCACGCTGGGCGTCCTCCTTTGGATCGGTGGCGGTTTCGAGCCCTCAAACGACGAAGGCGACCTCGTGGGTCGCCCTCGCTGAGCTGCTATGCGCTTGTTTGCTTAGCGCGCGCACCTCACTGCGAGGGCATCTGCGGAATCGAGCCGGCCGGCGACGTTCGTGAACGCGTGGCCGCATGCCGGCCAAGCGAGCCCGGTCGCCTCGGCGATCGATCCCGCAGACGGGACAGGTGTCATGTAGGTCGCCATGTGCATGTCGGCGGAGGATAGACGAAGCTACAGACGTGCGCAAGGGTCGAGAGAGAAAAAGATCGGCGGATCACGACGATCGCGCACAAATATTCGTTCGAATAACCGGCGTGGTGATTTGACGCCGTTCAGCGGGGTCGCAGCGCTTCGAGACCGCGCTGCCAGGCGGCGTCGAGGTCGGCATCGCGCGGGAAGCGCCGGTCGAGCTCGAGGATCGTCATCCCGTGCGCGAAGGCCCAGATCGCCCGGGCGAGGTCACGGTCGTCGCCGGCCGCCTCGACGACCGGCCGCGCCGCGCGGTCCTCGACCCCGGGCGTCAGGCGCGCACGGTCGAGCTCCTTGCCCGTCATCAGCCGGTACAGGTGCGGATGCTCGCGGGCGAAGGCTCGATACGCGCCGGCGAGGGCGGTGAGCGGGTCGTCCGCGCGCTCGAGCGCGGCTTCGAAGGCCGCAGCCTGCAGCTCGAAGCCGACCGAGACGATCGTCGCCTCGAGCGCCTGCTTGTCCGCCAGGTGCTTGTAGATCGACGGAGCGCGAATGCCGAGGCGCTCGGCAAGCCTGCGCATCGACAGGCCTTCGGCGCCCTCGGCCTCGAGGAGCTCGAGCGCCGCGTCGGCGATCTCGCGTGCACGCGGGGTGAGCGGGTCGGGGGCGATCGTCACCTGGCTCTCCTCTCACTTGACAAGCTAACGGTGTTAGCTATTCTGGCTAACACCGATAGCCAAGTCAAGCATCACGCACCGGGAGGGACCTGCATGAAGGCGACTGCGATCACGCCGAACATCTCGCAACTGAACCGCCTGCACTTCGTCAACGCGTATCTGGTGCGCGAGGACGACGGGCTCACGCTCGTCGACACGACCACGGGCGGCGCGGCCGACGCGCTGATCGCGGCCGCCGGAGAGATCGGCCCGCCGATCCGCCGCATCGCGCTGACCCACGGGCACGGCGACCACGTCGGCTCGCTCGACGCGCTGAAGGAGAAGCTCGGCGACTCCGTCGAGGTGCTGATGCCCGAGCTCGACGCCCGTATCCACGCGGGCGAGACGGTCGTCGACGGCAAGCTTCCGGGCAGCTGGCCGAAGCTGCAGACGAAGCCCGACGTGCTGCTCGCCGCGGGCGACCGCGTCGGCAGCCTCGAGGTGGTCGCCAGCCCCGGGCACAGCCCCGGTCACGTGTCGTTCGTCGACGCGCGCGACGCGACCCTGCTCGCCGGCGACGTCTTCACCACCTACGGGCGAGCCGCCGTCACCAGCGAGTTCTACCTGCGCTTCCCGCTGGCGACGATGGCGACATGGGACAAGGAGAAGGACCTCGAGTCGGCACGTGCGCTCCGTGCGCTCGACCCGGCGATCCTGGCGGTCGGGCACGGCCCCGCGCTGCGGCAGCCCGGCGCCGCGATGGACGCCGCGATCGCCCGCGCGCAGAAGTAGAGCGCCGTAATCGTGGCGCCGGCACCGCAGCCGCCGGCGGTCTTATCCTCTCCACGTGTCGATCGACGCATCGACGCTGCGTCACGGCCGCTACTTCCGCGAGAACTTCGCACAGGCGGGGATCGATCTGACCCAGATCATCCGCGAGCTCGGCGGCGTCCCGGGGGCCTGGCGCCTCTTCACCGCCCGGAACTGAAGCGTGAGCTCCGCGCCCGGCGACCTGCGAATCGCCGCCCACGGGTTCACTTCGCCGAAGACGTTCTCGACCGGTAATCGCTGCGGCTTCTGGCCTCGTTCCCCGCCAGTCTGCCGTTAGCCGGTTCTGGAGAGGTGGGTCTGCAGCCGTTCGATGACGCCGTTCAGTCCTTGCAGGAAGCGGTCAAGCTCCGCCGGGGACAGGGAGCCGAAGAGGGCGCGCGCGAGCGCTTCGTGATCTCGCTTGAGTCGGCCGGTGAGCCTCCTTCCGCTCGGGGTGAGGGTGACGAGGGTCGCTCGCCGGTCGGTCGGGTGTGGCTCGCGCGTGACGAGGCCGTTCGCGACGAGCGCGTCGACGAGTCCGGTCACGGCGCGCGGGGTGACCTTCAAAGCGTCGGCGAGGACGCGCTGGGGCACCGGCCCGCGCTGCCGCAGCTCCCAGAGGAGGTGGGTGCGGGACGGTGTCAGTCCGAGCGCAGTGATCGCACGGGTCATGTCGTCGTTGAGCAAGACGACAAGCGTCAGGACACGGTCGAGAACGTCTTCCTGTTGCTGTAGATTGTCTATAGTGAAGTAAGGTAATCATCTAGCCGGACGTTGGCGAGGAGTGCAGCCCTCGCCAGATCGACGAAAGGACAGCGATGAGCTCGGCATCGGGATCAGCGGAGGCGAATGCAACGCTCGTGCGCGAGTCGGTCGAAGCGCTCAATGCCGGCGACACCGAGCGGCTGCTCGCGATCGTGGCGCCGGAGATCGTGATCCATTACGCAGAGATGCCGGAGCCGCTGCAAGGACGCGAGACCTGGCTCGAGGGGTTCGAACTGATGAAGCGGGCGTTCCCCGACCTCGAAGTGCAGGTCGACGACCTCGTCGCCGCCCAGGACAAAGTCGCGATACGCCTCACGCTCCGCGGCACCCATACCGGCGACTTCCAGGGCGTGCCCGCCACCGGCCGTACGATCCGCTACGTCAGCCACGAGTTCTATCGGGTACAGGACGGCCTGTTCGCCGAAGAGTGGATCTGCTCGGACATGGCATCACTCTTCCGCCAACTGAGCTGAATCGCGAGCGCCACGAGCGCGAGCGGGCCTCCAACCGCGCTCGAGCACGACCCGAGCCCCTTGCTGGCCCCCGGCCTAGGCTAGGCGGCGAGCTGGGAGTGGACGCCGAGCTCGTCCCACAACCAGCCGACGTCGGGCCAGGAGGCGCCGGCACGGCGGGCGTGCTCGGCGCGGTTCTCGATCGCCCGGACGAGGAGCTCGAGTACGCCGCGCAGCTCCGGAGTGGCGGCGGCCGTACGCGGCGTAAGCCCTTCGAGGCGCTCGAGCGGCTCGTCGAGCCAGCGTCGCAGGTATGCCTCGAGGTAGCCGCTGACGAGTATCTCCTCGTCGTCGGGGTGAAGCGGCTGTCTTCGTTCGGGCCGGTCGAGGTCGAGCGGCGCGACGTCGCGCCGGTCGAGGTCGAGCGGTGCGATGTCGCGTTCGAGTAGCTCGGCGTTGCCCGCGAGGCGGCTGGCGACGAGGTCGAGCGCGTGTTCGAGCCGCTGCTGGGAGACCGCTTCGCAGCGGAGCTCGCTTCCGGCGAGGACGAGTGTGCCGAGTCCGATCCGATCCGGGAATCCCTCATAAGAGCTCTCGAAGAAGACCGCGTTCGGCGGCAGCGGTGGGCGCCGGGCGAGCAGCTCCGCTCGGTCGCCGGTGAGCTGGAAGCATTCGCCGGTGCCGTCCTCGCTCTCGCCGACCCAGAGCAGTTCAGGCGGTGCGTCCAGACCCGCGAAGGCCTTGTCGGGATCGTTCAGCGACCACGTAGCCCGCCCAGCGACAACCGGGTCGCCCTCGGCCGTGAAGTAGCTCGGTTCGGAGAACCTGCTCGGCGGGACGAAGCGGAGCAGCTCCCTGCTCGCGACGCGGAAGACCTCGAAGAGCCCGGGCGGATCATGCGACAGTCTGTGCACCTCGGCGAGCCGCTCCAGCTCGGCGCGCAACTCGGGCTCCTCGTCGGGAGCGTAGACAAGCACCGGCCCCCACAGCGTCGCAACAGGCTCGCCCGGCATCACGCGACACAGCACGACGTCCCACGGCACGACCGCGCGCGAGACGGTCTGGCTGGCGGCCGCGCTCGAGGCGCCGGTCAACACGCACTCGAGCTCCAGCGAGCGGCCGGGAGCGACGGCGCGTACGCGGTGGAGGCCGAGCCGGGCGGCGGCGATCCGCGCAGCGGCATCGCGCTCGTCCGGGTCGAGATCGGGACGGGCGAGGTAGCGCTCGATCGGCGTGCCGCCGCCGGGGAGCTGACGATCGGAGTTGAACCACGTGAGCAGGAGCGCGAAGTCGTGCTCCTCGATCCGACGGCTCTCCGGGTGGAACTCCTCGAAGGCTCGCGCGAGCTCGTCGCCGAACTGCTCGACCGACCAGTCGGAGATCGACCGGCCGACCCGGTCCTCGTCGCGCGCGCACTGCTCCAACCGCTCCTCCGCGATAAGGCAGCAGTGCTTGTACTTGCGGCCGCTGCCGCAGGGGCAGGGAGCGTTTCGGGCCGTCTTCGCCACCACCCGAACCGTAGGAGGGGGAGCGGACGGCCCCGCAGAGAACGAGCAGCCGCGGACGCTCCTCTCGCTTGCCCAGCAGAGGCAGACGATTCTCGAAGCGCGCAAGCCGAAACGGCCAGCCGTGGACGCGCGCGGTCCTGTTTCGGCGGACGAGAAGATCGCGCTCGTGCGCCGCTTGTTCCGCGGCTCGCCGACGCCGGCGAGAAGCCGATCCGCGAAGTCTTCCGGCTGCTCGTCGAGGACGAACGGCGTCGACCTTGTTTGCGACGACGTGCTCGCTGCGCTCGCCGACGGCAGGCGCTGCCTAGTTTTCAGCGAGTGGAAGCAGCACTACCACGCGCTCGCGGCGCGGCTGCAGAGCAAGGGAGTCTCGCCACTCGTCCTCAAAGGCGGGATCGGAAAGCACGCACGCGCGGTCCTGTTCGCTCAGATCGACAGCACGCCACGGAGCGACCCGCTCGTCGTTGTCGCCGCTCGGTTTCACCGACCGCGAGCTGACCCACACGAGCCTTGCCGCCTGAGCTTCAGGCGCCGACTCGGGCGTCTACATCAGGTCGCGCAACTGGTCGCGATCCAGACCCGCGTCCTTGAGGATTCCGTTCAGGGTTCCCTTCTTCACCTCGCGGTGAAGAGGCACGACGAGAAGCACCGACCGATCGGGATGCCGCAAGCGCACGTGGCTGCCGCGCCGCCGGAGGACCTGCCAGCCGAGCCGTTCGAGTACCGCGAGAAGTTGTGCGCCAGAGACGACCGGTGCCGCCCGCTCACGCAGGCACGCGAAGCTTGTGGCGGATCACACCCGGCCGGAGCGGCCGACCGGTCTCCCGCAACCCCTCCACGTACAGCGTCAACGCCTCCTCGGCGTTCGCCCTCGCCTCCTCGAGCGTGTCCCCCTGCGTGTGCAAACCTGGCAGGTCCGGCGCGTACACGTAGTAGCCCCCTCACGGCCGTCGCTACTCGTCCGCTGCGGGAAGGGCGGCAAGCCGCGCCGGCAGCCGCTCGCAGCGCCGCTCGCCCGCGAGCTCGCTCCTCCCGCGCCGCACGCGACGCGGCCGCCGACGCACCGGTCTTCCGCGGCCTCGAGGGCAAGCGCCTGCAGCCGACGATCCTCGCCGGGATCATCCGTCGCGCCGCCGAGCGAGCCGCAATCGAGAAGCGCGTCACCGCGCATACGCTTCGGCACACCGCGGCCACGTGGCTACGTCAGCAGACGGGCGACGCCCGTCTCGTCGCCGCCCATCTCGGCCACTCCGATCTCTCCACGGTCAGCCGGTACGCCCACGTCGCAGCAGACGAGCTGCACGATGCGGCAGCAGCGCTCGCGGCACGCGCGGCAATGCCGACGGCAGCCCGAGCGCCGCGTCAAGCGAGGGTGAGATCGAGCCGCTCGAGGGCCGTGCGCAGGTCAGGATCGTTCGCGGCGATCGCCGCAGAGGTCGTTGCAGCCAGCGGGACCTGACCGTCAGGGGCGGATTCGAAGACCGCCCAGTTCAGGATGTCGTCGCCGAGCCGCGAGCGGTAGTGGATGCCGGCGAAGGAGCCGTGCTCGTAGACGTAGCGTGAGACCTGCTGAGTGAAGACTCGCGGTGCACGGAGCCGGATCGTCGCGGCGTCGATCTCGTCGAGGCCGTGGTGAATCGCGCTCGCGGCGAGAGCCGTTCGGAGCGTGGCGAGCGAGGCGGAGTCGCCGACGTCGACGAAGCGTCCCTCGACGGCCGCCTCACCGATCAGGCGGCCTGCAAGCCACGTTCGCGGCACGGCCGGCGGCGGCTCGTCGTCCCCTTCGATCCGGCCGAGCTCGGCGAGCACGTCGAGATCTGGCCGAAACCGCGCGAGCGTTCAGGAACGCTCCGAGCCGCTGCGACGAGGCGTAGAGGACGCGGTAGCTCGCGTCCGGGTCGTCGTAGCGGTTGCCGAACGTGCCGTCGGGTGCGGCGTACGACCAGTCCGGCCAGACCCACGGATCCGGATGCCTGCCGAGCCGGTAGAGCGGTCCGTCCGGCTCGACGGACGCGAGCCCGTTGCTCATCCGCCGACGAGGAAGGCGCGCTCGGCGCCGATGACCTCCGGGCCGACCTCGTCGAGGTCGCCGTCGCGGAGCAGGCGCGCCGGCGCGCGGTCGTCGAGCTGCGGGTTGAGCCCTTGGAACCATGCGCGCGCGACCTCGGCGCCGTCGACCTCGGCGATCGCGCCAGCGACCTGGAAGGCGAGCCGGAGCCGTCGCTGCACCGCCTCGCTCGGCTCGCGCGCGCCCTCTGCCCACTCGTTGACGGCGCGTGTCTCCTTCACTGAGCCGAGGTAGGCGCAGAGCTTCAGGCCGAGGATCTCGCGCAGCGCGCTTACGACCTCCGGGAAGCTGGCGCGGACGGCGCGGGTGTGTGCTGCGTAGTCGGGTCTCGCGGTCGGGCTGACTGCCATCGGCGTACCTCCTTGTCCCCAATCGTGCCACGGCCTTTATCACATGTCAATCACAGTCTAAACCACACCCAAGAAAGCCCGAACATTGAGTCTGTTGGAGGCCGCTGCTAGCCTCGGCGCTGCGGGGCGGAGCGATGCCAGTGCGAACCCGGGCGCCCGCGCCGAGCGGTTCCAGAGAAACCGCCGAAGGGCTGCACGACCGAAACCACGACGAGTTCCGGGAAACACGACGTAATAGAAAAAGCCCTGTTTCCAGGGCTTTTTCCGTAGCAGGCCTGTAAGCCGGAGTGTCCTCAGGCTCGTCCCAGCGGGGCCCGCAAGGCTGCCCGAAGGGAGGATCATGGAGGAGACACCGAGACAGGAACTTGCCGATTTCCTGCGCTTCTGCGAGTCGGAGCGGCGGCTCGCGCCGGCGACGTGCGCCGCCTACGAGCGTGACGTTTCGGCGTGTCTGGCTTACCTGCAGGCTGAGGGCGTCGAGCTCGCCGACGCGCGGGTGATCCACCTGCGGGCGTTCCTCGCCGCGGAGCGGAAGCGGCGGCCGGCGGTTTCGAGCCAGGCGCGGACGACGGCGGCGCTCAAGTGCTTCTTCCGCTTCCTCGTCGAGGAGGAGCGGCTCGCGCGCGACCCGTCGCTCCCGCTGCGCACACCGAAGAAGCCGGAGGCGCTGCCCGACGTGCTAACGCTCGGCGAGCTCGAGCGGCTGCTCGCCCAACCGGACCGCGCGGGAGTCTGGGAGCGCCACTTCCGCGGCAAGCCGGAGCGAGACCGGCTGCTGCTCGCGCTGATGGCCTACGGCGGCCTGCGCCGCGCCGAGCTCGTCGGCCTCGACTGGGACGACGTCGACCTGTCGCGGAGGCTGCTGCGCGTGCGGAAGGCGAAGGGCGGCCGGCAGCGGACCATCCCGATCCACCCCGCGCTCGCGCCGCTCTTCGCCGAGTACTACGCAACCCGCGTACCGTTGGCCGAGCAGGCGGTGTTCGTCGGCGTGCAGGGGAAGCGGCTCCACTACACGCAGCTCGGGCAGACCTTTCGACGCTACGTCGAGGCCGCAGGCGTGAACGAGCGCAAGCGGGTGACGCCACACACGCTCCGGCACGTGTTCGCGAGCGAGCTGCTGCACGCGGGCGCGAACCTGCGCCAGATCCAGGAGCTGCTCGGCCACAAGCACCTCGACTCGACGCAGCGCTACACGCGCGTCAACGCGCACGAGCTGCGCGGCGCGGTGAAGCGGCTGCGCTGGGTCGGGTAACTGTCCGGGGGTTATGCCATTCTTGTGAGGTAACAGATCCCGCCAAAGAACTATGGCATATCCCCCCTTCCACCCGGCCAGTGCCGCCCCGGTGCCGCTGTTCATGTCCGCGGCGGAGTTCGGCCGCGCCTTCCCGAGCGAGAGCGACTACGTCGAGCGCAAGAGCGGTTTCAACCGGACCGCCCTTCAGGAAGCCGTCGTGGCATTCTCGAACGCCGACGGCGGGGTGATCCTGATCGGCGTCGACGACGCCGGAGCGATCGTCGGACGTGAGCTCTCGGCCGCCCTGCTCGACGACGTCCACCGAGCGATCGGCGAGGCACGCGACCCAGGGCGCTATGCCGCCCACGAGCTGGATGTCGACGGGAAACCAGTCGTCGTCGTGTCGGTGTCGCGACGGGTCGAGGGCTTCTCGCAGACGTCAAGCGGCCGCATCCTCGTCCGGCGCGGGACGATGAAGGTGGCGCTCTTCGGCGCCGAGCTCGCCCGCTTCGTCAACGAGCGCTCGCTCCACCGCTTCGAGGAGACCGACGCGCACGTCCGCCTGGACGTCGCTGATCCCGAGCTCGTCGCGGAACTCGCCCTTACCTTCGGCTGGACGCAGGACATCCCCGAACGACTCGCAGAACAAGGGCTCGCCCTCGGCGGCGCGGGCGGTCGGCTGACGGTCGCGGGCGCCCTCTACCTGCTTGCCGACCCTGCCGAGCAACTCGGGAAGACGTTCGTCGAGATCCTCCGCTTCCCGGACGCGGGCGCGGAATACGATCGCCGGCTCGAGGTTCGCGGTCCGCTTCACCGTCAGCTGCAACGGACGGTCGACGAGATTGTGAGCGAGCTCGGCACGGAACTCGTCGTCCTCGGTGTGCGGCGATACGAGCTGCCACGGGTGCCGACGGTCGTCCTCCGCGAAGCGGTCGCGAATGCGCTAGCGCATCGCTCCTACGAGACGACGGGCACGGCGACTCGCATCGAGCTGTACCCGCACGTCGTTCGTATCATCTCCCCGGGTGGGCTCCCCGAGCCGGTCACCGTCGACAACATCCGCGAGACGCAGGCGGCGAGGAACTACCGCGTGATAACGGTGCTTCGGCGATTCGGGCTCGCCGAGGATGCCGGCAGGGGCGTCGACGTCATGGTCGACTCGATGCTGGAAGAGATGCTCGAGCCACCTGTCTTCGAGGACTCGGGCGCAGCGGTGATCGTGGACCTGCCGATCAGGAGCGCCGTGACGCCGACGGAGCGAGCATGGGTTCGCGAGGTCGAGACGCGCGGACTGATCGCGCCGGGAGATCGCCTTCTGCTCGTGCACGCCGCTCGCGGAGAGCGGCTGACGAACGGTCGCGTGCGCGAACTGACCGGTGCTGCCACTGACGAAGCCCGCCGCGCCCTACAGCGATTGCGCGATGCCGGCTTCCTCGTCCAGCACGGCACCCGCGGCGGAGCGAGCTACACGCTGAACGAATCCCTCGCTCCGCCGGCAGGGCTGCGACTGACCCGAGACGCGCTCAAGGAAGTGATCCTTCAACTGGCAACCGACGACGGGCCGCCGCTGACGAATGCGCGCGTCCGCGAGCGGACCGGGCTCGACCGTGTTGAGGCGCTGCGGCTCCTCGACGAGCTCGTGTCGGAGGGGCTGCTCGAACGTTTGGGCACGCGCCGGGGAACTCGCTACGTCCTCCCGACGCCATATCAACTATGAGATAGGGTCGGCACCGGCATGAAGAAAAGAAGAGACTTCCTCGACGAGATCTCCGACGAGCGAAGCGACCGAAAGCCGGAGTTCCCCGAGTTCGTCGACGCCGCCCTGCGCCGGCGGCGGCTTCTCCGCGAGCTCGCCAGGCGCCGCGAGCGTCTCGGCCTTTCGCAGACGGAGGTCGCGGCGCGGATGGGAACCTCGCAGTCTGCCGTTGCACGCCTCGAGGCCGGCGAGATCGACGCGAAGTTCTCGACCGTCGAGCGCTTCGCCGCCGCGCTTGGCCAGAAGGTCGAGTGGCGCGTCGCGAAGACTCGCCCTCGGTAGCCGCAGAGGTTCGGCGCGTCGTCGGAGTGTCAGCGGCTCCGATTAAGTGGCTGCTCGGCGATCAGGTGCCCGTCGGCTGCACGCGCTTGAACGTTGAGGAGGTGGTCTTCCTGGGTCTGCTGACTGGCGGGGATGTCATAGGCGAAGAAGCCGAAGTTGATCGGCGCTGAGACCCAGGTGATCTCTGGATGTACGGTCGTGCCGTCGCTGAAGCTGATCTCGACGTCGTCGGCGGCCGAGCTGACGTAGCCGCTGATCCAGGCTGGCACCGCCTCCTCGTGGGCCTTCAGGATCGCCGCCGCGACCGCTGCCGTCTGCGTGCTGCCAGGCTGGATCGTGGGTTCGGCCACACCGGCGGGAAGGACAAGGTCGCCGCTCCAGGAGAGGTCGTTGCTTCCGACGTGGCAGCCGCCCCACGCCTGCGTCCATTCGAAGCAGAACCCGTTCGACTTCGTCGGTGCCACCCAGAGGGTGTGGGAGCGTCCGGCGAACTGGTACTCGCCGATCTCGCGAGTCTCTCCGGCGATTGCCTGCGGGCTCATCCCAGCGGGCGCGCCAGTGTTCATCGACGCGAAGTCGACCTGCACTGACTCCGGCGCCTTCGGCGAGCCGAAGAACGGCACTACCCCGCGCAGAAGTCCGAACGCCGGAGCAACGACAATCACCGCAAGGACGGCGGCGAGCCCGAGACCAGCCACAACGAAGTGATTCCGCCGCCGCTTTTCCTGTGGGCACGCCGTGAGCGGGAACTGGGAGGCGGTGTCCTCTGCCGCGATCGCTCCGTTGAGGCGTTCGCGCAGGGCGAAGCTCATCTGGAGCTGCTCCGCCGCCTTCAACGGGATCGGGTTTGCCTCGCGCAGTCGTTCAAGGGTCTGCGTGTTCACCATGAGAGCGTCTCCTCACTCTTCCTTGGAGCCAGAGGGCGAGCTCGCGCCTCCGGCGATTCGAGCGCAGCAAGCCGCGCCCTCAACCGTTTGCGGGCGCGATGAAGACGGATCCGGTAGGCGGTGTCGCTGCAACCGAGAGCCGCCGCCCCTTCGCGCCCGGAGAGACCCTCCCAAGCCGTCAGCATCAGCACCTCCCGGTCGCGCTCGTCCAACTCCGCGAGCGCCTCGAGGACGGGCTCCTCAACTTCGTCGATGCCCGTTCCCGCGACCGCTCTCTCTTCGCCGGCGAGGCGAATGGCGACGGTGCGCTGGCGGCCGATGGCTCGCCGCTGGGTTGCCAGAACCCTGCGAGCAACGCCATACAGCCAAGCAAGCTCCCACCCCGCAGGCAGCTCGTCCAGGCGCCGCCAGGCCACGGCGAACGTCTCAGCGGCCGCGTCGGCCGCCTCCTCCGGCGACGCTCGCCGCAAGGCATACGCGAGAACAGCCGAAGCGCATTCCGCGTAGAGCCGCTCAAAGCGCTCCTTTCGTACCAGCTCAGACTCCGTCAACACACACCTATGGCCGGAAGGCCCACTCTTGTTTCACCTAGCCCTTTGTCCCGATTGCGGGCATGTCGGCCTCGCGAATGAACCAACCGGCGCCAACGATCACGCCGTCGGCGTTGTACGCGGCGATCGTCTTGGGGCGACTTCCTTCGTTCCAGTGGTTGGGCGGGACCTCGTAGAGGAAGAAGTCCGCGTCGATTGGAGCGGAGACCTGTACGAACGGCAGGTTGAGTGTGCTGCCGTCCTCGAACGTGATCGTGACGCGCGCGACTCCGGCGGCTGCGATCGAGCCGTCGACGAGGGGCTGCTCGCTCCCCACCGGCGGCGGCGGGTTGTAGCCGTAGTTCAGGCCGCCATCCCTCGTATCGCAGGTTCCTTCTCGCCCGACGATCGCCCAGCACCAGCCACCGCCACTCGCAGGCGCAACAGCGAGGTCGTAGCTCGCGTCGGCAGAGTGGAAGGTGTAGACCAGCCTTGTCTCCCCGGTAACCGGAGCGGGGAAGTTCGGACCGCTCATCCTGCCAAGTTGGTTGAACAGGACCTTGACCGGTTCCGGTGCAGCTGGGGACGATGAGAAGTCGATCGCGCCAGTCGCGATCGCGAACGCTGGGGCTGCAACGAGGATTGCGACTGCCGCCATTGCGAGCAGCAGCCGGCGCCGGCGCAGGGAGGAAGCTTCGACCGAGCGCGCGCGGCGTCGCACGTCGCGCCAGTGGGGCTTCGCATGTACCACGACTGCTCCGTGTAGACGGCGGCGAAGCTCGTCGTCCTGAGTAATTGAGGTGATCATGGCGTCCTCCCTGCGTTGCGTACGACGTCGGGGTGCTCTTCGGCCAAGGACGCGGCAAGGGAGGCGCGCGCCTGGGCAAGGGTTGCGGCCACTGTTCCTTCGCTGATCCCGCAGATCTCCGCCACGGTGGGATACGAGAGGTCGGCCAGGTAATGCAGGTAGACGATCAGCCGCTTCCGCGGCGGTAGCTCACGTAGGGCGGCCGCCAAGGCCGGGTCTCGCTCTGGGTCGGGTAGGCCGATCTCCGGCAGCTCGTCGAGGGACGCGGCGGGATGCGTTGAGCCAGAACGGTCGAACGCCTTCCGCAGGACGATCTTCCAGATCCACGCCTCCAGCGGCCCCTCGCTCCGGAACTCGTTGCGACGAGCCAAAGCGTGTGCGAACCCCTCCTGCACGACCTCGCTTGCGTCGTCGGGATTGCGAACAACGGCGGTCACAGCACGAGCAAAGCTGCTGAAACGCCCCCGATACACCTGTTCGATCTGGCGAGACGAAGCACCCATCTACTTCAAGAGACGGTCGGACCGGCCCGAAAGCTTTAGTTCGCAGAAGCAGTCTGGCGGATGGCACAACAACGAGGCATCCGCGTCACCGCGGGGCATCGCGAAGACTCCGGTGGGCGGTCGTGCTCGGCTTCGACCGACAGGCGAGCACCTCAATCCGCTCTGCCGCCGCGAAGAGCTCGTCGCGGTCGACGTGTGCGTAGCGCGAGACCGTCGACAGGTCGGCGTGCCCGAGGTACTCGGCGACGAGGCGTGCGTCGCCGAGCTCCTGACGGAGCCACGTCGCCGCCGTGTGTCGGAGGGTGTGCGCCGTCACGTGCTTCTCGATCCCCGCGCGCTTTGCTGCCCGGCGGATGATGTCGGCGAGAATCGTCTCCTGAAGCCGGCCGCCGGCGAGCCCGCAGAAGACGGCGTCTCCCGACTCTGGCTCACGCGCGTCGCGCAGCGCCCGGAGTTCGCGCGCGAGGCCGCCTGGCAGAGGCTGCCGCCGCGGCTTGGCGCCCTTGCCGTTCCGGACGAGGAGTGACGGCTTCCGCCCGTCCAGCTCGAGATCGCGCCAGTCGAGGGCGCACAGCTCGGATCGGCGGAGGCCTGTCATTACGAGGGTGAGCAGCGTGAGCCGATCGCGCTCGACGAGTCCCGGCAGGTTGCGCTCCGGATGCTCGGCCGCCTCGATGAGCAGGCGGAACTCGTCGGTGGTCAGCCAGTCTCGGTCCTGACGCGGCTTCGGTGGCGGCTCGAGGTCGAGGAACGGGTCGGGCACGCCTGAGCGGCGGCTCACCCAGCGCATGAAGCGGCGCAGGAGGCAGAAGCGGCGGTAGTACGTTGCCGGTGCTGGCCGCGCACGCTCGCGGTAGCGGTCGAGGTATTCGACGATCGCCGCCTCGGTGAAGACATCGTTTCCCGTGCGCTCCGCCCACTCGAGCAGGTTGTCGATCGCTACGCGGTAGGCGACGAGCGCGCTCTCGCTCCTGCAGGAGCTCCGCAGGCGACGCAGCCAGTCGTCGCGGGCGCGGTGCAGCTCGGGGAGATCAGCCGCAGGTGCAGGTGGAGCGGCGCCGAGGTCGGCGAGGCACGCCGCCAGGAGCACGAGCGACGGGCGGCCGTCGCCGGAGTCGCGGGCGTCGGCAACCGACGACTCGAGAGCGACGAGCGCTGCGCGATCTGTCGCACGTTCCACAGCTGGTATCGGCGGTCGCGCCGGTCGCTCCTCGCGAGCCACCACCACCGCAGAGGTGAGATCCACGAGCGAGAGCTGTTCAGCTGCGACCCCCATTGCGCGAAGGTACATCTTGTAGCAGATCTGCATCGCGTTGTCTATTTGCTGCGAGATAGGCTGGCCCGGTGACGACCGCTGACCTGATCCGCGAAGCACGTCTTCGCGCCGGCCTGAGCCAGCAGGAGCTCGCCGAGCGAAGCGGCCGCGACCGGACCGTTATTGCCCGCTGGGAACAGGGCGCCGTCGCACCGAGTCTCGAGGCCGTGCTCGACGTCGTGCGAGCCTGCGGCTTCGACCTTCCGCTCGAGCTCGTTCCGCACGACCCGTCTCGCGACCTGAGCCTCAGCATCCGCGTCGAGGCATCCCCCGAGCAGCGTTTTCGCCAGCTTCTCTCCGCAGAGGCCTTGGCAACCGACCCTCGCACGAGACTCGCCGCGCTGGAGCGTGCTCGGGTGAGCTACGTCTTGATCGGGTCACTCGCGCGATTCGTCCGCGGCGTCGACGAGGAGTCAATGGACGTCGAGATTGTCCCGTCCCTTCGTCCCGACAACCTCCGGCGGCTCGCGCGAGCGCTTCACGAACTCGGCGCCGGCTCGGTCGAACTCGACCGCGACCGGCTCGCAAGTGAACCGCTGATGGTCGACACGCCTGCCGGCGCCCTCCGCGTGACCGGGCGGCCGCCGGCAACGCGGCGCGGCTACGACGACCTCCGCCGCGATGCGACGCGCGAGCAGCTCGAGCGAGGCCTCCGCCCCGCCGTCGCCTCTAGCTCCGACCTTGCCCGCCTCCTCGCATCCGGCCCCGAACACGACCCCGCGACCCTCGCCGTGCTCCGACGGATCGCGGAGCTCGAGCGTGCACACAGCCGCGGCCTCGGCCTGTAGCGGGTCAGCTACTGAGCCGCATAGCCAGCGAGACGCAGATGCATCCTTTGATGCTGAACCCGCGAGCCTGACGGTTCGCTAGCGACTCGAGCGGCTTCAATCGTGAGCCGGTTCAGGCGGTGACTCGCGGCTCCAGGGCGGCGGCTAAAGAATTGAGTGCTGTGCGGGGTCGTACGGGTGTGCGGATTCCACGGCCTGGTTCCAAGGGCCTAACGCTCGACGAGCTCGAGTGGCTCTACCGGACGAAGGGCGCAGCCTTCGAGCGGGTCGCGATCGCGCTGACACGCGACGAGGGACTCGGCTGTGATGCGGTACAGGAGGCGTTCGTGCGCGCGGTTCGGAACCGCGACTGCTTTCGCGGCAGCGGCTCTGCCGAGGCATGGGTGTGGCGGATCGTCATCAACGAAGCCCACCGCCGGCGGGACGCGCAACGCGAGACGCCGTTCTCGCCGGACGATCTCGATGTCGACGCGCGGTCGAACGGTGGAGCCGCAGACCGCGCGCTCATCCGAGCGCGGATCGCGGAGCTGCCCGAGCGACAGCGGCTCGCGCTCTTCCTTCGCTACTACGCCGATCTCGACTACGCCGCGATCGGCGAGGCGCTCCAGATCAAGCCTGGAACGGTGGCGGCAACCCTGAACGCCGCGCACGCACGCTTGGCTCACGACTTGCAGGAGGTTCAGGAATGGGAGATCTGACCCCACTGGTCGAGCGTGCCCTCGACGAACTCGCCCCGCCGCGGCCGGAGCCCGACCGGTGGGACGAGATCGAGCGGGCGGCATTGCACCCTCGTTGGCGCTTTTCGAGACGCAGCATCGTGTCGATCGCGTTGACGCCAGTTGCCGTCGCCGCTCTGATCGCCGTCGCCGTACTCGCCTGGCCGTTCTCCGGCGGCTCCCACGGGACGCTGCTCGAACGTGCGGCCGCAGCGATCGGCGACGGTCCGGTCGTCCACGCAGTGATCCAGAGCGGCTGGGGCGGAACCGAAATCGACCTCGCCACCGGCGCCAAGGTCGCGGTGCACGGTGAGGAAGAGCTCTGGTACGACCCGCAGCGCGGCGTCCACGACATCACGCTCTTCGCCGGCGTCGTCCAGGGCGACTCGCTCTATCCGCCGGGGCGCGTCGCTTATCTCGACAAGACGCTCGCGTTCCTCGCGATCGACTACCGGCAGGCGCTCAAGAACGGAACCGCGAAAGTACTCGGCGAAGACGCCGTCGACGGCCAGCCCGTGTACTGGATCCGCGTCGACACACAGATGCTTCCCGACGTCGCCGACGGGAAGCTCCACGAATGGGCACACGACGTCGCCGTCTCGGCCACGACGCTGAAGCCCGTCGCGACGCGCGAGACTCGCGACGGGCAACTGAGCCCGGACGGGATCTCGAAGATCCTCTCGGTCGAGACGCTCGGAAGCGGTCAAGGCGACTTCACGGCATCCCCCGCCGTCAACGGCAGCGGCGATGCCATGCGCTTCCAGCTGAAGGGTCACTCACGACGGACGAAGCGAACACCGTGCTCGGCAGGACGATGCTCTGGGCCGGACCGACGTTCGACGGCCTGCCGCTCAGCCGGATCGCGAAGCAGATCCGCAGCCAGGGCTACGACCGGTCAACCGGCAAGTGGGCGACGACCCACACCGGCATCACGCTCTTCTACGGCCCATCGACCGGTGGAGGCATCGGCCAGCCCGCACCCTCGGGCGCGTACCTACAGGTCTCGGAGACGCTGACGCCCGACGATCAGTTCCAGCGCGGCGTCCGCAACTACACGCCCCCCGAGGGCAAGCTCCTCATCTTCGGCGACGGAAACATCGGCGTCATGCAGAGCCACGGCATCCACCTGTTCCTCG
>CAWCME010000009.1:0-111671 GCA_963796625.1 uncultured Actinomycetes bacterium
TCGAACTCGCAGGCAAGCAGCTGCGCTGGTGCCCATCATGCCGAGCTGACCACCGCAAGCGGATGAACGCGAGCACGGCGGTTGGATCCCCCACTTCAGGGGCAAACGTGGACACTCCGATGGGACACTCATAGGTCCGATTAGCGTAGATGCCTGCAAAATAGGTTGTTTGAGCGCTATGGTGATGGACAGGTGGTACGGACACTGACGCGCGAGTTTGAGCGAAGCCATCCATGGCTCTCGTTCCAGGTTGATCTCCGAGGTCTCCCTGCCGAGGTGTGGATGCAGCTAGGCGAGGCGCGCTCGAAGGTTGAGCATCTCTCGCTCGCGCTCCTGCGTCCGGAGACGGCAGAGGAGATGAACCGGATGTATCTCGCGAAGGGCGCTCATGCGACTACCGCCATCGAAGGCAACACGCTCTCCGAAGCGGACGTCCTTGAGATCGTCGAGGGGCGTCACGAAGCCCCACCATCGCAGGAGTATCTGGTTCAAGAGGTCGAGAACGTGCTGGCTGCATGCAACCGCGTCAAGGACGATCTCATCGGCGGTGGGTCGGCCCAGCTCACACCGGGCATGATCAGGCGATTTAACCTCCAGGTCCTGAGCGAGCTTCAGCTCGACCCCCACATCAGGCCTGGAGAGTGCAGAACGCGATCGGTCGTGGTTGGGAACTACAGAGGAGCACCCGCCGAGGACTGTGAGTACCTCCTCGAGCGACTGTGCGAGTGGCTCAACGGAGCCGACTTCGAGCCGCCCTCCGATGACTGGGTCGTGCCGTTCGCTCTCATCAAGGCGATGCTCGCCCACCTCTATGTGGCTTGGATCCACCCATTCGATGACGGCAACGGCCGTACCGCGCGATTGATGGAGTTGCAGGTCTTGCTCGCCGCCGGCATGCCGATGCCGGCCGCGCACCTACTCACGAATCACTACAACAACACTCGCACGGAGTACTACCGCCAACTTCAGCAGGCCAGCGCTTCGGGGGGCAGTGTGCTCCCATTCCTCCGATATGCACTTCAAGGCTTCAGCGACGGAATTCGCCATCAGCTCGCAATGGTCTGGTCACAACAATACGACGATCGCTGGGAGCAGTTCATCTATCAAACGTTCGGCGATACACACACGGCGGCCAAAGAGCGACAGCGTCGCCTCGTGCTCGAGCTCTCCAAGCGAACGAAGCCGTTGCCTCGGCGCGAGCTCGTTCGCATGACGCCAGAACTCTTCGAGGCGTACCTCGGAACCGAGCGGACACTCAGTCGGGATCTCAATGCACTCGAGGCCCTCGGGTTGATTGGCCGCTCGCGAAGAGGATGGGAGCCCCTGCGCGAGCAGATCATGGGCTTCCGGCCACTCCGTCGCGTCGGCGATCCGACCAAGTAGTTGGCGTGGCTGGCACGCGGGGCACATCACAAGAATCCCCAACACCGCCCTCCCTGACGGCACCTCGCGCTCAGGTTCAGGCCGAACTCGAACAGCGCCTCGAGGAAGGCAGGCAGCTCCTTGCCGACGCGGCTTCGCTCAACACGGAAGCCGCTCTCGACGCGGCTCGCGAGCGCTACGCGATCTGGACTAACTACAACGTGGAGCTTCTCCGTAGGCGCTTCACGACTACAGAGCCAGCGGAGATTTACCGCCGAACGCTCTCCGGTCCAATGGTCGTACTGGGCCCGCCGACCCTCGCGGAGTCCGTCGAGCTTTTCCTGCGGAACGTTCGGTCGAAGATCAACAAGCTCGAGAGCCTTGTCAGCAGGCTCCCACTCATGGACGAGTCGACTGGCAGCGGGAACGAGCTCGCGGATGGGCAAGCCGTCGAAGCCGTTGGACAACCAGAGATCTTCATCGTGCATGGCCACGACGAGAAGGCGAAGTTCAAGGTCGAGCGCTTCATCCGCGAGGTAGCCGAAGCAAGACCGGTGATCCTTCACAACGAGCCGAACCGGGGCCGCACCATCATTGAGAAGTTCGAAGCCGTCGCCGGGGGAGCGGGGTTCGCTGTCGTAGTCCTTACGGGCGACGATATCGGTCGCGCAGTCACGTCGGCGGCCGACTCGAAACCGCGTGGGCGTCAGAACGTCGTGTTCGAGCTTGGCTTCTTCGTCGGCGTGTTCGGGCGGTCGCGCGTCGCCGTCCTGCACGAGCCGCACGTTGAACTACCTTCAGACCTCGGCGGTCTCGCCTACATCTCGTTCGACGAGAGCGAGCGCTGGAAGATCGAACTTGCTCGGGAACTCCGGGACGCTGGCATCACAGTTGACATGAACCGGGTCACCTAGAACTCGCGTCACGCGTCCGCGCTGGGCTCGCAGCGCGCTGCAACGGCGAACTCCACGATCTCCTGGGCGAGAATCGTCTAGGCCGGCGGGAAGTCTTTGGCGCCTCAGGTTGGCGGCGGCGGACACGTCGACAGCGGAGGGGGCGGAGAGGAGCTGCGGCGGGTCCGAGCTGGCGAGGGCAACCAGGCCGAACCGGACCACGTTCGGGGCATTTCCACCGCCCTATCTCTTAACCCCGGCGGCCAGACGCCGCGGTGTAACCAGGGCCTCCTACACTTGCCGGCCGGACACGAATGTCGCGCATCGACCGCCCCGCCCACCTATCCCAGGCGGCTCCTTACGGCGCCGTAACCGGCGCCTGCGAAACTAGAGAGTCATGCGCGCGCCGAAGCTCCTCTGCGTTGCCTCAGCGGTCGATCTCGACTTCCGCTACGGGTGCACCCCGGCCTGGTGGCAGCTCTGGAAGGGCCTGCACGACGAGGGGGTCGAGCTCGTCGTCGCGCCGTACCGGGGCCGGCCGATCGAGACGCCCTGGTGGCGGTCGGCGCCGAACCCGGCCTACTTCGAGGGCGAGTCGTACGCGCGCGCGCAGGGGCTGCTCGCGTGGCTGAAGGGCGACCGCTACCTGCGCCGCGACGAGCACCGCCCGGACGACTCGCTCGGCGACCGGATCACCCGCGAGACGATCTGGCGCGTCGTGACGCCGCGCTGGCGCCGGCACCTCGAGCGGCTCGTCGAGCACGAGCGCCCGGACGCGGTCGTCGTCTTCACGGTGCCGATGGCGCATTTCCGCGGCATTCCCGAAGCGCTGCGCGACCGGTTCGGGATCCCGGTCGTCTTCTACGACGGCGACGTGCCGATGAGCCTGCCCGAGTTCGGCGGCATGGACACGGGCTTCAACTACTACCACGGTGCCGATCCCGGCGAGTACGACCTCCTGATCTCGAACTCCGAGGGCGGCCTCGAGCGGCTGCTCGAGCTCGGCGCGCGCCGCGCCGAGGCCGTCTTCTGGGGCGCCGACCCGGAGTTCTTCGCGCCCCAGCCCGTCGCGAAGGAGACCGACGTCTTCTTCTACGGCTACGGCGACAAGTTCCGGCGGGAGTGGATGGCGGCGCTCGTCGGCGAGCCCTCGCGCGCGCTGCCCGAGGTCGACTTCTCGCTCGGCGGCCACGACTTCCGCGGCGACACGGGCGCCGCCCGGCTCGTCGGCGACATCCCGTTCCCGGCCTTCCCGCGCGCGATCTCGGCGGCCCGGATCAACCTCTGCATCACGCGCCGGTCGCACGCGAGCGTCTACGCCTCGGCTCGTGCCGGCCGTTCGAGCTCGCCGCGGCGGGCGCCGCGATCGTCGCCAACCCCTACGACGGGATCGAGCGCTGGTTCGAGCCGGGCAGCGAGCTGCTCGTCGTGGCCGACGCCGAGGAGGCGGTCGCGGCCTACCGCGACCTGCTCGACGACCCCGCGCAGGCCGAGGAGCTGGGCCGCCGGGCCCGCGAACGGGTGCTCGACGAGCACACCTACCGCCACCGGGCGCGGCGCCTGCTCGAGGTCGCGGGGCTCGGAGTCGGAGCGCATGTCGACTGAGACGACGGGTGCGCCGGCCGTCGCGGCGAAGCCCCTGGCCGCGGTGCGCCGGATCGCGATCGTGCCGGCCTTCAACGAGGAGCAGAACCTCGGCCGGCTCCTGACGGAGCTGCACTCGCTCGACCCCGGGCTCGAGGTGGTCGTCGTCTCGGACGGCTCGACCGACCGCACCGCCGAGGTCGCAGCCGCCGCAGGGGCGCACGTCGTCAGGCTGCCGTTCAACCTCGGCATCGGCGGCGCCGTCCAGACCGGGTTCCGCTTCGCCTGGGAGGGCGGCTACGAGCTGGCGGTCCGGCTCGACGGCGACGGCCAGCACGATCCCGCGCAGCTGCCCGCCGTCGTGGCGCCCGTCGTCGCGGGCGAGGCCGACCTGGCGATCGGCTCCCGCTTCATCGGCGCCGGCGGCTACCGCTCGTCGGCCGCGCGGCGCGTCGGGATCCGCGTGCTCGCGCGCGTCGTCTCGCGGATCGCCCACCAGCGCCTGACCGACACGACCTCGGGCTTCCAGGCGCTCAACCGGCGTGCGATCGCGCTCTTCGCGGCCGACCTGCCGCGCGACTACCCCGAGGTCGAGGGGCTCGTGATGGCGATCCGGCACGGGATCCGCGTGCAGGAGGTGCCGGTGACGATGCGCGAGCGCGAGCACGGCCGCTCCTCGATCGGCACGCTCGGGTCGGTCTACTACATGATCAAGGTGCTGCTCGCGATCTTCGTCGACCTCTTCCGCCGCGACGTCGGCCCGCTGGGGGACGCATGACCCCGCTTCGCATCTCGATCGCCGCGACGGTCGTCTCGGTCGTGCTCCTGCTCGTCGTCTTCGAGCTGATCCGCTCGCGCCGGCTGCGCGAGCGCTACGCGCTGCTCTGGCTCGCGACCGGGCTCGTCCTGGTCGCGCTCTCGGCCTGGCGGGGCGGGCTGAACACGATCGCCCGCTGGCTCGGCGTCCGCAGCTACCCGCCCGCGGTGCTGTTCGCGGTCGGGCTCCTGTTCGTGATCCTCGTGCTGCTCCACTACTCGACCGTGATCTCGCGGCTCGCCGACCAGAACACGATCCTCGCCCAGCGGCTCGCCCTGCTCGAGTCGCGGCTCGACGACGCGGACTGACCCGGCCGCTCACCCGCGCACCTCGACCGTGAGCGGACGGCTCAGCAGGACGTTGTTCCCGGGAGCGATCGGGGGCGCGGCGCTTGCGAGCACGGCGACCCGGTAGACCCACTGCCCCGGGCCGGGACGATCGACCCAGTGGGCTCCCGCTGATCAGCACGGTCGGCTGCACCGGGTAGCTGCAGCGAAGCGGCGCGCCCGGAACCGCGTACGAGACGCAGTCGAGCTGATCGGTCGGGGCGCGGTAGACCCCGTACTTGACCCGGGCGCCGCGGGCCGCCTGGGAGGGCCAGGCGAGCAGAACGGTGCCGTTGTGCACCACCGCATGCAGCGCGAACTGGTTCGCCGGCACGAACTGCGAGGCGAGCGGGACGGTCGTGGCCGTCGGGGTCGACTGCTTCGGGAACGCGAGGATCGGCACGAGCGGAACGATGCGAGGACGAGCCCTGCGCCGAGGGCGGCACGCCAGGCCCGCCGAGTCTGCGGCCAGCCGGACGTGTCGCCGTGCCGGGCAAGCCGGCGCCCCAGGATCGGGATCAGGAACGGCAGCGACATCACGAGCAGGAACGCGGCCGGGAAGGCCGGGGCGAGGTAGCGGAAGAAGCTGCCGCCGTAGAAGTCGGCGACCGACCCGCCCTTGAGGATCAGGAAGGAGGCGAACCAGGTCCCGATCAGGGCGAGGCCGACGATCGACCGCCTGCCGAGCCCGATCAGGCCCGCGATCACCGCCCATTCGATCATCCGCCTGCTCCAGGTGAACTCGCGGAAGCCGTCGATGTTGCGTGCGAAGCGCGCCCAGTTGAACCGGAGGTACTGGTCGAGGTGAACGGCCAGCCCGACCGGAGCCGAGCCGGCCACGCCGGTCGGGCCGAGCGCCTGCTGGGTGCCGCTGAAGAGCGGGATGTGACCCGTGCCGCGGTACTTCCAGAACGTCAGGCAGAGGACCGCGGGCAGCAGGGCAGACGGCGAAGACGACGAAGGCGCGCGGGCGGCGGGCGACGCGAGCGCGAGGAGCGGCGCCGGCAGGAAGATCGCGTTGGCCGGCTTGACCGCGATCGCGAGCCCCGCCGCGAGCCCGCTCGCGATGACGTCGCGATCGCCGCCGTCCAGGACGCGCGCGAAGGGCGAAGTACGCCGCTACGAGGATGCACACCATCGACGGGTAGTCGCCGAGAGCGGTCAGCCCGAGCACGCCGGGCAGCGACTCGCCGACGTAGCGCCGGTGGTAGTCCGGCAGGAAGTAGTGGATCGCCAGCACGGGCGCGATCACCCAGGTCGCCGCGACGAGGTAGGCGAAGCGCCGCCCCGCGAGCAGCTTCGCGAGCCCGTAGACGAGAGGAGCGCGATCGGCGCCAGGACGACCGCGTTGAAGGCGACGACGTAGGGAAGCCCCGCGAGCATGTTGGCGCCGCCGATCGCGATCAGCGGCGCGAGCGCCAGCGGGTACCCGTAGCCGATCGCGCCGATCGGAAGCCGCGCGTGCGCGAGCTCCCAGCCGGTCGTGTAGTACCAGGTGCCGTCGCCCCCGTCTGTGTAGAGCCACCCGTTGTGCACCGCCACGTGCCCGACCCATGCCATCACCGCCCAGCCGAGCAGGACGAGCGGGCCGAGCACCATCCACGGGCGGATCCGGGCGGTCAGAACGTCGAGCCGGCCGAGCACCCGGCCGGCCCGGTAGGCGGCGCGCGAGACCAGGGTCGGCGCGGCCTCGCCGGGTGCGAGCGTCGTGCTAGCGGACGGCATCGACGGGGGTCTCGGCGCGAAACCACTCGATCGTCCGCGCGAGCCCGTCCCGGAGCGAGGTGCCGGCCCGGAACCCGAGCAGCTCGGCGGCCCGCGTCGTCTCGAGACGCCGCCGGGGCTGCCCGTTCGGCATCGACTCGTCCCAGACGATCTCGCCCGTGAACCCGGTCAGCTCGGCGATCGTCTCGGCGAGCTCGCGGATCGAGATCTCCGCGCCCGTGCCGACGTTGACCGGCTCCGGGCCGGAGTACCGCTCGGCGGCGAGCACGAAGGCGTCGGCGGCATCCTCGACGTAGAGGAACTCCCGCGTCGGCGAGCCGTCGCCCCAGAGGACGATCCGGTCGGAGCCGGCGAGCATCTTCCGGATCAGCGCGGGCACGACGTGCGAGGTGTCGAGGTCGAAGTTGTCGCGGGGGCCGTAGAGGTTCGCGGGGAGCAGGAAGACCGCGTCGAGCCCGTACTGCTCGCGGTAGGCCTGCGCGCCGACGAGGATCGCCTTCTTCGCCACGCCGTACGGGGCGTTCGTCTCCTCCGGGTAGCCGTCCCAGAGGTCGTCCTCGCGGAACGGCGTCGGCGTGTGCTTGGGATACGCGCAGACCGTGCCTGCGACGACCAGCTTCGCGACCCCGTGCAGGCGCGAGAGCTCGAGCACGTGCGCGCCCATGATCAGGTTCGCGTACCAGTAGCGGCCGGGGTTCGCCCGGTTCGCGCCGATCCCGCCGACCTCGGCCGCGAGGTGGAAGACGAGCTCCGGCCGCGCCGCGGCGAAGAGCCGCTCGGCATCGTCCGCGCGGGTCAGGTCGAACTTCGGCCCGCCGCGGGACGACGACCTCGTCCCCCCGCCGCCGGAGCCGCTCCACCACGTACGAGCCGAGGAAGCCGCCGCCGCCGGTGACGAGCACCCGCATCAGCGCGTCTTGCTCGGCTCGGGCGCGAACCAGTCGACCCGGCCGTGCCAGCTCTCCGGATTGGCCGCGTACCACGCGATCGTCCGGCGGACGCCCTCCTCCCAGGCGATCTTCGGCTCCCAGCCGGTCTCGCCCTTCAGCTTCTCGAAGCCGACCCGGAGGGCCATCACCTCGCTCGCCCCGGGCCGGTAGCGGGCCGCGGTGGTCACGATCTCACGCCCGGCCGGCCAGTAGCCGCCCTCCTCGCCGACCCGGAGGATCATCCCGGCCCAGTCGGCCATCGAGATGTTCTCCCCCTGGCCGTAGACGTAGACGTCGCCCGGAACCCCGTGCGCGGCGACGGTCAGATGGCCGCGCACCCCGTCGGTGCAGAAGCAGAAGTCGCGCAGCGGGTCGAGCTGGCCGAGCTCGACCGTCGGCCGGACGAGCGCCTGGGTGATGATCGTGCCGGTCACGTAGCGCGGGTTCTGGCGCGGCCCGTAGTTGTTGAACATCCGCGTCACCACGCCGGGGACGCCGTAGGCGTCGAAGTAGTTCATCGTCAGGAAGTCAGCCGCGACCTTCGAGGTGGCGTAGATCGACTTCGGGTTGATCGGCGAGCGCTCGTGCAGGATCAGCCCGCCGAGCTCGTCGAAGTCGTGGTGGTGCGACACCGACTCCCGGACGTTCCCGTACTCCTCCGAGGTGCCGGCGGTGTCGAACTTCTCCAGCTCGAGGCCGTGGTCGACGATCGACTGGAGCAGGTTCAGCGTGCCGACCGTGTTCGCCATCACCGTCTCGTAGGGCCGATGCCACGACTCCCCGACGTGGGCCTGGGCGCCGAGATGGAAGAGGAACGGCTTGTCGGGCCCGCGCGCGAGGTCGCGCATCAGGTAGTCGATCGAGGTCTTGTCGGTCAGGTCGGCGAAGACGACCCGGTGCAGGCGGTCGCGCAGATGGCCGATGTTGTTCAGCGCGCCCGAGGAGGTGGCGCGCACGAAGGCGACCACGTCCGCGCCGAGCTCGACGAGCGCGTCGGTCAGGTGGGAGCCCATGAAACCGTCGGCTCCGGTGACGACGCAGGTCCGCCCTTCGAACACGTCGCCGAGGTCGCGCCGCAGCTCGTCGAGTTCGACGTCCGTCCAGATGACGCTATCGTCGCGCGGCATCGATGCAGGGTAGTCCTTCAGCTCACCGGAGCGCGGTCCGAAGCGGTCTCTTCACCGGGCTCTCGACGGCGGCGGTCAGCGGGTCGGCTGCGCTCGCCGGCGCAATTCTCTCGCGAAAGTTCGGGCACGGTGTCCGGACCGACGGCTTCTTCGCGGCCTACGCGGTCTACGTCGTCCTCGTGCTGGTCGCGAGCGCGCTGCGCGTGGTCGTGCTGCCGCAGTTCGCCCGGGCCCGCACGCGCGGGCCTGCTCGGGCGCGAGGTCGGCTCGTGGTGCCTCGCGCTCGCGCTCCCCCTCGGGCCCGCGGTCGCCGTCGCGGTCGCCGCCCCGCAGCTCGTCGCCGAGGCGCTGACCTACCCGGCGGCGCAGCACAGCGCGGCCCGGCTGCTCCCGTGGCTCGTCCCGGCAGCCGCGGCGCAGATCTACGCGGGAATGTCGGCCAGCACGCTGGCCGCCTTCGACGACTACGGGACGGCGGCGATCGGGTACGGCGCGGGCGCGGTCGCCGGGCTGGTCGTGATCCTGGCCCTGGTCGGGCACGGCGTCCAGGCGTTCGGCTGGGGGCTCGCCGTCAACGGCGTGGTCTCGCTCGGAGTCCCGCTCGCGTTCGTCGTCGCCCGCCGGGGGCTCGGCCGCCCCGACTCAGCCGTCTGGAGCCGCCTCCGCCGCCTGGCCGAGGGAGTGGCGCTGCCGTTCGCGCTGCAGGGGCTGTTCCTGATCGCCTACCGGTTCACGACCGGCCTCGGCACCGGCAAGCCGACGACGTTCTCCTACGCCTACCTGATCGCCTCGCTGCTCGTGGCCGTCACGGCGACCTCGATCGCACTCGTCTCCTCGGTGCCGCTCGCCCGCGCCGAGCTGACGCCGGAGCGGTCCGGGCGCCACATCGTGTCGGCCTCCTGGCTCTCGCTCGCGATCGTCGCCGGCGCCGCCGGGGTGTTCGCCCTCGCCGGCGAGCGGGTCGCGCGCTGGGCGCTCGGCTCCGCCTACGGGGGCGGGACGGGAGCCGAGCTCGGCCGCCTCGTCGCCTGGTTCGCCCCCTGGATGGTCGCGTCGATCGCGCTCTCGGTCACCTTCCCGCTCCTGTTCGTCCTCGGACGCGTGCGCCTGCTGCCGCTGCTTGCGCTCGCGGCGCTCGCCGTCCAGGTTCCGGTCGAATGGGCCGCGCGAGCGGCCTTCGGGCTGCCCGGAATCGCCGTCGGGATGGCGGTGACGACCGCGGCCGTCCTCGTCGTGCTGCTCCACGCGCTCGGCGCGCTGGCGGCGACTGCGCGCGGGCTGCTGGCGGCGGCGACGATCTGCGGCGTGTCGGCGGCGATCTGCTTCGCGGTGCCCTGGCTGCTCGCCGGCGCGCTGCCCGCGGCCGCGATCGGCCTCGTGCTCTACACGGCCGTGCTCCTCGCCTGGCGCCCGCCCGGACTGCGGGCGGCCTGGGCCTACCTGCACCGGCTGGGCTGACGGGACCTCCGCAGGCTCGGTTAGGTTCCGGGGCGATGCGCGTACTCGTCACCGGCGGCGCCGGGTTCATCGGCTCGCACCTCGTCGACCGCCTGCTCGCCGCCGGGCACGAGGTGCGGATCCTCGACTCGCTCGACCCGCAGGTGCACGACGGCGTCCCCGGCTACCTGGCGCCGGAGGCGGAGCTCGTCGTCGGCGACGTCCGCGACCGGGAGGCGGTCGTCGGCTGCCTGACCGGCGCCGATGCCCTCGTCCACCTCGCGGCCGCGGTCGGCGTCGGGCAGTCGATGTACGAGATCGAGCGGTACACGTCCGTGAACGCGATCGGCGCCGCGGTCGTGCTCGAGGCGGCGATCGACTTCCGCGACCGCCTGAGCAAGGCGGTCGTCGCCTCGTCGATGTCGATCTACGGCGAGGGCCTCTACCGCTGCCCGCGCGAGGGGACGGAGGTGGCGCCGCCGCCGCGACCGGCCGCCCAGCTCGCGGAACGCCGCTGGGAGGTCGTCTGCCCGTCGTGCGGCGCCGAGCTCGAGCCGCTGCCGACGCCGGAGTCGAAGCCGCTGCAGCCGACCTCGATCTACGCGATCGGGAAGCGCGACCACGAGGAGATGTTCCTCGCCTGGGGCCGCGCCTACGCCGTGCCCGCCACCGCGCTCCGCTTCTTCAACGTGTACGGGCCGCGGCAGGCGCTCTCGAACCCCTACACCGGGGTGGCGGCGATCTTCGCGTCCCGCCTGCTCAACGGCCGCCCGCCCGTGATCTTCGAGGACGGCGGCCAGAGCCGCGACTTCGTCCACGTCTCCGACATCGCAGCCGGGATCGAGGCCGCCCTCGACCCGGCCCGCGCGAGCGGCGAGGCGCTCAACCTGGGCACGGGCCGGAGCGTCAGCGTGCTCGAGGTGGCGCGCGTCCTCGGCGAGGGGCTCGGCGTCCGGGCGGAGCCGGAGGTCCTCGGCGATTTCCGTGCCGGCGACATCCGGCACTGCTTCGGCTCGATCGAGCGGGCCCGCGACCTGCTGGGCTTCAGTCCCGCCGTCGGCTTCGAGGACGGGATGGGGGAGCTGACCGGCTGGCTCGCCGACCAGACCGCCGTCGACCGCGTCGGCGAGGCGACCGCCGCCCTGCGCGCCCGCGGCCTTGCCGGCTGACCCCGTGCCGGAGGGGCAGGTGGCCGTCGTCGTCCTCTCGTGGAACGGCCGCGAGGACACGCTCGCCTGCCTGCGCTCGCTCTCGGCCGTCGACTATCCCGGGCTCTTGACGATCGTCGTCGACAACGGCTCGACCGACGGGACCTCCGCCGCCGTCCGGGCCGCGTTCCCCGGCGTCGAGCTCGTCCACACGGCGACGAACCTCGGCTTCGCGGAGGGAAACAACGTCGGGATGCGGCGCGCCCTCGAGCTCGGCGCCGCCTACGTGCTGGTCCTGAACAACGACGTCGAGGTCGACCCGGGCTTCGTGCGCGCGCTCGTCGAGGAGGCAGGGCGGCGGCCCTGGGCCGGGGCGCTCTGCTCGAAGATCCTCTACGCCGACCCGCCCGACCTGATCTGGTTCGCGGGCGCGAGCTTCGACCCGCGCTCCGGCTACAACGGCCGCCAGCGCGGCTACCGCGAGCGGGACGACGGGCGGTTCGACGAGGTGGTCGAGACCGACCGCGCCTGCGGCGCGGCGATGCTCGTCCCCCGCCGGGTGCTCGAGGAGGTCGGCGTGTTCGACCCGGAGCTGTTCTTCTACAGCGAGGACACGGACTGGTCGCTGCGGGCCCGCGAGGCCGGCTACCACCACTACGTCGTCCCGGCGAGCAGGTTGTGGCACAAGGTCTCGGTCACCTCGGGCGGCGAGAACTCGCCGACCACGCTCTACTACGGCCTCCGCAACACGATCGAGGTCTGCGAGCGCCACGCCCCGCTCGGCCGTGCCGGCACCTGGCGCCGCCGGCTCGTCCTGCTCGCCGCGCACCTCGCGCAGGCGCTCCTCTCGAACCGCAAGCGGGACGGGGCGCTGGCCGTTGCCCAGGGCTGGCGCGACCTGCGCGCGCGCAGGTTCGGGCAGCGCTCGGCGGGACGGTGAGGGCTTCTGCCGCAACTCTAAGATGAGGCCGTGACCGCCCAGCAGGCGAAGCAGGTCGTCAAGAACGCGCTCTACCGCACGATCGGCGAGACCTCGACGGCGTTCCGCCTGCAGCCGGACGGGCTGGGGACGCTCAGCATCCTCATGTACCACAAGGTCAACGACATCCCGGACAACCCGACGACCGTGCCGGTGGCGAAGTTCGACGAGCAGCTCGGGCGGCTCGCACGAGCTCGGCTACAACGTCGTCGACCTCGACGCGGTACTCGACTACTACACGGTCGGCAAGCCGCTGCCCGAGAAGGCGGTCCTGATCACCTTCGACGACGGCTACCGCGACACGCTCGAGAACGCGCTGCCCGTGCTGCAGAAGCACGGCTGCACGGCGGTGATCTTCATCCCGGTCGCGTACATGGAGGACGGGACGCCGCTGCCGCACGAGACGCTCCTCGTCCAGCGCGGGATGCACAACCCGACGCTCGACTGGGGGCTCGTGCGCGAGCTCGACGCGGGCGGCGTCCGGGTCGAGTCGCACGGGATCGCCCACCGCCCGCTCGCCGAGGTGTCGCTCGACGAGGCCGTGCGCGAGATCGCGGTCTCGAAGCTGAAGCTCGAGGAGCAGCTCGGCCGGCCCGGTGCGCGCCTACGCCTACGTCAAGGGCTCGGAGGCGCACTTCCACCCCGTGCACGAGAGCATCCTCAAGCAGGCGGGCTACGACATCGCGTTCACGTCGATCTCCCGCGCGAACGGGCCCGGGACGAACCCGTTCCGGCTCGGGCGCTACAACGTCGAGCCGTACCCGCGCGGACGTTCGACCTCGTGCTCTCGGGCGCCTGCGACCTGATCGCCCTCAAGGACACGGTCGCCGGCACGCATGCCAGGCGCCTGTTCAACCAGGCGCTCGGCACGTCGACGCGGTGAGGGTCGTCGAGTACGACCCTTCACGGCGCGCCGAGATCGCCGACCTGATGGAGCGCGTCTGGGGCGCGCGCCCCGCCGAGGGCGAGCTCGCCTGGTTCTACGAGCAGCAACCCGGTCCGGCCGGCCTCGGTGCTGCTCGGCGAGGAGGACGGCCGGACGGTCGCGACGGTCGCGATCAGCTTCCTGCGCATGGCGATCGGAGGCGACGGCGGTCGAGGTCGGGATGCCGGTCCGGCTCGCGACCGATCCCGGCGTTCCGCGGCCAGGGGATCTTCGGCGAGCTCGAGGCCGAGAACGAGGAGCGCGCGCGCAGGCTCGGAGTCCGGCTGCTCTTCGTCGTCCCGACGCCGGCCTCGGCCCGGTGCTCGTCGGCCGGCTCGGGTGGCGGCAGCTCCCGCCGCTGCGCGTCTGGGCCCGCGGCCGCCCGGCCCGCGAGGACGCGGCCCCGCGAGTAGGGTCGAGCGGTTCGGCGGCGAGCCGCCGACGGCCGGAGCCGGCGGCGACCGGGTGCTCCGAGATGCGGCCTGGCTGAACTGGCGCTTCGCCGACTCGCCGGCGCCCTACACGCTGCTCTCGGGCGACGGCTACGCGGTCGCCGGCCGCCGCGGGCGCTCGGCGTCGTCGCGGCGGTCGAGGGGCCGCTGCTCCGCGCCGCGGGCGCGGCCGCCGGCGGCCCGGTGCGCGTCGCCGCGCCGCCGCCGTGGCAGCGGCGCCGGTACTGCCGGCGCGGGCTATCTGCCGACGCACGCGCACGTTCACCCTGCTCGGGAAGTCGCTCGATCCGGCCCTGCCGGTCCCGGCCCGCCCGCACTTCGAGCTCGGGGACCTCGACTTCGTATGAGCGGGCGTGCGCCGGATCGCCCGACCGGGCGGATCGTCTTCGCGACGCAGGTGGTCGACCCGGACGCATCCCATCCTCGGGGCGGTCGTCGGGATGATCCAGGCGCTCGCCGCGCGGGTCGACGAGGTGGCGGTGCTCGCCGGCCGGGCGGTCGAAGGGGCGCTGCCCGGGAACTGCCGCGTCCGCCTCTTCGGCGCCGGCTCGCGCGGCGGGCGCGGGCGCGCTGTTCGTCTCGGGGCTCGAGCGCGAGCTCTCGCCGCGCCCGCTCGCGGTCGTCGTGCCACAGCGTGCCGCTGCTACGCGATCCTGGCGGCGCCCGCTCGTCCGGCCGCGGCGGGTGCCCGCTGCTGCTCTGGTTCACCCACTGGAAGCGCAGCCGCACGCTGGTCGTCGCCGAGCGGCTCTCGACCGCGGTCCTGAGCGTCGACGCCGCTCGTTCCCGCTCCCCTCGCCGAAGGTGGTCGCGATCGGGCACGGGATCGACACGGGCGCTTCGCGTGCACGACCCGGGAACCGGGCGCCGGGCCGCTCCGGGCCGTCTCGCTCGGCCGGACGTCGCCGGCGAAGGGATCGAGACGCTGGCCCGCGCCGCCGAGCTCGCGGGCGTCGAGCTCGACGTGTACGGGCCTTCCGCACCGACGAGGAGCGGGCCGAGCGCGAGCGGCTGGTCGAGCTCGGCGTCCGCATGCACGGGCCGGTCGCGTACTCGGACGTCCCGGCGCTGCTCGCCGCCGGCGACGTGCTGGTGAACAACATGCGCGAGGGCGCGCTCGACAAGATCGTCTACGAGGCGGCCGCGACCTGCATGCCGGTGCTCGCCTCGAACTCGGGCTTCGACGACCTGCTCCCCGCCGAGCTCCGCTTCGCACGCGACGACCCCGGCGACCTCGCCGCGAAGCTGCGTAGGCTTTCCGGCGTGGACCGCAACGCTCTCGGCCGGGAGCTCCGCGCACGCGTCGAGGCACGGCACTCGGCGGGGCACTGGGCCGACCGCCTGCTCGAGGTCGCCGGGGGCCGCGCGTGATCGTCCTCCACGTCCAGAAGGTCGCCGGCATCTCGGGCTCCGAGGCGCACCTCCTCCAGCTGCTCCCGGACCTCAGGCAGCGCGGCTGGGACGTCCGCTTCCTGATGCTGCACGAGCACGAGCCGGGCGCCTGGGAGTTCGCCCGCGAGCTCGAGGCGGGCGGCGTGCCGGTCGACGGGATCGAGATGAGCACCGACGTCGACCCGGGCACGTTCATCCGCGTCCTCTCCTACCTCGTCACCCACCGCCCGACGATCCTCCACACCCACCTCGTGCACGCCGACGCCTACGGCCAGACCGCGGGAACGCTCGCCGGGGTGCCGATCCGGCTCTCGACCAAGCACGGCTTCAACGAGTTCCGCGAGGGCCGGATCTTCGCGCTCGGCGACCGCACGATCGGCGCACTCGCCCACCGGCAGATCGCGATCTCGCGGGGGCTCGCCCGCTACCTGTCGGAGACGGAGGGGTTTCCCGAGCCGGACTTCGAGATCGTCCACTACGGGATCGCGGCGGGGCCGGAGCCGCAGCCGTACGCGGGCGAGGAGCCGCGCTTCCTCTGCATCGGCCGCCTGATCCCGATCAAGGGCCACGTCGTGCTGCTGCGGGCGTTCCGCACGGTGCTCGACGAGCGGCCCGACGCGCGCCTCGACATCGCCGGCCGCGGCGTGCTCGAGCACGGGCTGAAGGACCTGGCGCGCGAGCTCGGGCTCGACGGCGCCGTTCGCTTCCTCGGCCACGTGAACCCGGTTCAGGACGCCGTCGAGGAGTCGCTTGCGGTCGTCGTGCCGTCGCTCGGCGAGGGCTTCGGGATGGTCGCGCTCGAGGCGATGGAGCGGGCGCGGCCAGTCATCGCCGCCTCGATCGGGGGCCTGGAGGACCTCGTTCGGGAGGGCGAGACCGGGCTGCTCGTCCCGCCGGGCGACGCCGACGCGCTCGCCGGCGCGATGCTGGCGCTCGCGGCCGACCCCGCCCGCGCCGCGGCGATGGGCCTCGAGGCGCGGCGGCGCGCGCTCGAGCGCTTCCCCGAGACGCGCTGCACCGAGCGGACCGAGGAGGTCTACCGCTACTGGCTCGAGAGCCGCCGCCGCCCCGGCACCGCGAACGGCGCGCCGGCTCTCGCCCCGTAGGATCGCTCTGCCCGCAGCGCCGCCGCCGGGGTCAGACCCCGGGACCGGCGGGGTCGAGGTACCTGCGCTGCCACAGCTCGAGCATGCAGAGGCACCAGAGGCGATGGCCGTGATCGGCCCGGCCGCCGGTGTGCTCGCGCAGCAGGCGCTCCAGCTCGGGCCGGCGGAAGAGGCCGCGGTCCGCCCCGCCGGGCAGGAGCTCCTCCGCAAGCGGGCGGAGTTCGTTCCGGAACCAGGCGTCGAGGGGGACGCCGAAGCCGAGCTTCCCGCGCGAGGCGATCCCGGGCGGAAGGTCGGCCGCGAATGCCTGCTTCAGCGCGGTCTTGCCGGCGGCGAGCGGAGCCGGAAGGGCGAGGCCGAGCTCGACGACGCGATGGTCGAGGAAGGGCGAGCGAAGCTCGAGCGAGACGGCCATCGAGGCCAGGTCCGCCTTCGGCAGCAGGTCGCCGGGCAGGTACGACTCGATGTCGACGGCTCTCAGGTCCGGGCCGGCCGGAAGGAGCGTCTCGGTCGCCTGGGCCCTGGCCTCGTCGCTCCAGAGCCGGCGGCGCAGCTCGAGCGGGAAGACCTCGACGAGGCTCGCGTACCGGGCTGCCGCGGGCCGGGCGGCGGCGTCGAGGAACCGGCGCGCCCTGAAGAGCGTCGAGCGCGGCCGGCGGCGCGCCTGCGGAAACGCGCCGAGCGCTCCCGCCCCGACCGCCGCCGCCGAGCGCGGCACCCGCCCGGCGAGCGCGTGTGCGCGGTAGCGCTCGTAGCCGCCGAACGCCTCGTCGCCGCCGTCGCCGACGAGCGCCACCTTGACGTGCCGCCTGGTCGCCTCGCAGACGAGCAGCGTCGGCAGGGCGGCCTCGTCCCCGAACGGCTCGTCGAAGGCCTCCGCCACCCGGTCGAGCAGCCCCGGGCCGGGGTCGACCTCGAGCTCCTCGTGGTGCGTGCCATACCGCTCGGCGACCGCGCACGCGTACGGCCGCTCGTCGTAGCGCGGGTCGGGGAACCCGACCGTGAAGGTGCGCACCGGCTCGGAGGAGGCCCGGGCCATCGCGGCGACCACGATCGACGAGTCGATGCCTCCGGAGAGCAGCGCGCCGAGCGGCACGTCGGCGACGAGCCGGCGACGCACGGCCGCATCGACCTCCTCGCGCACCCGCTCGATCCACTCCCCGGGGGAGGCGCCGCCCGCGGCGGGCTTGGGCGACCAGTAGCGCTCGAGCCGCACCGACCCGCCCTCGGCGACGGCGATCGACCCGGGCGGCACCTTCTCGATCGCCTTCAGCCCGGAGCGCGGCACGTACTGGAGGGCCAGGAACGCGTCGATCTCGCCGAGGTCGAGCTCGCGCGGCAGGGCCGGGAGGCGCAGGAGGGCCTTCGTCTCCGACGCGAAGGCGAGCGACCCGTCAGGGAGCCGTGCGAAGAGCAGCGGCTTCTTCCCGAGCCGGTCGCGGGCGAGCACGAGCCGCTCCGCCGCCCGGTCCCAGAGCGCGATCGCGAACATCCCCTCCAGCCGCTCGGCGAAGGCGAGCCCCCATTCCTCGTAGGCATGCGGGATCAGCGGCGAGTCGCCGCTGCCGGGAATCCGGTGGCCCTTCGCCTCGAGCTCGCGGCGGAGCTCTCGGAAGTTGTAGATCTCGCCGTTGAAGACGGCCGCCACCTCCCCGCTCTCGTTCGCGACCGGCTGGTCGCCGGTCTGGAGGTCGATGATCGACAGGCGCCGGTAGCCGAGCACGCAGCGCCCGTACGCCGCAACGGCGCCGTGATCGGGGCCGCGGTGGACGATCGCCGCATTCATCGCCTCGACCAGCGCCGGGTCGGGCGCGTCCCTGCCGAGGAGTCCGCAGATCCCGCACATGGCCGAGCCTCAGGCTACGCGAGCAGCTCCCGGTAGACGGCCTCGTGCGCGGCCGCGGAGCGCTGCCAGGTGAATGTCGCCGCGCGGGCGATCCCGCGCGCGCTCCAGGCATCCGGGTCGGCGAGGACGTCCTCGACGGCCGCGGCGATCGCGGCCGGGTCGTCCGGGGAGAAGAAGCGCGCCGCCTCGCCGCAGACCTCGGGCAGCGAGGCGGCGTTCGAGCAGGCGACGGGACAGCCGCAGGCCATCGCCTCCAGCGGCGGCTGGCCGAAGCCCTCGTAGAGCGACGGGAAGACGAGCGCTGCTGCGCGGCGGTAGAGCGAGGCGAGCTCGGCTGCGGAGACGTGGCCGCGAGCCTCGGCGCCGTCAGGGACGGCGGCCCCGTGCCCGCCGCCTGTCAGCACGAGCCGCAACCCGGGCCGCTCGCGCCGCAGGAGCGCGAAGGCCTCGAAGAGCCGGGCGTGGTTCTTGTGCGGCCACGGCCGCGCGGGATAGAGCAGGAACGGCTCGCGCGGACCGCCGCCCGGGGTGAAGAGCCCGTGGTCGATCCCGTGCTGGATCACGCGGACCCTCCCCGGGTCGAGCCCGAGCAGCTCGACCGCGCGGCCCGAGACGAAAGCGCTCGGCACGATCACGATCCGGGCCGAGCGGGCGGAGCGGTGCCAGGCGAGCGCCCGGAACGCGCGCTCCCCGCGCGAGAAGAGGTGCGGCAGGTCGAGATGCTGGACGTCGTGCAGCGTGACCGCGCTCGGCGCGGCGACGGGCGGGATCCGGATCGTCAGCGGGTAGTGGACAGCGTCCGCGCCGGCGAGCCGCCGCTGCAGCGGGCCCGGCCGGACCGCTGCCAGGCTCATCGCGGCGAGCCGTCGCGGGATCGTTCGCGCGAGGCGGTACTCGGAGACGAGCTCGGCGGGCAGGCCTTCGCCGGACTCCGGTGCAGCCGGCGGCAGGTAGACACGGTAGGGGAGAGTCCCCTGCGACGACAGCGCGCGCAGGAGCTCCCGGGTGGCGGACTCGCTTCCGCCGAGCTCGCCCGGGACGAGCGTGAGCAAGGCGATCCCGACCACGGCGCGATCGTACGCGCCGGGCCACGGGGCGGCGTCAGGAGTTCTCGGAGGCGGTCAGCCGCTGCTCGCGCTCGAGCGCCTCGCGCTCGTCGTGGCGCTTCCCGGAGCGGTGGACGACGTACACGAGGTAGCCCGCGGCGGGCCAGGCGACCACCATCGGAACGACCAGGAGCCAGGTGAGCGGGGTCCACCCGAGCAGCATCGACCCGAATGGTACGGCGAGCGCCCCGGCCCGCGCCGGAGTAGCGGCTCTCAGTCGCTGCGCGGCCAGCTGCGCCGCTGGACCCGTGCATCGCGCGCGTCCTGGTCCTCGCCGTCCTTGACCGCGCCCCAGATGAAGAGGCCGATCACGAACAGCCCCGTCACCGCACAGACGGCGATCATCACGATCAGGGCGAGCGACACGCCTCCAGCGTACTCCGTGCGCCGGCCCGTCCCGAGCAACGTTTTGCCTGCGCCTTACCTCGACGGAACGGCGCCCGAACAGGGGCGGCCGAAACTGCGGCGGCAATCGCCCATCGCTCGCACGCTCACGACGGAGGTACCAGGATGCGCAGACTCACCCTTCTGCTCGCCGCAGCGGCCCTGACGGCCGCCTTCGCGCTATCCGCTCTGGCGGCCGGGCCGCACCGCGGCCGTCTCCACGCCCACTGGCTCGCCGGCTCGGTGACGACCGTCAGCACCGACTCGGTCACCGTCGGCGTGCTCTGGACCGGCCCCCGCGACGGCTCGCTGAACGGGCAGTCGGTGACCCTCGCGGTCGACCCGGGCTCCAGGATCATCTCCGGAAGAAACCGGACGCCGGTGGCGCTCTCGAGCCTGCAGGCGGGCCAGCTCGTCGGCGTGATCGCGACCGGCACGGGCGGGGACCTGACCGCCCTGACGGCGCGCCGCATCCACGTCCGCTGCAACTGCCACTGGATCGGCGGCACGATCGCCTCGACCGGCACGAACACCTTGACCGTTCAGGTCGAGCGGACCGGCCCCTACGACTCCGTCCTCGCCGGGCAGGCGGTGAAGCTCGACGTCGACGACGCCACGATCGTGATCAAGGGCAAGCCGAAGGCCCCGATCGGGCTCTCCGAGCTCGCGACGGGCGAGAGTGTCGGGATCGTGTTCTCGGCCGACGGCTTCTTCAAGGCCCCCGGCTTCGATCCCGCCGCGGCGACCTTCACGGCAAAGCGGATCCACGCGTGGGGAGACGCCCCGGTCCCCTCGCCGTTGACCGACGCGACCTCGGCGGCGCAGGTCGGAGCCTGACCGTCCCCCGATCGGCCGCGCCTCCGGCCCGGGGGCGCGGCTGTGCCGACCGCGTGGCGCCCCGTGATCGGGGCTCTCAGCCGCTCGAAGTGGTCGAGCCGGTGGTCGTCGTGGTCGCAGTCGAGGTCGACGCGCTGCCGGCCTTCGCGGGCGGTGCCGGGCAGGCGACCCCCGAGCCGCTCTTGACGACGAGGCAGCCGTGCGTGATCGTCTTCAGGCCCTGGCGGGCCCGCACCAGCGTGATCACGCTGCTCCCGACCTCGCCGAAGTAGCCCTGGCCGTCGCTGCTCGCGTCGAGCGAGACGGCAACGCCGGCTGCGAGGGCGGTCCCGATGGCATGGTTGAGGTCGAGCAGATCGCTCAGGTGGCCCGTGTAGTGGCCGTGAGCCGCCTTGTAGCCGAGCTCGGCCCGGTCGACGAGGTTCATCGCGGAGATCGTCTGCTGCGAGAGCGTCGCCGGCGTCGTCCCGGTCGAGGAGTGCTTGCGAAGGAGCGACGGCAGCAGGATCAGCAGGAAGAATGCGATCAGGATGATGGGCAGGAAGCGCCGGAAGTTCGGTTGCACCGGGCAAGCCTACGGGAGCCGGGCCGGGCGGGCAGGCGGAGGGTACGGCACCGCGGCGCGGCCTCCCCCGCGACGTGCAACCGTTCCGGGCGATGAACGAAGCGCGCGATCAGCTCAGCCTGACCTTCGAGTCGGTCGCGGACCTGTACGAGGCGGCGCGCCCCGCCTATCCCGAGCAGCTGTTCGACGACCTGGTCGAGCTTGCCGGGCTCGAGCCTGGCGCGCGGCTGCTCGAGATCGGCTGCGCAACCGGCAAGGCGACACGGCCGCTCCTCGAGCGCGGGCTCTCGGTCGACTGCGTCGAGTCGGGCAGGCGGCTCGCAGCACACGCACGCCGGAACCTCGCGGGCCTTCCCTTCCGGGTGGAGGTGGCCCCGTTCGAGACCTGGACCGGCGCGCCCGGGCGTTCGACCTCGTCTTCGCGGCAACGGCCTGGCACTGGCTCGACCCCGCGCTTCGCTTTCGCAGGGCCCACCGTCTCCTGCGGGCGTCCGGCCACCTGGCCTTCTGGGCCGCCGGCCACGCCTTCCCGGCCGGCTTCGACCCGTTCTTCACCGAGATCCAGGCCGTCTACGACGCGATCGGCGAGAGTCACCCGGGGGCGTGGCCGCCCGACCCGCCGGAGCTCATCCCCGACGAGAGCGCGGAGATCGTGGCGAGCGCGCTCTTCGAGGACGTCGAGGTCCGGCGCTACCTCTGGGAGAGCTCGTACACCGCCGAGGAGTACATCGCGCTCCTGGACACGTTCTCCGGCCACATAGCGATGGAGCCGGCAAAGCGCCGGCGGCTCGACGCGGAGATCCGGGCGAGGCTCGGGGCGCGCCCGGACGGACGGGTGCGCAGGCACTGGGCCGCGATCCTCCACGTCGCCCGCCGCAGGTGAGCGCGTCTCGCGGCTCGACATGAACCTGCCGGCGGCACCCGATACCGGGCCCGTCGGGATCACCTGTCGAGCTCTAACAGCCGGAAACGGCGGGGCGGGCGAGACAGACCTGGGCAGCCGACGCCACGGCGTCCGCCGGAACGTCGAACACGACCCACCCGGTCGCCGTGCCGGCCGGGCCGAGCTCTGTTCCCGGAAGCACGTTGCGCCCGGCGAGCTCGAGCGCGGTGACGCCGGAGGCGGCGAGCCGGTACACATTGCCGCCGAGGTCGAGCCTCACGTCGCCGCCCTTCACCGTCACCGCCCTGGTCGACCCGTTCCTGGCCACGACCTTCGCGATCAGGTAGGTGCCCTTCGCGGTCGCGGGGAGGTAGTCGTTCTCGATCCGGCGCGCGGTGTAGGAGCTCACGAGCCGCCAGGTCAACGGCCCGGCGATCGCCCGCTTGCCCGCCCGCATCGTCGATCCCGTCCCGGCCTTCGAGGCCCGGAGCCCGGAGCTCTGGACGGAACGGGAAGTCGCCGAGGTGGTCGGGGCCGGCCCGTTCGTGCCGGAACCCTCCGCCCACGTTACTGCCACGACCGCGACCAGGATCAACGATCCGCTCAGGACGAGGCGTCTAGCCACGGCTCTTCACGTTACCGTGGGGGTCGGACCTCACAGGTTGCGGCGGGCACGCTGCCTCGCCCGATTCGGGCACAAACGCATGCCTCACTGTAGAAGCGGAACGTTAGCGGCCTGTTAGCGCAGGCGGGCGCGCGGGCGGCCGTCGCGCGGACGGCCGTCACGCGCTCGTGCCGGTATCTCCGGCAAGGAGGCTCCGCGGATCCCGTCGCCGGGGACGGGATGGGGCCTTGCCGGCGCCGGCTAGCTCGAAGGCGCGGCGCCTGCTTCGATCGCTGCTGCGACCTCGTCAAGAGCGAGCCGAACGCCCGCCGCCGTGTGGAAGGCGTGCTCCGGCGGCTCGTTGATCAGCGACCAGGCGGCGCCGAGCTCCGGGCCGCGGGAGGTTCGGAGCGCGATCAGGTTGATCTCGAGCTGCTTGCGGGCGATCAGCGTCCGTTGACCGCCCCCGCGCCCGTCGAGTGTCCCGACGCTCTCGGCCAGGGCGACCTCGGCGAGCCGGACGAGCATGTCTGTCGTTCGCAGGAGCTGCGCCATGGGCGCCGTCGGAGCTTCGGAGATCGGGTCCGGAGACGCCGCCTCGTTCGTCCCCGGATGCCAGCTGGTGCCCGGTTCGGGCTTAGGCGCGATCTGCAGTGTCACGGTCATCTCGTACAAACACATGTCAACAGACGCGCCCCGGCCGCATCCCCCGGAACGGGGATCAGGAGCATGGATTAGGGCCGCCGGATCGCCCGCCCGGGGGATCCGACGGTGCCTCGCCGGCCGGGAACGGCGCTCCAGTCCTGCGAGGGAGGCTCGCCGGCGCCGGGGCCGCGCCCGCGTGAGCGGCGGGATCGCTGGAGCAAACGGGGCTCAAGTCAAGGATGGCCGGTGCCGACAACGAATACGCAAACCGTTTCGAGATCGGGGGTGAATCGACCATGACAAAGCTGTTCATCAAGATCCAGGGCACCCGCGCCCTGATCGCCGGATCGACCGTCGCCGCCGCCCTGATGTGCGCCGGCTTCTTCGACGGGCCTCACTGAACCAGCCCAGCGAGCGCGTGCTCCAGGCGCCCTGGCCGGCGCCTGGAGTCCCCGCCTCCGGTGCCGCGTGAGCCGCACCCGGGCGTAGCCGCGGTCCAGGTGGCCGGCCGAGTGCGGCCCGCTCCGGGGACGCCGACAGCGTCGCGTCGTAGACTGCGCGAACGGTCGCGACGAGAACCCATCCGACTGCGGTGGCCCGGCCGCCGCGTCAGGCGATCGCGGCGGCGACCGGCCTGGAAGAGACGCCGCTCTGAGCAAGGTCTTCCTGTTCTCGCTCACGGCGGCCCTGAACCCGACGCTTCTCGCGGCGACGACGGTGATGCTGCTCCTGCCGCGCCCGAAGCGGCTGCTGCTCGGTTACCTGCTCGGCGCGTATACGACGAGCATCACGCTCGGACTCGTGATCGTGCACTGGCTCGACTCGTCTGGCACGGTCAGCACGACCAAGCGCTCGGTCGACCCGCTCCTCGACATCGTTCTGGGCTCGCTTGCGCTTCTGGTCGCGTTCGTGGTCGGGACGGGCCGCCTCAGCGCCCGCCGCGAGCGCAAGCAACGAGCGGACAAGCCGAAGAAGACGCCTCGCTGGCAGCGAACTCTGAGCAAGGGCTCCGCGCGGGACACGTTCGTGGTCGGGGTTCTGCTGACCTTCCCGGGCGCCTCCTACCTGGCGGCACTCGGGCAGATCCACAAGCAGGACCTCGGCGGTGCAGGGGTCGTCCTGTCGGTCATCGCGGTCAACGTGATCATGCTGATCCTGCTCGAGCTGCCCCTGATCGGCTACTTGCTCGCGCCCGAATGGACGCCTGCCGCCGTCGAGCGAATCAAGGCGTGGCTCGGCCGCAACGGCAGGCGGGCCGGCGTGATCGGCGCCACGGTCATCGGCACCTTGCTGGTCGCCCGCGGCGTGATCGACCTCCTGGGCTGATCCCCGAGCCCGGCGGGCGGATGCGCCGTCGGGCTGCCACGCCCGCGCCGGTTCAGCCGCCGATACCGGCCTGAGCCTCGGCGAGCCCCGCCTTGAGCTCGTCGGCGCTCGTGCCGTCGATCTGCGCGACGGACTTGGCCACCGCGTTCGCGAGCGCCCGATCGACCGCGTCGTGCCCGTCCGAGTCGTAGATCGCGATCACGCCGCCCGAGCCGGCCGGGAGCGCCGCATCCATCTTCTCGCCGATCCCGCTCTCGACCCGGTGCCTGGCGAACTTGCCCACCACGGCGCCGGCGGCGGCTCCGATCGCCGTCGCGGCAAGCAGCGGCGGGGCGAACAGGCCGACGACGAGCCCGACGCCGCCGCCGAGAGTAGCGCCCTTACGGCCCAGGTGGTCCCCGGTCTCCTTGACGTGCACCTCCCCCTCGGCGTCCTTCTGGACGAGGACGACGCCTTCGATCGTGATCGCCCCGTCCTCGGCGAGCTTCACGACGGCGTCGAAGTCCTGCTCGGCAAGGTCCTCGAACAGGTAGACCGCGATCAGGACGTCCTTGTGTTCGTCGCTCATCTTCGTCCGCTCCTCATGCGTTGATGGCGTGCCCGGCGAGGGCCTGATGGGCGTGCTCGTGCAGCTCCTGCTCGTGCGCTTCCTCGAGATGCGGGTTGACGTCGAAGACGACCTTCTTGACCGTCCCGGTGAACGCGAACGGCGATCGGTCGGCGTAGCCGCGGTCGACCGGCAGGCCGTTGTCGCGGCCGATGTCCAGCCCGGCGTAGCCCGAGAACCGCGCCGGGACCGTGTGCTCGATGCGGCCGCGGCCGACGGGCTCGCCGTTGACGTAGAGCGTCACCTCGCCGCCCGTGGCGGGCTTCGGCGCGTCGGCGGCGAACTCCAGCCGCACGTTGACCGCCCCGCTCGGCAGGGGCCCCTCCGACTCCTGCCGGAACTCCTGCACGCCGAGGAACGAGTAGGTGTGCCTGAGCTTCCCGTCCTGCACGAAGAGCGAGAAGCCGCCGAGGTGGTCGGCCTCGGCGACGATCACCCCCTCCGCACCGCCCGCCGGAACCTCGAGATCGGCGCTGATCGTGTAGGAGTGGTTGTAGATCCTCGGGATCATCCCGGAGGCGACGTTCTGGACGTCGCCGTAGTAGGTGAAGGTCGATTGCGTCGGGATCGGCGGCAGCATTCCGAAGAACCCGGTCAGCCCCCCGAGCAGTGGGAGCACGTCGTACCTTTCGGCCTCCTCCCAGAAGAGCCTCTTCAGCTCCTCGACCTTCTCGGGATGCTGATCGGCCAGGTTCTTAGCCTGGGTGAAGTCGTCGGGCAGGTAGTAGAGCTCGACCGGATCGTTGGCCGGATCCCAGACTCCGGGAGCGAACCCCCTCAGAGTCGCGGGATCGAGCTGCCACGGGATGCGCGGCATCATCCAGGCGAGCCACCAGCCGTCCTTGTACATGCCGCGGTTGCCGAGGATCTCGAAGTACTGCTGGGTGTGCCGATCGGGGGCGTCCGCATCCCCGAAGGAGTAGAGGAAGCTGGTCCCGTGCATCGGCCGCTGCTCGACGCCGTCGATGTGGGTCGGCTGCGGGATCCCCACCGCCTCGAGGATCGTCGGGCCGACGTCGATCACATGCGTGAACTGGGAGCGGCTGCCGCCCTGCTCCTCGAACCCGCGCGGCCAGTGCACGATCATCGGGTCGCGCGTACCGCCGAGGTGGGAGGCGACCTGCTTGCCCCACTGGAACGGGCAGTCGCCGGCCCAGGCCCAGGCGGCGGAGTAGTGGGGGCCCATCAGGTCGCCGCCCCACGCCTCGAGGCCGCCCCACTTGAGAGCGAGCGCGAGCTGCTGCTCGTCGGTGAGCGGGACGCCGTTGAGCGTCGTGAGCTCGTTGAACGTGCCGCTGAGGGTGCCTTCCATGCTGGCGCCGTTGTCGCCCCAGATGTAGATCACAAGGGTGTTGTCGAGCTCGCCCATCTCCTCGATCGCGTCGATCACGCGGCCGACGTTCCAGTCGGCGTTCTCGCAGTAGCCGGCGTACACCTCCATCTGCCGGGCGTAGAGGCGCTTGTGGTTCTCGTCGAGCGAGTCCCAGGCCGGCATGGCCTCCGGGCGCGGGGTCAGCTCCGCGTCGGCCGGGATCACCCCGAGCTCCTTCTGGCGCGCGAAGGTCTCCTCGCGCAGCCGGTCCCACCCCTGGTCGAACTTGCCCTTGTAGAGGTCGGACCACTTCGCCGTCACCTGGTGCGGAGCGTGGCTCGCGCCGGTCGAGAAGTAGGCGAACCACGGCTTTTCAGACCCGTGGGCCCGGATCCCGTGCAGCCATTCGATCGTCTTGTCCGCCATCGCGTCCGGGAAGTAGAAGTCCTCGTCCTCGGGCACGCCGGTCGCGGTGTTGTTCTCGATGATGATCGGGTCGAACTGGCCCGACTCGCCGCCGAGGAAGCCCCAGAAATAGTCGAAGCCGAGGGCGTTCGGCCAGCGGTCGAAGGGTCCGGACGGGCCCTGCATGGTGTCGGGCGTCAGGTGCCACTTGCCGAAGCACGCGGTCGAGTAGCCGTTCCCCTGCAGCGTCTTCGGAAACGGCATGCAGTCCTTCGGCAGCATCGCCGAGTAACCGGGGAACGGCCCGGCGAACTCGCCGATCATCCCGTAGCCGACGGCGTGGTGGTTCCTGCCGGTCATCAGCGCCGCCCGCGTCGGCGAGCAGAGCGCCGTCGTGTGGAAGCAGTTGTAGTTGAGGCCTCCGGCCGCCAGACGCTCCATCGTCGGCGTCGCGATCGGCCCGCCGAACCGGCTCGGGTTGCCGAAGCCCGCATCGTCGGTCAGGACGAGCAGGACGTTCGGTGCGCCCTCCGGCGCCGGGATGGGCGCGACGAAGTTCCAGTCGGGCTGCGAGCCGTCGAGCGTCCGCTTGACGACGCCCTCGAAGGCCGGACGGCGAATCGGCAGCCTGCTGCGGTCGATCTTCTGGTCGCTCACGTGCTCGTCCCTCCCGGTTTGGTGTGGCGGCCCTCGCGCTCGTCCGCCGGCTTGTTCGCGAGTTTCCCGTGCCCGATCGCCGAGATCGGGGCCTGCGTCATGCCGTGCCTGGTGCCGGTCCTCTCGTCCGATCGGCGCTTGCGGGTCAAGGTACTGCGGACGCTAGCGCCGGGCCGGCGATCGTCATTCACCCAGGTGGGATGAAGCAGGCACGGCGGCGGGGCCACCGGCGCCCCGCGGAGCCCTGCGGCCGTTTGCGAACGGGTCGCCCCGCAGACGGTGGCAGCTCGATTTCTTACTCGACTCTTATGACCGCAGAAGCCGTTCGAGGGCTACAAGGGTCGCATGCAGGAGGTCCGGCTCCAGGGATGGCGCGAGTGGTACCTCTTCGCCCGGAAGCACTTCGGCTACGAGCCGACCGAGGCGACGGAGTATGCGAACCGCCGCTACGCCGAGGAGTTGAACCGTAACGCGGCCCGCGAGCGCTCCGAGCACGACTCCGGCTCGCAGCCGGCCGCCGGGAAGCCCGGGTGCGAGCAGGTCGACTAGCAGCCCCGGGCCGGCATGGACGGTTGGACCAAGCTCCGCCTTGCCCGGATCGAGTCTGGCAGCAACCGGCGTCCGGAATCTCCCCGGAGCCGTGCCTCGTCGACAGGACACCGCTGCGCGATGCCCTGCCGACGCCTGCCTCCGAATCTAGCCGGAGATCATCTCGTGTACAGGAAACTCCTTGATGTCCGGCGGCCCCTCCAGCTGGACTCCCGCAGCCGCCATTCCCTCCGGGATCCGCGCCGAGAAGGCATCGAAGTCCTCCCGCGACTCCCAGAAGTCGATGATCCCCCAGCCACCATCGATCGGCCCGGATGCGTGAAACAGGAGCCCCTTCGGCGGTGTGCGATCGGGGTTGATGTGATCGTGACCCTTGTTGAACTGCTCCTGAGTGATCCCCGGGAGCTTGATGCGGATGCCGACAGCCATCCTCAGCCTCTCTTTCGGTATAGGGGAGCCCCGATCCTACGCCTCGGCGACCGATCCGCCGCGACCCGTGCCGCAAGGCGGCGACAACGTCGCGATCGATCCGTTGCAGCTGACAGGCGAGGCGACAGGGCCGGTGCTGGCACTGCGAGCCGGCCTCGACGAGACCGTCACCGACCTCGGACGCTTGGCAGTCGCGACGGCAGTCGCCGACGCGCCTTGCGCTCTCGCCGGCCGGGCGGCCCGGCGCGCCGGCCCGATCGACCTGCGCGCAGCGAAGCTCGCGCGGGAGTACCTCGCCGTGCGCGCCTGCGAGCAGACGCCCGCCGCAGCGCTCGAACACATCACTGGGACCGACCGCTTCACGCTCGCCCGGCCGAGGAGGAGCTTGCACAGAGGGCTTGCAGACGGCGGAAACCGCTCCGTCGCCGACTCGACTATTCCGAGCTGCTCGCGTGAGCTGAGCTCAGGTGGCGCGAGCGAGGAGGTGTACGCGGTGGGTGATCTCGTTGAGCGTCGGTGCTGAGATCGTTCCCCAGCGCTTCGAGAGGCGCACGCGGGAGATCTGACCATCTCGGGCACGGCGTAGCTTCGCTCTCGCACTCCGCCCGCGAGCGGATCGAGCGGGACGTAGAGGGGGCTCGGGCGGTTCGTCCGGGTGAGCGGCACCACGATTGCGAGCTCGCCTGCGCCGGCGCTCAGCTGCTCGACCGAAATGACGACGGCCGGACGCGACCCCTCCTGCTCACGCCGGCGTGTCGGATCGGGATCGCCGCACCAGGCCTCGCCCTGGTGCGCTTCGGGGACGCTCACCTGGACACGGACAGACCGTCGCCGGCCGTCGTGTCCCAGGTGGTGACCTCCGCGCGGTAGCGCTCCCAGGTTTCCGGGTCGAGCTTGAGTTGGTCGTAGTGGGTTGCCATTGCCTCCAGCAGCGCCCTTTCCTCGGCCTGACTTGTGAGCTCGTCGACGAGCTCCCCGGCGCTCATGCCCTGCACGGCGCCGATGCGATTGAGGCGATCTCGCGTCTCCGGAGTGACGCGGATCGTTGCAGTCGCGGCCATGACCCACCTCGTTTGCGGGACGGTTGGCTGATCCAGGATCGGCCAGACACGACCCGACGCGCTCGAGCTCCCACGGCCGGCGGGGTTGGGGAGGGGAAGTCGGTAAGGTCGTCGACGTGGGCGCATGGGGCGGTGGGCCGTTCGAAAGTGATTCCGGACTCGATGACGTCGAACAGCGCGGGGGAGGGTCGACGCCGAGCGTCGATAGGATCCGGGACGCTCAGCGAGCGACCTGGGCCGGGCTGTCTGCCGGCTGGGAGAGGTGGGACTCGGTCATCATGGGGCAGTTGAGGCCGGTCGGCGCCGCGATCATCGAGCGTCTCGACATCGCCGAAGACCATCAGCATCTCGACATCGCCGCGGGCACGGGCGAGCCGGGTCTGAGCATCGCGAGACTGACGCCCAGGGGACGCGTCGTCCTGACCGACCTCGTAGCGGAGATGCTCGACGTAGCCGCGAGGCGTGCGAGGGCGCAAGGAGTCGCCAACGTCGAGACGAGGGTCTGCAGCGCCGACGACCTGCCGTTCGAGGACGCCACCTTCGACAGCGTCTCGGTGCGTTTCGGGTACATGTTCTTCCCCGATCTCGGCAAGGCGACGGGGGAGTTCGCGCGCGTGCTCAAGCCCGGCGGGCGTCTCTGCTCGTCGGTCTGGGTCAAGCCCGACCAGAACCCGTGGACGTCGATCGCCATGCAGGCGATCGCGACCGAGGCGGTGGCGGCGCCACCCGAACCGGACAGGCCGAGCATGTTTCGCTGCGCCGCCCCGGGATATGTCAGTGCCCTGTACGAGGGCGCCGGGCTGCGCGACGTTGCCGAGTGGGACGTCGACGTCGAGCTCGTGACGCGATCGCCCGCGGAGTACTGGGAGATGATCAGCGAGCATGTCTCGCTCGCAGTTGCGGCGCTGCAGCAGGTCGACGAACCGGCGCGGGAGCGGATACGGGCAAGCGCCATCGCGGCGGTGAGCGCGTTCGAGAAGGACGGAGCGGTCCGGGTTCCGGGCGTGGCGCGCTGCATCGTGGGAACGAAGGAGGATGCGAGCGGAACTCACTCTCGCGAGCCTGCGTCTGGTCCGGTCCCGGCGCAGCAGCCTCTCCGATCGGAGGGGCCGTTGCGAACTGCCTGAGGGACGCCCGGCCGGCGGCTACCGCCGGCCGAGAACCAGGATGCCGGCGGCGACGGCGATGCCGACGACTGCGATCATGACCGCCGCGGGATCTCCCCACCAGGGGCTCAGGTGCTCGGGAGGGTAGGTCGAGCTGGCGAGGCAGCCGCCGTGCCGCTTGCAGAAGGCGACAGCCGAGGTGTACTGCGGATTCACGTTGCGCCACTGCAGGAGGTACCCCGCTGCCGCCAGCGCCACCGCGACTACTCCGATCGCCACCGCGATTCTCACGGCACGACTCTAGGGGATCCCGCAGTGGCGGCGACCCGCCGCCGCCAGGGCAGCGTGCTGGCACGCGTCGGATCGGGCGCCGGAGAGAGACCTGCGAGACCCACGGTGCCCGCAGGGCGCCGGGCCGCGGCGCACCTCCGGAGGCCGGGAAGCGGCCGCCGTACCGGCATCCGGTTCCCGTCGGGCGCGGCTCCGGAACGCCGTGACCGGGACCGCGTCGTCGTCTATCATTCCGCCTCGCCGTGTGTCACCGGGGGGTTGCATGAGGCGCGCTTCGAGGTTCGGACCGGTCGGGATCGTCGTACTGCTGCTCGCGGCGGCGGTGTTCGCGTTACCGGCCGCCGCGCGGACGGTCGCGAGCTCCGCCGCCGCCGCCCGGACGGCCTGCACGATCACCTATACCGGCGGCGACAAGGCAGACCCGCTGACCTGGGAGCAGCCGACCAACTGGAGCCCGGCCCGCGAGCCCGGCGCGGCGGACTTCGCGTGCATCCCCGCCGGCTTCCCGGGAGGGACGGTGAGCGTGGGCGACGGCTCGAAGGTCAGGGGCGTCTCGGTGCTCGACAGCGCCGGCCTGCGCCTGCACAACTTCGGGCTGCAGCTGCTCGGCGCGGGCACGACCTCGACGATCGAGAACGTCGACGTCGGATCACTCGCAACCTTCACGATCGGCCCGCACGTGACCCTCGAGCTCACGGGGACGCAGGGCGGCGCCGGCCTGACCGGGTTCGGGTCGGCCGCGCTTGCAGGCTCGGGCACCGTCGTGGTCGCCGGCGGAGCGAGGCTCGGGTTCGGGGCCGGCATCCAGGGGTCGCTCAGCTTCGAGGTCGCGCACGGCGGTGAGGTCGACCTGAAGAGCGCCTACTTCGACCACGCCGTCTCCGCCCGCTTCCTGAACTACGGCACCGTGGTGATCGCGCCGCCGCCGAGCAAGGGGTTCGTCGACAACTTCGGCACGAACAGCTCGGGCTCGTTCGTCAACGAGCGCGGCGCCACGGTTCGCGATCCTGCCGGAGCGGCGACCTTCCAGTTCCAGGTTCCGTTCGTGAACGCAGGCAGCGTCGCGGTGTCGTCGGGGCAGCGGCTGTTGCTCCTCGGCGGGGGAACGGGCGCCGCCGGGAGCAGCTACGCCGTCACTCCGCGCGCCACGCTCGAGTTCGGCGGCGGCACCTTCCAGCTCGCCAGGGCGGCGCTCTCCGGGAACGGGACGTTCGACTTCCAGCTCGGGACGGTGATCCTCGGCGGGCAGTCGATCGCGAACGTCGCCCAGTGCGGGACGAGCCAGGGGCCGTTCACGGTCACGCGCAGCTGGATCAGCGCGCTCTGCACCTCAAACGGCGAGGCGGTGCTCGTCGATGCCGGCAAGCCGACGACGACGACCTTCGCGCACGGCTCACGGGCCAGGGTCGGCTACGGCGGCTTCCTGGTCCTGGGGAAGGGTCACCGCCTCGTGAACCTCGGCGTGCTGACCGACCAGAGCGACATCTGCCTGGCCGGGGGCTCTCAGCTGACGAACCAGGGCGTGCTGCGCGGGATCGTCTCGCCGTCCGGCACGACGCGGGAGATCCACCCCAACTGCGGCCTTCCGGGCGCCACCGGCAGGCTGGTCAACGCCGCCGGCGGGCTGCTGGTCGGGACGACCGCGACGATCGACGTCCACGTTCCGTTCACGAACGGCGGCCACGTGCGCGGCAAGGTCAAGATCGAGCAACCCTGATCTCCGGGTTGGATGTCGGGTCGTCCCGCGGGCCGCGCGAGTAGCCTGTCGGCATGGGGGAGCCTCACGCGATCGTCGACCCGGCGGAGCTGCGCGCGATCGTCGGCGAGCCCGTCGAGCTCGTCCTCTCGAAGATCTCCGACCGCCTGAACGGGCTCACCCGGCAGTTCATCGAGCGCTCGCCGTTCGTCTGCGTGGCGACCAAGATGCCCGGCGGCGGCATCGACGTCTCGCCGCGCGGCGATCCGCCGTCGTTCGTCCGGATCCTCGACGAGCGCACACTCCTGCTCCCCGAGCGTCCGGGAAACCGGATCGCCGACACGCTCACAAACCTGCTCGGAGACCCGTCGATCGGGCTGCTCTTCCTGATCCCGGGCGTCGGCGACACCTTCCGGGTCAACGGCAGGGCCGTCATCACCGACGACCGGGAGCTGCTTGCCGCCAGCGCGGTCGAGGGGGCGGTGCCCCGGCTCGGGATTCTCGTCTCGATCGAGGAGGCCTACACGCAGTGTGCGAAGGCGCTCATCCGCTCGGATCTCTGGAACCCCGAGCGCCACGTCGACCGGTCCGAGCTCCCGAGCTCGGGCGAGATCCTCCGCTCGCTGAACGACCCAGACTTCGACGCGGCGGGGTACGAGCGGGAGCGCGCCGAGCGCTACGCCCAGGGCGAAGGCCTGTACTGAGCGAGGGCGCCGCCCTGCCGTCAAGCGGAGGGCCCGCCGACAGCCTGCTCGATCCTCGCCATCAGTCCGTGGTTCGGGTCGAACCACTTCCTGTCGGCTGCGCGCCAGCCGCCGATCGTCCGGTCGGCGATCGTGAACTGCCCGGGGCGGACCGGATACCTGGTGAACGTCTTCGCCGCCGCCGGGTTGACCGGCCGGAAGCCGAACTGCCCGAAGACGAGCTGGGCCGGCGTCGACTTCATGTACTGGATGAACGTGTTCGCCAGGTCCCTGTTCGGGCTGTTCTGCAGCACCGCAACCGGGAGCTGGATCAGCATCGTCTGGCGCGGGATCACGTACTGGATGTTCGCGCCCTTCAGGTTGGCGTTGATCGCCTCGCTCTCGTAGGTGATCAGCACGTCGCCCTTCCCCGACAGGAACGTGTTCGTGGCGTTGCTGCCCGAGCTGTCCTGAGAGACGACGTTCGCGAACAGCTTCCCGACGTAGGCGATCGCCTGCCTGTCGGTCTTGCCGAGGTGGCGCTGCGCCGCGTACGCCGCGAGGATGTTCCACTTCGCCGAGCCGGAGCTGAACGGGTCCGGCGTGATCACCTGCACGCCCGGCTCGATCAGGTCGTCCCAGCCCCTGATCTTCTTCGGGTTGCCGTCGCGGACGGCGAAGACGACGACCGTGTCGGCGGCGATGCCGTCGTAGGCCTGCTCGTCCCAGTTCCGGTTCACGAGCCCCGCATCGACGAGCAGGTTCACGTCGTCGCCCGCCGAGAGGAAGACGAGGTCGGCCGGCAAGCCGGCGACCACCGACTTCGCCTGGCTCGTCGAAGGGCCGTAGGACTGGTTGAAGGAGACGCCGCGGCCCTGCGGGGTCTGGTTCCAGCTCGAGATGACCTGCGCCAGCACGGGCTTCGGCGTCGAGTACGCGACCAGGTTCAGGGTCGCGCCGGCGCTGCGCGCGCCCGCGAGGCTCGGCAGCATCCCAGCCAGGGTGAGCGATGCCCCCACCGCGGCGCCCCGCCGAAGGAGCGTTGCCCGGTCGAAGGTGTTGTCGTGCTCGGATTCGAAGCTCATCGGGGCGCCGTCCTTCCTTGTCGTAGTTGCTCACTAAATCGCTAGACAAGATATACTTATCACAGATATAAACAAGAAGCAACAAGACGACCCGGGGCGACCTCGAGCCCGGGCCGCCTCGAGCTCTGCCGAGGGCCGCGGTACTGGCGGGAGGCGGGGCGTTTCGCTAAGGTGAGTCTCTGGCCGCTCGACGATGGGCCGGTTCGGCAATGTGGCCTTCGGAGAGAGTTCCGAGGGCTTTTTTCGTTTCCGGGAGGGATTCCATGTCCGCCTCAGCGATCCCCGGCCTCAGGGACGAGCGTCCGCTGACGCACGGTCAGGACCTGCGGGTGCTCGACCCGTCCGCGGGCTCCGTCGGCTTCGTCAGCACCTACCCGCCTGCGAAGTGCGGCCTGGCGACCTTCACCGCCTCGCTCGCCGAGGCGCTCGTCGCCTCCGGATCGGCGAGCGCGATCGGCGTCGTCAGCTGCGTCGACGATCCCGGCCCGATGACGGTTCCCCCCGAGGTGATCGCGGAGTGGGCCCGCGGCTCGCGCCCGTCCCTCGAGGCGGCGGCCCGGGCGCTGAGCGGCTTCGACACTGTGATCGTGCAGCACGAGTTCGGCGTCTTCGGCGGGCCGGACGGCGCCGACGTGCTCGAGCTCGTTTCGCGTCTCGCGGTGCCGGTGGTGGTCGTGCTGCACACCGTGCTGGAGAAGCCGACGCCGAGCCAGCGCGCGATCGTCGAGGAGCTCGCCCTCTCCGCCGAGCGCGTCGTCGCCCAGAGCGCCGTCGCCAGGCAGCGGCTGCTCGACGGGCACGAGATCGAGCCGGCCGGCGTGGTCGTGATCCAGCACGGCGCGCCGCTCAACGTCGCTCCCCGGTCGCTCCACGGCGCCTCCGGCCGCCGCCCGCTGATCCTGAGCTGGGGGCTGATCGGGCCGGGTAAGGGGATCGAGTTCGCGATCGAGGCGCTGGCGGGCCTGCGCGACCTCGAGCCGCTTCCGCGCTACCGGGTCCTCGGCGAGACGCACCCGAACGTGCTGCGACGCTCGGGCGAGGCCTATCGCGAGTCCCTCCAGGACCGCGCGGCGGAGCTCGGCGTCGGCGGGCTCGTCGAGTTCGCGGACGGGTACCGCGAGACGGGGGAGATCCTCGCCGAGATCCGCCGGGCCGACATCGTGCTGCTCCCCTACCTGTCGCGGGACCAGGTCGTCTCGGGCGTGCTCGTCGAGGCGATCGCCTCCGGGAAGCCGGTCGTCTCGACCGCGTTCCCGCACGCCGTCGAGCTGCTCGGGAGGGGATCGGGGATCGTCGTCCCGCACGAGGACGCCGGCGCGATCGCTGCGGGGCTGCGCGTGCTCCTGACCGACCCGGAAGCTGCGCGGCGGGCGGCTGCGGTCGCGCGGCGGCAGGCCGAGTCGCTCTGCTGGGACCACGTCGGCCGCCGCTACGGAGCGCTCATCCGCGAGGTCTCCCGAGCGCGTGCGGTCGTTCGGGCCTGAACGGTGCGTCAGGCGGTGCGAAATGCCGCGAGCAGCTCGTTGGTCGAGAGCACCGCGGCGCCGACGCACCGGTCGGCCGCGCCGTAGGTGACGTAGATCGTCCCGTCGGGCCGTGCCACCGCACCCTGCAGGAACACGACGTTGTCGACGTCCCCCTCTCGCTCCCACTCGAGCTCGGGGCGCAGGATCGGCTCTGCCAGCATCGACTTCACCTGCCCGGTCGCGTCGTCGAGCAGCGCCGCCCGCGCCGTGTAGTGACCGTCGCCGTCTCGCTCGTGGAAGAGCAGCACCAGGCCGTCGGGCGTCTGGACCGGCGGCGCGCCGGCTCCGACGCCGAGCGAGGTCTCGGGCGGCCGGATGATCGTGTGCCGGTCGAGCTCCGGCATGTACTCCGCCCAGTAGCCGTCCGGAGCGTCCCAGAGGTCGGCCAGCGAGTCGAAGACGGCGATCTGCATGTTCGGGTAGATCCGGTGGATGAGCGCGACCTTCCCGCCGCGCAGGTTGAAGATCATCGCGTCCTTGTTCGGCTCGCCGTCGGGGCCGATCACGCGGCCGGAGCCCTCCTCGAGGAAGAACCTGCCCTGCTCGTAGCCGAGTCGGTGCACGCCGATCCGCCAGAACTCGCCCGTCTCGGGGGCGGGCAGGTTCGTGTACGACATCACGAACCGTGTCTCGCCGTGGCTCTGGACGATCTGCACACGCGGATCCTCGTAGGAGTAGACGCCGTCCTGCGAGCTGCGCGCGAGCACGTGCTGGAACTCGTAGCTGGTGCCGTCGTCGGAGACGAAGACGAGCACGTCGGAGATGTAGTCGAGGAACCGCGCGCCCGCGCCCTCGTTCCGCCGGTAGTGGTCGCGCACGCCGCGCGCGAACAGGTGGTACCGGCCGTCGTGGAAGATCACGCCCGGGTTGAAGATCGGGCCGTACCCGGGTGCGGTGCAGGCGGCGATGACGGGTGCCTCGCTGATGCGGCGCACCGTGACCCCTCGACGCTCGTGACGCCGTTCTGGATTGCTGTCCTCACTCATTGCCAGGCTGCGACCGCCGCCGCGAAGCACAGCGTATCCTTAGCCGTTGGTCGGATGGATCCGAGATGACCCCGCGTCCGAACGAGCTTCTCAGTCGCTACGAGGGGAACCCGGTGCTGACGGCCGAACAGTGGCCGTCCACCGTGAATGCGGTCTTCAACCCCGGCGCCGCGAGCTTCGACGGCGAGACCCTCCTGCTCGTCCGCGTCGAGGAGCGCACCGGTCTCTCTCACCTCTGCGTCGCGCGGAGCGCCGACGGCCTGACCGGCTGGGTGGTCGAGCCCGAGCGGGCCCTCCATCCCGACCTCCACCTGCATGCCGAGCGCTTCGGGATCGAGGACCCGCGGATCACCCGCTGCGACGACGAGTACCTGATCACGTACACCGCGTACTCCACCGGCGGCCCGATCGTCTCCCTCGCCGCGACCCGCGACTTCCGCACGTACCACCGTCGCGGGGTCCTGATGCCCCCCGAGGACAAGGATGCCGCGCTCTTCCCGCGCAGGTTCGGCGATCGCTGGGCCCTGGTCCACCGGCCTGTCTCGTCGACGCCGACGCAGAGGGCCGACATCTGGCTCTCCTGGAGCCCCGATCTTCGACACTGGGGTGACCACGAGGTGCTGTTACATGCGCGGGAGGGCGGGTGGTGGGACGCCCACAAGGTCGGGCTGAGCGCGCCGCCCCTGCTTACGCCGCAGGGCTGGCTGCTCCTCTACCACGGGGTCCGCGTCACCGCCGCCGGCGCGATCTACCGGCTCGGCCTCGCGCTCCTCGACAGCGAGCGGCCAGAGCAGGTCCTCGCCCGCTCGAGCGAGTGGATCTTCGGGCCCGAGGCGCCGTACGAGCGCACGGGAGACGTCCTCAAGTTGTGTTTCCCTGCGGGTGGGTGCTCCTCGACGACGGGGACACGCTCCGCATCTACTACGGCGCCGCGGATACGTCCGTTTGCGTCGCGACCGCCAGCGTCTCCGCTCTGCTCGACTGGCTCGCCGGCCATTCGTCCTAGCCGAGCGTCGCCGCGACCGCGTCGGCGATCACCTTCATCGGCCGGCCGGACTTCTGGCTCGCCCGGCGCAGCCGAGCGAAGGCCTCGTCCTCGGTCAGGCCCTCCTTCGCCATCAGGATGCCCTTGGCGCGCTCGATCGACTTGCGTGCCTCGAGCGCCTCGAGGAGCGACGACGGCCTGGAGCTTGACCTCGGCGAACTCGGCGTGGCGGGCCTGCGCCGCGAGCACGGCCGGGATCACGTCGTGCTCGCGGAACGGCTTGGCCAGGTAGCCGAAGACCCCGGTGTCGACGGCGCGCCGGACCAGGTCGTCGTGCCCGAAGGCGGTCAGCATCACGATCGGCACCGGGCGCCGCTCGAGGATGCGCCGGGCAGCCTCGATCCCGTCGAGCCGGGGCATCTTGATGTCCATCAGGATCACGTCCGGCGCGAGCGACTCGGCAAGCTCGACCGCCTCGACGCCGTCGCGCGCCTCGCCGCAGACCTCGAAGCCGTTCGCCTCGAGCAGCGAGCGGAGGTCGAGGCGGATGATCGTCTCGTCCTCGGCGATCAGGACCCGTCCCTGGCGGCTCGGCTCGGTCGTCAAGGCGTGAACCTCGCCGCGGCGCTCCGGCCGTTCGCCGGCCGCGCGTCGTGCAGCTGGAGCGTCCCGATCGCGACCCGCGCGAGCGCGGCGAGGCGCTCGAGCTCGGCGGCGACGAACGGAGCGGGATCGTCACGGAGGAGGACGAGCACGAGGAACGGAGGCGATCCGCCGGGAACCGCCGCGACGGCGCCCGTGGGCAGGACGTCGCGGTAGCCGGGCGGCGCCCAGGGAGCGCGGCCGTCCGCGGTCAGGGGCTCGCCGCTGAAGAGCGCCGAGGCGAGCAGCGAGGCGGCGCTCCCGTCGAGGAGCGCCGGCAGCTCGGGCTCGGTCGAGGCGGCGACGCGGAGCGAGCCGTCGTCGTGGCGGATGCACAGGAGCCCGGCCTCGGCGAAGACGAGCTCGAGTGCGGCGTGCACCAGGCTGCCGGTGGGCCTCGCGGCCGCTCCCGGCCGCCGTCACCGACGCACATGCAGCCGCCATCGCGAGCCCGGGGTCGCGCAGATCGACTCCGGGGCGGCGTGCGAGCACGGTCGCAGCCGCCCCGAGGCCCGCGAGGGCCTCGTCGAGGCCGGGGCCCGCGACCAGGAAGTCGTCGATCGCGAATCCGGACTGGCGGCCGAGCACCTCGAGCCGCAGGACGTCGACGCCGTGCGCGGCGAAGTGGCCGGCGATCCGGCGAGGCTTCCCGGCCGGTCGGGCAGCCGGAGCCGGACGAGCTCCGCCCCCTTCGGGGCCCGCGCCCGTGGCAGCTGCACGAGCGCGGGCCCCCGGGCGGTCTCGCGGCTACCCGGTTGCAACGAGCCGCTCATACGAGATTCCCTCACCCTCGAGTAGAGCTTGGATCGTGTCCCGGAAGACATGGGGATTCGAGCGGTTCGCCGAGCGCCAGCGGCGCTCGTCGATGTAGGCCGGGAGGTACTTGACGCTCAGCTGATGGTGGGGCCCGGCCACGCGGCGGCGCAGCCGGGCGAGCACCGTGCGGTGGGCGCGGTCGAGGTCGGCGGGAGTCCGGGCGGCGCCCCCGGCATGCAGGAGCTCGGCCTCGACGAGGCTGCGGAGCAGCTCGGCGCCGCGGCCCCGCATCGCCGCCCGGATCCGGTGCGCGGCGAACCACGCGGTCTTGTAGCTGCCGCCGATCGTGCGCCGCAGCTCGTTTGCCGAGAGGCCCTCCGGCGATTCCAGCATCAGGTGGACGGCGACGAACCACTTCCACACCGGGAGGTGGGAGCTGTGGAAGAGCGTGCCGGCGGTGACGCTGAACTGGTAGCGGCAGCCGTAGCAGTGCCACTTGGAGCGGGACTCGAGCCAGAGCAGCCGCGCCCCCTCGCTGCAGCGGGGGCATTCGACTCCGCCGGGCCAGCGGAGGTCCTGGAGGTAGGCGCGGCACGCCTCCTCGAAGGCATCATCCGCCGCCGTGGGCCGGGGCAGGTCGAGTCGGGCGGCGACGGCCGAGCGGAGGTTGTCGAGATCGGTCGTACGTTCGCTGCGCATTGCGGGCTCCTTCGCATCGGTGGGAACGAATCGCGAGCACGGATCCGGAGCCGGTCAGGCTCCCGAGCGTCGTCGCTCACCGAGGCGGCCATCGCCTCGCGCGCCGCCGGACTTCGCAGCGCGTGCCCGGCGTCACTGCCGGCGCAGCAGCCCGGTCGTCGGGCCGCAATCGACGAGGACGGTAGCGGAACGACCGGCCGCTGGCAAGCGGGTGCCGCCGGGCGGCGCCGCAATCGCCGGAGATATCGGCACACTTCCATTTCCGGGGCGGTTAGCTCAGCTGGGAGAGCACCTGCCTTACACGCAGGGGGTCGGCGGTTCGAGCCCGTCACCGCCCATTCAGTCGGCTCCGGGTCAGAAGCGCTGGATCGTCACCCAGGCGGCTCCCTGGTCGTCGATCGCCACCCCGCCTGGCGTCAGTTCTCGCGGCGGGGGCTTGCCGGGCTTCGTGTGCGGGTTCCCCTTCGTGACGAAGATCGTCCGGAGGACGTCGCCGGACACCGCGTCGAGCTCCGAGATGCTGTGGTCGAGGTCGTTGACGACCCAGACCCACCTCGGCCCCGCCGCCACGGCGGTCGGGTCGTCCCCGACCGGGAGCACCTTGAAGACGCCCGTGCGCAGATCGACCCGCGTCACGTCGTTCTCGGCCGGGTTCGTCGTCCACAGCGCGCCCCCGCCGAGGGCGAGCGCGTCGGGTGAGAGGCTGACCGTCAGCGTCCGGAGCGTCCGGCCGGTCGCGCCGTCGAGCTCGACGAGCTGCCGGGCGAAGCTCAGCGCAACCCAGACGACGTTGCCTTCCGCAACAACGCCGGACGGCCCCGGCAGGCGCCGCCGGAGCACCGAGACAGAGAGCGAGCGCGGGTCGACCCGGAGGAGCGTGCCGGCGCTCTGGCTCGTCACGAACACCGCCGAGCCGGCGGCAACGGCGCTCGGGTCGGAGCCGACCGACGAGCTCGCGTCGACGTTGCCACTCTCGGTATCGAGCCGGGCGAGGCTTCCGTCGAAGGAGCTGAGCGCCCAGCATGCCCCGGATCCGCAGGCGAGCGCCGTCGCCGGAGAGCCCGTTCCGGTGGTCGCCGTCGCGCCCGTGGCCCGCGTGACCCGGGTGACCGTCCGGTCGCCGTAGTCGACGACCCAGACCGCGTCGCGATCCACGGCGACCGAGCGGGGAGTGGCGCCGACGGCGAAGGACGCCGTCGCCTCGCCGGTCGAGGCGTCGAACCGCACGACCCTGTCGGCGGCGATCGGCACCGCCCCGGAGCCGTGCCGGTCGAGCAGGACGGCCCCCACGGCGACCGCGGCCATCGCCGTTCCGAGCACCGCAAGGGCTGCCCGGCGGTGCGACCGCCTCCGGGCCGCGCGCACCGGCATCAGGTCAGGGTCGTGACGGAGCATCCTCCGCTGCAGCTCTTGCAGCTCCGGGTCCGGCTCGAGGCCGAGCTCGTCGACCAGGAGCTGCCGGCCGGCGCGGTAGCAGTCCAGGGCCTCCGACTGGCGCCCTGCGCGATAGAGGGCGAGCATCAGCTGGCCGCGCAGCCGCTCCCGGAAGGGACGGTCTGCGACCTGCCGCTCGAGATCGGCGATCAGATCGGCGGCATCGCCGGCGGCGAGGCCGGCATCGAAGCGCTGCTCGACGAGGCCGAGCCGAAGCTCCTCGAGCCTGTGGATCTCGGCCCGGGCAAACGGCGCGTCGGCGACCTCGACCAGAGGCCGGCCTCGCCAGAGCGCCAGCGCCTCGCCGAGCGTCGCGAATGCGCTACCCGGGTCCTCGCCCCGTGCGCGCGCGGAAAGCCGGAGCGCCCGGTCGACGTCGAGCTCCCCCTCCTCGACACGCAGCACGTAGCCGGGCGGCCGAGTTGCAAGCCGGTCGGCAACCGTGTCGCGGCGAAGTCGCGAGACGCCGTTCCGCACGACCTTCGCCGCAGTGGCCGGCGGTCGCCCCTCCCACAGGTCGTCCACGAGCCGGTCGAGCGACACGACCTCGTTCCTGTTCATGAGGAGATGCAGCAGAAGTTCCCGATCGCGCCCACGCGGCGGCACCACCGTTCTCTCGCCGTCGGCGATCTCGAGCGGGCCCAGGATCGAGAACTCCACCCGCCAAGCCTCTCGCAGCACGAGCCGTCGCGCAACGGCGATTACCGAACGGTTACCCGTGAGTGGACGGCGGGTTCCGGGCCGGCGGCACGCTCGCCGGATCCGCTCCTCTGCGACCATAGGAGGTCGAAGATGCTCCGCAAGGCTATACCCGCCACGATCGCGACAATCGGCGCACTTCTGCTCGCATCGGCAGGTGCCCAGGCATCGCCGTCGCGGCTGCATGCAAGCGCGTCCATTCGCTTCCCGTACGCGGGGTCGTCGTACGCGGCTCTCGGCGCCGGCGCCGGCTCCGTCTGGGCGTTCGTCCCATCCCAGGAAACCGTCTACCGTTACGCGTCCGCGGATGGCAGGCTGATCGCCCGCATCCCGGTCGCCCCGGAGCCCTCTCCCGCCGTTCTCGCGAACTCGCCGGAAGGACGGGTGGTCGTCACCGGCGGCTTCGTCTGGGTCGCCGACCAGGCGAGCCAGCGCGTCTACCGGATCTCTCCGGGATCGAACCGGGTAGTCGCGACCGTCCGGATCGACGATCCCTACGACGTGGCGACCGACGGCCACGCGATCTGGGTTCCCGAGTTCACGCCGTACCGCGTGACGCGGATCGACCCGGCGACGAACCGGGTCGTATCGTCGTTTCCCGCGACCGGGCCGACGTCCGTGGCGGTCGGCGACGGGTCGCTGTGGGTGGTGTCGCACCGTGGCGACCAGGTGCTCAGGGTCGACCCGCGCACGGGCGTCACCCGCGCGACGATTGCTCTCCGCCAGGGCTCCGGGCCAGAGGTGGCACGCTTCGGAAACGGCTCGCTCTGGGTCTCGACGCCCGGCGACAACACTCTTACGCGCGTCGACCCGGTCACCGAAAACCGGCTCGATCACGGGGTCGTTCGCGGTCTCGCATCCGGGGAGATGCGGGGTCGGGGCGTTCGTCGACTTCCCGTGCACGGCCACGATCGCGTACGTAGGCGGCGCTCTGTGGGTCTTCGACCCGGCAGGGGAGCGCATCCTGCGCGTCCCGTCCGCGTCCTGACCGCCCATTCGCGCCGCCATGAGCAACGGAAGCCCGCTGCCGGCGGGGACCGTCACGATGCTCTTCACCGACATCGAGGGCTCGACGCGTCTCCTCAAGCAGCTCGGACACGAGTACGGAGAGCTGCTCGCCGCCCACCGCCGGATCCTCCGCGAGAGCTTTTCCGCCCACGAGGGGCGTGAGCTCGGCACCGAAGGCGACTCGTTCTTCGTCGTCTTGGCGCGTGCCGGAGCCGCGGTCGAGGCTGCGCTCGACGCGCAGCGTCGGCTCGCCGCTCACGATTGGCCCGACGGCGTCGAGTGCCGCATCCGGATGGGGCTCCACACCGGAGAGCCGGTCGTCGGCGAAGAGGGCTATCACGGCATGGGGCTCCATCGCGCCGCGCGTATCGCCGCCTCTGCGCACGGCGGCCAGATCCTGCTCTCGACCGCGACCGCGGAGCTGCTGAAGGACGATCTCCCCGCCGGGCTCAGCCTGCGCGACCTCGGCCTGCAGCGGCTCAAGGACATCGACGGCCCCGAGCGGATCTTCCAGGCCGTCGCCGAAGGCCTGCGGTCGGACTTCGCGGCGCCACGCACGGCCTCCCCGGGACGGTCACGGCGGCGCCCGGCGCTCGTCGTCGCAGTCGTCGCCGTCGCCGTCGCCGTCGCCGCCGTCGTGGCGGCGGCGACCGGGCTCCGGCACGGCGGTCATCGGGCGGCCGCGACCCCGGCCGTGCCGATCCGTGCGAACACCGTCGTCCGCCTCGATCCCCGGACCGGCCGGGTGACCGCGTCGTTCCCCGCCGGAGCGACGCCGGAAGCCGTGCTGGCCGAGCCCGGCGCGATCTGGGCGGTCGCCTACCAGGACGCGACGGTCAGGCGGATCGTCCGGACGACCGGCGCGCAGACGGCGGTGAGCACGAGCTCACCCGCGACGGCGCTGGCCGGCGGGGACGGAGCCGTCTGGGCGCTCAGCCCGTTCGACCCGAGCCTCGTGCGGTTCGATTCGCGCACGGGCCGGCTCACCGACCGGATCCCCGTCGGCCCCGACCCCACCGCGATCGCCGCCGGGCAGGGGGCGGTGTTCGTCACGAGCCAGGAGTCGGGAACCGTCACCCGGGTCGACGGGAGGACGCTCGCTGCCGTCGTGCTCCGGCGGCACCTCGCCGGCCCCGACGGGATCGTCGCGGCGGGAGACGCCGTCTGGGTCGCGCTCACCTTCGGCCAGAAGCTGATCGAGCTCGACGCCTGAACCGGCCGCACGCTCCGGGTGCTCTCGGTTCCCGCGCCGCCCACCGCGCTCGCGTCGACCGGAGGCGCGCTCTGGGCCGCGAGCCCGTCCGCGAACGAGGTCACGCACGTCGACCTCAGGTACGGATACTTCCACGTCGTGTCCGTCGGAGACCAGCCGGACGCGCTGGCCGCCGATCGACGTCACGTCTGGGTCGTGAACGACTTCGACCACACGATCTCGGAGCTCGATGCGTCAAGCGGCGGTGTCCTTCGCACGGTCTCCGTCGACAGCGGTCGGGTGCACCCGCAACCCGGCGGCTCGCCGTCCCTAACGCCCGGCGGGATCGCGGTCGACGAGCAGGGAGCCGCCTGGGCGACCATCCAGCGGTTCTGACGGGCGGCCGTCGTGGCGGCTCGACGGGCCGCGGGCGGGTCCGCGCGGATACGTCGACCAGGATGCAGCCCGCGGACGGCGGTGGGCCGTCGTGCGAGGACTCGCCTCCGGCAACGTCGGCGACCCGCGCACCGGCCTACGCCGATGAGATCCTGTGGGGTGCGCCGGAGCCCGGCGAGCCGCAAACGCGCCCGAGGCCAGACCGAGCGTTCTCGTGACGCGTTCGGGCCGCCGGCCCAACCGCACTCCGCCTGATTGCGGCAGCCGCCGGGCCCGGTCTCGTGCGGCACCAGGCCCCGCAGCGGATCGGGCGGGACCTGCGATGATGGCGCGGTGGCCGGGAGCGACCATCACAGCGAGTACCTGGCGAAAGCCGTGGCAGCGCTCACCCCCGAGGGGCACGAGCGGCTCGACGAGCTGCTGGAGCAGCTCGCCGAGGCAGTCGGGAACCGCGAGTGGCTGATCCGCTTCGCGAAGACGCGACGCACCGAGGCCGATCTCGGTCGCCTCGACGCCTCGGAGGGCGCCGAGCCGGCGCGGATGCTCACGGCGCAGGAGCTCGAGGTGCTGACCGCGGGCTTCACGACGATCCGCGACCAGGAACCGCTCGACGACGTCGCCGACTGGGCGAACGCAGTCCTGGCGCTGCTCCAGGACGAGCGCGCCCACTCCTGACCGGGCTCGCTCCGGAGCCCGCCGCGAGGCCCGAACTCGCAGCTCGAGCCCGTCGAGCCGCGATCCTAGGCGATCTCGTAGGTGACGGTCACGTCCTCCTCGGTCTGGATCGTGCCAGCCTCGACCGGGGTCGCGGCCGCGCTCTCCTTGGCGACCGGGCTCGGGGAGAAGATCGGCGAGCTCGTCACCTCGGTCACCGTCCGGACCCGACCCAGCTTGACGTGGGCCGCGGATGCGATCGCGAGCGCACGCGCCCGGGCGTCGGCGATCGCGGCCTTCAGGGCCGCGCCGGATCAGCAGTGCCTGGTCGGAGGGCGTCAGCGAGGGGCCGCCCGCGAGGTTCGCGCCCGCGGCGACGGCGGCGTCGACGATCCCGCCCGCGTTCGACACGTCCTTCGTGTTGACGGTGACCGTATTGCTCGCCGTGAAGTCGACGACCGTCGTCCCGGTCTGGTTCGTGTTCGGCGAGAGCGAGATCTGCGCCGTCTGGATGCCCGCGTCGGGAATCCCCTGGCCCTTGATCGCGGCGATCACCGCGGTCATCCTGGTCGCGTTCGCCGCCAGGGCCTGCCGGGCCGTCTTCTCGGTGGTCGAGACGCCGAAGCTGAACTGGGCCTGGTCGGGAACGCTCGTGACGATGCCGGTTCCCTGAACCGTGATCGTCCGGGCTCCGGCGGCCGACGCCGCGCCTGCGGCGGCGAAGAGCACGCCCAGCCCGAGCGAGAGGACGACGATCCGAATGCGCTTCATGAGGTTTCTCCTTGGTCTGCTGGGCCATCTACGCCGCCCGGGCGGCGAGTGTCACACGTCTGTCACGTTCTTAACATGGTCCTGACGCCGTTCGGTTACGGTGGACATGTCCTGTGTTCCCAGCGTAGGAGGTCGGTGGCCGTGCCGCGGAAGCTTCGCCTTGCCTTGCTCGTCGTCGTCGTCCTCGCGGCCGTGCCGGCTGCGTCGGTCAGGGCCGCGGTCCGCATGCCGGTCGGCTTCTACGACGACCCGAGCTTCCGCTGGTCGACGAGCACCGCCCAGAACCTCGCGGCGGCGGCCAGGGCGCACGCCTCGATGATTCACGTCCTCGCCGACTGGTCGTCGATCGCCCCGACGAAGCCGTCGTCGCCGCTGAACGGAGGCGACCCCGCCTACCACCTCTCCGACCTCGACGCGGTCGTCCGCCTCGCGCAGTCGAACGGGCTCCAGGTCCTGGTGACGATCGCCGAGACGCCCGGCTGGGCGAACGGAGGCCAGACGCCGAACCATCCGCCGACGAACCTTTCCGACCCTGACCCAGTTCGCGCAGATGCTGGCGACGCGCTACAGCGGCAAGAAGGCGGGATTCGGGGTCGTGAACTACTTCGCCGTCTGGAACGAGCCGAACCTCGAGCAGTTCCTGACCCCGCAGTACAGCGGGAACACGATCGTCAGCCCCGGCATCTACGCGAAGCTCTTCATGGCCGCCTACAAGGGGATCAAGGCGGGCAACCCGCGCGCGATCGTCGCGGCCGGCGAGACCTCGAACCGTGGACACAACAGGCCGACGCCCGGCAGCGACTCGGTCGCCCCCGCGACGTTCGCGCACGGCCTGGCACTGGCAGCGCCCAAGCTGCCGTTCGACGCCTGGGCGACGCATCCGTACCCGAGCGTCTACGCGCTCGGCCCGACCCAGAAGGTCGCCTATCCGAACGTCGCGCTCTCGACGATGGCGAGGTTCGGCACCGACCTGCAGAAGTGGTTCCACCGCCGGGTTCCGATCTGGATCACCGAGTACGCCGAGCAGACGAAGCCCGAGTACGCCGGCGGCGTGAGCTATGCCCAGCAGGCGGCAGACGCAAGGAAGGCGCTCCAGCTCGCGGCGGCCAACCCCTACGTCGAGATGTTCGTCTGGTTCATCTTCCGCGACAGCACCGCACAGACGTGGTTCAGCGGGCTCGAGACGAAGAGCGGCCGCCACAAGCCGGCGTACGCCTCGTTCGCCGCGACCGCCCGGGCGATCGTCGGCCAGACCCAGGCCGTCAGCCCGAACAAGCCCTTCTCGGTCACGGTGGGGGCGCCGTACCTGGCTTCTCGCAACTCCACGGGCGCCAAGGTCGGCACCAACTTCAAGATCGTGAGCGGCCGGAAGGTGGTCGCGAGCGGGGACCCGCTCGTCAAGCTCCAGCGGGACGCCACCGTCACCGTTCCGGTCGGCTTCGACCCGGTCAAGGGCAAGAGCTACACGATGACGGTGGTCCTCAGCGACCGGAACGGGGAGACCGAGCAGCACACGATCGCGCTCGTGCCCGCCTCGTAGCGAACGTCCGCCGGGTCCGGCGCAGCTAACCGCTGCGCTTGTCCCAGTAGCGGCGCAGGCCCTGCCAGGACTGGCCGAACGTGTCGATCGGGTCGTAGAGCGTCGCGGCGTCGCCGCCGGTCTGCGCTCGGGCGGCGGCGACGAACTCGACCACGGTCATCCCGCTCCGGACGCGCTCCGACCACCGGTCGAGCTCGGCCCGGAAGCGCTCCAGGTGATCGGGCACGTCGGTCGCGATGCCGAAGTGGATCAGCGCCAGCCGCTCGGGGGCGCGCCGCTCGATCTCGTCGAGCGACACGTGCCAGGCCTCGAGGTCGATGTCCGGCGGCGGCGTCGGAGGGAGGACGTAGGTTGCCGGCGGTATCCGGACGCCGCACGCGTCGCCCGCGAGCAGCGTCCCGTCCCTGAAGTAGGAGACGTGGTGCGATGCGTGGCCGGGGGTGGGAAACGCCTCCCAGCCGAGGACGTCACCGTCCGCGAGCCGGATGTTCTGCTCCGGCACCGGAACGAGCCCGCCCCAGAGCCGGTCGAAGGCCTCGCCGTAGAGTCGTCGCGCCGAGGCCTCGAGCCGGGAGGGGTCGACCAGGTGCCGCGCGCCGATCTCGGAGACCCAGACGGTCAGGCCGGGATGCTCGCGCACGATCGCTCCGGCTGCGCCCGCATGGTCGAAATGGATGTGCGAGAGGAAGAGGTGGTGGACGTCGGAGAGCTCCAGACTGCGCTCGGCGAGCGCGGCGTGCAGTCGGGTCGCCGTCGTCGCGGGACCGCAGTCGAAGAGCGCGAGGCCCTCCGCGGTCTCGACGAGATAGGCGCCGATCGCCCTCGGCGTCCCGAGGAAGTCCAGGTCGATCAGCTCGAGCATCTAGTCCGGCCTCGCGGACGCGAGCTCCCGGCCAAACGTTGGGCGGCGCCGCACTAGAGGCGCACGCGGGCCGGGGTCTCGACGAGCGCGGCTTCGAGGTCGGCGAGCAGGTCGCCGACCGCCTCGATCCCGACCGAGAGGCGGATCAGGTTGCGCGGGGCGGCGAACGGCGCGTCCGCGGTCGAGGCGTGCGTCATCCGCGCCGGGTGCTCGATCAGGCTCTCGACGCCGCCGAGCGACTCGGCGAGCTGGAAGAGCTTCGTCCGGGCGGCGAGCGCGACGGCCTCCTGCTCCGACTCGACGAGGAACGAGACCATGCCGCCGAAGTCGCGCATCTGGCGGCGGGCCACCTCGTGGCCGGGGTGCCCCGGGAGGCCCGGGTAGAGCACGCGCTCGACCGCCGGGTGCCGGGCCAGGAAGTCGGCGACCGCGCGGGCGTTCTCGCAGTGCTGGCGCATCCGCACGGCGAGCGTCTTGATCCCGCGCAGGACGAGCCACGCGTCGAACGGCCCGGGCACGGCGCCGAGCGACTTCTGCAGGAAGCGGAGCCGCTCGGCGAGCGCCTCGTCGCTCGTGGCGACGAAGCCGCCGATCACGTCGGAGTGCCCGCCGAGGTACTTCGTCGTCGAGTGGACGACGAGGTCGGCGCCGAGCTCGAGCGGCTGCTGCAGGTACGGGGAGGCGAAGGTGTTGTCGACCGCGAGCAGCGCGCCGGCAGCATGGGCGGCGTCGGCGGCGCGCCGGATGTCGACCACGTTCAGGAGCGGGTTCGACGGGGTCTCGACCCAGACGAGGCGCACGTCGTCGTCCAGGTGGGTGGCGAGGCTGTCGTCGAACTCGTCGGCCGGCACGTAGGTGAAGCGGTAGCCCTTCGGCTCGTAGACCCGGGAGGTCATCCGGTAGACGCCGCCGTAGACGTCGGCGATCAGCACGACGCGCTCGCCCGGGTCGACCAGGTGCATCAACGTCGTCGTCGCCCCGAGGCCGGACGAGAACGCGATTCCGTGCTCGGCGCCCTCGAGGCTCGCGAGCGCCTTCTCGAGCGCGGTGCGGGTCGGGTTCGCGACGCGCGAGTAGTCGTAGCCCTTGTGCTTGCCGACCTCCTCCTGCACGTAGGTCGAGGTCTGGTAGATCGGGGTGATCACGGCGCCGGTGGCCGGGTCGGGCTCCTGGCCGGCGTGGATCGCGCGGGTCTCGAATTCCATCGAGCTAGCGTACCGGGGTCGCGGCTCCCCGACGAGCTTCCGCGAGGCGCCGAGCCTACGACAAGCGCTCCACGGCGACGAGCCCGAGCGAGCGCGCGAGGCGTGTCGCGGCCTGCTCGAGCGGCGTCGTCGAGCCGGCCGCGAATGCCGGGCTCGGGCGTGAAGCGCTTGATCTGCAGGACGCCGCGGCCGCGGTCGGCCTTCAGGTCGGCGCGGCCGACGAAGCGGTCGCCGACGAGGAGCGGCAGGACGTAGTAGCCGTAAGCGCGCTCGTGCTCGCGCTTGTAGACCTCGATCAGGTGGTCGAAGCCGAAGAGGCGGCGCAGGAACGGCCGGTCCCACATCAGGTTGTCGAACGGGCAGAGCAGGACCGCGGCCGCGGGCGCCCCGTCGAGCTCCGCGGCGGCCGGGACGACGACCGGCGGGCCGCCGTCGTCCACCGCGACCCGCCGCACGAGACCGTCGGCGACGAGCGCGTCGACGTGCGGGCGGATCGCCTTGGCTCCGCCGGCGAAGCGGCAGTGCTCGGCGATCCCCGCCTCGGTCAGCGCGCCGCGGCCCTCGACCGCTCGCAGCGCGTAGCCGCGCCGGAACTCGTCCTCCGTCGGGACGGGCGCCTCGAGCTGGGCCCGCGGGATCACGCGCTCGGGCAGGTCGTAGACGCGCTGGAAGCCCTGGCGGCCGGCGATCGCGACCTCGCCGGCCGCGAAGAGGTGCTCGAGCGCGCGCTTCGCCGGCTTCCAGCCCCACATCGGCTCGCTGCGGCCCTCGAAGGCCCGCACCGGCAGCGCGCCCTCGTCGCGGATGCGCGCCAGCACCTCGCGCTCGACCGCCCGCCCCTCCGCCGTGCGCTCCCGGCCCCACCAGTGCCGGTCGGCGAGCTCTGCCATCCGCCGCTTGAAGAGCCCGTAGTCCTCGATCGGGAGCAGGCACGCCTCGTGCGCCCAGTACTCGAAGATGCGGCCCTGCGCGAGCAGGCGCGAGACCGCGTCCTCGTCGAAGGCGCCGATGCGGGTGGCGAGCGTGATCCGGTGCGCGCGGTCGACGGTCGAGATCGAGTCGAGCTGGACGGCTCCGAGCCGTGCGACCTCGGCCGCGACCTCGGGCGGGCGCGCGCGACGATGCCGGGCCGCGTAGCCCTGGTGGGCGACGACGTACCGCCGGAGTGCTCGAGCCGGATCGTCTCCACCGCGGGGAAAACGTTAGACGCCCGCCGTCGCGAGCCGCGCCGGCCCGCCTGTGCGAACCCGGCCCTCCTTCCCGGCCCGCGCTGTGGAGAGCAATTTCACGGAAACGTTGCAGATGCGTGACGATCTCGTGCGCGTTTCGCCGTTACGATCGATCCGGAGGGTGGTGGTGCTGCCCCACCCGGGCGGGGGTCCCCGGGCCCGGGGGCCGCCACGCGTGTGCGCCCGGGCCGGCGGGAGCGCCCCGCCAAGTGGCTAGCGGCTGTGGGCGAGGTACTCGAGCAGGTCGGAGCGCGTGACGACCCCGACCGGGCGGCCGTCGCGTGCGACGAGGACGGCGTTCGTTCCGCCGGTCAGCGCGGCGACGATCTCGTCGACGGAAGCCGACGCCTCGACGGTGGCGAGCGGCGGCTGCATCGCGGTCGCGACGTCCTCGTGCAGCGCGTCCGCGTTCTTGAAGACGCGGTCGAGCAGGTCGCGGTCCTGCAGCGAGCCGATCACGTCGGCGAGGCTCGTCGAGCTCCCCGTCGCGCACGACCGGCAGCTGCGAGATCGAGTAGCGCTGCATCAGGTCGATCGCCTCGCCGACCTTCTGGTGGGCGGAGATCGTGACGAGGGCCGGCACGTCGCCGAGCTCGGCGTCCTTCGAGCGGAGGAGCTCGGCGACGCTGGGAGCGGGCGCGCTTCGCTCGAGGAAGCCGTGCTCGAGCATCCAGTTGTCGTCGAGGAACTTCGAGAGGTACGAGCGGCCCGAGTCGGGGAGCAGCGCGAGCACCTGCGCGTCCGGGCCGAGCCGGCTGGCGACCTGGAGCGCCGCCCAGACGGTCGTGCCGGACGAGCCGCCGGCGAGCAGGCCCTCCTCGCGGGCGAGGCGGCGGGCGACCAGGAAGGAGTCGCGGTCGGAGACGCGGATCCACTCGTCGACCACCTGGCGATCCATCGTCTCGGGCCAGGTGTCCTTGCCGATCCCCTCGACGAAGTAGGGATGGAGGTCGCCGTCGGCGCAGGCCGTGTAGATCGAGCCCTCCGGGTCGGCGCCGACGATCAGCGCGCGCGAGCCGCGCTCCTTGAAGTAGCGCCCGACGCCGCTGATCGTCCCGCCGGTGCCGACCGAGATCACGAGCGCGTCGAGCTCGCCGCCGGTCTGCTCCCAGATCTCCGGGCCGGTGCCGCGGTAGTGCGCCTCCGGGTTCGCGAGGTTCGAGTACTGGTCGGGCTTGAAGCCGCCGGGGATCTCCTCGGCGAGCCGGGACGAGACCGAGTAGTACGACTCGGGCGAGTCGTGGTCGACGGCCGTCGGGGTGATCACGACCTCGGCGCCGTAGGCGCGGAGCGTCGAGATCTTCTCCTGGCTCATCTTGTCCGGCATGACGAAGATGCAGCGGTAGCCCTTGAGCGCAGCCGCGATCGCGAGCCCGACGCCAGTGTTGCCCGAGGTCGGCTCGACGATCGTCCCGCCCGGCTTCAGGCGGCCGTCGCGCTCGGCCGCCTCGATCATCGCGAGCCCGATCCGGTCCTTCACCGAGCCGCCCGGGTTCAGGTACTCGAGCTTGCCGAGGATCGTGCCGGGCACGTCCCGCGAGATCCGGTCGAGCCGGACGATCGGCGTCGCGCCGATCAGGTCGAGGACGGTCGGGTACTCGCGCGCCATCGCCCGAAGGTTATGCGACGGCCGGCGCGGTTTCCGCCGCCGGGGCGAGCTCCTCTCGCCGGATCAGGGCGAGCGTGGCTACGAGACCGGCGAGCGAGACGCCGGCCATCACCCAGAACGCCCATTGCGAGCCGCTCGTGAACGCCTGCGGGAACTTCACTCCCAGGCTGAGCTCGTGGTTGAAGTGGCTGAGCGCGACCGAGGAGGCGACGGCGACGCCGATCGCGCCCCCGACCTGCTGGGTCGTGTTGATCAGTCCCGAGGCGAGCCCCGCCTCGTGCGCTTGGACGCCGGCGAGCGCCGCGATCGAGACGGGGATGAACGTGAACGGAAGCGCGAACCCGACGAGCAGGTAGCCGGGGAAGAGGTCGGCGAAGAACGAGCCGTGGACCGGGATCTGGGTGTACCAGATCAGGCCCGCGGTCATCGCGACGAACCCGGTCGCCATCACCGGCTTCGCCCCGATCCTCGTCACGAGCGCCTGCGCGAGCCCGGCGAACAGCACGGCGCTGCCGGCGGTGGCGAGCGAACGTGACGCCCGTCTTCAGCGCCGAGTAGTGGAGCACCTGCTGGACGTACAGCGTCAGGACGAAGAAGTTCGAGAAGGTGACCGCGCCGAGAAGCACCCCGGTGACGTTCGCGCCGGCGACCGTCCGGATGCGGAAGATCGAGAACGGCATCAGCGGGTGTCGCGCCCTCGACTCGATCACGAGGAACGCCCCGAGCAGGACGGCCGCGCCGACGAGACGCGACAGCGTCCAGGCGGAGCCCCAGCCGTGATCCGGCGCCTTCGAGACGGCGTAGACGAGCAGGGCGATCCCGCTGGTGACCGTGACGGCGCCGGCGATGTCCGGCGAGCCCTCCTGCGCGCCACGGCTCTCGCGCACGAGGCGCGGCGCGAGGGCGAATGCGAGCACGCCGACCGGCACGTTGACGAAGAAGATCCACTCCCAGCCGAGGTACTTCGTCAGCACGCCGCCCGCGAGCACGCCGACCGCGGCGCCCGAGCCGCCGATCGCACCCCAGATCCCGAGCGCCTTGTTCCGCTCCGCGCCTTCCTCGAAGGTCGTCATGATGATCGAGAGCGCCGCCGGCGAGATGATCGCGGCGCCGAAGCCCTGGACGGCGCGCGAGGCGATCAGCACGCCTTCGGACGAGGCGAGCCCGCAGGCGAACGAGGCGGTCGTGAACACGATCACGCCGGCCAGGAACACCCGCCGCCGCCCGAGCAGGTCGGCTGCCCGGCCGCCGAGCAGCAGGAACCCGCCGAAGGTGATCGCGTAGGCGGTGACGACCCACTGGAGGTCGTCCCGCGAGAAGTGCAGCGACCGCCCGATCGACGGGAGCGCGACGTTGACGATCGAGACGTCGAGGATGGTCATGAAGAAGGCGGCGCACACTACCGCGAGCGCCTTCCAGCGGAGCGGATCGAGCTCGGGCATCTGGTCTCCCTCCAAGGGTCGCGTTACCTGCGTCGAACGTGCGCTCGGCGCATCGTATTCCAAGCCATTTCCCTCCGCTCGCGCTCGGTTCGGCAACCGACGCCGGCCCGTGCGATCGAGGCTCTCGAGCGGCCGCGGAACGGCCGTCGAGTGCGGCTTCCTGCCGGCGGCGCCTCAGCTCGAACCTTCCGGGAAGCCGCCCTAGTGGCGGAAGTGGCGGCGTCCTGTGAAGACCATCGCGGCGCCTGCCGCCGTGACGGCGGCGATCACCTCGTCGTCGCGCTTCGATCCGCCTGGCTGGATCAGGGCGGCGACGCCCGCGTCCAGGGCGAGCAGGGGCCCGTCGTCGAACGGGAAGAACGCGTCGCTCGCGAGCACCGAGCCGGCCGGGTCGTGGCCGAGCTCCTGCGCCTTCTCGACCGCGATCCTGACCGCGTCGACCCGGCTCATCTGGCCCGCGCCGATTCCGATCGTGTGCAGCCCCTTGACGATCACGATCGCGTTCGAGCTGACGTGCTTGCAGACCCGCCACGCGAACAGGAGGTCGTCCCACTGCGCGTCCGCGACCGTCCCGGCGACCACCTGCATCCCCGCGCGGCCGTCGACCTCCGCGTCGCGCTCCTGCACGAGCAGCCCGCCGAGCACGCGCTTGTAGTCGCGCTCGCCCGGAGTGTCGGCCCGGCGCTCGCGGTCGCGGAGGATCCGCAGGGCCGGCCTCGCCTGGAGCGTCGCGAGCGCCTCGTCGTCGAACTCGGGAGCGAGCACCACCTCGACGAAGTGCTCCGCGATCCGCTTCGCGAGCGCGCCGTCGACCGGCCGGTTGAGCACCAGCACGCAGCCGAAGGCCGAGACGGGGTCGGCGGCGAGCGCGCGGGCGAACGCATCCTCGATCGTCTCCGCGGTCGCCACCCCGCACGGGTTCGCGTGCTTGACGACCACGGCGGCCGGCTCCGCCAGCTCACGTGCGATCCTGCGCGCGCCTTCGAGGTCGGCCAGGTTGTTGTACGAGAGCTCCCGGCCGCCGAGCTGGTTGACGCGCGAGAGGAGGTGCCGCCGGGAGCCGACCTCCTCGTAGTACGCCGCGGTCTGATGGGGGTTCTCGCCGTAGGCCAGATCGGCGATCTTCCGGAACGTCAACGTCAGCTGGTCGGGGAAGAACTGCGCCTCGGCGAACCAGCGCGCGATCGCGGCGTCGTACGCGGCGGTGACGGCGAAGGCCTCGGCCGCGAGGGCGCGCCGCGTCTCGGGCGAGAGCGCCCCGTCGGCGAGCTCCGCGAGCACTGGGTCGTACTGCTCCGGACGGCAGACCACGGCGACATGGCGGAAGTTCTTCGCGGCGCCGCGAAGGAGCGAGGGGCCGCCGATGTCGATCATCTCGACGATGTCCGCCTCGTCCACGCCGAGCCTGCCGGCGACCGAGCTGAACGGGTACAGGTTCACGCAGACGACGTCGAAGGGCTCGATCCCCTGCTCCGCAAGCGTCTCCAGGTCCTCCGCGAGCGTCGCGGCGCGCGAGGATCGCCCCGTGGATCCGGGGGTGGAGGGTCTTGACGCGTCCGCCGAGCATCTCGGGGGCGCCGGTCACCTCCTCGACGCGCGTCACCGCGAGGCCCTGCTCCTCGAGGAAGTCCGCGGTGCCGCCCGACGAGACCAGCTCGAAGCCGAGCTCGGCGAGGCCCCGGGCGAAGGCGTCGATCCCGTGCTTGTCGAAGACCGAGATCAGCGCCCTCATCGCGCCGCGAGCCTCCCCTGCGTCAGCATGCCGACCACCTCGGGCAGGAGCCGGTGCTCGACCGCGTGGATCCGCTCCTCGAGCGTCTCCCGCGGCTCGACGCGAAGCGCCTCCCGGCAGAGCACGGGGCCGGTGTCGAGGCCCTCGTCGACGATGTGGACCGTCACCCCGGTCGTCTCGACGCCCGCCGCGAGCGCGTCCTCGATCGCGTGCGCGCCGGGGAAGGCCGGCAGGAGCGAGGGATGGACGTTCACGATCCGCTCCGGGAAGCGGTCGAGGAACGGCTTCGTCAGCAGGTGCATGTAGCCGGCCAGCACGACCAGCTCGACCCTGTGCTGCTCGAGCCACGTCGCCATCACGAGATCTCGCTCCTCACGGTCGGCGTGGCAGTCGAGGGAGAAGGTCGCGGTCGGGATGTCGGCGGCACGTGCACGAATGAGAGCGTAAGCGTCCTTCCGGTTGGAGGCGACGGCTGCCACGGGCAGGCCGGCGTCGAGCAGCGCCTGCAGGTTCGTCCCGCTGCCCGACACGAGGACGCCGATCACCGGATCCGGCCGATCGCCGTCTCGCCCGCAGCCGCCTCGGAGACGACCGCGCACCAGCCGATGCCGAGGTTGAACACCCGCCGCAGCTCGTCCTCGGCCACGTGGCGGGCGAGCCAGCCGAACACGGGCGGCCGCTCCCACGCCTCCCAGTCGATCTCGGCCTGCAGCCCGGCCGGGACGACCCGGCTCAGGTTCCCGAGGATGCCGCCGCCGGTCACGTGCGCGAACGCCTTCGCGCGCCCGCGCAGCGTGCGGGCGGCGTCGAGGTAGAGCCGCGTCGGCGCGAGCAGGTCGGGGCCGTCGTAGTCCTCGAGCTCGAGGATCCGGCGCACGAGCGTGAACCCGTTGGCGTGGACGCCGGCCGAGGCGAACCCGATCACCGCGTCGCCGGCCTCGATCGAGCTGCCGTCGACGAGATCGTCACGGTCGACGACGCCGACGCACGTGCCCGCGAAGTCGAGCTCGCCGTCTCGGTAGATCCCCGGGAGCTCGGCGGTCTCGCCCCCGATCAGCGCGACTCCGGCCGTGCGGCAGACGGCGGCGGCGCCCTCGACGAGCTCGGCCACCTGCTCGAGGTCGATCGCGCCGGCGGCCACGTAGTCGAGCAGCAGCAGCGGCGTCGCCCCGGTCGTGACCACGTCGTTGATGCAGTGCGCGGCGAGATCGGCGCCGCAGTCCCGCAGCCTTCCCCGCCGCCGGGCGAGCACCAGCTTCGTGCCGACGCCGTCCGTCGAGGCGGCGAGCAGGCGACGCTCGTCGAGCGGGTGGAGCCCCGCAAACGCCCCGAAGCCCGTCGCACCGGTCGACTCCACCGAGGCGCGCAACCGTTCGACGACCGAATCGGCGACCGTCAGCGACACCCCGGCGCCCGCGTAGCTCCTCTCAGCGCACACCACCCGGAGTCTACGGCGCGGACCGGGCCCACTCCGGCCCCGGCCGTGCGCCGTCGGCAGGTCCGGGCCGTCGCCGGGTTGGCCAGGCGGTGCCGACCGCGGGCGCCGGATCCGCTCGTTGGCTCCGCGCGCCCTCGCCGGCGGCAGGAACACTTGGGGTTGATGCTCGCGTCCGCAGCGACCACCTGGAACCTCGAGCCGCTCCAGCTCGCTCCGACGCTCGTGGTCGGTCTGCTCTACCTGCGCCGGACGCGCACCCTCGCCCTGCGCGGAATGCCGGTTCCCGGGTGGCGCCAGTTCCTCTTCTGGCTCGGGATCGGGCTGATGATCGTCGCGCTCAACTCGCCGATCGACGAGCTCGGCGAGAAGGACTTCTTCTTCGTCCACATGATCCAGCACGTGATCCTCGGCGACCTGGCGCCGCTCTGCTTCGTCGCCGGCCTGACCGGGCCCGTGCTCCGGCCCGTGCTCGCGATCCGTTTCTTCGACCGCCTCCGCATCCTGACGCACCCGCTGGTCGCGCTGCCGATCTGGGCCATCGACCTCTACGTCTGGCACCTGCCGGTCCTCTACCAGGCCGCACTCCACCACAACTCGGTGCACGCGCTCGAGCACTTCCTCTTCTTCACCTGCGGCGCCCTGATGTGGTCGCCCGTCGTCGAGACGCTTCCCGCCCCGGCCTGGTTCGGGACGGGCTGGAAGCTCGGCTACATCGTCCTCGTCCGCTTCATCGAGACAATCCTCGGCAACGTCTTCATCTGGTCGTCGACGGTCTACTACCCCTGGTACATCCACGCGAGGCCGATCTGGGGGTTGACCGCGCTCCACGACCAGAACCTGGGCGGGGTCGTGATGATGGCCGAGGGGGGGATCGTCACGCTCGCGGCGCTCGCCTGGCTGTTCCTGCGCCTCGCCGAGGAGGGCGAGCTGAAGCAGGAGCTGATCGAGCAGGGGCTCGACCCGGATCAGGTGGCCCGGGCCGTCCGGTACGGACGGGCACATGCCCTGGGAGCGGGCACGCCGGAGATCTCCTAGCGGACGGGCTCGAAGCGCAGCTTCTCGACGTCGGTCGGCACCCGCGTCGGGTACTCGTGGGTCAGGCAGGCGCGGCAGAGGGTGGACTCCGGTCGCCGGGTCGATTCCTGGAGGCCCTCCAGCGAGAGGTAGGCGAGCGAGGTGGCTCCGATCGCCTCGCGCACGCCCTCGACGGTGTTTCCGGCGGCGATCATCTCGTCCTCGGTCGCGAGGTCGATGCCGTAGAAGCACGGCGAGACGACCGGCGGGGACGAGATCCGGACGTGGACCTCCGCCGCCCCGGCGTCGAACAGCATCTGCACGATCTGGCGCGTGGTCGAGCCGCGGACGATCGAGTCGTCGACGATCACGAGCCGCTTGCCCGATACCTCGGCGAGCGGGTTGAACTTCATCCGGATGCCCTGTTCCCGCATCCCCTGCTCGGGCTGGATGAACGTGCGATGAACGTAGCGGTTCTTGATCAGGCCCTCGCTGAACGGGATCCCGGTGGCGCGCGAGAACCCGATCGCTGCGGGCGTGCCCGAGTCGGGTATCGGCAGCACGAGGTCGGCGTCCGCCGGCGCCTCGGCGGCGAGCCGCTCGCCCATCCGCACCCGGGCGCCGTGCACCTCGACCCCGTCGAGGCGCGTGTCAGGACGGGCGAGGTAGAAGAACTCGAAGATGCAGAGCGCGCCGCCGCCGGCCCGCGGCAGCACCTGCTCGGCCCGGAGGCCGTCGCCGTCGGCGATCAGGAGCTCGCCGGGCCGGACGTCGCGCTCGAAGGTGGCGCCGACCAGGTCGAGCGCGCAGGTCTCGGAGGCGACGACCGGATCGTCGCCGAGCCGTCCGAGGACGAGCGGCCGGAACCCGTGCGAGTCCCGGAACGCGAACAGCTTCCCCTCGGCAAGGCCGACGACGGTCGCTGCGCCCTCGAGCCGCTCGAGCGCGCCCGCGACAGCCTCTACGAGCGGGCGCCCGTCGCTCGAGATCATCGCGGCGATCACCTCGCTGTCGGAGGTCGAGGAGAGGCGGGGCGCCAGCTCCTCGCGGAGCGCGTCGGCGTTGATCAGGTTCCCGTTGTGGCCCAGCGCAACCGTCCGTGCGGGCCCGTGATGGATCAGCGGCTGGGCGTTCGCCCACGCGTTCGAGCCGGTCGTCGAGTAGCGCGTATGCCCGATCGCGAGCTGGCCGCGGAGCCCCGAGAGCTTCTGCTCGTCGAAGACCTGCGTCACGAGGCCGAGGTCGCGCAGCCCGGTCAGCCGGCCGTCCTCGCAGACGGCGATCCCGGCCGACTCCTGGCCGCGATGCTGGAGCCCGTAGAGGCCGAAGTAGGCGAGCCGCGCGACGTCGCGGCCCGGGGCTCGGATCCCGAAGACGCCGCACATCAGACGGTGCCGAGCTCGACGATCTCGTCCCAGCCGAGCGGGGCGTCGTCGCCGGGGGCGAGGGTCACGATCACGCCCGGCCCGTCGGGGCAGCGAAGCGCGGTCTCGGCGCCGCTCCAGACTCCCGCCTCCCGCAGGGCGAGCGCCGGCCCGCCGCTCGAGACGTCGTGGGCGAGGGTGAAGCGCCCTGCGTTGCGCCAGACGAATCCGATCAGGTCGGCGCCCTGCCCGCGGAGCAGGACGGCCCGGTCGCCGCGCCGCCAGCGGGAGGGAATCCGCGTCACGTCCGCGATGAGTCCCACGCAGCCGACGACCGGCGTCGGCGGGATCGGCCTGCCGCCGGTCTCGTTGTACAGCGAGACGTTGCCCGAGACCACCGGGATCCCGAGCTCGTTCGCCGCCCGGGCGATCCCGTCGATCGCACGGGCGAGCTCCCAGGCGATCTCGGCTCGCTCCGGGTTGCCGAAGTTGAGACAGTCGGTCAGCGCGAGCGGCTCGCCGCCGGCGCAGGCGACGTTGAGCGCCGCCTCCATCACCGCGCCCCAGCCTGCGCGGAACGGGTCGCGCTCCCCCGGCGGCGGGCCGTCGAGGGAGACGGCGAGCCCGCGCGTCCCGTCGAGCCGGAGCACCGCCGCGTCGAGCCCCGGCCGGCGCACCGTCCGCGAGCCGACGAGCTGGTCGTACTGGTCGAAGACCCACGTCGCGGCCTGGTCGTTCAGCGCGTCGCGCCCGCCCGCCGAGACGTCGGCGCGCTCCTTCGGCTCGAGCTCGTAGCGCGGCGTCTCCTCCGTCAGCAGCGCAGCCGGGATCCCTCCGACGAGCTCGCCGTCGAAGAACGCCCGCAGCTCGCCGTGATCGGTGACCTCGCCGATCACCGTGCAGGGGAGCTCCCAGCGCTCGCAGGCGGCGCGCACCTCGTCGAGGAGCGCGGGGGTGACGACGGCGACCATCCTCTCCTGCGACTCCGAGATCATGATCTCCCACGGCTCGAGGCCGGGCTCTCGCAGCGGGACGCGGTCGAGCCGGACGTCGACGCCCGCCCCGCCGGCCGCCATCTCGGCCAGCGACGAGGCGAGGCCCGCCGCGCCGCAGTCCTGCAGGCCGACGACAAGCTCCCGCTCGACCAGGTCGAGCGACACCTCGATCAGCGCCTTGCCGCGGAACGGGTCGCCGATCTGGACCGACGGGCGCTTCTCGCCCGAGCCCTCGAGATCCTGGCTTGCGAGCACGGACGCGCCGCCGATCCCGTCGCGACCGGTCAGGGCTCCGTAGAGGACGATCAGGTTGCCGGCGCCGGTGGCCTTCGCGCGCAGCACGCGCGCGGTCGGGAGCAGGCCGACGCACATCGCGTTCACGAGCGGGTTCGCGGCATAGTCCGCGTCGAAGACCGTCTCTCCGCCGACCGTCGGGACGCCGACGCTGTTGCCGTACTGGCCGATCCCGGCGACCGCCCGCCTGAAGTGCCAGTCAGGCGCCCCGAAGCGGAGCCCGTCGAGGAGGGCGATCGGCCGGGCGCCCATGGCGACGATGTCGCGGAGGATTCCGCCGACGCCCGTCGCCGCGCCCTCGTAGGGCTCGACCGCGGTCGGGTGGTTGTGCGACTCGACCTTGAAGGCGACCGCCAGCCCGCCGCCGAGGTCGACGACGCCGGCGTTCTCCCCGGGGCCCTGCAGGACGTGCTCACCGGCCGAGGGGAGGCGGTGGAGCAGGAGTGCCGAGTGCTTGTAGCCGCAGTGCTCAGACCAGAGAACCGAGAAGACCGCGAGCTCGAAGCCGTTCGGCTCGCGGCCCAGTAGCTCTCGAATACGGGCGAACTCCCAGTCGGTGAGACCGAGCGCGCGATGGAGTGGCTGCTCGGCGACGGCGCTCAGGCGTCCAGTGTAACGGCGGGGACCGGACGAACCGACGGCCAAGCGAGTGAGCCAAATCCCGGCGTATGCCGGAGGCTCTTCACGGGAACCCACTCGTGCTCCCCGACGTGGCCATGAAGGGACGTCGAGAACGGAAGAACTACCAGAGCGCCGAAAGGTCAAGAATCCGAGCGGCCACGTTCGCGGGCCAGCTGACGACGCCGGCTCGCCCGCAAATCGCAACCGAAGCGCGGGTGTCAGCGAGAGCCAACGAGGCGGTACCGGCCGTTCTTGAAGTGGTACACGTCCTTCAACTTGCCGTTCGGGCTCCGGCCGCTGTTCTCGTAGGTCGCGGTGACGACGCCGCGGCGCAGGGTGACGCGGTCGCCCGGGAACGTGGCGAGTAGCTTCAAGCTTCCGTTCTCGATCCGGTAGAGGTAGGTGGTGGCGCCGATCGACGGCGTCTGCCAGAGCATGAACGCCACCTCGCGGTGGCGGCCGTCGCTGAAGCGACCTGCGCGCACCCAGGTGAGACCGTTGCCGCACATCGCTCCGCTGACTCGGTGCGCCGCGGTCACTCGGTTGGCCTGCTTCGAGGTCTCGACGAGCGCGATCCACCACGACGCGCCCTCGAGCCCGCACCAGCCGCCGCCGTTCCGGTCAACGTAGACCGCGAACCAGTCGGGCGGGCTCTGCGCCCAGCCGACTACTCGGCCGTGGACCGCGGTGACGACGGGCTCCGGTAGAGTGGCGGCGGACACTGACGCGGCGATCGCGAGCCCGAGGGCAACCGTCGCGACGGCGCCGATCAGCCGCAGGAGAGTGGCGGTCATGGCTGCATCGTAATGACGCAGCTCTTGCGCCCGCGTCGCCGATCCCCCTGGAGACCAGGCGTGCGTCCCGTCGCCCCCTCACCCCGGTTCGAGCGATCGTCCCCCGCGGAGCGTGCGCCGATATATGGGCCTTGCACCGCTCATGCGCGGCGCGATCGCCATCGTCGCCACCCTCGCCGGCGGATGGGGGAAGCGCCAAGCCGACGGGGACAAGAAAGCCCACGGCGTCTCGGCGGCCCTCTCGACCGTCACCGCTCCATCGGTAAATCGTAGGCACTTCGGCGCTGGATCGGGTTCGACGGCACGAGCGCGGGGCCGGGAGGGCAGGCGAAAATCCAGACCGAGCTGGCGGCCTTCGTGGTCTCGGCGGGCCTCTCGAACCACTTTGCCGTGCTCAGGCCGCGCACCGGAAGCCGCCGTGGCATGTCTGGGCCGATGGGAAGCCGGTCAGCTCTCCGATCCACCTGCCCGAAAGCCATGATGGCACTTGCAGGCTGTCGCGGAGAGCTGGAACGGCAACACCGGGGCGTACAACTCCTGTCCTTCCGCTTCTCGGACGTCTCGCTTGCACTCTCCGAGGGCGGAGCTTTTGCGTCCACTCCACCGAGCTTAAGTCTCCCAGGACGCCGGCTATCACGTCGTGTCGGTCTCGAGTTCACCGCCAAGCTTCCGTGCCGAGCTCCGCCCGTTGTTCGGAATGGCGGATCGGAGCGCCAGATGACATCATCGGGCTCTCTGAGAGCGTACCGTGATCTTGGGAGGGGTTTGTGGCCGGGACACGCAAGTTCAGGCATTCCACGGGCGAGGAGGTCGAGGCTGAGGTCGTCGGCTTCCGCGCCACCGGTGAGCACTGGAACGAGTACCTGCTGGACGACGGGACGGTATTCAAGATCAAGCTCGTTCTGACCGAGATCGTTCGGCTGAAGGATCAGTACGATTCGAAGGGAGATCCGGTCTACGCGGCGACACACACTCAGGTCACGGCGGTCGACGCTCCCGAGAGCCTGCGCGGGCCCCGCTAGCCAGGCCATCCGAAGCGCGTCGAGGGCGAGGTCTGCACCCATGCGCGCCGCGAACTGCTAGCCGATGACCTCGGGGTCGCAGGCGTCGACCACGAGAGCTGAAGAAGACGAGGCCTCCCAGCAGCCGGATTGGTGAAATCGGCGACAGCCGATGCGTTCCCCCGCCGAACCGAACCCCCGGACAGCGGGGGTGACTAACCCTGCTCCGTTGACAGGCTGCACTCCATTTGAGTGTCGGTGGCCTCGATCGCGAAACGGACGGTGCCGCAGGTGACGGCCGTCTTGGTTGCGGCACTCGCGCTCTTGGCGGTGACGATCTTGGTCGGCGGCTTCTCCTGGCTCGAGCTCTTGACGATCTTGATCCTCGGATGCTGCGGCACGACCACTTTGACCGTCGCGTGCCGGTCGCCTTGAGCCGCGCGCCCTCAGGCGGCTTGCCGGTCGCAATCGCAACGTTCTGGAAGCCCGTGCACCGACCGCCCGGGCGCTGTTGTTCGAGACGGATGCTGGCCCGGGTAGAGCGGGGCCATCTGTCGTAGGATCGTCACATGCTTCGTTTCCTGCATACGATGTACCGGATCACCGACCCGGAGCAGAGCCGCCGCTTTTACGAGGCGCTCGGTCTCGAGTTCCGGCGAGAGTTGCCGATCGTCCGCAACGGCGAGCTCGAGGCGACGAACTTCTTCTTCGCGGCGCCCGGTCAGGACGAGGAGCTCGAGCTGACCTTCAACCACGACGGGCGTACCTACGAGCTCGGCACCGGGTACGGGCACGTTGCTCTCGAGGTTGATGACCTGGCGGCGACGCTCGCGCGGCTGACCGCGGAGGGGATCGAGCCCGAGCGTCCGCCGTACCGGGTGAGAGAGGGTGGCTCGCTGCTCTGTTTCCTGCGCGACCCGGACGACTACCGGATCGAGCTTATCGACAGGAGCGGCGCATAGACGCGGAGCTCCGGAGTCACGTGCCCGGGGAAGGTCGCGATCTACCCTGGTTGCACTGTTCGTCGGCACCCCTCCGCCCCCGGTCGCCGGGCGGGTCTGTGCGGCGATCCTGGCAGTGCGCCCGGCTTCCTTCATCGGCGGCGTGCGGGTCGTGGCGCCCGGGCCGGATCGGCGCTGGCGCAACGCGCGGGCACGGCGTGTATCGCGTGCAGCTTGTCTTCCCCTGGGTGGGGCGGCGGCTCGTGACGGCGATCGCCGGCGAAGCTTCCGTCGTCGTGCGCGCTCGTTCCGAAGCATTTTCGTTCCGAACGGGCATCCGCTCCAGCGAACCGGCGCGACGGGTGGGCCGGTCACGATGGGAGTCCGGAACGATCCAACGGGTCGGGGCTGCCGGGACGGTGTCCGCGGCCCCGGTCTGTTGCCGGCGGTCCCGTCCCGTCTAGTCTGTTCGCTCGAGATGAGATGTGATTGGATGACGACGAGGCGGTACACCAAGAACCGGCGGATCGGGCCGATCGAACGTCCGGGGCATTAGCCCGGCTCGGCGGGGAACGGCTCGGAAGTGCTCCTCTACGACAGCCCGGCCTCAGGCAACTGCTACAAGGTGCGCCTTCTGCTCGCCTACCTCGGGATCGAGGTCGAGCGGCGGATGGTCGATATCGTCGACCGCTCGAACCGGTCGGAACTGCTCGGCGAGCTCAACCCGGCACTGCGGGTGCCGACGCTCGTGCTCGATGACGGCCGCCCGCTCGCCGAGTCTGGGGCGATCCTGTGGTACTTCGGAGAGAGCACGAGCTTCGTGCCCTCGGACCCCTACGAGCGCGCGCAGGTGCTCCAGTGGATGTTCTTCGAGCAGTACGACCACGAGCCTGCAATCGCCGTCGTGCGCTTCTGGGTCGCCTACTCGGGGCGCCCCGACGCGTTCGCGGACCGGATCGACGAACGGAGGGCGGCTGGCTACCGCGCACTCCAGGCGATGGAGAGCCACCTCACCAGGCGCGCGTTCCTCGTCGGCGCCGGGCCGACGCTTGCCGACATCGCGCTCTTCGCCTACACCCACGTCGCCGAGGAGGGCGGGTTCGAGCTCGGCGGGTACCGGGCTGTTTGCGAGTGGCTCGACCGTGTGAGCGCAATGCCGGGCCACGTCTCGATCGATTCCTGAGCCGGGCCGCGCGCGGAAGACATTCGACTCTCGGCACAGTCGCATTCACCTTCAGTCGCAGTCCTCGGATTACAATGTTGTCTTCTGAGGCGACGAGAACGGAGGCCGGTAGGTGGTGGCTAACTCCGTGGGCGGCGGAGCCGTGATCGTCGAGGATGGTGAACTCCCACCGCAGGTGTCCGAGCGACGGTTCGCCTCGGTCGCCCAGCTCCTTTCGAGCCCGGCGGCGGCGAGAGCCTGGCGAGCTTCGAGTGCACGATGGGCAGGAGCAGTGCGGCGGGGGCAGGTGACGCTTCGTGGCGCGACCTCGATTGGCTCTGCGCCGCAGCCGAGGTCGTCGGTTCCGTGCCATCCCAATCCACGCTGAGCGTTACACGACCTCGACATAGGAGCTGACCACGTCATCTTCCAACTGGAATCCCCAAGTGGGGGCCCAGGGGCCGGAACACGTTCCGGCCCCTGGCAATGCCGATTCCCCCACTGCCGTCCCCGGGGTACCGGGCGGGACCGCTGTTAGGAAACCACTAGCTTGTTGAGGAGAGGTTAGGGACGGGTGCGGCTCTCGGTCAGCACCCGAGACTCGTTGCTCCACGGCGCGGACTACCCCGTTTGGGGTTCCGTCGGGAGGCCGACGCAAGTCGCACAATCTCTTCGCTCTGCTTCTTCGGCGCTCGGCTCCTGGAGTCCTCGCTGGAGGTCTTCGTCGTTCATCACGGGCGTGAAAACGAATGGTCTGCATCGACGCGTCGAAGAGAGGCTCCAGCAGGGAATCGAGCAGTTGGGGTGGCGTGGCCCCGTGAGGTCGGTCCGGTCGCGTTGGGAGTCTTACTGCCCGTTGTCGGGCAAGGAGGACAATCAGAGCGATGGGACGTGCGAGACGCCGGCATCCGCCGGAGCAGATCATCAGGAAGCTGCGTGAGGCTGACCGGCTGCTGGGTGAAGGCCAGGAGGTCGCTCTCGTGGCGAAGCAGTTGGAGGTGTCGGAGCAGACGCTGTACCGGTGGCGGTTGCAGTACGGTGGCCTGAAGGCCGATGACGCGAAGCGGCTGAAGGAGCTGGAGAGGGAGAACAGTCGGCTGAAGCGGATCGTCGCTGATGAGCTGCTCGAGAACCAGGCGCTGAAGGCGATCGCGAAGGGAAACTTCTGAAGCCCGCCGCGTAGACGCGATGCCGTTCGGATGATCGTCGAACGGTTCGGGCTGTCTGAGCGGCGGGCGTGCCAGATCACCGGTCAGCACCGCTCGACCCAACGCCATGATCGGCGTCGCGGCGGCGACCGCGACGACGCGCTGCGGGAGCGGCTGCGCAAGCTCTCGGCCGAACATCCCCGCTGGGGCTACCGGCTCGCCTGGGGCGCGCGAGGAGGGCTGGACGGTGAACCGGAAGAAGATCCAGCGCCTCTGGCGCGAGGAGGGCCCGCGCGTGTCGCAGCGCAAGCAGAAGCGGCAACGGCCCGGCGAGTCGACCGTCCCGGCAAAAGCGGCTGCGGGCCGAGCGCCCGAACCACGTCTGCGCGCTGGACTTCCAGTTCGACACGACGGTCGACGGCAGGACGTTGAAGCTGCTCCATGTCGTCGACGAGCCCACCCGCGAAGCGCTCGCGATCCGGGTCGCCCGCTCGATCGACGCCGACCACGCCGTGCGGGTGCTCGACCAGATCGTCCGCGAGCGCGGCGCCGCCCCGGAGCTCGTACGGATGGACAACGGCCCCGAGATGACCGCCAACGCGATCCGCGACCGGTGCCGACTCGGCGGCGCCGGCCCCAGCTTCATCGAGCCCGGCTCACCCTGGCAGAACCCGTTCGTCGAATCATTCTGCTCCCGCGTCCGCAACGAAGTCCTCTCCGTCGAGGCATTCGACTCCGTGCTCGAGGCACAAACGGTCATAAATGACTGGAGAACCATCTACGACCAGAAGCGGCCACACAGCAGCCTCGGCCGGAAGCCCCCAATCGCCTCCGCCGCTACCCTGACAGACAACCCGAGAAGGAACCAGCCGACTCTCATAACGACTGGACCGACAAACGAGGCCGGTCAGGGGCGCGAAGCCCCCCGCCGGCCCGTTCCCAGGCGGGCGGTGCTCTCCGACAAGTGGTCGAGAAAAGTGGGGCTAAGAATGGCGGGATCGAGGGAACCCCCTCAATCCCGCCATCGGGAAAGGGGATCACGGCCGCTGTCCGGTACCGCCACCCCCGCTCACTGTTGGCGAGACGGACGGACTTTCCTGCACCCCTATGGGAAACGCGGCGTCGGCCATCAGGCTCAGCCGACGACACCGGAGGCTTGAGAACCTCAAGAATGAAAGGGGCAAGCGTCCACCTCGCTTCCCCGGACGCTTGCCCCTTCCTGCATATTCTTGGGGATCCGCGCCCGCCTGTAACTACCCGATTAGCTGGTCCGACCTAGCTGCTGGCCGTGAAGGCGGCCCGGGAGCCGAAGGCTACCTTGCAGCAGTTGCAGCGGCCGGGCCTCTCACTCCCGCGGTCACCGGTTCGCCTGCTCCTCTGCCCCGACGAGACCACGAGCGGTCCGATGGGGGTAAATCCGTCGATGGCCAAGTCCATCGCCGCGGCGATCCCAATAGCCTGAGGACGGCGGCGACTGCCACATCCTGAAATGGCCCGGGGGCGGGCGGCGTTCAGAGCCACCCACCCCCGAGACGTCGTTCGGTACTTCTGGCTTTACTTCTTGAGCTGCCTGATCTTCAGCTGGAGCTTCGTCGCAGCCGCCTTATCGTGGGCGATCTGCTTGGCGAGCGCCTTCCTCACAGAGATCTTGTGTGCTGCCTTGTACTTCAAGGTCAGCTTCTTCTCCGCGGTCTTCAGCGCCTTCAGCTGCTTCTCGTACTTCGACAGCTTGAGAGCCTTGGCAAGCGCGGCACTCGTGTTGCTCGTTCCGCTGTTCGCTGTGCCGACTCCGACGCCAATGCCGGTGGCCGACGGAATGATCGTCGCCCCCGAACTCGTCAGAGTGGTCAAGCTGGTTCCGCCGCCAGGGCTGCTTCCGCCGCCGGAGCTGCTTCCGCCACCCGAGCTGCTTCCGCCGCCCGAGCTGCTTCCGCCGCCGGAGCTGCTTCCGCCACCCGAACCAGTCGGCGACGGGTCGGTGTTGTTGAACGTGACCTCGGTGATCACGCCACCGGCCCCACCCTCGCTAACGGTGATGATGGCCGACCTGGCAGCCAGGCTGAGCCCGGAGACGGTCGCCTCGCTGGTGGAGGTTGCCGCACCATTCTCGACGACCTGCACGCTCGCCGGGTCCCCGACGACCGAGCTGAGAAGGGTGTTCTTGACTGCCTCCTCGGTGACCGTCACCGGTGTGTTGTATGCGTAGGTGAGAGGAGACGAGCACGAACCGACCGGCACCGTCACCTTAGAGGTGCCGTGCTCGTCGACCTGCGAGAGGTCGAACGTGAACGTACCGGTCGCGGGCGGCGTTCCGCTCGTCGTCTTGCAGATCTTGAGCGTCCCGTCTGCTGCCGGAATGTTCTCGTACGTCACGACCGTCTCACCCTTGCCGAGCACCACCGTGATCGTGCCATTCGGAAGGCTCTTCGAACTCACCGTCGGCGTACCGCCAACATTGGTGCTCACGTTGGTGTTGATCGAACCGACCTTGGTGCCCGGGGTCGGGGCCTCGGTGATCGAGACCGTCGTACCCGCGCGAAGCGGTCCGATGTCGAGCGTGCAGTTCGGAGCCGCGGCCGAACCGGCCGTGAGGCTTTCCGTGGCCGGAACTGCCGTTGGCCCTGCGTTCCCGCTCGAGGTGAGCGCGAACTTGTACGGGCCAGTGTTCGTCAGGTTCTGATCGACGTACTTGCAGAGCTTCAGGAACACACCGGTGTTCGTCATCGTCACGATGGTGCCCGTGCTGGGATCACCCGTGGCGACATTCACGACGACCTTGGCGTTGTTTAGATCCGCCCAACCCGAGTTCGGCCCGACGATCTGACTTACGTTCGTGTTCGCAGTCACGGCGGTGATCGCCGTTACGGCCTCGGACGGGTCGCCCACCTCCTGAACGACGACCCTACCCGTCGGAACCGTGATTGAGGCACTGCAGTTCCCCGACGGCACGGACACCGTGGTGCTGAACGCGTTGGCACCCGTGACAGTGAACTGCCACGAGCCCGTGAGGTTAGAGCCCGACTGAACTGCCTTGCAGACCTCGATGTCTCCGGTCACGATCTGATCGGCGAAGGTGACGATGGTCACCGCGGAAGCTGGGCCGGCCGCGACCGGCACCGTGTACGCGAAACCGCTCTGACTGGCGGTGCCGCTCACGGTGCCATTCGGTCCTACTGCACTGGCCGACGCCGACAGGTACGTCCTGTCGGGATTGAGGTTATTGCCATTCTTGTCAATCCCCAGCGAACCGCCGTTCTCCGTCACTGTGACGCTGCCCGCCCCGACCGCTTGCGGCTCCGAGCAGGAATTCTGGGTAAGCGACACATCCTTCCCGCCATTCGAGATGCTGAACGAGAACGTCCCGTTCAGAGCAGGATTCGCTGCCTTACACACCTCGATGTACCCAGTCCCCGGATCCACGGTCGCGAACGCCTGGCCGGCGTAAACGGCCATGACGAGCAACCCCAAGAGGACGACAATTCCACTTCGTTTCATGATCCCCTTTCCCGTCAATTCGACAGCATTTCAAAGCAACCCACACCGCGGGACAGCCGCGGTGACATCGTTACGACAATGGTTCGATGCGAGGTAAGGGGGGCGAACCACACCTGCACGATCTAGCAGGCAGCGCCTATGCTTTCAGACCTGCCAGCCGCAGTCAACCCGGAACCAGCAAGATCGGCGGAAATCTGTAACGAGCGTGTCACGATCGAGCCGAGACGGTCAACGGCAGTCACCGACCAGCGGCGTCGACTGGGCGGACGGCACTCGGACATCCTCGAAGTCGCGGCGAGGCGCGCGACCGAACCGTCTGTCGCGAGGTTCGCGGCCGCGGGCTGGCTCGGGTCAGCGTGCGGGGGCGGTCACGCTTCGGGGGGCGACCGCGATCGGTTCCGTGCCGCATGCGCGACGCGGCCGGCGCTGTCGGCCGCGCTCGGGCCTTCAGAGGGCGGTGCGCTAGACGAGTGCCGTCGGGGACAATCGAGCGGCGTCGACGAGTGAGCCCAGGATCAGCCCGCCGTCGGTCGAGCCGAGCAGCGGGTCGACCGCGTGCTCCGGATGCGGCATCAACCCGAACACGTTGCCCTCCTCGTTGCACACGCCCGCGACGTCGGCAACCGCCCCGTTCGGGTTCTCGCCGGATGCGTAGCGCAGGAGAATCTGACCGTTGGCGTCGAGCTCCTCGACGAGGTCGGGCTCGGCGAACCAGCAGCCGTCGCCGTGCTTGACGGGGATCGTGAGCAGCCGGCTCGGATCGCAGCGCGAGGTGAACGGGCTCGGAGTGCGGGCGACGCTGAGAGCGACGTCGCGGCACACGAACGAGAGGGAGGCGTTCCGGCGAAGTGTCCCCGGCAGGAGCCGGGCCTCGGTGAGGATCTGGAAGCCGTTGCAGACCCCGAGCACGAGTCCACCGGTGGCGGCGAACCTCGTCACCGCCGCCATGATCGGCGAGAAGCGGGCGATCGCACCGCAGCGCAGGTAGTCGCCGTAGGAAAACCCGCCGGGGAGGAGGACGGCTGCCGTTCCGGCCGGAAGCTCCGTCTCGTCGTGCCAGACGCGCGGGGCCTCCGCCCCGAGCCGCTCGAGCGCAAGCTGTGCGTCGCGATCGTCGTTCGACCCCGGAAAGACGACGACGGGGATCCGAGGCCGAGATCCGTCGTCGACGACGTGTTCGCCGGGCTCCATGCTCGCGTTCAGCCTTCCGGATGGAGCTCGATCTCGAAGCTCTCGATCAGGGGATTCGCGAGCAGCTGCTCGCACATGCGCTCGATCTGCGAGCGGGCTTCGGCTGCGTCCTCGGTGCCGACGTCGAGCTCGACGAGCCGGCCGACCCTGGCTTCGCCGACGGCGAAGCCGAGGTGCCGTAAGCTGCTCTCGACCGCCTGGCCCTGCGGGTCGAGGATTCCCGTCTTCGGCCGGACGAGCACCGTCGCCCTCATCGCAGCACGATCTCGGGATCGCCGAGGTAGTCGTCGAACGGGATCCCGGTCAGCCGCTCGAACGCCTCGACGTAGCGGGCGCGGGTGCCGTCGACGACGCCGGCCGGGAGCTCGGGGCCGGGATAGCTCTTGCCCCAGCCGAGCGTCTCGCAGTAGTCCCGGACGAACTGCTTGTCGAACGACGGCTGAGGGCGACCCGGCTCGTAGTCGCCGGCCGGCCAGAAGCGCGACGAGTCCGGGGTGAACGCCTCGTCGGCAAGCACCAGCCGGTCCTGCTGGTCGACCCCGAACTCGAGCTTCGTGTCGGCCAGGATGATCCCGCAGGCGGCCGCCTGCTCGGAGACGAACCGGTAGAGCTCGAGGGCGAGGCGCTCGGCCTCGTCGAACCGTCGCTCGCCGACGAGCTCGACTGCGGCAGCCCGGTCGATGTTCTCGTCGTGCCCGGTCTGGGCCTTCGTCGCCGGCGTGAAGATCGGATCCGGAAGCCGATCCGACTCGAGGAGCCCCGCCGGGAGCGCGTGCCCGCACACCCGGCCGGTGGCGAGGTAGTCCTTCCAGCCCGAGCCTGCGAGGTAGCCCCGGACGACGCACTCGATCGGGAGCATCTCGAGCCGGCGACATTCGGTCGAGCGGCCGTCCGGTCGCAGAGCGAGCAGGTGGTTCGGCACGATCGACTCGGTCAGGCCGAACCAGAAGGCGGAGAGCCCGGTCAGCACCCGTCCCTTGTCGGGGATCTCGGTCGGCAGGACGACGTCGAACGTCGAGATCCGGTCGCTGGCGACGAGGAGCAGGCGCTCGTCGTCGAGCGCGTAGATCTCGCGGACCTTGCCGCTCGCGATGTGGGTGGCGGTATCAGACATGGACTGGATCCTCCTTCGGGGCGAGGGCCTGCAGGCGGTCGAAGACGGTGTCGACGTGCTGGACGGTCGCGGCGAGGTCGAAGACGCTCTCGAGAGCCGCCGCGTCGAGCCGCGACGTGATCTCGGAGTCGGCCTGCACGAGTGCGCGGAAGTCGCGCTCCTCGTCCCAGGCCCGCATCGCGTTGCGCTGCACGAGCCGGTAGGCCTCGTTCCGCGGCAGCCCCGCCCCGACCAGCGCAAGCAGCAGCCGGTGCGAGAAGACGAGGCCGTGAGAGGCGTCGATGTTCCGGCGCATCCGCTCGGGATAGACGACGAGCCCGTCGAGGATCCAGGCGAAGCGGTCGAGCATGTAGTCGAGGGCGAGGAACGCGTCGGGCACGACCACGCGCTCGGCCGAGGAGTGGGAGATGTCGCGCTCGTGCCAGAGCGCCACGTTCTCCAGCCCGACGAGCGACGCGGCGCGAACGACGCGCGCGAGGCCGCAGATCCGCTCGGCCACCTTCGGGTTTCGCTTGTGGGGCATCGCCGAGGAGCCCTTCATGCCCTGGGCGAAGGGCTCCTCGACCTCGCGCACCTCGGTGCGCGTCAGATGACGGATCTCGGTCGCGAACCGGTCGAGAGACGAGGCCACAAGCGCGAGCGCCGACAGCAGCTCGGCGTGCCGGTCGCGGGCGATCACCTGAGTCGAGAGCGGGTCGGGCTCGAGGCCGAGGCGCTCGCAGGCGAGGCGTTCGACCTCGGGCTCGAGGCCGGCATAGGTCCCGACGGTCCCCGAGAGCTGCCCGACCCGGTTCGTCTCGAGCGCTCGCGCGAGGCGGACGCGGGCGCGGTCGAGCTCGAAGGCCCAGCCGGCAAGCTTCCAGCCGAAGGTGATCGGCTCCGCGTGGATCCCGTGCGAGCGGCCGATGCAGATCGTGTGCCGGTGCTGCTCGGCCCGGCGCACGACGGCTTCGACCGCCCGGTCGAGCCCGGCCAGGAGCACCTTGCCGGCGTCCTGGATCTGGAGGGCAAGCGCAGTGTCGACGACGTCGGACGAGGTCAGGCCGTAGTGCACCCAGCGCCCCTCCGGCCCGAGCTGCTCGGCCACGGCGTCGACGAACGCCGCCGTGTCGTGGTCAGTCGTCAGCTCGATCTCCGCGACGCGCGCCGGCGTCGGGACGGTTACCGCAGCGCGGATCGCGGCCACGTCGGCAGCCGGGATCGCCCCGACCTCCGCCCAGCCGTCGAGCGCGGCGAGCTCGACGTCGAGCCAGCGCGCGAGCTTGCCCTCCTCCGACCAGATGCTGCTCATCTCGGGCCGGGAGTAGCGGGCGATCACGGAGACAGTCTAGAGACGGGGCAGGCGGGAGCCGTAGGGCCTCAACCGACCCCGAGGATCCGGGCGGCGAGCACGGCGGCGTTCTTCGCGTTGTCGACGCCGACGGTCGCGACCGGGACGCCGGGCGGCATCTGGACGATCGAGAGCAGCGCATCGAGCCCGTCGAGGATGCTCATGGACGAGCGGAGCGGCACGCCGATCACCGGCAGGCTCGTCTGGGCGGCGACGACGCCGGGGAGCGCGGCGGCCAGCCCGGCGCCGCAGATCAGGACGCGCAGCCCGCGCCCGGCGGCCGAGCGTGCGTACTCGGCCACCGCATCGGGCGTGCGGTGGGCGGAGCGCACCTCGAACTCCCACGCGATCCCGCGCGCGTCGAGCTCGTCGAGTGCCGGCTTCATCCGCTCCCGGTCCGACTCCGAGCCGACCAGGATCCCGACGAGCGGATCAGCCACCGGCGCCGGCCGCGATGTCGGTGCGGAATCGCATACCCTCGAATGTCAGGCTGTTCACGGCTGCATAGGCTTTCGCGCGGGCTTCCTGGATCGTCCCCGCGAGCGCGGTGACGGAGAGGATACGTCCTCCGTTCGTGATCACGTCGGCGCCACGGATCGCGGTGCCGCCGTGGAAGACGAGTGCACCGCCGGCTTCGGCCTCGCGAATCCCCGAGATCGCCGCGCCCGCGTAGTCGCTCCGGGCCGGATAGTCGGGGCCGGAGAGCACCACGCTGACCGCGGCCTCGGGGCGCTCGTCGATCGTGTTGCCGGTGAGGTCGCCGACGGCCGCGGCGGCGAGCAGGGCGAGCAGGTCGCCCTCGAGACGCGGAATCAGGGCCTGCGTCTCGGGGTCGCCGAAGCGGGCATTGAACTCGAGTACCCGCGGCCCGTCCTCGGTGACCATCAGGCCCGCGAAGAGGCAGCCGACGAACGGCGTGCCGCGGCGGCAGAGCTCGTCGATCACCGGTTGGTGGATCTGCTCGACAAGGGCCGCTGCGTGGCCGAGCCAGGGCGTCGGCGAGTACGCCCCCATGCCGCCGGTGTTGGGGCCGAGGTCTCCGTCGTGCGCGCGCTTGTAGTCCCGGGCCGATCCGAGCGGCACGGCCCGGCGCCCGTCTGAGACCGCGAACAGCGAGACCTCGGGACCCTCGAGGAGCTCCTCGATCACGGTCTTCCCGCCGAATGCCGCCGCTGCTCGCACGCCGGCATCGAGCTCCTCGACGGTCCGGCAGACGAAGACGCCCTTGCCCGAAGCGAGGCCGTCGGCCTTGACGACGCACGGCACGCTCGCCACGGCAAGGGGCGCCGGCGCCGGCACGCCTGCTGCCGCCATCACCTCCTTGGCGAAGCTCTTCGAGCCTTCGATGCGGGCCGCATCGGCGCCGGGGCCGAAGACCGCGATGCCCGCGTGCCGCAGCTCGTCGGCGACGCCGGCAACCAGCGGGGCCTCGGGCCCGATCACCACCAGGTCGGTGCCGAGCGTGGTTGCGAGGCCGAGCAGGCCGTCGCCGTCGTCGGGCCGGACCGGGTGGCAGTTGCCGAGAGCCGCGATGCCGGGATTCCCGGGCGCAGCGTGGAGCTCGTCGAGCGACGGGCTCTCGGCGAGCTTCCAGGCGAGCGCGTGCTCGCGCGCGCCCGAGCCGACGAGGAGCACCTTCACGCGGCGAGTCTAGTGGAGCGGCATATAATAATTAACAGTCAGGCGAGGACGCGCTCGCGCGCGGCGCCCACGCCGACTAGCTCGACCGGGACGTCGAGCTCGCCTTCGACGAACTCCAGGTAGCGGCGCGCCGCGGCAGGCAGCTCGTCCCGGGTGCCGGCCGCGTCGAGCGGCTCGAGCCACCCGCCGAGTGTCTCCCAGACAGGCCGGGCGCGATGGAAGTCGCTCTGGTGCGCCGGGAAGTGCGGCGTCTCGGATCCGTCGCGCAGGCGGTAGCGAACGCAGACCGGCAGCTCGGCGAAGGCGGAGAGCACGTCGAGCTTGGTCAGCGCCAGGGAGGTGATCCCGTTCACCCTGACCGCATACCGGAGCGCGACGAGATCGAGCCAGCCGCAACGCCGGACTCGTCCCGTGACCGTGCCGAATTCGCCGCCGAGGTCGCGCAGCCGCTCCTGGTCAGGCCCTTCGATCTCGGACGGGAACGGGCCCTCGCCGACCCGCGTGACGTATGCCTTGGCGACGCCGAGCACCCGGTCGATCCGGGTCGGGCCGATCCCGATCCCGGTTGCCGCGCCCGAGGCGATCGGGTTCGACGAGGTGACGAACGGGTACGTGCCGTGGTCGAGATCGAGCAGCGTCGCCTGGGCGCCCTCGAAGAGGACGTCCTTCCCGGCGCGCAGCGCCTCGTCGACGAGCAGCGACGAGTCGCCGACGATCGGCCGGAGCCGCTTCGCGTAGCTCTCGTACCGGGTGGCGACCTCGTCGAGGTCGAAGCCCTCGACCTCGTAGACGCGCTCGAGCCAGACGTTCTTCTCGGCGAGCGCGACCTCGATCTTCTGCCGGAGGATCTTCGGGTCGAGGATGTCCTGCACGCGGATCCCGATTCGGGACGCCTTGTCGGCGTAGCAAGGCCCGATCCCGCGACGGGTGGTCCCGATCTGCAGCTTGCCGAGCCTTCGCTCGGAGGCCTGGTCGATGGCGATGTGCCACGGCATGATCAGGTGGGCGTTTCCCGAGAGGACGACCACCGACGTGTCGATCCCGCGTGACTCGAGGTCCTCGAGCTCGCCGATCAGGACCTCCGGGTCGACCACGCAGCCGGCGCCGATCACGGACACCTTGCCCGAGATCACGCCGCTCGGCGTGGCCCGGATCTTGAAGGTCTCCTCGCCGACGACGATCGTGTGCCCGGCATTCGGCCCACCCTGGTAGCGGCAGACCACATCAAAGCGCTGCGCAAGCAGGTCGACGATCTTGCCCTTGCCCTCGTCGCCCCACTGTGCGCCGACGACGACGGTCGCAGGCACTACTGCAGTCTGCCTGAGCCCGCAGCCCGGCGGCGCCGGGACCGTTCGGGCGGCCCGCTGCGCACCCTCAGTGGAGTCGCGACGGCTGCCGGCCGAGCCGGCGCACGACCACCCGGTGCCCGCGCCGGCAGGTCGTGAAGCCGACGTCCGCGTCGCGGCGGAGCGTCCCTTCGATCAGCGCCGAGTCGACCGAGAGGCTCCAGGCGTAGGTGTCCGACCAGCCGTTGCGGCGGGCGAGGCACGACTCGCAGGTCGCTTCGAAGCTCGTCGCCTCGGGGCCCACCCAGACGTGCTGGCGGTCGATCATCGCTCCTGGGCGCCCCTCACACGAGCTCCAGCTGGCTTGCGTCCCGACGGGGGAGGTTCGGCGGGCGGTCGACGCGCCGCACGACCAGCTCGTGGCCGGCGCGGCAGCGGACGAAGCCGACGGTGGAGTCGCGCGCGAGCGTGCCGCGCACGCTCGCCATCCGGACTGCGTCGAGAAAGGACGATCCCGAGCAGCGGATGCCCTCGAGGCACCGCTCGCAGAGACACGAGAACTGTGTCGCGCTCGGCGCGATCCAGACCGCGTTGCTGCGAGCGGTCATCTCGCCCCGGCCTCCTCCCCGGCGCGGTTCACGCGGCTGCCACCCGGGCATCGTGTTGTGGGGCGAGGTCCGAGAACTTGGCGAAGCGCTTGAGGAAGGCGAGCTTCTCGGTCCCGATCGGGCCGTTGCGGTGCTTGGCGAGGATGATCTCGGCGAGCCCCTGGTCGTCGGAATTCTCGTTGTAGTACTCGTCCCGGTAGAGGAACATGACCAGGTCTGCGTCCTGCTCGATGCTGCCGGACTCGCGCAGGTCGGAGAGCAGCGGCCGCTTGTCGGTGCGGCTCTCGACGGCGCGGGAGAGCTGGGAGAGCGCCAGCACCGGCACCTCGAGGTCGCCGGCGAGCACCTTCAGCGAGCGAGAGATCTGCGAGACCTCCTGCACGCGGTTCTCGGCGTTCGACCCCGAGGTCATCAGCTGGAGGTAGTCGATCATGATCAGGCCGAGGTTCGGTTCGCGCGCCTTGAGCCGCCGCGCCTTGCCGCGAATCTCGAGCATCGTGGTCAGGCGCGTATCGTCGACGTACACCGGCGCCTTCGTCAGGGCGTCGCAGGCCTTGACGAGCCGCGGCCAGTCCTCGGGCGTGAGGCGGCCGGTGCGGAGCCGCTGCAGCTCGACGCGGCCCTCCGAGCACATCAGTCTCTGGGCGACCTCGAGCTTCGACATCTCGAGCGTGAAGACGGCGACCGGGATTCCATGGTGGAGCGCCAGGTTCGAGGCGACCCCGAGCGCGAACGCCGACTTGCCCATGCTCGGGCGCCCGGCGACGACCACGAGGTTCCCGGGCTGAAGGCCCGATGTCATCTGGTCGACGTCGCGGAAGCCGGTGGGCGTTCCGGTCATCTCGCCGCCGGACTCGTACATCTTGGTGATCTGCTCGAAGCTCTCGCGGACGAGCACCTCGATGTGCTCGAAGCTGCCCCGGATCCGGTGCTGCGCGAGGTCGAAGACCATCTGCTCGGCCCGGTCGACGAGCTCGGGAGTCTCGCCCGGTCGGTCCCAGCCGAGCCGCTGGATTCCCTCGCCGACGATGGTCAGGCCGCGGAGGGTCGCCATCTCGCGGACGATCCGTGCGTGGTGGGCCGCGTTCGAGGTGGCGGGGACGAGGGTGGCGATCTCGCGGATGCGCTCCTTGCCGCCTACCTCGGCGAGCTCGCCGGTCTCGTCGAGCTTGTCGGCGACCGTGATCGCGTCGACCGGATGTCCGTGCTGGAAGAGATCGAGCGCCGCCCGGTAGATCTTCGCGTGCGACTCCCGGTAGAAGTCGCCCGCGTCCATGATGTCGCTCACCGCCTCGATCGCGTGCGCGGAGAGCATCATCGCGCCGAGGACGTACTCCTCGGCTTCGAGATTCTGCGGCGGCAGGGGAGCCATGCTCTTAACTGCAGCGGCCTGAAGGGGCGGGGCCATCGCGGCCTAGTCAAACGGTCGCCGGGGCGCACCGCAACGCTGTGGAAATCGCGTAGCGCGGGCTGCGAGGACGGGCCGGGCCGCTATTTGCAGGCATGATGGAACACATGTTCGCACAGGAAGCGGACGGTGCGGTGGACGAAAACCCCGCTCGCAGCGCAGAGTTCGAATCGAATTCCACATCCCGTGGACAGGCTGTGGAGAACCGTGCGCCGGGTTTCTCCACAGCGCTGTGCATAACTCCCGCCGGACCGGCTCCCCTGCGAGGCTGGCGCGAACGACGGGCTGTGGGAGAAGTTCCGGGACTAGAGCTCGAGGTCGCCGCTGCCGGCGGCAGTCTCTTCGCCTGCGGCGTCCGGCTCGGCTTCGTCGGCGGCCACCGCTGACGGCTCAGCCTCGATCTCGACTTGAGCTTCATCCGGAGCCCCGGCCGGCTCACCCGGAGCTTCTCCCGACTCCGTCCCGACTGGCGCCGCATCGAGCTCATCCTGCGGCGGAAGCTCGCCGCCCTCGGGCACCACGAGCACGCTCAGCTCGGCCGTGACCTCGCCGAAGAGCTCGACCGGGACCGTGTAGCGACCGATCCGCTTGATCGTCTGGAGCCCGAGCCTGCGACGGTCGACACGGATCTTCTGCTCCTCCCAGAGCTTGTCGGCCACGTTCGTCGCAGTGACCGAGCCGAAGAGCGATCCGGTGGGGCCTGCGTTGACGTCGAAGCGGAGCTCGTATGTCTCGAGCCTCGCGGCGATCGCCTGGGCCTCGTCGACCGTCTTCGCCTCGTGGCGGGCGCGCTGGGCGTCGCGGCGCTCGAGCTCACGCACGAGGCCCGGCGTCGCGAGCTCGGCCAGCCCGCGCGGCAGGAGGTAGTTGCGCGCATAGCCGCGGGCGACGTTGACCACGTCGCCGCGCAGGCCGAGGTTGTCGACGTCGTGTCGGAGAACGACCTGCACTAGCGGTCTCCGCGGTCGCCGCGATCTCCGCGGTCGCGGCGACCGCCGCCCTCGCGGTCGTCGCGACCCTCGGCCACGTAGGGCAGGAGCGCCATCTCGCGGGCGCGCTTGACCGCGACCGCGACCTGGCGCTGGTGGCGCCGGCACGCGCCGCTGATCCGCCGCGAGCGGATCTTGCCCTTCTCGGAGATGTAACGGCGGAGCTCGCCGATGTTCTTGTAGTCGATCTCGTCGACCTTCGACTTGCAGAAGAAGCACGACTTCCGCCGGCCCCCGGTGAGGGGCGGCAGGCGCTTTCTGCTCCGCCCGTCGCTGTTGTTCTTCCCGGCCACTCTCGTCCTCCTAGAAGGGGATGTCGTCGTCGGCCGGGCCGCCGAAATCGGCGTCGGAGCCGGCTGTCGCGCCTGCGGGCACGAACTGGTTGGATTCGCCGCCGCCGGGCGCGCCGTCGCGGCCGCCGAGGAACTGCACGGTGTCGGCGACCACCTCGACCGCCTGGCGCTTGGTGCCGTCCTGTGCCTCCCACTCGCGCCACTCGAGGCGGCCGTCGATCGCGACCGGGCGGCCCTTGGCCAGGTACTGCGCACAGTTCTCGCCCTGGTTGCCCCAGACGGTGATGTCGAAGTAGTTCGGCTTCTCGGTCCACTCGCCGGTCGCGCCGTCCTTGCGGCGCGTGTTCACGGCCAGCCGAAGGTTGCAGACTGCGGTGCCGCTCGGGGTGTGGCGCAGCTCGGGGTCCTTCGTGAGGTTCCCCACGAGTACGACGCGGTTGATGTTGGCCATGGTCTTCGCTCCTTCCCGGTGTGAGAGACCCAGGCTACTCCGCGGCTCCGTCGGCGTCATCGGTCGGCGCGGACACGGCCGCGACGGCCGTCGGGGCCTTGGTGTGACCGCCCTTGACACGGTTGACCGCGAGATGGCGGATCACGCCGTCGGTGATCTTGAGCACGCGCGAGATCTCGGCCAGCGTCGCCGGCGCGGCGGTGAAGAGCAGTAGGTGGTAGACCCCCTCACCCTTGTGGTTGATCTCGTATGCGAGCTTGCGCCGGCCCCACGGCTCGTGGCCGTCCCAGGTGCCGCCGTCGCCTTCGACCTGCTCGCGGACTCGCGCGATGATCTCGTTGGCCCGTTCCTCGGGCAGCTCGACGTCGAGCATGAGCAAGATTTCGTACTCGTTCACGTTCAGAACGCTCCTTCGTCCCGAATGTCGCCTTCCCATGGACTGAGTCGGCCCCGCCTCCAGGCGCCGCTTCGGGGCGACGGCGCGACAGGCGTGGCGAGAAGTTCGGCAAGTGTAGCATCGGCGCCCATGAGGAGGCTCCTGGTGCTGGTGGCGAGCGGGTTCGGGCTCGGGGCCGTCCTGCGGCGCAGACGGCGCCGCTCGCACGACGAGCTCGGGCCGGATCCGGCCGCCGAGCTGCGGGCGAAGCTCGCCGAGAGCAAGGATCCGGCCGGCGAGGAGCCCGGGCCCGCGCAACCGGCGGATGAGTCCGGCGAGGCCGCGCTCGACCCGCAGTCGAGACGGCAGGACGTCCACGACCGCGCCCGCCAGGCGATCGACGAGCTGCGCTAGTAGGCGACGGCTGCTTCGCCGGCGGCGCGGCGCCGGTAGGAGTCGACGACGACGTCGACCGCGTCTTCGGGATCGTCGGTGACGTGAATCAGCTCGAGGTCGCCGGGGGAGATCAGCCTCTCCTCGAGCAGCGTCAGCCGCATCCAGTCGAGGAGCTCGGCCCAGTGGCCCGAGTCGAAGAGAACGACGGGGAACAGCGGCACCTTGCCGGTCTGGATCAGCGTCAGCGCCTCGAACAGCTCGTCGAGGGTGCCGAGGCCGCCCGGGAGCACGACGAAGCCCTCGGACGGCTTCACGAAGCACACCTTCCGGGCGTAGAAATGGTCGAAGGTGAATGCGAGGTCGATGTACGGGTTGTTGGCCTGCTCGTGCGGGAGCTTGATCCCGAAGCCGACCGAGAGCCCGCCCGCCTCCTGGGCGCCGCGGTTCGCGCCTTCCATCACACCGGGCCCGCCGCCGGTGATCACGGCCCAGCCGCGGGAGGCGAAGCCCCGCCCGATCGTGCGGGCCGCCTCGTAGGAGAGGTCGCCCTCCTCGACGCGGGCCGAGCCGAAGACCGTTGCGGCGGGACGGTCGATCCGGGCGACCTGCGCGAAGCCGTCCCGGAACTCCTCGGCGATCCTCTCGAGCGCGCTCGCCGTGTCCTTCTCGCGCGCGTCGAGGAGCCTGCGCTCGTCCATCAGAGCCGGTGCTGCGGAACGTACGCGGCGAACGCCCCGGTCAGGAGCAGAACCGCGGTCAGTGCGTAGAGCGTTCCCGCGAAAGCCGCCTTGCCCCGCCCGCCCCCGACCCAGAGCCAGCGGGTCGAGCGCCACACCGACCCGCCGTCGAGGATCCCGACGGGCAGCAGGTTGAGCAGGTTGATGAAGAAGCCGAAGTAGCCGAGCGCGAGCAGCAGGTTCGAGCCGTTTGCCTGGCCCGCGATGAGGCAGGCGAGGCTGGCCAGGCCGCCGAGGATCGGTCCGGCAAGGGCGACGCGCGCCGTCTGCCAGGGGTTGCCACGGGTGTACTTCACGTAGGCGCCGAGGAACGGGATGAACACCGGCCAGGACGGGTTGAGGTGCTCGCGCCGGGCCTCGAGGAAATGCCCCATCTCGTGGAAGAAGATCAGGACGATCACGCCGAGCGCGAACTTCCAGCCCCAGATCAGCGTGTAGCCGCCGAACGCGACGAACAGCGCACCGAACTTCGCCAGCGAGCCGAGCTTCAGGAGCAGCCCGAAGAGGAAGACGAACGGGGCCGTGATCTTGCGCCACAGGCGGCGCCAGTCGGTGCCGCGCGGCTGAATCGGTTCGTACTCGCGTTCGGCGAGCGGCTCCATCAGGGTAGTTGTACCCCCTCGGGGTGGTCCGGGCCCGGGTCTCTCTCAGGCGGGGAGGGTCTCCAGGCGCTTCTGGCAGGTCGCGGCGCCCTCGTCGTTCTGAAATCCGCACGCCGCGCGGGATGTTCCGCCGGCCATGTCCGCGGCGGCCGGCCCGGCCGCCATACGCGGCCCCGGCCCTCCGGGTCGAGGGGACGTCCCACCGCCGAGAGCGATCCGGTCGCGACGGCGTCCAGGCGCTCCGGCCGGCGGACCGCCGTCTCCAGGAGGGCTGTTGCCCCGTAGCCCGCCCCTCCCGGCGCGGTTCCTCCGAGCCGAACCGTTGAGGGGTCAGACCCCTTCATGAGCGGTGGCCGGCGAGTCGACCGTTGAGGGGTCAGGCCCCTTCACGGACGCCTCGCTCAGGAGCCCCGGCCGATCCACTCTTCGCCGCCCTCGTAGACCTCCTTCTTCCAGAGCGGGACGTCGAGCTTGAGGGAGTCGATCGCCTCCTTGCACGCGGCGAGCGCGTCGGCGCGGTGCGGGGCGCTGACGGCGATCACGACCGACGGCTCGCCGAGCTCGACGCGGCCGACGCGGTGGTGGATCGCGATCTCGTGCAGGTCGTAACGCTCCTTGAGGCCTGCGGCGAGCTTCGCCATCATCTCCTCGGCCATCCCCTCGTATCCCTCGTAGTCGAGGTGGAGGACGACGCGGCCGCGCGAGTGGCGGCGGGCGGTGCCGGAGAAGGTGGCGATCGCGCCCGCCTCCTCGCTTGCGACCTCCCGTACGGCGCGGTCGAGCGAGACCGGTTCCTCGCTCAGCACGAAGGCCCCTCCGGAGACGGGCGGGATCAGCGCGACGACGTCGCCCTCTGCGAGCTCGGTCGACCGCGGGGCGTACTCCCGGTTGACCGCGTACAGCAGCCCATCCGGCTCCGCGCCCAGCTCGAGCGCAGCCCAGACGTCGGCGACCCGGGAAGCCTCGATCTCGCGCTGCGACCAGCCCGCCTGCTCGCGGAGGCCGGCAAAGAGCCTCACCGTCACACGCACGCGAGTAGCCTATCGGCCTGTGGCAGCTCCCAGCCGGCGCGAGACCGAGTCCGGGATCGAGATCGCGCCGGTCTACACGCCGAAGGATGCGCCGCGCGAGCTCGAGCCGCCGGGGACGCCGCCCTTCACCCGCGGGATCTACCCCGATATGTACCGGGGCCGGCCGTGGACGATCCGGCAGTACGCCGGGTTCGCCTCGGCGGAGGAGTCGAACGCCCGCTACCGCTACCTGCTCGACCAGGGCCAGACGGGGCTGTCGGTCGCCTTCGACCTTCCGACCCAGCTCGGGCTCGACTCCGACGATCCGCGGGCGGAGGGCGAGGTCGGGCGGACGGGCGTGGCGATCGACTCGCTCGCCGACATGGAGGTGCTGCTTGCCGGGATCCCGCTCGACCGGGTCTCGACCTCGATGACCATCAACGCGCCGGCCGCGCTGCTGCTCCTGCTCTACGAGCTCGTCGCCGAGCAGCAGGGTGTTCCGGCCGCAGCGCTGCGCGGGACGGTGCAGAACGACATCCTCAAGGAATACGTCGCGCGCGGGAACTACATCTTCCCGCCGCGGGCGTCGATGCGGCTGACGACCGACCTGTTCGCCTACTGCGCGGAGCGGATTCCGAGTTGGAACACGATCTCGATCTCCGGGTACCACATCCGCGAGGCGGGCTCGACGGCGGTGCAGGAGCTCGCGTTCACGATCGCAAACGGGATCGCCTACTGCCAGGCCGCGGTGGCGGCGGGGCTCTCCCCGGATGCCTTCGGGGAGCGGCTCTCGTTCTTCTTCAATGCGCACAACGACTTCTTCCAGGAGGCGGCGAAGTTCCGGGCGGCACGGCGGCTTTGGGCGCAGGTGATGGGGGAGCGGTTCGGCGCGACCAACCCGAAGGCGCTCGCCCTGCGCTTCCACGCGCAGACGGGCGGCTCGACGCTGACGGCGCAGCAGCCGGAGAACAACGTCGTGCGGGTGGCCATCCAGGCGCTCTCGGCCGTGTGTGGAGGCGCGCAGTCGCTGCACACGAACTCGTTCGACGAGGCGCTCGCCCTGCCGAGCGAACGGGCGGCGACGATCGCGCTGCGGACACAGCAGATCCTCGCCTCGGAGGCCGGCGTGGTCGACACGGCCGACCCGCTCGGCGGCTCCTACTACGTCGAGGCGCTGACCGACGAGCTCGAGGAGCGGGCCGCGGAGCTGATCGAGCGGATCGACGGGCTCGGCGGGGCCGTTGCGGCGATCGAGGCCGGCTGGGTGCAGGGTGAGATCGAGGCGTCGGCGTACGAGTGGACGGCAGCGGTCGAGTCCGGCCGGCGGACGATCGTCGGCGTGAACGCGTTTGCCGATTCGGACGGCGATCGCATCGAGCTGCACCGCCTCGACCCCGAGGTGGAACGCCGCCAGGTCGAGCGGACCCGGCGCGTGCGCGCCGATCGGGACGCTGCAGCTGCCGACGGCGCGCTCGTGGCGGTCCGCGAGGGGTCGCGCGGCACCGCGAACCTCTTGCCGGCTCTGCGTGAGGCGCTCCGGGCCCACTGCACGGTCGGCGAGATCTGCGGAGTCCTGCGCGAGGAATGGGGGACGCACGACCGCCGGCACGAGGTGCTCCAGGTGGACGCTCCCCGGGAATAGGATCGCGCGGTGAGGCGCCTCCGCCCGCTCGTGAGGGAACTCCTGCAGTTCGTCCGGCTCGTGATCCTCCTGGCGGCAGCCTGCGGCGGTATCGGGGCCCTCTACTCGGTCGTCAGCGGGCACGATCTCCGGAACGCAGTGGTCTCCGCGCTGATCATCGGCGGCGGAGTGCTGTTCGTCGGGAGCGCGTTTGCGGACGGAGGTGCGAGGCGGCGGCGCATCGATCGGATGGCGGCGGGCACGCGCGCGCTCGCACTCGAGGTGCCGTTCGGCTGGCTGCTCGTCGGGCTGGGCCTGATCGGCGTCGGCGTGATCTTCGCGGTGATCTGAGCTCCGGGGGCGAGGTAGCGTCCGCGAGATGCGGATCCTGCTCGTGTCGCAGATGTACCCGGGGCCGGACGACCCCGACCTCGGCGTCTTCGTCGCCCAGCTCGAGCGCGAGCTGCGCGGGCGGGGGCACGAGATCGAGCTCGCCGTGCTCGATCGCCGGGGAGGGGGGAAACGGCGCTTCCTCGAGCTCCGCCGTGCGGTGCGCGCGGCGGCTCGCCCCGACGTGGTCTGGGCGCATTTCCTCGTTCCGTCGGGGTTGATCGCGGCGAGCGTGGATGCCCCGCTTGTCGTGACCGCGCACGGCCGCGACGTGCGGAACGTCCACCAGCTGCCCGGGCTCGCCGCCCTCACGCGGCGCGTGGTCGAGCGCGCGACGACGGTGATCGCGGTCTCGGACTACCTTCGCCGCGAGCTCGAGCTGAAGGTCCCGGCGGCGCGGGGGAAGACCGTCGTCATCGACTCGGGCGTCGACCTCGCACGGTTCGCACTCGGAGCCCCACGCAAGCGGGAGGGCGGGCCGGCGTACCTCGCCGTCGGCGGCCTGACCGAGCGGAAGAACGTCGTCCGGCTCGCCGATGCGTTCGGGCAACTCGGCGACGGCAGCCTCACCTTCGTCGGCGACGGGCCGCTGCGGGACCGGCTCGAGGGCCGCGACCGGGTCCGGGTGGTCGGTCGCGTTCCGCACGACGACGTTCCCGGCCATCTTGCGGCGGCCGACGTCCTTTGCGCTCCGTCGCTGATCGAGCCGTTCGGCCAGTCGATCCTCGAGGCGATGGCTGCCGGGAAGACCGTGGTCGCGACGCTCGTCGGCGGCCCGCCCGAGTTCGTCCCGCCGGACGCCGGCATCCTGGTCGACCCGCTCGACGGGGTCGGGCTGGTGCACGCGCTCGAGGCGGCCGCGGCCTTCCCGTCGCCGAACGAGGCCGCCCGCCTCGCGGCCGCCGGCCATGACCTCAGCCTGCAGGCGGATCGGGTGGAGGAGATCCTGCTTCGAGCTTGTCGAGGTCGGCCAGCCTGATCTCGACAAGCGGCCTGACGCGATCCTCGATCCCGGCCTCGCGGGCCAGTTCGAGCGCCTGCTCGTAGCTCTCGCGCACCCTCGCCGGGTCGACGCCCTGCTTCAGCCGGTTGTCGCCCGTCAGGAGCGCTTTCTGGATGCGGGTTCGGAGATCGTCCTCCATCGATCGCGTACCTTATTCTCCGTGACCCGTGTCCTGATCGCAGACGACGAACGCCTCTTCGCCGAGGCGCTGGAGCTGATCCTCGCTGCCGACGAGCGGATCCAGGTCGTCGGCAGGGCGCGTGACGGACGTGAGGCGATCTCGCTCGCCCGCGAGCTCGACCCGGACGTCGTCCTGATGGATCTCAGCATGCCGGGCCTGGACGGCTTCAGCGCGATCGCGGAGATCGTCGCCGACGGCGGGGAGCAGCGCGTGCTGGTGCTCAGCGGCTCTGCCGATCCGGACGACATCGCGAAGGCGCACGACGTCGGCGCGTGCGGTTACCTGACCAAGGAGAACATCGCCGACGACCTCGTTTCCCGCATTCTCGATCCGGGCTTCTGAGCTACCCTACGATCCATGCTCGCGTTCTTCTCGGTCCTCCACGTGGTGCTCTCGGCGGCGCTCGTCACGCTGATCCTGATGCACTCGGGCCGCGATGCGGGGATGGGCGGGCTCGGGTTCACGCCGACCTCCCAGGGCGGCACGCACATCGTCGAGCGGAACCTGACGCGGCTGACGGTCGCTGTCGCCGTCCTCTTCTTCACGAACACCATCGTGCTCTACCGCCTGCTCGCGTAGCTGCAGGCCTCCTGCGGGGGAGTAGACAGCCATGCCGCTCGAGGGACTTCATCACGTGACCTGCGTCTGCAGCGACGCGCAGCTCACGACCGACTTCTATCGCGACGAGCTCGGCTTCTCGCTCGTCAAGAAGACGGTCAACTTCGACGATCCGCACAGCTACCACCTCTACTTCGGCGACGAGACCGGCTCGCCCGGCAGCCTGATCACGTTCTTCGAGTGGCCGCGGGCCGACCGCGGGCGGGTCGGACGTGGGACGCTGGCGTCGATCGGGCTCTTCACCCCGGCGGTCGGGGCGGAGCAGGAGGTCGAGGATCCGGACGGCCTCGCACTGCGGCTCTACCCCGGCGAGCGGGCGCGACTGCGGGATGTGGTCGCGCTCGGGAACCCGGATCTCTATCCGGGGCTCTTCGACGAGGAGGCGCCGCTCTCGTTCGGCGAGCAGGTCGAGGAGACCGCGCTGATCGGCGCCGGGACGACGCACCACGTCGCCTGGCGCACTCCCGACGAGGTGGACCAGCTCGTCTGGCTGGAGCGGCTCGCCGAGCTCGGGCTGAGACCGACGCCTCAGCTGGACCGGACGTACTTCCGCTCGATCTACTTCCGGATGCCCGACGGCAACCTGGTGGAGATCGCGACCGACGGCCCGGGCTTCCTCGTCGACGAGGCTCCTGCCAGGCTCGGTCGCCGCCTCGCTCTGCCGCCGTGGCTCGAGGCCGAGCGGGCGACGCTCGAGCGTGAGCTCGCCCCGATCACCTAGTCCCCGGCTAGAATGCGCGCGCCCTCGCGCTGGTGGCGGAATTGGTAGACGCGCAAGGTTGAGGGCCTTGTGCCCTTTGGGGCGTGGAGGTTCAAGTCCTCTCCAGCGCACTGAACACGGGGAGCTCACGGGGAGGACTCCGGTTCTTCCCGTGAGCCCGCTCCGAGACTTGCCGAGCGGCAGGCGGGACCCCTCGCAGCCGTACCGGTCGCCCTTCGGGCCGGGGGTCGTAGACTCAGGCCGGGTGGAGGTCGACGGACTGTTCGCGGGTGGGCTGGCGGAGCTGCACACGCACCTCGGCGGCTCGGTCGCGAGCGACATCATGTGGTCGCTCGCCCACGAGCAGGGGATCGCCTTGCCGACGAGGGACTTCTGGGAGTTCGACCGGATGGTCACGGTCTCCGACCCGCGCGGGGTGCCGGATCTCGACTCGCTCGACCGCATCTACCACCTGACCGAGCTGATCCAGTCCTCGCCGCTTGCGGTGGAGCGGTCGGTGCACGCGGCGATCGGCGGTGCCTACCGCTCCCAGGGGATCACGACCCTCGAGCTCCGCTTCAACCCGATGAAGCGCAACCGGGGCGGCGAGCGCGATCTCGACCACATCATCCTGGCGGCGATCCGGGGCCTCGACCGCGCCTCGCTCGAGTATCCGCAGGTGCACGCCGGGCTGATCCTGATGATGGACCGGACATTCAGCCGGGAGCAGAACCTGGTGATCGTCGAGAAGGCGGTGCGGTACGCGCCGCGCGGGATCGTCGGGATCGACATCGCGGGCCCGCGTCCAGGCGGCTCCCGCTACGACTACACCCAGATCGCCGGCCACGTCGAGGTCGCGCGGGCGGCCGGTCTCGGCGCAACGATCCACGTCGGCGAGGAGGGCGGCAGCCACGGCGTCGAGGAGCTTCGCGAGGTCGTCGAGGTGCTCCGCCCGGACCGGATCGGCCACGGCATCCTCGCCGCCCGGGATCCCGCCCTGATGGTGCGGCTGCGCGAGGCGGGGATCGTGCTCGAGATCTGCCCGACCTCGAATCTGCTCACGAAGGCGCTGGCCGACGAGGATGCCGTCCGGGAGACGTTCCGCGCGTTCGTGGCCCACGGCGTGCCGTTCACGATCGCGACCGACGGCCCCGAGATGATGCGCACCCATCTCCGCGACGAGTTCGAGCTCCTGCTCAGGATCGGGGCGCTCGATTCCGTCGAGGCGGAGGCCGCGAACGCGCGCGGGCACGCGTCGGCGTTCGCGGCCCGCCGGGCGGCCGTCACGGCCTGAGCGGCAAATACACCATTTGGTGAATGTTCACCGGCAACGGGTCCCTTTAGCGTTCCGCGCATGCAGGCAACGAGAGATCCTTCGTCGATCACCGCGCGTCAGCGTCAGGTGATCCAGCTGATCGCCGAGGGTCTGTCGAACGACGAGGTCGGGGTAGAGCTCGGCATCTCGCCGCGTACCGCGAAGGCCCACTGCGACATTCTGCGTCAAAAGCTGGGCGTGCCGCGACGGCGCCAGATTCCGCTCGCCTACCGGATCTTGACCGGCGACGACCCGTTGGCAAAGCGCCTCGAGTAGGGGAGACCCGAACTTCGGGGGCTAACGGCCCGCGCCCGCGGCGGCTCGCCGTCGCGGGCGCGGATATCTCTCTCCAACAAGCACTTTCCCCGCAGCCGCGCAAAGGTTAGCCTTCTTCGGCTGGCAGCGCCCGCTTCTCGAGGAGTCCGAGGCGGAACGGAGCAAGGTGCACGAAAAGCGGCAGGCACAATCGATCGCAGCGCCTCCGACCGAGCGTCGGATCGTTCGGCGAGCTCGGCTGCTCGAGCAGCTCGACGGCGTGGTCGCAAGGACCGTCCTCCTCGCCGCCCCGGCCGGCTACGGTAAGACGACGCTGGCGCGCCAGTGGCTCGAGCACACCGGCGGCGCCTGGCTCGGCATCACAGCTGCATCGTGCGACATCCCGGTGCTGGCCCGGGACCTGGCCGCGGCGGTCGCCGATCTGTCGCCGATCGAGCTCCGACGCGTCGAGACGGCTCTCAAGGCGGCGCCGGCTCCGCTCGACCAGGCGCGAGCGGTTGCGAGGGTGATCCTCGCCCAGGTCGCCTCACCTGTCGAGGGATGGCTGGTCGTCGACGACTACCACCTCCTGATCCCGAACCCCGCGGCCGAGGAGCTGATCGGCACTCTCGAGAAGAGCGGTCGCTTCAAGCTCCTGCTGACCTCGCGGGAACGCCCCACCTGGGCAACCTCCCGCCGTCGGGTCTATCTCGACCTGTTCGAGCTCGGCGCCGCCGACCTCGCCCTCGACGACGAAGAGGTCTCGGCGCTCCTTCCTCCAGGCCGGCGGACCGCCGCGCTCCGCAAGCAGGCTCGCGGGTGGCCGGCTGCGATCGGACTGGCGGCCTACTCCGAGCTCTCGGAGGTTCCGCTCAGCCCCGACGCGCTCACGGCAACCCTCTACGACTATCTGGCCGAAGAGCTCTTCGAGCGTGCCTCGCCGAGCGTGCAGCTCTCACTGACGGCGATCGCCCTGCTTCCCCCGCTCGAAGCCGACGACCTCACGGAGTTCCTGGCCACGAAGGCGGCGGCGACGCCGGTGCTGTCGACCGGCCTCGCCTACGAGACCGACGGCCGGATCGAGGTCCACCCCCTGGCGCGCGCGTTCCTGCTCGCGAAGTTGCGTACGCGACCGGATGCGAACCAGCTGGTGCGGAAGAGCATCGACCTCGCAATGAGCAAGGAGCGCTGGGACGAGGCATTCGAGCTGATCAGGGAGTTCGGCTTCGACGATCGGATGGAGGAGTTGATCACGGCCTCGTTGCCATCACTAATTGAGACCGGTCGGATTGCGACACTCGATACATTCGGGTTACACGCTGCTGCGCGAGGATGCGTACCGCATAGCCTTCTTGACCTAATCGCGGCCGAGGTGGCGCTTAGAGATGGCCTCTTCGATCGAGCGTACGCACTGTCTGAGTGCGCAACGGCGAGATTTGCCGATAACAATCCACTGAAGGCACGGGCGCTTATTGTCTCGGGGCGAGCCGCATATCTCAATCTTCGATACGACGAAGCGTTCAATCTTCACACTCGGGCGATGCAAACGGCAATTCACCCGACCGACTTCAGTGACTCTGCATGGGGTCGGTGTCTCGCGGCGCTCACCCTTGAAGATGACAGAGTGAACGAGGCGGTCGAAGAGTTTGAAGCCATCTCAGCTCTGCGAACAGAGGATCGCCTTCGCGTGCTCTACGCCCGTCTCTGCCTCGGGGCTCTATCCGGTGGCATCCACGACCTATCAGATCGAACAGAAGAAGCTCGCTTGATGAGCACCGTCACCGACCCATGGGCACGAACCGCCTGGAGCCACGGCCGAGGATACTGCTTGGTGCTCCAGGGGAGGTACGACGAGGCTCGCATCGCTCTGCTTGCGACGCTCGATGATGCAAGCGAATCCGGTCTTCTTTTCGCCCGCTGGCCTATCGAAGCATCACTTGCAGCCGCGGAACTTGGTCTCCGCCATTTTGGACGGTGCAACCTACTGCTTCGTCGAATCGAACATCATCTTGATCGATCAGCCGATCTTGTTCACGCACTCAATGCACGGGCTCTTCACGCGCGGCTTCATCTTGCGCAGCAGCACCCTCGACAAGCGCTCGACTTGACGAGGCAGGACTTTGCGGCGGTCCCGCATCGCGCGATCTACGGCGAGTATGTTGCTACTCGCGCGCTTGCCCTCGCCATAACTGGATTCGGGGACCAGGCAATTGCGAACGCGAGTCGGGCGGAACGACTTACTGCTGGGATCCAGACCCGCTTGCTCTGCGAGGCGGCTCGTCTAGTGGTTGGGCAACGAGATCCAGGCGCGTCAGAGGCTGCTGAAGCTTTTCTCGAGTCCGCCCAGCGTTTGAATGTCTGGGACCCCGTCGTTTGTGTTGCTAGAGCAGTGCCCGGCCTCGCTGCGGATCTCGCTGCGATGCCCGATTACAGGACGCAGTTGAGCGCGCTTTTCGTTCAGTCACGTGACAACGCGTTGGCAAAGGCCGTCGGCTTGGGGGGCCGCACATACGGTCCGCGCGGACTGCTTTCCCCAAGGGAGCGAGAGGTGCTCGATCTCGTGTCCGCAGGTATGAGGAATTCTGAGATTGGCGAGGCCCTCTTTATCTCGCCGGCGACGGTGAAGGCTCATGTTCGTAGCATCTCTGAAAAGCTCGGTACACGCACCCGAGCCGAGTCGGTCGCGCGTTACGCAGAGATCGAAACGGGCAGCGACACGGGCTCGTGAGCTTCCGCTTCGTCCTGCTGCCACTCAAACGTGAATTCGGCGGAGGCGGCGACACGATACGGCTCGCTTGCCCCTGCAAGTACGGCCTCGAACGCTGCAACGACTGCAGTGTCAAACTGCGACTCCACCGCCTGTGCGAGTCGGAGGCGCGCGACTCGGCTCGGCATGGCATCACGATAGGGGCGATCTGATGTCATGGCGTTGTACGCGTCTGCGACTGCAATGATCCTTGAGAGCAGCGGAATGTCGTTTTCCAAGAGGCCGTCTGGGTAACCTCCGCCATCGACGCGCTCGTGATGGTGACGCACGATGGATGCAATCTCCGAGTAACTGTCGACCTTGGCGAGGATCCGCTCTCCGATCTCGGAGTGTCTTTGCATTTCTCGCCGCTCTTCAAGTGTAAGTGCGCCCGGCTTCTCGAGCAGACTCGCTGAGAGGCCGATCTTGCCGATGTCGTGTACCAACCCAGACAGATGCGCTTTCTTTGCTTCGTCCTCGGGAAGTCCCATCCGTATCGCGATGTCACGCGCATAAATTGCGACGGCGGCTGAGTGACCGGCCGTGTAGCGGTCCCGGGCGTCAAGAGTCGTGACAAGCGCCGTCGCAAACGAAAGGTTTGCCTTTTCGAGGTCGATATTGGCGTCGAACAGTTGGGCGGTGAGCTGTCTCTGCTCCTGATACAGGCCGAACAACCGCTGCGCAGCGAGGGCAGGAAGAAAGAACAGCGCCAGCGTCCAGGGCGACACCTTCGCGTAGGCCACGGTCAGCATCGCCATGATCGGGGTATACAGCGATACTGATACGAGGAGCATGGGCGTGAGCATTTTGAGGAGCGGCCACGGTTTGCCGCCGCGCAGCTTGACGGTCAACGCTCCGAAGGCGGTATCGAGCGGCTCGGCGACTAACGTCGCTGTAACTGTCGCAACGACGAGTTGCGCGACGTCTCCGTGCACTATCGGCGCTACGGCCATCGCCGCGAACCCTGCAACGGCTCCGTACACGGCTCTGATGCTGGTGTGGATACCCCACTTGAGATAGAGACCGTGCGATCGGGTCAAAGCCTTCTCATCAGACGGAAGCAGAGGGGGAAAGTCACCGAGGTACGAAGAAGCAGCGACCAGCATCCCTGCGAGTGGCCCAAACACCGCCGCCGCGAAGACCGTCGGGAGCACCGAGATCGAGACCTCCGTGAATGTGCCGGCCATCATGACCCGACCTCGTTCTGCAATCGCCGCGACCGCCGCAAGACCCAACACCGCGAACGGGTTACCGATGCCGTAGGGGAGAGCGAGGGCCAGGAGCGTCAGGGCCAGACCGACCAGCACGGCCTGAAACACAAGAAGGGGCGTTGAAGCGACTCGGCGCGACGGACGCACTCCGTTTTCTTTGTCTAGCTCCACTTGCGTTTCCCCCAAAAGGGTCATAGGATTACGACTGCCGTCAGTTCCCAACCGAGGGGAGACCTCAGATGCGTAAGTTCATCGGACGTATCGTTACCCGCGCGACGCTCGCGGGTGGCCTTAGCTCCTGGTAGTTAGACGCAGTATCGGTGTCCTGCCCACCGTGGCATCACCCGGTTAGGTGATTATCCACAGGGGGTGGAATACCTTCTTGGCGGCTTAGGTCAGGAGCCCACGCCGGAAGCCAACAGCGACGGCGTGGGCCCTTGACCTTGCCTGGAGCTTCGCCAGCAGATGGCGGACGTGGCTCTTGACCGTCTCCTCCGAAAGGTAGAGGCGGTCGCCGATCTCTCTGTTCACGAGGCCCTCCGAGACTAGCTGGAGGACTTCGATCTCGCGGGCCGTCGGGGAATGCTCCGGCTCGCGTGCGGGGGAGCGGGGAGGGAACTCGATCAGCTCGGCGACGGGGGCGCGGCGGGCGGCGACCGTCTGGAAACGGCGCGAATGCTCGCGATAGCGCGTGAGAATTTCGTCTCGCTTTGCTGCGTCCACGTTGCCCGGTATCGGCGCGCCGTGCTCGCTGCTTTAGACGTATCCCTCGTTTGGAATCGGCCGGCCCGATCAGAGGCGAACGATCCGTCGCCGGGAGGCTCGGAGGTCGTCGGGCTCGTCCTCGACGACCACCCCGAGGCTCTCGCGGGCCGTCGCGTGGAGGATCGTGCGCTGATCGAGCCAGAAAGCGATGTGGTCGGCACGACGCCCGGCGCCGTACGTCACGAGGTCGCCCGGGCGCTCCTCGCCGGTAGCCACCGGCACGCTTGCCTGCTCCTGCTGCCACGCATCGCGCGGGACGAGCCGTCCGGCGAGTCGATGGGCGAGGTGGACGAGACCGGAGCAGTCGATCCCGAGCGCGCTCAGCCCGCCCCACTCGTACGGGGTGCCGAGCAACGTCCGCGCCGCGGAGAGCGCGGACGGCGCCGGCGCTTCGAGCAGCTTGCCGTCCCCGTCCTCCAGCGCCTGCTCCCGGAGCCAGCCCGGATAGTCGTATGCGGTGACGACCAGGGCCCATCCATCGCGTTGCTCCAACACGCGGAGCGGCTCGCCGAGCAACGCCTGCGTCACCTGCTCGGCGTCGTCGCGAGGGTGGGCGCGCAGTGCGGCGACCCCGGCCGCGCATCTCATCCCGCAGGCGCGAGCCGCCGGCGAAGGCGCTCCTTCACCGCGGGCCACTCCTCGTCGACGATCGAGTACCAGGCCGAATCGCGCGGCCCACCGGGAAGAACCTGATGCTTGCGGAAGATGCCCTCGAACTGCGCTCCGAGTGCAAGCAGCGCCCCGCGCGACTGCGCATTGCGGGCGTCGGTCTTGAACTCGACCCGCTGGAGGTCGCAGCGCTCGAACGCGTGCTCGAGCAGGAGCAGCTTCGTCTCGACGTTCACGCCGGTCCGCCAGACCGCCGGGTCGTACCATGTCCAGCCGATCTCGGCGCGGCGGTGCTCGAGCGCGATCGCCATGTAGCGCGTCGACCCGACCTCGCGTCCGCCGGCGATCACCGCAAACGGGACCTCCTCCCCGGCGGCGAGGGTGTCGTCGAACCACTCGTCGAACGGAAGCCAGCCGAGCCCGGTCCACCTGAACCTCTCGATCGCGTCGACCGCAGCCGCCCGCAGCCCCTCGCGGTGGCGCTCCTCGATCGGCTCGATCCGCACCAGCCGGCCGGTGAGAGGCTCGGATGGACGCAACCCCGTCATCGCCGGAGAGCTTGCCAGGTTCGTGTCACGCGGAAACGCGGTGACGTTGGCCCGCGAGCTCTACGCAGCGTCCGTCAGGCAGCGAGGCCCGCGAGCTCACGGAGCGCAGCGAGCCGCGAGAGCGCCTGGCCCTCGAGCTGGCGGACCCGCTCGCGCGTCAGGTCGAGCTCGTGTCCGATCGCCTCGAGCGTCCAGGGCTCGCCCTCGAACCCGAAGCGCAGCTCGAGGATCCGCCGCTCCCGCTCGGGCAGCGCATCCAGCGCCTTGCGGATGTTCTGGCGGCGGAGGGACTCCTCGGCCTCGTCGAACGGGTCCGGAGCCTCGCGGTCGGCGAAGAGATCGCCGAGCTCGCCCTCGTCGTCGGCGCCGACCGTCTGGTTCAGCGAGACCGATGCCGAGGCGGCCGAGAGTGCCTCGTCGACGTGCTGGATCGGCAGGCCGGTCGCCTCTGCGAGCTCTTCCTTCGTCGGCTCGCGCCCGAGCTCGACCTCGAGCCGGCGGGCAGCCCGCGACAGCTTCTGCTGACGCTCGACGACGTGTACCGGAACGCGGATCGTGCGCGCGTGGTTCGCGACGGCACGCTGCACCGACTGGCGGATCCACCAGGTCGCGTAGGTCGAGAACTTGTAGCCGCGGCGCCAGTCGAACTTCTCGACGGCGCGGTTCAGGCCGAGCGTTCCCTCCTGGATCAGGTCGAGGAACGGGACGCCGAGCCCGCGGTAGCCCTTCGCGATCGAGACGACGAGCCGCAGGTTCGACTCGATCATCTGGCGCTTCGCGATCAGGTCGCCGCGCTCGATCTTCTTGGCGAGGATGACCTCCTGGGCCGCGGTCAGCAGCTTGTGACGCCCGACGTCGGCCAGGAAGAGCTGGAGGCTGTCGCCCGCGCCCGACGGCTGGTCGGCCTCGTAGACGACCTCCTCGGACTTCGCAGGAGACTTCTCCTCGGGCCGTGCCTCGCGCACCTCGAGCCCGATGCGCTCGAGCTCGCGGGTCAGATCCTCGACGTCGGCATCGATCAGCTCGTGCTCGAGCGCGAACGCCTCGAGCTCGGCCGGCTCGATCCAGCCGCGCTCCTCGCCCGTCTCGAGCATCGCCTTCGCGCCTTCGCTCTCCAGCAACTCGGTCAACTGATTCTGCGTCACGTGCCCCTGCGTCCTTTCATGACCTGCCCGGTCTCAAGCTTCGAACCGTAAGACATTTGTCCTCTGATTTCCAGCGGAATGAGACGATTCTTAGGATTTTTCTGCTCGCTCCTCCACCCGACGTGCCGCGAACACACGTCGGAGTCGCTCCCCCACGGTAGCGCACTCCGGCCGCGATCGGCTTCGAGACGTCGCAGTATCGCCGATTTTCGGCGAGAAAGGGTGAGGGAAGTGTGAAATCTCTTCTAGGAGCGCTTGCGGCGTGGCTTGGCAGGGCCCCGGTCGCGGCGGGCGGCCATCAGCTCGACCGCGCGCTCGTGCGTGAGCGTCTCGACGTCGTCGCTCGAGCGGAGGCTCGCGTTCGTCTCGCCGTCGGTGACGTACGGGCCGAAGCGGCCGTTCTTGACGACGAGCGGCTTGCCGCTCACGGGATCCGAGCCGAGCTCGCGCAGCGGCGCCGCTGCGGCGCGGCGTCCCCGCTGCTTCGGCTGGGCGAGCAGCGCGAGCGCCTCCTCGAGCGAGACCGTCAGCAGCTGCTCCTCGCTCTCGAGCGAGCGCGTGGCGGAGCCCTTCTTGACGAACGGGCCGTAGCGGCCGTTCGAGACGATCACCTCCTCGTCGTCGGCCGGATCGACGCCGACGACGCGGGGGAGCGAGAGGAGGCGCAGCGCGTCCTCGAGCGTCACGGTCTCGGGCGACATCGACTTGAAGAGCGACGCTGTGCGGGGCTTCTCGCCCTCCTCCGCGGCCTCGGTGACGTACGGGCCGTAGCGGCCGTTCTTGACCGAGATCGCGCGGCCGTTCGCGGGATTGACGCCGAGCTCGCGCTGATCGGAGGCCTGCGAGAGGAGGTGCTCGGCCCGCTCGACCGTCAGCTCGTCGGGCGCGATCTCGTCGGAGATCGTCACCCGTTCGCCGTTCCGCTCGATGTAGGGGCCGTAGCGGCCGACGCGAAGCTCGATGCCGTTGCCGATCTCGATCGTGTTGATCGAGCGGGCATCGATCTCGCCCAGGTCCGAGACGAGCTTCTTCAGCCCCTCGTCGTCGGAATCGCCGCCGAAGTAGAAGCGCCGTAGCCAGGCGCTGCGCTCCTCGTCGCCGGAGGCGATCCGGTCGAGGTCGTCCTCCATCAGCGCCGTGAACTCGTAGTCGACGAGGCGTCCGAAGTGCTGCTCGAGCAGGTTCGTGACCGCGAAGGCGAGGAACGTCGGCACGAGCGCCTGTCCGGCCTTGCGCACATAGCCGCGGTCGAGGATCGTGCCGAGGATCGAGGCGTAGGTCGAAGGGCGGCCGATTCCGCGCTCCTCCAGCGCGTGCACGAGCGTCGCCTCCGTGTAGCGGGGCGGCGCCGTCGTCGAGTGCGACTCGGGCTCGAGCGCCGTCGCCTCGAGCGCGTCGCCCTCGGCGAGCGGCGGCAGCCGGCGCTCCTCCTCGTCGGCGGCGACGGCCTCGTCGCGGCCCTCCTCGTAGGCAAGCATGAAGCCGCGGAAGGTGATCACGGTGCCTGCGGTGCCGAACTCGGCGTCGCGGCCGTCTGCGGCGGTGGCGCCGACGCGGACCGAGACCGTCTCGCCGCGTGCGTCGGCCATCTGCGAGGCGACGGTGCGCTTCCAGACCAGGTCGTAGAGCGCGCCCTCGTCGCGGTCGACCTCGGCACGCACCTCGTCGGGCGTGCGGAAACGGTCGCCGGCGGGGCGGATCGCCTCGTGCGCCTCCTGCGCGTTCTTGACCTTGCGGTTGTAGTGGCGCGGCTCGGCCGGCACGGCGTCTGCGCCGTAGAGCTCCCGCGCCTGGTCGCGCGCCGCCGCGATCGCCGTCTCCGACAGCGAGGTCGAGTCGGTGCGCATGTAGGTGATGTAGCCGTTCTCGTACAGGCGCTGGGCGACCCGCATCGTGTGCTGGGCCGTGAAGCGGAGCTTGCGGCTCGCCTCCTGCTGGAGCGTCGAGGTCATGAACGGCGCTGCCGGGCGGCGGGTGTACGGCTTGCGCTCGACCGAGCGCACCGCGAACGCGGCGCCCTCGAGCGCCGCCGTGAGCGACCGGGCGCCCGCCTCGTCGAGCTGCACGGCGTCCTTCGTCACGAGCTCGCCGTTGCGGGCGAAGTCGCGGCCCTGGGCGACCTTCTTCCCGTCGAGGGCCGTCAGGCGCGCGTCGAACGCGCCCGGATCGAGGGTGGCGACGATGTCCCAGTACTCGGCGGCGCGGAACTCGATCCGCTCGCGCTCGCGCTCGACGACGAGCCGGGTCGCGACCGACTGGACGCGGCCCGCCGAGAGCCCCTTCATCACCTTCCGCCAGAGGACGGGGGAGACCTCGTAGCCGTAGAGCCGGTCGAGGATCCGGCGCGTCTCCTGCGCGTCGACGAGCCGGTCGTCGATGTCGCGCGTCTCGCCGAGCGCGCGCTCGATCGCGGCCTTCGTGATCTCGTGGAACACCATCCGCCGCACCGGCACCTTCGGGTTCAGCACCTGGACGAGATGCCAGGCGATCGCCTCGCCCTCGCGATCCTCGTCCGTCGCGAGCAGGAGCTCGTCGGCACCCTTGAGCTTGTCCTTCAGCCCCGAGACGACCGTCTTCTTCTTCGGGTCGACGACGTAGAGCGGCTCGAAGTCGCTGTCGACGTTGACGCCGAGGCGTGCCCACGACTCCTGCTTCTGCGCTGCGGGCACCTCGGCGGCGCTGTGCGGCAGGTCGCGGATGTGCCCGATCGACGACTCGACCATGTAGTCCTTGCCGAGATAGCCGGCGATCGTCTTCGCCTTCGCAGGCGACTCGACGATCACGAGCTTCCGTCCGTCCCGATGCCTTCGTCTCAGCCATGGTCGAGCGCGCCACGATAGCCACGGCGTCGGGGTAGGCGATACTCGCTGTCGATGACAAGTCCTTCCGAGCCGCGCCCGCTGCTGGCGATCGACGGCGATTCGCTCGCCCATCGCGCCTACCACGGACTGCCGAAATCGATCCGCGGCGCAGGTGGGCGGCCCGCGAACGCGCTCGTCGGGTTCGGCAACTTCCTGCTGCGGCTCTGGGACGCCGAGCGGCCCGCCGCGGTGGTCGTCGGCTGGGACTCGCTCGACCACCCGACCTACCGCAACGAGGCGCTGCCCGGGTACCAGTCGGGCCGGGTCTTCGACGAGGCGATCCTCGAGCAGCTCGAGGTGCTGCCGGAGCTCGTGGCGTCGTTCGGGTTCGTCTCCGCGAAGGCGCCCGGCTACGAGGCCGACGACTTCCTCGCCGCGGCAGCCGCCCGCTGGCCCGGTGCGGTCGTCGTCGCCACCTCGGACCGGGACGCGTTCCAGCTCGTCAGCGACCGGGTCACGGTGCTCCAGCCGGTCAAGGGCGTGAGCGAGCTCGCGCGGATCGGCCCGGCCGAGGTGCGCGAGCGCTACGGCGTCGAGCCGGCGCAGGTGCCGGACTTCATCGCGCTCCGCGGCGATTCGTCCGACCGGATCCCGGGCGCCTCCGGCGTCGGCCCGAAGACCGCGGCGAGCCTGCTCGCCCGCTACGGGACGCTCGAGGCGGCGCTCGAGGCGGGAAGGTTCCCGACGGTCGCCGACGACCTTCGGCTCTACCGGCGGGTGGCGACGATGGACTCCGGCGCGCCGCTGCCGGAGCTGCACGAGCAGCGGCCCGACTGGCGGCGGGCGGAGGCCACGGCGCGCGAGCTCGGGCTCAACGGGCTCGCGCGGCGACTCGCGGAGCAGGCCGGGTAGCCGTGGAAGTCGTCAGCCACGCAGCCTTCGCCGAGCTCCACCCGACCGGCAGCCATCCCGAGTCGCGCCAGCGTTTGCGGGTGCTCCACGAGCGGTTCCCGTTCGTCGCCTGCGCCCCGGCGAGCGAGGAGGACGTTCTGCGCTGCCACACCCCTGCGCTCGTCGAGCGGGTTCGCTCGGCCCCGGGCTGGCTCGACGCCGACACGATCTGCACCGAGACGACCTACGAGGCGGCCCTGCTCGCCGCGGGCGCTGCGATCGAGGCGGTACCGCGGGGCGGGTTCGCGCTCGCCCGCCCGCCGGGCCATCACGCGGAGCCGGGGCGGCCGATGGGCTTCTGCCTCTTCGACTCGGTCGCGATCGCGGCCCGCTGGGCGCAGGACGAGCTGGGGCTCCGGCGGGTCGCGATTCTCGACTGGGACGTCCACCACGGGAACGGAACCCAGGCGATCGTCGGCGACGACCCGTCGATCCTGTTCGTCTCGCTGCACCAGTGGCCGTTCTATCCAGGTACCGGCGGCCCCGACGACCAGGGCGAGACGCTCCTGAACCTGCCGCTCCCGGCCGGCACCGGCGACGGCGCCTACCTGGCGGCCTTCGAGCAGGCCGAACGCCGGGTGGAGGCATTCGAGCCGGAGCTGCTGCTCGTCTCCGCCGGGTTCGACGCGCACGTCGACGATCCGCTCGCCGACCTCGCGCTGACGACTGCCCTCTTCGCCGAGCTCGCCCGAAGGGCCTCGGCGCTCGCCCCTCGCGTCGCGGCCGTGCTCGAAGGCGGCTACAACCTGGAGACGCTGCCGGAGCTCGTTGAAGCCGCGCTCGCCGGCTTCGACGCCGGGCGAGCTGCGACGCCGCAACCCGAAGGGGTCTGACCCCCGGGGCCGGTTGAGGGGTCTGACCCCCGGGGCCGGGTCAGCCTCGGGCAGCGTCCAGCTTCTCCAGTGCCTCGCGGCGTGAGGAGACGCCGAGCTTCGCGAGCAGGTTCTTGACGTGCGAGCGGACGGTGTGCTCCGAGATGAAGAGGCGCTTCGCGATCTCGTCCGTGCCGAGGTGCTGGTCGAGCAGGAGCAGCACCTCGAGCTCGCGGGCCGAGACGAGGTCGGCGATCGACTGGGGCACGACGCCGTGGCGGTGGCCGCCCTCGCGGACCTGGTCGAGCAGGCGGCGAGCGATCGCTCCCGAGAGAGCGGCCTCGCCGTGCACGACGCCGCGGAGGAACTCGACGATGCGCTCGGGCGGCTCGCTCTTGAGCAGGTAGCCGGCTGCGCCGAGGCGGATCGCGGCGAGCAGGTTGCCGTCGTCCTCGGAGGCGGTCAGAACGACGACCTCGGTGTCGGGAGCGGCCTCGCGCACACGGGGCAGCGCGGTCAGCCCGTCCATGTCGGGCATCGTCAGGTCGAGCACCACGAGATCGGGACGGAGCGCGCCCGCCAGCTCGATCGCCTCCTCGCCGCCGGCGGCCTGGCCGACGACGGTCGAACCCGTTGGCGCCGAGCAGTCCGGCGAGCGCCTCGCGGGTCAGCGGATGGTCGTCGACGATCAGGACTCGCGCGGTCATGCCCGCGGCCGATTGTGCCGATATGTCGGTCGATGCGCCAAGCGGCTCGCAGAGACGCGGTCGAGACGTTCCTGTGGGGCGAGGTCGTGCTCGTCGCCCTCCTTGCGGCCGCGCTCGCCCTCTTTCTCTCCAAGCCGAGCCTCCGTGCCCCCTACGACCTGCCGCAGCTCGGGCTCGTCCTCTCGACCCTGTACGTGGTCGGTGCCGGGCTGCTCGCGCTGCTCACCGCGACGAGGTTCAGCGTCGAGGGGCGGCGCTTCGATCTCCTGCTCTGCGCCGGGTTCTCGGTCATCTCCCTCTCCTGGCTCGTGTTCGTGCTCGGGCCGGCGATCGCCGATCGGCCGGAGGGCTGGCCGGAGTCCTGGGCCAACCTGCTCGGCGTCCTCACCGGCTGGGCGGTGCTCGCCTGCGCGCCCCTGGTACACGGCCGCGTCGAGACCCGGCGAGTCGCGCTGCTCGAGCTGGCGATCGCGCTTCCGCTCACCCTGGCCGCGATCTGGGTCGTCTCGCACGCCCTCGGGCCCGGGTTGCCGAGCCTCGACGGCTCGAGCCGCGCCGGCGTGCCGCCGCTCCGCAGCGCCGCCCTCGCCGGGCTTTCCCTCCTCAACCTCGCCGCCGTGATCGGGTTCGGAAACCGCTTCCGCGTCCGCAACGAGGACCTCGACCGCTGGCTGGCGCTCGGCGCGACGCTGACCCTCTTCGCCACGCTCGACTTCCTCTTCGGGCCGCTCGTCGGGCCGGCCGAGGTGACCCAGGGCGACTTCCTCCGCCTCCTCGCCTACTCCGTTCTCGTCGTCGGCGTCTGGCGGGCGATCCGCGCCTCGGAGTTCGGCCGGGCGGTTGCCGAGGAGCGCGCCCGCGTCGCCCGCGAGATCCACGACGGTCTCTCGCAGTACCTGTTCGCAGTCTCGACGCACGCCGCGATGCTCGAGGCCGGCGCCGACCCCGGCCAGACCCTGCCGCGACTCAAGGAGGCTGCTCGCGCCGCGCAGAGCGAGGCGCGATTCGCGATCCTGGCGCTCTCGTCGGCGGCAGGGAGCGCACCGTTCGACGCGGCGCTCCGCCGTTACGTCGACTTCGTCGACCGCCGACGGCGCACTCGACGTCGAGCTCGAGATCGACGCCGGGATCCGCCTCGCTCCCGACGAGCAGATCGAGGTGTTCCGGATCGTCCAGGAAGGGCTCGCGAACGCCCGCCGGCACGCGGGCGCCCGCTGCGCCTGGGTCACGATCGGGAGGCGGGGGATCGAGCGGCTCGTGGTCGTGCGTGACGACGGCTCGGGGTTCGAGCCGCCCGGCGATGGTGCCACGCAGGGGCTGAAGAACATGCGGCAGCGGGCGGCCGCGATCGGCGGCGCCTTCTCCCTCACCACCGCCCCGGGGCGCGGGACGGCACTCGAGGTCGTGCTCCGTCCCTGACCGCCGGGGGCGGAGTCGGCACCGCGGAACCTTCGGCCGTCGACGACCGCGTTGGGCTCAGACGGCGACCGCTTCTCGTGCCTCGGCGAAGCGGTCGGCCGCGAAGTCGATGTCCGCAGCGGTGTGCGCTGCCGACATCTGAGTCCGGATCCGCGCGGTGCCTTGTGGGACGACCGGGTACGAGAAGCTGACCGCGTAGACGCCGAGCTCGGCCAGTCGCCCCGCGAAACGGGATGCCGTCAGCTCGTCGCCGATCATCACCGGAACGATCGGGTGCTCGCCGGGGAGGATCCGGAAGTCGAGCTCGGTCATCCTGGCGCGGAACCGGGCCGTGTTCTCGCTCAGCCGGCCGCGCAGCTCGGGAGAGCTCTCGATCAGCTCCAGGGCCTGAATGCTCGCCGCGACGACGGGCGGGGCGAGGCTGTTCGAGAAGAGATACGGCCGCGCGCGCTGCCGGAGCAGCTCGACGATCTCGCGCCGACCCGAGACGTAGCCGCCGCTTGCGCCGCCGATCGCCTTGCCGAGGGTGCCGGTCACGACGTCGACGCGGTCGGCGACCTCGTAGCGTTCCGGGGTTCCTCGGCCGCCGGGGCCGACGACCCCGACGGCGTGCGAGTCGTCGACCATCACGAGCGCATCGTGGGCCTCCGCGAGGTCGCAGATCCGGTCGAGACGGGCGAGGTAGCCGTCCATCGAGAACACCCCGTCGGTTGCGATCAGCCGGTGGCGGGCGCCCGCCGCCTCGACGAGACGCGCCTCCAGCTCCTCCAGGTCCCCGTTTGCGTAGCGGAGGCGCTGCGCCTTGCAGAGCCGGATGCCGTCGATGATCGAGGCGTGGTTGAGCTGATCCGAGATCACCGCGTCCTGCTCGCCGAGCAGCGCCTCGAACAGGCCGCCGTTCGCGTCGAAGCACGAGCTGAAGAGGATCGTGTCGTCGGTGCCGAGGAACGCGCTCAACCGCTCCTCGAGCTCACGGTGCAGCGCCTGGGTGCCGCAGATGAAGCGGACCGAGGCGAGGCCGTAGCCCCAGCGGTCGAGCGCCTCGTGTGCCGCCGCGACGATCGCCGGGTGGCTCGCGAGGCCGAGGTAGTTGTTCGCGCAGAGGTTCAGCAGCTCCCCGCGCCCCTCGACCTCGACGTGGGCGCCCTGCGCCGTCGTGATCACAAGCTCGCTCTTGTAGGTGCCGGTCTCGCGCAGCCCGGCGAGCGTCTCGGCAAGCTCGTCTCGGAGCGTTCCGTACACGAGGCCTCCTTAGACGTCGGTCCAGTCGAGGACGACCTTGCCCGAGTTCCCTGAGCGGGCGACGGCGAAGGCCTCCTCGAAGTCGCGGTGGGAGAAACGGTGCGTGACCACCGGGCTGATGTCGAGGCCCGACTCGAGCATGACGCTCATCTGGTACCAGGTCTCGTACATCTCCCGGCCGTAGATCCCTTTCAAGGTGAGCATGTTGAAGATCAGCGGGTTGAGGTCGAGCGTCAGCTCCTCGGACGGGATTCCGAGCACTGCGATCCGACCGCCGTGGGCCATGTTCGCGATCATCGCGCGCAGCGCCTCGGGGTTGCCCGACATCTCGAGCCCGACGTCGAACCCCTCGCTCATCGCGAGCTCGCGCTGCACGTCGGCGAGGTCGCGCTCTCGCGGGTCGACGGCGAGCGTCGCGCCCATCCGCCGGGCGAGCTCGAGGCGGTAGGGGTTGAGGTCGGTGACGACGACGTGGCGCGCTCCCGCGTGGCGCACGACGGCGGCCGCCATGCAGCCGATCGGCCCCGCGCCTGTGATGAGCACGTCCTCGCCGAGCACCGCGAACGTGAGCGCCGTGTGGACGGCGTTCCCGAACGGGTCGAAGATCGAGGCGACCTCCTCGTCGACCCCGGGCCAGTGGTGCCAGATGTTCGTCATCGGCAGCGCCACCAGCTCGGCGAAGGCGCCGGGCCGGTTGACGCCGAGCCCTATCGAGTGGGCGCAGAGGTGCCGCCGGCCGGCCATGCAGTTGCGGCAGCGACCGCAGACGACGTGCCCCTCGCCGCTGACCAGGTCGCCGGCGCTGAAGTCGGCGACGTTCGCGCCGAAGCCGATCACCTCGCCGACGAACTCGTGCCCGACCACCATCGGAACGGGAATCGTCTTCTGCGCCCAGTCGTCCCAGGTGTAGATGTGCAGATCGGTGCCGCAGATCCCGGTCTTGTGGACGCGGATCAGCACGTCGTTGATCCCGATCGCCGGCTCGGGGACATCCTCGAGCCAGAGGCCTTCAGCCGCCCGGGCCTTGACCAGCGCGCGCATGCAGCGCCACGCTACACGCTCCCCCGGGACGCCGGCTCGGCCGGGGCGACGGGCACCGCCCCGGTGCGCCGCCAGCGCTGAGCCGGTGCGTGAACGCTCTCCATGCTCGGCAGGCGGTCGTCGGGGTGGGCCCGGTACCAGCGCGCGTAGCGATCCGTCAGCGGCTTCGCCGAGAGCCCGTGCGCGACCACCGAGAGCAGGATCGTGAAGACGACGGCGACGGTGATCGTCCGGACATGCGGGAGCGACCCGTCCTCGAGGACGATCACCGTGAAGACGATCGACGCCAGGCCGCGCGGGCCGAACCAACCGACGAAGCCGACCGTTCGCCACCTCGCGCGCGTGCCGAGCAGCGAGACGGCGACCGGAGCCATGCGCACGACCGTCAGGCTGAGAACGCCGTAGACGGCGGCGCTCCAGGTGAGCTCGGCGAGCGCCGGGCCGAGGATCGCCGCGCCGAAGATCAGGAAGATGGCGGCGTTCGTCAGGTCGCCGAGCCGGCCGAGGACGTAGGTTGCGTCCTCCTCGGTGTCGCGGTAGAGCCACCCGAAGCAGAAGCCGGCGACGAACGCGGCGATGAAGCCGCTCCCACCGAGCGGCGACGCGAGCCCGTACGCGAGCGCCGCGGTTGCCACGGGGAGGATCTGGCTCCAGGCGGAGTCGACCAGGCCGTGGCGCCGCGCGACCCGAGCCACCAGCGCGCCCGCGCCGCCGGCAACGGCACCGAAGAGGACGCCGTAGCCGATCGCCTCGACCACGAGCGTCAACGCGGCGTGGCTGCTCTCGATTCCGGTCTCGGTCGCCGTGAGCGCGAGCGCGATGAAGAGCAGCGGCACGCAGATCCCGTCGTTCAGCCCCGACTCGACGTTCAGCCCCTGCCTGATGCGAGAGGGCACGCGCGGATCGGTCACGACCGCCTGGCCGAGCGCGGCGTCGGTCGGCGCGAGGATCACGGCGAGGATCAGGAGCTCGGTCGCGGAGAGCGAGCCGAAGAGCCCGGTCGCGATGCCCCAGCCGGCGAGGATCGTGAGGGGCAGGCCGATTCCGAGCAGTCGGGCCGGCACCGTGAACTCGCGGCGAAGCGCAGCCACGTCGATCCGCGAGGCGTCCCCGAACAGCACGAGGGTCAGGGTCAGCTCGGCGAGAAGGCGAACCTGCTCGCTGCGCGGGCTGATGTCGATCCAGCCGAGGCCCTTGTCGCCGACGAGCAGGCCCGAGGCGACGAAGAAGAGCGGCGCCGAAACCCAGGTGCGCTCGAGCGCGCGCGACAGCCCTGCGTAGAGAAGCAGGATCCCGGCCGCCGTGGCGAGCGCCCAGCTCATCCTGCGATCCTACGAGCGCGCGCGGCGGAGAGCCCGGTCGGCCGTTCGATCGCCCGCTGCGACCTACGCATCGCGTCATCTGCCCCCTTGCCTCCGACAGGCAGAGCAAGCCGGTCGAAAAGCCTTGCGAGACAAGGGGATGAGCGCCCTGCCTGGACGGCCCGCTCGGCAAGCACGATACTGCGGCCATGACCCCCTCGGTGGAGGCGGTATCCCGCGCGCAGGTGGCGTGGCGTCGTGGGCGCCAGCTATCGGGAAGGTGACCGATGACGCCTGAGCTCGACCTCTCGTCCGAGCTCGCCGAAGCGCGTCGCCGCCTACACGAGCTGGAGTCGCTCGTCGAGATCAGCCCGGTCGCCATCGTCGTCATGGACGCCGACGAGCGTGTTACCCGGTGGAATCCGGCAGCGGCGCAGCTCTTCGGCTACTCGCCGCAGGAGGCGATCGGGCGCTCGATCGACGACCTCGTGTTCGCGGACGACCTCCGCGAAGAAGGCCGGGCCGTCACCCGCGAGGCGATCGAGAAGGGTCGTGCCGACCGGATCACCCGTCGCGTGCGGAAGGACGGGAAGCCGGTCGACGTTCAGATGATGCTCGTGTCGCTCACGGCCGGCGGCGAGCGTGTGGGCTTCTGCGCGATCTACCACGACATCACCGAGCTGCAGCGAGCGCGAGCGCACGCCGAGACTCTCCTGGCCGTGACGAAGGTGCTCGGCCGGACGCTGAGCCTCGAAGAGACCTTCGAAACAATCCTCGACGAGCTGCAGCGAGTCGTGCCCTACGACAGTTCGTCCATCCAGGTGATCCAGGGGAACCGCCTGGTGATCGTCGGCGCACGTGGGCTCGAGGATCTCGGCGGGCTGGTCGGCGTCGGCTTCGACCTGGACGACGAGACCAACCTCAACACCCAGGTCGTCCGGTCGAGGCGACAGCAGATCTTCGCCGACGTATCGCAGAACCCGCATTTTGCGAGCCGGGAGCACGGCGGTGGACGCATTCGCGGCTGGATCTGCGCCCCGATGATCATCGGCGACCGCGTCATCGGCGTTCTCAGCATCGACAAGTTCGAGCCCGACTTCTACACCGAAGAGCTCGCCGAGCTCGCGACGGCTTTCGCCGCCCAGGCCGCGACCGCGATCGAGAATGCCCGGTTGCTCGATACCGAGCGGGCTGCCCGCCAGCAGGCCGAGACGCTCCGCGCAGCCGCCGAGTCGCTCGGGAGCACGCGAGGCCTGTCGGAAGTCTTCGACCTGATCCTGTCGGAGTTGCGCAAGGTCGTCCCCTACCGCAGTGCCAGCGTCCAGCAGCTCGACGGCGACGAGTTCGTCGTCGTCGGCGGCCAAGGCTATCCCGACCTCGACGAACTGCTCGGGCATCGCTACCTCAGCAGCGGCCCCGACGATCCTGCCTGGATGCTCGTGCAGCGGCACGAGACGCTCATCGTCGCAGACGCCGCCTCGCGCTACCCGGAGTTCGAGGATGTCCACGTCGACGGAAGCATCAGGTCGTGGCTGGCCGTGCCGTTGCTGATCGGCGACCGCCTGATCGGGATGTTGACGCTCGACTCCTTCGAGCTCGACTTCTATACGGCCGAGCACGCGAACATTGCCAGGGCCTTTGCCGCGTTCGCTGCAACCGCGATCGACAAGGCGACGTACGTCGCCGAGCTCGAGCGGGCCCGTGAGGAGGCGGAGGCGGCGACGCAGGCGAAGAGCGCCTTCCTCGCCGCCATGAGCCACGAGATCAGGACGCCGATGAACGCCGTGATCGGCATGACCGGCCTTCTCCTCGACACGGAGCTGTCCCCTGACCAGCGCGAGTTCGCCGAGGTTGTCCACTCGAGCGGGGACGCACTGCTCCATGTGATCGACGACATCCTCGACTACTCGAAGATCGAGGCGGGCAAGCTCGAGCTCGAGCGGGAGCCGGTCGAGCTCCGGGAATGTGTCGAGGGCGCACTCGACATCATCGCGCCGCGTGCGTGGGAGAAGGAGATCGAGCTCGGCTGCCTCGTCGACGAGGACGTGCCTGCAGGGGTCATGGGGGACGCCGCCCGCCTGCGGCAGGTGCTGCTCAATCTGGTCTCGAATGCGGTCAAGTTCACCGAGGAAGGCGAGGTGGTCGTCCACGTCGAGGCCGAGCCCACCGGGGCGAGCTCGTATCGCCTCAAGCTCGCCGTTCGGGACACCGGCGTCGGGATCCCCGAGGACCGGATGGACAGGCTGTTCGCCTCGTTCAGCCAGGTCGATGCCTCCACCACCCGGCGCTACGGAGGAACGGGGCTCGGGCTCGCCATCTCGAAGCGTCTCGTCGAGCTGATGGGCGGGACGATGTGGGCGGAGAGCGGGGAGGGCGACGGATCGACCTTCCACGTCGCCCTCCCCGTGGAAGCGGCCGAGGTGCCGACACGCGTGGCCGCTCGTGGCGCGCTGCCGCAGCTCGCCGGCATGCGGATCCTCGTCGTGGACGACAACGCCACGAACCGCGAGATCTTGACTCGCCATGCGCGATCGTGGGACATGGAGGCCGTGGCGATTGCGTTCCCATCCGAGGCGCTCACTCGGATCGAGAAAGGCGAGCACTTCGACATCGCCGTCCTCGACCTGGTGATGCCGGAGATGGACGGGATCGCCCTCGCAGGCGAGATCCGGCGACATCGAGACGAGCGCGAGCTTCCTCTCGTTCTGCTGACCTCGCTCGGCCGGCTGCCCCAGGCTCATTGGTCCGAGGAGTTCGCGGTACAGCTCGCGAAGCCGGTCAAGGCCTCCCAGCTCTACAACGCGCTCGTCAAGGCTCTCGCCAAGCACGCACTGCAACCGGAGACCGGCGAGCCGGTGCCCGAAACAGGAAAGCCGGCGACGTCGTCCTTGCGGATCCTCCTGGCCGAGGACAACGCCGTGAACCAGAAGGTCGCCCTCCGGCTTCTCGGACGGCTCGGCTACGGCGCCGACATCGCGTCGAACGGACTCGAGGCCGCTGGAAGCGCTCGAGCGACGGCCGTACGACGTCGTGCTGATGGACGTGCAGATGCCCGAGCTGGATGGTCTCGACGCCTCGCGTCGGATCTGTGAGCGCTGGCCGGCGGAGACGCGTCCCCGGATCATCGCGATGACGGCGAACGCCATGCCGGAGGATCGCGAAGCGTGCTATCGCGGCGGGCATGGACGATTACGTCGCGAAGCCGATCCGTCCGAACGAGCTGAGAGAGGCGTTGCAACGCGCAAAGCCGCTCCGGACGAAGCATCAGGTGAGCTCGAACGCGACCGACATCACCTTCGACGCCGCCGCACTCGACAACCTGAAGGAGCTCGGAGGCGAAGAGTTCCTGATGGAGGTGATCGATGCCTTCTTCGCCGATGCGCCCATGCTCCTGGCGATGCTCCGGCGTTCCGTCGACGGAAGGGACGCCGACGAGCTCCGCCGAGCAGCGCACACGCTCAAGTCGAACAGCGCGACGTTGGGCGCCGAGCGGTTCTCGGAGCTCTGCCGCGAGCTCGAGCAGCGCGCAAGGAACGGCGAGCTCGAAGGTGCTTCGGAGCTCGTGGATCGAATCGAGCGGGAGTACGAGCCGCTCCGGGAAGCACTCGTTGCGCTCCATTCGACATCGGCCTCGTGAACGCCTTTCCCTCCCCACCCGGGAAGATCCTGATCGCGGACGACAACCGGATGAACCAGATTCTGCTCGGCCGTGGGCTGGAGCAGCAAGGGCATACGGTCGCCTTCGCGGTGCACGGGCGCGAGGCGCTCGAACTTCTCCGCCGGCAGCGCTTCGACCTCTTGCTGCTCGACGTCCTCATGCCGGAGCTCGACGGCTACCAGGTGCTGGCGGAGCTGAAAGTCGACCCGCATCTCCGCGACATCCCGGTGATCATGACGTCGGCGCTCGACGAGCTGGACAGCGTGGTCAAGTGCATCGAGATGGGTGCAGAGGACTACTTGACCAAACCGATCAATCCGGTCTTGCTGAAGGCTCGGATCAATGCAAGCCTCGAGAAGAAGCGCCTTCGCGACCAGCAGCGCGAGCTGATCAGCAAGTTCGCCACCAAGGAGGTCGCAGACGACTTGCTGATGTCGGGCTTCTCGCTCGGCGGCGAGCATGTCGATGCGTCCACGCTGTTCTGCGACATCCGGTCTTTCACGAGCATCGTCGAAGGGCGAGGGCCCGCGGAGACGATCGAGCTCCTGAACGATTACTACACGCTGATGATGGACGCGATCGGCGCCGAGGGCGGGATCGTGAATCAGATGGTCGGCGACGGGCTGATGGCGATCTTCGGCGCGCCGGTGCCGACCGAAGACCATCGCCAGCGAGCGGTGCTTGCGGCGCTGCAGATGGTCGAGCTCATCCGCCTCTTCAACGAGGAACAAGCGGCGCAGGAGAAGGTGCAGATCCAGATCGGTGTCGGCATCGCCTCTGGGCCCGTCGTCGCCGGCTACACGGGCACGCAGCACCGTGCGACCTACACCTGCGTCGGCGACACCGTCAACATCGCCGCTCGGCTAGAGGCGCACACGAAAGTGGTGAGCCGGCCGATCCTCATCGACGAGCACACGCGGCGTGGCCTTGACGACCTGATCGCGGTCGAAGCTCATGGCGAAATGGTCGTGAAGGGCAAGGCCCAGCCGGTCAACGTCTACGCCGTCCGCGTCGACACGCTCATCGCGGAGAGTGCGTGAGCGATACCGCAGCCAGCGCACCCGAGGCGGCTCCTACATGCCATCGCGTGTTACCTCCGTCTTGCGGAGCGGCGCGTAGCCGGCCATGGAGGCGAGGCCGGGCGACTGCGCCGGGCGGTTCCACGGAGACCGCAGTCAGCCCGCCACGGAGCGAGCCTCAGAAGTCGGCAGTCAATCGGGTCCGTAGAAAAAGCCCCGTTCGGCGTTTCCGCTTCCCGGGGCTTTTTCCGTAGCAGGCCTGTAAGCC